>NZ_CAXURS020000002.1:0-1976413 GCF_964253725.1 Neorhizobium sp. LjRoot104
ATGCAGCCGAGTCTCGTTATCCAGGACGATCAAGAGCATCTTCCTTCACTTCTGGCAACAGACGCCCAGGAGCTGTCCTACCAGCTCCAGCAACACCAGGCTAAGATCTTCCCGCCTCTTTCCCAAAAGACGATGCGATTCTTTTCCCCGGCAGAGGCGGCGGGGTTCATCGGCATCGGCGAAGGTTATCTCCGGCAGGTCGCAGCCGAGGGCCACGGTCCGGATCCGCTTGCCAATGGGCGGCGTCTCTACGGGGCGGATGATATGGACCGGATCCGCCGGGTTCTCGACGAGCGAAACGGAACTCCGAAATATGTCCCGGCCCGCAAGGGCGCCGACAAGCTTCAGATCGTATCGGTGATGAACTTCAAGGGCGGTTCGGGCAAAACGACGACGGCGGCGCACCTGGCGCAATATCTGGCCTTGAGAGGCTACCGCGTCCTGGCAGTTGATCTCGACCCGCAGGCTTCTCTTTCCGCCCTGTTCGGCCATCAGCCGGAACTCGACGTGGGTGAGGCAGAAACCCTCTACGGCGCAATCCGCTATGAAGATCCGCGGCCGATCGCCGAAATCGTGCGGGCGACCTATACCCCCAACCTTCATCTGATCCCCGGAAATCTCGAGCTCATGGAATTCGAGCACGAGACCCCGAAAGCAATGGCATCTGGAACTGCGGAGACGATGTTCTTCGCGCGGATCGGCGAGGCGTTGACCGAGATCGAAAGTCTCTACGATGTCGTGGTTGTCGATTGCCCGCCGCAGCTCGGGTTCCTGACCATGTCAGCGCTCTGCGCGGCCACGTCCGTCCTGATCACCGTACATCCGCAAATGCTCGACGTGATGTCGATGTCCCAGTTCCTGACCATGACGAGCGAACTCATGTCCGTGGTCGAAAGGGCAGGGGGCCGGACGAGTTATGACTGGATGCGATACCTCGTTACCAGATTTGAACCCAATGATGGCCCTCAAAGCCAGATGACGGGTTTCATGCGCGCGATCTTCGGCAACCGCATGCTTCAGAATGCGATGCTGAAATCGACCGCCATCGCCGATGCCGGCGTAACGAAGCAAACGCTCTATGAGGTCGAAAGATCGCTGTTCGTCCGCGGCACCTATGACCGCGCCTGGGACTCGCTTAATCTCGTGAATGCGGAGATCGAGGCGCATATTCGATCCACGTGGGGAAGGAAGTAATTAGATGGCACGAAAGAACCTCATCGAGATATCCTCGTCCACCTCGGTCCGCCCCGAGCCTACCGCGCTGCGCGACAATCGCCCTATCGCCGGGTTTGTTCCACAAGCCCGCAATCCTGCGCCCGTGGGTGGAATTACCAAGACGCTCGGCAACATCACCGAAAAGGTCGAACGGGCAAACGACCTTGAACGGCAGCTCGCCCAAGGCCAGATCGTCGTCGAGATCGATCCTGGACTTGTCGACGCGTCCTTCGTCGAAGACCGACTGGAGATCGACGCAGTTCAGCTGAACGAGCTGGTGGAGCAGATCCGCGAACATGGCCAGCAGGTGCCCATTCTGGTAAGACCGCACCCGCAAACGAAGGGCCGCTACCAGGTTGCCTACGGCCATCGTCGCTTGGCCGCAATCAAGAGACTAGGCATCCGTGTCCGGGCTGTCGTCCGCGAACTCACCGACGATCAGCTGGTGGTCAGTCAAGGCCAGGAAAACAGCGCCAGAACGAACTTATCCTATATCGAGCGGGCGCTTTTCGCTTTGCGGCTCGAGCAACGTGGTTTTACCCGCGATATCATCATGGCTGCGCTCGGCGTTGATAAGGCAGCACTCTCCAAGATGCTGATCGTGACACGGCAGGTGCCGATTGCCCTGATCACGGCCATTGGCGCTGCCCCCGAGATCGGACGCAGGCGCTGGCTGGACCTGGGTGAACGCCTTGAGAATGTCGAGCCTGACCGGATTCTGGCGGAGTTGTCCGCGGACAACTCACAGCTATCAAGCGATGAACGATTTCATCGGGTGCTGATGCTTGCTTCCAGAAGTCCGGCCGTAACCAAGGCTCCTGCCGTTAACACAAAAGTTCCCGGAGTTCCGGTTCAGTTCAAGAAGAACGCATCGAGCGCAACCTTTGTTTTCGACAACAAGGCGGCGCCCGGGTTCGATCAATTCGTGCAGGAGAGGCTCGAAGGCCTCTTTGCAGAATTCCAACACAATAAAGGAGCGTAAACCGCAAAAGAAAAAGGCCCCCAAGCGACATGGTCGTGGAAGCCCTTCTCAGATCTTAGCAAATCAAGAATCGCATTTCCTCGAATCACTGTCAAGAGTTTAGACGCCGTTTGGGCGTGCGGATTTCTTTTGCCTTAGCGAAAGTGAAGGCAAATGGAGAGTAGGTATGTGACGACGCCCTTTGGGCGGCGGGCGATGTCGCTTGGCATGTTGGCAAATCAGCAACGCGCCGAAACGATCGAGCCTGGAATTACCCGTAACAAGTGGAAACTGTTCAGAGCCGTCTGCGAGGCACGGCCATCGCTGGGTGTGACCGATCGCGCCTTGACGGTACTCGACGCGCTCTTAACCTTCTATCCGGAAGACGAAATTTCCGAGGCTCGAGGCCTCGTCGTGTTCCCGTCGAACGCCCAGCTTTCTCTCCGCGCCCGTGGGATGACGCCTGCGACCCTGAGGCGCCATCTCGCCGTTCTGATCGACGCCGGTTTGATCCTGCGCAAGGACAGTCCGAACGGGAAACGTTACGCCCGTCGCAGCAGGGCGGGAGAGATCAACGAAGCGTTCGGTTTCAGCCTTGCGCCGCTTCTGGCGCGTGCTGGCGAAATCGAGAGCCTCGCCGCCCAGGTGGTTGCCGATCGAGAATTGTTGCGGATCACCCGCGACCGGCTCACCATCTGCCGGCGTGATGTCGCCAAGCTGATTGCCGCAGCCTTTGACGAAGGCGTTCCCGGCGAGTGGGGGAGGATCCTCGACCTCTTCCGGACGCTGGTGGGGCGGATTCCGCGTGTCCCCACCGTCAAAACCATTTCTCCCCTCCTGGAGGAGATGGTGATGTTGCGCTCGGAGATTATCAACGTATTGGAAATTCGGGCAAAAACGCAAAAAATCGACGCCAGAGAGTCTCAGATTGAGCGCCACAAACAGAATTCCAATCTTAAATACAATTATGAATCTGAACCGCGCTTCGAGAGCACGCGTGACGCACCCTTGGCGAACGATCCCCAACCGCGGAATGAGCGTGCCGAAGGCTACCGAAGCCGGGAAAGCGGCCAAGAGGAAAACGTCACGCCGAGATCTCTGCAGTCCTTCCCGCTCGGGCTCGTGCTCCAGGCCTGCCCGCAGATCGCAGACTATGGGCCGGGCGGGAGGATCGATGACTGGCGCGATCTGATGGCGGCGGCGGCCGTTGTCCGCACCATGCTAAGGGTCGACCCTACCGCCTATGAGGAAGCGTGTATGGCGATGGGGAGGGTAAACGCGGCGACCGTCATGGCCTGCATTCTCGAGAGGGGAGGGCACATCAACTCGGCCGGCGGTTATCTGCGCGATCTCACCCGCCGTGCTGCAAGAGGCGAGTTTGCTGTTGGTCCGATGCTGATGGCCCTTGCACGGTCAGGTGTTCCCGGCAGTCGGCTCGCGGGCTGAGCGCGAGGCACGCGCCGGGGCCGTGAAGATGAAGGATCGGCATATTTTTTCGCTCGACGGGGTGTGCGGTTATGGGGGAGATTGGCCAGTGAAACTGCTCACATCGATTTTAGCGTTAACGCGATATCGAAGGGTCTTCCCGACGACCTTCAGGACGGAGTGGCCTGTATCCGGTTGGCATTCGGTCGGCGCAGGTTGAAAAGATTGCCGGCAAGGATCAAGCCCGCGCCTATCGCCGTGAGGCCATCGATAGCTTCGGCATATAGGAGATAACCGAGGAGGGCCGACAACGGCACACGGAGATAGTCCATCGGCATGACCACCGTTGCGTCGGCGTAGAACAATGCCTTGGCCATGCAATAATGCGCGAAAGTGCCCGAAAACGCGATCAGGAAGATCCATGGCCATGTCGCTGCGGATGGCCAGACCCAAACGTTCAGTGCCGGGACTATTCCGATGATCGACTGAATGACGAGCATCCAGAAGATGATTTTCGTTGCACTGTCTGTACGTGTCAGGGCCTTTGTGGTGATGAAGGAAATGGCGAATACAAAGGCTGCTCCGAGCACGATGAGGTGACCCGGGTTGAGCACCGCCGCGCCCGGGCGCAGGATCAGCGCCACGCCGACCAGACCAAACAGGATCGCCACGCTTTTGCGCCAGGTCAGCCGCTCCCCGAGAAACGCAGCCGCCATCAGAGCAGCCCAGATAGGGGCCGTGAACTCGATTGCGATGACCTGCGCCAAAGGGATCAATGTAAGACCCATCAGCCAGGCGAACTGGCCGACATAGTGGGCAACGTTGCGGCCTATGTGGCTTGGTAGAATGCCGGTTCGCATCGCTTTGATGCCGCCTTCGCGATGGATAAGCGGCAACAGCATGAAGAAGGCGATGACGGAGCGCATTTCCATCACTTGAAAGACGTCTATCTCACGGGTTACGGCGCGCCCCGAAACGGCCATGAGCAGGAGCAACGCGATAGACGTCATCATCCATGCTGCCGCCCTAATACTTGACTGCTTATTTTCCACGTCTGTCTTTCTTCCCGCCGCGCAGCACAAGGATCACAACTGGGCTCAGCCATGCACCGGCGCGGCTTCTCCAGGCCGGGGTAGATACGACGGAAGGTCTGTCGTTGTGAATAGTCCATTTCGAAGCATCCGCGCCTGCCTGGGAATGCCGCAGCATTGGTTTGGCAGGAGCGCTTATCTCAGTTCTCCGCTTGGACGGAGGGGTGGTGAACGCGAGCTCGGGAGGATCAACGCACTGGTCAATAATGCCAGGGTCGACGTCTTTGCCGAGCCGCTGGAAACCAGCGACGAGGAATGGAATCGCTGCTTCTATATCAATATGAAGGGGGCTTGGAACTGCTCGAAGGCCGTCCTGCCGGGACTGATCGAGGAGGGCGACGGGATTATCCTGAACATCGCTTCGACCCATGCCTTCGCCATCATCCCGCATACCTTTCCTTATCCGCTCGCAAAGCATGCTCTTCTCGGGATGACCAAGTCGCTCGGGCTCGAATATGCGCCGAAGAATGTTCGCGTGAATGCTTTGGCATCCGGCTGTGTCACGACGCAGAAGGTCATCGACTACTGGCACGGCTTTGCCGATCCGGAAGCGGCGAGGGCCGAGACGATGAAGCTGCACCCGGGCGGGGATCGCGACGGGGGAGGGAATCGCCATGGCGGCGGTCTTCATGATCTCCGACGACTGCCCGCTCATGAATGCCACCAGCCTCACCGTCGATTGAGGCCTCAGCGCCCAGCAACATCCGGCGTAAGCGGATAAGACGACGGTGTGTCAGCCTGCCGCCATAAATTCCCGGACGGACATAACCGATGAACGGCTTGGACTGGACATTGAGGATGGCCAAGATCCGTTGCCCGCCACCTGCAAGCTCGCTCCAGTCATCTGATCCCTTTGTTTGTTACGCTTACCATATAGTCGGTACCGGAACCAAAGTCTGCACTGTCTTAACAGGGCTGGGCAAACTGGATCGGTTCGGGCAGTCCAAACTCTTCGGAAACGTTGAGCGTTGCGGAAACATACCCCTTGCCAGAGAGGCGCTAAGCCACCGTCGCCGCACGATTCCGCTTTTGTACGATCTTTGCGACCTTCGCGTTGTGTTGGGTTCCCCATTCGCATAACGGCGCGAGTACCTGGGCGAGAGTTCGACCAAAGTCGGTCAATTCATACTCTACGTGCGGCGGCACCTTTTGGAAATCAATTCGCTGAATGACGCCATCATCCGTCAGTTCCTTCAGATGCTGGATCAGCATTTTTTCGCTCACATTGGTGACCAGCCGGCGCAGTTGTCCGGTGCGCTTTGAGCCGCCAGCGAGATGATAAACGATAAGCGGTTTCCACTTACCACCAAGGATGGCGAGAACTGCTTCCAGGCCACATCGGAAACTCGTCTCGGTCATTGTGGTCTCCTAAATTTGATACTTACAAAATAGTCTGTACTGGAACCAAAGTCTGCCCCGGCTTAACTGACTCGCACAACGATTTCGACGCGCAAGGTGTTCGATGATCGCCGAGCCAACACACGGTTGCAGAATTACAGGAGGCTTCCATGAAGTTCGGATTTATCGGAGCAGGTGTGGTCGCACAGACAATTGCTCGACATGTAATGCCGTACGGCCACGAGGTCCTGCTCAGCAACAGCCGTGGGCCTGACACGCTGGCTGATGTCGTCGGCAAATTGGGTCGGGGTGCGTTCGCCGGTACCCCCCAACAGGCCGCCGAGCAGGATGTTGTCGTGCTGAGCGTCGAGTGGCCACGTGTCCCGGAGGCGCTCGCGTCAGTCCCCGACTGGTCCGGCCGCACCCTGATCGACGCCACAAACCGGATCGACCCCGACCACCCGAGCGATCTCGGCGACGTTTCGGGTCCTACATCGAGCGAGATCGTTGCTGATCAGGCGGTGGGTGCCAAGGTGGTCAAGGCGTTCAACTCAATCCCCATGCAGTGGATCGAGGACGCATCGCCCGAAAAACCAAGAACCGTCCTCTTTATCTCGGGTGACGATGCCAGCGCGAAGAGTGCGCTGAGCGAAGTGCTCGAACAGGCCGGCTTCGCCGCTGTCGATCTCGGTACACTCGCGATCGGCGGCAGGCAGCAGCAGGTAGGCGGTCCCTTGGCAGGTCTCAACCTGACCCTTCATGATCCGTTCGTGCTGTGAGAGCGCTTGCTTACGAAAAGGCACATGCGCTGGGTGCCTATGCGATCCAGGAGAGGGACGTAGCCGACCCCGAGCTGTGGGATGCTGATCTGCTGATAGACATCCGCGCGATAGGGCTCAATCCCGGCGAGGCTTTGATCAGAAGCGTGCGTAGTGCGGAACCGGGTGGTCGCGTCATTCTGGGCTGGGAATTCACGGGTGTGGTGCTCCAGGTCGGTTCGGATGCGAAAGGTTTCGCGGTCGGCGACCGCGTAATGGGCACCGGTGACGTTACTCGCGACGGATGCTGGGCAGAATGCCTCGCTGTCGACCACCGTGTCGTCGCAAAGATCCCCGACCAGCTTAGTTTTGTCGATGCCGCTTCGTTGCCTATCGGGGGGCTCACGGCATGGGAGGCCATGTTCCGCGATCGCGATACGCTGCCGTCCGGTGTTGACCGTGTGCTCGTTGTCGGTGGTGCCGGCGGTGTGGGGTCCATGGCAATCCAGCTGCTGAAAGCCAAAACTGACGCTTTCGTCATTGCTACCGCCTCACGGCCGGAATCGAAGGAGTGGTGCGAGATGATGGGGGCCGACATGGTCACGGATCACAGCCAGGACGTGACTGCTCAGCTCGGCGCCACCGGCATTGACTATGTGGATATGGTGTTTTCGACCGCAGGAACTGCGGAAAATCTGAGCTGGATCGCAAAGCTTTTGAGGCCCTTCGGGCATCTGTCGGCGGTCGATATCGCGCCACCGTTCGACGCAAGTCCAATCGTTTCGAAATCCATATCGCTTCACACCGAAATGGTGTTCGCAAGGGTGATCAGCGGCTTCGATCTGGCCGGTCAGGGCAAAATCCTCGCTGACATCGCCGATCGCGCTGTCTCAGGTGGCCTGCGCCCGATCGTTTCGACGCAGCTCGACGGACTGACCGTCCAGAACATGAAGGCCGCACACGAACAGCTCGAAGGCAGACAAACAATCGGGAAGATCGTGATCGTCGTCTGACCACTCTTCGTCCCCGAAATCAACTTCGTTTGCTGCGCAGCTGCGTTGCGCCAACCCCATCAAGCGGAAGGAAAATCAATGACCAGAATCCTTGTCACCGGCGCGAGCGGCAACATCGGCCGCCTGACCCTCAAACATCTTTTAAAGCGCGTGCCCGCCAATTATATTGTTGGCCTCGCGCGCGATCCAGGCAAAGCGGCAGATCTAGCCGCTGACGGGATTGAGATTCGCAAGGGCGACTACTTCGACTATGAGGGACTGGTGCGGGCATTTGAAGGAATCGACAAGGTAATGCTCGTGTCAACCCACGCCTTTACCGATCGCAATACCCAGCACGAGAACGCCATCAACGCGGCGAAGCAGTCAGGCGTCACGCACATCGTCTACATGCCGATTATCCACAATGCCGATTCCGCCATCAAGCTACCACAGGTCACCGATGAGGACCTCTTCGTCGAGGAGAAACTCAAGGCTTCCGGCCTGACCTATACGCTGGTGCGCCATCCGCCATTTCTCGAGAATATCCAGGGTTATGTTGGTGGCGATCCCCTGCAGAAGGGTGTCCTTACGCCGGCCGGTACAGGCAAGGCGGGCTATGCCTGCCGTGAGGAGCTGGCGGAAGCCCATGCCGTCGTGCTGACCGAGGCTGGCCATGAGAACAAGTCCTATTCTCTGTATGGCGACCCGGCGGTGTCCTTTTCGAACATTGCGCAGATCCTGTCGGATATCAGCGGCAAGCCTGTGCCATTCAAAACCGTCTCCGATCAGGAGTACATTGCCAACCTCGTGTCAGCCGGCCTGCCCGAACCGGCTGCCGGGTTTGTGCTTATGTGGGTTCACGGCGTCAACGCTGGCGAGTGGGAGGGCAAGACCGGCGACCTGGAGAAACTCCTTGGTCGCAAACCGACTACGCCGGCGCAGTTCCTACGAGCCAACTATGCTTCGCCCGAAGTTGAGACCGAAAGCTGATCCATAAAAGACCCATTGGACCATGTATATCGAGATTGGCGCGTGCAAGGTATGCGCCAATCTCCGCCATTAAGCCCAGGTTGTAGCCTCACAGTGTTTGCTTATGGGGCACCGGCGCCGGGCACAGAAAACGCTCAATCGAACAGCCGGATCCCAAAATTGACAATGTCAGTCGTCAGCTGACCCATCTATCCAGATGAGCAGGTTCAGTAGTGACATCAGATCTCATCGATCAAGTAGCGTTAGCACTTTTTGCTAGTGACGGAATGAAGATCGCCTCCCCGGGCACCACCATTCAGCAGTCCTGGGACAGGGCGCCTGAAAAGCATGTCGCTTACCGGGAGAGGGCGCTCGTCTTTCTGAAAGTGACGGGGGAACAGACGTTGGGGTTGGCCGACGCCGAAATCGCTAAACTTGAGCAGCGAGGGCGGCAGTGACCTGCCACTCTACAACTGAACCTCAGATCCTGTTCACTCGACACCTGTGGGTGGGTCGCATTGACGCACTGCACTTCCAGCGCCCTGGCAGTGCCACCAGATCACAGGCACATATCGCCGGCACCTGACGCTCGCCTCCGAAGACGTCACAATGACTGACGACCGACTTCCCTTCCAACTAGTGCTTTGGACGCGAGAGAAGCACCTCAGTCGCCACCTCTCGGGCGTCGCACCAAGTGAAGGTGCTGCGTACTGGAGTTTCGGGC
Source organism: Neorhizobium sp. LjRoot104 (assembly GCF_964253725.1). Lineage (NCBI taxonomy): Bacteria > Pseudomonadati > Pseudomonadota > Alphaproteobacteria > Hyphomicrobiales > Rhizobiaceae > Neorhizobium > Neorhizobium sp. LjRoot104. The sequence continues at coordinate 9,474 of NZ_CAXURS020000002.1, forward strand.
GCAAAAGGCGGCTGGGCGGTGAACAAACTTAAGCGAGGTGCGCCAGTCGGTGAGCAACCGGCAGCGCCAAGCGCTTCCGCAACATCCAATGGGTTCCGGTCGGAAGCTAGGCCTCCTATAGTTATCTTTCTTGCGGCGCGACCTCCGCAAGAAACCGGAGAAGGTTCTCGCTAACTCGCGCTGACTGCTCTTGGGGCGCCCAGTGCCCGCAGGCATCAAGGAAGATCGGCTCGTGCAACTGTGGGACGAGGGTCTTCTGTGCCTCGATCATCTGTCGCATACCCGGCATTGACAGTCCGCTATCGCGAAAGCCGACCATAAAAAGGGCAGGCATCTGGACCTTGAGGCCTGCGAATGCGGCTTGAAGCGCCCAATTGCGGTCCAAGTTGCGATAGAGGTTCAGGCCGCCGCGAAAACCGCTCTGAGCATAATCAGAAACGAAAACAGCTAAATCCCCACCGGACAGCCACGTCAGGTCACGCTCCGGCATGGGCAGAGACGAAAGCAAGCCACCTTTTCGCGAAATCATCCCGAATGGATTGGGCGTCCCGTCTCCCTCGATGCGGGGCCCTGCCTCGCCCGATGCTGCATAGTAGATCTTAAGCAGCGTTCGGCGGATATCGGCTTCGAACTCCTTTTCTGCAACGCCTTCGTCCTGGAAATAGAGCGTGTAGAAAAGCGCGTCCTCGGTCTGCGGAAATATCTGCGTCGGCGGCACGGGAGGCTGGCCCATGATCGGCACGCCGATAGCAGCGACCGCAGAGAACCTGTCGGGGCGCAAGAGCGCAGCGTGCCAAGCAAGCGTTGCGCCCCAGTCGTTGCCCACAATGACTGCGTTCTTGGCCCCGAGGGCGTCTGTGATGGCAACCATATCGGCGACGAGGTGCTGAAGCGCATATGCCTCCGTGTCGGCAGGGACCGACGTTCCTCCGAATCCCCGGAGGTCAGGCGCAACAGCGCGGTATCCCGCCTCGGCGAGAGCAGCAAGCTGGTGGCGCCATGCGTAGGACGATTCCGGAAAGCCGTGGCAGAGCAGGACAAGCGGTCCTTCGCCGTGGTCAGCAATCCGCATCCGCAGGCCATTCGCCTCAACATTTCGGTAGTTAAGCTTTGGCATCTGGTATTCTCCGTTGGGGCTCGCGTTTTCGCGAGTGCCTCTGATGAAGGGGAGAAGGGTTGGGGCCGCGAGAACCCCAAGGGCTTGACGACGATTCACATTGGCACTCCAATATGTAACATAGCGGGTAACATATATGCGGCAAAACCGTATAATGTAACCCCTAATGCTACATTTAAGGATATTTGCGTGACGCCTGACCTCAGACTTCCCCGTGTTCTGCACGCACTCATTCATCTGTCGCTCCGGGAGCGGGTAATGTCATCGGCCGAGATCGCGAAGATGTTGTCAATCAACGCAGTTGTGGTCCGGCGCATGCTCGCCGGTTTGCGTGAGAATGGGCTGATCGAAGCAACAAAGGGAAGAAGTGGCGGCTGGTGTATGGTGAGACCACTGGCCTCCGTATCCGTCGCCGAGGTGTTCGAGGCGCTCGGTCGTCCTGGTTGGTCTACCTTCTCGGAGTCACGCGACCACCCAGGCTGCCCGGTGGAGGGCGCCGTGAACAGCAGCCTTACCGACATCGAATCCGACGCCAAGCGTCAAGTCTTGGCTCGATACGAGGCTCTCAGCTTGGCGGACATCGCTCGGATGGCCACGCACGCCGAATAGTGGCTCGGCCGGCTTAGCAGACGATCTACCTTCGTGAGTTATTTCACTCAAGGCCCACCTGCCTGGTAAAACTCGAAACCGACCAATAATCGCTGCGATGACTGACGAGGCCGTTCGAGAATCTCATGATCGATGCCGGACGCGATTACCAGGACTTTCCGGTTGCTGGAAAGTCCATGAAATCGCCGGTGTGCTTGCCCGCTATGATCCATTCCGCTCCACCGCCATTCTCATCGGCGTAAACTGAGGTCAGGGTCATGGAATACCCTTACATCGCAGCATAGACAGTTTCCAACAATTGCCGCACCTCGTCTTTCCCGTTGCGAGTACATCCAACGCGACATCGCGAAAGATGACGTCGTCGGTGTAGAGGGCGAAAAGCCGGTCTTTGTCGTGCACGGTTTCGCATTCGGCCATCTGCCGCATCCGTTCGACGTCTATAATCGTGACACAAAAGGGAACGAAGTTACGACTAGTAGGTTCCTCCAATATAATGACGAAGAAATCTGAAGCATCGACCAGGGCCGTACGTCTTTCGCACGAGGAGCGGCATCGCCAACTCCTTGAAGTCGCACGACGCATGGTTTTCGAGGAGGGGACCGACAGGCTCACGCTGGCGCGCCTCGCCGAGCGGGCCAGTGTTTCGAAGCCTGTTGCCTATGATCATTTCCACAGACGGATCGATCTCCTGCTTGAACTCTATCGCCGGATCGACACTGAGAAGGTTGATGCGTTCCGCGAACACATGGAGAACAGCAAGATAGGCAGTCGGGAAACGGTCGAGAAGCTGGCGCGGGCCTATATCGATTGCGCGAGCGACGTGGCCGGCGAATTTAATGCGGTCGGAGCGGCCCTCGCCGGCACCCCGGAAAAAGCCTCGGTCTTCTCCGATCTGCTCGAGAACAGCATTCGGATGTTCGTCTCTGTTCTCGGTCCGCATGTCGCCCTCGCTCCTTCCGAACTCGAGAGGCGATGCCGAGCCTTCGTCGCTGCGGGGGAATGCCTGGCGGCGGATGTCGTCCTCGGCAGGAGCACATGCGCCGACGCCACTGCCACATTCGCCGACATCATCGCGGGCGGCTCCGGTGTCGCACTCGATAATCATCTAACTGCACCGAAACTCAGAAAGGAAAAGAGATGAAAGTCCTCAGATTTGAACCAGCCGATGCCGTATTCGAACGCTCGCCCGGACAGGATGCCGACATCTTTGCCGCGAACCTGGCGGATCAACGACATGGGGGGCCGGTCACGATCGGGTACGGACGGTATGGTTCCGACCAGGTGTTGGAGACCGATATCGTCGTCGATGACGTGATGGTTGTCCTAGAAGGAAAAGTTTCGGTCGAAGCGGATGGCGAGAAGCTCACCGCGGGCCCTGGTGAGATCATCTATATGCCGAAGGGGAACGCCGTGATCATTCGCTCCCACGCGGAGGGCGCGCTGACCGCCTACGTTACGTATCCTCATTGGTCCGAAGCGGAATAGCATGTGGGGGAACAACGCGGTGCCGGCGCAGCCCCTGAAAAAGACGTCAGATGCATGCGGCCGGCCCGGCGTGAACGTCACATCAATTCGTGAGCGCAAGCGCGCAAACCGGGCTTTCGTTCGTGTATGCGCGTGAGGCTGGCTTTATCCGTCCTCGACATCATTGAGAGCCTCTCGCCAAGCGGCGTACGGTCAAAGTAAGATTTAATGAGTGTAGTGGGGTTTCTCTAGGCCCATTGACCCTCTCTGGCCAAAGCGGTTTCGAGGCGAGAACGGGCACGGGATCTTGTCCCATCGTGGCCGCGCGCTCTCCAAGCGCTTCCTTGAATAGTTCGAAAGCCATCGTCCCCTTCCGATTTCGGTAAAGGAGATGGTAGCCGGCGAACGGTTCACGCCATGACTCCAGCAGGCGGATGAGACGGCCGTCGGCAATCGGCGCGGCTACAAGGTCGTCCAGAGTGTATAGGATGCCGAAACCCTCAAGGGCGGCGGCCACAAGCAAGTCGCCATCGTTGAACACCGGCCTGCGACCTGGCGTGACCGTTACCTCTCGGTCGTCGCGCTCAAACGTCCAGGAAGACCAGTCACCATGCGCGTCGCCATAGGCGACACACCGATGCGCCGTGAGGTCGGCGGGCTCCATCGGCACTGGATGATGGCTCGGATAGCTGGGGCAGCCACCACCGCGACACGAAGCGAAGGCCCAACCGCAAGCGCGACCATGTCTTTCTCCAATCGCTCGCCGAGCCGGATGCCTGCATCATAACGGGGACCTCTGAGAAAGCCCCAAGCATTTTTGAAACGGTCGAAGCCACGCATACAGCCGTCCGGATGCAGGACGGGGTTCCACCAATGCGATATCATTTGACGCCGGTGTCCCGCGTCAAATCTCAAGATTTGTGTCCACACTAACTTATACCAAAGCTGCGTCACCGCGGTACTGAGCCAGCATGGGACGCTTGTCGTACCGGGCAAAAGAGCTACAATTAAGCTCCTGCTACGGCCACCGCGAGGCGTGCTTCTGTTGGCGAGCAACAGAGCCTGCAAAGGCGGAAGGTGGCGTCTCTCACGTGTGATGCAGCGCGAGGAAACTGGACGACCCTATGACGCATGTCAGATCATTAAGCTTTGCCTTGCAGCAATCCAATATTTTGCGGACTTACGCAACGGCGAGCCGGTTCGATCCCCATTTGCATAGCACTTATTCGGTAGTGGCGCTGAGGCGAGGTGAGGCTGAGATTAGATCGGGAAGATGGACGGGAGGCGTACGCGCAGGAGATGTCTTCTTTTTCAACCCTTACGAGGTTCACTCGGCGCGTTGTTTTGGGGACGATGCTGACTATGCGACCCTCTATCTGACGCAACAAGTGCTGAAGAGTTGCCTTGACCTTCAATCCGGTGATTGGCGGCCTGAAATTCAGACCCCCTTCCTCAGCCGGGGCTCAGCGACCCGCGAGCTTATCGATGCTCTCTTCACGGCCTGCGCGGATGACGCTGCGTTCGAAGCCCCGCTTCGCAGCGTCCTTGAAGCGTGCGAGTTCTCAACAGGCCCTGCCTCGAGCGACCGGGAGACATTAGCCGTTAGAGTTTGTCTGCTAATCCAGAAGAACGGCACCCGCGCGATGCGGACGGAAGAGCTCGCACGCGAACTGGGAGTGCACAGGAGCCACCTCATTCGGTGCTTCAGCGCGACGCTGGGGATGGCCCCCCAGACCTATATTCGCCAGGTTCGGGTTGCGAAGGCTCGAGAATTGATATGCGCGGGGGTGGGGATCAGCGAAGTCGCGCACATGCTGGAGTTCAGCGATCAAGCTCATCTCAGCCGAGAGTTCAAGAAAGTTTTCGGCGTGCCGCCAGGTGTCCTTTCACGGGATATTCGACGCGCATCGACGTCGTGAGCATCCATCGTTGTTGGGGGCCACCGCTTGCGCGAGGACCTTTGGCGACTGCGGCCCGACGCAAATCATGTTCAAGACAGGATAGAATAGGTTCGGTAGCCTCCACTTAAATCTGGAGGTTGGAAATGCAGCGAGAACTACTCCCATATCTGAGCAAATTTCCCAATAGAGAGGGTTACTACGGGCGGTTTGGCGGCAATCACTATCCGCGCGAGGTATGGCCCGCCCTGGAAGAGCTTGAATCGACTTATCGCGCACTGCGAGATTCTTCCGATTTTCAGCTCGCCCTCGAAAAGGTTCGGATCGGTCTCCAAGGGCGCCCGACGCCTATCCAGCTGCTTGAGAACTCCACCAATGAGGTCGGCGGCGCTCGCATTTTTGTGAAGCGTGAAGATCTGAACCATACGGGCGCGCACAAGATCAACCACTGCGTGGGGTTCGCGCTGCTGGCTCGCCAAATGGGTAAGCGGAAGCTGATCGCAGAAACAGGAGCGGGTCAGCACGGCGTTGCGCTGGCAAGCGCGGCTGCCTATTTCGGCCTCGAATGCGAGATCCATATGGGCGCGATCGACGTCGAGAAGCAGAACTCAAATGTCGGACGGATGCGTCTCCTTGGCGCTCGTGTCGTCGCGGCGACTGCAGGACAGTCAGCCCTGAAGGAGGCAAGCGATTCCGCATTCAATGCCTATGTAGAACAGCGCGAATACGCTCTTTATGCGATCGGGTCGGCGATCGGACCCCACCCCTTTCCGATGATTGTCAGGGACTTCCAATCCGTCGTAGGCCAAGAGGCTCGTCGTCAGTACTTGTCACTCAACGGCGGTGTCCTGCCGGACCACGTCGTGGCGTGCCTAGCCGGCGGATCGAACGCGATGGGAATGTATTCGGGCTTTCTCGACGACGCTGACGTCATTCTCCATGCCGTTGAACCGCTCGGCAAGTCGGGCGAGGTTGGACAGCACGCGGCGACGCTCTCCTTCGGACGGCCAGGAACTCTTCACGGGGCGCAGTCCATTGTTCTGCAACAGGAAGATGGCGCCCCGGCACAGGTATCGTCGGTCGCCTCGGGTTTGGTCTACCCGGGTGTCGGCCCCGAGATCGCAATGCTGCACGATCTAGGCCGCATCCATGTCGCGACGGTTCCCAACGACGAGGTCATTGCCACCTTTTTTCGCATTTCCAGGTCCGAGGGTATCATCCCCGCACTTGAGAGTTGCCACGCGCTCGCGTTCGCCATCAAGCTGGCAGCGCGCCGCCCGTCCACTGAAGGTATCTTGGTCAACCTGTCCGGTCGGGGCGATAAGGATGTCGACTACGTCCTTTCAAACCACGCAGATGACTTCGACCGTTCTCTTGAGGTCGTGGCCGGGCAACAAGCGAGCCTGTAAGCCTTGTTGTGGGCAGTACAGCGACCCGCGAATGGCTCTACCTACCAACCACTGGCGAAGTGATGTCGAAATGACAGATTTCAAAAGGACTCGCTCCCTTTTTCACCTTCCCCAAGGTGCCATCTATCTCGACGGCAATTCGCTCGGACCGCTGCCGCTCGCTGCCAAGCAGCGTGTCGGAAAACTGATGACCGACGAATGGGGCGAACTGCTGATCAAGGGCTGGAACCAGGCCGGATGGATGATGATGCCGCGCCGGATCGGCGACCGGATCGGCAGGCTGATCGGGGCGGCGGAAGGCACGGTCGTGATGGGCGACACTTTGTCGATCAAGGTCTATCAGGCACTCGCCTCGGCATTGGAACTGGTGCCGGAACGCAGGGTCGTGCTCTCCGACAGCGGCAACTTTCCATCCGATCTCTATATGGCGCAGGGCCTGATCGGCTCGCTCGGCAAGGGCCATGAGCTGAAGATCGCCGAACCGGAAGAGGTCGAAGCCGCAATCGACGAAACCGTCGCCGTGGTCATGCTGACGGAGGTGGACTATCGCACCGGCCGTCTGCACGACATGAAGGCGCTGACCGAAAAGGCGCATGCCGTCGGCGCGATCACCGTCTGGGATCTTGCCCATACGGCCGGCGCCCTGCCGGTCGATCTTTCTGGCACGGACGCGGATTTCGCGGTCGGCTGCACCTACAAGTACCTGAACGGCGGGCCAGGCGCGCCAGCCTTCATCTATGTCGCTCCGCGCCATGCGGACAAGGTGCGGCCGGCGCTGTCCGGCTGGCTGGGGCACGAACAGCCCTTCGCCTTCGATCTCGGTTATCGTCCGGGCGGCGGTATCGACCGCATGCGGGTCGGCACGCCGCCGATCATCGGGCTTGCAGCGCTCGACGCAGCACTCGATGCCTGGGACGGCATCGACATGGCGGACCTGCGCCGCCAGTCGATAAAACTCTGCGACCTGTTCGTCGCGGAGGTCGAAAAGCGCTGCCCGATGCTGAAACTCGGTTCCCCGCGGGATGGCACGAAGCGCGGCAGCCAGATTTCCTTCCTGCACGAGGAAGGCTACGCGATCATGCAGGCCCTGATCGCGCGCGGCGTGATCGGCGACTTCCGGGCTCCGAACGCCATCCGTTTCGGGTTCACACCGCTCTATATCGGCGAAAAGGATGTCCTGGCCGCGGTCGATATCCTCGCGGATATCATGACCAATAGCCTCTGGGATACGGCGGAATACAAGCAGAAGGAACCCGTGACGTGAGCGTACAGCCTTACGACCCCGCCGAAGACGGCGCTGAAATGTCGTTTCGCCAGAAGATGTCTTACACGGATTATCTTCGGCTCGACGACGTCCTGAAGGCGCAATTGCCGCTGTCTGGAGCGCATGATGAGTTGCTCTTCATTATCCAGCACCAGACGTCGGAACTGTGGATGAAGCTCGCCATCCATGAGTTGCGCTCAGCCGTTGAATCGATCCGCGCCGACAATCCGCGACCGGCGTTCAAGATGCTCGCCCGGGTGGCGCGCATCTTCGAGCAGCTCAATAATGCCTGGGACGTGCTGCGCACCATGACCCCCAGCGAGTACACCGAGTTCCGCAACGCGCTCGGCCAATCCTCCGGCTTCCAGTCCCATCAGTACCGCGCCATCGAGTTCCTTGCTGGCAATCGCAATGTTGCGATGCTTGCGCCCCATTCGCACCGGCCTGATCTCATGACGGCGCTTGAGGATATCTTGTCTCGTCCGAGCCTCTATGACGAAGCTTTGCTTCTCCTGTCGCGCAATGGTTTCGACATCGGTGATGACGCCAGCCGTTCGCGTTGGCGCGAGACGAGAAGTGAGAATCCCAAGGTGACGGAAGCGTGGAGGGCGATCTATGCCGCTCCGGGCAACGACTGGCACCTTTACGAACTCGCCGAGAAGCTCGTCGATTTTGAGGATTATTTCCGTCGCTGGCGCTTCAATCATGTGACGACGGTGGAGCGGGTGATCGGCGTCAAGCGCGGCACCGGGGGCACCTCCGGCACCCATTATCTCAAGAAGATGCTTGACGTCGAACTGTTTCCGGAATTGTGGCGTGTTCGCACGGTGCTGTAAATGTCGAGCAAAACCAGCCGCACGGGATGGAAGGATACAAATGATCTATCACCGCTTCAGCGATTGGGACGACGCCTATGCCGCCCTCCCGCGGAATGGCCCGCACCACATTCTCGATCGAGCGCATCTCGTTCATCACCGTCCGGCGCGCGAGCAGAAGCGAGCGCCACAGCCGGCGGCTCTTGACATGCGCCTGTCGGAACACATGTGCCGGACCAGACCCGGCGCATGATCTGCGCCAAGGCGCGCTCATCATGCATCGGTCTTGTTCGGCATCGTCTTTCATCGCGGCATTGGCTTGGCGCATCTCGATACAGACGGCCGCCAATCCCGAGCCCCGCAACCCAGGCCGCATTACTCGAGCGAGAACAACGCGCTGATCCAGGAACTGCGGACATGGGTAATGACCAGCGGCCTGAAGACGGGCGATCGTCGTCGGTGACATCGTTGCGCCGCGTCCTGTGGTTTAGTGCCGAAAGCATTGGCCTGGAGAAGCCGAACGCCGAAAGGGCGAGGAATTCCGCGTCACCGGCTGCGGCGCCCGGATTGGCCGACAGATTTGCGGGCAGCGCCGAAGTGTTGCGCGCATCGTCTTGCACCGGCAGCGCTGCTGATGGATATTCCCTCAAGCGCATGTCTCTGCTACACCGCCCACAGACGAGTGCCACCTTTTGCCTATCTGGACCATAGAGATGCATCCCATGATTGCGTCCCCGAAAATCAAGGGGTTCTTCCGTCTTCTGCGGCTTTGCCTTCTCACCGGCGGGATGGTTGCCGCCGCGGTCCCGGCTCGGGCTGCCGAAGGCAGCAATCCGCTGCCGCTGATGTTCGATGCCAAGGAGCGGCTCGCGCGCCCTGATCTTTCCACTGTCATCCGGGTGCGTATCCTGACAAGCGTCGATTTCCCGCCGTTCAATTTCGCCGACCAGACAGGCCGGCTGGCCGGCTTCAATGTCGACCTCGCCCGCGAAATCTGCGCCGAGCTGAAGATCGAGGCGAAGTGCCAGATCCAGGCGCTACCCTTCGACGAGTTGGAAAAGGCCCTGGAAGGCGGGGCCGGCGAAGCCGTCATGGCCGGCATGGCAGTGACGCCGGAGCGGCGCCAGCGGTTTGCCTTCTCGCGGCCTTATCTGGGCGTACCGGCCCGTTTCGCCCGCAACCTGAAGGCCAGGATCGACGGCGATACGGCGGCGGCGCTTTCCGGCAAACCCGTCGGGGTCGTCAGGGGGACCGCCCATGAGCTGATGCTGAAGGCGTTTTTCCCGAAGATTGCCGCCGTACCGTTCGACAATGACGAGGCGGTGCTGGGGGCCTTGAAGACGGGCAAGGTGGATGCCGTCTTTTCTGATGGACTGAGGCTGCCCTTCTGGGCAGCGGGCCAAGGTTCGGCGAAATGCTGCGCTCTCTTCGACGGCCCCTACCTATCGGAGAAATTCCTCGGCGAAGGCCTGTCGATCATGCTGCGCAAGAACGATCCGCTCCTGACGTCCGCCTTCGACCAGGCACTGAGCGTTCTGTCGCGCAACGGTCGCCTGCAGGATATCTACCTGCGTTATTTCCCGAACGGACTTTATTGATGGCCGGGTAGGAGCAGTTTCCTACTCACTCACTGGCTTGCCCAGATGATGCGGGCTATCCATTCCACGTCGGAAAGATCGAAGGTGCGGTTCGGATGTTCCGGATTGAGGGAGAGGAGCTCCACAGTCCGGGCGCTCTGGCGGGCGAGCACTTTTGCCATCACCTCGCCCTCCTTGGTCTTGAGGACCACGCGGTCCCCGCGACGCACCTGCGCTCCGGGCTCGACGATCAGCACGTCGCCGTCGCGATAGAGCGGCATCATCGATTCGCCCTGGACTTCCAGCGCATAGACGCCGGCCTTGCGGGACGGATCGACCGGAAACTCCACCACGTCCCAGCCTTGGCCGGCCGGAAACCCGCCATCGTCGAAAAAGCCGCCGGCGCCGGCCTGCGCAAAACCGAGCAGCGGGATGGAGCCGTTCTGCGGCGGGAAATTGCCCTCCGGGATCGAGGAGCGGCCGGGAACGGCGGGTAGGTAGCTCATGAACTGGTCGATCGTGGCGCCTGTCGCTTCGAGCACCTTGGCGATCGATTCGGTCGATGGCCAGCGCAGCCGTCCGTCCGGCCCCAGCCGTTTCGACTTGTTGAACGAGGTAGGATCGAGGCCGGCGCGTCGCGCCAGCCCGGAGGGCGTCAACTGGTGGCGTTGGGCGAGCGTATCGATCGCGCTCCAGATCGTAGCATGTGACAGCATCGTCGTCCGTACCCGTGACCGGCGCGCGAGACAAAGCCGGACATGCCAGCGCTCTGCGAACCTCTCGATCAACCCTTAACCGATCAGACTTTTGTCGACCAGACTCTTGAACGCTTCGTTCCAGCGGGCTGCCGGCTCGCGCGCAACCCGAATTTTAACGGAACCTCGGCCTCGCGTAAAGGGATAGAAGGAATAAAATCCTGTTCCTGTCCCAGCCTGAGTCAGGCCACCAATGCCATGTTGATCTTGCCGAGCTTGATTACCGCCTGGGTGCGGCTATCGACATTGAGCTTGAGAAGGATTGCCGAGACATGCGCCTTGATGGTCGCCTCGGAGACGCCGAGTTCATAGGCGATCTGCTTGTTGAGCAGCCCCTCGCCGAGCATGGAAAGCACGCGGTTCTGCTGCGGCGTCAGCGTTCTCAGCCGTTCGATGATCTCGGTGAGACCCGGATCTTCTTCCGGCCCTGTGAGATCGCCCTTCGGCGCCCAGATATCGCCTTCCAGCACCGCCTGGATGCCGGCGCGGATATCGTCGAGCCCGGAAGATTTTGAGATAAAGCCTGAAGCACCGAGCTCCAGAGCCCGGCGGATGGTGGCGCAGTCGTCGCTGGCCGAGACGATGACGATGGGCAGGCCGGAAAATTCGGCGCGGAGCGACATCAGTCCGGAAAAGCCGCTGACCCCCGGCATGGCAAGGTCGAGCAGCATCAGGTCGGCATCGGGATTGTTATCGGCCGCCCGCCGCGCCGCCTCGAAATCGCCGGCCTCGATGATGACGAGTTCTTCGGCAATGCCCCGCATCGAATGGCTGAGCGCTCCGCGAAACAGCGGGTGGTCGTCTGCGATGATGATCGTGAGTGTCTGCATTTCCACGCCCCCTCCCAAGAGCATAGTCGTGCCAATGAATCTGAGGAAGTTGTAAACCTCTCGCTGACCCGAAACAAGTGCGGGAAATCACGTACGATTGGGTTGTGGTTTATCGGCTTCCCGCTCATTCGCAAATTCGCCGACGATCGCCATGAAGCGCCGCATGAACTTTTCCATGATCGACAACGAACGATCGACTTCCGCATCGCTTGGCAGCGCTTTTGGCAAGGTGTCCGGTGGAATATTGCTGAGCCGCTCCTCAAGCGCGGTGACCCGTTTTGCCAGCCTGTCGAGTTCCTGCTCGTAGGCTGCCCTCTCGTCGGGCTGCATGCGGCAGGCGAGCGTGCCGTTTTCATCGCGGCAGAGCGTCATCGCGCCGGTCTCGGTATCGAGACGGACGATGCCGGTTTCCGTGCGCTGAAGCTGGAAACGGTTCGTCTGCGGTTGCTGCGCGGCGGTGGGAAGGGGCAAGAGCAGTGCGCAAGTCATCAATGCGAGCGTTTTCATATCATGGTCCTCCTGCTGTAACGGTGGACAAGTGCCGGGCTTTGCGGCAAACGGTCGGAGAATAGCAGGTCCCCGAGAGTTGATGATGACGGATATAGTGTACAAGATCGTGCCGGAAACGCTCTGGCGCCAGGCAAAGCAAAAAGGTGTCTTCGAGGGCGCCGAAATCGACCTCAAGGACGGTTATATCCATTTTTCGACCGGCCCCCAGGCGAAGGAGACCGCCAGGCTGCATTTTGCCGGTATCGCTGGCTTGATGCTGGTCGCGGTCAATGCTCCCACCCTCGGCGAGGCGCTGAAATACGAAGCCTCGCGCGGCGGCGACCTTTTCCCGCATCTTTACGGCACCCTGCCGGTGTCCTCGGTGCTCTGGGAAATGCCGCTGCTGATCGGCGTCGATGGCCTGCACGCCTTTCCGGAGAGGATGCCATGATCGGCCCGTTCGCCGGACTTGCGACGCGCAGCCTCTTCGTTTTCGATCCGGAAACTGCGCACGGCCTGTCAATCGCCGCGTTGAAGACCGGCCTCGTACCCGCATGCCGCCTGGCGGCCGATCCGCGGCTTGCCCAGACGGTCGCCGGCATCCGCTTTGCGAATCCGATCGGGCTTGCGGCCGGCTACGACAAGAATGCCGAAGTGCCCGATGCGATGCTGAAGCTCGGCTTCGGTTTTACCGAGATCGGCACGGTGACGCCGAAACCGCAAGCCGGCAACGACAAGCCGCGCATCTTCCGCCTGGTGGAGGATCGTGGTGTCATCAACCGGCTCGGCTTCAACAACGAAGGTCATGAGGCGGCGTTCGCCCGCCTGACCGCACGACGTAACGCGCCAGGCGTGGTCGGCGTCAATATCGGCGCCAACAAGGATGCGGCCGACCGTGTTGCCGACTATGTCGCCGGCATCCGAAAGTTCTATGCGCTCGCCACCTATTTCACCGTCAACATCTCCTCGCCCAATACGCCGGGCCTGCGCGATCTGCAGGCGCGCGACAGCCTGAAGATTTTGCTCGAAGCCGTACTCGCCGCCCGCGCCGAAGAGGCTCTGCGGCATGGCCGGACCATTCCGGTCTTCCTCAAGATCGCACCCGATCTGACCGAGGAAGGCCTCGACGATATCGCGGCGGAAGCGACTGCCCATCCCCTCGACGGGCTGATCGTCTCCAACACCACGCTTGCCCGGGACGGGTTGAAGGATCAGGCCCAGGCGAAGGAGGCGGGCGGCCTGTCCGGTGCGCCGCTCTACAGGCGCTCGACCGCCGTTCTCGCCAAGATGCGCAAACGCGTCGGCCCGGACCTGCCGGTCATCGGCGTCGGCGGCGTCTCGAGTGCGGCCGATGCGCTCGAAAAGATCCGCGCCGGTGCCGATCTCGTGCAGCTCTATTCCTGCATGGTCTATGAAGGGCCGGGCCTGCCGGCGACGATCGTCAAGGGGCTCTCTGGCCTTCTCGACCGGGACAACGTCTCATCGATCCGCGAACTGCGGGATACCCGCCTCGATCAATGGGCCGACACGAAACTCTGACGCGCCTTGCGTGGCACCATGGCCGCCAGGAAGAAGCCGCGCATCAGGAGGAACAGGTTGAGCGACAGCCAGAGCCCGTGATTGCCCATCGCTGGCACGAGCACGGCGAGGCCGACGCAATAACCGGCAAATGAGACGAGCATCATGTTGCGCATCTCGCGCGACCACGTGGCGCCGATGAACACCCCGTCCATCTGGAAGGCGAGTGCGCCGGTCAGGCCGGTCACCGCCGCCCAGCCGAGATAGAGAGTGGCCTCCTGCCGTACATCTGCCGACGTGGTCAAAAGCTCGATGATCGGCTGGCCGAAGACGACGAAGAGCAGTCCGACCACGCCCGCCATCACGAAGGACCAGAGCCCGGTCAGCTTGAGCGCCCGGTCGAAGGAGGGTCGATATTGCGCCCCGACCGCGCGGCCGGCGAGCTGTTCGGCTGCGCCCGCCAGCCCGTCGAGGAAGAAGGCCGACAGCATGAAGATGTTCATCAGCACGGCATTGGCCGCCAGCGTCACCGCCCCGAAGCTCGACCCGATCCGGGTCAGTACCGCAAACGCGCCGTTCAATATCAGCGAGCGGATCAGGATATCGGCATTGAGCTGGAACAGCTGGCGCAGCTTGGCTGCGTCGAGAATGTCCGCCCGCGACGGCCTGTCGGCGGCGGAGAACTGCCGGCTGACGATTGCGAGGCCGATCACTACCCCGGTCACTTCCGCCGCCGCGGTTGCCCAGGCGACACCTGCCACGCCCCAGCCGAGAACGAGGCCGAACAGGATGGCGAGCACGATATTGGTGCCGTTGAGGATGATCTGCAGCGTGAGGCCGAGCATGCCCTGGCCGCGCCCGAGCACGAAGCCGAGAATGGCGAAATTGGCGAACGTCGCCGGGCTGGTCAGCACCCGGATGCCGAAATAGTGCCGCGTCACGTCGGCAACGATCGGATCGCTGGTCATCAGGTCCGGCGCGAACCTGAGGATCAGCGGCGAGAGCGCCAGCATGATCACGCCGAGGCCGAGCGCGCTCAGAAGCGCCCGCCAGAACACCGCCTGCTGCTCGTGTCTGTCGCCGCGGCCGAAGGCTTGCGCCACCAGCCCGGTGGTCGAGGTGCGGAAAAAGCTGAGGCTGCCATAGATGAGGTCGAAGAGGATGGCGCCGATCGCCAGCCCTGCCAGCGCTTCGGCCTGGCCGAGCTGCCCCACCACTGCCGTGCTGGTGAGGCCAAGCAGCGGCGTCGTCAGAAATCCGAGCGTCATCGGGATGGCAATGCCGAGCACCAGCCGGTGGGTCACGTCGAACGGCCGGATCGCCCGACTCTCGGTCGTCCCGGCCTCCTGGTGGCGCTCCGGTTCCCCGCTCTCCATCGATCAGCCGGAAAGGACCATGGCCCAATAGGGCCGGGCGCCGGCGGAAGTTCGCGCCATGGCGACCCCGAGCCCCTTGTAGGAGCCGAGCATGTTTTCGAGATGTTTCGGAGAATCGATCCAGGCCTGCACCGCGGCCGTGACCGTCTCCTGGCCGCTGGCGATGTTTTCGGCCGCCGGCAGCGCCACGTCACTGCTCTTCATCCGGGTGCCGAAATCGTCGCCGAAACCGATCAGGTGCTTCATCTCGTTGGCCTTGGCCATGCGCACGGCCTGCCGGGCCGCCGCCTGGCGTGCCGGCATGTCGAGCGTAAGCGCGGAGAGGCCACGGCTCTGGCGCAGCTTGTTGACCATAGGAAGCGCGGCTTGCGTTTCATCCTCGGCACCGGCCGTCGGCGTCAGGACCGACGTTGTGGAGCAGCCGGCAAGCACCAGCGCCATGCCGGAAAAGACGAGAAGATCCCGCCGCGAAGGTTTGATCAGGGACGTCATGTCAGCGGCGATAGCTTATGAGGCGCAGGATGACGAAGATCGGGATGACGATGATCGCGCCGAGCACGAGATAATTGCCGACCCGTCCAAGCGCCCGGAAGCCGTTATACCAGAGGTCGAGGAACCAGTAGCGGATCTCGTTGACGATATTGTCCGGCGTGAAACCGAAGAACGCCAGAACGAAACCCACCAAAAGGCACACCACGATCAGCTTGATGATCGTGCGACCCGGCGTATCGCCCAGGAACCTGTTGACCCCGTCCGCCATCCTTGTCCTTCTCCGAATTGCCTGAAAGGCATAACCGCGGCCTTGCTGCGCCGCAAGCGTTTCCCCTCAGATAGAACTTGAGTTTTTTTGTGGCCTGCGCAAAGAACCAGCACCTTGAGGATCATCCATGCCGCCAAAGCCCGTTTCAACAGGCCGATTTTCATCCGGCGATGCAACCGCCGACCGCCGCGCCGACTACGCCCGCATGCTGGCGGAGGGCGCGGATTTTGCGGCGGCGGCGGAACTGATCGAACAGGCGCTCGAACTTGCGCCCGGCTGGGCCGCGGGCTGGTTCCGGCTCGGCGAATATCGTGAAAAAGCCGGTTTGGAGACTGCGGCGGAAGCCTATCATCAGGCACTTTCCCTGCAGCCGGACGATGTTTTTGGCGCTCGCCTGAAACTCGCGCTGCTCGGCGCCGGGCAAACGCCCGACCAGCCGCCGAGCCGCTATGTAGAGGGCCTGTTCGACGACTATGCCGATCGGTTCGATACGGCTCTGGTCGAAAAGCTCGGCTATTCCGTACCCGGAAAGCTGGCGGCTCTGGTCTCCCCGCACGGACCTTTCCGCAATACGGTCGACCTCGGCTGCGGCACCGGCCTGTTCGGCGCCGAGATCCGCAAGAGAACGGAACGCCTCGAAGGTTTCGATCTTTCCGCAAATATGCTTGCCAAGGCGCAGGCAAAAAGCCTCTACGATCACCTCGGTCAGTCCGACCTCAGCCTTCCCGCGGCTCAATCCGGCCTGTTCGGCGACCTTGCGCCCTATCGCGCCGATCTCGTCTCCGCTGCCGACGTGCTGATGTATCTGGGTTCGCTCGAAACCGTCTTTCCGCTGGTGCAGGACCTGCTGGCACCCGCTGGCCTCTTCGCATTCTCGGTCGAGGATGTGGGCGAGGGGGAGGGTTTCGTGCTGCGGGATTCCCTGCGTTATGCCCATTCGGAAGCTTATGTCCGCGCCGTGATCGCCCGCTTCGGCTTCGGCCCTCCGAGCGTCGAAAACACCGTCATTCGCATGGATGCCGGAAAACCCGTCCATGGCATTCTGTTTCTGTCGCGCAAGCCCGGCTGAACCTGCCGTTCTTGCTTTTTTATCTGCCCGCCGACGGCGATGATCGACTGGACGGATCGGTCAAATATTCTTTATATATAACGATAAGAGGTGAGATATCTTGCCTACCAAGCACCAATTTTCCTGTACAATGAATTGTTGAGAATTGATTTTCGCTTTTGGGGCCGTCAGTTGACAGTGTGCTTCTTCCGCGTAGACGATAGAAGCGGATTTCCCGCATATCACCGACGGTTCGTATCGGTTAAAGGCGAAGGCGGTCCGGGCGTCACTGCACCAAACACAAGCCGAATTGACAAGTTTCCGCGTCATCCGGCCCGTGCTCGCACCTCGCGCGTAATGCAAGGCGGGAATTACTTCCGCCTTACTGCCGCCGGACGGACTGCCCGGTTATAAGCTCCATCCGCAAATGAAATGCAGTGCGGGTGCCTCAGTGGCCGAGGGAGCGGGGAGTGGCGGAAAGCTTTGACATGCACCGCGCATATGACAAAAGAACAGGCGGCGGACGGCGCTTCCGTCCCCCGACCGTCCGCCACGAAACTTTCGAGCCGTAAAATGCATTCCTCTCATCAGATGTGTGAACCTGCATGAGATGATGCATAGCGCGCGAGGGCCGGGACCATTTCAGACGGGGAGAATGCCGCCGCGCAATAGCGATCGGGCCGAATGAGCAGGATCTGATCGCGATGCGTCAGCAAAGGCCGACCTTCCCCCTTGCTCGACGGGGCGATTTGCCACGCACCATCGTCCGCTAGCATGGGGTTCGACGAAAGAACCACCCGCGTGAGCGGTAGGCTAAGGCAGCTACGTTCCCTAAACGCTGCCATGGCTGCCGCCGCTTCGGCGCTCTGTCCGATCAGTGCGAAGCCGGTGCCAAGGTGGCTGTCCAGTTTCTCTGTTACGACGCCCCGGCTGATTTCGGGCTGCGGGATCATCTCTCCCACAAGCGATGCTTCGTAAAGCTGGTCATGGAGGTCGAGATAAACGCCGACGGGGTGTTTCGGCTTCGGCTTGAAGCGCATGTTGATCAGATAGTCGCGTACAGCGGGAAAGGGTTCGAGGTGCTTGAGCAGATGGTCCCTGAACCGGATATCGTCTTCGCCGATCGGCATCACGAACTTGCCCATCGATACGGCAAGCTGGATCATATCCCACGCAGGCAGACGCCGTTCGCTCTCGTAGCTGTCGAGAATGGCCTCCTTAGCGCCGCCCTTCAGATGGGCGGCAATTTTCCATGCGACATTATGAGCATCGCGAAGCCCGGCATTCATCCCTTGGCCGGCAAAGGGCGGCGTCAGATGGGCGGCATCGCCGAGAAGCACAATGCGCTCGTGTCGGAACCTTTCCGCAATACGCGCATGGAATGTGTAAACCGTTTTACGCAGAATATCGGCCTCGTCATAAGGCCGGAAAGGCTTCAGCAACGCATTTACGAAACTCGGTTCCAGGACCTCATGGCGCGTTTCGCCCGGCAGGAGCATGAATTCGTATCGGCGACCGCCATCGGGCGCGGGAACGCTGACAGCAGGCCGCAGCTTGCTGCAGAAGAACTTGGAGAACCGGGACTGGTCCGGGTCGTTGCGCATATCGAGGACGATCCAGTCCTGATTGTAGGTATTGCCTTGCATGGCAATGCAGAGCCGTTCGCGGGTCGGGCTTCGACCTCCGTCGCAAGCTGCGACCCAATCCGCGATGATCTCCTGTTCCGTACCGTCCGGGCTGACAACCCTTACATGCGCGTTGTCGTTTTTGCAGATGACGTCGACCACGTTGGCGGAATAGAAAAGCCGGTCCGGATTGCGGTCGGCCACGGACTTTCGCAAAGCAGCTTCGAGTTCGGGTTGATAGATGTAATGGCGCTTCGCAAAGCCGTAGGTCCGCGGCCCTGCGCCGGTCTCGGCGAAGCAGACCCCGCGATCGGTGTAGTAGCGGGAGCCCACTGCCTCTACCGTCTTCGCCACGTAGGATTTGTCGAGGCCAAAGACCTGGAGGGTGCGGGCGCCTTCGTCATCCAGCACGATGGCGCGCGGCAGTTCCAGAGGCGCGGGTTCGCGATCGAGGAGGATGAAATCGATACCGTAGGTCACCAGAAGATTGGCGAGGGTCAGGCCCGTGGGACCCGCACCTATGATGATGACTGGTACTTCGCGTGGAAACCGCGCCATGTCTTGTCTCCGCAAAAACGTCTTCGAAGCCGCCCCGAATGAACGGCCGTTAGGTTCTGTCCTTTAGGACCGGTCCTGTGGGAAAAGCCGCGTCATTGTGGTCGCGATGGCCAGGACTTCGCCCCCGGGCAACGTTAGGCGCCCCTCCATGAAGCCGAAGTTGCGGCCCATCTTGACGAACTGCGCCTCGGGGATAATCCTGCCCCGCGGCGCCGGGACAGATGCAAGACCTTTATTTCCTGCGTCTGCGAAAAGATGGGCTTCTGCTGATGAAGGAGGCGAGCGGCCCCATGGCCTCATCGAGCATGCGGCCAGAATGCCACCCTGGACCACGCCCGCAGGATTGAGAAACTGTTCTCCGATATGAAAGGAGCAACGCAATATCTGGGCTTCAGGATCGAAATGCTCCAAGCGCCATCCGAGCAGGCGTGCTGCCGGCGGCGGATCGTGTGTGAAGCCTTCGTCGTGAACCATCGTCTGCTCTGCGATTGGAGCTTTGGGAGTCGTCATGGCGCACCCATCTGTAGTGTGCCCGCCGAGAGCGGTCGCTCGGCGAGTTCATTTGCAACATCGGTATCGAGCGGTGTGCCGAAGCTTTTCAGCACACAGGCGAGCGTGGTGTAGAAGCCAACGGTGGCGATCAGGTCGAATATGCCTTCCAGACCCACGAGGCTGAGGAGCTGTTTCTGAACCAGTGAAGAAAGCGCCTGGTCGGCGACCAGCATATCGACCGCGCTCGCCAGAATGCGATCGTCCTCGACCATGTCCTCCAGCGGACCAGCCATGGAAGCGATCCGGTCATCAGAGAGACCGCGGGCGCGGCCCCGGCTGACATGATGTGCCCATTCGTAAGCCGAACCGAACCTGAACCCTGCGCGCAGGATGACGATTTCGCTGAACGTCTTGCCGAGCGCCGTGTGTTTGACCACGTGGTTTCGAAGCGGCTCCCAGGCCGCCAGCAGCGCTGGGTGGTGCGCCATGGTGCGATAGACATTCAATCGGCCGGCAACCGTGCCCCGCAGATGGCTGATCAAATCCGGCCAGTCTTCATCCGCATTCGGTGCAAACGCACCGGGTCCTTTTTCCAGCATCGCCTCGCTCATCATGTGATGACGATCTGTTCGCGGGCAAGCACCGCCATAACGGCCGGCCTCGACTTGAGGCGCGCGTAGTAGGCGACGCAACGTTCCGGCAGTTTGAGCTTCACCCTGTCGCAGGCCCAGAAGAGTACGTAGAAAAGCGCTGCGTCAGCGATGGTGAACCGGTCTCCAAGGGCAAATGTCTTGCC
Organism: Neorhizobium sp. LjRoot104; assembly: GCF_964253725.1. Taxonomy (NCBI): domain Bacteria; kingdom Pseudomonadati; phylum Pseudomonadota; class Alphaproteobacteria; order Hyphomicrobiales; family Rhizobiaceae; genus Neorhizobium; species Neorhizobium sp. LjRoot104. The sequence goes on from NZ_CAXURS020000002.1 coordinate 29,874, forward strand.
GGTCAGAACTTTGTCGATAACCTGGAATGCGTTCTGGACAATGTCCCTGCCCTTTTCCTGCACCCAGCCTTCGTCCTCACCGCGCGGCGTAAACTTCGATGCGCGGAAAATGCGGGAGAAGCCCTGCATATGGATTGTGCTGACGGCAAAATCCGCAATTTCCAGAGCCCGTGTCTGGTTCTCCAGACTGTCTCCCAGCAGTCCCTTTTCCGGGTTTGTTCGTGCCAGCCAGAAGGCGATGGCCGGAAATTCGGTCAGAAGGGAGCCGTCATCGCGCAGGAGCGAGGGGACTTTCGATTTTGGATTGATGGCGACGTAGCTGTCGCCAAATTGTTCGCCCTCGCGGATATTGATGCGTTGTGTGTCGAAAGGTGCGCCGATTTCCTCCAGCAGCACATGGATCCCGATCGAGCAGGCGCCGGGCGCGTAGTACAATTTCATGATTGATCCTCCCTTTCATGGATATTGTCGTCGGAGACCAGCACGATTTTCCCGATATGGCTGTTCTGCTCCATCATGTGATGGGCGCGCCAGGCCTCGGTGAGGGGGAAGCGCGCGGCGATATGCGGACGAATGGCGCCTTGATCGAAAAGCGGCATGACATCGCGGCGAAGCATGTCAGCCAGCAGGGTCTTGCTCGCCAGCGCCAGCGGCCGCAGCAGCGAACCGGTGATCCAGATCTGGCGGGCCATGAGGTTGCGCAGCGGCACCGTGATTGCCTTGCCGCTACCGCCGGAAAGATGCGCGATCCGACCCCCGGACGCCATCATGGCGAGGTCGGCGTCGATATGCGCGCCTGCGGAGAGATCGAGCAAGGCACTGATGCCGTGACCGCCGGTTGCAGCGCGTGCTTTATCGGCAAGTGCGGGATCGTTGTAGTTCAGAGCCTCGAACGCACCGAACCCCTTCGCCGCGGCGACCTTTTCATCCGTCCCCGCTGTCGCCAGAACGCGATATCCGAGTGCTGACATAGCCTGCAGGGCGACATGTCCGACGCCGCTTGTCCCGCCGTGGATCAGGCCGAAGCCATCGCGTTCCAGCTTCATCAACACGAAGAAGTTGTACCATGCGGTAAATAGGGCTTCCGGAAGCGAGGCGGCCTCGGCATCGCTCAGACCGTCCGGCGCGGGAAGAACCAGAGCCTGCTCGGCAATGGCGTATTGTGCATAGCCTCCACCCTGTACAAGCGCCATGACGCGTTTTCCGGCGAGGCCAGCTTCCGAGTCTTCACCCAGCATGACCACCTTTCCGCAGACCTCAAGGCCGGGAACCAGTGTTCCGTCATGGGCGGCACCCTGGGCGCGCTGGTTGCAGTCGTGGCGATTGACCCCTGCCGCGGCAACCTTGATCAGGACTTTGCCAACCCCCAGGCGGGGTGTCGGCTGCCGCCGGACCTGAAGTGTCTCGGGTCCGCCGGCGCTGGCGATTTGAACCTCCTGATGGAAGTCGGGCACGGTCATACGAAATCCCTCGGTCTAGCGATGGCGGCATTGAGATCAGCCGGCATGGGCAAGTCCAATGTCGCTTGGTGTGAGGCCTATCGCCTTCTGAATTGCCGCATCGAGTACGCCCAGAGGATCTTTTGCGCGTGCAGCGGCACGGAACGCTACGTGGCCGTCGGGACGCACGAGAACGACACCGCTCTGCGATATCTGGTACAGCGCCAGCCAGTCTGTCTCAGACTCGAGATCCATGCCCTGACCGACGCGGTAGGCCACGCCGGAAAGTCCGCAATCGCGCATGGCCCGGTCAAACGCCGCGGTCCAGGCGTGACCCTCGATGCCGGTCAGAAGTGTGAAGCCGGACCCGTCAAAGAGATCGATGGAGGATACGGTTCCCGATGCTGTCCGCGCCCAGAAATGTGGCGCGCGGTGACCCGGCCTAGCGCTCGGTACATAGTGATCCACCTCCAGCGGGATCTGCCTCGTCCCGTCTGGTGTAATCAACACGGACTGATAGCCATATCCGAAGGTCTGACCGGGGTAGTCGAAGTGCTCTCGCTGGGCCGGGATCGCGGCGGCGAGCTGCGCCCTGATCCGAGACGCATCCACGCCCGAAAGGCCGTCGGCAACGGAGTTGTCCGCGTTCAGGATTCCGGAAAGGCCGGCATCGGCCATCTTCTTCGCGTTGCGGGCGCTCTGCTCGACGTTGAATCCTGCAACCGGCCGCCGTTCGGCGTCGTAGGTGTCGAGGAGTGCGTCGGGCGCAACGCCATCGAGCACAAGCTTCAGTTTCCAGATCAGGTTATGGACATCGGCAATGCCGGTATTCATGCCCTGACCTCCTGTCGGCGGCAGCGGATGTGCCGCATCGCCGGCAAAGAAGGTTCTGCCAGCGCGGAATTGCTCGATCAGCCGCGCCTGCATGCGCCAGGGCATGATGTTTTCGATCTTGATCTCCACGGAGGAATCGCCGATCGCGGCGCGCAGGATCTCAAGGCACCGCGCTTCGGTATAGTCGTGACGGGATTCGTCGGCCGAATAGGCAAAATTGTAGGTCCAGCGATAGCGCCCGTCGAGCGAGATCAGCACCCCCGTCGTCGTCGCATTGTAGACCCACCACAGAAGGTAAGGGCGGGACTTCACCGCGTCCCAAAGATCGGCCTTGAAATAGACGCCGATCTGCTGCCCCATCGAGCCGCCCCTCATCGGGACGCTGAGCGCGTTCCTGACGAAGCTGCGTGCACCGTCCGCCGCGATGAGGTATCGCGCTGTCGTATTGCCCTGAGTTCCGTTCGCATCCTGCCAGGAGAGGCGCACCGTCTCTTCGGTCTGGGCGATTTCCGTCCCTCGCGTTCCAAAACGAAGATCGACCGATTCCAGCTTTTCTGCCGCCTCGCGCAGAATGGGTTCCAGAACATCCTGAGGGCAGGATCTCTTCAGGCTTGGGCTGATGCTGCGTTCGAGGGCATCCCGCGCCTCGTCGCCGCGTGTCTGGATGGAGCCGATTTCCGTACCCGTGAGGCTCTCGACGAAACCGATGCCGGCATGCCGCTCAATGGGAAGGGCGGCTTCATTCACGGCATTTTCCACGCCCCAGGTGCGGAAAATCTCCATCGTACGTCCGCTGATCACATGACCGCGCGGGTGGAAAGAGGTGGCCGCGTTCTGCTCGAACAGCCTGCAGGCTATCCCCAGCTTGCCGAGATGAATGGCGGCAGAAAGCCCGACCGGACCGCCTCCCACAATGGCAACATCGATGCTATCTTCCGTCATGATTCCCTCCGAACCTCCCATTCCCAAAGCTCTTGATTGCGCCAAGCCGGCGCGGTTGAAGTTGACTTTCAGTCAATTTTTTGATGTGGACAAAATCGAATAGACTCGACATCAGGGTGCGCGAAGCTCCCACCGAATTGGATGAGGGAAATGCCTAAACGCACCAAGGTTCGAACGACGAAGAAGGGAGAGGTCGCGCGCGAAAAGCTGCTTGACGCTGGCGAACGACTTTTCAGCCGTCAGGAATTTGATCTGGTGTCCATCGACGACATCACCAAGGAAGCCGGCGTGGCCCATGGGCTGCTGTTCCACTACTTCAAGTCCAAGCTGCAGTTGTATGCGGAAATCGCCCTGCGCCAGGCCGAACGACTTGAAGCGATTCATCGCGAACCGCGCCGCGAGGCAACGCCGGACGAAAAGCTGACGGCGTGCCTCGCAAGGCACATGCGCGACATTCGCACCCGACCGGCGTCGTACAAGTTTCACACACGCGGTGGTGCGAGTTCCGAGGTGAAGCAGATATGGGAAGATTCGCGACAGCGCTTCATTCAGTTGATCCTGACCGAATACTATCAAATCCCTGATCCCGGGCCCCATCTCTTCATCGCTGCGCGCGCTTGGCTCGGGCTTTTTGATGAACTTGTCCTCGCATGGCTGTATGATCCAAAAATCACGCAGGAGGGCGTCCTGGCCCTGACTGTCGAGCTTTTCAACGACATGCTGAGCCGCGTCGATATGCTCTACGCGCCGGGTGAGATCGGCAGCGCCCTGGACCAGCTGCAGGCGACCTGAGACAGGCATCCCTGTCTTCAGCACTGGCCTGCCGAGACTGGCCCTGATGACCGGTCTCGTCCTCACGCTTCGCCCTCGACCAGGTTCGTAAGAACTCCAATTCCCGAAATTTCGATTTCGATTCGATCTCCCGGCTTCATGAACAGCTTTGGCTCACGGAACAGGCCGACGCCGCTCGGTGTGCCGGTTGCGATGACATCGCCGGGCAGCAGTTCGGTCACGGTGGACAGGTATTCGATGAGTTCCGGGATGGAGAAAGCGAGATCCGAAATCGAGGTCGACTGCATGACCTCGCCATTCAGGCGCGTCGTGAGCTGTTGTGCGTCTGGATCCTGCATCTCGTCGGACGTGACGATCCATGGGCCCATGGCGCCGCTGCGATCGAAATTCTTGCCGGCCCAGAACTGTGTCGTATGACGCTGGAAATCGCGGATGGAACCATCGTTGAAACAGCTGTAGCCCGCAACATGTTCAAACGCGTCCGCTGCGGAGATGTTTCTGCCGGGCTTGCCGATGATGATGGCGAGTTCGCCTTCGAAGTCGAACCAGTCTGACGCCTTCGGGCGAACCAGACTTTGGCCGTGGCCGACAACCGACGACGGGTAGCGTGTAAAGATGGATGGCCATTGCGGCTTGTCGCGCCCGGTCTCCTTGATGTGAGACATATAGTTGAGCCCAATGCAGATGATCTTGTCAGGTTTTGGCACCGGCGGCAGCAGTGTCACGTTATCGAGGGGGATCGCCGCGCCTTTGGTGCCCGCGGCACGCAGTTCCGCCATCGCTTCGCTCCCAAGCAATGCGCGCATGTGCAATCCAGGGCGCCCGAGGATATCGCCTGCGTCGTAAATGCTGTCGCCGATCACCACGCCACAGAATACTGAGCCGTCTTTTGTCTTGTAGGTTGCTAATTTCATTCTGAATTTTCCGAAATTTCGAGTTCGATGCCTGGGTCCGATTGATGTTGAATTGTCATTCCCGCGCGATGACCGAATCCAGCCACGCGCAATTGGTTTGCGGGTTTGCAGCCCGGAAGCCGTCGCGGGCTGTCTGAAAGCGCATCTCGCGCATCTTGTGGCGGACGGGTGAATCTTCGGGCAGATGGAGGCGCTCATGGCCCCAGGTTGAGGGCCCTTGGGTGGTCTCGAAAGGCTCCCAGTTTTGCGGATCGATGACCTGTGCGCCCCATCCATATTCAACGAAAAACCCGGACGGCGTGTTGGCGTAGAAGCTCATCATGTGGTCGTTCGAGTGGCGGCCCAGGCTGTAAGCCACGAGATCTTCTTTGGTCTGGGCGATATCGTAGCCTTGGCCGACATCGTCGAGCATCTGGAGCTCCACCATGAAGTGGTGGAAGCCACGGCGTCCCGAGCCGACCATGGCAAAGCTGTGATGGCGGCCGTTGACGTGGAAGAAATAGAGCGGATAAGGTGTCAATCCGTAGTCGGTGACCTTAAAGCCCAGAAGATCCCGATAGAAGGGCAACAACTGTTCCACCTTCTGCGCGTGGAGCACGGCATGTCCCATTCCCAGCGCGCCTGTCTTGAAACCTGAAATTGGGCGTGCGGGTTTGAACGGGTCGCTTGCGATCTCCGGCCCGCTGAATGCTTCCAGACGGTTCCCGTCCGGGTCCATGAACGAAATGAGGCGGGAGACATGTCTTTCGCCGGCGAGCGAACCGCCCTCCAGGCGAACGGGCACGCCGGCATTTTCAAGCCGGCCGGCCAGCGCGTCGAGCGCATCATGGGATTCCACCTCCCAACCCATGAAATCGAAACCTTCATCGCCATCCCTCGTCAGGATCAGGCGCTGCTTGCGGTCGTCCATGCGAAAGAGTTGTCCCGACCGGCTGCCGTCGACCTTCTGCATGCCCAGCAGATCGGTGGCAAAGTCGCTCCAGTCGGCAAGCTTCGATGAGCGCACACCTATATAGCCTAGCGATGTAATCGACATGATTGTCTCCTTCCTGCGAAGCGGGCGGTGTTTCTGTCCAGGGATGCGCTGCCGCGCACCCGAATTTCAATCTGCGAACCCGGTGGAACCCGCGGTCGCTGTCACGTCCGAATCAATGGACCGCGTGGACGTCGACCTGACGCCAGCGAAGCATGTGTTTCTGGAAGGCGGAGAAGCAGAAATCGACCAGCACCATGACGATGGTCACTGCGACGACGCCCGCAAAGGCACCGACCGTATCGGCAGAGTCGTAGGCGTGCCGGATGTAGTATCCGAGGCCCGCTTCGGCAGCCAGAAACTCGGCCACGATGGCGGCGTTGATCGCCCAGGGCAGTGCCGTCTTGATCGCCGCCATGATGAAAGGGAGGGCGGAATACCAGAGAATCTCGCGCGTGAGCCGGGTCTGGTTGGCGCCCAGAATTCGGCACATGGACATCAGCTTGATATCGGCTGACCTGATGCCGGCGAAGGTCGAGACGAAAATCATGAAGAAGACCATCAGCGCGATCAGGACGACCTTCGAAAACAGGCCGATCCCGAACCACAGGATGATGATCGGGCTCAGCGCAAGCTTGGGTACGCCCATCGTCATCTTGATGAACGGCTCGACTGTCCGCGCAAGCCGTGGCGACCGACTGACCAGAAACGGCAGCAGAATGCCCAGTCCGCCGCCGATGATCAGACCGCCGGCAACCTCGCCCAAGGTGATGGCCGTCATCGACAGCAGCTCTCCCGAGGCGCTGATTTCCAGCAGCCGTCTCGCGACGTTCAGCAGATCCGGCAGCACATAAGGCCCCAGTGCAATGGAAAGCCAGTGCCAACCCAGGAGCAAGATGATCAGAAGGGCGGCGCGAGCCGCGAAAAGCCTCGACGTGGAGGAAAGGCCCAAGCCTTTGCCCGGCGCCGGGCCGTATTCTTCGCCTGCGCTCGCCATCACACCACCTTCGACCGGATGTCTTTGTATATTGCGGGGAAGCCAGGCATCGCGAAGACATCGTGGATGCCGCGGGGGCGTGGAATGTCGATCAGGAATTCCCCGGCAATCCGGGCGGGCGAGCGGGTCAGCACCAGAACCCGGTCACCGAGCGCGATGGCCTCGCCAATGTCATGGGTGACGAAAATGATCGTCTTGCGGCCGCTTTGCCAAAGGTTCAGCAGGTCCGTCTGGAGTGAGATACGCGTCTGCGCATCCACGGCGCCAAACGGTTCGTCCATCAGGATGACAGGCGGGTCATAAGCGAGCGTTCGGATGAGCGCCACGCGCTTGCGCATGCCGCCGGACAGTTCGTGCGGGTAATAGTTCTCGAAGCCCTTCAGACCAACTGCGGCCATCAACTCGATGGCGCGTGCGCGCGTTTCGCTGTTAAGCCTGCCCTGTACCACGAGCGGAAACAGGACGTTGTCGAGCACGTTGCGCCAGGGAAGAAGGTTATCCTCCTGGGTCACATAACCGATTTCGCAGTTCCAGCCGGGCTTCAGCATGCGGTCGCTGCTATCGGATATCACCTTCCCGCGCAGCCTAATTTCGCCCTTGCTCGGCTTGTCGATCTGCGCCAGAGCATTCAGCATGGTTGACTTGCCGGAACCCGATGGCCCGACGATCGTCAGGAATTCCCCTTCACGAACGGAAAAGGTCATGTCCTGCAGGATCCAGATCGCGCTCATGCCGTCCTTGGGCGGGAAGCGCTTTCCCAGATTGGAGATCTCGAAGAAGTCTGCAACAGCGGTCATGGGGCTATCCCTTCGGCTATGAACTCGTTGGCTCTCGGCTTCCATGCCTGGACGCGGCGCTCGATCCGGTCGACCACCATGTTGGTCAGCGCGACTAGTCCCGCCAGTACCAGGATTGCCGCGAAAGAGCCGGTGGAATCGAAATTGGTCGCCGACATCTGGATGAGGTATCCAAGGCCGACATTCGAGGAAAACATCTCGGCAATCGCCGCGCCGCCTATGCTGAGCGGCAGCGACACGCGAATGCCGGTGAAGATGAAGGTAACAGTCGCCGGGAAGACGATCTTCCTCGACACCTGGCGCACGTTCGCGCCGAGGATCTCCGCAACGCGAACGAGCTGTGGCTCGATGGCGCGAATTCCGGCCATCGTGTTGAAGTAGATGAGGAAGAAACTCACGCTCGCAACGAGGGCGACTTTCGACCACATGCCGATGCCGAACCAGATGAGGAAGAGCGGCATGAGGGCGAGCTTTGGCACCGCGTAGCCCGCCACCATGAAAGGCTCCAGCGTGTTGGCCACGAAAGGCAGGCGCCGGATTGCGAAGGGTAGAAGCATGCCCGGCACACCACCGATAACGAAGCCCAGCAGCGCTGCCAGCAATGTGTAACCGGCATGCTGATAGATGTCATAGGTCTGCGCCCACTGCCCCAGTTCCCTGGCGACAAGCACTGGCGAGCTGACCCATTGCGCGCCCACGAGAGCGCTGGTCAGCTGCCAGACCGCCAGCCAGGCCGCAACGACGATCAGGCGATCGCGCGCGGCATGGTTGCGCAATTTCGCCGGCTTGGAAGACGGAGCCATTGTCTCTACCGTCGCCATCGTCATTTCTGTGCGTTGAAGCTATTGTCGTAGAGATCCGCCAGCGGCGGCAGCTTCGCGTCAGCGGGAAGAATCCCTGACGTTTTCACGTATTCGACCGTGTTCTTCATGGCCTCCTCCGTCACCGAAGCATTGGCAGGCGCAAGCTTCACGGAGAGATCGAACGACCGCTTCAGCAAGCCTTCCGGCATCGTGCCGAAGACCTTCTTGATTGAGCCGAGTGCTTCGTCCGGGTTGGACTTCATCAGCGACAGCGCCTTGTTGATGGCACCCATGAAGTGCTTGCAGGTGTCAGCATTTGCCTTGCAATAGCCCGGCTTGGTGATGATGGCATTGTACGCATTCGGATTGAGTTCCGGCAGGTCTCCCCGAGCACCCGAAAACCAGACCGAAGCGCCCTCATCCACTGCCTGCAGCGTGAACGGCTGCGAAAAGACGAAGCCATCGATGCGGCCCTGCTGGAGGGCTGCCACCATGGCCGGTGGTGCGAGCGGGGTTACCTGCATGTCCTTGCCGGCGTCCAGGCCATACTTCTTGGCAATGTAGCGCAGATAGGAGTGCGGAAGGCCCCCGACGGCATCAACGCCGATCGTCAGGCCCTTGAGTGCGGCGCCGCGTTTATCTGCGGGGGCGTCGGCGGCTACACCGGTCTTTTTCACCGCCTCCTTGCTCAGAACCATCTCGGTGCTGAAGGCCGTCTGGGTTAGACCCACGATCTGCGTCGGCTGGTCTTTTGCGGCTGCCGCCAGGACGATCCCGCCCGCAATGGTCCCGAACTGGGCGCTGCCGCTGACGACCGCACTCAAGGTTCCCGGTCCGGCGACGACCACTGTCGAAACGTCCAGACCTTCGTCCTTGAAGTAACCCTTGTCGGCCGCGATGTAGATCGGGCTGAAAAGAATGGACTGCGCGGGAAGGGCAAGCGTGACCCTCTGGTCCGCGGCGTGGCTGCCAGTGACGGACGCTGCCGCCATGATGGCAGCGAGCCCGACGGCAGACGCGAATGCAAATCTCCTGTTCACTTGTCTCTCCTCCCAAGTGTTTGCGCCCAATGGCGGCTTCGGCCGGCGTCTGGTTTCCGGGCCTGCAACGAGCGTTTGTTTGGCTATCCTGCGGCCCTCCTGCCGCCGAATTTCCTGCTCGCTCGATATTGAGACCAAAAAATTGACTTCAAGTCAATAATTTTCGTGTCGTTCGTCAAAAGTAGATTCCGCGCCTGATTTCCGGGCCGGAAAAGCGCAAAGATGATCACCCGTCACCAGATGATTGGGGACAGGTGCTCAAGCTAAAGCTATGTTTTCTAGGGGTCTTACGGAGCGCGGTGGTTGGCGCCTTAGCCGGACCGGACGGCGGAGAACGGCTTTCCAGCCGTCGTGCGCATGGCAGTCTGCGCGATCGAGTCTGCGTCGATTCCGTAGTGTCGGTAGAGGTCGTTGACTGTTCCAGTCTGACCGAAATGCTCGATTCCAAGGCTGTGCGTGCGGTGGCCCGCCACTCCGCCAAGCCAGGAGAGCGTGGCCGGGTGTCCATCGATCACGGTCACGATCCTGCAATGCGCGGGGAGGGGGTCGAGCAGACGTTCGATGTGGCTTTGCGCGGGTCCATGTCTGCGCGCCCGTTGCGCAGCCTGCCATCCGGCCTGCAATCGATCGGCCGAAGTGATCGCCAAAACGCCGATGTCGCGTCTTCGATCGGCGAGCATGCCTGCCGCAGCGATTGCCTCAGTCGCAACCGTGCCCTGGTAGGCAATGATCAGTTCGGCGTTGGGGCCGGGTCCCTTGAGCCAGGTCGCTCCGGCGATCACTTCTTCTGCAAAGCGTGGATTGGACTTGCGGCCAGGCTGTTCGATCTGGCGCGTGGAAAGCCGCAGATACACGGACCCGCCGGTTTCGTCGCGCAGCCAGGTCTTCTCATCCGGGTCGCCTTCTCCGTTGCGCTGCATGTAGTCGAGCGCCCAGCCCATGATGACGGCAAGCTCGTCGGCAAAAGCAGGTTCAAAACTTGCCAGACCATCCTGGCTCATGCCGATGAGCGGCTGCGCAATCGATTGGTGTGCACCACCTTCTCCAGAGAGAGAAACGCCGGAGGGCGTGCCCACCACAATAAAGCGTGCGTCCTGGTAACAGGCGTAGTTGAGTGCATCGAGGCCGCGCGAGACGAAGGGATCGTAAAGCGTTCCGATCGGCAGCAGGCGCTCACCGAACAGGGAATGCGAAAGCCCCGCCGCACCCAGAAGCAGGAACAGGTTCATCTCGGCAATACCAAGCTCGATATGCTGGCCTCTCGGCTGGAATTCCCATCTCTGAGCACTGGGAATCCGTTCGGCCCGGAACGTGTCCGCCAGATCCTTGCGCGCGAACAGGCCACGCCGGTTGACCCAGGGGCCGAGATTGGTCGACACCGTGACGTCGGGGGATGTCGTCACGATGCGGGCCGCGAGCTCCGTATCGGTTCTGGCGATGTTGTCGAGGATTTTTCCGAAGGCGGCCTGGGTGGATATTTCCTCGCGAAGGGCGGCCGGACTGACCGAGACAGTGGCCGGCACTTCGATGCGATCGGCGGAATAGCGGCGCAGGCCGCGCGCAAAGAAGGGTGCGCCTTCCAACAGTTCACGGACGTCACGCTCGGAGCACTCTAGTCCTTCGAAACGCTCCCACTCCCGGCCAGGGCGTACATTCATCTGCTGCTGGAATGCCTCCATCTGCGCACTCGTCATCAGACCCGAATGATTGTCCTTGTGGCCGGCAAGCGGTGTGCCCCATCCCTTCACGGTGTAGGCGATGAAGGCCGTCGGCCGGTCATCGTCGATCCCGTTGAAGGTCTCGCAAAGGGTTTCAAGGCAGTGGCCGCCGAGATTGTTCATTAGCGTGGCGAGTTCATCGTCGGTCCGCCGCTCGATCAGAGCGCTGACGTCGCCCTGGTCGCCCATGTCGTCGAGGAGGCGCTTACGCCAGGCAGCCCCGCCCTGGAAGAGCAGCGCCGAATAGAGCTGGTTCGGGCAGGCATCTATCCAAGCTTTCAGCGCATCGCCGCCCGCCTCCTTGAACGCCGCGCGTTGCAGGGCACCGTATTTCAGGGTGACGACGTTCCAGCCGAACGCCTTGAACACCGGCTCGATGCGGCTGTAGAGCCCTTCGCGCACCACGCCGTCCAGGCTCTGGCGATTGTAGTCGATGATCCACCAGCAATTGCGCAGGTCATGTTTCCAGCCTTCCTGCAGCGCCTCATAGATATTGCCCTCGTCGAGCTCGGCGTCGCCGACCAGCGCGATCATGCGTCCGGGCTTTCCGTGGGCGCTCTTCCAGCCCTTTGCGGCAATGTAGTCCTGGATGATGGAGGCGAACGCGGTTATGCCGACACCCAATCCGACGGAGCCCGTCGAGAAATCGACGTCGTCGATGTCCTTCGTCCGGCTGGGATAGGATTGCGCACCACGGTAACCGCGGAAGTTTTTGAGTTTCTCCACGGTCTGATTGCCCATCAGATACTGAATGGCATGAAAGATAGGGGAAGCGTGCGGCTTGACCGCCACGCGGTCTTCGGGATTGAGACCGTCGAAATAGAGTGCGGTCATGATCGAGACCAGCGAGGCACTGGAGGCCTGATGGCCACCGACCTTCACGCCATCGATCTTCTCGCGCCGATTGGCCTGGTCGATCATCCAGCAGGCGAGCCAAAGGATCCTCCGCTCCAGATCGCGCAACACTTCAATTCTCGATTGGCCAGTCTTCTTTGCCATTGATCTTCCTCCCTGTTCAGCGGCGGGCAGCAGGATAGGAAAGTTTCGGAAGGTAGTTCTTGCGTATTCGTGCAGAAATACCTAATATTGCGCACGTTTCTGCCAAGGATGCCAGAAAAAGATATGACGTCTGCCAAAGCTATTCAACTCGACAAAATCGACCGAGTGATCCTGCGCGAACTGCTCGCCGACGCACGCATATCCAACCAGGACCTCAGCGAACGTGTCGGTCTCAGTCCCTCTCCATGCCTGCGCCGCCTGCGAAGACTGGAGGACGAGCGGGTCATCACCGGCTATACCGCCAACCTCGATGAAGAACGGATCGGCCTGCCGGTTGCCGTCTTCATGTCGGTCAAGCTCGACAGGCAGATCGATTCCCAGCTCAAGGTCTTTGAAGCCGAGGTGATGAAATATCCCGAAGTCGTCGACTGCTGGCTGATGACCGGGGAGAACGACTACCTGTTGCGTATCCTTTCCCCGGGCCTGCGCGAGTACGAACATTTCCTCACCAGCAAGCTCACGAAGATTCCAGGAATAGCGTCGATCCAGTCATCGGTGTCGCTGAGGCGCGTAAAAGCGGCAGGGACGAACGTGATCGATGTCACATAAACAATTCGCCCGCAGGGCCATCTTCCGGACAGGTGTAGTCTTGCCCGCCCGGCGCGGTCCTACGATCAGGACCACCGGGGTATCTGAAAGAGCTTCGTCGACCCGATGCTCGATGAGCCGCTCGTACATGCCTATTCCCCATCTCACCGATTGGAACTATCAGGCATAACAACTGGAAGTGAGCAACCCGCCGATTGGAAGACAAAATACTTGCGCTTGGGAAAATTCTTGAGGTTCTTTGATGGCAGACGTTTTCCCAGCGATGGCGGCCGCAAGCATATGACAATCGTAAGATCACGTAATGCAAGCTCCGCGAGCAAGGAGCCATAGTTCGCCACGTTCGCTCCGGTAGCAAGGCGCTCATCCTATCGCGCACCGTCAATAGACGTTCGATCGGCAATTCAGGGGTATTCGACGGTTGAGTTGGCCGTGACGCCTCTTCAGCTGAGCCGGACGCATAAGCGCTTGGCCTGCCCCACGTGGTGATCCGTTTGGAATATTAGTGCATGCTCGGCCTGCTGGCCACTGCCGGTTTTGACGCCGGTCCATTTGGCGAGGCCAGACGGATGCTTCGGGTGCCGGTGGCTTGTAGCCGACCGATGAAGGGGCCGGACAAGATGTCTGGCTTTAATATTACCTCAACGACTGTAGTTAACCTTCTATGAAAAAACTCATTTCTACACATAACCCGCTATGTCGTGAAGGTTAAGGAAGTCTTGCGTTATGTTCAGAGACGGGATTGATACCGACATAGTTTTGTTGGGGGTTACACAATGTCCGTTGAAGATCCGCGCCTGTCGAACATCTCGGAAGAAAATCTGACTGAGAATTTCTCGTCGGAGATCCAGGAGGAGATCGCAGCCTCTTCTACTCCTTCTCCGATCGAGCATGAGATCCAGGTGGCGCAGGCCGGTGATAGCCGCACCCCGACAACGAACCGCATACCGACCGATCCGAATGCGCCGGCGGCTGCTCCCGCGGCCCCGGCTGCGGAAGTGGCCCCGGACGCCAACAACATCGTTCACCTGGCGACGAGCGTGTCGATCGACGATATCCGGGTCGATGGCGCCAACCTCATCCTGGTGCAGGCGGACGGAACCGAGATCGTCATCGTCAACGGCGCGGCCAAGATCCCGACGATGCTGATCGGCGAGGTGGAGGTCCCCCAGCAGGTGCTCTTCGCGGCGCTGGAAGACAGCGGCATCAACGTCGCAGCCGGCCCGGACGGATCCTTCAGCGCCAGCGGACGCCCGGACAGCTCCGGCGCTGACTTCGAAGATTCGATCCAGCAGAGCCAGAACGACCCCATTCAGCTCGCCTCGCTGCTCGGCGACACGGAATTTGGCGATGGCGCAGGGCTTGACGACCGGACGGCGGCGGACGATCAGCCGGACGCCTTCGACATGGGGTCGCCGTTCATCTTCTCCGAATCGGTTCTGGCCGATGACGTCGTCGGCAACGAGACGATCACGGGCACGCTCGCTTTCGACGGTGGTGACGATTTCGGCATTGTCTCCTCGGTGAATTACCAGAGCACTTCCGACATGGCGGAAGGGACCGGCAGCGGTGTTGCTGCGCCGCTCACGTCCGGCGGTCAGCCGGTCACGGTGTCGACCTCGGCTGACGGCCTGACGGTCACCGGCACGATCACCGTTGGCGAGACCACGGTCACCGTTTTTACGCTGACGGTCACCAACCCGATCACCGGCGCCTTCACCTACACGCAGTCGCAGCCTCTCGACCATCCGGATCTCGGCGAGATCGGTGCCGATGACGCCCTGCGACTGAACTTTACGTTCACCGTCACAGACAAGGATGGCGATTCCGACACGGGTTCGTTCTCGATCGAGATTGGTGATGACGGCCCGTCGATCGGCGGCGCCGTGACGCTGGTCTCGGTGGACGAGGATGATCTTTCAAACGGCAATGATGAGGGAGAAGCGCGTGAGAGCCTCGTCACCTCGGCGACCCTCGGTATCTCCTGGGGTGCCGACGCCAATGTGAAGGGCGAGTCGGAAGGCGATACCTTCGGCCGTTCTATCGCGTTCAATGGCGACGGCCTGCCGCAGGGTCTGACTTCGGGCGGCGTTGGGGTCGTCTACGGTGCGCCCACGGTCTCGGCCAATGGTATCGTCACCATCACCGCATTCAAGGGTAGCATCGAAGGTCCGGCGGTCTTCACTGTCACCCTCGATCCGACCTCGGAGCATGGCACGGCGACGTTCGAGTTGAAGGGCGCCCTTGACCATGCTTCCGAAAGCAACGCTCTCCCGCTGACTTTCAACTACACGGCAACGGATGCCGACGGCGATTCGCAGATCGGCAGCTTCTCTGTCACGGTCGATGACGACATTCCGACCGTTGGCGAGAATTCGCTGGTTCAGCTCGACGACGATGCACTGACCGGCGGCAATCCGGCTGGCAACGGCGATGACGCCGACTCCGTCAATGCGACGGGTTTCCTTGCGCATGCCTATGGGGCCGATGGCGCCGGTTCGGTTCTGTGGATCGGGAGCGGCCTGACGCTGCCTGCAGGCTTCACCGCCACTCCGTCCGAAGACGGCAAGGTGATGACCATCTTCCAGGGCGAACGCGCTGTCGTCTCGATCACCATCACCGACACGGTAACGGGCGCCTACCAGGTCACCCAGCTTGCTCCGATCAACCATCCGCAAGGCACGATCCCGGGCACGGAAGACAACGTCCAGTTCACGATCTCCTACCAGGTCACCGACAAGGACGGCGATGCTGCCGCAACGCCCGGTACGCTGACCATCAATGTCGACGACGACATTCCGACGATCGGCGCGAACGCGCTTGTGCAGCTCGACGACGATACACTGACCGGCGGCAATCCGGCTGGCAACGGCGATGACGCCGACTCCGTCAATGCGACGGGTTTCCTTGCGCATGCCTATGGTGCCGATGGCGCCGGTTCGGTTCTGTGGATCGGGAGCGGCCTGACGCTGCCTGCAGGCTTCACCGCGACTCCGTCCGAAGACGGCAAGGTGATGACCATCTTCCAGGGCGAACGCGCGGTGGTCTCGATCACCATCACCGACACGGTAACGGGCGCCTACCAGGTCACCCAGCTTGCGCCGATCGACCATCCGCAGGGCACGATCCCCGGCACGGAAGACAACGTTCAGTTCACGATCTCCTATCAGGCCACCGACAAGGACGGCGACGCGGCCGCAACGCCCGGCACGCTGACCATCAATGTCGACGACGACACGCCGACTGTCGTTTCCAATGACACGCTAAAGCTCGATGACGATACCTTGGGCGGCAATGCCAATGGTGTAGGTGATGACACTACAACTGCCACCTCCGGTATCCTTGGCCACAGTTTCGGGGCTGATGTCGCAGGCTCGATCTCGTGGTCGGGCAGCGGGCTCACGCTGCCCTACGGCTTCTGGTTCGCCCGATCGGAAGATGGTTCGCAGCTGACGATCACTCAAAACCAGAATGGCACGTATGTACCGGTGTTCAAGCTGGTCATCGACAGCGCTTCGACCGGTGCATACCATGTCGAGCAGCTGGCGCCCGTCAACCATGACGGTTCCAATCCTGGCTTTGAAGACAATGTCTCCGTCACGGTGTCCTATGACGTAAAGGATGGCGACAATGACGTCGCCACCGGCACGCTCACGATTGATATCGACGACGATACCGCCCAGATCGGG
The DNA here is from genome assembly GCF_964253725.1 of Neorhizobium sp. LjRoot104. NCBI lineage: Bacteria > Pseudomonadati > Pseudomonadota > Alphaproteobacteria > Hyphomicrobiales > Rhizobiaceae > Neorhizobium > Neorhizobium sp. LjRoot104. Next base: position 46,417 of record NZ_CAXURS020000002.1, read on the forward strand.
ACGCCGTTTGCGGGCGGTATTGTTGAAGAAGAGCAGGGTGCCGTGATCGGCGCCGGCAACGAGGACACGGGCGGCACGGGCGATGCGGACGGCTTCGGGGGCTTCCTCGGCCTGCAGTTCCAGGATCGCACGACGCAGAACACCGGGGGCACGCTTGCGATCTCGTGGGGTTCGGACAATGCGGACAACGAGGCGATCACATCAGGCGCTGGCAACCGTTCGGTCTCCTTCGGCCCGGCGGCCATCGCCAATCTCGAAGCCCAGAATCTGTCTTCGCGCGGCCTGGACCTGGTCTATACGCTGTCTGCCGACGGCACGGTTCTGACGGCGCATGCCGGCACCGAAACCGGCCAGACGGTGTTCACGGTGACGCTGTCGGACAATGGCAGCGGCTCGTACTCGTTCACGCTGGTCGACACGCTGGATCATCCGGCTTCCGGCGAAGACCAGATCGCGCTGAACTTCCAGTTTACGGCAACCGACTCGGACGGCGACACGACTGCGCCGGCGATCTTCACGGTGAAGGTGATCGACGACGTGCCGACGGCCGGCACCGTGTTTGCCCGCTATGTCGAAGAAGAAGCGCTTTCGGGCGGCAATGAAGATGTCAGCCCGATCGGCGTCGAACTCTCCGGCGCCGTGCTCAACGGCGGCCTGATCACCGACAAGATCGGCGCCTCGCTGAATATCTCCTGGGGCGGCGACGACTCCAACACGACTGCCAATGGCGGCTTTACCGGCACACAGGTGATGGGCGACCGCTCGATCGTGTTTGCAGCGAGCGCAAGCGTCGCGGCAACAGTGGTCAGCGCGGCTGACGCTGCAGCCTTCATGACGGTCAAGAGCGGCAACACAACGATCGGCCTCGACAGCCTGACCTCGGGCGGCCAGGCACTGGTCTATACGCTGTCGCAGAACGGCACGGTTCTTGTGGCGCATGCGGGCTCCGCCAGCGGTGTTGCGGTGTTCACGGTCACTCTCTCCGATACGGGTTCGGGCCGCTACGACTTCGACCTCGACGGAGTGCTCGACCATCCGGTCAAGGCCAGCGGCGCCGGCAACGAAGACGTGCTGACCTTCACCTTCACGGCAACCGCCCGTGACGGCGACGGCGATATCGTCAAGAACAACTTCCAGGTCAATGTCATCGACGACAGCCCGGTTGCCAACCCGGGCACGGCCTCGACGGTCGAGGACGAAAGCGTCAACTCCGGCAACAATGAGGCTGGAGACGGTTACTCGGCCAAGGCCGAACATGTCTCGCTGAACATCCAGTGGGGCGCCGACAATGCCAATGACGGCAACGGCCAGCCGGGCGACCGCTCAGTTGCGTTCCGCAATGCGAACGTGACCGTCGCCGGTGAGGCTGGCAATTCGCTGACCTCGCTCGGCGTCGAAGTTCACACGGCGATCCTGGCGAACGGCACGGTTGTCGGTTATACCGGCAACACGGCTCCGACAACGACGGGTGCCGGCAATGTGGTGTTCTTCGCCACTGTCTCCGACGTCAACAACGGCGAATACAACTTCACGCTGGTCAAGCCGCTCGACCACGACACCTCGCCGGCCAACAGCGAGAACAGCCTGTCGCTGACTTTCAACTACACGGCAACCGACTCGGACGGCGATAGCTCGTCCAGCACGTTCACCGTCAATATCGTGGATGACGTTGCCCAGATCGGGACGCCGTTTGCGGGCGGGATTGTGGAGGAAGAGCAGGGTGCCGTGATCGGCGCCGGCAACGAGGACATGAGCGGTGCCGGCGACGCCGACGCTCTGTTCGGCCTGCTGGATCGCACGACGCAGAACACCGGCGGGACGCTTGCGATCTCGTGGGGTTCGGACAATGCGGACAACGAGGCGATCACATCAGGCGCCGGCAACCGTTCGGTCTCCTTCGGCCCGGCGGCCATCGCCAATCTCGAAGCCCAGAATCTGTCTTCGCGCGGCCTGGACCTGGTCTATACGCTGTCTGCCGACGGCACGGTTCTGACGGCGCATGCCGGCACCGAAACCGGCCAGACGGTGTTCACGGTGACGCTGTCGGACAATGGCAGCGGCTCGTACTCGTTCACGCTGGTCGACACGCTGGATCATCCGGCTTCCGGCGAAGACCAGATCGCGCTGAACTTCCAGTTTACGGCAACCGACTCGGACGGCGACACGACTGCGCCGGCGATCTTCACGGTGAAGGTGATCGACGACGTGCCGACGGCCGGCACCGTGTTTGCCCGCTATGTCGAAGAAGAAGCGCTTTCGGGCGGCAATGAAGATGTCAGCCCGATCGGCGTCGAACTCTCCGGCGCCGTGCTCAACGGCGGCCTGATCACCGACAAGATCGGCGCCTCGCTGAATATCTCCTGGGGCGGCGACGACTCCAACACGACTGCCAATGGCGGCTTTACCGGCACACAGGTGATGGGCGACCGCTCGATCGTGTTTGCAGCGAGCGCAAGCGTCGCGGCAACAGTGGTCAGCGCGGCTGACGCTGCAGCCTTCATGACGGTCAAGAGCGGCAACACAACGATCGGCCTCGACAGCCTGACCTCGGGCGGCCAGGCACTGGTCTATACGCTGTCGCAGAACGGCACGGTTCTTGTGGCGCATGCGGGCTCCGCCAGCGGTGTTGCGGTGTTCACGGTCACTCTCTCCGATACGGGTTCGGGCCGCTACGACTTCGACCTCGACGGAGTGCTCGACCATCCGGTCAAGGCCAGCGGCGCCGGCAACGAAGACGTGCTGACCTTCACCTTCACGGCAACCGCCCGTGACGGCGACGGCGATATCGTCAAGAACAACTTCCAGGTCAATGTCATCGACGACAGCCCGGTCATCGCCGGTCCTGCCGGTTCGGGCAATGTATCCGAAGTTGGCCTGCCGTCGGTTTCCTTCGACTTCGACAGTCTGAATGTGAAGATTGGGGCCGACAAGAACAACCATGTCGCTATTGGCACGGACGTTCATGGCGATCCGATGATCAATGCCGGCCTCACCTCGGATGGCGTGGCATTGAAGTATGCCATCCTGACGACAAACGGCGTCGATCAGCAGCTCGTTGCCTTCAAGGATGGCGATACGGTCGATAGTCCGGTCTTTATCGTGTCCGTGGTTCATCCCGGCAGCTTTGTCGTCACTCTCCATCAGAATCTCGATCATCCCGCCGGCAGCGATAATCTCACGCTTGATCTCGTCGCCCGCGTTTATGACGGCGATGGTGATTTCGTTGATCAGCCGTTCCACATTGATGTGGCAGATGGCGTGGCGACCGTGGGTGCCGCGCCGGAGATGCAGACGGTGTTCGAAGACGGCACCCGGACGCTCAGCGCCGTGCCGCTCTCCATTTCGTGGGGTAATGACGACGCCAATCCGGACATTGGAAACAATGATCGGTCGGTCACGTTCGCAAAGCCGGTTGCCGCCAACAACGTAACCGTTTCCGGTCCTGCGGGCGCCCTTGCCAACCTGACCTCGAATGGAAATCAGGTACAGTTCGCATTCGTTGGCGCGTATCTCGTGGCCTATATCGGCTCGACCGTTCCGGCGAGCGCGACCGACGCCAATCTTGTCGTCTTCAACGTGTTGCTGTCGGACCTTGCTTCGGGAAGCTACACGTTCAACCTGCTGCAGCCGCTGGATCATCCGGCGCCTGCGGGCACTGCCGACTACATCGACCTGGCCTTTACCTATCATGCAACGGATTCGGATCACGACACGACGGCCGAGCAGACCTTCGTGGTCCGCGTCGATGCCGCAGGTTCGATCGACTCGATCAACTACTCGAACCTGACTTCCGGCGTCTTCGTCAATCTCGACGACGACACGCATATCGTCCTCGGGCAGACGGTTGCCGGTGACAGGGCGACCGATGGTGCTCTCGTCACCGACAAGATTGTCGGCATCGACAATGTGACCGGCATCAACGATGCGTTGGGCGGCTCTGCCGACGACGTTCTCATCGGTGGCGACGAAGCCAACAAGCTTACAGGCAATGGCGGCAATGACTATCTCGATGGTGGTCTCGGCGCCGACATTCTCGACGGCGGTGCCGGCAACGACACCTTCGTCCTCGGCGCAGATGTGACCGGTTCCGGTACCCGCAACATTCAACTGGGCGATGGCAGCCTCCTGGCGGTCGATATCGATGGTCTTGCCGGCACCGCCGACAAGGTGGTCGGCGGTACAGGAAGCGACACGATCATCCTCGAGCGGGACGGCAAACCGGGCTTCGTGGCCGACTACAGCACGGCTCCCGGCTACCTTTCCGGTGTCGAGAAGATCGTCGGTACCGATGGCAACGACGTCATTCTTCTGGCAGCAGGCTCCACGGCAGACGGCGGACCGATCACCATCGAAGGCGGTGACGGCAATGACATCCTCGGAGGCTCGAATTCCGCCGACATAATCAACGGCGGAGACGACAACGACCTGATCTCGGGTCTCGGTGGCGATGACACCCTATCCGGTGGCAATGGCGACGACGTGATCTGGGGTGGCCTCGGCGCCGATACGATCCATGGTGGCGCTGGCAGCGATATCATCAATCTAGGGGCAGATCAGATCGCCAGCGGCCTGGCCACGACCTTGGACAGCGTCGACGGCGGTGCCGACTACGACAAGATCGTCCTGACAACTGGCACGCAGGGCTTCCTGCTTGATGGCAACGTCACCACCATCGCCCATATCGAAGAAATCGCCGGCACCGACGGCAACGACACCATCACTCTGCGCGACGACTACCTCAGCGACCAGGCCAATGGCGGCGTCACCATCAACGGCGGTAAGGGCGACGACACCATTACGGGTGGCAAGGGCAATGACGTCATCACCGGTGGCGAAGGCATTGACACCCTCAAGGGCGGAGCCGGTGCCGATACGCTGATTGGCGGAGCTGGCAACGATGTCCTGTGGGGTGGAAAGCACTCCGACAGTCTGTTCGGGAACGGTACGACGAATATCGGTGCAGATCTCAATGCAACTGCTGGTGAAACAGACACCGCAGCCTATGGCGGCGCAGCGAGTGATTATCGCGTCTTCTTCACGCCGAATTTCACTGGCGGCGGCGATGGCATCTGGCAGGTAGAAGCCCTGAACGGCGCGCCGGAATATACTCAGAATGCAACGACGGATAACCTTTACGGCATCGAACTGATCCAGTTCGCCAATGGCGTCGTGCTCGATCTGACCGATCCGGTCCGTGTCTTCAACGGCACCAACCTCGTTGGTACCTACGACACCATCCAGCTCGCCAATGATGCTGCGACAACGCTTGCGGGTTACCGCATCGAGCTGGTCGGTACTGTTACCGACGAGGATGCGACGATCACCAAGGAAAACCTGACGGTTGTCGGCGGCGACGACGATACCGGCATCAACCTGACGCTCGATGGCGTTCAGAATATCGTGCTGGGTGGCACCGCGCCGATCAACGTGGTCGGCAACGACCTCAGCAACGGGGTACAGGGCAATGACGGCGCCAACGTTATCACGTCCGGAAAGTCCGGCGATACCCTGAACGGTGGCGACGGGGACGATACGTTCATTGTCAGCGCCGATCTCGACGACGCAACCGGTCAGGGCAGCCGGACGGTAACGCTGGGTGACGGCTCGACCGTTACCGTTTCGCTGGATCATCTTTCCGGTGAAGGCGATAGCCTCAACGGTGGAGCGGGTGTGGATACGGTTGAGTTCGTTTCCGCAGCCGGCGCTACGGGCTTCGTATTCGACCGCGCCAACTATCCGGGCACGCTGTCGGGCGTCGAGCGGTTCATCGGTACCGACGGTAGCGACATCATTCTGCTGCCGCAGTCCTACACGTCCGGCACTGATCCCCTTTATATGGAAGGTGGTGCCGGCGACGATGTCCTGCAGGGTTCGAACGTTCAGGCCGATCATATTCTCGGTGGCTCCGATAACGATCTCATCTCTGGTCTCGGCGGTAACGACACACTCGACGGAGGCAGCGGCGACGACGAAATCTGGGGCGGCGAAGGCGACGACAAGATTTATGGCAATGCCGACAACGACACGCTGATCGGCGGCAAGGGCGACGATCTGCTCGATGGCGGCAGCAACAGTGCTGTTGCCTTCAACCATCCGTCCAACCCGGCATCGGGTGACGCTGCGGCGATCATCGCTTCGGCCCTCGGCGGCGACACCGCGGACTACTCGTCGGTGACGACGGGTGTACTTGCCAATCTTGGCGACGCCACTACCTGGCCGGCCGCCATTCCGGCCCATAGCGCGATCGACAGTAACGCTGCCGATGATGCGGTCGGAACGGACACACTTGTCGGTATCGAAAACCTGACCGGCGGTTCGGCGAACGACGTGCTTGTCGGCGACGGAAACGACAACATCCTGCGCGGTGGCGCAGGTTCCGACACGCTTCTTGGCGGTGCAGGCAACGACCTGCTGATCGCTGGCGACGACAATGTCGCAGACGGGCTGTTCGCAGGTTCCGGCGATGACGTGCTTATCCTCGGCAATGGCGGCGGTACCGCCAAGGGCGGCGGCGGCAACGACCTGATCTATGGCGGCTCCGACGGCGACTGGCTCTATGGCGAAGACGACGGCAACCCGGATTCAGATCCCGGTGACGACATCATCTTCGCTGCCGGCGGCAACGACCATATCGAAGGCAATGGCGGCAACGACAAGCTTTATGGCGAAGATGGCAACGACACACTGGTGGGCGGCCATGGCGACGACCAGATGTCTGGCGGTGCCGGCGACGACACGTTCGTCTACACTCGCGGCGACGGTTCCGACACAATCGACGGCGGCGGAGATATCGATACGCTAACCATCAGCAAGGGGACAGCTGTCGCAGGGGTCTATGAGACCCGCATCGGCGGAACGGCCTCGGGTATCGAGATCCAGCTCACCGACAATATCGCTGGCATGTCGCCAGGCGACGCTCTGCTCGGCGCAGCCGGCGTCGAGAAGTTTGATGTGCAGATCGGCGATTACGAGACCGCAATCGTCGGGACCAGCGGCCATGGAAATCTGGTTGGCGTCACCGACGTGAAGATAACCGGCTCCGATCAGGGCAATACGCTCTCCAGTGCCTATCTCACTTCCGACACCAAGCTGACCGCGAACCTTGCCGGAGGCGACGATCTGTTCATCGCCGGCAACCAGACACCTGCGGCTGTCGTTGATGGCGGCGATGGTATCGACACGGTGATCTACAACCAGCTCTCGGCTCCACGCGTCGAGATCGACCTGCAGCTCGGCATCGTTGACCGCTTTAACAACGCGACCGACGTGCTGATCGCCCAGGACCTGATCACCAATTTTGAAAATGCCGAAGGCACGATCAACAACGACACGCTGCGCGGTACCGATGACGCCAACACCCTCGTCGGAAATGCCGGCGATGACGTCATCGAAGGCCGTGGCGGTAACGACGTATTGTCCGGCGGCGCCGGCAACGATACCTTTATCTATAAGGTCGGCGACGGCAACGATATCGTCGATGGTGGCGAAGAAACCGGGACAAGCAATCTGGACTACGACATCCTCAAGATTGCCGGCGATGCGGTTCAGCGCAGCTTCACCATCGCCAAGGCAACCGGTGGCACCGATATCGTTGCGGGCATCAATGCCACCGACATACTGGTCAGCTATACCGGCGCCAATGGTGCGACTGTCCGCGCCGATGAAATCGAGCGTATCGAAGTGACGCTCGGAAGTGCCGGCGACAGCATCGCTGTCGGCGACCTGAGCGGCACGGCAATCGCGCCGACGACGGTTGTGATCAACGGCGGCGTCGGCAGCGACACCATCGACCTGACCGGCCTGGTCGGCACCAAGGTCGAGATCAACGATGTGGACGACACCACGGGCGGCGACATCGATACGGTGAAGCTTGCCGGCAAGTGGTCCGACTACGACATCGTCAGGGCAACTGACGGTACCTTCACCTTCAGCCTTGGCGGCCACGTCGTGGCGACGGCGAAGAATATCGAACAGTTCACCTTCCAGGGCGAGAATGGTGGCGCCGGCGGCACGATGCAGGCGATCGACCTCATCAACGACGCACCGCATGCGGCTGCCGACAACAATACCGGTGACCCGGTGGTCGAGGCCGGCGGCGTTGCCAATGGCACGGCGGGTGACGCTTCGGCAATCGGCAACGTTCTGACCAACGACACCGACGCCGATGCCTTCGACAGCAAGCATGTGACCGCGATCCAGTTCGGTGCAGGCCCGGCGACAGCCGTTCCGGCCGGCAACGGTGACGTCACGATCGCAGGCGCTTATGGCATACTCACCATCCATTCCGATGGCAGCTATGCCTATGCGCTGGATAACAATGACAGCGACACCCAGGCGCTTGGCCAAGGTGCGGCTGCGAGCGATGTCTTCACCTACACAATGGCGGATGCCCATGGTCTGACATCGAGTGCCAGCCTGACGATCAACATCACCGGCACCAACGACACGCCAACCTTGACGGCATCTCTTGGCGGCAAGACCTACATTGATACGGCCGCCGACGACAGCTTCAATGCTGTGATCGGGACGTTGACGGGCTCGGATCGAGATGCAACTGAGACGCTGATTTACGGCATCGAGGGAGGCACGGCTTCGAATGCGATGAGCGGGTATAATATCGCGAAGACCGGCAGCTACGGTGTTCTCTATGTGAACAGCTCGAACGGTGCCTACACCTTCGTGCCTAACGACGGAGCGATCGAAGGCCTGAAGTCGAACGGGAGCGAAACCTTCACGCTAAACGTGACGGACGGCTCGAACGCGACTGCGACTCAGAGCTTTGTTGTCAATCTGACCGGTACCAATGACACGCCAACTTTGACGGCATCTCTTGGCGGCAAGACCTACATTGATACGGCTGCCGACGACAGCTTCAATGCTGTGACCGGCACGTTGACGGGCTCTGATCGAGATGCAGCTGATACGCTGACTTTCGGCATCCAGGGAGGCTCGGCTTCGAATGCGATGAGCGGGTATAATATCGCGAAGACCGGCAGCTACGGTGTTCTCTATGTGAACAGCTCGAACGGTGCCTACACCTTCGTGCCTAATGACGGAGCGATCGAAGGCCTGAAGTCGAACGGGAGCGAAACCTTCACGTTAAACGTGACGGACGGCTCGAACGCCACCGCCACCCAGAGCTTTGTCGTAAACCTGACCGGTGCCAACGACACAGCGGTAATCACGGGGATATCGTCTGGAACGGTTACAGAGGCGACCCCAACGAACGCCGGTGTAGCAATTGTCACCGGAAATCTTATGTCGACGGACGCCGACGATCAGAACGACCTGTGGCAAGCAGTATCCAGCGCAACCTCCACGCCAAGCGGTTACGGTTCGTATACTATCAACGCACAGGGCGTTTGGACGTATTCACTCAATAATGCGAACTCTGTTGTCAACGCATTGAATTCTGGATCGCAGCTTTCCGACAGCTTCGTCGTAAAAACCGCGGACGGGACAGCGAAGACTGTTAATATTACCATCCAAGGCGCTACCGACACGGCAGCAGAACCAAATTCCTACAACCTCGGGAAAGGCGACAATAGGGACGTTGAGCACGCTGTGGATCTCACGAACGCAGCATATTCCTATCTCAAATCGACTGACGCCGATGTCACTAACGCAGTTACAAGTCCTACTATAACTGTGAATGCTACGACTTCGGCTAAGGAGTTCGACTTCTACAAGCTTGTCATCACCGAGAACGGTACGACAGTTAGGTTTGATGTCGATGGAGCTTCATTCGACACGTGGTTGGTTCTTCAAAAAGATGGACAAACGATCGGACAAAACGATGACGTCACCGATGTGCTCTCAAGCAGAGACAAGGGAAGTTCGTCCAACCTAGATTCTTATCTCACCGCAACCCTGAACGCGGGAACGTATTATCTAAAAGTAGGCGAATGGAATTCTAGTTGGGTTGAGGAATATCAGGACAAGTTCAATAACTCCAACGACACCTATACGTTGCACGTCTCGATTGTCTCGCCATCTGGTGATCCAATCGTGCTTGATCTTGGCAATGCGGGTATCTCTTTCACCTCGCTGGAAAACGGAGTTGCTTTCGACGTCAACGGGGATGGAGTAGCTGATAAGACTGCGTGGATGGGCGGTGAGGATGGTGTCCTGAGTATGGACATCAATGGCAACGGGCGCATCGAAAATGGGAAGGAAATCTTCTCGACCGTGTTTGGAGGCGGAAGCTACAATAGCAGTTTGGCGGCACTCGGCACGATCGATAGCAACGGCGATGGTGTGATTGACAGCAAAGATTTTGACTTCGGCAAACTGTTAGTGTGGCAGGATGCAAATCACGATGGTATCAGCGACGTGGGCGAGCTCAAATCTTTGACAGAGATTGGAATCTCCAGCATTTCGCTGACCACGGTCGGAACTTCAGAAGAGATCGACGGACAAGCGGTCTCTGCCCATGGTCAGTTCACTTTCGAGGACGGTACTGCTGGAGCCTTTGTTGAAGTTGACTTTGATAAGTCGATTGGCGCGGTTATTTATGGCGACTATAGCCATGCCAATTCATTGGTCGGTACGGACGGTGACGATATCCTCGCCGCCCTGCCGGGTCTGACGCAGATGACCGGCGGTGCCGGCGCGGATACGTTCGTGCTCGATCCTTCGGCCCTGCACGAACTCGACATGGCCGACGTCATCACCGACTACAAGTCGAGCGAAGGCGATGCGGTCGATGTTTCGAAGCTCCTCGATACCCTGCTTGGCCATCAGGCAACCGGTGAAGAGGCTGCCGCGAATGTCCGCACCACGATCAGCGGCAACGACACGACCGTCAGCGTTCAGGTGGCGACCGACAGCTGGAAGGACGTCGCCGTGCTCCAGAATCACACCGAAGCGGTCAAGATCCTCTTCGACGACGACAAGCACTCGGCAAACCTCTCTCACGTCTAAGTGACATTTGCTCAAAATCGAAACAACGGAGAAGGCGCGCAAGCGCCTTTTCTTGTTTCAGCAATTGCTGATCAATAAAATAAGCGTAAAATTTTTAGATGGTGCTGTTCAAAAACACTTTCTAGGGGCATGCCAGCAGTATATGGCTTCGGCGTAGGATTTAGATCGTGAGCGTCCGGTGAGCCGGTTTTGGTCGTGTGCATAATTGGCGCAAGTTACGTCACAGATGAATCATTTGTGACGTAACAGGGTATGAATGGCCAAGGTTGAGATCCTGACGGGTGCGGAGCGACAGCGGCGGTGGTCGACAGAACAGAAGCGTTCGATATTGCGCGAAGCGTTCAGCGCGGATGGCAGCGTGTCGGATGTGGCACGTCGGCACGACGTTCTTCCACAGCAGATTTACGCCTGGCGAAGGAAGCTCTCGCCACCCGAATTGAAACCTTCAGAGACCGTATCGTTCGTCCCGGTGTCGCTTGTCGGGGGAGCTGAGAGCTTGAGTGACGGCTTCAAGAGGAGCGGCGCTCGGTCTCGATGGAAAGGCGTTGAAATTGTCCTGAGGAATGGCCGCTTGCTGAGAATTGCGGCTGACATGGATCTTGAGGTGCTGTCCTCACTGGTCGCTTGCGTGGAGGCGGCATGATCGGGCCTTCCGGGAATGTACGGGTCTATCTGGCCTGCGGGGTAACCGATATGCGGCGTGGCATTGATGGTCTATCGGCGCTGGTCGAAACGGTCGTGAAGGAGGCACCGAGTTCCGGTGCGATCTTCGGCTTCCGCGGCAAGCGCGCTGACCGGATCAAGCTTCTCTGGTGGGACGGTCAGGGGTTCTGCCTGTTCTACAAGGTTCTGGAGCGCGGATACTTTCCGTGGCCGACGGCGAAAGAGGGCGTAGCGCACCTGACGCAGGCGCAGCTTTCCATGCTCGTTGAGGGGATCGACTGGCGCCGCCCGGCGTGGACGTCCGCTCCTGGTCGAACGGGGTAAAAGCTATATTTTGCAGGGAGATCCGGGGCAAAAAACTGGCGTTTTTGGCGCAAATCGGCTACCTTTGCGGGTATGGAAACAACGCCGCTGGACAGTCAGGACGAGCTATCTGCTTTGCGCGCGCTCGTCGCCGAGCAGGCGGCGAAACTTGAGAGCCAGGAAGCCGAGGTCATCAAGCGCGACTCCATCATCGGGCTTTTACGCGCGCAGTTGGAACTGCTCCGCCATCGGCAGCACGGCGCTTCTTCGGAAAAGGTCGACCGGAAGATCGAACAATTTGAGCTGATGCTGGAGGAGATCGAGGCCTCCCGTGCCGAGGCTGAACTGCGCTCCGGGAAAACTCCTCTGCCGGAGTTGGACCACGCATCCGAGAAGCCGAAGCGCAAGCCATTGCCCGATGGTCTTCCAACCGAAGAGCTGGTCTATGCGGCGCCCTGCAATTGCCCGACCTGTGGTGGCACTTCGTTCCTGAAGGCGGCCGACAGGGTGGTCCAGGTGTTGGAGCATGTGCCGGCGTCGGTCAAGATTGTCCGTCATGTCGAAAAGCGCATGATCTGCAGGGAGTGCGACACGACGGTAGCGGGTGAGATGCTGACCCTGCCGATCGAGCGCGGCAAACCCGGGCCGGGATTGCTGGCCCATATCATGGTCGCCAAATTCGACGATCACATTCCCCTCTACCGCCTGTCCGAGATGTACGACCGGTTGGGGATAGACATCTCCCGATCCGTGATGGCGGACTGGGTCGGTCGCGTCTCCGTTCTACTGGCTCCTCTCATCTTGCTGATCAGAGCCCATATTGCCGCGGTCGACCGAATACATACGGACGATACCCCGGTCGATGTTCTCGACCCCGGGCGAGGAAAGACGAAGACCGGCAGGGTCTGGGTCTATGTCTTCGATGGAAGCGGTTACCAGGACCCCACTCCCGGCGCGATCGCCTACTACTATAGCCCTGACCGCAAGGGCGAGCATCCGGCTGACCACCTCGCCACCTTCAGCGGTGTGATGCATGCCGACGGCTATGGGGGCTACAAGAAACTCTACGGCAACCAGATCATCGAAGCCGCGTGCATGGCGCATGTGCGCCGCAAGTTCCATGATGTGATCAAGCTGAAGCCGTCTCCGATCGCTGAGGAAGCGTTGTCGCGGATCGGAGCGCTCTACGATATCGAGGATCGTATCCGCGGCATGCCGGCTGACGAGCGGCGTACCCTGCGCCAACAACATGCCAGACCCATACTGGGAGAGTTGAAGGCCTGGATCGAGGATACGCTTCCGACGCTGCCACAGAAGCAGAAGCTGGCCGAAGCAATGCGATACGCCCTCTCGCGATGGACAGCCTTGAGCGTTTACATCGACGATGGCCGGGTCGAAATCGATAACAACATCGCTGAACGGGCCATGCGTCCGCTTGGAATCGGAAGAAAAAACTGGCTGTTCGCCGGCTCCGACAAGGGCGGCGAGCGCATCGCCAACATACTGACCATCATCGAGACTGCCAAACTCCATGGCCACAATCCGGAGGTCTATCTCACAGACGTGCTGACCCGGATCCAGGATCACCCCAAGAACCGACTTGAGGACCTGTTGCCCTGGAACTGGACACAGGCGAAAGACCGATACGAGGCGGCGTGATGGCACGATCGAGGTTCATCTATACGCTGAAAGAGGTCGCCAGTATGATCGGCGAGAACCTCGAACTCATCGAGGAGGTGACCGCCAACTCGGACAATATCGCCGGGGGTGAATTGGTTTATGTGCGCGATGGCAGTGAAGATGGCACGAAGGGTCTGACCGAAAATGGAATCGACGACCTTCAAAATCTACTCGCCGACATCAGGACCTGGGATGGTGGTATCCGCCAGTTCCTCGTCGACGAAAAATGCGATCCCGAGCTCATCGAGCGAGTCATGGCAGATGAGGTGAAGCGCGTCCCATAGATTCCTTCAACCACGCCATAATTCGTTCGCCGGACGCTCACTTTAGATCGGCGAGGGGCTTCCGATTGTTTAAGAGCAGAAGAATTTGGGCGACACTGTGGGCGACCGTAGCCTTGGGGGTTGTGTTTAGCGCACCTGCCAACGCAATGACGCTCGATGAAGCAGTAGCAAAGACCCTGAAAACCAATCCGCAGATCATGCAGGCGGTAGAAAATCGCGAGGCTGTGGAGTTCGAACTCCGACAGGCGCGAGGTCTTTATCTTCCTTCCATAGATCTGCAGGCGGGTGTAAGCCGACGTAGACTGTCAAACAGCGGTACGGGCACGCTGACTCGTGACTACGAGAACTTCAAGGGCTCCGATGCGAGCCTGACGATTACTCAAACATTGTTTGACGGCGGCAGCCGACGCTCTCAGGTCGAGCAGCAGGCATCGCGCGTTGATGGCGCTTCGTTCCGCGTTGTTGAGCGGTCCGAGTCGCTGGCTCTTCAAGTCACTCAAGATTATCTTGAGTATATCCTGCAGTCCAAGATCGTCGGTATCGCCCAGCAAAACGTCGCTTCCCACAACCAGATCCTCGGCGATATCGGCGCCAGCATCCAGGGTGGTGCGCTGACCGACGCCGACCGCCTGCAGGGCCGCGAGCGCCTCGAGGCGGCCCGGGCCCGGTTGCGCGAAGCCCAGGAAGAGCTGGAGCTCACCAAGATCCGCTTCCTGAAGACGGTCGGGGAACCGATCGGTCCGGTCAAGGTGCCGGTATCGCTCGCCAAGTTCATCCCGAAGACGCTCAACGACGCGATCTTCATCGCCAAGAAGAACAGCCCGCAGATTCACGCCGCCGATGCGGACGTCGATGCGGCTGATGCCGGTGTGCGTGGCTCGCGTTCCAGCTACCTGCCGAAGGTCGATCTTCAGGGTAGCGCACGTGTCGGTAACGACATCGACGGCAACCAGGGCAATACCAACGACGTTCAGGTTGGTGTGACAGCCCGTTGGAACCTCTATCGCGGCGGTATCGACCAGGCTCGCGAGCAGGAGCAGATCCGTCGCGCAAGCGAACAGCGCTACGGTCTGGCGCAGGCGCATCGCGAGGTTGAAGAATCCATTCGTTCCGCATGGAACGAGCGCAGCGGCCGCGGCGAACTGTCGACGATCCTGGCGCGCCAGTCCTCGACGAACGGCAGCCTCGTCTCCTCCTATCGCGAGCAGTTCAAGGTCAACCAGCGTTCGCTTCTCGACGTTCTGGATGCCCAGAACACCCGTTTCAATACCAGCATTCTTGCGGAGACCGCACGATTTGCTTCGCTTTTCGCCGAATACAAGATCCTGGCCGCATCGGGCAGCCTGCTTCAGTCGATGAAGCTCAAGCCCGTCGGTCAGGCTGAGGCGTATGCCCGGAATGAGTTTGCTGTCCCGGGTGGCGTCACGAATCCTGGCTATGTCGAAGTTGACTCCCGTCAAAAGGCTGGCATGCCCATGGATCTCCTGGCGCCGATCCGACAGTAACGGATTGGCAAGGACCAAATGCTCAACGTAAAGCTCGACCAAGACCGGTTGCGACAAAAGCTTCTCGATCTGCCATGGCTCCTGCCCCTGTGGTGAGGATCGGCGCGGCCTGTTCGAACACCTCGGGAGACCAGCGTAGGCGAACCACCTCGGGCGCGAAGACGGATATACCGCGGCTTCGACCATTCGTCATCAATACTCAGGTCGTCTTGCAAACCATTGAGGAAAGGCATGTTGGGCAGTGGATAGGTTTTACGCAGCAGCTGCCACGTAGGATTCTTGTCGAGTCTCAGTTGGGCTGGAAATCGGCGACTTAGGGGAGCAGTTTCATAGAGCCGCCCGAGCCTGGCGGTGCCTTCAAAATCAGCGCAGCATTCTCCAGCCTTCGTGCGAAGCAATGTGTCTGAAGACAGGCCTCGCCAAATATGTGCGCAGGATCATTCCCCTCTTTTCTGGCCGCCATTCCTATAGTAGCTACTTGCGCGAGGAAGTGAAAACCACCACCGGGCGCCCGCAAAGCGGTGAAACCAGCCATGCTCATTGCACATAAGATTGCTCTTGATCCGACAAATATGCAGCAAACCTATTTTGCGCGCGCTGCGGGAACGGCGCGGTTCGTTTACAATTGGGCGTTAGCTGAATGGAAGCGGCAGTATCTGATCGGTAGGGACGATCCGTCTTCACCTCTTCCAACGGAAATTTCGTTGCGTCGGCAGTTGAATGGGATGAAGCGCGAGACTTTCCCATGGATGTTCGATGTAACAAAATGCGCCACTCAGGAAGCAATCATCAATCTCGGCTTGGCCTTCCGCGCCTTCTTTGAAAAACGCGGAAAATATCCGCGATTTAAAACCAGGGGAAAGCGCGATAGTTTCTGTGCCGCAAACGAGGCGAATAAATTTCGCTGCGATGGTAGGCGGATTAAGCTTCCCGTCGTTGGTTGGGTCCGAATGCGTGAGGAGGTCCGTTTCAAGGGTAAACTGAAGCGCGTTACCGTGAGTCGCGAAGCCGATCGGTGGTTTGCCTCAATCATGGTCGATATTGAGGACGAGAAATCTATTCAGCAGCCTCTTGACGCCGTGGGCGTCGATCTCGAAACGACGCCATTTGCGACTCTGAGCGACGGTACCGATGTGGCCGAGCCAAAAGCTCATGTCGCCTTAATGACGCGGCTGAAGCGCAACAGTCGAGCGTTATCGCGAAAACTGCGGGGCTCGAAGAACGGCCAGAAGGCGAAGCGTCGCTTGGCCCGGCTGCAGACCCGAATCAGCAACGTACGCCAGGATGTACTACACAAGACGACTTCGAAGCTGACGAAGACTTATCGCCGTATCGGGATTAGCCATTCGACTGTCGATGTGATCGCGCGCACTCGCCTTACGGGTTCCATAAGGAATTTCTCTATCGTCGAATTCCGGCGCCAGCTGGATTACAAAGCGCGATTTTACGGCGCAATCATAGTTGTTGCCGACGAGTTTTTTCCTTCAAGCGAGACGTGTTCTTGCTGCGGCTCAGTGAAACCTGAGCTGGCGCTGTCGCCGCGAGTATATCATTGCGGCGATTGTGGATATGAGGCCAGGCGCGATTTCAATGCCGCTTGCAACCTGGAACAAATGGCCGCGAGCTTCGCGGTTCCCGCCTGTGGAGAGAAACGTTCTAACGCGAAGCATAAGCCTCGTGTGAAACGACCTCGATGAAGCAGGAACCAGACGACAACGTCAGCGCATAGCTTTGACAATCTATTCGTAGCGTTGTGTAGGTTCTGGAGAGCGGTTAGAGAAAATACGTTTGCGGTATGCCGTGGCGGAAATGCTAGAATGTAAGGCTCCACGTGAGGTCGTGTTGTCGGATAACCCCTCACCGGCTCAAATTGGGCGTCGATGCGATCTCCCGCTGCCTCGTCCCGGTCGACGCCATGGTCCGTCGAATGCGGCCGAAATCGCCTGCGAGGCTTGGAAATGCGGGGAACAAGCAGGGCCAACATTCTGATTTGCGCCCCGATCAATCGTAAGCGCTGTCCTGATCCCACCTTACGGATCATCGCTTGATCATTGATGTTCAACCTCGAAAGAGGGCTTGGACATATGTCGATTTCAGAACTTACGCTTAAATCCAAGGATGAGCCGATACGCCGGTTTGAGGTGTTCACAGGCAATGGCCGTCGTCGCGAATGGAGCGACGATCAGAAGGCGCAGATTATTGCGGAGAGTTGCGAGCCCGGGGTCACGGTGTGCTCTGTGGCGCGGCGGCATGGGTTGACGCCGCAGCAGTTGTTCACATGGCGACGGCTTGCCCGAAAGCCGTTTGATGTTCTTTCCGTGCCGGAGGAAGCACCAATGTTTGCACCAGCAGTCGTCGTGTCGCCCGAGAAGTCGGAACCGAAGAAGGCGCGGCAAGCAGGGTTGCCAAGAAGAACTTCTCCGGAGGCGGCTATTGAATTGCGGATTGATGGAGCAATGCTGCGCATTGCCTCTGGCACCGATGCTGCAACCATTGCCGCCGTCATCCAGGCGTTGAAGGCTCAATCGTGATTGGCCCGTCCGGTGCGGTAAAAGTGATGATCGCCACCAAGCCTGTCGACTTCCGCAAAGGTGCTGAAGGATTGGCGGCACTGGTAAAGGCTCAGATGGGTGCCGATCCGTTCTCGGGCACGATTTACGTGTTCCGGGCCAAGCGAACGGACCGGATCAAGCTGATCTTCTGGGACGGCAGCGGCGTGTGCCTGGTTGCCAAGCGGCTTGAGGATGGCGAGTTCCATTGGCCTCGAATGCATGACGGTGCGATGCATCTGACGGCCGCCCAGTTCTCGGCTCTGTTCGAAGGATTGGACTGGAAACGCGTGCATGCGCCGAGTGAAACGCGCACGCCGATAAAGGCCGGATAACGGGCGCGACCAATTGAACCAGAGCCATTCAGCCTCTCGTTCCGAGCGGCAAAATATGCTGTTCTCGCTCCATGACGATGACGGCAGACGAGCTTCCGGATGACCTGAACGCGCTGAAAGCGATGGTGCTTTCGCGTGAGGCGAAGAAAGCCCGCCTGCGGCAGATCATCAAGGAATTACAGCGTCACCGCTTTGGTCGACGGGCAGAGACGCTTCCCGAGGACCAGCTTCTGCTTGGGCTTGAAGAAGCCGAACAGATCGAGGCTGCCGGGCTGGAAGAGAAGGAACAGGGCTCAACTGCTCTGCGCCAGGCGCAGGTCGCCAAACGGCGCACCAACCGAGGTTCACTGCCAGCGCATCTGCCGCGCGTCGAGATCGTGGTCGATATCGATGACCGAGCCTGCCCCTGCTGCCGCAACGACCTGCATCGGATCGGCGAGGATGTCAGCGAGAAGCTCGATCTTGTGCCCGCCCAATTCCGGGTGCTTGTGCTGCGCCGCCCGAAGTATGCCTGCCGGGCCTGTGAAGAAGTCGTTGTCCAGGCTCCGGCCACGGCAAGGCTGATCGAAGGCGGCATCCCGACAGAGGCAACCGTCGCCCAGGTGCTGGTCTCTAAATATGCTGACCACCTGCCGCTGTTTCGCCAGGCGCAAATCTACAAGCGTCAGGGCATCGACCTCGACCGTTCGACGCTCGCCGACTGGGTCGGTCGCGCCGCCTGGCATCTACGCCCGGTCCATCAGCGGCTGCTTGATCATCTGAAGTCATCGTCGAAGCTCTTCGCCGACGAGACGACAGCCCCGGTGCTCGATCCGGGACGTGGCAAAACCAAGACCGGCCAGCTTTGGGCTTATGCACGAGATGACCGGCCGTGGCAGGGCGAAGACCCGCCCGGTGTCGCCTATGTCTATGCGCCAGATCGCAAAGGCGAACGACCGATGGCCCATCTCGACGGCTTCGTCGACATCCTGCAGGTAGACGGCTACAGTGGATATCGCCCGCTCGCGGCAAAGAACACCGTGTCGCTGGCCTTCTGCTGGTCCCACGTTCGACGCCGCTTCTATGAACTGGCTGCGGCCGGTCCGGCACCCATCGCCAGCGAGGCGCTGCGACGCATCGCCGAACTTTACAGGATCGAAGAAGAGATACGTGGCCGGACCCACGAGGAGCGTCGTGTCGCCCGTCAGGAAAAAAGTCGTCCGATCACCGACAGCCTCGCTCCCTGGCTGCGTGAACAACTCGGCTACATCAGTCAGAAGACAAAACTCGCCGAAGCAATCCGCTATGCCTTGTCACGCTGGGACGGCTTGACCCGCTTCATCGACGATGGCCGGATCGAGATCGATTCCAACGTCGTCGAACGGTCAATCAGGCCAATTGCCCTCAATCGCAAGAATGCGCTATTTGCCGGTTCTGACGCCGGGGCCGAACACTGGGCGACCATTGCCTCGCTCATCGAGACTGCCAAGCTCAACAATGTCGAGCCACTGGCCTATCTCTCAGACGTCCTCACCAAGATCGTCAACAATCATCCAAATAGCCAGATCGACGACCTGCTGCCTTGGGCCTATGCCGCAAAGCACGATCTCAAAGCCGTGGCCTGAAAACAGCGCTTACCAAGGATTACATCAACGATTGGGTGAAAGGGCATTTTCTACCGCAATCGGAACTGTCTAGGGGGCGAAACAAATACCACT
Source organism: Neorhizobium sp. LjRoot104 (assembly GCF_964253725.1). NCBI lineage: Bacteria > Pseudomonadati > Pseudomonadota > Alphaproteobacteria > Hyphomicrobiales > Rhizobiaceae > Neorhizobium > Neorhizobium sp. LjRoot104. Next base: position 66,356 of record NZ_CAXURS020000002.1, read on the forward strand.
ACGTTCGCAGCCGGCGGTGGATGGCCGCCTATAGGCGGCGCTTAAAAGGCTGTGTCTAACTCAATCTTTTTAGCTCAGGGGCGTAGGATATGGCGGTCACGATCGCGACGCGGGCCTGCGTTTGTTCTTTGGTACAAGACCGTAAGAAAGCGACTGCTCAATCATGTCGCTTTCGTTTCAACAACTTAACGATTCCACGTGTCCCGAAGAGGTCGGGTCGCCGGTTCGTACCCTTTTAAGGCGGAGTGGCTGGCTGAACCTGTTTGGCCAATCAGCTTGAGGTTGTCTGCGATTGCTTTACCGCGACGCATTTCACCTCGGCAAGCAAGCCCGCATGTGCAAGCTCGGATACGCCGATGCGCGTCCATGCGTAGGTTCCTTTTGGGAAGACTTCGTTCTTCACCGTCCGGAAGATATCCATGTGCTTCGACATCTCAACATGATAGCTAGTCATCTCCACCACGTCGTCGAAGGTGCAGTTCGCTGCCTCAAGGACAATGCGCAGGTTTTCCCACATGGCGCGAAACTGCTCTTGCGCGTCCTCAATCACCTCAAGGTCCCTCGTGCGGCCGACTTGCCCGACGACGTAGATCGTGTGGCCGACCTTAACCGCCGGAGCATATCCTGCGCGTGCCACGATTTCGCGCATTTCCTCCGGAATGATGACTTCTCGATCCATCGTCCTGCCCTTTTCCTCTTAGAGAGAGGCGGCCCAGTCAGAGAAAGGCGGCGCCTCAACGTAACGGCCTTTCTCCATAATCACAGAAAACATCACTTGCAATAGGAACTGAATGGTTCCATATTGGCCTCATGGTTAAACACAGTCAGACATCCCCGTCCGCCGGACGCCCTCGCGAATTCGAGCTTGATGACGCCGTGCGCAAGGCGATGGGCGTATTCTGGGATCGTGGATATCACGATGCCTCCTTGCCTGACTTGCTCGAAGGCATGGAATTATCGAGAGGCAGTTTCTACAAGGCGTTTGTAGACAAGCGGGGCGTCTATCTCCGTGCGCTTGATGTCTACATCGACGATGCCATTCGAAAGACTGGGGAAATCCTGCATTCCAACTCGTCGCCGAAAGCTGCCATCAAAGAAGCATTCTCGCGGCAAGTCGAAGAGTCTTCCGGCAAGGAGGGACTGCGTGGATGCTTTGTCGTGTTGTCGGCTGTGGAAATGCTTCCGGCAGACGAAGAGGTTTCTGCTCGAATTGCGCGATTGTTTCGGCGACTGCAAGATTTATACGCGGCGGCGATCATAAGAGCTCAAGCCCTGGGTGAGATTGATCCTGAACTGGACGATCGAACGCTAGCGCGGTTCCTCGTGTGTCAGATTCAAGGAATGAGAGTTTTAGGGAAAGCAGGAGCGGATCGAGACGCGACAAAGGCAATGGTCGACTTCGCGCTGAAACCTTTCGACTGACTTTAATTTGGAACTAAATGGTTCCTAAAAGACGCATCTGTACAAGCCGATTGATCGGCTCTGCCAATCGACATGGAGAGACTTTTGGAACATGTCCGTAATATTGAGCAAGCCAATGACCCGCGCAGATGGACCGCATTGGTCATTCTATTGACCGGAGCGTTCTTGCCGCCCCTGGATTTCTTCATCGTCAACGTGGCGCTGCCCTCGATCCGTGAGGACTTCCACGCCTCTGCATCGACAATGCAACTGATCATCTCGGGCTACGCCACCACCTACGCCGTCATGCTGATCACTGGCGGCAGATTTGGGGATCTCTACGGTCGTCGGAATGTCTTCCTGGCAGGGATGGTCGCGTTCGCAGGCGCCTCCGCCTTATGCGGCTTTGCTTGGTCGCCAGCGGTACTGGTTCTCGGCCGGATCCTTCAGGGGTTCGCTGCAGCGATCATGGCGCCGCAGGCTTTGGCCTCCATCAACGCAATCTTTCCCGAGCACGAGAAATCAAAGGCGCTCAGCTTTTACGCGCTGACATTCGGTATCGCATCTATGGCGGGGTTGTTTCTCGGTGGGGTTCTGATTGCGCTCGATATTTTTGAGCTGGGATGGAGGGCCATCTTCCTCATCAACCTTCCCGTGATCGCCATAGCGGCGCCGTCCGCGGTGATGGCATTGCGTGAGACGCGATCTGAGCACGCAAGCAAACTGGACCTCGGCGGAGCTGTGCTGATTGCACTCGCGCTTTGTGCGCTGATCTGGCCGCTCATCGAGGGCCGTGAGCATGGCTGGCCGGTCTGGTCACTTCTGATGCTTGCCGCTTCGCTGCCGCTTCTAGTCCTGTTTTGGCATTACGAGCAGAAGGTGGAGGCGGCTGGAAGAGATCCGATCCTCGCACCGCGCCTGCTTCAGGTTCCGGGATTGAAGCGCGGGCTGCTCGCCGCATTGTTCTTCTATGCCTTTGCGGCCTTCTGGCTGACATTTTCGGTTTATCAACAAAGCGGCCTTGGTCGCACACCATTTGAGGCCGGGCTTGCAATCCTTCCCGCGGCGGTCGGCTTCGTCTTGGGGCCATTTGCGAGTGGGCACATTTTCCGCCTTTTCGGTCGATATTCCACCGCGGCAGGCATGTCCCTGGAGGCTGCCGGATTGTTCGGCACGGCAGCCCTGATCTCGTTCGGGACGCCGGAGTATCTTTTCGTTGCATTGTTCGTCGTAGGTGCCGGACAAGGAATTGCCCTTCCAAATCTCGTGAGGACAGTCGTCCAGCGGGTTGACCCGACGCAGTCTGGTTTGGCGTCCGGCCTGGTCAATTCGATGCTTCAGATTGGCGGCGCTTTAGCGACAGCTCTGATCGGCGGATTGTTCTTTTCGATCCTGGGCTCATCGAACGATGTCGGATCGATTGGCCATGCCTACAGCGTAGCAGCAGTCGCGATCGGTCTTTGTCTTCTCATTGCAGGTTGGCTTTCTGCCGACCTCGGACCGAAGAAAGAGATCGTCCGATAAGCAAGAGCCTCTGCAGGGTTGATCATCGGTTTGTCCATTGAGGGCGGGACCGCTGACAACGTCTCATCGGCCACCAGCCCACCCAATCATTTCCCTACGGATTGAAACCCAAGATTTCGAGGTAACCGCCCCATGGACATCACCCCAAACCTTCCTCTTGCAGGCAAACGAGCGCTTGTGACCGGTGCAGCACGCGGTATCGGCGCGGCCATCGCGCTGAAGCTGGCTCAGGATGGTGCCGATGTTGCAATCACATATGAGAAGTCGGCCGAAAAGGCCGAAGCTCTCGCCGCACAGATCGTCGCGCTGGGCCGCAAAGCTGTCGCCATCCAGGCCGATGCCGCGAGAGTCGAGACCGCGACGGCCACTGTCGATAAGACTGTCGGTGACCTTGGCGGCCTCGACATACTGGTCAACAACGCCGGCGTCCTTTTTGCTGGTGAATTTGCCACTCAGCCTTTGGAGGAAATTCAATTGCAGCTGGACGTCAATGCTCGCGGCGTCTTCTTGATGACGCAGGCGGCGCTAAAGCATATCCCCAACGGAGGCCGCATCATCAGTACCGGCAGCAATGCAGGCCTAGCTGTCCCCTTCGCAGGGATTGCGGTCTATGCAGCGACCAAGTCCGCTCTGGAAAGTTTCACCCGTGGTCTCGCGCGCGAACTGGGTCCGCGGGAGACTACTGTCAATTTGGTACGGCCGGGCCCAATCGACACCGACATGAACCCCGCCGACGGCGCCTTGGCGCCTGCTATCCTGCCGAGCCTGTCGATTGCCCGCTACGGTCGCACTCGAGAGGTTGCAGAGGCCGTTGCCTTCCTTGCGGGGCCGGGCGCTGGTTACATCACCGGCTCGGGCATTCTCGTCGATGGCGGCATAAGCGCTTGATCATTAGGCAAGGCGAGACCTGCCGATTGGCAAACCACGCTCTCGCTGCAAAATTGGAGATGATATGGAATATACGCGCCTTGGAAATACCGGCCTTGAGGTATCTCGCCTCTGCCTTGGGTGCATGAGCTACGGGGAACCCGATCGTGGCAGTCATCCATGGACGCTGACGGAAGAGCAAAGTCGCGCCTTTATCCGCAAAGCGATCGAATTGGGGATCAACTTCTTCGATACCGCCAATGTCTACTCTGATGGAACGAGCGAAGAAATTCTCGGCCGCGCTATAAGGGACTTCTCGACGAGAGACGACGTCGTCATCGCGACGAAGGTCAACGGCCGGATGAAGCCGGGACCAAATGGCGCCGGTCTGTCCCGCAAAGTTATTCTTTCGGAGATCGATGCCAGCCTGAAGCGGTTGGGGACTGACTATGTCGATCTCTACCAGATCCACCGCTTCGACCATCACACGCCGATCGAGGAAACGCTGGAAGCTTTGCATGACGTCGTAAAGGCGGGCAAAGCCCGCTACATCGGTGCGTCGTCGATGTACGCGTGGCAGTTCTCGAAAATGCTTTCCGTCTCGCAGGCGAACGGATGGTCAAGGTTCGTCTCCATGCAGAACCACCTAAACCTGCTCTATCGTGAAGAGGAGAGAGAGATGCTCCCGCTTTGCAAAGCAGACGGTATCGGCGTTATCCCGTGGAGCCCACTCGCACGTGGCCGTCTGACCCGCGATTGGAGCGCGCAGAGCGAGCGCTCCGAAACCGATGAGATCGGAAAGGGTCTTTACACCCGAACCACCGAGGACGCCGACAGACGCGTGGCGGAGGCGGTTGCCAGGATTGCGCAGGAGAGGGAAGTGCCCAGAGCACAGATTGCGTTGGCATGGGTTCTATCTAAATCCGAGATCACGGCACCCATCATTGGCGCAACCAAGTTGTATCACCTGGACGATGCTGCCGCTGCGCTAGACGTCAGGCTCACCGCTGCTGAAATACAAGCTCTCGAGATCAACTACATTCCACACGCGGTTGTTGGGTTTTCCTGACGCAACGGGTTGGCCTCGAGCTTGCGTGCGTCCATGGCCAGCCCGGTCATGGGTGTTCTGTCTGGTCGACATGGCCGCTCAAGCGACGGAACGTCGATGTCCACCGACGGCGGAAATAGAGAAGCATTTTGCTCTTGACCTTCTACCTACTAAAAGGTAGATGAACCGTATGAGCAATCTTTCAACCACTTCCGACGACATTTTGGCTTCTGCCGGAACTCTCCTCATGAACGGGGGCTATAATGGATTCAGCTATGCTGACATCTCGGAAGAGGTTGGAATCCGCAAGGCCAGCATCCACCATCATTTTCCCAGCAAAGTGGATCTAGTGCGTGAGCTGGTCAAACGTTATCGCGAAGATGGTCAGGCAACTGTGGCGATCCTTGAGCAAAACGTCCCTGACGCCTTGGACATGCTCAAAGTGTATGCCAACCACTGGGCAAAATGCATCGAGGATGCCAGCCGACCCTACTGCGTGTGCGCTTTGCTTGCCAGTGAGCTTCCGTCCCTGCCGCCGGAGGTCGCCAAGGAGGTTACGGCGTTCTTCCGCTTCATCTCTTCGTGGCTGACATCTGTGATGGAGCGTGGCTCGAGGGAAGGCGCACTAATCCTCACCAGTGAGCCCCACGTCGAAGCAGAAGCATTTCTCGCGACCGTCTATGGGGCGATGCTGTCGGCAAGAGCCTATGGGAAAGCGGATGTTTTCCCGATGATCCTCGCACCTGTCCTCAACCGGCTCACGCCGACCGTCTCTCACTAATCCTGCGTGGCGAGGCTGCTCAGGTAAATCGCGTCCAACAAAACTACCAACTAGTAGGAAGATAAGAGTGAAAAATGTTTTCCCAACTCTAGCCCTCGGGCTGACCAGCATCCTTTCTGTAACTGTCCTTTCGACACTCGCTTCTGCCGAGGATAAGAAAGCCGCGCCGATCCATGTTCGCGGCAGCATCGTCGACTACCAGGGGTCAACGCTCAAAGTGAAAACGCGCGAAGGCGAGACAATCGATGTCGCGCTTGCCGACGACTGGAAAGTCGCGGGCGTGGCCGACGCAAAGGTCACCGACATCAAGCCGGGCGATTTTGTCGGCATCGCATCTCTGCCGAAGGCCGATGGCGGTGATGGCGCGCTCGAGGTTCTGATTTTCCCGCCGGCCATGAAGGGCACGGGCGAAGGTAGCTATGGCTGGGATCTCAAACCCGACAGCAGCATGACCAATGCGACGGTTGCTGATGCCGTAAAGGGCGTCGATGGACGCACTGTGACTGTGACCTATCACGGCAAGGAGAAGAAAATCGCCATCCCGGATGGCACCCCTGTCGTGACCATTGCTGCGGCAGCCAAGGATGACCTCGTTCCCGGCGCCGTTGTCTTCATCACCGCCGAAAAGGCTGCGACTGGCCCCATCGCCCATCAGGTGGTCGTCGGCAAGAATGGCGTGGTTCCCCCCATGTGAAGACCACGCCGTCACTGGCCGGAGCACCCGCCCCACTGCTCCGGCCAGCGACTAGATATTGATGCTGCCTGTCTGCAGCCGTGAGATGTCACTGAAGAAAGACGCTAAGATGAGCGCAGAAGCTTCTAACGATAACATCCGCTACCCGCGGAGGGTCTTCATCCGCCGCCACTCGGTTGTGACACGGCTCACGCACTGGCTGAACGTGCTCTGCCTTAGTTTTCTCCTGTTGAGCGGGCTGCAGATCTTCAATGCCCATCCCGAGCTCTACTGGGGTCATTACGGTGCGGATGGCGATCCCGCTGTGTTGACGATTGGCGCCAATGATGCCGCCGAGCCAAGCGGTTTCGTGCGTGTTGCGGGGGTACAGATACCGACGACGGGTGTGCTTGGTCTTTCCAATGTTGATGGGGAGCCGACTGCACGCGCTTTCCCGTCCTGGGCAACGATCCCGTCGTTTCAGGATCTTGCGGCTGGCCGGCGCTGGCACTTCTTTTTCGCCTGGCTGTTTGTCATCAATGGCATCGTCTATCTCGGCTTCAGCGCGCTGAGCGGACATTTCAGGCGCGACTTGGCTCCTACGGCGCGTGAGCTCTCGCCGAGCCACCTCGGCCGTGAAGTCCTCGACCATGCTCGGCTGCGCTTTCCGAAAGGGGAGGAGGCCAAGCACTACAATGCCTTGCAGAAGCTGACCTACCTTGCGGTTATGCTCATTCTGCTGCCCCTGATGGTGCTGACGGGGCTGACCATGTCACCCGGGGTTGACGCTGCTTTCCCCGCCCTGGTCGATATCTTCGGCGGACGCCAGTCCGCGCGCACCATCCACTTCATCACAGCGTCGGCGCTGGTCATCTTCGTCATCGTGCATGTGGCGATGGTCGTGTTGTCCGGGACCTGGAACAATATCCGCTCGATGATCACCGGACGTTACGCCATCCACGAGGAAGGACCGAATGCATGAGCACGTTTCTCACCAGACGCCGCTTTCTGATCGGCGGCACACTTGGCGCCAGTGCTTTGACCCTTTCCGGATGTGATCTGCTGGACCAGAACGCGGACATCGCGAATGTCCTTCGCTCAGCCGAGCAACTGACAATGAAGGCCCAGAGACTGCTTCAAAGGCGCGATGCACTGGCGCGTGAGTTTGATGAAAAGGACATTTCCCCGTCCTTCCGCGTCAATGGAACGACTGCCCCTGACAGTGAGGAATATGCGGAACTGCTGGAAGGCAAGTTTGCAGACTGGCGGCTGAAGATAGATGGTCTTGTCGATCGGCCTCAGTCGCTTTCGCTGGCCGATCTGAGGGCGCTTCCCTCCCGCACCCAGATAACCCGTCATGACTGCGTCGAGGGGTGGAGTGCGATCGGCAAATGGACAGGAGTTCCGCTCGGCAGCCTGCTGCATCTGACCGGGCTCAAGCCCACGGCGCGCTATGTCGTGCTGCATTGTGCAGACGAGCTCGAAAAGACGCTCGATGGCAGCGGCCGCTACTACGAGAGTATCGATCTCATCGACGCGGTTCATCCACAGACCATCCTTGCCTACCAGATGAACGGCCAGGATCTCAGCGTCGGCCACGGTGCCCCCCTGCGCCTGAGGGTCGAGCGGCAGCTGGGTTACAAACAGGCAAAGTACATCATGCGCATCGAACTGGTCGACAGCTTCGCCGGCCTGTGGGGCGGGAACGGCGGTTATTGGGAAGACCGTGGCTACGAATGGTACGCCGGCATCTGAGGCGTTCGCACGCTGAATCAAAGGATCACAGTTCATGACTAGACGCAGAATTCAGGAAGTGATGCCGATTTCCGCGGTCGCGCCGTCACGACAGGTCGAGATCAACCAGACCAGTTCGATCTTCTCCGATCCTGACGGCCGATGGGTCGCAGTGCGGCAAGGAGCGATCAACGAGGCGTTTGAAAGACGCATGCGGTTGGAGAGCGAGAAGTCCGGCGAGGCAAAGGCTCACTCTCAGGACGAACCACGCGATTCTGGTATTTCCGAAGTCGGAAAGCTTTCCGGCGAAAGCGAACGGATCGGACAAATAAACTGGGACGAGAACACTCCGCCTGGCGAGCATGTCGGCTTCCTGTAAGGCGCACCGCCGGAATTTCATCAATTGAAGATAGGGACAGGTACCAATGTTGAATCATTTACAGCCCATGGCGTTTAAGGCGCTGATTTCGCTCTCGATATCGCTGCCTTAAAGACACGGCCAACGGTTCGATTCTGCTCAAGGCGAAGACGATCCCATTTGGCCGATCTCGCCTATTCGCGAGACCGGTGATTTGATTTCAGGGGACGCTCACGTTCTCACAATGCTGCCTTCCCGATTGAGGCGCCGCCGTCGACGTTAATCGTCTGCCCAGTGACGAAGCCTGCGTCTTCCGACATCAGGAATGCGACCGCCGAAGCGATTTCGTGCGGCCGGCCGAACCGCCCCATTGGAACGCCCGCGAGATATCGGGCTTCTCCCTCGCCGCCGACCGGGTTGTTGACCCGGAAGAGTTCGGTTTCCGTGGGGCCAGGCGACACGGCGTTGACTGTGATGCCCGTGGTGGCGAGTTCCAGAGCCCAGCTCCGGGTAAAGCTGACAAGTGCAGCCTTTGCGGCGGCATAACTCGTGCGTTGCACGCTGCCCAGGACCGTGAGGCTGGAGATGTTGACGATCCGCCCCCAGCCCCGCGAACGCATGCCGGGCAGCGCTGCTTGCGTGGCGACGAGAGCCGGATGCAAATTGACGCGCATCACTTCTTCGAGCGTCTCGACCGCGATATCGCCCAGCGGCTCTGCCCGCACCAGCCCGACATTGTTGACGATCCCGTCAATCCCGCCATCGCGGAAGATGGCCGCAAGCAGATCGCCGGCGGACCGGCCTGAAAGATCGAGCAAGTGGAGTTGACCAGGAAAGCCCTCGGTCGCGTTACGGGCGATGCCGATGACCTCATGGCCCTGTCCAGCAAGACGGTTCGCCAGGGCAAGTCCGATTCCCTTGCTGGCACCCGTGATCAGAAATCTTCTCTTCATGGGAAAATCCTCGACCCTACCTCCGAAGAGGCAGGGTCCTCTGGTGGGGATCGATCAGGCGGCGGCGCGGTTGGCTGCCGCACGAAGCGCGGTTAACATGTCTTCCGGCTCCGGGCGGCGGGTATAGTCCGGATTGACCTCGGCGTAGAGGATAACGCCATCCTTGCCGACGACGTAACGGGCAGGCATCGGCAGGGTCCAGCTCGGGTCGCCGTTGAAAGCCGGAAGATCGTTCTTCAGCGACTTGTAGAGCTCGACCAGATAATCCTGCATCTGGAAGCGAAGGCCAAAGGCGGCTGCGACATCATTGTGCGGATCCGACAGGATCGGGAAGGTCAGGTTATTCTGGCGCACCGACTTGCGGCTGTTGACCGGGTTCTGCGGCGAGATGGCAACGAGTTTCGCACCGAGGGCTTCGAACTGCGGCAGAGCTTCCTGCAGGGCCTGAAGCTCCATGTTGCAATAGGGGCACCAGACGCCGCGATAAAAGCTGATCACCAGCGATCCATGTGCCAGAAGATCGGTAGACGAGACCGGATTGCCATCGGGGTCCGAGAGTGTGAACTCCGGCAGCTTGTCACCAGCCTTCAGGGCCTTCTGGGCAGCGCCAAAGGCAATCAGTTCGGCGGTGGCGCGGTGCATCGTCTCGATCACCGAGTAAGGTACATTGTACGGCGGCTTGCCGGCTTCAAAATCGGCTTTGAAAGCATCGAGCTTGGATTGGAGGGTCATAGTCGTTTTACTTGAATTGGAATTAGATTGTCGGGCATTTTGGCTTCAGGATGCGCCCTGAAGTCCACTGATGAATTTGGAAGGTGATCAGCCCTGTGGGGCCATTGAGCGGGCGACTTCGGCGGCGCTGATGCCTTCGAGGGCAAGTCCGTAGCCGGTATCCTGGTCGATGATCCGGCGCAGCTTCTGGGTGAGAGCAATGCGGGTATAGCTGGAGGTCAGCGGCGGAAGGGCGGCAATGCCGTCAGCAATCTCATAAGCTCGGGCGAGAAGCTTGTCTGCCGGCACGACCTCATTAACGACGCCCCAGTTCTTGGCTGTTGCCGCATCGAGCACCTGGCGGGTGAGGATGAAGTAGCGGCCGCGGATGCTGCCGATCACTTCCGGCCAGAGCAGGTTGACGCCATCGCCGGGCACGATGCCGAAGTCAAAATGCGGCTTGTCCTGGAAGACGGTCTCCGGCGTCGCAAGGATGATGTCGGTGAGCAGCGCATATTCCGAGTGCAGAAGAACCGGACCGTTCAGCGCCGTAATCATTGGCACCTCGATGTCGAGGATGTTCATGAGAACCTTGCGACCCTCGCGAAAGATCTTGTCGTAACCGCGGGGCGAGAAGAAATCGAAGCCGTCGGGGCTGATCGCATCCATGAAGGCGTCGCCCGAGCCGGTGAGGATGACAACTCGGTTCTCGCTATCAGAGCCGATCTGGTGGAAAAGGTCGACGAACTGCTCGTGGGTATGGCCGTTGAAGACGAGCTTGCCGCCATCGGTATGCAGCGCGACTTCAAGGACGCCGCTCGGCGTGCGGGTCAGGCGGGCGTTCGGGAAGCTGTTCTTGTAGGATTCGAATTTGGACATGGTTGTCTCCTTTGTGTCTAAGCGGGTATGTCGTTGGGAGGATCAGGCGGCGGGCCGCTGAGTTTCAATCACGGCTTCAGCGCGAGCGATGGCCTGCTGGACGGCGGGGCGTGTAGCCACGGCGTCGTACCAGCGGGAAAGGTTGGGGCGACCGTCGAGGGTGAGCCCCGGAAATTGGATCCGCCACATCCAGCCGAAATGGGCGATGTCGGCGATGGTGAACTCCTCTCCAGCCATGAAAGGCTGTGAGGCAAGCCTGGCATCGAGCAGGCCGAGAATCCGTTCTGCCTCGGTTGTAAAGCGGGCCTCGGCGATCGGCTGTGGCTCCGGTGATGAGCGCTTGAAGAAGCCGGCGTTGCCGAAGGCGGGGCTCAAGGCCGAAGCATGGAAAAAGAGCTGTTCGAAGACACGAGCGCGGGCGGCGCTGTCCTTTGGCAGGAGCTTGCCTGTCTTCTCGGCGAGATGGACAAGAATCGCGGCGCTTTCCGTCAGGACGAAGCCGTCATCGACCACAACTGGCACCTTGCCGTTCGGGTTCAGTGCAAGGAATGCTTCGGTCTTCTGCTCACCCTTGCGGACGTTCACTGGCTTCAGCTCATAGGGCAGCCCCATCTCTTCGAGGGCAATCAGCACCTTCACGCTGTTTGGTGTGGCAAAGGCTTGGACTTCGATCATCGTTCGTCTCCATCGGATCGTGTTCCGTCGGAGAAGTTATGACCATTCCTCAGAGCTTGCGGCAGGCGGCTTGAAGCGATAATGTTTATTCCCAAGGAGAATAAGCGATGGACCGACTGCAGGCGATGACAGCATTCGTGCGTGTGGTGGAGACAGGGTCCTTCTCGGGGGCTGCCCGACAGATCGGCGTTGGACAGCCGGCGATTTCGAAGACGATCGCGCAGCTCGAAGACCGCCTGCAAGTCCGTCTGCTCATCCGGTCGACCCACGGGCTTTCCCCGACCGACGCGGGGGTTCGTTTCTTCGAGCGCGCAAAGGCGGCGATCCAGGAAGCGGATGAGGCGGAGCTAGAGGCCAAGGGCGCCGGAGCCGGACTATCGGGGCGGCTTCGGATCTGCGCCGCAACGACCTTTGCGAGGATCATGATCCTGCCACACCTGTCGCAGTTCATGGATAGTCATCCGGATCTCGAGGTCGATGTCATCCTGGACGACCGGGTTATCGATCTGGTCTCGGAAGGGATAGATGTCGCACTGCGGATGGGGGAGCTGGCAGATACGTCGGCGGTGGCGCGAAAGCTCGCCACCGGCCGCCGGTCCGTGATGGCGACGCCCGGTTATCTCGGCCGTCATGGCATGCCGCTTGTACCGGCTGATCTCGCAGCCCATCAGGCTGTTGTCTACACCCAGCTCGGCAATGCCTGGACCTTCACCCGCGAGGGAACGCAGGCTTCAGTAACTGTTTCCGGACGCGCACGGTTCAGTGCCGCGGAAGGCATACGCACCGCTGTCTTGTCGCATTTGGGCGTGGCGGTCGCCTCCGACTGGATGTTCGCGCCGGAACTGGCGGACGGCACGGTACAACGCGTGCTGGAAGACTGGGAACTTCCGCCGATTGATCTTTGGGCGGTGTTTCCAACTGGGAGGCTGGCAAGCGCAAAAGCCCGCGCATTCGCCGATTTCGCGGGATCAATCGTTGCTACGAGAAGTCTGTAATCGAGAATGAACGACGTCTCGTCATCCGGCTAAGTCAGGTCGCCGGGTTCGAATTACATCAAGAGTTCGAATCTGAGGGCGGGGATCTCAGAAAGTCCAGAAAAGCCCGCATCCCCGTACCAATGTGGCGATGCCGCGGATAGTAGAGGCATAGACCCGGATAGGGCGGCGTCCAGTCTGCGAGCACCTGACAGAGCCTGCCGTCGGCCAGTGCGTGCGCCGCCATCCATTGCGTTATGTAGGCAAGTCCGCACCCGTCGAGAGCTGCAGCCAGAAGTAGCCGAGACTGGTCAACGACGAGATTACCACTCGTCGTCACGACAACATGCTCGCCGCGACGCTGGAACTCCCAGCGATAGATCGACCCGCTCGCCATGCGGAGCTGGACGCACTGGTGAAGCGAGAGGTCCGACGGCGTCTTGATTGCGGGCGCGCCAAAAAGATAGCCGGGCGACGCCACGACGATGTGCTGCTGATCCGGACCGATCGGGATCGCGATCATCTCTCCAGAAACGAGTTCGGCTGCCCGCACGCCGCAGTCGAAGCCTCCTTCGGCAATATCAACCAGTTTGCCCTCCGATCGGATTTCGAACCGCATTGCGGGCTGAAGCTTCATGAAGCGTGTCAGCAGCGGCATAAGCACCTGCTCCGCAGCATTTGCGTCGCAGTTTATCCGTACAAGTCCCGTGGGCGATGCGGCACGCTCATGCAATTCCTCGACGGCCAGCCCTATCTCCCCGATCGCGGGCATGAGGCGATCTGCGAGCCTTCGCCCAGGCTCCGTCAGCGATACGTTCCGGGTCGAACGGTGGAAGAGCTTCACCTTCAGTCGTCTCTCCAGTCCGGCGACCGCGTGGCTCAGCGCCGACGGCGTCTGGCCGAGCGTTCTTGACGCTGCTCGAAAACCTCCGTGCTCGGCGACCGCAAGGAATGCCGCCAGCTCCCCTGGGGGGAGCGCGCCGACTGTTCGAATTATCTCATCATTGCGTGTAGCGTCTGCCATCTAGTTCACGAATGCCACGCGCTTATCTTCCGGGCAAGTCGAATGTTCGAAGGAGTACGACCATGACTTCATCCATCCCATTTGGTTTTTCATCGACCGCCTCCGATGTCCTGGAAGGCGTCGAACTCGCCGGACGAAATGTCATTGTGACCGGAGGAGCAGCAGGGATCGGTCTGGAGACGAGCCGTGCTCTCGCGGCCGCAGGCGCGGCCGTGACGATTGCGGCCCGCCGCCCGGACGAGGCCGAGAGAGCTGTCGCCGAGATGAGGCAGGCGATGCCGGCGGCTCGACTGTACGTCCGTCGCCTCGACCTCGCCGACCTGTCCTCCGTGCAGGAATTCGCGGAGAGCTGGGACGAGCCCCTGCACGTCCTCCTCAACAACGCAGGAGTGATGGCCATTCCCGAACTGAAGAGGAATGCGCAAGGGCGGGAGATGCAGTTCGCCACGAACTATCTGGGGCATTTCGCGCTTGCGCTCGGCCTGCGGAAGCATCTGGCCAGCGCGAACGGCGCCCGCGTGGTTTCAGTCGCCTCGACGGGCAACCTGTTTGCGCCGGTGTTCTGGGACGATCCTGACTTCCACTTCATTCCATACGATCCGCTACTCGCCTATGGGCAGTCGAAGACGGCCTGCATTCTGATGTCCGTTGGGATAACGAAAAATTGGGCCGGCGACGGCATCACGTCGAACGCTCTCAACCCCGGAGCAATCGCAACTGGCCTTCAGAAGCACACTGGCGGCCTTCGGACGCCCGAGCATCTGCGCAAGACGATAGAGCAGGGGGCATCCACGTCGGTGCTGCTCGCGGGCTCGCCGCTCGTGGAGGGAATTTCCGGCAGATATTTCGACGACTGCCAGGAAGCCCCTGTGGTCGACGAGCGCGGAGCCGGGCCGTTCAAGGGAGTGGCAAGATACGCGGTCGATCCGGAGAACGCTTTCCGTCTCTGGGAGATGGCGACGCGGATGGTCTCATCGCCGCTGTAGTTGGCGCAGCCTGCCGGACCTTTCGCGCGGTTCGGCAGGCTGCCTTTCGCAATTGTTGCAGCTCCAATCAAGCCTTTGCCGCCACCGGAAGACGGAACGGCGCACCAAGCCGGTTGAAGGCGTTCATTGCAGCGATCGTGATTGTCAGATCGACGAGGTCCTTCGGTTCGAACGCTGCAGCGGCGGCCGCATATGCCTCATCGGAGGCATGGGTCTGGCTGACATTGGTCACTTCCTCTGCCCAGGCGAGAGCGGCGCGTTCCTGGTCGCTGAACAGGTGGGGCACCTCGTCCCACACCGGAACCAGCGTGATCTTGTCGATGGACATCGTCTTGCGCAGATCGCGGCTATGCATGTCGATGCAGTGGGCGCAGCCGTTGATCTGAGACACGCGCAGAAAGACGAGGTGGATCAGCTCTGCCGGCAGGTTCGTCTTGGCCGTGACATAGTGGTGGACACCGAAGAGCGCCTTGGCACCCTCGGGGGCGACTTCGGACCAGTTCATGCGGGACATGTTGCTTTCCTTTCTTGAGGACACGGCTTTCCATTCGCCGGAGTAGCCGTCGTCGGGTGATCTGTGGTTTAGCGAATAGGTTTCGTAGGACGCGCTACGGCTTGCGCGGCGTCGTCAGGACGGTGTCGACGGTGTCGACGACGAAGACGGCGAGCAGCTTCGCCGGTTCAGTCTTGCTGGCATTGGCGCTGACGTCGTGCCGGTCTCCGGGCAGCTCGGTGAAGTTCTGACCGGTGGTAAAGGTCTTCGTCTCGCCACCGTTCACGGCGCTCTGGATCGCGCCTTCTAGGAGCGTGGCATAGATCAGCGCAGACTTCGCATGCGTGTGGGCGGAGCTGTAGCCGCCGGGGCAGTACTCGACGAGGACGCCCTTGACGCTCTTGCCGGGAACGTCGGGCAGGGGATGCTCGTAGACGAGCGTCACCTTGGCATCCTTCGTGTCGTACGCGAGTCCTGGCTTTGTCACGTCATGAGCGGACGCGGTGGCAAGGGATGCCGCGAGTGTTGCGGCCGCATAGAGAATGGTCTTCATGATCGTGCACTCCCCTCAAGCCTTCAGCCATTCGGCGACTGTGACGCGGCCCTTGATGGACTCTCCGTCAGGAACTAGCGAGCCTTTGGCGACAGGTGCGCCGAAGTAGTCTACTGTGGCGACTGCGGTCACCGGACTGCCGTCGCCCTTCGCATCGAGATACGCCCGGATAAAGGATTCGAACGGTGCCCGTTCCGGTCCGGCAAGATCGACCGTTCCGTTCTTCGGTTCCCCGAGCGCGGCTTCCACCAGAGCGGCGGCGACGTCACTGGCCGCGATCGGCTGAAAGTCAATATCCGGCACCTTGACCACGCCGTCGGCTGCATAGGCGCCGGCCAGGGTTTCGATGAATTCGTGAAACTGCGTTGCCCGGACGATGGTATAGGCCTGACCGGAGGATGCGACGGCCTCTTCCTGTGCCAGCTTGCCGGCCATGTAAGGATTGGCCGCAAGCTTGTCGGCATTGACGATCGAGAGGGCGACGTGATGGCGTACGCCCGCGGCCTGTTCGGCGCTCGTCAAGTTCCGGCTCGACGTCCCGAAAAAGTCGGTGATGACGTCCTTGTCGAGCGACATCATGTTTGAGACGTCGATGACGGCGTCGGCGCCCGTAAGCGCCGCTTCCAGTCCTTCTCCCGTGTAGGCGTTGATGCCGTTGCGGGAGCTTGCGGCGACGGCTTCGTGGCCGGCGTCCTGCAGAAGCTTCACTGCCTTCGAGCCGATCAGGCCCGTGCCGCCAATGACGACGACCTTCTTCATCTTGCTCATGGTGCTTTCTCCTATGACGAGGCGCGATTGCCCGTCTTGCGTTCGTGGAGTTCGAGGAAGGCGCATCCGCGGGCGGCGATACCGCCGTCGTCGTCTGCGCCGAGGTCCGCCAGAAGGTCCGCAACGGACACCTTGGCGAGTTCTGCGCGATAGGCCTTCTCGGCCTTCAGCATTGCGGCGTTGATCTGGCAGGGCTTGGTGAAGTAGCGCTGCGGAAGAGGGTTCGGCCCACGCTGGCGGATCTCTGCGCATCGGAACGCGGGCGCCGGCCCCTCGACTGCGAGGACGATGTCGAGCAGGCTGATGTCCTTTGGCGCTTTCGCCAGACGATAGCCACCTTTCGGCCCCGGCGTCGTCGCGACGATCCCGGCACCGGAAAGCGCCTGCAGGTGCTTCAGGAGGTAGCTCGTGGACACGCCATGCAATTCCGCCAGGGCTGCGGCCGACAGCACCCCGTCCTCGGACAAGCCGGCCAGGAACGCCACGCAATGAATTGCCTGTTCGACGCCTTCGCTCAGTTTCATGTTTCATCTCCTAATCGTGGATAAAATATATCCGCGATACGATTGCCAGTCAATCCTCAATTCGTAAACGATGCGTTTGACAGAACTGAAATATTTGGAGCGGGCAATCGGATCTCTGCGGGGTCGAAAAGCGAGATCAAATAGGCCCAAGCAAAACTGGCGATGGTTGCGGCACTCTCGCCCTGCCAGTTCAGCCGCGCATTCCAAGCCGAAACAGGCGAGACACCCGCCAATGATCTCAGATTTACGATCCACACCGACGCGCCGGTCGTTGCTCGCGCCTAAGCCGATGGGTATTGTGGGCGATCCGTGAAGTGATCAGACCGGGATACTATGACTTCGCAACTGGACTTCTTTTCAGCTCCTGGCTTGCCGGTAAACCAAGGCCACGAAAGTTCGAGCTGTCTCGGATAGGGCACATAGCGGGGACGGTTGCGACCACGAGTCGATGGCCCGTGATCTGGAGGCGACCGGCAACTATCGCATACTGCGACGGCTTCCCCGCCGGCCGGTTGTCGAGCGTGCGAGGCCTGGATTCTCTCGGAAGGGCGTCATCCTCGATACCGAAACCACCGGCCTTGATCATCGCCGCGACGAAATCATCGAAATCGGCGCTATCGCCTTCACCTTCAACGATGCCGGTGAGATCGGCGATGTCACCGGCGTCTACGGCGGGCTTCAACAGCCGAGTGTTCCCATCCCGGCCGATATCACCCGCCTGACCGGGATTACTGACGACATGGTGGTGGGGCAGATGATCGATGTCACTTGCCTCCGGTCCCTCATCGAACCGGCTGACCTCGTGGTTGCCCACAATGCGGGTTTCGATCGGCCCTTCTGCGAGGCCTTCTCGCCGATGTTTACCCACAAGGCCTGGGCCTGCTCGGTCTTCGAGATCGACTGGGCCGCACGCGGCTTCGAAGGGAGCAAGCTCGGTTACCTGATCGGGCAGTCGGGATATTTTCACGACGGACATCGAGCGGTCGATGATTGTTTCGCCCTCCTCGAAGTGCTCGGGCAGACGCGAGCCGGCGTGAGTGTGGCGCCGTTTGCAGAGCTGCGTGAAGCCAGCCAGCGATCAAGGGTCCGCATCCATGCGGAGAACGCGCCATTTGAGATGAAGGATCACCTGAAGGTGCGCGGCTATCGCTGGTCCGACGGTTCCGACGCGCTCCCCAAATCCTGGTGGATCGAACTTCCGGAAGAAAGACTGGACGACGAACTTCATTTCCTCCGGACCGAGATCTACCGGTGGGATGCCGATCCGCTGGTCAGGCATCTGACGGCATTCGATCGCTTCCGGCGCGCGTGAGAGGAGAGGCGATGACGGCTATTCTCGGGATCGACGCAGCCTGGACTGCAACACAGCCGAGCGGTATCGCGCTTGTTTCGTCCGAGGCGGGCCGGTGGCGCGTGACCTTCGCGGGATCATCCTATGGCCACCTGATGGACAGCGCCGCAGGGCGGATCCCCAGCTTCCGGCCATCCGGCTCGGTCGCAGAGGCCGCAGCTGTCCTCGCGGCCGCGGAGCAGATTGCAGGAGCTCCGATCGACCTTGTCGCCGTGGATATGCCCTTGTCTCTTGAGACCATTGCAGAACGACGGGTCTCGGACAACGTGGTTTCGAAGACCTATGGCGCGCGCCATTGCAGCACTCACACGCCGAGTTCGATCAGGCCCGGCAGGATCAGCGACGATTTGAGGTCCGGCTTTGCGCAGTGCGGATACAAATTGTTGACACAAGACCTTGCAATGCCGGGTCTCCTGGAGGTTTATCCCCATCCCGCCCTGGTGGAGTTGACGGGTGCTCCAAGGCGACTGCCCTACAAGGTCGGGAAGATCCGAGATTACTGGCCGACCGACACAGCCGTCGGCCGGCGGACCAGGCTCTTTGAAACCTGGCGAGTAATCGTTGCCAGCCTTGACGGACGGTTGTCGGGCGCCGCGGACGTCCTGCCGCTTCCTCCAATCGATGCACCGACATGGCAGATGAAGGCGTTCGAGGACATGCTCGACGCCATGGTCTGCGCCTGGGTCGGGATATTCGCATTCGAGGGAACCGCCGTGCCCTTCGGCGACGAGACCTCCGCGATCTGGATTCCTCAGTCGCACCTCCTAGGAAGGCAGCCCGGCCGGCCATGATCGAAGCGTTCCAGTGAAATATCGAACATCCAGCATGAATGGCAGACGAGATCACCGTCGCCGGGGGGTATGACCCATGGTTCGCTTGAATGCGTGGGCAAATGCGCTTTGGGAGGCATAGCCAACAGCTGCGGCGACTTCCGCAACACCGCGTCCCAGAGCCAGTTCACGCTGTGCCAGGATCATGCGCCACCGCGTCAGGTAGTCGAGCGGTGGCCGGCCAACACGCCGGGAGAAGTGCAACGTGAGTGCCGAGCGCGACATTCCGACTTCCCGCGCCAGGGCTTCGATCGTCCAGCGACGCGCCACATCCTCGTGAATGAGCCGGATAACCTTGGCAAGACGCGGATCGGCGAGCGCGGAGATCCAGCTCACCTTGTCTTCGGGGTGGGTTGCGACATAAGCCCTGATGGCCTCCACCACGAGTATGTCGGCAAGCCTTGCAGCGACAAGGCCGCCGCCGAGCCTCTCGGCGTCTGCTTCATCCTTGAGTGCGGCGAGCGTCGAGGCAATGCTTCGGGCGCTGGACGATCGAGGCGGTATCTTCAGGAACCTGGGGAGTGCGTCGAGAACGAATGAACCACAACCGGCCGCGAACCCGCTGCCTCCGCCGATCATGACAGTGTCGCAATGCTCTCCAATCCGCACCGTGTTGTGGCCCGGGGACGCGTAAAGCTCCATGCCATCTGACGGCTCAAGGCCAGGATCACTCGCCACCGTGTAGGAGGTATCGCTGAGAAGGATCACGTCTCCCTCGTTCAGCGCTTCAGGAGCGCGATCGGCAACGACAAGCCAGCATTGGCCCTTCAGGACTGCCACGAATTTCAAGCGTTCCCTGCCGTCGAAGCTGAGTGACCACGCGCCGCCTGCTTCAAGGCTGGTTCCACGGACACTGCTCGTCCCAAGTACCGTCAGCACGTCAGAAAAGGTGTCATTCATGAAGTTTGGCCGATCTCGACAAAGATCCAGCCATTCAAGCATGGATGGTCCAGTTTTGCCACGATATCTTGTGGGAACTTCAAAGGAGCATCCCATGACTATCAAGGACAAGATCATCGCCATCACCGGCGCTGGACGGGGAATAGGGCGCTCGACTGCGCTGCATCTGGCGGCGCGCGGCGCATGCGTCGTTCTCGGCGCACGCAGCGAGGTGGAGCTTGCTGACGTGGCGAACGCGATCGTTAGGGCAGGCGGCAAAGCCGTCTTTTCCGTGACCGATGTGACGAAGAGGTCCGACCTCGACATGCTGGTTGGTCGCGCCTGCGAGGCCTTCGGGCGGCTGGACGTGATCGTCAACAATGCAGGCATTGGTCCGATTTCTCGTTTCGATGCGCTGCGTGTCGATGACTGGGACGACATGATCGACGTCAACCTGCGCGGCACGCTCTATGGTATCGCTGCAGCTCTTCCGGTTTTCGCACGGCAGGGAGGAGGCCACGTGATCAACGTCCTGTCGACCGCCGGCATCAAGATCGTTCCGACGATGGGGGTCTATGCCGCCACCAAGAACGCGCTTCGCACCGCCACCGAAGCCCTGCGTCAGGAAGCAGGTCGAAACCTGAGGGTGACCGAAGTGTCTCCGGGGTTCATCGACACGACCTTTGCCGATTCATCGATTACCGACGAGACCGTCAGGGCTACGATCAGCAAGAAGAAGCAGCAACTGGCAATCTCGCCGGACGCCATCGCACGCGCCATCGCTTTCGCGATCGAACAGCCTGGCGATGTCGAGGTCGGAAGCATCGTTGTCCGTCCGACAGCGCAGGACTGAAGTCGCGTCCGCGCGCCGTCGGATGTTGGTCCTGGTTTCCTGCTCGGGACGGCGCCATGCCACCAGTGAGAGTGTAGCCATTCCCGTGCCCACGCGGCTTAAGTCGGTTGGCATGAGTGTATTACCCGAGCCTATTGTCGGTGCGTGTCAGACCTGTGCCATGCCGCCATCGACAGCCAGTTCTGCGCCTGTCGTAAAGCTGCTCTCGTCGCTTGCAAGGAAGAGAGTTGCTGCCGCCACCTCTTCAGGTCGACCCATACGTCCCAGAGGGATCATGCTGGACAATGCATCTCGAACCTCCTGCGAGGCGCTTGCCATCATCGCCGTGTCGGTTGGTCTGGGGCTGACAACGTTGACGCGAATGCCTTGGGAGCCAGTTCGTTGGCCCATGTGCGGGTAAACGAACGGACGGCCGCCTTCGTCGCACTATAGACGCCGTATCCCTTGGTGCCGATGTCGCCGGCGATCGAGCCAATCAGCACGATCGTGCCGCCGGATTGCATGAGGTCGAGCGCAACCGGAGCCAGGCGATTAATGTCACGGCGAGCTCTGTAATGACGATTGCCGTGATCCTGGCGCTGACTATGAACATGAACTGGGTTTTGGGCGCTTTTGGTTTATGGGCGATCTTTTCAGGCCTGTTACAGCTGGGGACTGCTGTGCGGCGGTGGAAAACGACTGGGGGTCAGTGGGCAATGATTTTGAGTGGTGGCCAATCTGCTGTGGCCGGCACGCTCTTCATTTTTCAAGCGCAAATGCCGCAGGAGCCTTCTATCTCCACGGTCGCGGGCTACGCTGGCGTCGCGCATTCTACTTCCTGGTTTCGGCAATATGGCTGACGATTGCCCTGTCACGTCGCAGTACGCGTACCATCTCGTAAGCTCTGCCTCGCGCCCCCAAAATCCCTTGGAAGGAATTCAACAGATGACACATGACACGGCAGAGCGTCTTGCGTCCTATCGGAGGACAATCGACAATCTGGATTCAGCTCTTCTCTACATCCTGGCTGAACGCTTTCGCTGTACCGAGCAAGTGGGCCACTTGAAGGCCAACCAGGCGATGCCGGCGATCGATCATGAGCGAGAGCGACGCCAATTGGATCGACTGAGCAGCATTGCCAATGACGTCGGTCTAGATCAGCACTTTGTTGAAGCGCTGATGAGAATGATCGTGGGCGCTGTGGTTGAGCGGCACAGAGAGATTGCGGCTGGGAAGTAGAGTGTCCGCCGAGAAGTAAGTTGTCTGTCGCGCGCGTGCTACCGCAGCCGTGGATCGGCGCGGAAAATCGATCTTCTTCGGGCGGCTTATCATGCAGGCGCATTCGCGAGATGATCAGAAACGGTCGAGATGAACGCACGAAGACGCTGAAGACGTCGCAGGTCCCGGTGATATCCCATCCAGATGTCTCGCGACGGCGGGGGCTTAGGTAGTTCCAGTCTGCGGATACCCGGGATTTGATTGCCCACGACGCGGGGCAGGACGGCGATCCCTACGCCCTGCTTGCACATTCGCCCCTGAACGTTTCGGTTGTTTGATCGCAGCACGGGTCTCGCGTTTGGAAAACTCTCGGCGAGCCAGGCTATGTCGGGGAACTGCCCGGTGGAGGTATCGTAGGTGATCAGCCGGAAACCAGCCCCGTCGCCATATTTGGGGTCAGACGATTCCTCGGCGACGTAGACGCCGTATTCGAGCCGGAAGAGGCGCCGCTGAATGACATCGGCAGTATTGAACGGAACGATGCGAAAAGCCACGTCGGCCTCCCTTTGGGCGAGGTTGAACAGGCGAGTGCCAGTGAGGATCTCGACATCTACATTAGGGTAGGCTTTCGAGAAATTTGCAACTATGGGAGGTAAAACATAGGCCCCGAACCAGTCCGCTGATGAGATACGCAGATTGCCTTGGAGATTTTGCTCCTGCCCCGCAAGCCGGCGCTCCATGGCCAGCGCGCTGGCCTGAACTCAGCCTCATCTGGCGAGCGCAGATGGAGGCCCTGGCCTCCGATGGTTGGCGGTGCATTGCGCCCGACATGCGCGGATATGGCGGCTCGTCAGACCCGGCCGCTGTCGACGCCTTCACCAACGAGCAGGTCAACAGGGACATGGTGGAACTGCATGACCATCTCGGCGGCGAGCCTGCCATTTGGGTCGGCCATGACTGGGGCAGTGTCGTTGCTGCATCGCTGGTCGCGCACGAGCCCGCGCGCAGTCGTGGTCTTGTGCTGATCTCTGTTCCCTATTTCCCTGATGCGAACGCTTTGCCCACCCTTGTCCCTTTGATCGACCGGACGATCTACCCGGCTGATGACTATCCGGACGGGCAGTGGGACTATTACCGCTACTACACGACCCACTTCGAAGCCGCGGTCTCGGATCTCAACGCGGACAGGGCTGCATCGTTGGCGTTGATCTACCGCTCCGGCGATCCCGCAAGCATCGGCAAGCCGTCGGCAAATGCGTTGGTCACCCATAAGGGCGGACGCTTCGGCGAGGCGCATCGTGCGCCGCCTACCACTCCCGATCCGGCTCTGTGGCCTGCAGCGGATTTCAACGCTCTAGTTATAGCGCGGCGATCAGGATGAGACGCTTGCGACAATCTGGATGAGATTCTTAGGTCGCGGTCGGGGTCAAGTTATCATGCTGATTGCCGCTGACAAGTTCTTCGTCGTTTTCTGATTGCCGCTCCGCGACAGACAGCGTTGAGGTCCTGATTGTCGCAAACGAGGCCGGTCGGCCTCGCTGGCGCTTTTCCTCCAGTGCGGTTCTGCGGCGGTAACTCTCGACGTTCATCTCGAAGATCGTCGCATGGTGTACGAGCCGATCAACCGCTGCGAGCGTCATGGCAGGATCGGGAAAGACCCGGTTCCACTCCCCAAATGGCTGGTTTGCGGTGATCAGGATCGATCTATGCTCGTATCGTGCCGATATCAGCTCGAACAGCACGCTCGTTTCCGCCTGATCCTTGGTCACGTAGGCGAGATCATCGAGGATGAGCAGGTCGTACTTGTTGAGTTTGTCGATGGCGGATTCGAGCTGCAGTTCCCGACGAGCGACCTGGAGCTTCTGGACGAGATCGGTGGTCCGGGTGAACAGGACCCGCCATCCGTTCTCGATCAGGGCCAGGCCGATAGCGGCGGCGAGATGGCTCTTTCCTCCGCCGGGGGGACCGAACATGAGGATGTTGGCTCCTTTGGCGAGCCAACTGTCGCCGGCGGTAATTGCCATGACCTGCGCCTTCGAGATCATGGGTACAGCGTCGAAGGCGAAGCTGTCCAAGGTCTTTCCGGGCGGCAGGTGCGCTTCGGCGAGATGCCGTTCAATCCTGCGATTGGCACGCTCTGCCAGCTCGTGCTCAGCAATAGCCGACAGGAAGCGAGCTGCTGGCCATCCTTCCCGGTCCGCCTGCTCGGCAAATTGCGGCCACAGCGTTTTGATCGTCGGCAGCCGGAGCTCGTTGAGCATGATGCCGAGGCGTGCTTCATCGATGATGTGGGCGTTCTTCATGCGGCTTCTCCCGTCCCGATCAAGGCCTCATAACCGTTGAGCGATGCGAGTTGCACATGGACTGTCGGCAGCTTGGCTGGATCCGGGCCGAAGAGCGTTCGCATGGCGACCAGATCCGGTAAATCGCCGGCATCGAGTGTCCTGGCCAATTCTTCGGCAAGCTCACGCTCGCAACCGCGGTCATGCGCCAATGCCAGAAGCTCAACGGTGATCTTGCAAGCCTGCTTGTCGGGAAGATGTTCGATGAGGGCTTCGAAGGCCTTGCGGTATTCCTGACGCGGGAAGAGCTTGTCGCGATAAACGAGGCCGCGGAGCGCCATCGGCTTTTTGCGCAGGGAATGGATGACGTGGTGGTAGTTGACGACCTGATCGTGCCGCCCGTCGGGCTGGCCGCGTCCGCGGCGCAACGTCATCAGATGCGTGCCGCCGACAAAGACATCCAGCCGATCGTCGAACAGGCGAACTCGTAGCCTGTGGCCGATCAGGCGGGATGGCACGGTGTAGAAGACCTTGCGCAAGGTGAAGCCGCCCGTCCGAGACACCGTGACGACAATCTCTTCGAAGTCCGTGGTCCTGCGCTCGGGCAGCGCCTGCAGATGGGATCGTTCTGCATCAATGCGTTTGCCATGGGCAGCGTTGCGACGGCTGACGATCTCGTCGACAAAGGCGCGGTAAGAACTGAGATCGTCGAATTCCTTGGTCCCCCGCATCAGCAGGGCATCATGAACAGCGTTCTTGAGATGGCCGTGGGAGCTTTCGATCGAGCCATTCTCATGCGCGACGCCTTTGTTGTTGCGCGTCGGCGTCATTCGATAATGGGAGCAAAGCTGATCGTATCGGTGGGTGAGATCGACCTTGGCATCGGCGTCGAGGTTGCGGAATGCCGCCGACAGGCTGTCGCTCCGATGATAGAGCGGCGTACCGCCCACGGACCACAGGGCATTTTGAAGCCCTTCGGCTAAAGCGACAAAGCTCTCCCCGCCGAGAATGACATGGGCATGTTCGAAGCCCGACCAGACAAGCCGGAAGTGATAGAACAGGTGATCAAGTGGCTGGCCGGCGACCGTCACACCAAGACCGCTGGCATCGGTAAAATCCGAAAGGCCCAGCCGGCCTGGCTCGTGCATCTGGCGGAAGATGACCTCCTGCGCTTCGCCATGGACAGCACGCCACGACCGAATGCGTCGCTCAAGCGTACGGCGGATACCTTCAGAAAGCTCTGGATGTCGGCGCAGCATCTCGTTGTAGACAGCGACAGCACGGATGCCGGGTGCGGTCTTCAGGAGCGGGATGACTTCTGTCTCGAATATCGGCTCCAGAGGATCGGGGCGGCGACGACCGCGGGGCGCCTTGCTCTGAGATGGGAGCTGCGTCTCCTTGTCGAGACGGTAGGCCGTAGCCCGGCTGATCGACGCTTTTGCCGCGGCGACCTCTACGGAATGTGTTTGTCGGTACTTCATGAAGAGTCTCATCTGATGATCGGTTACATGGCGACCCGGCACAAACTGGTTCTCCAATCCAGAAAACCGCAAATGTACCGAACCGACCGCGATCTTGAGACGCCGAAATCTGCGCCACGCCGGGGTATGACTACGATCGGGCTACGCCCTCACTCCGTCACACCCCGGCGCGAGTCTCATCCTGATTGACGCTGAATCTCACCGAGATTGCCGCTACGCACTCTAGTCGATACCTTCGATGCCCATGGCTTTCGCCCACCTTGCGCGTGGTACTTGAACGACGCGGCCAACATTGCCTACGCGCGCCGCGCGCCAAACGGCGGCCAGATTTTGAGGCCTGTTCTGTTCGTGAACGGCGAGTACTACCAGATCAACACCATTAACGGCAATCGCTATGGCGAGCCGATGCGCGCGGCCTGCCCTGACCTGACGACTGCCAATCTGCTGGGAGCGCATTGGCTGCCTCTCGAGCGCAAGCCGGAACTTGTCCAGGCAATCCGGGCGTGGCTGCAGGACAAGAACCTGTCTGTAGCGGGACCGTGAGGTTGGACACGTGAGTTTTCCAAAGCATCAGATCGCGTGTTCGAACCACCGTGTCGGGTGGACGCAAAGCCGCATTCTTGTCTTGCTGGCGGTCGGTTATCAATGGTTCTACAACGGCGCCAACTTTGTCGCCTTCAAGGTCGGTGCGGATGCCGTTCATCCGCTTCTGCTTGCCAGCATGCGGTTTGCCATCGCTGCACTCATCATATTGCCATTTGGACTATGGCGCTTCTATCGGCGGCCACCCGGCCTGTCGGAACTGGCGAATGCGGCAGGGCTCGGTGTGGTGATGCTGGTCGGCAGCCAATCTGCAACCATCATCGGCACCCACCTGCTGCCCGCAGGCGTGGCGTCTGTCTTCGGGTCGGCGGCGCCTCTCTTCCTTGCGCTATTTTCTTGGATCGCACTCCGCGAGCCGCTTGGCTTGCGGCAAGTCTGTGGCGTCGGGCTCGGCTTTACGGGCCTTGTGCTCATGGCCTGGTTTACGTCGCAAAGCGGTAGGTTCTCTCCCCTCGGTACTGCGCTAACGCTCGCTGCATCGGGATGTTGGGCCGGCGGCTCGCTCTGGGCACGGCGATTGTACCTGCCGGCCGACCCGGTCGTAGCACTGACCACGCAACTGGTCGCTGCCGCTACCGCCCTTATGATCTCCACGTGGATGAGCGGCATTGCCGACCAGACTGACCTGATCCATCTACCTGCAACTGCCTGGTTGGCTCTCGCCTTTCTCGTCATTGCCAGCACGCTCGTTGGTTATGGGGTCTTCTTGGCGGTGAACACCGACGTCTCGCCACTGATCGCCAATACCTTCAACTATGCCTCGCCAGTGGTTGCTCTTCTGCTGTCAGCCGCCCTGTTGGCGAAACCACTGACATTGCCGAACCTGTTTGCCGCCGGGGTCGCATTGTCAGGCGTGGCGCTCATGGTCCGAGGCTCACCTACCCGGAAGGAGGGAGCCTCGCAGGGAAAGTGAGCACGTCAGAGCAATGACGCTCACGCCAAGTGGGACTTAATTTTCGGCGGACCGCTGAACGGCGGCTACCTCAGGACACCGATGAATCTGTGCAGAGGTGTCAATCACCACCACCAATGCCATCACGCCAGGATTTTGCAATGTTGCGCCGATAAGAACAGAGTGCGGCAAACAGTTTGTGGCGGAACTTAAAGAATTCAATCCCTGTGCGATGGCGATGCGAGGTGGAATCGTTGAGAGTATTGATCGTTGAGGACGAAGCAGAATTCGCAAATGCGCTGCGGGTTGCGCTTGAGCGAGAGCGCTTCGTTGTCGATCAGGCGGACCGCATCTCGATGGCGCAGGAGGCAGCCATGTCCGGATCCTATGATCTTGTATTGCTTGATCGTACTCTTCCGGATGGGGACGGGTTGTCGCTCCTGCGAGTACTGCGGGAAACCCAACCCGGTCTTCCGGTCATCGTGTTAAGCGCACGCGGCGAGGTAGCAGACCGCATTACCGGCCTCGATAACGGCGCTGATGATTATCTTATCAAGCCGTTCGATGTCGACGAGATGTTTGCCCGCATTCGCGCGATTCGAAGGCGTCCCGCAGATCTTGTGAGTGAGGAAATCCATGTCGGGGCGCTTGTTTTCGACGTCACGAATGACGAGGCGAGCGTCAGGGGTGCTAGGCTCGATCTTACCCGCCGGGAGCTGCGCGTTTTATCGGCGCTCGTAAAACGTCGTGGTAGAACGGTGTTGAGAGAGTCCTTGCAACAGGCAGTTTTCGGTTTCGACGATGAAGTGCAGTCGAATACGCTGGACTCCCACATTTCGCGTCTTCGCCGCAAGCTCGCTGAAGCCAACGCAGCGGTCGAAATCCATGCGATCAAGGGGGTCGGCTACCTGTTGAAGGATCTGACATGAAGCGAGGTCAGCCGTCGCTGAAGCGCCCCCTGATCGTCAAGCCGCTGATCTTCCAGCTTGCGACATTGCTCATCGCCTGCACATTCTTTATGGCTCTGGCGCTTCGCATGGACAGCGGCGGGCTTTACACCGACGAGGCGATCACCCCGGTGATCGCACGCGCGATCGTCCGTGATCAGGATGGTGGGCTCTCGATCCGCGAAACACCCGAGCTAACGGAGCTTCGTGATCAATCTCCCGACCTTTGGTTCGTCGCTGAGGACGATGCCGGCCGAAACGTGACGTCGGGCGACATCCCGTCGCAGTATACATCGCTTCTGGGGCGATTGCAGGCTCTATCCTATGCGCATCTGCGCGATCGCAATCCCCCCTATCGGTTGTCGGCGGTAATCCGGCGCGAGATCGCTCCGGCCGGAACGCTGACGATCCTTGGACATGGCAAGCTGACGGGAGTCAGTCTCGTCGTTCTGCTCGCGTCCAATGTCATCGTCATTCCTATCTTCATCGCACTGGCGCTGATCTCGCTGCTGGTGACGCCGTGGATCGTTCGGCAAGCGCTTGCCGGCGTGTCCAGGATCGCCAGGGAAGCTGAGCAGATCGACGCAAACCGGCGTGGGCGACGCCTGAGCGAGGAGCACGTACCTAGCGAGATCGCGCCATTGGTGCGCGCCGTCAACGACGCCCTTCGCCGGCTTGATGAGGGCTATGAACAACAGCGGCGTTTCATCGCCTCTGCCGCACACGAGCTTCGCACGCCCATCGCCATCCTGCGCTTGAAAATTGATACAGCAACCGAACCGGCGACACGCAAGCTGAGTGCTGACGTGGCACGCCTGAGCAATCTCGCCGAGCAGATGCTCGATATTCAGCGGTTGGATGCCGAACGGGCCAACGAAAGGATCGATCTTGGAGCTCTTGTCCGCCGCGTCGCAGCGGATCTGGCACCGCTATTGATTGCATCGGCGCGCACGATCGAGGTGCAGGCCGAAGACGCTTCAGTGCTCCGCGGTGATGCGGGTGCGATCGAGCGGGTTATGACGAACCTCGTCCAGAACGCGATGGAGCATGGCGGGCGCCATGTCATTCTACGCGTGACAGGTTCCGGCTTCGAGGTTGAGGACGATGGTCCGGGCATACCCCTTGAAGAGCGTGATCGCGTCTTCGAACCCTTTCAGCGCCTGCGACCACGATCGACGGGCAGTGGCCTCGGTCTTAATCTGGTGCAGCAGATCATTGAGCGGCACGATGGCAGGGTTGCGATTTTAACCGCACCGGGCGGCGGAACCATCGTGCGTGCCGATTTCGCCTCGCCGTGACAGATTTCAGAGCCGCCGGCCAGATGTGATGGAGAACCTATGAACGAGAAGACCTGCGCCTTGCCGACGCCCGAGCAACAGAAATATCTCGAAATCCGCGAAGCCGCAGAGCATGCGATGCTGGAGACGGTTTTCAAAGCGATTGATGAGGCGGCAGCCGAAGTCGCGGGAAGACTTCAAGAGGCGGGTCTTCAGTTCGAGCCAACCAGCAAAGACTATTTCCTGTTCACGGTTCAGCAAGTTGCCTTCATCCGCCTCTGCGGCGGCGATCCGCATACAATGCAAGGCGGCGATCCGGAACTGGGTCAGCGGATCGTCAACAATGGCCAGCATATCATCGACCACTACTGGCGAAGCGGCAAAGATTAGAGTCCTCTGCCGGTTGCGGACGCTCGAATACCGGCAGATTTGCATATCCGTGTGCCGAAATGACCTTCTCTGGGGCGTCGAGTTCCTCCTGACGAGCCAATCGATCCTGGATTTCGAGGTTTCGGAGTTGGATCGTTGAGCGCGCGATAGCCGCGCTCGGCCACCAGTGCGACTGATGGCTGCAGGATCGGACGATGCAAAGCATTTCCTGCCGGCATTTTATTTCCCGATCCCATGTTCTCGCAATCTTGCCCTGTTTTTCTAGCGCCATCGCCAATGACGGCGCTGAAAGGAGACCAAGGACATGATAAGACACAACCCTACCAGTCGGCATAGAGCTATCTTGATCGCGCTCGCCGCGCTTCTGAGTGCTGGTATCACGGACACCGCATCCGCTATCGATTGGGGCCGCGAAGCGCACCGGGAGGACAGCAGAACCTGCGAAAGTTTCGGCGCGGTTCGCGGGAGGGATTATACGAGATGCATGATGGACCAGCAGCGCCGCCGCGACGATGCGTTGCTCAACGCGTCCGAGCAGCAGCGAAACAATGCCGAAGCTGCGCGCAATAATGTGGAGACCGTCCGCAGGATGCGCTGCAACCGTGAAGCAGAGCGTGCGCGCCAACGTGGGGAGCGGCCACAATGGTGCCGTTGATGTCCCGGCGACGCTTCGGCAAAGCAATCTGCGCGTTCGCCGTCGTGGCGGGCACGCAGAGAACTGGTTTGGCGGGAGAAAACACGGCGAACGTTCCTTCGCCGAATCCTGATGCCAAACCGATCGTTTATCCCCAGACAAAGCGCGACGCGGTCGTCGAGACGCAGTTCGGTGTGTCGGTGCCCGATCCTTATCGGTGGCTCGAGGGCGATCCTCGCACCGACACGGATGTCGCTTCCTGGATCGACAACCAGCGGCGCTTCACCACAGAGTATCTTTCCCACCTTCCTGGGCGCGACGTCTTCCGTAAATCGCTCGTCTCCACCTTTGACTATGAGCGCGTCGGCATCCCACAGAGGAGCGGGGACCGTTATTTCTTTACGCGGAAAGTCGGAGGCCAGAACCAGCCCCTGCTGGTCATGCGTGATGATGCCGGCCAAGAGCGCATTCTGCTTGATCCCGCGACATGGTCGGCGGACGACACCATCACGTTCGCGGAATGGAGAGTATCACGAGATGGGGCGTATGTGGCCTATGCCGTTCAGGACGGCGGCAGCGACTGGCGCACCATCCGCGTCCTCGATGTTGCAACCGACAAGGTGACGAGCGACGTTGTGCGGTGGGCTCGCATCACGCAGATCGCATGGGCGAATGACGGATCGGGTTTCTATTACTCGCGGTACCCGGAACCAAAGCCCGGCCTTTCCGACGCCTCAGGCCTTATCAACCACGCGATCTACTTCCATCGGATCGGTACGCCACAAGCGGACGATACGTTGTTCTTCGCAACCCCGTCGAAACCCGGGCGGGTCAATTCCGCTGGGCTCACCCCCGATGGCCGCTACGCCATCATCTATTCGACCGACGACCTGGTTCATGCAGACGTCTCGGTGGTCGACCTGGAGCAGGGTGATCAATCACCCCGAACTTTGATTGAAAACTCGATTGATCGGTGGTCTGCCATCGGAAATGTCAGCACAAAACTTCTGCTGATGGCCACCAAGGGGCCGGAAAGATCGAAGATCGTCAGCGTGGATCTTGCTGCTTCGAAGCCCGTCTTCATCGACGTTGTGCCTGAGCAGGACGCGCACTTGACCGGCGCATACATCGCTGACGATCGGATCCTGGCAATCTATTTCGTAGATGTAAAATTTGAGATGCGCCGGTTCCGTCTCGATGGGAGCCCGGACGGTGTTGTGAAACTGCCCGGCATGGGTAGCGTGCACGCTGTTTTTGGCGAACCGGGCAACCGAGAAGCCTTCTTCGTCTATGGCAGCTTTAACCAAGCCGAGACGGTCTACAAATACGACGTTGAGACCGGACAGCTGGTTGCCTGGGTAGAGCCCGCGATCGGCGCGGACCTGGCGTCGATCACTGTCGAACAGCGCTTCTTCCGTTCAAAGGATGGCACGCGCGTGCCGATGTTCGTTGCGCGCCGGAAGGACACGGTCGGCCCGGTCCCGACCCTTCTGACTGGTTACGGCGCATTTGGGCTCAGCATGCCACCGGCTTATTCCGCGATGCTGACGCCATGGATATTGCAGGGCGGCGCGGTCGCTTTCGCCAACATACGTGGCGGCGGGGAATACGGCGCTGCCTGGCACGAGGCAGGACGCGGCCTGAAGAAACAAAACAGCTTTGACGATATGATCGCAGCGGCTGAATATCTGCACGTGAGCAAGATGGCGCCGCCAAATGGCATTGCGATTTACGGCGACTCTGCCGGCGGCTTGATGGTCGGTGCGGTCGTGAACCAGCGTCCGGACCTGTTTGCAGCGGCGCTACCGAGCGTCGGCGTCATGGATATGCTACGTTTTCACAAATTCACTGGCGGAGCATTATGGCTTGGCGAATACGGCAATCCTGCGCGCGAGGAGGAGTTCCGCAATCTGCTGTCGTACTCGCCGTATCATAACGTCAAGCCAGGCAAGCCCTATCCGGCGGTCCTGGTGACGACAGGTGAAGCGGACAACCGCGTCGTGCCGGCACATAGCTTTAAATATTCGGCCGCCCTGCAGGCTTCTGATCTCGGTCCGCGTCCACGGCTTCTGCGGATCGGTGCCCGCGCCGGCCACGGCACGGGCAAGCCGGCGGCCAAGGTGATCGAGGAAGCAGCCGACATGCTGGCGTTTGCCGCCCATTGGACGGGTCTTAAAATAAGAGGATAGAGGAGATGGCTCAAATACAGCAGCGATGTGTCCGCACATCTGCGGTCCGAGGCGGAGCATTCAACCCAAGCTCGTCGGCACGACGTGGACATTCTTTTTGGTCTCGCGTTCAACCTGGTCAAAGATGTGCGGTCCCTCGACATTTCCTTGGGGAACGAGACCTCTGATAAATGTGCGCTGAAGGTTTGAATGTATATTCATGAGCAAAACGAAAACGTCCAGCGATTGGGGGTGTGCTCGAGCGGAGCAAGGTAGGGGGATCGGCGTCCTCTTCGAAATAGCAAAGCCCTCCAAGGGACATCGGGTTAAATATCAGCGGAGGTGGCCATATCCCCACATATGTGTTAATGTGGGTTTTTAAGTTTAGGAGATGCGTCAGATGAGCCGATTGACGATCGACATAACGGACCAACAACATCAAAGCCTGAAGGCGCTGGCAGCTTTGCAGGGCAAGACAATCAAGCAGTATGCACTTGAGCGCCTCTTCCCCGGCGACACAGATGCAGAACGAGCCTGGGAGGAGTTGAAGACTTTGATGAACACGCGCGTCAATGAGGGGCTTGCCGGAAGACTGTCGACTAAAACCGTAGGTGAGATCCTCGATGAGGAGATTTCCGAGGGTCGTGCTTGAACGCCTATATCCTTACCGCGGAGGCTGAATCAGATCTACGTTCGGTAATCCGCTACACGCGTGCGCAATGGGGTGCTGCACAGGTACGCCGCTACGTCTCGGGTTTGGAGCGAGGTATCTCAACCCTTGCCGAGGGCAGAGGTTCTTTCAAGGATATGAGTGCGCTTTATCCGGCGTTAAGAATGGCGCGATGCCAGCACCACTACGTCTTTTGTCTGCCTCGAGAGCATGCGCCAGCCCTCATCGTAGCGATTCTTCACGAACGAATGGATCTGTTGCAGCGTCTGGTAGATCGTCTGAACGAATGATGTTTGGACGGAGGCGAGATTATGCGAGCGCAAGACCGACGAATCGCTGTTATCGCACGGTCGAAAAACGGGGTCGCCAGTTCTGATCCGTTCAAGGCGCCCCATTCAGACGGGGCCTGATACCCCCTCATTAGGAAAGACCGTACCAGGCGCCGCGGCCTGCACCGTGCAGGACGAGGTGGCCTTGATCCACGAGTGCCTTGAGATGATCCTTGATAGTATGACGGCTTGCATCGGTGATGCGTGAAGCCTCCGCGACCGTGATCCGACCGTGCTCGCGCGCCAACTCGAGCAATATAACGGATAATTCCGGCATGTCGGCGAGGATAATACGCTCGCGCTCCATTTTTTTCTCAAGCCGCGTTTTCTGCCGATGCAGGGCTCTCAAAAAGAACTCGATCCATGGATTCCAGTCGGGCTCAGCACTGCGGATCGTTCCCTGCGTGCGCCGAAGTGAGATGTAATAGCTCTCCTTGCATTGCTCGATGATGCTTTCGAGCGAGCTGTAGGGAACGTAAGCGTAGCCGGCCCGCAGGAGTAACAAGGTGGTCAGGATACGCGATAGGCGGCCATTGCCATCCTGGAATGGATGGATTTCGAGGAAAACGACAACGAAGATCGCGACAACCATCAGTGGATGGAGCTGTTTTTCTCGCCCTTGTTCATCCAGCCAGGCGATCAGTTCTTCCATTCGACGCGGCGTGTCGAACGGCGATGCCGTTTCGAAAACGATGCCGAGGCTCTCGCCCTGTTCGTTAAACGCTTCCACGTTGTTGGAGAGGGTTTTGTAGGCGCCGCGATGCCGCTCGTCCTTTGTCGAATGTGCAAGAAGGTCGCGGTGGAGCTGACGGATATGGTTCTCGGTGAACGAAATAGCTTCGTACGCACTGAAGATGGTTTCCATCACCTCCGCGTAGCCCGCAACCTCTTGCTCGTCACGTGTGGTAAACGACCCGAGGCGAATGTTTGCCAGCAGCTTTTCGACCTCTCGGTCGGTGAGGCGTGCCCCTTCGATACGTGTGGAGGAACCGACGCTTTCGATCGTGGCGACACGCCGGAGGCCGGACAGACGCTCAGGCGCGATCCGACCGATCGCACGCCACGCACCTTTGAATTCGTCGATTTCTGCGATCAGTGACAGGATTTCGGGCGTGATGCGCAAGGTCGCCGTATTTAGAGGTTCCATTTGACCATCCATTCCCATCCAATTCCTCAGACGCTGTCATGCGCTATTTATCCATCCATTTCCATCCAATTTTCATGAGCGGATTCGTCAAATCTGCCGGTCGTGAGCGGGTTAACTGGCGATTCCGCACTCGAGCGGACTTTTGCAACGAGATGAGAGACCATGTATGGGGACAGCTATCACCAACCCAAGACAATTCTCCCATGTCATTGGCAAAGCACCGGCGACCGATGACGAGGGCTGGGATTTCTAAGTCTCTGACGTCTCAAAGAGTGCGGATGAAATCGATGCGGAATGATAGGGGAGTCGTAGGTTCGACCCCGCTCAAGGCGAAGAGCGTCGTCGCCCAGTGAGGAAGAAAGTTCATATGAACTTTGTAATTCATCTGCATTACTGATAGGCGTGGCTATGGCTTCGAACGCACTAGTTCAAACTCGCATTGATGCGGACGTTCGGGACCGGGCCTCTGCGGTGCTTGAAAGCATAGGCCTTACGGTGTCGGACGCGGTTCGCATCTTGCTTACCCGAACCGCTAACGAAGGAGCACTGCCGCTCGAACTTATTTCAGGCAGCGAAGCTCATGATGCCTGGTTTCGCAGCAAGGTTCTCGAAGCGCTGAACGACACTCGACCGGACGTTCCGGATGATGAAGTCGAGGCTCATTATGAGAAACGTCGAGCGGCAGCGCGCATCAACGCTGCGGTACGCAAGTCGTGAAGGTTTCGTGGTCAGCGTTTGCGTTGTCAGATCGAGACGCCAATCTTCACCTTTATCGAGGCGGATAGTCCTTCAGCTGCCATATGGTCGACGAAAGGATTGTCTATGCCGCTCGTCGTCTGATTGATTTTCCGGCAAGTGGTCGCGTCGGGAGAATTGCCGGGACACGCGAATTGGTCATCACCGGCACGCCAGACGTTGCGGCCTATGCCGTGACACCATCGGCGGTTCGTATTCTCCGCGTTCTTCATGGCGCGCAAGAATGGCCAGACTCTTTTCCAACCAGCTAGGCTTAGAACTTCATCCGAGATACCGGGTCGCCAGTTCGATTCCATTCAAGAGCAAAAATGCAGAGAGGATCGGCAACGCAGGTTCCGAATGTCGAGCGTTATCTCACTGGAAGGCGGACCTCTCCAGGTTGATCGGGATCCTTCAGGGCATGTTCCCTTGTAATGTATCCGCCCATTTCTTATCTTTCAGAATTCACTCACATAGTCACAGCCACGGGCGGACGTCTCGAGCGTCGATCGTTTTGCGCGGTCGCGCATACCACCCTGTTGTGCTTACAGAGGATCTCGATTGAACAAAGCAGATACCGTCGCCCCGCCGGAGGCGCCGAAGCCGGGCGATAGCGGTAAGGTTACCGACAAGAACCACAAATCATATTCCTGCCTGCTCACCCGTGCGGAACTCCAAGCGATCATCGCCGAGCAACTTGGCTGAGCCATAACAACAAGGAGAGCAAGATGCAGATCATCGTCAGAGACAACAATGTCACCGGCCGCAGGGCATCGGCCCGATAGCTTCCGGCAGATTTTGAAAGGCACATCATGGAAGAACTGTACAGAATTATGGTGTCGGACGAGCGGCTTGAAGATTGCCGCTATGTCGTCGAGCCGGACCTGCAGGATCTGATCCGCGCGACGATCGCCTCCGGCTTTTCGGCGGAGGAGGTGCTGATCGCCATCAGCGAACTCGTGGCAGAGGATTTTGCCGCGGTCGTTAAAGTCCCCAACGTTCATTGAGGCGAGAATGCCCATGGGTTTCTCAGCGCAAGCAGATCTATTTGGGAAACCACAACCGGCTTTGCCGCAAGGTTTCCGGTACCAACCCCATATCGTTCCCAATGACGTTCAGTCGGACCTTTTGCATGAAATACCGCAACTGCCGCTGAAACCCTTGGACTTCCATGGCTTCGACGGCAAGCGGCGGGTAATCTCGTATGGCTGGAAATACGACTTCGACACTAAGCAGGTGAGGCGGACCGAAGGCATCCCGCCGTTTCTCCTGCCTGTACGATCCATTGCCGCAGCCTTCGCCGGCATCGCGCCGGATCAACTGCAGCAGGCGCTGGTGACCGAATATATACCCGGCGCGCCGATCGGCTGGCACCGAGACAAAAACGTATTCGGTCGGATCGTCGGAATTTCTCTGTTGTCGGCCTGCACGTTCCAGCTTCGGCACCGTTTCGGCGACAGATGAGAACGCATCTCGGTCATTGCCGAACCAGGCTCTGCCTACGCGCTCTCGGGACCTGCGCGCAGCGAATGGCAGCATTGTATCCCACCTGTCGATCAGCTTCGTTATTCGATCACCTTCCGGGAAATTGCCTGACCGAGAGGTGCTTGATTGCCTCTGCTGTTAGCCCGCCCGTTTAATGATGAGCGTGCTCCGCGTTGCTGCTGCGGTCGAAGGACGTCTGTCAAAGGTTTCGGTCTCGTGATATGTCACGCCATCCCGCACACGCCCGGTAGGCGACGGTACCATCCTTGTGCTTACGCGCGCTAATCGTGCCCATGAACGGCGACTAATTTGGTCCACCGGACCAAATCCCTTTCCAAACCGCGAAAACAGCCCCGAACGAGCGTAAACGAGACGATAAAGAAAGTGCCGTAGGGGTCTGTAACAGCACAAGAGGTTAATTATTTCAAGGCTCCCGTTTTTGCGTGTGCCGAATGATCGGTTGAAGACCCTTGCTGCCGGTTTTATTGCAGTGCAATATAACTGGAAAACTTGAGGGGTTCACATTGGCTGAGCAACAGCAGAGGCGCGGTCTGGGATTTTACAGCGCCGATCCGGCGCAGCATACGTTGCTGGAAGATGCGCAGGGCCTGTTCATCGGCGCTATGGTGTCGGCGCTCGGCTTTTACTTCCTGAACGAGGTCGGCCTTCTGACCGGCGGCACCGCGGGCGTCGCCTTCCTGTTGCACTATGCGTTCGGGATTTCGTTCGGCCTCTTATTCTTCATCGTCAACCTGCCGTTCTATTACCTGTCGTTCAAGCGGCTTGGCCTCGCCTTCTCGCTGAAGACCTTTATCGCCATCGCGCTCGTCTCGGTGATCACCGAGGTCGAGGGCCACTTCTTCCTGATCCAGTACCTGCACCCGTTCTGGGCGGCCCTTCTCGGCGGACTGGTGCTCGGTTACGGGCTGCTCGGGCTTTATCGCCACCGCGCCTCGCTCGGCGGCGTCGGCATCCTGGCGATCTACATCCAGGAGCGTTTCGGCATCCAGGCGGGCCTGATCCAGCTGGCCTTCGACCTCTGCGTCATGCTCTGCGCCTTCGCGGTGGTTTCGCCCATCACCGTCGCGTGGTCGGTGCTGGGCGCTGTCGTGCTCAATCTCGTACTGGCCATCAATCACCGCTCCGACCGTTATATCGTCGCGCGGTGATCGATGGAGGGGCTTCGATCAGGCGGCCTGGCTGGCCGGCCTGTCGACCGGGTGCATGGCGCGGAAGCCGACGCAGAGCCGGTTCCAGACGTTGATGGCGCCGATCGCCACCGTGATCTTGGTCATTTCCTCTTCGGTGAAATGCGCCCGCAGTTTCTCGTAGGCGCGGTCCGGGACATGAGTTTCGGCAACCTTGGTGACCGAATCCACCCAGGTCAGAAGGGCGCGTTCCTTTTCGTCATAGATCGGCGATTCCTCCCAGGCGCTCATCAGGTTGATCCATTGCTCGGAGAGGCCGTCGTGACGGCTTTCCTTGACGTGCATGTCGATGCAATAGGCGCAATGATTGATGATCGAGGCCCTGAGCTTGATCAGATGGATGAAGCGGCGTTCGAGGCCTGACTTTTGAACATAGGTTTCGAGGGCGAGTACGGCCTTGTAGGCCTCCTCGGAGGCTTTGGCGAAATTCAGACGAGGCTGCATGATCTTCTCCTTGGGGTTTTGGCCGCCTTCGGCGTGCCTGTGGCCCGGTTAGCGGGCGGTTCTGCGTTCGTTGAGTTCGAGGAAGGCGCAGCCGCGGGCGGCGATGCCGCCATCGTCGGTTGCGCCGAGGTCCGCCAGGATGTCGGCGATCGTCACCTTGGCGAGTTCTGCGCGATAGGCCTTTTCAGCCTTCAGCATCGCGGCGTTGATGCCGCAGGGTTTTGTGAAATAGCGGCCCGGCAGCGGGTTCGGCCCGCGCTGGCGGATTTCGGCGCAACGAAAGGCCGGGGCCGGCCCTTCAACGGCCAGCACGATATCGAGAAGCGTGATCTCAGCCGGCTTTTTAGCCAGCCGGTATCCGCCTTTCGGTCCCGGCACCGTTTCCACCAGCCTGGCGCCCGAGAGCGCCTGGAGATGCTTCAGGAGGTAGCTCGTCGAAACGCCGTGGAATTCCGCCAGCGCCGCCGCCGACAGCACGCCGCCTTCGGAAAGGCTCGACATCATGCTGATGCTGTGGATCGCCTGTTCGACGCCGTCGCCAAGTTTCATTGATCATCTCCATATCGTGGATAAAATTTATCCACGATTATCGTGCTCGCGTCAAGCCCCTTCTTTTTCGTCCGGTTTCTCTTAACTTAACGGCGTGGATATCGTCGAAACCCATTCCTCCGGCCGTGACGCCGCGCTTCTGCCCCGGCCGTTCCAGAAATGGTTCGCGGAAAAGGGCTGGCAGCCGCGCGACCATCAGCTGGAACTGCTGTCGCGCTCCACATCCGGCGAAAACATGCTGCTGATCGCGCCGACCGGCGCCGGCAAGACGCTCGCCGGCTTCCTGCCGTCGCTGACCGACCTGACAAGGCGCGGCAAAATCCCACCCGGCTCCGCCTTCACCGGCATCCACACGCTCTACATCTCGCCCTTGAAGGCGCTGGCGGTCGATATCGAACGCAACCTGATGACGCCGGTTTCCGAAATGGGCCTCGACATCTCGATCGAGAACCGCACCGGCGACACGCCGCAGGCAAAACGCCAGCGCCAGAAGCTCAACCCGCCCGATATCCTCTTGACCACCCCGGAACAGGTGGCCCTGCTTCTGGCCAACAAGGAGGCCGAACGTTTCTTCAAGGACCTCAGATACGTGGTCCTCGACGAACTGCATTCGCTGGTCACCTCCAAGCGCGGCCACCTCCTGTCGCTCGGCCTCGCGCGCATCCGCGGGCATGCCCCGCACATGCGCACCATCGGCCTGTCGGCCACCGTCTCCGACCCGATGGACCTGCAACGCTGGCTCGTTGCGCAGAACGCCCCGGAAGGCGGAGATCCGGCCCCGCCCGCCGGCCTCGTGCATGTGACCGGCGGTGCCGCGCCCGATATCACCATCATGAAGACGCAGGACCGCATCCCCTGGTCCGGCCATGTCTCCACCTATGCGATCCCCGAGGTCTATGAGGAGATCAAGCGCCACAAGACGACGCTGATCTTCGTCAACACCCGTTTTCAGGCGGAACTGCTGTTCCAGACGCTGTGGACCATCAACGACGACAACCTGCCGATCGCGCTGCATCACGGCTCGCTCGATGCCGGCCAGCGTCGCAAGGTCGAGGCCGCCATGGCGGCCAACCGGCTGCGCGCCGTCGTCGCCACCTCGACGCTCGATCTCGGCATGGATTGGGGCGATGTCGATCTCGTCGTGCATGTCGGGGCACCCAAAGGCGCCAGCCGTCTGGCCCAGCGCATCGGCCGCTCCAACCACCGCATGGACGAGCCGTCGAAGGCCATCCTGGTGCCCGCCAACCGCTTCGAGGTGATGGAATGCCAGGCGGCGCTCGACGCCAATTATCTCGGCGCCCAGGATACGCCGCCGGTCGGCGAGGGCGCGCTCGACGTGCTCGCCCAGCACGTGCTCGGCATGGCCTGCGCCGAACCATTCGACCCGGTGGAGCTCTACGACGAGATCACCTCCGCCTCGCCCTATGCCGACCTCTCCTGGGAGATGTTCGAGCGCATCGTCGATTTCGTCGCGACCGGCGGATATGCGCTGCGTGCCTACGAGCGTTACGCCAAGATCCGCAAGACCAGCGAAGGCCGCTGGCGGGTCTCGAACCCCGCCGTCGCTCAGCAATACCGCCTCAACCTCGGCACGATCGTCGAGGCGACAGAGCTGAATGTCAGGCTGGTCAAGCGTAACGCCAAAGGCACGGTCGGCCGCGGCGGCATGTCGCTCGGCAAGGTCGAGGAATATTTCCTCGAACAGCTCGTCCAGGGCGATACTTTCCTGTTTGCCGGCAAGGTGCTGCGCTTCGAGGGCATCCGCGAGAACGAATGCCTCGTCTCCAACGCCCTCTCGCTCGACCCGAAAATCCCCGCTTATGCCGGCGGAAAGTTCCCGCTCTCCACCTATCTCGCCGACCAGGTGCGCGGCATGCTCGCCGATCCCGATCGCCGGGGCGCGCTGCCGGACCAGGTTCGCGACTGGCTGAACATCCAGCTTGAGCGCTCCATGCTGCCGAAGAAGGACGAGCTCCTGATCGAGACCTTTCCGCGCGGCAAGCGGTTCTTCATGATCGCCTACTGTTTCGAGGGACGGCTCGCCCACCAGACGCTCGGCATGCTGCTCACCCGCCGCCTGGAACGGACCGGCGCCCGGCCACTCGGTTTTGTCGCGACCGATTATTCACTGGCCGTCTGGGGCCTCAACGACATCGGCGCGATGATCCGCGCGGACCGTCTCAGCCTTTCCGACCTTTTCGACGAGGACATGCTCGGCGACGATCTCGAGGCCTGGCTCGATGAATCGTATATGCTGAAGCGCACCTTCCGCAATTGTGCCGTGATCTCCGGCCTGATCGAGCGCCGCCATCCGGGCAAGGAAAAGACGGGAAGACAGGTCACCGTCTCGACCGATCTCATCTACGACGTGCTGCGCAGCCACGAGCCGGATCACATCCTGCTGGAGGCGACCCGGCGGGATGCGGCATCCGGTCTTTTGGATCTTGCCCGATTAGGCGATATGCTGGCGCGAATCAGGGGGCACATCACCCACCGCGATCTCGACCGCGTCTCGCCGCTTGCCGTTCCGATCATGCTGGAAATCGGCAAGGAGAGCGTTCCGGGCGAGGCGCATGACGCGGTGCTGCAGGAAGCCGCCGACGAACTGATCGCGGAGGCGCTTGGCTGATGCGATACGCTGGACTGGAAGACATTGAATTGATGCACCGCCTCGCTTTGGCGCGAACGATTTCAGGGGGAACGGCCGCAACCGGCACGGAAGAGATCGTCGTGAACGGCGTCCTCGCCGTCTGTGATCCCCTGGGCGGCCTCTACCTGCCGGAAACCGGCATGCTCGTCGTCTCCGACCTGCATCTGGAAAAGGGCGCCGCCTTTGCCCGCCGCGGCATGATGCTGCCGCCCTATGACACGATCGCCACCCTCAACATCCTGTCGGCCGTCATCACCCGCTACGATCCCAAGGTCGTCGTCTCGCTCGGTGACAATTTCCATGACCGCAAGGGCTCCGAACATCTGCCGGCGGAACTGCGCTCGCTGATCACGGCGATGGCGCGCGGCCGCGACTGGATCTGGATCAACGGCAACCACGATCCCGACGGCACGGTGGATCTTCCGGGCACCTGCACCGACGAACTCTTCTATGGCGATCTCGTGTTCCGTCACGAGCCCAGCCTGATCTCGGGTAAAGGCGAGATCGCCGGCCACCTGCATCCGTCGGCCACCGTCCGTCGCCGCGAAAAGTCAGTCCGCCGCCCATGTTTTGCAAGCGATGGCGCCCGGCTTCTGATGCCGGCCTTCGGCGTGCTCGCCGGCGGCCTCGACCTGCGCCACCGGGCCATGCACGGACTGTTCGACCGCGAGGCCCTGGTCGCGCACCTGCTCGGCCGCGACCGCATCTATTCGGTCCGCTACGGCAACCTGATCGGTTGACCGACCGACAAGGATTACGATCTCAGCAGATCTGATGACCGGCGTTCCGCTTAGGGGAAACTGTCCAGATGAAACGATACCCAATCCTCATGCTCGACCGCATTGAGGGTTATGCGGTGACCGCCCAGCCGGAGGGTAGGAGCGTTCAGTGCGGTTTGTAGAACGGACGGCTTCGTTCGAACATGTCCGACATAACGGCAACTGTCGCCGTCGCGAAATTCGGTGATATTGTAATCGACCAGCGCCAGGACTGTCGTGCCGACGGCGAGTTCTCCTTTTAGGCCTTCAAATACGGTCATCATTCACTGTCTCCCGGGCCAAGGGAGCATTGTGCGCCGCAATATCGAAGCTGTAAAGCACCGTATGACCGGCCGGCATTGAATGAGCATCCGCAGCCGGCGCCGGCGAAGACTGGTCTTACCGATAGACCAGCACCGGCGTCTTGGAATGCGCCAGCACCTTCATCGTCACGCTGCCGAGCATGAACGCCTTGAAGCCGGAGCGGCCGTGCGAGGCCATGGCGATGACGTCGCAGTGATAGGTGCCGGCGGTTTGAATGATGGTGCCCGCGGGATCCAGGCTGCCAAGCTTCACCGCGTCGCAGGCGACCAGGCGTTGTTTCGCCGCTTCCATGGCGTCGGCGAGAATACCGTCGGCCGCCTCGTTGTTCTGCCGGTCATATTCCGCATAGGCGACTTCCATCCCGGTCGGATTGAGCGTCAAGACCTGCAGCGGTTCCATCACCACCAGAACGGTGGCTTCCGCGCCGATTTCGCGCGCGAAATCGAGCGCTTTTTCGAGCGCGCTGGTCGAGAGGGGAGAGCCGTCCGTTGGAATGAGAACATGTTTGAACATCTGTGCCTCCTTGTTGGCTTGGTGACATCATCGCAGGTGCGCAGGGTCGCTCATTGATCCAGCGCAAGCCGCAGGCCCGGTGGGTTCAGGGCGACGCGATCACATGCCCGGGCCAGGGATTAATGCCGTCCCGCAGCCAGCAAACGGTATCCTGCCAGAAGCCTTCCCGATGCCGGGCGTGGAACAGGCTGAAATGTCCGATGGCGGCCAGGGCATAGTCCTGCGGCTTCAGCAGAACCTGCGTCACCTGGGCATTGCGATAATAACACAGTGTGCGCCGGATTGCCGCAACCGTGCCGATATCGTCGTCCGACATCGTCACCGCCAGGATCGGGGCGGTCACCGCCTCGAACCGCCGCAGCACATCGCCACGTTCGGCGGGCGGGTGGGTATGCTCCATCCTTGCTCCACGAAAGCTCCATTCGTTCGCCACTCCTGCCGGCAGGTCCTCCAGCCATCCGAGACGCTTTCCGGGGAAATAGCCGAACATCGCCGTCAGCGCCGGCATCACCACATGCCACTTGAGGAATAGCCGCAAGCGATGGCCGCTCGCATAATCCGGCCAATAGGCATATTGCGCCCCCATGGTCAGCATCCGGTCGATGCGGCTGGCCATTGGCGAGAGGCCTGGCAGGTAGCCGCCGATACTGTGGCCGACAACGTAAGCCGGTTGCCCCGGTCGGGCCGCGTCCATGAACCTTAGCGCCGCGTCGAAATCCTGCTCGCCCCATTCCCGCCAGCGATAGCCGCATCCCTTGAGGCTCGCGGGGCGCGAGAGGCCGATGCCGCGATAGTCATAGGTCAGGACGTCGAAACCTTCGCCGGCCATGAAGTCGGCGTAGTAGTGATAATAGCGTGCGAGAACCCCGGTCGCGGGATTGATGATGACGCTCCCGATCGCTGCAGACCGGGCCGGCCAGAGGTGGCCGCGGACAATCACGCCGTCCCGGCAGGCCATGCCGACCGGCTCCCCGGCGGGGCGCGAAGATATGCCGCCGCCCTCGCTTTCCCGGCCCTCGGGCGTTTCGCATTCCGTATCGGCCATCGTCCTTCTCCCTGGAGCGGTGACCTTATATCGCGCCCGGTGCGGCGCAATTAGCCGAAGGGAGAAGACGGTTCAGATTTCGCCGGAAACCTCGCGCCGCCGCCGGTCGAGTTCTTCGCTGTAGCGTCGCAACGTATGGCTCTCGCTGAGCTGGCCAACGACCTTCCGCTCGATCTGGTTGTTGACGACC
Source organism: Neorhizobium sp. LjRoot104 (assembly GCF_964253725.1). Taxonomy (NCBI): domain Bacteria; kingdom Pseudomonadati; phylum Pseudomonadota; class Alphaproteobacteria; order Hyphomicrobiales; family Rhizobiaceae; genus Neorhizobium; species Neorhizobium sp. LjRoot104. Next base: position 111,113 of record NZ_CAXURS020000002.1, read on the forward strand.
GCCAGCGCTTCCGCCTCCAGCTTGTCGAAGGTCGCCGCAGCCTGCTTGGCGTTCATCGACCGCAACAGCACGTCGTTCTTGTATTTCACGAAGGAAGCGAGTGTCGGTTTTTCCGCCGCATCCTCGGTCGGAGCCGCATAGACGTCCGGCAGGAGCACCATGCCCGCATATTTCTCCGCCTTGTCGACCACGATCACACGCTGCGTCGAACCGAGCGGGAAATCTCGGCGGAAATCGTCGATGCTCATGGAAACCGGCGCGGTGCGCACGTCGGTGCGCATCATCCGCTCGACGGTCAGGTTGCGGATCCAGCCGATGTCATGGGCGCTGCGAATGCTTTCGCCGCGAAGGTGGAAACGCCAGGTCGCGAACGAGTAACCGAACGTGTTTCGCACTGTAACGGACGAGGTGATCACCGCCGCAAGCGCCAGTACGGTGATCGGAAAATCGCCGGTGATTTCGAGCGCCAGGAACGTCATGGTCAGCGGCCCGCCGATCACCGCCACGGCCATCGCGCTCATGCCGACCACCGCATAGATGACCGGCGTCAGGGTCGCGTGGACGAAGATATAGGGCGCCGAATAGGCGAAGATCTTGCCGAGCAGCGCCCCCATGAACAGCGATGCGAAGAACAGGCCGCCACGAAAACCGGAACCGATCGATACGGCCGATGCCAGGGATTTCAACGCCAGAATGGCAAGCAGCCCCGGGATCGTCAGGTCCTGGTTGAGATTGAGGTGCAGTGCTCCATGGCCGGCCGCCATCACCTGTTGATCGACCAGCGCCAGGAGGCCGATCGCGACGCCGCCGATCGCCGGTCGTAGTGCGGGTGAGATCGAACTTTTGCGCGCCGTTTCCTCGACGAAGGTGACCCCCTGCATCAGCAGGATGCCGCCGCCGGCACAGAAGGCGCCGAGTAGGATCGCCGGCAGGTAGTCGGCCGGCACGACGGCACCGAAATCGCCGATATTGATCAGGAACTCGTCGCCGAAGAACAGGCGGGTGACGATCGTCGCGACAAGCGCCGAGACGACGACCGGTGTGAGGCTCATGATCGTATAGCTGCCGATGATCAGCTCGAACGCATAAAAAGCACCGGTCAACGGCGCATTGAACGCGGCCGCGATTGCGCCCGACGCACCGCAGCCGACGAGGATGCGGAGATCCGACCGGCGCAATTGCAGCAAAAGCCCGATCTTCGAGGCAATCCCGGAGGAGAGCTGCGTATATCCCGCCTCCAACCCGACCGATGCGCCAAAACCGTTCGAGATCAGGTTCTGGACGGCGACGAGAATGCTGTCGGTCAGGGACAGGCGTCCGCCGTGCAGCGCGTTCGCCTCGATCGGATCGACCATAGGCTTCTTGCGCCAGCGCCGTAGGATCAGGAATAACAAGCCAAGAAGGAGCCCGCCACCGATCGGTGCGAGCAGAACGGCAAGCCGGTTGATATCGGTTGCCGAGCTCAGTCTTTCGCCGCCGCCGAGCCCGAAGATCGCCCGGTGCAGTTCCTGGGAGACGAAACTCATGCCGGCGATCGCGAACCCGGAGAGCGCGCCGACCAGGGCCGCGACGGCAATGAGCCCGAATTCGCTACGCCGGACGAGCGCCCGCAGATGGCCCGGCTTGAGAATAACCCGGGCGGAGGACAGGAGGGAGGAGAACCGGCTGAACATGAACATCTTGCAGAAACGAGTTGGTGCGTCTCTAGCGCAAACATCCCTTCAGGCCAACAATCAATCCCTTGATATCCTGCGCCTGCGGCGTCAGGCCGCCTTGTTTACCTCATACGTGAGGATCACCGCGCCGTTGGCCGCCGCATTCGAGCTCAGGAGTTTGAGCTCGGTCTGCTGCTCCGCCTTCTTGAACAGCGGGTTGCCGGAGCCGAGAAGCACCGGCGCGATGCACAGCCGGTATTCGTCGACGAGGCCCTCTTTCATCAGCGAAGCCACCAGCTCGGCGCTGCCGAAGATGAAGATCGTCTTGCCGTCCTCGTCTTTAAGCCTGGTGAGCTCGGCAACCGGATCGCTGACGACCCGGGTATTGTTCCAGGGGGCGTCCTTTATTGTCGTCGACACGGCGATCTTGGCGATATTGTTCATGTAGTTCTTGACCGTGCCGCCTTCCTCGGCGGTCGGCCAATAGGCTGCCATGCCCTCGTAGGTCCTGCGGCCGAACACCAGGAGGTCGCCTTCCTCGCCGAACTGTTCGGAGAGCTTTTCCAGCTCCGGCCCCCAGGCGTAGTTGTGGAAGGCGAGATCCCAAGGTTTCTCTCCCTCGAAGTAACCGTCGAGGCTCATCAGGTTCCAGACCACCAGCTTTCTCATGCCATCCTCCATCCCGTTTAAACCAGTTGCAAAAAGCAAGCAGTTGAAAGCTAACCAAACTGATTGTAGATTGCAAGCGGTATTGGAGACGGACATGAATGAAGCATATCGGTCGGGTTGCCCGATCAATCTGACGCTGGAGGTTCTGGGAGACCGCTGGAGCCTGATCGTCATCCGCGACATCATGTTCGGCAACCGCCGCCACTTCCGCGAACTGCTGCAGAATTCCGAGGAAGGCATCGCCTCCAACATCCTTGCCGATCGGTTGAAGCGGCTGGTCGAGCGGGGCCTGCTTTCGCGCGAGGACGACCGGAGCCACAAGCAGAAGGGGATCTACAGCCTGACCGAGATGTCGATCCGGTTGGTGCCGATCCTTGCGGAAATGGGAGCCTGGGGCCGCCGGTTCATGCCGGTTTCCGAAGAGCTTTCGATCCGCGCCCAGCTGCTGGAGGAAGGCGGCCGGCCGCTGTGGGACGATTTCATGGCCGAACTGCGCGTCCTGCATCTGCAGGCGCCGCGCGATCCAGGCAAGCCTTCCGTCTTCGACCGCCTGCGCGCCGCCTATCTCGAAGTCGTCGCCCGCAATGCCGCGGCGGCCGATGCGGCGGAATGATCAGTCCTTGCGGAAGACGATGCTGGCGCCCCAACCGGTGATGATGGCGATCAGCACGCAGAGGAAACCGTAGGCGAGAGGCCGATCATGCGCCGCGTCGGTGATCGCCTGCTCGATACCGGTCTTGACGACCCGCAACGGCATTTCCCGCTGGTTGATCAGCTGGCCGCTCTTGAACAGGTAGGCGCGCACCATATGCATCCCGTCCGGGATGTTGGCCGGCAGTTTCAGGGACGCGCGAAACAGGCTCGAGGAGACGAAGCGCACGCCGCTCGTGTCGCGCTGGTAAAGCCCGTTTGTCAGCTTGAGACGCCGGTAGGCATTGCGGAATTCGCCGATCATGCCGGAATCGGGGATATAGCCGACCGGGTTCAGCGCCAGATGGTCGATGCCGACCCCGATATTGTTGAGGCTCGGCGCCTCGTCGATACTGTCGATCATCCGGGTGCTGGCCAGCGAATAGCTTTCCGGCACCTGTTCGAAGGTCATTCCCTCGGTGTTCATCCAGATCCCGAAGACGCGCTCCTTCTTGCGCACCGTCGCATAGTCCTTCGGCCCTTCCAGCGTCACCACCACGTCATACTGGCCGATCGCCAGGAAGAGCTCGTCGGCATTGGTGAGCGCCCCGAAGATCGTAAGATCCGCACCGCGGAAATCCGAGGTGATGGCTATTTCGCTGGTCGAAGTGCCGATCTCCAGCCGTTCCTTCACGCCCGACGCCTGCCCGAACGGCACCTGTGCCTGGACCGGAGATCCGAGCGCCAGCAACGGCAGGAGGAGGGCGACGCGGAGAAGCCGGCGCATCAGTAGGACATCCCCCCGACCGAGACCGAATAGACATCGCTCGGCGTGACGACCAGCCCGATCGCCAGGCGAATGCCGACGGCGAGCACGAGCAGCGCCAGGAGCGCGCGCAGCTGTTCGCCGCGCAGCTTCTGCCCGACACGCACGCCGTATTGCGCGCCGATCACGCCCGCCACCATCAGGATCGTCGCCAGCACGATGTCGACGGAATAGTTGGTCGCGGCCTGCACCATGGTCGTGTAGGCGGTGACGAAAATGATCTGGAACAGCGAGGTGCCGACGACCACGTTGGTGGGGATGCGCAGGAGATAGATCATCGCCGGCACCATGATGAAGCCGCCGCCCACGCCCATGATCGAGGTCAGCACGCCGATGCCGAAGCCGAGCCCGACGACCGGAATGGCGCTGAGATAGATCTTCGACTTCTTGAACCGCATCTTGAGCGGCAGCCGATGAACCCAGTTGTGCTGGCCGGGGCGCTTGACCGGCAGTTGGTTGTTGTTCTTCGCCCGGCGCATCGCCCGGACGCTCTCCTGCAGCATCAGCGCGCCGATCGAGCTCAGCAGCACGACATAGAGCAACGAGATGAACAGATCGAGCTGTCCGATCCGCCTCAGCCACGAGAAGACCCATACACCCGCCGTCGCGCCCGCAAGGCCCCCGACAAGCAGGACTGAGCCGAGCTTCATGTCGAGCGTGCCGCGCCTGAAATGGGTGATCGCGCCCGAAATCGACGACGCGACGACCTGGTTGGCGCCGGTGGCGACCGCCACGACAGGCGGGATGTTGTAGAAGATCAGCAGCGGCGTGATCAGGAAGCCGCCGCCGACGCCGAACATGCCCGAGAGAAAGCCGACGGCCGCGCCCATGCCCAGAATGATGAAGATGTTCACCGACAGCTCCGCGATCGGCAGGTAGACAGTCACGGCAGAACCTCGACACGGCAAAAAGCGATGCCCTCGCGGGCGGTTCGCGATGTGGTTATCCGCCCGGCGCGGGTGGGAACGTGATCTCACATGCCATGTGAACAGGGCATGAAGGACTTCATCCGTCATGCGCCCGTGCGTGCCGGGAAGTCAATTCGCAAGTGTCGGATAATGCGGCAATTTTGCCGTTTTTCTGGAGGCGTGATTAATATCCCCCAACTCGCCTAGATCGGTCGGGTAAGTAGACTTAACGATCGGGCAGATAAACTTACTTGTTCTTGGCGAGCAATTCCTTGACCAGCGCGTCGGTGATCCTGCCAGTCGGCTCCTGGCCGACGGAGGTCTGGAAGGCCTTGATCGCCGTCACCGTCTTTGCACCGATCTTGCCGTCCGCCGTGCCGGCGTCGAAACCGCTCTTGTTGAGGATCGCCTGGATGTTGCGGATCGCCTTTTCCATGTCGACCGAAGCGGTGGTCAGCGGCTTGCCGGAGGCCCATTCGTCCGGGAGGTTGACGGAGTTGGCCTTCGGATCGAGCGGCGTCACCTTCCAGCGTTCGACCTTGGCGCGGGCGCTCTCGAGCTGTTCCTTGCGCATCGCGTTGGCGACCTCGTCGCGCTTCTGGGCGGCGTCCTTGTCGCCCTCCTTGGCGGCGACCGCGAACCACTTGTAGGATTCCTCGAGATCCTGCTTCACGCCGTTGCCGCGGGCAAGCAGGATGGCGAGGTTGAACTGGCTGTCGGCAATGCCGAAATCGGCGGCCTTGCCGAACCAGGAGACGGCTGCGGCATAGTCCGGCTGGCCGGCTGCGCCCGATGCGTAGAGCACCGCCAGATTGTGCATGGCGCTGGCATTGCCGGCGTCGGCGGCCTGCTTGTAATAGGTCATTGCCTTCGAAAGGTCGCGGGAAACGCCGGTGCCCTTTTCGAAGAGATTGGCGAGCCGGTATTGGGCCGGCGCCAGGCCGCGGTCGGCGGCGAGCTTGTACCAGTTGGCGGCTTCCGACAGATCGCTCTTGACACCCTTTCCGTCGGTGAAGCGGGCGCCGATCTCGAAGAGCGCGTTCGGGTCGCCGGCGGCGGCGGCGTCGGCAAGCGACTTCGGTTCGATGCCAACGGGCACCACGATCGCAGCCGGAGCCGCGGCCCTGGGAGCGGCCGCGAAAGTGTTGGCGGCAGCCGGCGCATTGCCGGGCTGTTCCATGATCGACGGCGCGCCGGAGGCGGGCCGCGGATCGGTCAGGTGGTTGGCGGTCATCGCCGGTGCCGGCGCCTGCTCGACAGGCTGCGTCGGCGCGGCTGCAACATCCGCGTCGCTTTCGGCGCCGTCGGTCGCGGCCTGATCCTCGATCGTCGGGATTTCGTTGCTGCCGCTCATGTTGGCCGGTGCCGCGGGCCTGGCCGGTGCCTCGATCGTCGGCGCCGGTGCTGCGGGAGCCTTCGTGCCGCTTGTCAGCGTCTTGGCGAGCGGCATCGCCATCAGCACCAGAAGCACGGCGCCGACCGCCATCAGGATCGGACGGCGATGCTGCGAAAGCATGGCGCCGAAACCCTTGTTGGCGGAGGCCTTGGCGGCCCTGCGCAAGTCCTTGGAGGGCGAGCCGCCCTGCGAGGGGTCGGTTTCCTGGGCAGCGGCCTTGGCCGCACGGCGGGCGGCGGCGATATAGTCGGCGCGTTCGGCGGCACTTGTCCGGTCATTGTCGAAGTCGCCGGCGACCTGGCTGGCGCGAACGCGCTCCAGGATTTTCTTGACATCAGGCGCACCGGAGCCCGGCTCCAGAAGATCGTTTTCGCGATCCGCCGGCAGCACGTCGGAAGGATCGAGCGACGGCGTCGGATCGATCACGGTGCGGTCGCCCTTCGGGGCCTCGGCCTTGCCGCCCGGCAGGAAGCGGCGGGAAAGCTCGGTCAGCAGGCTGGTCTTGGCGGCCTTTTCCCTGGTGGCATTTTCCTTGGCGGCGACTTTCGTGTCGGCGTGGTCGGCACGAAGCACCGTTTCGTCGGAGGACGTTTCCTGGGGGGGCCTTGCGCGGGTGCCGAAGGTTGCGAGTGGCTGCTCGTCCGCCTCGGCCTCCGCCAGCTCGTAACTCATCAGCTCTTCGGCGGCGGCGACGGAAAGCTGCGCGGCCGCCGGCATGGCCGGGGCGGGGCGGGTTTCGTAACGCGCCGGTTCTTCGTGATAGCGGTCCCGCTGCGTATGAGCGGAGGAGGCAAGCCGTTCTTCCATGCCGTCCAGGCGGTCGGCGATCTGCACCAGCGTGCCGTGCAGGGCTTCGAAGGTCTGGTGGGTGCGATCGTCCGAATGGCGGGTCAGGTCTTCGAGATGGCGAAGGTCGTCCGCAAGCGCCGAAAGTGCGGCCATGTCGGCGGCGGCGCCCGGTGCACCTGCCATGCCGTTGCGGGAATAAGCTTCCACCACCGTCTCGGCAGCCTGGCGGGCAGCCTCGATGATATATTCGTCATTGGTCGCCATGTAGCTTTCGAGCGCCGTCATGCGGTTCTCGAATTCGGCGGGAAGGGCGGTTGTACCCTGCTGCGGCTGGCTGATCAGCACCGAAAGATGGGCGATCTGGTCTTCGAGATTGCGAAGCGCGCCGTGGTCGCCGCGCGGCGCCGTCGTCGCTTCGTCGAGCCGCGCCGCAATATCGGTCAGCCGGTCCTCGATCCGCCCGAAGGCCTGTTCGTCCATGACCGACTGGGCGCGGGGCGGGTAGTCGATTTCCTCGATCCGGCGGGCGAGATAGTCGAGCCGCTCGGCGAGCACGTCATTGACAGTACCCTGCTCCAGCCCGTCGATCTTGCGGGAAATATCGGCGAGATAGGCGGAGAGCTCGGGATCCTGCGAAGGCTTCTGGGCCTGTTCGAGGATCAGAGAAAGCTGTTCGAGCCGCTCCTCCAGGCGCATTGCGGCCTGTTCATCGGTGAGTTCCTCGATGCGGCCCGTCAAGGCTTCGATGCGGGCGGACAGCGCTTCGGTGGGATCGACCTGGACATGGGTCGCCTGGCTTATCGCATCGATCTGCCCGGCGAGCGCGCTGATGCGGCCGTCGAGCCGCTGCAGGAAGGATTGGTCGATCGAGGCGGAGGCAGAGGCGCGGCTGCCGGCGGCGATCGCCCGGCTGATCTCGTCCAGCCGCTCGTCCAATGTCGCGAACTGTTCGGCGATGACCGAGTCGTTCGGCTGCATGCGCGAGCCAAGCTGCTCCATCGCGCTCGCGACCGTGATCAGCTTCTGTTCGAGCGCGCGGATGACCGGACTGTCGCTCATCGCGCCGAGCTGGCCCTTGATGTCGTCGATCCGATAGGCGAGCGAGACGAGCTCCTCGCGCAGTGCCGCGGAGTCGAGATCCTGCATGCGATCTTCGAGACCCTGCCAGCGGGTTTCCATGCGCCGCACGGAATCTTCGCGGGCGAGTCCGTCCATGACGGCGCGCAGTTCCTCGAATTCGCTGCGCAGGCCGGCGGCCTCCGGCGTTGCCTGGTAACCGAGCTGGCTGATGCCTTCGGCAAGCCGGGCGAGGTCGCCGCGCAGGTCCTCGGTAAAATTCTGGTCTTCGGCGATCGATTTGATCGAGCGGATCTCGGAGCGCAGCGCGGTCATCTCGCGGGCGACGCTGTCGGAAATATCCTGCTTCAACTCCTGGCGCAGGCCGACCAGCGCCTGGGCGATGTCGCGCATGCCGTTATCGACCTGATGCTGCGCCTGCGGTGCGGGCATGCGCGGCTGAACGGCAGGACGGCGGGGTTCCTCGCGGCGCGGCGCTGGCGCGACCGGGCGCGGTTCGGCGCGAGCGGGGATCTGCCGCGCTGGCGGGCGATAGGCTTCCGGCGGGCGCAGCTCGGTACGGCGGGGTTCGGCATAACGCGGCTCTTCGCGGCGCAGCTCGGGAGCCCGCGGACGCTCGGCCCTCGCGCCGCGGTCGGCGTCGAGCATGCGCTGGCGCTCGCGGATCTCGGCAAGCGGATCGCTGGAGATTTGCGGTTCGCGATAGGCGGCAGCCGGAGTCGGCCGGCGCTGCTCGCGCGGATCGGTTGCTTTCGGCGCGCGGGCGTCACGCGCCGTGCCTGACATCAACCCCTCGATACGCGCTTCGAGCCCTTCGATGGTGCGGTTCAACGCATCCAGGGAAGAGCGGTCGCCGGGACGGGAAGGGGTCGATCGTGATCCGTTCATGTGCTCGCTCGTTTCGACGTTGTACCTGCCTGGCTTCCCGTCAGCGGCCTTTGTCAGGGATACGAAGTTCCCGCCGACCGGCTATGCCTTGAAGATGCCTTTCGCAGGACTTGCCATTTTCAGCGGACGCGGGACGTCTTGAGGTAAATGTACTGCGTCGCTTAAGTGCCCACTATTTCCCGAAACGTGGTAAACAAGTCGTTAACCGGAACGAAAATTTTAACCTTTTCGGAGCGTTCTGCTTCCTTTGTCGCAAGGACGTTCCGCTTGCCGGCCCTATCTTCCCTGATTTCCCATCCAGTTTCGCAACTGTTCGGCCGGTTAAGACTGTACGCAGGACGGAGGAATAGCGATGGTGGAGATCGCTAAAGTTCCCGGCGCACGGAATTGACGTTTACGCGAACGTCAATTATTTGTGGTAGAAAGAATGCGGATCTTGCCGTGAGCCGAAGGCCCTGGCCGGGGATCCCGAGACGAGGATTTGGAGGAAGCTCGACCATGCCAGTATACAAGGCCCCGGTAAACGACACGCTTTTCATTCTCAACGATGTGCTCGGCATCGAGCGCTACGGCAACCTGCCTGGCTTTGCCGATGCCACGCCCGACATGCTGGAAGCGATTGTCGGGGAAGCCGCCAAGGTGGCAGAGGATGTGCTTTTTCCGCTGAACCTCTCCGGCGACCAGGAAGGCTGCACCCGTCACGACGACGGCACGGTCTCGGTGCCGAAGGGCTTCAAGCAGGCCTATGACCAGTATTGCCAGGCCGGCTGGATCGGTCTTGCCGTGCCGGAAGAGTTCGGCGGCCAGGGCCTGCCCTATACGCTGCATGCCGCCGTCGGAGAATACATGTCGTCGGCCAACATGTCGCTGATGATGTATCCGGGCCTGACCCAGGGTGCGATCGCCGCGATCCTCGTGCACGGTTCCGAAGAGCAGAAACAGACCTATCTGCCAAAAATGGTCGCCGGCACCTGGTCGGGCACCATGAACCTCACCGAACCCCATTGCGGCACCGATCTCGGCCTTCTGCGTTCCAAGGCCGTGCCGCAGGCGGACGGCTCCTACAGGATTTCCGGCCAGAAGATCTTCATCTCCGCCGGCGAACACGGCATGACCGACAATATCGTCCACCTGGTGCTCGCCCGTATCGAAGGCGCGCCGGAAGGCACCAAGGGCATCTCGCTGTTCATCGTGCCGAAGTTCATGGTCAATGCCGATGGCTCGCTCGGCAAGCGCAACGGCGTGACCTGCGGCGCGATCGAACACAAGATGGGCATCCACGGCAATTCCACCTGCGTCATGAACTATGACGAGGCGACCGGCTTCCTGATCGGGGCGGAGAACAAGGGCCTCGCCGCCATGTTCGTGATGATGAACGAGGCCCGCCTCGGCGTCGGCCTGCAGGGCCTGTCGATCGCCGAAACCGCCTATCAGAACGCCGTCGCCTATGCCCGCGAGCGCATCCAGGGCCGTTCCCTTTCCGGCACCAAGGCACCGGACAAAAAGGCGGATCCGATCATCGTCCACCCGGACATCCGCCGTTCGCTGATGACCATCCGCGCCTTCAACGAGGCCGGCCGCGCCTTCCTGCTCTGGACGGCGCTGAAATCCGACATTGCCCATCGTTCGCCGGATGCGGCCGAGCGCCAGAACGCCGATGACCTCCTCGGCCTTGCGACCCCGATCCTCAAGGGCGTGATGACCGACAAGGGTTTCGAGCACGCCGTGATGGCCCAGCAGGTTTTCGGCGGGCACGGCTATATCGAGGAACACGGCATGAGCCAGTATGTCCGCGACGCCCGCATCACCATGATCTACGAAGGCGCCAACGGCATCCAGGCGCTCGACCTGGTCGGGCGTAAATTGGCGCTGAATGGCGGCCGCGCCGTGATGGCGATGTTCAAGGAAATCGGCGATTTCTGCGAGGAAAACCGCGCCGACGAGGCGATGGCCCCCTTCACCAAGGGTCTCAAGAAGGGCTTGAACGACCTGCAGGCTTCCACCATGTGGTTCATGCAGAACGCCATGGCCAAGCCCGACAATGCCGGTGCCGGCTCGACCGACTACATGCACCTGTTCGGCCTCGTCACGCTCGGCTACATGTGGGCGAAGATCGCCAAGGCTGCGCAGGCGGGTCTCGCCAACGGTGACGCCCGCGCCGACTACCTGAAGAACAAGCTCACCACGGCAAAATTCTTCATGGAAAAGATCCTGCCGGAAACCGCGATGCGCAAGGTGCGCATCGAAGCCGGCGCCGACAGCGTGATGGAACTGGCGGCCGAGGCGTTCTGATTTTGCGCCGACGCACTCCCTCCCCGCTTGCGGGGAGGGCTGGGGAGGGGTCTTCTCTCCCATGTCCGAGATTTGAGGCAATATAAATTGCCACCCAGGGAGATGACACCATGACCGAAGTCTTCATTTACGACCACGTCCGCACGCCGCGCGGCCGCGGCAAGAAGGACGGGGCGCTGCACGAAGTGCCGTCCGTGCGCCTTGCGGCGAAGACGCTCGAGGCGATCCGCGACCGCAACGGCCTCGACACATCCAGGGTCGACGACATCATCATGGGCTGCGTCGATCCGGTCATGGACGCCGGTGCCGTCATCCCCAAGGCCGCTGCCTTCGAGGCAGGTTACTCCACCAGGGCCCCCGGCATGCAGATCTCCCGCTTCTGCGCCTCGGGCCTCGACGCCGTCAACTTCGCGGCCGGCAAGGTCGCGGCCGGTTCCGACGACATCGTCATCGCCGGCGGCGTTGAAAGCATGTCGCGCGTCGGCATGGGCATGTCCGGCGGCTCCTGGTACATGGACCCGTCCGTCAACTTCCCGGCCTACTTCATGCCGCAGGGCGTCTCGGCCGACCTCATCGCCACCAAATACGGTTTTAGCCGCGACGACGTCGACGCCTATGCCGTCGAGAGCCAGAAGCGCGCCGGAAAAGCCTGGGACGCCGGTTACTTCAAGAACTCCGTCATCCCCGTCAAGGACCAGAACGGCCTCGTGATCCTCGACCGCGACGAGCACATGCGCCCGACCACCGACATGCAGTCGCTTGGCCAGCTCAACCCGTCCTTCCAGATGCCGGGCGAAATGGGTGGTTTCGAAGCCGTCGGCATCCAGGCCCATCCGGAAATCGAGCGCATCAACTACGTCCACCACGCCGGCAATTCCTCCGGCATCGTCGATGGCGCCGCGGCCGTCCTGATCGGCTCCAGGGCCGGCGGCGAGAGCATGAACCTCAAGCCGCGCGCCCGCATCCGCCACTTCGCCAATATCGGCTCCGACCCGGCGTTGATGCTGACCGGCCCGGTCGATGTGACGGAAAAGCTGCTGGCGCGCTCGGGCATGAAGATCTCCGACATCGATCTCTTCGAACTCAACGAAGCCTTCGCCGCCGTTGTGCTCCGCTACATGCAGGCTTTCGACATTTCCCACGACAAGATCAACGTCAACGGCGGCGCCATCGCCATGGGCCACCCGCTCGGCGCCACCGGCGCGATGATTTTGGGCACGGTTCTGGACGAGCTGGAGCGCCGCGATCTCAACACCGCGCTGGTCACGCTCTGCATCGGCGCCGGCATGGGCACCGCGACGATTATCGAACGGGTCTGAGACCCTCTTCTCCGTCATGGTCGGGCTTGACCCGCCCATCCACGGCCCCGGGCGATGGATCCTCGGGTCAAGCCCGAGGATAACGGAGAAGCAGGAGGACCGGACTGAAATTCGGCAGAAGGGCAGGCGAGGTGTATGAGCGCCAGAAGAACGAGATAGAAAAGCAGTTCGCCCAGCACAATCTGGCGAAGGACATGGCAAAGGCGCACGAAAAAGCGGTGCGTCCCGTTTCTACGGGCCATGTCCGGTCGCTGAAGCTCGGCAATCTCGTTCTCCTCGTCGCTCTGCTCCTTCTCGTCGGCTGGCTTTGCTTCGTACTCGGCGTATTTTGATATTCAGGGAAGAGGAATCCCATCATGAGCACCTACAAGAACTTCACCGTCGAAACCGACGCGGACGGCATCGCTCTCGTCACCTGGGACATGCCGGACAAGTCGATGAACGTCTTCACCATGGAAGTGATGGACGAGATCGACCAGATCGTCGATGCCACTGTCGCGGATAGCGCCGTCAAGGGGGTCGTCTTCACCTCCGGTAAATCGTCCTTCTCCGGCGGCGCCGATCTCACCATGATCAAGTCGATGTTCTCGATGCTCGCCGAGGAACAGGCGAAGGACCCGGCTACCGCGGCGCAGAAACTGTTCGATGCCGCCGGCCGCATGTCCTGGCTCTGGCGCAAGGTCGAGACCAACGGCAAACCCTGGGTCTCGGCGATCAACGGCACCTGCATGGGCGGTGCCTTCGAACTGTCGCTCGCCTGCCATGGCCGCGTTGCCGCCAATTCGAAGTCGGTGAAAATAGCGCTTCCGGAAGTCAAGGTCGGCATCTTCCCGGGCGCTGGCGGCACCCAGCGGGTGCCGCGGCTGGCCAATGCCCAGGACGCCCTGCAGATGATGACGACGGGGTCGTCGCTGACCGCCCAGCGCGCCAAGGCCATGGGCCTCGTGCATCAGGTCGTCGAGCCAGCCGAACTGATCAATGCTGCGAAACAGATGATTAAGGACGGCCTGAAACCCGTCGCCCCCTGGGACGAAAAGGGTTTCAAGGTCCCCGGCGGCGGCATCTGGACGCCGGCTGCGGCCCAGCTCTGGCCGGCCGCCCCCGCCATCCTGCGCCGCGAGTCGGCGGGCAATTATCCGGGCGCGCTCGCGATCCTCAAATGCGTCTATGAAGGCCTGCAGCTTCCCTTCGATACGGGCCTCAAGGTCGAGCAGCGTTATTTCACCGAGATCCTGCGCACGACAGAAGCGTTTTCGATGATCCGCTCGCTGTTCGTCTCCATGCAGGAACTTGGCAAGGGCGCTCGCCGCCCGGCCGGTATCCCGAAGACGGAATTCTCCAAGATCGGCGTCGTCGGGGCCGGCTTCATGGGCGCCTCGATCGCCTATGTGACCGCCGCGGCCGGCATTCCCGTCACCCTCATCGACCGCGACCAGGAGGCCGCGAACAAGGGCAAGGCCCATTCCGAAAAGCTGGTGGCCGATCAAGTCGGCAAAGGCCGGATGACCAAGGAGGAGGGCGAAAAGCTGCTCTCGCTGATCATCCCCACCCCGGATTACCAGGCGCTGTCGGATGCGAGCCTGGTCGTCGAGGCGGTGTTCGAGGATCGCGCCGTCAAGAAGGCGGTGATCGAGGCGGTCGAAGCGGTCATCCCGCAAACCACCATCTTCGCCTCCAACACCTCGACCCTGCCGATCACCGGCCTTGCCGAGAATTCCAAGCGCGCCGACCAGTTCATCGGCGTGCATTTCTTCTCGCCGGTCGAAAAGATGATGCTGACCGAGGTCATCCTCGGCGAAAAGTCGGGAGACAAGGCGCTGGCCGCAGCGCTCGATTTCGTCGCCGCGATCAAGAAGACCCCGATCGTCGTCAACGATACCCGCGGCTTTTATGTCAACCGCTGCGTCTTCCGTTATATCAACGAAGCCTATGACATGCTGATCGAAGGCGTACCGGCGGCGATGATCGAAAATGCCGCAAAAATGGCCGGCATGCCGGTTGGCCCGCTGTCGCTCAACGACGAGGTCGCCGTCGACCTGTCCCAGAAGATCATGAAGGCCTCGATCGCCGACCTCGGCCCCAATGCCGTCAAGGCGGAGCACATGGCGCTGGTCGATCAAATGGTCGACGTGTTCGACCGCCGCGGCCGCAAGAACCTGAAGGGCTTTTACGAATATCCGGCCAAGCCGGCGAAAAAGTTCCTGTGGCCCGAACTGAAGACCCTCTACCCGCAGAAGCGCGCCGACGAGGTGGATGTCACCGTCTTGAAACAGCGCCTGCTGGTGACGATCGCGCTCGAAGCCGCCCGCACGGTGGAAGAAGGCATCGTCACCGACCCGCGCGAAGCCGACGTCGGCTCCATCCTCGGCTTCGGCTTCGCCCCCTATACCGGCGGCACGCTCTCCTACATCGACGGCATGGGCGTGAAGAATTTTGTCGCGCTGTGCGAAAAGCTGGCGGCGAGCTACGGGGCGCACTTCAAGCCGACGGAGCTGTTGAAGGATATGGCGGCGAAGGGCGAGACGTTTTACGGGCGGTTTGACCCGTATGGGAAGGTGGGGGAGGCGGCGTAAGGCCGCGACAAGCGTTCCAAGGACACGCCGGACCGGGCCGTGCTGGTCGTATGGAACGGCTGCGGCATGCCTGAGAAGCCAGGCACCCAATGGTCGTCGTCGTTGACGGTTGGGTGGTTACATCTAGGCGCCCTCTTAGGGCAAGTTCGACCCCGTGCGCCTTTCGTGTCGATGGGAGGCAAGACTGTGCTCACGGTCTAACGATCGTGGTTCTCGCGATAGAGGCTTTCCGCCGCCATGTCCTGCCGACCGGGATCCCTCATTGCCGGGCTCCACGCCGATTGAGGAAAGACTATCGCTTCCGGCGCCCGTTGGGTGCCGAGACGCAGCAGCCAATCGTGTTCAAACTCTGCCAGGGACTTTCCCGCGGTATGGTTTTCAATGCCATCGATGGCTTCCAGGATCTCCGCCAGAACCGGCCCGACCTTACGCGTGACCATCAGAAAACGCGGATGGCGGATTGTTCGATGTCGGTGCGCAGCATCGGATGCAGGCTGCCGCGGGTCGTGACGTCAACCTCCACGGCAAGCTCTTCCTCAAGAAACTGCTTAATTCCGACCAGATCGAGGAGTGAGAACCGCTTAGCAGGGTCATAATCAATGAACAGGTCGAGGTCACTCGACGCCCGTGCTTCATCGCGAACCGTCGATCCGAAAAGGTACAGGGCCGTCGCGCCCATGCCTTTCACGGCATCTGCGTGCTGTTGAAGCTTCTGAATGGCGTCGGTTCGGTTCATGTCGATAGCTTATATCATTCCGCCCAAGGCATCCAGCGTCGTCATCTGACGGGTGGCTGGGCTCTGTTCTTTAGTATTTCTGCCGTTGAGGGCCCGTTACATGAAAGTCACATGAACGAGATTGGCAGCTTCAGGAATGTTCATAAGATGTTGATGTCCTTCCAGAGAGAAGGGTGACAGTTCATACCGGAGACATGGGTTACATTTTTTGCCTTTGCGCGGAGAGCGAAGGTGCGGTCGGCCACTGTGCTGAGTTCTGGAACGGTATTGATCAGCCACTAAAGGATCAGTTGAAAAGCCTGATTTTGATGCTGGGAAAGCGATACCGATTCTCCTGCAATTCGCTCTCCGCCGTTGACACTCTCGCTGCGGATGCCATGGATCTTCTCCCACGAACATTGGCGGCAAGGCTCATACCTCATCGTGAATGTGACAGGTTTGGGACACGACCCTTGGGCTCTATCCCGGGATCCTGCCGGAAGCTACACACAAGGGTTGGAGCCATGCGGCCTTAAAATAAAGCGGATAGGTCGCGCCGACCGTCCACCCCGTACCAATCTCAACCGTATAGGTACCGCCTTCGTCGTGTCCGGCAGGGTCTATAAAGAATGTCATAGGGCGCTTCGACCAGCATCCGGGCGGTACGGAAGATTTCCGGATAGCGCTCGCCCAGGCGCGGATGCTCGATCAGCATTTCCGCCCTATCCCGGAAAGTGGCGGAATACCGTTCTGCACTGCGGGGCTGGTCTTTACCGATATCGAATGGATTTCTTAACGTCGGCGCGGGCTTTGGGTGTCCAAACGAGTTTAGCGGGCATGGGTCGCGGCAGACAGTTCCTCGCGCGCTTCCTCCAGCGCAGCATCAAAATCCACCTCGGTGGCGGGGCCGCTGGCCTTGCCTTCAGCCCACATGGCCCGCAATTTGGCGATATCTTCGCGCTGCTGCATCCACTTGGCCGACCAGTCGCGCATCGCCTCGCAAATGACCTCGCTTCCACTGGCATAAGCCCCGCTCTGCACGGCATCGCGCAACAACTGGGCGTGCTGCGGCGTCATCGAGACGCTCACCTTTTCGACATTGGCCATGATTCACCTCCATTTGCTCGTGCTAGTAATTTTTACCACCAGCTGAAAGTAACGGCAAAAATTCTGAAATGCTATCTCAGGTTGATCCTTCGTCAGTGTCACCCCATACTGCTGCATGCTCAACAGCGCATGCCCTTTCAGTTCAGACCTTGTCCAGGTACGACAGTAGGTTGTTACGTAGACGAACGCATACGAACGGTAGCTGTTGAAACTCTGGTTTTCACCATAAATCCAACAACCATTTGGGCGGAAGAATGGCTGGCGGCTCGCGCCTATCGCGTGTCGAGCCCACGGAAGTTGATCTGTGCTGTACCGTGGACAAATATCCATCGCTTCGAAACTGATCGGGAAATATTTATCTGAAATGGAGTGCACCAGCCTACGTGCGAGAGGCGGTGCTAGTGACACATCTGGACACGCTGTTCCCAACCGATATTCTTCCCCTCTTGGCAACGAACGACGGCACTGGCGCGTTTCTTATGCCTGATGGCGGTAACCCTTTACTTGGTAAGCTCAGCGTGTGCATAGGCTGACCAGCGGAACAGATCAGCCTGCGAGCAAAGGAGAGAATATCCCGTCGTCGTCGTCGCGAGGGGCCTGAGTTTGCGTTCGCTATCAGCGAGGCGCGACGATACCTCTATGACTGAAATCGGCGCGCGATCCCGTTATGGCCGCGGGTGGTCGAAGGCCCCGACTCTACCAGCCTATCGAGACAATGAAAAAGGGAGCTGGCTGGCGGCAGCGGTAATCATGGATCAGCCAGCGTCGCGCCATGATTGTGATCCGTGGATAATACGTCACACGTCCTCCCGAAATCTAGGGAGTGCAATATTCCCATAGATTGTAGACGTGAATCCGCCTACATCTCCAGGCGCAAACCGTCGGCAACGGCTGCGGGGAAGGGTGCCTTGCACCGGCAACGAAAACGCTCAGGGGATTGTTTCTCGGCATGGATGGCGTCGTTTCGCAGCAGCTCGACTCCGGTCTCCGTGCGCTGTGCGGCATTGCGGCTTTCTATCGGATCGCAGCCGACCCTCAGCAACTGCAACACGATCTCGCCCTGAAGGGCCGGCCCTCGCAGGCGCTTGATCTGCAGCGTGCCGCCAGGCTGATTGGCCTGAAAGCCCGCCCGGTCGAAAAGGTTAGCGAACGTCGCCTGCGCACAATTCCGGTGCCGGCAATCGTGCGGGTGAAAGGCGGTGCCTTCCAGGTGCTTGGCGGCCTCAATCCCTCCGGAAAGTACCGGCTGATCGATCCCGTTACGCGGGTCGATCGGGAAATCGAGCCAGAGCACATCACATCGGAGATCGGAGGGAGTGTCCTTCTCGTCGGGCGGCTGCTCGGGGGCGAGGGCTCGGATCCGCGGGAATTCGGTTTCAGGTGGTTTGTGCCGTCCATCTGGCGATATCGAAAGCCGCTGGCGCATGTTCTGCTCGCCTCTTTTTTCGTGCAGATATTCGCGCTGGTGACCCCGCTGTTTTTCCAGGTCGTCGTCGACAAGGTCCTGACGCACAAAGGCTACTCGACATTGTTCGTGCTGGTGGCCGGCATCGCCATCATCGGCCTCTTCGATGTCGTGCTTCAATATTTGCGGACTTACGCACTGGCCCATACGACCAACAGGATTGACGTCGAGCTCGGTCAGCGGCTGTTCCACCATCTATTGCGGCTGCCGCTTGGTTATTTCGAGACCCGGTCTGCCGGCCAGACGGTGGCACGTGTCCGCGAGCTGGAGACCATCCGCGCTTTCCTCACCGGACAGGGGCTGTTTTCGGTGATCGACCTGCTTTTCACCTTCGTCTTCATCGCGGTGCTCTTCGCCTATTCCTGGAAGCTGACGCTAATTGTGGTTGCCGCGATCCCGATTTATATCCTGATAGGCATGGTCGTGCGTCCGCCGCTGCGGGAGTTGGTCAAGGAGAAGTTCAATCGCGGTGCCGCCAGCCAGCAGTTCCTCGTCGAAGCGATCGTCGGCGTCCATACCGTCAAGGCTTCGGCCGTCGAGCCCATCATGCAGGCGCAATGGGAAGAAAAGCTTGCGGCCTATGTGCGGACGGCTTTCGATGCCACGCTGCTCAGCGCCGGCGGCCAGAACGCCATCCAGTATGTGAGCAAGCTTTCGACCGCGGCCCTGCTGCTTTTCGGGGCCAAGGCGGTCATCGATGGTGAACTGTCGGTTGGCTCGCTTGTCGCCTTCACCATGATCGCCGGGCAGGTGACCCAGCCGGTTCTGCGGTTGTCGCAGCTCTGGCAGGATTTTCAGCAGGTGCAGATCTCCGTCGACCGCCTCGGCGACATCCTGAACACGCCGATGGAACGGCAGCCTGGCGCTCGCGTGGCGCTCCCGCCACCCAAGGGTATGATCCAGTTTCGCAATGTCACGTTCCGCTACCGGCCGGGCTTGCCCGAGGTTTTGAAGAACATCTCTCTCGACATTCATCCCGGCGAGGTCATTGGCATCGTCGGCGCCTCCGGTTCCGGCAAATCGACGCTTACCAAGCTCGTCCAGCGCCTCTATCTCCCGGAAGAGGGACAGGTGATGCTCGACGGCGCCGACCTGTCGCAGCTCGACCCGGCCTGGCTGCGAAGCCACATCGGCGTCGTCCTGCAGGAGAACCTTCTCTTCAATCGGACGATCCACGACAATATCGCCTTCTCAAATCCTGCGATGCATCGCGCCCAGGTGATCGCCATTGCCAAGCTCGCGGGCGCAAACGAATTCATCACCCGGCTGCCGCAGGGCTACGACACGCTGATCGAGGAACGCGGGGCCAACCTGTCGGGTGGGCAGCGGCAGAGGGTTGCGATTGCCCGTGCGCTTGCGACGAACCCGACGATCCTGATCTTCGACGAGGCGACCAGCGCCCTCGATTACGAGAGCGAGCGGGTCATCCAGACGAACATGCACCAGATCGCCCAGGGCAGGACGGTCATCATCATTGCGCACCGGCTTGCCGCCGTCCGGCCGTGCAGCAGGATCATCGGCATGGCGGATGGGCGGATCGCCGAAATGGGCAGCCATGAGGAATTGCTCAAGCGTCCGGAGGGGCTCTATGCGCGGCTTTGGGCCCTGCAGAACGACAGGGACGCGACATGAGGAATGCGCCCGCCACGGCCGCCCGATATACCGGCCTTCCGCCAAGGCCAGCAAAGCGCTCCGATCACGAGTTCCTGGCGCCTGCTCTGGAAGTCCTGGAGACGCCACCCTCACCGGTGCGTATGGCGCTGATCCTGATCATTTGCGCCTTCACCGCAACGGCGTTGATCTGGTCCTATGTCGGCCGCATCGACATTATCGCTGCCGCTCAGGGCAAACTCCAGCCGACCGGGCGCGTCAAGGTCGTCCAGCCGCTGCTGACCGGCAAGGTGGCGGCGCTTCCGCCGCCAAACGGTACCCATGTCGAAAAGGGCGATATCCTCCTTGGGCTCGATCCGACCGATGCCATTGCCGACGAGACAGATGCGGCAAAGGGCCTGGCGTCCATGCGTGCCGAGGTCCGGCGCCGCAAAGCGGTTGTGGATCATGTCCATTCACGCGCGCCGAATGCGTCATTGCCGACAATCGCATGGGACGCCGATGTGCCCGATGAGCTGCGCCGGAGGGAAGACGGCATTCTCCGGGGAGATCTGGAACAACACCAGGCAGCAGTCGCCTCGCTTGCGGCTCAGAAGCACCAGAAGGAAGTGGAACGCGATCGCCTGACAGTGACGCTTACGGCCCAAAATTCCCTGGTTGAAACGCTGAACGAGCGCGTGACGATGCGCAGCGCGCTCGCGTCAAAGGATGCCGGGACGATGGCAAGCGTCATCGATGCGACGGAAACGCTGAAGGAGCAGGCGACGCAGCTTGCGATGCAGGAGGGCCGGCTTGCCGACGCCGTGGCAAGCATCGAGGTCTTCGCGCGGGAGAAGGACAAGGTAACACGGGGGTTTCTGAGCGACCAACTCGCGCGCCTCGGCGACGCGGAGCGCCGGGTCGAAGAGCTTGAGCAGCGCCTGACGAAGGCAAGAAATTCGCGGGAGCAGATGACGCTGCGCAGCCCGATCGCCGGCACGGTACAGGCATCGTCGATCACCAGTGTCGGGCAAGTGGTGAGCGTCGGTCAGGACGTCATGCGTGTCGTGCCCGAGGGCAGCGCGCTGGAACTCGAGGTTTACGTCTTGAACAAGGACATCGGCTTTATCAAGCTTGGCCAGGAGGCGGTCGTCAAGCTCGAAGCCTTTCCCTTTACCCGCTATGGCACGATCCCGGCCCGCGTCACGAAAATCGCGGCGGATGCCATTCCGGAACCCGACGCCGCGCGCCGTGAAGGCGATGCCGCAGCAAGGCAGGCGGGGAGCGTCTTCGGCGGCGCCGAAAGAATGCAGAACCTGGTGTTTCCGGTGACGTTAAGCCTGGATGTCGACCGGGTTTCGGCGGATGGACGTGAGGTCAAGCTCAGTTCGGGCATGTCGGCGACGGCGGAGGTTCGGACGGGAGAGCGCCGGATACTCGAGTATGTGTTTTCGCCGTTGGTCGAGGTCGCGGAGGAAGCGATGCATGAACGATGAACCGCTTGCGGCTATCCCGGCAACTCGTGCTACCGCGCAGAAGCGCGTTTTACAGGTAACTGCACTCGACCTTTCGCAGTCCCTGGTTCCCCAATAAATGGTTGAACCGCTCTCCTGGACCACAGGGAAGCTGCATAACAGATGATCGAGTAGTATAAAGCGGACAGGGATTTCATGACGGGCATTATCACTTCCACAAAGACTGTGGACTTGACCGGAGATCAGAAAGTCGACGGGCTTATCAGCGGCTACGCGTGGGACGGTACGATAACCTATGCGTTTCCCACCAGCTCGACCTCGTACTCGTATAATGGCGAGAAAGATTTCAGTTTCTCCTCGATTTCCTCGCAGCAGCAGGCTGCTGCCTTGATCCTCATGGAACAATCCTACGGGAACACGGCGAATGACGGTTTTTCCGTAGAGGGATTTACGAACGCCGAGTTTGTGGCGGGAGACGTGAACACTGCAACGGTGCGATTTGCTCAGTCGTCCTACCCTGATCTTTCGACGGCATGGGCCTATTTTCCCAGCACCGACAGCGCCGGCGGCGATATCTGGTTCGGGACGGAATATGCCGGCACTTTCGATGATTATCGGTTTCCGGAATTCGGCAACTATGCGGGACATACTTTGGCGCATGAACTGGGCCACGCTCTGGGCCTGAAACACGCTCATGAACCCGATAATAATCCGAAGATCGTGCCCAGCAGTTACGATTCTCTCGAATATACGATCATGACCTACCGCACATATATCGGAGACGTTCCGAACGGCTACGAATACGAGCAGAATAGTGCGCCGCAGAGCTTCATGATGCTCGACATCGCTGCTCTGCAGGAAATGTATGGCGCGGATTATACGACCAACGGTGACGATACCACCTATAAGTGGATTCCGAGCGAAGGCGTTACGTATGTCAATGGCGTCGCGGCCATCACGCCCAATGCTAACAGGATATTCGCAACGATCTGGGACGGCGGCGGTGTCGATACCTATGATCTGAGCGCCTATACCACCAGCCTTAGGATCGACCTGAGAGCCGGGGGCTACTCTTTCTTTTCCCAAGGCCAGTTGGCCGATCTGGGCGGTAGCCTGAACAATGGTTACGCCCGCGGTAACATTTTCAACGCGCTGCTTTATCACAACAACCTTGCGTCGCTGGTAGAGAATGTTCAGGCAGGCTCCGGTCACGACACGATTGTGGGCAACGAGGCAAACAATACCCTTTGGGGTAACGCTGGAAATGATTCGCTTGGCGGCGGTGCCGGCGACGACACGTTGATTGGAGGCGCTGGTTCCGACACGATGTCGGGCGGGGTGGGCGACGATCTCTATGTGGTCGATATCGCGGCTGACATTGTGATCGAGAACCTGAATGGAGGAACGGACACAGTCCAGACAGCGATTGCGAGTTATGCGCTCAGTGCCAATGTCGAGAACCTCGTCTACACCGGCACCGGCAATTTCTCGGGCATCGGCAATGGTGCCGCCAACACGATCACCGGCGGGGCGGGCAATGACACGCTGAACGGCGGCGTCGGCGCCGACACGCTGATCGGTGGCGCGGGCGACGACACCTACGTGATCGACAACGCCGGCGATAGCGTCACCGAAAACGCTGATGAAGGTACGGATACGATAAAGACCGCACTCGCCAGCTACTCGCTGGCGGCGGTCGCCGATGTCGAGAACCTGACCTATACCGGCGTGGCGGCGTTCACCGGCATCGGCAATGGCCTCGCCAACACGATCCGGGGCGGCGCGGGTGCCGATATCCTCGACGGCGGCGCAGGCGCCGACACGTTGATTGGCGGCGTTGGCAACGACACCTATGTCGTCGATGCGCTGGGCGATATCGTTTCCGAAGCCGCCAACGCAGGCATCGATCTGATCAAGACGGTTCTTTCCGCTTATGAATTGACCGGTATCGCCAATGTCGAGAAGTTGACCTTCATCGGCGCCGGTGACTTTGTGGGGACTGGAAATGCTTTGGCGAACGTCGTTTCCGGCGGTTCCGGCAACGACACACTGGATGGCGGGACAGGCAGCGATACGCTGATCGGTGGCGCGGGTGACGATACCTACATCGTCGATATCGCCACCGACGTGGTGACGGAACTGGCAAACGAGGGCAGCGATACGGTCCAGACCGGACTTGCCGCCCTGACGCTTGCCGCCAATGTCGAGAACCTCGTCTATACCGGCAGCGGCAACTTCGCCGGCACCGGCAATGCGCTTGCCAACACGATCACCGGCGGGGCGGGCAATGACACGCTGAACGGCGGAGCCGGCGCCGATACGCTGATCGGCGGCAGCGGCAACGACATCTATGTCATCGACAACGTCGGCGATGCCATCGTCGAGAGTGCCGCGCAGGGCTCCGACACGATGCAGACGGCCCTGGCGAGCTACACGCTTGGCGCCAATGTCGAGAACCTGACCTACACCGGCACGGTGGCCTTTACCGGGACGGGCAACAACCTCGACAACACGATCACCGGCGGGGCTGCCGTGGACACGCTGTCGGGTGGCGACGGCGACGACACGCTGGACGGCAAGGCTGGCGCCGATATCCTGATCGGCGGCACCGGCGACGATACCTATATCGTCGACAATGCCGCCGACGCCGTCACCGAAAACGCCGACGAGGGCGTCGATACCATCAGGACTGCGCTGGCTGCCTACTCTCTTGCATCCAAGGTGAACATCGAAAACCTGACCTACATTGGAGCTGCCGCGTTTTCCGGTACGGGCAATGCATTGGACAACATCATCACGGGCTCTCTCCTGGCTGCGAATATGCTTGATGGCGGTGCCGGGGCGGATACGCTGCAGGGTGGTCGCGCGAACGATACGTACACTGTCGACAATGCCGATGATCTGGTGATCGAAGATGTCGGAGGAGGCACTGACCTCATCAAGACGACGCTCACGAGCTACTCTCTGGTACCATTCTCGAACGTCGAGAATCTGACCTTTGCCGGTGCTGGCAACTTCAGCGCCATCGGCAATTCGCAGAGGAATGTCATCATTGCCGGCGCCGGCAATGATACCCTGGATGGTGGCGCGGGCGCCGATACCTTGGTCGGCGGCACCGGCAACGATATCTACATCGTCGACATGGCGACCGATGTGGTCACGGAGGCAGCCGGCGCCGGCACGGACGAGATCCGGACGTCGCTCGCTACCTATTCGATCGCTGCATTGGTAAATGTCGAGAATCTCGCCTACACGGGATCTGAAAACTTCACCGGTACCGGCAATGGTGCCGCCAACACGATCACCGGCGGGGCGGGCAATGACACACTGAACGGCGGCGTCGGCGCCGACACGCTGATCGGTGGCGCGGGCTACGACACCTACGTGATCGACAACACCGGCGATAGCGTCACCGAAAACGCTGATGAAGGTACGGATACGATAAAGACCGCACTCGCCAGCTACTCGCTGGCGGCGGTCGCCGATGTCGAGAACCTGACCTATACCGGCGTGGCGGCGTTCACCGGCATCGGCAATGGCCTCGCCAACACGATCCGGGGCGGCGCGGGTGCCGATATCCTCGACGGCGGCGCAGGCGCCGACACGTTGATTGGCGGCGTTGGCAACGACACCTATGTCGTCGATGCGCTGGGCGATATCGTTTCCGAAGCCGCCAACGCAGGCATCGATCTGATCAAGACGGTTCTTTCCGCTTATGAATTGACCGGTATCGCCAATGTCGAGAAGTTGACCTTCATCGGCGCCGGTGACTTTGTGGGGACTGGAAATGCTTTGGCGAACGTCGTTTCCGGCGGTTCCGGCAACGACACACTGGATGGCGGGACAGGCAGCGATACGCTGATCGGTGGCGCGGGTGACGATACCTACATCGTCGATATCGCCACCGACGTGGTGACGGAACTGGCAAACGAGGGCAGCGATACGGTCCAGACCGGACTTGCCGCCCTGACGCTTGCCGCCAATGTCGAGAACCTCGTCTATACCGGCAGCGGCAACTTCGCCGGCACCGGCAATGCGCTTGCCAACACGATCACCGGCGGGGCGGGCAATGACACGCTGAACGGCGGAGCCGGCGCCGATACGCTGATCGGCGGCAGCGGCAACGACATCTATGTCATCGACAACGTCGGCGATGCCATCGTCGAGAGTGCCGCGCAGGGCTCCGACACGATGCAGACGGCCCTGGCGAGCTACACGCTTGGCGCCAATGTCGAGAACCTGACCTACACCGGCACGGTGGCCTTTACCGGGACGGGCAACAACCTCGACAACACGATCACCGGCGGGGCTGCCGTGGACACGCTGTCGGGTGGCGACGGCGACGACACGCTGGACGGCAAGGCTGGCGCCGATATCCTGATCGGCGGCACCGGCGACGATACCTATATCGTCGACAATGCCGCCGACGCCGTCACCGAAAACGCCGACGAGGGCGTCGATACCATCAGGACTGCGCTGGCTGCCTACTCTCTTGCATCCAAGGTGAACATCGAAAACCTGACCTACATTGGAGCTGCCGCGTTTTCCGGTACGGGCAATGCATTGGACAACATCATCACGGGCTCTCTCCTGGCTGCGAATATGCTTGATGGCGGTGCCGGGGCGGATACGCTGCAGGGTGGTCGCGCGAACGATACGTACACTGTCGACAATGCCGATGATCTGGTGATCGAAGATGTCGGAGGAGGCACTGACCTCATCAAGACGACGCTCACGAGCTACTCTCTGGTACCATTCTCGAACGTCGAGAATCTGACCTTTGCCGGTGCTGGCAACTTCAGCGCCATCGGCAATTCGCAGAGGAATGTCATCATTGCCGGCGCCGGCAATGATACCCTGGATGGTGGCGCGGGCGCCGATACCTTGGTCGGCGGCACCGGCAACGATATCTACATCGTCGACATGGCGACCGATGTGGTCACGGAGGCAGCCGGCGCCGGCACGGACGAGATCCGGACGTCGCTCGCTACCTATTCGATCGCTGCATTGGTAAATGTCGAGAATCTCGCCTACACGGGATCTGAAAACTTCACCGGTACCGGCAATGGTGCCGCCAACACGATCACCGGCGGGGCGGGCAATGACACACTGAACGGCGGCGTCGGCGCCGACACGCTGATCGGTGGCGCGGGCTACGACACCTACGTGATCGACAACACCGGCGATAGCGTCACCGAAAACGCTGATGAAGGTACGGATACGATAAAGACCGCACTCGCCAGCTACTCGCTGGCGGCGGTCGCCGATGTCGAGAACCTGACCTATACAGGCACGGCGGCGTTCACGGGCGCTGGAAACGAGCTGAACAATATCCTGACTGGAGGGGCGGCTGCCGACAATCTGAGCGGCGGTGAGGGCGCCGACACATTGATTGGCGGAGCAGGTTCCGACACGATGTCGGGCGGGGTGGGCGACGACACCTATGTGGTCGATGTTGCGAGCGATATCGTCGTCGAGAACCCGAACGAGGGCACCGACACGGTCCAGACGACGCTTGCGAGCTATGTCGTTGGAACGAATGTCGAGAACCTGACCTATACTGGTGCGGCGGCGTTTACGGGCACCGGAAATGGCGCGGTGAACGTCATCACCGGCGGGGCGAGGGCCGACACGCTCGACGGCAAGGCCGGCGCCGATACGCTGATCGGCGCTGGCGGCAATGACACCTATATCGTCGATACCCTGGGCGATGTGGTGGTCGAGGCACCCGGCGGCGGCACCGATGTCATCAAGACCGATCTTGCGAGCTATTCGCTGGCCGCGATCGCCAATGTCGAGAACCTGACCTTCACCGGAAGCGGCGGCTTTATAGGCACCGGCAATACTCTCGACAACGTCATCACCGGCGGAGCTGGCGACGATACGCTCTCTGGCGATGCGGGCGCCGACACACTGAACGGCGGCGCCGGAGCGGATGCGCTTTCCGGCGGCACGGGCAACGATATCTACGTCATCGACAATGCCGGTGACACCGTCACCGAGAACGCCGACGAGGGCACCGACACGGTGCAAACGACCCTCATAAGTTACATGCTTGGCACCGATGTCGAGAACCTCACCAATACCGGCACGGCGGCGTTTGCCGGCAACGGCAATGTGCTGAATAACGTCATGACCGGCGGAACGGGTGTCGATACGCTGAAGGGCGGGGTGGGCGACGACACCTATGTCATTAGCACCGGCGACATTGTCGTCGAGAATGCCGACGAAGGCATCGACACGGTGCAGACGAACCTGGCCTCCTACACGCTGGGGGCCAATGTCGAGAACCTGACCTCGACGGGCGCGGCAGCCTTCACGGGCACCGGCAATGCGCTCGACAACATCATCAAGGGCGGAGCGGCAGCCGACAGGCTGACCGGGGCTGCGGGCAACGACACGCTGGATGGCGGCGCGGGCGCCGACACGATGATCGGCGGTACCGGTGACGATACCTACATCGTCGATATCGCCACCGACGTGGTGACGGAACTGGCAAACGAGGGCAGCGATACGGTCCAGACCGGACTTGCTGCCCTGACGCTTGCCGTCAATGTCGAGAACCTCGTCTATACCGGCAGCGGCAACTTCGCCGGCACCGGCAATGCGCTTGCCAACACGATCACCGGCGGGGCGGGCAATGACACGCTGAACGGCGGAGCCGGCGCCGATACGCTGATCGGCGGCAGCGGCAACGACATCTATGTCATCGACAACGTCGGCGATGCCATCGTCGAGAGTGCCGCGCAGGGCTCCGACACGATGCAGACGGCCCTGGCGAGCTACACGCTTGGCGCCAATGTCGAGAACCTGACCTACACCGGCACGGCGGCCTTTACCGGGACGGGCAACAACCTCGACAACACGATCACCGGCGGGGCTGCCGTGGACACGCTGTCGGGTGGCGACGGCGACGACACGCTGGACGGCAAGGCTGGCGCCGATATCCTGATCGGCGGCACCGGCGACGATACCTATATCGTCGACAATGCCGCCGACGCCGTCACCGAAAACGCCGACGAGGGCGTCGATACCATCAGGACTGCGCTGGCTGCCTACTCTCTTGCATCCAAGGTGAACATCGAAAACCTGACCTACATTGGAGCTGCCGCGTTTTCCGGTACGGGCAATGCATTGGACAACATCATCACGGGCTCTCTCCTGGCTGCGAATATGCTTGATGGCGGTGCCGGGGCGGATACGCTGCAGGGTGGTCGCGCGAACGATACGTACACTGTCGACAATGCCGATGATCTGGTGATCGAAGATGTCGGAGGAGGCACTGACCTCATCAAGACGACGCTCACGAGCTACTCTCTGGTACCATTCTCGAACGTCGAGAATCTGACCTTTGCCGGTGCTGGCAACTTCAGCGCCATCGGCAATTCGCAGAGGAATGTTATCATTGCCGGCGCCGGCAATGATACCCTGGATGGTGGCGCGGGCGCCGATACCTTGGTCGGCGGCACCGGCAACGATATCTACATCGTCGACATGGCGACCGATGTGGTCACGGAGGCAGCCGGCGCCGGCACGGACGAGATCCGGACGTCGCTCGCTACCTATTCGATCGCTGCATTGGTAAATGTCGAGAATCTCGCCTACACGGGATCTGAAAACTTTACCGGTACCGGCAATGGTGCCGCCAACACGATCACCGGCGGGGCGGGCAATGACACGCTGAACGGCGGCGTCGGCGCCGACACGCTGATCGGTGGCGCGGGCGACGACACCTACGTGATCGACAACGCCGGCGATAGCGTCACCGAAAACGCTGATGAAGGTACGGATACGATAAAGACCGCACTCGCCAGCTACTCGCTGGCGGCGGTCGCCGATGTCGAGAACCTGACCTATACCGGCACGGCGGCATTCACGGGCACCGGCAATGGCCTCGACAACACGATCCGGGGCGGCGCGGGTGCCAACACCCTGACGGGCGGCGCAGGCGACGATACTCTCACTGGTGGAGTGGCCGCAGACTTCTTCGTATATCTGCCAAACTGGGGTCATGATACGATCACAAACTTCGTGGCAACCGGCACGGCTCACGATACGATCAGGATCGATGACAGCGTCTTTGCCGATTGGGCGTCGCTTCTTGCTGCATCCAACCAATCTGGCGGCGATACGCTCATTATGGCCGATGCGAACAATACTATCACGCTGCAGAACGTGCTCTTATCAAGCCTTCACTCGGGAGATTTCCAGTTTACATGATTTCCGCTCGGACTCCCCCGCGGGAAATCCTGCCGGGGAGGAGTGGGGGCGAAGTTCCTATATGCGACAGCGAGCTTTGGCCTGCGTCCCCGGATGACGGACGGCGATCCGCGCCCCCGCCCTGGTAGATTTCGAACACTGGTCCGAGGCCCTCGTTGGAAGGAAAAGGGAGGGTTCGGCTTCAAAGGTGCTGCGTCTAGACCTGATCTCGAGCTATGTCAGAATCAGCCCGTCTTTGATTTCGCTAGCCGCGGCGACAAAGCTCTCGAATTCACTCCTCTCGAAAAAGCATTCGCGGGAACACACAGATGCGCGTGCGGCGGCGTCGGGATAGCGTGCCTCGCTGCTCACCGGAGTTCGCATGGGATGAGGCGCCGGACTACTCAGGATCTTTAGGTAACGCGCGTCGCCGGCAAGAAGGCCAATTGACCTTATCGGGTCCCGCGGCAATAACTGCTGGCATGGGTATTGAACTTTCTGCACTCGAGGAACGCGCTGAGCCCGGGGTGTATGAATTGTTTCAACTCAGCAGTCTTGGGATTTGACTGGTGGGTTAGACTGGGAAACCGCCATCGGCAGCCACGCATCCTGGCAAGAGTGATGCCAATCGACAAAATTCTCACACAAAACGCCTGCGGAATCCTTTGAATGAATTGGCTTTCGAACGGAGTTTCATCTGTCGGCTTCGTACTGCGTTACCACGAGGTCTTACCGCCCTGTATGGGCCTTCGGTGCGCGTCAGCGGAAGGTGCTGACGGGCATGAGGCGGCTCGGCGGCGAGGGCGACGACGAGCCGAAATTGCGTGGCAGGCGGCAGGCCGGGCACACAGGCGAACGACTGCCCCGATGCCGGCGGTTCCAAGCGCCACCACCGCCGGCTCACGCCTTGTCGAGCGCAATCGTCAGGTCGGCGATCAGGTCGTCCGGGTGTTCGATGCCGATCGACAATCGGATCGTCGAGTCGAGCACGCCGATCCTCTGGCGCACCTCGGCGGGCACGCCGGAATGGGTCATTGTCGCCGGGTGGCTGGCGAGAGATTCGGTGCCGCCGAGGCTGACCGCCAGCTTGAAGATCTGCAGCGCGTTGAGGAACCGGAACGAGGCCGGTTGGCCGCCCTTTATGTCGAAGGAGAAGGTCGAGCCGCCGCCGGTGCATTGCGCCGCAAACACTTTTCCGACCGGCGAGGACGGGTCGTGATAGGGCAGGTAATGGATCTTCTCCACGTTCGGGTGCCCGCGCAAAAAGTCGGCGACATCAAGCGCGTTGGTATTGGCCTTTTCCATGCGGATCGACAGCGTTTCCAGGCTGCGGCCGAGCATCCAGCAGGAATGCGGATCGAGCTGGGTGCCGATCGCCCCGCGCAGCGCCTTCACCTGTTTCATCACCGCTTTTGCGCCGAGGGCGGCGCCGGCGATCAGGTCCGAATGGCCGCCGACATATTTGGTCAGCGAATAGAGCGAGATATCCGCCCCGTGCTCGATCGGCCGCTGGAAGACCGGGCCGAGCAGCGTGTTGTCGCAGGCGATCACCGGCGTATGGCCCTGTCTTGCGCCGATCGCCTCCGCCACCCGGCGGATCATCGCCACGTCCACCAGGCTGTTGGTCGGGTTCGCCGGCGTCTCGATCAGGATCACCGAGACGCGGCCCTTGCCCATCGCCTCCTCGGCCGCCGCCGTCACCGACTGTTCGTTGACCCCGTCCGCAAAGCCGACCGCCGCAACGCCCATGTTGAGGAAGGTCTTGGCGAGCAGCGTTTCGGTGCCGCCGTAAAGCGGCTGCGAGTGCAGCACGCTGTCGCCGGGCCTGACGAACGCCATCAGGGTCGTGGCGATCGCCGACATGCCGGAGGAAAACAGCACGCAGCTCTCGGTGCGCTCGTAGACCGCCAGCCGGTCCTCGACGATTTCGCTATTGGGATGGTTGAAGCGGGAATAGACCAGGCCCGCGCCCGTCCCCGCCGGCGGCTCGCGGCGGCCGGAGACGAAGTCGAAGAAGTCGCGGCCTTCTTCCGCCGATTTGAACACGAAGGTGGAGGTGAGGAAGACCGGGGGCTTGACCGCGCCCTCGGAAAGCTCCGGGTCGTAGCCGTAGTTCAGCATCTGCGTTTCGGGATGGAGCTTGTGATTGCCGATATGCGTCTTCGAAGGATGCGGGGCGGTCATGGAGGGTCTCCTGGCGTGAAAAAGCGGATGCCGAGACCGGAGATAATAGCAGAAGCGCGCCTGCCAAGGGGCGCGATATTGCGAAAGCCGGATTGCTCAGCGTGTCGCCGGCCGGGCCGGATGCGCAGCGGTTGGGACCGTACGCGCCGGGGACGCAGATGGATTGGGGGCGGGCGCCTCGGCGGAGGGCAGGGCCGCTTCTCCCCAGGCCGAAACCGGCTGGCCGCCTTTGGTCGTCACGCGCATGTCGTAGAGGGCAAGCGAAGCCTGGACTTGCCGCATGTCGGCGCAGCGGTTGATGATGCCGCCGATATATTGCACGCAGTCGCTGGTGCTGCCCTGTACCGAACCGGTCGCCCAATCCTTGACGATGCCGTCCGGGCCGACCAGGAAATAGGAAAGCCGGTTGTTCTGCGATACGGTCGAGCGGCCGACCAGCCCGCCAAAACTCGAACCGGACTCGGTCTTGGCGGCCGGTGCGATATGCCGGTAGACGGTCATCCCGTTTTTCAGCTGCGTTGCGCCGATCATCGGCCCGAACGTCGCCTCGGAGCCGGAAAGCCGCGCCAGCGTCGACTGGCCGACATTGGCGACCTCGGCATAGGTACGGTCCATCGCGTAACTCGTGAAAGACCGGTTGGCGGCGTTTTCCGCCTTTTCCGCCACCTGGGAACAGCCGGCCAAAGCCAGGGCGAGCGCCATCGAAAGAACTGCCGGCAAACGCATCAATACCCCCTTGTCAGCAACGTCCCGCACCCGGGACCCGGCCGGTTTCCGGCCGATCG
Organism: Neorhizobium sp. LjRoot104; assembly: GCF_964253725.1. Taxonomy (NCBI): domain Bacteria; kingdom Pseudomonadati; phylum Pseudomonadota; class Alphaproteobacteria; order Hyphomicrobiales; family Rhizobiaceae; genus Neorhizobium; species Neorhizobium sp. LjRoot104. Next base: position 143,655 of record NZ_CAXURS020000002.1, read on the forward strand.
GCGGATATGCCGGCCGCCCCCGCGACCGATGGTTAGTCACTATCAGATTTTGCATGTTTTGAAAGCGCCGCCGGGGTCGGCGGCATGCAATTTTCTGTGGCCCTTGAGCCGGAAATTTCTGGCTTTCCGTCGGCCGGATGTCCAGAATACGGCGTTGACCCGCGCGCTCGCGCGGGGCTATCACTGCTCGCGTCAATAAGGGAGGATGCCCGCGAATATTCCGGGCGTCATGATCAAGAAATGCCACGCCTTTCCGCCGCCACCGCACTTCCCGCCCATGTGAAAGCACCCGGGTTTGACCGGGCTCTCCTGAAACCCGGCATCCTTCATATCGGGCTTGGCGCCTTCCACCGCGCCCATCAGGCGGTCTATACGGACGCGGCGCTGGGGGCGGAATTCGGCGACTGGGGCATTGTCGGCGTCAGCTTACGTTCCGTCGATATCGTCCATGATCTTGCGGCGCAGGACGGGCTTTATTCGGTCGTGACCCGCAGCGCCGCCGGCGATCATGCCCAGGTGGTGGGCTCGGTGGTCAAGGGCCTGTCGGGCACCGAGAACCAGGCGGAAATCCTGGCGCTGCTGGCCGATCCGGCGATCAAGATCGTCACCATCACCGTCACCGAAAAGGCCTATGGCATCGATCCGGTTTCCGGCGGGCTCGATCGCAATCATCCGTCCATCAAGGCCGACCTTACCGATCCGACATCGCCGACCGGGGTGATCGGCTATCTCGTCGAAGGTTTTTCGCGCCGCCACGCCGCCGGCCTGGCGCCCTTTACCGTGCTGTGCTGCGACAACCTGCCGACCAATGGCCGTATCGTCCGGAAACTGGTGATCGAGATGGCCGGCGCCCGCGATCCGGCGCTCGCCAACTGGATCGCCGGCCACGGCGCCTTTCCGTCCAGCATGATCGACCGCATCGTGCCGGCCGCGACCGACGAGACGCGGGCTCTGGCCGAAACCCTGACCGGTGCCGAAGACAGGCTGGCGCTCGGCACGGAGCCCTTCATGCAATGGGTGATCGAGGACCATTTTCTCGCCGGACGTCCGAAATGGGAAGCCGGCGGCGCGCTTTTTGTCGACGATGTCGAGCCCTACGAGAAGATGAAGCTCAGGCTGCTCAACGGCGCCCATTCGCTGGTCGCCTATCTCGGCCAGCTGAAAGGGCTCGAATTCGTCCGCGACGTCATGGCCGCGCCGGAATACCGGGCGCTGGTTCGCCGCCACATGGCGGAGGCTGTGCAGACACTCGATCCGGTGCCGGGCATGGATCTCGACCACTACATGGACCAGCTGATCGAGCGCTTCGAAAACCCGACGATCGCCCACAAGACGCAGCAGATCGCCATGGACGGCACCCAGAAACTGCCGCAGCGCATCTTTGCGGGCGCAGTGGAAGCCCTGGCGAGTGGCGGAGATGCGTCGTCTGCGGCTTACGTTGTTGCTCTCTGGATTGCCTATGCCCGCAAGACTGCCGAGATCAACGATCCGCGCGCGGCCGAGCTCAAGGCCGCCGCCGCCAGGATGACGGCGGATGATCCGTCCGCATCCTTCTTCGCCATTCCCGGCCTGTTCCCCCAGGCTCTCATGGAGAATAGCGCATGGCGTGCGCAGGTGAATGCGGAGCTTGAAAAAATCAACGCCGGCTGATGCCGATGCCCGCTTTCCAGTTGGAGTCACGCCCCTCACCCCGTTCTGACGGGAGAGGGGAGGTGCTCCACGCGATGCTAAATGCGGAGGGAAACGGTGCCACATCTGTCCTTCTCCCCGTGAGCGGGGAGAAGGTGCCCGGCAGGGCGGATGAGGGGCGATCGCTTACCCTCTGAACGTATAATCCGCGATCGATTGCGGTTTCATCTCGATCGAGAAGCCGGGCAGTGTCGGCGGCATATAGGCCGCATTCTCGATGAGGCAGGGATCGACGAAATGTTCGTGCAGATGATCGACATATTCGATCACCCGGCCTTCCTTGGTGCCGGAGACGGCGATGTAGTCGATCATCGACAGATGCTGCACATATTCGCAGAGGCCCACGCCTCCGGCATGCGGCCAGACCGGGAGGTCATATTTGGCGGCGACCAGCAGTACCGCCAGCACCTCGTTCAGCCCGCCCATGCGGCATGAATCGATCTGGACGATGTCGATTGCGCCTTCGGCGATGAACTGTTTGAACATGATGCGGTTCTGGCACATCTCGCCCGTCGCGACCTTCACGGGACCGATCGCTTCGCGGATCTTGCGGTGGCCGGCAATGTCGTCCGGGCTGGTGGGCTCCTCGATGAAGAAGGGTTTGGCGAAGGCGAGCTTGTTCACCCAGTCGATCGCCTGCCCGACCTCCCACACCTGGTTGGCGTCGATCATCAGGTAACGATCCGGGCCGATCACCTCGCGGGCGATGGTCAGGCGCCGGATATCGTCCTCGAGATCGCGGCCGACCTTCATCTTCACATGGTTGAACCCCGCATCGACCGCCTCGTGGCAGAGCCGGCGGAGCTTGTCTTCCGGATAACCGAGCCAGCCGGCGGAGGTCGTATAACAGGCATAACCTTCGCGCTTGAGCGTGGCGATGCGTTCCGCCTTGCCCGCTTCCGCCCGCTTCAGGATCGCCAGCGCATCCTCGCGCGACAGCACGTCGGTCAGGTAACGATAATCGACGATGTCGGCGATTTCGTCCGCCGACATCTCGGAAACGAGCTGCCAGACCGGCTTGCCCCGCTGTTTGGCGAGGAGGTCCCACAAGGCGTTGACGACAGCGCCGGTGGCGAGGTGGATGGCGCCCTTGTCCGGCCCGATCCAGCGCAGCTGGCTGTCGCTGGTCAGATGCCGCCAGAATTTTCCGGGTGCGGCGGCGAAAGCCTCCAGCTCCTGCCCGACCACCAGATGCCGCATCGCCTTGATCGCCATGCAGCAAATGTCGTTGCCACGGCCGATCGTGAAGGTCAGGCCGTGGCCGGCAAGCTCTCCACTATCGGTATCGAGAATGACATAGGCCGCCGAATAATCCGGATCCGGGTTCATCGCGTCGGAGCCGTCGAGGCTCTGCGAGGTGGGAAAACGGAGATCGAAGACGCGGAGATCGGTGATGCGGGTCATGGGTTTCTCGTATTGCCTCAGATGGTCCAGCCGCCGTCGATGGCGTAAGCCTGGCCTGACGTATAGGTGGCGCCGGCGAGGTAGAGGGCGAGTTCGGCGATTTCTTCCGGCGTGCCGAGCCGGCCCATCGGCTGGCGGGCGATGAAGGCGGCGCGGGCGTCGTCGTAATTGCCCTGAGCGCGCATGCGGTCCTGCAGCGAGGGGCTTTCGACAGTGCCGGGGCAAATGGCGTTGCAGCGCACGCCTTCCGTCACATAGTCGGCGGCAACCGATTTGGTGAGCCCGATCACGGCCGCCTTGGTGACGCCGTAGGCGAAGCGGTTCGGGACGCCCTTGATGCTGGAGGCGACGGAAGACATGTTGATGATCGCGCCGTCCTTTTGCGCCAGCATGCCCGGCAGCACGGCCCGAATGGTGCGGATCATCGCCCTGACGTTGAGGTCGAGCGCGAAGTCGAAATCGCTGTCCTTCATCTCGAGGATGGACCCCGCATGAACGAAGCCGGCACAGTTGAAGAGGATATCGACCGTGCCGATATTCTCGACGCAGGCCGCGACCGCCGCATTGTCCAGCACGTCGAGCTTCGCGGTCTTCAGGTTGTCGAGTTTCGGCAGGGCGGAGAGCAGGCCCTCGTTGATATCTGTCGCATGGACAGTCGCGCCGGCCTCGGCGAAGGCGAGCGCCGTCGCGCGGCCGATGCCCTGACCTGCGGCGGTCACGAGTGCGGTTTTCCCATCAAGTCTGATCATGTCTTATCCTCGAAATGTCCGGTCGGCCGTCAGTCTGATTGAGAAAATCGTCAATCCAGATGAAAGACTTCTTCCATCATCGCCCACCATTCGCCTTCCTTGCGGCTATCGAGGGGCTTCTGGCAAGGGATGGTGAACGACCACCATTCCTGGTTTTTCGGATCGGCGGCTATTCTTGCCATGTCGGCTTCGAAATCCGTGCCGTGATATTCCCAGGTGCCGAACAGCAGGTTTTCCGGTTCGCGCAGGAAGATCGTGTAGTTGCGGATGTTGGCGCGGCTGATCAGCTCCAGCACTTCCGGCCAGACGGCGGCGTGCAGGCGTTTGTATTCCGCGATCATCTGCGGCTCGACGCCGATCACCATGCCCATTCGCTGCATCATTGTCTCCTCAGACCTCCACCAGTGCCTTGACGACGCCGGCGGCTGGATCGGTCAGTCCCGCAAACCGCTCCGGCACCTCCGACAGCATCATTCTGTGGGTAACCAGGGCTGCGGGGATCCTGCCATCGCGCATTGCCTGCATCACCCGCTCGAAATCCGCAGCCGTCGCATTGCGGCTGCCGAGTAGCGTCGTCTCGCGCTTGTGAAATTCCGGATCGGAAAACGTGATATCGCTCGAAACGATCGAGACCAGCACATAGGTGCCGCCATGGGCGACGAAACCGAACCCGCGCTCGATTGCTTTCGGATTGCCGGTCGCATCGAAGGCCGTGTCGAAGAAATCACCCTCCGTCAGCGCCGAAAGCTGTCCATGGTCGTCCGGACCGAGCTGAACCGTGGACGTCAGCCCGAGCTGTTGCCGAGCAAAATCCAGCCGGTCGGCGCGGCCGTCGAGAAGCGTCACCGCGCCACCCTCGAGTGTAGCAAAGATCGCGACCGCAAGCCCGATCGGCCCGGCGCCTGTCACCAGTACGCTCTGCCCCGGCTCGATCCGGGCACGGGCAACCGCATGGGCGCCGATCGCCAGGAACTCCACCATGGCCGCCTGGTCGAGCGACAGGCCCTCCGCCTTCAGCACGAATTCCTGCGGCAGGCTCAGATATTCGGTCATGCCGCCGTCGCGATGGACCCCGAGGACGCCGAGGTTGCGGCAGCAATTGGTCCGGCCCCTGAGGCAGGCATGGCAGTGGCCGCAGGAAATGTAAGGCATGATCGAGACGGTATCGCCCGCCTCAAGCCGGCCGCCGGCCGGCGCGTCCTCGACCGTGCCGGCGAGCTCGTGGCCCATGACGCGCGGATAGGAGAGATAGGGCTGGTTGCCGGTGAAGATGTGCAGGTCGGTCCCGCAGACGCCGATACGCCGCAGCCTCACCAGCACTTCATCCTCGCCGCGAAGAGGCTTGGGCCGGTCGACGGCGGTGAGTTTGCCTGGTTCGTCGCAGATGATAGTCAGCATGTTCTTACGCTCCGAGCCGATAGAAACGCCGGGCAGTGCCCCCGAAAACCTCGTCATGGGCCTCGGCGGGCACGATATCGAGGCACTGGTCCAGCCAGGCTTGGTAATCTCCGGCGAGCCTCAGCACCGGCCAATCGCTGCCCCAGATGACCCGCTCCCGGCCGAACAGGTCGAAAATGGTTTCGGCATAGGGCCGCACCGCCTGCGGCTTCTGGTCGCCCGCTTCGGTCAACAGGCCGGAAAGCTTGCAAAGAATGTTCGGTCGTTCGGCGAGCACCTTCATGCGTGCATACCAGTCGATGAAACGGCCTTCAGAGATCGGCGGTTTGGCGCCGTGGTCGATCACGATCGGCAGGTCGGGGTATCGCCGGGCGAAGACGAGCAGCGGTTCGAGATGGCGCGGCAGCACCAGCGCATCGAAGACCAGCCGGTGTTCGATCATTGCGGCGACGGCGGCGTCGAGCGCCGGATCGTCGATCCAGCGGTCGTCGGCAATATCCTGCAGCATCGGCCGGAAACCCTTGAGCTTCGGATGCCGGGCCAGCCGGGCAATGGCTGCCGGAGCGCCCGGCGCTTTCATGTCGGTCCAGCCGACCACGCCGAGGATGAAAGGCGTCCTGTCGGCGAGATCGAGCATGAAAGCCGTGTCCGTCTCGTTCTCCATGGTCTGCACCAGCACCGTGCCGGCGATGCCGGCCGCATCGAGAAGCGGCGCCAAGTCGTCCGGCAGGAAATCCCGATGGATCGCCTGCAGGTCGGCCGGCGGCCATTGGCCCGCCCGGTCCGCGATCCGCCAGAAATGCTGATGCGCGTCGATCCTCATATCTCAGGCTCCCCGGCCCGGCAGCGGTGCGCCATCGGCGATCAGCCCGCGGGCTTTCAGGCGGGACCAGAAGGAGGCGGGGATCTCTTCGCCGAACCAGTCGACATTCGATCTGATCTGATCGGCGGTGCGTGCGCCGGAAACAACGGTCACCACGGCTGGATGGGCGAGCGGGAATTGCAAGGCCGCCGCCTGCAGGCTGACGCCCTCTTCCTCGCAGGCCGCGCGCAGCACGTCGACGCGGGCGAGGATATCGGCCGGCGCGTCCGTATAGTTGAATTTGCGGTTGCCGGCGAGCAAGCCGGAATTGAACGGGCCGGCCACCACGATGCCGACGCCCTGGCTGGCGCAGTCGTCCATGAAGGCGAGGCTCTGCTGTTCGAGCAGTGTGTACCGGCCGGCGAGCATGGCGACGTCGATATCGAAGACCTGCATCGCGTCGCGGATGATCTCCCACTCGTTGACGCCGAGGCCGACGGCCTTGGTAAGTCCTTCCTCACGCAGCTTCTTCAACGCGCGAAAACCGCCGCCGGCGGTCAGCTGGTACCAGTAGTGCTGGTGTCTGTCGCCATGGGTCATGCTGCCGATATCGTGGATGTAGAGGATATCGGGCTTGAGGATGCCGAGCCGCTGCTGGCTTGCCTCGAAGGACCACATGATGCCGTCATAGCTGTAGTCGAAGACCGGCCGGAAGGGCAGCGGCTCGACATATCCGTCTTCCTGCGAACCGACCGTCTCGTCCGGCTGCATGAGCCGGCCAACCTTGGTGCTGAGCACGAAGTCGCCGCGCGGCAGGTCCGTCAGCATGGTGCCGAGCCGCCGCTCCGAGCGCGTGTATCCGTAGAAGGGCGCCGTATCGAAATAACGGATGCCGGCCTCCCAGGCGGCTCCAAAAGCGCCGGCCGATTCGTCGTAGGAAGTCTTGTGGTAGAGGCTGCCCATCTGCGCGCAGCCGAGCCCCATCTGGGTCACTTCTACGGGGGCATTGGGCAGCTTGCGGCGCTCAGTGACATTCATGGGACAGTCCGAAGTTCATAGGGGCAGGGAGTACGGACGCGCACCATTCGCGATGCGCGCCCGCTGGGGTAAGGCTCAGTAGAGAACGTTCTTGGCTTCCGGCTTGTCGATATTGTCCTTTGTGACGACCACGACGCCGGTATCGACGAACTTTTCGACCTTCTCCTTGTTGATCGACTGGAGCACGGTCTTGACGCCGAGTTCGCCCATCTGGAACGAGCCCTGCACCGCGATGGCCGACAGCGTGCCGTCTTTCACGAATTCCTGCAGGTCTTGGTTTCCGTCAAAACCGATCGCCACCACCTTGCCGGCCTTGCCGGACTGTTTCAGCGCGCGGCCCATGCCGATCGCGGTCGGCTCGTTGGCGCCGAAAATGCCCTTCAGGTCGGAATTGGCGGCCAGCACGTCGGTCGTCTGGTTGAGCGCCGTCGCCATCTGGGACTGCGAGTAGAACGGCCCGACGATCGTCAGCTTCGAGTTCGCCTTGATATAATCGGTAAAGCCACCGACGCGGCCGATCTCCGAACCGGCGCCCGCCACGTAAGACATCACGGCGATCTTGCCTTCCTTGCCGACCTTGTCGATCAACGCCTTGGCGGCGAGTTCACCGGCTTTCTTGTTGTCGGTGGCGAGGAACGACTGGTAATATTGCTCGGAGCCCTTGGCGAGTAGCGAGTCGACGATGACGACCGGGATGCGGGCTTCCCAGGCCTTTTTGACGGCCGGAACCAGCGCGTCCGGATCGGACGGCGCGAGCACGATGCCGGAAACCTTCCGGTTGACGGCGTTTTCGACCATGTTGACCTGGTCGGCGATCGCCGATTCCGCGGCCGGTCCCTGGAAGGTCATGGTGTTGCTACCGCCGCCGGCCTTCATGGCGGCATCGGCGCCCTTCTGGACATTCTGCCAGAAGGTGGAATTGACGGTCTTCACGATGACGGCGATTTCGCCTGCCTGAGCCGAAAACGCGGTGAGCGCGATCACGGATGTCAGCAATGCGGCAGCAAGCTTTTTCATGTCTTCCTCCTCTTTTGGTTGGCCTGATCGGCCGGTTTTTAAGAGAGCTCCTCACTCCCTTGGTATTCTCGCGGGTAAAACGGTCCGCGTGCCCTTTCCTCAGCGGCGGTTGCGCAGCTGGTCGATCCATACGGTGACCAGGATGACGAGGCCGATGATGATCTGCTGTGTGAAGGCGGAGACGCCGTTCATGTTGAGGCCGTTGCGCAGGATGCCGATCACGAAGGCGCCAATCGCGGTTCCGGAAATCGTGCCGACCCCGCCGATCAGCGACGTGCCGCCGATGACCGCGCTGGCGATCGCGTCGAGTTCGTACATCACGCCCTCGTTCGGCTGTGCGGTGACGAGGCGCGACATCAGCACGCAGCCGGTAAGGCCCGCGAGCGTGCCGGACAGCACATAGGTGAAGCTGACGATGCGGGTCACGTTGACGCCGGAAAGCCGGGCCGCATCGGCGTTCGAGCCGACCGCATAGATATGCCGGCCGAGCACCGAGCGGTTGAGCATGTAGGAGACGGCGAGCGCGATGACGATCATCAGGATGACCGGATAGGGGATGCCGGGAAAGAGGATGGTCGGGAAACCGTCGTCGCCGATCTTGACGACGCGGAAGAGCGAGCCGTTGCCCAGTTCGCCGAAGGATTCGCCAAGTCCCGAGACGGCCCGCGCACCGGTGATCTGCAGGGCCACGCCGCGGGCGATCATCATCATGCCGAGCGTCGCGATGAACGGCGGCAGCTTCATTTTGGTCACGAGAATGCCGTTGATGAACCCGCAGGCCGAGCCGGTGAGGATGCCGCAGATCATGCCGAGCCAGACGGGCGCCCCGAAATCCTTGACCGCGAGTGCCGCGACGACGCCGGATAGCGCCAGCACCGAGCCGACCGACAGGTCGATGCCGCCGGTGATGATGACGCATGTGGCGCCGATGCCGAGAAAGGCGATGGAGGTCACCTGCAGCGCCACCGTCATGCCGTTGTCGATGGTGAAGAAGGCGCTGCTGGTCGCCGAGAAGACGCCGATCAGCACGAACAGGCTGCCGAGGGCGGCGAATTTCTGGATGATGTCCTTCTGCCGGTCGCTGAACGCGCCGCTCTTCTGTTTCGAAACTTCGGTGATCTCAGCCATGTTATGCCCTCATCCTGCCGACCGAGCGTAGCCGGAGGCGTATCGCATGATCTCTTCCTGATCGGTTTTCGCAGTCTCCAGCACGCCGGTGATGCGGCCCTGATGGAAGACCGCGACGCGGTCGGTCATGCCGAGAATTTCCGGAAGCTCGGAACTGATCAGCACGACGCCGATGCCGTTTGCCGCAAGCTCGTCCATGATCCGGTAGATCGCGAGCTTGGCGCCGACATCGATGCCGCGCGTCGGTTCGTCGAAAAACAGCAGTTTCGATTTGCGGAACAGCCACTTGCCGATGATGATCTTTTGCTGGTTGCCGCCCGAGAGAAGGCGAACCGGCTGCTTGATCGAGGGCGTACGGATGTTGAGCAGATCGACATATTGCCGGGTGGCCTTCGCATGCCTGGCGAAGTCGATCACGCCGAAGCGATTGGAGACCGCCTCCATGTTGGCGAGCGTCATGTTCGCATCAACCGTCATCTTGACCGCCAGCCCCTGCGCCTTGCGGTCTTCCGACAGGTAGGCAAGACCGGCGGCGATTGCGTCGCGGGGCGAGCTGATCGAGAGCGTCCGGCCGTGCAGGGTGACGGTGCCGGTATCGAGCGGCTCGGCGCCGAATATGGCGCGTGCCACTTCCGTGCGTCCGGCGCCCATCAGGCCGGCAAAGCCGAGGATCTCGCCGCGGCGGAGCGTGAAGGAGACGTCGCGGAAGACGCCGGCCCGCGAAAGGCCTTGCGCCGAGAAGATGATTTCGTCGCCCGGCACCGAAGTCCTATCCGGAAATTTTTCCTCAAGCGAGCGACCGACCATTTTCGAGACGATCGCGTCGATGCTGGTGGCGGCGAAATCGTCGGTGGAGATGTAGCGGCCATCGCGAAGCACCGTGACGCGATCGACGATCTCCGACATTTCGTCGAGCCGGTGCGAGATATAGATGACGCCGACGCCGGATGCCTTCAGGTCGCGGATGACCTTGAAGAGTTTCCCCGTCTCCTGTTCGGTGAGCGACGAGGTCGGCTCGTCCATGATCAGCACCTGCGCCTCGAGCGACAGCGCCTTGGCGATCTCGACCATCTGGCACTGGGCGACGGACAGGCCGCGCACCGGCCGGTCCGGGTCGATGTCGACGCCCAGCCGGTCGAGGCAGTTTTTTGCATCGGCGCGCAGCTTCTTCCGGTCGACTAGAAAGCCGCCGCCGAAAAAGCGGCGGCGCGGCTCGCGGGCAAGATAGATGTTCTCGGCCACCGTCAGATGCGGCACGAGGTTGAGTTCCTGGTGGATGATGGCGATGCCGGCGGCTTCCGATTCCCGCGTCGAGGAGAAATGCCGTTCCTCGCCCTTGTAGGTGATGGTGCCCGAACTCGGCTGGTAGACGCCGCTGACGATCTTCATCAGCGTCGACTTGCCGGCGCCGTTCTCGCCGCAGACGGCATGGACCTCGCCGCGGCGGAGATCGAAATGCACGTTGGAGAGCGCTTTGACGCCGGGAAAGTCCTTGCTGATGTTGTCGAGGCGGAGCAGCGTTCCGGTGGCCGGAGCCGGCGTGACGCAGCCCGGCAGCGTGGCGGCGCCATGCGCAGTCTGCCCAAGCTCGGCCGGACGGTTTTCCACATTTGCCTCCCTGGGCCGCCAGGCCCATTCGCCGGCGGCTCCTCCCTCCGGCATTGCCAATGGGTAAACCCGAGTTGGAAACTGGTCAAGCCAATTTTTGCGAAAGCCTGTTGCCTGTCCTTTCGCCGACGATTAAAAACGGAGATCGAATGGTAAAACAATGAAATTTAACGGTAAAAATTTGTTGGTTGCTCTCTTGGAGCAGCCTGATATGGTAAGGCCACATTGCCCGGGATGACCAAATCCATGAATGGATCCATCAAAGCTCCAGAACCAAGACGTCTTTATCAGCAGATAGCCGACCAGATCCGGCTGCTCATCCAGGGCGGCCAGTTTCCCGCCGGGGCGCGGCTGCCGGCGGAGCGTGAGCTTGCCCAGCAGCTTGGCGTTTCACGCCCCTCCCTGCGCGAAGCGCTGATCGCGCTCGAGATCGACGGAAGCGTCGAGATCCGCATGGGGTCGGGCATCTACGTCACGGCCGAGCCGGACCGCCGGCCCTGGCAGAGCGGCTCCATGGGCGAAAGCCCGCTGGAGCTGATGCAGGCGCGTGCCGCCGTCGAAGGCGCGGTCATCCTGCTCGCGGCGGCAAGGATCACGCCGGAGATGCTGCGGTCGCTGCGCCAGACGCTCGACCAGATGCGGACCGAGATCGCCGAAGGCCGCAAGGCGCTCGATCTCGACCGGCTTTTCCACCTGACCATTGCCGGCCAGTCGGGCAATTCGGTGCTGGTCCATATCGTCGGAGATCTGTTCGACGAGCGGCACAGCCCGATGTCGGCGCAGATCCGCGCGCGGTTCGAATCCCCGGAAACCTGGGGGGCCGCGCTCGTCGAACACGAGGCGATCTATGCGGCGCTGGAAGCGCGCAATCCGCTTCTTGCCCAGGCGATGATGCATGCACATCTGGAAGAATCGAAACAACGCTGGATGAACCACGAGACACGGTGATATTCCTGCGCCTGTTTCGGGAGGAAACGAAAATGGATATGGTTGCTGCTTCACCCATCATCATCTTGAATTCGATCGACGACGTCGGCGTCGCAAGGCAGCCGATGCGGGCCGGCGGTCCGACCGGTTACGGCGATCTTATGGCCCGCGAGTTGATCGGCCGCGGCCACAAGGTGGCGATCAGGGCGATCCCGACTGGCGGCGAGGTGAAGAAATACGGCCAGGTGATCGGGATTGCGACGGAGGACATCGCGCCCGGCAGCCATGTGCATCTGCATAACCTCGCCATGCTGCCGTCCGAACACGAGCACCAGTTCAGCGTCGATATCGAGGAAAAGGGCATGCTGCCGGAAGCCGAGCGGCGCACCTTTCTCGGTTATGACCGGGGCGCCGGCGGGGCCGGCACCCGCAACTATATCGGCGTCATCTCGTCGGTGAACTGTTCCGCCACGGTGTCGCGTTACATCGCCGACTATTTCAATCGCATGGGCGGGCTCGAAGGCTTCGACAATATCGACGGCGTCGTGGCGCTGACCCATGGCGGCGGCTGCGCGCTCAACAACAAGTCGGAAGGGTACAGGCTGCTGATCCGAACCATCCAGGGTTATGCCCGCCACCCGAATTTCGGCGGCATCCTGATGATCGGCCTCGGCTGCGAAACCAACCAGATCGCCCCGATCCTCGAACATTACCGCATGGAAGAGGGCGACCGGCTGCGCACCATGAACATCCAGCAGCATGGCGGCACGAAAAAGACCATCGACGCGGCGATCGCCATCATCAAGGAGATGCTGCCCGGCGTGAATGCCGCGACGCGCACCCCGCAGCCGCTTTCGAAACTGAAGCTGGCGCTGGAATGCGGCGGTTCGGACGGTTATTCCGGCATTTCCGCCAATCCGGCGCTCGGTCATGCGTCAGACCTGATCGTCCGCAACGGCGGCACCACGGTTCTCTCCGAAACCCCCGAGATCTACGGCGCCGAACATCTTCTCACCCGTCGCGCCGTGACGCCGGACGTGGCGAAGAAACTTCTGCAGCGGATCGACTGGTGGCGGGATTATACCGCCCGCAACGGCGACGAGCTCAACAACAATCCGTCCCACGGCAACAAGCTCGGTGGTCTGACCACCATCCTCGAAAAGTCGCTCGGCGCCGTCGCCAAGGGCGGCTCGATGCCTTTGAAGGCGGTTTATGAGTTTGCCGAGACCGTGACCGAACCCGGTTTCGTGTTCATGGATACGCCGGGCTACGATCCGGTCGCGGTGACCGGCCAGGTCGCCGGCGGCTGCAACGTCATCTGTTTCACCACGGGGCGGGGCTCGGTCTCGGGCTTCAAGCCGTCGCCCTGCATCAAGATCGCCACCAATTCTGAAATGTACGAGCACATGAAGGAAGACATGGACCTGAACTGCGGCGGCATCGTCACCGGCGAGGAGACGATCGAACAGGCGGGACTGCGGATTTTCGAGGACGTGATCGCGGTGGCTTCGGGCAAGAAGACGCTGAGCGAGATCTATGACTACGGCGACAACGAATTCGTGCCGTGGCAGGTCGGCGCGGTCACGTAAAAAGGTCGGTCGCATGCGGGCCGTTTTGGGGCCGAGAGCGTTGGTGCACGGATCATTTAGCGGTCGTGGTGTAGGCGGGCTGCAATCTCAATAGCCGGTTGCCCAGCGATGCCTTTCAAACACAATTCTTCCCGCCGGCATTGTATAGGCAAGATGAAATTCAAGGTGACGAACTGGCCGGAATATGAGGCGGGCCTCCGCGCGAACGTGGCAGCCTGACCCTGTGGCTGACGCCGGAAGCGCTTGTTGGTTGGGCTGCCCACGACGCAAGACCCGGGGCGGCCAGCCGCGCTATTCCGATCTTGCGATCGAGACTGCCTTGACGCTGGGCCTGGTGTTTCAGTCTACGGCTGCGCCAGGCCGAAGGCCTGCTGGCATCGGTGCTGCAAATGATGGGGATGCTTGCCCGCGCACGCCCGAAATCCGTTCGCCGCTCGTCAAAGATAGCATAGCCCACGTCATCAAAGATCGAGATCCACGATGCTTCGGATCCGTGCACCAACGCCCCTCTGATTTCTAGCGCAGAGAGCACGTCGGATAGACGCCATCGTTCCACCATCAGATATTGAGGTCGACCATCGTCAATCGCCCGGTGTGGGCTCATCTATGTGTCACTCAACGATCCTAACAACCACGAACGTCTTGGGATCGACGATCAGTCGCTTCTGATTGACGATCGCGAAGGCCAGGTTCGGCGTATCCGGAATAGGTGACAGCACGAGGTTGTTTGGTATTGGCTGGCCAACTGCGATCTTCTCGCTGACCTGGACAGGATTGGCAGGCATGGGTTGCCTGCTGACAAAATCCACCGCCTTGTCGGGTGGGGCCGCCGTAGGTTGCTGAGCAAAAGCGCCGCCTGCTCCTGCAACAAGGGCGGCGGCGAGGACAATGTTTTTCATAAGAGTGCCTTTCCTCTGAGTGGTCCACGGCACCGAGTGTCCGAGCCTTCGATGTGGACGTCAGGGCCTCACAGAACGGAACTGCGTCGGCTTCGTTCCGCGTCAGTTCAACTGAGCCGACTTGAGCGCCGCCTCAAATTTCGCGCGTGCTTCGTCAGGGGACTTTCTTCCATCTAGCGCGGCCAGCGCGGTGTTCTCAGCCGCCGACCAATCCTCATTTTTCCGATGCGGCCATCCGTGCATCAAGAATTGGTGCGCCTCGAGCGGCCCCGCTTTCAGTTGTCCTGCGGCGCGAACCGGTTTCTCCCACTTCAGCGTCAACATATTAGATCCTCCTAAAGAGGTAATAGCGCAGCCCGAGGGGTAGGCAGATGGCCGGCTACGGCCGGACGACGTTTTGGTGCGTCGAAAGCGTTCATTCAGGAACCGATTAGTCGTACGGCTGCAGTTTTTGGGCAACATCTTTGCGTCGCCCGAGTAAGTATTACCGCAGTCCGAAGAAGCCGAGAATAAACAGGACGATAACGACGGCTCCGACGAGCCATACGATGCTATTCATGATGTCACCTACTGGTGGGTCTGATTTCAGATCCGGTTGGATCGCCAACGGAATGCCGTTGCGCGCTACTATGTTCCGAAAAACGTGGGATCTAGATCCAAATCGTTAGCCGGCGCTCAGTTCTTCTTCAATTTCAATCGGCTTGGCCGGCGGCTTTTGGGCTCTTCCAGAGGCGATAGACCAGACAGCGCGGAACGAGTTGCGAGCGGGCGCGCAACAGCCACAGCCGTACCGTTGCTAGCGCTTCCAGCAGCGGCTTCTCCTGGCGATTGATGAATTTCAGGATTTGGTCTTCAGTGCCAAGTCCTCAGGAATATAGACACGGGCAGGGGAATTCTTCGAGGAGTCGTTGAGCACTACAAGTGCAACGACCATTCCCACCATGGCTATCAAAACCATCAGGAGGGGAGTGCTACTACGACTGCTTCTGGGCTGACTGTGTATCATGACCGATCCAACACGGTCGGGCGTGTGTCCCACGCCCGACCCGACCAATTTAGTTAATGACCTGGATGACTTTCCGCGAGGAAGGCTCAACGATCACGCGCTGCTCGTTCACGACTGCGTAGGCGTAATTCGGATTGTCCGGTACTGCCTTGACGACCACAGTCGAGGGTAAGGGCTGGCCAACGACCACCTTCTCCTTCACCACGACCCGTTCCGTGGGTGCGGGCAGGTCACGGACATAGGTGACGACAGTCGGCGGCGGCGGATCGATGGCCGTACCTGCGACCGCGCCGACCACGCCACCGACCGCGGCTCCGACAGGACCGCCGACGATAGCGCCGGTTACCGCACCACCAGCCGCTCCGTTGACAGTGGACGATTGAGCAAAGGCTGTTCCACCCGCCAGCGCGAGTATGGTCGTCGTCAGGATGAGTTGCTTCTTCATTGTGTTTCCTCCGTTGCTTCGGCCGTAGCCGTGAACCATCAACAAGAGCTCGTACAAGGCGTTCCACCCTCGGGACTTCGGTCCAAGCGCAGTAGGCCTTTGTGCCCAAAGCTGGACTGATGGGTTGGGCCCTAGGTCTCATAGCTGTCGGACCGAAGTCCGAACCCTGGAACACGATGATCCTTCCATGGTTGTTCCGACATCTCGCGAGGCGAGTGCGGGAACAAGCAAAAGAAGGAATAACATGATGAGAAAATACATGATTTTCGCAGCGGCAGGCCTAGCCGCCATGGCAGGCACTTTTGCCGCTTCAGCACAGACCGTGGTCATCGCCCCGGAACAAGAAACGGTGATCAAGGAGTATGTCACCAAGCAGAAGGTGAAGTCCGTGGACGTGCCGAATGTCACCGTCAGCGTCGGGGCATCGCTTCCCGAAACGGTTGAACTCCACACGGTCGACGTCCCGGACGTGAAGTACCGCTATGCCGTTGTAGGCGGCAAAACCGTTCTGGTTGAGCCGAGCACGCGCAAGGTCGTGCACGTCATCAACTGATCAGCTTGGAAAGCTCGTGTCCTGATCGCCGCCAGACATATAGGCGCCGTAAAACACAAGATGGAGAACCACATGAGACTCTTTGATAGGAAAGCCCTCCTCGTCGCCCTGCTTGCGGGGTCCACACTTTCGCTTCCCGCACTCGCCCAGAATCCCTCGGGCGGCTCTGCCGATCCGAGGCTCCTTCCCAAGGAGGGAACCTCCAATCAGGGTTCGGCCTCCGGTAGCCAAGGCACCAAGGCGACCACTCCGGAGGCGGGCGCCTCGGGCCAGTCGGCAGGCAGCAACAGCCCGGCGGCAAAGCAGCCGGCGCAGAATCAGGCCCAGTCGGAACAGCTTCGCAAGCCCGCTGACGCAGGTAGCGGCGCGTCGCAGGATGGCCAGAGCGTCACCACGAAGGACAGCCAGAGCAAGACTGGCACCGATGCGGCTCAGACGGACGATCAGAAAAAGAAGATGAACCAGGACGCCGCCGCCGGTTCGAGCGCTGATCAGACAAAGCAGTCGGCCCAGGGCGCGGGCACTTCGACCAAAGGGAAGGATATGAACGCGGCCAGCAGCACCACTAAAACAAGCCCCGACACCGAAACCAATACAGCGACCGGTACGCAGCAACGCCAGTCGAGCGAGACCGATGCGGCGTCGGCTAACCGGCCCTCGAACGAGGTCACCGGCAGCATCAATATATCGACCGAACAGAAGACCGAAATTCGAAAGGTCATCGTGGAGAACAAGGTCGAGCCGATCAAGCCGAGCTTCAGCGTATCGGTCGGCGTGGCAATCCCCAAAACGGTGGAACTGCATCCGCTTCCGCCGAGGGTTGTTGAAATCCTTCCGGCCTATCGCTCGTACCGATACTTCGTTCTAGCGGACAACCGCATCGTGATCGTCGAGCCGGATACCTACGAGATCGTCTACATTCTGGTGGTCTGACTTCGGTCGCGAGGTCTGGAGGGAGCGCCGCTGGCCGGGGAGCGCAGCGGCGCTCTTTCTCGTCGCCCGTTCGGCGGTTATGGAAGCCCTGTGTCGAGCATGGCCTCGGGACCAAACAGCTGGCCCACGACAAGGCGGCGGACCTGATGGAGCCTCTCGATCTCATTCGCCGCACGAACCAGTTCTGCGATGAAGTCCTTCGTCGAACTCAATGCAGCGTGTCCGTGTCGGGAACCATGCCCACCGAGTTCATGAAGTCTGCCAAGGTGTCGGCGCTGTCTTGGGGAAGGTCGAAATATGGCTTCCCTGCAATGAACACCGTCCTACCGGTCGTGGTGTCGAATATCTCCCACGTCGCCCCGCTGCCCTTCCGGATATTGAAGCGAGGTCCCGCTTTTACCGTCACAGGATTGCCCTCTGGCGCCGGTAGGTGGTCGGTGGCGGGAGAGCTTCATGCGCTTGGGCGAGCGTTTCCAGCCAACCCGCAAGACCAGCGGGCACCTCGTGATTGCCCGTCTCCAGCGATCCGACCCATGAAAGATCACATTGCAAAGCCGACGCCAGGTTGATTGGCGTCCAGCGGATGTGGCGCAGGCATTCGTTGAAGCGGTCAGGATTCATGAAACTACCATTCGCACGCTCTTTACGGGAGTCAAGTTGCCGCCGCCGGTCATGGGTAGCAAACTAGCTGCGCGAGCGCCTCTTAGATCTGAAGGTTGCCTCACAGCCACAATATGCTCAACTGCCGTCATGACGAACATGAGACAGAGGCGTTCGTAACCGCCATGATCGAGGCCGGGAGCAACGTCCAGGCGATCGGAACCATCGGATAGCTGTAGTTGAACCGGTCGATCCGACTGACAGAGAAGCCTACCGTCGGATCGCGCTTGTCTCCTCGGCATTAGGTGAACGAGACCACCTCAAGGATGAGATCATCGCCTATCTTCACGAGCTCGGACGTATGGTGGAGATTCCAGAGGAGCCCGACCAGGCCGTGCTTGATCCCTGTGCCGGCACAGGAATCGAATATCACTACTTTTCGTTGTGTATCAAGTCACTCTAGAGGCCTTGAAACGTAGGCGCCCTCCTTGTTTGTTCTCGTATCATCCGCTATCGTTCACAACCAATGAATCTCACCCTCAAAGGTGGAAGCCGCTGTCTACCGGCTTTCCCGAAATGGACAAGGCGTTCAGGTATATCCCCGGCCAATTCATTGCGGTGACAGGTATTCCGAACCACGGCAAGTCGCGTTGGGTCGATCAGGTTGCGGTCCAGACCGCGAGGCTGCGCAACGAGAAGTGGGGGTTCTTCTCACCCGAAACGGGTGGGGCGAACCACATTGCCGATCTATGCGAAATCTGGTGCGGCCAGCCTTTTTTCGAGGGGCCTACGCCTCGAATGTCAGAAGCAGAGATGATGACGGCCATGGCCTGGCTGAACGAGCGGATATTTCTGCTCGGTGCCGTCGATCACACGCCCTCGATCGACTGGTTGTTGGAGCGAGGTAGGGCTGCGGTTTTGCGCTAGGGCGTGACGAACCTTGTGATCGATCCGTACAACGAAATCGAGGCGTCTCGTCCCGACAAGCTTACCGAAACCGAGTTCATTTCGCAGCTCATCTCGAAGTGCAAGCTGTTTGCAAAGCTCCACGGCTGCACGATCTGGA
The DNA here is from genome assembly GCF_964253725.1 of Neorhizobium sp. LjRoot104. Classification (NCBI taxonomy): domain Bacteria; kingdom Pseudomonadati; phylum Pseudomonadota; class Alphaproteobacteria; order Hyphomicrobiales; family Rhizobiaceae; genus Neorhizobium; species Neorhizobium sp. LjRoot104. Next base: position 162,506 of record NZ_CAXURS020000002.1, read on the forward strand.
TGATCATCCACCCAACAAAGCTGAAAGCCCACGGTGAAGGCAAGGAGCCGGTTCCCGGCCTCTACGATCTCGCCGGCAGTGCCCATTGGCGGAACAAGGCCGATGCCGGGATCGTCGTCTATCGCGACTACGAGGAGGAGGTCACCGTTGTCATTTCGAAGAAAATCCGCCGGCAGCCGATGTGCGGCCGGCCGGGGTCGGTGACTCTGCAGTTCGTCGGTGCGGACAGGCGCTTCGAAGCGGTTCCTAATAGTTTCAAAACCCTCGGCTCAGAGGAGGTGACATGCTAGGTATCCCTTCGGAACATTGCCTCTGCCGAACTACGCCTCGGTGGCCAGCCGCGTCAGTGCCGCCCCTTTCGAAATTGCTGTCGAGCCTCCTCCGCAGCAGCTTCGAATTCCGCACGGGCTTCCTCAATCGGCTTGTAGCCGGCCAATGCGCCTATGCAAGCGCTGCGCGCCTTTACGAACCGCAGGCCTTGATGGGCCGGCCAGTCCTCCGTGAGGTAGATCAACGCCTCGAACGGACTACTGACCTCCAGCCTGCCGCTATTGGTGAGATCAAGTCGGACGGGTTTGCTCCATTTATCGTTCGGTCCGGACATCACTATTTTCCTCCCTTTCTGTTCTTGTTGCTGAGACAAATCCGCGAAGAGCCTCCGGTTCCTCGTCCAGGGAAGATTCTTTCCAAACAGCAATTTCGAGGAGCACTATGATGAGCAATGGCTATGAATTCCCTTCGAGGCGGCCGATCCCCGCGCAGCCGAGCGGTCCGTATTTTTGCGGAAAGCCGATGGATTCGACTTGGAAGAATCCGAAGCCGAGCTCGCCCAAACTCGTTCAAGACGCGGCCCAGAATTACGCAGAGATCCCTGCCAACCTGGACCGCGGGCAAGCGGCTTTCGTCTACATTTCGACCGTGTTGCAGTTCTCGCGCCAGATACTTCGCGATCTGTCGGCCCTTGATCTCGCAAATCTCAACTTGATGGTTGAAGCTGCTGGCGAAGCTGGAAGACCTGCGGAGCGGGATGAGATTGACATCCTCGTCGACATGGTCGAGGACGAGCTGGAGCGCCGGGGCGGAGACACAGTGGCATGAGGATGTTTGACGCTGGACGCGAGTGCTGGTTCGTCGCTCAGGTGATGCCAGGGGAGGAGCGAGTGGCAGTTGCTGAGATGCAGCGGCTTGCGATCGGTATGAAATCTATTTTCGCACCTACGTGCCTCACGGCCGGCGGGAGGTGAAAAACCACCGAACACACAGATACCACGTTCGGGAGTACCCCGCATTGCCGGGGTGTGCGTTCGTCTCGATCAGCCGTGACAAGATGCATGTGATCCGGGATCATGTGGTCCGCTACCTGGGCGGGGAGCGGCCCATAGCGATCCATCCCGACCAAATACAGGCTGTCTACACCGACGAGATCAACGGAGAGTTTGACCAACTCGGGCAGACCAAGAAACAACGAATTGCGAAGCTTGAGGAAAAGTTTCCTGTCGGAGCCGAGCTTCGCGTCGTGACGGTTGCTTCATTGGCCTGAGCGCCGTCGTGAAGGAAGTGACGGGTCACGGCCGGATCGCCGCTCTCGTCGCACTGTTTGGAAGAATGACGCCTGTGGAATTCGAAAAGAAGCAGCTAGAGGCGTCTTGAATGCATTCCTATCATGAGGTAAATATTCCTCATCGCGATTTGCGGAGCGTCTGGCGGACGATGGAATACTCGCCGGCTCCAAAGCCAGGTCGGTCGCGGCCTGAGCGCCCCAATCCGGAATATTGCCCGCCGCCGTTTTGTTAAGCTTACTGAGCGGACCACGAGCTTTCGGTAAGATAAAATTTACAGGTACTAGCTTGTATCCCTGGCACCAATTGCGTCAGGGGGTCCTATGGTAAAGGTCAGCTACGAAACCGGTAAGGTCCTGGAAATCGGAAGCGGTTTCGTTCATGGGAAGATTCATTATCACTCCCACGTCTTGTTGAAGAGAGACGACGGCGAAGTGGTGCGACTGGAAGACGTGGCCGTTGATGACTACATCGACGACGCGGTTAAGGTCGGTCGATCCTGCACGATCGCCTTCATCAATCGGAAGGTCCGCCTGCCAAAGCCGTTTGACAACCAGGTCATTCGGAATGCCATCGTTGGTGTTGCCGCATCAGACGGCTATGTTGCCATGAACGCGCGGGCGAAGAGCTATTATCCATATCTGAGCCTCGGGATTGCCGGGCTGGGAGCTCTGCTCATCATGCTGACACGAGACAGCTATCATCCGACAGCTTGGCTGTTCATCGGGTCGCTGATGGTAATCATCTTCGGGCTGGTTGGCCTGGCAAACGTAAACACTGTGAAGAATACCAACGGCGTCCGCGATGAGATCATTCGGAGGTTCGAGAGCCTTGGCAGCAAGCCGCAAGCGTCCGTCGTTTATGCGTAACCCGGGTCGGTCGCGGCCCGAGCCCGTCCTGAAGTGCATCCTTTATCTACTAAGCCGGAATAAGCCCGATCCTCTTACCTCGACTTTGCCCGGGATTCAGTCGCAAGCGTTGGCTCTTAACGGGAGCCCCAGCGGTAGGGGGCCACGATGGCTGCTCTCTGGACAGGCGGCTGTTGATAGGCAGTGCTTCGTTCAATCAGAGCGAAGTTGGAGCCGGCGATAATGGCACCGAGCAGGACTATGCCACCTGCGACCATTCCCGCCCTGGGGCCAGCTTTTCTTGAGATATCTGTCATACCGGTTTGAAAGTATTGCAATAAGGGCTGTGCCGGCTAGACAGCCAAAAGTAGAGCCGGCCTATAGATGATAACAAACATTCCTTAGCGCTCGATGACAACACAACGAGACGGGTTTGCTGCAACCCTTGCGCATGCAGCCATTGCTTTTGCATCCGCTTCCTCCTGGCTTTTCGCAAAAGCAGTCCAACCGCAGCCTCTCATCCCAGTCTCGGTGAAGGCAGGCCCTTTCGCAAAGGCAATATATCCGTATCCGGTGTATTTCTGTCTATCGTTTCTAAACTTCGAAAGGGCAGCGGTGCATGCGTAAAGCGTATTGCGATCGTTCAATTTGAACGGTCTGTTGTTCTCCTCGTATGATTGGCAGGATGCCAGGCCGAAGGTCAGCAGTGTCACCAACGTCAGTTCTACCCGCACAGCGAATCCCCAAAAAGTTGACACGTAGAAGCTGCAGCTGTTCCCGTTGAAATGCAAGCAGCCCCTCAGACGGCCAGAGGGTGAAACATGTCCGGCGTATCAACATTCACCGAGGCAACCGGTGACCGCATCTGCGAGCGTATTGCTGAGGGTGAAAGCCTTAGGACCATCTGCCGCGATGAAGACATGCCGGCTATGTCGACTGTGTTCAAATGGCTGGCTTCCAACGAGACGTTCTCGGAGCAGTACGCCCGCGCGCGGGAAACTCAGGCCGATGCCCTTTTCGACGAGATCCTGGACATCGCCGACACGCCAATGATTGGTCAGAAGACGAAGGCCGACAAGGAAGGCAATATCGTCGAGGTCACAACCGGCGACATGATCGAGCACCGCCGCCTGCAGGTTGATGCCCGCAAATGGATGGCCGGTAAGCTTCGCCCGAAGAAGTACGGCGAGAAGCCCGACCTCAATGTCGATGGGAAGCTGACACTGGTTCCTCAGATCACGATCAATGGCAAACCAGGCTGACGCTCATCTAAGCTTCGACCTCCATCCGAAACAGATGGCTAACAGATTTACCTGTAAAAGCTGTGTTTGATTGGTCACACCCGTCACAGATTTTGACGATTGCTAAGCCTGCGCAAAGGCTTGTTGGGAAACCGGCCCTCCAAGTCGATGGGCGACAAGAGTTGCGGCTGGACTGGCTACCATGCAGATCCGTCCGATCGCTGCACGGAATATTCTGCCACGAGGTTCATTACGTTGATCTTCCCGCAGATCTACTGGCAGTTGCCCGGTGAGAAACATGATAGTCGTCCGCCTCGATTGAAAGCTGAAGGCATTCAGTCGGCCACAAGACCCACAAGCTTGCGATCGATGACAATGGCATCGAGCAGCGAGGTCTTCTCGTTCAGCACCGCAAGGAGCACCTCGGTATCGGGCCATGCCAGGGTAAGCCGGTAAATCGCCATTGCCCCCAGCGATTCGAGGTTCGGGTCATTCCGCCGAAGTTCGTCACGCTCAAATGGGGCTTCGCGCTGGCATTCCTCAAGTGAAGCGGCGAAGGCCAAGGGCTCATCACGGCCGGGCACGATCTGATACCCAAATACAACCAATTCCATTCGGTTCCCCTCGGAGAAGCACCTCAGGGGTATAGCCGGCCGCGGGGACGCGGGAACTCCCAAAATCGGGGGGCGACGGGGATATCGGCTTACGAGACGGAACGTTGTGTTTCTAACGGAACAGGCTGACAATGTTCTCTGCACCCGCGTTGGCAATTGAAAGGGATTGCGTTGCCAGTTGCTGCTGTGTCTGAAGCGCTTTTAGCCGGGAAGACGCCTCGTTCATATCGGCATCGACCAGGCGACCCACGCCGCTGGTGAAAGAATCGGTGAGTTTCGAGACAAATGAATCCTGCAGAGCAATTCGTGTTGCGGCTGAGCCCAGTTTTGCAGCAGCGTTGATCAACTTCTCCAGTTGCCGATCGACGAACGGCAGCAATGTCGCGATGACTTGGTCGTCGGTGGCGTTGGTCCCGAGACGCAGCTTGCTTTTGTAGTCGTCCATCTTGGTGATGTCGAAAGTAGCAACCGTTATCTCGTTCTCGTAGTTGCTTGCGCTTACGGTCGCTCTTGTGCTCGTCTCGATGGAATCTCCGTCCCACACCCCCATGTCTGGCCAAGCAACAACCCAAGCTCCGTCTAGCTGCACGTAGGGCCGGTAGGCGAACACATCATCCCAAGCGACAGTACCGTCCAACGTCCAATTTGGGTTAAAATCGATCGTCGGTACAAAAATATCCGCCCCAGCTGTGTCCTGATGTCCCGAGTTTCGCACCCCCACTAGTATCCCTTGGTCAAGAATGCCGCCATGGCCTCCCGATAAGTCGAATAGGACATTGGAATGGTCGAGCTTCACGTCCACTGTCTGAAGCGCGACGTTTCCAGAGGCATCACGCGTGAACGACCCCACGATGCTTTTGTGAATTGCTGTTCCTGCAACGTATCCGCGGCTAGTCGAATCGAACTTACCGCCGACCTCCGCCTGCAGCCAATTCTCACCGGAAAATGAAGCCGACGAGGCTATGCTACGGAGCTGATCCTGTAGCTGACTAATTTCCTCCTGCACCTTCGCGCGATCGACACCGGATTCGGATGCTGCAACCAGCTTATTCTTCAGCTCCTGCAAAACATCGATAGACGACTCCATTGCCGCATAGGCGGTATCCACTTTGGCTGCGCCGAGACCAAGGGCATCCTGGACTGCGGACAGAGCGCCATTATCAGAACGCATAGTGGTCGCGATAGACCAATACGCAGCATTGTCCGAGGCCGAGCTCACACGTTGCCCTGTAGAGACTTGCCGTTGCGTTTCCTCCATGTGGCCAGAGATCTGGCGGAGTGTCTGGAGAGCCGACATGGCGCTGATATTCGTCAAAAGGCTTGTCATAAATGGCTCAAACTATTGTGTTTGCTTCGATTCTTGCCTCACGAAGGGCCTCCTCATCTGAGGTGGAGATGGTTAATAGATAGTAAATGTAGAATATGAAATCTCGGAACCCTGAGGTTGTGAAACGAGCTGAGTGTCAAACGCAATTGCCGAACCAAATCGGTACATCGGTTGTGGATGTTAACCGGGAAGTAAGCAACCGGGGCGGTGGGATTAGTTGATGTCCGCTCATCACATCCCGACGTTCCAAATCCCGTCGAACCCAATAAAATGGCTCTCTTTATCAGGCCAAGTGCGAGGCCAACGGTAGCGCGGCACAGGTTCTTCATCATACATCGCTATCGGTCATATTGCGGCCGCCAACCGCGTGCAAAACGTCGGCTTCCGGCGAACTCGGCAAGAGCGAGTTCCCGGTGAAGGCGTCGTATCTCCTCAATGAGCGCCGTGATGGCGGCGTTGGTATCTCCGTCATGGGCGATCAGCACGGTCGCGACGTCGTCGGGTTCAGGAGCCGCCGGTCGATCTGCGCGGTCATTGCTTGTCACTCTTCCCAAGATCGAAGCCCCACACGATCGGCCGTTCTCGCCAGCGGCCGTTGGCATGTTGAATACGTTCCGTGCCGCAAACGCCGATCATCGGCCGGCCGGATTCGTCCATGCGCTTGCTCAACTTCTCCAGAGCAGCTTCGGCGTCCGGTGCATTGTCCCAATCGCTGAGGTAGGTCGAGGGCAGCTCGATCGTGTCGGCAATCCCGCTTTTCCAGAGCACGCGGAAATCGCCCTCAGGGGACATCGCCAACTCGAGCCACGAAGAGGTCGGCCAGTCGGTGTACCCCTCCATGCCCCAGATCCCCGCCTTGAAGAAGCTGAACCGGTCACGGTCGGGACGTTCAGCTATCCCAGCGATCAACTCGCGGCTGGGGTTCTCTATCGGCTGCACGAAAGACCATGCGTATGCCAGCGTCATGAGCGGATCGTCTGGCGGGGCCCGCACAAAGTCATTTGCCATCGTTTTTCCTATGCTTCCAGTTCCAGTTCCAGCTGAGGCGCATCCTCGGCAGACTTGGTCGCCTTCCGCTTGGGGCTACGGGGCTTCGAACTTTTTGCGCGTTCTCTGGCGATCGGCTCTGCCACTAGTTCCAGTGGAGGAGCGTCCTTCCTGGGCTTAATGACCGTCGGCGCAATGGCTGCTGGAGCGGGCTCTGGTGCCAAAGGTGGGGAGGGGGCAAACGTGATCATCGTTGGACCTCGTAAGCAGACATGACTTCTCCTTCGCGCCGAAGCGCGTTCAACCTGTGGGTAATATGTGGATAGCCGCCCGCCATGGCAACTTCGATGTTCTAATTATGTTCTCATCCGCGAATGAGTCAACAGGGATTCTTTTTGAGAATTTGCTAATGCGATGCGGGCATGAAAAGGCGCATAGGCATGCCCAGCAGCGTTGACATAACCTTTTGTGATCTGGCTGCAGTTGCATAGCCAGCACTTCCACTTCTGGCTGAATCATGCTTATCCTCCGTGCGGGTAATGTGGGGGTATTTATGAAGGCTTATTTTGTGCTGCCGGCACTTGCGCTGGTGATTACTTCGTGCGCCAAGCGGCCGGATGCAATTGTTCCGGCTGACATTCCGATGGCCGCTTACACTAACTATTCGTGCGAGCAACTTGGCCAGGAGATGATCAAGGAACAGACGGCTCTTGCTGCGGTGTCGAAGCAACAACATGATGCCGCTACGGGCGATGCATTCGGCGTGTTTCTGATCGGAGTGCCAATGTCGTCGACGTTCGGCGGCGACAAGGAGGGACAGGTTTCTGTTGCCAAGGGGAAGGTCCAGGCGATCCAGTCAGCGATGATGAGCAAGGGATGCAATACCGCGCCGCCCGCCAAGTCTGCTCCAAAGCCAGCGGCCCCGGCAGCAGCTCCAAAACCGAAGCGACAAGCTGGTTGAGGCCGCTTGCGAGTGCTTACGAATGCAACCGGAACTAAGCGCCGTCTTCAGCGACTTCTCGCCATAGAACACTAAGATCCTGATCCCGACCGGCCGCGGCAGCTACGTGCCTCGTTCGATCGGGCGCACCCGGAACACACCGTGATGACTAAGGAGGAAGTCATTGCCGCCTATCGGTCGGCCGAACAGCAGGCAGCGCCCCCGTACCGGGCGACGGGCAAGTGGATAGGAGGGTATCCGGGGATGCGCCGCTGCGTCGATATGGCGGGCGGCATCTATGAGCGCAAGCTGATACAGTATGGCGGATTGGCGCACCGGAGGTGAGGGGGCCGAGAGAGCGTGTTCGTAGGTGTAACCCGCAAGATCAGATGGCATTCATGGCAACAGCCAAGATTACCAAATTTTTGGCGGGAAGACCCGACGATCAAAGGGATTCAAAACGAACTCGCGCAACAGACCTGAAATCGGCGCGCACGATCAGTGGCAGTGAGCCGTTAAATCGACCTTCCGTACCAAAGCTGCATGCTTTTGGGCTGCTCACGGGAAGTTGTCGTCGGTTTCCCGCCCGAAGCGACAAAGAGCGTTACGGTCTTCGAGGTAGCTTCGCGCCTTCATGCGGGTTGTTGAACCAGCATTGTCAACTTCCAAAAGCCGGCATTTACCAAGAAGGACGGGAGACAATTATTTCCATGGACTTCCATTAAGTACAATGCAAGAAGGGTCAGTATAAAACTCACACTCATCCGGGGATATAAAATGAATTTCAATGGAATGCGCCTAAGTGTTGTTGCAATCACTTTCAGTGTCGCGTGGAATGGATTGACGACCACTGCCGCCCATGCGGCAGAGTTCTCTTTCACAGCTACCAATACAACCAAAGCCGCCATAACCAAGGTATTGGTGTCTGAAAATAAAAAAGACTGGGGCTATTTTGACGTTGGCAGCGGCATCAAGCCAGGCAAGACTGCAAACCTCGTATGGGACCAGACCACAAATAGCGAAAGCTGCGTACAATGGGTCAAGGCGACCTACGCAGACGGCAGCGAATCTGAACCCGCCAAGTTCGATTTCTGCGAAGACGGGCTTGAGATCGAATTCTGAGCAGATTTCCGCCCAGCCTGACCATGAGCCCGGCAGGCTACCGCCGGTGACGTCGACGGACGGCGCCGTGCTCGTGACGGCTGCTTTCTTCCCCGACCGGCAAAAGAGAACGGCCACCCCTGAATTTGGAGGTGGCCATTTTTTTGCTTTGGCAAATCTTGCGTTGATTTAAGAGTATGTTGCGGTGGTTCCGTAAGCCCCACTGCGATTTGTTGTCCGGCTTCGACGCTGAGGGGCGTTGGTGCGCGGACCGAAGCATCGCGGATCCGTGCACCGACCTTGAGCTCATAAAAGCGTGGCGCCCACCCTCCGTCATCCCCCGGCTTGGCCGGAGAGATCCGTGGCTGGTTGTGCGGATGATGGCGGATCTGTTGCGACGTGTTGAAACTCAAAGGGCAGTGGCCTAGCCACTGCCCTTTTTTTCACTTCGGGCTCGTGCCGCCTTACCGGATGACCATCTGCTGCGGTGCTCCCGGATTTGCCGGCTGCTGCACCTTGACCGGGGCCGGTTCCGCCGTGCCGAACAGCTTGTCGCGTTCGCGCCACAGGGCGGGCAGCGACAGCAGCGCGATCGAGACTAGGGCAATCGCGGTCTTGGTGAACTCGTTGAGTTCGGGCGTCCGTCCGTCAAAATAATAGACGAAATAGACGATCGCGACGTGCCACACATAGACATAGAGCGAGTGGCGGCCGAGCAGCTGCAGGTACTTGATCGAGAACACCCAGGTGATCGCACCGGCGATGCGGCGCACCCACTCGTCCTTGTGCTTCGGACCCGCGACGATCAGCCAGGTCACCAGCATTGCGACGGCGGCGAAGTTGAGGAGATAGACCGGGCCGAAATCGGCGCGGATTTCCATCGAGGCGAATTTGCCGATCATGTGCGGCGGCATCAGCTCATGCGCGGTGATCAGGCGCAGCGGCAGGAAGAAGAGCACCATCAACAGCGCCACCTTCGGAATGAAGGTGTTGTCCGGGGACAGGATATTGCCCCACTTGATCTTGCCGGCCGAGGTCAGCGCGCCGAGCACGAGACCCGAATAAAACACGACCTGCCAGCCGAGCAGGTTGAACGACACCCGGATCCCCTGGTCGTCCGCGCCCATCACCATGTCGTTGAGCGGCGTCGTGGCGATCTGCTGCAGGCCAAGCTGGGCCGCCATCCACAGGATCACCGAACCGGCCACGACATAATGCCACTTGTCCTCCAGCACCAGCTTCACCAGGATCGGGGCAAACAGCATGTAGACGATATATTGCGGCAGGATGTCCATGAAGGTCGGCTGGTACAGGAAGGTCGCGATCGCGGCTAGACGCAGCGGGTCATCGAAGGTCGTGTAACCCAGCCAATTGAACCAGACCGAATAGGCCCCGGGCAACAGCATCTGGGCGACAAGCACAACTAGTACGATGCCCATCGCATAACGATAAAGCTCGAAGGCGCGGTTGTAGATCGCCGTGCGGCCGGCCGCATAGCCGTTTTTCAGCATCTTTTTCGCATAGACCATGCCGATCAGCAGGCCGGACAGGAAGACGAAGCCCTGGGCATCCTCCACGAAGGCGAGCTGATTGTGGTTGATCTTCACCAGAAGATAACCGCCGGCGAAGATCAGGTGGTTGAGCACCATGAACACGAGGAAATATCCTCGCATACCATCAATAATATCAAAGCGTTTCATCGGTCGCCGTCTCCGTCTTTGCCGGTTCCGACAGCTTTCGCCCTTCGGTCCGTAAGGCCTCTGCGGGCCAGGATGTACGCGGCTAAACGCGGCAAAAAGCCGGACAGTTCCAGCCCTATTTGAGCGTTTAGACCTGATCTACCGTAAACTGTGCGTGATGACTCCGCGATGAACGCCAGGTTGGTTGGCGTTCAGACTATTCCGCCGCGACGCGCTTGAGCCCTGCAACCTGCGTGAGGTAGGCCCGCATGGCGGCGGGCTTCACCGGCTTGTGCTGCACGCCGATGTCGTGCCGCTCCGCTTCAGCGCGCACTTCCGGGGTGCGGTCGGCGGTGATGATCAGCGCCGGGATGTCCGCCTGGTATTTCTGGCGAAGTTTGAGAACGGCCTCGATGCCGTTGCCGTCGTCGAGATGATAGTCGGCAATGATGATCTCCGGCGGCGGTTCGCGGCGGGCGACGATCTCGTCGAGGGCGGCGAGCGAATCCGCCTGGCCGACCGTGCAGCCCCAGCCGGTGATCAACAGCGCCATGCCTTCGAGGATCCGCGGTTCGTTGTCGATGCAGAGAACCCTGAGCCCGTTGAGCGGCTGCGAGCGCTTGCGGCGCTCGACCTGGTCGGCGGCGCGGACCGTCTGCGATGCGGTGAGGTCCATGGGCACCTGTACCCGGAAGGTCGTGCCGCGGCCGGGCGTCGAGGCGAGCTGGACCGGATGGTTGAGCACCCGCGAAATGCGGTCGACGATCGACAAGCCGAGCCCCAGGCCTGTTGCGGTCTTGGCGCCTTCGTCCAGCCGGGCGAATTCCTTGAACACGGTGCGGAATTTCGAAGGCGGGATGCCGATGCCGGAATCGAGCACCTCGATGATGACCTGGTCCCCCCGCCGGCGGGCGCCGAGCAGCACCTTGCCGTCGATCGTGTATTTGATCGCGTTGGAGACGAGGTTCTGCACCAGCCGCCGCAACAGGTTGGCATCCGAGCGTACCTTCAGCGAGGTCGGCATGACCAGGAATTCCAGGTCCTTTTCGCGCGCCATCGGCGCATAGTCGGTCTCGATGCGTTTCAGAAGGTCATCGAGCGGCACGGTGGTGAAACGCGGCTTCATGGCGCCCGTATCGAGCCTCGATATGTCGAGAACGGCGCCCAGGATCGCCTCGACCGATTCCAGCGCCGAATCGATGTTGCGCACCAGCGAGCCATTGTTGTCGGATGCGCCGAGCCGCTCGACCAACGCCGAGGAATAAAGCCGGGCGGCGTTCAGCGGCTGCAGGATGTCGTGGCCGGCGGCGGCAAAGAACCGCGTCTTGCCGATATTCGCCTCGTCGGCGGAGGCCTGCGCCTCGGCGAGCTCCTTGTTGACGCGGGTAAGCTCGGCGGTGCGTTCGCCGACCCGCTGTTCCAGCGTCTCGTTTGCCTGTTTCAGGGCCTGGTCGGCGGCGACGCGCTCGGAAATGTCGGTGAAGGTCGCGACGATGCCCTTGTCCGGCATGGCATTGGAGCGCACTTCGATGATCCGCTCGCCGCCGTTCAACACCAGCGAGAAGGGCGCATCGAGCGTCTGGAACTGGCGGATCACTGCGGCCTGATCGACTGCCGCGATATCGCCGCGTTCCGAAAGGATGGCGACCATGTCGGCCAGCGGAAAACCGACCTGGCCGACCTGTTCCGGCAGGTCGAGCAGGTTGCGGAAGCGCCGGTTCCAGATGGTCAGGCGTTCCGTATTATCGAACACGGCGATGCCCTGGTCCATCTGCGAAAGGGCGGTCTGCAGCATGTCCTGGTTATATTGCAGCGCCTCGCTTGCCTGGTCGAGCAGCCAGGCGGTGTCGGAATTGGTATCCTCCGCCTTCTGCATGATCAGCGACAGGACAAGCCGGGCGGAGGACGAGCCGATGGCGCTGCCGAGCAGCTGTTCGGAGAAATGGATCATCGCCATGTCGGCGGGCTGGTCGTCGCTGAACGTACGGCCGGCCGTCTTCTCGTAATTGGAGAAGGAGCGCCGCATGCGCTCCTCGCCGAGATACCGGGCGATTGCCGTCTTGAGGTCGCCGACGCTGACCCGGGTCTTCCAGCCGCGGGTGGCGAATTGCGAGCGCAGGTGCCTTTTGACGAAGATGCCGGCCTGGATACGTTCGACCGGACGCGGATTGCGCGACAGCGAGCCGAGCATGAAGGCGAGCATGTTGAGCGTCAGGCTGAAGATCGTCGCGTTGACCAGCGGGTCCGTCAGTGGTCCGGAGAATAGGCCGGTGCCGGGGAACAGGAAATTGAGGACGGCGGTGGCAACATGGGAATTGTCCGGACCGCCCAGGCTCGGCACGAACAGCAGGTACGCCCAGGCGAGGAAGCCGAAGGACATGCCGAGGATCGCGCCACGGGCGTTGGCACGGCGCCAGACGAGACCGCCGAGGAGGGCCGGCGCCACCTGCGCGATCGCCGCGAAGGCCAGCAGGCCGATCGAGGCGAGGCCGGACTGGCTGTCGGCCATGCGGTAATAGGCATAGCCGAGGATCAGAACGCCGAAGATCGCGACGCGGCGGATGTGCAGCAGCGTGCGCGTAAAGTCCGTGCGCTGGCCGGAGCGTGCTGCCATCAGCCGCTGCCTGAGGAAGATCGGGATGATGATGTCGTTCGACACCATGATCGAAAGCGCCACCGATTCGACGATGACCATCGCCGTTGCGGCGGAGAAGCCGCCGATGAAGGCGATCAGCGAAACCACCTTCAGTTCGCCGGCGAGCGGCAGCGTCAGCACGTAGAGGTCGGCGTCGCCGGTACCGCCGAAGGTGATCAGCCCGGCCATGGCGACCGGAAGCACGAAGATATTGATGGCGACGAGGTAGAGCGGCAGAAGCGCGCTCGCCATCTTGCGTTCCTTGGTCGTGCGGTTCTCGACCACGGTCACGTGGAACTGCCGCGGCAGCATGATGATCGCAAACGCCGACAGCGCGATCAGGATCAGCCAGCGGCTGATCGGCGTCTCGTAGGCGAGCGCCGAACCGACCAGCATGTTTTCCGACGCCTTGGCGAGCAGGTCGGACGGCCCGTCGAACAGGATGAAGAAGACCGAAAAGCCGACCGTCGCAAACGCGAGCAGCTTGACCACAGATTCCATCGCCACCGCGAGGATCAGCCCGTCCTGGTGTTCCGTCGCATCCGTGTGGCGGGTGCCGAAGATGACTGCGAAACAGGCCATCATCAGCGTGACGATCAGCGCCAGGTCGATGAAATAGAGATTGCCGCTGCCGATCCCGTAATCCGACGGATTGACCATGACGGCGACGGAGCTCGACACCGCCTTCAGCTGCAGCGCGATATAGGGGATGGTGCCGACCAGCGCGATGATCGCGACGATCATCGCCACTGTGGAATTCTTGCCGTAGCGGGCAGCGATGAAATCCGCGACCGACGTCAGCTTCTCGGCCTTGGCGAGCTCGACGATGCGCCGGATGATCGGCATGCCGAGCGTGAAGGCGAGGATCGGGCCGATATAGATGCCGGTGAATTCCAGGCCCTTCTGCGAAGCGAGCCCGACGCCACCGAAATAGGTCCAGGAGGTGCAATAGATCGCAAGGCTCAGCGCATAGACGATCGGACGGCCGTTCCTTGGCACGCCGAAGACACGGCTCCGCCGGTCGCCGTAACTCGCCACTGCAAACAACAGCAGGACATAGGCGAAAGCCGAAACGAAAATGACCCAGCCAGGAAGCATCACTCCTCCGCAAACGTCCCAGGAGTTGAACATTAGGGGAAAAGCATGCGCTTGGAAATCAGGCGGTCTCTCGGCAAAAAGTCCAATAGACGGTCGCATTTAAGCCTTTGGCGAACGGGATCTTTTCACATCGGCAGAAAACGCTATGTTGCGTTTTATTGAAACCTGAAAAAGCCATGGGGGATGTTGGCGATGTCGATGATCAGCGAATTCCGTTCCTTTATTGCCAAGGGCAATGTCATCGACCTCGCGGTCGGTATCATCATCGGCGCCGCTTTCACGGGCATCGTAAAATCGTTGGTCGATGACATCGTGATGCCGATCGTCGGCGCGATCACCGGCGGCGGCTTCGATTTCTCGAATTACTTCCTGCCGCTGTCGAGCGCGGTCACGGCGCCGTCGCTCGCCGCTGCCCGCGAACAGGGCGCGGTCTTTGCATACGGCAATTTCATCACCGTCCTCATCAACTTCGTGATTCTCGCCTTCATCATCTTCCTGATGGTGAAGGCCGTGAACAAGATGCGCCTCGCCGATGAAAAGAAGTCGGCTGAAGAAGCGCCGGCCCCGCCGCCAGCCGACATTCAGCTGCTGAGCGAAATCCGCGACATCCTGAAGGCGAAGTGATCTTTTGATCACATTGCCACGATTCATCATCGGAATCGATCTCCGCGTCACGGATTATCATGGGATCTCGCGGCTTTCCTGCGCTAAAGAAGTGGGAAACAAGCCAAGGGAATCCCATGTCGATCATCTCCAGTCTCAGCCCCCGCGCCGTTGCGGCGCCCGAAAGCGGCATTGTCGAGGTCCTCAACTACGCCCGCGGGCGGGAGGGACTGATCCCGCTCTGGGCCGGTGAAGGCGATCTGCCGAGCCCGGATTTCATCAACCGGGCCGCCACCGAAGCGCTGTTGGGCGGCGAAACCTTCTACACATGGCAGCGCGGCATTCCCGAACTGCGTCAGGCGCTTTCGGACTACTACGCGCGGCATTTTTCCGTTTCCTTGCCGGTCGAGCACTTTTATGTCACCGGTTCGGGCATGCATGCGATCATGCTGGCGGTGCAAGCCGTGACCTCGCCCGGCGACGAGTTGATCTATCTCTCGCCGACCTGGCCGAACATCATTTCGGCGATCGAGATTTCCGGCGCCCATTCCGTCGGCCTGCCGCTCGATTTCGTCGGTGGCCGCTGGTCGCTCGATCTCGCCAAGCTGGAGGCCAGGATCACGCCGAAGACGAAGGGCCTGTTCATCAACACCCCGGCCAACCCGACCGGCTGGACCGCGACCCTCGAAGATCTGGAGAACATCCTGGCGCTTGCCCGTAAGCACGGCATCTGGATCATCGCCGACGAGATCTATGCCCGTTATTATTACGGCGGCACTGCCCGCGCTCCGTCCTTCCTCGACATCATGGAGGAGGGCGACCGGATCATCTTCGCCAATTCCTTCTCCAAGAACTGGTCGATGACCGGCTGGCGGGTCGGCTGGATCGTCGCTCCGCCGGAAATGGGACAGGTCATCGAAAACCTGGTCCAGTATTCGAATTCCGGCGTCGCCCAGTTCCTGCAGCGCGGTGCGGTCGTGGCGCTCAACCAGGGGGACGATTTCGTGAACGCGAATATCGCCAGGGCGACCCAGGCGCGAGACATCCTCTGCGACGCGCTGATTGCCACCAACCGGGTCGAAACCCTCAAGCCCGATGGTGCGCTCTACGCCTTCGTCAAGGTCGATGGCATCACCGACAGCCGCAGCGCGGCGCTCGATATCGTCGACAAGATTGGCGTGGCGCTGGCGCCCGGCTCGGCTTTCGGCAAGGGCGGCGAGCTTTTCCTGCGCGCCTGCTTCCTGCGCGATCCGAAGCAGATCGAAGAGGCAGCCGGCCGCCTTTCCGACTACATCAAGCGCCTTTGAGCCGTTCCGGCACACAAACGATAAAATTCGAGCGATCTGCTCAAGAGCATGTTTGCCTTGGGTCCAGATAAACCCGGCGCGACCGGCGTCGGGTAAGCATTGCTGAAGAATGCCCATGTTTTTCTCCTGCCAACGATAAGAAAGCAGGGAAGTATAGACATGGCAGTTATGGTGACAGGCGGCGCGGGTTACATCGGCAGTCACATGGCCTGGGCTTTGCTCGACGCGGGCGAGGAAGTTGTCGTTCTCGACAGGCTCTCGACCGGTTTTCGCTGGGCCGTGCCGGCCGAGGCGCGTTTCTATCTCGGCGATGTCGGCGACCGGACCATTCTTGCGCAGGTCTTCGCGGAAAATAACATCGATGCGATCCTGCATTTCGCGGGCTCGATCGTGGTGCCGCAATCGGTCGCCAACCCGCTCGATTATTACGAAAACAACACCGGCAATACGAGGTTGCTTGCCGCAGCCGCGATCGCTGCCGGCATTCGCCATTTTGTCTTCTCTTCGACGGCTGCCGTCTATGGAGACCAGAAAGACGACACTCCCGTCTTCGAGAACGCCGACCTGCATCCGAAGAACCCCTATGGTCAATCGAAGCTGATGTCGGAGATGATGCTGCGCGATGCCGCAGCGGCCCATGATTTCCGTTTCGTCGCGCTGCGTTATTTCAACGTCGCCGGCGCCGATCCGCTCGGCCGCACGGGACTGTCGACCGAAGGTGCCACCCATCTCATCAAGATCGCCTGCGAGGCCGAACTCGGCAAACGCCGTGGGGTCGATGTCTATGGAACCGATTATTCGACACCGGACGGCACCGGCATCCGCGACTATATCCATGTCACGGACCTGGTGGAGGCGCATCTGAAGGCCCTGAGCTACCTGCGTCGCGGCGGCGAGCCCTTGGTCGCCAATTGCGGCTACGGCCGCGGTTATTCGGTCCTTGAGGTTCTGGACGCGGTGATGCGGGTCGGCGGTCGCAAGTTCGAAATCCGCTATGGTCCGCGGCGGCCGGGCGATGCTGCAAGCGTGGTCGCCAATTCGACGCTCGCGCGCCGGCTGCTTGACTGGAACCCGCGCCACGACGATCTCGATCTCATCGTCGAGACCGCGATTTCCTGGGAGAAGGGTCTGGCTTCCCGCAAGGCCGAAGACCTCAAGTCGCTGCAGAGCAGGCTGGCCTCGGCACGCTTCTAAAGTCCCGATCGACACGGGAATTCATGGAACATCCTCGGCTCTTCCGGGTTTGACCTTCGACGGGCTAACCCAATTCGCCGGTTGTGCCGGTGGTCTAACGGAGGAAATTCCATGACTTTCAAGCTTATTACCGTATCGATGCTTTCCCTCGGCCTGGCGGCCGGCGGCGCGCTCGCCCAGGCCAGCGTCCAGGGGAATGCAGGTGCCGGCGGGACCTCGGCGAGCGATAGCAGCGGCAGCCAGAAGATCGATCCCAGCGCCACCAACAGCACGAGCGGCGGCGCCATGGGCAATGCGGCGGGCACGAAGGACACGCGCACCAACTGCGCACCGAACCTTCAGACCAGCGGTTCTGCCACTACGCCTGACCCGACCGGCACCGCATCGGTTCCCTCGGGCCAGGCCGGCACGAACACCAACGGCCAGGCTACGAACTGCTGATACAGAATGTCTTTTCCCGAAGAAGGCCGCCCCGCAACGGAGCGGCCTTTTTTAGTAGGAGTCGATTCCGTCGCATGGCGTCTTTAAGGATTTGTCGATAAGGGAAGGCTTCCCGATATCGGCACCCCATCATGCGACACGCTCTGCTATCTATCTTCCTCCTACTGCTGCCTCCAACGGTCGATGCTCAAAATCTGCCCCAGAAGCAGTCCCCAGGGCCATCCGTGATACAAGGCGCCATTCCCGCTCCCAAGCTGGTTGAGCCGCATCTGCATGTCAGCCGTTCCGGCAATGCCAGCCGCCCCCGGGTGGCGCTGACCTTCGATGCCTGCATGGGCAAGGCGGACGAGCGCATATTATCGACGCTGGTTCGGGAACGCATTCCCGCGACCATTTTCGTCACCGCCCGCTGGCTGAGAAACAACCCGCAGTCGGTGGCAATCTTTCTGAACAACCTCGATCTGTTCGAATTGCAGAACCACGGCCAGAACCATGTGCCGGCGGTCGATAAGCCGGTCCTGATCTACGGCATCGCCGCTGCCGGGTCACCGGAAGCCGTTCGCCAGGAAGTGTCAGGTGGCGCCGATGCCATGCTTGCGGCAGGTTTGGCCGCGCCGCGCTGGTTCCGCGGCTCGACCGCCAAATATGATCCGTCCGCCATCCGCCAGATTCGGGATATGGGGTATCGGGTCGCCGGTTATTCGCTGAATGGCGACGGTGGCTCCCTGCTCGGTGCTGACGTCGCTGAAAAACGCATCGCCGCCGCTAAGGACGGCGATGTCGTCCTCGCGCATATCAACCAGCCGACCCATGCGGCCGGCGAGGGCGTGGCCCGCGCGCTCACTGCCCTGAAACGACGCGGCGTCGAATTCGTGCGCCTTTCGGACGTCGACGGCATGGGCGACGACGACACGACCCAGTGAGCGTGGCAGGCGGTCCGGCTGGTAATTTTTGATGCAGCTCGGGGAGAGACGGGTTCCGTCTCTCCCCGAGCTGTTGCCGAGGCTGTTGGGGATTTAGCGGACGACCTGGACGACTGTGCGGGTCTGTGGATCGACGATCACACGCTGTTCGTTCACCACCGCATAGGCGTATTTCGGGCTGTCCGGAACCGGGGTCAGCACGACGGTCTCCGGGATGGGCTTGCCGACGACGATCTTCTCCTTGACGACGACGGGCGATGCCGGGGCAGGGGCCTTTTCAACATAGGTAACGACGCGTTCTGGCGGCGGGTCGATTGCGGTCCCGGCAACCGCGCCGGCCACGCCGCCAACCGCTGCACCGACCGGGCCTCCGATGATCGCACCGGTGACGGCTCCGCCGGCTGCACCATTGACGGTACCCTGCTGGGCCGAGGCGACGGGGGCGAGGACGCCCAGCATTGTGGCGGAAAGAACGAGGATCTTGGTCTTCATGATGGATCTCCTTCTGGGTTTTATGGGGCGGTTGGTTGGTTGGCACCGCACCCGTGAAATGCGATCGAGGCCGTCTATCGTGTGACGGGCGCCGGCACCTCGATCTTTGGCAGGGTCAATTTGATGCCGATGTCACGGTTTCCGAGGTAACCCCCTTCGAAGAGGAAGAGCCCGCCTGTGATGGCGGCGATCAGGAGGATGACGGCGACGGCCCAGCCGCCGCTGCCGCCCGTATGGATCCCTGTCGGTTCTCGGTCACCCATGGTTTCCCTCCTGCGTTCAGCACTCAGCCGACCAGGATGTAGACGATCTTGTGGCTCGAAGGCTCGACGATGATGATCCGACCGTCGGCAAGCACGAAATATTCGTAGCCGCGATAGGCCGGCACGATCTCGACGATGCGCGGGGGCAACGGATGCAATTCCACCGTCGTCGGAATGGCGACCCCGACATTGACCTCGACATCGACATCGACCGGCTCGACCTTGTTCTGAACCAGGATCTTGCGCACTTCCGTCCTCTGTTCGGACGAAATATTGATGCTGCCGGTGGTTTCGTTGGAGGGTTTATCGGTGGTGGCGGCCTGGTTTGAACCGGGCTGTTGTGTGTCGTTGTTCTGGCGGGCGGTATCATCGGTTGCCGGTTTGCGGGCGTCGGTTCCCGAGCCCGAACCGGAATTTGCGGTGGTGGAACTGTCGCTCTGGCCGGTCGTTTTCTGCTGCGCCGTGTTGTCGTTGGCGCGCGGTTGGGTGGCCTGTGCTTTCGACGGATTGGCGGACTTTTCCTGAGCTGCGCTATCGCCCTTCGGCATCTGGCGCTGCTGGTCGCCGGACTGGGCCTGGGCGTTGGTGTTACCGCCGGTCGAACCCTGTGGCTGCTGTGTCGCGGCGCCCATATCCTGCTGAGGCTGAGCCTTCATGGCGCCGGATGAATCATCCGAACCCGGCACGACTTTGCGTGGCAGGATCGGAGCGCCCGATTTGCCATCCTCTCCGGCTGCCGGTGCCTGACTTTGCGCGATCCCCGGCGCAACCGAAAGCGTTGATCCGGCCAGGAGCGCAATCGCGAGCGCGTGTTTCATTGATGGTCTCATGATGTTTCCTCCATTTTCTGGTTCGCCTGCGAACCGCGGGCGGGTAGCATTCACCGCTCGAACTCCGGCCGCGACGGCCCGTTCCGGGCTTCGGGCTTCAGTCGGGCGGGGCAGGGACTTCGGCCTGATGATTTTTGGGCCTTTGGTCCGACCTGGCGAGGTAAAGGTCCAAAGGAGGATGAAATAGCGGAACTGTGCTGATAAGGTGTCGTTGATCCTGAAGGTTTTCAGGAGGTTCCGTCATGGACAACAGCGTTTTCCAGGCCAGATGGCTTTTGCTTCCCGTCGCGGGGCTTTTTGTGTTCATCGCCACTTTGGGAGCGCTCTCTGTCTGAGGGAATCGGTTCCTGCGCGATCATCGGTCCTTGTTCAGCGCAGAGCCTTGTCGGCTGGCTGCCGATATCGCGGTCCGCGGGCTCTTTGACCGGCAAGAGGGCCACGGAACCATCAGGGCGGATGCCGGGTTTAGCCCTGCAAAACAGTTTCAGAAATGCCTCACGCAGGAGACGGCCACCCAGGAGCCAAAGATGCCGACGCGTAGAATGCTGTTCTTGAGCGGAGCGCTCACCGCAATTGTTGCAACTGTGCTGCCATTGAAGGTTGTCGCCGGTGCGGATGGCTTGCTCGGGGTCGCGCTGTCGAGCGTTGCGGCCCAGGAGGGCAATGGCAATGGCGGGGGCGCGGGCGAAAGCAACGGTGGAAACGGCAACGGCGGCTCCGGCGGGAACAGCAACGGTAGTGATAATGCCGGCGGATCCGGTAATGACGGAAATGGTTCGGGTAACGGCAATAGCGGCAACGGAAACGGCGGCGGAACCGATACCGGCTCCGGTGGAGGTACCGGTGGCTCTGGAACCGGTACGGGCGCGGGGTCGGCCCCGGGAGGCGGAGCCGCAAATCCTGGCGGGGCGGCGCCCGCGCAACCTGCAACCCCGGCAACTCCATCGAAAGCCGGGGTCGAGGTCGACGTTCGTGGAACCTCGATTACCGTGCGCCATCACAACGGCACGACGGAGCGGATTTCCCAAGGGCGTTACGAAATGCGGGATTCCCGGTCCCGCACGATCGTCAACCGAACCGCGACACCCTCGGATACCTCAAGGTTGCGGTCGTTCGGTCGCTGAGCGTTGATCGGTTGCATCGCGCAGAGCGAGTGCTGCCTCCGTCCGGTTGGTCACCTTCAGCTTCGACAGGATGCGTGTCATGTGATGTTTGACGGTCTTCTCATGAAGATCGAGTTCCCGCGCCACCCGCTTGTTGCTCAGTCCGGAGGCCACCAGCCTGAGGACCTCCTGTTCGCGGTCGGTCAGTTCGGACAAAAGATCGGGCTTTGGCGGGGAGGCCGACAGGCCGGCGATCAGCCGCGCCGAAAGGGCAGGCGAAACATAGCTCTCCCCGGACGCCACGGTTCTGACTACATCTGCCAGGCCGCGCGAGCCGACGCCCTTGAGAACATAACCTTTTGCGCCGAGCTTCAGCGCGGTCGCGATGTCTTCGCTCGTCTCGGAAACGGTGAGCATGACGATCTTGAGATCCGGGCAATGATCGAGCGCTTCGGCAATTGCCTCGAGCCCGTTGCCGGGCATGGAAATATCCATCAGCATCACGTCCGGGCACAATTCCCGCACTATGCGCAGCGCGTCGTCCCGGGAACCCCCTTCGCCGACCATCTCGAAATCCTCGATTTCCCCGAAGCTGCGCGTCACCCCTTCGCGAAACAACGGGTGATCATCGACGACCGCAATCTTTATTCCTGTCATCAGGCCTGCTCCATTTCATGCACGTTCAGCGACATTCTGACCTTGGTTCCATCCTTCGATGTGGTGAGCGCGAATGTGCCGCCGAGGCTTTCGATCCGCTCCCTGAGCCCTGCGAGCCCGAGACCTTCGGGGCGTATGCGTTGAGGATCGAACCCCGGCCCCCGGTCGGCAACTTCGATGACGACGTTGCCGTTGTCGAAACTCTGGCGAACGCTCTGGTCTATGCCTCTGCCATGGCGGAAGCCGTTGTTGAGCGCTTCCTGCACGAACCGGTAGATGCAGATCTTGGCCGAGGGCGACAGCTGCCGCGACCCGCTCGACACCGCCAGCGCGACATCGACGCCAGTGCGCTGTCGGTGCGCGTTGACGGCGCGGTGGAGCACGTCCGGCAGCTCGGCGGCTTCGATCTGCGGTAGAACCAGCCCGGTGCAGATGCTGCGGATCTCGTCCATCGCCTCATCGAGGCGGGCCTTGATCGTGGTGACCTCCGCTTCGCGAGCGGTCGGCGGTGTTGCCGGATCGGTCAGGAGCCGGCTGTCGATCCGCAATGCCGCATAGGCCACAAGCTGCGCCGGCCCGTCATGCAGGTCGGCGCCGAGCCGGCGCAGGTAGCTCTCGTTAAGGGCGGTGGCGCGCCGCGAGGCCCGCTGGGCCCGGGCGTGAAGGGCCTTGTTTTGCGAAAGCAGCTCGGAGAGTTCCGCCACCCGCTGCGTCAGCGCCTGCCGCTGATGGTCGATCGTGCGGCTGCCGCGGAAAACGATCGCCGAGAGGATCAGGAAGAAGGCGAGCGTGACGCCGGCGACCGCCGCCCAGCTTCGAAGCTGCGCTTGATAAAGGCTGCGCTCGAAATCACCTGCGACCTCGTAGAATTCCGAGACCGCGACGACCTCTCCCGACCAGGGCTGCAGGATGGGATTGTAGATTTCGAGAAGTGGTATGCCGGTCGCGCGCTCGACCTTGCTTTCCGGGTCTTCGGCCAGACCGAAGCGCGCCACCATCTGCCCCGAAAACGCGGTCCGCAGGCTCTCGCTCGGGCCGAATTCCTTTCCCACCATGCTTTTGTCAGTCGCATAGAGGATCGTGCCGTCCCTGCGCCAGAGCCTGAAGGATATGACCTTACCGCCGAGGGCCCCTTGGCCGAAGGTCTCGTCGAGCGCGCGGGTCGTGACGTCGTCGAGCGTCTGGTTGGTCTTCATGTCCGGAAGTAGCGGGGCGATGATGCTGTCGACATAAAGGGCGGTGGAAGCGGCCGAATTGCGGGTGACTGCCGCTTCGATGAGGCTGGTCACGAAAGCGCCGACCAGAAGCATGGCCGCGAAGGCAATCAAACCGCCCGTCAGCAGGAATTGCCGGGCGAGGGACTGGTCGTTCCAGCGATCAAGAATTGCGCCGAGCCGCATCAGCATGCCATGTTGTCGACCCGCACCATGCGAGCCAATGGCGCCCAACGCAGAAAGGGGCTAATCCGTTGCATTGGGGGTGTATTATCAGAGAGAGGAGACAAGTACCGCGCGGCAGTATCTATATGGATGTCTTAAAAGTGCTGGCGTCAATTCTCACGTTTGAGACCCTTTAGCAGGACTCCGCGCAAGTTTTATATCCCGGTACTTCCAACGATTTTGAATGCATGCAATGGGGCAGATCGGTTGACCAGTGGCGGATGGTGGCCGTGCCGCCTGAACTTGACAATTATTTACCTCTCCCGCCAATGGAACCGATTCAGAATCGGCCCCGGGGGTGAGGGATGACCTATCGCAGGATTAGGCAACCGCCATTTAGGATTTGTGGAGACCGAGACCCTAGGTTCGCTCAGTTCACTCGCTGCTAAAAATCCCGTCAAAGTCGACCTTAGGAAAAACATCCAAATAATGGTTTTCGTCGGCGTTAGCATTGTATATGTTTCCTTGGAACGCATTCAAATATTTATACTTCCTGAATATTTCCGCATGTCGACGCATTTGAAATTCAGCGTCCACAAAATCAAGGTTTGCTTGGTCGGGCCGCATAGCGTGTTGTTTCGTATGGTCGAAAAAATACACCAACTTGCCGTTGAACCAGTCATGATCGAAGCCAATTAAATATATTTCGCTAAACCCCATATAAACCGCAAGCGTGACAGCGGCCTCGGAGACCGACCAGATTTTAGGGATATATGCGAGATTGATCGGGAAGTCGAAGCTACCATCCCACGAGCCGTATTCAACCCAATGGACCACCTGCCCGCGAAAAAGGCCATTTTGCTCAACCATGTTCCGGTCGCCGATGTGAAGGACCATTTCTGCGTCGAAAGTTTTCTGCTCCATGTCATGCAGCCACGCGACGAATTTTTCCGTCGGGTATATTTTGCCGTGACTCGACACTAGGGGCGGCAAGACGTGGTAGCGAGGTCGGAACGTTCGGAACAGGGGGTGAACGAACGTGTTGCTCACGCTGATGACGGTTTCCCCCTCCAGCTTGCTCAGATCCTGACGGGAAATCGATGATCCTGCTCCAAGGAGAAAGCAGCGCTGGCCCGAATGGCGATCCTGGAGCTCCTGCGTTGCAAGAAGCAGCTTACGCTCTTCGTCTGTTTTTTTAAGCCAATCCTTTCGTTGGCGAGCACGCGTCCTCAAGGCCGCTCTTCCCGAACGGTGGAGGAGTTTAAAAATGCTCTTCATGCCTGCTTGCCCTCAAACAAAGGATGGCTATTGCCGTCTGCCGTCATTCGGAATTGCGCGGCTCTGCGCCGAAGTTCCTCCTCCGGCCAATCCCACCACTTTAGCTGTAAAAAGCGCTCAATTACTACTGGCGGAAACCGATAGCGAATAAGCTTCGCAGGTACCCCCCCAACAATCGCGTATGAAGCAACGTTTTGAGTAACTACCGCGCCCGCCGCGATAATTGCTCCGTCACCGACGGTTACACCATCCAAGATAAGAACGTTCGCGCCAATCCAGACATCGTTTCCAATGTCCACTGGTCCGACATTTTCTTCGAAATGATCACTGTCAACGAAGCTCACACCGGCTTGCTTGCTCGTCGAATAGAAAACCGGGTGGGTCGTCGCCCAATCGACCGGGTGTCGACCGAAGCCTCCTATTTTTACACCTGGGCCGATAGAGCAGAACTGCCCAATCGTCGCATTCGTGACGGAGGCCCCGGTGATATACGTAAAGCGCCCGAGTTTTGTCCTTGCTAGGACCGCGTTCTTATGTAGGACGTTATGCTCAGAGAATACTGTATATCTATCGAAGCGGCTTTGCTTCGAGATTGACACTCCTTTGTGGGCTCGCAGAACTGACTTACGTTGTTTGCGTCGTGACCACCATTTTCGCAGTGACATAACATTCCTTTTTAGGATGGCTGCGTCGAGGAAATCTATATTCCAGTGTACCCTTGACACAGCTATCGAGCACACCACTACATGGCGACGAAGTGGCGTGCCAAGAAGAATAAGAACCCGCCGTAAAACGGTGGGTTTCGATCTTCGACGGTTGAATATCCGGCGGAGGATCGATTTCGAGGCCGCCAATCTTGCAGCTTTTTCGGATTCGTTCTTGTCCGCCTCACCCCAAAGCCACCTGCTTACGCAAGAAGGGCAGGAACAATGATCTGCTTCGAAAGTCAAGTAGCCGGCGAGGGCGCGCCGGAATTGCTCGACGTTCTGCTTTTAGCTCAGTAATAGGTTCGGGGTTTGGTTGTCCGGGATGCCTGCGGATGCTTAGCGGCGGCTCCAATGCGAAGGGCCTTTCGCGGGCACAACGTGTGCCGCAAGGGTATTTCTGAACGGCAACAAAGGAGCTCACGAAGATGAACCGTCTTGTCTGTCTATGCACTCAGTGAGACACTTAACTTCTTGCCCCAGCCCGAAATCAGACACGCCCCCAGACCTCCGCTTCGGTATGGCAGACGACTAAATCCGATCACCTGCCTTGCAGCGGGGCGCCCAAGAGAGGCAGAAGCGGATTGGCGGCGAGGGCATCCTGAAAATAAGCGGCTGCACGAGCTGTACCTTGCTGAAAGCGCAAAGGATCGGTTGCCACCCTTGAGATAGCTTCAGCGAATTCCCGGTCCGTAGTCGCTGGCACGCCATTTCCGTGGGCGAGAAGCGCCATCATCGACATTCCTTGAGTGTGGATGACCGGCTTATACCCGGCGACTGCATCTTGAACGACACCGGATCCCTGCAGGCAATAGATCGTCCTTTCGTAAGGCAGGAGAACCGCATCTACTGAATGAAAAAGCTTTTGGAATTGCTCCGGGGAAAGGCGGTTGTCTTGAGGAGAAACTGTCACATTCTGTCCGCCATCGAGAAAGCCCCGCAAGTCTCCGTAGATGCCTCCTTCACGAAAATCCGTCGCCGAACCTTGGATGACGAAATCAATCAGGGGCGTGCTTCCAGTCTCCGCCAACTCGGCAACTGCCGCAACGATATACTTAAGCCGTTGACTGCCTTTTTCAGGTCTCGGCTCACCGAAAACCCCTATTCGGAATCTACCCTTCCGATCGATCGCGGCGTCAGGGACTTCTCTGGCAGGTACACTGCAAGGCAGGTAAAACCCTCCTCCCACGGGCATTTCAAAGTGGTCGCGGAAATAGTCTGCGAGTTCCTCTGTCTCGGTAAACAAGAGAACATTCGCCGGCAATCTCCTAAGAATCGCCCTCAGCCGCTTAGCACGGATCCTTTCATCTCGGTCCCCCAATTCCGAATTAAGAAAACGAAGGCACACTCTGGGTGCCTTGTCCGCCAATATAGTCGCCAGTTCAACCGCTGACTCAAAGCTATCAAGATCTGCTGTTGGCACGATGATAAGATCAGCCGCGCCCAATTGCAGCTGCCGGCATATCGTGGCCAGCGACGCTCCGAAGGCAGAACTAGGCAACCTGACCGAATGAGCGAGCTTAAGGCCACCGAACAGCGCGCCCAATCTCTGAGGTGCAGTCCCATGTTGCAATCGGGATCGCAACCTAGCCAATTTAATCGACGTCGCGCTAAGTTTTCCAACCGCCGCCCCGAGAAACCCATCATATGATTCTCCGGCCACAACGTTCGCATCAAACTCCGGGAGCAACATCTTCAACGCAGAAATCTGGGTATGATGATGCCCACGATTGTTTTCAAGCTTTCGCTCCACAATCAGAAGCTTCCTGCGATCTGTCGCGTCGGTCACCACCGGTACCCTCGGGCAAACCTGTTTCCAGGATACCGGCGCAAGAAATGGAGGCTATGTCTGTGGCGCCAGGATCGGCAGCGGTTCCTGCTTCTCGCTGGTGAGGCAGCAAAAGTGTTTGCCTGTAACAAAATTACCCCAACTCTGATATATTGGCAGTTCATCATGAGTGACGATATCAAGCCCCTTGGGGCTAATTCAGATGCTCGTGGCTTTTCGCAGGCAGACCCAAGGACCGACGGGGCTTAAGACCTTGCCGAGGGTCGGACTAACCTTTCTACCCGAGCTACCGATGCCGTGCCGATAACGGACGGCTGTGCGCCCGCTAGCCTTGATCCGTTACCGCCCCTGGCGGAACACCCCACTACTATACGCGCGGGCACCCAGGCGCCTTGGAGATGATCACCGAATCGACACGCCCCCGGGCACCGCCCCGCTTGCCGTACCCGCCAATATAATAGTAGCTTCGGTTCTCAGCGTTGATGAACGGGTCATTCAGGTGCCGTGAGGCAGCGGACAACGCCGCCCGTGGGCTGCAACCTGGCCGGTCGCGGCGATCATCGCGGCGATAGTGTCGGCGGTCATAGTCATCGCGGCGGTAGTATCGGCGGTCATAGTCATCGGGGCGTTCGACCCTAACGCCCCGTTCTCCGAACTCAAATTCGAATCCTTGGGCTGTGGCAGGTGCAGATGGAACGCCGAAGCTTGTCAACAACGCCAATATGGTCGCCAGCAAGCCACTTTTTGTCGTTTTCATTTGTTTCTCTCCTAGCAACGGTAATCAGCCAAAATAGCTGAGCTAAAATGAACGGCAGCCTAACAAGTTCCGTGCCTGGGTTGGCTCGTTACTTTTCCGGATTGGGACTGGGTGGCAGATTAGCATGCTTCCGCCGGCATCGAAGTGTCGGATCTCCGCCTTTGATGATGCTGTCGAACGAAGTCCGGCGGTCGGTTCCAAGCATTCCTCAGACCTATAACCTGTCGCTTAAGTCTAAATAAACGACTATCCGTCGTCGGATGCGCGGTTCCGCCACAATTTTTCACGCAGACGATAATAGAGCGGCAATCGATCGACGCTTGTCATGCTTCATGACTGAAGCCATTTCACAACCTCGAATACCTCAGCGTATTGCACCCCGATGCGTTGGCCGGCATTTTCCGCCTCATTTCGGAAGAAGCTCACCCACTTGCGACCCGTACGCTCCATTTCAGACTCATGCGCGAGAATGGCGCCTTCTTTTTGCTCCCAATGAGGTGTGATATCCACGTAAAAATTGCCTCGGAAATCGACCGTCGAATGATACCAGTTGCTGCGATACATGAGGAGCCGGGGAACGTGGCGGCAACTGTGGAGCGAAGCGCGCGACAAAGCCTGGTGGTCGTGATGAATGTCACCACTCCAGTGGGTGTAAACCAGGTCGATCTTCAAATCCTGGACAAGTTTGAGAATCTCGATGTTGAGCTCATCGACAAACTCGATTTCCAGCGTCTTGAAGTCGCCGCAGTACATCTTTTCGACGCCGAGAATCTCCATTGCCGCATCGGCTTCCGCACGAGCGACCTGGCTGCTGCGTACCGACTGATCGTACTGATTGGAAAATCCGGATACGGTGGCCACGTAGACGTAGACAGTGTCGCCCTGTGCCGTATGCCGAGCCAGAGCCCCGCCGCAACCTAATTCAACATCGTCGAAATGGGCACCAATCGCCAGAACATTCATTTGCAGCTCCTTAGGACTTCGCGGGATTCTGCAATACCACAATTCAACAGGAGGTCCAGAATGCTGAGAAACGGTATGAAGTCGCCGAATGGTTGTCGATAGACGGGGTGAGTGAACTTTTGCCAGACTAGTTCTATACCAGCAGCTTCGAACAGGTCAGGTCGCATGTAGTCTCTCGCGCCAATCCCCGATAAATAGCGGTTTGCGCCCACCTCGTGCAGAAGATTGATCAGTAATTCGTTCTTGCTCCCATCCACCGCGAGCGAACTGGAGCGGACCATTGGGATTTGAATGTCGAGCATTCCCATGATCCCTTTGAGAAAATTGAGGTTAAAATCGACGAGGAGGTCGAAACGCTCAGAATAGAGTTTTTCGACGATGGGAAATACCTCGTTCCACCCTGGGCATTTTCGATAGTTTTCCCTCAGCAGCGCCAGATTCTTCTCCGCCCAATCAAAACCAGGGAGAAGTTCCACTTGATTGATCAGGGTGCCAAACTTAGGTTTGTGAATTCCGATCGTCAGCCAACGCTCTCCCTCATTTGTCTTGATTTTGTCACGATGCGTCCAGCTCTTGCTGGTGCCGTGAACAAACTGGACGTGGTCGAGCACAACATAGAGATCGGCATGCTGAAATCGTTGGAAGAATCCAAGATATGGCGCAAAGTCCGGCTGATGGATGACGGCCGTTGGCATCAGGCCTCTAACCCCCTGATTAGGCTGCCAACTCGGCGCACGCCTTCCAAATCCACGGCGTCGAGTGCAGCCTGACTCATTGTTCCTATAGGCAACCCCTCGAAAGCAGGGCCGAGATCAAAAGTGCTGTGGTGGCCTGCAAATCTTGCGCAGCCTAGCTTTTCCAACGCTCTTCCGACCGGAATCTCAAAATCCTCATTGGCAATCACAATGCAGGGAAGGCCGCCCGCGCAGGCCTCGAATGGCGTCACGCCCCCGCCCGTTATAGCGATGTCATGGCTCGCCATTTCCTGCGCAAGGGAGGCAACAGCACCTCGATGAGTTAAGGAACCTTCGGTGTTACCCTTGAGGATGGTGTCGAGTTCATCTTTATGTTGAAACGCCGGACCGGTGACAATCGTAGCATGCATCGCATTGTCGCGAAGCCATTGAGCCACCTTTATCGTAACGCCATAAGTGTCAGCGCCGCCCATGGTTACCAATATCGAGGTCAAGCTGCCGCGGTGCCGCCTATATAATTCGATCTCGGGATTGAGGATCATAAACTCAACACCACTCCGGACATCCTTACCCTTGAGCCCGGCAATATCCTCAAATACCAATGCTGATATATTCAGATCGGCAAATGCCGCGCCGTCCCCCCTATCGTCAAACGTTACGAGCTTGAGACCTGCCGCTACTACAGCCTTGGCATGTGCAACCGGCGTGTTCAAGCGGTCATTGACCCAGATCGTAGCAGAACCAAGGGAGCGAATAAGTTCGAGTTCCCAGCTTCCGGCTTCGGCGTATAAATCATACCCATAAACAGCGAAGCCGCGCGCTTTAACGATATCGTGTGAGGCTTCGTGGCGGTTTAAAGCGAAACACACACTCCTACCTCTGCCTGCCAACTCATCAGCTAAGGTTAGGGACCGATAGAGATGGCCTAAGCCCCGCGTATGGGAACTCTCTATGCAGAATACGAACATAAACGGATCGCTTCTTCAGTGCCTAGCCATTTCTGGGAGGATTTTTTCACGAGGTTGTCGGCACGTTCCCAGTCAGCATAGGTGTCCACGGTGAGGCGAAGGGCAGGCGCTCTCTTCGCCACCGGTATCGGCAGTTCTGCTATTCTGAAATATTTCGGATGGTCGGTGAAATATTCGTTCACATGCTCTCGGTGGTGGGGCATGTGCCCTTGGCGATGGCTCCGTTCAAGAGCCGCGAAAGTGAAGATTTCTGCCCCGACGCCTATCGGAAGCTGGCCGAACGCGTGGGTGTAATCATAGGCTCCATCAAGGTGGAAGTCGATTAAACGATCTAGTTCCTCAATATCCGTAAACGGGTTGTCGGCTGTCAGGCGGATAACATTGTCGAAACCGAAAGCTATTGCGCATCGATAGTACCGATCGAGAACATCGAGTTCATCCCCCCGAAAAACCGCCACCTCGTGGCTTACACACCAAGCTTCAATGGAGTCATTTTCGGAGGCTGTTGAGGTCGCAACAACGCTCTTCGCCTCGTTTCGCATCGTCGCCAGCCGTCCGATAACGTGAGACAGCAGGGGTTTCCCTCCGATGTCGGTTAAGACCTTTCCAGGTAGCCGCGTTGACCCCATTCGCGCTTGAATGATCACTCCCAATTTCAAGCAAGATTACTCCACTGCAATACCGCATCGGCCTTAAGGTCGACAGCAACCCGCCGGCCGATCACTTCTTCAAAGTGTTTCGGATAAATGCCGGTGCCTGGACGCTTGACCGCAATGTCCGCTTCCGAGATCACATCGCCAGCCTTCAAATCGCGTTCCAACACGATACTCTTCCTGTTGTTGATACGGGTCACTCGCTCGCTTGCGGCGGGTTCTTTGACACCTGATCCTCGCATGACTTCAAAGGCGCGAATGGCATCTACCAACCACTTCATTTCCTCTGGATCCGCCGAGAGCATATGGTCAGGACCGTCTGCGTTCTTATCGTAGGTGAAATGGCGCTCGATGGCTCGAGCACCCATGGCAACGGCACAGAGACAGGCAACGGGCGTCAGAGTGTGGTCGGAGTAGCCGACATCCAAGCCGGGAAATTCCCGCATCAGCGACTGCATAGCGCCGAGGTTGACGTTCTCGGGATGGGTTGGATAGCTCGTAATAGCGTGTAGCAGGATAATCCGGCTATCGCTTTGGGCTTTGATGGCGGCAACCGAATCACGAACCTCGTCCAAGGTGCACATACCGGTCGATAGAATGATCGGCTTACCGGTATTGGCAAGGTAGCGGAGGAGCGGAAGGTTCACGGCATCGTCGGAACCCACCTTGTGCGCGCCGACGCCGCATCTCTCTAGCAGATCGACGTCAGACTGATGAGAGGGAGAGGAGAACCAATCAAGCCCCTGTGCTTCCGCATATCTGAACACCTCTTCATGAAGGCTTTCATCGACCTCGTAGCGCTGGAACAACTCGAACTGGGACGTGACCCCCGTGTTTTCCATGTCAAACATAGCCCCGCGCGTTGATAGCGTTCGAGCCCGATAGGTCTGGAGCTTAACTGCATCAACCCCCGTGGCCTTGGCCTCATCGATCAGACGCACAGCCTGCTCGGCGGTTGTAAAATTACCCCCGATTTCAGCAATGATATACGTTCGATCGGTGCGATAGTTGCGGAACATCGGCTACTCCCTGTATTTCACGACCTTTGCGGGAACACCTACAGCGATCGCATAGTCAGGAATTTCCCCTCTTACGACCGCGTTCGCCCCGATGACGGCTCCTTTGCCAACGCGACTGTTCATCAGTATCTTGGCTCCCGCGCCGATCCACGCATCGTCTCCTATGACGACTTGGCCAATCTCCGCCTGCTGTTCGCGAATGAGGCGGTTGCGCGCAATCCCATGGCTGTGATCGATTATTTGCACGTCTGATCCGATGAGAACGTTTCG
Organism: Neorhizobium sp. LjRoot104; assembly: GCF_964253725.1. Lineage (NCBI taxonomy): Bacteria > Pseudomonadati > Pseudomonadota > Alphaproteobacteria > Hyphomicrobiales > Rhizobiaceae > Neorhizobium > Neorhizobium sp. LjRoot104. The sequence continues at coordinate 194,823 of NZ_CAXURS020000002.1, forward strand.
GCCAATCTCTATGCGGTTCTTTGCGGTTATAATATTACGGCGGCCAATAACAGAATTGCTCCCAATGACAACGTGGGGATGTGGCATTGTTAATTGGAAGAAGCAATAGTCTTGAATTGTGACCCCGTCGCCGACTTCAAGGACCGCATGGTCCACGAGACGGAACTCGGCGCTCGGCTTGCACACGAAGTCAGTGCCGCACTTCGAAAGATAGCGTTTCTCTTTGTAGAATGAGACTATCCTTTGAAAGAGACCGCCCCTGTTTCGATACGAGGCGCGATCCACCATTGTCAAAACCTCACATCCCGATTTCTTGACTGCGATTTACGTAGTTGTGAACAACTACCTTCCGTCCGCCAATCTCGGCAGATTCATCACTGGTCAGGCGCGGAAGATAACAACGCCTGCAGACTTCGCTCTTCAAAAAGCCCTGAGGTTCTTTGTGGAGCGCTCGGACTGCGTTCATCTTTTCGCTGTGCCAGATTTCATGCACCGTCTGGTCTTTTGCGTTGCCAATCACCTCGCGGTTTTCCTCGTCATTCGAGCACTTCATGACGAGCCCATCGGCACCAATGACGAGGCGCTGATACTGCTGGGGGCAGGTAAAATTGTCCAGGTACGCGACGTCGGTATCGTTTCCGAGATAGTCAATCAACGGGTTGAAGGCAACAAGATCCACGTAGGGCGCAAACGTTTCGTAATAGAGATCGGGATTTTCCCTGATAGCAGGCCATATGCCCTGTACCTTGATCACAGGCCGGTTGAGACCGCGCTCCTCCTTATAGGCCTTGATGCCCTTGACCTTCTCAAGCAGATCGTTGAACTTGATCGGCTTACGGATGTTTTCGTAGGTCTGCCCGGTCCCATCGATGGAGATTGTGATCCAGTCGATACCGGCATCGACGATCTGCTCGAAGTATTTACGGTTGAGCTTGAAGCCGTGGGTAAGGGTCGAAACTTCTTTGATCCCGTGGTCCTTGGCATAGCGGACACAGTCTGCAAACCGCTGATGAAGGGTCGCTTCGCCACGCAACGACAAGCGAATTGCTGGAACCTTGCCGCCGATTTCATCGATGATACGGCGATATAGATCCCAATCCATTCGCGTCGTGTTGACACTTTTCTTGAATTCGTCGCTGATGGTGTAGCACATTGGGCAACGGAGGTTGCAGATTGATGCAAGCTCCAAGTCAACCAGAAGAGGATATTCGGAAACCTCCTGGTTCTTGGCATACTCCGCCCATCTTTTGCGATAGAGCGCGTATTCAGTTTCCCAACCTTCGCCTCGATACTTCTCGAACGCGGCTTCGCGCTCGTCGGTATCCATGGAATAGTTGCCTTTATTGATCGGGACGTTGCGCTCCGTCAATCTAACGCTCCGCTATCATAGCCTTGATGCCAGCTGAAAAATCCCACTTCGGGCGCCATGCAATCATCTTCTCTGCGCATCCTATGTCAGCGCGCACGTCAAGTATCTCATTCCGCCTAGCCGCGCAAGACGAACTTACTGGGAGGCTTGTTCCGCAGACCTCCTGAATGACATCGATTATATCTTGCACCGACAGGGATATGCCGGACCCGATGTTTAGACAGTTATAGCCGTCTGGAGCCTGTAGGGCAGCGATGAATGCATCGACGACATCATCGATGTAAACGAAGTCCCGTCGAGGCGTAAGGTCCATTACATTGACTGACGACCTCGAGCTTATCTGCGAGATAAGCATAGGGATCAAGAACTCAGGCCTTTGCCCTGGGCCGTAAACGTTGAATATCCTCAGCGCGGTAACAGGTACATCCTCGTGGATGGCCGCGAATTCGCACAGTTGTTCGGCGAACCTTTTAGAGACTGCGTAAGGATTGTTAGGGTTGACCGGGTCACTTTCCCGGATTGGCAAGCGAGCGGGAACGCCATAAACGTAGGCGCTGGCAAATACCATGCGAGCACCGTGACGCTTACACCATTCAAGTGCATTCTGCGTCCCGACGACATTCGTCGCAAGGAAGGAAGAGGCATTGGTCCAACTGTCGGGCACATAGCTTCTGCCAGCCAGGTGAAACAGCACCGACGCCGGCGGCAGATCGCGCCACATCGCCGGATCGGATACGTCGTGTGTCCGATCGAGGGCGAGGGTTGCGGTGCCTTGGTTCTCAAGCGCCTGGATCAGGTTCCGGCCTATGAAACCGCCCGCGCCGGTGACAACCGCGTCAGTCATTCAAAAATTTGTGTCGCATCGATTCGAACTCCTCGATGGCAAGGGCGTAATCATCAGGTCTGCCAATATCCAGCCAATATCCGTCGAAAGGTCGAACATAGGCGGGCTTTTTTGCGGCAAGAAGATCGAGCATCAGCTGATCGAAGCCGTAGGCTCCTTCGGAGGGAAAATGTGCGATCGCTCTCGACGAGAGCATATAGACGCCCATGCTGACCTGATAATTGGCCACTGGCTTCTCGCGGAAGCCGCACAGCATGCCTTGCTGGTCCGTGTCCAAAACTCCGTAATCGATGCGGTGTTCGCGGTTCTTGGCGGAGATCGTGAATATGTCGCCTCTTCGCACATGGCTGTCGTGAAACGCCGCGAAATCCAGGTCGGTCAGGATATCACCGTTCATCACCAAAAAATTGTCGGGCAGATCGCGAATGAGGTTTAGTGCACCCATTGTGCCCAAGGGCCGATCTTCCAGGGAATAATCAATCCGAACACCCCACTTCGCACCGTCTTGGAAGAAAGCCTTGATGATCTCGGCCTGATGATTCACAGCCATAGTGATGTGGGTGAAGCCGGCACTGATCAGTTGGCGAACGATGACTTCAAGAATGGGATATTCGCCAATCGGCATCAAAGGCTTAGGCAGGACCACGGTGTAGGGCCTTAGCCGCGTACCTTGGCCGCCCGCCAGAATTACTGCTCGCCTAGACATTGTATCGAGTTGCCTTGTACCTGCTCAGATTGATCGGGTCGCGCATCCATTTTATGGTTGTTCGCAGCCCCTCTTCCAGCGAATAGCTTGGCATGAAGCCAGTGAGCGAGCGAATGAGGCTGTTGTCGCAGAGAAGCCGCTCAACCTCGCTGTTGGCGGGGCGAAGTCTCTGTTCGTCGCACTGAATGTTGACTGGTGTATCGATGAGACGGGCAATGAGATGGACCGTATCCAGAACGGAAATCTCGCAGCCGGAACCGATATTGACAGTCTTGCCGATCGCTTCAGGAGCCTTGGCCAGGGCGATGAATGCGTCGCACGTGTCCTGAACATAGTTGAAATCGCGTGTTGGGGCGACGGAGCCCAATTTTATAGATCGTTGTCCGTTCAGAAGCTGGGTGATGACGGTGGGGATGACCGCCCTGGCTGATTGCCTTGGCCCAAAGGTATTGAATGGACGGGCGATGACCACAGGCAGACTGAAGCTCGAATGGAAGCTAAAAGCCAAAGCGTCGGATGCAATTTTGGTCGCCGAATATGGCGACTGTGCCTGCAGAGGGTGGCTTTCATTTATTGGAACAGAGAGCGCCGTTCCGTAGACCTCGCTGGTCGAAGTCTGAACGAAGCATTCCACGCCGGCATCGAGAGCGCCTTGAAGCACATTCAGCGTGCCGTGAATGTTGGTATCGACGTAGCTGGACGGAGCCTGATATGAGTAAGGGATTGCGATCAGCGCAGCGAGATGAAAGATCGTATCGACGCCCTTTGCGATCGAGCGCATTTGCGCGGGGTCGCGCACATCGCCGAGAACGGCTTCGAAGTTTCCCGCATATTGGGATCCATCCAACCAGCCCCAGCTTGAGGACGAATTATACTGGCAAAGCGCACGAACGCTTACGCCCGTCTTCACCAGCGATTCTACGAGATGAGACCCGATGAAACCGTCGGCACCCGTCACCAGGACCTTTTTCATAATATCCTCAGCATAATATATCCGGCCGAAAAGGGTATCCCTCAGCTGGGGTCGCTTCTATCGTGCCGCGTCTGATCGTTCAAGAGCGACTAGACCAAATGGTCGTCTGCATCGATTTGATACGATAGCCGACTGACAATTGGTTTTTTCCCTCGCCAAAGAGGGAAGTGCCTTTCCTCATACGATGATGCGACGTAGCCGCGGGAACGACGAAGAGAAGCGAGCGATTGAAGGCGCCAACGTTCAATGATGGAAACGACCGCCTTGACTGCGACGAACCTTTGGAGACTTCGCTTAGCCCCCGCGCAAAGGCTGCTGAAGGTTGTTCAATCGGGCGTAAAGGCCGTCCTTGACCTGAACCAAGGTCTCATGAGTGCCTTGCTCAACGACGTTACCTTGTTGCATGACGACGATCTTATCCGCTTGAACGATCGTGGAAAGTCGATGCGCTATCACAACAACCGTGCGCCCGGTCATTGCTCTGTCAAGAGCCATCTGAACAGCGGCTTCGGACTCCGTGTCGAGTGCGGAGGTTGCCTCGTCCAGCAAAAGAATGGGAGCATTGCGAACGAGGGCTCGGGCAATGGAAAGGCGTTGGCGTTCTCCGCCTGAAAGGGTGACGCCGTTCTCACCTACAGGCGTGTCGTAGCCTGATGGCTTGGCCATTATGAAATCGTGGGCGTAGGCAAGCTCGGCCGCGATCTCCACTTCGGCATCCGTTGCATCGGGACGGCCGTAACGAATGTTGTCGCGGATAGAGCCTTCAAAAAGGTAAGGTTGTTGTGAGACGTAGGCCAGATGTCGCCTCAGCGAGTCCTTCGTTATATGAGCAATATCCTGTTCATCGATGAAGATCTGCCCCCCTGTGGGATCATAAAACCGCGGGATCAGATTAATGATGGTCGACTTGCCCGCGCCAGAAGGCCCGACGAGTGCGGTTGTTTTTCCGCCTTCCGCAACAAAGCTGATATTCTTCAGCACCGGATGGCCACCGTAAGCAAAATCAACATTTCGGAATTCGATTCTTGCTTCCGTGGTTCGTAGCGGCACCGCATCGGGAAGGTCGCGCTGGTTGGGCTGCATATCAAGGATGTCGTAGAGCATTCTGGCGTTGACCGCCGCTCGCTCGAGATAAACCTGTAGCTTGGCAAGGCGTCGGACGGGATCATATGCGAGCAGCAGCGCGGTCACAAAGGAGAAGAATGCGCCTGGAGGGACATTGTAAAAGATGGAACGATATGCGGCGTATGCAAGCACCCCTGCCACAGCAATACCCGCAAAACTCTCCGTCATAGGTGCATTGCGTTCGGAAAGCCTGGCAATCTTGTTTGCCCGGCGTTCTGAATGGTCAATAATCTCATTCAGCTTCTTTTCAAGTTCACGCTCCATAGTAAATGCCTTTACGATGGGAATGCCTTGAATAGTCTCCTGCATCACACCGAAGGCGCGACTGTTAAGTTGGATGGCCTCCTTTGTTGCTTGCCTAAGCCGCAGTGAAAGGTGCCTTAGACCAAAGACAAGCAATGGTGCCGCCACAAAGACGATCAGGCTAAGAAGCGGATCCTGATAGATCATGACGCCGACAAGCGAAATGAATGTGAGCAGATCGCGAGCGACTGAAGTGACTGTCAGGTTCATGACGTCGCGGATGCCGCCGATATTTTGATTGACCTGAGCAGCCAGTTGCGCTGATCTATTCTCATTATAGAAGCTGACCGACAAAGTCATGAGATGCGCGTAAACTCGCTTTTGATAGCGAGCAACGATGTTGTTTCCTATTTTCGATAGAGCCACAGCCTGTCCGTAACTTGCGAATCCACGAAGAACAAACGCGAGAAAAATCGACAAGCATATGACCCCAACCACCTCTGCGCGTTTGTTGGCGAATGCTTCGTCGATAATGACGCGCATGATCCAGGCGGTGAAGGCAGTAGAAAGCGCTACCGCGACCAGACAGGCGATCGCGAAGCTATATCCCATGACGTGGTCACGACCATTTTCGGCCACGATGCGCTTAAGAACACGTACAATGGTGTCGCTATCGAGCGCGTTCCTGTTGCTTTTTGAAATCTTCAAGAATTAACTTCCTGTTCCTGCCATCGTTGTAGGCTGCGGATCGCTATAGTGGTTCAGCATGCGTTTGAACAGATGGTCCGGCCGGTTGCGGAAACACACGCTCCAACTGGGGCGCGGATTTCGACCAAAATCAGCGACCAGGCTTCACCTTTGTGACCCTCGGGGCAGCCTCATCATCGGGAGAGAGTTTGCGGTCCTCGATCAGGGGAATGCTTTTCTTCGCTCTCCCGAAAGCGCGAAATCCTCGAACAGCGTCATCGAACCAAGCGGTGACAAATGGCCCCCATCGAAGTAATAGGATGCACCGTCGCGCGCAACCATGCAGCGTAGCTCGGGATCCCTCTTGCAGAGGTAGGCCGCCGGGTCGCGAAAGTTAAAGCCATATCTTTGAGCTTCTGCCGCAAGGATCTGGTTTGCGGCGGCGAGATCATATGCCTTCAGATACACCTCTCCAGTGTTCTTGAGGCCTTGCCTCACCATGAGGGATTGCGGAGGGAGGGGGTACTCCGGGGTCTCTCCTATAACGATGACTTCCGCGTTCGTGGCCTTGAGAACATCGAAAAGCGCGCGGACAGATCCGACGAAGGACTCGGCACCACCATCAATTACGACGCCGATCCAGCGAGATGACACGACGACGATGTCCCCTGGCCTGATCTGTGGAGCAATCTTTTCCACGAACGCGCGATAGAAAACCTTACACCGGTCGGGATTCTTTGCGTAGTCAACAGCTCTGCAGCTCGTTCCAGTCCACTGCTGTACAGCGAAGTCCTCGCTTCCAAAAACCTTGCGAACACCCGTCATCCAATGTGCCGCTTTGGAATCCCCGAAGACGATCACCCGTCTTTTTGAGGACTCCGACACGCATTTGTTGGCGAAAAGAGTGTCGACGCTTTGCTCGTAGTCGATGAAACAACGACCAAGATCGTAGCTCCTAAAATTGTCTCTGTAGGACGTTTCGCCCTCGCGCAACAGTGCGACCTGATCTGGTGAATACCGCTCATAGAAACCGCTCTTCCAAACCCCGAGAACGCTAACGGCAAGGATGATCAGCAGTGGGACACCCGTGCTCCACACCAAAGTAGCGAACGGAATGCGCCGTGCGTCTCGGAAAGGCCGTTCGATGAATTGTGCGGATAGAAAGCCAAGAACTATCGACACGCTCGCCATGATCATCATCACTGGAAGACCAGCGTCATTTTCGTAGAAGTAACGAGTAAAGACGAAGATCGGGTTGTGCCAAAGGTATGCGCCATAGCTCGATCTACCGACCATGACGAGGTACTTGGAGCGCATCATCCGGCCGAAGTACGTCGCTTCGTCAGCGAAGACGAGAATGAGGGCAGAGCCCAATGTGGGGATCAGTGCCCAAAGCCCAGGAAAAGGCGTCGAATGATCGAAATAGAAAACCGACAAAACAATTAGCGACAGCCCTGCCCAGCAAAATGCTTCTTTCGTCAGGCCTCCCCCAGGTCTGGGGCCCTCCGCGAATATGACCGCAGTAAAGGCACCCAACGCCAATTCCCATGCGCGATATTCGACAAGGAAGAATGCCGCCTGAGGCCGGGACGTATTGCGAAGCTCTGCGTAGTATAGGCTGACCAAAGTCACGATGGCTAAAAATATCAGAACTTTCTGCCGTCCAGATCTAGACAGCAACACCAGCGCAATCGGGAACGCCAAATAGAATTGCTCTTCCACCGACAGGCTCCACACATGGAGCAAGGGCTTTAATTCGGAAGCCGTGGCAAAGTACCCCGCCTCTCCTCGAAAAAATATATTTGCTGAAAAGACGAACGAGTAAATGACGCTCCAATAAAAAGAAACCAGTTCCGCTGGCAGCAAGAAAACCCACGACAGTATCATGCAAAAAAGCAGGACAACCGTGAACGCGGGCACGATCCTGCGAAACCTGCGCTCGTAGAACCTTGCAAACGAAAAGTTGCCGGAGCCGATCTCTTTCATGATGATCCCGGTTATCAGATAACCGCTGATGACAAAGAAAACATCGACACCAACAAAACCCCCGCTGAACCAGCTGAGGCCAGCGTGAAACAATATTACGGGAACCACCGCAATCGCTCGGAGGCCGTCGATCTCTGGCCGATATCTCAACCGCTATCCTTTCCGAAATCACAGACATCCCAGCTACACGCGCAAGCTCTTATAGAGGATCATCACCAAAGGCCACAATGACAGACACGGCTGAGGCTCTCTTAACCCGCTGACCCACTGCGACGAAATGACAAAGACGCCAGTGGTGCGGAGATGGCCAGGGGGTCTCAGACCTCGCGATCGTAGATCAAGCCGCCGCTTTCGTGCATGACCTGCGCCAGGACGTGCGCAAGCTCATGTGGCGTGTGGACACCAGCGATTGCTACAATGGCGTTGAGCAGGTTCTTCCTCGCAGACTTGCTTTTGCTGATCTTGCGGAGCTGCCATTCAGTGAGCGTAGCAAAGGCCCCGCGGCAAATGGGCGGTCCATGTCGAGTTCCTCTGATGAGGCTGGGTCTAGAGAGCGGCCATGAGCGCAGCGACAGCCAGCGAGGCTCGCTGGAGGGCGCCGGCTTCGTTCAAATGGGTATTGTCATAGCGACCGGAAGGACCGATCAGTTCAACATTCTCGCCTGCGAATACCGTCGTGCCGTTGACGACGCTTGCCTGCGCGGCAAGGACTGCCGGACTGGTCTTGCCATAATAATAGGCTTCCTCGGCGACAAAGAACGGGCAGCCAGGGATCGCCCGATTGAACTCTGCAATGACCTTGTTCAAGGCTGCCGTGTAGGCTGCCTGTGAGGTGCCGGCGATTGTGTCGCTTTCCCCTTGTCCCCACATGATTGCAGTGCAGGGCAAGCCAAGGTCGCGGAGCCTGAGGCCGACGACATTGATGTTGTTGAACAGGTATGGAGCAGAGGTGGAGCTTGCCCACTGGTCCGCACGGGTGTTCCCGACAGCCATCGGTACAATGATAACGCGGTCGAAGTGTCCATCGATAATGAGCTTATCGGCCATGGCAAGCATCCACGTCCCGCGCTTTTCTGTGACGGGGCCGCCACTTACGTTGATGCCAAGCAACGGGTCTTTGGCTTGGTACAGCTTCCCGTCATAGATGTTCAGTTGGTCAATAGCCGAATTGGCCGGCACATATGGCGTCGGGACGTTGTTGACGCTGAGAGATTGCCCAATAAAGACGATGATGGCAGTACGATTGTCGATCGTCCCGACCGGAACTTCAACCCGGCCTGTCAGGTCAAGGACGGGGTCCGCTCCAAAAATAGCGACATTCGGATATGTGAGGTGGCGTGGGTCCAGTTTACGAACGAGTGAGCTAAACCGCGGGTAACGATCGGTCCACCGCAATATAGACGACCACTTTTTTGACAATTCTACTGCTCCAGGGCGGAAGATGCATCAACCTCCATCAGCATATCCCAGCAACGATTTCAAGCAGAAGACCAGTACAATCCACAGCACCCCAAAAATAATCCGCGAGGGAAGATGCCGACCTTTTCCTCGGCCGCCGCAGTGGCGAGATCAGGCAGCGGCGGGACGCTACGCCAAAAAGGTCTATCCTGAATGGAGGATGCGCTATGTCAGGTTATCTGCGATGTTCCCGCCCCCAAGAGACTGTTGAGGCCTCGAACGGGAGAAACGCGGGAGCCCTCTTCTTTTTGAACCTGTTTCTTCTGCGTCGGGTTGAGGGCCTGTATCACGGCGGACCGACGCAGGCCCTCGCACTGCGGGCTCCTCTTAGATCATTTCGGCCAGACGATCGGCGTGATGGGGCCGATGAACTTTCAATCGCCGGCGGCGCGATCTCGCCGCCTCGACCGCCGCGAGTTCGTCAAACATGTAGTCCAAGGCGCCATCGCGCCAAGCGATGTAGGCCACCGTCTCGGCGGCCCATAGCGGCTTTGTGCGACCCTCATAGCTGACGATGGTGAGGCGATTGTCGTATTGCCGCTGCTTTGCGACAGCATCGAAAGCCAGCTTGAAGTGATCTAGCGTCGGCACTTCGCCAACGATCATCGCATTCCCGAAAACCCTTGGTGCCATGATCTAAGTCAACTGCAAAACGGCGCCAGAGACGTCGACATTCTTGTTGAAGGTTTTAACACGCCACCGCAGGGTCGTGCCGGATGGCTGTCCTGAGACGGTGGCAATACATTCTCGCCTTCGACATGGAAGTTCATCGCATCAACGAGGTGCACAAGGCCACGAAGCCAAACCTGGCACGTTCGGCATGCTCAAAAGGTACCGCGCCAGCCTCGCTTTCAGAAGAGAGCGCCGCGCAACCGCGCCGACTACCAGAAGGTTTTCGACGCGTTTCAGCCGATCGAGGATACGGCACTGCAGAAATTCACGCGGGGCTTCGTGTGAAGATCTGCGACAAAGCCGAGGCTGCGCACAAGTTTAGTTTCGCCAACGATGTTCGCGCTGTCCTGTCCCTGCTGTTCAGCTGGGGGATGGAGTACGGGTTCGTAAAAGAAAACCCCGTCCAGCATGTCAGCCTGGCCAAACGGCCCAAATATCTAGCCGCTGCAAACCCGGCCACGGACTGGCACCGAGCGAGAGGCGGTTCTTTCTGCCCTGCGAAATCACATGGTTCCGATCAGCCTCATGATGTTCTATGGCCTCGACTCTCAATACGCCCTCGCACTGCCGCGCACGGTCGTCTCGGAAAAAGGTTTCGACACACGGCGCCAGAGGACCGGCAGCCGGTTTACCCACCCGTACTTTAGCCCGTCCAATAGGCCCTTGGCGCTTCAGTCGGCGCAGGATGCGACCGCGCTTTGCGCCAACAGTCGTGGCAAGTCGTGGACCGATAGCGGCTCGGCACCAATTGGGAACAAGTTCAAGAAGAAACTGCAGGAGGAAGGCAAGATCCAATCCGGCCTCACCTTGAAGGGCTTGGGGCACACCGTGGGGGACGATCCTCGCTGAAATGGGCCGCGACTAGGCCACGCGATCGAAGCGATGACAAAACACTACTCCATGCGCGCCGAGCGGACCAAGCAAACGGCTGCGGTCATGGTCGACTTCGGAACTGACCTGAACAACAGAAAAACAAAAATTGTCAATCCCGGCGAATAAATCTGTCAAGTCCGGATTTATTAGAAAATACTGATCTAATGAAATATACCAACGGTATTAAAGGCTTAGAATGGTGCCCGGAGGCGGATTTGAACCACCGACACGCGGATTTTCAATCCGCTGCTCTACCAACTGAGCTATCCGGGCATCGAGGCCTATGAAGCCTTCCGGTCGGGACCGGCGGGGGCGTTTCCCCCGGAGCGAGCGGGGTTATAACATCTTGTTCGGCCATGTCCAGCACCAGAACCGACTTTTTTGACAGGTTTGCGAAAATCGTAATTTCCTGAATAAAAACAGACACCCTGCCTAGCTCGATTCGTGGCTCAGTCGTCCGAGCCTTCGGCCTTTGCTTCGTCGTCAGCCACCGGAATGGCATAGGAGCCCGTCAGCCAGCGCGACAGGTCAAGCGTGCGGCAGCGGTCGGAGCAGAAAGGATAGTTTTCGCGGGAGGATGGCTTGCCGCATTCCGGGCAGGGCCTCGTCTTCCTGAGCGGCTCGACCTTGCCGCCGGTCTTGATGGGTTCGGACGCCATCGTTTAACACTCCTATTTTGTATTCTGGCACGAAATAGCTTTCAAGAGGCGAGGGAGGCCTTGGAAGCGGATGGAGGCATGTTTCGGGCTGCCCGATATCGCCTCGCTGGAGCGGCCTGCCGGCCCTCCGATATCAGCCCGCAATGTCAACCCTCAGGCCAGGCGGCCGCCACGTCGAAACCTTCGCCGGCCAGAAGCCCGGTCACTTCGAACAGCGGTAGGCCGACGACATTGGTGTAGGAGCCGACGAGCTTCTGGACGAAGGATCCGGCAATGCCCTGGATTGCGTAGGCACCCGCCTTACCGCGCCATTGGCCTGACGCGATGTAGCTCTCGATTTCGCGGGTGGAAAGCCGCTTGAAGCGAACCTTGGTCTGAACAACCTTCTGGCGGAACTGGCCGCCGGGGGTGATCAGGCAGATGCCGGTATAGACCCAGTGGCCGCGCCCGGAGAGCAGGTGCAGGGCGGATGAGGCTTCCTGCGTGTATTCGGTCTTTTCGAGAATGCGGCGGCCGACGGCGACCACCGTATCCGCCGACAGGATATAGCTGTGCCGCCAGGCCGGGTCGTTGCGGATGGCGCCGAGCGCCGCCTGCGCCTTTTCGGTCGAAAGCCGGCGGGCGAGCGAGCGCGGATGTTCGGATTTCTTCGGCGTCTCGTCGATATCCATCGGCATCAGCCGTGCCGGCGTAATGCCGGCCTGGTTGAGAAGGTCGAGACGGCGCGGAGAACCGGAGGCCAGTATCAGCTTTTGTTCCAGCGCCATGAGAGCCCGCCGCGGATGATAAGGTTACTTGAAGCGGTAGGTGATGCGGCCCTTGGTCAGGTCGTAGGGCGTCATTTCGACAAGCACCTTGTCGCCGGCGAGAACGCGGATGCGGTTCTTGCGCATGCGGCCGGCGGTGTGGGCAATGATCTCGTGTTCGTTTTCGAGCTTCACACGGAACGTCGCGTTGGGCAGGAGTTCGGTCACGACGCCCGGGAATTCGAGGACTTCTTCTTTAGCCATCTATAGTTTTTCTTCCTGTGTTGGGTTTGGGTCGGCAACGCGTTTCGCGCCCGCCCGGAAATTTGCGCGGAAACTACACAATCATGTCCGCTTTGTGAACCTCGCTTGCGCGCTATTCTCAATGTCGTTTCAGGCGGCCCCCTGCGGGAGGTTTCAGGCGGTCTCGGCCGGATGCCGGCTGGTGCCCCAAAGACGCTCCTCGATCAGCCGCCAGAGGTGATCGCGAACCTCGCGATAAGCATCCAGCAGCTGGTCGCGGGTGCCCGTTGCAGCGGTCGGGTCCATGGTCGGCCAGTAGACCACATCCACGGCATTTGAACGGGTCAGTTCCAGTGCGGCATGGTGGGCTTCCGGCGTCAGCGTAACGATCAGGTCGAAAAAATCGTCCTCGAGCTCCTCCAGCGTGCGCGGCTGATGACGGTCGATCGACAGCCCGACTTCCTCCAGCACCACATCCACGAAGGGATCACGTTCGCCGGAGCGCACGCCCGCCGACTGGATGTAGATATCGGGTGGCAGCAGCCGCTTTGCAATGGCCTCCGCCATCGGCGACCGGATGACGTTGAAGCCACACATGAAAAGAATGGCGCCCGGTTTTTTGGCCTTCGTCTCGATCTTCGTCTCCGGGGCGCGTTCTGCCTCCATGCTCAGCCGCGCCAGTAGAGCACGCAGACCAGCGTGAAGAGCCGCCGGGCGGTATCGAAATCGACGCGGATCTTGCCGTCCAGCCGGTCCATCAGGGTCTGCGAGCCCTCGTTGTGGACACCGCGCCGGCCCATGTCGATCGCCTCGATGCGGCTCGGCGTCGAGGAGCGGATCGCCTCGTAATAGCTTTCGCAGATCATGAAATAGTCCTTGATGATCCGCCGGAAGGGGGTCAGCGACAGGATATGGGTCGCGACCTGCTCGTCCTTGTCCGTGGTGATGCCAAGTACAAGCTTGCTATCGACCAGCGACAGCTTCAACTTGTAAGGGCCGCCGGCATGGCCCAGCGGTTCGAACGAGTTCTCCTCGACGAGGTCGAAGATGGCGACCGCCCGCTCGTGCTCCACATCGGGCGTCGAGCGCCCGATCGAGTCGTCCAGAACGACGTCGTAGAGCCGGTAGACCGCCGCCCCCATCCGTCAACCCTCGTCGTCGAGAGGGAGCCCGTTCAGGCGGATGGCGACGGACCGGGCATGGGCATCGAGCCCTTCGGAATGGGCAAGCGTGATCGCCGCGGGCGCAAGCTGGCGAAGCTGGTCGGGGCCGAGCCGGAGGATCGAGGTGCGCTTGACGAAATCGAGGACGGAAAGGCCGGAGGAGAAACGGGCTGAGCGTGCCGTCGGCAGCACGTGGTTGGAACCGCCGACATAATCGCCGATCACCTCCGGCGTATGGCGGCCGATGAAGATCGCGCCGGCATTGCGGATGCCGGGCAATAGCGTGTCGGGATCGGCAACGGCGAGCTCCAAGTGCTCGGCGGCGATGCGGTTGGCGAGCGGCAAGGCGGCTGTGAGGTCCGGCACCAGGATGATCGCGCCGAAATCGCGCCAGCTCGCGGCAGCGGTCTGCGAGCGCGACAGCGTCTTCAGCTGGCGCACGACGGCCGCCTCCACCGCGTGGCCGAGCCCGGCATCGTCGGTGACGAGGATCGACTGGGCGCCGGCATCGTGTTCGGCCTGGGCGAGCAGGTCGGCCGCCAGCCAGTCCGGATCGTTCTCGCCGTCGGCGATGACGAGGACTTCCGAGGGGCCGGCGATCATGTCGATGCCGACAGTGCCGAAGACATGCCGCTTGGCCGCCGCCACATAGGCGTTTCCGGGGCCGACGATCTTGGCGACCGGGGCGATGGTTTCGGTGCCGTAGGCAAGCGCCGCCACAGCCTGGGCGCCGCCGATGCGGTAGATTTCGGTGACGCCAGCGATGCGGGCAGCGGCGAGCACGGCCGGGTTGATCTTGCCGCCGTTCGCCGGCACGACCATGACCACGCGCGGCACGCCGGCGACCCTTGCCGGCACGGCATTCATGAGGACCGAACTCGGATAGCTAGCAGTGCCGCCCGGAACATAGAGCCCGACCGCTTCGATCGCAGTCCAGCGGGACCCCAGGCCGACGCCGATCGCGTCCTCGTAGATATCGTCCTTCGGCATCTGGCGGGCATGGTGGCGTTCGATGCGCTCGGCGGCGAGGTTCAGGGCATCCATGACCTTCCGGTCGGTCGCGGCAAGTGCGGCGTCGATTTCGGCTTCGGTGACCCTGATCCCGGCCTTGGCGAGGTCGATCCCGTCGAAACGGGCGGAATAATCGATCAGCGCCTGATCGCCGCGGGCGCGCACATCATCGATGATGGCCCGCACCACCACATTCACATCTTCCGAGACCTCCCGCTTGGTGGAGAGAAATGCGGAAAACTTCGCCTCAAAGTCCTGCGACGCCTGATCCAGCCAGATTGCCAAGCGGATATCCCTTCCAGCTCAAAAAACGATGTTATCCCGGTCGGACCACTGGGGCAAAGGGGCCAGATCAGGGATGACGGGGCTTAGACGCCGTTTCCCATGCGCCGCCGACATCCGCAAGAGCAACTTCGATACATTCGACATCGAGCGCAATCGTCGATTTGCCGGAAAGGACCAGTTCGATCGTTCCTTCCGGCCCGTCACCCTTCTGCGAGAAGGTGATTGCCAGCAGTGACAGGACCTCGTCCGTGCGGCCGCGATTGACGCCGGTCGAGCGCACCGCCTCGACCCGCTTGAAAACGATCGCCGCACGGCGGCGTTCGAAGCTTTTACGTTTTTTCTCGCCGGCGTTTTCCCAGACGAAACGGTTGGCAGCAAGCGAGAAATTCCGCTCGGGCTGCGACCAGCGCACGTCCCCCACCTTGAAGACCGCATCCTGCATATGGGCGGAAATCACACCCAGGTCGTCCGTATCGAGGGCCAGCAGCTTCAAGTCGGTCATCGCTTCCAATATCCATCCAGAGGCGCGCGTTCACGCGAAAGTTCCTGGAACTTGAGATAGGATGTGACGAGGCAAGAAGCAACGGCGGCGTGAGACGGAAGCACCTTTATCGGCCGGCACCGAGGGATGTGTCGGCACGGTCAAGGAGGGAAATGGAGCAGCCAGGCATTCCGTGGGCCTTTCTACGGCCGAAAGCCGGTTCGATCGTCATCACCTGCCGATATAGGCGGCCAGTTCGTCCGGCGTCCCATTTGGGAAGACCTGCTTTAGAAAGTCCAGGAATGCCGACACCCGCGCGCTGAGCAGCCGCCGGGAGGGATAGAGCGCCCACAAAGCGACCTCGGGCTCGTCGAGATCGCCCCAATGCACGAGTGTGCCGTCAGCCAGGTCGTGGGTCACCAGCGAAATGGGAAGACGTGCTGCACCGACGCCGGCTCGTACCGCGTCCCGGACCATGATGAGCGTCGACAAGGCGAGCACGGGTTCGATCTTGATCGTCGACCGGCCGGCGGGTGTCCTCACGTGCCATTTTTGCCGTTCGCCTGTCCCGCGCGCAACCCCAGGGGCAGCGAGCGCACCGGTCGAGCGAGGAAGGTCAGGGCTCGCCACGACGACCAGGCGGTCGCGCAGAAACGCCCGTCCGACCAGGTTTATGTCGGGATCTGGATTGACTCGGATTACCAGATCGTAGCCCTCCTCGATCATGTCCACAGGCCGGTCCTCGGTCGTCACCTCCAGCCTCACCTCCGGATATTTAAGGGCAAATCCCGCTGCAATCTTGCCCATCGCGCTCTGGGAGAAAAGCGCCGGCGCGCTGATACGCAATTTCCCCTTGGGCATATGGCCGCCCGAAGCAATCGCCGAAGCCGTGTCGTCTAGTTCGGAGAGCAGCCTCGCCGTCCGTTCGAAGAGCGCCCGTCCTTCTTCGGTGAGTTTCAGGTCACGCGCACCCCGCTCGAAGAGGCGCAGGCCAAGGCTGCTTTCCAATTCTCCAACCCGCCGGGACAGGGTTGCCTTGGGACGGCCGGTAGCCCTTGCCGCTTTGCCGAAGCCACCGTGGCGGGCGACGAGATTGAAATCGGCGAGGGCAAGGAGATCCATATGTGTCCTACCAGCGAGACGGTGCGTCTAAAATTTCCGTCTATTGGGCCGCCAGTGAACCACACATATTCGCGGTGTCAAGCAATCCAACACGGAGAGATACCATGACCGTTCTCGTTACCGGCGCCACAGGCAATGTTGGCCGCCAAGTCGTCGAACACCTCGTCAAGCGCGGCGCTGATGTCCGTGCTCTTATCCGCGACCCATCCAAAGCCGTTTTCCCGGCCGGCGTGAGCGTGGTGCAGGGCGACTTCCTCGATATCGATTCACTGCGAAAGGCCATGTCTGGAGTTTCCACATTGTTCCTCTTGAACGCAGTGGTACCGGACGAATTCACCCAGGCGCTGGTCGCGCTGAACGTCGCCCGCTCGGCCGGCATCGAGCGGATCGTCTACCTGTCGGTGATCCACGCCGATGTCTACGTGAACGTGCCGCATTTCGCGGGCAAGTTCGGCGTCGAACGGATGATCGAGCAGATGGGTTTCAAGGCCACGATCCTGCGCCCGGCCTACTTCATCCAGAACGATCTGATGATCAAGGACGTCATTGCCGGCTACGGCGTTTATTCCATGCCGGTCGGAGCCAAGGGCCTCGCCATGATCGATGTGCGCGATATCGCCGAGATCGCGGCCCTTGAACTGCTGCGCCGCGAACAGGCCGCAGAGCCGCTTGCGCTCGACCGGATCAACCTCGTCGGACCCGAGACGCTCACCGGAACGGACATCGCCGCCATCTGGTCAGACGTACTTGCGCGCCCGATCAGCTACGGCGGCGGCGATACCGCAGCCTTCGAGCAGAACCTCAAGCAGTTCATGCCGTCCTGGATGGCCTATGACATGCGCATGATGGGCGAGCGGTTCCTGAGCGACGGGATGCTGCCCGAGGGCGGCGACCTCGAACGCCTGATGACGATCCTCGGACGGCCCCTCCGCTCCTATCGCAACTTTGCCTCGGAAACTGCTGCCTCCACCTGAGGCAGGCAGTCGCGCGATCCAAAACAAAGGACTGTTATCATGATCTATTCGACCGCAACTGTTCCGGTGAACCCGGAGGGGGAAAGAGAGCTTACTCGGGAGCAGGTCTGGAAGGGCCTGGAGCTGAAGGCGCGCGATGCGCGCCAGTTCCTCTCACCCGGCCTCTGCACCCGCTGCGATGTCCTGGAGGAAAGTGCCACCCATTTCGTTCGCGAAGCCACCATCGCCGGCTCTGACATCAGGGAAATCATCATCCTCGAGCCGCAGAGCAAGGTTACCTTCTTCCAGGCAATCGGCCCCCGCGAGGGCGCCATCATCAATGAACTGTTCGAGGATGAAGCCGGCGCGCTGCAGCTGCGCTTCTATTGCTATCTCGGCCTGCGCGGAAAGGAGCCGAACGGCCCCGAAGAGCAGGCCGAGCAGACGCAGTTCGACAGCGAAAACGGCTACAAATCCGCCCTGCTGTCGACGCTGAAGCGCACCCGTGAACTGCTCGCGCAGGCAAGGCTTTAGTTGTCATCAGAACACGGCTTGCCCCGCAGGCAGACCCCATCGCCCCGACATTCAGCTCGGAAAATCGGCGGAAAGGCTGATTTCCTCCCAGAGTTCGATCTGGGAGAGCCGCTCCTTCAGCTTCTGGGTAACGCTGTTAAAGGCGATGGCACCGAGCACCAGGTGGCGGGGGGCTTCCGCCGCCTCTGTCGCGGCGATCATCGCCTCGCCGGCGCGCACCGGATCGCCGGGCTGGCGGCCGCTATAGCCGGATGTCGCGCCCATGCGGGCGGCGGCGGTCTCGGCATAATCGGCGATCGTGCTCGGCGTCTGCTTCAGCGAGCGGCCGGCCCAGTCGGTGCGGAACGGTCCCGGCTCGACGCAGGTGACCTTGATGCCGAGCGGCGCGCCTTCGAGGCTCAGCGCATCGGAAAAACCTTCGACCGCGTGCTTGCTCGCCGCATAATAACCGGAGCTCGGAAGGCCCATGAACCCGGCCATCGAGGTGATGTTGAGGATGTGGCCCTTGCGGCGGGCACGCATGCCAGGCAGCACGGCGCGGGTCATGGCAAACAGGCCGAAGACATTGGCGTCGAACATCGCGCGGATCTCGTCCTCCTCGCCCTCCTCGATCGACGCCTGGTAGCCGTAGCCGGCATTGTTGACCAATACGTCGATGCGGCCGAACTTCTGTTCGGCGGCGGCGACCGCATCGGAAATCTGCTTCATGTCCGTCACGTCGAGATCGAGCGCCAGGACATGATCCTTGCCGCCGGCCAGATCAGCGACCCGATCCCTGCCGCGGGCGGTGACCACGGTCGGCCAGCCGCGCTCGATCGTCAGCTTGGCGAGCTCGCGGCCGAAGCCGGTGGAGCAGCCGGTGATGAACCAGACGGGAGCTTGAATATCGGTCATGGGGAAATCTCCGTGAGGTGCCGGATCAAACAATATGAGGCGGAAAGGGGATGGACGTCTCAAAGAGATAGAAATGCAAAAAAGGACGACAAGGGTAATGCCCTGCCGTCCTTTACGAAATATCAGCCTTGCGGATCGATCAGTCGCTGACGCGTTCGACCACCGCGCCGCAGCGGGTGAGCTTTTCTTCCAGCCGCTCGAAACCGCGGTCGAGGTGATAGACACGGCTGACCATGGTCTCGCCTTCGGCGGCAAGGCCGGCAATGACCAGCGACACGGAGGCGCGCAGATCGGTCGCCATGACCGGGGCACCCTTCAGCCGCGGCACGCCTTCTACCCGGGCCTTCTGGCCAGATAGCGAGATCCTGGCGCCGAGGCGGGCGAGTTCCTGGACGTGCATAAAGCGGTTTTCGAAAATGGTCTCGGTAATGTTCGAGACGCCCGAAGAGCGGGTCATCAGCGCCATGAACTGAGCCTGCAGGTCGGTCGGGAAACCCGGGAATGGTTCGGTGGTGATATCGACCGGCTGGATGCCGTTGCCGTTGCGCACGACGCGCAGCCCGCTTTCCGTCTCGGTGATCTGGGCGCCGGCCAGACACAGCGTATCGAGAGCGTTGTCGAGCAGCGATGCTTCGGTGCCCTCGAGCACCACGTCTCCGCCGGCCATCGCAACTGCCATGGCATAGGTGCCGGTCTCGATACGATCCGGCAGGACCCGGTGGCGCGCACCTGAAAGCGAGGTGACGCCTTCGATGGTGATGGTCCTGGTGCCGGCGCCGGAAATCTTGGCGCCCATGGCGGTCAGGCATTTTGCGAGATCGACGACCTCCGGCTCACGTGCGGCGTTTTCGATCACCGTCGTACCACGGGCAAGCGTCGCCGCCATCATCATCACGTGGGTTGCGCCGACCGACACTTTCGGGAAGACGTAAGTGGCCCCGATCAGACCGCCCTTCGGCGCCGTCGCGTTCACATAACCGCCATCGACCTCGAGCGTGGCGCCGAGCGCCTGCAGGCCTTCGAGGAAGAGATCGACCGGGCGCGTGCCGATCGCGCAGCCGCCCGGCAGCGAAACGCGCGCCTGGCCTTCGCGGGCCAGCAGCGGCCCGATGACCCAGAAGCTCGCCCGCATCTTCGAGACCAGTTCATAGGGCGCGGTCGTATCGACGATGGTGCGGCAGGTGAAGTTGATGGTGCGGGAATAACTCTCTTCCTGACGCTCGCGTCGGCCGTTGACGGCGACATCGACCCCATGATTGCCGAGGATGCGCAGGAGCTGTTCCACGTCGGCCAGATGCGGCACGTTTTCGAGCGTCAGCGTGTCGCTCGTCAGAAGGGAAGCGATCATCAGCGGCAGAGCGGCGTTTTTCGCTCCCGAGATCGGAATGGTGCCCTTGAGTTCGTTGCCGCCCACAATTCTGATGCGATCCATAAGTTGTAACTCTTCCTTCTGAGCGCGAAAGGTGGCGTCCTTAAACGAAATCCGCCGCTGCTTCAATGATTGCTGAAATGGCCTGCCCGAATAGCCTGCTCGCTGACCCGTCCTGGCGCATAAGCTATGATGATTCGTCCGTTTTTGCGGCAGGCAGCCCCTCCGTCGAATCCTTCTCGCCCGCCCGCCGCGCACGCGCCTGCGTCTTGCGGCGCATCAGATTCTCGCGAAGTTTGGCCGCAGCCTTTGCCTTGCGCTGCGCCTCACGGGCTTCAACCGCCCTGCGGTGCCGCTCGCCGCGGCCCTCGCCGGTCTCTCCGCCTTCTGAATCGTGCCGTTCTTCGTCATTCGCCATGGCCCTCCATACCCAAAAACCGGGATTCTTGAAAGCGGAAGCGACGTTTTCCCCACTCGTTGGCAAAGAACTTGGAATTTGCGGCTTGCACTGTCGGTGAACCTATGGCAATAGGCCGCTGCCGACGACGCGGGTCTTTCGCGCCGGCTGACGCTGCTATAGCTCAGGGGTAGAGCACTCCCTTGGTAAGGGAGAGGCCGAGAGTTCAAATCTCTCTAGCAGCACCATTTTTCCTTCTGGAAAAGTGCGTTAAGCTCCACTATGTTACTGTTATCAGAGAGTTTAAGGATTGTCTCTGCAGACGCGTGGTGTGTCTACTATCAGTAGCACAGGTTTGTTTTCCAGGGGCCTTCCTCCTCGACGGCTCAGATGCTGCTCGTGACATCATCATCGGGGCCGACATCTTCTTCGCGCCCGAAAGCGCGCGCTGGACTTTCCTCAGGGAGAACGCACCAGCACCAAACCGACTATTGGCGAGCTGAATGATCAGGCTACGGCAAAAGGAAATAGGTGGCCGGATTTTACTCCGCCCGCGGCTGGATTATTCCGCCGCTACTGTGGCCGAGTTTTGCACCGCCGCTCTCACTACGACTAGACGCCGGCCCAATACGGCATCTAGCCGACTCGCATAACCGATTCTACTCAATTTATGAGTTCACGGCCTGACAATCACATTAGGTCACGTTTTCACCGGGATGACTGGCAAAAGGGACCGTCAAAGCTCAAGAGATGTCTTGCCACATAGCGTTCAGGATGCGTTATCTTGACGAAAAAAGCCCTGGCCGCATAGGACCATTTATTTCGCCCGGCGCGTCCGCGGTGAATGATATAGAGGCATCCAGGAACATCAAATGCCGCGTGTTCAACTTTCGTCCAAGCGCCTAAGAACTTTCCGAAATTATTCACGAATCCAGACCAGCCTCCATAGGCGACCACGGACTCATAGTTGAGAACCAATGCATCGCGCTTCCCGGTGACGGATTCATGTAGCCCGGCGTACTCGCCCAATCCGGCGGGGGTATCGAAGGCTTGCAGGCCCGATCGGTCGAGGATTACGAAATTGCGACTCCGCAAGTCGGGAGTGTTCCTGATGGTATCAGCAAAAGCCTCCTGCCGCAGGTGGTCAAGGTAAAAAGTACCATAGACGAACCACCAATTCACAACCAACACCGCGATTAAGCCGCCAAAAGAGGCGACTGTCATACGATGGCGTTTATCGGGGTTCATCGCCGGAAAAACGTCACATATGATCTTGAATATACCCATCGTCGAAAAGGCCGCGCCAAACGGAAGTAATATCTGAAAACGGGTCGTGAGCCAAGTCTCATAGGAGGGTTCCTTCCCGACCATCACATAGGCTAAAGCGCCCAGCCCCAGCAGCACGACACCGATACTGATCAGTCTTCTTCCGCTATGTCGTGTCTCGCGGTGGCTGCACCCTTGATAGGGTATGAAATAAATCGCCAGCATGGCCGCCAGGAAAATTAGTACGGTAAACTTATTTCCGAGATATATTCCATCAAATGGCAATAGGTAGGAAAATATTAATTTGATTTCGGAGATCAGAACAGAGAATTTTATGTTGATCACGTTGTAATCAGCCGCAAACATTCCGCTTTTTTTGAATAAAAAATGCTGAATTATAGCGTAGATAAATGGTATGATCACAATCAAAGCTGTCCTTTTTATAATATATTTGATTACGCGCGAATCGCCTTTAACAGAAAATGCGTCCGCCGAAGCTTTGGCTTTTTGGTAAAAGAGGTATATTCCAAGGAAAAGCACCAGCAAAAACGCTGGAACCAAGGAATTTAATTGAAATGAAAATATAAATAATAAATACGAAAAGTATTCTTTAAATTTATTATTATATTTTACAGAAGTGACAAAAATATATGTGGCAACGACGAAGGTAAGTAGGAAAAATGACGCTGGATTGTTGATTGCTGCAATTCTGGCATAGTATACTGGTTGGGTCGCCGCCAGCAAAGATAGGGACAATGCTTCAAATTTTGGGAAATCAAGACATTTTAGTATAAGGTAGAACACATGAACGATAAAATAACATAGAACAAACGTGGAGAGGGCGTAAAGCCACCATCCAGCCGTCTGTATAGCGTAATGATAGTAGCCGACAAGCGGAGATCCAGCTTGCGTAAAAACAGAAATAAGCATGTCTTTACTAGCGCCAGAAAGGCTCCAGTCATCCCAATACCTGGCGTCTGATAAAAGAAAAATTGGAAGATGGGCGGCTGCGTAAACAAAGAACAATTGTAATTCAGCTCTTTTAAAAGGAATTTTCAAGTCAGGCATCCGATAGCGTTCCTTATGTAATGCGATCCATTGTTTCACAGAATCTCAGGTCGTGCTGCATGCTCTATGAATTTTTATGTTCTCTCCGATGCAGAAAAAATGTTGTGCGGCAAGCCGTGCTCGGAGAGGGTGTTGTCACCAGTCGTTGTACTGCAAACTATGGGAGATATAAATTATTAGGCCAGTCCTCCGGCATCCTTCATGCCCTCGGAGCTAAAGACCTCGGCCATGCTTGAACCATAGGCGGATATCCCGGCAGACTCACGCTGAAGAAGGCGGCCTCATATGTGTGCGAAAAGATCGGCTGCAGCTTGGGTGTTGTTTGAGCCCGACGGAACTCCTGCCGAGCTTAGGGGGGGCTTTTCCGGAAAGGCATCAACAGATAGGGATGTGGCAGACTGCAGAGGGCGCAGGCGGCGACGATACAAGCCGTCCTAAAGAAGTTTACGATGTAATGGCACCGAGTGGGGCTTTGAGCGCTTGCCGAGCCATTCGAGCGAAGGAAATGAAGTGAAGTGAAGAAGGTGGCTATCATCCAGTCCAACTACATCCCGTGGAAGGGCTATTTTGACATGATCGCCGCGGTCGATGAGTTCATACTCTACGACGACATGCAGTTCACTAAGAATGACTGGCGAAATCGTAACCAAGTCAAAACTCCGCAGGGCGTTCAGTGGCTAACGATCCCGGTCGGGCAGAATATAAACAGGCGTATTCGTGATGTAACTACTGATGCCAAATGGCAGGCGGTGCATTGGAAGACATTGGTCCAAAACTATCGTCGTGCTGCATACTTCAAGGAAATTGCCGTGTGGCTTGAACCGCTATATCTTGGTTCCACCTTCGCCAATCTTTCGCAAATTAACAGGGCCTTCATAGAGGCGATTTGCGAATACCTTTCTATCCGAACCATAATTTCCAATTCTTGGGACTATAACCTCGGGGACGGGAGAACCGAACGGCTCGCGGACCTATGCGCGCAAGCTGGTGGTACCGAATACATCTCTGGTCCTGCAGCAAGAGACTATATTGACGAGGGAATCTTCCGGGAGCGGAAAATTGAGTTGGTATGGTTTGATTACGGCGGGTATCCGGAATACCAGCAGCTCTGGGGCGAATTCACCCATGGCGTCACTATTCTTGACCTGTTGTTCAATTGCGGACCGGAGGCGGGGCGAAAGATGAAATGGGTGAGTTCTTGAAGGTATCTATCGTAAGTACCATGTATCGATCAGCGCAATATCTGGAAGCTTTCGTTAGCCGAAGTACGGCCGCCGTTAGGTCCCTTACAGATGACTATGAGATTGTATTAGTCAATGACGGCTCGCCAGACGACTCTCTACAGGTCGCGCTTTCTCTACAAGAGAGAAACTCGAAAATCTGCATAATTGATCTCTCTCGTAATTTTGGACACCATGCTGCTATTGTGGCGGGTCTGGAGAAGTCGATGGGAGATTTGGTCCTTCTAATGGATTGCGACTTGGAAGAGCAGCCCGAGTGGCTTTCCCGTTTTCACGACGAACTTCAACGCTGCAATTTGGACGTTGTCTACGGTGTTCAGGAACGGCGGGTATCGACTGCAGGCGCCAATCTTTTGGGGAGAATATTCTGGAAGTCTATAAACTTCATGTCGAGCGTGAGAATACCGCATAATCCGATGACGTGCCGGTTGATGACGCGCGACTATGTCAACGCCCTGCTCACGGTGGAAGACCGCGTCCTGTATCTTGCGGGTGTGTTTTCCTGGGCTGGCTTCCAGCAAAAAGGCATTCCCCTTGTGAAGTCTCCTCGTCCAAGAGGGCATGCTTCCACCTATAGTGTTGGCAAGCGTCTTCTGCAGGTTACGGAGTCCTTTTCGTCATTTAGTATTGCCCCGCTTTTTATGGTGTTCATTACGGGTGTACTTACCTGGATCGCATCCATTATCTACGCAGCCTACATAATTGGCGTGAAGCTGATTTGGCCCGAACGCGTGGTTGGTGGTTTTGCGTCACTTATGCTTTCTATCTGGTTCTTTAGCGGCCTTGTTATTCTTTCGATCGGAATAGTCGGACTATATTTGGCAAAGGTTTTTCAAGAGGTGAAGAGAAGGCCGCTTTTTATTGTCAAAAAGACGTATGAAGGAGAACGCCATGTCACTCGATAGCCATCTGCCTGCCTATAAGTCCGATTTTGCCTATCAGTTCGATAATGAGATTATATTGAACTGGTATCCAAGGCGGATTATGGCGCTTACGGAACCAAGCAACCATGTGTTGGAGCTTGGCATTGGCCACGGCTATAGCTGCAACCATTTTTCTGAATATTTTGAGAGTTATACGGTTATTGATGGCTCCGAATCGGTTATCTCAAATTTCAAAAAGGTATTCCCCTCTTCAAAGGCTGAGATAGTTGAAGGTTTTTTCGAAGATTTTTCTTCTGAAAGAAAATTTGATATCATTATTATGGGCTTTGTGCTTGAGCACGTGGCCCAGCCGGCCGATATTTTACGCAAATACCGCGAACTGATGGTCCCAGGTGGAAGATGTTTTGTCTCTGTTCCGAACGCGGCTTCGCTGCACCGAAGATTTGGCGCTGCGGCTGGGCTTCTCGACAACGTTCTTACTTTGGGAGAGGGCGACTTAGTATTGGGGCATCGACGGTACTATACGGTCGACTCTTTGACTACTGAATTGGAGGAGGCGGGATATAGCATCCTGCGAAAGGAAGGCATATTTCTCAAGCCTATTACAACAAAGCAGATGATCTCGCTGGAACTCAGCAAGGATATAATCAATGGAATGTGCAAAGTAGCTGTCGATTATCCAGAACTTTCGGCGGGCCTTTTATTTGAGGCTACGAGCAATAAATGAGAGTGCTGATAGTTGGTAGCTCTTCAACGATTGGTCGTCATATCGGCGGACTACTCTCACGGGAGCACTCGGTCTATTATGCTGGTCGGAAAAACGCCGATTTTTTTCTCAATTTAGAACGTCAGGAGGATCACTTCCCTGCGGGCGAGGAGTTCGATGCAGTAATTCATTGCGCTGCAGATTTCGGGGGCGAAAGGGAGGACGATTTTTTTCGGTCCGAGATTGTCAATGCGATTGGTAGTTTAACGGTGGCGAGAATCTCGCGGAAGGTCGGCGCTAACCATTTGGTGTTATTGTCATCGTCCTCTGCGTACTACTCTCCGGGGCACCCTTTTTTCAACGCCTACGCGCTGTCTAAAAGGCACGGAGATGAACTGGCTTCCCTTTATTCTCAAAAGTTCGGGATTGCCCTGACAGTTTTGCGTCCCACTCAGGTTTATGGGACCGATGATGGTTATCGCATTCATCAGCCATTGTTCTATCATATCATCGGCCAAGCCGCGCAGGGGAAGGACGTTGTAGTGCACGGCGGCAATGATGCGGTTAGAAATTATCTGCACATCGACGATCTGGCTGACGTTGCTAAACGCGTTTTGCAGAAACGGGTGGTTGGAACTTTTCCGGTTTCATCTCAGCGGGATTGGGCTTTAAGTGAGGTTGCCAAGACCGCTTTTGATGTCTTTGGAACACAAGGGAAGATTGTATTCGATACAACAAAAGCGGATGTCTTCAGCCTTGCCGCGCCCGACAGTGCATCCTTCTATGATAAGATTGAAATGATCGAGACAGTCGATTTACGCCAAGGAATCGAGAGAATAAAAATGACGAGGAGCGCGCGATGACCACCGTTCTAGTAACTGGGGTCGGCGCAATCATCGGTTACGGCATTCTGCGATCACTGAGAATGGCTCGGCATGATGTGAAATTGGTGGGGATCGACATCCATTCCGACGCCGTTGGTCAGCGATGGGCAGATCAATTTTTCCAGGTTCCCCTCACAGCTGACCCAGTCTATCTGGAGGTTTTGAGCCGCATCATAACGGATGCAGGGGTAGATTTCATCATGCCGGGGATTGAGCAGGATACGCATTTTTTCTCGGATAAACGATCTCTCATCGAGAAGATGGGCGTCGCAATTTGCCTGAATAGCAAAAGGCTCATTGACCTTTCCCGTGACAAGTGGCTCATGTATCAGGAGATTCAGGCTGTATCTCCAGCGATTAATATTCCAACGTATCGCAGCGATGACTTTGACTTACTTGAAAGCACTCTCGGGCTGCCCTTTATAGTCAAGCCTCGCAGAAGCTATGCATCCAAAGGGTTGGTGAGAGTCAAGGACCGTGCGGGATTTCAGAGTCTGGCCTCAGCGATGGGCGAAACTCTTGTCGCCCAGCCGATAATCGGTACAGATGACGAAGAGTATACGGTTGCGGCTTTTGGAGACGGTGAAGGCGCGTGCCTTGCCCATATAATTTTGCAGAGACGTCTCGCTGTAGATGGATCGACCGCGAAGGCAATCGTCCGGACTGATGTTTCTTTGCAGGAAACTCTTCGTCCGATATTCGCTCATTTTCAGCCTGTTGGGCCGACCAATTTACAATTTCGGCGATTCAACGCAGATTGGAAGCTGCTTGAAATCAATCCACGGGTCTCAAGTGCGACTTCGATAAGGGCTGCTTTCGGATACAACGAATCTGAAATGGCGCTTGAGTATTTCCTTTATGGAAATCCGATAACTCAGCCAAAAATCCGGCGCGGCACCGCAGCGCGATATATAGAGGATAGCATCGTTTATGATCGGGATAATTTCTGATATCCACGGTAATTGTCCGGCTTTGCTTGCGGTGTTGAACGAGTTGGAGAAGCTCGGCGTAAAAACACTGATCTGTCTTGGGGACGTAGCAGGATATTATTCGCAGGTAAATGAATGTTGCGAGCTATTGCAAAATTCCCGTGCTCAAATGCTCATGGGGAATCATGACTGGTATCTGACCAGCGGTGAGGGGTGTCCTCGTTCGAGTAGTGCAAACCGTTGCCTGGATTATCAACGCGCGACTATTACCGGTGCAAATCTGTTGTGGTTGTCTCGGCACAAATCCGAGGCAATGATTCAAGGTATCAGTTTTGTTCACGGAGGCTGGAGAGATCCGCTGGACGAATATATGAAGCCGTCTTCAGGTTATTTCAAAGACATTCCAGGTACGCTTTTCGCGTCGGGACATACTCACATCCCCATGCTATGGGAGGGCGATCGCAAGGCGTATTGCAACCCGGGGTCAGTGGGGCAGCCAAGAGATGGTGATCCCCGCGCGTCGTTTGCTGTTTTCCATGAGGGTCGCTTTTCACTCCATAGGGTGCCCTATGATGTTCAACGGACGCAAGAGGCAATGAAGGCAGCAGGATTCTCGGCGTACTTTTATGAAAATTTGGCTATTGGCACTCGGCTGGGAGGAATGGTTGGTTGAGCGACGTACCAACTTCAGGGCTAATCCCCCGATGACTAGGCTCGTCGAGATAAAGCGCCTCTTTGGCCCATTTATACGTTATGTGCTCGTTGGCATATTGATGAACTCGCTGGGATATTTTCTGTATTTTTCCGCGACGCAACTAACGATTGAACCGAAGGCTGCGATGACGCTCATATATGTCGTTGGCGTTGGGCTAAATTTTATTTTGAGTAGAAAATGGGTGTTTGGGCACAAAGGGAATGGGGGGGCTACGTTTGGCGGTTACATGCTTGTCTACCTATCGGGATATATAATGAATTATAGCATCTTATGGTTCTTCGTGGATCGGGTCGGTTGGAATCATTTATTTGTGCAAGCTATATCCATAGTCGTCGTCGCACTTTTCCTTTTCGCCTCACTTCGATTTTTTGTGTTTCATCATCGCAATGACGAAAGGGTTCAGCAGCGATGATGATTTGTTTGAAATGTGCTAACCCGCTGGTCCATTCCGCTTGTAGTCGGTGTGGGTGGAGCGGCGAAAATATTGATGGTTTCGAAGCCTTTGCTCCCGAATATGCTCAAGGAGGCGGCGGTTTCGAAGTATCTTATTTTAAGCAGCTAGCTGAATTTGAGGGATCAAACTTCTGGTTTCAGTCCCGAAACGATCTCATCCAATGGGCTTTGAGCAAGTATCACCCAGATTTCCGATCCTTTCTCGAAATTGGCTGTGGAACGGGTTTTGTTCTTTCCGGCGTTACCAAGAGATATCCTGAAGCGGAGATTTTCGGAAGCGAGATATTTATCGAGGGCTTGCGATTTGCTTCTCAGAGATTGCCTAATGCACGGCTGATGCAAATGGATGCGCGGGCAATACCGTTCGCGGAGGAATTTGATGCCATCGGCGCTTTTGATGTTCTTGAGCACGTCGAGGAAGATGAAACCGTCCTGCAGGAAATGCACGCCGCGCTGAAGCCTAAAGGCACGCTGCTGGTGACTGTTCCGCAACATCCATGGCTGTGGAGTCCCCTTGACGACTACGCTCACCATTGCCGTCGGTACACGGCCAGCGAGTTGAGCAGGAAAGTTACTGCCGCGGGCTTCACCGTCCTTCGCGACACCTCATTCGTTTCGCTCCTGCTGCCGGCGATGCTTGCTTCGCGCTTGTTAAGCCGGAATAAATCGGTTGACGAAATCGACGTTCGAACCGAGATGCAACTTCCAAGCCTGCTCAATAGTGCTTTCAGATGGATATTGCGTGCTGAAAGCGCTTTCCTCCGAGCTGGTTTGGATTTGCCTTTGGGTGGTTCGCGACTGCTCGTCGCCAGAAAGATGTGAGGCTGATGTATCCCTTCCATTTTGTCGAGTGGAAGGGCATCCATCTAACGGACACCGATCGGCGCGACGCTATCGGTGTGGGGAGACATGAATGAAAGCGATTGTTCTTGCTGGTGGCGCGGGCTCGCGGCTGTATCCCCTGACGCAGGTCTCCAGTAAGCAGCTACAGGCTGTTTTTGACAAGCCTATGATCTATTATCCTCTGACCGTTCTGATTGCGTCAGGGGTCAGGGAATTCTGCCTCATTGCGACACCGCACGACTTGCCTAGGTACCAAAATTTGCTTGGGGATGGCGATCAGTGGGGAGTGGCAATTCAGTATCGCGAGCAGCCGAGACCCGAAGGGATTGCACAGGCGTTTTTGATCGCGGCGGATTTTGTGAGCTCCGATAATGTGATCCTGATGCTGGGCGACAATATCTTTTCCGGCGGCGACGATTTTCCCCGCGCTGTCTCCAGCTTTACGGGTGGTGCGACAATTTTCGCCTACCACGTCAAGGATCCCGAGCGTTATGGCGTAGTGGAGTTCGACCGGAACGGAAAGGCGATCTCCATTGAAGAGAAGCCCCGGCATCCCAAAAGCAGCTACGCGGTCCCTGGTGTGTATGTCTACGATAACAGCGTGCTGGACATCGCGAAGGCGGTAAAACCATCCATCCGCGGCGAGTTGGAGATCACGGACATTAATCTGGAATACCTGAGGCTCGGCAAGCTACAGGTGCGGCGATTGAGCCGCGGCTTCGCCTGGCTTGACGCCGGTACCAGTACCGCGCTGCATGAGGCTTCTTCCTACATCGAAGCAATCGAACGCCGGCAAGGCGTGAAAATTGGTTGTCCAGAAGAGGCCGCGCTGGTGAGAGGGTTCCTTAGCATTGCCCAATTTGAAACCTTGATTGAGCGCATGCCGGCATGCGAGTACAGCGACTATCTGCGCGGCGTCGCCGACGAGTGGCACAGGCTTCAAGAGGATAAGCAGTGAGCGAGAGAATCCCTTTCAACCGGCCCTTCATGACCGGTAAAGAGTTATATTACATCGCAGAAGCCAAGTTCGGCAACATGCTCGCTGGTGACGGTCCTTTCACGAAGCGTTGCCACGAGTGGCTGAGGAACAAAAGTGGATGCGTTAAACCGCTGCTGACGCACTCGTGCACCGCCGCCCTGGAGATGGCGGCACTGCTTCTCGACATCGAGCCTGGTGACGAGATCATCATGCCGTCGTACACGTTCGTCTCAACCGCCAATGCATTCGTGCTGCGCGGCGGCGTTCCCGTGTTCGTCGATATCCGGGGAGATACTTTGAATCTGGACGAGCGCCTCATCGAGTCGGCGATCACCTCGCGCACTCGCGCCATTGCCCCGGTTCACTATGCGGGTGTCGCCTGCGAGATGGACACTATCATGAGCATAGCCAAACGCCATAGCCTAAAGGTCGTGGAAGATGCGGCGCAGGGCGTGATGGCAGCCTATAAGGGCCGAGCACTGGGCAGCATTGGAGATCTCGGGGCCTACAGCTTTCACGAAACCAAGAATGTAATTTCAGGGGAGGGCGGAGCCCTGCTGGTGAATGACCCCGCTCTGGCAGTGCGCGCCGAAATCATCCGCGAAAAAGGCACGGACCGGGGTCGGTTTTTCAGGGGCGAGGTCGATAAATATACTTGGCAGGAGGTGGGTTCTTCGTTCTTGCCAGGCGAGCTGATAGCAGCTTTCCTTTTTGCCCAGCTCGAAGAAGCTGAGCTAATCACCAATCAGCGGCTGAATCTCTGGCAGTATTATCACGCACTTCTTGAACCGCTTGAGGCCAAAGGATTGCTTCGCCGGCCCATCGTGCCGGATGAATGCCAGCACAATGCCCACATGTATTACGTTTTGCTGGCACCGGGGATCGATCGTCAGAAAGTCCTTACTGAGTTGAAGAGGAGTGATATCTTCTCGGTCTTCCATTATGTGCCGCTGCACTCTTCGCCGGCCGGAAAGCGGTATGGCCGCACGCATGGTGACTTGCAAGTGACCAATATTCAGTCGGAAAGGCTGGTGCGTCTGCCGTTGTGGATTGATCTGTCCGCTGAGCAGCAAGAACACGTTGCCAGGGTTTTGGAAGATGCCATCGGCTGACTCCTCAAGAAACGATGCAGTTTCAAACAGGTTTTCAGAATTGACGCATCAACGTTAATGCAAAAGAACGCGCTTGATGCGTCAGCGTTAACGCAGTAGCATCGTAATGCTTCGGCAAGCATCCTGACGCATTCAGCGTCAAAGGAGATTCTATGCCTGTCATTACCGTTGCAAACCCAAAAGGTGGGGCCGGCAAGTCGACGACGACACTCGTTCTCGCAACCACACTAGCCCAGCAGGGCGCCAGCGTCGTCATTCTGGATTGCGATCCGAACAGGCCAATCGAGGGTTGGAGGCGGGGAACCTCAAAGAACCCTGTCATTGTCGATGGCGGGGTCAACGAGAGCACCATCACCGCAAAGCTCGACGAGTACCGCAAGAAATACCAGTTCGTGTTCGTGGATCTTGAAGGCACAGCCAGCCGGTTGATGTCCCGTGCGCTCGCCAGGGCACAGCTGGTCGTCATCCCGATCCAGGCCAGCCCGACCGACGCCGAGCTGGCAGCGCGTGCCATCCATCTCATTCAAGAGGAGGAGCAGGCTTTCGAGAAGACGATCCCCTACCGCATCCTGTTCACGAGAACGTCGCCGGCGATCGCCACCAAACTCGAAAAACAGATTACCAGCCAGCTCACGGCAGGGGATGTACCCACCTTCCGCAACCACCTGTACGAGCGCTCGGCCTACAAGGCGCTCTTCTATCACCAGCTCGACCTGGTCGAGCTTGATCCATCCGAGGTGAACGGGCTACCAGCCGCAAGGGACAATGCCCTGCGGCTCGCCGAGGAACTCGTCGATCTCGTAGCCAATGTGAGGGCTGTTGCATGACTGGCAAGAATTTAGGCTTTGGCAAGCTTGCTGATATCAAACCTGACACCGAGTCTGAACCTGTGATCTCAGACCGAAAGATTGACGAAATCGGGGAGCGCCACGGGTTCATCGCCCGCGAACCGGCCCAGAAGTTGTCCCGCCGGAAGCCGGCAGAGCCCTCTGCCAACCTCAATATCCGTCCGTCGATCACCACATTCAATCGCTTCCTGCAGTTCTGCGAGCGGAACCGGATGTCGTATCCCGAGGGGCTGAAGGAACTGATGGACCGGGCAGGGGTGTGATTGACGCAGCAGCGTTAACGCACATGAACGCTTTCGGCCGGAAATGATTCTGCGGTCCCATTTCAAGGTCGGACAATGAAAGGCAAATAGACGACGCGCTGGTCCTCAAGGTGCGCAATTTTCGCGCCAATCGCGAGCCTGTCATGGCGGGCTAGACGAGGAAGCATTGAAATTGAGCTCGTTTGGTTGTCCGATTCAAGCTTTTCACCCGAGTTTCAGTTCGGCTTACTCCCGTTGCAGTCTTTCAAGATGTTCCCTGCAGACGTGCTCCACCCATTCCAGCAATACGGCGGCCCGCTCTCCCAGCCACGACAGGGCCTCCTCGCTGATCTCGTAATGCTTCGAATACCGCGCCTTCACATAGGCTTCGTTCAGCGTGTTGAACGAGGCGCGCTCGCGGTGCTGATCGCGCGGGAACGCCTCGGCCAGCCGGCGGTCCTGTTCCTCGGCAAGCGAGCGCAGGAACTTGATGTTATGGGACGGCGGGCCATAGTTCGTGAGTGTGAGGAGGACACAGGAATAGGCTTGCTCAAGTGATTGATGGAGAAGAAACGCGGCTTCGTTGATCATGCCGGCTTGAATCGCTGACATCGCCAGGGTCCTAAGATTCAACGCTGTCGAAGATCGCTGTTCATAGTGCTCTCTCGCGACCCGTAACCGATCCGCCGGCGACAGCGGTTGCGGGTCGGCAAGCGGCTCATCATCCAGCTCATAGAGGACTATCCCTTCCTTGCGGATATCGGAGAAGAAGTATTGCCCCTCCTTCAGGTAGGTGTTCACCTCGCGCCTGGTATGAACGATGAAGCTCACCGGTGTTTCGATCGACTTGTCGCGGATCAGCCGGTCGGCAGCCTTGTACCAGTAGTCGGCGAATTGGCACAGCCTGCGATCGTTGACGATGATCAGCAGATCGAAATCGGAGCGGTAGCCCTTCATGGTGAACGGCTCGTCGACCCACCCGCCCTTGGCATAGGAGCCGAACAGAATGATCTTCAGGATCCGGCCGCGCTTCTTGAACTCGGCCGTCCCCTGTTTCAGGGCGTCCTCGAATTCCTCATGCAGGATTTCCAGAACCCTGCCGAGCTCGCGCTGTTTGCGCAGCGGCATGTGATCGAGGGATGATTTCATCATGATCGGCGATGACCTCAGGAGTGACTGGCGCGACTGGTGCATACGACTGGTTGCGTCGCTTGTTTCTACACATACGGCAGGGCGCGGGGAAGCAGGATCAGCAAGATCCCAGCACGGGCCCGTGCAGTTCGCTCTCCTGGTTTCAACGTATCCCCGGTAGTGCGCGAGTGACGTGACTTCGTGGGCATTGATCGGGTCGCGGCAAGCGGCCGTCCGGATCGTCGATCGGGCGCACCCGGCCGAGCGTTCCGAGATTGCAAGCTGAAGCGGAGGTTCAGGAGGGACTAGAGCCTAACCTTACGAGATGTCGACCGGAATCATCACTGCTTCGATAGGACGGCATGCGGATCTTTTATACGCCTGAGCGATCAACAGGGCCAAGGTCACACACCCTCTTCTAGCAACGACATGGTGTGCGCTTTTGTGGCCAATGAGGTAAAAAAACCGCACCTCCTAGTCAGGGCGCACATAGCTTCATTCCGTCCCAAACTCGGGAAGGCGAACTGGTGAAGTTGCGTCCCCTTGCGTGCGAACAGCGGCCCTCCAACGCAATATCACACTGGTTTCGATCGTAATGCGGCACGCATCCTGGACGAATTGGCATGGATTTCGGATTTTTGGATGCAGATCATCCCAAAACGTTCGTCTATGACGTCTGCGAAATAGGAGATATTTCGATGACGGACACGACATCACAGGCTGACGCGCCGACAAGTGGACTGGAGACCGGAGAGACGGCCAGCTGGACCGCGAAGACGTGGTTTGCCGTTCTTTCGATGGCGGCCACCAGCTTCGCCCTGGTATCGGCTGAGTTCCTGCCGGCGGGACTGTTGACGCCCATGGCGCGCGATCTCGGGATTACCGAGGGAACAGCCGGACAGGTTGTCACCGCGACCGCTTCCGTCGGCGCCGTGACCGCTCTATTGAGCAATGTTCTCATCGGCAGACTGAACCGCAAGGGGGTGCTGATTGGTCTTAGTGTCTTGGCGATCGGCTCCAATGTTCTTGCATCCTTGGCGACCGATTTCTGGCTATTGCTGTTGGGCCGCGCGGGGCTTGGCATCGCCCTTAGCGGCTTTTGGGCGCTTTCAGTTGCCGTCGTGGCGAGACTGGTGGGCTCCGCTGCGACAGGTCGGGGCATGGCTATTGTCACGCTCGGCGTTTCGCTTGCTACGATAGCCGCGCCATCACTGGGCGCTCTGATCAGCGACTGGCTCGGATGGCGCATCGCCATGGCGATGACGGCGGGCCTTGCCGCACTTGCCCTTGTGCTGCAGATATTCAGCTTGCCAACCCTGCCGGCAAGCACCAGCAACAGCCTCGCCGATGTATTTCGGCTGACACGGCGACGTAGCATTCAGATGGGAATGCTTGCCATTCTTTTGCTGATGACGGGGCATTTTGCAGGCTCGGTGTATGTGCGTCCTTTCCTTGAACAAGTGACGCTCCTCGAAACCAGATCCATCGCAGTAGCGCTGCTTGGATTTGGCATCGCCTCGGTGATCGGCAACATCTCCGGTGGGCGAATGGCCGACACAAGCATCCTCATGGCACTTGCTGTCACTGCAGGGCTGATGGCGTTCGCAGCGGTCGCCTTGCTGTTTTGGGGCGTCAATTTCGCCATCGCGATCGCCTTGGTTACACTCTGGGGCCTTGCCTTTGGCATGGCGCCGGTGGTGCTGCCAACCAATCTCTCGCGCGGCGCGCCCGATGCTCTGGAGGCGGTGGGCAGCCTGATGGTGGTCTCGTTCCAGGTCGCCATCAGTATCGGCGCCGTTGTCGGCGGCTATGTCGTCGATCATTTCGGCGCCGCGGGGCCGATGACCATTACCGCCGTCCTGGCGACAGCGACAGTCGCCCTGGCGCTCCTGCAGCCACGCCCCTGACCTTTGCGTCGATTTGAGCGATCTGGACCTGATTGTCAGTGAAGATGCTGCGTACGCGGCATATGCGATCTCAGGTCGTCAGGAGAAGCAGGACGTATGCGACCACCGTGAACATCAGCCCGCGAAATGCATAGGAAACGCACCGGTATTTGCGGCGAGCTATGAGGGACAGGACATCGGCGTTGTCCAGATATTCCTTGAAGAGATATCCCACATCGCTGCGCTGCGCCGCGTGCTCGAATATTGCCCTGTGCTGTGGCCATGTCCCCCAGAAGAGCGAGGTGGACTTCTCCACCCGCCGCGGCAGCACGACCAGAATAGCGGAGAGTATGGAGGATACCGAAGCAATGGCGAGCAGAGCCGATACAATGGCGACGGGCCCGGCGCCATCGGTATAACGAGCCAAGGTGAACACTCCGCGCCCCTCGCTTGAGGAGATCAAAAACGCGAGCATAAAGGTAAAGATGTACGCGGCCTTCTGATCAGACAGCTTGACCTGGTCATAAAAGACATCATTTATCTTGCGGACATGATTAAAGTATTCCTCGGTGATCTCGTCCGATGCCATCTGCATTTCAAGCATCTCGGTCGGCGCGCTGTCGAAGTCGCTCATCTCTCTTTCTCTCCGTACGAAACTGTTTCCCTGTTAATACACTTCAGCCGGAAAGCAATCCCGTTGCTAAAGATCGTCTTGACATCTTGCAGGTTTGTAAGCAGTGGTCAGGCATGGTGGGCGGGATCAATCGATTTTATCTTGCAGCTGTTGCGCTGCCTATACTTGCCGGCGGGGTAAGCTTGCCGGCGGCTGCGGAGCCCGTGCAGCGATCGGGGCAAGCAGCGGGAGCTGTGATCGCGCGCAAATCAGGCGAAGAGGTCCGCTTCATCGACGTGTCCAGCTGGCAGTTCGTTGACCTGAAGCAAGATCTCGTCAGCGGGGACGTGCTGCGGACCAATGCTACTGGTCAGCTGGCGATCCTCTTTTCGGACAGGACGCAGGTCCGACTGGGCCGAAATTCCTCGCTTGTCGTCAAGCAGATCACCGCCAGCACGAGCGCCGACACCGTGCTGGAGCTTCAATCTGGCACCATCTGGGCTCGTGCGGAACGGGGCGGGCCCGGTGTGCAGGTTCAAACGCCAGCGGCAACGACCGCGATCCGCGGCACCGACTGGACGATGACAGTCAAGGGCGACCAGACCTCGCTCAATGTTCTCGAAGGCATTGTGCAGTTTAGCAATCCCCAGGGCAGTGTCGAGGTGCGTCAAGGCGAAGGGGCGGTCGCCTCGATCGGCCAAGCGCCGCGCAAGATCGTCATTGTCGATTCCGACGATCGCGAGCAGATGCTGTTCTTCCTACCGCCGCGCGAGGCATTTGAGCGGATGCCTCCCTCGGGTCAGCCCGTCGCCGAGATGCGCCGCAATGCCGATCGCATCACGGCCATCCCCGCCGAGCGCCGCAATACCGAAGACTGGGTTGCGCTTGCGGAAGCC
This sequence comes from Neorhizobium sp. LjRoot104, assembly GCF_964253725.1. Classification (NCBI taxonomy): domain Bacteria; kingdom Pseudomonadati; phylum Pseudomonadota; class Alphaproteobacteria; order Hyphomicrobiales; family Rhizobiaceae; genus Neorhizobium; species Neorhizobium sp. LjRoot104. The sequence continues at coordinate 232,312 of NZ_CAXURS020000002.1, forward strand.
CAGCTTTCGCTCGAAGGACGCCAGCGGGCGCGGCAGACCCTTGCGACAATCAAGGGGCGGCGGCTTTCCGCCTCGCAGCAGGCGCGCGTGACCCTGATCGAGGCGGTCCTTGCCGCAAGCGAGACCCGTTACGCGGAAGCTGCCAAGCTGTTCGAGAAGGCGCAGCGCGGGCTCGACCCCAAACGGCGGGGCATCGCGCTTTATGGTGGCTATTATGCCCGGGGCCTGGCCGATCCCAACCGGGTCGAGTCGCTGCCGCCACTGGTGGGTGGATCCGACGGCGCATTCCTGCGCGCCTATGCACTCGGCTTCCTGCAGGACCTGAAGGCCGCCATAGAAGTGCTGCAGGAGGCGGAGCGCCTATATCCGGAAGACCCGGAGCTTCCGGCCTATCGCGGCTGGCTCGCGGTTCTTTTGAACGATCGCGCACAGGCTGAAGAGGCGCTTAACCGATCGCTTTCGATCGATCCCGCCGAGCCCACCGCGCTGGAGGCTCGCTCGCATTTCCGCGCCGGCTTCAAGGGCGATTATCAAGGCGCGCTCGCTGACCTCGAGGCGGCCATCAAGGTTGCACCCGGAGCGCCGACGACGTGGAACGCGATTGGCAACATACAGTCGGCGCGCAATGCCAGCCGCGAGGCCGAGGCGGCATTCAAGAAAGCGATCGAACTCGATCCGCAAGATCCTTTGGCTCATTCCAACCTCGCGATTTTTTATCTCGACATGGGTCGCATCGAGGATGCCAAGCGCGAGATCGATACGGCGCTTGCCATCGATCCTGGTTTTGACATCACGCTTGTGGCGCGGGGACGCTACTATCTGCAGACAGGGGAACTGGACAAGGCCGTCGATGACCTGCTTGCGGCAAGCGTCGCCAATCCGGCCTATTCGCAGGCGCAATTGTTGCTGGCGGCCGGGCATTATGAAAAGGGCGACCGGATCCCAGCCGAACAGGCGACCGATAATGCAGAACAGCTCGACGACAATGATCCGGTGATTTCCGCGCTTCGCACCGCGGTGGCGATCGACAATTACGATTCGGAAGGTGCCATCCGCAACGCGCAGGAATATCTGCGCCGCTCGAAGGCTCGCGGCGGCGATTTTACCTCGCTCGGCGCCAACCAACAGGCGGGATCGACGCTCAACAATGCATTCCGTCTCCAGGGCCTGAATGCCTGGGGCGAATATTACAGCGACGCTGCCTTCGATCCGTTCGCCGGCACCGCCTATATCGACCAGAGCCTCCGTGGCAGCGCCAACCCGTTCGTCAACAACTACTTTTACGGCGACAACGCCATCAATAATACCCCGAACGGACAGGCCTTCTCGTCATTCCTGCAGGGCCTGATGCTCGAGCCGCATGTGATTTCCGGCCGTTCGCGCTCCGCCAACATCATCCGGCGGCCGTTCTTCGAAGGCTCGATCGGCGGAGGGATCGCTATGGCCGGCGGCGAGCTCGGATATATCGGGGAAGGAGAGGTCCAGGGCTACAGCAATCTGCCGTTCCCGATCAGCTTCTACGGTAACCTGCAGTGGCAGAGGGTGCCTGACAGCCGGGATTTCGATGCACTGACCGATCTCGATACCGAGAACAAGCCGATCAGCGGTACGGGTTATCTGACGGCAAGCCCGACGCCTTACGATCGTTTTGTGCTGTACTTCGGTCAAGGCCGCACCGATTTCAGTCGGGATTTCGAAAGTGACGTGGGTGGCGGGTTAACGGTGTTCAACAATGTGGATGTTTCCACGAAAGCGACCAATGCAGGCGTTGGTTGGAGCCATACATTCGGCTTTCAGAACACTCTGAATGCCGCCCTGCTCTTCAATGAGACCGACAGCGAGAACCGAGAATACCAGGAATTCCGTTTTGGCGGGCCTTTTGCGGCGACGCTGACCACCAATGAGGTGGGCCAGAGGGCATACATTGCCGCCATCAATCACAGCATAGGCTCGGGAGATTTCACTTGGCGTTACGGCATCGAGGGCGGATGGATCGATGCCCGGCAATCCCAAGGCTTTGAAGTCGTTATCCCGCCGCCTCCCGTCTCAGTCACCGCTTCCGCCTCGGATCGCAGCACCGTTGGCCGGGCATATATCGACCTGCTGCACGAGATCAGCCCTGACCTGAAGGCGGAATACGCTCTATTCGGCACATACATCGAGAATAGCGCCCTGAATGAATTCAGACTGGATCCTCGTATCGGAGGTGCGTGGTCTCCTTTCCAAGATCAGTGGTTGAGGGCAGGCTTTATGCGGAACAGCCTTGATCAGGCAACTCCGACGCTTTCTCCCGTGGGAGTGGTTGGATTGCAACAAAATCAGATTGCAGTGAACCCCGGCGGTTACGTGGATACCTATGCCTCGCGTTGGGATGCGGAATGGACATCGAATTTCTTCACAGCGGTGGAATTCCAGCACCAGGAGGTTCGCAATGCGAGCATTTCGATACCCCTGCAGGCGGCGACCGCCGATATCGATCAAGGCACAATCGATCGCACCAGCTTGAACGCCAACTTTCTGCTCGGCCATGGCTTTGGACTGTCATCGACCATCGCCTATTCCGACACAGATGATGGAAGCGACCTTCCGATTGCCGGCGGACAGCTACCTTACATTCCCGAATTGGCAGGGCAGGTTGCGCTCACGTGGGTGAACGAAGCCAATGTCAAGGCAACCATAGCCGCAAACTATGTTGGTGAGCGCGTCAATGAGGCCGGGACCAAACTTGATGACTTCTGGACGCTTGATGCCAGCCTCACGTGGGAGCCGTTTGACAAGCTGTTTGAACTTGAGCTCGCAGCCTATAATCTTCTGGACGAAGATATCCAGTTGAACGGCAATACGCCCGGTTGGGGCCGATCCTTTCGCGGCACGCTCAAAGTTCGCTTCTGATGACCGGCCGGCGCGTTTTTTCCTTCTCCACGAGGCGGTTCTTCTCGTCGCGCGGCACGCAAGTCGTCATCCTGGCGGGATTCTTCTTTGGGGCGACGGCGCTCGTCATGCGGTTGCCGGGCTGGCCGCTGATCGATTACCGGGCCTTCGACTATCTTACGACCATCGGAGCCGCGCCCCTCGCCAAGGACGGGCCGATCATCGTGGCGATCGACGAGCCATCGCTGGCCGAGATCAATGTGCAGTGGCCCTGGCCGCGAAGTCTCCATGCCGGGCTGATCTCGAAGCTTCGCGCATCCGGCGCCAAGGTGATTGGCATCGACATCATCTTTTCCGAACCATCGACATCGGCCGAGGACGAGGCGCTCGCCGCGGTTCTAGGGCCGGATGTGGTATTGGCGGGCGCCGAGACGCTGGTGACTTCGGACCAGGCCGACCAGTTCATCCGCGTCATGCCGCTGCAGATGTTTTCCGACAGACTGGCGCTCACCGGCATCGCGTCCGTCAGCCTGCACCGCGACGGCGTGCTGCGCGAAATGCCTGGTTATGACGACGGTTTTGCCGCCATGATCGCAACTGCCGCAGGTATCGAGGCAGAATTGCCCCAGCCGGGAAGTCTCATTCAAGTACTCGGTGGCCCTCGCACCTATCCGACCGTGTCTTATTACCAGGCCCTCGATCCGGAAAGCTTCCTGCCACCCGATATTTTCAAGGACCGTATAGTGATTATCGGTCTAAGCCTGCAAAACGCGCCTTCGATCGAAAGAGGCGGAGCGGACGCCTATCCGACTTCTTCTACGGTGCATACGGGTAAACTCTTGGCCGGTGCCGAGGTCCAGGCGACCATATTCGACAATCTACGGCTCAAGAGAGCCATTACCGAAGCCGGCGGGTCAATAACGCAGTTCCTGCTGCTGGTCGCCGTTCTCGCGGCGGCGGTGCTCGTTTGGCGGGGCACCGGCTGGCGCACCATGGTAGTCTGTGCGGCGGCAATAGCGATACTGTTTGTTGGCAGTTATATCATGCTGCGTTTCGGCCGCATTTTCTTGTCGCCTATGGCGTCGTCGCTTGCCTTTGCCGGCATCGCCGCAGCGCAGGCAACGCTCGATTATGCCGAGGAGCGGAAGAACCGCCGGCAGATCACGCGAGCCTTCTCGCAATATCTTGCTCCTGCCCTAGTCGATCAACTCGCCCGCGATCCATCCAAGCTGAAGCTTGGCGGTGAGAAGCGCGAGCTTTCCATCCTGTTCTGCGACGTTCGCGGCTTTACGACGATCGCCGAGCAACTCAAGGAAGACCCGCACCAACTGACCGTGCTGATCAACAGGCTGTTGACGCCGCTCTCCGAGATAGTTCTTTCCCACAGCGGCACGATCGACAAATATATCGGCGACTGCCTGATGGCGTTCTGGAATGCGCCGCTGGATGATCCGGCTCATGCAATCCATGCCGTATCCGCCGCGCTTGATATGCTCGACTCGATGGAGGCCCTGAACGACACACTGAAGGCGGAGGCGCGGGCCACGGGACGGACCCATTATCCGCTGGAGATCGGAATTGGAATCAATACCGGCGAATGCGTGGTCGGAAACATGGGCTCGGCGAGCCGTTTCGATTATTCGGCGCTTGGAGACCCCGTCAATCTCGCGGCCAGGCTCGAGGGTGCCTCCAAGGCATACGGTGTCCCTTTGCTCCTGGGCGCGCGGACAACGCAGGCCATAGCCCCCTATCTTGCGGTCTTTGAACTCGACCGGATCACGGTCAAAGGCAAACGGGAAGAGGTTCCGGTTTCCACCGCTTTTCGCGAAAGCGCGGAGCGGGTACGAAAGACGCACGACGAATTCCTTGCGGCGCGTTACCGCGGCGATATCGCGACTCAACGGGCGTTGGCACCCATCCTCATCCATGATGTGCCGGCACTATCGGCGTATTACGGACAGGCGCTGCAGCCGCCTGCCGAATCCTGATTTTATCTCTATATCGAGCGAAATCACCCCGAAGCCGACGTCCGGTCGCTGGCTCTGATTGCCTGGCAACTTCGGCGGGGATGGCCTCTTCGTGCGCGACAAGAAGTTTCTGATAGATACCTGGATTGCAGTCCGACGCATCTTAATGCTCATGGAAGATATAGCTCATCGAGGTCCCTCAAGCATGAATTCAGTTTACCTGTACTCGAGTAAAGAAGCGACGCGCCCTAGTGCCTTTCGTCCAGGCGGCAACGGCTGATTGCCTCAACGACAAACCATACCGGTACTGCAGCTACGATGCCGCCCGCCGCCATAGCCGACAGCACTTTGATGAGATTGGTTCGCCGTGCGCGGCAGTCGTGCCATTCGTATACCATTGCTCGATCCCTCACCCCTGGCCTACCAAGAGTGAAACACTGTGGGCAGGAGGGTCGAGTGCATCTTTGCAAGGTTGATTAGAAGATCCAAAAATAAATGATGAGCGAAACTGAAAGCAGCGTAGTCGAGGTGCTGCGCTTCCGATCCTTTGCTTCCATCAACCGATCAATATCTCGCTCGCAAGCCATGCGATTCGAATTCCCCTGATTTCGAAACGTCCATTCGTCATCCCTCTTTGAGTGACGCGTAATTTAGAGGCGTCACGATGAGACTCGCAGTCGATCGGCTCCGGTGTGCTGATGCGCGCCTTGCCGAACCTCTAGAAACAACGGTGGCCAAGCAAGGGCCTGCACCGGTCCGCCGTGACGCAGACCCTCAACCCGACGCGATACCACAGGTTCAAAAAAAGAGAGGGCTCGCCCGTTTTTCCCGTTCGAGCCCTCAACAGTCTCTTGGCGAGGAGATCAATTGCACAACTTTTGAGATAGTGCATCACCCGAACAGATGAGATCGATTGGTCTAGACTGCTTTTGTACCTGACCGAGTTCAGCGGTTTCAATGGCGCGGCCATGCCGCTGGATGGCCGCGCGGTATGACATGCAAGAGGCCTGGCACACTCGTGTGATCCGCCGTGCCAGGCCTCCTGCCGGGCCAAGGGGGATCGGTCGCGACGGGGGGATTTTTCTCCGCTGATCTGGATGGTTCCACGTCCGTTAGCGGACGTACCTAACCAGTCGTAAATATCCACAGCACCCGTATCAAAACGGGACAATCCCAGGAATCACCATGAGCGTCATCACTGCCGCGCAGCTGGAAACGCGCTCAAGGCGGCGCTGCTCGGGTGCTGGCGTTCGTAGGTCGCCATCCCTTCCGACGCTGATTGACCTCATACACCAGCATGTCACGCGCTTTCGTGACACCTTCATTTTGGTTGAGAGCTTTCGGCTTGCAGGTGGCAATATATAAGCCGAAGTATCAACTTGAACTACGAAACGCATCACCGATAATTAATGGCTGACATCGATTGTTACCCCCGCAATCCTGTCTTGAAGCGGAATCGGTTTCCCAAGGAGCCGGTTCCGTTTCCGGTTTTAGCCCATAAGCGCTAAGCCCCTTGTGGTACTGGAAGCCGCTTGAAGTGGATGTATACTGGACATGCTAAATTCGCTGAGAAGAGTCGGATTTAGTATCAAGGCCCGCGCAACGGGGGTTAGCGCGGGCTTTTTGCGTCAAGATTGCCATTCACGCCCCCGGAGGCTTGAACTATGCCCGGCGCTATCGAAACCAGACGCTTTGACACTCCCGACCAACTCTTGGATATGAAAGACCGTGGTCATATCTCCGTAGTTAAAATGACCGACGGGACTGCGGGAATGCACGCAATATTCGAACCGGGCTGGACATGGGAAGCTGATGAGAAGCCGCTGCTTGGCGGGCCTGATTCTTGCCCCATGCACCACACCGGATATTGCTTCAGCGGAAAACTTATCGTCCGTATGGTCGATACGGGCAACGAGACCAGGATTGGAGCAGGCGATTTCTTCGTTATTCCTCCGGGTCATGACGGCTACGTCGAAGGGTCCGATCGGGTTGAACTCGTTTTATTCGCTCCGCCCGAACATCAGCACTGACATCTATGGCCCAAGCAAATGGAGGTAGGTCCGCTAGACGGCAGGAAGAGCCTGCCGCTGTCGATGAAGCGCTTTTGTATGGGTGGCCTCTTGACTACGGTAGGCGTTAGACCGTGCCAAGCGAGCCTGCTCGGGCGCCCTGCAAGGCGAGGGAAGTGCTGACGACGCCCGAATTGCATTCCTCGCCGCCGCCGATGAAGCAGATGTTAGCGTTCGCGAATGGCAACGAAATATCCCGGCTGGCAAAAGTGTCGGCATGCGGTTCGGGAAGGGAAGGCGGGTCTAAGTAGGGGGTATGCTATAAGCTTGCAGACGGCTTTTTCTCGTTTTCCATAAGAGAGCCATCAACCACGTAGCTCTGCTCGATCAGAACGATCGCGTCGCGCATTTTCACGACCTGTTTCTCGATTTGTTCCTCAGATAGAGGGGGCTCTCGATTTTCCAGTTCACGGACCATTCTGTCTCGCGCACGGCTGTAGACACTTGCCCGAGCTGACGCCGACTGGTCCGGCAGATTTTCAACCATGGCTCGAAGGAGTGGTAAAAACGCGTTCATATGCCCTCATGAAAAGGACTCGACAGCCGACGAGCCAGATCGCCGGAACCGTCAGAGCGTCCGGGGAGAGCGGAATTAGGGCTGCAGTTTCGATCGGCAAGTGCGTCGAAAGGCGTAACCATCACCCCCTGAAATCGCAGGTTCCGCGCCTAATTGCGGCGACGCCGCTTGCCTTGAAGATGGGCGATGGGGTGGAGGGTGTTTAGGATTTTTCCGACAGCCTCTTCGCGACAAAAATACATCACCGTCTGGCGGTCTCGCCGCGTTTCGACAAGCTTCGCATTTCGAAGTTTCTTAAGGTGCTGAGACAGTGCTGACTGCTTGAGGCCTACGGCGGCAGCAAGGGAGCTTACGTCCCATTCTTTCTCAGTAATCAGTTCGAGGACGCGAAAACGGGCAGGATGAGCCAAAAGCTGCAGCAGGGCTGAAGCCTTTTCCGGATTAAACTTGAAGTCTCTCGTCATATGCCCCCGCACGATAAGTCGAAGCGCCGGTTTACGGTCCGATATCAGGTAGCCTTCCTTGTATGAGACTGCGAAGGATTCGCCAATCCATCAGGCGACGACGACTGGCTTATATTTTATGTCTTTCTAATGTTGTTAGGAAATATCGAGCAACGGCAATCGAACAAAGTAAGAAATATACTCCCGAAATAACGTTGAAGAGCATTTACGACTGTGGGGCTGTATATGATACGTGGAGCAGAACGGCTCTCTGAAACAATAGCGGACTAAAACATCCCGTACGTCCAACTATAAGATTGCGTAGATTTACCCTCGTAGGTTTCGGGTGCTCCTTCGTTAAGGAGTCCCACCTATCGTTTTTCCCGAAGATTGTGTTTGGAAGCACAACTCGGAGGAAATATGTACATAGTGTCAGTTTTGAATGAGGGCGTTGAGCGCATTCACCGAAGCCGTACTGTGACGCTCACTTCCGAGCACGTTCTCCTCGTTGTCGATGGGGAACCCCGGACCTATCCCATCCAAGACCTGATCGACATCGTTCATCACGACGGGGCGCGGCTTTCGGAGATAATGCGTGATGCTGAGGATAGGCTCCGGACTCGAAACTGACCCGTTAGATTGCCGGGTCAGTACCGCAGGTCGAAGTAAACCGCAGGGGGCGTAACATCGCCGTGCTCGATACCTCCAGAAAAGTCGATCCGGCTTAGAAGATACCGGATCGACAGTTAGGAGACCGCATCTCCAGGGAGGAACCACGTCAAATTACATCACTGCGGCAAGTCCCTGAAGGCGCATCTGCGCCCCCAACCTGCTTTTGCAAGTACTGCGGCAAGTTGGCAACAGCCTGCCCATCCTGCCGCCGCACCGACATTAATGCGGGTGTTGCAAATTATCCTAGTGGTCGAGGGGATTCAGCATCGACTTGAGTTGGTCTGGCTGCTTGATCCCGAACAGATACCAATTCACCAAGTCTGCCGCGATCTTTTCCGCTTCCGGATGACTTATTGAGATGTTCCTTGCGAGGCATACCTCTTCAAGCAGGCGGCGCAGAAGCGACAAATCCTCTGGTTCAAGAGAGTCATTCGACGAAAAATACATGCCCCGCACCCCGATGACCCCAAAATCCTAATCAACCGGGTTGAAAAGCAAACCTGCAATTTTTCATCTAAGAATTTTTTGAAATCGGTATCGCTGGTGTCACCAGTCGCTTTGGATCAAGTCCGCCAGTTCCTCATCCATGGGTGGCTCGTTGTCATTCGCCACATCGAGTTCGAGCCGCGCCAAGACCGTTCATCCTCAGTGATGTCGCCCGAGTCGGCGCGGCGTCAATGACAGGTTCCCCGGTCGCAATCACATCTAGCATGCCTGATAGAACACCAGATTGGTTCGAGCCGCTTCGTAAAGCTCCATTTCCCAATCCTTTAGGTTGTTCACCGGGCGCTTTCGCATCGCTCGCTCACTCGTATTTTGGTCTCCAGCCGCGAACGTATCCAACGCTCATGGTCTGCTCCACAACGGCAGGCTCGTCGCGAAGGTTGCGGCGTTGGCCCAAGAGCGTTGCCAATGCCTTTAAAGCGTCTCCGCCGTGATAGGCGAGCACTTCGTCAAGCTCGGCGCGTGCCTGCTCCTTCTCCGATTCCTTTTGAGCTGCTGACATGACTTCTCCCTCGCGCCGAAGCGCTCTCACCTTTACAAAATACATGATTTTCGGAGTGCCGTGAGGCGTTGTGTTCGCTTTACGTTCTCATTTTGCGGTGATAGAGTCAAGCGCGAGCCCGCTACGCCGGAAGGAGTAGGTGGTTAGTCCCAATGGATGACTGTTGTCCCAAAACGATACAGCTATGAATCGCCAAAGGGACGACGGGAAACGCGACGGAGGAGAAAATGCCGAGGTCGGTCGAGGTATTCGAAATAGACGACAAGACTGTCGTTCGGATCATCGCTGATGATCATGTCAGCGAGCGGAAGTTTGACCACGCGGATTACGCTTGGTCGTGGGCAGAAGGGCAGCGCATTCGGCTTGGACTGCCGATGCCGTCCCAACCGTATGAGGAAAAGCGCACCGGCACTTGAGAACGCTCAAGGCGAGTCCGGCGGGATTTTTTTAAGCCGGATCGCCAAGTCTCTCCGAACCAACCGACCACGTCCGGCTTCGGCTAAGTCTGGCGATTTTGCCATTTACCCGCCTTTGCGCCGATGGTTATGAGGACGAGGCAACCGATGGACAGGTTGGCGACCGAAACTGAAACCATCGGCCGTTCCTCGTGATCGTGAATCCGGTGAAAAACGCGAGATAGAGTCGATAACATCACACTTCCTGCGCCAAAACACGGTCTTGGGCGAAACATTTGTCTGGCTTCGACGTTTGGCAATCCAAGCGTTAGAAGGTGAGCCGTGACTGAAGCCAAGCCGTCGGACATTCATGGGGACAAGCCGGCCGCGGCCTCGACGCAGGGCATGGTCGATCACAAGGAACTCGCGACCTTCGCGTTTCAGCGAACGCGGATGCCGCTCGTGGTTGATGACGCGCGGCAGCCCGACTACCCGATTGTCCTTGCAAACGACGCGTTCCTCGACCTTACCGGTTATTCTGCGGAGGAACTGCTGGGACGAAACTGCCGGCTTCTGCAGGGGGAAAGTACCTCCAAGGAGGCGGTCGCCGAAATTCGAGCCATCGTCAGCGCGATGCGTGAGGGCACCGTCGAAATACTCAATTACCGGAAGGATGGTAGTGCCTTCTGGAATCAGCTGCATCTCAGCCCGATCCGTGACGACGACGGTCGTCTTGCCTATTATTTCGCCTCCCAGATCGACGTCACCGAATATCGAAAGGTTCAGACGCTTGAAGAGGCGGAGCACCGGTTACTCCTGGAGGTGGACCACCGGACAAAGAACGTCCTTGCTATCGTCGATAGCATTGTACGCCTAACCCGCTCCGACAATGCCGCAACCTATGCCGCGTCTGTGCAGCAGCGCGTTCAAGCGCTTGCTAGAATGCACATGCTCCTTGCGGAGAACGGCTGGCAGGAGGCCTCGCTTCGCGACATCATACGCCTCCAGGTCGGCATCTACGGCGTTAGAAACGTAGAGATTGGCGGGCCGTCCATCATGGTCCCTTCGCCATCCGTCCAGCCGCTTGGTCTTGCGATGCACGAGCTTGCCGCAAACGCCGCGGTTCATGGAGCGCTCTCGCGTCCCGACGGCAGCCTGACGATTACCTGGCGGCGAGAAGACAATAGCGAGCTGATCATCGAGTGGCGCGAGCAGGGCGGCAGAGCGAACGACGCGGCGCCGCGCAAGGGCTTTGGTACTGTTTTGCTCAGTGCCGTGCTCGAGAAACAGCTTGGCGGGCGGATAACGCGCGAATGGCAAGATCAAGGCTTGCGCATCGTTGTCAACTTGCCGTCGCTGAACCGTGTCGGCGCCGGCCTCAAATCCAAACCATGAAGCCCTGACCGGCGTCACCCCCACCGGAGATCGGGCGTTGAATTTCAACGATCGAATTTCAGCGAACTGAGTGAACCCGAGCGCCAGGCTGTTCTCGAGCGGCTTGCAGTTATGCTGGAGCGAACAGCTAGATGGGCAGGATGTGATTTTTGGGCCTGATCAGGCGGTGATATGCGAGGGGTCGGTCCCCGACTGGCCGCGGCTGTTTGACTTCAGCTTTCCCATCGCACCCCTGATCCGGCCTCGGCCCTGCCCGTCAGCCCCCGCGGCTGGCCGACGGTGATGTCAAGGTTTTCGGCGTTCGATTAAATCTGTTCTTTTGACCCTCGCTTAATGAATTGCTCCTGGTCAGCGTAAAAAATGTACAAACACGCCCCGCCGTTCGACGCCTGCGTAACTTTCGTGGCGGCGGTCTCCAGTGAGCTGGCAGGACAACGTTGGTGATGTCGAAGTTCCGGCGAGAACCCCGAGCGCCTATATTAGAAGCTGCGCGCCTATCGGCTGTTTTAAAGCCGCTCGATTGGCGTTGCTCGGAAGACGATCTCGTCCTGCTCGAACGCCGCTTCCAACTCTTGCCGACAACGACGCCACCATTCACGATCGATTTCATCGACCATGACTTCGACCACGATTATCTGGTCTGTCTTGGTTACTTCACCATCTTTCCAGAGGCCTTCGGCGGGCGCGTTCGCGTGAAACGTCACGCCCCCGAACTTCTCCGCAAGCTGCTTGCGGATGTTCCCATAAGCTGATCCCATGTTCCGGCTAACCGGAAGCAGGATTTCGACGAGAGCAGCCACGGCCGCGCCTCACCGAACGGCGCCGAACAAGAACCCGGCCAGCATCGCCAAGGCAACTGCTCTCACCGGCTGAGCCGAGATGCGTGCACGAGCATCTTCGAGCATACCTTCGCTCTTTGCGCGCAAAATCCGAACCGACGCCGATCCGATTTCGGCGACGCTTTCGCTCAGCCTGTTTACCTCGGCCCTGAGGGCGGCCAGCTCTTCGTCCGGTGTCACACTCGCCGCGATATCCGTGTGCTCTCGAATGTTCGCCAGCGCGATATCGACCAAAGGAGCCTCAATTGCGGCCTCCTTATCGGCCGAGGGCGGTACTGTAGTCCCTGCGGGAATCGATGTCACCGTGGAGGAGACTGGATCAGACGCTGGAAAAGTCCCTTCGAGGCCGGCTTCCAATGCATCGGAATTTTGGGCCTGCTGCCCAGCTCGCTCTTTCTCCAATGCAACGACCGCTGGGGATTTTGACGTATTCATTCGTTCCTCCTGGCTCGGTGTCATGGCGACCGATTTTGTGGCGCTCGCCGGATGAACACCCTCGAGGCGCCGTAGTTCCGCAAACATACCGAGAGATTACGGCTCCACCGAATTTGTATCTCGCCCTAACTTCCGAGCTTCGCTACGAGGATAAGCGCCGACAGCAGAAGCAGGCGGTGTCTCCGCTGCGAACCACCTTCCAGAGCTGCGGAAGCGCGGCAGACTGAACAGACGGAGGCAAGATATCCAACGATGAGCCCTGTATTCAAAATTGCGGTCGCCCGACTGTCGTTCGTGGGGATCGGGAACTATCGCTACCGGCCGTTGTTCCAAAAGCTTGCGCGGCCTAACGCGATGACTGATAATGGACGATGGAATGACCCTGGCGAAAAATGACTGCATCATCGTCGGAGGTGGACCGGCGGGACTGACGGCTGCGCTTTATCTGGCCCGCTATCATCTGTCTGTGGCGGTTTTCGACGACGGAACCAGCCGGGCGGCCAGCATCCCCGTTTCTCATAACCATGCCGGCTTTCCCGGTGGCATCAACGGCGCCGAGCTGCTCGCCCGGATGCGCGCTCAAGCCACCATGTACGGCGCGGAGATCCACGATCAACGCGTGACGGCATTGCGCAGGGCAGAAAAAGATTTCGTCGTTTCCTTCGCCGATGGTGACGTGTCGGCTCGAGCGGTTCTGATCGCCACAGGTGTCGTGAACCGCATGCCGTCGATGCCAAAGGGCAAGCACGACGAGGCACTGAAACGAGGGCTTATCCGCTACTGCCCGGTTTGCGACGGTTTCGAAGTGACGGACAAGCGCGTGGCGATTATCGGGCACGGCTCGAAAGCGTTCATGGAAGCATTGTTTCTCAGAAGTTATAGCCGCAATATTACTATGCTATCGCCCTCCGGCGAACATCAACTCAACGCAGGCGAGCAGGCGCGGTTGCAGGAACTGGGCATCCTGGTGAAGGTTGGGCCATTTGAAATCGATGTCGAAGACGCGATCGTGATCCGCACGGGCAGGGGCACGCTCCAGTTCGACTCCATCTACCCAGCCTTGGGATCGGACGTCAGATCTGAGCTCGCCTCAGGGGTGGGTGCTACGGTGTCGGAGGAAGGATGCATTTGCGTCGACAGTCACCAACGCACGAACGTGCCGGGCCTATATGCCGCTGGAGACGTGGTGATTGGCCTGGATCAGATCAGCCATGCGATGGGACAGGCCAGCGTCGCGGCAACGACGATCCGGAATGATCTATGCGATTTGTCAGCATTGATCCGCTGAGATGGACGATCGACGGGTAGAGATCAATTGCGATGCGGCACCGCATTGATGCAAAGCCGGGACGTTCTTGCCACATCCAGGAGGGCGTCGAACATGTGTTGAAAGAAAGTCCGATCTTTCGAGAAGGAAATCTCAATGACCGCGCATGTCACCATTATAAAGGCAGCCTCGAGGAAAGGATGCTAGCGCCTGCTCATCGACGCCATCACCGACTGCGCGATCTGGCGCGGCTCAAAAAAACCATTTTGTCAGGAGCAGCTAAACAACGCCTTGGCATCGGATAATGCTTCGGTTTCCGAGCTCGATTGAGGGGCGTCGGCAGAGGAAAAAGGGCCAGGAATTTTTTCTGGCGACACTCTTGAATCCGAAATTGTCAAAAACCAAATCGATTGACGCCAGCCGCTGATGATAGGGCTGGCCTTGCTGGAGGCGTCGCTTCGGCGCTTCCGTACCCATGTTGCTTCAAGGAGGATATGGCTATGGCAACATCTTATGACTACGCACCTCTCTTCCGTTCGAGCGTCGGCTTCGACCGGGTCTTCAATCTTCTGGAAAATGCCCAGCGGGCCCGCTCGATCAGCGACTGGCCGCCCTATGACATCGTCAAGACCGGCGATGACGGCTACCGGATCTCGATCGCGGTGGCGGGCTTCACGCAGGACGATCTTGACATCACCTTTCAGTCAAACCTACTAACCGTCACCGGCAAAAAGCAGGAAACGTCTGCCGAGGGCTACCTGCATCGGGGCATCGCCGGCCGTCCGTTCGAACACCGGTTCGAGCTTGCCGACCATGTCAGGGTGAACGGAGCGGATCTGAGCAACGGTCTCCTCTCGATCGATCTCGTCCGTGAAATCCCGGAAGCACTGAAACCGCGAAAAATTACCATCGAAAGCGCCCCGGCCTTGACGTCTCCTCCGGCGCAGATCGAGGATCGCAAGGCCGCTTGATTTGGTCGTTTTTGCGGAAGCGGGCGCCGTTGGGGCGGCGCCCATCAACACGACGGGTTGGGAAGGAGAGAGCGTTGAAACCCGATATGTTCAAACACCCTGTTTCCATTCTTGTCGGCCTCGGCTTTCCGGCAGAGGTTCGCGGCGTAATGGACGCCTACCGGCATCTCGTTGAATGGCCGGCGTCACAGAGGGATTGCGCGCACTCGGTCGCCCTCAAGGCATGCAGTGCCGCGCTGCGCGGTGAGATCGAAGCCGAGACCGCGCGCGGCCTGTTTGCCGCCTTCGCCGAGAAACATGATCTTCTGGCGCCGGAAGCCGATGTGATCGCCGCCTTACGCCGGCAGCGCGACCGAGACCCGCACGTGCGATGATCAGCAGCCAGTTGGTGCGCTTGCCGCCGTCGCGGTCATTGCCCATCCGCACGAGGACGAAGCTGCCATGCAGCCGCTCGGGAGATGTCAGGTTAACTTGGGAGACAGTCTCTTCAGGGACGCCCATCTTGATCAGACCGCTGCGCCGGCGATGGTCTTCCAATGTGCCATCGCTGCAAGGCGATGCAGGTGAAGGTCGATAGCTGAGCGCTTGAAGCGTGGGGCGACGAGGAGGTTGCGGATCGCGGAGCGACGCGGACGAAGCGTTGCAACGCTCCCGGCGAACGGAACCGCTGCATGACCCGCTCCCGTTTTCGCAGCGGGAGGTGCGAGTTCTCGGCGCGATTGTTTAATCTCTTGTGCGAGCGGTGCTCGACGGTTGGCATCTTGGGCAGACAACCTCGGTTCTTCATCACGAGCGGGATCCGAGGTCGAGGCGGTTCCCGGTCCGCTTTTCGCGACACCGATGGAAAGAACGTAAAAAGCCGCGCCCAGATTCGGACGCGGCCTTTTGGGAGCCATGGCGCGGTCAGCCTCCGCGCCATTTTTCCTGTGTCGATTAACGGAACAGCGCGCCACGCTTGACCCAAGGCCTCGTCCCGTACCGCGTGCCGGAGGTACGCCACGGCTGGAGGCAGACTATCGCTGATCAAACCGTGGTGTCAGGAAGCCCGTCTTGCGCCGATAGTCTTCATATTCGGATGCCAGCGGTGATAGAGAGAATTTCCTCTCCTCATTGCGGGCTGCAATCACATAGACAATCGTAAAAAATAAGACCGGCAGGATCGACCATATCGACCAAGACGCCAGGGCCCAGCCGCACCAGAACAACAGGTAGGACGTGTAAAACGGATGCCGCAGGTATCTGTAGGGGCCGTCGGTGACAAGACTATCTGGGTATTCGGGGTCGAACGCAAAGCGCAACCTGGCCTTTCTCGACGCCGACACCGCCCACCAAAATAAGCCCGCCGCCCCGAGTTCAAATCCCAGTCCCACTATCTGTACCCATCGGATCTGTGCTCCAGACCAGACCAGATACAGGAAAAACGCTGTCGTGACGATGACCACCACCGAGATCAGCTTTGCTCCGTTTTCCATCTTCGGGGAGTTGAAATGGCCGCGCAGCGACCACGCATAGAACCCGACGATAGTCAGGCTGGCAATCGAAATGATCAAGTCGAGAAGAATGTGCATCTTGATGCCCACCATTTTAAGGTTGGTTACAATTGCTGCTGCCGACAGACCTAGCCCGTATTCATCGCCAAGGCAAATGATCGATGTATGACACACGATTGCATCGAAATGCTTCGTACCGACGCAACCTTGTTTATGTCCGGTTTACGATGATCATGCACCAGCCCTAGACATTGTTGTGCAAGTCTTGAAGCTGTGCTTTTTCGGGATCCGCAGCTTATGGCCGTATTTGACCGTACAATCGACACCCGCCACGGGCCCGTGTGTATCAGCGACACAATGACTGGGGCCGCGCCGCTGGTTATGATACACGGCTCCGGCAGCTCCAAGCACGTGTTTGAAAGGCAATTGCAAAGCCATCTGTCCCGGAACTGGCGGCTGATTGCGATCGATCTTCCGGGGCACGGCGAATCGAGCGACGCCCGAGATCCGCAATCAACCTACACCGTCACCGGTCTTGCGGACTGCATAGGTGAGGTGGCCGCCCGCTTGGGCCTTCACCGCTTCCCGGTATTCGGATGGTCACTTGGCGGCCATGTCGCGGTTGAGATGGCGGGCAGCGGCAAGGACATTTCCGGCCTCATGTTATGCGGGACGCCGCCCGTCCCAAATGGTCTCGTCGGGATGCTGCGGGGTTTTAGCCCATCATTCGATATTCTTCTTGCATCAAAACAGAACTTTACTTCCCGCGACGTCGATCGGTTTCAGTCTCTCTGCTTCGGAGGCACGACCAATTCGTCTTTTCGAGACGCGATCGCACGCTCTGACGGAAGGTTGCGAGCCGTTTTCTCGCGCGCAATGCTGAGGGGGCAGGGGATCGATCAGCGCCGCACGGTCGAACAGGCGGACATACCCATTGCCTTCGTGAACGGCTCGCGGGATCCTTTTGTCAAACTCAGTTATCTGTCGGGCTTGAACATCCAGTTGCTCTTCGAGGGCAAAGCTCATGTGATGGAGGGTGTTGGTCACGCGCCTTTCTGGGAAAATCCGGAAAGCTTCAACTCGCTGCTCGAGCGGTTCTTGCAGGCCGTCGCCGTCCATGACGCCAAGATCGCGCCAGCGGACATGAAAGGGGGGCGGACTCAGCACTGGTAATAAGATTGTTCAGTTCGGCGGAGGTGGATTAAAGCCCTGGTGAAGTGTCATTGCGATCAGGATCTACGGCCGTCGTTCGTTTGGCCGCAACTGGAATCGCTGCGATCAGCTTGGCCAATTCAGCCTGCGATGGGGTTCCTGTTTTGCCGAAGTAACGGCTGACATGCGTCTTCACCGTGTTTGGAGAAACTCCAAGAACCCGCGCGATTGAGAAAGGTTCATCCCGGTCCCAGTCATTGCTGCGACCCTCGTTTCGGCTTTAGTGAGCTCAAAAATGTTCTGCAGTTGCCGGGCTTGCAGGCGGGTTTTTCTTTCCGGTTCGACAACTTGGATAAGGATACGGCGTCCCCGTCAACCGCCTCCCAAGTGGAGCACGGCCCCGGGGCAAGCGGGATTACGACCAATGAGTAAGCCGTCAGGCATGACGGCCTAGGGATCGGCAATGCGCCCTCGAAAAGGGCGTCTCCACCCTGAACTCCGTTAAGCGCCTGCAACGCCCCCTTGAGCTGAATTTGCGGTGTGGGTGAGCTCGAAGAGCCCGACGCAGGCCGCGTGTGATCACTACGTCGGGCAGCGGCGGGTGGATAGGAGAGTATCCACCAACGCGACGCGTGGCCGGTATGCCTTCCCGCGTGGATGAGGACAAGCTAATTAACTGTGACGGATTAGCGCATCGTGCGGTGAGGGGGTCGCGAGAGCGCGTTCGTGGGGCGACGAACGATCTATTGAGGGACGGGGGTCTTGCCCTCGCGACAGGGGAAAAACCGCGAACAGCACAAATAGTTCCACATCCGAGACTAAGAGCGCGAAATTTCTAGACCGCTCGAGTACGGAAAGACGCCAAGTCTGAAGCGAATGCTTCATCCATCATTGCTCTAACACAACTCCATGCCGGCGGGACACCATGCCAAATATTTCGATCGCGGAGAGCGCGAAAGACCTGATAAGTGAATATAGGAGGGTTCTGCGGCCTTGTTCGTACGCAAACCCGATAGCTTTTTCCGCAGATGTCTCGCTCAAATACTAAACGTTCCATATTCCATCCCTCTTTCGGCCCCATCTAGCGCGATTGAAGCGAGCGCATCTTGATCGAAGTCAAGAATGCGAAAATTGCCCGGGACCGGCGTTGGTGCAACTGGCCGCAGCCGCGCACCCGAGATCCGGCGAGTTGATAAACTCACCTAGCCGAGCGGGGTGCATTTTTTCGGCAACTTGAGAAACTGAGCGAAGGATCGAAGATTCGGTGGTTCTCCCCTTGAGGAACTTGCTCGACTGGCGCTCACCGGCCTCGCGTCCGTCAGCCTGCATCGCGACGGCGTGCTGCGAGAAATGCCTGGTTATGACGACGGTTTTGCCGCCATGATCGCAACTGGCGCAGGCATCGAGGCAGAATTGCCCGAGCCGGGAAGTCTCATTCAAGTACTCGGTGGCCCTCGCACCTATCCGCCCGTGTCTTATTACCAGGCCCTCGATCCGGAAAGCTTCCTCCCACCCGATATTTTCATGGACCGTATAGTGATTATCGGTCTAAGCCTGCAAAACGCGCCTTCGATCGAAAGAGGCGGAGCGGACGCCTATCTCAGTCGCCCTCAAGGCGTGCAGTGCCGCGCTGCGCGGTGAAATTGAAGCCGAGACCGCGCGCGGCTGTTTGCTGCCTTTGCCGCGAGACACGACCTGCTCGCTCCGGAAACCGAAGTGATCGCCGCGTCGCGCTTGCGGCGAGACAAAGATCCGCATGTGTGATGAGGAGACCGGTGGTGCACAACATGTTGCAGCAGGCGGCAACGGTCTGATCGGCGCGGTGAAATCACCGGCTCTTTCCGCCGATGACAAGCGCGCGATCCTCGCCGCTTGGGCGTCGGACCTTTTACGCTGTCGATTCCAAGCCGGCGCTCCGTCGGCTGCCGGGAACACCATAGCCAGTTTCGATCGATGAAGTGCAGTCTGCCCTCAAAGAACTAGATCGGCGCTATGGTATCTGACGGAACGCGCGTTCAGGCGGCGTGCTCATCGACTTGGCGAGCCGCTTGATTGCCTGCTCCAGCGAGCGCTGTCCGTCGCAGTAATCCTGCCAGGCGTTCGTCTTCACAAGAAGCGCCGGCACGATGCGGATCGTGAACCGCTTCGGATCGAGATCCGTTTCATTGGGCTCAGGGAAGCGGCATCGATACGGCGGCACCAGGACGGGCGCGCGGCGACAATGGCGCCACAGCAGTCGCCATGCGATCGCTGCGAAGGTAGTCGAAGAAGATACGGCCGTTGCGCTGGTTCTTGGCCATCTTGATCAGATAAGGCTACGGGTTCTCGCGCCATCCGCGGGCAGACATGATGGGCAAAGCCTTTCGCCTCCGGCCAGGCGAGTGTTTTGTCCTTCGCCACCGCAAGCGGCGGGGCCACATGCAGTTCCTTTGCCGCCGGTGGTCTTGCAGAAGCTGACGAGCCCGAGCTCGATCAGCGGATCACGCATCTCGCGGCGGCCCCGACGACGGTGGAGAAGGTGACGTCCGGATCAGGACGAGGTCCGACAAGGACCGCCCGCCCGTCCGGGGACGGCCGCTCGAGCTACATGGTGTAGCTCGGCGGTAGCGAAGCCGCTCGCGAGCGCGCCCTCGACAGCGCCGTAGCGAGCGCGCGGCTTAGCGGTGGTCATCGATGTTCTTCGGTAGGGTTGGGTTGCTGACACAACCTGGTTCGAAGGAGGGCACCGAAGACCAACGACATGATGGACCTGCGTAATTTCCCTTGGGACTACATGCATTTATGATTTTTGACGAACAGTTCTTTGTAGGGGCGATAGTACGTTTTGCGAGAGAGCCCAATAAGCATGCCGGATTTTAGTCAGGAGTTTTAAGAGTTTCGCCGGTGAGGCAACCATTGCTCCCCCTCCAAGGCTGGTCGGTGCGTACCTATAGCTGGCGGAATACCTGCTCGGCCATGAAACCCATAAACCCATGCTGATCACGAGATACGTTGTGGATGTAGATCTCATTGAAGCCACACACGGCGCTTTCCTCGATGAGATCAAGCAGGTCGCGGCCATTCGTTATGAGGGGGATGAACTCATCTAGCTCTTCAGGCGAGACATCTTGTAACGCGGCATCGAATTCTTCGGGAGTTTTAAGCTCGGCCAAGAGATCCGGCTTGACCGCAGCGTTGCGCCACTCATGCCAAGCGGCCATTCGTGCCTCATCAACGGTGGGCGCCCATGAGACCTGAAGCTGGAGTGCAAGAGGTTTTCCGCCGCCGCCGGTAGTCCGAAATGCCTCGATTATTTGTTTCATTTCGTGGACGGGTTTGCGAACCGTCACCAGCCCGTCCGCCCACTCACCCAATCGGCTGGCCGTCCCCGGCGTGAGCGCAGCACCAAACAGAATTGGTGGCTTCTCCGGCAAGGACCATAACTTCGCCTGGTCGGTCCTTAGAGATGGATGGTCTGAGCTCACCGTCGCACCGGCAAGCAACGATCGGATGATATCTGAGCCGGCCTCAAGTCTTTCGTTTCGTTCCGTTTTGTCCGGCCAGCCGCGTCCGACGGCATGTTCATTGAGGGCTTCGCCGCTTCCAAGAGCAATCCATCGAAGGCGCTCTGGAAACATCTCGCTCAAGGTCGCGACGAGATGCGCCAGGACCACCGGATGGTAACGCCAGCCCCCTGGGATCGCGAGAGAGCCAAACGGTAAGTTCGTCTTCGCCATCGCCGCCCCCAGCCAGACCCAGTTGTTGCCAGAGTTCCCCTGCCGAGCACTCCACGGCGCCAGGTGATCGGAAGTCATGACCGCTTGGAAGCCGGCACGTTCCGCCGCCTGGACGTATTCCAGCAACTCACTTGGCGAGAACTGTTCGTGAGAGGCGTGATAGCCGATCAGCATTGGCGTCCTCAAAGAAGAGCCCCCGCGCGAAGGTTTTCGGCGGGGGCAGAGTTTTGTTACTTGTTCATGTCCGTGGCCATCTGAAGATGGTGTTCGAGCGCTGGTCGGGTCTTTGCCGCCCAGGCCTTCAGCTCAGCGTTCTCGCCTTCGTCGCCGTAGCGCTTGAACAGATCGACCGCATCTTCATGCACGTCTTCCTGATCGGAGTGATACTGCTTGGTGAAATCGTCGCCCTGAAGCTTCTTCAGGTCGTCGAGCATTTCCTGGTGAGCGGACGACATCGCGGAGGGGATTGTCGCCTTGACCTTGCCGGACGTCACCATGGCCTTCAATTCGTCAGACGTCTTCTGATGGTCAGTCAGCATCTGCTGTGCAAACGCCTTGGTCTTTTCGTCCGAACGTTCCAGAGCGAGCTTGCTGGATTCAATCTCGAACATGTCGCTGCTTGCCGCCTCAAGCACGAAGTCTTCGGTGTTGGGGGCGACACCCATGACAGAGTTGACGCCAGTTTTTTCAGCGGTGGACTGCGCCATTGCCGCGGATCCGGCGGTGGCGAGAAGGATGGACGCAAGAATGAGGGTTTTTTTCATGGGGGTCTCCTGTTGACAGTATCCTGATAACCAACGCGACGCCCCATGGTTCCAAGAGAGGGAACAAATTCAACCTCTTATGGTTTTCTCACGGAACGGAGGAAGCCAGCGATGAACCCTAAAGAGATCTTGCATGAAGACATCTCAGATTTCGCATCTCGACTTGAGGCCATGACGATTGACGAAGTTTTCAACGCCATGAGCCTGCTGGAAAAACAAAGCAAGGACGATGTCAGCGAGCGGGACGAAACTCTCTCCCGAATTGCGCTGGTCGAAGAGGAAATCGAGCGGCGGTTTCCGGGCCAAAAGCTGGCGCCCTATCGCGATTGGAAACAGGACAAGCCGTTGCTGTGATAGAGGCTCTGTGAGAGATCAATAGCCATAGACTACGGGGGGATCCATTGGGCGAAGAACAGCAATCAATATCAGCAACTCTCGGCGTCAGCCTCGATTTCGACGCGGAGCGCGAGGTTCAACAGCGCAACCAGTTCCTGAGCGACTACCTGCGCAAGTCATCATGCCGGAGCTTCGTCCTGGGCATTAGCGGTGGTGTCGACTCTCTCGCTGCTGGCCTACTTGCACAAAGGGCAGTCTCAGAACTCCGCGCCGATGGATACGACGCCAGATTTATCGCTGTCAGATTGCCCTACGGCGTCCAGGCTGACGAGTCGGACGCACAGAGGTCCCTTGCCGTGATCAGTCCGGATCGTGTCGTCACGATCGATATCAAGCCTGCTGCTGACGCCATGCTCGATGCAGTCATGGTCGAAGGCGGGGATCTGGTAGAGCCGGCACGAAAACACTTCCATCTCGGTAACATCAAGGCGCGTCAGCGGATGATCGCGCAATACGGGTTGGCTGGCGCGACCGGCGGTCTTGTCATCGGAACGGATCAAGCTGCGGAAGCCCTGATGGGGTTCTTCACTAAATTTGGCGATGGAGCAGCCGACATATTGCCCCTTGCCGGCCTCACCAAACGACGGGTGAGGGCCTTAGCCGAGCATATGGGAGCTCCGTTGGAATTGGTGTTCAAAGTGCCGACTGCGGATCTCGAATCCGACGCGCCCCTTCGTCCTGATGAAGAGGTCTATGGGGTCACCTATGAGGAGATCGACGATTTTCTTGAAGGCAAGGCGGTCGCGGAGCCTGCACGGCTACGGATTCTTACGATGTATCGGGCCAGTGAGCACAAGCGTGCCTTACCCGTGGCACTGATCGACCAGGTCGGGAGGAACCCATGATGCAAGATTGAGGCACTGCACCGACTTCAGCCAGAAGGAACTCCTGCTTTCTATTCTCGTTCGTGATGGAGGGAGGATGCGATGACCGATACTAGCTGGATTCACTTATGCATCGATATGCAGCGGATGTTTGCCGAACATACGCCTTGGCATGTGCCATGGATGCAGGAGGTCTCGCCTCAGATCCAAGAAATCGCAAAGCATCATTCGCAGAGGACGGTTTTTACGCGCTTCGTGCCGCCCAAGCGGGCAGAGGACATGCGCGGTATGTGGCGAATCTACTACGAGAAGTGGGACGCGATGACCCTCGAGCGGCTCGGACCGGAGATGGTCGACCTCGTTCCGTCCTTGAAGGCCTTGGTCCCGCCAGCGAGGATCTTCGACAAGATGACCTATTCGCCATGGACCACTGGCGAGCTTCACCGCGTGCTGGCGGGGGAGGGTGTCGAGACCCTGGCGATCTCCGGCGGGGAGACTGACGTGTGTGTCCTGGCTGCAGCCATCGGAGCCATCGACCTCGGTTATCGCGTCATCCTCCTCAAAGATGCAGTCTGTAGCGGTGCGGATGAAACACACGATGCTTCACTTGAGTTGCTCGGTGATCGATTTTCGGTCCAGTTGGAAATCGCATTGACGGAGGACTTTCTCAGCCGTGCCTGCTAACGTCGGCGTCTCTAGCTCGGCTTGCCCGTGCCGCTTTCTGAAATGGGGCCCTTTGTGGTACACGGCAGGGACTGATAGGGGCCGTTGCAACGATGCTAAAAACCGATACCCGGCAGGCGAACTGGCGCCGTGCCAACCCTGGTAAGTACGAAGCGCACAGATCGAGGAACTGCTGGAGTTCCTGGACGATAATCACATGGGATGGTCCGCCGCGATGGGCCCGGTGATCATGGGCAACCCCGATCGCCCCGAGCTCAGCGAGGAGCTTGTGAATAGCTTTTGCCGTACCGACCCGGATATTGCCAAAGCGTTTGCGCGCGTCACCTTTTTGTCCGACAATCGGGCGGATCTTCCGCGTTGCCAGGCACGTGCGCTGGTGATCCAATGCAAGCAGGATGTCATCGCCCAGCAGGGCGTCGGAGAATATGTACGGGATCATTTGCCACGGGGGGAGATGGTCGTCATCGATGCAACAGGACATTGCCCGAACCTGAGCGCGCCTGCCCAGGTCATCTCCGCGATCAAAGCCTTTGTGTAAGGCGGAGGCTCAAACAGGACTGGAGGGCATCAGGGAGGATCTGGACGACCTCTACGAGAATGCCCCATGTGGATACCTCTCTCTGGCCGCTGATGGCGTGATTGTCAAAGCCAACCGTACGCTCGCCGGATGGCTTGGCATGCCGAGCTTCGACCTCCTAGGCAAGCGGTTCTACGATCTGCTCAACGTTCCGGGGAAGATTTTCTACGAAACCCATTTTGCACCCCTATTGCGAATGCAGGGGCACTTCAATGAAGTCGCCCTGGATCTTGTCGGCCCGGATGGACGAAAGCTCCCCGTTTTGGCAAATGCAGCCGAGCGCCGTTCGAGCGACGGGGGAGTGCAGTTTACCCGCATAACCTGTTCCAGGCGGCGGATCGGCGCCGATATGAGCGCGACCTGGTGGATGCGAAGAACGCCGCCGATCGAGCCCGCCGAGAGCTCGAGGAACTGAACAGAACGCTGGAAGAACGTATTGATGCAGGCATTGCCGAGCGGCTCCAGCTCGAGCAAGGGCTGCTTGCTGCGTAGCGGCAATCTCGGTGAGATTCAGCGTCAATCAGGATGAGACTCGCGCCGGGGTGTGACGGAGTGAGGGCGTAGCCCGATCGTAGTCATACCCCGGCGTGGCGCAGATTTCGGCGTCTCAAGATCGCGGTCGGTTCGGTACATTTGCGGTTTTCTGGATTGGAGAACCAGTTTGTGCCGGGTCGCCATGTAACCGATCATCAGATGAGACTCTTCATGAAGTACCGACAAACACATTCCGTAGAGGTCGCCGCGGCAAAAGCGTCGATCAGCCGGGCTACGGCCTACCGTCTCGACAAGGAGACGCAGCTCCCATCTCAGAGCAAGGCGCCCCGCGGTCGTCGCCGCCCCGATCCTCTGGAGCCGATATTCGAGACAGAAGTCATCCCGCTCCTGAAGACCGCACCCGGCATCCGTGCTGTCGCTGTCTACAACGAGATGCTGCGCCGACATCCAGAGCTTTCTGAAGGTATCCGCCGTACGCTTGAGCGACGCATTCGGTCGTGGCGTGCTGTCCATGGCGAAGCGCAGGAGGTCATCTTCCGCCAGATGCACGAGCCAGGCCGGCTGGGCCTTTCGGATTTTACCGATGCCAGCGGTCTTGGTGTGACGGTCGCCGGCCAGCCACTTGATCACCTGTTCTATCACTTCCGGCTTGTCTGGTCGGGCTTCGAACATGCCCATGTCATTCTCGGCGGGGAGAGCTTTGTCGCTTTAGCCGAAGGGCTTCAAAATGCCCTGTGGTCCGTGGGCGGTACGCCGCTCTATCATCGGAGCGACAGCCTGTCGGCGGCATTCCGCAACCTCGACGCCGATGCCAAGGTCGATCTCACCCACCGATACGATCAGCTTTGCTCCCATTATCGAATGACGCCGACGCGCAACAACAAAGGCGTCGCGCATGAGAATGGCTCGATCGAAAGCTCCCACGGCCATCTCAAGAACGCTGTTCATGATGCCCTGCTGATGCGGGGGACCAAGGAATTCGACGATCTCAGTTCTTACCGCGCCTTTGTCGACGAGATCGTCAGCCGTCGCAACGCTGCCCATGGCAAACGCATTGATGCAGAACGATCCCATCTGCAGGCGCTGCCCGAGCGCAGGACCACGGACTTCGAAGAGATTGTCGTCACGGTGTCTCGGACGGGCGGCTTCACCTTGCGCAAGGTCTTCTACACCGTGCCATCCCGCCTGATCGGCCACAGGCTACGAGTTCGCCTGTTCGACGATCGGCTGGATGTCTTTGTCGGCGGCACGCATCTGATGACGTTGCGCCGCGGACGCGGCCAGCCCGACGGGCGGCACGATCAGGTCGTCAACTACCACCACGTCATCCATTCCCTGCGCAAAAAGCCGATGGCGCTCCGCGGCCTCGTTTATCGCGACAAGCTCTTCCCGCGTCAGGAATACCGCAAGGCCTTCGAAGCCCTCATCGAACATCTTCCCGACAAGCAGGCTTGCAAGATCACCGTTGAGCTTCTGGCATTGGCGCATGACCGCGGTTGCGAGCGTGAGCTTGCCGAAGAATTGGCCAGGACACTCGATGCCGGCGATTTACCGGATCTGGTCGCCATGCGAACGCTCTTCGGCCCGGATCCAGCCAAGCTGCCGACAGTCCATGTGCAACTCGCATCGCTCAACGGTTATGAGGCCTTGATCGGGACGGGAGAAGCCGCATGAAGAACGCCCACATCATCGATGAAGCACGCCTCGGCATCATGCTCAACGAGCTCCGGCTGCCGACGATCAAAACGCTGTGGCCGCAATTTGCCGAGCAGGCGGACCGGGAAGGATGGCCAGCAGCTCGCTTCCTGTCGGCTATTGCTGAGCACGAGCTGGCAGAGCGTGCCAATCGCAGGATTGAACGGCATCTCGCCGAAGCGCACCTGCCGCCCGGAAAGACCTTGGACAGCTTCGCCTTCGACGCTGTACCCATGATCTCGAAGGCGCAGGTCATGGCAATTACCGCCGGCGACAGTTGGCTCGCCAAAGGAGCCAACATCCTCATGTTCGGTCCCCCCGGCGGAGGAAAGAGCCATCTCGCCGCCGCTATCGGCCTGGCCCTGATCGAGAACGGATGGCGGGTCCTGTTCACCCGGACCACCGATCTCGTCCAGAAGCTCCAGGTCGCTCGTCGGGAACTGCAGCTCGAATCCGCCATCGACAAACTCAACAAGTACGACCTGCTCATCCTCGATGATCTCGCCTACGTGACCAAGGATCAGGCGGAAACGAGCGTGCTGTTCGAGCTGATATCGGCACGATACGAGCATAGATCGATCCTGATCACCGCAAACCAGCCATTTGGGGAGTGGAACCGGGTCTTTCCCGATCCTGCCATGACGCTCGCAGCGGTTGATCGGCTCGTACACCATGCGACGATCTTCGAGATGAACGTCGAGAGTTACCGCCGCAGAACCGCACTGGAGGAAAAGCGCCAGCGAGGCCGACCGGCCTCGTTTGCGACAATCAGGACCTCAACGCTGTCTGTCGCGGAGCGGCAATCAGAAAACGACGAAGAACTTGTCAGCGGCAATCAGCATGATAACTTGACCCCGACCGCGACCTAAGAATCTCATCCAGATTGTCGCAAGCGTCTCATCCTGATCGCCGCGCTATAGCTTGCGGAAAAGGAAGTGGCGCGATTGAGGGAGCAGTTCGTCGCCATCCTGGGGCACGATCTGCGCAATCCACTGGCTTCCATCGCCGGTGGGCTTAACATTATGTCCCGGGAGCCTCAGTCCGACACGGCACGGCGCGTTCTGGCTATGATGAGCCAAAGCACCGAGCGCATGTCCAGCCTGATCCAGGATATGCTCGATCTTGCTCGCTGTCGGTCCGGCCAAGGCATTGCCATCGACCCGAGGCCGACCGAATTGCGTGCCGTGCTTGAGCAGGTTGTCCAGGAATTACAGACTGCGCATCCCGGGCGAGACATCCAGAGTTCGCTTGATATCGCGGAGGAGGTACATTGTGACGGCGGCCGGGTCGCGCAATTGGTCTCAAACCTGCTGGGTAACGCGTTGGCGCATGGGGCTCCTAACCGACCGGTGAAGGTCGTCGCGGCACCGGGCGTGAAGGAGGTCGTTATATCGGTTGCCAACGAGGGCAAGCCGATCCCCGAGCACGTAAAGAACCACCTGTTCGAGCCCTTCTTCCGCGCTACAAGCTCTGCTGAGAAGCAGGGGCTTGGCCTCGGCCTATTTATCTGCAGTGAGATTGCTCGAAGCCATGGCGGTCGTTTGGAGGTGCACTCCGACACAAAACAGACTGCCTTCCTATTCAGGATGCCGTCTAGCGCCGTCAAGACAGTGGCATCGTGACGGCCCAGTGAAGGCAAAAGCAGTTACGAGATCAGCCGTGAAATGGTGAACCTGCCCCGATGCGATGGCACCTTGCATCGCTGCGGCTGAGGCACAATATTAGACTATTGGGATGTTCAGTTGGCAAGGAAGGAGATGTAAGATGCCTCTGACCGATGTTCGATGGACCCGTCCTGTGAAGGTCCGTCTCCAGTGTGGACTGGAGCACACCTTCACCAGCATCTACGATGCCCTCGATTTCCTGGAAAATGAGTGGCCGATACGGCACGGGCAACATCATGAGCAAGCGGTGAAACGATGCCGCCGTGTCTTGAGCGGTATAATCCCAGCTGAGATTGCACGCGAGGCTTTTGTAGTGGCTTGTCTTGAGGCAGGTTTGTCCACGCTCACTTCTCCGCTTAAACCACGGGACGTCGTTGACGTGCAAATCCCCTGGGAAGTCCTGCATCATCGCTAGCGCACCAATTTGTGTGCGCAGCGAGGAGTCGCCCGCGACGCTGATGCAGCCCTTCGAATCTTGTTTTCGAAGTCGCTGGAGCTTTCTGCCGTTTGGCTTTCGAATAAAAACTGTCGAGGCAGCTGCTCGAGCGTCCGGTGGCGCTCCCCCCGCCGGAACCGCGTGCATAGCCGATAAGCCGTTGGGGCTGACTGACGGTGGGTTGGCGCCCGCGGGCGTTTTTTACCATGGTTTTCTCGCACGCATTTCAGGTGCTTTGGACAGAGGATGCGTGAAAATAACCAGTCGCAAGCGTGTTTATTGGGCAAATGCAGCCCCGCTGAGAGCGGCGGCGCTTCGTCGAGGCACTCAAAACCAGGAAGAACGGAGGCGGACGGCCGGAACAGGCACTCCGGTTCTTCGAGCAGCTCTACCGGATCGAAAAGCAGGCGCGAGACAAAAAGCCCGACGCCGATACAACGCCGGCCGATTGCATTCGCCGTTTCCGGCAACAGCACAGCTTGCCGGTCCTGAACGCTCTGAAGGCTTGGCTCGACAACATCGCGCCGAAAGTCGTGCCGGATACCAAGCTCGGTGATGCCGTGTCCTACACTCTCAACCAATGGGATTATCTGACGCGCTACACCAGCGACGGCATGATGCCGATCGATAACAACATTCTGGAACGCGACATCAGAGTTTTTGCGACCGGAAGAAAATCTTGGCTGTTCGCCGACACCGCCGACGGAGCCAGGGCCAGCGCCGTGGTCTACAGTTTGATGCTGACTTGCCGCGCATGTGGCGTCGACCCACTGACCTGGCTGCGCCATGTGTTCACTGAGTTGCCGCAGCGGCACGAAGCGGCCGAAATCGACGACCTGCTGCCGTTCAACTACTCCACGACCACCGCGGCCTAAGAGAGCTGGATATCGAAACCGGAGCAATGGCGGTTCAGCGGTGCCGCAGCCGTCAAGGTGCATCGAAAATTGCGCTTACGCTGTGACTTGAAGCGTTTCATGCGATGCTCTAAAAGAATGCCCGCCGAAGCGGGCCGAGCTGCATGAGGGGACAGGTTGGAGTGAACGCGGAGACGGACGGGGGACAGGCATTTGGAGAAGCACTGAAATCAACCTCCGCGTTCGATGTGCCAACTTCAGGTTCAAGCTAAAGTTCCACGCGCGAAAATATTCATTAGGAGCCTCAATCAGGCAGCCTGTAGATGTCCGACACGTCGTCCGGATCGCGCAGCCCCTTGAACGATGCGCCGCAGCTTCCGTCATTCGTCCAAGCTCCGTATTCGACTTCGGCCACCAGGGCCAGAGCCGTCAGCACCAGGTTCTTCCCCGGGACCCACACAGGCGGGCGCTTTGTATTGAGCTTGTCGAGCATCTTCTTCAGCCGACGAGCCTCGTCATGTTTGGCCCGGTACCAACGCTGCCGACGTATTTGTAGCCGTCTCGGTACCTGGCGCCGAGCAGCAGGCTGGTAGTCGCCCCGCAGGGATCACAAGAAGCCGCGTCGGGTACTGAGGACGGGTACATCCACAGCGCGATTTCAGATCAGGGGGGGGGCGTTGATTAGGCCAGATATTTGAGCACCTTGATGGCCTCCAAAGTGGCTTGATCCTTGACCGTCACGGGGGCCGCCTTCGCAACGATTTCGTCGCGCCGTGCGCGGTCTTCGGCGAGCTGATTCTGCTTACTTGTCGACAGCCAGCCCTTCTGCTTCTCGTTCTCAAGGTGGGCGATGCTGTATTCGAGCTCCTTTAACTCAGCTGCGATTTTCGCGTCTTCGTCCATAGCAGTTTAAACCTTCGCGCAAGGGGTTCCACTCGATGAGTATTCTGTAGCCTGTGGTGATAAGTGCTTTTCCTGCGCTCGTCCATGGAGGGTGCCTCCGCACTTCCGCCGCGCAGGCACGATATCCGCTTTTGCCCCCCGATTTTGGGAGTTCCTCCATCCCGATGACTAGGTATACCTCTGAGGGCGCTTCTCCCAGGGGGGACCGAATGGAATTGGTTGTATTTGGGTATCAGATCGTGCCTGGCCGCGACGAGCCCTTGGCCTTTGCGGCTTCCCTTGAGGAATGCCAGCGCGACGCATTATTCGAGCGGGAAGAGCTTCGGCGAAATGACCCTGACATCGAACCGCTGGGGGCAATGGCAATCTACCGGCTTACTCTGGCTTGGCCTCATATTGACCGGCTCCTCGCTGTGCTGAACGAAAAGAGTTCGCTGCTCGACGCCATTGTCGTTGATCGCAAGCTTGTGGGGCTTGTGGCCGTCTGAATGCCTTCAGCTTTCAATCGAGGCGGACGACTATCATGTTTCTCACCCGGCAACTGCCAGTAGATCTGCGGGAAGATCAACATAATGGACCTCGTCGCAGAATATGCCGTGCAGGGATTGATGCTCTGCTAATGCACCGCCCATCGTGGCGACCATGGTGGCGGGTAGCGCGCAGATCATCATGATAAGCAAGACTAACCGCAAAGCCCTTTCTAGGCGAGTAAGGTGGGATTGAATTACCGGTTCCTGTCGCTTCATGCGCCCACTCCCTGTCATTGATCGACTCTTCGGCTGATTCTGCCGATGTGTCGAATACTTCCTTTGGCCGGAGCGAGCCTTGCACAGTGTGACGGTAAAAGCCGGATTGTTGAAATGCTATGAAAAGAAGAATGGGATGTGGACGGGTGACAACGCGCGCCACGCCAATCAGGGCGACAGGTAGTGGAAAGCCCGCGTCAATCCCCGGAACCGCGGGCTTTCGCAGCCGGGACTCCTCTTTGCCCGGCCTATTCCGGAAGCTTAAGCCTCTAGTGCCGAGGTGATCAATTTCTCCGAAAGGTGTATTGAGGCAGGTAAGCTGAAGTCGCGAAGTCAAAGTGATTTCGGATCAGTTCAGCGAACAGAACAGCACTCGAAACCTTCCACCCACGCCAGAAAAGGCTCTGGATCAGAAACTGCGCTGTAGGGACAGGAGCTAGCATCTCCTCGGTGCTTTGCAGCCTGGGTACCTTGCTCAAATGCCAGGGAGAGCGTTTCCTGAATATCCAGGGGCGAGTCGCCGTATTCCCGGGCTATGTATTCGGTGAAAATCTGTTTGCAGTCAGCATTCATTTGAGGCCTGCCAATCTGACGACGAATAAGTCATTCGATCTAGGCACGCCATATTCCCCAAACGACCTGTACGGGGTATGAACGGGCGCCTGCTCGCGGAGGCACGCATCGCCGCACTACTACGGCCTGCTTTCTTAGTGATCCGACCGGGGAACTACGTAGGTAATTGTGCGTTCTAGCCGCCTTGCTCAGGGACGGGTAGAAACTCGATATCGTAGGGATTGACAGTGAACGAACCATCCGAAGCTCCATTACTCCTTCTTGTCGAAGATGACCCGCTGGTTTCACTGGCGGTGGAGGAGATCTTATCGGGCGCAGGATTTGCGGTCGTCGTAGCCAGCAGCGGTCAGGAAGCTATTGACCTAGTTGAGGGTGACGTCACCTTATCTGCCGTAGTGACAGACGTCCGGCTTGGCGCTGGACCAAGTGGTTGGGACGTTGCACATCGAGCCCGTGAGCTAACGCCGACTATGCCCGTCATCTATATGACAGGAGACAGCGCTAACCTCTGGGCAGCTCACGGAGTGCCAGGCAGCACCCTCCTTCAAAAGCCGTTTGTTGAGGCGCAACTCATCACGGCAATCGCAACACTGCTGAACCAAGCCAGCACCACTGGAACGACGTCCTAGTAAGAGCAGGGGCGCCTAGATCCCGCGGCGCATGGCTGGATCAGTCTCTTCTCTCCACGTACCCGCCGCCAGCCCTACGAACCAAGCACGGCCGTGTCGGGTTCCTCTGGGATATCCACCAAACGTCCGACCTCGTGGAGGTAGGCGATGATCTCATCCTTGAGATGGTCTCGTTCGCCGAATGCCGAGGAGACAAGGGCGATCCTGCCGTAAGCTTCTCTGTCAGTCGGATCGACCGGCTCAGCTACGACATATCCGATTGTTCCGACCACCTGGACGTTGCTCCCGGCCTCGATCATGGCGGTCACGAACGCTTCTATCTCATCTTTGGTCATGGCGGCAGTTGAGCATATCGTGGCTGCTGCGCAACCCTCAGATTTGAGAGGCCCTCGCTCGGCGGATTTACTACTCACAGCGTGCCGTTGCAACTTGACTCCCGTACAGAGGGTGGCAATGCTGATCCCATGAGCCCTGACCGCTTCAACGAATGCCTGCGCCATATCCGCTGGACGCCAATCAACCTGGCGTCGGCTTTGCAGTGTGATCTTTCATGGATCGAAGCGCTGGAAACTGGCAACGAAGAGGTGCCCGCTGGCCTTGCGGCTTGGCTTGAAACGCTCGCCCAAGCTCATGAAGCGCTTCCGCCGCCAACCACGTATCGGCGTCAGATGGCGAAACCCTGATGCCAAAAACGGAACTCCGCTTTGACATCCGCAAGGACGGCGAGTTTACGTGGGAGATATTCGACACCACGACCGGGCGAACCGTGATTATCGAGGGCAAGGCTTACTGGGACCTACCGCAGGACAGCGCGGATACCCTTGCAGGATTCATGAACTCGGCGGGTATGGTGCCTGACAAGGACACACTGCATTGACCCCGACGAACGAATTTATCGCAGAGCTAGTGCGAGCCGCGAATGAGGTCGAAAAGCTCCGCGGCGAAGAAGCTCGCCGCCTACTCAACCGGGCGATAACGACGATCCGCGATATGCGGGAGACGATCGGGATCCCTCACAGCAACACTGCGGCCGATGTGGTGATCGACTTGCAGACGACAGCGGTGGCGCTTGGCTTAGGCAACCGATCTCTCGACTAGGTCAAGGCTGCTCTTCTTGACGCGGCCGGCATAATCCGAGACCTGCATATTTTGCTGGATACGGCGACCGCGATTCAGGTCAAGCATTGACGCTAAACCCAAGTGCTGGGTTTCGATATGGTAGATCCATCGCCCAGGCTCAGCTGACTAGCAAATTGAGATTTGCCTAAGTGATCCGGTCGAATGCGCCTGTAGAAGGAGGCGACGTTCATCAAACTTTGGGACGGATACTTTACGGGCGCTAGGAGCCCGACTACCTTCTTTGCCTCTTGGACTGCAATCCGGATTGGTTCGACTAGATCGGTATCATTGGTGACTATGGCTGCCACGTCGAAAGCGTCGGTGAACGCATCACGCACAAGGTGGGCCGCGAGATTTACATTGCTCCCTTTTTCCTCGCTTTTGACAACTCTGACGACGGCTGGAGATGGTTGCGCCCATACATAACCACTTGGCCGCGCCTCCGGCGGTTGAGCAAGAGGCATCCATGGATTCGTGGTAATGAAGTTGCCTTCGTGAATCGAAATATACGGAACCGTTGCCAGTGCATTTGATAGGTTGCCTGACGTGCCGGCGCCGCCGGATCGTGAGCGCGGGCAGACACTTGCGCGATGTAGTAGTTCAGCTTAATGATGTTTTGGCCAGGCTTGAGAACCGCCGCTGCTAGAGCTAGCGGGTTGAGCCATTTATGTTGAGGCCGCTCCCTGAGCATGCGATAATATAGATTAAAGCCATCAACATACACGATTGTCCGCATCGCCAGCCTTGTAAAGCAAAGGCCGCTAAGAGGTTTCCCCCTTGCGGCCTTTGAGCCCGCAGCAAGCTACGGGTGGGTGATAAAGAAGAGATAAGAAACCTGACGATTCACGTCAATGGCGAAAAAAGTTGACATTTGCGCCGAAACATGAAACTCGCTGCGCACTGATATCCTCCCCATTAATGCAAAATAATTATCGTTTGTAGTTAGAACCAAACGTAAGCGCGATTTGTTACAAGCGTTCCGGGGCGACGAGGAGCAACTTACGGCATTTGGAAGATCCCCGCTCCCCCAGCTGCGCCAGCTTCCTGGAGAAGCAACCCGTTGTCGCTCGACCCGGTCAAGACGTTCCCGAAGATCGAGGGTGATGGCGCGCTGGCCGTAGACGCTGCCCTGAGCGGTCTTCACCTCGTCGATCTGGCGCTGCTGGTCCTGGAAGGGCGGGTTTCCACGAGGTGCGAACCAATATTTGACGTTCGCTTCGACGGCACGATGGCCCTCCGGCTGTCGCGGAACATGACGCCATCTGCGCAGTTCGTAGTCAGGATGCGCGCGCCTTGTTGAAAAGCGTTACCCCTGCGCTCCGGAAGCCCTGCTGCGGGTCCGCGTGGCGGGGCTTTCAAAATCGCTCCGTTTATAGTAGGCGATTACTTGACTAAATCGATAGATGTCGTAGCTGTGCGCAGCGTGGGGATTCCGGAATGGAAAGCAACAAACAGTATTTTTACTTGTTTGGAAGGCGGGTAGCATGCTTGATCTATGATGCAGCCGCACGCGAACTTCGTCTCAAATACCGAAGCGGGCGTGATTGTACCTATATCGACGTTACTCCGGTCCAGCTCCTGGCGCTCGTTTCTGGGACATTGAAGAAAATCGTACCGTCTTGGATCTCCGCCCTTTCCCCGTTCGTCTTTGTCTTTTAGACGTCGGACCTCGTCATGGATTTGTGGCGATCGAACGGCTACCGCGAAGTCCGGCCCTGTTGCGCCGCCTCCATGCGCTGCAAAATCTCCTTCACAACCTGAATGTCTGACGCCTGCTTGTTGAAACCGGTCTGAAGGTCCTTGATGGATGAGGTGATGTTGACAGCGGACTGCTCCGCCACGGTCACGCGATAGGTGAGATTGTCGATCTTCCGGTCAACCTCGTTGCCCCTCACCTTCTCAGCGCGAAGGCGTTCGTTGAAACTGGCTTCTCTCGCTCTCGTCTCGGCAAGGCGCTCCTTGTGGTAGTCCTCGTGGGACTGGCGCCATTTCATGAGGTCTTCGATATCGCGCGTGGTGTTGGCCCAGATATACACCCCTCCGGCCAGCATGCCGACGAGCGTCAATAGGTTCAGGATGGTGTTGAGGTTCCACTCACTTTCAATGCGTCGGTCCGAAGTTTGGTCGTTTGTTCTTGTTCCGGTCTCGTTGACCATGCCGCCGATGACTCCATTTCCCGGATGTGAAATGGAGGACGGGAATGCGACAATGCAAAACATGTCAGGATATCGGCTGGGTATGCGAGGCTCATCCAACACGCGCTTCGAGCGGAACGCGTTGCTGCGGTTGTGGCGCGGCGGGAATGCCATGCCCCCGTTGCTCCTCTGAGCTTGCATGGGACAAGCCACCGGACTACTCGAAGATTTTCCAGTCCGCGAGCCACATCCCCCGGAAAAAAGTGGACTGATCACCACGCATTTAGGAAACGAAGCCGCCATGATTTCAGAAACAGCCGGCCAAACCCTTCCCCTCGAAACTACGGCGCCGATTGCCCCTATCTTGATTGTATTTAGCGCCGCTCTGCTTGTCGCGGTGGGGTTACTCGTCTTCCTCGCGAGCCGGCGTCCGGCCAGCGTTTGAGTTGTGGGCCGGCCATAGCTACCCGCCCGAGCGCGGCCGCTCGCAACCTATGAAATCCAGGCGCCCCGGCGCCATTACGATAGCTTGCGGGGCCACCGCTTCGTCCGATAGCAATTGGAAACCGTTTGAATTACACTGAGGCATCGGGATGCTTGGGGTGAACGAATGCTTATTGCGCACGTTCATGTGCTCGATCCAATCGAGCCAGACGAACTGGCCACGCTGCAGCGGGTATTTGACCAAGCCTGCAAGGTTCGAGGTTTTCAAAAGCACACACCCGAAGCGGTCGAGATCGCAATCCTCATTGTCTCCCTCTACCAACACGGAGTCCTCAACGAGAGACAATTGACCGCGATGGTAATATGACCCGGCATGGCATCGTCAACTTAACGGAATGTGGAATTTGATGTGCGAATGACTGGCCATGACAGACCGTGATCCGTTATATCGCCGCCATCGTTTCCCCGCTGAAGTCATTGCCCACGCGGTGTGGCTCTATTTCCGTTTTCCTCTCAGCCTGCGAATGGTCGAGGACTTGCTGGCTGCCCGCGGGATCATTGTCTCCCATCAGACAGTCCGGCTGTGGGCAGAGAAATTTGGGCGAACTTTCGCCAATGAGATCCGCCGCCGCTCAGCTGGTCGGCTCGGCGATAAATGGCACCTCGATGAGGCCGTTGTTTCAATCCGTGGCAATAAGCATTGGCTGTGGCGTGCTGTGGATCAGGACGGCTTCGTCTTGGACGTTCTCGTGCAAAGCCGCCGAAATGCCAAGGCCGCCAAGCGCCTGATGCGCAAACTCTTGAAGGGCCAGGGCCGATCGCCGCGGGTGATGATTACAGACAAGCTGCGATCCTACGGCGCAGCAAGGCGAGAGATCATGCCCGGTGCTGAGCATCGTTCCCACAAAGGCCTGAACAATCGGGCGGAGAATTCCCACCAGCCAGTTCGGCGGAGAGAGCGAATCATGAAACGCTTCAAGTCACAGCGACGTCTACAACGCTTTGTCTCTATCCATGACCCGATCGCCAACCTATTCCACATCCCGCGCCACGACATCCCCTCCAAACATTATCGCGAATTGCGTTCAGCGGCGATGAACCTGTGGCCGAAAATCGCCCGAGCATGATCGACGAATTAGGAGGGTGCCATGATCAGCACTCGTTGCCGTTAAGTTTACGATGCCGTGACTTCTCCAACGAGAAAATATCTCGGGCAATCCGCCCCCCTTCGGTCTTTTGCGATAAAGGATGGTTACTTCTTGTCATTGCAGCGAGCCTTAGGTTGCGTTGGGCTTGAGAGCCAGTAGTATTCGGGCGTTGTGCCGATGTACCGGGCATCGTCTAAAATTGAGCGTTTTTCGGCGCGGCGAAAGCGGCGACTGGATTGAACCCGGCAAGCTATTTGAACATTCCAAAGCATTTATAGTGTCTCGGCGCAGCAGCCCAATTGGATGACCATTTCGCATTATCGAAGGGACGCAAGGGACGTACCCGTGCTCCGACGGTTGGCCGCTCTTCCGGACGAAACCATCCCCAACAGCGAGCACTAAGATAGCCGGCTGTCTCACATCTGCGCCGAACAGCAGGATGCGTACCTCAGGCGGTCGTCGACCCGGTTTCTGGAATGCCATTCATCTGTGCGTCACCCACATGAGCCTCGAGGAGGTCGCCCGATTGCTGGAGGCCGAAGCCAAAATGCTGAGAGACCTGGGTTGAGATTCCCCACGGCACCTGTTGATCACTCTAGAACACCTGTCGAGTAGACTTTGTTGCGGGAGCCTTCGTGAACGCCTAGCCTTTCTCCTCCGCCTCAATTCGGTCCAGCACGGCCTCGGGAGCGACATCTTTTTTCAGCTCGCTCAGCTCCTCGTCGCCCTCGATCGGCACCTTCAACTTCTTAGCAATCGCTTCCACCATAGCGATTAGACGGGTCGTTTCGTGCTCGTTCAACAAACTCACCTGTAGATCGAGATCAGCCCGCGTATCGTCTTCGGCCGCCATTCGATTTTGGTTTATCAGGACAAAAGTCGAGAGAAAAATAGCTTCGACCGAAGCTTCCATAGCAAGAATGACGAGCGACGGATCCCACGCGGGCACTCCCGGTAACCAGTTCAGATTGGCGACAATCCACGTCCCATATAGAAGGAGATGAATGTAGACGAAGGGCATCGATCCCGCGAACCGACTGATCGTAGCGGCTGCGCGTTCTTGCGATGAGGCCGCATTTGCTGTTTCGCGCCGCCGCACCATGACAGCGTCGATGTTCCGCGCGAGAGCCGGCGTAAGGCCATCAGCTGCTGGTGTCGTCGGGCTTTCGTCGTGCGCATGGTTCATCAGCAGGTTCACCTCCAGTACCTTTCCGGCACGCTTCTGTGCCGGCTCATTCGCAGAACAGAGGAAGGCAGGTTTCAGTCCCGCTGTTTCACTTTCTTCAGCAGATTTGAGGTGGCACCTCGACTGCATAATGCCGCTCGCCGCGGTGACAAAGATAGACCTCCCGTTCCGGATGGGCATCGATGACGAAGCCCGAACTGTGGAGCATGGCTTCCATAGCTGCCGTATTGGGAATGAACCAATTAGTCGGATCGGAAGCGTAGCGCTCCTCCACGAAGAAGAGTTTGGGATAATCATGCCGGTCGAATAGGGACCACTCATTAAAGTCGTAGTTTTCCTGGAGCTCCGGCAACCGTTCATCCCCGCGCTGCAGGCATTGGAACAACATCTGTTCCCCAACGACATGTTCATACAGAAGGTCGAGCGCAAGCAAGGGGTGGCGCAGATGGTAGAGCACGCCCATGAAAATCACGAGGTCGAACTTTTCGCCGAGCTTTCCGACGTCGTAAACGGACATCTGGCGGAACTCCACGTCTAGACCCGTCTGCTCTGCCACAAAACGAGCCTGCCGCAGGTAGTGCGGATCTGCGTCGATCCCCAACACTCGGCCGGCATTACGCTTCTTCATCTCGAAGGAATAGAAGCCGGCGTTGCACCCGACGTCGAGAACGCTGCACCCGCCCAGATCCTCCGGCACCACCTGTTTGAAGCCCTGCCATTTGAAGGAAGGATAATCGCCCAAGAAGTGATCTGGGGCGGTCGGCACCCCCTGCACGTGGATATTCTGGAACCAGGGCCCAAGTTCGGCGATCCGATGCTCCATGTCATCGTCTGCTTTTCTTCCGGCGTCCATTCCTCAGGCTCCGATCGGCAACGCATCGGTTAGACCGGCACGGGGCTTTGCACTCGCGGTCTTCGGACGCAGGTCAGTCTCGACGAGAACTGAAGCAAAATAATCAGCCGTCTGCTGAAGGCCTTCCGACAGTGGGATCTTCGGCTCCCAGCCAAGCAGTTCCTTCGCGCGGGCTATATCCGGGCGACGACGCTGCGGATCGTCTTTCGGCAGGGGCCGGTAAACGATTTCGGACGCCGTGGGAACCATTGTCAGGATCATCTCGGCCAGCTCATTGATCGTGAACTCGCCCGGGTTACCTATGTTGACGGGCACGCCCGGATTAGGATTGACATCCATTAGCGCCATCAGACCTGCCACGAGATCTGTCACGAAGCAGAAGGACCGCGTTTGCTCGCCGCTTCCGTAAATGGTGAGCGAATTGCCAGACAAGGCCTGTACTAAAAGGTTTGAGACGATGCGGCCGTCATTGGGCTGCATGCGCGGGCCATAGGTGTTGAAGATGCGCACCACGCGCGCATCGGCACGCCCGGCCCGCAGCATGTCGAAGCACAAGGCTTCTGCGGCGCGCTTGCCTTCGTCATAGCAGGCACGGGGCCCCGTGCAGCTGACATTGCCGCGATAGTCCTCGCGCTGCGGATGCTCTTCGGGATCGCCATAGACCTCACTGGTCGAGGCCTGGAGGAAGGATGCGTCATGGCGTTCGGCAAGTGCAAGCAGATTGCCCGTTCCCGCCACGCAGGTCATCATCGTGTGCACCGGATCGGCTTGGTATAAGGGCGGTGAAGCGGCACAGGCCAGATTGTAGATCTGGTGGATGGGCTCGTCGATTTCCGACAGATGGCAGATGTCCTGCTCGATCAGCCGAATCCGGGGGTGGTTCTCCAGAGGCCGGACATTGGCTCTGGATCCGGTGAGAAAGCTGTCCACGCAGATCACCTTGTGACCGCGCAGCAGCAGGGCATCGCACAAATGGGAGCCGACAAAGCCGGCGCCGCCGGCCACGAGAACAGTCTTGGTTTTTCCGTCACGCATTCTTTGCAACATGGTGTTCTCCTCACTCCTCATACCGAAATCTCAATCGAGCCTATCGGCGCGGGCCGACTGCCTTGCCGCAAGACGGTCGAGCGCCAACGCCAGATGGCGGGCCCGGGCCACGCCGGTATGCGACTGCATGACGCGCGCATGGGCCGCCTTGCTGATTGCCATGCGATGCGGCTCGTCCATGCCGGTCAGGACCGTGATCACGTCGTCCGTGCTGCGGGCAATGGAGATCGCCTCGCCATCCGGAAGAAGCTCGTCCAGACCGCGCCAGTCGTCGCTGATGATCGGCGTGCCGCAGGCGGCCGCCTCAAACAGCCGCACGCTGGGCGACCAGCCGGCAGCGATCATGTCGGCGCGCGTCACGTTCAGGGTGAACCGCTGCCGGCTGTAGAAGCTCGGATGGT
Organism: Neorhizobium sp. LjRoot104; assembly: GCF_964253725.1. Lineage (NCBI taxonomy): Bacteria > Pseudomonadati > Pseudomonadota > Alphaproteobacteria > Hyphomicrobiales > Rhizobiaceae > Neorhizobium > Neorhizobium sp. LjRoot104. The sequence continues at coordinate 273,090 of NZ_CAXURS020000002.1, forward strand.
CCTGCGGCGGCAGATGCTCGATCCGCTCCACATTCTCCGGCCAGTCGAACGTGTCGGGATATTGCGGACCAGCGACCACGAAACGCAGATGCGGCAGCGCCCACGCGGGTTCGATCAGAAGCCGCTCCAGCGTCGGCTGGCGGTCGACGCTATAGGTGCCGAGATAGCCGAGATCCCAGCGGGAGGCTTCGCCCGTATTGCCGTAGCGTTCCGCGTCAACAGAACAATAGAGGTCGATCGCGCGGCGGGCATGGTAGTCGTGCTCGAGCCGGGTCAGCACCTCGCCGCCCGAGAAGGAGAAATAGGCGTCGAAGACCGGGATCTGCCGTAGGCCTAGATATTCCTCGTCGCCGCGATCAAGCTTGGCCAGCGTCACGGGCGTATCGATGTCGTAGAAGCAGAGGCGCTTGGGCGACAGTGCCGCCACGGCATCGATGACCGCAACGCCTTCCGGCACATAGGAACCGATGATGACCGCGTCCGCCGCGCGGATTGCGTCAGCAAACGATCCGGTCAGTTCGTCAACGCTGGAATAGTACTGAAGGTGGCAGAAGTCGGGCTCAAGGAGATCCCGCTGGCTGGCATACCAGGGCACGTCACGCTCCAGGAAGAGGACCCGATGGCCCATCTCGTTGAGCCCTCGGATCAGCGCCCGGAATGTCGTGGCATGACCATTGCCCCAGGAGGACGACAGTGAAAGCCCGATAAAGACGATGTCGAGCGGGCGCGTCATTCGGCCGCCTCCATCTGCCGGGCCGCATGGGTGCGGAAGATAGCATCGACGGTAACGGCGCGGCTCGCATAGGTATGGTCCGCAAGGACGCGGGTGAGCGCCTTCTGGCCCATCACTTGCGCCCGCTCCGTCGTCAGCCCGGCCAGGATATCGGCAACGTCCTGGCCATCGCGGGCAACGAGTACCTCCTCTTCCGGCCGGAGAAAGAGGTCGATCCCTTCCCAGAAATCGGTGATCAAGCAGGCGCCGGCGCCGGCCGCCTCGAAGACGCGGGTTGCCGGCGAGAAACCGTTTTCGGCCATGCTTTCGCGGGAGATATTGAGCACGGCCTTCGGCGTCACGTTGAAGGCATTGTGGTCACGCGTCGAGACATGCCCAATATAGTCGACATTCGGCGCCATCGGCTTGTCCTGCCAGCCGGAGCCGCCGAGCAGGAAGCTTCCGCTCTGAAGCCGGTTGGCAGGCTCGAGGAAGAAATGCTCGACCCGAGCCTCGCGGTCCGGTAGGCGGTTGCCGAGAAAGCCGAGATCGGCGGTGAAGCGCGCATCGGGCCCAACCGGGTGGTGTGTCATCGGATCAAGCGCATTATAGATCGGAATGCAGTCGCGCGCGCCGAGCGCGCGATAGGCGTTGACCACCGGATCACCGCCGCCATAAGTCAGCACGAGATCGATAGCGGAAAGCGCCCTGCGCATGGGGTGGTCGGGGGCCGCGCGCAGTTCAGCAAGCGTTGCGGGAGCATCAACATCCCAGAAGATCTTGAGGGCACTGGGCCGCGCTGCACGCAGCACCTCCTCCAAAAGAAGATCGTCCTCGAAGCCGACGCCGCTCGCCTTGACGACGACATCGGCCTCGCCGGCCTTTGCGGCAACAGACTTCAGCGCCTCGACGGTCCCTTCATAGACGACGACCTTGCACCATTCCGGCGCCTCAATGTCGCGGTTTTTCTGCCGGTCATAGACGTCAGGCTCGTAGAAAGTGATGTCATAATCTTTATCCGCTAGTGCTCGAAGAAGGCCGCGGTAGTAGGTGGCGGCGCCATTCCAGTAGGCGGAAACGAGGCTGGAACCGTAAAAGGCGATCTTCATTCTGCGGCCTCCATAGAAACGAGTTTGCGGGTGACGCGATCGGTACCGCAGTCAGCTAGGATGGTGAGAAGTTCGTCGACCCGGTGGCGGCAGGTGTGGCGCGCCATCAGGGTTTCGCGGCCCGAGCGGGCAAGCGATTGCGCCAAATCCCGGTCGGAAAGAACCTCCCGCAGCCGCGCGGTCATCTCCTCGCCATCCTGCACGATGAGGTAGTCGTCGCCAGGGCGGAACAGATGCTCCGTATCGTCCCAGGGCGCCGAAATCAGCGGTATGCCGCAGGCAAGTGCTTCGAATGGACGGATGGTCGGGATGCCCGGAAGATTTTGCACATAAGGGCGCCGCGGAATATGCACCGTCACCCGATGCTGGGCAAAGGCATGGGGAACCTTGGCGTTGGCGATCCAGCCGCCAAAGGTGATGTTGGCGTCCTGCAACGCCTGCTTCGCATGGTCGGGATAGCGTACCCCATGCACCAGCGTCTTGAGGCCGAGTGTCTTTGCGGGCTTCACCAGAAACTCGATGATCTCTGCGGAGCGCTCATCGTCGCCCCAGTTTCCCACCCAAATCAGCTCCCCACGCTTGTCCACCTCTGGCATCGGCCTAAACAGCGTGTCGTCCCCCGCCTCATGCCATGTAAAAACGGTGCTGCCCCAGCCGGCTTTGAGGTAACGCTCGCGTAGCGTTTCCCCGAAGGCAAGAATGCCGTCGTAGTCAGTGAGCCTCAGCCCCGCGATGTCGCCTTCCGAGGAAACCGCCCTGTGATGGGTGTCATGGAACAACAGGGTGAATGTGCCACCGCTGGCACGGATGCGGCCTATTTCGGAGACGAGTGCCGGATCCGTCCACTCGTGCACCACAACCACATCCGCATCGGCAAGGGCTGCTTCATGGTTGAAGTCCGCACCATAGATCTCGGCGTGTAGTTCCGGAAAATGCGTGGCGAAATTTGTGAGTGCCGCCTCGCCCTGGTCCTGCACGAGATTACCGCGGCTCCAGGATTCGAAAGGCTCGAGGGCCACTGCCTGGTGGCCCCGACGGATCAGGTCGCGCATGATACCGCGCAGGAAATGCGCATTGCCGTGGTTCCAGTCGGATATAAGCGAGTGGGTGTAAAAAATGAACTTCATGCTAACTCCGCTGCGGAAAACGTTAAAGTGCGTCGGAGCAGGCCCCCATATAGACCCGCCATGGCTTCGGCTTGTGACCGCAGGTCGAAGCGTCTGGAGCGCTCCGAAGCCTTGTCCGCGAGTTGTGTCCGCAGATCGTCATCGCCGCAAAGGCAATCGACCGCCGCGGCCAGAGCCTTGGCGTCTCTGGGGTCTGTGAACAGGGCAGCCCCGTCCCAGAGTTCGCGGTAGGTGGGGATGTCTGCCAGAACGAGCGCATTATGGGCGCGCGCTGCTTCAAGGGCCGCGAGCCCGAAGGGTTCGTAGACGGAAGGCGACACAAAGACCGACGAGCGGCGCATCAACGCCATAACATCCGCATGCGGGAGCTCGCCGAGCCGTTCTGCATAACGGATCGGCACCGTCTCGCCGTCAGGTCCTGTGTTCGGTCCCGCCATCATGATAGGCCAGGCAGTGAACGCCGCAGCCTCGTCGAGCACGCCCCCGTTCTTGCCATCGTCCCACCATCGGGCAGCGGCGCAGACAATCGCATCCTTGGGCTCGGCTGTCTCTTCAGACCGGCTGGCGTTATAGACCACATGCAGCCTGTCGATCGCCCCGTACGTCTCCTCCAGCGTGCGGGCATGGCTGCGGCTTGGCGCAAGCGCGAGGTCCGCCCGGTTGAGTCCGCATCGGTTGATCGCATGGTGCCACTGCCAGTCCATTGGTACCGCTTCACCTCGGACGCCGGCAAACCAGGTCACCACGCAGGAATGAGACATGACGATCACCGGTATATCCGTATCGATCGCAGCCGCCTGCGAAGGCAGGTTGAGATGCAAGAGATCGACCGCTTCCGCACGCGCCAGGTCCGCGATTTGCGGCCCCACGCGGGAGAGTTCGTCCTCGTTTTCCACCATCCAGTCCAGCGGCGCATCGAGCCAGCGCAAATGCCCAAGCTCCGCGGCTTCCCTTTGTTGGCGATCCGACGGCTTGGGGCCGAGCCCGACGAACAGGAACTCAAAGCCTCGGGGGCGCAGGCTCGCGGCCAGGTCCATCCCATAGCGCCAGACGCCGCCCACTGCATCGATGGTCATAAGGATACGAACAGCGGAAGCTTTAGGTATCGTCATGCCGAAACTTTCCGCTTTTCCTGCCGGAGCACGGAGCGTCCGCCGAAGCGGCTGTCGGCCAGCCATTCTGCGAGGTGCTGGAGCCCGTTGCGCCAATGAACCTTGGCCTCCCAGCCCAGTTGGCTCTCCAGCGTTCGGGTATCTGCCACAAAGAAATACTGGTCGCCGGCGCGCCAGTCGCCAAACTGCGTGTTCAGCGGTCGGCCCGTGAGTTGCTCGATCTCGCGCAGGACGCTGAGGATGCTCACCGAGTTCCGAGGTCCGCCGCCAAGGTTGAAGGCCCTACCCTTGACCTGGTCGATTGACCCCAGCACAGTGCGATACGCTGAAACTGCGTCGCTTACATGCAGGATGTCGCGCACTTGCTTGCCGTCGCCGTAGATGGAGATCTCCTCGTCGGCCAGTGCCCGAATGAGGAAATGCGCCACCCAGCCCTGGTCTTCCGTGCCGAATTGGCGAGGGCCGTAGATGCAGCTCATCCGCAGTACGGCCGTCGGCAGGTCATAGGACTTTGCATAATCCAGCACATACTGGTCGGCGACGCCCTTGGAGCACCCATAGGGGGTGCAGAAGTTGATCGGTCGGTCTTCGCCGATCCCATGTGCACGGATCGCCTCGTCGGCCGGGACATACCGGTCGTCCAGCTCAAGCATCTGCACGTCTTCCAATGCGCCATATACTTTGTTGGTGCTGGCAAAGATGACTGGCGCACGCTTGCCCGCCTTGCGCACCGATTCGAGTACGTTGATCGTGCCGCGTGCGTTCGCCTCGAAATCATCGAGCGGATGCACGAGGCTAGTCGTCACCGCCGTCTGGGCTGCCAGGTGGAAAACGGCCTTCGCGTCGGTGAACGCCGCTTCTATCCCGCGCAGGTCGCGCACGTCGGCGAGCACTGGATGAACCTGGTCGCCATGCCGCTGCGTCAGCCATTCGAGGTTCTGATCCACACCCGAGCGCCCCAGGTTATCGAGGATGACGACGTCTTCGCCGTCGTTTAGGAAGCTGGCAGCAAGGCTGGAGCCGATGAAGCCGCTGCCGCCGGTGATCAAGATCGGTGCGGCGCCGGTGGAAAGGTTCGGCGCGGCAAGCTTGGCCACATCCTCAAGGCGAGACACGCCACCTTCCAGCAGCAGCCGGGCCAGCAACTTCGGCTGGTTGTCGTGCGTGACGGCGCCCAGGTGATAATGCCGCGGATCGAACCACAAGCCTTCCTGGACCGGCACGTCCGGCGCCACATCCTGCCAGGAATACCAGTACATGCGGTCTGCCGGAACGGTCAGGGCCTTCATGAACCGGCGGGCCTGCTCCATGTCGTCGCTGCGCCAAGTGGAGTAGCCGGTTTCGGTGATCCAGATCTCCGATGCGGGGTTGAAGCGGTCGAGGATCCGGCGCGTTTCGCCGAGATGCATGTCCCAGCCGCCCCAGGTTCCCTCTTCGCTGTCCCATGTGCCGGGGAAGCCATGGAATCCGACGGCGTCCACGACGTTGAGAACGCCGCGCTCGCCCATCAGGTTCAACCAGTAGGGATCGAAGGGGCAAGGTCCGCCGAGCACCGGCTTAAAGCCGCGCTGCTTGGCCCAATAAGCCGCGCCGCCGACCATCTCGGAAAACAGCAGGAAATCGGTGTCTTCGCGCCAGTCCCAGTCGAGGAGGTTGTTCGGCTCGTTCCACAATTCCACATGGGTGAAATGCTTGCCATAGCGGGTCAAAACGTGATCTAGAAAATCCGCATAGGACTTCAGGTCCTGCGGCGGCCCGTTGGCACGACCTGTCCGGGACAGCGACGGCGGCGTGTAATGGAGGCAGGGCAGCAGGTCGATCTGGCTGCCCAGATGCGGCATCAGCCAGTCGAACCATTCCTCGCCGCCGGGCGCGAGGTATTCGGCCCATGAGAGATGCGTGCGGAGATAACTTGCGCCGCTTGCGATGATTTGCGGCAGCAGGCGCTCCGTTCGTTCGTATTCGCCTGGCCTGAACCATTCTACAAAACCATACTGGCGAGGGTCCCGTGCAGCGGCTGGTTGAGGCTCCGTCATGATACGAGCCCCCGTTCTTCCAACTTACGCTTCATCTCCGCGCCGCGGTCGATTGCGCCGGTGCTGCGGACCCATTCCGCAAACGGACCTAGCGAATTCTCAAGACGGTGCTGGGGTTCAAAGCCCAGGAATTCGCGCGCCTTTGAAATATCCGCGAAGCAGTTGCGGATATCACCCGAGCGCGCCTTGTTCATGATGTCGGGCGAGATCTCCGGGACGCCCATGGCCTCGGCGAGAAAGGCCGCAACCTCAGCAATAGTGTAGGCTTGGCCGCTGCCAATATTAATCACATGGCCACTGGCTGCCGGCTTTTCCATCGCGAGACGGAAGCCGCGGGCGACATCGCGTACATGAACGAAATCACGGCGCTGCCGACCGTCCTCGAAAATCATTGGCGGTTGGCCATTCGCAAGTCGTGACGCGAAATTGGCAAGTACACCGGTATAGGGATTGGACAGCGCCTGGCCAGCGCCGAATACGTTGAAGAGGCGCAGCGCCACGGCTTCCACGCCGTAAGCCTCGCCGAAGATCAGCACCTGTTTTTCCTGGGCGTACTTGGTGAGCGCATAGATGGAGGCGAGATCGACCGGCTTTTCCTCGTCGGTCGGAACCGGAACGAGTTCTTCGCCATCGGCACCGGTCGCAGCCCATCGACCAGCTTTGATCTGCTCGGCCTTTCGCCGCACCAAGTCGAGCGAGCGTCCGTCGCGTGTTTGGTAGCGTCCCTCGCCATAGACGCTCATGGATGACGCGACGACAATGCGCTTGATCTGCTTGCCGATCATAGCTTCGAGAAGAACAGCGGTACCTAAATCGTTGCCGCCGACATAACGGGCAATTTCGTACATTGACTGGCCGACGCCAACTTCGGCGGCGAGATGAACCACACCATCGATGCCTATGAGCGCTTGCTCTACAACACCCTTGTCCCTCACGTCACCGCGGATAACTTCGGCCGCTTCCGCCACAGTCGCCTCTGTGTCGCCATGGACTTGATCGATGAACGCGTCCAGGATACGGACCTCGTAACCCTGTTCCAGAAGCTCCTCTGTGACATGACGGCCAATAAAGCCGCACCCGCCGGTCACAAGAATCTTTGCCATGAGGGCTCCTTTGTTGATAAGCATGAACCATGCGATGAGGTTCGAACCTTAGTCGGTCGCAAAAGTTCCTTCATCTATGACATCTTTGACATCAGTGACTTCATCAATGACATCGTCGCAGCCTAACTGGTGTTACGCCCACGCATGCAACGTCATCTTCTTCAATGTCATCCGGAACTCTTCACAGGATCCAGAGTTCGATCCACCAATGTAATTGCGATGATGGCGGAGTGGCAGGAATGAATGTTGTAATGATCGGTGCGGGCTATGTAGGTCTCACCACGGGCGCCTGTTTCGCGTCACTCGGCTACAAAGTCTGCTGTGTTGATATTGATGAGGGAAGAGTCGCTGATCTCAAAAACGGAATAATGCCGATTTATGAGCCCGGCCTGGCGGAACTGATTGTCGAGGGCCGCAAAGCGGGGCGGCTACGCTTTTCCGCTGACATCGGCGCATCGGTTGCTGACGCCGACTTCGTTTTCCTTGCTGTAGGGACTCCGTCGACAACCGATGGCGATATAGATCTGTCCTTTGTTGATGCCGCCGCACGCGGCATCGCCCCCTTTCTTTCCGATAACGCTGTCGTGGTTATCAAGTCGACGGTCGTGGCTGGCACGGCAAAGACCGTCGCCGACATCATCTCTTCTAAAAGAGCTGGCCGCCGTATTACTGTCGCCTCAAATCCTGAGTTCTTGCGCGAAGGGTCGGCCATCGCCGACTTCAGGAACGCGGATCGGATTGTGGTTGGCGCGGACGACGAAGGCGCTGCGAATTCCTTGAAGGAACTTTACCGCCCGCTGATCGAGCGCGGCGTTCCCTTCGTCGCCACCAGTACGATAGACGCGGAACTGATCAAGTATGCAGCCAATGCCTTTCTGGCATTGAAGATTGGCTTCATCAACGACGTCGCAAACATTTGCGAGAATGCGGGAGGTGATGTGACTGCGGTCGCAAAAGGAGTCGGACTTGATCGGCGCATCGGTCAGGCGTTCCTGCGGCCAGGCCCTGGGTTCGGTGGCTCCTGCTTCCCTAAGGATACGCGCGCCTTCGCCGCCACCGGTAAGCGCTTCGACGCGCCTCAGCCACTGATCGAAACGCTGATCAATTGTAACGAGAAGCGGAAAAGCGAGTTGGCGCACCGGATTTTGCAGGTGCTCGGCGCGACGGGCCACGCGAAAACGGTTACCATCTTGGGTGTGGCCTTCAAGGCGGAAACTGACGACGTCCGAGAATCCGCCGCCCTATCGATCATCCCGATCCTCCAGCGGGCCGGCATGTGGGTACGTGCCCATGATCCGAAAGCCCAGGCGTCGGCTCGCAAAATGCTAGGCGCTAGTGTTGAATGGCACGACGAACTTTACGCAGCGGTTAATGGGGTCGATGCAGTGGTCGTCTTAACCGAATGGGATGACTATCGCCGGATGAACTTGTCCCGGGTTGCAGAGCTAATGGATGGCCACCACCTCTTTGACTTCCGGAACCTCTTCATGCCGGAAGACGCAACCCGCCACGGCCTTGTTCATCATAGCCTTGGCCGTGCAATAGGCAGAGCCGAAAAAACGCAAGTCAATGTGCGGGGCGGCGGCGGTCCGGCCTTGATCGAAGTCGCTGCATCTCCCCGTTAACCGATCAATTCAAAGTTCTTACTAGGAGGTAACGAATGGATTTGTCCAACCAGCTAGCTGCTGGGCAGCTTTCTGCCGTTGTCATTCCAAAAGCAGGCGAAATACAACTTCGAAACATGGCTCTCGAAGAACCGGAGGCTGGGCAATTGCGGGTGCGCCTCGAGGGATGCGGCGTCTGCGCCTCGAACTTGACGCCTTGGGCAGGGCCGGACTGGATGCAGTTTCCAACGAAGCCGGGCGGGCTTGGCCACGAGGGGTGGGGACGGATCGATGCGTTGGGCGCAGGGGTCAACGGTTTGAAAATCGGCGACCGTGTTGCTGTCTTAAGCTACCATGCATATGCGAGCCACGATTTTGCTCCGGCGGACATGGTCGTGCCACTTCCCCGGGCGTTGGACGATAAACCCTTCCCCGGGGAACCACTCGGCTGCGCGATGAACATCTTCAAACGCTCAGACATCCGTGCAGGACATACCGTGGCTATCATCGGGATTGGCTTTCTCGGCGCACTGCTGACCCAACTCTCCGCCAAGGCGGGAGCCCATATCATCGCTATCTCCCGGCGTGAGGAGTCGCTCAAAGCAGCCAGGCGCATGGGCGCGGCCAAAACGATTGTGATGGACGATCACTGGCGCATTATCGAAGAAGTCAAAACCCTCACGGATGGGCGCTTCTGCGACCGGGTAATCGAGGCGGTAGGTCAGCAATGGCCGCTGGATTTAGCAGCGGAACTCACCATGGAACGCGGCCGCCTTATCATTGCTGGCTACCATCAGGAGGGTCCGCGACAGGTCAACATGCAGCTTTGGAATTGGCGCGGCCTCGACGTCGTCAACGCTCATGAGCGCGATCCCGCCATCTATATTCAGGGCATCCGCGCCGCAATCGACGCCGTGGTTGAAGGGCGTCTCGATCCCTCTTCGCTCTACACGCACCGCTATCCTCTGGCTCAGCTCGACCAGGCCCTAAACGACACACGTGACCGCCCCGACAATTTTATCAAGGCACTGGTGGTCAGCCGATGAATAGTATCGTAAAACAGGATCAAGTGGAGCCAATCGCCCGACCGGCACGCGTCGGTTTTCTGGGAGTTGGCTGGATTGGCCGCCATCGGATGGAGGCCATGGTCGCCACTGGACTCGTGGAAGTCGCTGCAATTGCCGATCCCTCTCCTGAAATGGTGGAAGCGGCAACCAAGGCGGCGCCGCAGGCCAAGCTGCTTTCCGATCTGGATGAGCTGCTAGCACTTGACCTGGATGGTGTCGTTATAGCCACGCCTAGCGCCCAACATGCAGAACAAAGTATTCGAGCGCTCAATGCGGGGGTCGCGGTTTTTTGTCAGAAGCCATTAGGCCGCACGGCGCGGGAGGTTGAAGCAGTGGTCGAGGCGGCCAGAACGGCAGACCGCCTTATCGGGGTAGACCTGTCCTATCGGCATACCGAAGCGATGCGACGGATCAAGGCGTTGCTACAGGCGCAGCATCTAGGTCAGGTGAGCGCTATCGACGTGACGTTCCACAATGCGTACGGACCGGACAAGCCATGGTTCTACGACAAGAAGCTCTCCGGTGGCGGATGTGTCATCGATCTTGGCGTACATTTGATTGATCTAGCTCTTTGGGCGCTTAATTTCCCTGAGGTAATCAGCGTCACGAGCAACCTGTTGGCGCAAGGACGGCCGTTGTCCAGCGCGCCCGAAGAGGTTGAGGACTATGCAGTGGCGACACTCCTTCTTGCGACCGGTGCTGTCGTTCGGCTGGCGTGCTCCTGGCGTTTGAACGCCGGGCAAGACTGTATCATCGATGCGAGCTTCTATGGCACCACTGGCGGAGCGGCTATGCGTAACGTCGGGGGGTCATTTTACGATTTTGCCGCCCAACGCTTCTCCGGGACCGTTACGGAGCAGCTTGCGGATCAACCGGACGAATGGGGCGGACGCGCGGCAACTGCCTGGGCGCGGCAGCTTGTCAGGAACCGGGGCTTCGATCCGGAGGCCGAACACCTGGTTCGTGTCGCCGAAGTTATCGACCGGATTTATACCGGTGCATATCGACCGTGAACGCCGGTGGAGAGAAAATGAGGCCGCCGTCTTGAAACTGCGGAACTGTCGGCCTTGATCTCAGTTTCTAGAGCGGCGAACGACAACGAGGCGCATATGCCGAAGCGACGGTTTCATTGGGAAAAAGAGCCGCCGGCACGACTGACCGATCTGGTACTCAGGAGCAGTCTGCCACAGTGGGTTGTCCGCGTGCTGAGACAAAGCGGCATCAAGAGAATGAGTGTAGTTGCCGCTCTCTCTGACGAGCAGTTGTTGGAGATACCTGGAATTGGCCGGCGATCGCTCACACTCATTCGAGACGAGATCAGCCGGATCACCGAGATGAGGAAGCAAGCCTCAACGCGTCATTGAGCACCTTGCGGTCTTTCCCGCCGCCATACCCCCCCACGATTGCGACCGATATTGCCGCCCTTAGTGTCTGTCCAAGAATGGCGATGATGGCGCGGGGTTGAGTGAAGGGCGGCAATCAGATTCTTTGTATTTTGCGACAAATACGGAGAGATCAAATGGCCTGGACACCCTTCACCCGGCGTCACCATGACAGAAGCCGCATGCGCTACGCAAGCGATCTGACTGACCGTGAGTGGAGCCTGATCGAGCGTTTCCTGCCAAGGCAGCCCCGACTGGGCCGCAGGCGCAAGACGTCGCTTCGGGCGGTAATGGACGGGATTTTCTATCTGCTGCAGTCGGGTTGCCAATGGGCATTGCTGCCGCATGATTTTCCGCCGAAGAGCACGGTCTATCATTATTTCAAGCGGTTCTGCCGGGACGGGACGTGGCGTCGTATCCATGACGCGCTCTACTGCCGAACGCGGCAGCTTGAGGGACGCGAAGAGCAACCATCATTTGCTATCATCGATAGCCAGTCAGTGAAGACTGGCCCGGACGCCCAACTTGATATCGGCTACGACGCGGGCAAAAAGATAAAGGGTCGCAAGCGGCACATTCTGGTCGATACCCTGAGCATGCTCCTGAAAGCCGAGATCCACTCGGCAGGTATTCAGGATCGCGACGGAGCGGCACTTGTTTTCGACAGGCTCGCCAACCGCTTTCCCTTTATCGAGAAAATCTGCGGCGATGGTGGCTATCAGGGCCCGACAGTCGAAGAGGCCAGTCCGCGACCGATGGAAATCGTCAAACGCAATCAGGTCGGCTTTCAGGTGTTGCCAAAGCGATGGATTGTCGAGCGGACGCTGGCGTGGCTCGGCATAAACCGCCGAATGGCTAAGGATTTCGAACGTTTCGCGGCCACAAGCCTCGCCTTCATCCAAACCGCAATGATCAAGCTCATGACCAGAAGACTTGCTCGATATCCGCTTTCTTGAATGGACTCTAAAGCAGACGGCCGAGGAACTTCGGCGGGCTCGTCCACGGCCGCGCGACCTCAAGGCTGGTGAGCTGGCGGGAAGATTGGCGAAGATTTTAGATGATCTCGCGGCAAGAACTACTAAACCTGATCGCGAGACTCCCCACACTTTCCTCGGTGTCGCTCGCAAAGTGTTGCGGCGCATAGCGAGCCGCGTTTCAGGAGCCTGGAAAGCACATCATGACTGTGATTGGTTGATGCTGTCCGCATCTGACAGCGAGATAAACTAGGCAGTCACTGTCCGAGCCCGTCCTTAGTTGGCTTCTTACCGGTAACGCGTAGTGATATTTGAGGAGGCCGGCGCCTTGTCAAATCTGGGTGCATCGCGGGGGACGGGATGCCCGCCGCACCGCACGAGCATCGGCGTGTCCAGTCCAAGCGCTTTAATGGATGAGCCTCATCACCCAACCGGTATCTCGGCAATCCTTGCATGTCCAGGATTGTGCTTCCGCAGAACGTTTGCTCTTGCCGGGCAGATTGCTCCGGCAGGGTCAATTCATCGACCGCGGAAGTTGTACAAAGCGTCGGTTCCTTTCACGAGAGATAAGAACAAATTTCCGGCCGCCGACGTCATTCGGCAAACGCCTGTTCGTTCTCGATGGCCCGCCGTTCGGCCCTGCTGGCCGGCCTGATGGCCAGGCGGTAGCCCATCAGGCGAGCGATAGGCGCCAGCGTTGCGTAGAGAGCCTTCTGCACCCAGACCGGCGGACCGGAGATATACAGGTGGTCCGGGAAGGCGTTGAGCCCGAGGGCGATTGGCAGCAGCTTCACCGAACCGTCCGGCTTGAAATAGCTCGGGTATTCCGAGGTCCAGCGGGCGATGTTCAGGAAGAACCGCAGGTGCTGCTGGGCAGTGACGAAGGTTACCGTCAGGTGGGTGTCGCCGTCAAATGCGTTTCGGAAGAAATGGCTGGCGCCCTTCGGCACTGTGATCGACTGGCCCTCGGCCGCGAAATATTCCTTGCCGTCGATCATCACCATGACGCAACCGCTGTTGACGGTGAAGATCTCGTCGGTGCCAGGATGAATATGGGCGACTGCATTGCCGCCACCGGAGCCACCCTTGCCAAGCACGACATCCATGCGGCTGGATATCCCTCCTTCATGGGGGTGGGTGAAGACAAAGGTCTCGCTGTTGAAATGGTTGACGATACGGGTATAGGCAGGCACAAGCGCTTCGCGCATGGCGTTTCTCCTTGCATTCGGAAACTGATATGGCGTGTTTTGGCCCGCAAACTCGTTTCGCGGGCAATGAAAGCCGTGTAGATTGTCAGCGTTTCTGCTTCAAACACCGTTTTTGCCGCTGTCTTCACCGGATTTGCATAACGTGACGGAACTGATGAATGTCGATGATCTGCGTTTTCTGCTATCGGTTGCCGAGACTGGATCGACGCTCTCGGCCTCCAAGGCACTGAAGGTCAGCCAGAGCACCGTGTCCCGCCGGATCGCTGCGCTCGAGGCAGATCTCTGCATCCAACTGTTCGACAAGCGGCGCACTGGTTATGTGCTGACGGAGGCGGGGGCGGCATTGATCGCACCTGCAGAGGCGGTGCGCCAGGCGGTGGACGCCTTTTCCAACGCGGTCGGGAGTCTTTCTCGCGAGATTTCAGGTACGGTTCGGTTCACCACCAATGAGGTGCTGTCCAATCTGCTGCTGACGGACCTGACGATGCGGCTGAAGCAGGTGCATCCGGGCGTGCGGCTGGAGGTGGACACCAGCAACCTGTTGCGGGACCTTTCCAACGGGGAGGCCGACGTCGCGTTGCGGGCGGCACCGGCGCCGACGGAGGCCGGGCTAGTGGGGCTTAAAATGGTGGAGGATTATTGGAGTCTCTACTGCTCGCGCAGCTATGCCGAGCGCAATGGCGTGCCGAAAAGCCCGGAGGAATTATCGGCCCACGCTCTGGTCGGCATCGACACCCATGTGCGGAGCCGCCCTATTTTTGAATGGGCAAGTCAGCATTTCCCCCCGGAGACGGTGTTGTTGCGACAAAATAGTATTCCCGCTGTCTTCGCCAGCGTGCGCAACGGGCTCGGCATCGGATTTTACTCGGAGTTTATCGCGGCAAGCGATCCCCATCTTGTTCAATGCTTCCGCCCTCCGGTGCCGCCTGCAGCGGAAATCTGGTTAGTGACGCATGAGCGGCTGCGCCACGTGCCGCGGGTCAGAGCAGTGATGGATGCGATCAAAGGGTTGGTTAAGGAGAAAGGGGGACTCAATCAGCTTCCATGACGTTTGAAGAGACCACGGAATGCACCACCAGCCCCCGGTATCGCGAGGCTCCCGAACGGCAAGTTGATATTCACCATTGCGGCGCCGAGCCAAGCCCAGTTGTTGCCGGAACTTCTCTGTCGCTCGCTCCAAGGCGCCAGGTGATCAGATGTCATAATAGCTTGGAAACCTGCGCGTTCAGCCGCCTGAACGTAATCAAGGAGCTGGCTTGGGGCGAATTGTTCGTGCGAGGCGTGGTAGCCAATTAGCATCGCCCGCCCGCATGAAGTCGTCATGCAAGCGGAAGGCAGCGGTCACCGCACAGTTCATACGCTCGCCTCGATCACCTACGTGGTCGGCGACGCGGCTTTCGTGCACCAGACCATGTTCATGCCCGACAGCGGCGCCGAACTGGGGTGAAAACGCTCGAAATTTCCGGAATGTGTGGAATCCGCCGAATTAGGACATCCGACAAGGCGGGTTAGCAGCCTCTCTCAATCTACCATCGATAATCGCTACTTATCGATGGTTATAACCTCAACCGGCATGCATGGCATGTGGCGAACCCTAGATGTCGGCCCCTGCATCCTTCGCTCACCGGCACTGGCTCAGTTCCGGCGGGGCAGATCTTTGACAAAAACGCTTGAAAAACTCCGTGCGATTAGACGACCCCATCTTGTTCTGACCCCATTCGAGCAACTCTTATCCGCGAACGCCGCCGTCGCCTGACGGCGCATTTTTCATGTGGTAGTATTGCTGGCAGGTCATGCCCCGACCCTTCAGTGCGCGATCGATTTCGATCATCTTCGAAGGGCAGTTGGCGCCCCTTATGCTTGAGCTAAGCCTATTAATCCTTTCCGAGACCGTTCTGCGGCCTAAGTCACAAGGGCCAAATTCTTTGTCCTTTCGCAATAACTGTTCTAGTTCTGCGGCAGTCTCGATCACCGCCCGGCAGGCCCTAGGATCGTCCTTAGCCTGATTTGCAGGACGGTTTTGTGTCTGCTCTCTTGCCGGTCTTATCGGCTTTTCTGGTGAGACAGTAGGACCTGCGACCCTAGAAGCCTGAAACCGGCATTCTTCCGAGTTGGCGGTCTGCTTGTATGTGCCACTCAGGCTATTCCCACCTATATTCCCCGAAAACCGCGCAATGTTGCCCATCCAATTCCGCGTCGAGAAGGACACGGATCCTCCAGACACGCGACCCTCAAATATCGTCCCGTTAGTGACGCTTCCCGATACTGTGCCCGATCCAGAGATTATAATTTGCAAAGAGCCGGATCCGTAACTGCAACTGATAGATCCGCTCCATGAACCCGCAGCAGAGACATTGGCGGCATAGCTATCGTGCGCGAGAAAGAGTACGGAGATGACGGCGAACGCCGTCCTAAAGTTGAATTGCATGGATGACCCTCCCAGCGATCCCTTCGCCATTTTTAAGGCTTACCGGTAAAGTCACGAACATCCCTTACTTTGGCCCAGCGGCTAGAATCGCTTTCAGATTGCCGCTTCAGAAAGGTGTAAGGCACATCACGCCAAAGCTTCACCTCATCGGTCAGCTGGTCTAGGATGAAGTCGCCTTTGTCGGTTATCACCACGAGCACCGCAGTACCTTCGCCTTCCTTCGTAATTGCAACCGCCAGGAGCAGGTTGGAAAGCGGGACGCCGTTATCTGCCAGCTCCCGTTGTTTTAGAAGAGCAACGTCTTCTACGTCGCCGGCACCCGTCGGGTAAGCCCAGTATTCCTCAACTCCATAGAGTTCGACATCCGTCTTCGGTTTAATCCGGGCGTTCGCCCGGCGATTAACATCCTCGAGCATTTCCTTTACCGCGGGCGTTAGTTTCAGCGGACCCATAGGTGTGATTGGGCCGCCGCACTCGGTAGGGCTGCGCTTGCATTGTTCGTAGTGTCCATTTGGAGGATTGGCCACGCCATGGATCAGCATCGCGGGCCCAGCCTGGTCGGCTAGGGCCACCGATGTCGCTGCAAACCACATTTTCGCGGTTATGAAGATCCGCCGCATGGTTGTTACAACCTCAACATCTGAAACGTAGTCTCATTCGCCCTGTGCATGTTCCCGCCGCTTGTCAGATCCACTTGGATGCTTTCGAATTCCGCGTCTATGAGCTCGAGTGCCCAGTTGATGGCGCCAGTTAAAGAGCGAGAACTAATGCGAGTTCTGTCTTGCTGATCCCAGGGGTCCCGAAGAAATTAATCGAAGTATCCTTCCCTTTCCAGCCAATCTTCAATGATCCATTCAAGGACGGCTTCCGGTCTCGCAGGCGGGCTTTGATTTAGACAGAAATCCTCTATGGCTTCCCGGACCTTAGGCGACCGCGATATATTAGCCGTGCTCTCGACAAGTGGCGTTTCCGCCTCCGGGGCATCTTCTATCGGAAGCAGTCCTTTTCTCACCAATCCTCGCGCAGAGCTTTTGACCGTTTCCTCACACTGTCGAAAAGCTGCTTCGACCTCTTCACTAAAGCGGGGGAGCCGCTTGTTTTCTGAGATGAATGCGCCGATCTCGGCCAAGCCCTCATTCGTCATGGTGTGATTGGATAGAACGAGCGACCACGCCACTTCAGAAATACCAAATGGTTGCTGCCGGCATTTATTGCACGGAGTCCAGCAACCGTGTTTTTCATTGCCGCATCTGATGCAGATCGCCCGAGTCATCCTTCCCCCTCAGTATTTGAATAGATGCAGACAGTCCGGCGTAGGCTCACCACAACTAATGTGGACCTGCAATTCGCGCCGACAATAGATGACGTTATCGGATCCGCATGAATCAAACTAGCAGATTTGACTATATCTCGATTATGTTGTCCATCTTTCTCGGGCTGCTTCGGGATGACATTTGATATCGATTTTGCCAAAGTCCTGCACCCGGATGGATGCAAATGGGTGGAGCTCGCGGGCCGGGCCGATCTCGGCGAAGCGATTGAGATCGCCAAAGCCTATGCGTGTCATCAGGTCGAGATCTTGAATTCCGAGAACGGCTGGTTCGCGGTGGTGCTGGGGCCAATCGAGCCAATACATGGGCGAATTCAAAAGTGGTTTGGCTGCACTCTCCCCCGCTCCCGAACGAGGGCGATGGGTGCCCTGCCGGCCCTCTCGCGGCTAGGAGAATCTTCAGGCCGCTAGCCGGTCGAATTTGTTCTATGCACAAGTTAACCCCTAACGCCACCACCCGAAGGTCCGCTATTTTGGAGACTATGACGAGCGCATGATTGCCCACGTCCTTTCAGGGCGAGGTCGATTTGCGCCATTTTTGATGGGCAGTTGGCGCCTCTGATCCCTGAGCTAAGCCTGTCAATCCGGCCCGAGATATTAAGACGACTCAGATCACAAGGAGCAAGCTTCTTCTCCTTGCGGATCAAGCTTCTTAATTCGAAGGCAGTTTCCATAACCGCCTCGCACGCCCTGGGGTCATCTTTTGGCGGTTTTAGAAGCGATGGAGGGGAGCTTCCGGAGCGTGTATTTTGAGAATCAATGCCATTGTTATTTTGCGACGAGTTATTGCTATCGCTTCCTGTTAGAGCTGCACTCCAACTGCATGCTCCTCCATTGAGCAGCGCGAGGGGCCCGCCAAGCCAGGCGACGACATCCTTCTCTCCGTCATCACCGATGGGCGCCACGCCGCGATCGATCTGCGCTTCGTCATGCCGAGCGCCGGGAACGAAGAAGATAACAAGCTCAATCTGCTTGTGCGGAATGCCCACCGGATCTGGAAGGAGACTGCCGAGGCCATCTACCGGCGCCCGGACGGCAAGGATTTTGATCTGCCTGGGGCCGCGCAGATGATCTTTTCCGATCTCGGCACGATCAATGTCGAAAAGTCCCGCGGCTTCTCGGCCTATCGCTTCATCCGCGATGAACTGATCCGGCTCGGCGTGCCGGCCTCCGAGATTGCCTTCATGCAGGACTATAAGAAGACCGAGGCCAAGCAGCGTCTGTTCGGCGATGTCCGCGCCGGCAAGGTCCGCTTCCTGATCGGCTCGTCGGAGACCATGGGCACTGGCGTTAATGCCCAACTTCGGCTCAAGGCGCTGCACCATCTCGACGTCCCGTGGCTTCCGTCGCAGATCGA
Source organism: Neorhizobium sp. LjRoot104 (assembly GCF_964253725.1). Lineage (NCBI taxonomy): Bacteria > Pseudomonadati > Pseudomonadota > Alphaproteobacteria > Hyphomicrobiales > Rhizobiaceae > Neorhizobium > Neorhizobium sp. LjRoot104. The sequence continues at coordinate 291,639 of NZ_CAXURS020000002.1, forward strand.
GCAGCGCGAGGGCCGGATCGTCCGCCAGGGCAATCAGCATGAGGAGGTCGAAATCTTCGCCTATGCCACAGAAGGCTCGCTCGACGCCTCAATGTGGCAGAACAACGAGCGCAAGGCCCGGTTCATCGCCGCCGCCCTCTCCGGTGATACCTCTATCCGGCGACTGGAAGACGTCAGCGAGGGCGCCGCCAACCAGTTCGCGATGGCCAAGGCGATCGCCAGTGGCGACGAGCGGCTGATGCAGAAGGCAGGGCTCGAAGCCGACATTGCCCGGTTGGAGCGTTTGCGTATCGCCCACGATGACGATCTGTTCGCGGTGCGCCGGCAGATCCGCGATGCCGAGCGTGAGATCGAGACCGCCAAGCGACGCATCGGCGAGATCGGTCAGGACATTGAGGGGCTGCTGCCGACGTCAGGCGAAAGCTTCGCCATGACCATGACGGGCAAGCCATATACCGAGCGCAAGGAAGCTGGTCGGGCGCTGATGAGGGAAATCCTCACTCTGGTTCAGCTACAGCAACAAGGCGAGGTCCACATCGCCAGCATCGGAGGCTTCGATCTCGTCTATACCGGCGAAACGTTCGGTCGTGGCTGCTCCAGCGCACCGGCGCCGACTATGAGATCGAATTGCCAGTAACCGTCACGCCGCTCGGGGCGATCTCCCGTCTTGAACATGCGCTCGACGGGTTGGAGGAGGAGCGGAACGTTATCGCCACCGTCTGGAAGAGTACCGGCGAAGGCTTGTGTCCTATCAATCCCGACAGGGCGGCGCCTTCGCCTTCGCCGATGAGCTCGCCGACAAGCGCAGGAAACTCCGGGAGGTCGAGGAAGCGCTGGCCGCGTCTGCGCAAGAGGATGCCGGAGCGGAGAAGGAAGCGGCTTAACGCTATGCTAGGCCGGTCGCGTGATCGTATGCGGCCGGCTTTTCGTGTTCGGGCGGATGATGTGCTGTCAGATTAGCGGGAAAGTCGGCCTTCGTCATCGATCAGGATCAGCCGACCGGGAGCCACGCTGCCCCATGTCCAGAGGACGAGATTGAGATCATCATCCGTGGCGCCGGGAGCAAAGCTCCTCACGAGCAGTCCGCAACAGCCGTCGGCAGCCAGTTGGCGTGCGAAGGTTTGCGTTCTCGCTTCCCCCGAAACTTTCATCTGGTCACGCCAGGTCGGATCAGCGAGCGCTGCCGCATCCATCCCTCGCGCCCGAAGGGCCGCGTCGTCCCGGCAGTCAAACACAGTCTCGAGATCGGCGTTGTAGGAGACCAGCGTCGTCGGTTGCAGATTGCCGACCTGATTGGCTTCTTTCAGCGCCGTCATGATTGTCAGCGACGTATAGAGGGCCGGCATGCCTTTCGGGTTGAACCGGCCGCCATAGAGTTCCGCGCCACGTCCGGACAGAGGCTCGCGGGCGTAAATCGGGTTGAGCGCCCGGTAGAGCTTTCCTTGATAGTTCATCGGCGGGCTATGCGTGGACGCCGGCGTCAACCGCATCGATATAGTCGAGCACCTCGTCGGCGCGGCCGTTGCGGACCAGCTGCATCGCGGTCTGGCCGGAGAAGCCGGACAGCGGCTCGGAGCGATACCATGCATAGGCCATTAGCGCCGAGCCGAAGCGCGGTTCGACCTTGTTGACGATCTCGATCATCTCGCGCAGGCGCCGCTGCGTTCTGTCAGAGCGAATACGGTCCTTGCGTTGGATCGCATCTTTTCCGAGTCCCGCGGTGCGGGCGATCTCTTCGCTGGTCGTGCGAAATGCATCCGCGATCTTACGCGGCGCAAACAGTCCATCGTCTGCATATTGGGCAAGACCCATGATCGGCTCCATCTCCATAATGCCGTTAGCATAGCCGCTATATAGCGTCAATAAATGCGGCATTCAATGCTTTTCGAGAAAAAGAAAATGAGGGGAGAAAGAGAACCCCGCTCGCAGATCGGTCTTCCCGCCGCCGCTGCCGCTCAACCGCCCCCTGCGCAACCCTGCCCGTCATTCTCGCAAGGCTTTGCCTCGCTCGCCCTGACAGTCAGGGCCGCTCGCGCGCAGTTGCGCCGGTGTGCCCGTCCTGCGGTCCGGGAGATGTCTTCGGAAAGAACTGAAGGCAGGAAGGACCGGTGAGGTGCCGGTTCCGATATCCCGGAAGGAACAGATCCCATGCAGATCCTCAAACTCGATCCCCGTGCGCTGAAGGACAACCCCGACGACGCGCGCCGTTCGAAGTCGTCTCCACAATCCGATGCGCTGCTGCTTGCAACGGTGAAGGCTGTCGGCATCATCCAGCCGCCGGTCATCTCCCCGGAAGTCGACGGCGGTAATGGCTATATCATCCAGGCCGGACATCGCCGCGTGAAGCAAGCAATCGCGGCCGGACTGGAAGAAATCACCGTTCTTGTCGTCGAAGCGGCCAACGACAACGGCGCGATGCGCTCGATGGTGGAGAACATCGCCCGTGAGCCGCTCAATCCTGTCGACCAATGGCGCGGCATCGAGCGCCTCGTAGCACTCGGCTGGACCGAGGAAGCGATCGGCGTGGCGCTGGCATTGCCCGTCCGCCAGATCAGGAAGCTCAGGCTCCTTGCCAACGTGCTGCCGGCCATGCTCGATCAGATGGGGCTTGGCGACATGCCGAACGAGCAGCAGTTGCGGACCATTGCCGCAGCCTCGCTCGGCGAGCAGAAAGAGGTCTGGAAGGCCAACAAGCCGAAGAAGTCCGAGCGAGCCGACTGGTACAATATTGCCCGCGCGCTCTCCAAAACCCGCATGTTCGCCAGGGATGCGAGCTTCGGGGATGATCTCACTCAAGCCTACGGCATCGAGTGGGTCGAGGACTTGTTCGCTCCCGCCGACCAGGACAGCCGCTATACGACCAATGTCGAAGCATTCCTTGGCGCCCAGCAGGAATGGATGACATCGAACCTGCCGAAGAAGGGCACGATCGTCGAAGTCAATAACTGGGGCCAGGCGGAACTGCCGAAGAAGGCGGAGCGGGTCTACGGTAAACCGTCGAAGTCCGATCATGTTGCATGTATCTCGACCGGGACGGCAAGGTTCAGTCGGTCCATTACCGGATGCCGGATGAGAAGAAAGCCAAGGGCAAAGGCGGCATTGCCCCAAGCAACGACGCGGCGGATGTGGAAGACGACGACATCATCGACGCGCCGAAGCAGCGGCCCGACGTCACGCAGAAGGGCCAGGACATGATCGGCGATTTCCGCACCGACGCGCTGCACGAGGCGCTCGGCCGTGCGCCGATCGAGGACGACATGCTGATGGCGTTGCTCCTGCTTGCCTTTGCCGGCCTGAACGTCCGCATCGATTCCGGCGCCAGCGATCCGGTATTCGGGCCGAAGCGGTTCAAGCGCCACGCAGCTCGGCTAATCGGTGAAGACGGAAAGCTCGCCTTCGACACGGAGACGCTGCGGGTTGCCGCACGCTCCATGCTGATCGACGTCCTGTCTTGCCGGCGCGGCATGTCGAACAGCGGTGTTGTATCCCGTATTGCAGGCGACGCCGTTGGCGCTGATGGCTTCCTGCCGAACATGGGCTCGGAGGACTTTCTGTTGTGCCTCTCGCGGCAGGCGCTGGAAGCGGCGGCGAAGGAGGCGAATGTGCTTCCACGGCAGAAGGTCCGCGAAACTCGTTCCGCTCTGGTCGACCATTTTAAGGAGGAGCGTTTCGTCCATACGTCCGCACTCTTCGCACCCGATCTGGCCGAAGTGGCGGACCTGATGAAGCACGCCGAGACGTCCGCGGACGATGAAGCCGAGGATGATGTCACCACCGGCGATATCGAAGAGCTGGAAGAAGACGGCGGCGCGGTCGAACCGCACCTTGACGAAAATGACGTCGCCGATCGTTTCGAGAGGGAGGAGGCTCCCGACACCTCTGATGACGACGATCACGCTGATGAGACCGACGCTTATGGGGTCGCGGCGGAATAGCCGCAGTCACATCCTCAATTCCGAATGATCTCCCGCCGCCGGTGTTCTGCATCGGCGGCGGTTTCGTTTTCAGAACACCTCAAGATTATGGAGAACGCGCATGTCCGCGAACACTGCTTTCCTCGCACCTATCGGTTCCATCTTATCATGGTCGGACGGCACACCGCGTCCGCCCGAATGCCACCGCAAGAAGCTTTCCGCCTGGAAAACCAACAACAGCAGCGGCCGGTTGATCCGCAAAAAGGACGAGCGTGCCTCCGGCAAGATCACGCTTCCGGCCACTATCACACCTCACGAGGCCGACTTCGGAGGCAGCGGCGTGATTGCAGTGCGTGTCTACCGCACATTTTCGCTCGACAGCGGCCTGACTTTCACGATCGCCGAGCGCCCGGCCATCGGCAGCTATCGTGTGTACGATCGCCCCGGCGACACCGCCGATCTCGTTCACCTTGCGGCGAACCGGCAGACGGCGGAGGAATGGCTGTCCCGACATGGTTATTCCAGGGCAGTGCTGGAAGAAGTGACAGCAGACGAGATCGCCGCCGACGTCGTGGAAGGGAGGGCCGTGGCATGAGCACGCTCTCTTCGCTTCCACCCGTCACAAACTCCAACCCTGATGATTCAGGGGTGGAGTATGGCCGCAGCGGGGACGGGATTCTCGTCGCCCGCATCGGCGATCTGGTTTTTGCCATGACCCCTGGGCGCGTCGGCCATTTCGTCGCCAGCGCCTGGCGGCTCCTGAAGCCGCTCGACAAGACGGTCCGCGCCAACTTTTACTCGCATCATGGAGCGGTGGAGGGCGAAACGGCTTTCCGCGCCCGTATGGCCGAGCAGGCCGAACACAGCCGCGAACTGCAGGCGCTGGATCGCAAGACCAGGCACATTCCGACCAGCACGCCTTGGGGGGCTTCGCAAGGTGCGACTATCTTTGGGGATGGTGTGGTCTTCCATCACACCGCCAGCCATGGCGGTTTCCATCTCGCGACCGATCGCAACGCAAAGGTTCATCCGATGCTGCGTTCGAGCGATGGGTTTTACGAGGAGGATTGCTTCTGGGCAGCCGTGACGATCACCTTTCCGGCGTTGTTCACCACATACGAGCGGCGTGTCGCCGAAAAGACCCTGAAGGACTGGCAGCCTGACGCATGGGAGGCGATCACCGGCGACGTGCTGGCACCGGGCGCGTCCCACGAGAGGGACCGCCGGTCCTTCGAAGCGGCGCATGCCGGTGACTGGATCGTCATCTCCGCTCTCTGCTCCGATCATCATGCCGGCATGACCGAGGTCATCGCAACACGTGGCGGCGAGCGCGATCCCCGTGCCGAGGAACGGCGCTTTCTCGTCGCATCGATGGAATACGAGGTCGGTCGTTTCGGCTTCGCTATCGATGAAGCGCGCCACGCCGCATATGACGGTCCATCCAGCTTTGTCTCGTGGGCGGGGAGGAGCACGGCATGACGACGATCAGTCCCGATCTTCTTCTGTCCCGTATGCAAGCATCGCGGCGCGAGACGCGCCATCATCTCGATCTCGTGCTGAGACAGATTGCGGCCCGAGCTGAGCGTGTGACGGTTACTCAGAAGGCGAAGTCCAGCGGCCGTACACACAAGAGATCAGGGTCACGCTGGACGCCCACCGACGAACGGCTGTTCCAGTCTCATCTCCAGGCATTGGAATTCGAGCGCCGGGGCGAGATCGAAACGCTGTCGCGCAAGCTCGCCCGGCAGGATGCGGCGATCGCCTCTCTTGAGACGAGGCTGGAACCGCATCCTGACATCAATGAGAGGAATGCGGCATGACCCGCTTTGTCATCGAAACCACCTACCATCTGCCGATTTATCGCCAGCGTGTTTATGAGGCGGAAAGCCTTGAGGACGCATGCCGGTGCGCGATCGACGACGACGGCTGGGAGGACGAGGAGTCTGACATCGACACGTCGGGAGAAACCTTCGTCACCGGCGTCTGGGAGAATGCCGATCGGAGCGTTGAGGGCACAGCGCGGATGATCCCGGACGAATTCCGTGAAACCATCCAGCGCAAGGCCGACCTGTTCGACAGGCTGGCCGTTCTTCTGCGCGAGCCTGCGCAGCCGATGGGCCTCTCACCGCATGACTTCGAGAATTGGCTTCCGAAGGTGCTGGTCGCGCTGGCTGAAGCCGATGCCATCACCGGCATTTCGATGAAGGGGGATTGAACCAATGGGAGGCAAGCATCACGACATGCTTCCGCCGCTGACCGAGCAGGAGGAAGCCGCATTGCGGGAATATGCCGCGCGGCACGGCCGGTCATGGAAGCGTATCCTCAACCATGTCTGGATGGGGGAGGCGCCGGATGACGCCGGGCAGATCCTGCCCAAGCTCCGCAATACCCATGGGCCTGGCTGGCTTGATCGATACCGTTTGTCAAAGCGACCGGCCAATTCCACGCGGATTTTCGGTTGAGGATCCATCACGCCAACCAACAGCCGGTCCTAGCGTTTGTGCACGAACTCGCTGCGCAGGACGAGACCCTCGATCGCATCATCGCGGCAGTCGATCTCTTCGGGATTGTCGGTCAGGCGGATCGAGCGGATGACCGTGCCCTGCTTCAGCGTCTGGCCGGCCCCTTGACCTTGAGATCCTTGATCAGCACCACGGAGTCCCCATCGCCGAGAACATTGCCGGAAGCGTCGCGGACTTCCAAGGCCTTCGCTTTTCCGCGGCAATTTCCGATGCAGGCCGCCATTCGCCGCTGGCCTCGTCATAAACATAGTCGCCGTTGCCGTCGCTCATAGGCGTTCCCCTTGATTGCGCCATGTCGCGACCGAAAGGAACACCGGTTCGGCCTGAAGGAAAAGCGGGCGATGAGCGCGCTGGCATCCTCACTGCACATCCTAACGATGTCTGCGACACCGATTCCGCGCACGTTGCAGTCCGCGATGGCCGGCATTCAGGATGTCAGTCTGTTGACAACGGCGCCCTCGAAACGCCGCCCGGTAAGGACGTCGGTTACGGCATTCGATCCTGCCCCCATGCGTACCGCGCTGATGAGAGAGTTTCGGCGCGGCGGACAAAGTTTCGTTGTCGTGCCGAGGATCGAGGATATTGACGGCCTCGAAGCGACGCTGGCGAAGATCGTTCCGGAATTGAAGGTCACAACGACGCATGGCAAGATGCCCGCGGCGGATATCGATGAGGCGATGGTTAGCTTCGCCGATGGCGATGGCGACATCCTTCTGTCCACCAATATCATTGAGAACGGTCTCGACGTGCCTCGCGCCAACACGATGTTCATCTGGCGGGCCGACAGGTTCGGCCTGGCGCAGTTGCACCAGTTGCGCGGGCGGGTCGGCAGGGCAAGAGCTCAAGGCATCGCTTATCTCGTGACAGAAGAGGCGGTTGCTCTATCCGAAGAGACGCGCTTGCGGCTTTCCAGTCTGGTGGAGAGGGATCGGCTGGGCTCCGGACTTGTCATCAGTATGCGCGATCTTGACCTGCGAGGCGGAGGAGACATTGCTGGTGAAGATCAAACCGGGCACATGAGGGTCGTCGGGATCAGCCTCTATCAGAAATTGCTGGAGCGAGCCGTTGCCGCTCTGGGTAAACGAGAGGCTGGAGATCCACGACGCGCCACCGTTAACCTCGGCCTCACAGGAATTATCCCGCAGGACTACGTTGCCGATCCTGCCGTGCGGCTCGACCTCTATGCGAGGTTGATGCGGGCAATTTCCTTAAGAGAAATCGATGATCTCGAAGAAGAGTTCGACGATCGGTTCGGCGACCTGCCCGGAGATGTCCTGACCCTGCTGCGCCTGACAAGGTTGCAGGTCGCTGCAGGGCGGCTCGGTATTGCCAGGCTCGATGCAGGCCCCAAGGCTTCGGCGTTGACCCTGACATCGAAAACGCCCGTGAAGGTGACGAAAGCCTTGTCGAAAAAAGCGAGCGCCGTCCGGCGTAACGGCCGCGTCATATTCGAGCATCCGGGCGAAACCGGCCTTGAGCAAATCCTGTTCTTCGAGAAATTGCTTGCGGTGAGGTAGAGCCGAAACGGAATGCGCCGAGGCATTCCGATAGGAGGGAGATCAGGTTAAGCCGGTTCAGCCGGCGTCGCCAACAGCGTAACCACCTTGCCCGACCCGTGGCAGTCGGGAGCAAGGTGAACCATTCAACTTCCGGTGCCGCCGCATTTGCGGCAGACGTTTTCAGCGGCGAATGGCGTGGTTGGTGGGACAGTATCCGTATTTTTCTTTTCGTCATCTGACGGAGACCTCAGATTTCTCCTCTCGTTCCTGGAGCTGCTTCTCAGAGCTGCGTCGGCTTGATGGTGTCGGTGGAGACATAACCGGCGATGACTCCTCGCCTGAGATCAGTGCGGCCTCTTTCGATCTCGACGACGGAATAGGCTTTTTCGTCTCGGAAGGCGCTTGCGTGGCGGGTCGTCACGTCTTCGCCGGGCAATGCGTCAGTATCCAGGAAATCAAGTTCGGCTCCGGCCGCAACAATGCGCGCGTCGCCAGCCGTCCGCGCGGCGACTACGATCTCACCTTGGAAGTCCGCCTTGCCCCAGCGGAAATCGTCGGGCGGGGCGACCGCCACAAGTCGGTAGACGTTCAGCGTTTCTCCCGGTGTTGTAGCCGAGGCGAGTTTTTTGGCATCCTCAATTTGGGCTTTGCTTTCCACGGAAGATCCGAAAGTATTCGAACTCGTTCCGGTGTTCTGCTCAGCAATGTCGCCGGTCCGCGTAACGTTGGCCATTGGTTCCTCCTGCGTTGACCAACCCGCTAACTGTGCGGGAGCCGGCTGGTTCCAATCGGCGCCGCGCCATTTTGCTTCTCTTGAAAGCGACCATAAGTCTACGGAAGAGGGCTGGAACTATGAGGCGGGTGGAAAGTTGGGTACGCGACTGCCCCATGGCTATGGGACCTTTGGCCTCGTTGTTTGGGAACAGAGCGCCCCCCGCTCGGTAAGACATGGAGTTTTCAGATGTCAGCACCCAAGAAAGACGATCAGCTCGACAAGCCTCTGCTCGGTGCCGAAGGCTCGGCGCGCGTGGCGGAGAGCGTGGACACGACACGTACGCCGATGGAAGAAATCGAGGCCGCGAAGGCTGCGCGTGTGAGCCGGAAGCCGCTTTATGGCACCACGAAGTAACCGCCCGATTTTCAGACTTTGGAAGATCCGACTTCGACTTGTGTACCGACGTGCAGCGATGTTTCGTCAGCAAACGCCGAGCAGATGCCGGAAGCATGACAGGATCGTTATCGCAAGTGGACCAACATGACTCTACGGCGTCCCCGGTCTTTACATCAGGTCTCCAAGCCGCTCGTCCCGCTGGCACGGACAGGGATCATGCCTGAACCCACCTGAAGCAGCCAACCGGAAGCATTGAGCTGCTGACGAAGAGAGCCCCATACCGATAGAACGCGTTTGGCAGGGTATCAGGAGGCAGTTCCACCGCCCAGACCTGCCCCGACGCGTCTGTCCATAAAGGTTCGGCATTCATCTTCTGGACGGCCGCCATCGCTTCAGCCGTCGCGATGTCGGGGCGGAACATCACCATAATCGCCCTACCTTGAGGCGCGGGTGTCGCCGCGCTCGCTCCGCCTATAAGGGCGGCAAGCATAAGGGCTAGCGGCGAGCTCATCATGCGGTTCGATGCCGATTTTCGATGAATCTTCAAACCGATTAACAACGGCGCCAGGCCAAAGACACCGAACCATACCAGGTCCCAGATCAGCGGTGTTTCGACGTCCATACGGATGCGATGCAACCCCAGAAGCCAATGGGAAAGCAGAGCATCGATGATATGCCAAGTCCCGAATCCGATTAGAGCATGCGCGTGAAGTCCCAAGCCAGCTTGCGGCTTTGATAAACCTGATCGGGAGCGCCAAAGCAGCCATAGGCCAGCTCCGGTGATGACATACATCAGGACATGGAAGAGGCCGTCCGTCATGATCAGGAACCGGACATCCCGGCCAGCCAGATCGAGGCCGCTCAGAAGGTGGTGCCATTGCAGGACCTGATGCAGCAAGATGCCGTCGAAAAAGCCCCCAAGACCAAATCCAAGCGCTAAGCCCGCCCCTCGCAACGCCTGACGTCAAGCTCCAGTCCTTGATCTGCCACCATGTCAGCCATCGTGTTCCGCTCCTAAACGCATTTCGAACATCGAACCGCCCGAAGAGTTTCAATTAAGAGTGGCTCGAATCATGGCTCCAAGAAATGAAGCGCCCCTTCTGAAAGACCAAACATCGCCGCAGGTCCTCGTCGGCGGTATGTTCTGCAGGGCATGAATCACGCCGAGCCCGAGGGACTAACCGCATTCTCACCGAGATTGAATCGAGTGGCGGGAATAGTCGCAGGCCTCCAATCCGATTTCGTCTTCTTGCTACCGATAGACGACATGAATGATCGAGAGGTCTGGATGGCCGCCGCTGACCCTTGTCACGAGGATTCCAGCGACAATCCCTCCGGTGACGCCACCTATAGACGCCCCGGCAATCGGGTCGGGGTGATGTCCCGCTCGTGAAAGGCTTGGTAGACGCCGCCATGGCAGGCGCCAAGCGCATAGCCGCCGGAAAATCGTAGCCAGATGTTCGTGTCCGTCATCGAGTTGTCCCCGCAGGTGCATGAAGTGAAGGAAGCGGAAACTTGAGAGTCCCGTAGGTGAATAAAACGCGCATGGTCTAATCAATGGGGAATGTTCCGGCGGCCGGTAGTTTGGGATTGTCGCCGGCAACGTCTGCTCGTCGAACCAGGGGCCTGCCGCCAGATCGTTCAGGGACCTTACGACCTGCGCCGTTGCCAGCCAGCTTCGACAGCAGGGTTGCAAACGGGGGCTGATACGCGACACCTAGAAGCATGACCGCCACAGGTTTTCCCCCGGTTTCCGATAGCCATGGGACATTCTCTGCTTGGTGGATGACTAAGTATCTTGTCGCGTTGCCACTTCCTCGACGTGCGGTCCCGTACCAAATACGCCAGGGCGATGATCGACGGCTCGGCAGAGCAGCGACCGCACAAACGAAGCCTTAGCGGGATCCTCTGAAACCACCTTCATTCATGTCCGAAGGATCGTAGTTCACATCCCATTCCTTCACCGGTTTCTTTCCCGGTGGTGTCTTATGCGCCGTCGCGTCCTCGGAACCGGTTATGGCAGTCGGCTTGGCGCTGGCAACACCAGTGGCTTTGGGATCCGCCTGAGACTTCGCATACTGCCCTTTTGCATCAGCTTCTGGATTCGTCATATCAATCTCCTTTCGTCTTCCCGGCGTCGCTCGGTTTTTCGCGGGAGGGGTCCGCGTTGTTCTCTCCCATGGCGTCTCGGTCCTGATCGGGATTGTCCACCGCCGGCAGGTAGCCGCGCGGACGGGTTTCTTCTGGTCCTTCCCAACGTGGTGACTGGTCAGTCGTACCGGCTGCCCCGGCTTTTGGCGCGTTCATTGCCATCTCGGATCCTCCTGTTCACGGGCTCCAACAATTGAGACCTCCGAGAGTTCCTTCCGAAGCTGGTCAACTAAAACCAACTGATCTGCTTCTTCCGAAAAACAGGAGAACTCGAAACTTTTGAGAGCTGAGCGGGTTAGCGCTTCCCTATGGCAAACGAAGGAGTACCGGCTGACGGCGGCGATCTATCGCGCGCGCTACCACTTTGTCGGTATTGGTCTTCGACGAGGGGACCAGCAGGGCAGCCACTATCCCGATCACACACGACCATGCCGGCTTTCCCGGCGGAGTTAGCGACGCCTAACTGCTTGCGAGGATGCCCGTTCAAGCCAACAAGTATGGTGCAGAAATTTTCCGTCGCACGCCCTGAGCCGGCTCGACGGGCCGCGGACGCATATTTCCTCTGACGAAACCTGTGCGCAGACAAGAGCTCTGCCTGGAACGGCGTAAGCATAGGTTCTTGAACGGTCATCGTATCCACATGGACAGCTCCCTATGGGGCGGAGAACCCCCGCAAGGGATTATTGAGAAGGTGAGGAGAAGGCACACGTTCACCCGTGCGAGATGGCACTTCAACGTGTTCTTCCATAAGAGACGATGTCAGCCGCGAAAGGGCCTTGGCCCCAACAATCGTACCGCTGAAATATCGATCCCGATCAGGGTTTTCAAGAACGCGCCGCCAAATTATTAGCAGCGCCTAACATTCAGGCGACGCGCGCGACTTCGCCATTAACGCCATCGCTCAATAATTGTAATTTTCGGCGGATCAGCCACCGTACGGGCGAGGCGCAGTTCATGGGTAACGCAGACGTCATGCCGGTGCCGGGCAGGGATTGCGTGATGGCGAGCACATCGCCTACCCGAGCTTCATTCCAGTCGCATCGCCGCTTTGAATGGCACGGTTGAGACAATCTCTCCGTCTTCTGTGGTAATTTCGAAAAGCTGGGCCTTGACGACCTCCCCCTGCAGAATCTGTTGCGCGATAATTTCCCGAGCCGCTTTGATGGCGTCGTCACGGGCTTGTTCAACGGTGTCAAATTCGGTCCCGTCGGGGTCTTTTTCGAGCCGGGTACCATTCCGAATATGGAAGAAGTATCGGGGCATAGCGTCTCCTGTTCTGGAACGTTCAGTCAGGCGTGCGAATCTTTTAGAACCTGTCGATCAGAGGCAATGCGGCATCTTCGAATTCCTGCAGTTTCCGCCTTTGGACTTGTCAGATCATGATTTCTCCGCCGGTAACGGGGATGACCGCGCCGGTCATGTAACTTCCGAGCTCGGAGGCCAGCAAGACATAAGCGCCCGCAAGTTCGGCCGGTTGGCCGGCCCGGCCGATCAATGTCTGCTGGCCAAACTTCGCAGCCTTTTCCGGCGGCATGGTCGAGGGGATGAGCGGCGTCCAGATGGGTCCCGGCGCCACCGCGTTTACCCGAATCCCCCTTTCCGCAACCATTTCCGCAAGCCCCGCCGTAAAGTTCGAAACGGCGCCCTTGGTGGAGGCATAGGCCAGCAACTGCGGCGATGGCTGGCGGGACTGGATCGAGGTCGTGTTGATGATGGCACTGCCCGATTTCATGCGGGGGACCGCAGCTTTGGACAGGTAGAAGGGCGCGTAGATGTTCGTCCGGAAAGTCTCGTCCCATTCCTCGGCCGAAATGTCGCCGATATCGGCGTAGGTCCGCTGGAAGGCTGCGTTGTTGACAAGGATATCGATGCGGCCGAACTGGTCGATGGTGCGCTGCACGAGCGACCGGCAGTGGTCTTCGGATTTGATGTCCCCCGCGATCACGATCGCCTTGCGACCCGCTTCCTCAACCCACCGCGCGGTGTCCCGCGCATCGTCGTCCTCGCTCAGATACGAGATCACGATGTCGGCGCCCTCGCGGGCAAAGGCGATCGCAACCGCCTTTCCGATACCGGAATCTGCCCCGGTGATCAGTGCGACCTTGCCCTGCAACTTACCATCGCCCTTGTAGGATTGCTCGCCATGATCCGGGATGGGCTGCATAGATTCCGTCTTACCGGGCGGATCCTGGTGCTGTTCGGGGTAGGGCGGTATCGGGCGGCGAACGTCCTCGGCCATAGCGGTTCTCCATGTTGTTTGACGAGCGGCCAAACATCGCTGCGCGATCCTGGTTCCCTCCGATCCGTCTGATTTATCAACTGGACGGGACAACTCGCCTTCCCGAAGCTTTGAGATCCGTTCAAACGAGACGACAATGCGCTTCTCCGATGCTGCATTCCGGGACACGCCGTAGAACCGACGGTTTTTTACCCCTGGAGCATTATGCGGCTCTGGGCGATGGCCGGTCGGTAGCGCTGGCCGGCGGTGACGGTCACATCGATTGGTGGTGCGCCCCTACATGGATTCCGTGCCGCAGTTCAACCGGCTTCATGACCCGAGGTCGGCCATTTTACCGTCACGCCAACCGCTCCGTTCCGGATCGAGGCGGCGGTACCGGGACAACAGCAATGTTCTTGAGACGGTGTTCGTTACGGATACCGGAAGTGCCAGGGTCACCGAATCTTTAAAAAGCGGTGAGGCGGGACGGCTCCCGTGGTGTGAACTTGCCCGGCGGATCGAGGGATTGTCGGGCACGGCAGAATTCAAGATCGTTCTGCAGCCCATCTGCGCCGGAGGTGAGGTACGCACCACGGCCACCGTATTGCCGGACAGCTTCAAGGAGGAAACCGACGAACCACACGAAGCTCAATGCGGCCGAGTTCAAAGAAGAGTATTTCGACGATCAGGTCGATGCCCACGAGGATGCCGTGGACCTCTTCAAGCGGTCTGCGGAGGGTGGCGACAATCCAGATTTGAAGGCCTTGGGCAGGCAGCACACATTGCGTCCCATTGACGCGAAGCACGCACCTGCCGTCAGGCCGACATAGCCGGCTCCGATCATCACCACATCTTTTCAATACCTTTCGGTTGCGATTGCTGGTTTCGGTAGGGGGGCCGAACAGAGAAGGCCGGCAAGAATTCCGGATGATGTTGAGGTAGATGACATTCAAGATGAAGCTGCAGGGCCGTCTATGCGGGAAGCTTGTCGATCCACCCGCACATGAAATCTCTGGCTTTCGCTGCAACCCGCGTCGGCAGCCGCTCGAAACCATGGGGGGCTTCAGGGACGACCAGCAGGTCTGCATGCCTCGTCTGACGCTGCCAGACATCATGGATCTTTCGGCTGTCGTCCAGAATGGGGTCCAGCGCGCCGGCTATGAAGAGGGCCGGCGGCATGCCCCTCAAATCGGCGAAGATCGGTGATATCTCGGGAGTTTTCGCGTCTGAACGCCTAGTCAGCCGGTCGAGATTGTGAACGGCCGAGGCAGGGTCGATAATCAGGCTGTGCCGGGCGTTCGAAAGGCTCGGTGACCCAGTCATGTCGAAGGCGCCGCAAAACGAAACAAAGCCGGCGACGTTATCCAAACGCCGCGTTTTTGCGACCTGAAGCAGGGCGCATGCGGCAAGCTGGGCTCCCGAAGACTCCCCCTCGACAATCAGCCGGTCGGTTCCGAATTCCGCAAGACGGTCGAGTGCCCATTCGGTCAGAGCGACGGCATCACGGATCGTGCGCTTGAGATCGTCGTCCAAGGCTAAATGGAAATCGCCGCTGGCAATGGCGACGTTGCCGGATTTTGCGATCTCTGCATTCCAGCCGTCGTCCAGCTGCGAATTGCCGAGTACCCAGGCTCCGCCGTGAAAGTGCAGGTAGAGGGCTGCGACCGGATTCTGTGGTCGAAGAATGCGGATGGGTATTTCGCGACCGTCCGCCCACATCTTGACGGTGTCGATCGTGACATCGCGATGCCGCGGCCTGCGAAGCAAGATACCAGCAAGCTCCACAACGCCATTGATCATCCTCGCATTTAGCCGCCTGCCGGTGTGATAGCGCGGCAGGTATGCGAGGACACGGTTGAGGCGCCGTGCTCTTCGCACGTCGATCTCTTCAAAAACGGAAAACGGGTTTATTTCCATGGCGCAGCCGGGCGGTGAGGTGTCGGGGCGGAGACCAGAGATTTAGACGTTCTTCTCGCGAACCGACGTGAACGCGTCGGTTCTGCTGACTTCGATATCAGGATGCTCCTCCGGCTGCTGAAAAACCTCCGGATCGGCTTCCAGCCCTTGGGCGGCGGTGTCTGAGCTTGAGAAAACGGCCGGTGCCAGAGATGAGGAGTTGACGCCAAGCTGTTCCTCGGCCCGGCGCCAGTGGTCGCCATCACGGCCCTCCGGCCGGCCCTCGCTTTCCCATATCTGGTAGGCACGCAGGCGGACCGCATCGTCTTGTCCTTGCATTTGATACTCCCTCAATTCTCAATTTCACGATAATTGGCTCAAATTCATCGATAGGCGTCATTGCCGCTTTTGCCGGGCTTGGCCGGCTTGAGCACATAAGGCCGCCCGTCGGGAACCGCGATCGCTTGAAAGTTTGCGGCTAGTTCGTGCAGGCGCTGCCGCATATGTTCGCCCTTCATCGGGCGTCCATGTCCACTGATCACCAGATCTGGTTCCAGTTCGGCGAAAAGGCGGACTGACTGTTCCGCCTCGTCCCAATCCGGCGTCAGGTAAGGGGGCGGGCTGTGCATTTCGGGCTTCTGGGTGATGGCTTCGTGGATGGATTCCTGGCCGGTGGTAACGATCGCGTCCCCGGCGATCAGCGTGCGATCGCTTTCCCGCCACAGTGAAACATGTCCCGGTGCGTGGCCGGCTATGTGCAGTCATTTCCACTCCGGCATCTCCGGCACGCTCTGGTCGGCCGGGAGCATTTTCAGCCAAGGGCCGACGTTCACGGGCGAACGCGGAAACAACTGCGAGAGAAGGGCCATCGCCCCGCCGCCGACAAAGGCGTTCGCCCGCAGATAGGTCAAATTGCCCATTGAGATAGGGGGATTCGAGCAGGTGGGCGTAAACCGGGACGTCCCAATGGCGCGCGAGCGCCTCCACGGATCCGGCGTGGTCGAAATGGGCGTGGTTCATGACAATCGAGGAGGGGCGGGCATCCCGCCCGAAACGATGTTCGGCTGCTTTGACGATGGCGTCGATCAACACCCAATCATTGGCCTTCACCGGATCACCCAAAAAAACGACGTTGACGATCGTCAGGCGCAGATGGGGAAGATCCCGAGCGATGACGATAGTTCCCGATCCAGCTTCGGTAGTGGAGGCAAGATCGGGCTCTTCGAGCGAGAGTTGAAGGGTCATGCCAATCTCCTTGAGCGAAACGAACTAGGTCCGCTGTGGGAAGTTCCATGCTGTCCGATTTCGTACCGTTTAAAAAAATAAGGCTGATGGCGAAACTTCAGTGGTCTTCCACTGTTCGTGCGGCTCCCCATCAAAAAGGAGAGTTCCATGTTCTATACCGACGGTAAATTGCAGTATCCGGTTGGCGTCGAAACCCCCGATCCCCTGTTCGCAAGGGCGCTTCAGCAGGCGATCGGTGGCGTTGAAGGCGAAATCCGCGTCGCCATGCAGTATTTCTTCCAGGCCTGCGGCGCGCGGGGAAATCCAAAATTTCGCGACCTGCTGATGAACACGGCAGCCGAGGAGCTCGGTCATATAGAGATGCTGGCGACCGCGGTTGCCATGAACCTGGAAGGCGCGCCCCTCGCGCTTAAGGAGGAGATCTCGGCCGATCCTGTCGGCGGCGCCGTGCTGAGCGGGATCAACCTTAAGAACCTGCTTTCGTCCGGGCTCTCGGCCATGCCGGTCGATTCCGACGGCGTGCCGTTCGACATGTCGCATATCTATGCGAGCGGCAACATTGCCGCCGACATGACGGCGAACGTGGCGGCAGAGTCCACCGGCCGCGTGCTCGCCGTGCGCCTCTACAACATGACAAACGACCCCGGCATGAAGGATATGCTGTCCTTCCTGATCGCGCGCGACACGATGCATCAGAACCAGTGGATGGCGGCCCTTGAGGAGCTTGGCGGTCCTGCCGGAGCGTTTCCGATCCCGAACAGCTTTCCGCAGGAGCAGGAAAAGCAGGAGTTCAGCTACGCCTTCCTCGGCTTCCAGGTGGATGGCAGCGATCCCGTCGCCGGCCGCTGGTCGCAGGGTGCTTCCGTCGATGGAAAGGGCCAATTCGTGTCCACGCCGATGACGTCCGCTTTGGGACAGAAGCCGGTGCTGGGTCCGGCCAGGCCGGGAGGCGGCGCGCAACGGGAGCAGATGTAAGCGGGGGGCTGCCGCCGCACTTGGCCGTTTGCCCGGTGGCAGCCTCATTTAGCTACGTGGAGCAAGGCCCAAATGGGAGCAGAGTCTCGCTCTCTTGGATGGTCAGAGGAAGATTGACCACATGATCGTGCCGAATACCAAGATGAACACCGCGGGAACCGCGAGGAACCGACCCATGCCGAGATTGGTGTTGCGGCGCCCGACCCATGCAAACCACCAATTCGGTCCCTGATTTCCGCTTTCCGACATGACATTTTCCAAATAAAGAGGCAGACGACACCAACAGCGTCGGCGTCCTGTTGGTTCCAAATATACGATTTCGCCTTTGTGGCTTGTCGACGGCTTGCGATCCGGTCGGCTCGGTCGACGATGCGCTCGATCTCACTGAGGAGCTCCCACCGGCCGCAGCCCTCCTCGAAGTCAATGTCGCAGGGGAGCGGGTTGATCCCGTTGCAAAGAGGCTAAAGCCACTCAAGTTCCCTACCTCATCGCCAGCGCAAGCACTGCGGAAGAACTCGCGGGAGACGAACTTCCGGCGGGTGCTTCAAACCTTGGCAAGCCGACAAACTTGAAGCAGCTGGTGAGGGCTATAGGGGCCCTCCAATCGTGACCCGGGCGCTTCGTCTGCCGGAGACATGCTGTCGTTCTCCCGGATCAGCTGCGGGAGGCCACTTGGCGAGCAGGTGGCTTCCCGCATTGCATCAATGGGAACGGGTGCCCGGCTGAACCCGACTTTCTCCATTTCGGAGATTGTTCGCCTCTTCAGCGATGCGCTCGCGTGCCACGTCATGGACGTCGACGACGACTGAGGCTGCTTTGCCGTAGACATCCGAAGCCAGGGCTTCAGCCTTGTCCATGGCCTTTGAGGTCTCGGTTGACAGCCGATCCTTGACGCCGTCTGCGGCCGAGCCCAACGCTTCGTCCTCGGCACGGGTGTGCGGCAGGGCGGCACCGATCGCCGCTCCGACCGCAAAGGCGAGCGCGCCGCCGACGAGCGGCTGATCCTTGAAGTGCTTCAGAATGGTCTCGTTGATCTGACTGCCGGCGTCCAGCGAGCTGCGGCTGGCGCCGACAATGCTGTCACCGATCTTGCCGGTGGAACTGGTGACTTGCCGCCACGTGTGGGAAGCCCAGCCCGATGCTTGATCCAGAAGCTTGCCCACCTCGTCGCGGATGTCGTGGATTTGCCGGCCCGAGGCGTCGGCAAAGCCGCGGAAGGTCTGGCCGCTCTCATCCACGAAATGACCGGCGCGTCTTCCCGTTTCGTCCGTCAAGGCCTTGAAGCGTTTTCCGGCGCCGTCGATGAAGTGGCTATAATGCTTGTCGCCATCCGCCTGAACAGGCCCGGTCCGGCGCATGTTGCCGTCCACCACAGCCAGCGGATATTCCACATCGTCCTTGCGATCGGCATAGGATGATACGGTTGTCTTCGGCGCCGCCATCAGCCAGGCAAGGCTGACGCCCATCAGGGCCAGCGGGATCGGGTTGTTCTTGAAGGCGCTGCCGAGGTTGGCGGCATATTCGCCGCCGCCGGATGACTTGGCGTATGCTAGGAGTTCATCAACGATCTGGCCCGGCGACATGCGGCTCTGGATCGCGTCGATCTTTTCCTCGATCCGGCGGCGATCGGCTTCGATCTCGCGTTCGATCTCGACGGATTTCGTGCTTTCCGATGTGTGGGCCATTATGTTCTCTCCTTGATGATCTGAGCATCCCTCCGCAGGGATGCAGACGTGCGGTCGAGTTTCAGGTTTTCGCCGCGGAGCGTGGCGAGCCCCCGGGATATCATTCCCCAGGCGATCAGCGCCACGACGATGCCGACCGCCACCGATGAAAGCGCATCGGCGTTCGGCTCCTGCATGCCACGGGCGACGAGGAACGCGGTCAGGCCCTTCACGAGCGCCGCCAGCAGCACCCCGACCGCACAGATCGCAAAGACCAGCCCTGCGGCGAATGCTTCCACGCCGGTCAAAGCGTGAGACATCTTCTCCGAAGCTTCGGTCTTGGCGAGATTGATCTCCTTGCGGAACAGGTTCGATATATCGGTCACCAGGCCTGTCACGAGTTCCGGGAGAGAGTGACTATCGAGCGACTTAGCCATTGAAGCGATCCTCCCCGATTGGGCTTGAGGTTGTATCGGACGCCGATGAGGCGGAGGCTTGACGATCAGCCGATGCCGTCAGGAAGCGGCTTGCCGCAAGGCCGGCAATCGCGGCCAGGCCCAGGAAGGCCAAAGGCTGCTTGCGCCCGAAATCTTCCGCCATCTGCGCAACCTCTCCCAGGCTTCGATCCTTGATGTCGTCCGAGAAGGTACGCATGTTCGATCCGACGGTACGTGTAAGGCGACCGATGTCCCGCTGATCGCCCTGTTCCAGTTCTGCGGCAACTTTTTCCATTGCCGCCGCTACGCCGCCCAGCTTGGAGGCGATGACATTATTCTGAGCGACGGCGACTTCATTGGCCTTCTCGGCCGCGCCGGAGAGTTGGTCCTTGGCGGTCTGCTTCATTGACTCGATGTCGTCGGTAACCTTACCCGCCAGTTCCCCGGTAGCGGATTTCGCAGGCGTTGAAGAAGTCTGATCGGGATTAGGCGTTTCGGGGGTTTCATGGAAGCGCGGATAACCGGAGGCGGTAGCGCCTCCTCGGTCCGAAGTGAGGTCTCGTTCGGTCATGGAAAATCTCCCAAGGTGAAGCTGCTCTGGCTGCGTAGCTGCAGCCACCTGTCCACGAACCGGAAGGAGCCCGGATTGTTCCCTTACGGAGTGATCAACAGGTGCCTTGGGGAATGTCGCCGAGCTCTCGCAGCATTTTGGCTTCAGCCGCCAGCGATCGGGCGACTTCCTCGATGCTCATAGGTGACGCCGACATGATTGGACCATTCCAGAATCGCATTGAGGACCGCCGGAGGTAGGCATCCTGCTGTTCGGCGCAGATGTGGGACAGCCTGTTATTTTCGTGCTCGCTGTGGGGATGGTTCCTCCGGAAGAGCGGCCAAGCATCGAAGCACGGGTAAGTTCCTTAACGATCCCGTCATAATGCGAAATGTCGTCCGATGGGGCTGCGGCGCTGAGAGGCCATGTATGCCTGGGAACTTTCGGCATCTTCGACGGTTCGCGGTTTTCGATAGCTTTCGGGAGATCCCACACCGATGTCCAAAGCTTACCGCGTACATTCTCCTCGCCGCTTCCGCCGCGCCGACATATGCTCAGTCCCCTTCGGTCGCGACCCCATCGCAATACGGCGCTCCTCAGCAACCCCACGGCAATCAGCCCACTTTGGGAACCGACGAGGTTCCCACGGCCGATCCCGGTGTGACCAACAGCTTAACCGGCAGCGAGGCATGTAAGACGATGCCCGGTACATCCGGCACAATGCCCGAAAACTCCGGGCTCTCAGGCCGAGCCGCAACCTTAGGAGAAAGCAACCAGCCGCCTGATGTTCAGCGGAATGCCCCATATCCGAGGAAGAAGGCAGGCTGCAGGAGACGTTGACAGGCCCTTCGCCGGGCCGAAACCCGAAGCGCGCCCACATCGCCCAGTACCCACTGGACTGCGGACACCTGGTGGGCGGCGATGTCCGCCGACAATTCGATCTCTCCGTCAAGGGGAGTGTCTTTCCGTGCCCCTCGTGAGACGAATGTCATGGAGAAGGCGAGGGGGCAAGGGTCCTTCCTTTCTCGACGGATGAACCTTCCATGGTGTCGATCGCAGCCTCGATCAGGGATGGCCGCCCGCATGGTATGCCGGCGTTCAAGAACAGGATGACTATCGAAGAGGTCTGGCAGCTTTCCGGGTATGTCAAGGCGATCAGCGCTTACTCGGCGAGCGTCAACGCTCCTGCGCGCAATGACGCTGAACCGTCGGGCTCCGCACGCGTAGGACGTCACGCCAGCAGCGTACGGTTCCGTACAGCCAGGAACGCCTCAGCTTTAGAGTTGTTCTTAAGGTATCTGTTGAGGAGGGTGAAGATGGACCATTCGTTACGCGATACCGCTTTCGAGAAACAGGTGGTGGATTTACTGCCGGCCCTCCATAAATTTGCTCGGCGATTTCATAATTCTCCCTGCGATGTCGATGACCTGGTACAGGAAACCGTCTCGAAGGTGTTGGCTAATGCTGACAAGTTTCAAAAAGGGACGCGCTTGCGGTCGTGGATGTTCACGATCATGCGCAACAGCTTCTGCACCCGGTTTGCAGTCCGCAAACGCGAACATGTTGGCCTCGGGGAGGACGCCGCGGCGGGGCCGTCCGTGGGCGCGCAGCAAGAGTGGGCGATACGAGGTCACGAACTGGGAAAAGCTATCCTCGGCCTTTCTCCGCGTTACAGACAGGCGCTGACTTTGATCTTCATCGACGGTATGAGCTATGAAGCGGCATCAGAGCAATGTGGTTGCGCGGTTGGAACGGTGAAAAGCCGCGTGAACCGAGCCCGACAGATCCTCGCCAGACAGTTGGACGACGATTAGTGCAACCGATCGACGTCGATCTCAAGGCCGAATAGCGCCGCGGCGATGTTCTCGAGTTCGGTTAGTTTTTCACACAGTGCGAACCCCGTATATTTCATCGGAATGTCCGCAGGGTCGTAGCCGGTGGCGAAAACGAAATTGATGTCACGCGCCTCCAGCTCGTTGGCGACTGGAAAGATTAATTCCTCGCCTAGTTGAATATCTAGAATAGCCGCGTCAACTTGCTGCTGATCTATGAGGTCAAGTGCCTCCTGCATGCTTCCTGTTGGACCGACCACCGTGGCGCCTAGGTCCTCGAGCTTCTGGCGGGTTTCATCAGCGAGGAAATATTCATCCTCGACGATCAGGATCCGTTTTCCGTCGAACCGCGCGCTGTAACTCGTTCTTTCCACTCATCACCTATATCCGCCAAGGTGCAAATCTCGTGCGCTTCCTCAGCCGTAAGAACCAAAAGTGGGGTATGAAGTTCGCAACGACATTAAGTTCTTGTTGCAGCCTTTATAAATGCGTCGTGTCGGTCGGCTAGCGGCAGGAGCGAGGCGGATCCGTCCGACCGAATGTCGATCCCCGGCTGGCTGTGGAGGACCACGCAGCGAGGCCGCTTGCGGACAGTCGCCTCGCAGCGTTTGTTCAGAGTTTGCGGCCAGAGTCGCGCGCTCTTTGGCGAGGGGCTTTAATCAACGGGAACAAATGGATGTCCGGCCGCGCTCGATCTCGGATTACCGTATGGGCTTTTTCGTCGCGAAACACGCTCGCGTGACGGATGGTGATATCCTCGCCGACGTGGAATCGATTTCATGGAAATCGCGCTCGAGGCCAACTGCGACAATCCGGGCGAAGCCGGCGGTTCTGGCCGCCACCACGATTTCGCGGGGCTGCTCGGTCTTGTCCCACCGATGATCGTGTGGGACCGCCACGGGGCTCAGGCGGTAGAGGTTGAGAACCTCTCCGTGATTGGTCGCGGATGAGATCTTTTCCGCGTCAACGACTTTCGCCTTGCTATCGAGCGAGTGCCGGAACTGGTTGGGGGCTCAGGCCGTTGCTCTTCTCGCCCCAATCATCCGACTGGATTGCGTTCGACGTCGGACGGATCCGACTTACCGACCTAGCGCTGCCGTGGTTGGAGCGAACGAGCATGTCCGCCACCTAATCGCAACAGGTTCGAGGCGGGCACAATTATTGAGCCGTGGGGGGGCCTCCGGGCGCGCCTGTCGGACGTCAGCTTACCCAGCACACCCCTGACACAGCCTCGGCCTCCACGTCGGCCAATTGGCCGCCGACAGGGATGTCGAGGTTTTCGGCTTCTGATTTAAGTGTCTCTTGACCTGGCGTGCAAATTACTCCTGCACAGCGAAAACACATCCGACCCGCCGCCATTCGACATCTGCGTAACCATTTTGTCACGGCGGCCTACATTCACGATCGATTTCATCAGCCATGACTCGACAACGATTATCTGGTCTGTCTCGGCTGCTCCGCCATCTTTCCAGAGGCTTTCGGCGGGCGCGTTTGCGTGAAACGTGACACCTCCGAACTTCTCCGTAAGCTGCTTGCGGATGTCACGATGAGCTGATCCCCTGTTCCGGATAACCGGAAGCAGAATTTCGACAAGGGCAGCCACGGCCGCGCCTCAGCGAAGGCGCCGAACAAAACCCGGCCAGTTGCCCTCACGTGCGAAAGCCCCAGCGGTCGCTTGCCCATACCGCTCGACGCTCCGGTGATCACCACCACCGTTTTGCTCTGGTTTTCCATCGTGATCTCCGCGTTCGTCGTCATAGGATTCGATGTTGAAACCGGGATCGCCGAGGCGATCCTGCATGATCCCGGCCATCACATCGAGGAAGGCTTCGATGCCGTACTTAGACTCGAAACCCGACATGCTTGTTTAAAGGCTCGGCGTCGTCTCCATCGTTTTAGGCCGTCAGCACGACTTTGATGCAGTTGTCCTTCTTGTCTCGGAAGGTTTCGTAGAGGGCAGGTCCGTCCTCGAGCTTTGCCCGGTGGGTAATGATGAAACTTGGGTCGATTTCCCCCTCCTCGATGCGGCGCAAGAGGTCGAGCGAGTAGCGGTTGACATGGGTCTGGCCGGTGCGGATCGTCAATCCCTTGTTCATCGCCGCGCCGAATGGGACCTTGTCGAGGAAGCCGCCATAGACGCCGGGAACGGATACGATGCCGCCCGGCCGGCAGGCCATGATCGCGGTGCGCAGGACGTGTGGGCGGTCGGTGCCGAGAAGCGTGGCGGCCTTCACCTTATCGACAATGGCATCGAACGATGCGGTGGCGTGGGACTCGGCGCCCACCGCATCGATGCATTTGTCCGCACCGTGACCGTCGGTCATTTCCTTGATCCGGTAAGGAATGGTCGCGTCCTCGTCGTCGAAATTGATGATTTCTGCACCGGCCTGCTGAGCAAGCGCAAGGCGCTCTGGCACATTGTCTATCGCGATGACGCGCGCCGCGCCCTGCATCAGGGCGCTCTTGATGCAGAACTGACCAACCGGGCCACAGCCCCAGATCGCTACGATGTCGGACGGTTCGATCTCGCAATTGGCAGCGGCCATCCAGCCTGTCGGGAAAATATCGCCGAGGAATAGCGCTTGTTCGTCGCTCATGCCATTCGGAATGATGATCGGCGAGACGTCGGCGTAAGGCACACGGACATACTCCGCCTGGCCGCCGGCATAGGCCCCGGTCAGATGAGAATATCCGAACAGCCCTGCCGTGGAATAACCGAAGGCTTTCGTCGCATTCTCGGCATTGCGGTTGGTCCGTTCGCAGACCGACCAGTTGCCCTTGAGGCACTGCTGGCACTCGCCGCAGCAGATGGTGAACGGAACGACGACCCGGTCCCCGACCTTCAGCTTTTTGTTGTCGCGACCGACCTCGACCACTTCGCCCATGAACTCGTGGCCGAGAATGTCGCCTTTTTCCATGAAGGGTATGTAGCCATCCATGAGATGCAGGTCGGAGCCGCAGATCGCGCAAGCTGTCATCTTGATGATAACATCGCGGCCGTCTTCGATTGTCGGTTCCGGAACGCTATCGCAGCGGATATCGCCTTTGCCGTGCCAGCATAGAGCTTTCATGATGATCCCTTCATTGAATTTACGAAACAGCCGTGCATTCTGCCCGGATACGGGTGGTGAAAGTTAGTACGCTATGCCGAAGCAGCGTCGGTACGGGACGCATATTCCCTGTGCATGTTATACCTTGGCAAACCTCCGGAGTGCCTTCTAGTTCCCATCGGATCCAATTAGATCAGCAGGAAGGGAAAAGCGTATGGGAGCAGGCGTCATTCGACCGGCGATCAGGTATGCATATTCATCAGTAGAACGAAGCCGGCCAGGCAGAAGCGCGCGGCGTTAGCCAACATGATGGGCCACTCCCACCGCAAGAAGCCAAACGCTGTCCCCAGCGCAGAGCCGGCCACCGTGACCATGTACATGCGGGCCTAGATCGCTCAATGTCGTCGGTTTAACGACTTTCCAGACCTGAGGAACCAACAGGGCGACATTCATCAGATCATCCCTTGGCTTTCAATCAGCGCTTTCAGCCTGTGCAGCGCCATTGTCGATATCGGTGGCAGGTCGGCCGCCACCACCGGCATGCTCGGGTTGCCATTGCCGTCCTTCCAATCCTTCACGAGGCTTCCGAAGCGGACACTGGCTAACCCAACCCACAGGGGTCAGTTGATACAATCACCACCACAGCTTCCGATCAGTCGGCGGTACTCTCGTTCTGGAATGCCGTAGGCTTCGCCAGCAGCCAGTTCAAGGCCACTTCGATCTCTCACCGAAATAAGGCTCCGGCCTGCACGGATCAGATGTTCTCCCTCGAGGATATGAAGAGCATCGGTCACGCTCGGCCGCCGCACTCCGAGCATCAAGGCGAGAAAATCGTGCGTCAGAGGCAGCTGGTCGCCGAGACGATCGTGGCACATCAGCAGCCAACGTGCCAGCCGCTGGTTGACATGGTAGCGCCCATTGGCAAGGGCCGTGGCTGCGACCTGGATCATGAAGACGTGCGCGTAGCGCAGAAGAAGCTGTCGCAACGCCCCGCTTCTTTCCATTGCGGAGAGCAAGTCCGAGGATTTGATCCGAAGCGCCCGGCCTCCGACCTGCATGAAGCTTCGATGGGGGGTTCGGTCAACTCCTAAAATCGCCGGCAGCCCTGACAAACCCTCGCCTCCGATACAGCCGACTTCGATCCTTTGTGACTTGTTGACTGCGATCTCGGACGAAAGACCCTCATCGAAGAAGTAGACGTACTCAATAGGCCGGAAGGCCTCGAACAACACATCGTTCTGTTTCAAGATGACCGGCGCAAGAAGTGGTTCAATGATCTCTACAGCCTCTCGAGGCAGCTTCGTCAGAAGACAGTTTTTAGTGTTCAAGCTGGTCGCGGAAATCAAGGCGGAACCTCTGGTGGCCGAATTGCGATGACGGCCTCAAAACGCGAATACGAGCAAAAAAGTTCAGAAGAAGAAGACGCCATTACGGAAAGCAGATCAGCGAGGTAACGGGCGTGGATTTTCGCAGCCTCGAAAGTATTCGCCGAGAATGCAAGCTTTCTCCGGGGGTTACGGGATCGTGTGCGGAGGGATGGCGTCATGAGGTTTGGTCAGTTTTGCGGCTTCCTCGCAGATGAGATGGGTCTTCAGCACAGCGACTTCATTCGTGGGGCAGAATTGCTGTTCAGCATGGGCCTAGCGAGACTGCTGGGAATGGCGGTGTCATTTCCCGATCGCAACACGTCACAGAATCGGATGCTGCCCACAGCGACACCGCAAATGCCGGCAAGAATCTCCTTGCAGACGTGTCCACGGACTTCGGCAAAACTCAGCTCCGCAAGAGACCATCCACCGCTTCGACTAAAATCCAGGAGCGCGATGAGTGGTGAAGTTTGCCAGCCAGCGATGCACCAGAGCCCTGGCCGCCTCGTCTTTGTCGATGAGACTTCGGTCAAGACCAACATGACCCCGCTTCGCGGCAGTGTGCCCAGCAAGCGCACCACGGCATGCGCTACGTGTGTTAAAGAAAGTCAAGCTCTGTTGACGGGGCAACGAGCCGGTCAGCGCGCAAGGCCCCCGAACAGGCCAGCCACTGCTGTCTTTCCTCCGCGACTCAGGTTTGCTTCGACCGGTTGCGTCCACTTATCACTAGGTCCAGCCATGATGTGTGTCTCTCAATTTTATTATGCTGCAACAACATCAAGGGGGTGCCCGTTCCATGGGCCGACAGGGTGGTTACGTGAACTATGGCCCACGCGATAACGATCCTTTTCGCCGCAAGAATTCTATCGCCACATCAAACCGGGCAACGAGACTGGACCGATTATAGGAGGTGCGGGTGCGCAGCTGCTCCGCATCGTGGTCCAGATTACTTTCGACGGCCATAAAAACTGCGCGGAACGCTCCGCTGATCAGTTCCACGCCGCCATAGAAGTCACTTGCCACGATTTCGTTGATGCCCTCGCAGGCCTCGGTCAGCAGTTCCAGGAGTTCGGTCAGACAGTGGGCGGCGGCGAGGGGCTCACGTGTTGCCCTGATCAGCGCTAGCCTTCGAGCGTCCTGGTCAGAACTCTCGTGATACGCACCAATGAGAGCAGACGAAGCAACCCGGTCTTTCTCGGCCGCCTTCTTGATCTCGGAGAGAATGGAGTCGAGGCGCTCGACCAACATATCGGTATCGCTGCCATGCCTATGCGAAACCACCAGAGCCATCCGGACCATCGCGGTGCCGAGTTGTGCGGCAACCAGTGCTGCGGTGCTGCCGCTGATTATGGGCCCGGCCCGGCCGATTTCAGCGAGCATCGTTTCAAGGTCGAGCCGCTGTAACGTCATGAACGGTCTCTCTGTTCATCTATCCGGACGGTGGGTCGTTGTCGCTCTACTGCGATTTTATCGGCATACTGACTTTGACAAGCTAAGTCGAAATCCAGGAGCCTCTCAATAATCTCAAGTCGGCGAAGTCGCTTGATCGCCTGGTCTTTGAGTACGGGCGTATCCTATCTTCTCTGCATGCATCCTCCCGCCATGAAAGTTTTTACGAATGAGATAGAAACCGAACCAAAGCTGCAGCCCGGCAGCGCCCCAGAAACACCAAACGTCCATATGCCTCTCCGACTTGCCGAGGCAAACGTCGTTCGTATACCGCCGTTCCGGGTGCGAGAGCTTTAGGAAGGCGTACGCTTAACAGCTCGTTACTGAGCCTGCCTAACGGAGTCGAACCCGCCCATCTAAATGTAGAGCCGCTCCGGCGTCTCGTCGTCGAGATACGGCAAGACCGCCTAGTCTTTACGAGTGAGCTCCAGCTAAGTTTTTTCTTCTGAGCGTCCCTGTCGGCTTCTGCCAGCTCATGGGACGCCGGCTTCTGTTGGGGATGTTATGGCCGAGGAGTGTTTGTCGTGCTCCCCGATGGTGCATTCGTCGGAGATGGTCCGCCAGTTCCGCTTTGCGGATGTGTGGTTCGGTCGGTTGGTGCGGTATTGCCCCCCGTTACAGGTGTGGCACTGTTTGACAGCGTGTGGTTTTGCGCGGCTGGAACGTTGCTGCCGGCGGGAGGAGTGGCAGTGTTCTCCGTGGGCGCATCAGTTGCCTCGCCCCACCATTCAGCGGCTCCCCAAGCGACTGTCGCAAGCGTCAGGCCACATATTAACACGACCAAAACCGGTCGTCCGCTTCGGCCTTGCCTCGCCTCGATCCGGCTTTCCGTGACAGGAGCCGAGGTTTTGCCAACCGGCTTGTCGGGAGTATGATTCATGATTGCGTACCTCGATTATGCTTAGGCCAGTAACAATCTGACTTTGCGATGGTTCCGCTATGCCGGGATGCCCGTGACCTGGAGCGGGCTCTGAAGGGACTAATTGGAAGGGGTGGGGACCACAAAGAAGCCCTGCCAGTTAGGGACCGGGCAGGGCTCCCGGTGCGCGGCGTTAGCCTCCCAAGACGGCTTGCGCGCATCCTGGTTTTGAACGGAGGAAATGACAAAGGGTTCCGAGGTCGTAGTCTGCGAGTTCTAAACCACCCGTGGACAAATCGATCTTTTGACGGTTGAATGCTTGCAAAAGGCCAGATGGCCGACCTTGTCAGGGTCAGCACAAAGACGATTAGTGAGTACCTTCAAAACCTGTATCGCTCTGAAGAAATTGAAGAAAAACTCAGTTGTCCGGAAATTCCGGATAACGGCCGCAGACGGTAAGAGCTATCTGACGTCCGCGGCATTTCGTTAATCGCGGCTCTCTAATATTAGGTCAGCAGCAAAGTCCTCCCCGATTGTTGCTGGCGTTTAGAATCTTGGCCCGGCTCTCGCCCTGGGCCGTCCATTCCCGCTTTGTTGCCGAACGCCAAGCACCGAGGCCCTGGCGCCAGGGAAAGAACCGGCTGTCCCGGCCCCATTGCCGCGCCAGTTCATAGCGCAGCAGTCATCGATCCCTGCCCAACAGTTCGATGTTTGGGCCAGACTAGCGTTCAGGCGCGGAGGTCTCTAATCACTATGTAGAACTTGTCCAGTCCTCCACCGGAGGTGGAGTTTATTTTGTTTAGAAGAAAGGGCGCCGAGGAGCGCCCTTTCCGAGTAGCGAACTATGGCCGACCTTGCTAATGTTCCATCAGTCCGGATCGGTCAGAAATCTTGCCAATCCGCGGACGCGGCAGCTCCATTCGCACGGCCGCCCACAGCTGTCGCCACCCTGCCCATCAGCCGTCGGGCAGCAGACGGAACAGGTTTGTGATCCGGTTGAGCCACCGCGGGTGTGAAGGGTGAACGAATAGAACCCTTCAAGTCAAACATCGCCACCAATTCTCTGAGCTTAGAGGCTTCAGAAGCAAGCGCGGAACTAGCTGCCGTTGCCTCTTCCACCATGGCGGCATTCTGTTGCGTGACCTGGTCCATTTGGTTGACGGCGGTGTTCACTTCCGCAAGCCCTATCGACTGTTCTTTGGCTGAGGTGGCGATGGCATCCAGCTGGCCGTTGATCGAGATCACATAGTTACCGATCACCTTCAAGGCGTCACC
The DNA here is from genome assembly GCF_964253725.1 of Neorhizobium sp. LjRoot104. Taxonomy (NCBI): domain Bacteria; kingdom Pseudomonadati; phylum Pseudomonadota; class Alphaproteobacteria; order Hyphomicrobiales; family Rhizobiaceae; genus Neorhizobium; species Neorhizobium sp. LjRoot104. The sequence continues at coordinate 321,653 of NZ_CAXURS020000002.1, forward strand.
GGTATCCGAAACGAGCTTAACACCGCCTTCTACTTCCGCCGCAGACGTACGGATTAGTTCTTTTATTTCCTTAGCGGCCTGCGCAGAACGTTGCGCGAGTTCCCGGACCTCCTGCGCGACAACTGCGAAACCTTTGCCAGCCTCTCCTGCCCGGGCTGCCTCCACGCCGGCATTCAAGGCAAGCAGGTTAGTCTGGAACGCGATTTCGTCGATTACGCCGATAATGTTGGAGATCTGTCTGGACGAAGTCTCGATCCGCTGCATTGCGCCAACGGCATTGGACACCACGTCCCCCGAGCGATCAGCAGCCTGCCGGGCCTCGTTAGCAACGGTACGGGCTTCCTCGGTGCGCTGCGAAGACTGAGAAACATTTGTTGTGATCTGATCCAACGCAGCTGCCGTTTCTTCGAGCGCGGCAGCCTGCTGTTCTGTGCGCTTGGACAGGTCATTGGCGCTAATGCTCAGCTCTCGCGACCCAGAATCGATACCGCTCGTGGAATTGGCGACCTGCACAAGTGTATCGCGGAGCCGGGCGACGGCGGAGTTAAAGTCCGAACGCAACCCCTCAAAATCCGGCGCAAACGGGGAATTGAGTTCGAACCCGAGATTGCCGCTCGACAGTTGTTTAAGACCTTCAGCAAGACCATTGGTCGCGGCGGCCATCTCTTCCGCCCGCTTTCGGTCAGCTGCAGCTACCCGCTGGCGCTCCGTTTCGCTCAGGTTACGCGACTGAACCGCCTCGTCTTCCAGAGCTTTCGCCCTCAGCCCATTCTCTTTGAAAACGACAACGGCTTTTACCATCGCGCCCACTTCGTCGCGCCGTTCCGCACCCAGTACTTGGGGAGAAAGGTCTCCATTGGCCAATAGTTCCATGATCGATGCAAGACGTCGGATAGGCGCAACCAGCCACTTACGGATCGAGGCGAACCCGACCGAAAGGACAACGATCATGCCCACGATCATGCCAAAAATGGTGATCAGGGCAGTCGAATTCGACTTGTCAGTCAGAACGTCGGATCGAACATCGCGCAGGTTATCCATGTCGGTAACGGCTTGGGTCATCTTCGGCGACATGATCACGAACTGCGGCTGGCATTCGTTTAGAAAGACCAACTGCGATGCTAGAACCTCCTCAGTGGCCGTCGCCGTATTAGCGAGCTTTACCGAGCGTGCACAACTCTCTGTAAGGATCTTTAATCCCTCGGCCTTCAACGAAGGGATTTGGGCATTTGCTGGCATCCTTTCGGCCGCTTGGTCCATGAACTGAACGAAGGATCTCGTGGCGGCCTCTAATTCTCTAGTTGCAGCCGCATTCTGCTCTGCGGAGCGCATCATGAGAAGGTCACCGATTGCCGCTCGCGAATTCTGCATAGCCCGGTTTGCCCGGGCGATATATGTGGAAGCTGCGGCCTCGCCGCCGAGCAATTTGCCGTAGCTCGCATCAATCGCTTTTATCTGCATCCCAGCGTAGCCGGCAGCGCCGAGTGCAAACACTCCAAATAGAGCCATAATTGCAAAGAACTTTCCAATAATCGAAATATTGTTCATCTGACCTCCCGATCTCATCGCGGCACCAGTGCCCTGCAAAGATCAATATTAGCAAGCGGTAAACAACAAAATTAAGATTCAAACCAATTTCTCCATGCTTATAACTCACACCTATACGTGAAGTGAGAAGTCTGTCGGCCGCTATCATCGGCGGAAAGACCGAGGAGCTCGATCCTTCCGCGCGACATGCCTGATGTTGGCGAAGCGTTCATGATGGTGACGACGGAACCCGGACTCGATACCGCGCCCTATCAGGACCGGCAGTTCGCCATCCTCGAACGCGATGCCCAGGCTGCCTGGCTCGATCCAGCAACATCGGTCAACGACTGTGGTCGGAACGCATTGGAGGTTCTCGGTCGGAACGTCAATTGCACCGGGTCGCTGTGCATGCGGAACAACTAAATGGCGAAGTGCAGGTTGACGTGTCGCGGCGGCGAAGCCACGTTCGACCGGAAATAAGAGAGGCGCCGAGCCCGCGGAAGCTCCTGCTGAATATGAAAACCCCGTAGCCGTCAACGGCTACGGGGTTCCAGCCCTCCTTGGATTGTCCAGGCTAGACAGCCTGTCGCAGGTCAGTTGGTCAGGCGGGTACCGGTCCTGGCTGCCTTACGGGCGATCTCGCCGAAGCTCTCGACAAGCGCCGTCATATTGTTCGGCTCGTAGTAATACCCGGCGCCGCTTGAGCAGTATTCGAGCAGGCTCTTGCCGTTTGCCGGAGCCATGAAGGCAATCGTGTAGATCTTGATGCCGTCGGTCTTGGCCGTCTGGCACTGAGTGCGCACCTTGGTATCGAGCGTCTGGTTCCAACTCGAACTGTTGCCGGTCATCTCGCCATCGGTCATCAGCACGATAAAACGCTCGAAAGTCGTGTTCTTCTTGCTGTCGTGCGCCGTCTTTTCAGTGGTGTTGGCGGCCTTCAGCGCGTTGTAGGCATTGGTCATCGCGCCGCTGGCGTCGGTCCCGCCATCCGGAACCGCAGGCAGGTTGTTGACATAGGTCTGGACGGAGCCGGTGCCCCATTGGATCGACTGCTCGGCCTTGGTCTTGTCGTCGTAGCTGTCGGCGCCGACGCGGATGAGTTCGCTGTTGGGATCGGCTTTCTTGAGCTCTGCGAACATCACAGCGGCCGCGGTCTTCAGCGACAGCATCTTGGACAAATAGTTCGTCACGGTCCTGGTGCAGGTTTTCGGCTTCCAGTTGTTGCTGCAGTCGTAGGTTTCCTGCTTGGTCGGGTTGACTGCATCGACTGTCGTTGTGTCCCAAGCCATCGAGCCGGACTCATCCAGCGCCAGATACATGGAAAGCGCATTGCCTTCGCGGCCGCTGGCGGACTTGCTTTCGACGGCCACACGCATGGTCGTGAAGCCGAGCAGCGCCGTCAATCCGCTCAGAGGTACATCATAGCCGGACCTCATGCTGACTTCATAGCTGGCGGCGGTGTTCGAGGTCGTCGATATGATTGCGAGCGCCGAGGTATCCTGCTCAAGCTTGGCGATTGCTGCATCCTGTTCGGCAGTCGGGAGGCCAGAGTTGCGGATGTCCGCTTTCATGGGGCCAAGTACAAAGCTCTTTGCGAGCGTCTGAGCTTCCGCAGCAGTCATTGTACCCTTGTCGGCCATGGTGGCCGCAGCGGCGAGTGTGGCACCGTCGGCAAGCGCCTGCAGCTTGTTCTTCTGTTCCATCACGTTGGTCAGATCGACCGCGACGCCGCCGACCGCCAGCAGGACGGGAAGGATTGCAGCCGCCATGATACCGAAATTACCGGCTCGGTCCTTCGCGAACCGCGCAAGAAGTGCTTGCCTCATCATTGGCTCCCGCAGGTTAAACCTTTTGAATATTTTCAGTATACTTCTGGCGGGTGTATGAAGACCTAAAGCAATTGTTACAATGTTAGCGAACCTGGCTGATCCGCGCCGAAACGGGGCGGTGCTCTCGGCTGCAGTCCATCTACAGCCTTGGTGGGGTAAGCCAGGCAAAGACGCAGGGAATGACAGGGGGATTATTATCTGCACGTCGTAGACCGCGGTGAACGCGCGCCATAGTTTCCTTGCTCATGCCCTCGCCGGTTCCCTCGACCGAGATTGTCACGTAGCGGCCGGGCTTCAGATTGCCCTGTTCACCGGCAAAGATTTCCCGAGAACTCGCACTGATCCGCATTGTGCCACCCATAGGCATCCGATTCCTCGCATTCACGCTGAGGTTAAGGAGTGCCATTTCGACCTGATTGTGGTCGGCACGGGCAGCCGGCAGATCGTCAGGAGCTTCCATGACATCCTGGATCTGTGGGCCTGTCGTACTGCGGATCAATTCGCCCATGCCAGCTACGAGCGTCTTGACGTCGATCGCGGTCGGCTGCAGCGGCTGTCGCCGAGCGAACGCCAGAAGCCGCTGTACAAGAGTCCGGGCGCGGTCGACCGACTGTAACGCGTCGACAATCAGCTTGCGCTCTCGGTCGTTTCCTATCTGTCTACGCACCAACATGTCGAGAGAGCCAATGATGGGCGCCAGCAAGTTATTGAAATCATCAGCGATACCGCCAGTCAGCTGACCGAACGCCTTGACCTTCTGCGCTTGTCGAAGCTGTTCCTCGGCATCCGCTAGGCGTCGCTGCTCGGCCAAGCGCTCGGTGACGTCGTACACGATCTGGTAAGCGCCGATCTGACGGCCCGTAGCGCCTCTCAGCACGTTGAAATTGAGTTCGAACCAGCGTGTCGAGAAATAGTCGTCTCCGAATTCCTCCAGCAGCGTGAACTCTTCGCCCTCAAGTGCGCGAGACCAGGTGCGCCGCACATGCTCGCGATGCTCGGGAGATGATTGAGCACATCCAGCATAGACGCTCCGACAAGTGGGCGTACGCCGTAGACGTGTCCGAAAGCTTTGCTTGCCGCCTTGTTCATAGCAAGCCAACGGAAGTTTCGATCTGCCACAAAGATGATCGCTGTCGTGTTTTCGACGACATCGGCCAGGAGTTTGCGTTCCGCGAGCCCCTCCGCTACCGAGCTTCCAACGTCTCGTTCAGGTCGCGTAAGGCGAGCTCGGTCTTATTGCGTTCGGTAATGTCGATCGGTTCCGATGACCCGTAGACAGCGGTCGCCCTCAAATACGTCACGCCCCTTGGCTGCGACGCAGCGGACAATCTCATCTTCCTTGCCGATCGTCCGGTATTCGACGTCGTCCACCGCGCGCAATGTCGGAACTGCCGCAGCCGGTGGAGCCGTCCTGATCAGGATCCATCGGCATAAGCGCAGTTTGAAAGCCGCAGATGTGCAGCGGCGATGCGCGTCGTCACGGCGAGAACTTCATCGGCATCATACAGGCTGGCGACAGCCTGACCAAGATCGTCGAGGAACCGATATAGTTCCTCACTTTGTGCAAGCCGGCGCGCGGCGAGCACGCGCTGGGTGATATCGAAGACTATTGCCAAGGAGCCGATCGGCTCGCCGGTGCCGTCTCGTATTGGTAGGTACTCCAGGTCCATCCAAACCCGCTCAGCCCTGTCATGTCTCCAGAGCTCCAGCTCCTGGGAATGGAAGCTCAGCGATTCACCACTCAATCCGGCTGCAATCACTATTGCGTTAAAGTCGGCGGCTTCGGGCTAGACCTCGAGTAGCGTTCCACCGAAAGTAGCTGGGTGGCGCGGTCCCCACATTTCCGCATAGACGTCGTTGTAGATAAGGACGCCCTCAGGACCCAGAGCACCACCATGGGGAACCGGAGACGTCAAAATGGTCTGGACGTTCGCCTTCAGCTCTACTGGCCAGTCAGGGAGAGGTCCCAGAAGCGTTGCTCCCCAGTCCATTCGTCGAATAATGTCGCCAGCTTCACCGCCGCCGATGAGGGAATATCCAAGGATTCGTTTTGCATCATCCATCGGTCCACATTAGTATGTGCCCGGCCAAATCGACAGATGGCATTCTATTCAAGTAGGGGTAGTTCATCGTCAACCGAACCTGGCGGTCGGCTCGACCGCGCGAAACTGAGGTTCCCCAAACACGAGCTATCGAAGCGGACTGAGCACCAGCGGCTTCGCCTACAGGTAGAGCCCAATTTAAAAAGACGGCTCGCGTTAGCAGTTCGGTGAAAGGTCCGCAGCGGCACGCGAGCGCAGTGCGACGGTATGCAAACCCGCTTCTATCCTGCCAACACTGCGTGATCTCCGGACATTGCCGAACGTTCTGTCTCTAGTTGTTCAACTAAACTGGGGAATGGCATTGGCTTGCCATACAGGTACCCCTGTCCGCATGGACATCCGAGCGCAATCAGGGACTTTTCCTGTTCCTTCGTCTCGATCCCTTCCGCGATCGTCTCCAGGCCCATATCATGCCCGAGTCCAATCAGGGCTCTGGTGATCGCCGCGTCGCTGGTGCGGCTGTCGATGTTGCCTAAGAAACCGCGGTCGATCTTCAATGTTGTGATGGGATAGCGTTGGAGCGAGCTGAGCGAGGCGTATCCAGTCCCGAAGTCATCAAAGGCAATTCCGACGCCAATCTTACGCACAGCTTTCATGGCCTCATACGACCGATCATTATCGGCAAGAGCAATCGTCTCCGTCACTTCAAGTTCGAGAAGATCGGGCCGAAGTGAATGCCGCTGCAGCGCATTGGCGACCTTGTGAATCAAGTTCGGCGCCCGCAATTGACCAGGGAAGAGGTTGACCCCCACTCTGATATCGTGGCCGGACCGCTGCAATTCGCTGGCCCGCTTTGTCGCCTCGTCCAGCGTCCACCAGCCGATTTCCAAGGCAAGCGCGCTTTGATCCAGTGCCGGCAGGAAGGCCGCGGGCGACAAAAGGCCCCGGCGCGGGTGATGCCAGCGAAGCAGGCCTTCGACTCCGATGGTCCTCCCGGTAATGAGATGGACCTGCGGCTGGAAGAAGAGCTCGAGTTCTCCTTGGCGCAAAGCTTGGAGAAGCTCATCGCGGAGCGCCCGACGGGCTGAAGTCTCGCTGCGCATACTGGGATCGTAGAGGCGAATCCCATGGCCACCATCGGCTTTTGCGCGGTACAGCGCGAAATCCGCGCTTGCGATAAGCTCATCTGCTTCTTGTCCGTGTGCGGGAGCGAGCGCGATACCAATACTCGTCCCGACCTCCAGCACCTGGCCTCCGAGTTCGAAGGGTTTTTGAAATCCCTCCTGGATTGCCTGGCCCTGAGCGTGGGCCTTGAGCGGGTCATCCGTATCATTCAGCAGGATGGCGAATTCATCCCCGCCAATACGGGCGACGTGGGCGCTCTCCGCTAGCATGTAAGGTAGTCGCACGCCGATGGCCTGAAGGAGCGTGTCGCCGACCACGTGGCCGTGCGTGTCGTTGACTTCCTTGAATCCGTCCAGATCAAGGAGGAGGATCGACAAAGGTCGACCAGCCGTCATTGCGTCGGACAAAAGGCTCGTGAACTGGCGGCGGTTGAGCAGCCCGGTCAACGTGTCCTGGCTCGCCATCCGCAGAAGCCGTCCCTCCCGTTTCCGTCGCTCGGAGATATCGGTAATCACGGCACCTGCGCAAAACCCGCGAGGGCCTTGCCAAGTTGAAAGTGTTATCTCAATCGGAAATTCTGCCCCATTCTTTTTGAGTGCAAAGACCTCGACCGGCCTGCCGCCAAGATGGGGAGCGTTCCCCTCGGCGGCCTTCTGAAGGCCGGCCGTGTGAGCGCCGCGCATTCGCTCCGGAATTATGATTGTGATTGGCTGGCCGATCATTTCGGCCTGGGTGTAGCCAAAGAGTAGGCAGGCGGCGGGGTTGATGAACTCGATGTTGCCGCGATTGTCGATGGAAATCAACGACAGCCGGGTCGCCTCGGCAAACTTGGCTGCTATCAATGCAAGGGTCCGGTCACTTTTGACTTTCATCGGTTTGTCCGTCGGCAAGGCCCGGTCCGTTCATCTCACTAGGTGTGACAATATCTGCCAACCATAGACTGTATCTAATGTAAGTCTCCGCAATAACAGTGAAATTAGACTTAAGGCTTGCATTTTTACGCGGGACTTCTTCTCCTCACTCGATTTCTGCTATGTCAGTCCGTCTTACCACCTCAGTTATCTCAGCCCTTTCAGAGCGCGCGAGTGTCTTAAGCTGCCATTCGGGAAAAACGCACACTGATGGCCTCGCGTCATTGTCTCTATGACGACTTTGATGGCGGAGAGGGGTCGATTCTTCGAGACCGCCTGCTCTCTCTGAGCGCTTCCTTGAACAATTCGAAAGCAGTCGTACCCTTCCGATCTGGGTAATAGAGGTGGTAGCCGGCAAATGGCTCGCACCACGGCTCCAGCAGACGGATGAGGCGGCCGTCTGCAATCGGCGCGGCCACCAGGTCCTCCAGGATGTAGAGGACGCCGAAACCCTCAAGCGCGGCGGCCACCAGCAGGTCGGCATCGTTAAATACAGGTCCACGGCGTGGAGTGACCGTCATCGCATGCCCGCCGCGCTCGAACGACCAGGGAGACAGGTTGCCATGCGCGTCACGATAGGCGACACAGCGATGCTCCGTGAGGTCGGCAGGCTCAATCGGCGCCGGATGATCCTTCAGATAGCCTGCGGCGGCAACCACTGCGACGCGAACCGGAGGCCCTATCGCGATCGCGATCATGTCCTTCTCCAACCGCTCGCCGAGCCGGATGCCTGCATCGTAGCGATCCGCCACAACGTCGGTCATGCCGTCCTCTACGCACACCTCCACCTCAATGCCGGGGTAGCGACGCATGAAGGACGGGAGCATCGGCCAGAGCACCGTGTCGGCGGCGTGCTTGCCCGTGGTGATCCGGATAGTGCCGATCGCTGCTCCAGGTGCGTGAGACAGCGCTTCGATCTCGTTGTCCAACCCTGCCAGTGCTGGCGAAAGGGTGGCAAGCAGCCGCTCACCTGCAGCCGTCGGAGCGACACTGCGCGTCGTGCGGGTAAGCAGGCCAAACCCAAGCTGGCCTTCCAGCCGCTTCATCGTCTGGCTCAGGGCCGACTGTGTGACTCCAAGCCGCTTTGCGGCACGGGTGAAGCTGCGGTGTGAGGCGATTGCCGCGAAGACGGCGAGGTCGCTGAACTGATCCGGGCGCAATTCATGATCCCCGCTAATGGGGCCTATTACTCATTAGGCCATTATCGCAATCAATTAGCATGGCTACATAGAGGGCAACAATGGAAGAATGAGGAGCAGGCGATGGGCAAGGTTTGGTTGGTGACGGGCGCGAGCCGGGGACTTGGGCGAGAGATCGCGCGCGCGGCGCTCGATGCAGGCGAGACGGTTGTGGCAACGGCGCGTTCCGCTGATGCGGTGATCGATGCCTTCGGGAGCGAACACGACCGCCTGCACGCCATTGCGCTCGATATCACCGACGCAGAAGCCGCGCACTCGGTAGCCGCCAAGACCTGTAAACGGTTCGGTGCGATCGACGTGCTCGTCAACAATGCAGGCTACGCCGAACTCGGTTTCTTTGAGACCTTCACCGACGCCGCAGTGCGGCGTCAGTTCGAGGTTAACCTGTTCGGCACGATGAACGTCGCGCGCGCGGTCGCTCCTCACATGCGGGAGCGTCGTTCAGGCCTCCTTGTCACCATTTCATCGGTGAGCGGGCTGGTCTCCAGCGGCGGTGGGTCGGTCTACTCGGCGTCGAAGTTTGCCGTTGAGGGATGGATGGAAGGCCTTGCGCAGGAGCTGGCGCCGTTCGGCATCCGCTCTCTCCTGGTCGAGCCGGGAATGCTGCGTACCGATTTTATGGACGGCAAGTCGGCGAGCTTCGGCAGCATCGACATTCCGGACTATGCCGAGGCGTCCGCGCAGTATCGCGCGTTCGTGGATGCTGCCAATGGCAACCAGCCGGGCGATCCCAAGCTGCTCGCGGCGCAGATCGTGGGGCTTGTCTCCCAGGCCAAGACGCCATCGCGGCTCATCTTCGGCGACGATGCCCGCCAGTGGGCCGCCACGAAGGTCGATCAATTGCGGCAAGAGATCGCGCAGTCCGTTGAGCACGTCTGAAACGGTTCGTTAACCATAGTCTGGTACTCTCAACTTATCGACGTGGTTCTCCTCCCTCCGCTGTCGAAGAAAAATCCTGGGCCGTGAGACATAGTCTCCGCCCCCTCTTGCGCTCACATATCTGAAGTTAGCCAAGATAAGTAGCTAGATCAGCTATTAAGCCGACGGGTCGAGGACACCGACCTCACATAAACAGGCTCGCACCAGACCAGGGCTATTGCTGATGTCGGCACTCGCCATGCCGGTAATCATACTGATCGGCGCACAGATCGACACGGTATCCGGACCATCAATCGGCGGTGGAGGCTACGATCTTGGTCCGTTTTTATATTCGTGGCTGCTGGTCATTATCACAGGCGTGTGGTCGGCCTGCGCCTGCGCGGCGGCTCTCGGCATTCGATAGAGAGAACAAGGAGATCTTGACCCTTTTTTTTGATCAGCGGAATCCACCTCACTTGGCGATTACCATCCGGTTCGACCGCCGCGGCCTTCAGGGCATCATTCCAGCATTTCGCGATCAGGCAGCAGAGGTCAAGTATACTGGGATCCGACCGGTGGCCAAAATCCCTTCTACTGCGGCGACCTCTAGCGGTCGCGCGAACAAATAGCCTTGCCCCTCGTTGCATCCCATGACGCGCAGCAGGTCGGCGACCTCAGGGACTTCAATACCTTCTGCAACGACGCGATATCCCATTTCATGGGACAGCCTGATCATCGAATGCACCAGCTTTTGCTCGCGTGAGCCTTCGCTCAGAGCCATTATAAAGGACCGGTCGATCTTGACTACGCTGACAGGAAGGCGCTGAAGATAGGAGAGGCTGCTATAGCCGGTCCCGAAGTCGTCGATCGCCAGGCTGATGCCATTGTCGACCAATTGATCAAGCTTTGAGAGGACCTGCACGCTGTTCTGCATCATTGACGTTTCAGTCAACTCGATCTCAAGGGCCTCGGGCGGGAGGTCGTTGGCAATAAGGCAATTCAGCACCTCGCCGACGATATCTTCCTTCAAGTTGCTCGCAGCAAAGTTGACGGACAGCTTCAGGACGATGCCCTGCCGGTGCCACTTTCCAAGCTGGCTGCAGGCTGTCGCGAGGACCCATTTCGTCATTGGCCACGCAAGAGCGCAATTTTCAATGACCGGTACAAACTCCCCTGGCGATATCTCGCCGAGCTCAGGATGCCGCCAGCGGAGGAGCACTTCGGCAGAGATGATCTCACCGGATGCCAGATCGACCCGCGGCTGCAGGACGACGCGAAGTTGCTCCCTGTCATTCAAAGCCGCCGCAAAATCGTTCAGGAGACGAAACTTCCTGCGGTAGTCCACATCATGACGATCGGAAAACACACCGACAGTTTCTTCGACCGCCCGCGTCTCCCGCGCCGCGCTTGACAGCGCCCTCAGGCAGTCGGTTGGCGACGTCACCTTTGGTTTGAACACCGTCATCGCGCACACTGGGGTTACTGCATACTTGATCTCGGCTCCGACAAGCTCCGTTTCGAGTAGCTTCAGGAGAGGGCTCCTATAGGCGGCCGCGCCGAGACCGGGCGGGGCCAGGAAAGCGAACTGCGCCGAGGACACATGATAAATTTGGAGGTCTCTCCCCAGGAAGGCCCTCAGCGAACGCGCAGCATCCTGTACGACTTGCTCGCAAGCGGCTGCTCCCATAACCGCCGATAGTCGTTCCATCTGATGCGGCTGCGCAAGATCAAGTACAACTGCAACCCTTTCCTCGTCGGGTGTATCTCGTGCCAGATCCGCCAGATCATCGCTGAACTGGATACGGTTCGGTAGCCCGCTGATTGGGTCAATTCGACCGAATGCGTGTTGCAGCTCAATTTGCGACATTACCATCGATGCGAGATCCTGAAGAGCGGCACTTTCAGCCTCAGTGATCTTTCTCGGCTCTGTACCCAGAACGCATAGCGCACCTAAGCAGTAACCCTCCCTCGTGGTCAGAGGGGCTCCTGCGTAAAAGCGTATGCCGCTTACACCGAGCAGGCTGTCACAGTAACGGCTATCGAGCGCAAAATCTTCGATAACGACAAACTCGGAAGAGTCTGCCACCTGCCCGCAAGGCGCTTTCTTTCTTGGAATGGCGTTGTGTTCAACGCCGACCTTCGACTTGAACCACTGTCGATCGCTATCGGTAAGCGAGATGGCGGCAATGGGAAGCTGAAAGATCTGGCTGGCCATTCGCGTGATGCGATCGAAGCTCTCGCTCGCCGGCGTATTGAGAAGATTGAGGCTGGTGAGCGCATCAAGGCGCATTTCTTCGTAGGTCATAATGATTAGCGTTGGCCCGGCAGTTGTTATACCGATCTTAGCGCTATCGTATTACGGCCAAGTTAAACAGTCTGTTATAAGAGTATTAGATCGGAAATTATTTGAGATTGCATCAATCGCCCGGGCTCATTCGTCTCAATTTCGGGGCCTTGACCTCGCGTATAAGTATAATTACTTAGGTTTAGCGTCACCGCGAGGGAACCATTGACGCCGAGATCTGATTGAATACAACATCTGCAAGCCGCAGAGGTGCGCGGCCGACGCGCGCCGACGTCTTCCTGCATTTGTCAAAGGTCCAGGAAGCCAATCTACGGACGTTGGAAAGCGGAACGCGCTTCAGTATTCGATCGGTTCCCGGAACGAAAAAGTGTTTGCCGAAGACTATCGATCGTTTCGAGGCCAAAGGCACTTCGGCGTGAGCCTCCGCCGGACGATTCAAGTTCGGGTTCCGGCTTTCAAGCCGCACGATCTGCTCCGGGCCTTGCGCGAGAGTGCCGGATTGGCGGCAACGCGGGAAGCCCCAGTGTCCTGAACGCCAGATTCCGGTGTCCACCTACCAGCGGGCGGAGTTCCGCCGCAACGCCTCTCTTGAGCTTCGTTGAGGATAGCGAACTCAGTTCTTCTGGATCTTCCTCAAGGGCGCCATTTTTGCGGATATGGAAATAACACTTGTGGGGTCTCCATCAGGAAAACCGCTGTAACCAGCCTCCACCTGCCATCGTTCCAAAAGAAAGGCCCGCCGAAGCGGACCTTCCCTCTCAACGAGAAGCCAACTCATCAAGGGCACTTGAATCGCCGACTTCGAAGATACAACGAGCCCCGACGCCACCTGTTCCACCTCCAGCGCTCCGATTGCACGGGGGCGGGTGTATTAAGCCCGGTCGACATCAGCGTTTGGGTGCTTGCCCTTGCCGGGGCTCCGCGGACGCTTGAACAGCGGCATCGTCTCCTGGGTGGTTCTTGTCTTTGCCGGGGTTCTGATAGGGGCGACGAAATCAGCTCTAATTTTTATCGGAACGCTCTCCCGCCGGGCCTTCCAGCCGGGCAAGATTGAGCGCCGTCGCGATGAGCCCCAGATGGCTGAAGGCCTGTGGAAAGTTGCCAAGCATCCGTCCCGCCACCGGGTCATATTCTTCCGAAAGCAGTCCGACGTCGTTGCAAAGGTCGCATAATCTGTCATAAAGCCGCTTTGCATCCGCGTGCCGTCCCAGCAGAACCAAGGCGTCACAGAGCCAGAAGCTGCAGATAAGAAAGGCACCTTCGCCTGAGGGTAAGCCGTCGTCGATGACTTCGGTCTCGTAGCGCAACAGCAGGCCGTCTCGCATCAGGCGTCGCTCAATCGCCTCCACAGTCGAGATGACGCGGCGGTCGTCCGGCGGCAGGAAGCCGACAAGAGGGAGCTGAAGAAGGCTGGCATCCAGCACCTTTGAGCCATAGCTCTGAACGAAGCTGCCGAGTTCCTCGTTATAAGCCTTCCGGCAGACATCGGCATGGATCTCATCAGCGACTGCGCGCCATCGGAGGGCCGCACCCGTGTCGTCCGAATCTTCGGCAAGCCTCGCCGTGCGGTCGAACGCCACCCACGCCATCACCTTGGAATGGGTGAAATGGTCACGTCCACCGCGGACCTCCCAGATCCCTTCATCCGGCTCACGCCAGGATTTTTCCAGAAACGGCAGAAGAACCCTGGCCATCGAATCGGTGCGCGGATGGGCGGGCAAGCCATGCTTGCGCGCCTGTGCCAGCGCATCGGCGACCTCTCCATAGACATCTAGCTGGAACTGGTCCGCCGCCGCATTACCGATCCGCACCGGCAGCGATCCTTCGTAGCCTCCCAGCCAGTCCAGTTCGAATTCGGGGAGAGAGCGTTCGCCGCCAACGCCGTACATGATCTGCATCTGCTCCGGCGTTCCGGCAATCGCCCGCATCAACCATTCCCGCCAGGCCGTCGCCTCGTCGAAATAGCCAAGGTTCATGAAGGCCATCAGCGTCATCGTGGCGTCGCGCAGCCAACAGTAGCGATAGTCCCAGTTGCGCGGCCCGCCGATCTTTTCCGGCAGAGAGGTGGTTACTGCGGCAACAATGCCGCCGGTCGGCATGTAGGTCATGGCTTTCAGAGTGATCAGCGATCTCTTGACGATCGCACTGTAGCTGTTGACCGGTGGGCAGCGGCCGACAAAATCTTGCCAGAAGAATACCGTCTGCTGCAGCGCCGCTTCCGGATCTCGAGCGACAGGCACCGGCTCGTGAGAGGCGCTATGGGTGAGAGTGAACGCCAGACGTTGCCCTTCCGAGACAGTGACAGTCGCTTTGCTGTGAAAGTCCTCCCCCTTCAGTTCAACTGGACTCTCCAGTGTCAGGCGATGAGGCCCGGCGACAGCGGTCAGCCTGCCAGTTGCGACATGGCTGACCCACGGAACGCTGCGGCCGTAGTCGAAGCGGATGACGAGGTCGACCTCAAACTCGACGCTGCCGCTCCGGCCTTCGATGATGCGCACAATATTGCTGGTTCCGTCGCGCGGTGGCATGAAATCGATCACTGCTGCCTTGCCGGTTCCGACAGAGAATTCCGTTTCCAGCACCAGCGTGTCTTCAATATAAGCGCGGCCTACCCCGGTAACCGGTTGGCTCGGGGCGATCGACCATAGGCCGTTTTCTTCCGTTCCAAGAAGCGACGCGAAACAGGCCGGCGCATCGAAGCGGGGAAGGCATAGCCAATCGATCGACCCCATTTTTGAGACCAGAGCTGCCGTTTCACAGTCCCCAATCAACGCATAATCTTCGATCCGTGCTGCCAAAATCCTACCGCGCTTTTTGAACGACGATGCCATCAATTCGGAAAGACCAGATGCGGATAAAATGCAGCAGCGTCTCGATCGGGCATTTAAGGCAGGGAGGATGTCAGTCAACCCGAATCCTACCCACCTCGCATTATCGTGTAAACGACCTTGCCGTTCTTGGGATCATCCCGGTCATGCCCATGGATCTGATGCAGGAGGCTGAGGTCGCATTGAAACCTTTGGCTCAATGAAGACAAATGCGGCGCATCTATCCAAAAGTCACCACTGCTGGCGGATCGACTTCGTCTTTTCGATGGACGGGTGTTCCAGAGGACGATGCAAGGAAACTGTCCAGTTCATCTCATCTTGCACCAAGTCGCGTGATATACCTCACGGCTTGGTGGTGGCTTATCTGGTATTCCTCAGCGAGTTCTTCCGCTGAATATTGATCATTCATGATTGCATCCTCCTCTCCCTTGGAGACCGGCAACAGGCAGAATAGGTTCCGATCTGGAGCGGACTAGCTGTCCCCAACGACCGGAAGATGGAAGGAAGCTGATCTTCAAGTTCACAATCAATCCGCCCGTCTTCTTCGGATCTGTCGCGATCATCCTGATGTTTGTAGCTGTCGGAGCCGTTGTTCCGGCGCAGGCCGAGGCGATTTTCGGCGCGTTACAGTCCTGGATTCTCTCGTCCTTCGGCTGGTTCTACCTGCTCGCTGTTGGGGTCTTCTTGTTCGGCATCCTCATTCTTGCCTTTGGCCGATATGGCGAGCTGAAACTCGGGCCGGATGATAGCCAGCCGGAGTTCCCCTATCTCTCCTGGATCGCGATGCTCTTTGCTGCTGGCATGGGCATCGGGCTGATGTACTTCGCTGTCGGCGAGCCGATGACGCATTTCGCCGCCCCGCCAACCGCCGCCCCCCTCTCGATCGCGGCAAAACGGGAAGCGATGAGCGTGACCTTCTTTCACTGGGGCATCCACGCCTGGGCCATCTATTCCGTCGTCGGACTGTCGCTCGCCTATTTCGGCTACCGCTACAACCTGCCGCTGACCATCCGCTCGGGTCTCTATCCCATTTTGAAGGAGCGTATCAACGGCCCGATCGGGCACCTGGTTGATATCTTCGCCATCTGCGGCACGCTCTTCGGCATCGCGACTTCCCTTGGCTTCGGGGTTTTGCAGATCAATGCAGGCTTGAACTTCCTGCTCGGCGTGCCCGTGTCCTCTATCGTGCAAGCCGTGCTGATCTCGTCGTTATTTCGGCAATCGCCACGCTTTCCGTCGTCAGCGGCCTCGACAAGGGTGTGCGCATCCTCAGCGAGCTCAACCTGATCGTTGCTGTCGCGCTCATGGTTTTCGTGCTGGTCATGGCCCCGACGGCGCAGTTGATGCGGGATTTCGTGCAGGTGTCGTGGTCTCGATTTCGGGGTGGATTGATCCTGTGGTGTGCGGCGGCATGACCATGGCTGTTGCACGTGTCGATCTTGCTGGCTGATCGAACTGAACACGCTGGTCACCGGCGGCGACAAGTGAGCGCGCTCTTTGCCCTTTGACCGTCGCATTTTCGAATTGATCGCGGCGGGAAATTCCGCTCAACCTCAATAGGCGCAACGAAAGAAACCGCGTGGGTGGACCCCCCGTGAAGCTAGTTTCGACCCCGTCTAGCCGACAATCTCGCACTCCATTTCGTGGGACTCGACATCGACGTCCACACAGTCACCAACGCTGTAATCGACAACATCAGGCTCTTGCATGTCCAAGCTCGGCTTGTCAGCGCGAGCGTAAGCCATCTCCCAACCTCCCGCTTGCGCACCGCTGCAGAGCGTGCACATAAGGAGCGATCCCAGGACGTAGAAGTGTTTCATCCCCTCATTCTAGACGCTACGAGTTACTTCGGCCAGTCACGAGAGTGCGATTTCGAAAGCTATCTGCTCGATCTGATCCTGCCTGGCCGCGATCTGCCTTTCACCGGGCGGCGTAGGCGATTTCGATTGCCAGTGATACCGCACTCACCTTGACCATCCTTCTTCAAGCCTTAAGTTCACTTGTATGGATCAGCCGCGAGGACTCGGTGGGCTGCCACCCTCGCGGTTGGCTGACGTCAAGATGAAGCTCCTCCGCATCGAGCGTGGGCGAGACAGTTGGTCATTGCGTTGGCAAACATGCCTGGCAATCGTGGACCTCAGTATCCTGGCATTTTTCATTCTCGGCCCGTACCTACGCAACGGCCCTTCCTACTTGATCATCGACTACATGATTGCAGCTTGGATGACAGGCGAGCTTGCCGCACGAGCAGTAGCCGCTAACAGCATCCCAGCGCTCCTAAAACGCCCGATGACCTGGGTTGACATCGTTATCCTTGGCACGCTGCTCTTTCCCAACACGCTGTTTAATTTCGCCTTCTTGAGAGCCATGCGCATCTGGGCGATAGGTCGCAGCCCGCTTCTTCAGGTGGCGATGGAGCGTGCAGGTTATGCGTCATACTTGGATGCAGCCCGAGCTTGCTTGAACTTCCTCGTTTTCCTGTTCATGGTGACCGGCTTCGTCTACACGACATTCTTCTACCGCCAAGACGGACTTGAAGGTTTCATCGACGCTCTCTACTTCACTGTCGCGACGATGACGACAACAGGATTTGGCGACATCACACTTCCCGGGCCCTTGGGAAAGCTGACGTCGGTCGTTACGATGATCGTCGGCATCTCGCTATTCGTCAGACTTGCTCAGACCGTCGTGCGTCCCTACAAGGTGAGTTACCAATGTTCACAATGTGGACTGCAGCGACACGACGCCGACGCCGTTCATTGCAAAGCCTGCGGTCAACTCCTCAACATTCCAAACAACAATGAGTGATCACTCGCTAAATCCCTCCTTTGGATGACATACTAATCTGGTGGGTTGGGATCAGAGGTGGCTGGGCACACATATGCTGACCGCGAATATCGCTGGCCGAAGGGAGCAACGGCTTAGAGTGTCATTTCGCCCCCAGGCGGAACCGACCCCGATCACGAATTCAAGGTGTCAACGATGAGGAGACCAAGCGTTCGCTCTTCCCCTCGAACTATCCACCGACAGTCCTTAGCAGAAGCGGAGAGAAGAATCCGACAAATTGCTGCGACGCCAAACGCCTCCACGTTCCGTCGAAAGAAACAGACTTAGGGCAAAATTGGCGAAAAAGGCCGCTCAAGATCCAGTGCCGCCCGTCTTCGCGCCAGCGATGGAGTATCAGCCGAAAAAAGACGCGGTTTCCACGCCCTGCCAAGTCGATGCTTTGCGGCACGCAGCCTATTGGGCTGCGCGTCGCACTACTTTGGCCGGTCACTGCACCGACGGATCACTTGGCCAACCTGGTCCAGGGCCAAGCCCTATCGCGAGCCATAGTACGCTCACATTCAACGACGCCGCTATGTTGTCAATATGGCCAACGCCCGGATCGCTTCGATCATTTTCCCACGCCTGCCAGACGTCTCTGTGCACTCCAGTCATTTGCGCTGCTTCTTCGATCGACAAAGCCGAGATATCGCGGGCGAGCGACATCCGGCCCCCGAGGGTATCGCTATCCGTGGGAGCGGATTGAATGATCTGTCTTTGCATCAAGAACTCCTTTCAAGGCCCGGCCTCCCGAGCTGAAACCTGGAAGGCCGGGGCGGCGTCAGCTTTCGTCACCTACCCAGGTTTTCACCTGATCAGGATGATTCTTGATGTATTCTGTAATCGCCTCGTCGTAAGAGGTTTCTTGGGCAACGAACATAGCCGCCTCAAGATCGCCGATCGGCAACTTCATGCGCGACAGAAAGCCCGCCACTTTCGGATTTTCAGCTTTGAAGTCCTTGCGGGCGATGATGTCCACATGCTCTGCCTCGCCCAGCGACGTCTTCGGATCGACGATATAGCGCAGCTTGTATTTCCCGAACATCCAATGCGGGCTCCAGGACGTAGCGACGAACCATTTTTCGCTACGCATCGCCCGATCGACGGTAGTCAGCATACCCGCCTCGCTTGAGATCTGCAGCTTGTAACCGCCGAGGCTGTAGTCCTTCAGTGCCTTTTGCGAAAGACGCGTGAGGCCGGCACCTGGATCAATACCCTGAACAGTACTGGACAGCTTTTCCTGCACGTCCGGCTTCTTGAGATCCTCGATCGAAGCGATCGCGCTTTCCGGGATATAGGCCGGGACCACCCAGCCCAGCTTTGCGCCATCATAAACCGTGCCGATGGTTTCGACGCGGTCCTTGATCTTGGCGAAATAATCAGCATGGGTCTGAGGCAGCCAGGCCATCATCATGAGGTCGATATCGCCGCGGCTGACACCCTGGTAGAGCGGCGCGACGTCAGTCTGGACGAGTTCGACCTCGGCTCCCAGTTCGTCTTTGATCAGCTTGGCGGCGAGCTTGGTGACGAATTCGGCATCCGACCATGCGGCCCAGCCAATCTTTACCGGCTTAGCATCTTGCGCCATCGTCGTAGTCACGGAGCCGGTCAGAAGTGCTGCGGCAAGCCCGAAGGTTGCTCCGAGGGTTGCCCGGCGGGTGATCGAAAGTGTTGTGAACATAAATTCTCCTTTTTGGGAGTTGGGTTCGCGGGTTCGGCACCCGCATGGTTCGGCGGAGGGGCTCAGACGGTTGCCGTCACCAGTTCCTCGCGCTCGTTCCTTTTGAAAAGCGCCTGCCAGTACCCGGCGCTGGGCTTTCCGAGGGATTGGGTAAGACGATCCAGAATGACTGCGAGGATCACGACTGCAAGGCCGCCCTCGAAACCAGTCCCGACATCAAGGCGCTGGATGCCGGTCAGGACGGTGTTTCCGATGCCGCCGGCGCCGATCATAGAAGCAATTACCACCATCGACAGAGACAGCATGATTGTCTGGTTGATGCCCGCCATGATCGACGGCATGGCATTCGGCAATTGGACCTTGAAGAGCAGCTGGGTCGAGGTGCAACCGAATGCATTGCCTGCCTCGATGAACTCGTTATGCACTTGGCGGATGCCAAGGTTCGATAAACGGACCACGGGCGGCATGGAAAAGATTACCGTGGCGATTGCCCCCGGCACCGCGCCGAGACCGAAGAACATGGCTGCCGGTATCAGGTAGACGAATGCCGGCATGGTCTGCATCAGGTCGAGGATCGGCCGCACGACGGCGGCGACGGCCTCCCGGCGAGCCATAGCGATTCCGAGAGGCAGTCCGGCGAGGATTGCAATCAAAGTAGAAGCTATAACCAGCGAGAGTGTTTCCATCATGGCGTCCCACAGGCCCATGTGAACGACGAGCCAAAGGGCGAGGCCAGTGAGTACGCTGAAACCAATGCCGACCCGCCACAGCGACAGTGCGATGAAGATGGCGATGCCGAGCGGCATGGGAAGTGCGGCCAGCCCACTCTGGATTGCGTCGGTTACGAAGCCGATCATGGCGGCGATGAAATCGAGGACAGGGGAGAAGTTGTCCAGAACGTAATTGACGGCGGCGTCGATGCCGTCACCGATATCGAAATTCATTTTCTGTCTCCGGTGTTTGCCGGTTGGAAAAAATCAGCTGGTGCGGTCGAGCGTTTCAAGCAGCGTCGATTTGCTGATGGAGCCGAGATACCGTTTGCCGTCGTTGATGACGGGAACTGGCCAAGGACTAGCGGCGACCTTGCCGAGAACGTTCGACAGGGGTTCGTCTGCTGGGATCGGTTCGATCTCGGACAAAAAGGCATCGCGATAAGGATCCGCGCTCTTGGCACGGAGTTTCTCAAGCAACGAGGCCTGGCTGATCATGCCGTGATACGTCTTGTCACGGCCGAGGATGATCGCGTATTCGCGATCGAAATTCTTCATACGTTCAAGAGCTGCGGCTGCCGAGACGCCCTGGCGCTCGATGATTGTCACTTGCGTCTTTCGGGCGACGTCGCCGGCCTTGAACACCTGGCTGATGTCGACATTGCGGAAGAACGACCGGACGTAATCGTTGGCCGGGCTCATGACAATTTCGTCGGGCGTACCGACCTGGATAACGGTGCCGTTCTGCATGATGCAGATGCGGTCACCGATGCGCATCGCTTCGTCAAGATCATGGCTGACGAAAACGATGGTGCGGCTGTGTTCGGCCTGAAGACGAACGAGTTCGTCCTGCATTTCGGTCCGGATGAGTGGATCGAGCGCTGAAAACGCTTCATCCATGAGCAGGATGGTTGGTTCGCTGGCGAGCGCACGGGCAAGCCCGACCCGCTGCTTCATGCCGCCTGAGAGCTGGTCGGGCCGGCTTTCGGCATAACCTTCCAGGCCGACGGCCTTCAAGGCTGCCAGCGCCTTTTCCTTGCGTTCAGCCTCAATCACACCCGCGACCTCGAGACCGAAGGCGGCATTGTTGAGCACGGTTCGATTGGGCAACAGCGCGAACGACTGGAAGACCATGCTGATGTCTCGGCGGCGGACCTCGATCAGTTCCCGGTGCGACATCCTGGTTATGTCTTTACCGTCGACTTCGATCGAGCCGCAAGTTGGTTCGATAAGGCGGTTCAAAAGCCGGAGAAGCGTAGACTTTCCTGAGCCCGAAAGGCCCATGATGACGAAGATCTCGCCGGCCTTGATGTCAAAGCTGGCATTGTTGACGCCCATCGAACAGCCCGTTGAGACGTGGATTTCGGTTTTTGTCTTCCCGGCGCGAACCATATCCAACGCCTTGTCTGTGTGCTCACCGAAAATCTTGTAGACGCTCTTGAGACTGATTTTCGCCGGAGCCAGTGGAGCCAACGCATCATTTGCAGTTTTAGAAGTCATAAATTAGGTTAGCCCGGCATACCGCGAGGGCATTCTCCTTCTCCTTTCGGCTCGTCAGTTCTCAGCCACAACTCCACGAGAGTTGTGCCGAAACGCCGTCCGAAATTGTTTCATTTGCGACGCAATGACGTCGGCTACGTATCACGACTTCATCCCGAGAACTCGAAGTTAGCTGAATTCCCCAAACTTTCCCTCAACGTTTCGCCTTCGAGAATCGGGCTCGTCGAACCCAACACATGACGGAGTTGTAAGGCGATGATCAAACCATGTCCATAAAAAACCATAATTAAATCATTGGGCATGTATAGTCGCGTTGGAAATAGCGAAGCTGTGGCCCTTAGGATTCAGGTGAACTGCCTCATCTGACAATGGCCTCTAACTTTTCCGTGATACGGGATTCGAGAGTAAACGTACTAACGTTTTCAGTGTTCCGTTTACGACATCGCCCGAATGTGGGGGCACTCTGTTGCGTCGGATATTGTACCGCCGATCCCCGAAACAGTGGAACCACCCAAGGGCGGAGTCGGAATGTCCCGGTCAAGGAAGGCAAGCGCCTCGTCAGAGAGTGCGCGGTGCCTGGAAGATCGAAGACTGGGCGGGTCGCGTCGCCGGTGCTAGCGAACTTCGTCAGGATTTCGGTGCCCCATTCAACTCTTCACTGTTGGCAACATTCCGACGAGCTCCCAGGGCTGCTGAAAGGCGAAGAAACATGTGTTGGCCGAGCTACTCATTGATAGTGTCCGGTCTTGGCGATCTCCGCGATCGTCGGTCTCGCTGCGTCACCGTGTAGCTTGGCTCTCGTTACGTCAACCAACCGGTGCCCAGCGGGCCCTGCGCAGCCCATAGGCGCCGACATCGAACAGACTGTTGTTCATGCTGAGTGCGCCGACAATCCGGTCGTGACTGATGCAAAACGCGCTCGGGCGGTCATCTGTGGCGGAAATGGCGAAAAATGGGGAATTCGAGGGAGGGGAGGAGCAAAAGGTATCTGCGCAAGGGGTTGAACGATCGCGATGACCGCCATGAGTGTCCCAATTAGTAGCGGCTGTTCCGCTGATCCTCGCCGAAATCTGCTCAGTAGGCCGGAAAAGCAAGCGTTTCCGTTCACTCTGGGCGACCGACAAGGGACAAACGATCATTTGCCAATGTTCAAGGCGAAGATACCGTAGCTCCTGGACGACGAACTCGGCCTTGGTGAAAAGATCATCGTTCCGAGATGGTCGTCATCAGAGCAAGTATGGCTGGAGTGGATGTGCTGCTCGCAATGGTAAGAATCGCCCGCCGAGTTTCGGCGGGCGGGAACAGGGAGCTATCAAGCCTTGGCCGGGCTCAGCCCGACCTCTGCAATCCGGGATGAGGAGACCTCGTGCCAGATTTCGGCGTCGATTTTTCCCGCAAGCTCCGGATAGCTGTGTGGATCGAAGACGGGGGTCTTGGACCGCTTCTGTTCGAAGTAGTCGCGGGTCAACTTGACGACCAATGGCGACAGCAGGCAAATCGCGATCAGATTGATGGATGCCATCAGGCCCATCGATGCGTCGGCAGCATCGAAGACCGTGGTGGCGCTTTCGTAGGACCCCCAGAGTACCATCAGCAGCAGGCCGATTCGCGCGCACATCAAGCCGAGCTTATTGTCCAATCCTAGATAGACCAGCGCATTTTCGGCATAGGAGTAGTTGCCGAGCACCGAGGTCCAGGCGAAGAAGAAGATCGCGATGGCGATGAAGTATTGCCCTGCACCGCCGATATGGGCAGTCAAGGCAGCCTGGGTTAATGGCGTACCGGTCAACTCACCCCCCGGCACAAGCGCCCCGGACAAGACGATCATCAGCCCTGTTGCGGTGCAAATCAGCAGCGTATCGATGAAGACGCCAAGTGCCTGCACCATGCCTTGCGAGGAGGGGTGATGTGGATTGGGGGTGGCAGCTGCTGCAATGTTCGGCGCCGAGCCCATCCCGGCCTCGTTTGAGAAGAGGCCACGCTTGACGCCGTTCAGCATTGCGCCGGCAATGCCGCCAACTGCCTGTTCGAAACCAAACGCGCTCTTAATGATAAGCATGAATGCCGCGGGCACATCCGCGATGTTGACGATCAGAACGTACAGAGCAACGCCGAGATAGGCGACCGCCATGAAGGGGACTACATATTCTGCGCAACGTGCGATCTGCTTGATCCCGCCAAAAATGACCACACCGGAAATGATGGCAATCACGACACCAACGGCAAGCTTGGGCACCCCAAATGCGCCATTCATCGCCTCGGCGATCGAATTTGCCTGCACCGCGTTGAACACGAGACCAAAGACCAGAATCAGGCATATGGCGAAAATCGCCGCTGCCCAGGGGACGTTCAGGCCGCGAGCGATATAAAATGCTGGGCCGCCGCGATACTCGCCGCTTTGCCCGCGAACCTTGAACAATTGCGCCAGCGTGCTTTCGGCGTAGGCTGTTGCCATGCCGAGTGCTGCCACCACCCACATCCAGAACAGAGCGCCTGGCCCGCCCAGCGTCATTGCAACCGCAACGCCCGCCAGATTACCTGTGCCGACCCGCGAGGCGAGGCTGGTGCAAAGCGCCTGGAACGGCGTGATGCCGGCTGAATCCGTCTCAGGCGCACGCATGACGACGCGGATAAATTCCGGAAAATAGCGTATCTGCAGAAAGCCCAGGCGAAATGTGAAGAACACGCCTACAGCCAGCAATCCGTAGATGAGGACATAGCCCCAAAAAAACGTATTGAGAAATCCTATGATCGACGTCATGCCAGTCTCTCCTGTTTTCGAGGTTGCACTAAAGTTGTCCGGTATGCGTTGGCCGTCCTTTTGGCCGGCCGATGGCGTCAGGTTTTCGGGGGGCGTATCTGGAGTGCCTCCCGCAGATCGAGTTGCGGCGTTTGCTTGATGCGCGCCGTCAGATGGGTTTCGATATCGCTGATGTGGGTGATCATGACGCGCGCGGCACCCCGGTAGTCCCCGGCTTCCAGGAGATCGACAATGCGTTCGTGGTCATCACAGGAACAGGCCGCATCTGGCGTGGATTGATAGAGCGCCTCGAACAGCAGGCTGCGTGCCGTCAGGTCGTTGAGAATGTCCAGCAGAGGATAAAACCCAAGCACTTCTGCGAGACAGACATGAAAATCAGCGAGAAGATGGCTCCGGGACGCGGCATCTCCGGACACAATGGCCTCCCGCTGTCGAGCAATATGTTCGCGAAGCCTCGCGATCGGCGCTGGGCCGACATTGTCAATTGTATTGAGAATGCCGGATTCGATGGCACGGCGCGACTGAAACGCGGAAGTTGCCTCCTCTACCGAGGGCTCGACAATAAACCAGCCGCGTCGCGCCGTGACCTGGACCAGACCGCGGGCCTCCAGTCGGGTCAGCGATTGCCGGACGACCGTGCGTGACACATTGAACAAGGTCGCCAATTCCTGTTCACCGAGCCGCATTCCAGGCCGTAACCGACCGCAGAGGATTGCGTCGATGATTGTCCGGTCGATGTGCAAGGACTGCGGCTCCACTGCTCTTCTCCAGAATTTCTGCCTATAGTTTATGCATCCAAGCTGGAGTATCACCTTGGATACAAGGAAGCGCAATAGTTGTGCCAACCGAATTGATTTCGAACAAATGGTTTTACAACCAAGTTTGGCGCGCGCGAGGAGCCGTGACGCTTGGTTGTGGAGTGGATCTCTGACGCGGATATGCAGCGGTGTGCTCAGATAGGCCTCAACAAGGGACGCCCCACGAGGCTTCAACAATGCGCTGAGAGGTGGCCAAAGTGGTGTCTCTGCAGGCGCGTGGTCGGACGATGTAGGGAAGGGGTGGCTAAAGCCCTGAAGCCTTGGTCAGATTCACGCGGAAGCGATCGCGCCGGCGTTGGTAACGGCGGGTCATCTCCGCGGAAGCATGACCAAGCTGTCTCTGGACGTCGTGTTCTTCGACCTCGGCAGAGGAGGCAAGGCCAGCGCGAAGGGAATGACCGGAGACTTGAAGGCGCGCTCGATCTCACTGAGATCGCCGCGACGAGCCCGGCCTCTTGCCAATGCTTCCAGATGTGTTAAACGTTTAACGGTAAAACGTTTAACAGTGAGGCTACGGTGTCCCGCAAACGTGCAACGCTTAAGGAAGTCGCAGAACGCGCCGGCGTGTCGATTGCCACCGTGTCGAACGTCTTCAGCGGTCGCAAGCCGGTGAAGGACGACCTGCGCGAAAAGGTCGAGCAGGCGGCAAAGGACCTTTCCTTCCAGATCGACCGCGCCGCCTCGCAGCTGAAATCCGGCAAGGCACGGGTGGTCGGCGTCCTCGTGCCTGATCTCGATGACACGTTCTTCACCTCGCTCATCTCGCGCATCGAGGTGATGGCGCTAAAGGACGGGTACGACGTCATCGTTGCAAGTTCGCGAGACGACAAGCAGCTCGAAGAGTCGCGCCTGCAGACGCTGCTCGGTTGGCGGCCCTCGGGCATCATCGCCGTGCCCTGCTCCGACACAGTGCCGGCAGCACTTGCCCGCGAAGTCGGGCGCCTGCCTACCGTCCTCGTCGACCGCGTTATTCCACAATCGGCGGCCGCCGATACGGTGACGATCGACAATTTCGAGGCGGGAGAAATCGCCGGGCGTTATCTCGTCGAGATGGGCCATTCGGATATCGTGCTGGCGGCATCGCATCTCGATATCGCGCCGATCCGCGAGCGTGTCCGCGGCGCAACCTCGGTCGTGCAGAAGATGATCGGCCGCGAGCCGGTAGCGATTGCGCTCGGCTCCAATTCCGAACGGGGCGCCGAGATCTTCGCGCACTGGCTGGAGCGCCATGCGCTCCCCTCCGCGGTCTTTGCCCTGACCAACGTCACCACGCTTGCCGTGCTCACCGCGCTTGCAAGGCAGAGGATCGAGATTCCCGACCAGGTCTCGATCATCGGCTTCGACGATTACACCTGGATGAGCGCCCGCAAGACGGCGCTGACCGCGATCCGGCAGCCGGTCGACGAAATCGCCCACCTTGCCTGGGAGAGACTGCAGAAGAGGATGATGGGCGATGTCTCGGCGCCTGCGCCGAGCATTCTCAACACCAGTCTCCAGGTGCGGGATTCAACCCGCCGTCTCGTGCAGTCGCCCGTGGAGGAACCACGCAAGGGCGCGGAGGAACAGGTGGCCGACACGCCGGACAAGGCCAAGGAGCGCCCGAACAGGATCCACTAGGCGTCCGGTAAGAACGCCAGCCAAAAGACTAAGCTCGCATGGGAGGAGCATTTTGCGTTTGAACAAGATCACCGAGGTCGTGCCATTCCTCGCGCCGGTGCAGATACTGATCCTCAGTGTCATCGTCATACCGTCGTTCTATGTCGTATGGCTCAGCCTGCATGCCTCCAGCTTCGGGCAGTCCGCGACCTTCGTCGGCCTTCAGAACTACATCAAGGTGCTGACCGATCCGGCCTTCCTGCTGGCCCTCGGCAACACCGTCCTCATCGTCATCTTCGCCGTCCATCTGGAACTGGCGCTCGGGCTTGGAATGGCGCTGCTGTTTGCAAGCGGCCTGCCGTGCCGGCGTTTTCTCCTCGTTGCGGTCCTGGCGCCCTATGCCGTCAGCGAGGTCATCGCGGTCGCCATGTGGCGTTTCCTGTTCGATCCGGATGTCGGTCCCGTGACGGCCATGTTGACGTGGCTCGGCTTGCCCATGCTCGACTGGTCCTTCGAGCCGTCGCATGCGCTGATCATGATCGGCCTGCTCACCATCTGGCTGCACCTGCCCTTCACCTTCATCATTCTGTATGCGGCGCGCCTGGCGATCCCGAAGGACCTCTACGAAGCGGCACGCATCGACGGCGCGACACCTTTCGCTGCCTTCCGCCGCGTGACGATGCCGCTGCTCGGGCCGGCGATCGTGGTGGCGCTGCTCTTCCGCTACATCTTCGCCTTCCGCATCTTCTCGGAAGTCTGGCTGATGACTCACGGCGGCCCGGCGCGTTCCACGGAAGTGGTCGCGGTCTATCTCTATCAGGAAGCGTTCAGCTTCAACGCCTTCGGTACGGCGGCCGCCACCGCCTGGATCATGGTGCTCGCATCGCTGCTTCTGGCGACCGGTTATGTCTTCCTTCTCCGCAAGCAGGTGGCCGGCAATGCGCACTGACAAGCTCGCCATCGGTCTTGGAAAAACAGTCGCGGTCGCGGTCATCCTGGCTTGGTCGCTGTTTCCGATCGCCTTCATCGTTTTGTCGTCATTCAAGCCCGGTCAGGAGATTTTCGCGGTTCCGCCGAAATTCGTCTTCTCGCCGACGGTCCAACACTATCTCGAGCTCTGGAACGGCTGGGGCGTGTTCTTCTCCGGGCTTTTTAACAGCACGATCATCACCGCGGGCGCGACCATCATCGCCATCACCACCAGCACGGCCGCTGGTTACGTCTATTCGCGCTACAGCAGCCGGATGCTCAACGCGAGCGTGATGTTCCTGATCATCGTGCGCCTCATTCCGCCAATCGTCGTGACGCTGCCGCTGTTCCCGATCATCAACGCGATCGGCCTCAACGACACGCATATCGTGCTGATGGTGCTTTACGCGACCTTCTTCGTGTCGCTCGGCACGGTGCTGATGCGCACCTTCATCGACCAGATCCCGCGCGAACTGGACGAGGCGGCGCAGATCGACGGCGCCGGCCGCCTGACGATCCTCAGGCGCGTCATCGTGCCGCTCGCAGCACCCGGCATTCTCGCCGTCGCGGTCTTCGTCGTGGTCTTTGCCTGGAACGAGTTCCTGTTCGCCTTCATCTTCACCGCGACCGGGGCCAAGACCGCGCCGCTGGTGATCTCCGAGATGATCGGATCGATCGACGGCGTCGATTGGGGCGTGCTGTTTGCGGCCTCCACGGTCCAGCTCATACCGGTTCTGCTCTTCGTCATCTTCATGAACCGCTATCTCGTGGCCGGCCTGACCGCCGGCGCGACCAAGGGTTAGTCACCAAGGGTATTCTACTGTCTGCAAGGGAGGGAAATCATGTCAGACAAATCGCTTACCAACATCACACGGCGCGGCTTCTTGGGCACCGCGATGGGAGGAGCGGCGATGTTCGCCGCCGGGCCATCGTTTGCCGCGGGCAAGACCGTCAATGTCCTGAGCCACAAGGTGCACCAGACGGTGCTCGGCACCGGCGACGGTGATCTGCTCAAGGACTGGCGTGCCGCCAACGATGCCGACGTCGTCTGGACCACGTTCGATTCCAATCCGCTGCAGGACCGCCTGTTCCGTGAGGCGAGCCTTAGCACTACTGATTTCAACGTCGGTTACATCGTCGACAACCGGCCAACCAAGCAGATTGCCGCGATGTTCGAACCGCTCGACGGCTATCTCAAGAAGGATGCGATCGAGGACTTCGGCGATATCGCACCGGGCCTCGTCCAGGGCATGACCGTCGACGGCAAGCTGATCGGCATCCCGGTCCGCCATGCGACCCAGGGCCTGTTCTACAATGAGGCGCTCCTCGAAGAACAGGGCATCACCGCCCCGCCGACCACGCTCGAAGACCTGGTGGAACAGGCGCAGAAGCTCACCTTCACCTCCAAGGCCGGCACGCCGGTCGCGGGCATGGTGCTGGCGAGCGACCTCGCCGTCTTCCCGGTCATGTTCGCCCGCGCCTTCGGCGGTGATTTCATCAACGCCAAGTTCGAGCTGCTGCCGAACCCGGAAGCGATGGAAAAGGGCCTCACCGTCCTGCGCAAGATGTTCGAGGGAGGTGCCCTGCCGCGCAGCTATGCGACCACCAAGAACGACGACCAGGTGACCTGGCTGCAGCAGGGCCGCGCTGCCTTCACCGTCCTGCCGTTTGCCCGGTTCGCGCAGCTCAACAACAAGGAACAGAGCAAGTTCCCCGGCAAGATCAAGGCGATCGAATTCCCGATCTCGGCGGGCCTCAAGGGCAGGATGCCGATGTCGTCGATCGTCGAGGCCTGGGGCATGGTGATCCCGGCCAACTCCAAGGACAAGGACCTGTCCTGGAAGTTCATCAAGGAAGTCTCCAGCAAGCGCGCCACGGTCGGCATGGCCAAGAACGGCAACGGTCCGGTTCGCGTCTCGACCTATGCGGACCAGTCCTTCGCGGCGAGCAATCCGGTCGCGGCCGTCGAGGCGTCGGTGCTGAAGAACGCCCGCGGCGCCTTCCCGCCCTTCCCTGAAGCGGCCCGCGCCCAGTCGATCTTCCTCGAGGAGGTGCAGCTTGCCGTTCTCGGCCGCAAGGAGGTCAAGGAAGCCGTGGCCTCCATTGCCACCCGCGTGAAGCCCCTGCTTCGGGCCTGAAATTCGTGAAGACCGTCCGGGCGCCAGCCGCCCGGACATCGGATATCGCCGAAACCGGCATGACTGTTTTTGGACCCTGACGGTCCATCCACGAAAGAGACAAGGACAATGTTGAGCACCACCACCCGATCGATCCAGGAACCCGCCCGGACAACCCCTGTCACGGCGGAATATGACGTGCTCGTTATCGGCGGCGGACCGGCCGGCCTCACATCGGCGCTCGCCGCCGCCGAAGACGGGCTGAGGGTGGGCCTTATCGAAAGCCGCAGCTTCGTTGGCGGCAACATGACGATTGGCCTTCCGGTCCTCGGCTTCCTCGGCCAGAAGGGCAACCAGATCATCGAAGGGCTGCCGCAGAAATTCATCGACCGGCTCAAGGCCCGCGACGGCGCCAGCGAACACCGGCCCTGCCCGCTGCACATGGGCATCACGCTCGTCGAGCCGGAAGCGGTGAAGACCGTGGCGCTTGAAATGCTGACCGAAGCGGGCGTCGACGTGCTGTTCTACACCTTCTGCGCCGGCGTCGTGATGGATGGCGACATGATCCGCGGCGTCATCACCGAGAGCAAGACCGGCCGCGGCGTCATTCTCGGCAAGGTCGTCATCGACTGCACCGGTGACGCGGATGTCGCCTATCGTGCTGGCGTTCCTTGCGAAAAGGGCAACGAACATGGCGGCATGCAGCCGCCGACGCTGATGTTCTGCATTGCCGGCGTCGACACCGACAGGTTGCGCCTCAGCATCGCCAACCAGCCGCCGCAGGCCCGCACCTATCTGACCGACTTCATCCCGGCGGAATATTTCGGCCAGAATCGCCAGTTCATCATCGTCGGCCTTCGCGAACTGA
This sequence comes from Neorhizobium sp. LjRoot104, assembly GCF_964253725.1. NCBI lineage: Bacteria > Pseudomonadati > Pseudomonadota > Alphaproteobacteria > Hyphomicrobiales > Rhizobiaceae > Neorhizobium > Neorhizobium sp. LjRoot104. The sequence continues at coordinate 352,123 of NZ_CAXURS020000002.1, forward strand.
TCGCCAAGGCGCAGGACGAGATGGGGCTGAAGATCGCCAACGAGCGCACCATCATTATCACCGGCCTGAAGGCCGGCGAGGTCTGGATCAACATGACCCGAGTCAAGGGCGTCGACGGTACCGATGCGGCGAGCCTGACCATGGGCGAGATCGAAGCCCGCGGCCAGATCGACGATATTGTCACCTATCTGATCAACTACGTCCCGGGCTTCGAGAAGGCCTATTTCACCAAGACCGCGCCCTTCCTCGGCATCCGCGAGACACGCCGCATCGTCGGCGAATATGTGATGAACCAGGAGGACGTGCTGGGCTGCCGTCATTTCGACGATTCGATTGCGGTGGCGAGCTATCCGATCGATATTCACCGCCCCGCCGATGACGGCTGCACCCTGATCTGGTGCGGCGATTGCTACGACATCCCCTATCGCTCGCTGATCCCGACCAAGGTCAGCAACCTGATCGTCGCCGGCCGGGCGATCTCCACCACCCATGAGGCGATGGGAGCGATCCGCGTCATGGCAACCTGCATGGCGATGGGCGAGGCGGCGGGACGCGCGGCGAAGATCTCGGTGCGCAGCAACCGCGCGCCGGCCGATATCGACGTCAAGGAGCTTCGCCGCCAGCTGATCGCCAAGGGCGCCTATCTGCGCGTCAAGGACAGCACCGAGCGCGCGAGGGAACTGGAAGACGCCTGATCGCGGACTGCCGGCCCGGCAGCGCACGCTGCGGGGCCGGCATGGCTCGGAACCGTTCGTTTGCCCATAGGCGGACCGTGGGCGACGGGCGCGGCGTGGTGGCCTATCGGCCCCGGTGCGGCGCCCCGAAGATTTCAAGAAAGTGAGGAAGCATGGCAAGTTTGCGTCTGGCCGGACTTAAGAAGAGTTTTGGCGCGGTCGACATCATCAAGGGCGTCGACCTCGATATCAAGGACGCCGAATTCGTGGTGTTTGTCGGGCCTTCCGGCTGCGGCAAGTCCACGCTGTTGCGCATGATCGCGGGTCTCGAAGACATATCGGGCGGCGAGCTCCACATCGGCGACCGGCTCTGCAACGAGGTCGAGCCGCGCGAGCGCGGGATCGCCATGGTGTTCCAGTCCTATGCGCTTTATCCGCATATGACCGTCTATGAGAACATGGGCTTCGGCCTTTCCCTCAACAAGACACCGAAACTCGAGCTCGACGCGCGGGTGCGCGAGGCGGCCCGCATCCTGAAGATGGAGCATCTGCTCGACCGCAAGCCGAGCCAGCTCTCCGGCGGCCAGCGCCAGCGCGTCGCGATCGGCCGGGCGATCGTGCGCAAACCCGGCGTCTTCCTGTTCGACGAGCCGCTCTCGAACCTCGATGCCGCCCTTCGCGTCGATATGCGCATGGAGCTGGCCAAGCTGCATCGCGATCTCGGCGCGACGATGATCTACGTCACCCACGACCAGATCGAGGCTATGACGCTGGCCGACAAGATCGTCGTTCTCGACGGCGGCCTGGTCCAGCAGGTCGGCTCGCCGATGGAGCTCTACAAGAACCCGGCGAACAAGTTCGTCGCGGGGTTCATCGGCGCGCCGAAGATGAATTTCCTGCCGGTGAAGGTGCAGTCCGTCACGGGCGATACCGCAACGGTCGCTTCCGGCTCAATGCCTCTGATCCCGGTCCGCGGAAAGGGCTTTGCAGTCGGCGATCAGGCATGGCTCGGCATCAGGCCGCAATTCCTGAAACCGGGACGGCCGGCGGCTGGTGAAGGAGGACTTCATGGGCGCATCGCACTGGTCGAGCGCCTGGGAACCGAGACGATCATCGCGGTCGATACTGCCGAAAACGAGAGAGTGGTCGCCGCGATCCCGGTCGATGTGGAACTGGCGTTCGGCGATGCGGCCGAGTTCCAGTTCAACCCCGGCGCCGCCCATCTCTTTCGCTAATCGCCGCGCCGACTGAGCCGGCCCCGGCGGTCAGCTCCGACGCAGGCCCCATTTGATTGTTATATTATCGAAGAAGGTACGACATGAGACAGGATCTTTCTGGAAAGGTTGCCGCCGTCACCGGCGCTGCCTCGGGCATCGGCCTCGAATGCGCCCGAGCCCTCTTGGCCGAAGGTGTCAGCGTCGCCTTTGTCGACAGGGCCGGCGACACGCTTGAGACGTTGTGCTCGCAACTGGGACCGAACGCCTTTCCGCTGGCGATCGACCTGACCGACGCCTCAAGCGTCGCGACGATGATGCCCCGCATCCTCGACAGGTTCGGCAGGCTCGATATCTTTCACGCCAACGCCGGCGCCTATATCGGCGGCGAAGTCGCGGAGGGCGACCCTGACGCCTGGGACCGGATGCTCAACCTCAACATCAACGCCGCCTTCCGCTCCGTCCAGGCCGTGCTGCCGCATATGGTGGAGCGCAAGACCGGCGACATCATCATGACCAGCTCGATTGCCGGCCTGGTGCCGGTCGTCTGGGAACCGATCTACACAGCATCGAAACACGCGGTGCAGGCTTTCGTTCACACCGTGCGGCGCCAGGTCGCCAAACACGGCATCCGCGTCGGCGCGGTCGCCCCGGGTCCTGTCATCACCGCGCTGATCAGCGATTGGCCGCAGGCGAAACTCGATGAGGCGATTGCGGCCGGAGGGTTGATGGAAGCGACCGAAGTCGCCGAAGCCGTGATGTTCATGTTATCAAGGCCGCGCAACATCACCATTCGCGATCTCGTCATTCTGCCTCTCAGCACGGATCTCTGACCATGAACCGGTTCTTTGTCGGCATCGATGTGGGAACAGGCAGTGCGCGGGCCGGCGTGTTCAACGAAACCGGCGCTCTGCTGGCATCCGCCAAGCGCCCGATCACCATCTGGCACGAGCCCGGCCATGTCGTCGAGCAGTCCGGTCGGCAGATATGGCAGGCGGTCTGCGGGAGCGTCCGTGAGGCCGTCGCGTCGGCCGGCATCCAGCCGTCCGCGGTCGCGGGACTGGGTTTCGATGCCACTTGTTCGCTGGTTGTCGTCACAGCCGACGGGAAGCCGGTCACGGTCAGCCCTTCGGGGGACGCGGATCGCAATATCGTTGTCTGGATGGATCACCGCGCCGCCGGCGAGGCGGCCGAAATCAACGACGGGCAGCACGAGGTCCTGCGTTATGTCGGCGGCCGGATCTCGCCGGAGATGGAAACGCCCAAGCTTCTCTGGCTGAAGCGCAACCTTCCCCGGTCGTTTGCGGACGCCGGACATTTCTTCGATCTCGCCGACTATCTGACGTGGCGGGCGACGGGATCGCTCAGCCGCTCGGCATGCACCGTCACCTGCAAATGGACCTATCTTGCCCATGAAAAGCGCTGGGACGGGCAATATTTCAGGGCGGTCGGCCTTGGAGAACTCGCCGATGAGGATTTCAAGCGGATCGGAACCGACATCGTCGATCCGGGAACGCCACTTGCAAACGGCCTGACGGAGCAGGCGGCCGCCGATCTCGGTCTGATGCCGGGGACATCGGTCGGCGCCGGCCTGATCGACGCCCATGCGGGCGGCATCGGCACGCTCGGCGGAGAAGATGCCGAGGGCAAGGCAGATGTCCGCAACAGGCTTGCCTATATTTTCGGAACATCCGCCTGTTCCATGGCATCCAGCGACAAACCGGTTTTCGTCGACGGCGTGTGGGGCCCCTACTATTCGTCGATGGTCCCGGGATTGTGGTTGACTGAGGGCGGCCAGTCGGCAGCCGGCGCCGCCATCGATCAGCTTGTCACCATGCATCCGGCCCATGCGGAAGCATGTGCCAAGGCGGAGGCCGCCGGCCTTTCCTTGGTTGCCTGGCTGGACCGCGAGGCGACGAACCTCTTCCCCGACCTGACGCGCGTCGCGGAACTCGCCGGTACCGTTCACGTCGTGCCGGAATTCATCGGCAACCGATCCCCCTTTGCGGACCCGGATGCGCGAGCGGTTATTGCTGGCATCGGGCTTGATACAGATATCCCCAGCCTGATATCTCTTTATATCGCGGGCCTCTGCGGCGTCGGCTACGGCCTCAGGCAGCTTCTCGACAAGCTTTCGCAGAAGGGTATCGCCCTCGACATGATCATCGCCAGTGGCGGTGCCGCGCAAAGTTCCCTTGTGAGGCAGATACTGGCGGATACGACCAACCTGCCGGTCACCGTTGCCGAAACCGAGGAACCGGTCCTGCTGGGCACCGCGATGCTTGGGGCAACGGCCGCGGGCAGATATGGATCATTGCAGGAAGCCATGGAAGCCATGTCTCGCCTCTCGACGCTCTATAGGCCAGCGGGAGGCCAGGTTCGAGAGATCCACGATCACCGGTACCTCGCTTTTGGCATGCTACAGGAGGTGGAAAGGCAGATACGGTCGAGTCGCCGAACTGCATCTTCCTGAAACTTCCTCCAAAGCGGCCTCTCTCCGAGATTGATCAATCTCGCCCGCTTGATGGAGAGTGTCTTCAGACCATGTCTCGACCGATGCGGAACACGGGAAAGGTCCGGCATTGCGTCACCGAATTGACCGGAGACGGTCACTTGCTTTGGCCGGTCTTGCTACCACTGCTCTCAGTGCATGCCTATTTGGTCGAGAGCTTGATGAGTTGGACCGCCAGATCCGACAGATGGATTGAGCAGACGAGACGACAAGCGGTTGATGGCCGTGCCGGGCATCGGCGTTGTAACGGCACTGACCTTGCGCCATACGATCGACGACCCCATCTCGCTTTCGAAATGCAACATCCGTGGGTGTCTATCTGGGCCTGACGCCGCGACGCAAGCAATCGGGCGAAATGGACACCGCCGGTCAAGTATTGCGATGGGGTGATCGCTACGGACTGATCCCGTCGAGGCCGCCATGTGTTGCTCCATCGGACTTGGCGCTGGTGCGCGCTGAAAGCTTGGGAGCTGCGTCGCGCCTCGAACTTCGACTACGGACGTGCCGCAGCCGATAAAGCTCTCGCTAGCGCTGACACTTGTTTTCATCGGGTAGCAATTATGAAATCACTGAAATACGCTTGGCAGCGAGAATGTTTTGAGGTGATCAAATGCTGCTCAAGCATGTTCAGGTGCTCGACCCTATCGAGCCGGAAGAAATGGAAATGCTGCAACGGGTCTTTGACCAGGTTTGCAACACTGTGGTTTTCGAAAGCAGACGCCCGAGGCAGTCGACGTCGCAAGGCTGATCATGAACCTCTACCAGCATGGTATTCGCCAGGAGCGGCAATTGATAGCGATGGTCTTGTAACCCGGCTGTGCAAAGACCACCGGACCTCGCGCGATCTAGGATGACCCACAGGGCGATTTACGACTCGTGAATCTACCATCGATAACCACTACATCTTACCCAAACAGCCGGCCCGTATGATTTGGCTACCTTCAGCAGAGTGTTCTTGTTCGAGTACGAGCGCGCCTGACAGGCGCGCTCGACGATTCGTCATTCCTACGCAATGCCTGCGATCGCGTCAAAGACGCGGGCAGAATATATCAATGCCGCACCCGTATTAAGCGCACCGGCGACGCCGAGTGCTTCCTTGATCTCGCTGAGCACGATGGCCTTCTATGACTTAGGCGCCCTCACCTGCAGCGAAAACCTCTGCGCTGCTTCAATCGCCGCCATATCCAACCCCGTCGAATATCCGGCCCTCTCCAGATGCGCGACGAGCGAAACGGTGCTGAGATTGCCCGCCGCACCTGGGGCATAGGGGCAGCCGCCGAGGCCGCCAATGGCGCTGTCGAAGATGCGGATGTTCCAGCCGAGGGCTGCATCGACATTGTCGAGCGCATGGCCGTGGGTGTCGTGAAAATGGCAGGCCAGCTGTTCGGCCGGAAGCGCCCCGACAGCCATGCGCATCAGCGCATCGACACGATCGGATTGCGCCCGCCCGATCGTATCGGCGAGCGAGATCTCGGCGCAGCCCAGCTCGGCCGGCAGCGCGGCATGCATGCTCCTCAAGGGATTGATCCTGCTTTCAGCAGCCGGTGTGAAGATACGCGAGCGTAAACAGGAGGCGGCGCGACGTCACGCCGGACGCGCTGCCGCACTGTTTCGCCAATTCACGACTGCGAATGATCAGGACTTCGCACATATACTTGGCATGGCTCCGGCGGCACCCGCCCAGCAGGCGGAAACCGCCGCGCGAACGCCTGCAGGTCTAAAGTCTACCGCGCCTGGGTATCCAGAGCCGGTATTCGACTTTATTATCTGGTCGGATTCGCGTGCAAAACGGTAATCTGGAAGATGATAAGATCCTTATCCTTCCGCCACCCGCCGCCGTACATGGATCAGCATCGGTCCGTATTCGAGAACAAAGAGGCTGAAAGCAGCAAGCCAGGCGACGCCGGACAGCGCATAGATCTGGCTCGCGAATTCGGGGAACAGGCTGGCGCTTGGTCTCAGGAATGCGCAGAGCACGATCGCCGCATAGGAAGCAACGGTCGTCGGCGATGTGGTGAGCACCCGTCCGGTATGGCCCCGGCTCGCCCTTGTCATGACGGCGAGCATCATCGTGGCCACGGTTCCGACGCTCAGGACATGCATTGCCGAGGTCTCGTCGAAGAGGTTCACGGCTGCAAGGCCGATCGCGAGGAACCCCAGAGGTACGAACAGGTAGGCGATATGCAGGATTGCAACAAGCATTTCCGCCGTCGTCGTCCAGCCCCGCCAGCGTGCAAGCCGAATCGCATGCATGACGGCCGCCAGTCCTGCTATCCCGGCGACGAGGGTTCCGTCGTCCAGAACGATCCAGGCCGCCAGGGCGGCGACCCCGCACAGGATGGCGGCGGTGTCGAAGCGGTCATAGGCGGCGGGAAAATCCGTCCGTCCGGTCTTGTTGATCCAGTTGCGGGTGAAGCTCGGAATGATCCGTCCTCCGACGATGAGGATCATGGCGGTATAGGCCGAAAGGGCAAGCTTGATCCCCAGGGATGGGTGCTGTCCGCCGTCCACGGCCAGATGATACAGGATGTTTGCGGCGGAGAGGGCCATCAAGCCGCCGACAACCTTGAGGTCCTTCCACTTCCGGCCAGCGACCACTTCGCGCGCGCAGATGAAGAGAAGGAGGGGCAGAAAGACGCTGTCGATCAAGATGGCGGCCATGGCACCGATATAGTCCGACAGAAGCAGCGCCAGCCTGCCGGCGACCCAGACGAGAAACAGAAAGACCAGCGGCCACCCGGACACCGGCAATCTGCCGGTCCAGTTGGGAACGGCAGTCAACAGGAAACCGGCAAGCACGGCGCTTGCATAACCGAACAGCATTTCGTGTGCATGCCAATGGAGGGTGCCATAAGAGCCCGCGATGTCGATCAGACCCGCCAGGCTCGCTATCCACAACAGCATCGCCAAACAAGCCCAGAGCGCGGCCGAGAGAAAGAATGGCCTGAAGCCGTAGGAAAACAGGATAGGGGCGGTTGTGGAAAGTCCCCTCGGGACGCCGCCAGGTCGCCGCACAGCCGGAATTGTCGTCATCTTTGGACTCCTTGTTCGGCACCCTTGTAGCGGTGGCGATGACACCCTTCATTGCGGCGTCGCAAGCAGATGCGGGAATGTTCGTTGCCGGCGCGGCAATACCGCATCTTCGATCTCGCCGCGGGTTGTGCTAGGGTCGCGCCGACCCATAGCGGAGCATAGGCCGTTGAAGATCGATAAGAGCCTCGTGAGAAGTTTTCCCCTGTTCGAAAGGATGGAGGATGCCGATACGGAAGCGCTTCTTGCTCATGCCACCTCCCGCAGGGTGCCGGTCGGCGAAGCCGTTTTCGAACAAGGGGCGGCCGCGATGCATTTTTATCTGCTTCTGCATGGAAGGCTGAAAGTCACGCAAGTCACCGAGGACGGTCAGCAGATCATCGTGCGCGTCGTCCATCCGGGCGATTTGTTCGGTTTCGCCAAGGCGCTTCAACGCACGGACTACCCCGGTACGGCGATGGCCGTTGCGGAAAGCATCGCGCTTTGCTGGCCGACGGAGCTTTGGCCCCAGTTTGTCGATCGAAATCCGCGCCTTGCGGTCACTGCGATGCAGACGATCGGGCAGCGGCTGGAAGAAGCCCATGCCCGTATCCGGGAGATGTCGACGCAGGAAGTCGAACAGCGGGTTGCCCATGCGGTTCTCAGACTGGTCAAGCACGCGGGCCGCAAGGAAGGAGACGCGGTGCGCGTCGATTTCCCGATTTCCCGGCAGGATATCGCCGAGATGACCGGCACGACGCTACATACCGTTTCGAGGATCATGAGCGCCTGGGAGGCGAAAGGTCTGGTCGAAGGCGGGCGCCAGAAGCTGCTGGTGAAGGATGCCGAAGGCCTGCTGGCGCTCGCGGAAAGCACGAAGGGATAACCGGAGCGGGATAGGCGGACGGACTAGGCATTCTGAAACGGATGCCGGACAATCCGGTGAAATGCCTCAGATCTCCCGTGTGATCGATTCGGTCAGGCGCTCGATTTCCTCGATGACGAACAAGGCCGGATCGGCCGCAGCGCGGGCAGCAATCAACTCGTAGACAGCAAGGCGTTTGTCCGGGGTGTTTTCCGCTTGCGGGACGAGCGGCGCCATATGGTGGTGACGCGTCATTCCCCACCGCCTGATCAGCTTCAGAAACTTCATGGCATCATCATCGAAGGGTTCCACGGCGGGTCGTAGGTCAGCTCAACATCGACACTCTTCACGCCGGAGACCGATGCGGCGCAGGCCTGGATGGCTTCCTTCAGAAAGGTCGAGGCGGGGCAGCCTTTTGTCGTGGTGGTCATCAGTATGTGCACGTCGCCGGCCTGATCCGCCTCAATGCGGTAGATTAGGCCCATGTCCTCGACGCTGCGTCCCATTTCGGGATCGATGACCATCGAAAGCTGTTGCCTGACCTCTTCGGCCAGGTTGGCCTGTTCAGACGTGTCAGGCATTGGCGCTCCCGGTTCCGATGCGGATCATGATGCGGTAGGCGCTGCCGTCCCGGTCGAAATTACCCACCCATTGGTGGCCCCGGCGCGTCAGTTCCGGGAACAGGAAGACCGGCTCGCGTGCGAGCACCGCGAACATCACCGCACCCGGGCTCAGAGCTTCTGCCTCCGCGAGAATTCGCTGCATCGGTTCCGGTGGATCGAGGTCGGAAAGGTCGAGCTGCACGGACGGTTCCGCCCAAAGCTCGGGCGAGACCGCGTTTTCGGAGAGTGCGACCGCTTCTTCCAGGCGCGGTGTGAAGCGCACCTCGAAATCTCCGCCGACGAGTTCCGAAACTACGTGATCAAAGCCCTTCGCATCCATGACGCGGTAGAGCGGTTGCGGCTTGAAGGGCGCCAGCAGCTTCAGACCCTGACCGGGCTGGAGCGCGCCGACCACCGTCATGATCGCTTCGAACGGCTCGCCGCCGTTCTTCAGAATGGGCCTGACATCGAGTTCCTTGAATTCCTGGGTCATCGCGACCTCCCGTTGAAGCTTGGTAAGATGAGCCGCCGTGCGGTGATGCCCGACGGAAGTCTGGTGGCGGCCGGAACCATGGCGAGGCGACGCGCCTGGATAAATTCGAAGGCCAGAGCGCAGACAGCCGCGAGCTGGGCGAGCGCGGCCCCCCTGAACATGCCAGGCATGTCGAGGATCAGGGCGGTGGTCGCTGCAGCCGTGGCGGCGAAATAAAGCGAGAACCATGCGGACGCGCGCCGCTCGTTGACGAGGTCCTGGACACGCGGGACGACTGCGCGGCCAAGAATAGGGCCGTAGAATTCCAGCCATGTCATGAATGCCACGATCTTGTAGAGCTGTCCGAGGCCGAGCCCGGTCAGCCAGCCGAACGTGAAGAGATAGGCGACCGGCATCACCATCTCGGCCGGGTTGCCGATCACGATCGACACGGCGAAAAGAGCAAAGCAGAGGATCAGCAAACCGACTGCCACCAGGCTCGCCATCACGTTCAGTTCCGTTGACTTGCGTTTCCGCTCGCGGAAGATCGCGTGGATGTCGAACGCGTAGAGAACCGCGGCAAGTCCCGAGAGGGCGATCGCCAGGTAAAGCGGCCAGTCCGCGGGCAAGCCGGCTCCATCGAGGAAGATGCCGCAGCCGACGGCCACGAGAGCGGCGGCCAGCACCCAGCCGATCGCCCGGCTTGTCCCGCGCGTCCTTTCAGGCGACAGCAGGAACATGGTCAGGAGACGGTAGCTGACGCCGATCGCGGTGACGGTCATCCATCCGAAAAGGCCGAGATAGGCATGCGCTGGTCCAGCGGAAAGCATCAGCCCGACGAGATGCGGGTCATCGGTGAGGCCAGAGAGGGGAAGTGTGAAGAACAGCCCGACCAGCGCCGTAACGATCAGTGACACACAGCCGAGCGCGACGAACCTTGCCGGCAGCGAGTACGGCCGGGCAAACGCAAGCGTGCCCGCGACCATCCAGCAGAGGCCTTCGAATGCCAGTGTCAGCAGGAGGGCCCCGGCCGGCAGCGTCCATGTCCAGAGCGGCAGAATATCGGCCAGTCCCAGAAATCCGCCAAGCAGCAGGAGAAGCCCGGTCATGGTCAGGAGCAGCGCGGGCAGGGCGAGATGGGGAGATTGCAGCTGCCGCGAGGCGATCACCGGCACGAACTGAAGCAGCGATCCGGCAAACAGGAGAGCGAGCCAGCCGATCGCGATGAGATGAACGACCGCAAGCGAGGCCGGATCGTCGATAGGAGCGGACGGATATCCGAATCCCGATATCATCAAGGCCAGCCCGGCGACCAGGCAGACCAGTGCCGTCGCGAAATAGGACATCGTCCAGGGGGAGAGGGTGGCGCCGGGCATGGCTCTCGTCTTTCAGTGACCGCAGCAGCAGTCGCAGCCGGAACCCTGCGCCCGCTGGATTTCGACGCGCCAGACATCCGGACCCTGTTCGAGATATTGCCAGTCGAACTGTTCCGGATACCGGCTCTCGATCTGGTAATGCAGCGGCCGGGGATCATGGTCGCTCGTGACATGCATGATGCCGCCCGGGACGAGGGACGTCAGCACGCCGAAAATCTTCGGGTGACGTTCGGCGGGCGCGATCGTCCTGACATCGATGGAAAGGATCTCAATATCCGACATGGTGCGTTCTGGGCCTTTCAACTGGTGCAACGGCCTGGCCAATCCCTGCCGCCTTGATGATTTAGCAGCGGCGCGATCGTCCAAATTTGCGTCGGGACAAATATTTCGCAGAAAGGGCCGGCTGTCGTTGATTTCGCACAAAGAGAGGCTGGCGCCGGGCGGCTAATGCTCTCCGATGAAAACCGGAAAGGAGCCGATATGTCCGCAGCGATAATCGAGAAATATGGCGATGCGCGACTGCCGCGCTACACGAGCTATCCGACGGCTCCGAACTTCAGCACGGAGTTCGACGCACTCGATTATCCGGCCTGGCTCAGGAGGTTGCCCGAAGGACAGCCGAGCTCGCTCTACGTTCACATCCCTTTCTGTCGGTCGATGTGCTGGTATTGCGGCTGTCATACCACGATCACCGAGCGCGACAGGCCCATTCTCGACTATATCGAGACATTGCACCGGGAAATCGAGCTTCTGGCATCCGCTCGAGCCGACAGTTTCAGCGTCGGGGAAATCCACTTCGGCGGCGGCACGCCGACCGTCATCAGGCCGGAGGAATTCATCGCGTTGATGGATGCGTTCCGCAACCGTCTCGGTTTCGCGAGCAGCGTCAATGCGGCGGTCGAAATCGATCCGCGAACCTTGACCGGCGAAATGGCGGCGGCGCTCGGACAGTCGGGCGTCACCCGCGCGAGCCTCGGCGTTCAGAGCTTCGACCCGAGGGTCCAGAAGGCGATCAACCGCATCCAGAGCGTCGAGACGACGATGGAGACGGTGGAGCACCTTCGCCACAACAAGATCGACGCGATCAACTTCGACCTGATCTACGGGCTGCCGTTCCAGACGGTCGAATCCTGCGTCGAGACCGTCGAAGCGGCCGTCAGCATACGGCCGGATCGTTTTGCCGTCTTCGGTTATGCGCATATCCCGAGCTTCAAGAAGCACCAGCGGCTCATCGACGAGGCGGCGCTTCCCGATGCGCGGGAGCGTGCGCTCCAGGCATCCGCGATCGCCGAGGCCCTGGTGACGGCAGGCTATGTCAGAATCGGTCTCGATCATTTCGCCCTGCCTGGCGACGACCTCTCCGTTGCGCAGGCCGAAGGCCGGCTGCACCGGAATTTCCAGGGGTACACGACGGATGCCTGCGAGGCCCTGATCGGGCTCGGGGCATCCTCGATCGGCCGGTTGCCGCAGGGATATGTGCAGAACGAGGTTCCGCCGGGCCTCTACGCGACCCGGGTGTCGAAAGGCGAACTGCCGGTCGCCAAGGGTTACCACCTCACCGCGGAGGATCGTCTGCGCGGCGACGTGATCGAGAGGCTGATGTGCGACTTCGCGGTGGACATTCCCGCGCTTGCGGCGGCGCATGGCTTCGATGCCGATCTTCTCCTTGGGAGCAACGATCGGCTCGACGAGCTTGAACGGGACGGGCTGATCGAACGCCGGGGAGGATTTATCAAGGTCTCGGAGGATCACCGGTTCATCGTCAGAGCCGCGGCTTCGGCGTTCGATGCCTACCTGAACAAGAGCGGCAGGTCGTTCAGCAAGGCTGCATAGGGGCAGAGCGGAAAGGGAGGTCCGGCACTCCGCCGAGCCGGACCTCCCTTGCGACCGGGATCCCCTTATCCCGTCAGGCCGCGATAGATGGCGGGCAGAGCCGCCGGAAGCTTCGAAATGTCTCCGACGACCGCATAACCGTTGCGGCCGAACATCGTCGGCAGATAGGATTTTGCATCCTTGTCGACCGTCACGGCGAATACGTTGACGCCCAGGCGCTTGGCTTCCTGCACGGCGCGGCGGCTGTCCTCCATCGCGAAACGGCCTTCGTAGTGGTCGATGTCGTTGGGCTTGCCATCGGTCAGCACCAGAAGCAGCCGTGTCCGGTTGGGGCGTTTCGCCAGATCCGCGGTCGCGTGCCGCAAGGCGGCGCCGAGGCGGGTGTAATATCCGGGCTTCAGGCCAGCGATCCGGTCCTCGATGGTCGGGGAAAGCTGTTCGTCGTACCCCTTCACGGTCTCGATCCGCACCCAGGAGCGGCGGCGGGAAGTGAAGGTGAGGATCGAGTGGTCCGTGCCGCAGGCGCTCAGGCCCTGCGAAAGAACGAGGAGCGCTTCCTTCTCGACATCCAGGACCCGCCGGTTGTCGATCCAGGCATCGGTCGAAAGGGAGACGTCGACGAGAATGGTGACGGCGAGATCGGGCGTGCGCGGCCGGCTTGCGACGTGGATACGGTCTGTTGCCTGTCCTCCGGCAAGCAGATCGGTCCGGCGCCGGACGACGGCATCGAGATCGAGCTCCACGCCGTCGAGCTGCGATTTGAGCATTTCCTGGCGCGGCCGCAGGATTTCGAACTGCTTGCGCACCTTCCTGACCAGGGCTTTGGTGGCGTCGGATGTTTCAAGGCGATCGCCGCTCGCCGATGTCGGAACGGCGAGGACCCGGCAATGGTTCTTCAGATAGGTGGTCTTCCGGTAGTCCCATTCGGGATAGGTGAGTTCGGCGGCGATTTCCTGGAGATCGACCATTTCCGGCGGCAGATCGAGATCGAAGTGGAAACGCGAAGAGGGGCGTTCCTTTCGGTGCCCGAGAACCATCTCATCCAGATCTTCGGCGGCCTTGCCGTCTTCCTCGGGCTTGTCGTCGGTCGGCCGGTCGACATTGACCATCTCCGTCATCGCCAGGATTTTTTCGAAGCGGTTGAGGATGAACGGGCTCCGCTCGGAGCGCATCCCGTCCTCCCGCTGCCGCTCGGCGCTGAATCTTCTCTTGCCGGCCGAACCTTGCGGATCAGCGAGCGGGGTTTCGGAATCCTCCGCCGAGGAACGACTTTCCTCCTGGGGCAGAAATTCCGGCCAGAGCGGCACGTCCATCATCGGCTGATAGCCGGGCGGGGCATGACGCGGGAAGATCGCGCTCGGCGTATCGTCCGGCAGGCCTGCGCCTGCCCGCAGCAGGTTGATGATCCTGCTTTCCAGCAGCCGTTCCACGGAGGGAAGCTTGCCGCGGCGACGCTCGGCAAGCACTGCCTGGCACAGGCTTCGGTAGACCGATCGCAGGCCGGGAAATGCCGCAAGCGTAGCCTCCACATTGGCGCCTGCCATATGCAGTCGTTCGAGATCCCGCGCGAGGGGATCTCCGGAGGCCGGCCGGGTCTCGGGCAGCGTGGCAAGGGCCGCCGTCAGCCAGATGTAGAGCGCGCGGTTGAGGTTGCGATCCGGGAAGAAGTCGATGACCTCAGGCAGCATTGCGCGGGCGAAATCCCGGCCGGAGCGGGCGATCCGCTCCTCGCCCAGCCCGACAAGCTGGCGAAGCTTCAGGCGATGTTTCGACGTGCGCTGATGGGCTGCCACGAGCTGGACCGCGTGATCGCCGCCGAAGCCGCGGAAGCAGGATGCGAGGACGGATTTCATGTCGTCCAGCGCCACCGCCTGCTCGGGATAGCGCGGCAGGCTTCGCGTCTGGCCGACCAGGCGATGCCAGGCCTTGCCGACGGCTTCTTCCAGCTCGAGAAAATCCAGCATCACAGCACCTCAGGCAACCACGGCATTCGCCACTTCGATCAGGGCTGAGCGCACGTCCGGATCGTCGGTCAGCGGCTCGATCAGGGCAGCCCGTATCGCGTGGCGGGGATTGAGCCCGCCTTCGATGAGCGAAGCGCAGTAGACGAGCAGGCGCGTCGAAACGCCCTCCTCCAGATCGTGTCCCTTGAGGGCGCGCAGGCGGTGGGCGAGGTGTACCAGCGGCACGACTTGGCGCTCGGAAAGGCCGCTTTCGGCGGCAACGATCGCGACTTCCTGTTCCCGGGGGAGAAAGTCGAACTCGATGGCCACGAAGCGCTGCTTGGTGGAAGGCTTCAATGCCTTGAGGATGTTCTGGTAGCCGGGATTATAGGAGACGACGAGCATGAACTCCTTCGGCGCCTCCAGCACCTCCCCGGTTCTTTCGAGCGGCAGGATACGGCGGTCATCGGTCAACGGATGGATGACGACGGCGACATCCTTCCTCGCCTCGACGATTTCGTCGAGGTAGCAGATGCCGCCGCCGCGCACCGACTTCGTCAAGGGGCCATCCACCCAGACGGTCTCGCCGCCCTTCAGGAGGAAGCGGCCGGTCAGATCGGCTGCGGCCAGGTCGTCATGGCAGGAGACGGTCGCAAGCGACAGTCCGAGACGCTCCGCCATATGGGAAACGAAACGGGTCTTTCCGCAACCGGTTGGGCCTTTGAGAAGAAGAGGAAGCTGCCGCTTCCAAGCCAGTTCGAACAGCTCGCATTCGTTGCCGGCCGGAATGTAGTGGGGGATCAGTCCGGCCTCGACCGGCTTTATCGGAGAAATCATGGTCATCGGAATGTCCTGATCTTGGAGGGATGGGGAGGGCGGCTCCGCCGGAGACGGAGCCGCATCGCATTATTCGGCCGGCTGGATGCTCGCGGTGCCGGCGGGCTGCCGTTCGCGTCCCGGAACGAACAGGGCCCAGAGGAACATCAGCGCCGAGATGAGCACGAAGACGCCCGATCCGAGCCGGACCCAGTAGAAGATCGCCAGCTGGTCCTGGACATCCATGTAGCCCTGGCCGAGGACGCGCTGCAGGTGAACCTGAAGGACGCCGGCAAAGGTCAGCGCGAAGGTCATGACCGACATGGCCGTGCACATGATCCAGAAGCTGACCATTGAAAGCCACTGGTTATAGGGGCTGCGGCCGCGAAGCTCCGGCACGGCATAGGCCATGACGGCAAGGTTCAGCATCACGTAGGCGCCGAAGAAGGCGAGGTGGCCGTGGGCGGCGGTAACCTGGGTGCCGTGGGTATAATAGTTGACCGACGACAGCGTGTGCAGAAAACCCCAGACGCCGGCGCCGAAGAAGGCCATGACCGAGCAGCCGATCGACCAGAGAAGGGCGGCCCGGTTCGGATGCTTGCGTCCGGCCTTCCAGGTCATCACGAAGGTGAAGATGACCATGGTGAAGAAGGGCGCGACTTCCAGCGTCGAGAAGAGCGAGCCGATCCACTGCCAGTAACCGGGAGCGCCGATCCAGTAGAAATGGTGGCCGGTGCCGAGAATGCCGGAGAAGAGGGCAAGGCCGACGATCACGTAGAGCCATTTTTCGACCACTTCTCGGTCGATGCCGTTCAGCTTGATCATCAGGAAGGCCAGCACCGATGCCATGATCAGTTCCCAGACGCCTTCGACCCACAGATGGACGACGTACCACCAGTACATCTTGTCGAGCGCCAGATTGGCCGGGTTGTAGAAGGCGAACAGGAAGAAGATCGCCACGCCCCAGAGGCCGAAGATCAGGATGTTGGTGACGACGGTCTTGCGGCCCTTGAGCACGGTCAGCGTCACGTTGAACAGGAACATCAGCGCAACGATGACGATGCCGACCTTGATCGGGAACGGCTGTTCCAGAAACTCGCGGCCCTCATGATAGTGGAACAGATAACCGACGACGGCGATTGCCGCCGCGACGAGGAAGAGCCAAAACTGCGCGACCGCGATCCTGGTGCTGTACAGCTCCGTCTCGGCCTCTTCGGGCAGGAGGTAGTAGGTCGATCCCATGAAGCCCATCAGCAGCCAGACGATGAGCGCGTTGGTGTGGATCATCCGCACGATGTTGAAGGGCAGCAGTTCCGAAAGCGTGTTCGGCAAGACGTAGATCGTGCCGGCGAGGACGCCGAACAGGACCTGGGCGATGAACAGGCCGAGCGCGCCGTAAAAATACAGCATGGCGACCTTCTGGGTTTGATATTTCATGTGTTTTTCCCTTCCCGTGAGATCAGCCGGCATCGTTCGGCGGCCAGTTCTGGGTCTTGATCCTGCTCGTCCATTCGAGGAAGTCGGCCAGGTCGTCGAGTTCCTGTTCCGTCAGGTTGAACTGCGGCATCTGCCGCCTGCCCTCGATGCCGCTCGGCTGCGCGGCCATCCAGGCCTTCAGCGTCGAACGGGCCGTGTCCGGATCGGTATCGCCACCCCATCGCTTCCACACGTTTCCGAGCTCGGGGGCGAAATAGGCGCCTTCCCCGAGGATCGTATGGCAGTTGATACAGGCGTTCTTTTCCCAGACGTGTTTGCCGCGCGCGACGGAATCCAGGAGCGTGGCCTCGTCCGTGGACGTCGTGAGCATGTAGTAGTGACTGTGGGCTGTCAGCCCGAGAAAGATTACGAAGAAGAACGCGGAGCCGCCGTAAAAGACGTTACGTGCCCCGGTCTTTGTGAGGCGTTCTGCCATCCTCATGTCCCCTTTGTGCGGATGCCTTGCGGGTTGCTGCCGGGTCCGGCCCGCATGGAAGCGGCCGGTACCCGTGGAGCTTCTATGAGCGGATTCCGGGAGGCGTTCTTTGCGATTTACCAAACAAAAAAGCGGTGCCCCCGGAGCGCGCTGTTTTTCAAGTGTAGGGATAGGCTTTCCGATGGCGACATGGGGCAGCCCGCCTGGGGTTGGGCAGATTTCGGAAAGAAAGGCGCAGATGGGAACCGAACTAGAGAACCGCCGCCAGCACGACCTTGCCGAGCGACAGGACGGAGAAGAAGACCGGCCAGATCATCAGCGCACGGGCGAGATTGGGGCGTATTCCCCGCAGGCCCATGAAGTCGAGCAGGATGAGCCGTATCTTGGCAATGGCCATGACGAGGATGACGGCAAGTGCTGCCGCCGGGATCACCTCATGCTTCCATTGCGCGGCGATCAGCGTGCCGGTGATGCCCAGCATCATGACCCAGTTGCCGCTGCCGAAGAGTTTCGAATCGTCCATGGGAGTATCCTTCGTTCTAGCTCAGATAGATCAGGGGGAACATCACCAGCCAGACGATGTCGATGACGTGCCAGATGGTTGTCAGCATGACGATCGTCGAACGGTCGAGCCGGATTGCCGCCAACACAAAGAGAAGGCCCACGAAGGCGACATGGGCGAGGTGAAAGCCCGTGATGAGAAAATAGAGTTCGAAAAAGGTCTGCAGGTTCTCGTCGCCTGTCGCCGCCCATTCGGAACTGTATTCGGCGAACTTGAGGGCGACGAAGAGAAAACCCAGAAATGCGGCGCCGAGCAGGAAGAGGCGTTGCAGGCGAGGTTTTCCCTTAGAGCTGACGGCCAGCGCCGCCTGCCAGCTGCTCGCCAGGAGCACGACGGTGTTGAGCCCCGCCAGTCGCGGCGCGAGATGCAGTTTTGCGAGCGCAAAACTTTCCGGATGCAGCATGGACATGACGACATAGCCGGTCAGCAGGATGCCGAAAGCCGCGAGCTCGCCCCAGACAAGCACCCAGAGTAGAAGGTCGCCGCCTTCATCCCTCTCCTCGGTCGTCGTGATTGCCGCCATTCCGAAACCTCCGGTATTCTTCCGCAGCGGAAGATGGAGGCAATACGGATCCGGCTCTTTGTCATATCGCAAAGAAACGGCCGATAGAGAGGTTAGGATGGCGGCAAACCAAGGATTTGCCATGTCTGATGCACAAGCCGGCCTGCTGATGGCCGCACCGATCATAGTCATATTCGCCATCGCCCTGAAACGGATGGGTGTCCTGCAGGGTTACAGCTCGCTCGCCGCGGTGGTCTTTTCGGTCGCCATCGCGGGCGTTCTCTTCTGGCAGCAGTAGCGGATTTGCCATGGCGCAGTTCCTGCTGGCTTTCGGGACCTTCATCGCCCTGCATTCCATTCCTGCGATCCCGAAGATCCGCGGCGCGCTGATCGGCCGGATGGGGCATGGAAGCTATATTGCCGCCTATTCCATCATCTCCACGGCCGCTCTCGCCTGGCTTGTCCTGTCTGCGCTGAGCCTCGATTATGTGGAAATCTGGCAACCCAGGCCGTGGCGGGCCTGGCCCACCTTCGTGCTTTCACCGATCGGACTTTTTCTGGTCCTGGCCGGCCTGTTCAGCCGCAATCCCTTCTCGATCTCGTTCCGCAAGGGAGTCGAGGCGGATGCGATCGTGGCTGTCACGCGCCATCCGGTTCTCTGGGGTTTTCTCTGCTGGTCGGTGGGGCACATTCCGCCCAACGGAGATCTGCGATCGCTGCTTCTGTTCGGCGGCTTTGCCCTCTTTTCTGCCGGTGGCTTCCTGATGCTGGAAAAAAGGGCGCGTCGGTCGCTGGGGCCGGCCTGGCCGTTGGCCTCTTCGCAGACTTCCGTCATCCCGTTCGCCGCTGCGATCAATGGTAAGACTAGAATTACGGTAGATATGCCGATGGCTGCCGCCATGTTGTGCACGGTGGCGCTTCTCGTCTGGCTTCTCGGCGGGGGGCATGCCGTCTTGGTGGGCGCAGATCCGCTTCTCTTCCTTGGCGTTTGATCGCCTCGTAAGGCAAGCGATCTAACCGCTCAAGCTTGCCCGTGGGCCGTATCGCGGGCGCGCGCCACCCAGGCAGCGCCTTCGCGAGCATGATGGAAACCGTTCGACAACGGAGCCGCCGGATAGATTTCGCGCAGCCGCATGATCGCCTCGTCCGCGTCCAGAGTGTCGTCGAGCACGGCGCGATAAAGCCTTGCGACTGCCACCATGTCGCAGTCCTGCGGCGACAGGCGGATCGCCGAGATACCGCAAGCGGCGAGGCCGGCGAGTTCGCCGAGCAGGGCCTGGCAGGTATGGGACACGGTCTGCACGCCGTTGAGCGCCAGGAAGGATTGCCGGTCGAGGGTCTTCACCGGCAGGCCGTCCGGGTCTTCGCCGCAGACGAACTGGCAATTGTCCTTGATCTTGCCCTTGGACCTGGCGTGAGCGCATCGCGCCGAGATGGCGAGCGGCATGCGTCCGAAGGCGAAGACCTCAAAGGCAATTGCCGGCGCCTCGGCGACGATTTTTTCGACCGACGTGAAGGGCAATTCCGGCGGCAGGCAGATGCTGATCGCTCCCCGGCCGGCGAGCAGCCTCGCCGTCGGTGCGTTGTAGACGTTGACCAGGGGGCCGATGCTGTGGGGCTTGGCGTTCAGCAGGCCGAGGGCGGAGAGGTCGTTGGCCTCGATCACGTGTTCGCTGTCGGCGACGAGCTCGCGGATCTGCCGGCTCTCCCGCTCCAGGGTGACGAGCGACAAGGTCGAGAGAGCCACGGTCTTGCCTGCGGCTTCCAGTCTCTCGATCACCTCGGCGATATGCGGTTCGATGAAATGCTGCCGCTTGGAACAGACGGTTTCGCCGATCACCACGCGTTCTACCGGCGCCTCATCGGCGATACGGAAATGGAAATCGCGCCATTTGGGACCATCCCAGAGATAATAGACAGGTCCCATCGTCAAGGCGGGCGAAGTGGTCCGGCTCATGCTCATCTCCAGCGCTTCTCGTAGGCGCCCGACGTGGTCTTCTGGCCTTCGCTCAGGCCGCGCAGCCGCATCAGCAGAGACGTTCGTTGCGCCGGGCTGGCCGACAGGGCCTTTTTCAGGGTCGAAACGACTTCGGCGACATAGGCCTTGCCGCGCTGGCGGCCTTCGATCTTCAGGGCGCTGACGCCCGCTGCCGAAAGCGCGTCGATCTCGCCCATCACATCGAGGGAAACTGGGTCCTCGAATGCGTAGGCGGGACTGTCGGCAATATCGAAACGGCCCTTGCACAGGGTGGGATAGCCTGCCGCTTCGCCGGCAGGAAAGCGATTGATCGTGTAGTCGCCGAGTTCGGAAACCAGTTCCTTGCCCTCCTGGAGATAGCGCACATGGCTTGCCGGCGAGCAGACGCCGTTCATGTTCGGCGACTTCCCCGTCGCGTAGGAGGAGAGGGAACAGCGGCCCTCGGCCATGACGCATAGCCCGCCGAACACAAAAACCTCGATCTCGCATCGAATCTTGGGCGCGATGCGGGCGATGTCGGCAATGGTGAGCGTTCGCGGCAGCACGACCCGCCTGGCATGGAAGGCCTCGACGAGGAAGTTGATTGCATCGACATTCGAGGCGGAGGCCTGAACCGAGACATGCAGGCGCTGCTCGGGATAATGCTCCGCCACATGCGCCATCAGCCCGAAATCCGCAAGGATCAGCGCATCGGCCTTGAGGGTGACGGCGTCCGCGGCGGCGCGGTACCAGATGTCCTCGTCTCCGGCCCGCATGAAGGTATTGAGGGCGACGAAGGTCTGGGTGCCGTGCCGGCGGGCATAGGAGATCGCCTCGCGCAATTCCTCGCGGCTGAAATTGAGGCCGGGGAAATTGCGGGCGTTGGTTTCATCGCGAAAGCCGCAATAGACAGCGTCGGCGCCCGCATCGACGGCTTCGCGGAAGGCTGCCGGCGTTCCGGCGGGGCAGATCAGTTCCATGAGGACGTCTCGTTGTTCAGTGCGTGGCGCCGGATGCTTTCCCCCATCCGTCCGAAGAGGGGTGCAAGAGGACCGGCGAGCCTCGACAGGTCGCGCGGCAAATCGATGTCGGTGCCGTCGAGCGCGTTGCGCATCGCCAGCATGGCTTCCATGTCGCCCGTGACGGAAAGATCGCGGGAGAAGAACAGTGCATCCGCATCGCATCGGCCTTCGAGCAGGGCGAGCAGCAGGAAGAGCGGCCCTTCGACCGCGGCATCGGCCGGGTCCTGCGTCGCCGGTTTCCGCATGACGCGGATGGACGGCCCTGCCGGCTCCAGGATGAAGGCGAGCGGCAGGTCGCTCGGAAGAAAGGCAAAGCGTTTCGCCTTGTACTCGCCCAGCCGTTCGAACAGGTCCGGGTGTTCCTTCAGGACGCGCCCGAACAGCAGTCCCGCCGCTCGTTCGATCGCCGCAAGCGGCATGTAGTTCAAGGGAATGGCGAGCAAGCGGGGGAATTCCATTTTATGCATCCTGCGGACATGCAGGCAGACGCTATCGGCTGCGGGGGCGGCCGTGTTTGAGCTATCGCAAAGAGGGTGATGGTTCTTTCGTGAGAGCCGTGAGAGCCGATAAAAACGCGTCGGCGTCAGGATCCGCTGGATCGGCCCCTGCCACGAACGAAAGTCACGCTTTCGCTTTGAACTTCGCCTTCGCTGTTCAGGATGGCGCGCCAAAGGCGGTTTCCGAGGCGAACGCTCAAGCGGGACGTTCCGATATCCTCGGCTTCGCCACGCTCGACCGTGCTCGTCACCAGACCTTGGCGGATTCTCTGCCGGAAATCGTCGCGAGATAGCCCGAACCGGGCGGCGATCTCGCCGGATTCCAGGATAAAGTCGCCGCTCGGGTCCCGTTCGATATGCATCGCTCTTCCTCAGGTCGACGGTGTTGCGGCAAGGTTTACCGCTTTCCCCACGTTCTACGACACCGATTGAAATCTTGGAAACAGCACTTCGTTTTCGAGATGCATATGGACGACCAGATCGTCGGTGAATTTGCGCAGCCCGGTATAGAGCGCCGTCCAGGATCTGCAGGCACCGTCGGGCAGGGCGAGGCCGCGCGTCACGTGCTCGATCGTCTGCAGATGCTGCGCTTCGTCTTCATGTTCGCGCCGCAGTTCTGCGATCGGATGGGCAATCATCTGGCTACCGCCGCGCCGCATCATCGGGAAAAGCACCTGCTCTTCCTTGGTCATGTGGCTTTCCAGGTCATCGCGTAGCTGTGTCAGCAGCTCGGAAAGTCCGATCGGCGCGGAAAGATGGTTGCCGTGCACTCGTTCGACTTTCTGAGCGAGAGGAATGAGCCAATCCAGTTCCTCGCGATGAGCGGCGTGATACCTGTTGAGAATATGCGCGATCAAGGCCAGTGTTTCCTGCGGCGCATTCCGTCCCGATGCCTGTTCAAGAGCCTTGAGATCGGCGATCAAAGCCGCTGGGGCGAGGCCTGCCTGCTCTGCGGCGATGGAGAGGGGTATGTCGCCGCCGCAACAAAAGCTGATGCCGTGACGGCGGAAAAGCTCGGCGGCTCCCGGCAGTTCCGTGGCGACCGCTGCGACTGTCGTATCTGAGCAAATTTCAGTCATGATGTGCTCCTTTTCGATGATGGTTTAAGGATTGCATTGAAGTCGGCCCATTGGCCGGCGGACAGGCGTTGCGACGCGCCGCAAATGATTGGGCTGTCATGGCGAAGCCTCGCCGAGGCCGAGCGATGCCCATATCCGATCGACCTTTTCGATGACCTCGGGAGACATTTCGAGAACCCGCCCCCATTCCCGGACCGTCTCGGAACCGATCTTGGTCGTGGCATCCAGCCCCACCTTGCCGCCGAGGCCCGGTTGCGGAGAGGCGAAGTCGAGATAGTCGATCGGCGTATTGTCTACCACCATGAGGTCGCGGCTGGCATCGAAGCGGGTGGAAATCGCCCACATGATATCCGGCCAGTTTCGGACATCGATGTCGGGATCCACGACGATGATCAGCTTGGTGTAGCTGAACTGCGGCAGCATCGACCACAGGCCCATCATCATCCGCCGGGCGTGGCCCGAATAGCGCTTGTCGATCGAAACCACCATGGTCCGGTAGGAACAGGCTTCCGGGGGCAGCCAGAGATCGCGGATCTCGGGGAACTGGCGCCGAACCAACGGGACGAACAGCTCGTTCATGGCTTCGCCGAGCCTGGACGGTTCATCCGGCGGCCGCCCGGTATAGGTGGAGAGATAAAGCGGATCGCGGCGCATGGTGATCGCCGAAAGGGAGAGCACGGGGAAACTCTCGACGGCGTTGTAATAGCCGGTGTGGTCGCCGTAAGGACCCTCGTCCGCCATCTCGGAGGCGGAGACCGTGCCCTCGAATACGATCTCCGCCTCGGCGGGAACGGGGAGCGGTGCCGAAAATCCGGACGCAACCTCCTGGCGCCTGCCTTTCAGGACGCCGGCGAAATTCAATTCGCTCATTTTGTCCGGCAGGGGCATGACGGCCGCGAGTATTGTCGCCGGATCGGCCCCGACGACGACAGCGACGGGCATGTCGCGGCCGAGCGCCTGCCACATCCGGTGGTGTCTTGCACAGCCCCGATGAGCGAGCCAGCGGACGATCAGGCGGTCCTTGCCGAGTTTCTGCATCCGGTAGACGCCGACATTGACATCCGTCGGATCGTCCGGCGCCTGCGTGATCACCAGCGGCCAGGTGACGAGAGGCGCTGGCTCACCGGGCCAGCAGGACTGGATCGGCAGCCGGTCGAGATCGATATCGGCTCCTTGCCAGACGATCTCCTGACATGGCGGGTGCGAGACCAAGCGCGGGTTCAGCGAGAGCGCCGCCTTCAGCTGCGGAAGTTTCCGCCATGCGTCGAGCATCGATTTCGGCGGTCGCGGCTCGCGCAATTCGCTGAGAAAATCGGCCAGTTGCGGGATGCCGCCGGCTCCGAGCCCGAGGCCCCACTCTATTCTCTCGCGGGTTCCGAACAGATTGGCGAGAAGCGGAATCGCGAGCGTATTGCCGCAGGCATCGACCGGCTTTTCGAAGAGCAGCGCGGGTCCTTCTTCCATAAGGACCCGGCGGTGGATCTCGGTGATCTCGTGGACCAGCGAGACGGGCTGCGATATGCGCTTCAGCCGGCCCCTGCTTTCCAGGAGGGCTACGAAATCCTGGAGATTGGCGTAGTGGCGGGGAATGGTGGCATCGGCTTTCATGTCCCTCAGATTGCGAAGAAAGAAGCGGCTGTCTTTGCGCTCGCGCAAATGGACGAATGTCGCCGGGTCATTCGACGTATTCCGGGTTCTAAGATCTCGGGCGCAGCATAAGGGATACGCCTGCACTGCATACAGGCTGCGCACTCAGGCTCGCTTCGGCGTCAAACCACCTGATACGCAAGTCGTCAGTCCCGGCGAGACGAAATCCCCAGGCGGTGTGATGGTGTACGAGCCGTCGCTTACGAAAGTTCAACCCGGCGGTACAGTGACATTCGCAGTACGCGTCCTACCCGCATCCGTCACCTAGCTCCCAACCATTCGTGCGTCCGCTTTGAGCACGGTGAGTTGCCTGCGATCGGAGTCATCATTTTGCACGCACCGGTTTCCGGCGGATGATCGAGAAGGGTGCCATCCATTCTCATGCCGGATCTATAGGTGGTTGGGGGGCTTGTTTTAATCTGCGGGCCTCATCGCATCTCTTTCCGAAGGGCTGATGTTGGCGCATCTCCCGAAACTGAGTCCACCGTGATAGTTTCACAGCCAGACGCACAGACTAGATTTCCCTATTTTCTTGCGAAAGCACAAGCAAATGCCCAAGCCCTGTTTGTTTCACGTCAAAGAGAAGTCGTCGGTGTGGACGTAAATTCTATTTCCAGAGGACGGCGATTTACTCCGCCCCTTGTTCCGAAGGAAAGAAACCATGACCGACAAGATTCAGATGACCAGACGCTCGATCCTTGCGGGGGCAGCCTTCGTTGGCGCGATCGCACCGGTCGTGCAGGCTTCCTTTGCCCATGCGGACGAAGCGCCTCCCGCAAAGATGAAGCCGAGCGACCTCTCGCGCCTCCGACGCGAAAAGATCGAGCTCGTTAAGCCGCCTTTCGTCCACGCCCATGCCCAGAAGGCCGACGGCCCTCCAAAGGTGGTCGAATTTACCCTGACCATTCATGAGAAGAAGCTCGTCCTTGACAAGGAAGGCACCGAGATCAATGCGATGACCTTCGACGGGTCGGTTCCGGGGCCGCTCATGGTCGTCCATCAGGACGACTACGTCGAGCTCACCCTCATCAACCCCGACACGAACGAACTCCAGCACAATATCGACTTCCACTCGGCGACCGGCGCGCTCGGTGGCGGGGCGCTGACGGTGGTGAATCCCGGGGAGAAAACCATTCTCAGGTTCAAGGCGACCAAGGCCGGCGTCTTCGTTTACCACTGCGCACCTCCCGGAATGGTGCCGTGGCACGTTACCTCGGGCATGAACGGCGCCATCATGGTGCTGCCGCGCGATGGCCTCAAGGACGGCAACGGGAAATCGCTGACCTACGACAAGATCTACTACGTGGGCGAACAGGATTTCTACGTCCCGCGCGACGAGAACGGCAAATTCAAGAAATACGCCAGCGCCGGCGAAGCCTACGAGGACACGCTCAAGGTCATGCGGACGCTGACCCCGACGCATATCGTCTTCAACGGGGCCGTCGGCGCCTTGACGGGCCAGAACGCCATGACCGCCGCGGTCAACGAGAAGGTGCTCATCGTCCATTCGCAGGCAAACCGTGATACGCGACCCCACCTTATCGGCGGCCACGGAGACTATGTCTGGGCGACCGGCAAGTTCGCCAATCCTCCGGAACTCGACCAGGAAACATGGTTCATCCCGGGCGGCGCAGCGGGCGCTGCGTTCTACACCTTCCAACAGCCCGGCATATACGCCTACGTCAACCATAACCTGATCGAGGCCTTCGAACTGGGCGCGGCGGCGCATTTCAAGGTCACCGGCGATTGGAACGACGACTTGATGACGTCGGTCCTGGCGCCGAGCGGCAGCTGATCGCAAACGGCCGGGAGCATTGCGTGGGCGTGCTCCCGGCCGGCCTTCAACACCCATCTCTTGCGCCAGATTTCGCCTTGGGAGGCGAACATGCCATGGACACACGACGGGGCAAGGCTCTCGCTCCTCCATACCGGGCTTCCGATCACGCTGATCGCCGTGCTGGCAGCGGGTATCTTCCATCAGGCGGGTTTCATGAAGCCTGCGCCCCCAGAGGGCGCGGTCTATGAACCGGTGACGGTCGTCGTTCCTTCTCGCACCTATAGCTACAGGAGCGACGGGGAATTCCTGAAGGGCACGGCACCGGTCGATCCGCCAATGAAGACGATGGTCGCGGGACCGAGCCTGACCATCATGAAAAATCACGTCACTGCCCTGGAATACCGGGCGTGCGTATCGGCGGGCGCCTGCAGATCGTCTGAAGCGCCCTTGCCGAGGGCGGACGTTCCCGCCACCGGAGTGAGCTTCGACGACGCCACGGCTTACGCCCACTGGCTCTCCGAGGTGACCGGTGAATACTGGACCCTGCCAACCGACGAACAACTGGCCCAGGCCGCCGGCAAGAGGTTCCCGGACGATGCTCTCGGCCTCGATCCCGACAACAAGAACCCTGCGCTGCGGTGGCTTGCCGACTACGAGCGCGAAGCGCGCCAGCGGGCCACAGGCGATCCCGTGCCCCGGCCGACCGGAAGTTTCGGGGAAAACGAATATGGTGTGGCCGATTTCGGCGGCAACGTCTGGGAATGGACGTCCACCTGCCATCGCAGGGTCCATCTCTATGTGAACGGGTCGGTTCGAGCCTCCGAGGAGATTTGCGGCGTCTACGTGACCGTGGGGCCGCATCGCTCGCCGATGAGCTCCTTCATCCGTGATCCGAAAGGCGGCGGCTGCGCGGTCGGGACGCCGCCGGACAATCTGGGTTTTCGCCTGGTCAAGTCCACCCGGTGGTATGCGCCGCTTCTGAAGACGTTGCGCCAGGCGGGTTGGACGACGTGAGCGTCATCAGCCACTAGCCAACGTCAAAGTGGCCGCGAGGAAACTTCGAGCCGTTTGTCGTAGGTCAATAAGCACCGGCTTTTTTGCGCTAGGTTGAATTCAACGAAGCCGAGGGCTTCTTAGAAAAGGAGTAGGAAGTGAAGAAGATTTTGGCATCCCTGGTCGGCGCGGCGATCGTCACGGCTACCTGTGCAACGGTGGCGTCGGCTGCCGATTTCGAAGTGCACATGCTCAACAAGGGCAAGGACGGCGCGATGGTCTTCGAACCGAGCTCCCTCAAGGTCGCCAAGGGCGATACCGTCACCTTCATCCCGACCGACAAATCCCACAATGCGGAAACCATCGACGGGCTGATCCCGGAAGGCGCAAAGCCGTTCAAGGGCCAGATGAACGAAAGCGTGAAGGTGACGTTCGACGTAGAGGGAGCTTATGCCGTGAAATGCTCGCCGCATGTCGGCATGGGCATGATCGGCCTCGTCGTTGTCGGCAACACGCCTGCCAACCTGGAGGCCATCAAGACCGCGAAACTGCCCAAGAAGGCTCGCGAGCGTCTCGACGCGGATATTGCTGCTTCCGGCGTTTGAGCCGGAGCCGTACAGATGGCGGCCGAGCCCTCTTCCTCGGCTGGACAGGCGGCTCGTGCAACAGAGCCTCAGGCGGATCGGGGAAGAAGGCTGAACCAGAGCGGACTGAGTCAGCAGTCCAGATAGAGAAGCCGAAGGATCTCCACTCCTTTACCACAACCCGCGTTCCGCCATTGCTCGGAAAGGGCAACATTATCGATTTAGTGCCTCGAGCCGTTGATGTCGATGGCCACGAACCTCCATCGATCCTTGCGATCCAGGCTCAGGCCGCGTTGCGCATAATTCCAGGAAATCGATGAGAGACGGCGTTCGATCGTAGCAACGGCATTTGCCTTACCTCCACGCTCCACGGATCCCGAGGCGCAGGCAGTGATGTAGAGGCCGACCGACTGTGGATGCGGGGGAAGGGGAGACAAGCCCGAGCGCCGGCACCAGGCTGAAAAATGCTTCCAATCGGAGGCATAGGCTTTTCGGGTATTGGCTGAACTCGCGGCTTCGACATAGCCGCTTGCACGGTCGGTGAAATCCTGAAGGTGGCTTGGCAGGGTGAGCCCCGGCTGAGGAGCAGGGGAGGGGAGATCGGCTCGCGAAATAGAAGAGTCGAATGCTTCAGCTTGCCCCTGGATTAAGTTGCTCATCTCACAGTTCCCATGGATTGATCAAGGCCGCCGCCGTGTCTTCGAAGTCCTTGACGTTGCGTGTGACCAGGATCAGGTCATGGACGATGGCCGTTGCAGCGATCAGCCCGTCGATGTCGCCGCGGGGACGGATCGCGGCGATGCGGCCCCATTCGACAGAGATTTCATCGGTGATCGGCAAGATGCGATCGATGTGATCGTGGCGCAGCTTGCGT
The DNA here is from genome assembly GCF_964253725.1 of Neorhizobium sp. LjRoot104. NCBI lineage: Bacteria > Pseudomonadati > Pseudomonadota > Alphaproteobacteria > Hyphomicrobiales > Rhizobiaceae > Neorhizobium > Neorhizobium sp. LjRoot104. The sequence continues at coordinate 380,845 of NZ_CAXURS020000002.1, forward strand.
AACCATTCGGTCAGATGAGCTGCTGCGCGCGGGTCTGCTTTTTGCTTCAGTGCAATCCCGCGCATGATCTCCCCCAAAGTCAGGGCGCTCAGGTGAACGCTCAGGGGATCGACTGAACGCAACCATGATACGGCCTCCAGCGTGCCGCGCCGCGCTTCCGAGACAATATTGGTATCGACGAGGTACATCAGAAAGCCACGTCGCGGCTGGGGCTTTGGCTGCGCGCTCCGACCGCCTCCACGAGTTCATCGTCCCAGACCGGACCGTTAAGCAGTGCGTCGACAAGTGTCGGCCGGCCGGCGCGCAAAGCATCATAGTCACGGGCGGATAGAACCACAGCGGTCCGTTCGCCGCGCACGGTAATCTCCTGTGGTCCTTCATGGCGGGCCTTCTGGACCACCTTCGAAAATTGGTTCTTAGCATCCTGTAGCTGCCATTCCATGCGTCTGCTCCGATCTAGCTAGGCTGTCTAGCTATATATAGGCTCAATTTGCGGTGATGAGAAGGGACCCTGGAGCAGATGGCGGCTCGTTTACTTGACGTCGCAATCCATTTCGTTTTTTATCCAAATACGTCCGACAATGCAATTATCGGACGTATCTATACGGCGACAGGCCATGCGATTTCTGTTGAATGAAACGTCATCAATCGCACATGCAGAGACGCTGACCGTGGTGAATCAGTCGCGCCAAGCCTGGGCGACCAGTTCACAAGCTCGACTGCGTTCAATCCATTGAGGCCTCTTTTGGCACCATCCCTATTTCGAGCACTGAATTGGCGCGCATTTTCACGTTTGCCTAACTCCACCAATCCCTGGCGGCGCGGGACAAATTTATCGCCATTTTGTTTTGACCTGAGTTTATGGATGCGGCTGCGCCAGCGATACGACTTTCAGACAGGCCGGTGGGGGCTACTCTTGGTCAGTCCAAGCGATGCAACGCCGAACGCGATCGGCGGATTGCCGCCGGCCTTACATTTGAGGGTGTGTGTTCTATTGGCCCGACGAGGAAGGCAGGGAAAACCTCATGGGAGCCTACAAGGCTGCTTCGGACGCGATGATACTATTCGGCGCGCAGCCTTCCGACAGGAAGGCAGCGTGACTGTTGTCGAGTGGGTGCTGAAAGATGGGGCGACGCTACACCTGGTTGCGAACCTGTCGGACGAGCCAGCGCGTTTGCCGACGTCTCCGTCAGCTGAGCGGCTTTTTTCGCTGGGATCATCTACCGATGAAACTTTATCACCCTGGGCCGTCATCTCCAGCACTCAATCCACTCAGGGCTGAATTTAGAAAGTGTTCGCAGAAAGTGACGTTCCATGGATACGCATCTCGATCGATTGGCAAGAGCGCATGGGATCAACCTGACAAAGCCAAGCCCGGAAACCGTGGAGGTCCCGGTTCCCGATAGTGCGAAACGCAAGGTTCTTGCCGCGCTCGGCGTCGCGGTGTCAAGCGAAGCGAAAAATCGACCCCATATCGACGAAGTCTCAAGGACCATTCTCAGAAACGATCATTCCACAACCCTTCCTTCCAGAGGTTCTCAAGACGGACCGTGTGTGGAGCATCTGTCGGTTTCCAACAGCGTCAGTCTCTATTTCGTGTCCCATCTCGTTGACCAAATTGGTCTCGACTCCATCTTCCGCCTTGCAGCGGAGACGCCAGAATGTGCAAAACATGTCGGTATTCTGGCTGGGTCTGTGAGGCCCACCCAGAGAAGCTTTGGAGCGGGCCTCGTTCCTGCGGTCGCGGATCAGCCGGAATGCTCTGTCCGCGCTGCTCGGCGGATGCAGATTGGAACGCCGATCCCGACCATCCTCCCGGAGTAACGCGCGTGCTCACCTCACTGCTTGATATCTCAAGGAAGAAATTGAACTAGCGTGGCTGACTGCCGCGGCAAGCACAACATGCTTGACAGTTTGGCCTCGCGAGGCTGATCATGAACCTCTACCAGCATGGAATCCGCGAGGAGCGGCCATGAGACCGTAGAGCCCCACGGCAAGGGGCTCCATGACGCGGCTCATGAACTGGTCGAGCTGCTTGCGCTTCTTGAGGGCTGTGCTCATGAGCGATGCTCCTTAAGTTGCCTCACTCCGCAGTTGAAATGGCCAGCTAGCCTTCCGCTTCAAAGGCAAGCGAAGTCGCCAGGTAGCCGAGAGCGAAACTCGATCCGATGCCGTACACGGTGAGCCATGTGGCGAGATGCTGGTAAGACAATTCGTGAGCGCCGAGCGGCCCAATGATAATTGCCGAAGCGGTAGCCGCGCCGATCACGAACCCAGCCGCCAGTCGGGTGATGATGTAGCTGATTAGGTGCGGCATCTCTCTTCTCCAGCACGCGAGGTGTTGGAGCTAACCGCCGAGGCTCAAGCAGGTTCCCCCGGTAAGCTGCCAACGATCGTCAGGGGCAGATAGAGCTGATCGAGCATCCCCACAAAGTGGTAAGCCTTCATCGGCATTCGTTAAACGTGCACAATCCGTTCGGCCATCGTTCGCAGATAGATTAGAAGTTGCGTAGATAGGTTTGCACGCTGTTGCCTCGCCGCGGCGTGTCTTCCGTATCAGGAGAGACCGATGACCTAAATTAGTGGGAGCCGCCCACACGGCCCGCCTCCGATGTCTCGTGCGCTTAACGTTACATGCGGTCCCTAAACGACCAACTCTAGGTACGAAGCACTTTCGTAACCGCATTTTATCGCAATGTTAGGTTGCCATCTCGGCCATCGGGCGCACAGATTGCTCCCCATCAGGTGGCATCGCCGTCAGGTACGGCCCGCTGAACTGCTCGACGACAACCCGTCGTAGCGGTGACTTGGCTTCATGAGATGAGCAATCGCAGACGCGCATTTGCACCTCCTCGGGGTAACTTATGCCAGTCCTGAAAAACGGCCGGCATGGGGATCAGATTGAACGACATGCATATCTAATCTGTCGAAGGACGCCGCCCGAGCCGACGAAGCCCTGAATTGCACTCACAAAGGTTCCTGGAGGGCAGGCGACAAAATCCTGGTGGATGTTATAAGTTCCAGAAAGCCCGTCCACTGATCCTTCGTGGTTCGCAACGCTTGGGTCTGTGCCTCGGATGGCCGTAACCCCGTTACTTGCCTTGATCGCCGTAAGAGTTTGTTGAGTCTGCTGGAGGTCGCTGTTTATTCGGATGACCGCATTCGAAGTAATCGCAGTGACGCTGGAGACGAAAAGCTGGTCGTTGGCTAACTTTCGCGCGACGGCATCGGCCTGTGCCGCCTGCATCTGTTCAAGTGTTTTCTGAAGGCCAATGGCTCGGTTCAAAGCAGCCTCTGCATCCTGAAGAGCGGATTTCACGCCTGTTATTGCTCGCTCGGACTCGTCAACGAGTTTTTCGCCACGCTCTCTCAGCGCTGCGACCTGCCCGGCAGCCTCCGCGGTTTTGGAGGCGGTATCAAGTATCCGCGATGAAGCAGCTTCGTATGCCTTTGTGTAGGCATCTCCTCTGGCAACCTCGTTGATCAGGAAGCCGCCAACGAACGTTAATACGGAGAGCGCGATCCCAGAGGGAATGGCGGCCCGCAGCATGTAGCGTCGTATAAGCTCCTTCTCGCTTTCAGAGAGTTCAGGCTTTCGAGACTTGAATTCTTCCGCGCTCATATTCAACTCCCCGGTCGTTTGAGCAATCACAGATTGCGCGGGAATTTCGAAAGAGTCGAGTGACCCAGACGGCTGATACGCCCCGAAAAAACGGGAAGGATACGGGTAAGGGAGAGCCGCCCGTCGAGTTCCAGTTCAAAGCCGGAAATCCCGGCCGTCCCAAGGGCGCTCGTAACAAGCTGGGCGAGGCATTTATCGAGGATTTGCTTGCTGCTTGGGAGAGCCAGGGCCAGCGGCAATCCAGACAGTGATCGAGGGCTTGACCCCGGAGGGGTTCTTTGTGTTGCCAACGACGGAGCGATGCTCCCGCCAGAGGCGATGGATCGCCTGATGCGCCAGTTCGAGCGCGGCAACGTCGGGATTGATTGATCGGGGCTCGGGCTCGCCATCGTCAAGGCAATCGCAGACCGGGTCGGAGCCGCCGTCGACGTCGTGTCTCCTCGTCTCGGAAGAAATAAGGGCGTCGAGGTGCGCGTACGCTTGCCCATCACATAAGCGCTCTAGTTTGTATACCAGTCAGTTTGCGATCATTCAGGATGGTCTGAGGTGCGCACGCCAATGAGCAGTGGGAGGTCGGCCTTCAAGGCGACGATCTTCTTGGTGCGGCGAAGGAGGCGACGCTTGGCGAGGGAGGCGACCGGCATCGGGATGATCGCGATGCGCGCACGGACGTGCTAGGATCATTCCGTTGCGTCGACCGTGGGAGGCGGGAATGCGCCGAATCCTCCTGTTCCTGATCTTAGGTGCGATGCCGGCGCCTATATCTTCCGCCTCCGGCCATGCCGTGTTTCCCATCGTCTCGTTCGGCGATGGCAAGTCCGTGAGCCTCAGTCTCGCCGAAGAGCGATCGTCCGGCAATCTGACCGTTGCGCAGCGAGCCGCCGACGGTGCCGAACTTTTCGAAAAGCGCTGCAGCCAGTGCCATGCCTCGGCCGCACGCGTGCTGCGAAGACTTCCCCGGGAACCGGCCACCCGAAGAGAGGCCCTTTCATCGCTGTTTGCCAATCACCACACGCCCGATGAGGCCGAGCGGGCGGTGGTGATCGACTGGCTGGTTGCCCAATGACCGGTCAGCGCAGCGTGAAGCCGAATGCGAAGGCCATGACGGCAGCGCACAGGCCGACAAATCCTATGAGAATACGTCGGTCCTTTACGGAGACGGGGCCACTGCCATAGGAAAAACGCTCGTATCGTATGCGGTCGAGTGGGACACCCATTTCATGCAGGGCGTCGGTGGCGAAGGTCATCATACCGCTCGGGCCGCAAATAAGGACGTTCACAGCGAATGGGTCGACGCCGGCCAAAAGAGTTCGCAAGTGCTCTGGAGTGAGTGGTCCGCGGCCCACGGGCGCATCGCCCGCCGTTGCGTCATCTGCCAGAATGGTGATTTCGGCCGACGGGCAGGCGGCTTTCAAAAATTCGGGCGCGATGAGGGCGGATTGGCTGCGGGTCGTGTGGACAAGACGTATCCAGCGATATTCGCTACCATGACCAAGGTCAGAGAGAATGGAAAGAATAGGCGCCAACCCGACACCGCCCGAAATCAGGATGAGGGTGTCGCTTTTCGGTAGCCCGTCGAGGGTGAAGCTCCCATGCGGACCGTCTATGGCCACGTGTGATTCGACGGGCACCGTGCCGATCTGCGAGGTGAAATCACCGGCTTCCTGAATGAGGAAATTGAGGCGCTTTTCGCAGGGTGCCGATGCAATGGAGAAGGGGTGGTCGGAAAGGCTGCGACCAAAGCGGAGCCAGACGAATTGTCCCGCCCGGAAGGAAAGGTCGCGCCGGTTTTCGAGCTGCAAGATCCAAAGCCGGTCTGCCGCGCGCGTGATATCTGCCACTCGCCACGGCGCGCGGCGCCAGACAATGAGATGCCGTAAAAGCGAGATCAGGATCGCGCCGAGCGTCAGAACCAGCCAGAAGAGCCGCAGTCGTTGATCGGCGGCATAGGTCCCCTGCGCAAGCATATGCTCCAGACAAAAGATCAGCGCAACCAGCGCCAACACGCCGTGGCTCAGCCGCCACAGTCCATAGCCCGCAGGCAGGCGGTCACGCAGGACGGCTGTCAGCGTGATCAGGAGGAAGAGGACCAGTGCCAACAAACCTGTCATCAGTCTCGGAGCGACCAACAGGTTCCCAAGCCTTGCGAGTATCCGGGAGGGAGCTGAGACATCGAATGGCCCGGCCAGAAGTATCGGATGTGCCACCAGCAAGGCCAAAGCAGCGGGCGCGGCCCATTTGTGGAATGCCATGGTCACATCGATGCCAATGCGCCCTGACAGGAGGGGGCTACGCCCGCTGCTGCCCAATTGAGCAACCATCATCACCATGCCAACCATCCCGGCTGCCGCTGCGCCTTCGGCGAAGGGGGAAGCAGGAGGAACATTGCCGGTTGCGGCGAGGAAAAGCGGTAGGACCGCTAAACCGAGATAGAGTGAGACAAGCGCCCACCTTGGCAGGCCAGGTTTGCGTGAAACAGATATACGGCGATCGCGCTCGGTTTTCACGCCTTCACCTCCTTTGCGGGAACTGCTTGCAGGTGCTTTTCGTCATCCGGCTTTCGATCGTCAAACAGGAATCCGGTATATCAGTCTTTGTCGCGGGCAGCGGACGGCTACATGCGACATCGATTTGCTGACATCGCAAAGTGGCGGCAAGTTGCGGTGTCCCTTCCATCGGAACGACACCGCGACCGGAGAGAATTGGCCAGAGCCGAAGAAAGGCGGATCGGCGAAGTACTCAAATCAGAGCCAGCGACCCCGCCGGTATTCCCATGGGTTCACCTGTCCGTCGCCGTCCTGATCGGCGGCTTTGAAATGAGTCTGGGCTGTCGCAAGGAACTCCACCTTGCTAACGGAGCCATTCTTGTCAGCGTCCATCTCGCCGAAGCGGGCTTCCTTATTGGCCTGCATGGCAGCCTGGCGCTCCGTGTTCCAGCCCCAGCCGGGGCCCATCCGGACAGCCATGTATTCGTCTTTGGTGATCTGTCCGTCGTCGTCGGCATCCATGGCCGTGAATACTTCCTCCGCTGACGCGGCAGCTTCTTCGCTGCTGATCCGGCCGTCATCGTTCTGGTCAATGATGGCGGCACGGCCATTTCCATACATCATTCCAGGTCCCATGCGTGCGCCGAACCAAGGGCCGTAGCCCTGCGCAAATGCGCCGGTTGCCATGAGGCTAGTTGTTGCCAAGGCAGCAACCAGAAGCGTATGTCGTCTTTCCATGATACCTCTCCTTTTCCCCTAATTGGGGATTTCAGAGAACTATCTTGCCGGCCGGGCTTCATTGATCCCCGTCAACCTGGCTTCTCGGACTGCCGCTCGCGGCAGCCTTCGCCGTCCTCAATGCCATGTGGTACGAACTGATGGATGACGCGGCGCAAAAGCGGTCCCAATCCGCGCCGACCAGGGTCGACAATCGACCGCTGTGACAATTTAAACGGAGAGACGCCCTCGGAAGAGGGTGCCTCTCCGCATTGTCATGCTTATTTGCTGCGGCCTCATGATCACGGTCACGCCTTCGGTTTCGAACTCCCGCAAAAAGCCGAATAGAGCGCGGCGACGACGGCCGCCACCTCGGGTCGCGCGATGCGGTAATAGACCGTGGTCCCTTCGCGGCGCGCCTCCACAAGCCCGTCCGCCCTCAGCCGCATGAGCTGTTGCGACATCGGCACCTGCTCGATCAGCAACTCCTGGCGCAATTCCGCGACGGATTTTTCGCCCCCCACCAGAGCACACAAAACCAGCAGGCGCTGTGGATGAGACAGGCTGCGCATCAGCTCGGCCGCCGACTCCGCGGCTGGGATCATTTCTTCTACATTCATGTTCTTGAATTTAAAATATCTGAATGTTATATGCAAGGCATCCGATGCCCGCCGGACGGGCGAGGAGCTCGCTTCGAAGGCCGGATTTCCCCGACCCGGCCAGATTGAGCCGGATCAAGGCGGGTTGGCGTGAAACGGGAAAGATAAGGCAACGGCTTTGGAGGAAATGCCATGTCTCACATCGTCATCCTTGGTGCAGGTCTTGGTGGAATCATAATGGCCTATGAGATAAAGTCCAAGCTTCGACGCGATGACCGGGTCACCGTCGTCAATCTGGGCAGCACTTATTCATTCGTCCCTTCGAATCCATGGGTCGCCGTCGGCTGGAGGCAGCCCGACGACATTACCGTCGACCTCGTTCCGATATTGAAGCAGCGCGGCATCGAACTGCGTCCGGAAGGGGCAGAACGGGTCGAGCCGGCTTCCAATACGATCCGTCTCAACGGCGGCGAGGTCATCGGCTACGACTATCTGGTCATCGCCACCGGACCCGGTCTCGCCTTCGACGAAGTGCCCGGGCTTGGTCCGGACGGTTATACCCAGTCCATCTGCCAGACCGGCCATGCGGTCCAAGCGAAAGCCGCCTTCGACAAGTTCGTGCAGGCGCCGGGGCCGGTCGTGGTGGGCGCCGCGCAGGGCGCCTCCTGCTTCGGTCCAGCGTACGAATTCGCCTTCATCCTGGAGACGGCGCTCCGCAAGGCGCGGGTCCGCGACCAGGTGCCGATGACCTTCGTGACGCCGGAACCCTATATTGGCCATCTCGGGCTCGATGGCGTCGGCGACACCAAGGGCCTTCTCGAAAGCGCTCTGAGGGAGCGTCATATCAAATGGATCACCAATGCCAGAACGACGAAGGTCGAGCCGGGCAAGCTCTTCGTCGAGGAAGTGAATGACGACGGTTCGGTCAAGACCGTGCACGAACTGCCGTTTGCCTTCTCGATGCTCCTGCCGGCCTTCCGTGGCGTACCGGCCGTCGCCGGCATCGAGGGGTTGACCAATCCGCGGGGCTTCGTCGTCATCGACAAGCATCAGCGCAATCCGGCCTATCCGAATGTCTTTGCGGTTGGCGTCTGTGTCGCCATTCCGCCTGTCGGTAAAACGCCGCTGGCGGTCGGCGTGCCGAAAACGGGCTTCATGATCGAATCCATGGTCACGGCGACAGCGGAGAATATCGCAGCCTCGGTCAAGGGCGAGGAGCCGAAGGCGGTCGCGAGCTGGAATGCGGTCTGCCTGGCGGACTTCGGCGACGACGGCATCGCCTTCGTGGCGCAGCCGCAGATCCCGCCGCGCAACGTCAACTGGTCATCGCAGGGACGCTGGGTTCACGCCGCCAAGGTGGGCTTCGAGAAATACTTCCTGCACAAGGTGCGGCAGGGCAAGAGCGACACGTTTTACGAGAATCTCGTCCTCGACATGCTCGGGATCAAGAAACTGAAGGAAATCCATATGGAGACGGCCGATTGAGAGCCGTCCCGGGACGACAAAGGAGAAGACAATGACAATCGATCGCGCCGTCATGATGTTTGCCGGCTTCATGGTCCTCGTATCCCTGGCACTCGGTCTTTACGTGTCGGTCTGGTGGTTTCTGCTGACGGTCTTCGTCGGGTTGAACCTGATGCAGGCTTCGGTCACCGGCTTCTGCCCGGCCGCGATTGCCTTCAAGAAGCTCGGGATCAAGCCGGGAACGGCTTTCGACTGATGAATGGACACCAGGCCGTGTTCACCCCTCCAATATCGGGCGCAACAGGCGATGCTGCCGCAGCCCAGAAGAACAGTTCCTCCATGTTTCGACCTGTCGTTCACCTTTCCGGCGCCGTTCTCCTTGCGATGTCGGCCCTTTCAGTCCAGCATGCCCGGGCAGCCGAGTTCGTTGTGAAGCCCGTCACAATTACCGAGATGAAGGCTGTTTTCGGTCAGGTCGAAAGCCGTATCGTGGTCCCTGCCCGCGCCCGCATCGGCGGCTCCGTCGAGGAGATTCGCATCGGCGAAGGCGATCAGGTCCGGGAAGGGCAGACCATTGCGCTCATCGTCGACGAGAAGCTCGCGCTGCAACTCGGCGCAGCGGCCGCCAAGATCGAGGCGCTCAATTCGCAGCTTGCCAATGCGCGTATCGAGCTTGAACGGTCGCAGCAACTCAGGGAAACGGGGACAGCCAGCCAATCCCGGCTGGATCAGGCGCGCACGCAGTTCGAGGTCGCCACCAACCAGGTTGCTGCCGCCCAGGCAGAAAAGGCGGTGATCGAGCAGAGCACCCGCGAAGGCGAGGTTCTCGCACCGGCGACCGGCCGGGTACTCACCGTGCCGGTGACCCTGGGTTCCGTTATCCTGCCGGGAGAGGAGATCGCCCGGGTTGCGCCAGGCCCCTACTATCTGCGCCTGTCGCTGCCGGAGCGGCATGCAGCCGAAATCGTGCAGGGCTCGCAGGTCATGGTCGGCGAACGTGGTCTCGCGCAGCCGTCCGGGGAAACGGCCGCCGCCCGTCCGGGTCGCATCATCAAGGTCTATCCCGAAATTATCGATGGCCGTGTGATTGCCGACGTCGAAGTCGGTGGCATCGGCGACTATTTTGTCAAGGAGCGTACGCTGGTATCGATTCCCGTTGGCAAGCGCACCGTCCTCTCGGTGCCGCCGGAAGCCGTACGCACTGTTCATGGCGTCGATTACCTCAAGCTGACCGCGGGCAATGATCAGATCGATGTCGCGGTGATCCTGGGCGAAAGTTTCGAACAGGATGGCTTGAAGCGTGTCGAGGTCCTGTCTGGTCTGCGCGACGGTGATCGGGTTCTGCTGCCATGAAAGTCGGAATTGCCGGCGGGCTCACCCGCGCTTTCATTGCCTCGCCGCTGACGCCGCTTTTTCTACTGGCGGCGCTGGCGCTCGGCATCGTCGCTTTGCTGGCGCTGCCGCGCGAAGAGGAGCCGCAGATTTCCGTGCCGATGGTCGATATTCATGTCGATGCGAACGGGCTCCGCGCGGAGGATGCCGCCAAGCTCGTCACCGAACCGCTCGAGACCATCGTCAAGAGCATAGACGGGGTCGAGCACGTCTATTCACAAACCGAGGACGACGGCACGCTGGTCACGGCGCGCTTCGAGGTCGGCACCGATGCAGATGCCGCCATACTGCGCGTGCATGAGAAGATCCGCGCCAACATGGACCGCATTCCGGTCGGCATTCCCGAGCCGCTGATCGTCGGCCGCGGTATCGATGACGTGGCGATCGTCGTCGTCAACCTGAGGCCGAACGAGAAGACAGCCGCGCGCTGGACGGCGAACGACCTGACCAGGCTGGCGCGGGAACTGCAAGTCGAGGTCGCGAAGCTGCCGGATATCGGCCTGACCTACATCGTCGGTGAACAGCCGGAACAGTTCCGTGTGGAACCGGATCCCCGCAAGCTCTCGCTCTACGGCATCACCCTCCAGCAGCTCGCGGCCAAGATCGAAGGGGCCAACCGTTCGTTCCGCATCGGCACGGTCCGTGACGACGGCGGCCAGCGGGCCATCGTCGCCGGCCAGACCCTGCAGGCGCTGCCCGAGATCGGCAACCTGCTGCTCACGGCGCGCGACGGCCGTCCCGTCTATGTCCGGGACGTGGCAAACGTCGTGCTGGCGACCTCGCCGGCGGAAAACCGCGTCACCGATATCCGCAAGGTTGCGGATGGGCTGGAGCGGGTTCCCGCGGTTTCTCTCGCCATCGCCAAGCGTCCAGGCACCAATGCCGTGGTTATCGCCGAGGAGATCCAGCACCGCCTCGAACAGGTGCGCGGCCAGATCTTCCCGAAGGATGTCGAGATGACGGTCACCCGCAACTACGGCGAGACCGCAAACGAGAAGGCCAACGAGCTTCTGTTCCATCTCGGGCTGGCGACGGTCTCGATCATCGTGCTTGTCGCCGTCGCCATCGGCTGGCGGGAGGCTATCGTGGTTGCGGTGGTCATCCCGACGACGATCCTGCTGACTTTGTTTTCCGCCTGGATCATGGGCTATACGCTCAACCGCGTCAGCCTCTTCGCTTTGATCTTCTCGATCGGCATCCTGGTCGACGACGCGATCGTCGTCATCGAGAACATAGCGCGCCATTGGGCGATGCATGACGGCCGCTCCCGCCGAGAGGCTGCGATCGATGCGGTGGCGGAAGTCGGCAATCCCACCATCGTCGCGACGCTGACCGTGGTAGCCGCCCTTCTCCCCATGCTGTTCGTATCGGGCATGATGGGCCCTTATATGAGCCCGATCCCGGCCAATGCTTCCGCCGCCATGCTGTTTTCCTTCTTTGTGGCCGTGATCCTCACGCCCTGGCTGATGCTGAAGGTCAGCAGGGAGAGCGATGCTGCAGGGCATGACGCGGAAGGTTCGGGCGGTGGCGTGCTCGGCCGGCTTTATGTTATGGTTGCGCGGCCGGTCCTCAAGACTAAGGCGCGTTCCTGGGCGTTTCTCCTGATCGTCGGCTTCGCCACGCTGGCTTCGCTCGGGCTCCTTTACACCAAGCATGTGACCGTGAAGCTTCTGCCGTTCGACAACAAATCCGATCTCCAGGTCGTTCTTGAGCTGCCCAAGGGATCCTCAGTCGAGGATACCGACCGCGCGCTGCAGGTTGCCGTCGATCGCCTTGCTGCGGTGCCGGAGATCGTTTCGTTCCAGACCTATGCCGGAACCGCGGCCCCCTTCGATTTCAACGGACTGGTGCGCCACTATTATCTGCGCGCCAATCCCGAGCAGGGGCAGGTGGCGGTGAATCTCTCGGCCAAGAGCGAACGGGAACGCGCAAGCCATGCGATCGCGCTCGATTTGCGCGAGCGTCTCCAGGGTCTCGCCTTGCCGGCCGGGACCGTGCTGAAGGTGGTGGAACCGCCGCCCGGCCCGCCGGTAATCGGCACTCTGCTTGCCGAAATCTACGGTCCGGACGCCGAAACCCGCCGCGCGGTGGCCGGCAAAGTGCGCGAAGCCTTTGAAAGCGTGCCTTTCATCGTCGACATCGACGACAGCTATCACAATCAGCCTGAGCGGATGCGCATCGCCATCGATCAGGACAATCTCGAATATTATCGGGTCGAGCAGTCCGACGTCTACGATACGCTGCGCTATCTTTATGGCGGCTCGACCGTCGGATATTCCCATCGCGGCGGCCGCCAACCGATCCCGATCCGCATGGCCCTGCCGAAGGAAGCGGGGACGCTCGACGAGCGTGCGTTGACGACACCTGTTCCGGCCAACGCGCTGCCGGGCAGCCGCGGCATCGTAGAGCTTGGCGACGTGGTCAGCGTGCAGCGGGAACCGGCATCCTATCCGATCTTCCGGCATAACGGCCGTCCGGCCGAAATGGTGATGGCCGAGCTTGCCGGCGCCTACGAGGCTCCGATCTATGGCATGCTCGCCGTGCAGGAGGCGTTCGACAAGATCGACTGGGGCGACCTGGCGAAGCCGGTGATCGCGCTCCATGGCCAGCCTGATGACGAGACCCATCCGACGCTTCTGTGGGACGGCGAATGGGAAGTGACCTGGGTGACATTCCGCGACATGGGGGCCGCCTTCATGGTGGCAATCCTCGGTATCTACATCCTTGTCGTCGCCCAGTTCGGCTCCTTCAAGCTGCCGCTCGTTATCCTGACACCGATCCCGCTCACCTTCATCGGCATCATGCTGGGGCACTGGCTGTTCGACGCGCCGTTCACGGCGACGTCGATGATCGGCTTCATCGCGCTTGCCGGCATCATCGTGCGTAATTCGATCCTGCTTGCCGATTTCATCCGGCATGTGCGGCGGCCCGACTGGCCGTTGGTCGAAGTGCTGCTGGAAGCGGGAGCCATCCGTTTCAAGCCGATCCTGCTGACCGCTCTTGCCGCGATGATCGGCGCAGTGGTCATCCTGGCCGATCCGATCTTTCAGGGGCTGGCCATCTCGCTGCTCTTCGGGCTTGCGTCCTCGACGCTGCTTACCGTGCTCGTCATCCCAGCCATCTACATCGTGTTGAGGGGAGGAGCGCATCCGGATCACCCGTCACTCGAGCCTCCCGAATTCACCCATGCTAATCCGGTCTCAAGCTGAAACAGAGGAGACACCCCATGAGCTACTATTTCGCCAAGACACTTCATTGCCCATTCGCCGACGCCGTGCAACGAACCACCGACGTGCTCAAGAACGCCGGCTTCGGCATCATTAGCGAGATCGACGTGAAGGAGACCTTCAGGAAGAAACTGGACGTCGATTACCGCAACTACCGCATTCTCGGCGCCTGCAACCCGGCAATTGCTCGTGATGCGCTGGAGATCGAGGATAAAATCGGCACTATGCTGCCGTGCAATATCGTCGTGCAGGATGTCGGGGATGGCAATATCGAGGTCGCCGCCATCGATCCGGTCGCCTCGATGGCGGCAGTCGAGAATCCCGCGCTAAAGGCACCGGCCGAAAAGGTGCGTGACATGCTGAAAGCCGTAGTGGAGGCCTTGTAGCGGGAAGGCGTCGCCAGGCAAGATCTCGAGCCGAGACGCTTTTGTTTCGCAACGCCATTGGAGTGCTTCGGTGCGAAGCTTTGCGGGCAAGTCCCGGTGCTATGGGGAAGCGGCTCGTTTCCTTGAAGCCAGAAGTGAAAAGAGTTTCCAACCGAACAGGACTGTCATGAAGACAGATGCAGCCAACCACGTCACGTTGCCCAGGAGGTCTGCAACTGCCTGAATGCTTCTGCTGAACGCCACGCCGAGGCTCATGTAACCGCCCACCCAGATTGCTTCCCCCAAAGCATCCCAAATCGAAAATCTGATCCACGAATAACGGTTCATGCCCGCGAACAGATTGACATAGGGTCCGAGGGGGCTGAGTAGCCAGCGGCTGAAGAATATCCCTGCATCTCCCCATCGCGTTTCAAGCTGCTCCGCCTTTTTCAGCGCTTTCTCGAGCCATTCACTGCTCTTCGCCAGCTTGAAGAGCCGAGATGACGCCAAGCGTCCCAGGAAATATCCGGCTTGATCCCCCGCGACTGCGCCGGAGAGGCCAGCGAGGAAGAATGGCAGGAAAGCCAACTCCCCTTGCTCGGCGAGAGACCCGATGGCCAACATGATAAGTGAAGTCGGAAATGGCACTCCCAGGCAATTCACCATAAGGATGATGAACAGCGCATAGACGCCCCGTTCGTCGATCAGAATGAAGAGTTGCTCCGCCATTCTACTGGCCCACGGGGTCGCGGCCAGGTTCGGTGGCCTGATTGCGCTCGGCGGCAATTGCTGCTTCGAGAGTTCTGCGAACCTCCTCGAATGACTTGCCTTGCCCCTTGGCTATTTCGCCGAGTGGGCTTCGATCACGGATGCCGGCCGGAAGCCCCAGCGCTGTCTGCAGAATGATTGGCGAGACGCCGTGCGAATGAGCCACATAACCGAGCGGCATCCACTCTTCGATTGGTTTGTTTTGGTGAGTGGACCAATAAATCGTTCGAACAGCCAACCGCACCGCAAGGAAACCAGATACGCTTGCCGTCAGCACGAAAGCCGCAAGCAGTGCTACGAAAAACTTTCGTTCCGGAAGAGACTTCATGCCACTATCCAATTCACGCAATCGGTCAATCCTGCACGAGGGCGCTGTCAGTCCCTGTTCAGTTTATCAGCCGGCATTCCAAGGCTGGAGTCAGCCCTTTTGGCACTGTTCCCAAGGCCGGCATATCGTCTTTGTTTCTGTCGCTTTTCATATGCTCCTCCCTTCGTTCGGTGATCTTGAAATAGAAGCCCCGTGCGCTGCAATCACATTGATGCTGATCAATATCGCCGAGCGCCTGCAGCCGAAACGCGGCCGACAACACAAATGGGAGTGACTCAGGCGTCGCTATATCCTCAAGCGAAACTATGTTCCACGTCTCTATGCGTCGTTCTAATGGCCTCAATGACTGAATCACATAAGCACCAACGGCATAGCTTGACTAACATATGAATTCGTAAATTCACTACATGACATGAAGAGGGACGCAAAAGAGATATCCATGAAGATTGCTGAGGTCATAGCCGAAAAGGCAGGTGACGCCGCTGAATTCCTCAGTGGACTGGCGAATGGTCACCGGCTACTCATCCTGTGCGAACTTGCCGAAGGGGAGAGAAATGTATCTTCAATCATAGAAGTGACCGGCATTGCGCAAACCTCCATGTCCCAGCACCTCGCGAAATTGAAGAAGGAGGGGATCGTCGATTTCCGCCGCGAGCATCGAATGCTTTACTATTTCATCGCGGATCCGGCTGTCATGGAGATCATGGCAATCCTCTATAAGAAGTTCTCGCGAGACTAAATTAGATCAGAGTTCGCTGTCATCGGCATGGTTGGCCTCCAGAGAGTTTTCTAGCGACCTCACTCTGCGGCGGTGTAGGCCGCTACTCACGCCTGATGGTATCTTAAGGCGTAACAGGCATGGTCTCCGGCTCGCATGTAACGTGGTGTAGTCGAACTATGCGCGTTGCCGTCGTCCAATATCAGCCGCAACCCCGAAGTGTCGCGGCCTGCCCGATAACCAGTCGCCGCGTCTCGGAAGCCGAGTTTTGGACGTGTCAATTTTGAGCGCGATATCGTGTTGTCTGGAGAAGGTGCTGGCGGCTTCAAACCTGCACTCTTGCTTACGGCCCTCACGAGACATTCTAACCTGGTATGTATTACTGGCAGCCTCACGCACAGCGCTGCTTCTACGGGCGATTCCGCTGAGTTGGAACGTCATCTGCTAGGGACAAAAAAGCGTCATGGTTCTTCAGAATGGAGGAATATATAGCCACGACGTTGGCGGCACGAGCGCTGTTCTCGACGATGAACTGTTGCCCAAGCGCTAGGGAAAGATTGTCCGTGATGATGCGGCAGAGTACATCTGGGTTGTTGTCGGCTGCCTGCGGCACCACAACCGTGACCGGGCGTTGTGGCCAATCGGCGGCCTGAGCGGTGTCTAACGCGACAAGCGATGCTGTGCCAGCCAATGCCATTCGACGCGAAGTAGCGCTCTATGATCCGCAGTCCGTTCCCGGCGGATGATCCGCATCTGTTGATTGCGTGTCGAGACCCGTCACAAGATGCCCGATTAGCGGCCCATGGCCCACTGCAGCAGCCGTAGTGCTGCTTTCGAGCAGAGAGAGCTCCTGCCTCAACATTATTGTGCCCGCTGCGGCTACGATCACAGACGCGCAAACTCGCAGAGGAGAAGAGCGATAATTGACATTGCCAACAACGTCAGCAACGTCCGGAGCGGCACCTGAAGTTCCACGAAAGACCTGTTGGAAGTCGCCGGCCCTAACGCGGTGGACCACTCCTCGATGGCAAGGCCGGCCCGGCCAGATAGGCCTAGTACGGGGCTAGTCTGTTTCCCATGCTCAAGTTGGGTTCAGGCGCGCCAATCGCCTTCCGGCGACGGGACGCAACTGAGATTTGATATTCGTCACATGTCGTCGGCTGGGCCAACCCGCGCTGCCAGGAGCTGCGCGCCCAATCGATCGCGAAACACGCCGTCACCAACACTGAGCCTTGTGCCTATCTTCGGCCGTAAATCGCAAACGAGTGGCGTGTGGTACCTCTCGCGTCGCTGCTTACTACAGCTCGCCTCGTAGGCAGAATACTCAAGCTGACGTCCTCAGTCAGCTTGCTGGGAAAAGAACGCGGTTCCTTCCGCCCCTGCTACGAGCGCCATGGCGTCTTCGAGACGCCCGATTGCGGCACGACGCCCGCCGCTTCTCGAAAAGCGCGACGCCGCGGCAATCTTCGGCCGCATCGATCCCGCGGGAAACTGCTTTTCATCCACGGAGCCTGGATCTATCTTTGTCAGCGGCCGCGCATTCGGCGTGCCGAAATCGGCATAGACGGCGTCCACATCGGTCAGCAGAAGCAGCATGTCGGCGTCGAGCTGTTCTGCAAGGAGGGTGCTGGCCGCATCCTTGTCGATGACGGCCTCGATTCCGGCCAGTCCTCCGCCAGGCCCTTCGACGACGGGAATCCCGCCGCCGCCGGTGCAGATCACCGTCACACCCTGCCTGACCAGCAGCGAAATGACGTCCGCTTCCATGATGGTCTGCGGCAGCGGAGAGGCGACGACGCGCCGCCATTTCTCCCCGTCGGGTGCGATCGTCCAGCCACGCTCGGCCGCCAGCTTTCGGGCGGTTTCGGCAGCATAGACGGGGCCGATGAACTTCGTGGGCTGCTGGAAGGCAGGGTCGTTTGCATTCACCTTGACGAGCGTCAGCAGGGTGGCGAAGCGATACCCCTTCAGAAGGCCGGCGAGCTCCTGTTCGATCATGTAGCCGATCATGCCCTCGGTCTCGGCGCCGAGAACGTCAAGCGGCAGGCCGGCGCCATCGGGGCCGGCCGTTTCGAGCGCCAAAAGCCCGACCTGTGGGCCGTTCCCGTGGGTGACCACCAGGGAATGACCCGCTGAAATCAATGTGGCGAGCGCGATCGCGGCCTGCCGCACATTGGCGCGCTGGTTTTCGGCCGTCAGAGCCTCACCGCGGCGCAGGAGCGCGTTGCCTCCAAGGGCAGCAACGATCAGCATCTTAACCTCCGATCGTCGCAACGAGCAGCGCCTTGATGGAATGCAGGCGGTTCTCCGCCTGATCGAAGACGATGGAGGTCCTGGATTCGAAGACCTCGTCGGTGACTTCCATGCAGTCTATGCCGTATTTCTCGGCGATCTGCCGGCCGACTTCCGTGTCGGCATCGTGGAAGGCGGGAAGGCAATGCATGAACTTGCTGTAGGGATTTCCCGTGGCTTCCATCATCTTCCGCGTCACCCGGAAAGGCGACAGGAGATCGATGCGCTCCTTCCAGGCGCTTTCGTCTTCGCCCATCGAGAGCCAGACATCGGTGTAGACGAAATCGGCGCCCTTAACACCGGTGGCGATATCGGACGTGAGTTCAAACCTGCCTCCCGCCTTGGCGGCTTCGGCATTGACATGTTCGACGAACGCCTGCTTCGGCCACAGCTTTCGCGGCGAGACGAGGCGGAAATCGATCCCCACCTTAGCAGCGCCGACGGCAAGCGACAGGGCGACGTTGTCGCTACCGTCGCCCACGAAGGCCAGTGCCATATCCGACAAATGCTTGTGGGTGAACTCGCGCATCGTCATGAAGTCCGCAAGCACCTGGGTGGGATGCCACACATCCGTCAGGCCATTGTAGACCGGGACGCCCGAATACCGCGCGAGCTCTTCCACCGCCGACTGCGCAAAACCGCGGAATTCGATCGCATCGTACATGCGGCCGAGCACGCGCGCGGTATCCTTGACGGACTCCTTGTGGCCGATATGGCTCCCGGAAGGGCCGAGATAGGTGACACGGGCACCCTGGTCATAGGCCGCCACCTCGAAACCACTTCGGGTGCGGGTGGAGTCCTTCTCGAAGATCAGCGCGATATTCTTGCGCACCAGGCGAGGTACTTCGTAGCCACCGAGTTTGGCTGACTTGAGTTCGGCCGCCATGCGCAGCAGGAAGCGGATTTCATCGGATGAAAGGTCCTCGAGCGACAGGACGCTCCTGCCATGAAGATTGATGGGCATATGATTGACTTTCCTATGCGATTTCACGAACGAGAGGGCAGGTCATGCAATGTCCGCCGCCGCGGCCACGGCTGAGTTCGGCGCCTTCGACGGTGATCACCTCGACGCCCTGACGGCGCAAAAGCGTGTTGGTATAGACGTTGCGGTCATAGGCGACGACCACGCCGGGCTCGACGGCGACGACGTTGTTGCCATCGTCCCACTGTTCGCGTTCCGCCTCGTACCGGTCGCCACCGGTCTGCACGATGCGCAGGGCCTTGAGCCCCATGGCGTCGGCGACGACCTCGGTGAACGATGCATTCTCTTCGCGGATATCAACGACCTTCTCGGCATCCGCAGGGCGCAGCGAAAAGCTGCGCAAGCGGTTGACGACGGGCGGATACAAAGTCACCAGGTCGCGGTCGCAGAAGGTGAAGACCGTATCGAGGTGCATGAAGCTACGGTCGCGCGGCATCAGGGCCGCAATCACCCGCGTGGCCAGTCCGGCGGTGAATAGCCGCCCCGCAAGCGCGCTTACGGCCTGCGGCGTGGTTCTCTCCCCCATGCCGATCAGCACGACGCCGTTGCCGACGGGCATCACGTCCCCGCCTTCCAGGCTTGGCGCTTCGTCTCCATCCGACGAGAAGATGGGGAAATCGTTGCCCCGGAAACGCGGGTGGAAACGATAGATGGCCTCCACATTGGCCGCTTCCGGCCGTCGCGCCTGCCAGTACATCGAATTGACGGAAACGCCGCCATACACCCAGCAGGAACTGTCGCGCGTAAAAAGCTGGTTTGGCAGCGGCGGAAGCACGAAATCCTGCGGCGCCAGCGCCCTTCCGCTCAATCCCATCGGTTCGAACGGCAGTTCCGCACGGGCGATGCCGCCGACCAGATAGGTCGAAAGCTCCCCGGACGGCATTTCGCCGAGCCATGCCCGCAACTCGGCGACCATGTCCTCGCCGACGACCGGCGGCTTGACCCGCAGGCTGAGCAGCCATTGCCGTGCGTCTGCGTTGTCCATCGTCTCTGCAAGCAGCTCCCCGAGCGAGTGTACGAGGACGCCTCGCTCCCTGAGCGTATCGACAAAAGCGTCATGCTCCTGCCGTGCCCGCTTGACCCACAGGACGTCGTCGAAAAGCAGGGCCTTGCAATTGTCCGGCGTGAGCCGGCGCAGGCTGAGATCGGGCCGGTGGACCATCACCTCGCGCAACCGGCCGACCTCGGAATGAACACCCAACGTCATCATCGTTTCATCTCCTCAGAAGGGGCTGACCGTACCGGTCCACATTTCGTAGGCGGCAAGCAGCGCGACCGCGACGAGGCCGGCGGCAAGGAAAGCTTCCACAGGTTTGAAGACCTGCTGGCCGTGCTGGCGGCGGGCGGCAACGTAGAAGATGAGGCCGGGCGCATAGAGCACCGCACACATGAAGAGGTAGGCGGGACCTGCCGCATAAACGAGCCAGAGACCGTAGACGGTGGCAATGAGACCGGCGATCATCGGGCCGGTGCGGCTTTCTCCCGGCTTATAGGCTTCGCCCGTGATCGCCAGTTTCACCGCATAGGCGCCTGAGAAGATATAGGGCACGAGGATGGCGGCGGAGGCGATCGAGAACAGCGCCTGATAGGTGCTCTGCGCGAATAGAGTGACCAGTAGAAAGGCCTGGACGAGGAGGTTGGTCATGAGCAGCGATGTCGAGGGAACGCCCCGGCTGTTCTCCTTCGCGAAAAAGGAAGGCATGGTGCCGTCCTTTGCGGCGGCCAGCGGGATTTCCGCCGCCAGAAGCGTCCAGCTCAAAAACGCTCCAATCACCGATACGACGAGGGCAATGTTGATCAGGACCGCGCCCCAGGGACCGACGATTGCTTCGAGGACGCCCGCCATCGAGGGGTTCTTGAGTGCGGCGAGTTCCGGCTGGTTGAGGATGCCGAGCGAGAGCAGCGATACGAGCGCGTAGAAGGCCAGGCAGGTCAGGAAGCCGGTGATCGTCGCGACGGCAATGTCTTTGCGGCGCTCGGCCCGGCCGGAAAAGACGCTGGCGCCTTCTATGCCGATGAAGACCCAGAGCGTGACCAACATGGTGCTCTTGACCTGCGCGGTGATCGAGCCGAGGCTTGCATTGCCAAGGCCGGTAAAGTCGGCGGAGAACACGTCCACCTTGAAGGCGACAACCGCCACGCCGATGAACAGGACGATCGGAGCGATTTTCGCAACCGTCACGACGAGGTTGACGATGGCGGCCTCGCGGATGCCCGCCGTAATCAGCGCATGCACGAACCACAAGAGGAACGAGGCACCTATAATCGCGGGCCAGGTATTCCCGTCACCGAAGGATGGAAAGAAGTAGGAGAGGGCGCTGAAGACCACGACCGCATAGGAGACGTTGCCGATCCAGGCGCTCAGCCAGTAGCCCCAGGCGCTGTTGAAGCCGATGAACGGACCGAACCCCGCCTTGGCATAGGCATAAGGACCGACGTCCAGGTCGGGTTTGCGCGTGGCGAGCGACTGATAGACGAAGACGAGCGCCAGCATGCCGGCGGCGGTGATCGCCCAGCCGATCAGGACCGCGAGCGGACCGGCGCCGGCTGCCATGTTCTGGGGAAGGCTGAACACGCCGGACCCAATCATCGAGCCGATGACGAGGGCGGTCAATGATCCGAGCCGGAGCTTGCGTGTCTTCGTATCCGTCTTGCCGACGGAATCGGGACCGGCCGATTCAGTAACCTTGATGTCAGCGGAAGCCATGGCTTCATCTCCCTGAGTTTGAAACTGAGGGAAGAAGATCACCTTACCGACGCCGCTCCATTGATCACCGTCAAGCTGTGCAGTAACAATCTAAATTTCCATCAATTTTGAAATTGTAGAATGTGAGCTACCGGCATGCGGTGACTTGAGAGGCCGTGATCGCTGAAATCCGGCTCAGCTTTGGCTTGCGGAAAGCTCAACGATCTCGTAGGTGATCTCTTTCCTGGCGCGCGGCAGGAGAGAGAAACCAGCCCGTCGAGCGTCTTGCCGACATTCGTCCTGGCTGCGACCATGGAGCGTGTGCGGGCCTTGTTCTTGGCCGCGAAGAGATCGTCACGGCCTCGCAGATTTCCGTGAAAGGGATGCTGCGGGAGGGCCGGCAAAAATGCCCGTAGTCAAACCCGTTGAGCTACCGACGAACGACGTCCGACTGTCCGGACAGGGCCCGAATCCGACAGGTTGACAAACATCAAGGTTCCGCGGCGCCAGCTGGGCCAATCTTTCTCCAGCAACAAGCGGAGGGAAGACAATGTCATTTGCAACAATATTGAGTGTCGTCAGATCAGATCATGGCGATAGGGATGTGAATACCGCCATCGACTTGTCGCGCTCGTCGGGAGCGCATCTGTCGATCCTGCTGCTGGGTGTGGCAGCGCCACCCCCGATCGGCGAGTTCGCTGAGAACGTTTCAATAGCTTGGCTGGAAGAGCGCGATCGGGACAAGGCGAAGCTCGCCGAACGGCTAACGGCCGTGAAAGACATTCTGCAGCGTGCGAACGTCGCTCACGATATCGTCGACGTCTATACGGAATTGACCTCCGTGGACAACGTCGTCGCCCACAAGGCCCGCTACGCCGATCTTGTTGCCATCGGCCCCGATGCAGCTGCCGATGGCTCTCTCAAGCATGCCGTCATTGACGGAGCGCTCTTCCATTCGCAGGTGCCCACTCTCATTATTCCCGGCAACGGAAAACCGACGTTGGAGCCCACCTCCGTCGTGGTCGCCTGGAAGGATAGTCTCGAAGCCATGCGGGCCGTCAAACAGGGGATCGAGCTTCTGAAGTCCGCCAAGGAAATCCATGTCGGGATCGTCGATCCGGGCACGAACGATGGCGAACCGGCCGGTGAGGTCGGCACCTATCTTTCGAGGCACGGGGTCAACTTTACGGTTGATGTGTTGAGGAGCGACGGCAGGACCGTTGTCGAGACGCTCAACCAATATGCGGATGACCTTGCAACGGATTTGATCGTCATGGGAGCCTATAGCCACTCCCGTATGCGGGAACGCATCTTCGGCGGCGTGACCCTATCGATGCTTAAGAACCCCAAACGGGCAGTTTTTCTGGCAAGATAAGGCGAACTCGATAAACAACGGACGCAATAAAGACGCCCCGAAATTTCTCGGAGCGGGCAGTTCCGAACGCCCTGAGACGAGCCTGCCAGGGCGCACCGGCCGCATTTAGCAACCGTCGTGGCGCGAGAACGCACATAAGAACTGACGGACAAAAGGAATTAACTTCGTAAAAGGTGGTCCTGAGCGATGTAGCAACCTTCAACGACGGCGGCTTACACAAGCGCCATTCATCGGACAGAAAACGAAACGCCTAGGCGGACTTAATCGGTGCAAAGATCAGCACGGGGAATCGAGACGATGCCGATCGCCGGCGTACAGAAATCCGATCGTCGCAAGCCTCCGAGGGCTGTCGACCTTCCTCATTGCGAGCGGATCTAGAATGGATATCCTAATACCTATCATCTCAGCTTTTCTGGCTTTGCTGGTTGGGACGCAATTTGTCAGCATAACTCTAGTGGTCTTGCGAAAGCTGTGTTGGAGAAGGGCAGCGAGTGACGACCGTGCGGGTGTGACGATTATCAAGCCGGTTTGCGGATTGGAAAACAACCTGCGCCGTACACTGCAAAGCAGTTTGTCGATCGATTATCCGCAGTACGAAATTCTTTTCTGCGTAGCCTCTCCCGATGATCCGGCAATAACAGTGGTTCGTGAGCTTATAGCGACCCATACCATTGCTGACGCAGGTCTGCTCATCGGCGACGACAATGTCTCCCAAAATCCAAAGCTGAATAACCTCTGGAAAGGTTGGCGCGCTGCAAAGTATGATCGCATCGTCATTTCCGACAGCAATGTCCTTATCCCTCCCGGTTATATCGATGATCTCCGCGAGTGCTGGTCCCCGGTGAACTCATTCGTCTGTTCGCCGCCCGTTGGAACTGAGACACAAGGGCCGGCGGCAGCTCTGGAGGCAGCGTTCCTCAATACATATCAGGCGCGCTGGCAACTGGTAGCCGACTTCCTAGGGATCGGGTATGTTCAAGGCAAGACGATGATGCTTTCACGCCGGGAGCTTGAGCATTCGGGTGGGTTGTCGGCCCTCGGAAACGAGATCGCGGAAGACGCAGCCGCGACAAAGATTGCTCGTCGCACTGGCAAAAAGGTTGCCGTCGTTCGCGAGCCTTTTCAGCAGCCACTGGGTCACCGAACCTACTCTCAAGTTTGGACCAGACAACTGCGTTGGGCGCAATTGCGGCGGTCGTCCTTCCCGTTGGCTTATTCGGCGGAAATTCTAAGTGGGGTGCTTCCGGCGGTGGTTCTGTACTGCGTCCTGTCGATGATGCACGTGATCTCGTGGATAGGACTTCCTGTACTAATTGCCTGCTGGTATTCCGCTGAAGTAGCCCTTGCGGCGATTTATCGGTGGCCACTGGGTCTCACGTCACCACTTGCTTGGATATTGCGTGACTTATTGTTGCCGCTCCTGTGGATTCTGGGTTGGTTCACGCGCGGTTTTGTCTGGCATGGCAATAGCATGACCTCGCTCAAGCGCTCCAACCTGAAACGAGAGCTGTCAGAGTCCCAGACATGATGACAAGATTGCCCGGGTTCCACCCGCGGAAATATCGAGCGGGGGCATCGCCATGTGTATCTTGCAGACTATCGCGAGCCTTGTCTGAAACAACTCCCGTTTCGATCTGTCCTTCAGCGTGAGCGCAAATTGCAGATGCGAAGACGGTTGGCTGCTCACACCGCGCTCTTCTCGCGCATCTTGATGTCATTGCCCCTCAGAGCCTGAGTTGGCCTGTCCATATCCGGCGCTTTGAGGACGGTTACCTCGGTCGGGGCCATTGATCTTTCGCAATGCAAGCAATCGGCAATAAGCGAAAATGTCTTTGAAAACGAGCGATAGGAGCAATTCATGAGTGACCTGTTGATCCGCCAGGATGTGCTGACCGAACTCGAATTCGAGCCCAGTGTGAACGCGGCAAATATCGGCGTCGCCGTGGAGAATGGCGTCGCCACGCTGACCGGACATGTTGAAAGCTATGTGGAGAAGGCGGCCGCCGAAGCGGCGACCCGGCGGGTGAAGGGTGTCAGGGCAATCGCTGAGCATATCGAAGTTCGCTTCCCCGGAAGGAAGAAGCGGGCTGACGACGAGATTGCCGCCCGGGCGCTGGACATCATCGCCTGGGACACAGCGCTACCCGACGGTGCGATCGATGTGAAGGTCGAGCGGGGATGTGTGATGTTGAGCGGTGAAGTACGCTGGCATTTCCAACGGCTTGCCGCGGAAGAGGCGGTTAAGAAGCTCGGAGGCGTCACAAAGGTGCGCAACCTGTTGACGATCCGGCCGACCGCGCAGATTCCCGACATCAAGGACCGTATAGATCGGGCTCTGGCGCGCAACGCGGAGGTCGAGGCAAAGGCAATTCGGGTTGCTGTTTCCGGTCATACCGTGACCTTGGAGGGGACGGTGCATGGGGTTAAGGAACGGCAGGTCGCCGAATACGCGGCATGGTCGGTTCCGAGCGTCACCGCCGTCGACAATCGGCTGACTGTGGCCTAGCGGCGGTCGCTCTGCGACTTCTCCTGACATGCCTCAGCCACGGTGCGATCCTGGCCTATGCAGGACGCCGTATCCTCAAAAGCAGGTCCTCGAGAACGGATCAGCCCCCCTGGATCGTCTTCCCACACGCGGGACCACATAAGCCTCGAGTGATCCCTACCCCAAAGTTCCGCCCGAGCTGGCCATATAGTGTTCCTCTTCTATCCAACCCCAAGGTCAGGAATTCGACATGTTGCCGCTCATGAGATTTTCTGCCCTTCTGATGGCAAGCCTTTTAGCCGTGGCATCTCCCGCCACGGGATCCCCGCAAAATACCATTGCGCCGATCGCAAGACAGGTGATCCCGACAGTCGTCACCATCTCCGTACGTGGCCAGGTTCAGGAGGATATCGATCCGTTACTCAGTAACCCGACCCTGAGGGAATTCTTCGGCCTGCAAACAGACCCGACGCCGTTGAAGCATGGTTTTCAGACATCGGGCTCGGGGGTCATAATCGACGGCGCGCGGGGTTACATCGTCACCAATCACCATGTCATTGAGAATGCTGACGACATCGTCGTCACATTGGCCGCTGGCGGCACTTTCCATGCGAAGATGATCGGAACCGATTCTGAGACTGATATTGCTGTCATTCAGATCACAGCTCCCAACCTGAAGGCTATCGAATTTGGCGATTCCAGGCGGCTACAGGTTGGCGACTATGTTGCCGCCGTCGGAAACCCGTTCGGCTTGGGCCAAACGGTGACGCTCGGGATCGTCAGTGCTTTGGGCCGGGCCGGGCTCGGGATCGATGGATACGAGAACTTCATCCAGACTGATGCCTCTCTTAATCCGGGGAACTCCGGTGGCCCGCTGATTGACATGGATGGCAGGTTAGTCGGCATCAATAGTGCAATCGTTGCGCCATCCGGCGGCAATATCGGTATTGGCTTTGCCATACCGGTCTCGATGGCGAAAGAGGTGATGGATAAACTGATCAAGCACGGCTCTATCCGCCGCGGCCGTCTCGGCGTCGTCATTCAAGATCTCTCTCCTGAATTGGCCAAGGCTCTTGGTGTGACGGCCGACGCGGGTGCAGTTGTAAGCCAGGTCAATGGTGGCTCATCGGCAGCCAATGCTGGATTGAAGGCAGGTGACGTGATCATCGCGGTCGATGAGGATGCCATCCAGAACGCGGCCGTCCTTCGGAACATCCTCGGCGCTCACGCTCCTTCTGAACGGGTCCAGATCCGGTTTCGGCGCGGCAAAGATGAATTGCATGTACAAGCGACCCTCTCCGACCAAGAGCGATTTGCGATACCAGAGGTCAGGAAAGAGAGCTTGCAGGGGGAAGGGTACCTTTCCGGTGTCGTGCTCGCGTCTCCCGACACAAGTAATAACCCCGAAGGCATTGCGGACGGCGCAATCGTTGTAGCTGTGGAAGACAACTGCGCAGCAGCGGATGCAGGTCTGCAAGCGGGGGACATCATCGTCGCCATCAATCAGAAATCTATCCACTCAGCCACGGAGGTGGTGCGGACGGCGAAAGAGGAGCGTGATGTTCTGCTCCTTAGCGTGCGACGAGACGGACAGACGCGGTTTGTCGCGATTGGTTCGTAATCTCAAAGTGAAGCGGAGCACAGCCATGAGTGACTCTGAGTCGAGCGATAAGGCGGTGGGAAAGCTTATCAAACCGATAAACATCACCTTCCGTCCCACCTCGCTGATATCGCTCGGCTGGGTGCTGGGCATCGGCGGGCTTGCAGGGCTTGTCTATTTCGTCCTTCATTTCAACGACCTGGAGCTATTTCTCGCCTTGATCGAAAGGGCGGATCCCATTTGGCTCGGCGCGGCGCTGATATGCCAGATTTTGACCTATATCTTCGCTTCCTTGGTCTGGAAGATCGTTCTCGACCGCGCACATAGCACTCTGCCCTTCGTCACACTCCTGAAAATCGGCTTTCTTTCAGCGTTTTGCCAACCAGATACTGCCGACCAGCGGCCTCAGCGGTACGATCATCGTTATCGGCGCCCTGAGGCGGCGCGGGGTCGACAGACCGCTGGCGCTGTCCGGCCTCCTTGTTGATACATTGTCCTATTACGCAGTCTATCTCGTTCTTGCGGTCATCGCATTCGCTTCCATCTGGCGCCGCCATCTGACTGGTGACGAGTGGATTCCCATCCTGCTTGCCTTCGTCCTGCTGGCCGCAGCGATTCTGGCCTGTCTTTCTCTTGTCGACCGGACCCGGGATCGGATTTTGCCCCGGTTCCTGTTACGCTGGAGAAGGGGGTCCTATCTTGCTGTTTGGCTGCAGGAAATGGATCCCCGGGCAATTCGGGATGTAAGGACCATCTTGTGGGCGGCATCCTGCCAATGCGCAGTGTTTTTTCTCGAGGCCGCAACACTTTGGTGCATCGCCCGTTCGATCGGTATCGACCTCGGCGCGACCGCCGCACTAGCAAGTTTTCTGGTTGCCTCGATGGTTGCCACCCTCGCTCCCTTGCCACTGGGTCTCGGCAGTTTCGAGAGCGCCAGCATCATGGCTATGCATCTGTTTGGCACAGGCCTGGAAGCGAGCCTCGCGACAACGTTGATGTTTCGTGGGCTGACGCTCTGGTTGCCGATGCTTCCGGGACTTGTCCTTATGCGCGCTGAGATGGCCCATCGGACCGAGGCACAACGACACGGAACCTAGCGGCAGGCACGAGGGAGAGGTGCCGGCAATTCTAATCGGCAATCATTCCGCGGTCCGAGGTAAAAGCGTATGACTTATCTAATCCCCAAGGGTCGAAGGAACTGACGGTGTTTATCGATCGCAACGAGGCAGGACGGCGGCTGGCTCAGGCCCTCAAGGCTTATCAAGGCTCACCCTGCACAATTTTCGCTCTTCCCCGTGGGGGCGTCCCGGTTGCGGCGGAAGTTGCCAAGGCACTCAATGCTCCGCTCGCAGTGCTTCTCGTGCGCAAGATAGGCGTGCCCGGCAATCCCGAAGTGGCAATGGGAGCCGTTATCGATGGCAAGATGCCGATCGTCGTTCGCAACGACGACATCATCGCACGTGCAGGGATTTCTTCTGCCGTGTTCGAATCATGTTGCCGGCTGGAGCTTGACGAAATCCACCGCCGACGGTTGGTCTATGCCGGTTGCCTTGCTGAAGGAAGCCTCAGCGGCCGGACCGCCGTCATTGTCGACGACGGACTGGCGACGGGTGCAACCGCGACGGCTGCGATCAGGGGACTCAGGGTCCGGAACCCTACCCGGATCATGTTGGCGGTTCCGGTTGCCCCGCCTGAGGTCGTCGCCCGGTTGAAAGCCGAGGCTGATGAGGTAATCTGCCTGGAAACGCCGTGCGACTTTGGCGCCGTCGGCGACCATTATCTCGACTTTCGGCAGCTCAACGATGAAGCCGTTCTTTCCGCCTTCCCCGGGGACCGTGGGTAAATCGGCTGTGTCCGGCGAACCTCAGTCGGCTTGTTCGGCCGGACTTATCTTGAGGGCGCGCAGGGCATTCAAGATCACCGCCACATCAATCACCTCCTGGAAGAGGGCGCCCTGGACCGGTGCCAGGTAACCCGATGCCCCGGCTGTCATGCCGACGATCGATAAGCCGATTCCCGCAAGCACGCTCTGTATCGCGATCCTGCGACAGCCTCTGGAGATCTCAATCCCCTGCAGAACGCGGTCGAGCCTTTCCACGAGCAGCACCGCATCCGCGGGTTCGGCGGCTCTGGACGAGCCATGAGCACCCATGGCGAGGCCAATGTCTGCGGCAGCAAGCGCTGGAGCGTCGTTGATGCCATCGCCGATCATCATCACCGGCCCACCGGCCTTTTCGGCTTTAACGATGTCGATTTTCTGCTCGGCCGAGAGTTCCGACCTTACCTCATCGAACGGCAATCCGGAGCTGATCAGACGCGCGACATCGCTCCTGTCGCCGGTCGCAAGGATCATGCGCGCGACGCCGAGCCGCTTGAAGCCTGCCAGTATCCGGTCGCTTCCATCCCGCAGCTTGTCCGAGAAAAGAAGGACGCCGGCAAATGCCCCATCGACGGCGACGGCCGCCGCAATGGTCCCAGGGCGATCATCGTGGTTGATCGTCATCCCGAACCTGGAGGCAATATAGGCGATGGCGCCGATCGCGACCGGGCGTCCGTCAACCTCCCCAGCAATTCCTTCTCCAGGCGTTTCGGTGACATTTGTGGGATGGACGAGCTTGAGATTGCGGGCCTTTGCAGCCTCAACCAGCGCCTTTGCCGCGACGTGGCTTGTTGCCTGGTCGAGCGATGCGACGAGGCGCAGCAATTCGTTTTCTGGCAGAGCCGAGTCGATCGCATGAAGGGTGGGGGTTCCTTCCGTCAGCGTACCCGTTTTGTCGATCACCAGCGTGTGGATATTGACCAGCGCCTCCAGAACACGCGCCCCCTTGACCAGCAAGCCGATCTGCTCGGCACGCGATATGCCCGCTGCCCAGGCAATGGGGACCGCGAGGATGAGCGAGCAGGGCGTCGCAACGACGAGGACGGCGACCGCCCGGACTGGATCGCCGGAGAGAAGCCAGGCGGCGAACGCGAGGACAACGGTGATGATCAAAAAGAAGGCTGCGTATCGATCCGCAAGTCTTGCCATCGGCGCCTCGCTTCGCTGCGCTACCTCGACCAGTCTCAGAATGCCGGCATATGTGCTCTCCGAGGCGGGTTTCATCGCCACCATGCTGAACAGGTCGCCGGCATTGGCTGCTCCGCTCATGACGGCATCCCCCTTTTTTCTAGCGGCGGGCAGGGGCTCGCCCGTTAGCGCCGATTCGTCGAGCGTGGCGACTTCCTCATAAATAATCCCATCGACCGGCACGAGGTCCCCCCACCGCACGACGATGATGTCGCCCACTTCGATCGCGTCGGCTGGAACCTCCTGCAATTGCTCTCCACGGCGCCGGATTGCCTGATGAGGAGCACGGGACAGGAGAGCTGTCATCTCATGGCGAGCGCGTCCTTCGCCCAGACTCTCCAGATATTGGCCGCCGGAATACATCAGCGCGACAACGCCGGCAGCGAGATATCCGCCGACAGCGAATGCCGAACCCATCGACAGTAACGCGACAATGTCGAGACCGATTTCCCCTTATCTCAGACGCCTAAGGATCTGGGCAAAGAGCGCCAGCAGGACCACAAGAGTGGAGACTGTGAGAGAGGTTGCAAAGAGATCAGGAAATCCGCCATGCAACCCCACGAAGGCAACGGTTATTCCTAGGGCCTAGGCCCCAAGAAGATAGGGGCGCAAAGAGCTTAGCCATTCATCCATGGGTCAGCCCGACGCCTTTTGCAATAAGCAGGTTTTTATTACTAAGAGCCTCGCTCTGGTCGTTGATTTTTGTCGGGAGCGACATCTCCCAAGCGATAGGGTCACCGATCAAGATTTGCTTTGATGTGGTTGTCGGCTGATGCGATCGGCTTCAAGCTCCTCAGCGGCGTCGAACATCATCTCGTTCATGACAGAGCGCAGATCTTCCTCGGTGATCTCCTGCCCCACGCTTCGAAAATCCGCCAGAACCTTTTGAAGGATATCATCGTCACCGGGAGCAGCGCGCCCAGCACTGCTAACCTCTTCAAGATAATTAGCAGAATCTTGTCGGCCGAGTTTTGTTGCCGCCCAGGTGGCGAAGAGCCGGTCCCGGCGTGTCCGCGTTTTGAAAAGCGTTTGGAAGTCGAGGATATATCTCTCTTCAAGCGCGCGCCGTCTGGCCTGGTCAGCAGTCATTTTGAGCCTCGTGCGTGTTTTTGAGAAACGCCAACCGCGAATATAATCAATGCCGACAGTCCGTTGCCTTGCGATCGATCAAACATGTGCTGTTGCAGATCGCTATCCTTGTACTGAATCTGCGAAGGGAGGTGAAAATGACGGTCAAGACGTTGCGAAGCAGGATTCGCCGCTTCTTCCTTGATCACCTATTGCTGTGGATTCTTCTTGCGATGGTCCTGACTGTCATCGGGATCACCTTTATCGCGCCGCGAGGCAGCATTTACGATCACATCGACGGTCCGTTTCACTGGCCGGACGCGGAGAGCCGATAGCGTCGGCGATGCGATTACTTAGCCGCCTTGACGAGGGTCAATGGCGAGCCGGTTTCAGTGGCCAATTATCGCTTTGCTCATGATGAGCGATAGAAGGAGAAATGTCATGGACGATAGTATTCTGCGGCAGAATATAATCGATGAACTCGACTTTGAGCCGAGTATCGATGCGGCCAACATCGGCGTTGCGGTGGATGCAGGGGTCGCGACTCTCACCGGGAATGTACCGACCTACGCCCAAAAGGCTTCTGTTGAGGCCATTGTGCGGCGGGTGAAGGGCGTGAGAGGCATCGCCGAAGAAATCGAGGTGCGCCCGTTCGGCGCCAACCCGACCGCTGATGACGAAATCGCCAAGCGTGCCATCAACACGATCAACTGGAATACGGTCATTCCGCGTGACGCCGTGACCGTCCAGGTCCAGAAGGGCTGGGTGACGCTCAAGGGTAAGGTCGAATGGCAGTACCAGAAAGAAGCCGCCGCCGAAGCCGTGCGTGCCTTGACCGGCGTGATGGGCGTCAGCAACCAGCTCGAAGTCACGCCCAAGGTCTCAATCATCGATGTGAAGAAGCGTATCGAGGACGCCTTGAAGCGGAATGCTGAGGTCGAGGCGCAGAAGATCAAGATCAAGGTCAACGTCGCCGATGGCCGGGTGACGCTGGAAGGCCATGTGGATGCGTGGTCGGAGCGTCAAGCCGCCGAACGCGCCGCCTGGGCGGCGTCCGGCGTCCGCTCGGTCGTCGACCATATCCGGGTATCCTGAAACGTTATGCCGCGGGCCGGCGTTGTCGGCTCGCGGCACTTTCCTCCGGGGCTCACCATGAAGGCAATGGTCCTATACGAAGTTGGAAAGCCCCTCAAGCTCGTCGAACGGCCGAATCCTGTTCCGGGACCGAAGGAGTTGCTTGTCCGGGTTGAGGCCTGCGCGGTATGCCGGACGGACCTGCATGTCGTGGACGGAGATCTCAAAAATCCCAAGCTTCCGCTCGTGCCCGGCCACGAGATCGTTGGAATTGTCGAAGCAGTCGGCGAAGGGCAGCCTGCGTCGCGTATCGGCTCCCGGGTCGGAATTCCTTGGCTCGGTCATACCTGCGGTCATTGCGACTATTGCCGTTCGCATACAGAAAATCTGTGCGATGAGCCTTTGTTCACTGGCTACACGCGGGATGGCGGCTTCGCCACCCATGTCGTCGCCGACAACGATTATGCGTTTGATCTGCCACTGGATGCCGATCCCGTTTCGCTTGCGCCGCTTCTGTGTGCCGGACTGATCGGCTGGCGCTCGCTGAAGAAAGCAGGATCCGGCAAGCGGATAGGTCTCTATGGCTTCGGTGCGGCTGCCCATATCATTGCCCAGGTCTGTGTATGGCAGGAAAGACAAGTCTATGCGTTCACGCGGCCCGGAGACCGCCAAGCACAAGCTTTTGCGCTGGATCTCGGCGCAACTTGGGCCGGCGGTTCAGACAATGGCCCGCCGCAAAAACTCGATGCGGCCATCATCTTTGCGCCGGTCGGCGATCTTGTCACCGCCGCGCTCCGGGCGGTGCGCAAGGGCGGAAAGGTCGTTTGTGGAGGCATCCACATGAGTGACATACCGCAGATGCCATATTCGCTGCTTTGGGAAGAAAGGAGTGTCGAATCTGTCGCGAATCTCACCAGGCAGGACGCTGAAGAGTTCTTCCCGATCGCAAACGAAGCAAAGGTGAAGACTTATACGACCGTGTATCCGCTCGCCGATGGCAACCAGGCGCTGGCGGCTCTGCGCGCGGGGCACTTGAATGGTGCCGTGGTTCTGGTGCCTTGAGAAGGCACCGAATGTCTGGGACCAGAGCCCCAGGTGCTTCCTCCACAAACTTGGCGGTACAGCATGAGTTGCTCCGCCAGTCGATATAAATCGGCTTGCGGCCGTCCATTTACCATGTCTCCTCCATCGATCGATGCTGGAACGGCGACCTCCTCCATTGGATTGCTCGAGAGGGGAAGGTCGACTTGCTGAGGAACGGCGACGTGGTGTTCTTCCGCCTCGCGATCGGAGCCTTTCGTGAGAATGAAGCCGCTAATCTTCGACTTGATGAAACGGATAAAGCTTCTCATGATCTCCACCTGATCTTGGGCGATCGCGGAACGAATTGCTCGCGATTGCGCAAACAGAGGCTGCCAAAACCTTGGGGAGGCGACATTGACACGGCTCAAGCCGTTGCTCGTCTCGCAGCAGGATGCGGCGAGATGACGTCGGTACAGGTAACGACAGTCGGTCTCCGCAGGCGTCAGGGTTGGGACCAGCAACGCCGGACAATAGTCGTGCCGAAAGTGGCGGGCGTCCTCACCGACGACACATGTCAAAGCTGAATGTGGATCGCCGCCAATGGGGGACTCGAAGAAACGTCTTAGTTATCTTCGCCGAGCGCCCGCCTCATCCTTCGTAAAATGACATTTCGCGCCGTCTCATCGGCTGCTTTGTCCAAGTAATTCTGCAGGTCGAGAATCAGTGCCTGAAAATCGCTATGCCAGTCCGCCTGGCCGACTTGCAACGCAGATAACCGGGGTGTCGTCTCCTCGGACGAAGCAATCACTGCCCCCACCGCCGAGTTCGTACGTGGCGTCGAGGGATGGTTGCATCACGACAAGCTCCGGAAGACTTGTAGAGATACGTACTTTCAGTCCCGCGATTGCCGGCAGTTCCCCATGCACCAAAAAAATGCCGCGCCGTATCGGCTTGGGAGCGACGGTGCCCTGTTCCACGCAAACCTGCCTGTTTTACTTATTCCGAACCAGACGATTGCGACGGTCGAGCCCGAAACGTCGTGATCGCGTGGAACGGTTCGCTTGAGGCAATAAAGGTCGTCAAACAAGGTCGGTTGTTGCTGAAATCCGCACGTGAAGTCTCGATCGTCATCGTCGATCCCGATGCGGATACTCAACAATCCGCCCAGGAACTAAGCGCCTATCTTTTGCGATCTCATGTTGATTCCCGGATCGACGTGTTGAGGAGCGACGGTCGCACCACGCATCAGACCCTGGACGATTGCGCGCATGACGTTGGCGCGGATGTGATTATTATGGGCGCCTACGGTCATTCTCGCTTAAGAGAGCTTATTTTTGGAGGCGTGACCCGATCCATGCTCGACAATCCCAAACAGCCGATTTTCCTGGCACGATAACCTGGCTGCGAGAGACAGACGGAAGACGTGCGGCGGTTTTTCAGCGGCAAAGCCGCCTTGGTGTCAAGCCAAACCAGCGTGCCGGGATAGGCGCCCGCAACTCCGATCGGCGCATGCTCCATAGGCGGTTATCGGTATCTTAAGCTCTGGCAACGTGGATCCGACCTGATGAACCGTCTTCAGGCCGATATTCGTCCGCTTTCACCGAAACGCCTCTGCTCCGCTTCAGCGACCTTGCGCTTGACAGCAATAAAGCTGTCGGGACTGACGGAAATGCTGTCTATGCCGCATTCCACCAGGAAGCCCGCAAAGTCGGGATGATCGCTCGGCGCCTGCCCGCAGATGCCGATCTTGGCTCCGGCCTTCGTGGCTTCCGTGATGACGGTGCGGATCATCCATTTGACAGCTGGATCCTGCTCGTCGAACAGGTCCGCGAGGTCGCCGGCATCGCGGTCGACACCGAGGGTCAGCTGCGTCAGGTCGTTGGAACCGATCGAGAACCCGTCGAACTGCTGCGCAAAATCCTTCGCAAGGATCACGTTCGACGGAATTTCGCACATGACATAAATTTCCAATCCGTCCACGCCACGCTTCAGGCCGTTCTCCGCCATGATGCTGAGGACCTTTTCAGCTTCGCCGACCGAACGGCAGAACGGGATCATCACCACGACGTTGCGGAACCCGAATTCGTTGCGCAGCTTGCGGATGGCGCGGCATTCCAGCGCGAAGCCCTCGCGATAGCGTGGCGAATAGTAGCGAGAGGCGCCGCGGAAGCCGAGCATCGGGTTTTCCTCCTTCGGCTCGAATTCCGCGCCGCCCAGCAGACCGGCATATTCGTTGGTCTTGAAATCGCTCATCCGGACGATGACGGGCTTGGGATGAAGCGCTGCGGCGATGCGGGCAAGGCCGCGCGCCAGATTGTCGACGAAATAGTCCCGCTTGTCGTCGTAGCCTTGCGTGAGGGCCGCGATTTCCTTTTTGGCGGCCTCGTCCTTGAGATTGGCGTAGCGGACAAGCGCCATCGGATGGATGCGGATGGCATTACTGATGACGAATTCCATGCGGGCGAGCCCGACGCCG
This sequence comes from Neorhizobium sp. LjRoot104, assembly GCF_964253725.1. NCBI lineage: Bacteria > Pseudomonadati > Pseudomonadota > Alphaproteobacteria > Hyphomicrobiales > Rhizobiaceae > Neorhizobium > Neorhizobium sp. LjRoot104. Next base: position 416,659 of record NZ_CAXURS020000002.1, read on the forward strand.
TCGGCCGGCAGGCGCCACCAGCGGAATGCTGCGCCGGGATTTGCGAGGTTCAGCATGATCTGCGTGCGGGTGGCGGGCAGGTCGGCAATGTCGAGCGTCTTTTCCTCGTATTCGGCCACGCCGTCGTAGATGAAGCCCTTTTCACCTTCGGCGCAGGAAACTGTCACCTCCTGGCCGGCATGAAAAATTTCGGTGGCATTGCCGGTGCCGACGACGGCCGGCAGGCCCAGTTCCCGACTGACGATCGCGGCATGCGAGGTACGACCTCCGTGATCGGTGACGATCGCGGCCGCACGTTTCATCACCGGCACCCAGTCCGGATCGGTCGTGGACGTCACCAGCACGGAGCCATCGATGAATTTGTCGATATCCCTGGCCGTCTCGATCAGGCAGACGCGGCCCGAGACGATCGCATCGCCGATCGACAGACCCTGCGCCAGTTTCAGGCCTTTCCGCTTGATCGCATAGCTTTTGAAGGAACCTCCCTGGCGTATCGACTGCACGGTTTCAGGCCGTGCCTGGACGATAAAAAGCTGGCCATCTTTTCCATCGCGGGCCCATTCCATGTCCATCGGGCAGCCGTAGTGCTCCTCGATGGCCACGGCCCAGCGAGCGAGCTGCAGGATCGCCTCGTCTTCGAGAACGAATGCAGCCCGTTCGACCTTTGAGGTGGGCACGTTGATCGTCGGCGCGGCCCCGGAACCGTAGATCATCTTCTTGTCCTTCGCGCCGCAGGCCTTGGCGATGATCGGCCGCAGCGAGGTATCCTGCAGCAGGGGCTTGAAGACCTGATATTCGTCGGGATCGATGGTGCCCTGCACGACATTTTCGCCCAGCCCCCAAGCCGCGTTGATCAATACGATCTTTTCGAAGCCGGTCTCTGTGTCGATCGAGAACATGACGCCAGAGCCGCCGAGGTCGGAGCGCACCATCTGCTGGACGCCGATCGACAGTGCAACCTTCATATGGTCGAAACCCTTCGTCTGCCGATAGGAGATCGCCCTGTCCGTGAACAGCGATGCATAACAGCGACGGCAGGAGTCGAGCAGCGCCTTTTCGCCCTGGATGTTGAGGAAGGTTTCCTGCTGGCCCGCGAAGCTCGCGTCGGGGAGATCCTCGGCCGTAGCGCTGGATCGAACCGCGACGGCGACATCGTCGCTCCCGGCGCGGCGGGATAGTGCGCCATAGGAAGCGACGATGGCATCCGCCGTTTCCTTCGGCCAATCGCCCTGCAGGAAAAGCTTCCGGATTGCGGCGCCGGTTTCGGCAAGGCCGGCCTTGCCTTCCTGCCAATCGGCGACGAGCGCAGCGATCGACTGCCGCAAGTCATTGGCGTCGAGGTAGTTCCAATATGCATCTGCCGTCGTCGCGAAGCCTGCTGGCACGCTGACCCCCTTCTGCGACAAGGTCTGGATCATTTCTCCAAGGGAGGAATTCTTGCCTCCCACCTTCCCGATATCGCTGCGACGCAGTTCCTCGAACCAGATGACAGCTTGCATAGCGTTGCTCATCGCATTTTCCTTCGAGATATTGGGATCGGATCTTCACATATCCGACGATGTGCCAAGACTAGCGGGGCAGGCCGCTCGGGCGTTGATCCTCGTCAAGGTGCGTTTGCGGATCGCTGGCAATCTGGAGTGAAGTTGACTTCACAGGGAGGCGTGACATGTCGATGTCTTCGGCCCGACACGCAGTCGTCGGTGAAATTGGGTGCCATCATCTGCGTTTTGCCGTCGCAGATGTCGATGAACTGACGATTGATCATCTCGTCAACTTCAAGACCGAGGACTTTACCTCGGTTCAGCAGGCACTTTTTTCCTATCTCAAATCCCTGGGGACGCCCCCCAAGGTCGTGAGCCTTACGATCGGAGGTTTGGTTGAGGGCGATCGAGCTCATATTTTCAATTCGCCAAGGACGGTTACGAAACGGGAGCTTCAATCGGCGCTTTCACTCGACCGCGTCGAGGTCGCCACCGATGCCGAAGCCATTGCAAAGGTTACGGAGCTGCTGTCCGCTCACGATCTGCACCAGATCGCCGGTCCGATCCAGTCGGGGGGCGGCCCGAGAGCGGTTGCCGTCATCGGGGAAGAGGTTCGGACGGCCGTCGCCATTCCCGCGGGGCAGAAGAACCTGATCTTGTCGACTCGGGCAGGGGACATGTTCTTCGGTGCCGCGGATGAGAACGACCTGTGGTTCGTAGAGCAGATACAAAAGGGCTCAGGCGACAGGACTGCAGGAAGCCTCTTGTCGGTCGATGGATTGATGGCGTTATATAATGCCGCCTCCCGGCAGGCAGGCACATCGCAATCCTGTTCAATGGTCCAAGAAATACTGTCCGCCGCGGAGGATCACGATCCTGCCGCAATTATCGCATTGGAGAGCTATGCTCGCTGCCTCGCACGCTTCTCAAGCGATGTCGCGCTTGTGACTGGCGCACGGGGCGGTGTTTATCTTGCCGGCGATTTGCCGACAAAGCTGGTGCGGTTTCGGGACGGCGCCGCTTTCAAGACAGCCTTCGAGGCCGCACGAGGCGCGTCCTGCAGGATGCCCGAGGCCCCGGTTTACGTCGTAACGAGCCTGAGCGCCTCATTGCGAGGGGCTGCAATGGCGATCGCCTGAGGACGAGCAGGGCGACCAAGCCCCTGCTCGTCTTGCTCTGTCTACATTCCGATTGGAGCCGGAGCCTGCGGCATGACCGGCTCCGGAATCTCCGTCATGGTGGCTTCCGTCAGCAGAAGCACGCTTGCGACCGACACCGCATTCTCTAGGGCGACCCGCACGACCTTGGTCGGATCGATTATGCCTTCCTCCAGCAGGTTGACATAGCGGTTACGGGCTGCGTCGAAGCCGATAGCCCCTAAGCTTTCGAGCATCCGTGCGACGACGACCCCGCCGTCGACGGCCGAGTTTTCGGCGATCTGGCGGGCTGGTGCTTCGAGCGCCCGCTTGAGAATCCGCACGCCTGTCCGCTCGTCGCCCGTACATAGATCTTCTTCCTCTGCAACTGCTTTTACGCAACGCAGCAGAGCCAGGCCTCCGCCGGGAACGATGCCCTCCTCGACCGCGGCCTTGGTGGCACTGATTGCATCGTCGAGGGCGTCCTTCTTCGCTTTCATCTCCGCTTCGGCAGGAGCGCCGACGCGGATGACGGCAACCCCGCCGGCAAGCTTCGCCAGCCTTTCCTGCAATTTTTCCCGGTCGTAATCGCTGGTGGTTTTTTCGATTTCCTTGCGAATCTGGTCGGATCGGCCCTTGATATTCTGCTGATCGCCGCCGCCGCCAATGATTGTCGTCGTTTCCTTGTCGATGATGACGCGCGCTGCGCTGCCGAGTTGGTCCAGGGTGACGCTTTCGAGCTTGAAGCCGAGGTCCTGCGAAATCAGCTGGGCGCCAGTCAGCGCTGCAAGATCCTGCAGCATCTCCTTGCGGCGATCGCCAAAGCCCGGTGCCTTGACGGCGCAATTGTGCAGGGCGCCGCGGATCTGGTTGACGATCAGGGTGGCGAGAGCCTCGCCCTCGATATCTTCGGCGATCACCAGAAGCGCCCTGCCGGATTTCGCTATATCCTCCAGAAGGCCCACCAGATCGCCGAGCGTCGAGATTTTCCGATCGAAGATCAAGATTCTTGCGTCTTCCAGCACGGTCTCCATCTTCTCGGAATCCGTTGCGAAATACGGCGAGATATAACCCCGGTCGAATTGCATTCCCTCGACTACGTCGAGCCGGGTTTCCATGGTCTTCGATTCCTCGACTGTGATGACGCCTTCCTTGCCGACCCTGGCCATGGCTTCGGCGACGAGCGTGCCGATGGCCTCGTCGTTATGGGCGGAAATCGCCGCCACCTGCTGTTTCTCCTTGTCGGTCGTCACTGGGCGCGAAATCTCGCGGAGAGCTCTGATGGCCCGTGTGAGACCCCGGTCGAGGCCGCGTTTCAGGTCGATCGCATTCGCGCCGGCGACGACGTTGCGGTGACCGTCTGCCAGCATTGCATGTGCCAGGATGGTCGAGGTGCTCGTACCATCACCGACGACTTCACCGGTCTTCTCCGCCGCAGCTCGCAACATTCTTGCCCCGAGATTCTCCTCTGGATCCTTGAGGTCGAATTCCTTTGCGATCGTAACGCCGTCATTGCAGATGATTGGCATTCCCCATTTTTTCTCGATGAGAACCGACTTGGATTTCGGGCCAAGGGTGAGGCGAATGGCGTCCGCGAGCTGCGTCGCTCCTCGCAGCACCTTGCCTCGGGCTTCAGTACTGAAAAGGACTTGCTTGTGCGGCATGATCGGCTCCTGTGGTTTTAAGGGCTGCCGGGACACGTGTTGCCAGACATCTCTGCACGCCCGCGATGCCGTTAGATTGAACTCACGTGCGGCGCAGGTCTTTGACCGCCGTCAACGCCTCTCTGCCCGCGATTGACAAAGATCATCGCGCGCAGAAGCCGGCCTGATACGCTTACGCTCATAATCAACCAGGCCTATTGGAGGAATCCTCATGTCGTTCAAAACCATACTTTCCGTCGTCGGTGCCAAAGATGCCGTATCGGACATCAGCAAGGCGATTGAGTTGAGTACTGAACTCGATGCTCATCTCTCGATCTTGGCGATTGGAACAGCTCTGCCACCGATCGCATCGGACTATCCCGTTGCGACCGCCTGGATCGAACAGAGGCAAGCTGAGATCAACGCACTGCTCGAAGTTCGACAGAACGGTGAGGACATGTGTCGGTCGAACGGAGTTTCTTTCGACACCGACTATCTTTATGATGATCGTTTCATCCTCGAAAGCAATCTGAGCATGCGTGCCCTATATGCCGATCTCGTCTTGCTTGGCGATGGCGCCCGCCATGATAGTGACATCAGGAAGGCGGTTGTCGCTGGCACCGTGTTCGACGCACATGTCCCGCTTCTGTTGGCGCCGGCAAAGGGAAAATCAAGCCTGAGGCCGAAGAATGTCCTTCTGGCCTGGAACTCGCGAGCCGAAGCGGCACGCGCCGCCAAGGAGGCGTTGCATATGCTGATTGAAGCCGATGCAGTGCACGTGGTGATCGTCGATCCAGACAGCTCTTATTTTAAGAATGGGGGAGAGCCGGGTGCTGACATCGCGGCATTCCTCGCCCGGCATGGCGTCAAAGTCGTTGTCGAACAAGTTGCGAGCGGCGAACGGAGCGTCGAAGTCGTCCTTCGACAACATGCGCTTGAGATCGGCTGTGACATGATCGTCATGGGGGCTTATGGCCATTCGCGCCTTCGGGAGAGAGTTTTCGGTGGCGTCACGGCCTCGATCCTTGAAGACTGCGAATTTCCGGTGTTTTTTGCACGCTAATCAAGCCCGCGTTTGCGGCGCAGCTTGGATCGACAGTTCAAGCAGCGAGTGGCGAACGGACAGCGATCAACATGAAAGGGTCATGTGATGAACGGAACCATTATCCCTTATAACGCGAGAATTCTTGTTGCGGACGCAAGAAAAGCTCTCCTGCTTCGCAATACCGGAACTGCCTTCAATCTGATGCTCGAGGTCGAAGAGGTCATCGAGGCGCCAACCAATGCTTCGGCCCGCGAGCAGGGGACGGACAGGCCGGGCCGGGCCGCCATGGGCAGCCACCGTAGCAGCCTCGGCCAGACCGATTTCCATGAACAGCAAGAGGATCGGTTCGTCTCGATGGTCGCGGAAAAGCTGGAGGCCATTTGCGAAGGAAAGACTATTCATCAGCTCTTCGTCGTCGCTCCGCCAAAGGCGCTTGCCGATTTGCGGCGAGCCATGCCCGAGGCGGTCAAGAGCCGGATCGTGGCGGAATATGACAAGGATCTCGTCAATCTTTCGCTAGGCGATATTCAGAAACATCTTGCGGCCTGATCTCCGGCTCGGCGATGAATGCAAGGCTGCGGCAGGGCTATCCGGCCGCAGATCCATGACATTGAGCAATGGTGCCAGCGACAACGGCTGCTACCGGTATTATGGTTAGCCGTTTGTCACAACGATAAGGCTGGCCAATATTGATTGTATCGGTCACAACGATGCCATCAATGAAGGGGACCGCAAGGTTGGCCGCGGCATCCTTTGAAAATAGGCCATGCGTGGCGCAGAGCCAGATTTGAGCGGCGCCGCGTTCCGCGCAGGCCCGTGCGGCACGCGCCATCGTCGTTCCCGAGCTGATGATATCGTCGAGGATGATGACGACCCGTCCTTTCACATCGCCAGCAAAAAGATCGCCACTGACCACGCCCTGGCTGCGCTGCTTTTCCAGAAAGGCCTTGCCGATCGGCTGGCGAAGAGCCTTTTCCAGCACCTCCCGGAACATGTCCGCGCGTTTCGCTCCGCCGAGATCCGGAGAGACGACGCTTACCTCTGCCGACCGGGGCAGGTTGGCAAAAAAGGCGGCGAACGCTTCGTAGGCCGTCAGGTGCATGGTGTGGCATCGAAAAGCATTCTGGAAGGCTGCCAGATTATGAGTCTCCATCGTGATCAGACAATCTGTCCCGACGGTTTCAAAAAGCCTCGCGACGTAGGCGGAGTTAAGAGGATCCTGCTCCTTCGTCTGCCGGTCCTTGCGCATGTAGGCCAGATAGGGGACCACGGCAGTCACGCGTGCCGCGCCGTTCGTCTTCAGGGTTGCGATGAAGAAGAGGAGTTTGCTGAGCCGGTCGTGCACGCTCAGGCTCCCGGATCGCTCGAGACCAGAAACAACATAGACTTCTCGCCCACGAACATGCGCCAGCGGTCGGGTCTTTTCTTCGCCGTCCTCGAAGACGCGCTCCTCGATCGAGCACAACGGGAGACCGAGTTCGGCCGCCACACGCTCGCCGAAGTGCTTGCTGCTGTCGAAGGCAAACAGGAGGGGGGGCGGCTGTATCCAGTGGGGGACGGTTTTCGTCGCGGCCGATGCGACTTGCCGCGCGCTGACGCAAGACAAGAAGGCGTCAATATACTTTCCATTTTTGGAAAGCGGAGCGACAAGCAACTCCACGTAGAAGGATTTGCCCTCCGCCGATTTTGTGCCGAACAACGCCAGGATGGGTTCCCCGGTTTCTCCAACCAACTCGAACAACCGGCGCAGACGGACGGCACCGCGGCGGTTCCTGGCCGTTTCCAGATGGCCACCCATCGAAACCTCGCCAATCAGGACTTCCGCAGAGCTCGCTCCGGAGGTGAGCAGATAACGCCGCGGGGCGGACGGATCTCGTTGGAAGATGAAGGCCTGATCTGCAGCTGAGGAAGCCGGTGATAGCATGGCTTCGGGAGACGGTGCGATCAATTGCTTGCGCCGGTCCAGCCATTCCTGGAGCACCGCCGATAGGCGTTCATCCATATGACTCGGCGCACTGTCGAGGCGTTGGAACAGGCGGGATAGGGTTTTGTCGGGTTTCGCCATCATGGTCATGGAATGCTCCTTCTCGTCCGGGGCAGGGTAATCTGCCTGGAAGCGGCTGCGATGACCAAAGTCAAGTGAAGTGTGCCAAAAGGCATTGAGGAACATCAAGGCGGGGGTTGGGCAATGCATTAACTGTTTCTATTATCGATCATGGAAGGGAACCGGGTGCTTTCTTTGGATGAAAAGATCAGCTTCCTTCGCCGACCTGAGGCGTATCCGGCGGGGAGCTTTCCGGTGACCGCGCTAGAGACCCATATGTCCTGGGTCTTTCTGTGTGGGGATCGCGCCTTCAAACTGAAGAAGCCGGTGGTTCGTCCCTTCATCGATTTTTCAACCCTTGCTGCACGCGAATTCAACTGTCGCGAGGAGTTGCGCCTCAATCGCCGCCTGGCGCCGGATACCTATCTTCGGGTTGTCCCGTTGGTCAGCCAGAGGGATGGCGGGCTCGCACTCGACGGCGAGGGAACTGTCGTGGAGTGGCTGCTAGAAATGCGGCGCCTGCCGGAACAATTCATGCTGGACCGGCTTATCAAGGCTGGTGCCGTTACTGACGATCATCTGCACAAGTTGGTTGACGCCCTGGCAGCTTTCTATCGTGTCGCAGAACATCCGGCGATTGATCCGCTCGAGCATCTCCGGATGCTGGAATACCAGAACGAGATCAACAGGCAGATGTTGAGGCACGAGGAATTCGATGTCGATCACCAGGCGATCCGGCATCTTCTGGACGATGTCGACTGCGCCCTTCACCGCTTTCGCGAGGAGATCACGCACCGGATACAAGAGGGTCGATATGTCGAGGGACATGGTGACCTGCGGTCCGAACATATCTGCTTCTCCCAGCCCATCGCGATCTTCGACTGCCTTGAATTCGACCGCGAGCTTCGCATGATCGACCCTTTCGACGAGATTGCGTTCCTGGGGATGGAGTGCGCTTTCCTGGGAGCCCCGGCTATCGCCGAGACAGTGTTCGAGCTTCTGCGGCAAGCGCTTAAGGACCAGGTGTCGAGCGGATTGCGGGCTTTTTACACGGCCTTTCGTGCGACATTGCGGGCGCGCATGTGTTATTCACATCTGCTGGACGGTTCAGCGGTTTTGCCCGAGCTTTGGGAGGGCAGGACGAGCAGGTATACATCGTTGGCCCGTGTCGCATTACGTCGTTGCGGGCCCAGTAACATACGCCTGTTCAGGTCGTTTCGTGAACTGGCTGTTGATGGAGAGAGCGCATGTAGCGCCATGAACCATTCCGCACATTCGCGGTCGTGTGCTCAAGAAACTGACATTGTGTCAAAGACACATTCGCTGGCAGCTAAGGAGGGTATTTTCCCGCCGCATCAAATAATCAACTTCGCCACTGATGCTGCGACAACGAAGCTCGCGCGAGCAGCATCGTTACCGATTTGGCGGCGTATGGCCGCCGAACAGATATCCCTCGATGTTTGATACTCAAGGCCGCGCTCGCAAGGCCACTTGTTGGTGAGAAATAAAAGCGCTTCCGCGGAAGTCTGGATCTTTTCCGGCGCGCGGCGGCCAATCTGCACGGTCACCGGCTCCACCCATTTCCCATGGTTGTCCGCGCCCGACCGCATCATTCTACCTGCTCAGTCGCTCGACTGGCGGGTAGCCAGCTCGATACTTGACCCGGAGGCGCGCACCCGCGCGAGGCTTGGATATAACACAAGCTCAGGGTGACATGTTGCGCATACGACGCTTGTGGCCAACGACCTCTCACAAGACATCCTTGCCTGCTATTCCTACAAACTCGGTTCTGAGGCCTTGATCTTGTGCTGCCTTCAGAAAAACGTTCGCGCTCACTATATCGACGACGATTGCATCGCCCACACATTGCCTCAACGGTGCACACAATTCTTCGCGAATCCAGGCGCGGGCGGGGTCCGATAAAACGACGATTTGCCACTCGTCTTCAGTAATTCGAACAAGGCGAAAATCACAGTCCTGATGTTGCGGCAGGACGCATCCGGCGCCGGCAAGCAACGCTTCATTTATTCGCGTGGGGCTGGCGTTCATGGTCGATGCCTTTTCGAAAACAGGCCCGCCCGACCGTCGCCTTCAGTGAGGTCTTGACTTGCCGTTCAATGTCATCCTGCATCCGCGTCGATCAGAACGCGAGGTTCCGACTCTTTCCCAACCGAAGGGGAAAAGTATGCCGATTCAGCCTTATCTTCCCTCTGCCGGCTGCATCAGCGGTCCAGGCAAAGATGGACGGTGCGCATCGACATTGTGCGCACCGCAGATTCAAGATGCGATCGTTTCACGCGGCCTTGATTTCCACTCTGCGTTCGTTCTTCTTTGCGTCAGCGCTCTTCGGAAGCTTGACCTTCAGGATACCCTTCTCGAAAGTGGCTTCCACCTTGTCGGCATCGACGCCCTCGGGAAGCTGGAAGCTGCGCTGGAAGGAGCCGTAGCGTCGCTCAGACACGTGGTATTCCTTCTGCTTGTCTTCCTTTTCTTCCTGCTTTTCTCCGCGGATCGTCAGGGCGCCGTTAGAAAGCTTGACTTCGAGGTTTTTCGCATCGATGCCAGGAATTTCCGCCGTCACTTCGAAGGCCGCATCCTTTTCGACGACATCCACTGCCGGTGCCAGCGACCATCCGTTCAGCGATGGGGACACCCGGCCGAATAAGGACCGGTCGAGCGAGGACCGCCATGACGAGGAGGTAAAGCCATCAAACAGACGATCGATCTCGGTGCGAAGGGCTTCGAAGGGAGACCATGGGGTCCCCGCTGGCTGTACCGGCTTTTCTTCGTTCTTAACGGGCAGTTTGGTTGTGACTTCAGCCATGATTTTCTCCTGTTTATGAAGAGGATACTGCATCAAAGCGTCGCAAGGGACCTGGTGCAGCCACTGATTGCTCATATCGAGCAGTTTCATTAGAGATCCGATGCTGCATCGTGGCATTGACGCGCATCAAGGGCTGCGGCGTAAGTTTCTCTTAAAGACCGGCTTTCGGATACGAAGCCCCCGCAAGATGGGGCCATCGCCAAAACCTGGATACCGACAATCCCCTGCAACGTTCCAGGAAAAAGCAGTCCGGGAGCCGATTGACGCGGTTGTGCTGCAGGGAACTCACTGGTCACCTTTGTCGCCGGGAAGCGGTGCGCAAGTCATGATCCTCGCATCGTTGGCGGCGTCGATGAAAGCCAAGCGCGCCGTAGCGTTGGATATCTGGCCCAACACGGCGGCGGCACAAATCTCCCTTGCGAATTCGTGTTTCTTTCGAGATCCGACCCAGTCGTTCGCCAGGAACGCCAACGCCTCTTTCGGATCGTGGATGATCTGGGGAGACCGCATATCGATCTGCACATAGACCGGTTCGACCCACTCTTTAGCTATATCTGTTGCTACGCTCATTGCGGTTCTCCTTCAAGCGATTTCGTTTTGAGACTGGAGGGGCGCGAAGGAGAAGCAGAAGTCTGTTTTTCCAGCGGGGCGAAGTCGGCAGGGGTGATCGTTTCACGTTCGAGCAAGAGCTGTGCGCCCCTGCGCAGATCGTCGCGATGGGCGGCAAGGATGCCCTTGGCGGCCTTGTAGGCCTCGTCGATCATCGTCCGGATTGCGAGATCGACTTCACGGGCTGTGGTTTCTGAATAGTCCCTCGGTTGTACGCCCGGCTGCGGGTCGTTCAGCCATTGCATCCGCTGCGGCTCAAGCACAGCCTGGCCGACCGACATATCCATTCCGAACCGCGTGACCGTCTCCCTGGCAATATCGGTCGCCTTGGCGAGATCGTCGGCCGCTCCGGTGGAAACCTCCCCGAAGACCACCTCCTCGGCCGCCCGCCCCGCCAAGAGGGCGACCATTCTTTCCTTCAGTTCTCCCGCCGTGATCAGGAAACGGTCTTCGGTCGGCCGCTGCAGCGTATAACCGAGCGCGCCGATCGACCGTGGAATGATCGAGACCTTCTGTACTGGGTCCGTCGTGGCCAGATTGGCGGCGGCGAGCGCATGGCCCATTTCGTGATAGGCGACTCGTTCCCGTTCGGCCTGGTTCAGGAGCCGGCTGCGGCGTTCCGAACCGGCAATGAGGCGCTCGACGGCGGCAACGAAATCTTCGGTGACGACATTCTCGCCGCCGCGCCTCGTGGCGAGGATCGCAGCCTCATTGACGAGATTGGCAAGGTCCGCCCCGGTAAAACCGGGCGTGAGGCCTGCGATGTCGCCGAGCTCCACGTCCTTCGAAAGAGTGACTTTGCGAGCGTGGATCCTAAGGATGTCTTCGCGCCCCTTCCGGTCGGGCCGGTCGATGACGACCTGGCGGTCGAAGCGCCCCGCACGAAGCAGGGCCGCATCGAGGACTTCAGGTCGGTTGGTGGCCGCCAGCAGAACAATGCCGACACGAGGGTCAAAACCGTCCAGTTCGGCAAGCAGTTGGTTGAGCGTCTGTTCCTTCTCGTCGTTGCCGCCGTAGCCGCCAATGGCGGACCGGGCGCGCCCGAGCGCATCCAGTTCATCGATGAAGATGATACAGGGAGCGGCCTGGCGGGCCTGTTCGAAGAGATCGCGTACCCGCGCGGCGCCGACACCCACGAACATCTCCACGAATTCCGAGCCAGAGATGGAAAAGAAAGGTACGTTAGCCTCGCCGGCAATGGCGCGCGCCAGAAGTGTCTTCCCTGTTCCCGGCGGACCGACGAGCAGGATGCCTTTCGGGATACGAGCACCGAGGCGGCCGTACTTGTCGGTTTCCTTCAGGAAGGAGACGATTTCCTGCAGTTCCGCCTTTGCCTCGTCCGCCCCGGCGACGTCGTCGAAAGTCACGCCGGTCTTCCGCTCGAGATAGACCTTTGCCTTCGACTTGCCGATATTGATCAGCCCTCCCATGCTCTGGCCGCCGGCGATCCCGCGGAACATCAGCGCCCAGATTCCGACGAAAAAGAGGGCCGGAAGTATCCAGGAGAGAAGGGTGGTTAGGATGTTACTGTCCGTACCGCCGGAGACTCTCACGCCGGCCTTCTGAAAAAGCTCGGCCGTCGAAGGATCGACGCGCGCGGCAATGAAGGTCGTCTTGCTGTCTTGTGGCGCCTTGAACTGCCCCTCGATCATGGTTTCCGTCAGGGTGACGGACTGGATCTTGCCGTCGGAAACCATCTGCATCACATCGGTATAGCTGAGCTGGACGGTGTCGCGATAACCAAGCCATGTTTGGATGGCGAAAAAGAGCGTCAGCGCTATGATGATGTAGCCAATATTGAAGGTTTTACTGTTCACGGCGGACTCCGGTCATCGAATAGACTCCAATATCTCATGGGCGCGCCATCGGTACGTCTTCACCGATGGCGAAATGTGATCTCCTATCGGCGCGCGATGGCGGGCCAGAGCGACCTGAACGAGGCGGGCAGTCCGTCGATGAGCTTGGTGGTGAGGCCGGGATCGAGTTCCTTCCACAGCAGGTCGAAAACGGCCTCTGCGGTTGCTTTCGGATCGCGCGGAAACTGGGGCGGCAGGTGCTCTGCCACGTGGTTCATAAATTCCTCGGCGTTTCGCGCATCATCTCTCTCGGTGCCGAGACGCCAGCCCTCGAAATAGATCCTGCGGACCAAGATCGGCAGCTGAGCGGACAGGTGAAGTGCCTGCTCGGCCGTGAGCTGATCGCGCAAGGCCTGAAGCACGGCGCGAAGCGCGTTATAGGCCTGATGCCTTTCGGCGAAATGATGCTCATCCTCGAGTTTCTTCAGCCAGAGGTTTGTCTGCTGAATGGTGTGATCGAGAGCCGCAACTTGAGTATCGCTCATTTTAACCTCCGGTTTTGGAACGCGCCGCATTGGCCGAGACGAGAATGCGAATACTATTGGACACGACTGCGCCAGTTGCGGACGTCCTCGGATGTCACGCGAATATGCCCAGTTGGATCGAATTGCTTTCCGTCGAACTTGTCGCTTGCGATCCGGCTGAAGACTTCGATATGTTCCTGCAACCTGAACTCGTCGGCGCGGGGGGGATCGGCAATGGCCTCCAGCGCATTGTGGGTAACCACCACGACTTGGTCGCGGATCCCTGTATCCATCAACAGACGCCCCTCCTGTCCGGAGGATGTCAAAAATCCTGACTTCAGCCTTAGCGGCATGGTGACCTCCCTATTTTGGGTTGAAAGGTCAGCCTACGCGCATCAGCGGCGTCATCCGTGATCGAGATCAACCCGGGTACTATTTGGAATGTGCACGGATGGGATGCACGGCGAGGTCTTTCGCAGTCGGCGACGGTGCGCGGCGGTGCGCGTAAGGGGCGGGTGGGGATGCCGGCGGTCCTCCCACCGGAAGAACCAGTGTTTGGTTAGCTCCGACGCAAGGAGGTAGAGAAGGCTGATTGCGACGAGGCCGGCCATCATCGATGCCGGAAGCGGGACGAAGCTGAACCAGGCAGCGATGGGCAGGAAGGGTAATGCGAATGCGACCGCCACGACCAACGCGGTCAGCGAAGCAAGAAGCCTCGCCGGGCGGCTTCGCCAGAAATGCTTACGCGTGCGTATGATGAAGACGATCAGCAATTCCGTCAGCAGGGATTCGATGAACCAGGCGGTCTGGAAGCGTTCTTCGCCGGCGCCTGCGATCAGGATGAGAAAGCCGAAGGTCACGAAATCGAACAGCGAGCTGACCAGGCCGAAAGTAACCATGAAACGGCGCACGGAGCCGATTTCCCAATGGCGCGGCTTGCCCCTGTCTTGCTCGTCAACATTGTCGGTGGCAATCGCGAAGGATGGAATGTCGGAGAGGAAATTGTTGAGCAGGACCTGCTGGGCGAGCAGCGGCAGGAAGGGGAGCGCCACCGAGGCCAGCGCCATGCTGATCATGTTGCCGAAATTGGCGCTGGTGGTGATCGAGATGTATTTCATCGTGTTGGCGAAGGTCGTCCGGCCGTCTTCGACACCTTTTATCAGAACGCCGAGATCGCGTTTCAGGAGGACGATGTCGGCGGCCTCCCGGGCAACGTCCACTGCGCTGTCGACGGATATTCCGATGTCGGCTTCATGCAGTGCGGGGGCGTCGTTGATCCCGTCGCCGAGATAACCGACGACATGGCCGCGCGAGCGGAGTGCGGTGACGATGCGTTCCTTCTGGTTGGGATCGATCTCGACGAACAGGTCAACATGTCCGGCCTTTGCCGCAAGTCCGGCCGATGAAAGCTGCGACATTTCCGCGCCGGTCAGGATCCGGTCCGGCGGAAGCCCGATCGAGGCGGCGAGATGGGCGGCGACATAGCGGTTGTCGCCGGAGATCATCTTGACCGTGATGCCGCGCGCGGCGAGGTCCTCCAGGCATTCCCCTATGCCCTGTTTCGGCGGATCGAGGAAAAGCAGGAAACCCTCGAAGCAGAGACCTGCCTCGTCCGCTCGGCCATAGGGACCTGGCGCGGAGAGCTTCCGGGTTGCAAGGCCGAGCACGCGAAACCCCTGTTCGCTCCAGATACGGAACTTTTCCTCGATTGCCCTCCGTTTCTCCTCGTCGAGCGGTATCTCGCTCCCGGCGGCGCGGGAAGTTACGCTGATCTCCAGGACGTTGGCGACCGCGCCCTTGCAAATCAGCACTGTCTCCTTCTCCGGCGAGGTGACGACGACGGAAAGGCGCTTGCGGAGAAAATCGTAGGGCACTTCGTCGCGTTTCACGAAGGCGGGTTCCCGCAGATCGGTTGCAGGCGCGGCGACGACGGCCTCGTCCAACGGATTGGGCATGCCGCTCTGCAGGGTGGCGTTGAGGCGTGCAAGCAGCAGCACCCCGTCCGACGGCCGCCCGTCTGCATCCATCCATCCGTCGAGATGGATGACCCCTTCGGTTAGGGTCCCGGTCTTGTCGGTGCAGAGGATGTCCATGCTGCCGAGGTTCTCGATCGCCTCCAGCCGGCGCACGATGACGCCGTTGGCGGCCATGGTGCGGGCGCCGCGGGCGAGCGTGACGCTGATGATGGCGGGCAGCAATTCGGGCGTTAGCCCGACGGCAAGCGCCAGCGAAAAGAGGATGGAATCGATCAGCGGACGCCCGAGCAAGGCATTGGCGAAGAATACCACGATGACCATGGCAAACATGATTTCGGTCATCAGCAGGCCGAACCGGCGGATGCCTCGCGAGAACTCCGTCTCGGGAACCTGGCGTTCGAGGCTCGCGGCGATCGATGCGAATTCGGTGTGGACGCCGGTCTTCACGATCAGCACCGATGCGGTGCCGCTGCGCACCGAGGTGCCGGCGAAGACGACGTTGTTCCGCTTGGCGAGCGGTGCGCCGACGTCCGCAACGCCCGGCGTCTTGACGACCGGGAAGGTCTCCCCGGTCAGGACCGCCTCGCTGACATTGAAATCACGCGCTTCGAGGATGACGCCATCGGCCGGGACGAGGCTGCCAGCGGAAAGATGCAGCACGTCGCCCGGCACGACCTCGTCGGCGCGGACGACCGTTTCGGCACCGTTCCGGACGACGACGGTCTTCTGCGACAGTCGTTGCCTCAGTTTCTCGGTTGCCTGCGATGCGCTGTATTCCTGGAAAAAGCCGAGCAGGGAACTGGCCAGCACGATGATGGAGATGATGATCGCTTCTTGCGCCTCGCCCACCGCGGCGGAGATCACTGCGGCCGCGACCAGGATCAGCACCAGCGGGCTCCGGAACTGCCGGCCGAGAAGTCTGAGCGTCGAGAGGCTCCGGTTGTTGCCGAGCGAATTCGGTCCGGAGTTTTTTAGCCTCAGCGCGGCCTCGGATGCCGTAAGACCGGTCGGCGACGCCTGCAGCTTGGCCAGCACTATCTCTTCCGGCAGCGACCAGTATGGTGTTGTTTCGTTATCGGCGGCGGTGCCCATCCAGCAAATCCTTCCCCAAGAGATTCAACGACAGACTTTGGAAATGATCGTGCAGAAGAGGCGACATTGGCTTGATGTTCGTCAAAGGTTGAAGCCGGGCGGCGGTACTGGCATATCCAGAGGCTGAACAACCTCGATCCTGTCGTCCACCCGCTTCACGCCGGTGGTATTTTCCGCCGCGACCCGTAGGGCTGTCTTCTCCCGCGCATCCAGCACCCGCCCTTCGAGTGTCACCACGCGCTCGGCGACGCATATGGTTATCGCATCGCCCCAACGATGCTTCACCAATTCCGCCTCGAGCGCGTTCCCGATGTCCATGTCGATCCTTGTCGCAGAATACCCGGCAAGTTCCCTGACGAGGGCGCCCATAATGTCGGACCGGGTGACGATCCCAACGACCTTGCCGTCTTCCAGGACGGGCAGGCGCTTGATATTGCGTTCCGCCATGATTTCGGCGGCGGCCTCGACCGTGTTCTCGGGCTCCACGGTGACGGCGGGGGCGGACATCACCTCTCCCACGTCCTTTCCGAAGGCCTTGGCATAATCTTCCGCCAATGTGCCGCGTGAGGAAAACAGGGTTCGCCAGAGCCCGTGATGGGCACCGGTGTGCAGCTCGCCCCGCCGCAGGAAGTCGCTCTCACTGATGATCCCGAGCAGATGCCCGTCTTCACCCACGACCGGCAGTCCGCTGACGCGCCGGTCCAGCATCGTATTGGCCGCTTCCCAGATTTTCGCCTCCGGCCCGATCGTCGTCGGGTTGGGTGTCATGATGGATCGAACCGAAAACATTTTTGTTCCTCCTGTTCGGGACAACGCGAAAGATGTGAGCCCATGATCGATCGTATGACATTGACCAGTGTCAACAGGCTCGGGTTGACCCCAGTCAATGTGCGGCCGTCCGCAAGCCGGAAGATCAAACTTAAAAATCGGCTTGCCCGATGTCCGCGAGCCAGAGGTGGAGCGATGATATGGAATTGGATTATAAGGTGGGGGTTCTGGGTGCCGCAGACGTCTATCGTGCCTTTGCGGTTATTCAGCATGTCATTTCCGATCTCGATCTGGACAAATGGAAGGCTTTGACGGCGACGGCAGAACTGCGGCACGACTGGCTCGTCGTGAAGGATACACGTGGTTATATCTGCGGCCTTTGTTACGTCTTCACCCGCAATCGCAGCGTCTCCGAACGACGAATGGAGATTCCGATTTTCGCTTCCGTCAGCCTTTTCGATGAGCAAGGCGTCGCAAGACGGCTTTTCGAATTCGCCAAGGCTCGCGCAAAGTTAGAAGCTTGCTCCATGATTCATTTCTGGTCCGCGGGATCAAGGACGTGGAGTAGTCTTGCCGCGCTCGGGGAGGCATGTTCCTTGGACGATGGGCTGGTCTACGATCTGACCACGGATAGCTGTAACGCGCTTCACCCAATCTTGCCGGTGAAGATGTAACCGACGCCGCGCACTGCCTTGATGAGTTGGGGACGTTTGGCATCCGTTTCGATCTTGCGGCGTAGGCGTACGATCTGGGCGTCGATTACCCGATCGAAGGCTTCGAGATGCCGGCCCCGCGTCTCGCCCATCAGGAAATCGCGCGTCAGCACCCGGCCGGGATGTTGCGCGAAGGCGGCCAACATGTTGAATTCGAAGGTCGTTAGCTCAACCTCTTTGTCCTCATCGACATGTAACCGGCGGCGCGACAGATTGAGGATCCAGCCCTCGAAGCGGATAGTCTTTTCGTCTATCTCCTCGACCTTTGGGGCAGCCGGCTGACGCCGCCTGAGGATCGATTTTAGCCGCGCATGCACCTCGCGCAAATGGAAGGGCTTGGCGACATAGTCGTCTGCACCGATCTCGATGCCGATGATCCGGTCGACGACGTCGTCCCGACCGGTCAACATCATGATCGGGATGTCCGATCGGGTCCGGATCTCGCGAGCAAGGTCGAGCCCGTCCTGACCGCCGGGCAATGAGAGGTCGAGAAGGATGATATCGACCTCGTTCTGCTTGAGATGGCGGCGCATTTCCTGGCCGTCGGAGGCGGTGCTGACGATGTATCCTTCGCCCTCGAAATAACCTGTGAGCAGCTTGCATATTCTCGGATCGTCGTCGACGACGAAGATATGAGTGGAATTGGTCGGAGAGGAGCTTATTGATCGAAACCCGGCGTTACGGACTGTTACACAATCGAACCGTCTTTCACCCCCGTCGCATCCGCATGTTACCTTCGCCGGATCAACTGCCGCCATCAAACCATGGAGGCGGTATTATGTCTGCGACAAGTTTTACTGGTGTTTCACATACGCCAAAGGCAGTCCTTGTCGATAGGACAAATTGCCTACATGCTCTCTTCTCCAAGCAGCCTGCCGAGTATCTGGTGGCGGGGCAATCGCTCTTTTTCGAAGGAGACGATGCAAACCACGTTTTCGAGGTTCTCGACGGAACACTGAGGATCTTCAGGATCATCTCGGACGGACGGCGCGTCATTACCGGTTTTCTGGATGCAGGAGATGTCATCGGCGTGTCGCTTCGCGAACACTATCTCTATAGCGCGGAAGCCATTACCCCTTCGACCGTAAGACGACTGCCTCGCCGGTATTTCGACTCCGCAGTCGCCTCCAACGACGAGTTGCGGCCTGAAGTCTTTGCCCAGGTCTGTGATGAGATGGCCGCGGCGCAGGACCAAATGGTGCTTCTGTCTTGCAAGAGCGCCGAAGAGCGTCTTTGCTCCTTCCTTCTCAAATATCTGAAGCGAACTATTGGCCCGAGCGAACGGCCGGCCACTATAGAACTCCCGATGAGCAGGCAGGACATGGCCGACTATCTCGGCCTGACAATCGAGACGGTCTCCCGCACCGTGACGAAGCTCACCACTAAGGGAGTTCTCAGCTTCGAAAATCCCGGTATGCGCCATTCTATCAGGATCGAGCGGCAAGGAATGCTTGCACAATTGGCCGGGGACGGCGATGAATATGGAGACCCGCGGCGGGACCTGATCGTTTATGGTGAGCGACGCCGCCACTAGCGGTGTCCACCATGGATTGAAATGGCTGCCAAGACGGAGAAGACGCCGGTCATGGCTATCGTGCAGAGGCCGGCAGACGCACCCCCGGTTCCACCGCAGGCGATGCCCGAGCCGCTGTCGTTACCGGCCTTTCATTGCGGGCCGCCCTAGGCGCGATTACGCCACAAGTTGGGCTTCAAGCGCATTTGATGAGTGACGAGACAAAGACATTCATGGCGATTGGCGAAAGCTTCGCCACACACGAAACCGTCAACCACTCCAGCCGTGAATATGTCCGGGATACCGTCCACGTCAATTCAGTTGAAGGGTTCAATGCTCGGGTTCGCAGAACCATCGCAGGTGTTTTTCATCACATCAGCCCAGAACTTGCCGATTTGTATTTCCACGAAATTGGCTTTCGCTGGCCCCAGCGCGTTGTAGCCGGCCAAGCCATGCGAAAAAGCCGAAATGGCAAGGAGAGCATGAAAACCCTTTGGTCGCTGGTGCCTCCCGCACGGCAGTTGTTGCAAGCCGCCGGCCGCCAAATGCGCAGAAGCCACGACGGCGGCATCCCCATCAAATCGGCCGTGGCTGTCTTTGGTTGATAAAGGCCGCGTACGATTTCGCACTAATCTTGTTCCGACCCCATAGTCGATGACCTTCATAAGAGACGAGCGGTCGCTGAGCACCAGTTGGGTCTCCTCTTGCACATCACGGAGTTTCACCGGCTTTGGACCAATGCCGGATTTCAAAGTAGACGAGCCGCCCGGCCGCTCCTCCTGGTAGCGCTGTTGTAATAGCTCGACGCCTGCTGAACGGAGCGATGCCTGGACTGCTCCATTGCTTCAGGAAGAGAGATGCCGCGATTGGCAGCTTCCGTTAGGTATCCCGACCGGAGCCCGTGCGCCGAAAACTCCCCAGGCTCGAGCCCTGCCATCGCCGCCCGCTGCTTGAGGATCGCATTGACCGACTGCGGATCGAGCGCCCGCCGCGAGACGGTGCCCCAGCGCCCCATGGCTCGGAACACGCTGCCTTTGTCAATCTTCGCCGCCGCCAACCATGCGTTCAATGCCTCGACAGGTCGGCCGGTCAGGAACCGGTCCTGCTGGGCGCCGCGATGCTTGGGGCAACGGCCGCGGGCAGATATGGATCATTGCAGGAAGCCATGGGAGTCATGTCTCGCCTCTCGACGCTCTATAGGCCAGCGGGAGGCCAGGTTCGAGAGATCCACGATCACCGGTACCGCGCTTTTGGCATGCTACAGGAGGTGGAAAGGCAGATACGGTCGAGTCGCCAAACTGCATCTTCCTGAAACTTCCTCCAAAGCGGCCTCTCTCCGGGATTGATCAATGTCAACCGCTTGAAACTCGACGCGCCCCTAATTATCCGCCGCGCAGGAAGATGACCAGCGTGATGTGGGCGAAGGTCCCGACGATGACCGTTCTCAGCACGCCATGCCAATTCTGAAAAAACATCTGAGACCATTCCATGACCCATCTCCACCCATTGAACGGATTCAGTCTTTTATTGGGCTGGCGGCGGTGCGCCACGCTCGCGATAAGACGGAAGGTCGGGAGCGTCCTTCGCAAGTGGATGGGCTTCCAGGTCGGCGATGAGGGATTTCATCTCACCGATCTCGCGGACCTGAGCTTCAATAATACCGTCAGCCAGCTTGCGCACCCGCGGATCTCTGATGTGCGCGCGTTCGCTGGTCATGATGGCGATCGAATGATGGGGGATCATCGCCTTCATGTAGCTTACATCGTAAACGGTTTCCTGGCTGCGCACGAGCCAAAGGGATACGGCAAAGACCAAAACGCTGACCGCGATAATGGCGGCATTGGCGTTCTTGTTCTTGTACATTGACCACATGAAACCGATCATGATGACAGCCATGACAGCGCCCATCAATAGTGCCATCCAGGTTCTGGTTTGGCTGTATGTGACATGATCGATGGCATAGGTGTTCAGGTACATCAGCCCGAACATGATCACCGTCGAGGTGACAATCATTGCGGCAAAGCGGCGATAAGACATGGCTATCTCCTTCTGTTATTTCACGAGCATCCAGACCGCCATCGCGATCATCATCAGGTTTTCGGTCAGCGAGATGAAGCCGAGCGGGACATTGCTGTCGCCGCCCACGCAGGCGCATTTCAGCTCACGGCGGTCGATGTAGACGGCCTTGAACACCGAAACGGCACCAATGGTGCCGATGACCAGCGCAGCCGGAATTGCCAGCCATAACAACGCGCCGGCGATCATCAGGATACCGGCAAGGGCTTCGCCGAATGGATAAAGGTAGGCATATCGGACCCAGTGCTGAGCCAGCAGGTCGTAGCCGAGAAACATGTTGGAGAAGCCTTCGATGTCACGAAGCTTGAGGATCGCCAGTATGCACATGGAAATCGCGATAAACCATTCTGCGGTACGGACAGTCAGCACATCGCCGAACGCCGCCCAGCTGGCAGCAACGGCCATCAGCGCGGCCATGGCAAACACCGCGATTACCGGCTGGTAGGTGACAGCTTTTGGATCGCGAACCTTTTTACCGAAATGACGAAGCAGATCGTCGTAGCCGCCGATGCGCTGCCCATCGATGAATGTCTGCGGTGTTGTCTTCACACCGTGTTCGGTTTTGAAAGCGTCGGTCTCCTCGTGGGTTTTCAGCCGGTTATCGTCAACAGAGAAACCCTCGCGTTTCAGCAGATCGAGCGATTTTAAACCGAATGGACAAATATACTCAGGCATTAGCATCCGATAAACAGTGGCCTTCCGCGCACTTCTACTCATCAAATTGTCTTCATCTCTTTGCTATCGCCTTGCGCGGTCGAATAGATCCACAAGCTCTTCGAGCTTCTGATGCTGCTCGGCAGCACTTCCGGATGCAATCGCGTCAGAGACACAGTGCGCGGCGTGATCGCGAAGAATTTCGCTCTCCGCACGGCCCAGCGCCGCTTTTACAGCCTGGATCTGGTGAAGGATGTCGATGCAATAGCGATCGTCCGCGACCATGCGGGCAAGGCCCTGCACCTGTCCTGCTATTCGATTCAGCCTGACGATCTTTGAACGCTTTCTTTCACCGCACATCACAAATGCCATACCGTGGGGAGGTATGTGGAACTTAAGGAGGGGCTGGTTTGTTCCCTCCGGGAAACAATGGTTTGCCAGAAAGGTCGAACAATGCCGCTGTTCTGGCTACCAACGTGTTTACGGACATTATGAATAAGCCAATGCGCCCAGTTTCTGCGGAATTCTTGATTGCAAACCTAAGGCGTAAGATGAGTCACGACTATAGCGACCACGGACATGCGCCAAAGGATTTCGGCACGACATTCGTCGCCTGTATAGGCCTCAATATCGTTTATGTTCTTCTCCAAGCCGGGTTCGGTCTCTATTCCGAATCTCTGGCGTTGATCGCCGATGCGGGCCACAACCTCACCGATGTGTTTGGATTGATTATCGCTTGGGGCGCGTCATGTTTAGCGCGAAAGCCACCGGCAGGACGGCGGGCATACGGCTTTAAACGCACCCCCATATTGGCATCACTTGCAAATGCAATCCTGCTACTCGTCGTAATCAGCGCGATCGCTTGGGAAGCCATCAGACGACTAACTGATGCGCAACCCGTTGAGTTTTCGACCATCTTGTGGGTTGCTATCGCGGGCATTTTGGCCAACGGCAGCACGACCTGGCTTTTAGCGTCTGGCAGCAAAGACGACCTCAACATAAGGGGAGCGTTCCTGCACATGGCTGCGGACACCGGTGTGACGGCAGGTGTAATTATCGCTGCTATTGTGATTTGCTGGACCGGCTGGTACTGGGTCGATCCTGTCGTCAGCCTGTTGATCGCCGTCGTCATATTGATTGGGACGTGGGGCCTGCTTCGAGGATCCGTGATGCTGGCGATTGACGCGGTACCGTCCGGAATTGATCTCAACTCCGTGAAGACATTCCTTCTCAATGAGGAATCCGTAGGCGAGGTTCACGACCTTCACATATGGGGTCTGAGCACGACAGAGACGGCCTTAACGGCACACATCGTCCGTAAAGACGTCATGATCGGACAGCGCCTGCTGGCAGCTCTGCCTTCGCGGCTCCATGATCACTTCGGTATCGATCATTCGACGTTGCAAGTTGAGGACCTCCAGACCACAAAACATTGCAGGTTGCGATCGGACGCAATTTTCTGAAAGCTGGAGGTGGCATTGAACGATGTCACTTTACTCGCCTAACGCTGATACTCGTTGCATTGAGTCGGTTCGACGGACTGAAAGGGGATATCATGGAAACTCGACTGGGCGACGCTCGAAATAAAGAAGATAGTGAAAGATCTGTCCGCACACGCGCATCCCAATGGGCCGTCACAGGACTGTTCATCTACGCGTCGATCCTCTGTCTCAGCCTTGGCAAAGACTTCTTTGTCCCAATTGTGTTGGCCTTCCTCCTTGCCCTGGTGTTCAGCCCGATACGTCGATTTTTCGACGGGTTTGGAATTCCTCCTGCGCTGACATCCATCCTGATCGTCAGCATTCTGGTGATGGGGCTGGTGGCGATCGTCGGTGCCATCATCGTACCCGTCAGCGGCTATCTGGAAAGCCTGCCTCGCATCGAAGAGGACTTGCAATTGAAACTTGCAGGGCTATCAGAAGCTCTTTCAGGAGCGTTTGAGGCCAGCCGCCGTTTGGCAGACCTTGTGAAAAACCACGCGGCGAACGTGCAGCAGGTTGAGCTTCGAGGCAACGGCCCGCTGACGAGCGCGGCGCTGATCGTTCCAGCTATGCTGGCGCAGACGTTGCTGACCCTGATCCTGCTTCTCTTCCTGCTCGCCTCAGGTGACCTCTTTTATGAGAAACTGGTGGAAGCTATGCCGACAGTGCAGGACAAACGCCGGGCCATGCAAATTGCAAACGATATCGAGCGCAATCTATCGCGCTATCTCCTGACCATTACCGCCATCAATGCCTCGCTGGCGGTCGTCATGGCAACACTGCTGTGGCTGATCGGAATGCCCAATGCGGTGTTATTCGGGGTCATCGCATTCGTTTGCAATTTCGTGCCCTATCTTGGGCCCCTGGCGAGTCTGTTGGCGGGGACGGCCGTTGCCCTGATATCTTTCGACGGTGTCGGGTTCGCGGCAATTGTCGCAATGACCTATCTTGTCGTCATGACTTTCGAGGGACAAATTGTGACGCCCTATTTCATCGGACGCCGCCTCAGGTTGAATACCGTCGTCGTGCTGATCGCCGTTTCCTTTTGGGCCTGGCTGTGGTCGATTATCGGCATGCTGCTGGCCGTCCCTTTGCTGGTCACCCTCAATGTGTTCTGTAATCACGTTCCACGCTTCCGCGGCCTTGGAAATTTTCTATCATCGAGAGCTGATGTCGTATCTGAAACTGAAGACGCGTCGGCAAATGGGAGTGGATCGCACATTGAACGAATTTCATAAACAAGCGCTGTGTGGGCCCTCCAAGTAATCGTAGGGAACGAAACGCAAAAAGGCTCGTTTCGCGAAAAGGAGATCGGCGGGAAGCTTGCTGTCAGGATCCAAAACGCCGGATTGCGGGATCTGATTTTGCGCTCGCGGAGAATCCGGATGAGGCGGGGATGAATTTATGCAGGACGCGTTTCAATCGGGAGTTCTAGCCCCTCAGGGCATAGTTG
Source organism: Neorhizobium sp. LjRoot104 (assembly GCF_964253725.1). Classification (NCBI taxonomy): domain Bacteria; kingdom Pseudomonadati; phylum Pseudomonadota; class Alphaproteobacteria; order Hyphomicrobiales; family Rhizobiaceae; genus Neorhizobium; species Neorhizobium sp. LjRoot104. The sequence goes on from NZ_CAXURS020000002.1 coordinate 441,487, forward strand.
CCGGGATATTCGTCGTCGGTGTTGTGGTATTTGGCTCGCTTCTGATTATGTACAACCTAAACGCCAACATGATGCCAACGAACGAAATGATGCAGATGCAGCCCTGACACGTATGAAGACGATATGGTTGGCAAAACAGTCAGAATACCGAGTTCGGAATTTTTGTACGACGCTGAATTCTAAGGATTACTTCGGTGGTTTTTTCCATTTTCGAACTTTCCGCTGTTCTGCTCACTCTGTCGGCCATCCTCGGCTGGGTCAATCACAGACACCTCCCGATGCCTCACACGATCGGGTTGCTCGTCATGAGCGTAGCAGTCTCGCTTATCCTGGTTGCTATCGATGCAGCCGTCCCCGAACGGCACCTTTTCGATCCTTTGACCAGCGCTCTTCTGCAGATCGATTTCAACGCCGTGGTAATGCAGGGCATGTTGGCTTTCCTGCTTTTCGCCGGCTCCCTGCACGTGGATCTTGGAAAACTTCGAAACCGCGCCGTCCCCGTTGCAATTCTGGCGACCTTTGGCACGGTGATATCTACCGTGATTGTCGGCTTCTGCTTTTGGGGCGCTGCACACTTTTTCGGCCAACCTCTATCGTTGGCCTGGGCAATGGTGTTCGGTGCGTTAATCAGCCCCACAGACCCGGTTGCTGTCTTGAGCACTCTGAAAAATGTCAAGGTTCCGCCAAGCCTCGAGGTGGAGATGCAAGGAGAATCGCTTTTTAACGATGGCATAGGGATCGTTCTGTTTACGATCATGCTTTTGTTCGCGACCGGGGGAACGGGTGAGCAAACGACGGCGACGGCCGTGATTGAACTGCTGGTCGTGGAGGCTGGCGGCGGCCTGCTGCTGGGTATCGCCACTGGGGTGGTGGCTTTTTGGGCAATGCGGCTGATCGATGATTATGCTGTCGAGGTTCTGATTTCCTTGGCGTTGGTCACAGCGACATATGCAATCGCCCAAAGAGTACAAGTGAGCGGCCCGCTTGCGGTCGTCGCCGCCGGCCTGCTCATTGGTTATCACGGGCCGCGAAACGCCATGAGCGACAGAACACAAACTTATGTCTTTGGTCTGTGGACTCTCATCGACGAAATTCTCAATTCCGTGCTATTTCTGTTGATCGGATTGGAGGTTTTGGTGCTTCAATTCGACACCAAAGCTTTGATTATCGCGGTTACAACGATCCCGGTCGTGCTGGCGGCGCGGTTGATCGCAGTCGGTGTTCCGGCCGTCCTGTCCTGGTCCAGCGGACTGATGTCCCTGAAGAATGTGCCATTTTTAACGTGGGCAGGGATACGCGGCGGGATATCGGTCGCGCTCGCTTTGTCCGTGCCTGACAGTACCGCAAAGTCAGTGATACTCGCGGCAACCTATGCAATCGTTCTGTTCAGCATTATCGTCCAAGGTTCGACCCTAGGGTTTGTGGCCCGTCGAACGGTGTTGAACAAGCCTTCCGATTGAGACGCAAGCTTGACATTCAGGAGCAGATAACCCGGGAGCTTCTGCGCTACGGATTTTTTCCGCCCGGTAACTCACCGGGCTTGATCACCGGCATGGTGAGCTTCAAAGCGCTGTCGTCAACGAGATCCAGGAGTTCGGCTTCGATTCTGCGTTCTACCATCCTTGCATTTATGGATCGGTATTACAGAATTGCGAGGATTTTCTGCCTCATGGGATGAGCCGCGCTGCCCTACCGGTAAGCCATGTGGCGTTGTTGTAGCTGGATGCTTGATGCACCGCGATGTCGTGACCGCTCCATAGCTTCGGGGAGCGGAATGCCGCGATTGGCGGCTTCCGCGAGATACGCTGAGCCAAGCCCACGGGCTGAGAAATCAGAACTATCCACGCCCAGCCATCTCCGCCCGCTGCTTGATCATCGCACTGACCGACTGCGGATCGAGTGCCCGCTTCGAAACCGCTCCCCAGCGACCGATCCCCCGAAACACGCTGCCGCTCTCGATCTTGGCGGCCGCCAGCCAGGCATTCAACGCCTCGACAGCCTGGTCGGTGAGATAAACGACGTTCGTCCTGCTCGCTGGAAGTCGTTTTGGTGCGGCCGAGATCGATTGCGAGAAAGGCGAGGGGACGGGCCGTCGGGCACCTCGATCGGCGGCTCGACGGTCAAATGCTCGCATCGCAGCCCGGCGACCTCGCTGCGCCTCCGGCCACCCGAAGCAAAGGCGACCATCAGGGTCGCCCGGTCACGGAGATCGCGCAAGCTGTCCGTCGCGCAGGTCGACAGCAGTTTTGCCAGCACGTCGCAGCTGACCGCCTTGGCACTCTTGCGGCGACGCGTCCGGGGCACGGCCCGTACGGCGAGACGAATGGCGGATTTTAGGGCAGGGGAGGTGAAGGAACCATCGACATCGCTGAGCTCACTCCAACGATTTCCGATCACGACCCTGAAAATCGATCGGTCGTTCGTCAGCGAGATCCTGGTTACATCTCAAGGCGCCACAATCGTACGTGCAATTGTCTCGATGGGAAATGAACTAGGACTTCGAACAATCGCCGAAGGAGTTGAGACAGCAGAGCAAGAGATATTTCTCAAAAACCTCGGATGCAACGCCGCCCAGGGTTACAAATATAGCAGTCCAGATTTCGCGGCAGCGTCTGCTACCCACGCAGTGCAATCAAGCAGCAACCGGTAGTCGACGCCGCAGGCCCCTGCGCCGAGTAGCAGCCAGGACGCACATGCCAACGCTGTGCATCGTGCGGAGACGAAGCAGACCTCCTATGTTATTTCAGGGAGATGTTGCGGAAGTTCGGATTGACGGCACAATAGCGGGTAACTCGATCTTTGCGAAGAATACGAAGTCCTTCAGCGAATAGTGCTGCTCCGAACCTAAAACAGCGACACTCAAGTATTCAAAGGTCGTACCAAATACGGTAGAGACCTGGACGATCTCCAGGTCGGCGCCATCCGATAGGAACTGATCACGAAGCGCCCAATAGAACCCGTTCGGTTCGAGATTAAAGAAATCGATCGGCTCCATGCATGCTCCATTGTTTCGCAAACAGCCACTTACATGGATTCGAACTGGAGGCATATGAGGCACTCATTGAAGCCTTGTTTGGTACGGTAGCGGACTTTGAAAAAATAGGCATCCGTGCGGGCGCACTCGAACGTCCGCTGAAGCCATTTGTCGCAGCAACGAAACATTCATTGGCGTATATGAGGGCTCAGGAGCCGCTCCGAAGCCGGAGAGCCTGTGGATTCGTGAAGGAGGTAGCATTAAGCACTAAAGCATTGCCTCTTTTAGGCGGCAGCTTGGATCAATCGGGCTTCGACCGACAAAGCCGATTTCCCCAACCAATGCTTTCACAAGCGCCTGCTGCACCGGCGTAACGGCCGCATACCCGTTAACGAAGGTTTTGCATTCGGGCATGTGGTAAAGAAGGAATGGCGTGCCGAGCGAAACGTAGACCGTCGGAAGATAGGCCCAAAGGCGTTCCATGGAATGCGGGAAAAGGCCGTGGAGGTCCTCCCAGTGCGGTCCGAGATTTTCCTTGGCTGAAACGCCTTCCTCGGCCATTAGATACATGCCGATATCGTGCGATGCCGGATTGATCGGCTCGCCCCTGCGATGAAGGGTTACCTCAAAGCCCCGTTCGCGGAGAAGATCGGCTACCTGAAGCTGTGGCAGCGGACCGGAAGGGCTCATCCGGCTGTCAAGCTGCGCTAGAAGAATGCGCCTGTGCCGGGCCGGATCAAGTGGCAGCAGGGCTTGCGTATCCTTGACCAGCGTAATTGCGGCCTCCGATGCCGATCGCGACCATTCGCCATGCTCGGCGCTGCCGACAAAACGGGCGCGATCCGCTTCGTCCCATGGACGTCCGCCGCTTTGATGCAGCTTCATCGATGCCTTGAGGGCGAGGACACGCAGGACCGCCTCATCGACCCGTTCCTGGGTCAGAACACCGTTTTCGAGGCCGTCCTTCAAATAACCGAGGTCTTCGTCGAGGTCGTCCGGGAACAGGAGGATGTCGCAGCCGGCGGCGATGCAAAGCGGCACGAGATCGCGTCTGGCGCCGCGGGCATTGAAGCCGACCATGCCTGATGCGTCGGAGACAACTAGGCCATTGAAGCCGAGTTCTTCTCTCAGCAGCGTCGTGGTCAGGTCGTAATTCAGCGTTGCTGGCATATGCGCCGGGCTGCGTGCCGCCGATCCCAGTTCGGCGGTGTAGGTGGGGAGCGTGATGTGCCCCGCCATGACGACCTGCACGCCCTTAGCAATGGCGTCGGCATAGATCTTGCCGAAGCTGTCCCGCCATTCTGCCATCGACATCGTATTATGTGTGGTCGCAAAATGTTGGTCGCGATCGTCGAGTCCGTCGCCCGGCCAATGCTTGATCGAACTCGCAAAGCCCTCCGAGCGCGCCCCATCTTGGTAGGCGGTGGTCATCGCCATGACGGTTGCAACGTCGGACCCGAATGAACGGGTATTGACAACATTCGAGCGGAAATTGACTGCAAGATCGGCGACGGGCGTCCAGGAGACGTTAAAGCCGACATAACCGCCTTCGCGAGCGGCGACGGCGCCCATGCGGCGGGCATGTTCGGCGTCCCCGGTCGCGGCTATTACCATCTGGTTCGGATAGGGCGTTCCGGCTGCGACGCTGCTCTTTTCGGAAAACTCTATGTCGCACGACATCAGCAGTGGAATGGCAGTGTGCGACTGGAGGAATTCGGCACTGCCGCGCAGTTCCTGTTCCGATCGCGACGGCATGCGGTGAACACCGCCGACATGGCGCTTGAGCGGGATCGACAGGCTTTCAACGGAAAGGTCACGGCAGAGCGGCAGGACGATCTGGCCGAGTTTCTCCTCCAGCGAAAGGCGTTCGAAGGTGGACTTCACCCAGCCGGCTGCGTCGTCATCCAGGTTGAAAGGATGGCCCGCAAGCTTTTTCAGAATGTCTTTAGTCATCAGATACGCTTTCCCGTTTCAGCGTGGAAGATGTGAAGCCGGTCCTCCGACAGGCCGAGCCGAATCGTGTCACCCGACTTTACCTTGGAGGAGGGGGGCGTCTTGGCGGAGAGGGCGAGAGCACCACGTTTGCACCATATGAGCTTTTCAGGACCCATCGGCTCGACCACATCCACTTGCACCGGAAGGCCCGAAGTAGTCTCGTCGGTCCGGACGACCATGTCCTCGGGACGGATGCCGACGATCACCTTGCAGTCGTCCGCCAGTGGCGCAGAAAGGGCCGAAGCGATGCGCACCGTGTGGCCATCGACGATTGCCTCGTCGCCCTTCACCACGCCCTCCAGGAAGTTCATGGCGGGCGAACCTACAAAACGGGCCACGAATGTGTTGGCAGGCCTATTATAGATCTCGTCCGGCGTGCCCTGCTGCTGGATGATCCGGTCCTTCATAACCACGATTCGGTCGGCAAGCGTCATCGCCTCGATCTGGTCGTGGGTCACGTAGATCATCGTTGACTTCAGGCGCTGATGCAGACGCTTGATCTCGACGCGCAGGTCCGAACGCAGCTGGGCGTCGAGGTTGGAAAGCGGTTCGTCGAACAGGAAGACGCCCGCATCGCGCACGACGGCACGGCCGATCGCGACACGCTGACGCTGGCCGCCGGAAAGCTCCGACGGCTTGCGGTCCAGCAGCGGCTCGATCTGCAGCATCCTCGCGACATTCGCGACGCGCTTTTCGATCTCTGCCTTGGCAACCTTGGCCACCTTTAGGCCAAAGCTCAGGTTGCCGCGTACGCTCATGCGCGGGTAGAGCGCATAGGACTGGAAAACCATCGCGATCCCACGGTTCTTCGGCTCGACATTGGTCATGTCGTGCCCGCCGATCAGGATCTGCCCTTCGGCAACATCCTGAAGACCGGCGATCGCGTTCAAAAGCGTGGACTTGCCGCAACCGGAAGGCCCGAGCAACACGATGAATTCCGATGCCGGAATGTCGAGGTCAATGCTTTTCAGAACCTCGACCTGCCCGTAGCTGATCCCGAGGTTTCGGAGGTGTACGCCTGTCATGATTACCCTTTCACGGCGCCGGATGCCACGCCGCGGACAAACCAGCGGCCCGACGTGAAGTAGACGAGGAGGGGGATGACCGAGGTGAGCAGCGTTGCCGCCATCTCCACGTTGTATTCCCGCTCCCCATAGGTGGAGTGGACGATGTTGTTGAGCTGGACGGTCATCGGCATATAGTTGACGCCGCCGAAGACGAGGCCGACGATGTAGTCGTTCCAGATGAAGGTGACCTGCAGGATGCTCGCTACCGCGATCATAGGGACCGACATCGGCAGCAGGATCGAGAAGAAGAAGCGCCAGTACCCTGCACCATCGACTCGGGCGGCCTTGAAGAGATCGATCGGGATCGACGCGAAATAGTTGCGAAACAGCAGCGTCACCACCGGCAGGGCGAACACGACATGGACTGCGATGACGCCGCCCAGCGAATTGAATATCCCGATCGTCGAGGTGATCCGCACCAGCGGGTAGATCAGAACCTGATAAGGGAAGAAGCCGCCGATCAGCATGACCGTAAACAGCACGTTGGCAAAACGCACGCGCCAGAAGCTCAGCGCATAACCGGTGACAGCGCCGGCGGCGATCGCCAGTACAACGCTTGGAATGGTGATCAGGAACGAGTTGACGAAGCCGACTTTCAGACCCTCGCAGCGCAGCCCGGTGCAGGCCGAATTCCAGGCCTTCCACCAGTGCTCGAAGCTGAACGCGTGGGGCAAGGAGAGGAGCGTGCCCGAACGGATCTCCTCCATCGACTTGAATGCCGTGACGATCATCACATAGAGCGGCACAAGCGCCATGATGGCGACGACAATCAGCAAGGCGTAGACGAGACCGCGGGAAAGCGGAGCGGCAAGGACATTGCGGCGGGCGGGAGCAGGAGCGTTTGCGGTGGTCATTCTACAGCTCCCTTGCGGCGGTTGTTGAGATAGAGAAGCGGTACTGCGACCGCCAGCACGAGAAGCAGCAGTGTCGTGGCGGCTGCGGAAGCTAGGCCGACCTGCTGGCGTTCGAACATATGGTCGATGATGAACTTGGCCGGCACATCGGTTGCGATACCGGGACCGCCCCCGGTCATGGCGACGACGACGTCGAACAGGCGCACGACGGTGAGCGACATCAGCACCAGAGCCGTCGCGATGCTTGCGCCGATGCTTGGCATGATGATGTAGAGATGGGCCTTCCAGGCAGGAATGCCTTCGATGCGGATCGCCTTCCACAGGTCTTCGTCTACACCCCTCAGCCCGGCGAGGAGAACAACCATAACCAGGCCGGACGAATGCCAGATCGCCGCCATGATGATCGTGAAGATCGCCATGTCCCCGTTGACGATCCAGTCGAAGGAGGCGTTTTCGAAACCAAGCTTCCGCGCCACGTCGGCAATGCCGAAATTCGGATCGAGCAGCCAGCGCCAGACGAGGCCGGTGACGATGAACGACATGGCAAACGGATAGAGATAGATCGTCCGCAGCGCGTTTTCACCGCGAACGCCCCGATTGATCATCGCCGCCATCGAGTACCCGATCAGCAGGGTAACCGGGATGAAGATCACCGCGAACAGCGCCATGTTGCCGAGCGAGACCTGCCACCGGGCGTTCGAGAACAGGTTTATGTACTGGGTAAAACCGGCGAACCTGTAGTTCGGCAGCATCGAAGACCGGGTAAAGGATATGCCCGCCGCCCACAACACGCCGCCGACATAAACGGACAGGACGACTATTGCGACCGGGACAAGCGTCAGGGCCGCCTGAAGGCGACTGCTTGAAGGCGACCTCACAAACACGAAAAAACTCCGAATATCTGGTCATTCGGGGGAGGCGGCGAGACGCGCTCCCCCGGGCGTTGGGATCAGCTCGCGGAGAGCCCCTTCGCATAGGCTTCGATGAACTGCTCGGCGGTCAGGCCGCCCTTGGTCGAGAAGCGCGTGATGGCGTCTTCGACGGCACCGACGATCGCCGGCGTGAACATCATCTGATCGCTGCCGGTGGAGAGCTTGGGATCGTTGAAGAAGCGGGATGCTTCCGCAATGCACGGGTTGAGCTTGGACGTATCCGCACCCTTGAGGATCGGAATCGTGCCGTTGGCGACCGCAAACGCGGTCTGGGTCGGAACGTCGGCGAAGGCCTTGAGGAGCAGATCCTGTGCCTTGGTCATCGCGGCATTCTTCGGTTCCGGGAACAGGAAGACGTCGCCGGAGATGACCATGCCCTGCTCGGGATTGATGATCGCGCATTCGTAATCGGTGCCGACCGTCTTGCCCGCGGCGGCGAAGGCGCCGTTCAGCCAAGTTCCGCCCTGCGTCATCAGGGCCTTGCCGGAGATGACGAGATTGGTCGAATCCGGCCAGGAACGCCCTGGCGTGCCTGCGTCGGCATAGTCCCTGAGTTTCTCGAAGACCTTGACGGCAGCCTTGAACTTCTCGCCGCGAACGGCGGACGCGTCACGCTTGTAGATGACCGCGTCATAGGTTTCGCGTCCGGCGATAGCGAGAACGACGGCATTGAACATCAGGCGCTGCCAGCGCGGTTCTCCGGAGGGCGCAAACGGCGTCAGTCCCGCAGCCTTCGCCTTGTCGAGCGCGACAAAGACCTCGTCCCAGTTCTTCGGCTTGGCAACACCGATCTTGTCGAGGATCGGCTTGTTGAACCAGAACCAGTTGGCGCCGTTGCCAGAGATCGGGAGTGCCCAGATCTCGCCATCGACGATGCCCGAGTTCAGGAGTGCCGCCGGCATCTTGGTCTGCCAGTTGTCGGCCTTCGCCGTCGCCGTCAGGTCACGCAGCAGGCTGTTGTCCTGAAGCTCCACGAACTGAGCGCCGGTGTTGAAAAGCATGGCGGCCGGCGGATTGCCGCCGACGACGCGGTTGACGGCCGTCGAACGGGCGTTCGGGCCGCCGGAAATGGCGTTGTCGACCCATGTGCCACCGAGCTCGGTGAACTTCTGGGCGAGAACCTTGACGCCGGCGGATTCGGCCGCCGAGGTCCACTGGTGGATCACTTCGCCCTTCACTTCCTGTGCATTCGCGGATGCTGCGAAGCAGAGTGCCGTGGCGGTGGTCGCTGCGAGAAGTAATTTGGAAATCAATGTAGCTCCCTCCTCCTGAATTCCGAGGGAACCCTATCGCCGCCATATTCCATTCGTCAAATAATGGAATTGGCATTGACCATAATCTAGGATTATAGATGCCGTCGCCCGGCAGGCTGTTTCGTGGCTATCCCCTTGACTTGCATTTCATTCCTCATCGGTACCCATTGCCAGATCCTTGGCGGCGGAGACAAAACGTTGCCCGAGCGGATTGAGCTGCCGGCCGGCAATCTTCTGCAGTGCGAACTGTCGCGTGGCGATATGCTCCACCAGGGGAATTGCGGCCAGTATGCCGCGTCGGATTTCATCGCGCAGAAACTGGTCCGAGAGAATGCTGACGCCGTCGGATCGCTCGACGATTGCCTTCAAAACGCTGAAAGGCGCCGCCTCGACGAGATTGGCAGGGAAGGGGACCCCGTTGGTCGTAAACAGGGCTTCGATCTGCTTCCGAAAGGCGCCGCCCGGCGGCGGCATGATCCAGGTGGAGCCGGTCAGTTCGGCAAGAGACACCTTGTCCCTGCCCGCAAGCGGATGCCCCGCCCTGACCACGATGACGGAGCGGGCGGTGAAGAGCGGGATCTCCTCCACGCCTTCGGGCGTCGGCCTCTGCCCGACATTGGAGATGACCAGATCGAGTTCATGCGTCAGAAGCCGCTCCATAAGCTCTTCGTCGGTGCCTTCGGTGACCGTCACAGCCGCATTGCCGGTTTCATTGAGGACCTGGGCGATGACGCGGGGCAGGATGCTGCCCGTCGCAAGGGGCGTTCCGCCGACGCGCAAGGGCCCCTCGGCGCCGCGCCGCCGGGCTTCGAGCTCCTTCTGGGCGAGCTGCAGGATGGCTTCGATACTTTCGGCGTGCCGGATCAGGATCCTGCCCGTATCCGTCAGGATGGCGCCGTATCGGCCGCGGTCGACGAGATGCATGCGGGTGATGTCTTCGAGCCGGGCGATGCTGACCGACAGGGCCGGCTGCGAGATGCCAAGCGCCTCCGCGGCCTTCTGAAAAGACCCTGCGCGGTCGATGGCGAGCAGATAGCGAAGCAGTCGCGGTTCGAGGTCCATGGTATCCAGAAAGGCAATTCGGTTTCCAGAACCTGTTACAGCGTGAGGCTTGCGGCGACAACCGCGCCCGGGCTGGCCGGTCCCGAAGTCACTTGCCGAGATACGTCGCTTCCCAGCGGCCCGACCTGATGTTCTCCTTCGTGGAGGCCTGCAGCATTTCCACGAAACGCCTGGCGGCCAGCGACCGCTCGGAGTTCTGCAGCAGCGCGATGAGCCAGATCACGGAAAGCCCCTCGATCGGGGCCCAGGCGAGCTGGGTGAGCGGTGAATTGACCATCCCGCAGTAGGGCATGATCGTAAACCCGACCCTGCGGCGAATGAGATCGTCCATCGGGGCATATTCGGTCTCCACCGCGACCCTGGCGCGGCGGCCGATGCGAGCGAATTCCGTTTCGATCAGCGTCCGCAGGCCATCGGGGCGCGGTGTCAGGATGAGCGGCCGGTCCGCCACCATGTCGAGTGTGAGCGGCCGCTCGGGCGAAAGATCGCTGCCCGCCGGTCCGACCAAATAGAGCTGCTCCTGCAGCAGGGGTTCCGTGTAAAGATCAGGCTCCGTCAGCGGCGCCGCCAGGATGCCGATATCGATATCCCGGAAGAAGATCGCCTCACGAAGCTGGAAGGAGTGGGCTCCGCGGACGCGCAGTCGCACATGCGGAAAGGCTTCGACATAGTTGGCCACCAGTTCGCCGGTCAGCACGCGGCCCATGAAGGGCGGCGCACCGAAGGCAAGTCGGCCGGACGGCGTGTCGGCGGCGTGCATGACCTCTTCCGGAACCCGTTCGATCTCTTCCATGATCGCTTCGGCCCTGACGCGGAAGATCTCGCCGGCCGGCGTCAAGGTCAGGCCGCGGCCGGTGCGGCGGAACAGTGCGGTGCCGATCTCCTGCTCCAGCGCGGAAATCTGGCGGCTCAGCGCCGGCTGAGAGATGTCGAGCTTTTCGGCGACCCGCGAAAGGTTGCCGAACTCGGCGGCTTTCAGAAAATATTCCCACTTCCGCAGGTTCATCGCCCCGCCTCCCGCTTTCGCTGAGATATGCATTTCAGATTATATCTGAACTGTCATCCTGTCTATTGATGAAGAGCCGCGCAGTTGGAATAGTCGCGATGGGTTGAGGAGCCCCATATTCGAGGAGGTAGTTATGCTCAAACGCGCAATTCTCATCGCCAGCGTCGTCATGGCTGGCGCGGCCCCGTCCTTGGCCCAGACCAAAATCGCCGTCGGCACGCCGCCGATCGCCGAGGTGGAAGCCGCCTTCGTGGCGAAAGACGAGGGCATGTTCGACAAGAACGGTCTGAACGTCGAATTTCTGCCGACCGGCTCCAACCAGACGCTGGTGGCGGCGCTTGTGGCCGGCTCGCACCAGATCGTCGCCGTTTCGCCCACCGTTCTGTTGCAGGCTGTTGACAGCGGCATCGACCTCGTCGTCGTGGCCAATTGCGGCGTGACGGCCCCCCGCACGGCCAAGAATGCCGGCTTGGCGGTGCGCGGCGGCGTCGAAATCTCCAAGCCGGAAGACCTTGTCGGCAAGAAGGTCGGCACGCCGAGCATCGGCGGCACCCTCGACATTCTCTTCCGCCAGTGGCTCAAGCAGAAGAACGTTTCAGAAAAGAGCGTTACCTTCATCGAAGTGCCGATCCCGAACACCGCCGACGTTCTCAAGGGCGGCACGATCGATGCGATCATTGCAGGCGAACCTTCGATCGGTCGCGCCGTCGCTCAGTCGAACGGCAAGGTCGCGTTCAACTACATGTCCGAACTTCCGGAAAACCTACCTTACACGACCTTTGTCGCGACCCGCGATTGGGCGAAGGACAATGCGGCGATCATCAAGTCTTTCCGAGTCGCATTCGCACAGGCTGCCGACTTCGTGGCCGCCAACCAGGGCAAAACCCGCGAGATCGTTTCCAAATATACCCGCCTGCCGCTCGAAGTCCTCAACAAGATCGAGCTGCCGGAATGCAGGCCCGTGCCGACCAAGGCCGCGCTTGATTACTTCGAAAAGGCGATGCGCGAAGGCGGCATGCTGACCGGCAAGATCGACACGGCCGGTCTGATCGCGCCCTGAGCCGACAAGGCCGGGGCGTGCAATTCGCCGCCCCGGCCATTCCTACAGATGACAGGTGATATCATGGTCCAGTTGACCGGCGCGGAAGCGCTGACCCGTTTGCTCGTCCCCGAGGCTGTTCCCTTCGTCTTCGGCATCGCCGGCGGCAAGTTGAACCCCCTCCTGCACGCAGTCTCCCGCGAGCCGTCCATCCGTTATCTCGGCGTGCGGCACGAGGCCTCCGGCCCTCTGATGGGCGCTGGGGTTGCAGCCGCAAGCGGCCGGATCTGCGTGGCGCTCGGAGAAATGGGGCCGGGGTCTTCCAATCTGGTCGGCGGGCTCGGCACGGCGTTCAACAACAACCTGCCCCTGCTGCTGGTCACCTCCAACAACCATCTCGGCGCATCCTATCCCAACCGCGGCATGTTCATGGATCTCGACACCCACGCGCTGCTGAAGCCGCTCACCAAGTGGAGCGCGGTCGTGCATGACGGGCGCCGCCTTCCGGATCTCGTGCGAGACGCCTTCCGGCAGGCGCTGACCGGGCGGCGCGGACCCGTTCATCTCGACGTTCCACAGGAGATTTTCACCACCAAGTTCGAGTTCGACGAGGCCGAACTTTCGCTTCCACCGGAGGCCTATCGCGCCGTCGAAGGTCCGAGAGCGTCTGCCGTCCAGATCGCCCGCGCGGCCCAACTGCTTTCCGAAGCCAAGCGACCTGTCCTGATCGCCGGTGGCGGCGTCGTTTCCGCTAATGGCGGCAGCCTGTTCCGCGATCTCCTCGAAGAGATGGGTGCTCCGGCTCTCGCCACCCAGATGGGCATCGGCACGGTACCGTCGGATTCTCCCTTCTTCATCGGGCATGGCGGAATCATCGGCGGCGATGCCATCCCTGCGGCACTGGCCGAGGCGGATGTCATCCTGGCTGTCGGTTGCCGGCTCTCTTCCTGGCTTTGGAACGAAAGCGGTGCGCTCGTGAAGGGCGGCGCGGAGTTCATCAACATCAACATCGACCCGATGAGCCTTGGTGCGAACGCGCCTCACACGCTCGGCATCTGGGCCGATGCGGCAAGTGCGCTGCCCGATCTTCTGGCAGCCCTCAAGGGTCACGCCATGCCGGACAGGTCGAAATGGCTTGCCCGCCTGCGTGAAATCTATGCTGCCTATCGTGGCAAGCTCGAACGGATGAACGAGGATGAAGGTCCGGTCATGCATCCGGCCAAACTTGGCACCGCCCTCGGCAAGCTGCTGCCTTCGGATGCCCTTATCGCCTATGACGGGGGCCATACATCCTTCTGGAGCAATGACCTGACCCCGGCGACCGTCGAGCGCACCCGGTTCCACGAACCCGGCATGTGCCAGCTCGGATTCGGCACACCCTTCGCGGTGGCGCTGAAGCTGCTCCATCCAGACCGCCCGGTCTTCAATATCTGCGGCGACGGTGCCTTCGGCTTCACGCTTTCCGAGCTGGATACCGCCCGCCGCTACGGTTTGCCGATCATCAACATCATCCACAACAACGCCTCCTGGGGCGTCATCAAGATGGGCCAGCGGAAGACCTACGATTTCTCCTTTGGTACGGATCTCGACGGCGTGAACTATGCCGACGTCGCCCGCGGCTTCGGCTGCCACGGCGAGCGCGTCACCACTGTGGATGAGATCGGCCCTGCGCTCGAACGCGCTATCGCGTCTGGCCTGCCGGCGGTTATAGACTGCCACGTCCGTTTCGAGGCCCATCCCAGCATGCCCTATTTCGCGAAAATGAATGCTTACGGCTTTCAGAAGGGTGTGGGCGGCGGGCCGCATGCGGCTCTCGTGAAAGGAGCATGACGTGGTTGTGACGCAGCTTTCCACCCCCCGGCGGCATGGCGTGGGCAACTCCACTCCGACATCCGGCGAAGCGCGAATCCGTATCCGCGACGTCACGCTTTCCTACGGTTCGCTGCAGATCATCGGCGGTATCAGCCTCGATATCGCGCCGGGTGAAACCATTTCCGTCATCGGACCCTCTGGGTGCGGCAAGACGACTTTGCTGCGGATGCTGGCCGGCCTGGCCCGGCCGACTTCCGGCAGCGTCGAGCTCGACGGGTCGGTTCTCGGTGGACCGAACCGCTCCGTCGCGATCGTCTTTCAGGATTACGGAAAGGCGCTCCTGCCCTGGCGGACCGCAGCCGGTAACGTCTCGCTGGCGCTCGAGGCACGCGGATGTCCGGGTGCCGAGCGTCCGGCAATCATTCGAGAATTGCTGGAGAAGATCGGCCTTGGCCGGCACGCCGACAAATATCCGGCCGAGATGTCCGGCGGCATGCAGCAGCGCCTGCAGATCGCCCGGTGTCTTGCGCAGGAACCGAAGGTGCTTCTGATGGACGAGCCCTTCGGTGCGCTGGACGCGATGACGCGGCAGGCGCTTCAGGACGAGGTGCTCGGGCTGGTGGCGACAACGGGCGCCACCATGGTCTTCGTCACCCATGACCTTGAAGAGGCGATCTATCTCGGCGATCGTATCATCTGCCTTCAGCCCAATCCGGGCCGTGTTGGGCGTATCGTCGACGTTCGGCTCGCCCGGCCGCGCGACCAGTTGCTGACCCGCGAGGATCCCGAATTCCTGCGTCTGCGCCGCGAGCTTTACGAGCTCATCAAGGACGACCATCAATGAGGGCGGCGAGCCTCCTCAAAAACGGCTGGCGCGCGGCATTGCTGCCCGTTGCCCTGATCGTTGTGGCGCAGGTCGCGGCAACCGTTACCCAACTGGAAAGCGATACGCTCGCCAGCCCGTTCGATATCGCGCAGGCGTTCGGTTCCGTGATGGCCGACGGATCTCTTCCGAAGGCGACGCTGGACACACTGAAAGCCGCCGCAGCCGGCTGTATCCTGGGTGTCGGAGCGGGGTCGCTGCTCGGTATCGTGCTCGGTCTTTCCCGCCTTGCCAATGATGCGCTCGATCTCACCATCGAGCTGCTGCGGCCAGTCCCGGTCGTCGCGCTTATTCCGGTCGTCATGATGCTGCTGGGTTTCGGCGCGGAAATGGAGATCGTCATCATCGGACTTGGCCTGTTATGGCCATCCGTCGTGCTGGCACGTGCTGCAGTCAAGGAAGTGGAGCCGCGTCTGATGGAAGTGTCGAGCGTGTTGCAACTCGGCTTCCTGGCCCGGCTGACGAAGATCGTGCTACCGGCGATACTGCCGCAGCTCTTCATGTCGCTCAAGCTTGCCGCCGGTTATGCGCTGGTCGTGGCGGTGACGGTGGAGATCACCGCCAACCCGCTGGGCCTCGGCTACGGGATCATGATGGCGCAGCAGGCGCTGCGTCCGGCGGAAATGTTCGCCTATCTGATCTGGATCGGCGCCATCGGTTGGCTGATCAGCCTGCTGCTCAACGTGGCGCAGCGCGCCTTCTTCCCGGCCTTTGTGAAAGGAGAGGGACGATGAAGCATTTTTCCCTGCGCAAGCTGTTCCTCGGTTGCGGCGCGCTGGCGCTTTTCATCCTGGCGTGGAAGCTCGTTACCGATGCGAAGCTCGTATCGCCGATCTTCTTTCCCGGCCCGGAACGGACCTATGCCGCTCTGGTGAAGGGCCTTTCCGGCGGCGTGATGCTTTCGCAGACGCTGGAGACGGTCCAGCGGATGCTGCTGGGCTGGTTGCTCGCCTCCTTCGTGGGGGTATTTCTGGGTGCCTTGATTGGCGTGTCCCGGCGGGCGCGGGTGTTCATCGCGCCGACGCTCGAGCTGCTCCGGCCGTTGCCGGCTTCGGCCATGATTCCGATCGCCATCGCCTTTCTGGGTTTCTCGGACAACATGGTTCTGGTCGTGATTGCCTTCGGGGCGCTCTGGCCGATGCTGCTTGCCACGATCCACGGTTTTGCGGCCATGGAGCCCCGTCTCTATGAAGTCAGTGCCGTCCTTGGTCTCAGCCGCGCCCAGGTTATCTGGAAGCTCGCCCTGCCGAGTGCCATGCCGATGATTCTCGCCAGCCTGAGGCTTGGCCTCACCATTTCGCTCATTCTCGCGGTCGTCGGCGAAATGCTGGCAAGCCGCCAGGGGCTGGGGCAGAGCATTCTGGCGGCGAGCCGCAGCTTCCGATCGCCCGATCTTTTCGCGGGCATTGTCATCCTCGGCGCGATCGGGCTTGTCGGCAGCCGTCTGCTTTCCTTTGCCGAAAGACGTCTTCTGCGCTGGCAGGCCGTCAGCCGGTAGTTTCCTCTCCTCTCAACTTACTGGATTTAGACATGTTCAAGCTCACCGACGCGTCAACCATCATTGATACCGCAATCGCCGAAGCGCGAGCCCGCTCGCTTGCCCCGCTTGCGGTGGCTGTCCTGGATGCCGGTGGGCATCTTGTCGCCTACAAGCGTGAGGATGGCGCTGGGATAGTCCGGTTCGACATCGCCTATGGCAAGGCATGGGGATCGCTTGGCATGGGTTTTGGCACACGGGAGCTTACGGAACGCGCCGCCAAGAACCCGGCGTTCATCACGGTGCTGGCCTCCGTCAGTGCGGGTCGCATGGTGCCTTCTCCGGGTGGCGTCCTCATTCTCGACAATGCAGGCACGGTCATCGGCGCGGTTGGCATCTCGGGCGATATCGGAGACAACGACGAACTGTGCGCGATCGCCGGCATCGAAAAAGCCGGTTTTCGGGCGGCTCCCAAGCTTCCGGCCTGACAGGACTTCAACTCAACTGAAAAAACGGAGGCTGCCATGCAGCAGAACGTATCCACTTCCGGCAGGACGGGCGAGTTCGTGCGCCTCAATCCGCTGACCGGCGAGATCGCCAGCACGGCCAAGGCGGCGACCGCCCTCGAAGCCTGCGCCGCCGCAGACAGGGCCGCCGCGGCTTTCCCGGCCTGGTCGGAGACCGGCCCCAATGCACGGCGGCAACTCCTGCTGAAGGCCTCCAATGAGCTGGCCGCGAAGAAGGACGAGTTCGTTGCGCTGATGCAGGCCGAGACGGGCGCGACCGCAAGCTGGGCCGGCTTCAACGTCATGCTTGCCGCCGGCATGATCGCCGAAGCGGCGTCGCTGACGACACAGATCAAGGGCGAAGTCATTCCCTCCGACAAGCCGGGATGCCATGCCATGTCGGTGCGGGAGGCCGTCGGCGTCTGCCTCGGCATCGCGCCGTGGAATGCGCCCGTGATCCTCGGCGTTCGCGCCATCGCGACGGCACTGGCCTGCGGCAATACGGTCGTACTCAAGGCTTCCGAAAAATGCCCGGCGGTGCACAGCTTGATCGTCGAGTGCTTTCACTCGGCCGGCTTCCCGGAAGGCGTCGTCAATGTCGTCACCAACGCTCCGGAAGATGCAGCCGAGGTGGTGAATGCGCTCATCGATCACCCCGCCGTCGGGCGCATCAACTTCACCGGATCCACCGGGGTCGGGAAGATGATCGCGTTGCGCGCGGCTGGTCACCTGAAGCCTGTCCTGCTGGAGCTTGGCGGCAAGGCGCCCTTTCTGGTGCTCGACGATGCCAATCTCGATGAAGCCGTTGCAGCGGCCGCTTTCGGCGCGTTCTTCAACCAGGGCCAGATCTGCATGTCGACGGAACGCATCATCGTCGTCGATGCGATCGCGGATGCATTCGTGGAGAAGTTCCGGGCCAAGGCCGCAACGCTCGTCGCAGGCAATCCGGCGGAAGGCAAGGCGCCTCTCGGCGCAGTGATCGGCACGGAAACCATCAACAAGGTCAGGTCGCTGATCGAGGACGCCGTCTCCAAGGGCGCCAGGCTTGCGGCCGGCGGGTCCGCGGAGGGTGTGCTGATGTCGGCGACGGTGATCGATGGTGTGACGAAGGACATGCGCCTTTATGGCGAGGAAAGTTTCGGCCCGGTCGTCGCCATCCTGCGGGCGCGTGACGAAAATCACGCCATCGAACTCGCCAATGACAGCGAATACGGCCTGTCGGCTTCGGTCTTCACCGGCGATGCCGCCCGCGGCCTGCGGGTTGCCCGCCGCATCAAGTCGGGGATCTGCCACGTCAACGGCCCGACCGTCCACGACGAGGCGCAGATGCCGTTCGGCGGCGTGAAGGGTTCAGGCTACGGCCGTTTCGGCGGCCAGGCCGGCATTGCTGAATTCACGGAACTGCGCTGGATCACAGTCGAGACCCTGCCGGGACATTATCCGATCTGATCCGGGTCGCCTTTTAGCGGTCCTTCAAGAGCATGCGAGAACGCAGGCAAGTAACTTTCCGATCGTGTGGACATCAGGCCGGCGGCAGTATGTCGCCGGCTTCGGTCGCTTCCAGATCTGCTCGGATGAATTCGGCTGTCTGTTCATAATGCCGCTGCAGGAGGCGCATGGCCTCCTCGCAGTCACGATCGAGAACTGCCTTCATAATATCCGCGTGTTCCTGGCTAACCTTGCGCACTCTGAATGCTTTCCGGCTGGAAAGCGCGCGATAGCGGCCAAGTCGGTCCGCAAGCTGGTCGCAGAAACTGATCAGCGGGCGCGACTGGCAGCCGCTGATGAGAATGGCGTGAAAAGCCTTGTGCAGGCGCTCCCATTCCGGGTTGCTTTCGAACCACTCCGGATTGAGCGAGCGCGGTGCCCGATCCAGCCGGTGATGGGACACGATAAGAGCCTCCTCCCAAGCCGGGTCGGCATTGGCGATCGATTCTCGCAGTGCCAGGCCTTCCACCCAGCAGCGGGTTTTCGTCAACTCCCCCAGTTCCTCGAGACTGATCGGTTTCACGAAAAAGCCGCGCTGCTCCTTGCCGATCACCAGATCCTCGGTGGTGAGGCGATTTAACGCTTCGCGCAAAGGCGTCTGACCCGCGTCGTATTGTTCCATCAGAAAACGCAGTTGCAGCTTGCGGCCAGGTTCGAGCCGCGCCGAGAGGATATCGGACTTCAGCCGCTCGTAGATGCCCGTGGCAAGCGTGGCGGGGCTTTCCAGCCCCTTGTTCGGCGCATCGACGTTCATGTGGCTTCCACAGTTCAAATCGATTTTTATATACACGAACACATCCAAATCTCAAAATTTATAAATTCTGACTTTACGCGTCGCATTTTGTATATTATTCGAAAGGTCAACACAGGAGGAGACGCGTGGGCGAGGAGAAGGCAAAAGGCTTCAGGAGCGGTTGTGGCTGTGGCGGCATTGACGTCCATTGTCACGTTGTTCCGGCCCGTTTTCCGTTGCCGCCTGGTGGCTCTGCGTTACGCGGTTGGCCGTCCATGGTTGCCACAGGTGATTGCCATGCGACTGTCGTCATCGATGAAAAGCCCTATCGCCAGGTGAGCGATGCCTGCTGGGTCGCCGAGCGGCGGCTCGAGGAAATGGACCGCGCCGGCATAGAGCTTCAGGCCGTTTCGCCGATGCCCGAGCTTTTCGGCTACTGGTTCGAGGCAGGAGCGGCCAACGATCTCGTGCGTCACGTCAACGACGCGATTGCTGCGCTTGTTGCGGAAGGTCAAGGGCGTTTCGTCGGGTTGGGTGGTCTGCCTATGCAGGATATCGATCTCGCCATAACCGAGCTGCATCGCATTGCGGGTGAACTCGGTTTCCGCGGCATCGAGATCGGCAGCAATATCAACGGTGCAGCGATCGGCGATGCGCGGCTCCACCCGTTCTTTGCGGAAGTCGAAAAGCTCGGCGCCGCGGTATTCGTCCACGCCGTACGGCCGGCTGGCGTGGATCGGCTCGTCGGTCCGGCGCCGCTTCAGCAGGTGCTTGGTTATCCGACCGATGTCGGCCTGGCGGCGGCTTCCGTGATTACCGGCGGGCTGTTGCAGAAATTTCCCAAACTCCGGATCGCATTCAGTCATGGCGGCGGCACATTTGCCTCGCTGCTGCCGCGGCTGGAACAGGGTTATTCCGCATTTCCGGCAGTCAAGGATATCATGCCGGAGGCGCCTTCGGCGCTGGCGCGGCGCCTGTATGTCGACTCGCTGGTTTTCGATGCCGATACGTTGCGGCGCCTGGTCTCCGTCTTCGGTGAAGAGCGGGTGCTGCTTGGCACCGACTATCCTTTCAATTTCCGCGAAAAAGAACCCGTCGCGCGTATCGACGAGGCTTTTGCCGATACCGGTCTGCGCCAACGCCTGACTTTTGCGAATGCGCGGGCTTTCCTCGCACTGGATGAGGTTTGATCAGATGACCGACTTTCCCGTTTCCGCCCTGCGGAGCGTTGAACTGGGTACGCCCGACCTCGCGGCCTCCGTTGATTTCTACATCCGGGTCTGGGGGTTGGAAGTCGTCGCAGAAGCGGGGGACAAGGTTTTCCTGGCGGCGACCGGCGATGATTTTCATGTGCTGGAACTGAAGCAAAGCCACCGTTCCGAACTGCGCAAGGTTACCTTTCGCGTCCGCTCCGCCGAAGACCTGAATTCGCTTTTCACGAAGGCAGTCGCAACGGGCAGCGCCGTGCTGCGCGAGCTGGGGCCGGCCGACGCGCCGTCCGGCGGCGAACGCTTCGTTATCCGGGAGCCGCAGGGTTCCGTGCTGGAATTCGTAAATGGCGACCGCCGCAGGCAAGGCGCGATCGTCGCCAACCGACCGCACCGCCTCGCCCATGTCAACATCAACAGCGCCGAGATCGAGGCACTTTCGAGCTTCTACCAGGATGTTCTTGGCTTCCGCCTGACGGACCGCTCCAAGCTCATGGCCTTCCTGTGCTGCAACGACGACCATCACGCGGTGGTGCTGGCTGAAGCGGCGGCCAACGGGCTGAACCACGTTGCTTTCCTGATGCCCGACCTAGAATCCGTCATGCGCGGTTCCGGACTGGTCGTGGACCAGGGGTATCCGATCGGCTGGGGTGTGGGACGGCACGGACCGGGCGACAATGTTTTCGCTTATTTCATCGATCCGCAGGGCGTGGTGATCGAATACACCGCCGAGGTGCTTCAGGTCGATGATGGCTATCGCGTCCGCGGGCCGGAAGAGTGGGTATGGCCGCCGGGTCGCACAGACCATTGGGGCATTGCGCCTCCAAAAAGTGACGCCTGCAAGAAGGCGCAGATTTCCATCGGATTTTCCGGCGCCTGACACCGCCGTTCCAGTTTGCAGAGGCTTACCCGTGACGAACGAGACCGATATTTCGAAACGTTATGACGTGCTGGTGGTGGGCTTCGGCCCGGCCGGCGCAGTCGCCGCCGGCATGCTCGGCGCACGCGGACATTCTACACTTGTCGTGGATCGCCTGACCGGAATCTACGACAAGCCACGCGCTATCGCGATCGATCACGAGATCCTGCGGCACTTTGATAACATGGGTATTGCCGACCAGGTCCTGCCTTATATCGCGCCGTTTACCGCATCCCAGCACTTCGGTGCACAGGGGCAGCTTATCCGCCGCATCGACATGGTGCCGGAGCCCTATCCGCTAGGCTACACGCCGAGCATGGTGTTCACCCAGCCGCCGGTCGAGGCTGTCATGAGGCAGCATGCCGAAAGCTTCGATTGCGTGACGGTCGAGCTTGGGACGGAAATGACAGATCTCGATCCGCAAGCGCAAGAGATCGTCGCGACACTGAAGGACGCTCCCGGAGAGGCCCGGAGAGTCGCCGCGAAATACGTGATCGGCTGCGATGGTGCCTGGAGCCAGGTGCGTGAACAGTCCGGGATAAAGTTCGAGGACCTGGTCTTTGACGAACCGTGGCTGGTGGTCGATGTACAGGTTCATGAGGACGCTCTGGGCAAGCTGCCGCAGACATCGGCGCAGTTCTGCGATCCGGCTCGGCCAACAAGCTACATCATGGGACCAAAGAACCATCGCCGCTGGGAGATCATGCTCCTGCCGGGCGAAAATCCGCGCGAAATGGAAAAGCCGGAAAATGTCTGGCAGTTGCTGTCGCCCTGGCTGACACCTGAAGAGGGCGACCTCTGGCGCGCAGCCGCCTACCGTTTCCATGCACTGGTGGCTGACGATTGGCGCCGCGGCCGCGTGCTGATCGCCGGCGACGCGGCACACCAGCAGCCACCCTTCATCGGCCAGGGCATGTGCCAGGGGCTGCGCGACGTCTCTAACCTCGTCTGGAGGCTTGACCGTATCCTGAAGGGGCAGTCCTCAGAAGCGCTGCTCGATACCTATACGGTTGAACGCAAGCGGCATGTGCAGACACTGACCGGCAAGATCAAGGCGATCGGTCAGATGATCTGTGAACGCGATCCGGAAGCCGCTGCCGCACGCGATGCCAAAATTCTCGCCGATGGCGGCGGCAAGCCGCTCACCATTACCCGGCAGGAAATCGTTCCGCCCATCGAGGATGGGCTGATTGCTACCGAGGGCACCCCGGCACGAGGGCTGCTCTTCCCGCAGCCGGCGATCGTTGAAGGCGCTTCTCCGCGCCTGTTGGACAAATTCACCGGACCGGAATGGCGGCTGGTTCTCGACGGTCGCCGGATCGGGGCAGGGGAGGGAGAGGCACTGGCCGAAGCGATCGACGGAATCGTGGTCAGAGCCATTGTGCCTCAGGGCGATGAGGCTGCCGATCCCACCGCGCTTCGCGAGAAGGACGGTGTACTTTCCGCCTGGTTCGACAGTTATGGCGTCATCGCCGCTCTCGTCCGTCCTGACCATTACGTTTTCGGCGCCGCACAGAATGTCGAGACGCTTCGCCAGCAGATTGCCGACCTGCGCGCCCGCCTTGCCTGACGCGCCTTTCGACAGAGACACCCTTTCAGGAGTAAGACAATGAGACTTTCCACCGTCAAGATCGCTGGCCGCACCACCTGGGGCGTTGTCGAAGGTGATACTTTCCAGGACGCGGGCGCCGTGCTGGCCAGCCGCTATTCCGACCTCAAGGCCGCAATTGCTGCGAATTTCGCAGGTGTGGCGGAGGCGGCCGCTTCGGCCGCTACGACGTTGATCTCCGATGTGGAGTGGCTGCCGGTTGTACCCAATCCCGACAAGATCCTCTGCGTCGGCCTGAACTACGAGATGCACCGCAAGGAAACCGGCCGCAGCGAAGTCGAAAATCCGACCATCTTTTCGCGCTACGCCAACAGCCAGACCGGCCACCTTGCGCCGATCATCCGTCCGAAGGTCTCCACCCATCTCGATTTCGAGGGCGAACTCGCCGTCATCATCGGCAAGTCTGGCCGCTACATTTCGCGCGGCGAGGCTATGAGCCACGTTGCGGGTTATGCCTGCTACAACGACGGCAGCGTTCGAGACTTCCAGTACCACACGCACCAGTTCACGCCGGGCAAGAATTTCCCGGACACCGGCGCGTTCGGTCCGTGGATGATGACGCCGGACGAACTCGGCCCCTTGGCCGACCTGCGCCTGCAGACCCGCCTGAACGGGGACGTGGTGCAGGACGCGACCTTCGCCCAGATGATCTTCGATATCGCCCGCCAGATCGAATATTGCTCAAGCTTCACGCGCCTGGAAGCCGGTGACGTCATCGTCAGCGGCACGCCGGGCGGTGTCGGTGCCAAGCGCACTCCGCCACTCTGGATGAAGCCGGGCGACGTTGTCGAAGTCGAGATCGATCGCCTGGGCATCCTGCGCAATCCGATTACGGACGAAGCGCACTGACAAGACTCGTTCGCTGGGGGTTGGCCGGGAGAGGTGCCGGCCCCTCGTGAACGACTGGAAGATTTGACTTCAACGGGAGG
The DNA here is from genome assembly GCF_964253725.1 of Neorhizobium sp. LjRoot104. Lineage (NCBI taxonomy): Bacteria > Pseudomonadati > Pseudomonadota > Alphaproteobacteria > Hyphomicrobiales > Rhizobiaceae > Neorhizobium > Neorhizobium sp. LjRoot104. Next base: position 465,233 of record NZ_CAXURS020000002.1, read on the forward strand.
ACGATATGTCGAAGTTTTCAAGACGCACTTTCATGGCAGGCGTCGGCGCAGGCTTGGCTCTGGCCTGCGGCCCCGCTCAGGCCGCAGACTGGCCGCAGCGACCGGTTACGGTGGTCGTGCCGCAGGCCGCCGGCAACAGCCCGGATGTGTTGTGCCGCATCATCACCGACAAGCTGTCACGCGCCCTCGGTCAGCAATTCATCGTCGAAAACCGGGCGGGTGCTGCCAACGTCGTCGGCATGCAATCGGTCGCACGCGCGACCAACGACGGTTATACGTTCGTATTTGCTACCTCTGCCGCGCTCGTGACGAACCCCTATACGATCAAGTCGCTGTCCTACAATCCGATCAAGGATTTCGTGCCGATCGCGATGGTTGCCAAGAGCCACCATGTGCTTCTGGTCAACCCGAAGGTGAAGGCAAACAACCTTGCAGAGTTGATTGCCCTTGAGAAGCAGGCGCCAGGTTCGCTGAGTGTTGCCGTTGACGGACCGCGCAACATTTCCGGCCTGATCGCGCAGGCGATCAACAAGGACGCCGGCACGAAAATGGTACTTGTGCCCTACAATACGATCTCCAACGCCGTGCAGGACAGCATTAGCGGCCGTACAGCGGTGACCATCCAGTCCGCCTCCGTGGTCGAACCTTTCATCAAGGATGGATCGCTGCGACCGATCGCTGTAGCGGGAAATCAGCGCATTGCATCGCTTCCCGATGTCCCGGCGATTTCCGAGACTCTGAAGAGTGTCGAGCTGCAGGGCTGGTTCATGATCATGGCGCCGGCCGGTACGCCCGCCGCCATCGTGGAGACGATGAGCAAGGCGGTCGCCAAGGCGATTGCCGAGCCGGATGTACTCGAGCGCGCGCCGACCCTCGGCTTCGAGATGGAGAAGGGTGAGAATGTTACGTCGGCGGGCGCCAAGGCGTTCCTCGCTGCGCAATACGCCTATACCGGTCAGGTCCTCAAGGAACTCGGCATCGAGCCGAACTGAGGCCTGAGCGACTGGACGACGGAGGGAGCGAGGCGATGAACGAGATCGAGACGAGAAACCGGACGGGAAGGGGAGCGGGCACCGTCCGCGCGCCACAAAACCTTGCCGGCGGCCTGGCCCTGATGGCTCTTGCCGCATTGGCGCTGTGGCTGCTCCGGGACCTGAACGCAGGCTCGCTTTCAGAGATGGGATCGGCCCTTATGCCGCGTGCGCTCGCGGTTGGGCTCGGTCTCATGGGTCTGGCTCTTTCAGTCTCGGCCTTCCTGCGTCCCGGTTCTGCAATTGAGAGAACGGAGCTTTACGGCCCCGTTCTCGTACTCCTCGCGATAGCGTTCTTCGCTTTGACGATCCGCCCGTTTGCCGTCGGTCCGGTCACCATTCCCGGTCTTGGATTGATCATCTCGGCGCCTATCGCGATCGTCATTGCCGGCTTTGCAACGCCCGCGGCACGTCTGCGGGAACTCCTTGCGCTTGCTCTCGGCCTCACGCCGTTCTGCATGTTGATGTTCGGCGATCTTCTCAATCTGCCCATCCCGATCTTTCCGGCATCCCTGATCGATTCCTTCCCCGAAGGATGGTCGCAGAAGGCAGTCCTACGTGTCGCTTCGGTGGCGATGCTTGCTGTCGCGACCCTAATCTTTGCCACGGACCGCGCGAAATCCGGCACTATACATCAAGAGAAGCAGGACTGATGGACACGCTCATTTCCAATCTCTCGCTCGGTTTTTCGGTCGCCCTTGGCCTCCAGAATCTCACACTTGCCTTTCTCGGCTGTCTCGTCGGTACGTTGATCGGCGTCTTGCCGGGTGTCGGTCCGGTCGCGACAATCGCCATGCTTCTGCCGATCACCTTCAGTCTCGATCCCACCGGCGCGCTCATCATGCTCGCCGGCATCTATTATGGCGCGCAGTACGGTGGATCAACGACTGCAATCCTCGTCAACATTCCTGGCGAAGCGACGTCTGTCGTAACCGCGCTCGATGGGCATGCCATGGCTCGCCGAGGTCGAGCCGGCGCGGCATTGGGCATCGCGGCACTTGGTTCATTTTTTGCCGGCACGGTAGCGACGATCGTCATCGCCGCTATGGGGGCACCACTGACGCGTGTCGCCCTGCTGTTCGGGCCGACTGAATATTTCGCGCTCATGGTGATGGGCCTAGTCTTTGCCGTCGTCCTGGCCGGCGGCTCGATCCTCAAGGCCGTAGCGATGATCCTGCTCGGTCTGCTGCTCTCCACCGTCGGCACGGATCTTGAAACCGGTGACCAGCGCATGACTTTCGGGCAACCGTTCCTCTGGGACGGCATCGATTTCGCCATCCTGGCCATGGGTGTCTTCGGCGTATCGGAAATCCTGCGCAATCTCGGTCAACCGGAAGGTCGTGACGTGGTGCGCAGTGCGATAGGCCGGCTTCTGCCGAACCGGCACGAACTACGCCAGTCCATCGCCCCGGTGGTGCGCGGCACGCTTCTCGGATCCGCTTTCGGCATCCTGCCCGGCAACGGTGCTATTCTTGCGCCATTCGCCTCCTATGCGGTCGAGAAAAAAATTGCCAAAGACCCCAGTCGGTTCGGTAAAGGCGCAATCGAAGGTGTGGCAGGTCCTGAATCGGCCAACAATGCCGGCGCACAGACCTCGTTCATCCCACTGCTGACGCTCGGTATTCCCGCCAACGCCGTCATGGCTCTGATGGTCGGAGCGATGACGATCCACGGCATCATTCCTGGCCCGCAGGTGATGACCAGCAATCCGGCGCTGTTCTGGGGCATGATCGCCTCGATGTGGATCGGCAATCTGATGCTGCTGGTCATCAACCTGCCGCTGGTTGGCCTCTGGGTCCGGCTTCTGAAGGTTCCTTACCGACTGTTGTTTCCGGCCATTTTGGTTTTCTGCTGCATCGGCATTTATTCGATCAATGCGCAACCCACTGACGTCCTACTGATCGGTCTCTTCGGTTTCGTGGGCTTCCTGCTTATCAAATTCGGCTTCGAGCCGGCGCCTATGCTTCTCGGCTTCGTGCTGGGCAAACTGATGGAGGAGAACCTTCGGCGAGCGCTGATCCTCTCGCGGGGCTCGTTCTCGGCATTCCTGACCGAGCCGATCAGCGCCGGCCTCCTTTTTGTGTCGCTGGTGCTCCTTGCTGTCGCCGTTGTTCCGCATATCCGAAAAGGTCGGGATGAGGTGTTCGCCGAATGACCCTCCGCAGTTGGATTGAATCATAGTCGATCGATTCGGCAACGGCGGGCGCTCAGCGAGCGACTGATCGTAGCGGAAGAATTTAAGCTATCGTCTCGCCCAAAGCCGCGCCCGAAAGGCCGGCTGAAACGTTCCTCAAAAAATCGCCGCGCCGCCTGAGACCCCGCTCGGGCTACGCCCTCCCGGCCGTCTCAGGCGGGCGCCACAGTGGCCGACTTTTGCTCCGCCCCATGGCCTTTTTTCTCCGCCGTTGACAATTGGGCGTGTCGCCAGGGAGGCGATGGAGGTTGGCGACTATCAGCATTGGCCTGGCAGCTATCGAGGCAGAATGAGATGACGTTACAGTAGAACCTCGCCACGGTTCCTGGAGAGCAGCCAGCTGTCGTCGAGGAGCGGTTCTGGCGAGCTGAGCAGTAGATCCAGCCGGAGCCGAAAGGCTTCGCAAGCGATCTGGTGTGAACACCTGGCGGGCGTTGTTGATCGAATCCAGAACAGTCCGCAAGCACTGCGCCATAGTGACCCCAATACCAGTGTGAGATCGCTTCTACTCTGTCGGCTTCTTCTGACAGAGCTCGCGAGAACAGTTTCATCAATCAAGAAAGTGGAAAATAATGTCGAGCAGTCAGACCTCCCATGCCGCGAGCGGCAATGAACAATGGCTCAAGCAGTATTACTTTATCCGAGCGGCGTTCTCGGTGCTGTGGGTCACGGCTGCATTGACCGCCGGAAAGAACTCGTTTGCGGTGGCTGCCGCATTGCTGATCATCTATCCGGCTTGGGATGCTGCCGCGAACGTTGTTGATGAGGTCAGGAGCGGGGCTTCGCGGTCAACCGGAGCCAGTTGATAAACGTCACAGCGAGCTCGGTTATGACGATTGCCGTGATCGCTGCCCTGACCATGAGCATGAACTGGGTCTTCGGCGCCTTCGGCCTCTGGGCAATTTTCTCAGGCTTGCTGCAGCTTGGCACTGCTGTACGGCGTTGGAAAACGACCGGTGGTGAGTGGGCGATGGTTCTGAGCGGTGGCCAATCCGCAGTGGCCGGCGCGCTCTTCATGTTCAGGCGCAAATGCCGCAGGAGCCTTCGATCTCCACGGTTGCCGGTTATGCGGACGTCGGAGCGTTTTATTTTCTTGTTTCGGCGATATGGCTGAGCGTCACACATATACGCCGTTCGGCAAATGTGTGGATGAATCTATCTGCAGCGCAGTCAAAGTCATTCAAAGCGGTAGAAGCAACGGAGTCGACGGTTCTGAGCCCTTTAAGGCGGAGAACCGCCACAGAGTCACAGCGACTTCCGGACATTAGATTTCCACACATAGTTACGGCCCCGACAACCCGGTCCAGCTCAAGCTTGTCATCTCGTCCTCCGGCGGCGGCCAAATGGTGCCGCTCTCCATGAACGAGCTGATCCAGGAAAACCTGCGCGCTGTCGGGATCAACGTCACCTATGACGTGCGCGACTTCACCGCCATGATCACCATGCTGCGCCAGGGCGCCAAGGAGGTGAAGGCGGACGGCATCAACGTCGCCATGACCATGCAGGATCCGGCATCGGGCATTGTCAGCTACACCTCGTCCCTGGCGCCACCGGCCGGCGGCAACTGGGGTTTCTACAACAATCCGGAATTCGACAAGGTGCTCGCCGCCGCCCGCGCCGAGTTCGATCCGGAAAAGCAGGACGAGGCGATGGCCCGGGTCAACGAGGTGCTGACCGACGACGCGGCCGCATTGCTCGTTGTCCACGATTCCAGCCCGCGCGCCCTGTCGCCGAAGCTCAAGGGCTTTGTGCAGGCCAAGAACTGGTACCAGGATTTCACCACGATCGAGAAGAGCGAGTAGGGGCGATGGATTACCGCACCATGTTCCGCGTCGAGGAAAAGTCGATCGCCGAGATCCAGGCCGCCTATCGCGACGGCACGACCACGGCAAAAGCCGTCACCCAGGCCTTTCTCGACCGGATCGCCGCCTATGACCGACGCGGCCCGCAGCTCTGGGCGATCGTCGTCACCAATCCGGAGGCTATCGCTGACGCGGAAGCGCTCGACCGGACCTTCGCCGAGACCGGCAAGTTCGCCGGCCCGCTGCATGGCATCCCTGTCCTCATCAAGGACAATTACGACGTCGCTGGCCTGCAGACGACCGGCGGGTCCGGCGCCCTGATCGGCTGGGTGCCGCAGAAGGACGCGACCGCCGTCGCAAAGCTGCGTGAGGCCGGCGCGATTATCCTCGCCAAGACGACCATGTCGGAATGGGCGAGGGGTGGTTTCGACAATATCAACTCCGTCCTGCCGACCTTCGCCCGCAACCCTTATAATACTGCGCACGCGACCGGCGGCTCCTCCGGCGGCACCGGCAGCGGCGTGGCGGCGAGCTTCGGCGTCGCCGGTCTCGGGTCGGATACGTTCGGCTCGATCCGCAACCCGTCCTCCAACAATGCGCTGGTGGGGCTGCGGCCGAGCTGGGCGCTCGTCTCCCGCGCCGGCATGGTCGGCCTCTATGACGGCCGTGATACCGCCGGGCCGATGGCCCGCACTGTCGAGGATCTTGTAGCGCTGCTCGACGTGATCGCCGGCGTCGATCCCGCCGATCCGGCGACGGCCGGCGCGGAAGGCAAGGTCCCCGAGACCTATGCTGCATCCCTGAAGCCCGATGGTGCGAAGGGCAAGCGCATCGGCGTGCTGCGGCAGGCCTTTCCGCCGAATACTTCCGACCCGCACGTGGTCGACCTGTTCGACAAGGCGGTCGCGGACCTGAAGGCAGCCGGCGCCGAGATCGTCGATCCCTTCATCGTCCCGGAATTCAAGGATTTCCCGCCCCGCTCACATCCGCTGAGCGAAGTGAAGGCGGCGATCGAGCGCTATCTCGTAACCACCGGACCGGAATTCCCGAAAACGCTCGCCGAGGTGATGGAAACCGAGAAATTCCATCCCGTCCACGAGGTAAGCCTGAGGGCGACCGTTCCCGCCCCGCCGCCGCGCGAGGACCCGATCGTCCACCAGCTCGAGGCTGACGAGGAGAAGATGCGCGAAGTCTATGACGCGGCGATGCGGGCGGCGGGCGTCGACGCCTTCGTCCTGCCGGTGGCGAGCTATCCGCCGAAGCTCAACGCGACCGCAACCTGACGCCGGCCGGCGCCAATACCTGGGTCGCCTCCGGCCTGCACTGGCCGGCCATGGCGGTGCCGATGGGCTATACCTACGAGGACCTGCCCTCCGGCCTGCAGATCGTCGGCCGGCCCTGGACCGAACCGATGCTGATCGAGATCGTCTATGCCTACGAGCAGAAGACAAAGCACCGTCATCCGCCCGCGACGACACCGGCGCTACCTTGAGGGAAATCCGATGATCAAAGACGTCAACAATGCGGATGTGATCGCCGAGGTGCGAAAGTCGTTCGACGATTACAACAGCGCGCTCGACAGCGGCGATGTGGAAGCCCTGAACGGCTTCTTCTGGAATTCCGCCTCGACCATCCGCTTCGGCCCGACCGAAAACCTCTTTGGCTTCGAAGAAATCGCCGCTTTCCGTTCCGGAAAATGGAAAGGAAGCGGCGGTTCGCGAAGATTGGAAAAAGTTGCTATAGCCGCACTCGGGCCCGACTTCGCAACTACGAATGCATTGGTGCGCAACACCGATGGTCGCGTGAGCCGCCAGTCACAGACGTGGGCACGCCTACCGGAAGGCTGGCGGATTGTGTCCGCTCATGTCAGCCAGTTCTGATCACGTCTATGATGTGAGGGGCGGAAAACGGCCCTCCAGTGCGCTTAATTGTGGGCGTCTTTGCCATAACGATTTGATTTTGTTCGACCTTGCTCTGGGCGGGGTAGCGGTTCGATTCCTATCAAGGCGCTAGACCTAGCTTCGGGCATTGATGGGCGGCAAAGATGCCGGATATCTATCGAAGCGTATTGCCGCCGTCAAAGAGCAGCGTGTCCCCCGCAAATGTCACGTCTTCCATGACTTACTGCTCCTGGGTTATTTCTGGGGCGCTGCAGTCCGCACATAAAAATTGGTCGATCCACCATCGTCCAGCAAGATTTCGGTCGGCTCCGCGGTAGAAAGCCATAATCGTAGCACGCTGCGATCATCTCTCTCTGGAGCAGCTGACTGGCCGCCGCCAAGGAAGACTTCCTGCTCGCTTTCCGTCAATTCCGCCCAGAAGCCATCGGTGGCAAGAAGAAGCGTGCCGCTGACCTTCTCTTCTGCGAGGACGTCTGGGACCATGAACTCCCTGGAACGAAAACTCTGGGTGAGAAGGTGCCTCGTAGGAGATTTTGCGATCGCATCGAGAGGCATGTCCGCCAAGGCGTTTGCGAGGGTATGTGGCATGACTTGCCAGTGTACCTGGCCGTCGTGCCTGCCAAGAAGGCAATCTCCTGAGTGCAGGACCGTCAAGGAGCCTTTGTCTGTTACGTGAAAAAGGATAATGCTGGCGGAACCCCTCGGAAACAATTTGCGAAGGGCTTGATGAATCTCCCGAGCTTCGCTTGCATGAACTCGTGGCCCCACGCATCGTCGGTTCCGGCAAACCAGTCGACGACAGCTTCGACGATTGCCCGTGCATATCCCCCGTTGTTCGAGCCGTTCGTGGCGCCATCAGCCACAATAGCAAGAAATTCGCCATGTCTCCCCGCAATCCCCGCATGGTCGCGATTGTCGTCGGTGCGCGTTCCCTTTTGGCTTAACCACCGGGCTTCGATTTTCATTGTGCGGGGCCATCCGCACAATGGCTTATCGAGACAAACCTGTCCCGGACGATTTCTACACGACCGGCGGGCCCGCGGATATTGCCATCGAGGAAATCGTCGAAGTCATTTTGATCGAGGAGTGCACGAAACTGTCCGGCGATGAAATTTCGAACGTCATTGTCGGCCGCCGTGACCTCGGCAAGGAGCTCCTCCCTGCCGTCGACAATAAGGAGGATGTCTTCAGCGTCACGGCTCATGATTAAGTCGCCATTTCCCCTTCCGGTATAGGCTTCGAGCTTCGTCGCAAGAAACATTGGCGGCGTGAGGATCCGGATCGTGAGGTCTTCCGAGAGCTGGTAGTGCTGTGCCGTCTCGATGCCACTCCCATACCATTGATTTCCGAATCCGAGGATAGTCGGATCATCCGGCATGAAGTCGACCGTGAGTTTACCGAGACGCATGCGGCAGATCACCGCCTCGTCAGCGGCCTCCATGAAACCCCGGTGTCGGAGCTCTTCCTGGAGTTGTGCCCAGGCAGGAAGGCCCGCTAGGTCAACGATCAGGTCAATGTCATCTGTGGCACGCACATCCTCGAGCGTGACCGGATCAGTGATAAACAGCGCGGTCGTGCATCCCCCAACGAAGACCAGGCGCGAGCGGAGGTCTTCGCCAAGGGCCGAGGCAACGGCTTTCATCATTTCCAGCAGTTGAGCGCGGATCGCTGTCATTTGCTCATGATCCTTGACTTGAGGTGGTCGGTCGCGAGAGCAACTTCCCGCTGGTTCCCGAGCCGGATCGCATCGACCAACGCGAGGTACTCATAGAGTGCGTCGTCCTTCAGGACTGCGTCCGGCACGGTCTTGAAGAGCGGCTCCACCGCCTGCCCCATCTCCCTTCCGTTGGCATAGGGCCAAACGTAGTTGTACGTCCCACCGCTGATCAGGAGTTCCGTGAGCATAGGTGCGGCGAAAGCGGTCGGTACGCCGCGCTGCATCGGCCCAACTTGGGCGGGGAAGACGAACTTTAGCCCGGTGGTAATGAAGCCGAACAGGTTCCTTCGGCTCGGCCTGGGCTCGTTCTTGGCATTGTCTTTTCGCGCGATCCCTGACGCGACGCAGCGCTTGATCGACTGCGCTATTTCGGTCTTGCTGATCCCGAGTAGTGCCTCTAGGTTCCGAACAGAATATGGATCCCCCCCCACGGATTCCGATCGCAATTGATCAATGCCCTTGGTGAGTTCCTGGTCTTGCAGGCTTACTAGCTTTAGCAGGACGACGATATCTTGGCTCTTCATAAACACTGTCCTCTGTCCTGGGACTGAGGACAGTTAGCCCGAAGCAATGTGTCCTGTCAATCTGTTGACACCGCGACCTATCGCGGGAAAAGCGGAACGCCATTCAGCTGGACATAACGCGTACATTTCGCGAGAAATTTACCGGAAACCATGAACAGTTATCGGCTTTCGCTAGGGCGATTGCCAAAGCTGTTATTGCATGAAGGAAAAAAGGTCGGATGACGACGCCAAGTGTCAAATCATACAATATCGACACCTCAACCTAAGGGACTGTTTCATCAAGATTGACGATGCTCGCCGAGCTAGGTCAGCGCTCGCTCGACGCCGCTTGGACGGCCGATTTCCCGCCGGAGGGCCGGTTCACCCCGGCGAACATCAAGGGGCGCAAGTACTGGTATTTCGACATCCCGGATGGACATGGTGGTACGAAACGTCGTTACGTCGGTTCTGCCGATGATCCGGTTATCGCGCAACGCGTAGCTGATCACAAGCGGGACAAGGACGATCTACGCGCTCGCAGGCGCTTGGTAAATACCCTGACCCGCGAAGGCGGGATGATCGCCCCCGATGCGATGTCGGGCGACATCGTCGAGGCTCTTGCCGATGGCGGTCTCTTTCGGCTCCGTGGGGTTCTCATCGGCACGATGGCCTTTCAGTGCTATTCAGGACTGCTGGGCGTCCGCCTTCCCATGGCTGCGCTCCTGACCGGCGATGCGGACATCGCCCAGGACTATGCCATCAGTCGGGAGGTTGAAGACAGTCTGCCTCCGATCGTTGAGCTGCTGCAGGGCGTCGATGCCAGTTTCCGGCCAGTTCCACATCGATCGGGATCCGCGTCCTCGTCGGCGTTTCAAAATGCCGACGGCTACCGGGTTGAATTCCTGAGGTCGAACCGTGGTTCGGATGACTACATCGACCAGCCGGCGAAGATGCCCGCACTTGGCGGCGCCAGCGCGGATCCACTGCGCTTTCTCGACTTTCTCATAAGGGAACCCGTCAGGACAATGCTGCTCCACCGAAGCGGGGTCCCAGTCTTCGTCCCTGACCCGTCCCGGTATGCGGTCCACAAGCTCATAGTCGCCAGCCGCCGAAACACTGACGGGCAGGGACCGGCGAAGCGAGAGAAGGACGTTCGTCAAGCTGCGCTGCTCTTTGAGGCCCTGCAGCAGACAAGGCGATCTGCCGACTTGGCCCTCGCCTACAACGAAGCATGGGAGCGCGGACCTGCGTGGCAAGAAGGTATTCGAACCGGAGCAGGAATGCTGCCGGCACAAGATGCCGAGCGGCTCAACACGGTCCTGATCGAGGGCGCAAAAAGAAACCGCGAAGAAATTGAACTTCCGTTTGGAGAATGAGCGACTACAAAAGGGGCAGCGAAAATGCTCGCCGCCTTTCCCAAGGCCAATACCCTATTGGCCGACAAGGGGGATGTTTTCAAATGCAGGCAATTAGTGGAATTCAAATGCACAATAATAGTGGAAATCCTGGGATTCTGGTCCGCGCCCACCCTGTAATTTGGCAGGAGTGCGAGCAGAAAGAGGCCGCCTGATTTCAATTAGCCTTGGCTGCAATTAAAAATAGCCGAACACAGATTTTAAATTAGCCGAGAATTCGGTTAATGATAGCCGATGACTGACTCGCCGCAACCGAAAAAGCTGATTGAGCGCAAAGCCCGACCGATCGTCGGAACCGCCCTGGCTGACACACGAGTCGTGCTCATCGCCTGCCCGCTATAGCGCGGCAAGCCGGAAAACGACCCTTGCGCGACAGGTTTCTGGCTCCGATCGTCCATTTATAACTCTCGACGATGTCGGTACGCTTAACGCAGCAAGGGCCGATCCGATCGGCTTTATCCGAGGCATCAAACGGGCTGTGATCGATGAGGTGCAGCGGGCGCCCGAACTGATACTTGCGATCAAGGAAAGCGTTGACCGCGATGACGAGCCCGGACGGTTCTTGCTCACGGGCTCAGCCAATCTGGCCACCATTCCGGCGATTGCAGACTCGCTTGCCGGTCGTATGGCCGTTGTCCCGCTACTGCCATTTGCCCAATCTGAGATCCAATCCACTGCGGCTCGCCTCCTGGATCGGCTGTTCGCCGGCGAGGAGCCTTGCGCCGGGGAGGACACCGTCATTGGCGACGACCTGCTGTCGACGGTGCTACTGGGCGGCTATCCAGAAGCATTGCGTCGGCCGACGCCCGGACGGCGGACCGCTTGGCTTGTGGATTATGTGAAATTGTTCCTCGACCGCGACGTGCGTGATATCGCCAACATCGGTCAGTTGGACCGGCTTCCGCGGCAGCTCGATGTCCTAGCGGGGCACGCCGGACAATTGGTCAATCATAGCAGTTTCGGTGCGGCGCTCGGATTGTCGAGCATCACCGCACAGAAATACGTTGCTATCCTTGAGCACCTTTTTCTGATCAGGACACTCGTCCCGTGGTCCAACAACCGCTTGAACCGGCTGGTCAAGACACCAAAGCTTGACTTTCTGGACTCGGGGTTGCTTGCCACTTTGCGACAGGATGAAGCGGATGTGGTGCGCGACAACAGAAGTCGTTTTGGCGCCCTGCTTGAAAGCTTTGTGGAGTCAGAACTGCTGAAGTTGGCATCCTGGTCAGACCGGCGCTTATCGTTCTCGCACTACCGGACGAGAGACCAAGATGAGGTTGACGTCATCATCGAGGACCGTCGCGGCCGGATCGTTGGGATAGACGTAAAGGCGTCAGCAACGGTGAAGTCTGACGATTTTCGCGGGTTGCGCCAGCTGCAAGACGCGGTCGGCGATCGTTTTGTTCGTGGACTTGTCTTACACGACCACGACCGGGTCACTCCGTTTGGAGAAAAACTCCAGGCAGTGCCACTATCGATCCTTTGGACAATGTGAGCCGCGAGCGACCGGTGTCCGGCGCCAAACTCAGCCAACCAACTCGAAAGTTGAAACTTCGATCGGGACGATCAGCATGGCTGACGGAGTAACGGATAGTCAGCATGGCGCGGGGAGCAGCTCGGTCAGCTCTTCGACACGTTTGCCCGCTCGACCGAATCATCCAGTTGCTCGGTAGTCGTTAAATCCGGCAGGATCGGCGCAATGATGCTGTCAACGTAAAGCGCGGCGGTCGTGGCTGAATTGCACGTCACCGCCTGCTCGATCAGCTCCGTCACCACTGTCCCCACCGCCAGCATAACGATCAACGTCACGGTGCCACCCGCAACGAGGAGCTGCTTTGCGGGGATTGAGAATTCCATACCGGAAACAGCTGGGAGGGGCGCAATTCGGGCACCTTACTTTCATGGACGGGCAGGCGAAACTGGGCTGCGTTCAATCTTCTTTCAAGCGGCTGTTGAAAGGCGCTCTTGGTTGCACAGACGCCACCTTAGGAAATAGCGCGAACTTCACCTCTAAGCCTCTGCTTGGTCCGGCGCTCATTGAGCCCCGGACGGCACATGTGAGATGAGGCTGGACCTGCAGCCGAAAGGATTCCCGGAACCGTTTGCCGCCCCGATTTGAAAGGCACGTTTAGGACCAAAGCCCAACGCCGGAACGAGCGTGCGCGGATGGCGTTTTTTCCGCAAAGCCCAGACCTGCGGAGAATTATGATGGACCACGATCTTTGGGATAGGCCGATTGAAGTCGCGATCGAGTGCGGCGATCATTTCAAAAGCATCCGCAATAGCAGGGAGGCGGTTGCTTACCTGATGACCTGCTGGCCGCAGAAGGGAGGAGAATCCTTCGCCGCCGCCAAGCGAGTTTGCATGGATGCTGTTGAGGGACGTAGCGCGCCATCGGCGGCCGCGCTGGCGTTTCGGGCTGCCGCCAGGGAAGCCGGAATTCTCCGTTGAGCAAAACACCCGAGCAACCGGTTGTTTCTTTCCAGGGGGCGCTTCCGATTGCGTTCGATGAGAGCGCAATCTTTCGCGACTCCGAAGGCTGCATCTGCGGGTTGTTCGCAGCCGCCGTCATCGAGGTCCTGAACCGATGCCGCGGGCCATTGCTAAACCTTCTGCTCACAAGGGTCATCGGGCGGTGGCCTGATCTTTTCGAAGAAAAGATAATCCTGCAGCGAATAATGCTGATCCGACCCAAGCACCGCGACGCTTAAATAGTCAGGTCCGTTTCCAAACACCGTCGATATCTGGACGACGTCAAGGACAGCGTCGGCAAGCTGATCTTTCCGACTTGCCCAATAATATGTCTCCGGCTCCAGATCGGGGATTGCAAGAGGGCACATCAACCCTCTCCACATTGGCGAACCAATGCCGTACGGCGATTCGCCACGTTTGAACAGAACGTGCAGCTATGAAGAAATTGGCCAGGACTTAAGGCTTAACGACGATCCGACCAAAGCCCCAATCAGGAACAAGCGATCAGGCACCACGTTCAGTTCACGGCATCAATTGCCACCAAAAGGAGGAATGTTATGTCCAGGAAACACGTTGTTCTCGCCTCGGCCGTTCTGATGGCCGCAGGCTCAGCCTTCGCCCAGTCCTCCACCGTCAACGGCGCCGCTGGAGGTGCCGTCACTGGTGCAATCGTCGGTGGTCCGGTCGGCGCGGCCGTCGGCGGTGTCGTCGGCGCTGTTGCCGGCACGGCAATCGATCCGCCGCCGGAACGGGTCGTCGCCTATGTTCGCGAGGCACCCGCTCCAGCCGACACCGTCGTCGTTCAGGAGAAGGTGGTCGTCGGGGCGGCGCTTCCCTCGACCGTTGTGGTTCAGCCCGTTCCGGACAACCCGAAATACGCCTACGCTATTGTCAACAAACAGCGCGTCATCGTCGAGCCTTCGTCGCGTAAGGTCATCCAGGTGATCAACTAAGATCAGGCGGAGGCGGCTAAAGCGCAGCCGCCTCCGCGCTCCAATCTTTCTAAGGGGCTTCAGGTGAAATCGGCCATATTTGCAACCCTGATAGCAATGGCAGGCATGATTGTGGCGTTGCTCGTCCTTGGTGATCCAGCCAGTCACTCTTCCACTCGGGTCTATGCTCCGGAATTCGCAGCACTCCGTCCTGATAGCTAGAACAACTCAGTTTGCTAACGAATCCGTTGGGGGTACGAAATGGATGCAGAGCAGGTTTCGGCTTTGCCTTCCCTCCTCATCTGCCTGCTCCGTCACGACATTTTGGCGCGTTTCAACGCCAACATGGTAGAGACTGAGGCGCGGCAAGAGCCGCGCGGGTTGTCTCAAAACCGCTATGGTCCTGCGCAACCTCGTTGCAGCGGGTTTTGTGGTCGGGTTGTACCCAAGGTTGAGCCGCGCGACCGGTATTTCTTATATGTCGATTGGTAGGCCAGCGGCACGCTCGTACGATAACGTAAGCTGCCACTTTCAGCATGCGTTTACCATCGAATAGAAGCCTTGCTTAATATTGGATGTCCTAAACTACCAAAAAACAGGGGTAGATCATGCGGCTCGTCACCAAAATCAATATGGCACTCGTCGGGGTAGTCGCAGTCTCGGCGGTCTTGAACTTCGCGGCACTGCGGATGGCCGTTATGCCGAGCTTTGCCGATTTAGAGGAGCAGGCGGCCGATCAGAACCAGAGCCGCGTCATCGAGGCCATCGAGCTACAGAAGGAGCAGGTCGCTAACAGTGCCGGCGACTACGCCATCTGGGACGACACTTATGACTTCATGAAGGGCAGGGAGGAGGAATACGAAGAGAAGAATGTCACGGCGGAATCGCTGAAGACGCTTGGCGTGAACTACTTTGTCGCGCTCGACAACAGTGGAAGGGTCGTGATCGACAAAGGCTTCCAGTACGGTGGCGATGAGCCAGAGCCGCTTAAGCTATTTCAAACGGACGCGGTCTCCCTGGTGGATGCGCTTGTTGGGAAACAGGACGAGATCAAGGTCCAATCGGCATTGATGCGCACCGAACGAGGCGTGATCGTCGTCGGTTACGCACCCATCCTGCGATCCGACCGTAGTGGAGAACGCGCGGGAACCCTGGTTCTCGGCCGTATTCTCGATCTGGATGCGATCAAGACGGCGACGAAGGTCGACTTCAATCTGCTGCGGCCCGGTGCCGCAGAGCCTGTGGCGGCATCTGATGCGGCGCAACTGAACAGAGTTGACCAGCTTGCTGGGCTGGACGGTACGTCCGTTGCAGCGCTCGTTTCGAAAACCAGCCGCGATATCACCGCCGTCGGCACCCGCACAATTTGGACAACGATGCTCTTCCTGCTTGGAGCTGCGGTGCTGCTCCTCCTCGCGCTCGGCTTCGTGCTTCGGAGAATTGCTGTGAGCCGCATCGAGACGCTTCGATCTCACCTCAATACTGTCGCCTCGACAGGAAATCTGGTGACGTTGCCTGAGGACGGAAAGGGGGACGAGCTCAGCGAGACAGTCCAGTCTTTCAATGAGATGGCGAAGCAGCTGGCAGAGCTGCGGGACAAGCTGCGTAGGCAGGACTACGAACATGGCGCTGCCGATCAGGCGGCCGGTCTCCTGCACAATGTCCGCAACGCCATGAGCCCGATATCAGCATTAGCCTGGCAGCTATCGAGGCAGAATGAGATGACGTTACAGCAGAACCTCGCCAAGGCTGTCGATCAGCTCAAGGACCCCTCCCTTGTCGCTGATCGCGCGGCAAAGCTCCATCAGTTTGTGGCAATGTCGGCCGCGCGTTTGATAGAGGACAATACAAAGAGGCATGAGGATCTCCGTTCAATGGTGACGATGCTCCGCCACATCGAAGATATCCTCAAGGAGACGGACCAGTCCGCTCAGCTCGAGCGCGTTGTCGAAGAGATCGATCTCGAGAAATCCGTTGGCGACGCTGTGCGGCTGGTAGAACGCCGCGGATCGGTCGAGGTCAATCTCGATGGCACGCATGGGACTGCCGTCGCAGGTCACAAGGTGCCGTTGGACCAAGTGATCGCCAACGTTCTGATCAACGCCGCCGAAGCCATCGAACTGTCGCCCAAAAGAAGGGGCCAGATCGAAATCGCCATGGAGCAAGCCGTGTCGGACCAAGGAGATGCACAGGTGGTTCTGCACATCCGTGACGACGGGATCGGCGTTGACCAAGGCGACCTCGATCGCATCTTCGAGAAAGGCTTCAGCACCAAGCGCGATGGCAAACGTGGCCTTGGATTGCACTGGTGCGCGAACGCAATCAACGCCATGGGCGGCAAGATTGTTGTCGACAGTGCAGGCATCGGAAAGGGCACGACGTTCAGCATTATTCTTCCCGCATCACCGGCCATTAAGGCTGCTGCATGATGATGAACGTTCAAGCACGACGACGGATCCTGATTTGTGATGACGAAACCAATGTCATCGATGCGTATCGGCGGATCCTGTCGGACCTCGTCAAAGCCGATGGCAGCCACAGCGAGACAGCGCTTGAAGCGCTCGCGGCCGACCTATTCGGCGAGGAGCCGGCAGCGTTGGTAGACCCAGGGATCAATGAGATCGTCTACTGCCGGCAAGGAGACGAGGCCGTTGCCATATTCGAGAAGGCAACGAGCAAGGGCGAGCCTTTCGCCGCAGTGTTTCTCGATGTACGCATGCCTCCTGGTATTGACGGAGTGGAGGCAGCAAGGCGGATGCGGGCGCTCGACCCGACGATCAACATCGTCATGGTGACGGGATATTCCGATCATCGGCCGGCGGAGATAGCAGGAATTGTCGGGGCTCAGGATCGCCTGTTTTATCTGGTGAAGCCCTTTGACGCAGACGAGGTCCGGCAGATGGCGACGACCCTGGTCCATCGCTGGGCGAGCGACATACGCGCCGCCGACGAGTTGGCCGGACGCTTGCAAGAGCTGGAGCAGGTCAATCGGGCGCTGCAGGCCAGTGAGGCGTCCGCGCTTCAGGCCGCTCGACGGGATCCGCTGACAGGTTTGCTGAACCGAAAGGGATTACAGGAAGCCTTCGATACGGCGCTTTGCGCAGCAGGTGAAGCCGACGGTAAACTCTCGTTCGCTTACATCGATCTTGACCGGTTCAAACTGGTGAACGACGTCCACGGGCACGCCGTCGGAGACCGATTTATTTGCGAGCTAGGGGATCGCATTGTTCGTGCGACGGGACAGGATGGTTTCGTTGCACGGCTGGGCGGCGATGAGTTTGCGGTTGTCTGTACGAGACAAGAGAAACTCGATGACCTGCTTAGCCGCCTCTTGGCGGTGAGTGAGCGCCCGTTTGCCGACGCCAATTTGCGTCTGCCGGTGAGCCTTTCGATCGGATATTGTCACTGCGATAGCAGTCGAGACAGCCTTTCTGATGCGATGCGGCGCGCAGATTTGGCGCTTTATTCCGCCAAATCGGCCGGCAGGGGTATCGCACAAATCTATGACAGGAACCTAGATGAGGAATTTCTGCGCAGCCGGACGCTTGCCCGCGACCTGAAGACCGCCATCGAGGCAGACGCACTACACTTGCACTATCAGCCCTTGATGAGCGCCGACGGCAGCCGGGTAACCGGTGTTGAGGCCCTTCTGCGCTGGAGCCACCCCGATCATGGCCAGGTCTCGCCGGCCCTGTTCATTCCAATCGCGGAACAGCACAACCTGATGGTTGAACTCGGCGACTGGGTGATAGGCCAGGTCATCAGAGACATTCGCGCCTGGCCGGATATCGTGACTTCGATCAACCTTTCCGCCGTCCAATTCGGCAATCCACGCTTCGCCGAGGATGTGATCGAGCTTGCAAAAGCGGCCGGAATCTCTCCGGCGGTAGTCGAGTTCGAGATCACAGAAACCGCCTTGGCCGGCAACATGATCGATTTTTCGCGCCAGGTGGAAACGTTATGCGAGGCCGGCTTCAAGTTGGCACTGGACGATTTCGGAAGCGGCTATGCCAGCATAGGGTATTTGAGCCAGCTCCGCTTCAACAAGCTGAAGATCGATCGGTCGTTTATCAGCAACCTGCGCCTCAAGCCCAATGCTGAACGGATGATACAGTCTATCGTTGGCCTTGGTGAGGCAATGGGGTTGACGGTCACTGCCGAAGGCGTTGAAGAGGTTTTCCAGCACGAGCTTCTCCGCGCTGCCGGCTGTGATCAGATGCAAGGCTTTCTGTTCCACCGGCCTTGTAGCAAAGAGGACGTGCAGCGGTTGCTGGATCGCCAGCGCAAATCGGATCGTGCGGCTTGAGTGGGACGCGCGGATCACATGGCGCTCAGTTGAGACCGATACCGCAGGCTTTGGAGAAGCACATTTGACGAGGTCCATGTGAGCCATTTCGCCGGAGCAAGAATTCTGGTCGTGGATGACGAACCGGACGTCCTGGAGGCGTATCGGCAAATCTTCAGCGGCCTCGTCATAAGCCCTACCGATGAACTTGCGACGCTAGTCGACGTACTTTTCGACCCGCCTGCCGCAATGCCGGCGGACGAGACAACCGTCGCAGGAATTGATCTTTGTCGGCAGGGCGAGGAGGCTGTCCAAGAGATTGAAGCGCGACAAGGCGAGCAAAACCATTACCCGGTTGCCTTCATCGATATGCGGATGCCGCCTGGCATAAATGGCCTTGAGACCGCCAAGCGGCTGCGTCAGTTCAATCCGGACATCAATATCGTCGTCGTCACGGGCTACTCGGACCAGCCACCGCAAAAGATTGCTTCCGAGGTGGGCGGTAGCGATCGCTTCTTCTACCTTGTGAAGCCATTCAATCCGGACGAACTTCTCCAACTCGCAGCAACGCTGGTCCAAAGGTGGAATTCGGAAAAAAAAGCTGCGGCTTTGTTGTTGGAGAGTCAAGAAAAGGCGCGAGAGCTTGAGAGGCAGGTCGCACAGCTTCGTTCTCAGACAATGGAACAGGTGCGGGGGCCCGGAGTTGATGCACCAGACGAGACAGGGCATTGCGGGCCGGCCTCCCTCCTGCCTGGTTCATCGTCGGAACCGCGAGAGGCGGCGTATCGACAAGGTCGCGCTGCCCATGGTCGTAGGCATGGTCTGGCCTTCTGCCCATACAGCGCGCTGACGGAGCCGGAACTTTTTTCAGCTTGGGTGGCGGGCCACCGCTCGCTCAGTAACGAGGACTAGAAAGGCAATTGGCTCCGGTGGGATCGGCGAGCCCGCACATGTAAATGTTCTTCGTCTGGTGAACCGAGTGCTATGCAAGCGCCACCTATGTCGAGTGAATTTCGGGCGGCGACAAGATCGGTCGGACCTTTGGCTGAGGAATAAATTCTACGATAAGTGCATTTGTGGGTGAAATCATAAGGTTGATGCCCCCATGCGCGAACTTCTGACCAATTTGGTTTTACCCTCGTGTCTCCTCCCGGTCCTCGTCGGAGGCATGCAGATTTCGTCAAGCCTCACTAAGGCCAGCGCCCCGCACGTATTCGGTGATCTGTGTTCCCAGCCCCCATGGTCGTCTGAGGTGAGACATGTTGACCCCAACTTACAGACATATGAGCGCCTTCCGGCCCCTCTACCTACACACACGATGATGGCCGAAGCTAAGCCGTTCCAGCGCCTAGACCTGTCGCCCGGTGGAGCATCGAATATGCGTCAAGTGAACATGGCGATCCGTCGATAGTCGTACTTGCGAAGCCCAAGCCGCGAATGCGCAGGAATGGTGCAGCGCACGATACCGATCCTATGATCCAGGAGACAACATACAACGGCAGCTGTGGTGCTTGAGTTGGGCAATCGAACGCCCCGAGGCTGCGCGTTCTAAATGCCGCCGAGTATAGATCTGCACATGGTGTACGTAGCATAGCCCGGATCATCAAAGACCGAGATCCGAGATGCTTCGGATCCGTGCACCAACGCCGAGTTGTGAACGATCTGACGATGGTCCACCCCCATTGGCCCGGTTGCTTACTTCCCCATTAACATCCACAGCCGGTGTCCCGATTCGCGGCGAACTCGAATCGTTCAATTTTATTGTGGTCGGTCGTGCGGGAGGCAAGGAGGGTGGATACTCTCCTATCCACCCGCCCGCTGCCCGACGTAGTGGTCACACTAGGCCTGCGTCGGGCTCTTCGAGCTCACCCACAACGCAATTTCAGCTCAAGGGGGCGTTGACTAGGCCATATATTTGAGCGCCTTGATGGCCTCCAAAGTGGCTTGATCCTCGACCGTCACGGGGGCCGCCTTCGCAACGAGTTCGTCGCGCCGTGCGCGGTCTTCGGCGAGCTGATTCTGCTTACTTGTCGACAGCCAGCCCTTCTGCTTCTCGTTCTCAAGGTGGGCGATGCTGTATTCGAGCTCCTTTAACTCAGCTGCGATTTTCGCGTCTTCGTCCATAGCAGTTTAAACCTTCGCGTAAGGGGTTCCACTCGATGAGTATTCTGTGGCCAGTGGTGATAAGTACTTTTCCTGCGCTCGTCCATAGAGGGCGCCTCCGCACTTCCGCCGCGCAGGCCCGATATCCGCTTTGCCCCCGATTTTGGGAGTTCCTCCGTCCCCGTGACTAGGTATATTAATTTTTCACCTTAGAATTGAGGTTTATCAAGGATATTGAATGTACCAGCCACAAAAAGCTGCCTCAACCGGTGATGAGGAGCGAGAAGTTGTAGCCGCGGCGGTCAGGACGGGATTGATCGCGTTCCCCTCGTCGCCAACGAGATAGGGGTCGGATCAAGATTTGCGGATTGTCAGACCCATGGGATTTTAGCACCTAAGAGGGTTGATGAAATAGTGACTTCCGCTCATCCCAAGTTTGTTCGTGCGGAAGCACAGAAGAGTGCGGCCTGTTTGAATTAAAAGAGCACCAATGGTTTGGAAATTCGTGGCACGGGGGTCGACGGTTCACATTCCCCTCAAGACCAAGTTATATGTTTGTCGCGGTGTAGAAGTCAAAGGGGAGAATGTGCTGAGACAATGCCGGTGTTCGACCCGCATCGAGCGCTTCCGCCATAGCGCGCACCAAGGTTTCCGCAAGCAATTTTGGAGGATGGGATAGAACGACTTTGATCAGCCCCTCTGCCAGACCAGCCCTCGTTTCGTTCGTCAGTTCGTGAGCAACCACGATCAGACGCTTTGCGACGGGACCACCATCCTCTCGAAGCGCCCGCATTACCCCCGTGATGCCACCTCCCGCGACATACAGTCCAGCCCAATTCGGCTCGGCACGGAGAAGACGGCGTGTCGCTTCGTAAGCAATTTCCGGTTCTTCAAGCGTTGCTATGGTTTCGAGCATCTGGAAGCCCGTCGCGCTTTCCCGAAAATATGACCGGAAGCCCATCTCATTAAGTTCCTGGGCAAGGTAGCGATGACTTCCGACGAAGACGGAAACCTTCCCGCCTTCCTTATTCAGCCCAGCTATGAACCAAGCGGCCGTGCGGCCCTTTTTGATGCAATCATTGCCGACATACCCCGCCCGCGCGGCGGTGGAAATATCGGAGATCATCGTCACGACCGGAATGTTCTCCGCCGCAAGGCCATCTACAGCGTGATTCACCTGCGGATGGTCAGAAGTAATCATTCCAATAACGTCGGCTTCGCGACTGAGGGCGTAGATCGCCTCGGCAGCCTTATCAGGCGAAAGATCGTCCATGAAACGAACGATCGACCTTCCGTGTGCGTCGGGAAACGCCTCGGTCGCCGCAACGAGTACCTGGCTCCACATTTGATAAAGCTTGCGGTGAGACTGCTTGAGAAGAAAACCGAATTTGATCACCGGTTTGTCATGCTCAAGTCGGCGGGCGATGGCGGTCACCCCATGAAAGCCGATCTGGCGGGCGGCGTTGAGGACCCGCTCCGCCGTCTGCGGGCGTACGGGATCACGACCGTTCAGCACGCGGTCGACCGTTGAAATGCTTACATTTGCGGCCTTTGCCAAGTCGGGGATCGTTGGGCGTGACATCAAGAGAACCTCTCATTATCTGATGTTATCTGTGAGAGGTTTTGGGAGAAAAATCCATCGATTCGTTGACACTTTGCGGAATTTTCGCAATTTCATCTTCCAATAATAGCCAATTTGGCGGGAGAGCTTGGGAGAGCTCTCTCATCTGGGAGGATATACCTTCATGTCTGCGACCTTTCAAAAGGCAGCGCCGCCTTCGGGCGGCGAAGGCGATGGCACGCCTATAGGTCGGCGAGCCGACCTAGTTCTTGAAATGCGTTCGATCACCAAGGCTTTCCCTGGTGTGCTCGCGCTCGATGGCATGAACCTGAAGGTTCGTGCCGGCACGGTCCATGTCCTCGTTGGGGAGAACGGCGCGGGCAAGTCGACGCTCATGAAGATCCTGAGTGGCATCTACGAAATCGATGGCGGCGAGATCTTTTTCAGGGGTGAGAAGCTCGATCACCAGAGCGCCGCAGCCGCGCTGGAGAGGGGGATCTCCATGATCCATCAGGAACTCAGCCCGGTGCTCGACATGACCATCGCCGAAAATATCTTTCTCGGCCGCGAGCCCACCTACGGTCACACCGGCGTTTTGTCCCGGTTCGTTGATTTCAATCGGATGAATGCCGACACCCAAGCGCTCCTGGATCGCTTGGGGCTGAAATACAGCCCGCAAACCAAAATGCGCGACCTGTCTATCGCGACAATGCAGCTCATCGAGATCGTCAAGGCGATTTCGCGAGAGGCCTCTCTCGTGATCATGGACGAACCGACGTCGGCGATCAGCGACACTGAAGTCGCGATGCTTTTCAGACAGATCGCAGATCTGAAAGCAGCAGGCGTCGCGATTATCTACATCACCCATAAGATGGACGAGATCTTTCAGATCGCCGACGACATCACGGTGATGCGTGATGGCCAGTTCATCGCGGCCGCCCCGGCGAGCGAGTACGAGCCTCCAAAGCTGATTTCGCAGATGGTGGGCCGGATGATCGCCAGCATCTTCCCGAAAGAGGAGGTGCCGATTGGCGATGTCGTCCTTTCCGTCGAGAACCTCTCTCGTGACGGTGTTTTCGAAAACGTCAGCTTCGCAGTTCGTGCCGGAGAAATCGTCGGCCTTTCCGGCCTGATCGGTGCCGGGCGGACGGAGGTAGCTCGTGTGATCTTCGGCCTGGACGGCGCGGATGCGGGCGTGATCCGCCTGAATGGAACCCCGCTAAAGCTCACGTCTCCGAGGGATGCCATCGCCAACGGCATCGCCATGGTCTCGGAGGATCGCAAGGCGGAAGGCCTAGTGCTCTGCCGGTCCGTCGGCGAGAACATTTCACTTGCGAACCTCAAGAAATTCGCTTCCGGCCTTTTCATCAGCGAGCGGCGGGAAGAGACGGCATCTCAGCGCATGATCAAGATGCTCCAGATCAAGACGCCCGATACGGCAATGATCGTGGAGAACCTCAGCGGCGGCAACCAGCAGAAGATCGTGCTGGCCAAATGGCTGCTGGGCGATCTGAAACTGCTCATCCTGGACGAACCCACGCGCGGTATCGACGTCGGATCCAAATCCGAAATTCACCGACTGATGACCGAATTCGCCCGGCAAGGGCTCGCGATTGTCATGATCTCATCCGAGCTACCCGAGATCCTCGGCATGAGCGATCGCGTGGTTGTGATGAGCGAAGGCCGGGTCACCGGCGAACTGACAAGAGACGAGGCCACTCAGGAAAACATCATGCGCCTCGCCACGGGAGGACACTGATGAGTATTGAACGCGCAGACGCGGCTGTGAAACGAAAGGGCCGGGGGATGGCTGGCTACAGGAATATAAGCTTCTCCCAGATCTACCGCAAGTATGGCACAATCCTGATCTTCTTCGGCATTTGCGCGCTTGCCTCAATCTTGAGTCCGACATTTCTGACCGAGGCCAACCTGACCAATGTCCTGCGTCAGGTCGTCGTAGTGAGCCTTCTTGCGTGCGGCGTCACCTTCATCATCATTCTGGGGCATATCGACGTCTCGCTGGGATCCGTCCTCTCACTCTGCGGTGTTTTGGCGGCCAGCGTGATGGCCATGACTGGAAGCGTCATCCTGGCGGTCGCTGCCGGAATTGCGGTGGGAATCCTCGCCGGCATCATCAACGGCTTTGTCGTGACCTTCTTTCGCATCCCGTCATTCATCATGACATTGGCGATGACGACAGTCGCACGCGGCGCCGTGCTGCTTTACACCGGCGGTTCGCCGGTGACGGGACTGGGCGACTTCAAAGTGATCGGCCAGGGTTCGCTCGGCCCGGTGCCGATTTCCGTGATGATTCTCGCGGCCGTCGTCATCGTCTCCTGGATTCTTCTCAACAAGACCAAGTTCGGCCGATACGTTTATGCGGTTGGCGGTAACGAGCGTGCTGCTCGCGCTTCGGGCATCAACCCGGATAGCATCGTCGTGAAGGCCTTCATCTTTAACGGCATCCTCTGCGCCGTTGCAGGCATCGTCCTCATGTCTCGCATCAATTCCGGTCAGCCTGCGGGCGGCGTCGGCTACGAGTTTGATGCGATCACCGCTGTCGTCGTCGGCGGCACCAGCCTGATGGGCGGCACCGGAACCATCACCGGAACCATCATCGGATCGATGATCATCGGCGTCATCAACAACATGCTCAACCTCATGAATGTCAGCTCGTACTGGCAGCAGATCATCAAGGGTCTGATCATCGCGATCGCGGTGATCCTCGACGTTTGGACCAAGTCTGTCCGCAACAAAAAGAAGGCATGACCATCGTTCCCAGCAGGCTCGTGCCTGCCTGGGTACCAACTCTTTGTCGGCGGGGATTTCCCGCGTCCGGAATTAACCTGAAACTCTATGGGAGGACCCTATGAAAGCTATTTCCAAACTCGCTCTCGCCTGCGCCATATCCCTTGCCGCCATCTCCACCGGCGCGGCATTCGCCGCCGACAAGTTCGTCGTCGGTTACGCTAATATGGCGGATACGGACGTCTTCGTCATGGCGCGCAAGAATGCCTTCATCACAGCGTCGAAATCCGATCCGGCAGTCGAAGTCAATTTCTCCGACGCGAACAACGACGTCAGCAAGCAGCTCGACCAGATCGACAACTTCATTGCGCAGAAAGTCAACGCAATCGTCGTCGTGCCGGTCGACTATCAGGGCATCGTCCCGGGCGTCGAGAAGGCTAACCAGGCGGGCATCCCCGTCATCGCTCTCGGCATCCAGTCGGCAGGCGGCAAGTACACGTTCGTCGGCTCGAAGAACATCGACGCCGGCCGCCTTCAGGGCGAGTACATGAAAGAACACCTGCCGAAGGGTGCCAAGATCCTTTATCTTGAAGGCACGCCGGGGCTCTCGCACACGCAAGAGCGCAAAAAAGGCTTCGAGGATGCACTCGGTCGTTCTGACGTGACCACTCTCGCCAGCCTCTCAGCCAATTACGACCGCGCAGAAGGTATGAAGGTCACCGAAGACTGGATCCAGAGTTTTCCCAAGTTCGACGCCATCGTCGCAGCCAACGACCAGATGGCGCTCGGAGCGCTGGAGGCACTACAGGGCGCGAATCGTCTCAAGGGCGTGATGATTTCCGGTGTCGATGGCACAACTGATGCTCTGAACGCTATCAAGGCCGGAACGATGTCGCAGACCATTTTCCAGGACGCCGCGGGCCAGGCAAAGGCTGCCTTCGAGGTCGTGGAGGGCCTGAAAAAGGGCAAGGACGCTCCGGTCGAAAAGCTGGTGCCCTTCGCTTCGATCACTAAGGACAATGTTGAGCAGTACGCAAAGAAATAAGCTTCCCAAGGCTGCGTGTCGGGATGGGACGCCCGGCACGCGTTCCCCATGGGGGCAGTGATTACAAGCCGTAGTTCGCGGTTCTTTAAACGACAGGACATACCGAAATGACTATAAGGATCGCCGTCATCGGGGCGGGACTGATGGGAGCCGACCACGCGCGGATCGTCGCGGAAGATCTGCCAGGAGCGAGCCTGCAGGTCGTCTGCGACATGGACGCGGCCCGCGCCTGCAAGGTGGCCGATATGTACGGCGCTTACGATGTCGACTCTAAGCCCGATCAGGTCGCCACTCGCCCGGACGTGGATGCAGTTATCATCGCAAGCCCTGATTTCACACATGCACCCCTGTCGCTGTCCTGCATAAGAGCCGGCAAACGGGCTCTCTGCGAAAAGCCGCTGTCGCAGTCCTCGACAGAGTGCCTGGAAATCATGCAGGCGGAAGAGGCCACGGGATCAAAATTCATCATGCTCGGCTTCATGCGCCGCTTCGATCAATCCTATGTCGAAATGAAGCGGGCTCTGGAGCATGGTGTACTTGGCCGAGCCTTGATGATGCACAATTTTCATCGCAATGTCGCCACACCCGCCTCGGACTTCACCGGGGCGATGGCGATCACCAATTCCGCCCCGCACGAGTTCGATGTCGTCCGACACGTCCTCGACACCGAATACGTCTCGATCTCAGCCTTCCAGCCGAAGCGGTCCGACGCGCTGGTCGCACCGGTTTATATGGTGCTCGAAACGGCGGATGATCAACTGGTCAATATTGAGATCAACAATAACGCGGCCTATGGCTACGACGTCCGCGCCGAACTGGTCGGCGAGAAGGCGACCATTGCCATGAACGCCGTCAACTACACGCGCGTTGATCGGGAACTCGGCCAGAGCACAAGCTACGATGCAGATTGGCGGGGCCGCTATGCCGAAGCCTATCGCCGCCAGAACCGCGCTTTCCTTCGTTTCGTCGAAACAGGAATATTCCCAAATATCGCCTCGAGCAGTTGGGATGGATACTGCGCCGCAAAGGTCGCCGAGGCCGGCGTCAGCGCCTTGAACGACGGCCGCAAGGTACCCGTCGAAATGATCGCCAAACCGGAGTTTTACGTATGAAGCTTGGATTCGTATCAGACAGCCTTGGTGGCCTGACTTTCGAGGCAATGCTGGACCACGCTCGAAGACTTGGCGTCTCCGGCGTCGAGGTCAATACCTGCGGGTGGTCGACGGCGCCGCATTTCGATCTACCGACGATCCTCCGGGACAGAAACGCCCAAAGGTCGTTCCTCAGAGCTTTCGGCGACCGGGAACTGGAAGTGGTAAGCCTGAACGCCAACGGAAATCCCCTGCATCCGACCGATATTGCCCAGGGACAGGGGCTTGAGGATACGATCCGCGCAGCGGGCGAACTGGGCATCAAGACCGTCTGCGCGATGTCGGGACTTCCAGCCGGCAATGCCACCGACACAATGCCGAACTGGGTGGTCTCCTCATGGCCTCCGGAAACGCAGGTGGCCCTTCGCTATCAGTGGGAAGAGAAGCTCCTCCCGTACTGGACCAGGATCGTGGCACTGGCGAAGGATCACGGTGTGGAACGCATCGCGTTGGAGCTGCATGGCAATCAGTGCGTCTATAACGTCCCTTCGCTGCTGAAACTACGTGAAGCCGTTGGCCCGGTGGTCGGCGCCAACCTGGACCCGTCGCATCTCTTCTGGATGGGCGCCGATCCTCTCGCGGCCGCCGAAGCGCTCGGCGACGCGGTATACCACGTTCACGCCAAGGACACCTTCCTCAACGCCCCGAAGCAGGCCGTCACCAGCCTTCTGGAGAATGGCAGCCTGATGGACATCCCCGCGCGTAGCTGGTCCTACATCACGCTGGGCTTCGGCCATGGCGAAGAATGGTGGCGGCAGTTCTGCTACAGGCTGAAGATGGCCGGTTACGATGGCTGGCTCTCGATCGAGCATGAGGACGTGCTTCTGAACAGCCTGGAGGGGCTGGAGAAGTCCGTAGCTCTTTTGCAGGGCGTTATGCCGGTTGCAGCGAGCGATTTCAAGCCGCAGGCGATCCGGTGACGAGGACGCGTCCGATTTCCCCTCGCGCATCTCAATCAGACGCTGCCCCTGGTGCAGATCTCGACTGAGATCGCGTGAGGGCAGCTCTTTTGAAAGGGCTTGCAATGCTAAAGCGGGATGATTTTGGTGGAATCGGAATTTGGATTCCCTTTGGAGGCAAGGTCTACAGCCCAGATGGAAAGGAGATTGCATTTGTTCCTGTGCCACATGTAAGCGCGGTGACCAATATTGCACTAACCACAGAGGGTGATCGGACCTGGCTCTACATTACCGCGGCCAAGGGTCCCTACCGCATCGAGACTAGGATCCATGGACCGGCGGTGGGGCTCGATCCCACCTTTATGACGCGTTATCCGCATGAGTTTTCCGGCGGCCAGCGCCAGCGGGTGTGCATCGCTCGAGGCACCGCGCTCGATCCGGCCTTCATCGTTGCCGACGAGCCGATCACGGCCCTTGATGGCTCGATCCAGGCCCAGATCGTCAATCTATTCCAGGCGCTTACGTATATCGCGCCATGCCTCGAGCAGGGGCAATATCACAGCTGCCAGGCCGCTATTTCCATTCAGCAGCGCTCTCACAGTGGCATCAAATACCCCGCCTTCCCCTTTGGGCACGATGAGACCAAACGTTTTCAGGAGACCACGTATTTGGTTGCTGAGCTGTTTGGAAATGCTTACGAGCTGGCTACGCGCTGCCACCAGTGTGCGCGTCACCATGTTGTCGAAAGTCTTTACTCGCACGACTTTGTAAAATCCGGCTTCAGCCAACTGCGCTAGGCCATCCGCATCATTGGCATCAGTCTTATTGAGGGTTTCATTCAGAACCTTTTGCGCATGACGTGCTTCAATGCAGATCGCGGGAATTCTTTCGGCTTTCAGCTCATGATAGAACCATGTCGACAGTGGACCTGTCTCGAAGACGACCAGCTTTGCGTGCGGAGCATGCTTGCGGATGATTTGCGACAGAACTTTCGGATCAGAAGGGCATTTCCCTCGCCAGATACGCTTCCTATTCTCTCGGATCGAAACCGCAGTATCTTTCAGCGAAACATCAAGCCCGATATATTGGTCCATGGTTGCCTCCCATTTGATGCTGGGCCCGGTTCCAATCGTGAGCCCGTATTTCCATCTTACCGGGGGCAACCACCCATGTCAGATATTGCTGAGGCAATGCCTTTGGGGAAACCGTCCGCGAATACCCCATGTTCAAAAATAGCGAGCGCTACCGGAAAATTATTTGTTGGAACGCCTGCGGGTCTAACATGCATCTTCAGCGCGACTCGCTGGCGGTAACGCGGCCATTTAGAAAACAGCATGAATGAGATATAAACAGATCAATTGAAGCGCGATGATCTGTATACATGTCTTTCCCGTTGACTGAACGCAGAATGTTTGAGATAGCTTGCCCCTGCTCCACGGAAAACATTTGGGTAGGTAGGATGGCACGATCTGCGTCAGATGCCTTGCTGGAAATCGGGCAGTTGCTGAAGGCTGCGCGTAAGGGCAGGAAATTGACGCAGGAGCAGGTTGCCGACATGGCGGGTATATCGCGTCCCCGCTATCGTGAGATAGAAGCCGGAAGCAGTGCTGCGCGCACGACGACCCTGATCAACATCGCCCGCGCTCTCGGGCTTGAATTAATGCTCATACCGCAAGCCATGGTTCCGGCCGTCGATGCGCTGCTGCGCCCTCATGACGATGTCGACGATCTCCCGGCATTCATGGCGCGTCCAGACGGGGATGAGAATGTCTGAAGTTTCATCCGATCCGAGATCCATCTCGTCGCTCGATGTGCTGCTGAACGATGTGAAGGTCGGTACAATCGTTCGCACACCTGGCGATTTTAATGCCTTCAGCTTCGAGGAAAGCTATCGCGCAACCGGGGGCTATCCGGTGCTCAGCCTGTCTTTTCGCGCAGCCGCCGGCGGCTTGCGAAAGGACCCCAAACCCGTTGCCCGCGCGTTGCCTGCGTTCTTTGCCAATCTGCTCCCGGAAGACAAGCTGCGCGAGGCAATGGAAAAACACCACGCGGGGAGTGTCCGCGCGGGAAACGATTTCGATCTGCTCGTCGCACTGGGTTCGGATCTGCCAGGCGCCGTCCGCGTCGTGCCGAGCGACAGGACGATTGCCTGTCTCGACAATCTGCCTGCTGCCAAGCCGAAAGCCCGGTTTTCGCTCGCCGGCGTTCAGATGAAGCTTTCGGTCATCAAGAACACGGGCAAGGGCGGTGGGCTGACGGTGCCGCTCGGCGACGAGCAGGGGGCCTACATTGCCAAGTTTCCATCGACCTCGTTTCCCGGCGTGTCGGAAAACGAATATGCCAATCTTGCACTGGCGGAAGCGATCGGCATGGAGGTTCCGGAGCGCGAACTCGTAGAGCAATCGGAGTTCGAAGGTATCCCGAAGGAATTCGAGACGCTGTCGGATGGAAAAGTCCTGCTCGTCAAACGCTTCGATCGTGGCGCAAACGGCGAGCGCATCCACATTGAGGATTTCGCGCAGGTGTTCGGAATCTATCCTTCGCGGAAATACGAAGGGGCTGCCTATCATGATATCGCCGCAGCATTGAACGTTGCCGTTTCCTCCGCCGCTGTTCTCGAGTTCGTCCGTCGACTGGCTCTGGCAGCCATAACCGGCAATGGCGACATGCACCTGAAGAACTGGTCATTGATCTATCGTGGGGTAGGCGACAAACCGAAACTTGCGCCTGTCTATGACGTGCTCTCGACGATCCCTTACATCCCCGCGGATGCCATGGCTCTGTCGCTCGCCGGTGAGCGGCCCTTCAAGGCAATGAGCGTGCAGCGATGGAAAGCGTTCGCCAATCGGGCGCGCTTGCCGGAAGCGGCCGTGCTCAAAGCGGTGGTCGACACGGTCGAGCGCGTGAACGAAGTTTGGTGGTCGCTGCCCGAACGAAGGATCGTTCCGGCGAAGGTTCTTGAGCGTATCGATGCTCATGTGCGCCTGATGACGCCGATCCTTGGCACGTGCGCGGAGTAAGGTCATCCGGCCAAGCGGTAGCGAAGCCCTGTTCTAGCCCGTGCGCCAGTTCTCCTGACGCATCTTCACGCGCTGCCAAAGTGTCAATCAGCACCGAACAAACATTGACCCCGTGGGAGGGGAGGGGGCAAAATCGGATTAGTATTACCCCGCCAGAGGGGTCAGTGACTTTAGGGCTCATTCCACAAGCGAAGCCTGCGGATCCTGGAGCGAGCAGCGGAGCGGTGCTCCCGTACGGGGGCCGTGCCCCCCTTGATTTTCGTTCGACAAGGTCCTGAAAACGGCCCGCGCCGCCTGCATTTCGTTGTTCGCGCGAGAACGGTGACGCCGATGGTAGGAATGGGCTGGAGCGTTCGGACCGGCTCGGGTCACCGCGAAGATGGAAGGGCGGACCGTCACGGGGATCGGTGGAGACGGCAATAGCCGGCTCCACGCCTTGGGCATAGAGCGCATTGCGCTCTCGCGCGGATGGACCGAAGCGCGAACGATCTTTGCGACGGACATTCGGGCTGAAACGGTCGCATCCCGCGCGGCCTCAAAAAGTCGAATCGCCCGCCCGATCACGGTCCAGAGCAAGAAGCGAAGATCCGGATGGCCCTATGCCGGCGTCGCCCACGGGTTCACAAGCGCCACTCCCATGCCTTCGAAGTCCTTGATGTTACGGGTCACCAGCGTCATATGTCGGGTGAAGGCTGTCGCTGCAATATAAGCGTCATTGATCGGTTTGGGATGGGGCACATGCCATTGGGCGGCCTTGAGGGCTGCCGCCTCGTCAAGCGGCAGGATACGGCCGGAAAATGCTGTGAGGACTGTTTTTTCCAGCCAGTTGCGCAACACCTTCCCGGCGGTGGCATCTTTGTGCTCCACCAGCCGGACGCCAGTCTCCAGCTCATGCAGAACCACGGACGAAATAAATGTTTCGGCCGGATCGACGGTCTCGGTCCAGGTGACGACACTCGGATCAGCCCGGCCAGTGGCGACTTTGCGCAGCTCGGACACGACGTTCGTATCGAGCAGCAACATCAGGACAGATCCACCGGCTGGGCGTGTTCCGTGCGTGGCGGCAGCGGCAAGTCAACGTCTTCCGCGCCCGGCTCGGCCAGCATGTCACCGAGCGTCCGCGCTTTGCCGGTAAGCCTCTTGTACGCCTCGAAAGACAAGAGGACGTGCGCGGGCCGTCCCCTGTCGGTGATGATGACAGGTCCGTCCTTGGCGGCGCGCTTTGCGCGACCGAGATCGTGATTGAGTTCACGGCCCGAAAGTGTTGTGATGGTCACGGCCAGCCTCGACATTCGTGGTTACGTAACCACTTGTACTCCTCGGAAGCTGAAATTGCAAGAAGCGGACCCGCGCGCTCCGGCAGCATGGCGGGGGGAACGAGGATATCAGCTTGCGGCGCGGAACGTTTGGCTCAGTCGCGTTCGAACGACCGACGCGGCGGCCCTTCCATCCATCAGCACTTGACCGCGCTCCGCTGCGTTCCAGACTACTCCAGACAGTCCCTCAACTCTGCCCGCTTTGCCAGGTCAGCCAGTCTGCCGCCTTCAGCTTCGGAGCGATGACTTCAGGCTCAACGAGAGCAGAGTTCACTGAGAGGTCGAGCAGGCGCGGAAGGAAATACCTAAAATCTTCACGAGTCCCCACGGTCGTCAGTGCAGCCGCAGCGTATTCCTGTACGTCCTCAACTTCCATAAGCCTCAATGGCTTGGACGTCAGTCGCTCCAGTAGCTTTTCCGGGTGCGTAGCGGCGAGGTTTCAAGAGCCGCTGGCTTGCGATAGTGAGCGAAGGCTTCATAGCCTTGATCAAGAGGTCGTCGTAGCGTCGGGGTGGGGTGCATCGAACTCAGGCGCGTGTAGCTGCGGCTTTTCCCCTTTAGCATCAATCGCCCTAACCGGCCATTGCGTCAGCTATCGGCCGACAGGCTTAGTCATATCCTTCCCTGGGAATTCACGCGACATGACGCTCCGATTATTGCCACCGCCGGAATTGCGGGCACAATCTCCATCGGAACCTTGGCAAAACCGGACATAAGTTCAGGCTCGCCCGAAAAGGGAGTTAAATGGCGCAGCACCCTATCTCAATGGGACGGCCGTTTCGCCTCGATCCTCGGGCTACGGTGGCATCAAGGCCGCCAGGCGCACGCTTCAGCTCTCGTGATGCCCAGATCATCTCGTCCCGAAACTCAGCCTTCGACCATCCGTCCGCGCGAGCCAATAATAGGATCATTGGGTCAGACAGGATTTCGTTGAGCGTCAGATCGTCGTGCCTTGCCATTTCCAATCCTCTCATGATCCTTGACCGAGCTACGGAGGGGTGTTACCGGTAAGTAACAGATAAACGTTACCGACCGGTCACACCCATGTCAAGTTCGAAATTCCCAGATAAAGCCCCCGATCTTTCTTCACCGGCGGCCATTCCTCCCCGCGAGCGCATCGTATCTTCAGCGGCAGACCTTTTTCGAAAATTCGGGATTCGAGGGATTGGCGTCGACGCCATTGCGGAGGCTGCGCAGACAAACAAGATGACGCTCTACCGAAAATTCGGTTCCAAGGACGAGCTTCTTTGCGCGACTCTGCGCCAGGTGACCCAACGAGCGGGGGCCATCTGGGACGAGCTGGAGAGAGATTTCTCAGGCGACGCTGCCGCGCAGTTGAGGCGATGGGTCGAATTCCAGGTGGAGCGTCTGGAGCAGGAACCGGGCGGTTGCGATCTGGCGAACGCTGCCGTCGAGCTGCGTGACAGCGATCATCCAGCCCACGCGGTTGTTCAGGAATTCAAGAATTCCCAGCGCAACCGGCTCGCGGCGGTGTGCGAGGCAGCAGGTTCGTCGGACCCCCAGCTGCTGGCGGACACGCTATCCCTTCTGCTTGAGGGCGCTCGCGTCAGCGTCCAGACAAGTGGGCCTGAAGGGTCGAGCAGACGGTTCAGAGAGTCGTGCGAGGCGACTATCGCGGCTTTTTCATCGAAGTAGCGTTTTGCCGTTCCGGCAGCCAATCGCGTTTGGGGATTCCTGGGAAATCCACCCCAGCCCAGCACATGCTGGGCCGCATTCTTGTGATCTTTGACTTGTATGCGGGCTTCGCCAAGGGCATTGCCGTGTCCGACGTAGAGGGAACTGCCATGCCGAAAGTTGTTGGAATTGGTGGTGTATTCTTCCGGGCAACCAACCCGAACGGGCTTGCCGCATGGTACGAGAAGCTCTTGGAAGTCTTTCGAAACGATTTGCCAAATCGGGATCACCGCCAAGGACCCGAAACCGGCCAAACACGTTGTCAAACGCCATCGTAATGTATTCTGCATTTGTGGACACTGGATTATCGATCCCTTCGCCAAGCACATAGCATAAGCAGGCATTGGCACGGCGTGAATGCGCCTCAGAAGCTCCCCCATTTGTCGATAAGCCTGAGTGATGTCGCCTTGGGTCATCCAGTGACGCAGCGAGCGGCCCGGCAAGTACGTCATCAAGGAATAGTGTAACGCGGTGTCAGGGAGCGGGATTCATCGGTGCGTAGCCATGTCGGAACCGGTGGCGTCAAATCTTTGAGCCAGCCCCCAACGAGCGCTTCCTTTGAAGGCCCCCTCGGGCACGTCTGGATAAATCTTGAGAACCAGCGAGCTGTACCTGGAACCTGCCAGGTCGATTTTATAAATGTCGGTGCTGCCGCCCGCCAACCGAGAAAAACCCCTGATCGTAAGAGCAGGCTCAAAGTCGCGGATCAGCCCGCCAACCGTTTCAGCGTCCAGTTTCATCGTTAGTCCTCGCCGCTCCTTAACACTACCGCGATTGGTAAGCTGAGATGAGGAGAGAATCGTCGCCCGGTGATATAATTATGATCGCTCGGGCGCTTCCAAGACATCATCAGTCACCCGGCTGGTATGGCAGTCCCGATTGAAGAGACCATGGCTTAGGGAAAGATTGGCGTCGGGCGTCGGCTTCTTTTTGTGCATGTTTTTTCGCGTCGTCGCCTCCCGTTGCCATCAAAAAGAGAAATCAACGCGATGACAACGACCCCCGCGAGGGCTTTCAAGGCGTCTGCTCGACCTTCGTTATCGGGCCTCGTCTCCATTTCATCCCTCACGATAACCTGTTGCGGAGACATCATGCCTTCTGCGAGGCCCCCTGCCAGATGCCGATACCTCTTGAGGTTGATTAACGTGGCGGCGGATGCTCCTATGTGGTTCATCGCACCAACTCCTTTCCACCGCCCGATAGCAACGAGTGGTCCATGTCGATTTCAGATGTCATTTATCGCCCGTTCGAAACGTTGATCCGGCCGCTTGATATTCCCCACCGACCCTTACCTTCAACGGGGCCGGTTGCTGTTCTTCTTCACTTCATTTCGATGTTTCGTGGAGTCCTCATCGCTCTCGCACTGGTTTCCATGACCGTCGAAGCCATCAATCTGAGCATTGTGTGGGGATTATCTGTGGTCGTGGATGGGGTGAGCCAGCAAGGAGCAGCCGCCTTCCTGCAGGGCGAATGGCCATTGCTGACCTTTCTGGGCTTCCTGCTTTTTCCGGGATTGCCCGTCGCGTCGTTCCTGTTGAACACACTTCAGTCTCATACCCTCGGGGTTGCGATGCCGGTTGCGATTCAATGGCAGGGTCACAAGGCTGTGGAGCGACAGGACATTGCCTTCTTCCACGATCTTTTCGCCGGACAGGTCGCTTCGCGGCTGTCTCAGGTGGCATCAGCGGTTCAACAGCAGATTATCGCCGCGTTCCAAACGATCCCCCGTTTCATCCTCTCGATGGCCGGGTCCGTCCTGCTTCTCGCAGCCCTGTCTTGGCAACTGGCTCTGCCAGTCGTCATATGGATCGTACTCAACGTCGCGCTGGCGGTGAAGATGGCACCGATCTTTACGGAACGCTCCCGACGTACCGCAAAGCGGCGCAGTCTCATCGCGGGTACAATCAACGATCTCTACAGCAATATGCCGATGATCAAGCAGTTTGCTGCAGAGGATAGCGAGGCCGGGGCTATTCGCAGTGTGCTTCAGAGTGCGGTGACCACGCAACACAGCGAGCAACGTATATATCGGACGTCTGAGCTGATCGTCGTCGTCCTGAATACCGGGCTCTGGGTTGCTATTCTATCCATCGGGCTGTCCGGCATGGTCAAAGGGTTTGTGACGGTGGGGGAATTCGTCGCGTCAGTCGCCATTCTACAGCGCCTGTCTGGCCACACTTTCACTTTCCTCCAGATGGGGCAGCAGATTTTCCAGGCGATAGGCACGATCAAGGATGCGATGCCGGTGATGACAACCCCGCCGACTATCACGGACCCACCTGACGCCAGGGAAATTGCAGTCCCCGAAGGAGAGGTTCGGTTCCAGGACGTCTGCTTCTCGTACCGGGCCGGGAAAGAGGTGATCGAAAGTCTCTCACTCACCGTCAAACCCGGTGAGAAGGTCGGACTGGTCGGATTGTCCGGTGCCGGAAAGACGACGTTGGTGAGCTTGCTGCTGCGGTTCTACGATATAGGGGAGGGCGCGATTTTGATTGACGGGCAGGACATCCGCTCAGTCACCCAAGCGAGCCTTCGCCGGAACATAGGCGTCATCGCCCAGGATGTCGCACTCCTTCATCGTTCCGTCGGCGACAATATCCGGTACGGGCGGCCTGACGCATCGCAAGAGGAAGTCGAAGAGGCGGCGAAAACCGCACGGGCCGATGCTTTCATTGCCGATTTGGCAGATGGCGAAGGCCGAAAAGGGTACTTGGCATATGTTGGTGATAGGGGCATCAAGCTATCAGGAGGTCAGCGGCAGCGGGTAGCCATCGCGCGTGTCCTTTTAAAAGACGCGCCCATTTTGGTGCTCGATGAGGCGACGTCCGCCCTCGATAGCGAATCTGAAGCGGCGATCCAGGACCGGCTCAGCCTGGTGATGGAAGGCAAGACAGTGATAGCTATCGCCCACCGGCTTTCGACCATCGTGAAGATGGACCGAATTGTCGTCCTTGATGGCGGGCGCATCGTTGAAGAAGGCACGCCCGCCGAACTCGTGGAGCGGGATGGATTGTTCGCTCGGCTTTGGAGGCGTCAGACCGGCGGTTTCATGCCCGAGGAACTCGAATAGAGCCCACCATTGCAATGCAAGAAGTCGGACCCAGGACCGGTGCGGTTGCGACCCGCAGATGTGATTACGGTGTCGGTGGCCGCTAACGGCCCGAGACGATCCCGGCAGCCTCCAACAGCGGTAAATCAGCGGCGCGGCGTCCCGATGGGGTTGGCCGCCCTCTCGTCACCTTTGATCTGGGTCGTTATGGCATTCACGATCCCTACGGACTTGTGCAATCTTTGGTTTGTGATAGCGAGCTGGAACGCACCATCGAGATATAGGCATTGCTGATGATCGCAGGCGGGACAATGCGCGTGGCAGCTGGACTTTCTGGGCGCTGACCCTTTCAGGGTGCGTTGCGCAATAGCAGGATGCAAATGTTGCTGCCTCTATTCGGCCAGCATCGCCATCTGAATCGTCCATTGGCGAGGAGCAGTTGCGATCCTGCTTTGCAGCGGCCCCCAGAATACAAGCAAAACTCAAGCCGGATAGTATCGCCCAATACAGTCCGGCTGCCGCCTATAAACTTGCGTCTCTGATGAAGCGGAGCCCCGACGACATCCCTCACTATGCAAGCTTCGTTCGTGGATATGTATTTCCATACGAGGCGACCAGCGTTCTGAGAACCAACCGGTTCAATGCACTCTACTACTTCGGGGACCCAGGAAATGGGACACGGTTTGCAACCATGATAGTCACCGATAGCTTAGGTTCGGTGCGAAAAACGGAAATGGATCTACAAAAATCGGGGCTATTCAATCTTTCGTTGAAAATGGCGTGATGAAATGTCGTTTTTTGGGTCATGCTCATTCCGTCTCTCTCGGCGCCAATGCCGAGGGCGAGCGGGAATATGAGGCGAGATTTTAACAAAGGATGTATCGAGCGTGAACTTTGAGTGCTGCCCGATCATCGGGTTGAGCCCTTAAGCAAATCACTCTGGAGCAAGGCTCGGGAGTTCAACGCCCGCGCATTTAATTAAGCCCGCTTATCTAAGCTTGTCGCTTAATTAAAAAAAGTGCGCCTTGCTTAAATAAGGACTGGGGCGGCCGCGTATTCAGCTATCGACGATATCTTGCAATTCTAAGCGAAGGCACCGATCCCCTGCCTCTCAGTTCATGACAAATAGGTGGGCCAACGGTTCGAATCCTATCAAGGCGAATGAGAGGCTCTATAGTAGTTCCACTCATCTACACTCTCATGCACTTTTCCATCTTCTGGACCTTGCATGCCCTCAATTCGGCAGAGTAAGCGATTGCGAATTCGAAGGCTAAAGGTCAGCCAGATGCCGGCGGCGGAGTATTGGATGGACCCCGCCGCACCAGCTCTCGGCTGTGAAGTCGTCACTCTGCGGCCTTGCCCTGCGATCCGCCGTGGCGGCCGGCGAAGAATTCGAAGAGACGCGCCACGGCCTCAGCACCTGGATCGATGTGTCCTTCGAGTTGCTGAGCATTGATATACGCGGCCCGTCCAGCTCGCGCCTTCACATAGGTGGCGGTGAGGTCGGCGCCTGCGCGCGCTGCACTTGCCGCTGCCGCAAAGCCCTTGTCATAGGCGTCGAGTGCCGGCGAAAGCGCATCGACCATCGTGCGATCGCCGAGTTCTGCGCCGCCGATTTCCTGCATGCGGGCAACGCCGGCCTTCAGAGCGTCGCGCATGCCAAGCCCGCTCGATGCCCCGTCGCCTGCGGCCGCAAAGAAGATAGCGAGCAGAACCCCGGACGAGCCGCCCATAGTCTGGCTGAGCTCCTGGCCCATGGCGCGCAAAAGCTGGGTGTGATCGGCAAGCGGCAGCCGGTCAAGGGCCCCGATCAGGGCGCGTGCGGCGCTTGCCAGCGTGGAGCCCGTATCGCCATCGCCGGATTTGGCATCAAGCGCATTGAGCTCCTTCTCCGCCTCGATCAGGAGTTTGCAGCATTCGGCGAGGAATTGACGGGTCGGCGGATGCTGCGAGGCAAGCGGCGCGATCGGTGTCAGGCCGTCGGGCAGGGCGATGATTTTGACCGGCCGGATGGCCGTCACGCCTGGCCAGGCTGCCAGGCCGACGGGCTTGGCCAGCAAATCGAGATCGGCCTTTCCCGCCGGCATCACGGAGATCGAAAAGCCATGCATGTCGAGCGAGGTCATTATCGGCGCCGGCCCGACAATATGCGAAATGCGCGCGCCGATCGGCGACCGGACGAGTTCGTGGACGACAACGGCCATTTCAAGCACGGAGGTGCCGCCGAGATTGTTGACAAGCACGACATGCGGCTTGTCCTCCATGCCCACCGCAAGCCTTTCCACCATGGCGGCCACCGCGCCCTGCACTCCGTCATAGTCGATCAGCTCCACACCGGCCTCTCCGTGAATGCCAAGTCCGAGTTCGGCGCGACCTTCGGGAATGCGCGCTTCCTTCGGTGAGCCCGGTACGGTGCAGGTATCCAGCGAAATGCCGATCGAACGGGTATTGGCGATCACGCGCCGTGCCGTCTCGACCACGGAATCGAGGCTTGCGCCGTTTTCCGCCATAGCACCAGCGATCTTGTGGACGAAAAGTGTGCCCGCCACCCCGCGCGACTGTGGCAGGTCGGGAAGCGCGATGTCATCGTCCACGACCACCATGCCGACATTGAGCCCAAAGGCACGGGCGCGTTCGGCTGCAAGGCCGAAGTTCAGGCGGTCGCCGGTATAGTTCTTGACGATTAGCAGGCAGCCAGCCGGACCGGTTACCGCAAGGATTGCGGCAAGGATAGCATCGACGCTCGGCGAGGCAAAGACATCACCGCAGACAGCGGCCGTCAGCATGCCGCGTCCGACGAAGCCGGCATGGGCCGGTTCATGGCCGGACCCTCCGCCCGACACAATCGCGACCTTCGACTTGTCCCAGTCGGAGCGGACTACGACGCGGATGTGGGGATACCCGTCGAGGCGGCTCAATGCCCCGGCCGAGGCCATCAGCACGCCGTCGATCGCCTCGGTCACGGCATTTTCCCTGCTGTTGAGGAATTGAGACATGAGACCTTCCTTTAAACGAGGCGCATTCCGGCCGCATCGAAGTAGAGCGGCTGGCGCGGTTGGATTTTGATGATATCGCCGCCCTTCAGGGTGGTATGGGCATCGGTCACTGTAATGATGGGGTGTTCCCCGATAGCGAGATGAAGGCGCGTCTGATCGCCGAGATGTTCGACGCGGATCACCCTCGCTTCCTGGCCTTCTCCGAAACGAATATGCTCCGGCCGGAGGCCGATCGATTGGGCCTTGGGCGGTGCCCCGGGGAAGAGTTTTGCGGACAGTACGTTGATCCGCGGCTGGCCGAGCCGGGTCGCGGCATAGATGCTCACCGGCGCTTCGTAGATCTCGCGCGGCGGCCCGAACTGCACGAGGCGGCCCTCCTTGAGCACGCCGACATGGGTCGCCATGGTCATTGCCTCGATCTGGTCATGCGTTACGTAGAGGAATGTGGCGCCAGATCTCGCCTGGATGTTCTTCAGTTCGACCCGAAGATCGGCGCGCAGCTTGGCGTCTAGCGAGCTCAGTGGCTCGTCCATCAGGTAAATCTGCGGATTACGTACCAGCGCCCGGCCGATCGAGACGCGCTGCATCTCGCCACCCGAAAGAGCTGTTGCGCGGTTGTCGAGCTTGTGGGCGATCTGCAGCACCTCGGCAATCGCCTTCACCTTCTGGTCGATCGTCGATTGCGGCGTGCGCAGCAGCGGCGACTTCAGCGGAAATTCGAGGTTCTGCCGCACCGTCATGTGCGGGTACAGGGAATACTGCTGAAACACCATCGCGACATTGCGTTGCGCTGGCGTCAGTCCGGCCATCGACTGGCCGGCAATCCTGATGTCCCCGCTGTCCTGGTTATCGAGCCCGGAAACCATCCGCAGCAACGTGGTCTTGCCCGCACCGGTTGGCCCGAGGAGCACCACGAATGAGCCATCAGGTACTATCATGGTCACGTCGCCAAGCGCTTGGGTGGCGCCAAACGACTTGCTGATGCTGGAGAGGACGACGTCAGCCACGGGTGAGGACTCCTTCATTGGCTTCGGACACCAGTGCCCGGCCGGAGGCCGCATCAAACAGCGTGAGCGAGCGCCGATCGAATTCAAGTCCGACGGTCTCGTCGGTACGGATGGCATTGCTCGAAGCCGTTCGCGCCTTGATCTCGCCTTGCGCGGTATGGATCGT
This sequence comes from Neorhizobium sp. LjRoot104, assembly GCF_964253725.1. Classification (NCBI taxonomy): domain Bacteria; kingdom Pseudomonadati; phylum Pseudomonadota; class Alphaproteobacteria; order Hyphomicrobiales; family Rhizobiaceae; genus Neorhizobium; species Neorhizobium sp. LjRoot104. The sequence goes on from NZ_CAXURS020000002.1 coordinate 506,241, forward strand.
GACGATCTGCGTGGTGCCGAGATATTCGACGGAGGCCACCCGTCCACGCAGACCGGCCGCGTCCGACAGGTGAACATGTTCCGGCCGGACGCCAAGCGTCAGCGCACCCTGGTGGCCCTCACGAGAGGTGGGTATCTCGATGCGGGCTCCACCGATCATGACCTCGCTGCCGCCTTCCTCGATGGGGCCTCCGAACTCAAGGAAGGACATCGGCGGCGAGCCGATGAACTTTGCCACGAATTTGGTCGCTGGCCAGTCATAGATCTGCTGCGGCTTGCCGAACTGCTCGATTACGCCATGGTTCATGACGACGATCTTGTCGCCCATCTGCATTGCTTCCAGTTGGTCATGGGTGACATAGACAGTGGTTGCCCCCATTCGATCATGCAGGGCGCGCAGTTCCTCTGCCATGTGCTCGCGGAATTCGGCATCGAGCGCACCCAGGGGCTCGTCCATGAAGAAGGCCTTGGGTTGGCGCACGATCGCACGGCCGAGTGCGACGCGCTGGCGGTCACCGCCCGAAAGCCCGCCGACCGGCTTGTCGAGGATTGTTTCGATCTGCAGAATGCGTGCGACTTCCGCCACCCGGCGATCTACCTCAGAGCGCGATACACCCTGGCTGACCAGGGGATAGGAGATGTTCTTGCGCACGTTCATATGCGGATAGAGCGCGAACATCTGGAACACGAAGGCGATGTCACGCTCGCTCGCGCGTTTCATGCCGACTTCCTCGCCGCCGATGTAGATCTCCCCGCTGGTCGGCAGTTCAAGGCCGGCCATCATGCGCAGCGTCGTCGTCTTGCCGCAGCCGGACGGACCGAGCAGCATGAAGAACTCGCCATCCTCGACGGTAAAGGTGGACGACTTCACCGCATTGAAGGCTCCGAAGTCCTTGCGCAGGTTTTCAATGCGAATCTGGGCCATGACTCACTCCGGAAAATGACTGACGATGATGAACATGACGGTTCCGATCAGCGTCACCGGAAAGGAGAAGGTAAAGAGAGGCAGCGAAAGCGGCTGCATGAGCATGACGACTCCAACCGCGATCAGGGCCGATGCGAGCATTTCCCATTCGGACCGGCGGAACTGGCGCAGGCGGGCAAGGAAGTTCATCATTTGCGCACGGCTCCGAAGGTGATGCCGCGGAGCAGGTGTTTGCGCAGCAGCACGGTGAAGATGACAACGGGTAGCAGGAACAGCGTTGCGGCAGCCGCAACGGCCGGCCAGTCGATACCGCCGCCGACCGAAAGGATCGTCGGGATGAAGGGCGGGGCCGTCTGGGCATTCCCGCTCGTCAGCAGAACGGCGAAGGCATATTCGTTCCAGGCGAAGATCAGGCAGAAGATCGCGGTCGAGGCGATACCTGTCGCTGCCTGCGGCAGGACGACTTTGTAGAAGGCCTGGAAGCGGGTGTAGCCGTCGATCAGTGCCGCTTCCTCGTATTCGCGCGGGATTTCGTCGATGAACCCCTTGAGCAGCCAGACCGACAGCGACAGGTTGACCGCTGTGTAGAGCAGGATCATGCCGAGGTGGGTATCCGAAAGCCCGAGCTGGCGGAACATCAGGTAGATCGGGATGGCGACAGCGATAGGTGGCATCATCCGGGTCGATAGGATGAAGAACAGCAGATCATCCTTGAGCGGCACCTTGAAGCGGCTGAAGGCATAGGCTGCAAGCGTGCCGAGGAAGATTGACAGGAATGTCGAGCCGAAGCCGATGATGACCGAGTTCAGGAACCTCTGTCCGTAGCGCGATGGACCCGAGATGATCATGCCCCTTTGACGGGTGATCCTGTCGTACCAGGTGGCGGGCGCAGGCAGCTTGGCCAGTTCCTCTGCCGAGGGGCGCGACTGCGTGGTAAAGAGGTTCACATAGCCTTCAAGCGTCGGCTGGAAGACGACTTTCGGCGGATAGCTGATCGAGTCCGGGCCGGACTTGAAGCTCGTCGAGATGATCCACAATAGTGGTATCAGGGTGATCACCGCGTAAAGTCCGACCAGGATGCCGGCAATCCACTTCGAGCTAGGTGAGGGTTCGGTGACGGAATGGGCGCTCATCGTTCCTTGACCTTGTTCAGTGCCTTCACATAGATTGAGGCGAGGCCGAATACCGTGACGAAAAGTATAATTGCGTAGGCGCTGGAATAGCCGGTGCGCCATTTCTCGAACGCCTCGCGCTTGAGGTCTATCGAGGCGAGCAGCGTCTCGTCCCCCGGCCCGCCGCCGGTGAGAAGTACAACGAGGTCGAACATCCGGAAGTTCTCGATACCGCGAAACAGCACCGCAAGCATAAGGAACGGCAGCGCCATCGGCAGTGTGATCGTCCAGAACTGCCGCCACTTCGATGCGCGGTCGACTTCCGCTGCCTCATAGATGTAGTCGGGGATCGAGCGCAGGCCGGCAAGGCAGATCAGCATCACGAAGGGTGTCCACATCCAGGTATCGACGATGACGATCGCCCAGCGCGCCCAGCCACCGGGGCCAAGCATCGAGAAGCTGTTGGCAGGAATGCCGGTCAAGAATTCAACGGCGTAGTTCACCAGGCCGATCTGTGGCTGGTAAAGGAAGGTCCAGAAATTGCCGACCACGGCAGGCGAGAGCATCATCGGGATGACGATCAGCGTCGTCACGAGGTCGTTGCCCCTGAATTTGCGGTTTATGAGCCATGCCAGCGAGAAGCCGACCAGCACCTGGAAAAGGATTGTCCAGATGAGGAAATGCGCGGTGGTCTGCATGTTCGCCCAGGTGTCGGCGTCTGTCAGGATGCGCGTGTAGTTGCGTAATCCGACCCACTTCACCTCCGCATTGGGTTTGTTGGCGGCGAAGTTGGTGAAGGATAGGCGGATCGTCCAGATCAGCGGGAAAATGTTGATCGACAGGAGCAGGAAGATCGTGGGTGCCACGAATATCCAGGCAATGGCCCTGTCGCTCAGTCGTCGGATGCGCTCTGCAACCGGTTGAGGTGTCGCGCGAGCGAGGTGGTCTGCGGGTGTGTCGGTCATCGTCCGGGTCCGTATGGCGTTTCCAAAGGGCAACCGCTTGCTGTGTCTTATCCCTTGAGGCAACGAGACAAAGTTCGGGTTGTGCCGGCAGGCTGAGGGTTCCAGAGATTGGTGCCGGCGGAACGCTGGCTTTGAGGGCTCTCCCCCGGAAAGTCCGGAGGAGAGGAGGATGGAAATATCTCCGGATCAGGTCCAGGAGACACGCCATTGTGCGTCAAAGCTTGCCTTCATCCTCGAACGTCTCAGTCCAGTCGGCGATCAGCCCATCAAGCGCTTGCTTCGCTGTGCCGTTGCCCGCCACGACATAATCGTGGAACCGCTTCTGTGATGCCTGGAGCAGCGTCGCATAGGACGGCTCGGCCCAGAAGTCCTTCACGACGGCCATGCTATCGAGGAAGGTCTGCGCATAAGGTTGGCTCTTGACGAAATTCGGGTCCTCGACCACGGCACGCAGGCACGAGAAGCCGCCCATGGACCACCATTTCTCCTGCACGCCCTTCTGGGCGAACCACTTGATATAAGCCAATGCGCCGTCCATGTTGTCGGTATTGGCAACGACCGAAATGCCCTGGCCGCCGAGTTGGGCGAATTTCTTGCCGCCGGGGCCGGCCGGGTTCACGAGATATGCGGTCTTGCCGCCACCGACATTTGGGTCGACCTCGAAGCCTGGCCAGGTGAAGGCAAAGTTCATCTGCATGGCGACCTGGCCCGACTTGTAGGCGTCAATGCCTTCGCCCATGTAGGTGTTCGACGTGCCCGGCGCGACGCAACAATCATAGAGCGACTTGTAGAATTCGAGCCCCTTCACGGCGCCTTCCGAATTCACGAAACCTTCCATCTCGTAGGACTTTTCAGGATTGTCGTACTTGAAGCCGTAGCTGTAAAGCACGTCCATCGCGCCCATTGTGATGCCTTCCGAGCCACGCTCGGTGTAGATCGAGGCACCGTAGACGGTCTTGCCGTCGATTTCGCGGCCCTGGAAAATTTGGGCGACCTGCTTCAGTTCGTCGAATGTTGCTGGCGGCGTGAGGTCGCGACCGAATTTTTGCTTAAAGGCGGTCTTGATCTCGGGGCGCTCGAACCAGTCCTTGCGATAGGTCCAGCCGACCACGTCGCCAAAGGCTGGCAGCGACCAGTAGTTTGGTGTGTTCTTCGGCCATTCGGAATAGCCGGTGACGGTTGCCGGCACGAAGGCATCCATCTTGATGCCTTCCTTGTCGAAAAAATCGTTCAGCTTCACATACCAGCCGTTTTCGGCGGCGCCACCGATCCACTGGCTGTCGCCGATCATCAGGTCGCAGAGCTTGCCGCCCGAGTTGAGTTCATTCAGCATGCGGTCGGCGAAGTTCGGCCACGGCACGAACTCGAATCTCATCTTGATGCCGGACGAAGCCTCAAAGTCCTTGCTGAGTTCCACCAGGGCATTGGCCGGGTCCCACGCGGCCCAGCAAAGCGTCAGCTCCTTGTCGTCCGCATGCGCCATGACAGTTCCGAAGCTCATGGAGCAGGCGACCGTTCCGGCAGCCAGCAGGCCTTTCACGTAAAGCGATTTCATCATGTCATCCTCCCAGCGCCGTCCGGTCTCCAACGGATGGCGAAACACCCTTGCGGGCCAAATGCCGGCTCCGGACCTGATCTTTGGCCGACCTCCTTCCAGGGGAACGGGCTGCATTGCATGCCTCACCCTGAACTGAGGTGGACGTTAATTGATGTGCGCACCTCAACGCAAGCAAATTTTGAGGTGCGCACATCAATTCTTGCGTTTCGCAACGTTTTGAAGGAAAGCTCAGGAAGGCGGAAATCAGCAGGAAGTGACCATGCGTCCAACAGCGAAAGATCTGGCCGAGGCTGCGGGCGTCAGCCTTGCGACCGTCGATCGTGTCTTGAACGACCGGCCGAACGTGAGCCCAAAGGCTGCTCGGCTGGTGAATGACGCGATCGAGCGGATCGGCTTCGTGCGCAATCCCGCGGCCGTATCGCTCGCGCGCAGTAAGGTCTATCGTTTTCTTTTCTTGCTGCCGGATGCTGGCGATCTATACCTGATGGAGCTTCTGCGCCATGTGGAAGAACTGACGAGTGCGCTCAAGGGCGACCTCACCGAGATCGCGTACCGTCAGATCGAGATCGACGATGCGCATGGCCTCGCCAAGCTTCTTTCCAGCCTCGACAAGGAGACGGTTGACGGCGTTGCCGTGATGGCGCCTGAATCCCCTCAGGTGCGCGACGCCATGGCCCGGCTTCTCGAACGCAATATCAAGGTCGTGCAATTCCTGTCCGGCCAGGAAAAACTGCCGGAGGCCGACTTTGTCGGCATCGACAACTTCGCGGCCGGCGCGACCGCAGGCAAGCTGATGGGCATGCTCGCGGGTCCTCAGCCGGGGAAGGTGATGGTGATTGCGGAGACCATGCAGTCGCTCGACAGTATCCAGCGCCGACTCGGTTTCGACCAGGTGATCAACAGCGCCTTCCCGCATCTGACTTGTCTGCCGTCGATCGAAACCCATGCCGACGAAGCACGCACCCGCCAGGTGGTGGCCCGCGTGCTCGCCGGTAATCGCGACGTTTCCGGCATCTACGTCCTGAGTGCCGAGGCGCGCGCGCCGATCCTGGCTGCTGCCGGAAACGTGGAGCTCGGCGGCATCGCCGTGGTCGTCCATGAGCGAACGCCCTTTACCGAACAGGCGCTGCGTGACGACCTGATCGATGCCGTGATCGCGCAGGATCCGGGCCATGCGGTGCGCAGCGCAATTCGCATCATGCGCGCCCGCTCGGATGCCCGCGAACCCCTCGCCGCCCAGGAAAAGATCCGCATCGAGATTCTGCTCAAGGAAAACCTTTGAGCGTCGTGGTGGCCCGCAGAAAAGTCGCCGTCAATTTCCATAATTCATTCTTACGCCACACTGTCTTTTCAGTGGCTTAGATGATCCACCAAGCAAGTGGATGATCCAAATATATCCGACTGTGGACGCACCCGTCGAGCGATGATCTAGGGTTCTGCTCCAGCAGAGGTAGATAGGGCTGATCGGCCTTTTGTTCGAAATAGCAGATCTCTCTAAGCGACATCGCACCAGAGCATCGGGGCGAGGGCCACATATCCACATCTGTGCTAATGTGGGGCCTTTCAGTTCAGGATCACTTGAGATGAGCCGATTGACGATCGACATGACAGACCAACAACATCAAAGCCTGAAGGCGCTAGCCGCTTTGCAGGGCAAGTCAATCAAGCAGTATGCACTTGAGCGCCTCTTTCCCGGTGACATAGATGGAGAGCGAGCCTGGGAGGATCAAATCCAATCTTGTTGATATCTGAAGGCTAGGTTGATGATGTCAGGCTCCGCCAATCGCGGATCGGCTGTAGGAGGCGGGATTTGGATCTTTTCACGTCGATGCGCTATTTCATTCGCGTCTATGACACGAGTTCGTTCAGCGCCGCGGCAAAGACATTCGGGGTTGGCCAATCGACCGTGTCCAAGGCGATCGCCCATCTTGAGCAGGAACTTGGTGTATCATTGTTCCTCCGGTCGACCCGGCAACTCACGCCGACAGAGCAAGGTCGGACTTTCTACGAACATGCTGTCAAAGTTGTAGAGGACGCTGAGGCGGCAATATCGTCCGTCGGAACGAAGTCCCGGAATTTTTCAGGGCCAATCCGCATCAGCGGTACACACACCTTCATGTGCCAATACATCATCCCGAAGCTGCCGCTGTTTCTCAACGCCCACCCGGGTGTTGAGATTTCGGTCCATCTCGATGACCGGAATGTCGGCCTGATTGAGCAGGGCATTGATGTTGCACTTCGGATGGGTCACCTCGACGATTCTGGTCTCGTAGTCAAACGGATCGGACGGTGCAGGCGCATCGTTGTCGGTAGCGCTTCCTATCTTTCCAATCATCCTGCGCCGCAGACACCTGAAGATCTGATGGATCACTCGACCGTCGTCTTCGCCCAGGGCGAAGGAGGCGACCGTTTTACGTTCAAGGGGCTACACGGAACCAAGACGATGGCGGTGAAGCCCAAGTTGCGCGTTAACGCTACGGAGGGTGTTCGGTCGGCCGTTCTGGCGAGTGCGGGGCTTTCTGTTGCAACGGAGTGGATGTTCGAGGCGGAGTTGGCAAGCGGTGCCGTGCGGGAGGTGCTCGAAAGCTGGTCCTTGCCGGATCTTGATTTATGGGCAGTCATGCCTGCTGGACGGCGCACGAGCGCGAAGGTTCGGGCGCTGGTTGAATTCATCGAAACCCAGGTCAACGCTACAAAATTCGGCATCGCCTCAATTCTATAATGGAATAATTTCTATTCGCTGTGTCTGCCTAATCGGCGGATCGGGAATAGCATACCTAGTGCGCACGCCCTCATCGGAACGGCGAACGAACTAGGAGAAAACCATGTCGATCAAAATCTATGGTGACCTGGGCTCTGGCAGCCTGCGCCGTGCCCTCGCTGCTGCAAAAATCATGGGCATCGAAATCGAGCGCGTGAATGTCGATCTATTTAAGGGCGAAAGCCATACGCCCGAGTTCCTGAGGCTCAACCCACATGGGCTGACGCCAGTGCTGCAGGAAGGTGACACCACCATCTGGGAAGCTTCGGCGATCAATATCTACCTGGCCGACAAGATCAGCTCTCCACTTCTAGGAAAGACGTCGAAGGAGCGCTATGAAGTGCTACAATGGATGTTCTGGTCAGGCGAGCAGTGGCGGATCTTTTCGACTCTGCTGTTCAACGAGCGTGTAGCAGGCCGCGCGATGGGGCAGTCCGAGGACGCATCGATCGTCAACCTCACACTTAAGAACATCCGCTCTGCAGCCCAGGTTCTCGACGCTCATCTTGCAGAACGGCGGTTTATCGTCGGCGACCAACTCACGCTGGCTGACATCGATATCGCCGCACCATTCTCACAGGTACACCGGACCAAAGCGCCTTTTGTTGAATTCCCGAATCTTTGGGCTTGGCAACAGCGCATTCTCGATACGGTCCCCGCTTGGGCAGAAACAAAGTGCGATCTCGATGACCGAATGAACGCGTTTCTGACCGGCGTTGGCATCACCTACTGATGCAGGATGCAGAGCAATGCACGCCGCGCAAGCCGATCGGTGCAGCCCGACTGTCAACTACGCTCCCACATCCAGGCAATGAGGCGCAGGTCGCCGCCTTTTCCCTCGCCTGAACAATCGATCCCTTTCACATTTAGAGCAAAGGAACTTGACAGACTAAGATCAAGATGTGTTGGAAAGGGCCCAACCCTTGTCATTTCACGGTGAATGGAGCGTCAGGGACGGATTCCGGAAATGCGGGAAGATCCTGTTGCATCCATTTCTTATAAAGGCCCGCCAGCTCGCCATTGGCCTTGACCATATCGAAGAAGGCGTTGACAGAGGCATTGATTACCTTTTCGCCTAACCTCGTACAGGCGCCTATATATAGGCTCGTAAGTTCGATCTTGTTCTCGAACTTGCCGGGGCTGCTTTGTTCCAGCTTGTTAATGTAGAAGATATTACGCCGATAGCATGACTGCGGCGCTCCACATAGGGAGGCTGCCGAGCGTTTCGGCGTCAGTGCCGCCAGTGTGAGCCGCTGGCGTAACCTACAAATCCGGCAAGGGAACGTTCGTCCTCGTCCTCTCGGTGGCGACCGCAGTTCCCACAAGATTGAAGCTCATGCCGATCTGATCATGGCCTGGCTCGGGGAGCACCGCGATGGGACGTTGTTCGAGCTTCGTAACGCTCTTGCGGGCCAGGGCATCATTGCGAGCAAGTCGGCCCTGCACCGGTTTCTGGTTCGGCACGACCAGACGCGCAAAAAAAGACTGGCCATGCGGTAGAGCAGAGCCGTCCGGACATCCAGGAAAAGCGACAATGCTGGTTCGAGGACCAACTCGATCTCGACCCAGAGCGGCTCGTGTTCATCGATGAGAACTGGACGGCGACGAATATGGCTCGCACGCATGGACGATGCAGGAAAGGCGAGCAGCTTTTGTCGGAATCGATCGGGGACGTCGAAGGAACCCTGCGCCAAGCCTTCAAAGGCCACGTTCTTGGGGTTAAATCGGACCACTATTTCGGCTCGTGGTCGGGAAAGCCTCCGGTCGCCGGCACAGCGCAGGAGATCGCCCGTGATCTCGATCCAAGCGCATGGCAACGTCTTTCCGCAGGTGAGGGCACCAAAGGCGCGCGGCTTCATGACTGGGCCTACTGCGAACTCGCCGATCTCGATGCCGACGAATATAGCGAGATAAAATCGGGGCTTTGGACCCGTGGCCTCCTGATCCGGCACAATATCAGCGACGGTGATCTCGCATTCTTCACCACATGGTGCCCTGCCGGGACGGACATCCAGACGCTCGTTTCCGTTGAAGGCCATCGCTGGGCGATCGAAGACAGCTTCGAGACCGCCAAGAACGAGCTCGGATTCGATCACAACGAAACCCGGTCATGGCATGGCTGGCATCGCCACGTCTGCCACGTCATGCTTGCCTTCGCCATGATGGCGCTGATCCGGTACCGTGCCAACGACGCGACGCCCCAAAAAAGACCGCGGATGCCGACCATCAGGATTTGATCCGCTGGTCTATCCAGGAAGTCCGGCGCATCGCCATCAGACTCGCTCAGCGTCGCATAAACCTCGCCTACGTCATCGCATGGTCATCTTGGAGGCGCACCCATCAGGCGGCAGCTCGACGAGCTCATCTCAAAACTAAAATGCAACTGTAATGCTAGGGTCCGACCTCATCTCGTGGGTTCTTCATCTGAGAGCGGACGCGCTTGGTAAATTCGTTGGCATCAAAATAGGGTGCGGTGCGAGAGAAAGGATTGGTGGTCTGCGGTACGCTGTGGATGAAGATCTCGTAGTTGATGATCGGATGGCTTGTCCTTGCCCGGACCTCACGGACATGCGCCGTGCCAGTCACGATCGCCCAACAGCGGTCATGTTCGAGCGCCGCCACAAACTCCCTGTGATCCATTGCAGTTGTGATGGAGAATGCTTGCTGCGCAAGCGTCTGGCCGAGTCGTGACGCAATGGAGCTGCGTGCGTAAATAAGAATAAGAGGATGCGGCGCAACGTTTACCCCGATCATGGAGAAACCTTACCGGTCAAGTTCTGCGCCGCTGGCATTGCTGCACCCTGAACGACATGTCCGGGATTTGGCTCGCCCTGTCCGTTGGCTGGGAGGCGACCCTGGCTAAAACCATCTGGGCTTCTGACGAGGTGCAATTGCGATTCCCTGTTTGCGCTGACGTGGATCGACGCAAGCATTGCATCCGCCTGATCGAAATACCGCTTTATCCACGGAACTGGACCGATGCCGAACCGACGTTTTGATCCCCAGCGCACACCGTTTCCCACTAACGTCTCCCAGGGACGCGGCTTCCCGTGGAAGACGATGACTTTCGCCTTCCTCGGCTGCCTGATCTTCGGCTGGAGCAGGTTGATCGGAAAATAATGCGTACAACTTCTCTTGAAGCTGACACAGAAACCGGTGGGCCAATAGCTTCGCCGCTTCACCGCATGGCTCAGATAGGCCTGGTCGTTCTTGAACGCTTCGATGATCCTGGCAGTTTCAGCAGTGAAGTCGCTGTATACGCGTTCCAGGTTTGCGGGGTTAAAGCCAAAGACGGAAGACTGCGCGCCGCGGTCGGGTCTGAGAATAGGGGGCAGAAGGCTCCATAGATCAGGGTTCCATTCCCGCTGAATGACGAGATGGCGGCGCCGGCGGACGAGTTCGATAAAGGGCGCGAGCGAATGTTGCACCATGACGTCCAAATCGAGAAAAAGCACGACGTCCTCAAACGGAAAGAGATGCGGGGCGAACACCCCGACCTTCGGCCAGCATCCCCGGCGCCATGCACGCTCAGGTAGACCGAGATCGGGTATCGGCCGAACATCGATGCCGGTGGCAAGGTCGAGGCCATCATCCGTCAGGCAGACGAAGACAAAGGCTTCGTCCATATTTCGCAGCACACCGGCATAAAGCGCATTGACATGAGCGGCCGTGAACTCGCTTCCCCATTTCATGCAAACAATTGTGACCATCTCACCACTTCCTTCATGATCCAGAAGCGATGGTAGGCCGCCCTCGGGCTTCCCGATGTTGATTGTTGTTAAATCATGTTTCGCCCGGTTGCCGTTGATGTCGGCGACGTCCGATACGCCGAAACATTTCTTAAGAATACGAAACAGCACGGGCTTTCCGTCTCTCTACAGTGCAATCCGAAACGGTGGGCACTGTGGTGCTCCGGTACAAATAGGGTCGCCTCATGACTGCATCACCAAAGATCGTCTCTGCGCTGAGATATAGCGCCAACCGTGCGGCAAGAGCTGCACTTGTCGCCTTCTGCCTGCCCACTGGCTCGCTTGCTGAGGAACGGCAGATGCCCGTAACGGCAGTGGTCGCCCGGCAGGAAGCGATTACCGAGCGGATCGAGGTTGTTGGAACGCTTGCCGCACGAGAGGAGATCCAGGTTCAGCCATCGGTTCTCGGTAAGGAGATCAGGCAGATCCTCGTCGAGGCGGGGCAGCATGTTGATCGGGGCGAAGCACTTGCACTCCTGGACACTACGGAGGCCCAGATGCAGCTCGGGAAGAACGCGGTGAGCCTGCTGCGCGCCAGGGCAGCCGTTGCCGTCGAGAGCAGCCGGGTGGATCTGGCTTTGATCAGTGAGGAAGAAGCCCGCAGGAAGCTCGAGCGCAGCCGCGCGCTTCAGCCGAAAGGCGCTATCGCCGACAACGTCCTCGAGGAGCATCAGAATGCCTATGCGCGGGCCCGTGCTGAACTGCGGCTTGCAGGTCAATCGTTGGAACTCGCCGAAGCCGAAGAACAGATGATCGCTCGCGAGCGGCAGGAGATCGAACTGACGGTCGAGCGAAGCACAGTGCGGGCTCCGAGCGCCGGCAAGATACTGAGCCGCAACGCGCGTATAGGCGCGATGACTTCCGGGTCGGCCGAGCCGCTTTTTGTCATCGCCGAAGACGACGACATGGAATTCGTGGCGCAGGTGACTGAAACAAGTTTCGTGCGTCTGCATGAGGGAATGCGCGCCGCGATCGCTTTGCCGGGCAGGAATGACGCCATAGAAGGCAGAATTCGTCTGAACGCTGCCCAACTGGACCCCAAGACAAGAAGCGGAACTGTCCGGGTCGAGCTTGCCGATGATGAAAGGCTTGTCCCCGGCGTATTCGCCCGCGGCGCAATCGACGTCGCCGAACGCAGAAACATCCTCGTACCCAGTTCTGCCGTCCGAAGCGCCGGGGGCGCACACAATGTCTACGTGATTTCCGATGGCGTAGTGAATGTGCGCCGCGTGGGCGTCGGGTCTTCGCAGGGAGGGTTGGTCGAGATCGTCGACGGCATAAAGGCCGGGGAGGCGATCGCGCTGAAGGCCGGGGCCTTCCTGAAGGCGGAGGAACGGGTCAAGGCCGTCATAGTATCGCCGCCTGAGTCTCAAGCCCGAGTGCCTGCCGCCGCCGCATCGCTGGAAAATCGGACGGGAGCCCTGACGCGATGAGCATGAACATCTCCGCCTGGGCAATCCGCAAGCCACTTCCGTCGCTTCTTCTTTTCGTCGTGCTGATCGTCGTCGGCCTCTACAGTTTCACCCAACTCCCGATCACCTATTTCCCGACGATCACCGAACCCGTTGTCAAGATCACTGTCGAACAGTCGGGAGCGACGCCCAGCGAACTCGAAACCGAAGTGACGCGTCCGGTCGAGAATGCGGTGGCGACGTTGCCGAACATCAAGGAAATGAAATCTACCGTCACGCAAGGACGCTCCGTCACGGAAGTCGAGTTCGAGCTGGGCCTGGTATCGCCGGATCGCGCCGTCGCGGACGTGCGTGACGCAGTCGTCAAGGTGCGCTCCGATTTGCCGGAGACTATCGATGAACCCGTGATCGAGCGGGTGGAGGAAGAGGCACAGTCCATGGTGACGTATGCCGTCACCAACAGGGACATGACGCTTTCGGAGCTGTCCTGGTTCGTGGACGACGTTGTCTCGCGAAGACTTCAGGGGCTCAAAGGTGTGGGGCGGGTCGAGCGGATCGGAGGTGTTGAGCGGGAAATCCACGTCGAACTGGACCCGACCCGGCTGCAGGCGCTGTCGCTGACGGCCAATGCAGTGAATCAGAACCTGATCGACAACCAGATAGACGGATCCGGCGGGAGGAGCAGCCTCAGCGGGCGGGACCGAACGATCACGTCCGTCGCCGTGGCCCGAAGCGTGCAGGAACTCGCGGCTCTTCGAATCTCCCTGTCGGACACGACCAGTATCCGGTTGAGCGATATCGGCCAGGTCAGGGATACCGTCGCGGAGCCCCGGTCCTTCGCCACTCTCGACAAATTCGATGTCATCGGCTTTTCCGTTTATCGATCGCAAGGTGCCAGCGACGTCGCCGTGGCGCAGGAGGTGGCGGCGGCACTTGCCACCCTCAGCTCAGACAACGCGAGCACTCAGTTCAAGCTGGTGGAAGACAACGTGTCCTACACGGCGGGTAACTATCATTCGGCCATGAAGACCTTGTTCGAAGGAGCGTCACTTTCCATCGTGATCGTGTTTCTGTTCCTGCGTGACTGGCGAGCGACGGCCGTTGCCGCCGTCGCCTTGCCGCTCTCCATCATCCCGACCTTTTTCGCGATTGATCTTCTTGGTTTCTCGCTCAACATCCTGAGCCTGCTGGCGATCACCCTCGTCACCGGCATCCTGGTCGACGATGCGATCGTCGAGATCGAAAACGTTGTCCGCCATCGCAACATGGGCAAATCTGCCTATCGGGCGGCGCTGGACGCGTCTGATGAGATCGGACTTGCCGTCATGGCGATTTCCGCAACGATCATCGCGGTCTTTACCCCGGTTGGTTTTATGAGCGGCGTGGTCGGTCTTTATTTCCGCGAGTTCGGCCTGACGGTCGCCATAGCGGTTTTCTTCTCTCTTCTCGTCGCGCGGCTCATTACGCCTATTTTGGCTGCCTACATTATGACGAGTCATGCAGCTTCGCCGGAACAAAAAGGACTTCTCGCACTTGCTTATGAAGGGTTGCTGCGGGTCACGCTCCGTTGGCGGTGGTTGACGGTCGGCTGCGCCCTTGGCGTTTTCGCTCTCGCGCTTGTCGTCATAGGATCGCTGCCGACCGCATTTCTGCCGGAGGAGGATACGGGCCGTTTGACACTCTCCGTGGAACTGCCGCCGGGTGCAGGCCTCGACGAAACCCGCAAGGCGACGAACGAGATCGTCGACCTGGTCCGTCTACAGGATGGGGTAGAGCATGTGTTCGTGCGAGCCGGCGCCAATACGACAGGACAGGAAGATGTGCGCTATGCCGTGGTTCTGGTCGACCTCCTCCACAAGTCGCAAAGAGCCCGCTCATCCTTTGCGATAGAGGAGAGCCTCGAGAGAACACTTTCGGCCGTTGCCGACGTGCGGCTGCGTTTTCTCAATACGCGAGGAGGAAGGGACCTGTCGTTCGCGGTCCTTTCCGCCGATAGTGATCTCGCCCAGCGCGCTGCGGAGGCAATCCTCGCCACACTTGCGGCGGACAAGAGTTTCGTCAATCCAACTGCTGACAACGCGGCGACGCGGCCGGAACTACGGATGACGGTGCAGATGGACAAGGCTTCGACGATCGGTGTGTCGTCGGCCGAGATTGCTCGAACGATCCGCGTTTCGACCGTTGGCGACGTGGACACCCGTCTGCCGAAGTTCACCGACGGTTCGCGGCAGATTCCAATCCGCGTCCTGCTGGACAGCAGGGCTCGCAATGACCTGCCGACGCTCGAAATGCTGACGGTGCCCGCCGCCGACGGGACCGCCGTCCCGTTGTCCGCCGTGGTCGACATGAGTCTCGATGAATCGGTGTCCACCATCGAACGTTTTGATCGCGAACGCCGCATCGAGATCGGCGCGGATATGGCCTCCGGCCTGACGTCAGGCCAGGGGCTCGACAGGCTTATGGAATTGGACAGCGTCAAGAACCTGCCGCAAGGCGTTCGGATTCAGGCGACGGGAGACTCGGATACCGAGGGCGAGGTATTTTCCAGTTTCGGCGTGGCGATGGGAGCCGGTCTCCTACTGGTTCTCGTTGTCCTCATCCTCCTATTCGGAAGCATCCTGGCGCCATGGACGATCCTGGCCTCCCTACCACTCTCGATCGGCGGCGTTGCGGCGGGCCTGTTTTTGAGCGGCAGTGCCCTGTCGCTTCCGGTCGTCATCGGCATCTTGATGCTGATGGGCATCGTGACCAAGAACGCCATCATGCTGCTGGACTTCGCAATCCACCGCGAAGCCCATGGCCTGTCCCGCATTGACGCCATCGTCGAGGCGTGTTCGGAGCGGGCGCGGCCGATCATCATGACGACGCTCGCCATGGTCGGCGGCATGCTGCCGTCCGCGATTGGGATCGGCGACGGCGGCGAATTCCGCGCCCCCATGGCGATTGCGGTGATCGGCGGGCTGCTGGTTTCCACTCTCCTGTCGCTGATCGTTATTCCCTCGCTTCACTTGATCGTTTCGAGTGTCGGCGATTGGGCCGTCCGCGTCTTCCGGCCTTTCCTCCAGTCGGCCGAGATCTGACGGATCCGGCGCCGCCGACGGTGGCGCTAGACGTCTGGGCCGGCCATTTGGCCGGCCCAGAGATTCTGGTAGAACCATAATCGGTGGTGATGGCCACACTGAAACGCGGCACCCGAGACATCGCAATAAAACTTAACAAAGCGAAATATTTGGGACGTTATCCTGCAGGCATCCTTACGCACTCCCAAACAGGAAACATGTCGATGCAGCCGAATTTCGCTAACGCCAGGATACTGATCGTCGAGGACGATCCGGCTATCGGCAATCTTCTGGCGCTGACAATCCAGGAAAGCGGTATGCACGCCACCGTCGCCGAAGATGGACGGTTGATGCAATCTCTGCTCCGAAACAATTCCTTCGATCTCATCATCCTGGACATCATGCTGCCGGGCGAGGATGGCCTTAGCATCTGCAAGCGCATTCGTTCGGAAAGGACCGTCCCCATTATCCTTCTTACTGCCCTTGGCGAGGAGGTCGATCGGATCGTCGGGCTCGAAGTCGGCGCGGATGATTATATCACCAAGCCATTCAGCCCGCGGGAGGTCGTCGCTCGTGTCCGCAGCCTTCTTCGGCGGGCATCCTACGGATTGACGAACAGCTCGGGGCAGAGAAAGCTTCGGTTTGACGGCTGGCTGATCGATCCCATGCGCCGGCAGGTCTATGATCCGAGCAACGCCCGCATTTCTTTGACGACGACGGAATTCGATCTCTTGTTGGCCTTCTGTCGCAATCCCGGCCGGATCATTACACGCGAGGAACTGCTGCAATTCACCCATGCCGGGCTGGCCGGTCCTATCGAGCGCAGCATAGATGTGCATATCAGCCGGCTGCGCCAGAAAATCGAGGCGGATCCGAGGGAGCCGGCGATGCTGCAGACGGTCAGGCTCGGGGGATACACGTTTACCGCTGCGGTAGAGGAATTCTGACACGCATGGCGGTGAGCTCGCGAAACAGAAACAGCCGGGTCAAGCCCGGCTGTTTTTATCGATATTACCTGCGTTCCAGGGCTTGGATGCCGGTCAGAATTTATAACCGACAAAGGCCGATACCGAGGGCTGCACCTTCTCTTCGACGATCGGGGTATCGGCAGCGTCTCCGGTCAAGACGCCAACCCCAACTTCGCCACGAACCAGCCAACGTTCGCTCAAGGCATATGTGGCGGATGCGGAGACGTCGATGCGCTTGAGGCCTGCTTCCGCTTTGTATTCGGGCAAGCCCGAGCGCGCTGCCTGTGCCGCATCAATCCCGAAATAAGCCTGCATATGCTTGGCATTCGCGATGGTTGCCTCTGCTTTCGCACCAATGATAAGCCGTTCGGTCACCGGCGCCGAGTATTCTAAGCCGAATTTTCCGATTAGGCTTTCGCTACCATTGATGGTCTGATCCACGCTTGCATAAAGCTCAACCGGACCCCATTCATAGGCAAGCTTAGCGCCGACAGTAGCCGCAAAATCGATGTCGCCGAGCCCCCTGAGGCGGTCTCCGTCATCGTCCTTACGGCCGGTTTCGTACCCGACATTTCCGGAGATGGAAAATCCATTGGCCTTGTAAGGCGTCACACTGATGCCGCCGGGATTGATCTCCAACCAGTCTCCATATGTGAAGACGACGAAGGGAATGGGGCTCACCTCGAACTCGTCGCTTCCTTCATATTTGGGTTCGTAGGCGGCGCCGGCGCCGACGATCAGGCTCCAGTCATGCTTGGGCTTGGTGTTCTCGAACCGTGCGCCATCGAAGGGTGGTTCAGGCGTGCCATTCGACGCGGCCTGATCGGCAGCAGAGGCCTTCGAGGCCAGCCCTGCAAAGCCAATGACAGCACATAGCGCGACGGGGGAAAGGCGCCGCTTGTTTCGTTTAAGGTATGACATGAGGGCTCCAGATGCGTGATCAGCCCGCCGTTCCAGATCGCAAGCGGGTCCTGCGAGGCGGTTGTTGCATGGTGGAGCCATAGGGAACGTGTATTTGTGTTACGCTTTGTTACGGATCCCTGGATGCCCGGAATGACAGAATAAACCTTCTCGAATCGCAACAAAACGTAATGATTGATCAAGGAAACATCCGCGACCTTACGCGAGAGTTCGGGTATCTTCACCACTTGCCAATAGGCGCGACCCTTATTGGTCCGCCCAGATGCACCGGAGTTTGGATGCCGCACCGCCACCTTTTTTCGCTTTCGACTATTCAAAGTCAGATCACGGCGATCATACTTTTTGGTCTCATCATCATCGTCGTGGGCGGCTCCATGCTTGAGCAAAGGGTAGGTAACGATTACCCGATGCTCGATATCGACACCGTCGACACCTACGCGGATCGGGTCTTTGCGCTCAGTTCCATCCTGAAAACGGCAACACTCGAAGAACGTGATGTGGTCGTTTCGGCCGCCCGTCGCGCTGGCTGGGATCTAACCCTGCAACCGAGTTCACTCAAAACCACATTCACCACGACATCTACCGCCGAAAGCAAGCTCGATGCTGTGGTTGACTTCCTGTTCGCGCCTGACGGAACGCAGACACCGGTGGGTGGTTGGAAGACGTTTCTTAACGGCAAGCGCGTCGTTTCCGCCGAGGTCGATGAACAGTCAATGCTGGTATTGGGAGGGTTTCAGGACACGGCTTTTTGGAATGAACTCCTGGCCCGAGGCCCGCACTACCTGGTAGCGCTTATCACATTGATCGTCCTCTTTTCCTCCTTCGCCGTGAGGGCAATCACGCGTCCATTGCGGAAGATTGCGGCGGCAGCAGCAAATGCCGACATCACATCCGGACGAATGATTTTCGAAGAAAAGGGAAGCGTTGAAATCGTCGCCGTCGCACGGTCGCTGAACGGCATGAGCGATCGCATCACAACGATGATCGAAGGCCGGACGCGAATGCTGCGAGGGGTAAGTCATGATCTCCGAACCCCTTTGACACGGTTAAGGTTGCGTGCGGAGCGTGCTTGCGAGGGTGAATTGAGAGACATGTTGCTTGCCGACATCTCTCGGATCGACAGCCTCCTAAGGGATAGTCTTCGCTACCTGCGCGACGATCATAACCGCGAGACAGCGGAAATCGTCGATCTAGCCTCGATGCTTCAAACCATCTGCTACGAATTCAGCGACATCGGCCACAACGTGAGCTATGTCGGCCCGAATCGTCTGCCGGCACGCCTCAAGCCAGTTGCGATAACTCGAGCGGTTAACAACCTTTGCGAAAACGCAGCCAAATTCGGCAGTAACGTCGAGATTTGCCTAGGTGTCGTTGCGGAGACCGTCGTCATCGAGGTAACCGACGACGGTCCCGGCATCCCCGAGGTCCTGCGGTCACGGGTCTTGGAGCCGTTCTACAAGATCGATTCGGCCCGGTCGGTAAACAGCGCAGGGTTTGGTTTAGGCTTATCCATTGTCTCTGAAATCGTTCAGGGGCATGCAGGCACTTTGGAGTTTCTGGAGCGACAGCCTCATGGCCTAGTCGCACGGTTGAAGATACCGCTTACTCACTCGTAGATTGGACGCCTTCGGGAGATACATTTTCCAATCCCAGTGTCAAAGCACTCGCGCTCAAAAGGGTCGGAGCATCTTCTTAAGTTAAACCTTGGCTCGTTGGGGGCGTTTGCGCGCCCATCCTTCATGGCTCATTTCGAAGTTCTGGGTTACTTCGAAGCGAAGGAAACCATGGATTAACCCGCTACGAAGATTTTAAAACTGCCAACCGACAGGAACCCAGAGATAGCACGGTCACTATTTAGCATGTAACCGAGGCTCGCAAAGGATAGTGGAAGCCGAGCAACATGAGGCGCTCTGCCGCAGCGCGATCAAAGATCCGCCGTCGACCCGGGAGTGCCGCATCTTTGTCTTGATCCGATCCCGGCCGCCTGGATCTCTGAGCTCGTTGCGGGGTAAACTTATTTGGGAACAATCCCATGTTGAAAACCAATACCCGTCAGGCCATCTGGCGCCGA
Source organism: Neorhizobium sp. LjRoot104 (assembly GCF_964253725.1). Lineage (NCBI taxonomy): Bacteria > Pseudomonadati > Pseudomonadota > Alphaproteobacteria > Hyphomicrobiales > Rhizobiaceae > Neorhizobium > Neorhizobium sp. LjRoot104. Next base: position 525,741 of record NZ_CAXURS020000002.1, read on the forward strand.
ACCAATCCAGCAAAATATGATGCTCACCTCGCCGTCCAGAGGGCTGTGAAGGCTGGTGACCTCGAGAAACAAACGTGTGAGGTTTGTGGGGTGAAGTGGTAGACGCTCATCATGATCGATACGATGAGCCCCTAAATGTACGTTGGCTATGTAGACTACATCATACCCGTCTACACTACCACGGCGAGAATATGTTCCCAATCCGCATCCTAGATAACCGTGAAGGATAATATCGAATGTTCCTAGGTAGTTGGGGTGTCGAAATGGAGGGGTGTCGGTTCAGATCCTGTCGAGGCGACAGATGGCAAGTAAGGGCGGGAAGGCTAGTCGTTACGGTCTCAACGCTTGACTGGAGAGGGGCCGAAAGCTGTCACGCCCCTGCAATCGTATCTCAACTCAGGCTTGGGGCTTGCCAGTATCTTCCAAGGCGGCCATGGCAATGGCCTGCCTGCGGGCGTCGCGGTAGCGGGAAAACTGCGTGTCCGCGATCACGCCTGCAAGGATGACGCTGCCCATGACGGCGAAATTCAGTGAGGAGGGGATGCCCAACAGATTGACGAGATTTTGCAGGACCTGAAGCAGGATCACGCCCAGCACGACGCCGATGATCGACCCTTCGCCACCCCGCAGGGAGAAGCCGCCCAGGACCGCGGCGGCTATGCCGTACAGTTCGTAGAAATTGCCATGGGATGAAGGTTGGACAGAGCGGGTATACATGGCGAAAAACACCGCCGAAATGCCTGTCAGGAATGCGCAAAGCACATAGGCTTGGATGATGACCCTGTTGGTGTCGATACCTGAAAAACTCGCCGCTTCGGCACTTTTGCCGACGGCAAAGAGATGCCGGCCGAGCACGGTCCGGTGGAGGAGAAACCAGGCGGCAACAGCTACCAGCAGGAACGCGACGACGGAATGCGGCACGCCGGCTGTGCGACCCGCGATCAGATATTCCAGCATCGGAAAGTCGGACCCGAAGGTGAAGCCGGCCGTGCCATCCCTGGTGTAGAAGCGGGCAATGCCGCGATAGATCAGAAGCCCGCAGAGCGTGACGACGAAAGGCTGAAGCTTCAGGCGGGTTATCAGCCAGCCGTGCAGAAGCCCGATGGTGACTGACAGAACCATCACGATTGCAAGTGCAAATGGCCAGGGAACGCCGAAGCTAGCGATTAGATCGACAAAAATGACGCCAATCAACGCGATCACCGAGCCGATGGACAGTTCTATGCCCGCCGTGACGACGACGAAGGCCTCGGCAATGGAGAACAGCCCGAACAGGCCGATTAGGTTTGCCGTGTTGGCCAGGTTGATCGGCGACAGGAACCGTGGATTGATCACCGCGACGATTGCGCCGACGGTCATCACAAGCATGGCTAATCCGATATCTTTTTTTTGCATGCTACGGAGCTCCTATTCCACGGCCAGTTGGAGAATGCTCTCCTCGGTCAGTTGATGGCGCGCGAGCGTACCGGCGATGCGACCGCGGCACATGACGGCGACCCGATCGGATATTCCGATTACCTCTTCCATGTCCGACGAGATCATCAGCAGCGCTACGCCATCGGCTGCGAGCGCCTGCATCAGGCGGTAGACCTCCGCTTTGGCGCCGACATCGATACCGCGTGTGGGCTCGTCCAGAATGATGATCCTGGGCTTCATTGCCAGCCATTTGGCCAAGACCACCTTCTGCTGATTGCCACCTGACATTTCTGCCGCCGCGCGACCAAGGCTTGCCGTCTTGATGTTCAGCTTGTGCCGCGCTGCCTCAGCTAGGGCGGTCTCGGCGCCTATATCGACAAATCCTAGCCGCGACAGTACGGCATGGCTCGGCATGGCGATGTTCTCGGTGATCGAGAAATCGAGAAAAAGGCCTTCCGTCTTGCGATCCTCCGGCACCAGGCAGAGGCCGGCGGCGATGGCGGCTGGAACGCAACGGTCGACGAGCCGCTGGCCCTCGATCTCCATCACGCCCCCTTCGATACGGTCTATGCCAAAAAGCGCGCGGGCAAGCTCCGTACGCCCCGCGCCGACCAGGCCCGTCAGGCACAGGATCTCGCCCGCGCGCAGGCAAAGGTCGAGCGGATGCTGTGGATATGCCGTTGTGCGCAGTCCCTTCAATTCCAGGATCGGCCTGCCGGGGTCGTGCTCTGCTTTTTGATAGAACTGGCCGACATCGCGGCCGATCATCAACCGGATCATGGCGTCCTTGGTGATTTCGCCGCGACCGAGGATTCCGGCATTGCGGCCGTCACGCAGCACCACGACGCGGCACGCCACTTCCTCGATTTCAGCCAGGCGGTGGGTGATGAACAGCACCGCCACGCCGTCGGCGCTCAACTGCCTGATGACATCAAGAAGACGCTTGGTCTCGGACAGGGTCAGGCTGGACGTGGGTTCGTCGAGAATGAGCAGGCGCGGATCGATCGAAAGCGCACGGGCGATTTCAAGTAATTGCTGATCGGCCAGGGACAGGCCGGAGACAGCGTCATTCGGACCGAAACGAGTATCCAGCCTGGCGAGGATCGGCGCGACCTTGCGCTCCATGGCGGCCCGGTCGAGAAAGCCGAACATCCCGCGGCTGATCTCGCGCCCCAGAAGCACGTTTGCCGTCACATCGAGGTTGGAAAATGGATTGAGTTCCTGGTGTACAAGGGCGATGCCGCGCTCATGCACGCGCGCCGATGTTAGCGATGTCACCTCCTCGCCATCGATGACGATGTGGCCCTCGTCAGGTGCGATCGCGCCGCTTAGCACTTTCATCAGCGTGGATTTTCCCGCACCGTTTTCTCCAACCAGGCCGACCACCTCGCCGCCGCGAATGCTCAGTGAGACATTGTTGAGGGCGATTGCTCCCGGATAGACCTTGGTGATCCCCAGAAGGTCGAGCGATATGTCCTTTTGCCGATAGGCCGTCATCGAAACTCCCGGATGGCAGGGACGGATAGGTGCTGCACGAACCACGGGAGTTCGTGCAGCAGGACCGTTTTGGAGACGGCCCTATTTCCCCACGCGCGCCTTCAACTCGGCGGCGAAGGCATCGACATTAGCCTTGTCGATCTTCCTGGTCGGCACGATGATCAGGCCGTTCGCCGGTACCTGCGACTTGTCGCCCTTCAGGTAGGCGGCCATCAGCTTCATGCCCTGGTATCCCCATTGGTAGGGATCCTGGACCACCGTTCCGGCGAATTTGCCTTCCCTCACCGCGCCGAGCGTGACGGGATCTTCGTCGAAGGCGATGACCTGGATTTTTCCCAGCTTGCCGGCCGCCTGCAGCGCTTCGTAGATCTTGGGCGGATTATAGGAATAGAAGCCGACCATGCAGGTGATGTCAGGGTTGGCGGCCAGTACGTCATCGACATTCGACCGGGCGCGGGCGAAATCGACATCGTCGCCACGCACGTCGATCAGCTCAATGCCGGATCCTTCGACCGCCTTGCGGAAGCCTGCGATCCGTTCGACGGCATTGTCGGCCCCCAGGAAGCCGACGAAGCCCATGCATTTTCCGCCCTTGGGCATGGCCGCCCGCGCGATCTCGCCGGCCTGGACCCCAGCATCCGTATTGGACGAACCGAGATAGGCAATGCGCTTGCTGGCGGGCGCATCGCTATCGGTGGTGAACAGCGGCACCTGGGCTGCGATCCTGTTGAAGGCGCCGATCGAGTTTTTCGGATCGGCCGACGAGATCATGATCGCATCTGCCCCGGCGGCAACTAGGTCGTCCATCAGGGCATTCTGCAGGGCGGCGGTCCCCTGGGCCGGGTAACGGAACTGCAGGTCGTAACCCGGCAATTCGGCCTGGGCCGCCTTCACGCCGGCCTCAGCCAGTTTCCAGAAATCGGACGCGGCGTTGACGACAAACGCGAGCGCCGGCTTGTCCTCGGCAAGTGACGGACTGGCGGCAAGCACCAGGCCTGCGGCAAGCATCAGTGAATTGAGACGTTTCATGTTGCTCCTCCTCGCGACCCATTCCTTAAAGGTCGCGCTAAACGCGGTTTCACATCTGGCGGCAGCCTAATATTATTACTAATAATTCGCATCACTGCTAAAGGAGCCGGGAGACGAACCGGTACCTCCCTGGCAGGGATCTGCACTAGTTCTGGGCGCAGAAACCCGGATCGTCGAGGTTGCAGACGTCAAGACCAGTAAACAGCGGATCGGCCACTTTCTCGCCCTTGATCAGATTGATCATGACGTCAGGCGCCTTGTAACCCATCTCGAAGGGGCGCTGGCCGACCTGCGAATGGCTGCGACCTTCGCGGAAGGCCTTGGTCTGTGGCGGCAGCGTATCGCCAGCGACGATGATCAACTCCTTGCTCTTGAGCTTGGGCATCACCTGGTCCGTGACCTGCGCATAGGCCTGCGGGGCAAACTGCGCCCAGCCGCCAACAAGGATGAAGGCGTCCAGTGTGGGATTTGCAGTGAACACATCCGACATCTGCTGGTTAGCAAGGTCTGCCTGGTCATTGGTATAAACCGGGCACCCCCCGATTTCCTTCCAACCGCCCTGTCCGGTCAGGCGATCGATGTTCTTGGCGCCGCCGATGGTGTCGCGGAAGCCCTGGGCACGGGCATTGATATTGGCGGCGGCCACGTTGCCGAGTTGCAGGCAGACCGATCCGCCCTTGGGCTTCAGCTTCATGGTCTGCTCGGCCATCTTCACGCCCATCAGGTAGTTGTCGGTGCCCAGATAGGTCTTGCGCAGGCCGTGGTCTTTCTCGAGAAAGTCGGCATCGACGGTCATGACCGGAATGGATGGGGCGATGGCCTTGATGCGGGTCGCCATTGCCGGCGCGTTCGAGGGCGAAATGGCGATGGCCGCAACGCCTTTCGTCAGCAGGTCGTCGACGATCTGGACCTCGCCGGCTTCATCCGCTGATGAGGCCGGGCCGGTATAGAGACATTCATATTCGCTACTCGCATTCTCCGACTTCCACTTCTTGCAGCCGAGATTGATCTGCTCGAAGAACGGATTGTCGAGACCCTTGACGACGATCGCCAAGGTCTTCTTGGCTTGCGCTGCCGCCGGCGCCGGCGCCGCAGCAAGCGCCGCAACTGACATGGCCGCCATTGCCAATATATTGATTTTCATTTTCTTTCCTCCTCCTCTTACACCGATCGGGGCCTCATGCCTCAGCCGGGATACCAGACAATGCGCGGGTCGTTGTCCGCGCGCTCGTAGCGCCATGCGCGATCGATCATCTGCTCGAGATCGACCTGCGGTGCCCAGCCAAGCAGCATTTTCGCCTTGGAATTATCGAGCCAGTTGCTGTGAAATGGGGTGTCGATCTCGATCGGCCGTAAGCCATGCCGCGCCGCCAGACGGGCGCCGAGATCGCCGTAATCCACTGGCTGGTCCATTGAAATGTTGAAGAGCTGGCCGGCGGCGTGCGGGTTGTCGATGGCAGCCAGGATCGCACCGACCAGATCGTCGACATGGACGAAATTGCGTTTGAGGTAGCCGCCGCCCGCGTCGCGCATGACGGGCGCATAGCCGCCGTTGCGGCACTGTTCGAGCGCATCTGCGTCGATCAGTTCCGCCCAGCTTGGACCGCCGAACTGGTCGTCGCTCAGGGCAAGCGCGAAGCGGAAGTCATCCTTTTCCATGATCCACGGCGCCCGTAGGGTCGTCCAATTCACCCCATACTGGATGCCGAACTGCTCCAGCATCACCTCCTCCAAGGTCTTGGTCAGGGCATAGCAGCCCCTGTAGGCGCGGCGCGCCGAGGCTTCCGTGATCGGCTCGTCGTAGCGCTGGAAGATATGGCCCACGGTGCAATCGCCGCTGAGAAGAATGAATTGCCGGGCGGTATCGGATTTGCGGAACGCGTCGAGCAGCAGGAAAAGGCCCTTTAACGCGACATCGAAGATCTGTTCCGGCGTTTCCTTGACGGCGGCCATGTGGATCACATGGCTCACCCCCTGCAGGGCCTCGGCGACCACGGCGGGATCCGACATGGAACCCGCGACGATGGACAGGCGGTCTCCAGGCTCGACGGTCCTGTTGTTGCATAGCGCCGCCACCTCCCAATCCGCGAAACGGAGATCAGACAGGAACGCCGGCAGGAAAGCCTGCCCTACCTTCCCCGTGGCGCCTGTAACCAGCAGTTTCATGTCGCACTCCCCTGCAACATTCCTGTGTGATGGATTTTGTTTACTAATAATATTAAGTCAAGTAATTAGTTATTTAATGCGCAAAATGGGAATGCCGGCACGGCAAAGAACGGCCTGCCGGCGCGCCGGGAAACCATTACGGGGGAGGGAGAGCCACGTGTCGCGACTTGTCTTTTCAGGAATTTCGAAAAACTTCGGGGCCATCCAGGCACTCAGCGACGTGTCGCTGTCCATCGAACCGGGAGAAGTGCTGGGATTGATGGGTGACAACGGCGCGGGCAAATCCACGCTGGCCAAGATCATCGCCGGCAATTTCCGCCCGTCTACCGGCGAAATCAGCATCGATGGAGTTTCTGTCGTCTTTCACAAGCCGATCGATGCGCAGCGCGAGGGGGTGGAGATGGTCTACCAGGACCTCGCGCTTGCCGACAATCTCTCGGCCGCCTCAAACGTCTTCTTGGGCAGGGAGCCGCTGCGCCGGTTCGGACCGATCCGATACATCGATTACAAGCGGATGAACACGGTCTCTGCCGACCTGTTCAAGCAGCTCAAGTCCGAAACCCGCCCGCGGCAGCTCGTGCGCCGCATGTCCGGGGGGCAGCGGCAGGCGGTCGCGATCGCCCGCACGCTGCTGTCTGAACCCAAGATCGTGATGATGGACGAACCGACGGCGGCCATCTCGGTACGCCAGGTGGCTGAAGTGCTCGACCTGATCCGCCGCCTCCGCGACCGTGGCATCAGCGTGATCCTGATCAGCCACCGGATGCCGGACATCTTCAGCGTGTCCGACAATATTGCCGTCCTGCGCCGCGGGCGCTTGGTCTGCCGAAAACCGGTGGGCGCCTCGTCGCCCGAGGAAGTGACCGGACTGATCACCGGCGCCATCGATGCCGCTTAGGAGAAAAATCGCCATGACGACACTCGACGACATCATCAACAATTCCCAGCACGACAGCTGGTTTGCCCGGGTGAAGAACCTGCAGGTCTTCTGGGTCTTCATAGCGGCCGTGCTGGCATGCTTGGCCCTGTCTCTGATGACTGATGCATTCACCAGCGACCGCAATCTCTTCAATGTCGCGCGAAATTTCGCCTTCGTGGCGGTCATTGCCATCGGCATGACGGCGGTGATCGCATCGGGCGGCATCGACCTGTCCGTTGGCTCGAGCGTGGTGCTGAGCGCCATGGTGATAAGCGTCGCCATGGCCAGCGGCATGGGTTTCTGGCTGTCCGCCGGTCTCGCGTTGGGCGCCGCCCTGTTGGTCGGCCTGCTCAACGGCATCCTGATCGCCTATGCCGGCATGCCGGCCTTTGTCGTAACGCTGGGAACCCTTTCGGCCGCGAGGTCCCTGGCCATGGTCCTTTCGGACAACAAGATGATCTGGGAATTCGGCCCCGATCATGACCTGCTGCTGTGGATCGGCGGCGGCTCGACCCTCGGCCTGCCGCATCCGCTCTATGTGCTGTGTGCCCTTGCGATTGTCATGTCGCTGGTGTTTCGATGGACGAGGTGGGGACAGCATCTGTTCGCCATTGGCGGCAACGAGAATGCGGCGGTGCTGGCCGGCATTCCAGTCAGGCGGCTGAAAGTCAGCATCTACATGTTCTCGGCATTCACCGCGGGCGTCGCCGGCATCCTAATGGCCGGCTGGCTGGGAAGCGTCACGACCAATCTCGGGCAGGGAATGGAGCTGACCGTGATTGCCGCCGCGGTGATCGGCGGAGCCAATCTGGCGGGTGGAGAGGGCAATGCGCTTGGCGCAGTGGTAGGGGCGCTGTTGATAGAGGTGATTCGCAACTCCCTGATCCTGTTGGGCATCTCGACTTTCTGGCAAGGAATGTTCATAGGTACGTTCATTATCGTTGCCGTGGCATTCGACCGATTCCGGAATATGCGGAGATAGGTGGAAAACGTTGCGGTGTTGCGGCACGCGGCCTGGAGAACGCCTTGAAACCAACCATGATGGATGTCGCGGCGCGAGCGAGTGTGTCACAGGCAACCGTTTCCCTGATCCTCAACGGCAGTTCCGGCGCCCGCTTCAGCGAAGCCACGCGCAAGAAGGTGATGGATGCGGTTCAGGAACTCGGTTACAGGCTCCCCAACAGGTCGCCGACTGGCGACCTGTCCGACAACAGCGTCATCGGCTTCATCACGGACGAGCTGACGACCGATCCCTGGATGGCGCTCGCCTTCGAGGGCGCGCGGGAAAAGGCGCTCGAACTCGGCATCATTGTCACGCTCGGTATTTTCCGCGCCGGTGAAGACCCCGACGAGAACGTGTTTTCGCTGTGCCAGCAACAGCCCTTGCTGGGCTATATCTTCGGCACCATCCTGACCCGCAAGATAGCCCCACCGGCGGCGCTGTTCACAGTGCCTTCGGTGCTGGTCAACTGCTATGATGAGAGTCGGCGTCTTCCGTCCATCCTGCCAGGCGACGTTGCCGGCGGTCGCGCCGCGACGGAACGGCTGATCCGTGCCGGGCGCAGCCGCATCGCCCTGATCAACGGCCAGGAAGGTCTCGACAACCCGCGCGATCGATTGCGCGGGTACAAACAGGCGCTGGCCAGCAACGACTTCACCTTCGACCCGCAACTGGTGCGCTACGGAAATTGGGAGCCGTCGTCAGGCTATACGGAAACCCACGTTCTCATGGACCTGCCTAATCCACCGGATGCCATCTTCTGTGCCAACGACCTGATGGCGCTGGGATGCATCGAGGCGCTCAAGGAACGGGGAAAGTCAGTCCCGAAAGACGTTTCCGTGATCGGGTTCGACAACCGCGACATCGCCCAGTTCATCCGGCCGCCGCTGACGACCCTGCACCTGCCGTTGTTCGAGATGGGCGCCATGGCCGTGGAAATGATCCACGACATCGCCGGCGGACTGAAAAGCAGCCATGACCAACTGAAGGTCGAGTGCGCCCTCATCGAGCGTGAATCTGTCTAGTCGATCACGGGATGCAGCCCGAGTCGGCGGTGTCATGTTGTCGACCAGAGAAACGCTGGGGATGAGCGGCGTCTTTCACGTCAATCCAGACCGCCGCGATGTCGGCCAGAACGATATCCTCGCTTGTCGGTGATGCCGATGACGAACAGCTTAACCCAGTGAACGGATGCGATTGACCCGCACTTCTGGTCAGTTGAAGGCGGACCAAGGAATTCGCCCGCAAAGTGTGTTGGACCCTGCGATACAACAACACCGTGCTCGGCAAGATGCCCGCGCAAAGCATTGATCAGTTGTGTGCGCTGCCTAACAAGAAGTTCACGCGTGCGGAAGACCGCCGACCTCGCTTGTTGCTCCTTGGTGCACGAGTGGGTCAAGAAGACCGAGGTCGACAGTGGTAGACGAGCAGGTCTGCCGAGCGATGTAGCCGAGAAGATGAAGGCTCTTGAGCGGGAGAACCGCGAGCTTCGTCAGGCCAACGAGATTTTGCGCAAGGCGTCTGCATATTTCGCCATGGCGGAGTTCGACCGCCCTACAAGCGATGATCTCGTTCATCGACGAATACCGTGGTGTGTTCGGGGTCGAACCGATCTGCAGGCTTTTTGCCGATTGCCCGATCAATTTACTACGAGAACGTCGCCAAGCGTCCGGATGTGAATCGCCTTTCGGTCCGAACCCGCAGCGATATCGGCCTGAAGGTCGAGATACGCCCAGGTCTATGGCGTGCCCAAGGTCTGGCGGTAGTTGCAGCGGGAGGGATTCGACATCGCCCGCTGCACTGTCGCTCGTGTCGCTCGGCTTATGAGGGTGATGGGGCTGCAGGGGCATCATGCGCGGCAAACCGATCCGTACGACGATCAGCGAAAAGACCGCCCCATGCCCCACTCGACCGTGTGAACCGACACTTCTGGGCGATCTCGTGACGTCTGCGTGAAGAGCAGTTGGGCACTGCTACTTCCATCTTAATGATGCTGGAATTGCCACTCACTTCGAGGACTGCGAATTTGATCTCGCTGACCCTTGTCTGCTACAAGTTGAGATCGAGTTGCCGCTCGGCCGCGTCGCTGGCCTGGTTGTTGGTCAGCGACGAGAGCGTCACACCCAACAGACGTACTGCCCGTTGGAAGGGATAGACGGTTGCCAGAAGTGCCGATGCCGCGTCGAATACCTCCGCCATGCCCGCGAACGGTACTGTGCCGGTCCGACTGCGCGTCGCTTGGGTAAAGTCTGAATATTTGATTTTCACGGTGACCGTCTTGCCGCTGATGCCCTGTGCCTCGCAATAGCGCCAGACCTTCTCGGCGAGCGGCCTTAGCTCGGCTGTGGCGCGTTCAAGGTTATCGATATCCTCGACGAACGTGTCTTCGGCTCCCACCGATTTGCGGATGCGGTCGGGTCTGACCTGGCGCTCGTCAATGCCACGAGCGACGCCATAGAAATATGGGCCTGATTTCCCGAAATGCTCTTGCAGGAAGGAGAGCGACTTCGATTTCAGATCGAGTCCGGTTTCGATTCCATATTTTCGCATGCGCTCGGCGGTCGCCGGCCCGACGCCGTGGAATTTCTTGACGGGCAGGGTTTCGACAAATCCTGGTCCATTCTTGGGCGTGACGACGGCCTGGCCGTTGGGCTTGTTCAAATCGCTGGCCATCTTCGCAAGGAACTTGTTGTAGGAAATGCCGGCCGAGGCGTTAAGCCCGGTGACCTGCTTGATTTTCGCACGGATCTCCAGGGCAATTTCGGTGGCAATTTCCATGCCTTTCAGATTCTTCGTTACATCGAGATAGGCCTCGTCAAGCGATAGCGGCTCGATCAGCGGCGTATATTCGGCGAAGATTTCACGGATCTGCTGAGACACCGCTTTATAAACGTCGAAGCGCGGCGGCACGAAGATCAAGTCCGGGCATTTTCGTTTCGCGGTAACCGACGGCATAGCCGAATGGACACCAAAGGCACGCGCCTCATAGCTGGCGGCGGCTACGACGCCGCGCGCTGCGGATCCTCCGACAGCGAGCGGCTTACCGCGTAGGTCAGGATTGTCGCGTTGCTCTACCGACGCGTAAAATGCGTCCATGTCGATGTGGACGATTTTCCGGACCGGGATGTTGGTCATATCGTTCATGGCGGCTTCGAAATAACGGCTGCGGGTTCGGCGTTCCTTTGGACCTTACACGGAAACAAAGTAAGAACATAATCGCCTTTCCCGCGATATCAACAACGCAAGTTATCCAGGTCTGGATGCGGTGAAACTACTGGCCTGCCGAGGCGTTCTGATCCTGGACATCAACAGCAGGAGGGAGCCGGGAGTTCATGGCAGACAATCTTTCGACATACCGTGCCAAGCGCGATTTCCAGAAGACTGGCGAACCGAGCGGTAAAGTGCAGGTGAAGCCGTCTAGCCGTCGGCGGTTTGTGATCCAGAAGCACGATGCCACGCGGCTGCACTATGACCTTCGGCTCGAACTCGACGGCGTCTTCAAATCCTGGGCTGTGACCAAAGGTCCGTCGCTCGATCCGCACGACAAGCGCCTCGCAGTCGAAGTCGAAGACCATCCCTTGGACTATGGCGATTTCGAAGGCACGATCCCTAAAGGCCAGTATGGTGGCGGCACAGTCATGTTGTGGGATCGCGGTTACTGGGAGCCGGAAGGTACCAGGACGCCGGAAGAGGCTCTGAAGAAGGGTGATTTCAAGTTCACCCTGGAAGGCAAGCGGCTGCACGGCGGCTTCGTACTGGTCCGCATGCGCAACGACCGCGACGGCGGCAAACGGACCAACTGGCTGCTAATCAAGCACCACGACGACTTTTCGGTCGAGGAAAACGGCGCCGCTATCCTTGAGGAGAACGATACGTCGGTGGCATCCGGGAGAGCTATGGAGGCAATCGCAGCCGGAAAAGGCAGGAAACCGAGGCCATTCATGATGGAGAATGGCGAGATCGAAGCGGATGCGGTTTGGGACAGCAGTCACGGTCTTGCGGCCGAGGAGCGCAAATCGGGCCTGAAGACCGCGAAAAAGCCGGCGGCCGCCAAGCGGTCGAAGTCCGCCATGCCCGATTTCATTCCACCGCAGCTCTGCAAAACTCTGGCCCGCCCACCGGCCGCTGAAGGCTGGATCCATGAGATCAAGTTCGACGGCTATCGTATCCAGATGCGGATTGAGGATGGCGAGGCAACCCTCAAGACCCGCAAGGGTCTGGACTGGACGGCCAAATACCCGGCCATCGCCGACTCGGCTTCCGCGCTTCCCGACGCGATCATCGATGGAGAAATCTGCGCTCTCGACGAAAATGGCGCCCCGGATTTTGCGGCACTGCAGGCGGCGCTCTCGGAAGGAAAGACCGACGATCTGGTCTACTTTGCATTCGACCTCCTCTTTGCGGGAGACGAAGATCTGCGCGAGCTGCCGCTCACCGGACGGAAGGAAAGACTTGCGGCGCTGTTGTCGGACGCCGGCGACGATCCGCGTCTGCGCTTCGTGGAGCACTTCGAAACCGGTGGTGACGCGGTTCTCCGATCGGCCTGCCGTTTGTCGCTGGAGGGGATCGTCTCCAAGCAAGCCGATGCGCCCTATCAATCGGGCCGCACGGAGACATGGGCGAAGTCGAAATGCCGCGCAGGCCACGAAGTCGTCATCGGCGCCTATGCCAAGACCAATGGCAAGTTCCGCTCCCTGCTCGTCGGTGTTTTTCGCGGCAACCACTTTGTCTATGTCGGCCACGTCGGCACGGGTTTTGGCGCCAAGGTCGTCGACACACTCTTGCCGAAGCTGCAGGCGGTGGAGACCTCGGAGTCTCCGTTCATAGGTATCGGTGCGCCGAAGAAATCATCCGATATCGTCTGGCTGAAGCCCGAGCTGGCTGCCGAGATCGAGTTTGCCGGCTGGACGGCCGATGGCCAGGTTCGGCAAGCGGCATTCAAGGGCTTGCGGGAAGACAAGCCGGCGGCGGAAGTCGAGGCCGAGAAGCCGGCTTCACCAGCCAAAACCGAAGTGCCCGATGCCGAGACGTCGACACCGGCGCTAAAGCGTTTCCGCAAGGGCGCGAAGGTGGAGGTTATGGGCGTTTTGATCTCCAGTCCCGACAAGCCGCTATGGCCGGATGCCGGTGACGGAGACCCGGTGACCAAGGTTGATCTGGCGCATTACCACGAAGCCGTCGGTTCCTGGCTGATCGACCATATCAAGGGGCGGCCATGCTCGATCATACGAACACCGGACGGCATCGGCGGAGAACAGTTCTTCCAGCGCCACGCCATGCCGGGGACATCAAACCTGCTGGAATTGGTCACCGTCTTTGGCGACAAGAAGCCTTACCTGCAAATTGACCGCGTCGAAGGTCTTGCGGCAATCGCCCAGATCGGCGGCGTCGAGCTTCATCCGTGGAACTGTGAGCCGGGTCAGCCGGAAGTGCCCGGCCGCCTGGTGTTCGACCTCGATCCTGGACCTGATGTCGAGTTCCCTACAGTCGTCGGAGCCGCCCGCGAAATCCGCGACCGGCTGGAGGAACTTGGGCTCGTCAGCTTCTGCAAGACGACAGGTGGCAAGGGACTGCACGTGGTGACGCCGCTTGCCGTCGGGAAAGGCAAGAAACTCAGCTGGGACATCGCCAAGGGCTTTGCCCGTGATGTCTGTGAGCAGATGGCCCTCGACAATCCGGATCTCTACCTGATCAAGATGGCCAAGAACCAGCGTGAGGGCCGTATCTTCCTCGACTATCTCCGTAACGATCGGATGGCGACCGCGGTGGCACCGCTTTCACCGCGAGCGCGGCCCGGCGCCACCGTATCGATGCCATTGACATGGACCCAGGTCAAAGCGGACCTCGATCCGAAGAGGTTCACGGTTCGCACTGTCCCTGCGCTGCTTGCGAAAAGCGCCGCGTGGCAGGATTATTGCGACGGTCAACGTCCGCTGGAACAGGCCATCAAGCGCCTCGGAAAATCCAGCAACGCAGCGTGAACGTCTGAGGCCGCGCGGCGACCAGCGGTAAGGCACCATGGAAAAGGAACCAAACGAAACCGCTCAGGCTGAACCGCGTGTTGGCGCGACCACTGACCTGCCGCATGATCGCATCACCGTGCAGCGGTTTCGCGAGTCCTTCCCTCGCGCACGCTGGAGCGACAGCCTGAATGCCTGGTTCGTGCCCGGGCGAACCGCCGAAAGGCGCATCGGGCGCTGGCTTGCCGAAATGGAAGCGGAAGCCGACGCGTTTGCAGATGAAAAGGGCAGGGACGCTTTCGCATTCGATCCGATCGAAAGCCGCTATCTCGAAACCACGCCTTCGGCCTTTCAAATCCGAACCCCCTACTCGCGCACCGTCGTCAATGAGATCCGGGGAATCCCGCATGCCCGCTGGGAGGCGGATCGCCGGCTGTGGACTGTTCCTTATCGGTCATACGATGAACTCCGCCGGCGATGGCCGGCGATCGAGGCGGCCGCTGAGCGCAGTGAGCCGGAAGCGCGACGCGCGCGACGGGAAGCCATGAAGGGCACGGATGAAGAGGCGGCGTCGAAGGCGAGACTGAGGGAGCGTCGACGACAACGCTACCCTGTTCCCGTTGACGATGTCCCGCCGTTGGAGCGTGCGATCGGCACGCACGCCGGTGTCGTTATCTTCACCGGCACCGACGGTGAATTGGCGGATACCGCGACGGTCAGCACGTTTTATTTCTCCGCGGGGCAGGGTGAAGAATATGTTTGGGCGTCGTGGCGGCCCGGTTCGCTGGAGGAGTTGGTGACGACCTGGCCTGCGAGGACCTCACCCGGAGAAAGAGAGTTCGCGCGAGGTTGGTGGCTGCCAGACCTGGAGGAGTTGCGGACCGCTCGGCAAAAGGCCAGATCAAAACGGCGCATCAAACAGCGTAGGGAAGAGCAGGGCGATACGGCCTAAATAGTCCCCCCGCATTACCCGGAGAGGAGCGTTGGGATTGAGTAGACAGATGCAGGAAGCGCTTGGTGCGTTTAACAGCCTGCCACCGGTCGAGCCGCGCGAGATGGTCGGACTGTGGACTGGTCGGGGCATTCCGGCCGGCCACCCCTTCGACGGCGTGCTTGAAAACCTCGGCTGGTTCGGCAAGCGGTTCACATCAGACATGCGCGCGGATGCGCTGCTGTTTCGCTTCGACGAGCGGCGACTGATCCCGATCGACCCGGCAAGAATACCGCTGCGCCTCGCCCTTCGCTTCCACAAAGTCGGCAGGATGCGAGCTGCGAGAAACCTGTTTACGTATCTTCAACGCGCCTTTCTGGCTGCACGTGGGATTATCGTCTCCCATCAGACGGTTGGGTCATGGGCGGAAAAATTCGGGCGGGCCTTTGCAAACGAGATCGGCTGCCGCACCTCCGGTCGGCTCGGCGACAAATGGCATCTCGATGAGGCCGTTGTTTCAATCCGTGGCAAGAAGCACTGGCTCTGGCGTGCCGTTGACCAGGACGGTTTCGTTCTCGATGTTCTGGTGCAAAGCCGCCGCAACACCCGGGCGGCCAAACGCCTGATGCGCAAGCTCTTGAAGAACCAAGGCCGCGCGCCGCGCGTGATGATCACCGACAAGCTGCGCTCCTACGATGCCGAAAAGCGAGAGATCATGCCGGGTGTCGAGCATGGATCGCACAAGGGACTGAACAATCGGGCGGAGAATTCCCACCAGCCAATCCGGCGACGAGACCAGATCATGAAGCGCTTCAAGTCTAGGCGACATCTGCAACGCTTCGTCTCTATTCATGATCCGATTGCCAACCTGTTCCACATTCCGCGCCACGATAGTCCCTCGGACCATCATCGCGATCTGCGCGCCGAGGCGATGAACATCTGGGCGACAATCGCCCGGGCATGACCCACAAAAGTAGCGTGCGTCGCAGTCTCGTGTCCGGCCAATTAACGTTACGGGGTCGGCGCGCGATATTCGTGTCGCGGCAAATTTGCGCAAAGTGCTTCCAGTTCCCAGACGAAGGACATTACCACGGGCCTCAGAATACTACGCCGTCGATAGGCAATACCGATATTGCGGCTCCAGGTTCGGCTGTCCAGCTTCAAAGCCACGAACTGCGCGTCGGGACCCTGGACAAACACGCTGGTGCGGGTGAGGTAGCTGAGCCATTTTGAACCGGCGATCATCGACATCTGGAAGGTCGAAGACGTTGTCTCGCAGACTGCAAGAGGCCGGGGAAGCTGAGCGGCGGCAAATAGGGACTCCAGTGCCAGCCGATCCGGCTCAGGTCGGGCAGGGATGACCCACCGATATTCGCTGAGATCGGAAAGGGTGACCTTCGGCAACTTCACCAGATCATGGTCACGGTCGGCAACGATGTCCACCGGGATCTCCAGCAGGTTCAGGAACTCAATCTCCTCGGAGATCTCTCTCGGGCGCGCCATGACCGCGATATCGATCGCGCCGCCGAGCAATGCAATGTTTAGCGCTGAACTCAACTCTTCGTTGAGCGACACGTCGACTTCGGGTTGGGCCGCCAGGAACCGCTTGATGGCGGTCGGGACGATCTCGCGCATCGCCGTCGTAACCGCCCCGATACGCAGCCGGCCACGGCGGGCGCCGCGCATGGCATCCAGCTCGTTGCGAGCCTCGTCCGTCAGGGACAGGACCAACTCCGCGTATTCGATCAGCCGCTGGCCGTAGTCGGTCGGCCTGACGCCCCAGGGTCCGCGGTCGAGCAGGCGCACGCCCAGTGACTCTTCCAGCGCGCGGATGCTCTTGCTCAGCGCCGGCTGCGTCACGTTCAGCCTCTCGGCGGCCACTCCGAAACTGGAATATCGTGCCACGAGCACCAGATTTCTTAGCTGTCTCAGGTCCATGAGCTTGCCAGTTTGATTCGCCGATACTCCCGGCTATGAAAATGCATTTTCGTTATGACCCAATGTCCGTTGATGCAGCGGAGACGCAACTCTTGGCATATTTGCAAGATTTTCGCCTGGTGGCTATCGGTCATTATAACTATTATTCATCATAGAGGGCCAGTTAGTTTCTTGCTCGGCCCGCCACCTTTGACCATCATCGAGGCTAACAACACGGCAACAATGCCGGCCGGGAACGATGATGAACGCAGCCACCGCACACGAAGCACCTGATACGGGCAATGAAGGCATTTCGGCATTTCGCGCCTTGTGCGAATGGGCCGCACCTGCTCTCGATTTCAGCCCCCTCGCGCGCCGTCGCGCCGAAGACGCGCTCGTCGATATCATAGCCTGCATGATTGCCGGCATGAACGAAGCTTCGACGAATGCCGTCGTCAAGGCGCTGGAGGATTGTGGCAAGGGGCCATGTTTTGCGTTTGGAGCATCGCAGGGACTTCCCGCACCCTGGGCAGCGCTGGTCAACGGAACGGCCGCACACGCACTCGATTTCGACGACAATTTTGCGCCCGCCTTCACCCATGCGACGGCGGTCCTTGCTCCGGCGCTCCTGTCCCTGGTGAATGATAGGAAGGTTGACGGTACGGGATTGGTCGAAGCCTTCATCGTCGGACTTGAACTGCAAGGCCGCCTTGGCCGCCTCATGCAGCCTGACCACTATCGGCGTGGCTGGCATTCCACCTCCACCATCGGCGCCATCGGGACGGCCGGCGCCTGCACCCGGCTGCTTGGCGGATCTCCCGACCAAATCCTGTCTGCAATGAGCGCCGCCACCAGCATGGCGGGCGGCTCCAAGCGGCAGTTCGGCTCGATGATGAAGCCGATCCATGCCGGGCTTGCTGCCAAGAATGCCGTTCTCTCGGCGAGTTTGGCGATGGCGGGCATTGTTGCCAACGATGATCCCCTTGGCGGCGACTGGGGATTTGCGTCGATGACCGGTGCGGGCCATATAGATCCTGAAGTTATGATGGAAGGTTTGGGTGAGGCGCTGGAAATCGAGACGAGCGGCCTGCTCGCCAAGCGCTTTCCCTGCTGCGGCGCGGCGCATCGCAGTATCGAGGGGCTGGAAATCCTGATACGGGAGCCCGGACTATTTCCGGATGCGATCGAGCGGATTGAGACGTCACTGCCGGAAATGGCGCTACGCAACCTGCGTTTCGACTGTCCGACCGACGAAACGGAAGCACGGTTCAGCGGCACCTATTGTATGGCGCGCATGCTGGTGGACGGCGACGTCGAACTCGGACATTTCACTGCTGACAGCGTGCACGACAAACGCATCGCCGCTTGGATACCTCGTATCCGCCTGATTGCCTACGATGACGCGTTGATGGTTGATGGCGCGAATTTCGAAGCGGCCACCCGAATATTCCTGAAGGATGGCCGGGTCATGGAGGCTTCTGTGAGCCATCCGAGGGGATCGCCGGAAAACCCGCTGAGCGACGGCGATCTGTTCGCAAAATTCCGAACCTGTTGTGACTGGAGCGGCCACGAAACTGCGGCCGAGCCTCTTTTCCAACTCGCCCGCTCCCTCGGTACGGCGAATGACATCGGCGAGATCATGGCCGTGATCGGAAGGAAACTGCGCAGTCATTAACCGGCCCGTTCGGGCCAATCAGTCAAAAGGGAACGTCTTCGAAAAATCACATAACCGAAGACAAAAATTGGAGTGAGCCCATGAATTTCGTGAAAACCAGGCTGGCCGCGTCGGCTGCCGTGATCCTGCTCGGTGCGCTGCCACTTTCAGCAGCCGACCTCAAGGTCGGCGTCAAGTCGGAGCCGTCTTCGCTCGACCCGCAGTTCCACGTTCTCGTGCCGAACATGCAGGTCACGTTCGCGATGTTCGATCCGCTCATCATGATGGATTCGAAACTGGTGCCGCAGCCCGCCTTGGCATCAAGCTGGAAGCCGGTGAGCGACACGGTCTGGGAGTTCGCGCTGCGCAAGGATGCGAAATTCTCGGATGGTTCGCCGTTTACCGCCGACGATGTCGTGTTTACCTTCGACCGCATCCCGAAGGTACCGAACAGCCCGACGGCCTTCACGCTGTTTACTCGCCAGATCGCCAAGGTGGAGGCTGTCGATGCGCATACGGTTCGCTTCACCACGAAGCAGCCTTATCCACTGCTCATCACCGACCTTGCCAACCTGCCAATCCTCTCGAAGGCAGCTGCATCCGGGCCGGCTCCGGAAGGCAAGACGACCGTAGAGTTCAACCGCGGCGACGGGCTTGTCGGTACCGGCCCGTTCAAGTTCGTTTCCTGGCAAAAGGGCGCAGATCTGGTTCTGGAGCGCAATCCGAACTATTGGGGCAAGCCGGCGGCATGGGACAAGGTGATCTATCGCCCGATGACCAATCCGGCGGCCCGCGCTGCCGCGCTCCTCTCCGGCGACATCGACATGATGGAAGACCCGCCGACGACGGACCTGGAGCAGTTCAAGACGAACCCCAAGCTCTCGGTCGCGGAAGCCCCCGGTACGCGTATCGTCTATATCGCTCTGGACCAGAAGGGTGAACCAAGCCCCGGCATTCCCGGCCAGGGCAACAAGAACCCGCTGATGGACAAGCGGGTGCGCGAAGCGCTTTCGCTGGCCATCGATCGCAAGGCGATCGCCGAACGGGTGATGGGCGGCGTCGCCGTCGCCACCGGGGACCTGCTGCCCGAGCCGATGTTCGGTGCGGTCAAGGCACGCCAGCCCGCACCGGCGGTCGATACCGCGAAGGCCAAGGCACTGCTTGCGGAGGCCGGCTATCCCAACGGCTTCCAGATTACGCTTGGCACTCCGAACGGCCGCTACGTCAACGACGCCCGCGTCGCGCAGACGATCGCCGCCATGTGGACGCGTGCCGGCGTCAAGGCCGAGGTCGCTGCGGCCGCGCCGCCGGTGTTCTTCAAGAGCCGCGACAATTTCGAATACAGCGCCTATCTCGCCGCCTGGGGCAATTCCACCGGGGAGATGTCCACGACGCTGCGGTCGCTGGTCGGAACCCGCGAGCCGTCCAAGGGGTCGGGCACGTCGAACGGCGGGCGTTATTCCAATCCGGAACTCGACGCGCTTCTCGACAAGGCATCCGCCACGATGGACGACAAAGCCCGTAAAGAACTGCTGCAGAAGGCCGACGAGATGGTTCTGTCCGACTACGGCATCATTCCGGTCCATTTCGAAGTGCCGGTCTGGGCACTGCGCAAGGGCCTGAGCTACGCTGCCCGCGCCGATCAGTATACCCTGCCTCAGGACGTCACGTCCGCGAAGTAAATCAGAGTTCCGGCCTGCTTCACGATGCGCAGCAGGCCGGGACACGTGGAAAAAGGACAGGCAAGTGCCCGTTTTTATTATCAACCGGCTGTTTCAGGCGCTCGGCGTGATCCTTGTCATGTCGGTACTGGTCTTTGTCGGGCTTTACCTGATCGGTGATCCGACTTCGATGCTTGTCAGCCCCGAGGCAACGGAGATCGAACGGCATGCGCTGCGCAAGGCGCTCGGCCTCGATCAATCGATATGGATTCAGTACCTGACGTTTCTGGGCAATGCCGCGCATGGCGATTTCGGCCGCAGCTTTCTTACCGGCCAGCCGGCGCTGCAGCTGATCATTGAGCGCATGCCCGCGACCGTCGAACTCGTGATCGTCGCCATGACGTTTTCCGTCGTCGTCGGTGTTCCGCTGGGCATCCTGGCCGGGTTGCGGCCGAAAGCGCCGTCCAGCAAGGCAATCATGACGGGCTCGATCCTTGGTTTCAGCCTGCCGAATTTCTGGATCGGCCTGATGCTGATCATGCTGTTTGCCGTCTATCTCGGCATCCTGCCGGCCTCGGCACGCGGGGAAACCGTCAATGTCGGCCCGGTCGCGCTCAGCATATTGACGATCGATGGCTGGCAGCATCTGGCGCTCCCGGCGCTCACGCTCGGCCTCGCCAAGGCCGCGCTGATCATCCGCGTCACCCGCGCGGCCACCCGCGAAGTCCTGCCCATGGATTACATCAAATTCGCCCGCGCCAAAGGACTGCGTCCTTCTCGCATTCTCAAGGTCCACCTGCTGAAGAACATCCTGATCCCGATCGTCACTGTCGCAGGTCTGGAATTTGGCCAGGCCATCGCGTTTGCGGTCGTCACCGAGAGTGTCTTCTCCTGGCCCGGGATGGGCAAACTGCTGATCGATTCCATCATCACCCTCGATCGTCCCGTGGTCGTCGCCTACCTCGTCATGATGGTGTTTTTCCTGGTGATCCTGAACCTCGTCATCGACATTCTCTACATGGCGATCGACCCGAGTGCCCGTGAAAAGGTGCGCGACTGATGACCACGCCGGCGACCATTTCACCCGCGACAACCGTCGAGGAAACGCCCTTCCGCCGCTTTGCGGTTCAGTTCCGGGAAAACAGGCTGGCCATGGCCGGACTGATCCTGATGATCCTGCTTGCAATTCCCGCCTTTGCGGCGCCGTGGATCGCGCCCCAGAACCCCTACGATATCGGCGCGCTCGATATTCTGGATTCTCAGATGCCGCCGGGCAGCGTTGCCGAGGTCAGCGGCATTACCTACTGGCTCGGGACCGACAGTCAGGCCCGCGACGTTCTTTCTGCAGTGCTCTACGGCATGCGGACGAGCCTGCTGGTTGCCTTCCTGTCCGTTACGGTATCGCTCCTGATCGGCTCGACGGTCGGCCTTTGCGCTGCCTATTTCGGCGGCTGGCTGGACGCCCTGTTGATGCGCATCGTCGATATCCAGCTTTCCTTCCCGGCGATCCTCGTGGCGCTGGTCATGCTTTCGGTCCTCGGTCAGGGACTGGACAAGGTGATCATCGCGCTGATCATCGTGCAATGGGCCTATTTTGCCCGGACCGTCCGAGGCACCGCCCTTGTGGAGCGCAATCGCGAGTACATTCTTGCCGCCCGCTGTCTTTCGCTCGGATGGCGGCGCATCATCGCCCGCCATCTCCTGCCGAACTGCCTTCCGCCGCTGATCGTCATCGCGACGATCGATCTTGCCAACGCCATCGCGCTTGAGGCGACCCTTTCATTCCTCGGCGTCGGCGTTCCGGTCACGCAGCCGTCGCTCGGCATGCTGATCGCCAACGGTTTCGAATTCATGCTGTCCGGCCAGTACTGGATTTCGTTCTTCCCGGGGATCGCGCTGGCTCTCGCCATCGTCGGTATCAATCTGGTGGGCGATCATCTTCGCGACATTCTCAACCCGAGGAATGCTCAGTGATGGACGCTACCAGCATGCAAGCAGCACCGACGGTCAAACAGGAGCCGCTGCTTTCGATCAAGGGATTGAAGACCCATTTCGCAACGAGAGCAGGCGTGGTGAAAGCGGTCGATGGCGTCGATATCGAACTCGGTCGCGGCGAGATCTTGGGGCTTGTCGGCGAGTCCGGTTCCGGCAAGTCGATCACCGGTTTCTCCATTCTGGGGCTGATCGATCCGCCCGGCCGAATCGTGGACGGCGGCATCGACTACAATGGCCTCGACCTCGTTTCGATGGGCGAGGAGGCACGCCGGCAATTGCGCGGCAACGACATCGCGATGATCTTCCAGGATCCGTCGATGACCCTCAATCCGGTTCTGCGCATCGACACGCAGTTGATCGAAACGGTCCAGGCTCATGCAGAGGTCAGCACGGTCGAAGCCCGGCAGCGGGCCAGGGATGTGCTCGTACAGGTCGGCATTCCATCTCCCGACGAACGCCTGAAAGCTTATCCTTACGAACTTTCCGGCGGCATGCGGCAGCGTATCGCCATCGCCATCGCGCTCATCAACAAGCCGAAGCTCATCATCGCGGACGAGCCGACGACCGCGCTCGACGTGTCGATCCAGGGCCAGATCATCTATGAGGTGAAGCAGCTTTGCCGCAGGACCGGCACCGCGCTCATCTGGATCACCCACGATCTCGCTGTTGTTGCCGGTCTCGCCGATCGTATCTCGGTCATGTATGCCGGACGCATCGTCGAGACAGGTACTACCGCGGATGTGATCGGGAGGCCTCTGCATCCTTACACGCAAGGGCTGATCGACTCTGTTCCTTCTCATGCCACGCGTGGCCACAGACTTCACCAGATCAAGGGCATGACGCCGTCGCTGCTCAACCTGCCGCAGGGCTGCGCCTTTCGCGAGCGATGCGAGAAGGCGACGCCCGAATGTCTGGTCGCACCCGAACCTACCCTGTTGCCGGGCGGGAAATCGGTGCGTTGCTGGAACCCAACCCTATGAGACAGGACATGACGACAGAAAGAGGCCAGCAGGAACCGATGCTGGAATTGCGCGCCCTCGCCAAGACGTTCACCAAGCCGGTCGGCGTCGCCGGGCACATCGCCAATCTCTTTGGCGCCGGGGTGAAGAGGATCGACGTGCGCGCCGTCGCCGGCATCGATCTTTCCGTCAGAAGGGGGGAGGTCGTCGGGATCGTCGGCGAGTCGGGCTGCGGCAAGTCTACAGTGGCCCGGATGATCGCCGGCATCAGCAGCATCAGTGCCGGCACCATCAGCTACAAAGGCGTTTCGTCCGCGACCATGACGCCCGAGCAGCGCCGCGATTTCGCGCTGAGCGTCCAGATGATTTTTCAGGACCCGTTCGCCTCGCTTAACCCGCGCATGCGCGTGATCGATATCATCGGTGAAGCGCCTGTCGCCCATGGATTGATCCGTAAGGCCGAGCAGCGGGCCTATGTCGTCGACCTCATGGAAAAGGTCGGGCTTTCCGGCGCCTATGCCAACCGTTATCCGCACCAGTTCTCCGGCGGTCAGCGGCAGCGCATCGGCATTGCCCGTGCTCTTGCGGTCAAGCCGTCGCTGATCATCTGCGACGAGGCGGTCGCGGCGCTCGATGTGTCGATCCAGGCGCAGGTGCTGAACCTCTTCATGGATCTGCGTGACGAGCTGGACCTGACCTATCTGTTCATTTCGCACAATCTCGGCGTTGTCGAACATATCTCCGACCGGGTGGTCATCATGTATCTCGGCCGCGTCGTGGAGATTGCCCCGACCGTCGACCTGTTTTCCAGCCCGAACCATCCTTATACGCGGCTGCTTCTCGAGCAGTTGCCTGTGCTGGAAGCCGGCGAGCGGGACTACAAGCCGATCCAGGGCGAACTTCCGTCGCCGCTCGACCCTCCACCCGGCTGCCCGTTCCATCCACGCTGCCCAAGCGCGATGGATCGCTGCAGGCGGGACGTTCCCGAACTGAAATCGATCGGCGCAGGTCGCCTTTCGGCCTGTCATCTCAACGAAGCAGCCTGAACATGTCAAAACTGAAAACTATCGTGCCGGCCGGAGAAATTGCCGTCCGGACGCTCCTCGACAGCGCACCCTTCAGGGTCGCCATGGATACATTGGCGCAGACCCACGACCGTTTTATCGACGAACTGATCACATTGACTGAAATTCCCGCTCCGCCCTTCAAGGAGGAACGCCGCGGCCAGGTCTATCGCAGCATGCTGGAAACGGCTGGTCTTGCGGATGTGGCGACGGATTCTATCGGCAACGTCACCGGCATCCGCCGCGGCAATGGAACCGGGAAGCGGATGGTCACCATTTCAGCGCATCTCGATACCGTCTTTCCCGAAGACACGGATGTCACCGTCCGCCGTGACGGCTACCGGCTGGCCGCACCGGGCGTTGGTGACAATACCCGCGGCCTTGCCACTATCCTCGCCTATCTTCGCGCGCTCGATGCGGCCGGTATCAGCACACGTGACGATATCCTTGTCCTTGCCAGCGTGGGTGAGGAGGGTGAGGGCGACTTGCGTG
The DNA here is from genome assembly GCF_964253725.1 of Neorhizobium sp. LjRoot104. NCBI lineage: Bacteria > Pseudomonadati > Pseudomonadota > Alphaproteobacteria > Hyphomicrobiales > Rhizobiaceae > Neorhizobium > Neorhizobium sp. LjRoot104. Next base: position 550,401 of record NZ_CAXURS020000002.1, read on the forward strand.
GCATGCGGCATTTCTTTGCCGAGAGCGCGTATCGCGATCGGATCACCACCCTGATCTGCCTGGACGGGCCGACACCGGCGAACGCCATCGTTTCCGGAGGTACCGGGTCCAAACGCTACCGGGTGACGTTCCGCGGGCCGGGCGGCCATAGCTTCGCCGATCACGGCATCGTCAATCCGATGATCGCTGCGGCGCGTGCGGTAGTCGAACTCGGGCGCCTGTCCTTGCCCGACGATCCAAAGACGACCTGCAGCTCGACCGTCATCAAGGGCGGAAATTCGGTAAACGCCATACCGGCGGAGGTCTCGCTTATGGTGGACCTGCGCTCCAACTCCGCCCCCGAGCTGGCGGACCTCGATACGCGCTTCCGCGAGATCGTGATGCAGTCATGCCATGTCGAGAACGACAGCCGATCGATCCAGAAGGGGGCGATTGCCGTCGAGATGGTGCTGATCGGCGACCGGCCAGCCGGCGTTACCGCAGACGGCGAATTGACCGAATGCGCTGCTGCCGCGATCGAGGCGATCGGCGAGACGCCCGTATTCGGGTCGTTTTCGACGGATGCCAACATGGCCATGAGCCTGGGTATTCCGGCTGTGACTCTGTCCTGGGGCGGGGAGGGCGGCGATGCGCATTCGTTGAGCGAGTGGACGGACGTTGATCCGGCCAAGACGCTTCCCGGCATGTCCGTGGGGCTGGTCACGCTGCTCGCCTGCGCCGGCGCAGATGTGTGACACTGATCGAGGATTGAGCGATATGCAGAAGGATAATGCCGCCGCGGCAGGGCGTAACGACGTTCTCGACGCCGGCCATATCTCACGTTGCGCCGACGCAAAGGCCCAGACCTTCATTGATCTCAGCGACCGGGTATGGGGCATGCCGGAACTGCGTTTCGAGGAGTTTCGCTCTGTCCACGAGCACCTCGCAGCGATGGAGGCCGAGGGTTTTCGGGTGACTTGCGGCATTGCCGGCATCAAGACGGCCTTTATGGCGGAATCCGGCGAAGGGGACGTCACCATCGGCTTTCTCGGAGAATTCGATGCCTTGGCTGGTCTTTCCCAGGTGCCGGGCAGTACCGAGCAGCGGGAACTAGAGCCCGGCGCGAACGGCCACGGCTGCCATCACAATCTCCTCGGCGCAGCGTCGCTGCTGGCAGCGGTCACCCTGCGGGACGCGCTTGCCGAAGCCGGCATCAAGGCACGCGTGCGTTATTATGGATGCCCGGCCGAGGAGGGCGGCTCCGGGAAGACCTACATGGCGCGCGCCGGCGCTTTCGACGATCTCGATGCCGCCTTCTGCTGGCATCCGTGCGTCTACAATGCCGTAATGTCGTCCTCGACGCTCGCCAATATCCAGGCTTATTTCCGGTTCAGCGGCCGCGCGGCGCATGCGGCCATGAGCCCGCAGGTCGGCCGCAGCGCGCTGGATGCCGTCGAGCTGATGAATGTCGGCATCAACTACATGCGCGAGCATATGCCGTCGGATGCCCGCGTACACTACGCGATTACCCAGACGGGTGGCATTTCACCGAATGTCGTGCAGGCCTCGGCAGAGGGACTGTATCTCATCCGGGCACCGAAGCTCAGCGATGTCCGAAGCCTTTTTGAGCGGGTGCGCAAGATTGCCGAGGGCGCCGCACTCATGACGGAAACCTCGGTCGAGATGATCTTTGACCGAGCCACGTCCAACATATTGCCCAATCGAGCCCTGGAGGAGGCGATGCACCGCGAATTCACGCAGCTTGGCGCTCCGGATTTCGATGCGGCAGACTTCGATTTTGCGGACCGGTTGCGCGCTGCCGCGCTGACGGATGACGACATCCGCGCCAGTGCGGAGGCCTTTGGAGGTCCGCAAGACTATCCGAAGTCCCTGCATGACGGGCTTCTGCCGTTGCCCAGTTCCCCCGGCCTGCTTTTCGGCTCCACGGACGTGGGTGACGTCAGCTGGGTCGTGCCGACGGCGCAATGCCTGACCGCCACGGCGGCGATCGGCACGCCGTTCCATGCCTGGCAAGCTGTGACGCAGGGCAAGCTGCCAAGCGCTCACAAGGCGATGGTCACGGCCGCCAAGGTCATGGCGGCGACCGGCGCACGCGTGGTGACCGATCCCGACCTGTTGGCCCGTGCAAAGGGGGAGTTGAACACCCGGCGGGGTGGAGAAGCATATCGGACACCGCTTCCGGAAGGAAGCGAACCACCCGTCGGTTCGGCTCGCAAATAAGGAAACAGCCTTTCGTGGCTGACGATGGGCGATCACCCGGAGCGGCAGTTCGCGGTACGAAGGATCGGGCGTGCTGGATGGCAAGTTCTGGAGGGATGGCTTCCTGAACGTTGACACGAAAGATCCGTCCTCTCGATTGAGAGCGTTGGCTGCGAACACCAGTGAATGGAATTTTTCATCTAATCGTTTTTATCGGATGGGATGCATTGACCCACAAGCCAGCCTGGCCTCTGTATCTGCCCCCAATGTGGGAATGGCGGACTTGGGAGGACGCATGCAGGTCTTATCGAACATTGATGCCATGCGGATCGGGCTTGCCAAGGCAAGGGGCAGCCAGGCGAGCGTGGGTTTTGTTCCGACAATGGGATATCTGCACGCAGGGCATATGGAGCTTGTCTCCCGTGCCCGGGCCGACAACGAGATCGTCGTCGCGTCGATTTTTGTGAACCCGCTTCAGTTCGGCCCGGCCGAAGACCTCGCCCGATACCCCCGCGATCTGGAGCGCGATATGACCATGCTGGACGAGGCGGGGGTCGACTTCCTCTTTGCGCCGGGCGTCGAGGACATGTATCCGCAGCCCATGAAGACCGTCGTTGACGTGCCCGATCTCGGATGCGAGCTCGAGGGCGCCGTTCGGCCCGGACATTTTGCCGGCGTGGCGACCGTTGTCTGCAAGCTCTTCAACATTGTGCAGCCGCAGGCAGCTTATTTCGGGGAGAAGGACTATCAGCAGGTCGTGATCATCAAGCGGATGGTGGAAGATCTCGCCTTGCCGGTGCGGGTGGTTTCCGTGCCGACGGTGAGGGACAAGGATGGCCTCGCCCTGTCTTCCCGCAACGTATATCTCAGCGAGAGCGAAAGACGAGCCGCGGCCGTCGTCCCGCGCGCGTTGGAGGAAGCGGAACGTCTTGTCGCCGAAGGGCTTGCGGACCCGCAGGTTCTGGAAGCGGAGCTTGCCGGGTTCATCTCGCGCGAGCCTCTGGCCAGCGCCGAAGTGGTTGCCGTCAGGGACGCTGCGACATTGCAAAATATAACGGAGATAGCGGCTCCCGTGGTTGTCGCATTGTTCGTGCGTATCGGCACCACGAAACTTCTCGACAACCGGGTGATTGCGAAAAAAATCTCGCCTGAAACAGGAGCGGTGCGATGAGTGCCACGAACTCCCCGAAGCGCCTGACGCCTCCTCGTATCCGGGCGATGAAGGGCGGAACGCCGATCGTATGCCTGACCGCCTATACAACGCCGATGGCGCGGATCCTTGATGAACATTGCGATCTTCTGCTTGTTGGAGATTCGCTTGGCATGGTCCTCTACGGCATGGAGAGCACCGTGGCTGTGACGCTCGACATGATGATCGCGCATGGAAAAGCGGTGATGCGGGGTGTTGCCAAATCCTGCGTCGTCGTCGACATGCCCTTCGGAAGCTATCAGGAATCCAGGGAACTGGCCTATCGCAACGCCGTGCGCATTCTGCAGGAAACCGGCTGCGATGCGGTCAAGCTTGAAGGCGGCGAAGAGATGGCCGAGACCATCGCCTTTCTCACCGCTCGCGGCATCCCGGTTCTTGGCCACATCGGCCTGATGCCGCAGCAGGTTCATACCGCGGGCGGATATCGATCCGTCGGCCACTTCGACGAAGAAGTCGCCAAGATCCGCCGTGACGCCGATTCGGTCGGCAACTCGGGAGCCTTTGCGGTGGTCATCGAGGGCACGGTCGAAACGCTTGCCCGCGAAGTGACGATGGCAATGCCTGTTCCGACGATTGGAATCGGTGCTTCGATGGCCTGCGACGGCCAGATCCTAGTATCGGACGACATGCTCGGGCTGTTCAACGATTTCACCCCACGCTTCGTGAAGCGGTTCGATGAGCTTGGAAAAAGGGCCGCGGCCGCCACCGCAGCCTATGCGGATGAGGTTCGCTCCCGAGTGTTTCCCGCCGAGGAACATACATTCAAGCGCCGGTCGTGAGCAGGCGGCTGCGAACAACCGCATCATCGGATGGCCAGTTCTTCCAGGCGAGCCACCCTGCGCAGAGGTGGCTGGGGAAATCTGCACAGCTGGGATAAGTGGAATTTCTGCCTGACTTCGGCTTAGATGCCGGGAACAGGAGATACCATGACGAGACGAGCGCGCCGGAACCATAGCCGGCTTTCAAGGCGAAGGTAAAAAGCTGGTTCCGTTCGCCTCGATCACCAAGAAAAACGTCGATCAGTATGCAAAGAAATAGCTCTCCCAAGTGGCCCGGCACGCAACTACACAGGCCGGCGCTCTACTGGCGCCGGCCATCCCTTTATCAGTTACAGGAAGATCATAGAAAATGGGTACCAGGATCGCAATCATCGGGCGGGACTGATGGGGGCTGACCATGCAAAGATCGTGGCGGAAGATCTGCCGGGCGCAACGCTCCAGGTCGTGTGTGACATGGACGCTGATCGGGCGAGGAAAGTCGCTGACCGCTACGGCGCTCAGGATGTGGACGTAAACCCGGACCGTATCGCGGCACGACCGGACGTTGATGCGATCATCATCGCGAGCCCGGACTTTACTCACGCGCCCCTTTCGTTGTCCTGCATCAAGGCGGGCAAGCGGGTCCTGTGTGAGAAACCTCTTTCGCAATCGTCATCGGAGTGCCTCGATATCCTCAAGACGGAGGAGCAGGCTGGCGAACGCTTCATCATGCTTGGCTTCATGCGCCGCTTCGACCAGTCGTACGTCGAGATCAAGCAAGCGGTACAGGATGGCGCGATCGGCCGAGCCCTCATGATGCACAACTTCCACCGCAACGTAGCCACCCCAGCTGCCGACTTTACCGGTGCGATGGCTATCACCAATTCGGCACCCCATGAATTCGACGTGGTGCGGCATGTCCTTGGCACCGAATACATTTCGATTTCTGCGTTCCAGCCAAAGCGCTCCGACTCCCTCGTCGCGCCCGTTTATATGGTGCTTGAGACGGCGGACGGCCAGCTTGTCAACATCGAGATCAACAACAACGCGGCCTATGGCCACGATATTCGTGCCGAGCTGGTAGGCGAAAAGGCGACTATAGCGATGAACCCGGTGAACCACACGCGGGTGGACCGCGATCTGGGACAGAGCACGAGCTACGAGGCCGACTGGCGTGGCCGCTATCATGAAGCCTACCGGCGTCAGAACAGGGCATTCCTGCGCTTCGTGGAGAGTGGCGTGTTCCCAGAGACGGCGCCCAGCAGCTGGGACGGGTACTGCGTCGCGGTCGTCGCCGAGGCTGGAGTGCAAGCACTGAACAAGGGACACAAGATGCCCGTGGAGATGATCATGAAGCCGGAGTTCTACGCATGAAACTGGGTTTTGTTTCAGGCAGTCTGGGTGGTCTGCCGTTCGACGAGATGCTCGACCACGCTCGCCGGCTCGGGGTTTCCGGAGTGGAAGTCAACACGTGCGGCTGGTCCACCGCTCCGCATTTTGACCTGCAGGGGATATTGAAGGACGGCAACGTGCGGAAGGACTTCCTGGCGTCCTTCGCCGACCGTGGACTGGAGGTCATCAGCCTCAACGCCAACGGAAACCCGTTGCATCCGACCGACCCCGCGCAAGGGCAGGGCCTTGAGGATACGATCCGAGCGGCCGGCGAGCTCGGGATCAGAACTGTCTGCTCCATGTCGGGGCTCCCCGCCGGAAACGCAACGGACACCATGCCGAATTGGGTGGTTTCCTCCTGGCCCCCCGAAACGCAGGCCATACTCCGGTATCAATGGGAGGAGAAACTTATCCCGTATTGGACGAGGATCGCTGCGCTGGCAAAGGAACACGGGGTCGAACGCATCGCGCTAGAACTTCATGGCAACCAGTGCGTTTACAACGTTCCGTCCCTGCTCAGACTGCGGGAGGAGGTGGGCCCGGTCGTCGGTGCAAACCTAGACCCCTCCCACCTGTTCTGGATGGGCGCCGATCCTCTTGTGGCGGCGGAAGCGCTCGGCGAGGCCGTCTATCATGTCCACGCCAAGGACACATTCCTGAACTTACCGAAACAGGCCGTAGGCAGCCTCCTTGAGAACGGTAGCCTGATGGACATCCCCGCCAGGAGCTGGTCCTACATCACGCTCGGCTTCGGCCACGGGGAGGAATGGTGGCGGCAGTTCTGCTACAGGCTGAAGATGGCAGGTTACGACGGTTGGCTTTCGATCGAGCATGAAGACGTCCTTCTGAACAGCCTTGAAGGCCTGGAGAAGTCTGTGGCGCTGCTCCAGGCCGTCATGCCCGTCGCCAAGAGCGACTTCAAGCCGCAGGCGATCTAGGAGCCATTATGGAGCTTCATGCCTGCATTCGCTCGAATTGGTGATCAGTGAACTCTGAGACTGCATCAAAATACGAGCTGCACTTTCATGGCCTTGTTTCTGTCGCCAGCGGCTTCGAACGCCGCGACGGCGTCCTCCAACGGGTAGATTCCCGTAAGCAAGGGCTTCAGATCGACGCGGCCCTTGCTGATCAGGTCGACGGCCAGCCCGAACTCCTCATGGAAACGGAATGTGCCCTTCATCTCGATTTCCTTGGCAACCACAATGTTCTGCGGGATGGAGACGTCACCGCCAAGACCGAGCTGGACGACTGTCGAGCGGGGCCTCAGGACCTCCAGTCCGGAACGGACAGCACGTTCGTTGCCAGAAGCTTCGAACTGAACGTCGAAATAGCCCTTGTTGGCCGAATAGGCGGAGAGCTGTTCGGCATTGCTGGCCACATTGATGACGCGATCGGCACCGATCGACAGCGCCTTCAGCAACACGGCATCCATCACATCGGTTGCAACGATCTCGCGGGCGCCATGCGCGCGGGCCGCTATGATCGCCAATGCGCCGATCGGGCCGCAGCCAGTGACCAGAACCCGCTTGTCGGTGAGCGCGCCCGCGCGGTTGACACCGTGCAACGTCACAGCGAAAGGCTCGGCCATAGCCGCTTCATGGATCGATACCTTCTCGCCGACCTTGTGGCACTGCCAGGCTTCGGCAACGAGACGCTGGCGAAAGGCACCCTGGATATGCGGCATGGGCATGGCTGAACCATAGAACCGCATGTTGAGGCACTGGTTCTGCTGGCCCTTGAGGCAATATTCGCAATGATTGCACGGGCGGCTCGGGGAGACGGCGACCCGGTCGCCGATCGCAAGGCCGGAAACGCCTTCGCCGAGCGCCTTGATGGTGCCGGCCACTTCATGACCGAGGATCATCGGCTCGCGAACGCGAACCGTGCCGAAGCCGCCGTGATTGTAATAGTGCAGATCGGATCCACAGATGCCACCCGCCTCGATGGCGACTTCGACCTGTCCGGCTTCAAGCGCCTCGATCTCTCTTTCCTCGATCCGCAAATCCTTGGCGGCATGAATAACGACGGCTTTCATCAGTCTATCCTCAGATAACAGGGGTCGGCAGGGCGGTGCCGGCGAAGTGAGCGGCGAGATTGTCGCGCACCAGCTTGCCCATCGCCTTGCGGGTTTCAATCGTGCCCGAAGCGTGATGCGGCTGCACCAGCACGTTGTCGAGCTTCAGGAAGCGCGGGTTGAGTTTCGGCTCGCCTTCGAAGACATCCAGCGCGGCAGAGCCGAGCGTGCCGGCCTCCAGCGCGTCGAGCAGCGCATCCTCGTCGATATTGGAGGCCCGCGAGATGTTGATCAGCATCCCCTCCGGCCCGAGCGCCTCGATGAACTCTTTGGAGATGATATGGCGCGTTGCAGCCGATGCGGCGAGCGTGACGAACAGGAAGTCCGAGTGCCGTGCGAGTTCGACCGGATCGGCAATGAACGTCATGCCATCGGCATAGTCCTTGGCCGACACGTCGCTATAGGCGATATCCATGTCGAAGCCCGTGAGGCGCTTGGCGACCTCGAAGCCGATACGGCCAAGGCCGAGAATGCCGGCCTTCCGACCCCAAACCTTACGCTTAAGGGGATAGAGGCCCTTCGCCGCCCAGCTTCCGTCCTTCACCCAACTCTCCGCACCAATCATTCCGCGTGACTGGACGAGCATCATGGCCACGCCGAGGTCGGCCACATCGTTGGTCAACACGTCCGGCGTGTTGGTGACACGAATGCCGCGTGCGCGGCAGGCATCGAGATTAACCGCATCGTAGCCGACCCCGTAGACCGACACGACTTCCAGTTTCGGCAGCTTGCCGATCAGCTCTGCCGAGGCACCGAGCTCGCCGCGGGTGGCGATGCCGCGGATGTTGGCGCCGTGTTGCTGCAGGAACGCATCGCGATCGGCCGCTTCATAAAGCTTGCGAACCTCGTATTGTGCGTCGAGCTCGACAAGGTCCCATTCCGGGTAGGGTCCGACGAGCAGGATTTCCGGTTTGGCCATTGTTTTCTCCGTATGATCTTATGACTTTATGTCGCCATGGCGTATGGCCATGGACGCTATGCGGGAGATCGCCAGCGAGACGATCCGCTCCAGCGACTGGTCGATCTCGACGGTGACGACATCGAGTTCGCCGATGGGAAGCTCAAGCGTGGCGAGCTGGCTGTCGAGTAGCGACAGCGGCATGTAGTGCCCCTTGCGACCCGTCAGCCGCGACGCCAGCATCGTCCGGGTACCCTGCAGGAACACAAAGGTGATCGGCTGGCCCGCCTTCTTCCGCAACAGATCGCGGTAGGAACGCTTCAGCGCCGAACAGGAAATGACCGTGCTTTCGTCTTCCGCCAGTTCGGTGCCCAGCGTCTCCAGCCACGGCCATCGATCGTCGTCGCAAAGCGGAATGCCGCCCTGCATCTTCTCGACATTGGCTGCCGGATGACGGCTGTCGCCCTCGATGAACCGGTATCCGAGGCCGGAGGCGAGCATCTTGCCGACGGATGTCTTGCCGCAGCCGGAAACACCCATGACGACCAGCGGGCCGGCATGGCCGGTTCCGCTAGAGAGAGGTCGTGATGCCGCCGTCGACATAAAGCGTGTGTCCGTTCACGAAGGAGGAAGCCTTGCCGGAAAGGAATACGGCCGCACCGACCAGTTCCTCGACATTGCCCCAGCGGGCCGCCGGGGTGCGTTTTTCCAGCCAGGATGAGAATTCGGCGCTATCGACCAGAGCCTGGTTGAGCGGCGTCTTGAAATAACCGGGTGCCAGAGCATTGATCTGCAGGCCGTGCTTGGCCCAGTCGGTGCACATGCCGCGCGTCAGGTTCTTCACCGCCCCTTTCGTCGCCGTATAGGGCGCGATGCCGGGACGCGCGAGTTCACTCTGCACGGAGGCGATGTTGATGATCTTGCCGCAACCGCGAGCGATCATGTGTCTTGCCACCGCCTGGCCGACATAAAAGACGCTGGAAATATTGGTCTTCAGCAGCTGCTCCCACCGATCGACGGGAAAGTCTTCCAGCGGTGTGCGGAACTGCATGCCGGCATTGTTGATCAAGATGTCGATTGGTCCGGCTTCCGCCTCGATCGCATCGATACCTGCCTTGACGGCCCCGGCATCCGTCACGTCGAAATCCGAGACCGACACTTCGGCACCCGCCTGCCGAAGTTTGCCGGCAGCCACCTCGAGCTTTGCACGGTCCCGTCCGTTGAGGACAACCGACGCCCCATGCGCCGCAAGTCCCGCCGCCAGCGCATATCCGATCCCTTGCGACGAACCCGTCACAAGAGCGCGCTGGCCCGAAAGATCAAATAACTGGAAGCTCATGAAACGCCCCCTCCCAACATGCAATGATTTCGAGGTGTCGTGACGGTCAGATATCGACCACGACACCCTTGGCCTTGATGAACGCGTCGAGTTTGCAGATTTCCATGACTGTCGTGCCGCGCTTGTAGGCTTCGATGTAACGCGCTTCCTCGTCGTCGCGGGCCTGCGAAAGCTGGGCAACCTTCTGTGCTTCGTCGCGGCGCACGACGACGAGCCCATCGGCGTCGCCGACGAGGATGTCGCCCGGATTGATGATCTCGCCACCGACGATGATCGGATCGTTCACGGCAGCGACCGTTTCCTTGACCGTGCCCTTGATGCAGACGCTGAGCGAGAAGACCGGAAGGCCGAGATCCCGAAGGATCGCCGTGTCGCGCACGCCGGTATCCGTGACCAGACCGCCGATGCCCTTGGCAAGGCAGGCATTGGCCAGCACGTCGCCGAACGAGCCCGCTTCCTCGTATTCGCCCGCCGATACGACGATTATGTCGCCCGGCTCGGCATAGTGGATGGCGAACTGCAACATGATATTGTCGCGCGGTGCGCTCTTGACCGTGAAGGCCGGGCCGCACAGTTTCATCCGGTGGTCTACCGGCTTCAGGCGGGAGGATAGCGCCCCCCTGCGACCCTGGGCCTCATGAATGGTTGCGGCTGAAAACCTGGAAAGCGCGTCGATATCGGCCTTGCTCGGCCGCTCGGCGATGTCTTTGATATGGATCATGAAAAACCTCCCACGGGAAGACCGGCGGCGGGCACGTCCCGCCGCCTGCAGTCTTTGTTGTTGTGTGATTGAGTTCAGGCGGAGCCGGACGAGAGCCGGCTTACGGGATCGGGTCGAACTTCAGCTCGGAGAGCGGTACGACCTTGTCGGTGCGGGTCATCTTGTACTCGGTGTCCTGGCCGAGCCACTTGTCCCAGATCTTGTTGAGTTCACCGGACGTGTCGAGCTTGCGCAGCACTTCGTTGACCTTGGCGGTCAGCGCCGGATTGTCCTTGGCCATGCCGATGCCGATCGGCTGGAAGAGCATCGGCTCCTCGATCATGCGCATCGGCTTGCCCTTGGTCTTGGATTCGTTGACCAACTTGGTCGTGGTCATGGTGTTGGCGACCATGCCGCGCGCCTTGCCCTGCTGGACCGCGAGATAGGCCGAACCGGTATCCTGGAATGTCAGCGGCTCGGACTTGTTAAGCTTGATCGACATTTCCGACGTCGAGCCCTTGGTGGAGGCGACGCGCTGGCCTTCGTAGTCGGCCTTCTTCTTGCCGGCGTCATCGACCGGAACGATCAGCATTTCCTTGGCGAGGTAATATGGATCGCTGAACTGGATCTGCTCGGCGCGGCTCTGGGTGTAGGCAAGGTTGGCAACCGTGATGTCGACGCGACCGAGCTTGACTTCCGGCACGCGTGCTTCGACCGAGACCGGCTTCACTTCAGCCTTGACGCCGAGTTCCTTGGCGATGGCATTGCAGAGATCGACGTCGAAGCCGACCATTTCGCGCGTCTTCACATCCGGAGCGGCGAAGGGCGGAACGTCGGCGAACGTGGCACAGCGCAGGGTCTTGTTGGCCAGGATCGTATCGAGTTGATCCGCGACTGCCGGCGAAGCGGCGCCCGCTGCCGCCAGAGCGATGGTGAGTGTGAGGCATTTCCAGTTCATTGCTGTTCTCCTTGTTATGAAGTCTTGATTGATTAATGGCGCAGATCGGACAGGAACCGCTGGGCGCGGGGATGGCGAGGGTTCTGGAAGAAGTCCTCGGGCGGTGCCATTTCGAGGATCTCGCCCGCGTCGATGAACCAGATGCGGTCGGCGACATCGCGGGCAAAACCCATTTCGTGGGTGACGCAAAGCATGGTCATGCCTTCGGCAGCCAGGCTCTTCATGACGCTCAGCACCTCGCCGACCATTTCCGGGTCGAGCGCGCTGGTCGGTTCGTCGAACAGCATGACCGGCGGCTCCATGGCGAGCGCCCGGGCAATCGCCACGCGCTGCTGCTGCCCGCCGGAAAGCTGGCCGGGGTAGGAGTTGGCCTTGTCGGCAAGACCGACGCGGTCGAGCAGCTTGAGGGCCTTGTCGTGGGCCACATCAGCGGAAATACCCTTCACCCGGATCGGTGACATCGAGACGTTTTCGACTGCCGAGAGATGCGGAAACAGGTTGAAGCTCTGGAACACGAAGCCGATCCGGCTGCGCAGCCGGTTCAGCTCGCGTCCGCGCATCGGCGCATGGATATCCTGGCCCTCGAAATTGATCGCTCCGCTGTTGATCTCTTCAAGCCGGTTGACGGTGCGGATCAGCGTGGACTTGCCGGACCCGGACGGGCCACAGATCACCACCACCTCTCCGCGGCCGACCTCAGCGTTGATGTTCTTCAGGACCTGATAGTCGCCGTAGCTCTTGCAGACATCCGAAAGGCGGATCGCATGGCCGTCCTGCGGCTGGGAAACTGGCATGCTCATGGCTGCTCCGTGAGTGTTTTGAGGGGGGCGGCCTCGGTGGCAAGGCGAGCGTTCTGGCGCGGTCCTGCCCGGCGGCGTGCAATGCGCCGCTCCACGCTGTTGGCCACATAGGTCAGGCTCCAGCAGAGCACGTAGTAGACGGCGGCCAGGATGATGAAGACCTGGAACGGCTGGGTGATCAGCTGGTTGTTCACCTGGCTTGCCGCGAATGTCAGGTCCGGCACGTTGATGACGTAACCGAGAGTCGTATCCTTGATCGTCGATACGAAGGTCGAGATCATGCTCGGTATCATGTTGTAGAGCGCCTGCGGCAGGATCACGAAGCGCATCGCACCGAGATGGCTGTGGCCGAGCGCCCTTGCGGCATCCATCTGCCCGGAGCCGAGGGCCACGATGCCGGCCCGCACCACTTCGCTGAGGAACGCACCCTGGTAGATGACCAGCGTCAACAGCATGATCAGGAAGCTAGGCACATCGGCGCCGGTCCACAACGGCACCACGAAATAGCACCATAGGATGAGCATCAGCAGCGGCACGCCGCGGGTGACATAGACGAGGCCCGTTACCGGCCATCTCAACGCCCGCCATTTCGAAAGGCGGGCCAGGGCGAGAAGAATGCTGACCGGAAAGGCAAGCAGGATCGCCAGCAGGGAGAGGATGATCGTATTGGCGAGACCGCCCAGCGGCCCGTTGGGATACTGCCCGATCAGCAGGAGCAGCCAATAGTCCTGGATAATGGTGATGATGTCCTGGATCATGCGCGCGCTCTCCGGGCAGGATCTGCGCGCATCGACAGATAGGCACCGACCCCCATGATGACGAGCGAGAAGAAGAGGTAGAGGACAGTGCCGATCAGGTAGATTTCGAAAGTCCGGAAGCTGATGTTGTCGATTTCCTTGACCGCATGCGTCAGTTCCGACGCCCCGACGACGATCGCCAGGCTGCTGTTCTTGAACAGCGAAACGCTGTGATTGATCAGCGGCGGCAAGGCATTGCGCACGCCCTGGGGCATGACAACGAAGCGCAGGGCCGAGATATAGCCATGCCCGAGCGCCTTGGCGGCCTCCATCTGCCCCGGACTGACCGAGCGCAGGCCGGATCGCAGGTCCTCGCTGAAATAGGCGGCCTGGCACAGTCCAAGGCCGATGACGGCGAATATCGCTTCGGCATTGTGATCCGTCAGCCAATTCGCCAAACCTTGCGGCAACAGTGTGAAGATACCGAAATACCAGAGCATCAGCTGCACCAGCGTCGGCACGTTGCGGTGGTAGGAGATATAGGCCTTGACGACGGGCTCGCCGATCCTGACCGGCGACATCCGGAACGCCAGCAGCAGGATGGCAAGCGTCATGGCCAGCAGCCACGAGCCGACATAGATGATGAAGGTCGTCTCGATGCCGTGCAGCAGCATCCCACGAAAATCGGGATTGCTGAGGATTGCAGATAAGTCGAAGCCGCTCACCGCTTTGCGCCTTCCGCTTGGTAGGCGTCTGCGGAGGTTTCGGGCTTGGCAGTCTGCAGCCCGCCCATTACCTGCAGTGTCGGGGTGATTTCCATGTGGCCGATATTGACCGCAACCGGCGCGGCGATCGCAAAGGCGATCGCGTCGGCGATGTCGGATGCCTGTGGCAGCTCGAACCCGTCGATGAAACGTTCGCGCACGCTCGGGTCGTTACCGTGCACGTGGCTGAATATGTCCGTCGCAACGCGGCCCGGGCAGATTTCCGTAACGCGGACGCGTTTGCCGAATGCGTCGATCCTGAGCTGGTTCGACAGCATGGCGACGCCGGACTTGACCGCATGATAGATGGAATTGCCGCCGAAATTGTAGTTGCCGGCGATCGAGGAAATGTTGACCACATGGCCGCGGTCGCGCTCGACCATGCCGGGGACGATCAGCCGGCAGATATGCAGGACGGCGCGCAGGTTGACATCGACCAGGAGATCGATGTCCTCGGCATCCGCCTGCAGGAACTTTTTCGGCCGGTCGACGCCGGCATTGTTGACCAGAATGTCGAACTGAACGCTGCCTGCAAGCGCGGCGATCGCGGCACGGTTAGTAACGTCGATGACATGCGCGATACAACCGGTACGCTCGGCGAGTTCGTTGAGGGCGTCGGCGCTGCGAGCGATCGCATGCACCTCGATCTTCTCGGCCCGGAGACGTTCGACGACGGCTGCGCCGATGCCGGACGATGCGCCGGTGACCAGTGCGGTTCTGTAATCGGAGAATGACATTCTGGTCCCCTTGTTATTGGCCTGGACAGTAGCGGAGCTTTGACGGCTTGCCTAAGACCGATTATTTCTGGAGTAATAAGCAAGTTTTATGGAGACTGCCGGGTATTGAGCACCAGGCTCAAGGCCTTGAATTCTTTGCTCCGGATCAGGCAGTCATCCTATGGGCGCGCATTGCCAAAGACATGCATGTCTGCAAAACATAGGCCTGCGGAACAGAGCATCACCCGATCCCATGGATATTAGGCGCCTCAAATCCTTCATCGTCATCGTCGACAGCGGCAGTATCACGCGTGCCGCCGATATCCTGCACCTCGCCCAGCCGGCGCTCAGCCAGCAGCTCGCGGCGCTCGAGGAGCATTTCGGCCAGAAACTGCTGATCCGCAGCCAGCAGGGTGTCAGCATGACGGATGCGGGGCATGCCGTTTATCGGCACGCACAGATCATCCTGCGGCAGATGGAACAGGCGCAGGCGGATGCCGCGGCGGCCGGCAACTCACTGGTGGGCCGGGTTTCGGTGGGTCTGGTGCCGTTCAGCAGTGCCGCCACGCTCTCGGTCGACCTTCTGGCGGAAACGCGCAAGCGGCATCCGGGCATCCTGCTGCACCTGACCGAAAGCGTCGGCCAGACCTATAGCCAGATGATCATGACCGGGCGGCTGGAAATGGCGCTGATCCATGGTATCGGGCCGATCAAGGGCGTGCGTTTCGAACCGATCCTCAGCGAGGAGTTTTATCTCGTCGCGCATCGCAATTTTGCGATCGAGGCGGATTCGAAACCGGTGCCGGTCGGCGCTCTGGACGGGATGCCGATGCTGCTGCCGCCCGCCTACAATTTTGTCCGCCGCGCGATCGACACCGCTTTCACCCGCAGCAGGATCAATCTCAAGGTCGTGGCGGAAGTGGAAATCGTCCGGACCCTCGCCCGCGCGGTCGGAAATGGGCTCGGGGCGACGATCATGCCAAAGGCGATTGCCGATCGCATCGTTTCGGAGTCGAGCGAACCGCTCGTCTGCCGGGTCGTCTCGCCGCGGATAGAGGAAACGCTTTCGCTCTGCACCTCGGACCAGAACTCGCTGTCGGAACCGGCATTTGCCGTCCGCGATATTCTCGTTGAACTGACCGAGCGGCTGAAGCTCTGACGAGGGCATCTCCGGCCCGAAATTCGGGCCGGAGGCCTTTGCTGAATTTCAGCGCATCGACTTGCAGAATTCGGCAATGCGCGCACAACCCTCGCTCAGCATCTCCATGCTGGTCGCATAGGAAATGCGGAAATACGGGCTCATGCCGTAGGCTGCGCCCTGAACAGTCGCGACATGGTGTTCCTCGATGAGGCCCATGACGAAATCGACGTCGGTCTCGATCTTGCGCCCGCCCTGCGTGGTCTTGCCGATCAGGCCGGACATGTTTGGATAGAGATAGAACGCCCCTTCGGGCTTGTGGCAGCGCAAACCCTCGATTTCCGAGAGCTTGCCGACCACGAAGTCGCGCCGCTCCCGATAGATCGCAGCACGTTCCTTGAGCAGTTCCTGCGGGCCGTCAAGGGCCGCGATGGCGGCAGCCTGGGTGACCGTCGTGATGCCGCCGGCGTTCTGGGAATTGACCTTGCTGATCGCGGCGACCAGTTCCTTCGAACCGCTGGCGCAGAAACCCAGCCGCCAGCCGGTCATGGCATAGGCCTTCGAGACGCCGTTCATCGTCAGGACGCGATCATAGAGCCTGGGTTCGGCCTCGGCGATCGTGCAGAATTCGAAATCGTCATAGACTAGGTGCTCGTAGATGTCGTCGGTCAGGATCCAGACATTCGGGTGACGCAGCATGACCTGTGCAATCGCCGCCATCTCGGCGCGCGAGCATGCCGCCCCCGTCGGGTTGTTCGGGAAGTTCAGGATGAGCCACTTGGTTCGTGGCGTGATCGCCGCGTCCAGATCATCCGGGCGCAGCTTAAACCCGGTCTGCTCGAAGCAGGGAACGGCGACAGGCGTTCCTCCGGCGAAATGGACAATATCCGCGTAGCTCACCCAGGAAGGGGTCGGAATGACCACCTCGTCGCCGGGGTTTAGGGTCGCCAGCATCGCATTGAAAATGGTCTGCTTGCCGCCCGCCGACGCGACGATCTGGCTGGCGTCATAGGTGAGATTGTTGTCCCGCTTGAACTTCCTGGCGATCGCCGCCTTCAGCTCCGACGTGCCGTCTATCGGCGGATATTTCGTATCGCCGCCCAGTCCCGCAGCGTGAGCGGCCTCGATCGCATGCGCCGGCGTCGGGAAATCCGGCTCCCCGGAGGAAAGGCTGACGACCTTGATGCCCCTGGCGGCCAATTCCCGGGCACGCTGGGTCATGGCGGCGGATGCCGGGATGGAAACGTTCTTCAGGCGGTCGGCGATGGAAGGCATTGACTTGGTCTCTCGGTGAAACAAAAATTGTGACGGCTGGCGGCCGGTCAGGATGCGAGTTCGGCCGCAGGCGCGAGCGTCGCGCCGGCGGCCTCGATTTCGCTGCGGACGATACGGGCAAGTTCCAGTGAACCGGGCGTATCGCTGTGCACGAGAATGGAGCGAGCCGGCATGGCGATGATCGCCCCGTCGATCGCTTCGACGGTCCCGTCGGTCAGGAACCGGCGCACCCGTGTGCGAACTGCCTCCTCCTCCTTGACCAGCGCCCCCGGCAATCCTCGGGCGACGAGCCTGCCGGCGGCGTCATAGGCGCGATCGGCCAGGAAAAGCGCCAGCGTCTTCAGCCTGGCGCGTTTCGCTGCCCTCTCGATTTCGCTGTCCGGCGTCACGAACACCACGAGGTTCGGGTCGACGCTCGAAATGGCACTCATCATCAGGTCCGCCAGCGCGGGGTCGCGATTGGCCATGTTGCCCATGGCCGCGTGAAAGCTGAAATGGCCGACGGTCATGTTCTCGGCCTTGGCGATCGCCGTCAGGGCACCGAGCTGGTACAGCATCTGCTGGCGCAATTCGTCCGGCTGACAGGGTATCTCGCGCCGGCCGAAACCGCTCCGGTCCGGCAGGCCGGGATGCGCGCCGATGCCGACGCCGTTCTGCCTGGCGAGGCGCACCATGCGCGCCATCGTGTCCGGATCTCCTCCGTGAAAGCCGCAAGCGATGTTGGCCGACGACACGACCTGCATCATCGCCTCGTCGTCGCACAGGCGATAGGGACCGAAGCCCTCGCCCATGTCGGAATTCAGATCAATCTTCATCGCGTCCTCCATCTGATCGCGAATGGCGTCAGGCCATCGCCTGCAAGGCGCGCTTGACCATGTGTGATGTCCGCTCGATGTCCTCGACATAACGGGAGACAAGCTGTTCGACCGAGCGGGCCTCGGCATGTGTCGAGTGCACGAACCGCAGCCGGCTGCCGGCCCGCGCCTGGCCGAGCCGCCACAGATCGGCCTCGATCACGCCGGCAATTTTGGGATACCCGCCCGCCGTATTGGCGTCGCTCATCTGAATGATCGGCTCCCCGCCCGGCGGCATCTGGACCACGCCGGGCACCACGCCGTGCGAGCGCATTTCAACCGTCTTCACCGGCTTGATCGGTTCGCCGGAAAGGCGGTAACCCGTGCGGTCGCTGCGCGACGAAATCTTCCAGACCTGGCTCCAGAACGCCTCGCCATCATCGGCGAAAAGCTCATGCTCCCCGGCGGGAATAGCCCGGATCAGCAGCGTGCCGTCATCGGTCACCGGAAAGACTTCGCGCAACGCGACCGCCGGCGCCACGGCGGCAATGCCGCTTGCGGGAAGCGGGAGAGATTCTGGAGCGGCACAGACCTCGACCCGGTCTCCCTTGATCAGCGGCCGGCCGGCATTGCCGCCGAATCCGCCACGCAGCGCCGTGCTTCGCGAGCCCATGAGAACCGGTACGTCGACGCCGCCCCCGAGCACGATATAGGCGCGTGCCAGCTTTGGCGGCTGTTTCAGCTCGAGGATCTCGCCGGTTTCGGCCCGATACGCACACCAGGGCAGCAATGCCCGGCCATCGAGCAAGGGCTGACCATCAGTACCTGTAACGGCAAAAACGGCCGGTTTCTCGAAACGCAGCTTGAATGGAAACATCTGTATCTCGATGGCGGCCGCATCCTGCGGGTTGCCGACGAGGATATTGCCGATCCTGACCGCAAGCGGATCCATGGCGCCACTGGCGGAGACGCCGATGGCGCGATAGCCGGGGCGGCCGAGATCCTGTATCGTATTGAAGGGGCCGGTTTCGATAATTTCGATCATAGCTCAATCCTGTCCGGCACGAAGCGCACCGTATCGCCCGGCGCCATAAGGGCCGGCGTCGGGGACGTCGGGTCGAACATCTGCAGGTCAGCATAACCGATGGAATTCCACCCGTTCGGGCCGGTCAGCATCGCGACACCCGTCTGCATTCCGCCGATCGTCACGCAGCCCTTTTCCATCCTGAGCGACGGAACCGTCTTGCGGGGCATGTAGATGCGGGCATCGAGGCCGTGCAGGTAGCCGAAGCCCGGAGCGCTTCCGAGCGCAAAGACCCGATAGGTTGCCTCGTGGTGGATGCGCACGACCTCCCGGTCGCTCAGGCCTGAAAAATCGCAGACCGCCGCAAGATCGG
Organism: Neorhizobium sp. LjRoot104; assembly: GCF_964253725.1. Lineage (NCBI taxonomy): Bacteria > Pseudomonadati > Pseudomonadota > Alphaproteobacteria > Hyphomicrobiales > Rhizobiaceae > Neorhizobium > Neorhizobium sp. LjRoot104. The sequence goes on from NZ_CAXURS020000002.1 coordinate 569,550, forward strand.
TCGCATGGGCGCCGCCGTAATGGACGGCAATCTCGATCGTCTTTCCGGAGAGATCGAGGCTGGGGACATTATCCCAGGCCTCCAGAAGCCGGCCAACGATAATTTCCGGATCCTCGGGCGTTTCCGTAAAGATCGCCAGCAGGTTAGTCATGCCGGGAATCACTTCCGCGACATCCGCCCAATTCCTGACCAGATGGGACAGTGCCCAGATGAAACGCTGTGCCGGCAGATCGAATTCACCCGCCGCCTCCAGCAGGAAGGACCGACCTCCGATGAAGGAGACGCGCGCCTTATCCTTCGGGGCAGCGACGATCTGGGGTGAAGACACAAGGGGCTTTGACATGGCGATCATTGCTGGGGCTCAATCTCAAACAGGGCATCGCCGAACCCGACCAGTGCGCCGGGCTCCGCCAGCCGCCGGGCCAGCAGGCCCGATCGGCCCGCCGAAACGGGGAGCAGCACGGAGCCGATGCGGATAAAGCCGACGACATCCTTGTCGGAAACCCTGCGCGGCAGCGTCTCCGTCTCCTCGGAAACCGATGGGTGGATGGCGCAGAACCATCCCGCAATCGGCGCCTTGATCGTCACCGCCGACGCCGTTTTTGCCCCGGCATCGCCTGTCACACGGACGTGTGGCCCCTTGCCGTTCGACACGACGAGGCAAAGACGGCCGCCCGGTCCCGAAATCTCGAGGCCGTCGACGCCGGCTTCCGTCAGCGCTTCCGTCAGCGCGGCAATCATCGCCGGATCACTGAAATCGATGTTGCTCATGCGGCTCTCCGCTGCTTGAGCCATTTTTCCAGATAGTGGATGTCCGTTTGGCCCAGGGCAAAGGCGTCGTCCTCGAAGAGCGTTCGCAGGAAGGGCAGATTGGTGGAAATTCCCTCCACACGCGTAGCGGCAAGCGCGTCGCGCATCGTTGCCATTGCCTCGGCCCGCGTCGGCGCATGCACGATCAGCTTGGCGATCAGGGAATCGTAATAGGGCGAAACCCGATAACCGGCGTGGATATGGGTGTCAACCCGCATGCCCGGGCCTTCGGGAAGCACGAGTTCGGTAATGGTCCCGGCCGAGGGCAGGAAACTTTCCGGGTCCTCTGCATTGATGCGGCACTCGAAGGAATGGCCGTTGCAGGCGATATCGCCCTGCCGCAAAGCGAGCGGAATGCCCTGGGCGGCGTTGATCTGCGCATGGACGATATCGATGCCGCTGGTCATTTCCGTAACCGGGTGCTCGACCTGCAGGCGCGTGTTCATTTCGATGAAGTAGAATTCGCCGTCCTCGTAGAGGAATTCGAAAGTTCCCACGCCACGATAGCCGATCTGCCGGCAGGCCTCCACGCAGGCCAGCCCCACCGGTCCGATCAGGTCGGGCGAGATACCGGGCGCCGGCGCTTCTTCGACCACCTTCTGGTGGCGCCGCTGCATCGAGCAATCCCTATGTCCCAGCCAGACGGCATTGCCGTGGAGGTCGCAAAGGACCTGGATTTCGATATGCCGGGGATGCTGGAGGAATTTCTCCATGTAGAGCGCCGGAGAACCGAAGGCCTGGCGCGCTTCCTCGCGGGTCAGCGCGATCGCCTCATGCAGCGCACCGGCCTCCGGTACGACGCGCATGCCGCGACCGCCGCCGCCGCCCGCAGCCTTGATGATGACGGGATAACCGATCTCCTGCGCTGTCCGTTCGACGATCGCCGGATCGTCGGGGAGCGCCGTCTGTGGTCCTGGCACGCAGGGAACGCCCGCGGCGATCATCGCCCGCTTCGCCGATATCTTGTCGCCCATCGTCGAGATCGCCGAGGCGTCCGGCCCGACAAAGACCAGCCCGGCCTTTTCGATGGCCTCCGAGAAGGCAGCGCTTTCCGACAGGAAACCGTAACCGGGATGAATGGCGCCGGCACCGGTCAGTTGTGCCGCGAGGATGATGGCATCCTTGTTCAGATAACTTTTCGCGGCATTTGCCGGGCCGATACAAAGGAAACTGTCGGCCGTCTTGCCATATGGCGCCTGCCGATCGGCCTCCGAGCAGATGGCCACGGTTTTCAGGCCAAGCTCGCGGCAGGCACGCTGGATGCGAAGCGCGATCTCTCCCCGGTTGGCGATCAGGACGGTATCGAAGCGGCGAAGGGCCGAGGCGGCGTTTTCGAAAGGCTTAGCCATCATGCAATCTCCGCGAGCACGTCGCCGACTTCGACCTCACCGCCATCGATCTCCGTCAACTGGACAAGGCTGCCCGCACGCGGCGCCGCGACCGTGTTGAAAACCTTCATGGCCTCGATGATGAAAAGCGTCTGCCCCTCTGCCACGATATCGCCGTTCTTGACGAAGGGTTGCTGTCCGGGAGCAGATGCGCGATGCAGTATGCCGAAGACCGGTGCCTTCAGCTGAAAAGCCTTGTTTGCCGGAGCTGCCAGCGACGAGCCGGAATCGGGTTCCGCGGCGGTGTCTACGATTTCGTTCGGTTCGGAAACCGGAACGACGGCTGTTGCCTGTCCCGCGTTGCGAAAGATCCGAACCGTGATGTCTTTTTCCGTGACCGATAATTCGGTCACATTCGATCGTCCGACAAAATCGATCAGCGTCTTTATTTTCGAAAGGTCCATCACTGTGCCCGGCATTTCGGAATGCCTATCGCAACCCGCAGAAGATCGGATCGGATCGGCTATCCAATCCGTAACATGCCGATCATGGAGATGGGGTCAGAAGAAGTTTCTATGACCGTCGATTGGGGCATTGCGGAGGACAGCGAGAACGTTACCAGAAAGCGCTATGATGACGATTGGGACGTCTAACAATTTTCGAGCTTGCTGCAATGGTATAGTGCAGGACTTGTGAGGCTCTTGAACCAACGGGAACCTGAGACACGCTAAACCACAGCGTTATCTGTGGCGCTATATTGAACTACTTGCCCAATCTTCATGCCCGTGGCGAATTCGTATTACAAGAATTTTCTCATCTTCTTCAATCCGATAAACGATGAGATGTGCTTTGAAGGGATGAATTCTGACGGGCGGATCAATCTCATCCCGTTCGCGTGCGATGCGTGGATTAGCAGCTATCAGATCAAGTACTGCGAAAAGCTCATCGTGGTAGCGCTTTGCTTGGCCTGCCCCGAACAAACGGACACCTTGCTCGGCGATCGCAATAATGTCGTCTTCCGCCTCGACAGAAAGCTTAAAACTCATGACTTGCTGGCACGAGTCATCGCTTCGGCAAAGAGTTCGTCCTTTGATCGGATGCCAACACCACTTTGGAGCCCGGCATCGACAAAGCGTTGCATGGCGGCGATCTTGTCGTTTCGTGTCTGGTCGCGTCGGATCAGATCGCGCACGTAGTCGCTAGCATTCGAATATCGCCCGGTCTTGGCCTGCGCCTCTACCCAATCCTTCATCTGGTCTGGAAGAGATACGTTCATTGTGGCCATCGGAAACCTCCATTTGAAGGCACCATAGTGAATTTTGGCAAAGTTTGTCAAACGCTCCGATGCCTTGAACGTATTCGAACCGTTGACCTCTTATCGCGAAGAAAACAATCCAAAAGATAAAGTACTTGGGGATAAAATTACAATTTGAGGTCGATAATGTCTGCAGTTTTCTTCGTAGCCTTGCTCCCTTCCATCAGGGCCGCCTGATGGAGAGTATGGTCGAAGAGCCAACTCCACAGAATGCTTGTCTCGCCGTCGGGTATACGTTCGCCTGCATTGCCTACCCGGTAAGTGGGTTGGAAGCGCGCTGTGACGACTGGGCCGCATTGTTCTGCGATGTTCTGAACCGAGAAGCCCCAATTAAAATAGGCTATACGTCGTATCAGACGGATTTCAGCGGCGATTGCAGGGTCCTGCATCATCTGCTGCTGCGTCACCGGCTGCATCATGAGCGGCGGCCCCTCGACGACGGCGGCGCCCGTCCAGTTTATCGCGTTCGGCGTTCCCTCATGACCGCAGATCGGCATGTCGGCACTTTCGCCCCAGCGCCATAGGGACGGCTGAGAACGCGCGCCGTATTTCTTCTCCAACGCGCCGAGTACCTGCTCCTGCGTCATTCCGTGCAGAAAATAGAGGCTGCGCGCCATGCCGTAGACCTTGGGCTCGAGGGCGCTCGGCCCGTAGAGCACGCCGATCAGATCCGTACCGCTCGCTCCGACATAAAGCCGGGCGCTTTCGGCAACCTCATTCGGATTGGTCGGATTGCCTTTCAATTCGAGAATTCGTTCGAACTTGATCTGATCGCGAAGGATAGTTTCCGCCTCCTCACGCGACATGCCGATCCGGACGCCGGTAATATCCGGTACCGTTACAACCTGAGGCAGACGCGGTGCGATCGGCGCTATGGAAAATTTCGCAATCATGCTCCTCGGCGTCACGGCGCTCTTGTCCCCAAACCAGCGGATTTCCGTAGGCACGGCATCGAGGACCACGAAGGGACGCCCATCTGGCCGATTGCCGCTTGCAATCGCCTTGCGGACATCGAGATCGATACTGACAGCTCGGCCAAACTGGCCCCTTGGCAGCGCCGGCAGGTTCTCCAGCGGCACATAGACATCGGCAGGGATCTCTTTCAGCTCGCGGACCAGCGACAGGATGGTCTTCGGCGTAAATGAACCGCCGGATTGATCTTGCTGTGGCGAGAACAGATGGCCCTGATATTGCGAAAAGTCCCTGCGGCTTATGCCGAGTTCGCGTAGCGCCTCTACGTATTCTCTCGCGGGCCAGCCAAAATACTTGTTGGAACCGAGATCATCGTAGACGTTCTCGTATCGCAGCTGCGTGGGCAAGGAGGCGATGCGAAGCTCTGTCCAGCGACGGAAGTTCGGTAATAGCCGTGTATAATCCGCCTCCGTCAGTGCCCGATAGTTCCTTGGAAAAAACCTGCCCCATGGCGCCGGGTCGGTATTGACGACATCATATCTTTGGCGAGTTTCCTCCTCCCATCGCATGCCAAGCAGCATCCGCAAAGTCGCGTCGTCAAGCGGCGTACCAGAATGCGCCAAGCTCAGCAGGACGCTGGTTTCCGGGTTGAGCGGAAGTCGGCTGGGCGTGGTTTCCAGGGATACCTTGTCCGCATTGCCTGCATCCGGCCGGGAGCCAACCGAGAATGCGTGCGTGACGCGATCCGTATGCTTTGTGTCCATCAGCATGATCTGCTCGATTGCGACATCCAGGCGGGCGTAAGGCCCGTTGCCGCCGGTGAGTTCGGTTGCCCGAACAGGTCGCACTCGGAACACCGCCGGAAAGGTTCGGCCGGGTCGGTCCTTTACAAGCGCCTGGGCCGCGTCCCGCTCGATCGGCAGACTGACCAGGGCGTCGGAATTTTCCGGATCGACGGTGGTCAGACCACCATCAAGCTGCATTTTTTCGCCAAGCGTCACGGCAAACTGCCATTTTTTGATCGCGAAAGCATTCTTGCCATCATGCGTGCCAAGCTTGATCTCCCCCATCAGATACATCGGTTTGGATCGATCGATCTGGGACGCTGCGAACTGGGCCAGAGCCTGCTCCAGCAGCCTGGGACGGTTGAACTCGTCCGCTTCCTTCACGAAGCGCGAGCTTTCGACCAGCTTGCGAGGCAGGTCCGGATTTCCGGCGAGTTCGGCTGTGATGGCGGACACGTTCCACCGGGAAAGAAGTTGGCCTTCCGGGATGGCCGTGCCCGGAAGCACCTCCGGCGGCGGCACGAAATCATAAAGAGGCAGCCTGGTTATCAGCCGTTTCAGGTCGGCATCTTCGTAAAGTGCGACACCCGTGACCTCGCCGGTAACGGTGGTACGGACATCACCAGACTGGAAGATGCCGATCGAATGCTCACGCAACTGCGCTTCGACGCCGGTAAGGGCCATTTCGAAGCCGTAGTAGGCGGTCACTTTTGAACGCTTTGCCTGATCCACATATTTACGGGCCCGCGCCTGCGGAACCTTGAGATATTGTGGGAACTGCCCGTTCAGGTTGGACCGGAAGCTCACCTGGGGGAGAAGCAACCGGGAAGGCGTTATCGCAAATCCCTGACGCGTAAGGTCGTAGCCACCCAGTTCGACAGGCATCGCTACAAGCACTCGGACAGGAAGCCGCGGCGCCTCCGCGACGATCTGCGGCAATATCTCCGAGTTGAATTTCTTCAGGATCTCGTCTTGTTTGAAAGGGTCCGCCGCAATCTCGCGAAGTAACGCTGTCTCTTCTCTCCTTGGCGGGAATAACGACTGATAGGCTTCCTTCGTCGCATAGATGCTCGAAAAGCGATGTGCCGTACCTGACGACTTCGGAACGTCCGGCATATTTCCTATGCCCAGCAGGCCCATGGCCTTGACCGTCAACGCCGTCCTTGCATCGTTGCGCTCCGCGTAGACGCCCTCTCGGGCGACCGGAAGAACAATCCGTCCATCCCGGTTCTCGAAACCGAGCCTGGTCCAGGATCCCATCGTGTTCGTAGCTGGAGGAGCCGCCGGCGGCGCTTCAACAAGCTTCGGCAGCTTTATCTCGATCTGCCTGATCACCGGTCCGAGGCCGGTCTGCGGCCAGGGCACGGGTCGATGCAGGGTGATCTTCTCGATAATTGCCTCGGCAAAGACGGTCCGCTGGCCTGAATGGTCGTTCTCCACCGCAAAGTTGCCGACCTTCATACGGACGGCCATGTGAAGCGACCTTGCATTGCTCCCGCCCAGGTCCGCTGCAAAACGCTCCGCTTCAGCCTTGGGCATCGCGAGCTTGTTCGGCACATCCCACGCGGATGCTTCCGCCGTGATCTTGCTATAGCCGGCGCCATAAAGCGTCATCTGCCGACCGACATCCTCATATTGCAACGGGAAGCTCTCCGACGCAAAGTCGTAAAGCCCCAGGCTGACCGGCCTTACCCGCGTCACGATTAGTGGATCGGCCAGTCCCTGTGTCCCCATGAAACCACGAAAATCGTCGAGCGCCTTCTTCTTGTCGAACTCGCTTCCATCCTTGTAGACTTTGTACAGTGCCGCCGCTTCCGGAGGTGCCCAGTCGCCGCGGTGGCCACGGCTGAGTTCCTCGAACCAACGCTGCAACACGGCAGGATTGTCGAGCAGAAGCGGATCGATGGCGATCAGACGCCGGGTTATGGCCTGCTGAAATGCGGCGCGGTCGGCTTCATATCCGTTGAACTTCCCGGACCAATCGAAATAATTCCCGCCAGCCTGCATAGCAGCAAGGCCGGATTTACCGGCCGGGGCCGCCGCAGACCCGACGCCATCAACGCCATCCTCAACGGCCAATTCCGGCGTTCCGGCGGCTTCCATGACCATCTGGCGCGCCGTGCGGACGGGTGTCGTATCGGGATCATATCCGCGATCCCGCAGGAATTTCGAGATGGCCCTGCCTGTCTTCGGACCGCCTTTGCCGTCGCTTGTACCGATGTCGAATCCAAGCGCAGCGAGACTACGCTGCATGTCTGCCATTTCGTCGCTGGACAGGGGGGCTTCATCCTGCGGCGCGGCCGTGGCGGTCGTGTCGCCGGCTTCCTGCATCAGATGATGGAATTGCATTATCGTGAGGCGTCCAGTCGGCGTGAAGCCGCTGGCACTCTGAAATTTCCGGATTGCCTCCGTCGTCCGGCTTCCGATTTTCCCGTCCGTCCGGCCAACATCGTAACCGAGTTCACCGAGGCGTCTTTGCGCCGTATAAAGCTCTTTCGAATCGAGCCCCGCGTCATTGGATACCCTGGACCCGGACCGCGCGTCCTGGCCGCGCCCGGGATTGGAATTCATTATCCGAAATCCACCGTCGAGAAAATTGCGCAGTATCTGCGCCCCGTCGTTTGCACCGGACCTTACAGGAATTAATAGAGTGACCAAAATTGCCACGGACAGCGAAATATATCGAACTCTTGCCGTCATTTATTCCTCCGCAATATACAGTAAGACCGTACATTACACGCGAAGCATCTCGAACTAAGCAATTATGAGTAGACGGCACCTGCACTCTCAGGCAAATTGCTTACGCCAAAAGGCGAGTTTCCTTGCGCGAGCGAGCCTATCCCACCGCAATCACGTCTCAGGAGGTCGATGTTGCGTTCACGCTACTGCTTGCGCAGTCGGATCTTGCCGCATCCCTGCTGCGTGTAGGAAGCCTGTATTTCCTTGCGGCCGGTGTCGAATTTACCGGTAAAGCCAAGTGGCGTATGTCCGTTCGGGCGATACAGCCAGTCCAGCGGCGCCAGGGTGAAATTGTTCGTGGCAGGGTCGAAACTCCCTTCCATCGACAGGACGCCCGCTTCAATCCGTGAGCCGTTTGCCGTTGGATAATAGGTCTGCAAGGCGGTGATGCTGTGATCGGTATTGACGACCATCGAAACCGCTACGCCAAAAACGTTCTCGCCGCATTGCCCGGTTCCGCTCCAGATGCCGTTGCGAGGATCGGGGCCACTGTCCCCGTTTATGCTCAGCCGACGCATCGACACCTGTTTCTCGAGCTGCTGCTGGACGGGCGGCGTCAGGGGAATCCAGACGCTGGCATTTTGGATCGTCTCGATCGTCTCGACATCGATAAGGCGGCTATCGACGCGAACCCGATCGAACAGGGGCGTGATTTCACCCACGACGAGCTGGTCCACACCGAGAAAGCTGCCAAATTTCTTGGCGCTATCGGGGTTGAAGAGATCGACTTCGGACAGCTGTATTTCCTGCAACGCGTTCTCGAGCTGGGCACGTTCGATGACCCGGAAGACATTGCCCCCCCGCTGCACCAGTTTTCCTGTCAGCGCGATCATAACGAGGTTGGTGAACTGCGTCGTTTTCTGGTCGGACTGGACAAAGGCGGTGACGGCGACGCGCGAAGTGGTCGCAGCACCTGCCCGCGAGGCCACGAATTGCTGGGCGATCTGGTCGACGGCATCATCGACACTTTCGGCGGCTGTCGAACGACCGGATCCCGCAAAAATGACCGGAACGCTCAACAGGACGCCAAGAAGGAGCTTCCGCATCAATTCCCACCCTCCGGTAGTTCGATTCCGTTGATGACGACGTCGTAGAAGCCTACGGTTTTCAGGTCCTGGCTGAAGATGCCGATGCGTGCATTGAACGCTGCCTTCCGAGCCATCGCGGCGAGATCGGCGGAGAAGCTATCCTTGGCGGGAGCGAGATTGAGCACGACCGCCGCCGGCTGGCTGGGAGTGAGGAACGAGGGAGTGTTGGGCCTGAAGCGGGCGCATCCGGCGCCATCCATGTCCCAGGGTTTGTTGTAGATGCAAACCGGAACGCCGGTCGATTGGGTCGCCTGATAGATATTGCCCACTTCGTCGGTAACTGTCGCCGCCGGCTGGATCCAGCTCACGCGACGGCCCTCCTTCTCGGTCTCGATCACCCGCATGATTAGGCGCAGGCCGTTCTTCACTGCGGGGTCCTTCACAATCCTTTGCACTTGGAACGTGAGGCCGGAAAAAGTATCCGTGGCGTTATCGGGCTGATTGCGAATGTTGCCGTTGTTCTGGGGAGAAGAACCGCCCGAAGCTCCGGGGCTGACAAATTGCGCATGACCGGTCGTAGCGCCAAGCAGTACCAGCAGGCAGACATATTTGAGCATTAAGACATCTCTTGCGTTCACGGACGGAAATTTGAAGGATCGCAGTTCATTGAAAGCAATTTAAAGCTTGTCTGGCGACGCCCCCCCCATGGTTTTCGTGACCATAGATGATGGCCGGACATTCAACATTACATCTATCTTGTTGATCATCCACGCAGCATTGACTGCGTCAGTGACGCGCTCAATCCTTTACGCAGCAAGTATTTATTATATCCGTTGCAAGCGCAAGAATGAACAGAAGTAGTAGGTGTGGGTATGTTGCTTATTGCCATGATTTCGGCAAGTGTGCCTCAGAATTGCAGATTTTGACTACCAAGTCCCGGCATAGAGCTATTCGGAGCCCTAGAATGGAAATCCGTTCGCGCGACCGTAAAGACATTCGGCCCGCATCGGCGCAACCAACGAAAAACGCAGGAATTTCCTCTGGGAGCGGTTCGTCGATGCCGCCGGGCGGCAGTGGTCGCTCGGGCACCCCTTCGGGCGAAACGAGCTGGTTCAAGCCGCTCGCCGCGGTCGCCGTCATGCTGGCCGCGGCTGCAGGTGCGTATTTCATTTTTGCGGGCGGCGGCGACACGGTTTCGGAGCAGCAGAAGCAGCAGCGGATGGCCGGTTATCAGACCCTGGTCGCCAGCGGAACCGGCTTTCCGGTGCGCCTCGTCGGCGCGCAGGAACTCGACAAGGCCTTCGCCTCGATGCCCGACACGGTGACGAAGCAAACGCAGGAGAAAATGCGCCAGGAGGTGAACCAGGGCCGACTTCAGCTTGCATGGGTCACGATCTGGGACACGCAGTCGGAGGACGGCGATGTGGTTCGTTTCGAAAGCTCTGCGTCCATTCCGGTGGAGGTGACGGCGCTCAACAGGAAGACCACACTGGCCATACCGTATCCCTCCGACGGTCAGATCCTCGTGACCGGTGTGAAGGACGGCGGCGGCGGCATCACCGTTGCGCTTGAAAGCGGCCGCGCATCGATCGACTGGCCGACGATGGCTCCGGGCGATCAGATGAAGCTGCCACTATCACCGAGCTTTTGAGCCATGTTGCGGCAGCTCTCCTTCATACCGCTTCCCCTGCGAATCCTGGGCGTCCTGCTGATCGGTATCGTGGTGGCAGGTATGTTCGGAGGCGGCTCGCAGTCCAGCGGGCCATCTTTCGGCGGCATCGGTTCGATCGCGACATTGGTTGCCGTGTTTTTCTGGCTGATCGTCGCTGTCGCCATCATGTACGAGATCGGCTGGCTCAATGCGCTGTCGAAAGTGCCGCTCCTGTCCAGCCTCCTTGGCTTTCTCACCAGCAGGGCTGCCGCCGGCGCGACGAATGCCATTTCGCCTGAAGCCGGCCCGCGCGGCAAGCTCAGTGAGGAAGACCGCTTCCGGATAGAAGCGGAAGCAACCTCCGCCCTCAACCGCCTTGTCGGCGTCGAAAGTGCGAGAAAGCAGATCGAACAACGCCTCCTCGATCCGCTCTCCGGTGATCCGGACAGTCCGTTCGGCACGCAAGCTCCCGCCGTCGTGGCGGTTTTCGCCGGTCCACGCGGCGTCGGCATGACGACGGCCGCCATCGCCACCGGTCAGATCCTGGCCGGGCGCGGTGCGCTCGATACCGCCAATGTCGTAACCGTCCGCGATGTCGATCTGCGCTCCGGCGAACATGGCACTCCGTCGGCGATGGCGAGTTCCATGGCGCAACGCGCGCTTGGCGGCACGCTGCTTCTGGAGGGTGCAGGCTGGTTGATGGCGTCGGATCCCTATAGTGGAGGGACGGGACCGGGTGCCGATTTCGGCGTCGCTCTTCTCGAGTTCATCCAGCGTCATCCGCACAAGATTTTCATTGCCATGACGGTGACGCGGGAGGAGTCCGAACGCCTGAGCCGCCAGCCGGAAACGGCGCGTTGGCTGGGCAAGCTTGCTGTGCGCACGATCATATTTGAGGATATCGACGACGATTCGCTTCTCGATATCCTGGAAACGCGGCTGGGTGCTGCCGGATGGTCGCTGGCCGATGATGCCGCCGCCGTCATGGCGAGAAGAACACTCGCGGAATTGCGCGAACGCGCCGGCGACGCGTTCGACAATTCCGAAGCCTGCCGGCGCATGGCGGAAACCCTCATCGAGATCGCACGCAGCGAAGGTTCGCCGCAAAATTCCCGCGAAAGAATCATCGATCGCGAAATCATTCGTCTTGCCGACGACCAACTGGAGTGACGGGGATGGAGCAGAGTTTTCGACACAGGCGCCGGGAACAGCGGACGACCGGCACCAAGCGCGGGGACGGGCTGGAAGCCATTCTTCAGGAGATCGACGGCCTGATTGGCCTCGAACCGGTGAAGAGCGAGATCTTCCGTCTCGTCGACTTTGCGCGGATCGTCTCCCTGAAAAAGGAGAGAGACCTTCCGGTTGCCAATCTCACCTTTCACATGGTCTTTACCGGCCCGCCGGGAACCGGCAAGACCACGATCGCCCGTTATATCGGCCAGTTGCTCTACGAATTGAAGCTGCTGCGCAAGGACAAGCTCGTCGAAGTCGATCGTTCGGCCCTGGTTGGCACGCATCTCGGGGATACCGCTCGCATAGTGCAGGACAAGGTCAAGGATGCGCTCGACGGCGTGCTGTTCATCGATGAAGCCTACACGCTTGCCGGCGGCGGCGGCGCGACCGGCAAGACCGATCCTTACGGGCAGGAGGCCATCGACACCCTGCTGAAGCTGATGGAAGACAACCGCGAGCGGCTGGTCTGCATCTTTGCCGGCTATACGACCGAGATGCGCCGTTTTGTGGAGGCCAATCCAGGTCTCAAGTCGCGCATTTCCCGCACGATCGAGTTTCCCTCCTACAACAGCGACGAGTTGTTTGCGATTTTCGAAAGCCTGGTCGAGAAGAACGGCTTCAATCTTACCCGCGATGCGCGCCACCAGGCCCGGAAGGTCATCGACGAAATGGCGCGCTCTTCCGACGAGAATTTCGGCAATGCCCGCGAGGTGCGCCAGTTCTTCGAAGCGCTCCAGCCCATCCAGGCAGAACGCCTGGCCGAACATATCGACGAAGTGGAGGATATCTCGCGCATCAGCAACGAAACGCTGATGTGCATCGAGGAAGAAGACATCCTCTGTTACGCCGACAACCTCTGACGCAGGTTATTCCATGTCGATAGGGCCGCAAATATTCACTCTATGGCGCCGGGCGCGACCCTTCCGGGTCACCGTCTTTCTGGCCTTGGCCGCCACGGCGGCAGCGGTTCTGTCCGGTTCACTGCCCGGAGGCTCGACATCGCAGCAAATTGCCCAGAACAACCAGAATATCCCCGGCGGCCCCGGGACACCGCAAGCCGCCCCATCCCCTGCGCCATCATCGCCGGCCTCCACATCAGCCCGATGCGCTGCGCCGGGCAGCGGCGCTCAGGCGCCGATCGTTGTCGGCAGCAACGTACCGTCCAATGTCAAGGCGGTGAGCGTGGCGCCGCCTGCCGGCATGCCGCTTGAAACCGAATCCCGCTTCCGCAAATTCCAGGTTCAGGTCAACGCCGCCACCGCCGAAGCCCGCATGGGCGAAAGTTGCGCGCTCATGTCCGGCGCGCTCGATCTCCTGCAGGCGATTGATTATGCCTATGCGGAATGTTTCGCGGGCGGCAACGATCTGCTGACGAAAGCCCAGAACTGCTCGCAGCGCCATGCCCAGTCAGAAACCCGGTTCGCAAATCTTTCGTCGACATTTTCGGCCGTCGCTGCAAACCGTTCGGCACCGCAGATAACCGCTTTAGCCCGGGCGCGCGCCGACATGACCCCTTACGACGAAAGCCGTGAGGTGTGGAAACAGAAGGCGGAACAGGTCGCTGCTGGTGACGTTGCGCAGGCTGCGATCAAAGCCTCCGATGCGCGGATTTCGCAGCTCGTTCAGGCGGCTTCGGCCGCAACGGCCAATGGAGGTTTTGCCGAGACGGAGGCCCTCGCCAGGGCCGCAGGGTTGGATGCCCTGGATCTGCCGCGCCTGTCGCCGGACCAGGCAAGCCTGCTCGAACAGGCGCGAGCCGCGCGTGAACGCATCAACGACAGCGACCGAAGGCTCGACCGGCTGGCCGAAGCCGTGGAGCTGCGCCGTACGAGCAGCAAGGATTCTCGGGGAGAACTGATCGCCGCGGTCAGTGCGCTGACTGCCATGGATACTGCGCGCGCCGGTCCTGCACAGGCAACGATGATCACTTCCGCGAAATCGGAGGCCGCCGCCTTCGCGATGGACGACCTCCTGGAAGAGACCCGGACCTTCAATCCGCAGACCGCTCCGGCCTCCCAGTTTAAGAGGATCACGGACCTCGCCGATGTCGTAAAAGGGCATGGCGGGATTACCCAGCCGACCGGGCCGCAAGCCCAGGCCCTGGCGGTCGCGCAGGATGCCGTTGCGGCGCTCACGCGCTCCAACAGACGCCTTGAAAGCATGAGCGCCACCGCTGCGGCAGTGAAATCCGGCGGGCCGGCGTCGCTCGGCAATCAGGTGCGCAAGAACTACGAGGACATAACCCAGTTCGACATTTCCCGCATGACAGACCGGCAGCGCCAAGATTACGATTCGCTGAAGGCCGCGCGCGAAGTGACGCTTGCGACCGAAGCCAAGACCTTTTCCCGTTCAATCCCGCTGTTCGTCGGAGCCGACGGCAACCATCCGCAGATGGCCAAGGCGCTGGCGGCATTGAAATCGGTGCTGACGGAAATCGGCTTCCGCATCGTCGAAGCGGAGGAACAATCAGCCGTGCGCCTGAAGCTCAACGTGGGGGAAGCGAGGACCACCAAGCTCAGTACGGGCTCGGCCAGCTTCGACAGCGTGCGGCAACCGATGACGATGACCGGCGACTGGACCTTTGCGAGCGACAAACTGAAGCCTTTGAGCGTGCAAGGCGTCGGCAATGGCCAGAATGCCAGGGACAACGCCTTCAACGAGGCCATCAAGAAGCTTGCTGAAGGGGTGCGCAATCTGGCGGACGGAACCTGAGCCATGCTGCACAAGATATCGACCGACGATATCCGCCATCGCAAGATTTACTTCTGGTCGAGTTCCGCCGGCGCGCTTTCGCTGGCCATCCTAATCCATTTTCTGGCTCCCGGCTTCATGGATCGGGCATTTATCCGCATGATGCTGGTGATCATGTTCTTCGGCGCGCTGGCGACGGCGACCTGGAGCCTGTCTCAGCCTTTCCGGGACTACAACAACGCCCGCATGCGCTGGCAGTTCGCCGATGCTCCGCCCGGTGTGCGTCAGAATGCCGAGCGTTACCTCATTCGCAGCAATCGCGTCGCAGCCAGGGTGTCGGCCGTTTCGACGCTGGGTGTCGTGTTCATCGCCCTCGCGGTCCTGTCCCACTGGGATCCGTTCAGAGCCGTTGCCGGATTTCGGACCCTGTTCTACTGGGCCGGTTTTGGCTGCCTGGTTCTGACGCCGTTCGTGCTTGTCGCATCTGCGGGCGAGCTTCGGGAAGCCAGGGCCATGCGCCGCCAGATGGACGAAGAAATGCAGATCTCCGGCTCCCGGGTACGGGATGCCCGTACCGAGACGGAAGACGTTTCCTTTCATGCGCAGCAGGCGGTGGAAGTCATTGCGCCGATGAAATTCCGGGCCGGCGAATATGACTGGAACGTCAGCGACTTCTACAAGAGCGCAGCGATCTTCGGACAGCCGGGCTCCGGCAAGACGATCTGTGTCCTCAATGCGCTTCTGGACGGGCTGCTGCAGGCGACTGGTGCCGCCGGGCAACCCGCGTCGGCCCTCATTCTCGACCCAAAGGGAGACTTCCACGACAAGATCAGCACGCTTGCCGGCAAACATGGCCGCAAGAACGACCTGCTGATCATCGACCCCTCGGAGCCGCACAAATCCATGCGCTGGAACCCGCTGGACAGCGACGATGACTCCCAGGAGATCGCCGGACGTTTCGGTGCCGTCATGGAAATTCTGAACCCCGCGGGCAAGAACGACACATTCTGGATCGACAGCGCTAAACGGCTGGTGGAAAATTTGATCTCCCTTCTCCGTTACGCGCGACCCGATGAACCCCCGTCCCTGATCGAGCTATACGAAGCCGCGATGTCGGACGAGGTGATCGAGCGTTGGGGTCGGCTGGTCTCCGACGAGACCTACGACAGATCCCACGAGGTGGAGCGGACCTTCCGGTATTTCTTCGACGTGTGGCTGCCGATGCCGGGCGATATGCGCGGTACGATCCGCAGTTTCGTTTCCAACATGCTGGGAAGCTTCCTGCGCGCGCCCTACGACACGTTATTTGCCGGCCGCTCGACCGTCAGGATCGGCGAGGTTCTCGACGAGGGCAAGATTCTCTACGTTAACATGCCGATTGCCGATAAGGAGGTGATGGCCCGCGTGGTATCCACCTTCATCAAGCTCGAATTCTACCGGGAAGTCCTCAAGCGCCGGCGCAAACCCCGTCCGAGCTTTTTCCTGTGCGACGAGTTCCAGTCCTTCTTCACCGTCGGGCAAGGACGCGGCGACGCGGATGCCTTCGAACGGACGCGCGAGTCGAACCACGCGAACATCATCGCATTCCAGAACCTCAACGCTCTCTTCAAGCAGACGGAACGGCGTGAACCGGTTCTGAACATGCTCGGCAACTGCGCCATCAAGATCTTTCTGCGCAATACGGAAAAGGAAACGAACGAATATGCGTCGGAACTTTTCGGCCAATATATCGAAACCCTGGGCGGAAGCTCGATTTCGATCGGGCAAGGGCTGAGGCAGGGAACAGGCGGTTCCTCGATCTCCGGTTCGGCTCAATACGCCGCGCGGATCAAGAAGGACGAGTTCACCGCGCTGGAAGTCCCGTCCGTGGACGACAACAGCCCTTACGCGCAGGCGATCGCGCACCTGGCCTCCCGCAGCCAGGTGGAGACCCGGCGCATGCGCTGGAAAGTCCATCCGATCGGGAAATCCTGATCATGATCCTGCGCTTCATTCTCGTTTTGATCTTACTGGCCGCCGCCTACTGGTTCGCGGGACAGTTCATAGGCAGCATGATCACCAGCCTCGCAACCACGTTTCACTGGATGTTTCCGCCATGACAGACGACGAGAAAAAGCATGTCTACACTGCCTTCGGCAGTCCCGAGGCCGCCAGCGAGTTCACGGGCGGGAAGATTTATGACGTCAAGGGATATGAGGGCCACGCCTTCATCCTAACGGACAAGGACGGAAACAACTTCGTCTATGTCACGCCGGAATCCACAAAGTATCGGGATCTGGCAAACGATGTAGCAGGCGAACGAATTTCCCAAACCAAGGACGACGCCGACCATGCCGCCTCCCGGACGATCGCCGATCAACGGGGAGGTCGATACGTCCTTCTCGCCAGGGTCCCGGCGCGTGCGAACCGCTCGGCCGGCAGAGTTGAAAAGCTCGACACCCTTGACGGGAACTTCAACTATGCCGCGGCGAAGCGGACCGGTGGTGGCGATATCGGGCTGACGATGACCCATCGGCAAAGCCAGAAGCTGCTTGGCCGCAAGGTCGATGAATATGACAGGACGCCCCTGTCTACCGATGAGTTGGGCAGCGATCCCGACATGCAACGTGCGCTGTTTCAATCACCGGAAAACCAGCGGAACATTGAGAGCATGAAAGGCGCACTGATCGCTTCCCACGACCTCGAACAGAAACATGATCATGGCAAGACGACCGCAGTAGCCACGGGAATCAAGGGCCCGTGGGACAGGCATCGAGCGGAAAGCTCCAAGGTTCCGGAGTCTCCGCGTCCGCCCGGCCCCAGGAAATGATCCGTGGGCGGCCGGGTTCCGAAGCTTTAACCCTTGGCGCGATTATTGAAGTTCTTCGAAAGCTTGGGGTCTTCCTTGAGCGGAGCCGGACCGTCCTTCGAAGGGCTTCCCCACTCAGTTCCCTGAGCCCTGCTCATGTCCCAACGCGTTGATCCCATGCGAGGAGGCGGATAGTTGAGTTCGGGCCTGTCCCTCTTGCCCCTGGATTTGAAGGTATCATCGCTGCCCGTTAACTTGTCAGTCAAACCATCCTTCGATGGCTGATCGGCAGCTGCTTTGTTGAAATCGGCTTTCGAAGATCTGTCCCAATTTGTCATAACGGGTTCCTTCGCAACATAAAACGATGATTGCAAAGTATATCGTATCCAGACCGGAAATAATATCATTCGGCGCTTCATTTTTTGTTATCCAATGTTACGTTTTTCCGGAAAAAGCTTAGGCTCAGGACCTGTTAAATCGCTTGCGGCTGCCTACTGCCTTTTGATTCATTGGATCGAAAGGAGGCCGCCGCAATGAGTGATTTTGTGTATTGTCGGGGGCGCAGATGCGCCGGATCGAGCCGTGGCTTCTGTGCGACGTGAATTCCGGGATTTCTCGACGGTCCGTTTCCACCGATTCCATTTCTGACTCCGGCTCAAGGATTGCAAATTCAGAACTGGTTCGGGAAATCTCCACAGCTGGATAAGTGGAATTTCTGCCTGCCTTCGGCTTAGATGCCGGGAACAGGAGAAATCATGACGAGACGACCCGGTAGAGTGGGTCACGGTCTGTCATGGCCCCGTCATCTCACGCCGACATCCATGCTTCGTTAAGTTGACGATGCCGAATCACCTTGTCCGCTGACCAGGAATGCGCTTGACGTCAGCTGCGATGTCCATTATTCAAACATTATGTTCGCATAATGGAGGAAGCGATGGCCGCAGCGCCGCAGTTCTTTGGCATCATACCGCCAACCACAACACCCTTCGACGCCAATGGCGATATCCTCTTCGACCAGTTCAAGACCCAGATCCGCTTCATGCTGGATTCCGGCGTGCATGGCATCTGTGTCGGCGGTTCGTCGGCCGAAGGCCACACACTTGAAATGTCCGAACTGCAGGCGCTGCTCGAGACCGCCGCCGAAACCCTGGACGGCAAGGCGCCGCTGATCGCCGGCGTCATCATCAATTCCACCCGCCAGGCTGTGGACCGCTGCAAGATGGCAAGGAAGGCGGGCTCGGTGGCGCTGCAGGTCACCCCGCCGCATTACGTCTTCCGCCCGTCCGATGACGCGATTGTCGAACACTTCAAGGCGATCGCCGGTGAAAGCGGCCTGCCGGTTCTGATCTACAACGTCGTGCCGTGGTGCTACCTGAGCCCCGCGCTGCTGATCCGCATCATGACGGAAGTGCCGGGCGTCATCGGCGTCAAGCAGAGCAATGGCGACCTGAAGCTGCTGGCCGATCTGTTGCAGCAGGTTCCGGAAGGCAAGCTGGTGTTCACCGCCGTCGATGCGCTTCTTTATCCGAGCTTTGCGCTTGGTGCGCATGGCACGATCGCGGCCAATCCCGCAGCGGCGCCTGCCGCCGTCGTCAAGCTGTGGGATCTGGTCCAGGCCGGCAACCATGTCGAGGCATTGGCGCTTCACCGCAAGCTGCTGACCTTCTGGAACGCGCTGATCTGCGACGACCTGCCGGCCTGCATCAAGTATGCCCAGTCGCTGCAGGGCGTGCCGTTGGCACTGCCGCGTGCGCCCATGCGCATGCCCGACGAAGCCCGCAAGCGCCGCATCGCCGACGCATTCGCCGGCCTCGACGTCCCGTTCAAAATGGCGGCCTGACGCCAATCGGTCAGCCCCGGCGGCATGGAGGTATGCCGCCGGGACTTCTGTCGGAGAATTATCGCGGCACGACACCCGCAAGCTTTCACAAGGGAGGAATTCATGACACAATTGTACAATCTCAAGCTCGTCACATCCGTTGCGGCTATCGTCATCGCCTTGGCGGGCACCGCTTTTTCCGCGGATCTGAGGGCCGGTACCAGCATGGCGGCGAGTCACCCTTCGGCCATGGTTCTGAAGAAGTTGTCCGAGCTTGTGAAGGAAAAAAGTGCCGGCAAACTGAACATCAACGTTTATACGGATGGCACGCTTGGCAACGACGGACAGATGCAGCAGCAGGTCCAGTCCGGCACGCAGGATATCTCGACCGCCAACGCTGCCGGCCTTGCCGCGCAGGTGAAGGAAATGGCTGTCGTCGAATTTCCGTTCATCTATCGCAATTCCGACGAGTTCTACGGCGTTCTGGGCGGCGACATGGGCAAGGAACTGTCCGCCAAGCTCTACGAAAAAGGCTGGGTCGCGCTCGGCTTTTCCCATAACGGTTTCCGCCACGCGACGAACAGCAAGCGACCGATCCAGAAGTGGGAAGACTTCAAGGGTCTGAAGGTACGTGTCATCCCGAACGCGATGTATATCGACATGTTTTCGGCGCTCGGAGCGAATCCGACCCCGATGCCGGTGTCCGAAGTCTATGCGGCTCTGGAAACGGGTACCGTCGATGCCCAGGAAGCGCCGCTCGCCCAGATCAGCGCCATGCGCGTGTATGAAGTGCAGAAATTCATCAGCATGACCGGTCATTCCGTCAATTCGGAAGTCATCATCATGAGCCGCAAGACTTATGACGCAATGTCGCCGGAGGACCAGAAGCTCGTGGTCGCCGCCGGCAAGGATGCGGTCGAGTGGAAGCGCAAGCAGTTCGCCGAAATGGAAGCGGGTCTCGTCAAGACGATCGAGGATGGCGGCATGAAGGTCAACAAGGTCGACAATGCCGAGCTTGCCCGCATGGCAGAGCAGATGAAACCTGTCATCGCGAAGCATTCCGAGCTTGCCGGCAAGGATTTTGCCGATCGCTACATCAAGGCGATCGAAGCGTCGCGCACCGGCAAATGATGGTGCCGTGGAGCCGAGGCATCCGCTCGGCTCCACGTCCGGGAGATAAATTTGATGCGCTACGTCGACTGGCTATTTCGCCTGTTTGAACTCATCCTCGTCGCCCTGCTGGCATGCATGGTCGTCATGGTATTCGGCAATGTCGTTCTGCGATACGGGTTCAATTCCGGCCTGACCGTCTCCGAAGAACTCTCCCGTTTCGCCTTCATCTGGCTGGCCTTCCTGGGCACGGTCGTGGGCATGCGAGACAGGGCGCATCTCGGAGCTGACTTTCTCGTCAGCGCCCTCCCGCCGATGGGCCGGAAGATCTGCTTCGTTCTTTGCTCGCTGCTGATCATCTGGAGCTGCTCGCTGATCTTCCTCGGCACGGCCCGTGGCCACTCGGTCAACATGCAGAACTACTCGCCGGTCATGGGTATTCCGATGGAATACGTCTATGCCTCGGCCTACGTGCTCAGCATCGGCATCATAGCCCTGACGGTCGCCCGTCTCTACCAGTTGGCGAGAGGCCGTATCCGCAATGACGACCTGTTCTCGGTCGTCGATACGGAAGAGGCGCTGGCGATCGAAGCCGCCGGACCGGCCATGGCCGCCGCGAAATCCGAAGAGAAGAATGCATGACCGTCGTCGTTTTCGTATCTGCCCTGCTGGGGTCCATGGCGATCGGGCTGCCGATCGCATTCGCCCTGCTGGTCACCGGCATCGCGTTGATGGTCTATCTCAACAATTTCGATGCCCAGATCATCGCCCAGAACCTGTTCACCGGCGCCGACAGCTTTCCGTTGATGGCCGTGCCCTTCTTCATGCTTGCCGGCGAGTTGATGAATGCAGGCGGCCTGTCGCGGCGCATCGTCGAAGCGGCCATGGCCTGGGTCGGTCACTGGCGCGGTGGCCTTGGTTATGTCGCCATCATCGCGTCGGTCATCATGGCATCGCTTTCGGGCTCGGCCGTGGCCGATACGGCCGCGATCGCAGCGCTGCTCATCCCGATGATGCGCAAGGCGAATTACAACATACCCCGCTCTGCGGGCCTGATCTCGGCCGGCGGCGTCATCGCGCCGATCATTCCACCGTCGATCGGCCTGGTGCTTTACGGCGTGTCCGGCAATGTTTCCATTCGCCAGCTTTTCCTTGCCGGGATCGTGCCCGGGATCCTGATGGGCGTTGCCCTGATGACGACATGGTGGCTGGTCGCTCGCCGCGACAAGGTTGTCACCACACCGAAAGCGAGCTGGGAGCAGCGCCGAAAGACCCTTGTCGATGGTGTCTGGGCCTTCTTTCTGCCTGTCGTCATCATCGGCGGCCTGAAGCTGGGTGTCTTCACGCCGACGGAAGCGGCGGTCGTCGCCGCAGTCTATGCCCTGATCGTCGGAATGTTCGTCTATCGCGAGCTGAAGATCAGCCATTTGTACCACGTGTTCCTGTCGGCGGCGAAAACCACGTCGGTGGTGATGTTCCTCGCGGCGACCGCCGTGGTCTCGGCCTGGCTGATCACGATCGCCAACGTGCCGGCGGAAGTCAGCGGTTTTCTCGAGCCCTTCATGGACAACAAGATCATGCTGATGTTCGTCATCATGGTTCTCGTGGTGATCATCGGAACCGCGCTGGACTTCGTGCCGACAATCCTCATCCTGACGCCAGTCCTCGTGCCGGTGATCAAGATGGCGGGCATCGATCCGGTCTATTTCGGCGTGCTGTTCATCATGAACAACGCCATCGGCCTGATCACGCCGCCGGTCGGCACGGTTCTGAACGTTGCGGCGGGTGTCGCGAAGGTCCCGCTAGGGTCGGTCATACGTGGGGTGACGCCGTTCCTGATCGCCGAAATCCTAGTGCTTTTCCTGCTGGTTCTTTTCCCGGAGCTGGTAACCGTGCCGCTCCAGTACCTGCGTTGAGGTGATGTCATGCAGCCGGTGATCCAACTATCGTCCGATTTCGACACCATCACCTTGCCCAGACTGGCCGCCCTTCTGGGCGATCGGATCGTCACCTCGCGGGTCGTGCGCGAACAGCACGGCCACGGCGAGGGCCTGCCCGATAGCGCCATGCCGGATGCCGTCGCGTTCGCTCAGACGACCGAAGAGGTCGCGGCGATCGCGGCGATCTGCAACGAGACGCGCACGCCTCTCATCCCGTTCGGAGCCGGATCCTCCCTGGAGGGCCACGTCGTACCGCTTTATGGCGGCGTGGCCCTCGACCTTTCCGGGATGACGCGGATCATCGAGATCAATGCCGAGAGCATGGATTGCCGCGTCGAGGCCGGCGTGACGAAGGAACAGCTCAACACCGAGCTGCGCTCGAGCGGACTGTTCTTCCCGGTGGATCCCGGCGCTCATGCAACGCTTGGCGGAATGGCCGCGACGCGGGCCTCCGGCACCAACGCCGTCCGCTACGGAACCATGCGCGAGGTGACGCTTGGCCTGACGGTTGTCACACCTGATGGCCGCATCATCCGCACCGGCGGGCGTGCACGCAAATCCTCTGCCGGGCTGGACCTCACCCGCCTTTATGTGGGCAGCGAAGGTACGCTCGGCATCATCACCGAGATAGCGCTGAAGCTGAGCGGGATTCCGGAAACAATCTCCTCGGCGGTCTGCCAGTTTCCTGACATGGAAAGCGCGGTCGGCACCGTGATCGCGGCGCTGCAGATCGGCATCACCGTGGCGCGCATCGAGCTTGCCGACCAGATGCAAATGCGCGCCTGCATCCGTTATTCAAAGCTCGAGGAATTCCAGGAACTGCCGACGCTGTTCTTCGAGTTTCATGGGACGCCGGCCGTGGTGGCGGAGCAGACAGAGATGATGCAGTCGCTCGCCTCGGAGTTCGGCGGCGACGGGTTTCAGTTCGCCAACAGGCCGGAGGAGCGTTCGCGCCTGTGGACCGCGAGGCACAATGCCTATTTCGCCAATGTGGCGCTGATCCCGGGCTGCAAGCTGATCGGCACGGACGCCTGCGTGCCGATCTCGGAACTTGCCGCCTGCATCGAGGCGACCCAGAAGGATATCGAGGAAAGCGGCATGGTGGCGCCGCTTGTCGGCCACGTGGGCGACGGCAATTTCCATCTGGCGATCCTTTTCGATCCCGACAAGCCCGAGGAGCGGAAGAAGGCCGAGACGCTTGCAAGCCGTGTCAGCCTGCGCGCCATCGAGTTCGGCGGAACCTGCACCGGCGAGCACGGGGTCGGCATCGGCAAGATTCGTTACATGGAAACGGAACATGGCGATGCGCTCGACGTGATGCGCAGGATCAAGGCCGCACTGGACCCCAATGGGATCATGAATCCCGGCAAGATGTTGCCTTCGGGCATGGGAGAACACTGACATGAAGAAGCTGATGAACGCGCCTGGCGATTTCGTCGACCAGGCATTGGACGGTCTAACAATGGCCAACCCCTCGATCGTGCGCGATGGCGAGAACGGCCGGGTGATCCGCCGGGCGGAAGGCGCCCGCAAGGGCAAGGTCGGCGTCGCCTCCGGCGGCGGTTCGGGCCATCTGCCGCTCTTCACCGGCTATGTCGGCAAGGGCCTTCTCGACACCTGCTCGATCGGCAACGTCTTCGAGGGGCCGAATGTCGGCTCCTGCATGGATGCGATAAAGCTCGCCGACGGTGGTCGCGGCGTCCTTCGCCTTTACGGCAATTACGGCGGCGACCGGATGAATTTCGACATGGCCGGCGAAATGCTGGAGGACGAGATCCTCACGACGACGGTGCTCGGCACCGATGACATTGCCAGCGCCTCGCCGGAGGAAAGCGCCAAGCGCCGCGGCGTGGCCGGCATCGTTTATGCCTACAAGATCGCCGGTGCCAAGGCCGAAACCGGCGCCGATCTCGACGAGGTAACGGCCATTGCCGCCAAGGCGGTTGCCGCGACCCGTACGATCGGCGTGGCGCTGGCGCCCTGCCAGGTGCCGGGGTCGGCCAAGCCGACCTTCACGCTCGCCGACGACGAGATCGAGATGGGCATGGGCATTCACGGCGAGCCCGGAATCTGGCGCAACAAACTTCGTTCCGCGGATGCGATTGCCGACGAGATGCTGGAGCGGCTTATCGCCGAAACGCCGAAAGGCGCCGGTTCCGACGTGTCGATCCTCGTCAATGGCCTGGGTGCGACGCCGCTGGAGGAGCTTTTTATCCTCTTCCGCCGCGCCTCGCAGAAGCTTTCCGCCGCCGGGTTCTCGATCGTGCAGCCGCTCGTCGGCAATTACGTGACCTCTATGGAAATGGCGGGAGCCTCGATTAGCCTCTGCTTCCTCGACGAGGAACTGAAGTCGATGCTGGCGGCTCCTGCCTATTGCCCATTCTGGAGGGTCGGATGAGAGACTTCAATGTATCTGATGTCATGGAGGCGGCCTCGAAGGCCGCCTCCGCCATGGTGCATCTCGAGCAGGAACTGAACGATGCCGACGCCAAGCTCGGCGACGGCGATACCGGCGGCATGCTTGCGCGCGTCATCAACGCGATCGATGGGGCCGCGATCGCCTCGCAGGACGACGTCGGCGCCTGTTTCTCGGCCTATGCGCGGGCGGCTGCAACGGCGACCGGCTCCAGCCTCGGAACATTGTTTGCGACCGCACTGATGACCTTCGCCAGGGAAACCAAGGGCAAACCGGCCGTCCCCGTCTTCGAACTCGGTCGCCTGCTGGGGCTGGCGCGGGATGCCATGATGGCGCGAGGCGGCGCTAACCTTGGTGACAAGACGGTTCTCGATGCGATTGACGCGGTCGCGCAGGTGCTGGAGGGGGTCAGCGATCCCGCAGAGGCAAAGGCCAAGGCGGTCAAGGCGGCTGCGGGCGTCCTGACCGAATTCCGCGGCAAGCCAAACAAGATCGGGCGAGCTCGAATGTTCGCCGACCAGACGATCGGCCTCGACGATCCGGGCATGCTCGCATTCGCCAAACTTTGCGAGGCCATCGCATAGCGGCTTTCAACCGGCGACGTTTCAACCGTCGATGAACCATGGTAACCGAGGGCTTCGAGACGATTTTGATCAGGAGCGGGAATGTCAATGCAGATCGATAAATCTGAAGGGGAGGGTGAACGCAATTCCAGCCAGATGCTATCCTTTTCGAAGATGCTTGCCGTTCTGGACTGTTTTTCGCGTGATGATCGCTCTCTTTCCGTCCTCGAGATCGCCAGGCGCACCAAGCTGCCGCGCACCACGGTGCATCGCATCGTCGGGTCGCTTCGGGCGCTTGGCCTGATCGACCAGGATCGCGACCGCGAGAAATACCGGCTTGGCCTCAAGCTCTTCGAGCTGGGCAATACCGTTCTGGCCAACATGGACGTCCAGCGGGAGGCAAGCGAAAGCATCGCGACGCTCGTCAACAAGACCGGTCAATCCGTCCATCTCGGTGTGTTCGACGGTTTCGAAATCGTGATGGTCGAACGCGCTGATTCAAAGGTTGGCCAAGTGAATCGTGTAGTCACGCTGGAAAGCGCCGCCGCCTATTGCAGTGCCACCGGCAAGGCCGCACTTGCCTTCCAGCCGCAATCGGTCATCGACCGGATCATATCCCACGGCTTCACGGCACTGACGCCGAATACGATCACGACCGGCAAACAGTTGATGGATGATCTCGCCACGATCCGCGAGCGAGGATATTCGATCGACGATGCCGAATACGAGGACTGGCGCCGCTGTGTGGCCGCTCCCATCCGCAACGCGAGCGGAAGGGT
Organism: Neorhizobium sp. LjRoot104; assembly: GCF_964253725.1. NCBI lineage: Bacteria > Pseudomonadati > Pseudomonadota > Alphaproteobacteria > Hyphomicrobiales > Rhizobiaceae > Neorhizobium > Neorhizobium sp. LjRoot104. The sequence continues at coordinate 595,457 of NZ_CAXURS020000002.1, forward strand.
TTTTGCCGCGATCAGCGTGACGGGCAAGAAAGAGAATTTCACCGACCAGACCATCCGGGAATACGGCAGTCTGGTCGTGGCTCAGGCGGAGAAGATTTCGCGTCGCCTGGGATACGAGCGAAACGGCGATTGAGGCTTGCATGGGTTCGATGCAAGCCCCTGTCGGCTGAAGCGGGCGCAATGCCGCTGCGGCCGGTGGCGTGGCGCGGCCCAAAAATCGTTGAATTGTTCATTTAAATCAATGCTATACGGCGCGCCATCGATCAGCCGCGTCTCGTTGAGGGATCGTTTCATCAAAGAGCTCCCGCGCCTTCTTTTATCCTTGACGGGCTTGTATATGTCCACTATTCAAACATTATGTTCGCATAATGGAGGAAGCGATGGCCGCAGCGCCGCAGTTCTTTGGCATCATACCGCCAACCACAACACCCTTCGACGCCAATGGCGATATCCTCTTCGACCAGTTCAAGACCCAGATCCGCTTCATGCTGGATTCCGGCGTGCATGGCATCTGTGTCGGCGGTTCGTCGGCCGAAGGCCACACACTTGAAATGTCCGAACTGCAGGCGCTGCTCGAGACCGCCGCCGAAACCCTCGACGGCAAGGCGCCGCTGATCGCCGGCGTCATCATCAATTCCACCCGCCAGGCTGTGGACCGCTGCAAGATGGCAAGGAAGGCGGGCTCGGTGGCGCTGCAGGTCACCCCGCCGCATTACGTCTTCCGCCCGTCCGATGACGCGATTGTCGAGCACTTCAAGGCGATCGCCGGTGAAAGCGGCCTGCCGGTTCTGATCTACAACGTCGTGCCGTGGTGCTACCTGAGCCCCGCGCTGCTGATCCGCATCATGACGGAAGTGCCGGGCGTCATCGGCGTCAAGCAGAGCAATGGCGACCTGAAGCTGCTGGCCGATCTGTTGCAGCAGGTCCCGGAAGGCAAGCTGGTGTTCACCGCCGTCGATGCGCTTCTTTATCCGAGCTTTGCACTTGGTGCGCATGGCACGATCGCGGCCAATCCCGCAGCGGCGCCTGCCGCCGTCGTCAAGCTGTGGGATCTGGTCCAGGCCGGCAACCATGTCGAGGCATTGGCGCTTCACCGCAAGCTGCTGACCTTCTGGAACGCGCTGATCTGCGACGACCTGCCGGCCTGCATCAAGTATGCCCAGTCGCTGCAGGGCGTGCCGTTGGCACTGCCGCGTGCGCCCATGCGCATGCCCGACGAAGCCCGCAAGCGCCGCATCGCCGACGCATTCGCCGGCCTCGACGTCCCGTTCAAAATGGCGGCCTGACGCCAATCGGTCAGCCCCGGCGGCATGGAGGTATGCCGCCGGGACTTCTGTCGGAGAATTATCGCGGCACGACACCCGCAAGCTTTCACAAGGGAGGAATTCATGACCAATCGTTCTACAGTATTTTCGCGTGTTGCCGGCGGTCTCGCGCTCGCCGGCGTTACGCTGTCCGCATCCGTTGCCATGGCGGAATGGCCTGAGCGCCCCGTCACGCTGGTCGTGGTTGCGGGTGCCGGTGGCGGCAGCGACTACACGATGCGCCTTCTCGGCGCAGAGCTCGAGGCCGCTCTCGGTAAGCCGTTCACGATCGTCAACCAGGCGCAGGCCTCGGGTATCGTCGGCTACACGACCTATTCGAACGCCGCGAAAGACGGCTATACGCTCGGCCAGCTCTCTCCGATCGCCCAGTTCAAGCTGCTCGGGCAGGCCAATTTCACGCCAGAGACCTTTACGGCCATTGCCCAGTTCAACGCGGATCCATCGGCCATCCATGTGGCAAAGGACTCTTCCTTCAAGGACATGAAGGAACTGGTCGCCGCGATCAAGGCCGATCCCGGCAAGCTCAAGATTCATTGCGGCGGAGCCTGCAATGCGAGCTGGGATATTCCCTTCGTCGCCATGCTGCTCGATCAGGGCGTCGATGTCACCAAGCTCAACCTCATTCCCGGCCCCGGCTCCTCGGCCGCGTTGCAGGAATTGGCTGCAGGCGGCGTTGATGTCGTCCTGTGCTCCATTCCTGAAACCACAGCACTTGCCCAGGCCGGCGTCGTGCGCACCGTGGCCGTTATGAGCGAGGAACGTGTCGCGATCGATGCGAAAGTGCCGACGGTCAAGGAACAGCTGGGGAAATCCTATGTTGGCGGGACCTGGCGCGGCATCGGCGGCCCGGCAAAGATGGATCCGGCGCTCGTGTCGCGCATCGAGGGCGCGATCAAGAAAGTCGTGGACGGCGACAAGTTCAGGAAGGGCATGGAAGCACGCGGCTTCGGCGTCGCCTGGCTGAACCATGCGGACTTCACGACCTTCCTCGGCAATCATTTCGACGAGACGACGAAGGTCATCAGCGCCCTCAAGGGCAAGTGACGCCCAAAGTCGGGAGTAGTTCCATGACTAATCTCGGAGACAGGGGGCTTGGCCTTCTGATCGCGGCATTGGGCATTGCAGTTATCTACATGGCGCTGCAATTGCCGGAGCCGATGGCCGGGTCTCACATCGCCTACGGGCCGGGGTTCTTCCCGGTCCTGCTCGGAATAGCGACCGTTGCGGCAGGTGTGGCGCTTGCGGTTTTCCGGCCGGATGCCGTCGAGAATGAGGACGCCGTTGCCTCGCCGCACACCGGCCGGCCCCGGCTCGCAGGGCCTCTCCTGGTGCTGCTGGCGATGCTGGCGTATATATACTTCAGCGAACTGATTGGGTTCATACCGCTCGCAGCCGTGACGCTTGCCGTCCTTCTGATCTTCGGCGGCATGCGGGTCCTGCTCGCAATCGCGCTTTCGCTGGTGGCGAGCGTCTTTATCTATCTCATGTTCTCGAAGGGCCTGCTCGTGCCCCTGCCGCGCGGCCTCCTTCAACCCTGGGCAATCTGGCTATGACGGCTCATCTCCTTGCGGCGGCTGCCGAACTCTTTTCCCCCTATGTCCTGATGGTCATCTTCGCCAGCGCGGTGTTTGGGCTGTTCATCGGCGCAATCCCCGGACTGACCGCCACGATGGCGACGGCACTGCTGGTCCCGGTGACGTTCTACATGGATCCAGTGCCGGCAGTGGCGGCGATGGTGACCGCATCGGCGATGGCCATGTTTGCCGGCGACATTCCATCGGCTCTGCTTCGCATGCCGGGAACGCCGGCCTCGGCGGCCTATACGGACGATGCCTATGCGCTGACCAAGAAGGGGCTGGCGCATGTCTCGCTCGGGATATGCCTGCTCACTTCGGCGATCGGCGGCATTTTCGGCGCCATCGTGCTATCGGTCTTTGCTCCACCCCTCGCGATGATCGCCCTGAAGTTCAGCAGCTTCGAATATTTCTGGCTCTGCCTGCTCGGCCTGACGACATCCGCCTTCATCATGCAGGGATCGCCGATCAAGGGCATCATCTCGCTGGCGCTCGGCCTGCTGGTCTCGACCATCGGCATCGACCCGGTCAGCGGCGTGCCGCGCTTCACTTTCGGCAGTTCTGCGCTGATCGGTGGCGTATCGCTCGTGCCGGTCATGATCGGCGTCTTCGCCATCGCCGAGATCTTTCGTTTTTATGCCCATCGCGATCCGAAGCTGGCGCTCGAACAAGCGGAATTGCGGGGCGTGTTTTCCGGGCTGGCCGGTATTCTCTGGCGGCAGCGCAAGGCGATCGCACAGGGCAACATCCTCGGAACCATCATCGGCATCGTCCCCGGCGCGGGTGCGGATATCGCCGCGTGGGTTTCCTATTCGCTGGCCAAGAAATTCTCGAAGAACCCGCAGGAATATGGGCGGGGATCACAGGAAGGGCTTGCAGCCGCCGGTGCCGCCAACAATGCCGCGGTCAGCGGCGCCTATGTGCCAGCGCTGGTGTTCGGCATCCCGGGCGACGCGATCACCGCGATCGTCATCGGCGTTCTATTCATGAAAGGTGTCAATCCGGGGCCGACGATCTTCCTCAACAACCCGCAGACGGTCTACGGCATCTTCATGGCCTTCGTGCTTGCCAACCTGCTGATGATCCCGCTCGGCTGGGTGGCGATCCGTTGCGGCCGCTCGATCCTGAAGGTGAAGCTTTCCATTCTCATGCCGATCATCCTGGTGTTCTGCATAGTTGGTTCGTTCGCCGTCGACAATACGATCACCGCAGTCGGCGTGGCGCTTGCCTTCGGCGTCCTTGGCTATTTCATGGAAGAAAACGGCATTCCGATCGCGCCCTTCGTCCTCGGTATCGTACTCGGTCCGCTTGTGGAACAGAATTTCCTGACTTCGATGATGAAATCAGGTGGTTCGCTGGTCGCGTTCTTTGATCGGCCGATCGCGGCATCGCTTGGGGCTATTACTCTGTTGATCTGGATTTGGCCATCGTTCTCGATGCTTAGGCGGCGCGCGTTCCGTAGAGCTTGAGTGTGCCCATCAATTGGAGAACCTGCGTGCGTTCCATCAACTTGCCCTCCCGAGGCTGTCGTAACGGGCGCAGTGGCTTTCCGAAAGGCTGTCGGTTTCGTTGAAGTGCAGCGTTGGGCGTCCGTCAGAAGTGGCCAATCACCCATGGAACCGCAATAGACGACAGCGGACATGCCGGCCGCAGGGTCCGACATCGCTTGCCGGCGGAAGCTACCTTCTACTAGCTAGGCTGCTGAAAGCCTCGATTTGCGCTTTGATCGCCTGTTCCGTAGGTAACCGCTCCATGGAACTCGCGCCATAGAACCCGTCGCAGCCCTTGCAGCGGGAGAGCACGTAAGCGGCGTCTTCCGGCATGGCGATAGGGCCGCCGTGGCATAGCATGATGACGTCGTCGCGCACCGAGCGGGCTGCGTCCGACCAGGCATTGACGCGTTCGACGCATTCGTCGAGCGTGGCGGTCGTTTCGGCCCCGATCGCGCCGCCGGTCGTCAGCCCGAGATGGCACACGACGATATCCGCCCCGGCCTTGGTCATGGCAATCGCGTCGCTTTCTCCGAAGACATAGGGTGTCGTCAGCATGTCCTTCGCATGCGCGCGCGCGATGATGTCGATCTCCAGGTCGAAGCTCATCCCGGTCTCCTCCAGATTGGCGCGGAACGTGCCGTCGATCAGGCCGACCGTCGGGAAGTTCTGGATGCCGGCAAACCCCATGGCTTTCAGTTCGTCCAGGAACAGGTCGGGTAGCATGAAGGGGTCGGTGCCGTTGACCCCGGCGAGAACGGGCGTGTGGCGCACCACAGGAAGTACTTCGCGGCCCATGTCCCGCACAATGTCGTTGGCGTTTCCATATGCCAGGAGGCCGGCCAGAGAACCGCGGCCGGCCATGCGGTACCGGCCGGAATTGTAGATCACGATCAGGTCGATGCCGCCGGCTTCCTCGCTCTTGGCGGAAAGGCCGGTACCGGCGCCCCCGCCGATGATCGGCCGCCCGTCGGCGATCTTGCGGCGCAGGCGGTCTAGGATGTCGTTGCGTGAATGGCGTGTCATGATTTTTCCTCAGGGCAATTCCAGCCAAATTGTGCAGTGGGTTGCGGCCGGAATTGCGTAAAAGACGAAACGGAGAGGGTTTCGAAGAAGAGCGGAAATCCTCAGGCGGTTATGTCGTGGAAATTGGCAGCAAGTGCGGCTGCGAATTCAGGGCTGTTGATATGGGCGTCGATCTCTACCAACTGCCGGTTCGGCGCGGTCTGCCAGCCCGCGCGGATGGTCGAAAACAGGGCTTCGTCGGCGGCTGGATCGTGAAACGGTTGCCCCGGCGCATCGATCGCCGACACACCTTGCAACGGCAGGAGGAAGCGCACTGCCCCGTCCATGCGGTTAAGCTTCTCGACGATAAAGGCGCCGATCTGCCGGTTCTCCTCCGGCGTGGTGCGCATCAGGGTCACCTGGGGATTGTGCACATGCAAGCAGCGGTCGTGGAATTCGGCCGGCACGGATTCCTTCGCACCGAAATTTACCATGTCCACGGCCCCGACCGAGCCGACATAGGGCATCTTCGTCCGAATGATGGCGCCGAAACGATCCTCCGTCGCGGGAAACACGCCTCCGACCAGAAGGTCCGGAACTTCCGTCGTCGTGACATCGATGACCGCCTGCAACAGGCCGGAATCCGCCAGCTTCTCCATCGACCGCCCTCCGACGCCGGTGGCATGGAAGACGAATAGCTCGCGGGTCTCGCCCAGCATATCCCTCAGTTGCGTGACGCATGCGGTCGTCACGCCGAACATCGTGATGCCGACGCCCGGCCGGTCGTCGTCGGACAGGACTGGCGGGTGCACCGCCATGCCGGCAATGGCATGGGCGGCATTGCCGATCACCTTGCGGGATATGGCGTTGAGGCCCGCGATATCGACGACCGAATACATCATGGCGATATCGTTGGGGCCGACATAAGGGGCGACATTGCCTGATGCCACCGTCGATACCATCAGCTTCGGCAGCCCCACGGGCAGGCCACGCATGGCTTGGGTGACGAGCGCGGTATTGCCGGTGCCGCCCAGCCCGAGAACGGCGCCGACATCGCCGCATTCCTGCAGGAAGACGGTCAGCGCCTCGGCCATGGCGGAAATGGCCGTGCCGCGATCGGTCTGGCCGAGCACGGCGGCGGCGCCCGACGGATGGCGTGCTGCCACCTCTCCGGCGGCGACATCGGTGCCCGGATGCGCATCCTGCGTGCCGACATCGACCAAGATCGCCTCTGCGCCGGCCTGTCTGGCCGCCCTCCTGGCATAGTCCAGTTCTGCGAACTTGGTGTCGCAGGTGCCGACGATATAGACCTTTCCCATTGTTATTCCTCCCATTTTTACGCCGTCTCCTCACGGCGGAGTAGATTTTTCAAAAAACCACATTTTGCATATTGTATATTATTTTTGGTATTGCATACTTAATCATCGAAATCCAGACGGAAATGAAGACATGAATGCTCCGCACCACCAGACCCTTCGAGAGCGGATCTACGAGGAGATCGTTCGCCTGATCGTATCGGGAGAGCTGCCGAGCGGCGTGTCGATCGACGAAAAGCTGCTGACGGAGCGGCTCCAGGTGAGCCGAACGCCGTTCCGCGAAGCAATTGGCACCCTGGCCAAGGAAGGCCTGATCGAGATCAAGCCCTATCGCGGCTTCTTCGTCAGAAGCTTCAGCCGCAAGGAGGTCGGCGACCTCTACGAACTGCGCAAGACATTGGAATGCTTTGCCGTGGAACTGGCGGTCCCGCAGATGAGCGATACCCACATCGCCGGTTTCGAACGAATTCTGGACGAAGCGGTTGCGGCGTTGCGGCGGGGCGACCTCGAGACCTACGGCACCCGTGACCGCGAATTTCACGAGACCATCGCCGAATTGTCGGGCAGCGCGCCGCTGATCGAGACGCTCTCGCGGCTGGCCCTGCAGATCCAGATCTGCCGCGCCATCGCCAATGAAAGCAAGGAGTTTGCCGAGCGCGCAGCGCAGGAGCGCGATCAGATCCTGCGCGCGTTCAGGGCGCGGAACATTCCGCAGGCAAAGGCGCTGATGCATGCGCATATCAGCGACGTGCAGCAGGCGGTGCTCGCCCGCTTCAAGAAGGAAAACCCGGCGTCATAGCCGGGCGGCGGGAAGGGGAGGGAGGTCCCCCTTTTCCAGCAAAACGGGAGGCGGTCCATGTCATGGCCGTTCAAGAGGAGGAAACAATGCTGAAATTTCTTGCAGCCGGCGTCGCGGCACTGGCGATTTTCGCCACAGGCGCCGTCGCCAATGCCCAGACGCTGAAAATGTGGGGCCCGGAGCAGATCACCGAACCGCTGGTCGCCGAACTCTGGAACGGCATCAAGGCGGATTTCGAGAAGGCCAATCCCGGCGTAACAGTCGAGTTCATGCCGCCGACCGGCACGATCAGCAACGGTGCAGTACAATCCGCGATCCAGTCCAATGTAGGGCCGGACGTTATCCTGACCAATTCCGGCATCGGCCGGATCAGCATCGTCAGGAACGCCAAGCAGGTGATGCCGCTGACCGAGCAATTCGAGAAGCGCGGATGGAAGAACCAGATTTATCCCTGGCTCTATACCGAGCTGAAGGGGCAGTTTGGCGGCGAAGTCTATGAAGTGCCCGACGGACTGGATGCGCTGGGCATCTGGTATCATAAGGATCTCTTCGCCCAGGCCGGCTGGAAGGTTCCGGCCACCTGGAAGGAGTTTGAAACCCTGCTGACGGCCATCGAGGCCAAGGGCCTGCAGCCGATCGCCATCGGTCCGCGCACAACCGGCAGCGCGGGCCACCTGTTCGGCAACCTGCTGCAGTCTGCCAGCGGCAAGGAGACGATCGGCAAGGCCCTACGCAAGGAAATCGCCTGGGACGATCCCAAGGTCGCGGTTGGAGCCGTGCGTCTGCAAAAGCTGGTCGAGGCCGGCTTCATCAAGAAGGAGATGGCGGGCCTCGATCTCGATGGCGCCTCGCGGCTGTGGTTCAACAAGCGCGCGGCGATGTTCGTCGCCGGTCCCTGGTTCACCGCCAATGCCCGCAAGGCCGGATACGACTTGGTCAATGCCGGCTATGCGCCCATGCCCTCGGACATTCCGGGCGAGGCGATCCCGACCGGCGGCGTCGGCTGGAGCTGGCTCGTGCCGGTCAATTCCAAGCAACCTGATCTGGCGATGAAATGGATCGATTTCATGCTGTCCGACCCCGTGATGAAGAAACGCGCCCAGGCGCCGGCCAGCGCCATGATCTATCCGCGTGAACTGACCGGCATCGAGCCGCCGACCCCCGTGCTCAAGGAGATCTTCGCGGCCGCAGCCGCAGGCGTCGGCTATAATCCCAGCGTCTACCTGCCTGCCACCGTGCTCGACACCTATTTCCAGGTGATCCAGGGACTGATCTCCGGGCAGGTCACCGGCGAGGCTGGGATGAAGCAGATTCAGGCAAAAATGGCAGAGGCGAAATAGCGTGATCAATCGTGAAACGCCCGGGAGCAGCGCTGTTGCTCCCCTTGGCAACCGTTCGGCAATAGTCAAAACGGTAACAGTCGAAGCGGCAGGGTCCGTAGCCGGTCGCTTCGACAGCCACGACACCGGCAGCGCGCTGTGGTTGATGGCGCCTGCCCTGGTGCTCTACGCGATCTTCAGCCTGCTGCCGATCGCCGCCACCTTCTGGCTGAGCTTCAACAGTTCGGCCGGTTTCAACACGGCTTCCAGCTTCGTCGGACTCGATAACTATGCAGCCACAGCTACCGACCCCATCGTCTGGCAGAGCCTGTGGCATACGTTCCTGTGGCTGATCTACCATGTGGTCCTGGCCGGCGGCCTTGGGCTTGCGCTGGCGCTGGCCATCAGCAGGCTGAAGGTCACACAGGTGTTCTTCCGCACTGCGTTCTTCCTTCCGCATCTGGTGTCGCTCGCCGTGGTCGGGGTCATCTGGGCCAATATCTACGATCCGTATTACGGCCTGCTCAATACCGCGCTGACGGAACTGAGGCTGGGGTCCTTCACGCAGGGCTGGCTCTCCGATCCTGCCTTGGTGCTTTTCTCCGTCAACGTCGCGAGCTCGTGGCAGGGTTTTGGCCTCTACATGCTACTGTTCATCGCCGGCCTGCAGAACATCGATCGCTCGCTCTATGATGCTGCGGAGGTCGATGGCGCCTCAAGCTGGCAGAAGCTCGTGCATGTCACCCTGCCGGGGTTGCGGGAGGTGACCACGTTCGTCGTGTCGCTGGCCATGATCAACGGCCTGAAGGGCTTCGCGACCGTCTTCGTCATGACCAACGGCGGGCCGTTCTACCAGAGCGAGTTGATCACCACCTATATCTATCGACTGGCCTTTCAGTCGCAGGATCACGGGCGAGCAGCGGTGCTGTGCATCCTGCTCAGCCTGCTGGCGATCACCATCACCATCGTCTTCAACCGCTGGCGCGCGAGGCTTTCCCGATGAGTACCCGTCACCGCGAGTGGCCTCTCATGCTTGGCCTCGCTCCCGTCATGCTGCTGATCCTGGCCCCCTTTGCCTGGCTCATCGTGTCGAGTCTCAAGACAGAGGCCGAGATCGGGCTGGCCGATCCCTATGCCTGGCCCGCCGACCTTATGTGGCGCAACTACCAGGATGCCTGGCAGATCGGCGGCTTCGGGGAACTTGTTGGCAACAGCCTGCTCAATCTCGCAGGCGTCGTGCTCCTGTCACTGCTGACCTGCGTGCCCGCGGGCTACGCGTTGGCCAAGATACGCTTTCCCGGCAGGGAATGGCTGTTCTACACTTTCATTTTGGGGCTGACGATCCCTGTCCAGGCCATCGTCATCCCGCTCTATCAGGTGCTGTTCGGCCTCAACCTGGTGAACACGCTGTCGGGCATCGTGCTGGCCCAGGTGAGCAGCGGCATTCCCTTCGGCATCTTCCTGATGCGCAGCTTCTTCATCAGCGTGCCCGACGAACTGATCGAGGCCGCCAAGATCGATGGAGCATCGCATCTGCAGATCCTGACCAAGGTGCTGTTGCCGATCTCGACGCCAGCAATCCAGGCGCTGGTCATCATCAGCGCGCTATCCACCTGGAACGATTTCTTCCTGCCGCTGATCGTGCTGATCAGTCCCGAGGTACAGACGCTTCCGCTCGGCCTGGTCAGGTTCGCCAGCACTTACGCTTCCGAATACCGGCTGGTGTTTTCCGGCACCGTCATTTCCTTCCTGCCTGTCATCATTCTCTACATCCTGATGCAGCGCCGCTTTACCGAGGGCCTGACACAAGGTGCAATCAAGGGCTGACCATGTCACATCATGTCCAGCGGGAAATCCGCTATAATTTCGAATTCGACAACCGCATCAAGGCCTGCTTCATCGGCGCCGGGGGGCATGCCTATCGCAATGTCTATCCGGCCCTGCGCTACGCGCCGGTCGAACTGCTCGGCATCTGCGATCTTGATGTCGCCCGCGCGGCCAAGTTCGCCAGGCTGTTCGGCGCGGAGAGGGCCTATAGCGATCACCACGAGATGCTGGCGAAGGAAAAGCCCGACCTGGTATTCCTGGTCACCGCCTACCATCCAGACGGGCGGGTGCAGGCAACCGACCTTGCGCTGGATGCGCTGAAGGCGGGTTGCCATGTCTGGATGGAAAAGCCGACCGCGGCCAGCGTCGAGGAGATCGAGCGGCTTGTGGCGGCCAGCTCCGCTGCCGGGCGCCTGGTCATGACAGGCCTCAAGAAGACCTTCTTCCCGACTATCGAGAAGCTCAAGGACCTGATCGGTTCGCCCGAATTCGGCAGGCTGACCTCGATCAATCTGCGCTACCCCCAGAGCCTGCCGGCGCCTGGCGAGCGCGGCGACCTCGTCAAGATGCAGAGCTTCCTCGACCACATCTATCATCCAGGCTCAATCCTCAATTTTCTCGGCGGCGAGATCGAGCGGGCGAGCTACGAGTGGGAGCCGGCCACGGGGGCGACCGTCACCAACATGAGGTTCCGCTCGGGTGCGATCGGCACGCTGCATTTCGCTGCCGGCCAGTCCGGCGGCAGCATGTTCGAGCGCGTCGAGATCATCGGCGAAGGCGCAAACGCCATCGTCGAGAACGGCAGCAAGCTCACTTATTTCCGCAAGGCGGACCTGCCGAGCTATGGCCGTGCGGCGAGCTTCATCCAACCCGACACCAACGCGGCCCTGGTCTACGAGCCGGAGCATTCGCTCGGACAGCTCTATAACAACAACCTCTTCTATCTCGGCTACGTGCCGGAGATCCTGCACCTGGCCGACGCGATCCAGTCCGGGCGCCCGATCACCAAGGGAACGCTCGAGGTCGCGCGCGAGATCATGAAACTCTTCGAATTCTACCGACGCGCCGATGCCGGCGTCACCATCACTCTTTGATCCGGGAGCCGCACATGACGGAAAGCGACATCATCTTCAGGAAGGCGGGCGGCGAGTTCGTGCCGACATCCTGGGGCGAACTGAACTGGAAGATAACCGGCGAAGGCACGCTGGGTGCGGAGATGACCTTCGGCACTTGCCGCATCAATCCGGGCAAACGCAATCAGCTGCATTCGCACCCCGATTGCGAGGAAATCCTCTATGTCCTCTCGGGTAGTTGCGAACACAAGCTCGGCGACGCGCTGTATGTGTTGCAACAGGGCGATGCCATCCGCATTCCCCGCAACATCCGCCACTGGGCGCGAGCGCTCGGTTCCGAGCCCCTGTTCGCGCTGATCATGTTTTCGTCAGGCCAGCGCACCGCCCTGAATCATGAAGGCGAGGGGACGGCCTGAAGGTCGCCCGGGGAGGAGGAGAGGCATGGCTTCGATTGCATTGCAGAATATCAGGAAGAGCTACGGCAGCCTGCCGGTCATCCACGGCATCGACATCGCCATCGAGGACGGGGAGTTCATCGTGCTGGTCGGCCCATCTGGTTGCGGAAAATCCACTTTGCTCCGGATGATAGCTGGGCTGGAATCGATCAGCGAGGGTCGGCTTTCCATCGGCGAAACCTTCGTCAACGACCTAAGATCTAAGGATCGCGACATCGCCATGGTGTTCCAGAATTATGCGCTTTATCCCCACCTGACGGTCGCCGAAAATATGGGCTTTTCGTTGAAATTGCGCGGCGTGGCCAAGGACGAAATCGCCTGGCGGGTCGGTAATGCGGCAAAAATTCTGGCGCTGCAACCCTATCTTGACCGTCATCCGCGCCATCTCTCAGGTGGCCAGCGCCAGCGCGTGGCAATGGGCCGCGCCATCGTCCGGGATCCAAAGGTCTTCCTGTTCGACGAGCCACTGTCCAATCTGGATGCCAAGCTGCGCGTGGCGATGCGGGCGGAGATAAAGGAACTGCATCAGCGGCTGAAAATCACGACCGTCTATGTCACCCATGACCAGACGGAGGCGATGACTATGGCGGACCGCATCGTCGTGATGCGAGACGGGATGGTCGAACAGGTCGGCACGCCGCTTGATATCTACGACAATCCCGCGACGACTTTCGTTGCCGGCTTTATCGGCATGCCACCCATGAACCTGATCAAAGGCCGCATTCAGGCCGACGATCCTAGCATATTCCGGACTGCAAGCGGCGTTCCTCTGCCGCTCCCGCCCGACCGGAGGCTTGCGGGCAGTGATCGCGAGCTGATCTACGGTGTGCGGCCGGAAAAACTCATCTTGGTCGCGGACGGTGGCATTGCCGCCCGCGTCGCGATAGTTGAACCGACAGGGTCGGAGACGCAGGTAACCGTCCGGGCGCAAGATGAGAATCTGACAATACTGCTGCGCGAACGCGTCGCCTTGCGTCCCGGCGAGACGATAAACCTTGCTGTCAGCACGGCCGATGTTCATCTTTTCGACGCGGCCACCGGCGGGCGTACAGAGGGATGGCAAAAGTGACCGATACGACCTGAAGATTTTGGCGACCCGGCCAGCACCCGCCTTCACGGGTTGTCTCTGAAGGGGTGTTCACCGCCGAGGCTCGGATACAGGCCGTGCACGGCCTGCTGGTCATCTTATCGTAGGCTCCCAAACTGTACGGGCCTCACATGGACAACGCAAAATTCTTCGTTGTCATTCTGCCGGACCCGTCTTTTCCAAGCTTTTGGCCCAGCAGGTGAGCGGCGAGCAGACGGAGAAGAAGCAAACCGTAACGGCAGCTTGAATTGGTTCAGAGCAAGGAAGCGAGAATTTCCTCAGCTGTTCAGGTGACAGGCCGACCAATGCCCGGGTGCAATCTCCAGTTTGCGCGGTATCTCCGCGCGGCAGCGATCCATCGCCAACGGGCATCGAGGATGGAAGTGACAGCCCTTCGGCGGATTGAGCGGGCTTGGAAGTTCGCCCTCTACCGGCTTGAACCGTCGCTTTCCGGATTCGATACGCGGCACTTCAGACAGAAGCGCCTGCGTGTAGGGGTGATTGGCGCGCTTGAAGATCTCCTCGACGGGCGCTTCCTCTACGATACGGCCGAGATACATGATCGCGACGCGATCGGAGATATGCTCGACGACACCAAGATCGTGGCTGACGAACAGGTAGGTGAGGTCGAGCTTGTCGCGCAGTTCCATGAACAGGTTGATGACCTGCGCCTGGATGGACACGTCGAGCGCCGCCACGCTTTCATCGCAGACGAGGAATTTAGGCTGCACGGCGAGTGCCCGGGCGATATTGACGCGCTGCCGCTGGCCACCGGAAAACTGATGGGGGTAACGCTTCTTCATCACCGGATCGAAGCCGGCGAGCATCAGGTATTTGTCGACATAGAGGTCGCGCTCGGATGAACGGGCCAAGCCATGGGTCTTGGGCGCTTCCCAGAGCAGTTCCTCGACGGTCATGCGTGGGTTGAGCGCTGCCATCGGGTTCTGGAAAATCATCTGGGTGGCGAGGCCGAGTTGATGTCTCTCGCGTCTCGACATGGCGTTCCGGTCGATGCCTTTCCAGAGAACATCGCCATCGCTCGGGGGGGTGATCCCGGCGATGATACGGCCGAGCGTCGACTTGCCGCAGCCGCTCTCGCCGACAAGGCCGACGACCTCTCCGCTGCGGATCGTCAGGCTGACGTCGTCGAGGGCGTGGACGATCGGCGCGGGCTTTGCGAGTTTGAGCCTCAGCGCGATCTTGGCGGCGAGGTCAGGCTTCGGGCCGAAGCGCTGCGAGACATGTCTTGCCTCGATCAACGGGGCCTCGATCAAAGGGGCCTCAATCAAAGCGGCTTCGGTCAAGGGCGCGTCGGTTGCCGTCATCATACAGTCCCTTTCATCACAGGATGGATGCAGCGGAAGGATCGGTCGGCTTGCGGGATCAGGGCCGGCATCACCAGGCAACCGTCCGTCACCCGGTCGCAACGCGTGCGAAAGCTGCAGCCTTGGGGCAGGCGATTGATCGCCGGCGTCATGCCGCGGATCTGGCGCAGGGGTTCGCCGCGACGGTTCTGCGACGGGACGGATGCGATCAGGCCGGCCGTATAGGGATGGTGCGGATCGGTCAGCACCTTGCTCACGGGACCAGTCTCGACCAGGCGGCCCGCATACATGACGGCGATATCGTCGGCCAGCCTCGAGACGATCGCGAGATCGTGGGTGATCCAGATCACCGCGGTGTTGGACTCTTCGGTGAGCTTCTGGAATTCCGAGATAATCTGGCTCTGGATCGTCACGTCGAGGGCCGTAGTCGGCTCGTCGGCTATGATGAGGTCAGGCCTGTGCAGAAGCGCGATGGCGATCGCCACTCGCTGGCGCATGCCGCCGGAAAACTGGTGCGGATAGGCGGAAAGCCGTTCCTCGGGGCTCGGAATGCCAACGAGTGCCAAAGCATCCCGCGAGCGCTGGCGAGCCGCGTCCTTAGAGACGTTGTCATGCGCCAGGACTGCTTCCACCATCTGGGTACCGATGGTCAGCACCGGGTTGAGCGTCATCGTCGGGTCCTGGAAGACCATCGCGATGCGCTTGCCGCGCAGCCGTCGCATTTCCTCGTCGGAACAGCTCGCGATATCGGTGCCGTCGAAAATCACTCTCCCGCCCGCTATGCGGCCCGGTTTTTCGAGCAGCCGCATGATCGAGAAGCCGGTCACCGACTTGCCGGACCCGGATTCTCCGACGAGGCCGAGAACCTTGCCGCGTTCGACGGAGAACGACACGTCGTTGACGGCCCGCAGTCCCGGTTTCGCTGCGTCGCCACCGAATTCGGTGACGAGATTTTCTACCTTGAGCAAGGCGGTCATGACATGTTCCTCGGATTGAGGACATCGCGAAGCCGGTCGCCGACGAGGTTGATCGCCACGATCGTTACAAGAAGCGCGATGCCGGGGAAGAAGCTGATCCAGTAGAGGCCGGTCAGGAGGTACTGGTAGCCGGTCGAAATCAGCATGCCGAGAGACGGCTCGGTGACGGAGGCGCCCAGACCGAGGAAGGAGAGGGTTGCCTCGAGCCCGATCGCCCTTGCCACCTGCATGGTGGCAATGACGATGACGGGCGCAAGACAGTTCGGAAGCAGATGCCTGAACAAGATGCGCCAGCCGGGCAGGCGGAGCATGCGCGCCGCCTCGATATATTCCTTCTCGCGCTCGACAAGCGCGGTGCCACGGACGGTGCGGGCATAGGTCGCCCATTCGGCGATGATCAGAGCGACGACGACGTTTGTCACGCCCTTGCCCAGGATGGCCAGCATCATCAGGGCCATCAATATGGTCGGGAATGAGAGCTGCAGGTCGACGAGCCGCATGATCACGGTTTCGGTGCGCCTCCCCATATAGGCGGCGAACAGGCCGGCGGTGGTGCCGATGACCGCGGCCGCGAAGGCCGACAGGACGCCGACCATCAGGGACGTGCGCAAACCGTAAAGGATGCCCGAGAGAATGTCGCGACCCTGGCTGTCGGTGCCGAGATGGTAGACAAGGCCGGTCATCGATTCCGAACCCGGAGGCAGACGTCCGTCCATGATGTCGAGCTGCATCAGGTCATAGGGGTTCTGCGGGGAGATCCAGGGCGCCAGCAGCGCCAGGCAACAGATGGCGATCAGACTGATGAGGCCGATGGCGGCAGCCGGGGAGCGGAAGAAGTCCGAGATGCCTTTGGCGAGGCGACCGGGACCGGCATCGGGAACGCTGCTCTCTTGCGCGTTTGGTTCAGCCATGGGTCAAGCCTTTGCGTCAAGCCGGATCCGCGGATCCAGAATGGTGTAACAGATGTCGATGACGAAATTCAGCACGACGAAGAGCAGGACCATCATCATCAGGTAGGCGACGATGACGGGGCGGTCGAGAAGGTTGATCGAGTCGATGATTAGCTTGCCCATGCCCGGCCATGCGAAAATGCTCTCGGTGACGACGGAAAAGGCGATCAGCGATCCGAATTCCAAGCCGATGATGGTGATCACCGGGATCATCAGGTTTTTCAGCACGTGCACTGTGATCACCCGGCGCTCGCGCAGGCCCTTGGCACGGGCGAATTTTATATAGTCCTGGGGCAGGACTTCCTGCACGCCGGCACGGGTGAGCCGCATGATGAGGGAGGTCTTGAACAGTGCCAGATTGAAGGCCGGCAACAGAAGATGCCTGAGGCCCTCCCCGGTGAGGAAAGACCATTGCGCGCCGAACAGTTCGACGGTCGGGCCGCGGCCATTGGTCGGCAGCCAGCCGAGCTCGACCGAAAAGATCATGATCAGCATCAGGCCGACCCAGAAAGTCGGCAGCGAGAAGCCGAGGATCGAACCGGACATGATGAGCTTGGACGACACCCGGTTTGGGTAGAGTCCGGCGTAAAGGCCAAGCGGCAATCCGAAAACGATGGCGATGCCGAGCGCGGTGATGGCCAGTTCCAGCGTTGCCGGGAGGCGTTCGAGAATGAGCCCGAGGGCCGGTCGGCCATAGACGAAGCTATTGCCGAAATCCCCCTGCAGCAATCCCTGCAGGAACAGTAGGTACTGTTTCCACAGAGGCTGATCGAGCCCGTAATGGGCGATGATCCGTGCACGCTCCGCCTGGTTCGCATCCGGATTGATGAGAATATCGACCGGGTTGCCGATCACGCTTACGCCGATAAAGACAATGATCGTCATCGCCACGATGACGAACAGAGCCTGTATCAATCGCCTGATGATGGAAGTGACCATTGAACCTTTCCCTGGTGTCTACAGCGTCTCCTGTGCGCACATTTAGCGCATAGGAGACGCTGTAGCATTCTAGAACCTGCGCATCGCCTTTTCCGAAAGCTTGATCCGGATTTCGGGCCGATGCACTAGCCGACGGAGATCGCCATCCCGTCCCGTTGCGGATCTGCGGCGCCCCTGGAGATGCCGTCCTCGATCTTGATCGCATGAACCGCGGCGAACGCGTATGTCTGGGGCGACCGCGCCACCTGGTGGCCCTGCGCTTTCAGCTCGCCTTCGACAGAGTGACGGATGCGATTGGAGATGTCGATCGTGTTCGACACGCCGACGATCCTCGGTGCCGCGACGGCTTCGAGCACGGACATGTCGAAGTCGATCATGTTCATCAGGCACTGGGCGACCGCAGGCGCGATATAGCTGCCGCCCGGTGCGCCGATGACGATGTTTGGCTTGCCGTCCCTGAAGACGATCGTCGGAGCCGCGGAGCTCGGGCGGCGCTTGCCCGGCGCGATCGATCCGGGCTTGCCGGGAACCGGATTGAACCGGCTCATCGTGCCATTATACATGAAGCCGAGACCGTCTGTGATGGCGCCGGAGGGGCTGCCGAGCGTATGGGTCATCGCAACGGCATTGCCATCTTTATCAATCACCGAGATATGCGTGGTTTCGCGCTGGGACCGGTCGATCCGAGTGACATTGGCGATCTCGCCCGCCTTGATCGAGCGCGCCTGCGCCTGTGCATGTTCCTTCGACAGAAGCCTCTCGTAGGGGACGTCGACATAGGTCGGATCACCCATATGTGAGTCCTTGTCGATCGTCATCCGCTTCATGGCCTCGAAGAGGATGCGAACATGCTCGGCGCTGGAGTGCTGCATTGCACCAACGTCGAACTGCTCCATGATGTGGAGGAATTCCAGCAGCGGGAAGCCCGAGCCCGGAGGGGGGGACGTGGCGATGCGATTGCCACGATACCCGCCCCAGATGGGAGAAACCCGCGACAGTTCGTATCTCGCCAGGTCTTCCTCGTCGATCAGGCCGCCATTGACCTTGAAGTCGGCCGCGATCTGTTCGGCCAGTTCGCCGTGATAGAAGATGTCGGATCCGCCGCTTTGCGCGATCCGCTCGAGCGTATCGCCCATATCCTTGTTGATCAGCAGGTCGCCGACATTCCTCAGCGTTCCGTCTTCGTGGAAATAGACCCGCCGCCCGGTTTCGGAAAAGCGCAGCTTGTCGAGCGTGTTTGCGAAGCCGTCACCCGACTGGTCCTTGGCCCAGTACCAGTGCATGTGGTTGCGGATCATGAAGCCGTTGCGGGCGAGTCGGATGGCCGGCTTGATCAGGTCGGCCCAGTCGAAGGTGCCGTAGTCGCGCAGGGCCGTCTCATACCCCTTAAGCGATCCCGGCGTGCAGACGGCGTGATAACCGATATCTGAAATATTGTCTTCCAGCACGTAGCCGAAACCGTCGCGGCTCTGGTGCTTGATCTTGTGCAGCCACATGTCCGGCGTCGCCTTGAGCGAAGCCCGGGCATAGAATTCGAGGATCTCGTGGACGCCCTTCTTCGGCATGTAGACATGCATCGAGCCGAAGCCGCCGATGCCCGACATCTGCGGATCGACGACGCCCTGGACGAAGGCGCAGGCGAGCGCCGCATCGATGGCGTTGCCGCCGCGTTCGAGAACTTCCGCGCCGGCTTCCACGGCTTCCGGCTGCGGGGCTACAATGGTTGCATTGTTCATTTCGCGCGACGGTCCTTCAGTACCTTGGCGAGGAAGGCCTTGACGTGGCCGAGCACCTTGACCCGGTCGTGGGACACGCCCGCCACGCGGTCGAGCGTCACGTTTACGCCGGCATCGCGGAACGATTGCGCAAGCGTGGCGAGGCGTTCCGGGCGGGTGTTGCCCGCGTCGTTGGCGCCTTCCATGTAATACTTGCCGCCCGGTTTGTGGGTGATTTCCCAGGTTTCCAGATCGGCGTCGCCGACGATCATCTGGACCGGGATCCTGGCGAGTACCTCGGGCTGGAACGGTTTGCCGAAGCGAGCTTCCAGATCGCGGATGCCGACCCACCAGTCACGGCTCGGATCAAGAAGGGTGACGGAGCCCGGCGCGCCGACGGAGGCCGCCCAGAGCTTTTCGGGGTGCAGGATCGCGAAACGGTGGCTGAAATGACCACCGCCGGAGAAGCCGAAGATCGCGAACTTGGACCAGTCCTGCTGATATTTCTCCGCCATTTCCTCGACCATGGCGATGACGATCCGGTCGTAGCGGATGTCGCCTTCCGCGATGAACTTGTAACCGGAGCGCGCGCCGTCGCCCAAAACGCCGACCGGGAAGATCGGACACAGGATGGCGCAGTCGTTGTAAAGGCCGAACTCGGCAAAGCCGTCGCGGAAGTCGAGGGCGGAGGTACGCCCAGTGCCGTGAACTGCGACGAGCAGGTCGAGCTTGCGGCCGTCCGCAGCCGTCGGCGGTACATAAAGAACCATATGAAGGCGTGGGTCGACCTTGGAGGCGAAAATCGCCGTCTGGCCATAGTCATAGATAGCCTTCGCCCGAGCGACGGCTTCGCCCGTTCCGAGTTCCTGCATGAATGTCTCCTGGGGGGAAATAGAGTGGGGCTGCAATCGCGCAGCCCCGATATTCTCGTGGTTTACTTTGCCGGCTTCAATTCGTAGGCGAGCGTGTACTTGTCGCCACGGGGCGTGTAGGACACGGTCTTCCTGGCGCCGAGCACGACGTTTTCGTAGTGCATCGGAAGGAGCCAGAGATTGTCGAAGGTCTGGGTCGAGAGTTCTTCCAGCAGAGGCGTCCGCTCGGCTTCATCAAGCGTCGAGCTTGCCTTGGCCAGTACCTCGTCGATTTTTGGGTCGGAGACGCCACCGCCATTGTAACGGCCAGTGCCCTTCTTCTCGTCGCGGGTGGCGACGAGGGCGACGGTCGGATTAGTGGTCTCGCCGGTATTTACACCCCAGGAGCCGAGATAGACGCTGTAGGCGCCCTTCGAATAGGCTTCGGAATACATCGACCACGGCATGACCTCGACTTTCGTCTTGATGCCGATGCGGGTGAACATTTGACCGACGGCCTGGAGCACTTCCGCATCCTTGACGTAGCGGCCGGACGGACCGTGCAGGGTAAGGCTGAAGCCAGCCGGATAACCGGCCTCGGCCAGAAGCGTCTTGGCGGCAGCCGGATCGTATTTAACGGTTTGGACCTTCTCGGAGTGACCGGCATAACCTTCCGCGACGAACTGGTCTGCGACCGTACCGTTCTTCTGCATGACGCGCTCGACGATCGCCGGGCGGTTGATCGACATCAGCATCGCCTTGCGGACGCGCTCGTCCTTCAGCGGGTTCTTGCCGAGATCGGAGCCGTCTGCAGCCTTGAGGAAGGGCGACACATCATGGCTCACGTCCATGCCCATGTAGACGAAGCGAGAAGACTGGCCGTTGACGATCTGCAGGTTCTTGCTCGATTCGACGCGGGCCATGCCGTCGGCCGGCAAGCTTTCGATGATGTCAATCTCATTGGACAGGAGCGATGCCAGGCGCGCACCGTCATCCGGCAGGAAGCGCAGGGTGACATTCGACCAATGAGACGGCCCGGCAAAATAGCTGTCGTTGCGCTTGACCGTCAGATTGCTGCCCGGCTGGTAGGAGACAAAGGAGTAGGCGCCTGTGCCGATCGCACACTTGCCGTTGTCGAAATCCGTAACAGGCGCGTCCTTACAGGCGGCGCTGATGATGCGGATCCGGCTCACGGAATTGAGCAGGAGCGGATCCGGCACTTTCGTCTCGATGACAACCGTCAGCGGGTCTTTGGCCGTAACGTTGGCGATGTTACGGGTGTAGGAGGCGAAGCCCTGGCTCGGCTTGTCGCGGGCACGCAGAAGCGATGCTATGACGTCGTCGGCATTAAATTCGCTGCCATCATGGAATTTGACGTCCTTGTGCAGCTTGAATTCCCAATGGGTCGGATCGACGGCCTTCCATTCGGTCGCAAGTTCCGGCGCGTTGGAAGATGTTCCGGTGAGGTTGATCAGGCTGTCCCAGATGTGGCGCGAGGTGGCATTGTTCGGCGCCGAGCTGTCCTCGTGCGGATCCAGAGTGGTCGGCGTCGTCGACATGCCGATCGTCAGCGGAGCTTCTTGCGCTGCGACCATTGCAGGAATAGCAATCGTGCCGAACAGCGTGATCGCTGCCCGCTTTAGTGTCTTTACGGCCATTTTCTCAATCCCAGTTTTAGCGTTCTTTCGCCGACCTTGTACGGGGTCGGAACGAGTGGGTTCCCATCCACTCCTGACCGAATTGGTAAAGGCCGCCAAAGGATGCTGTCAAACAGAAATCAAGTGTGTTACGCTAGTCGTAATGCTCTCTGTGGCAATCTCCGCAGTATCGCGACGGCAAGAAATTTCGCCAAATGGACGACAATTCAACAGAAAAAAACAATATCGTACAGGCCGTTGATGTGTGCATCGACGTGTTGCTGAATGTGGCCAAAAATCCTGACGTCAGGCTAACGGAGATCGCGCAAAACATCGGTGAGACGAAACCAAGAATTTTGCGCATGTTACGCACAATGGAACGGCGTGGCCTCGTCCGCAAGAGCGATACCGGCACCTATCGTCTGGGCACGACGGCGATCGTGCTCGGAACGGCCGCATCGACCCAGGTCGATCTGGTGCGCATTGCTAATCCGATCCTGGAAGAACTCGGGCAGAAGGCGAACGAAACCACCCAACTGCGCATCATCGACAATGGTGAATCACTCTGCATCGCTAAGTTCGAGCCAATGCGAGATCTACGCGTACAGGCGATGATCGGGCGTCGGAGGCCACTTACTGCAGGCTCGTACAAGGTGCTTCTCGCCTATCTCCACCAGCAAGTTCAGCAGCAGATGATCCCCGAAATCCTGCCGAGGATGACGAAGCGGACGATCACGGATCGAGACAAGCTGATTTCGGAACTGGAAAAGATCAAGCGCCAGGGCTATTGCGTGAGTTTTGGGGAAGTGAGCGAGCAACTGGTCTCGGTGTCGGTACCTGTCCTTGCCTTCGACGGCTCTGTGATTGCTGCGGTTAATATTGGTGCGCCGGCTTTCCGCACGCAACGAAGTGATGTTGATCGCTTCATCGTCCTCCTCAAGGACGCTTCCAGCAAGATATCTGCCAGACTGGGCTGGTAGTGGTGCTTCCTGTAGCTGACGATCGGCATGTTCATCGCGATCGATTGGCCATCAACCGCTAAGCCACCAACAACGCGACAACGCCGCCGGGTGATCAGTTTACTCTATGCACCGTGCATACCGACGGGCGCAGTGGCTCTTGCCGCAGCAAAGAATCCATAGGTGTTCATTGCGTTCGGCGGCCTAAACGGACCGCATTCTCAACGCGCATTCGGCACGCATACGCAGGAAGATCAGTAGCGCAAAGCGCCTGAAAATAACGCTTGCTAATTCCCATTCATTCTCTAAATTCAATTTTCAGATAATGGCATCCTGTATATGTAAAATGAACATAATTCAGAAGTGGGGATAAATGCCAGTCTCGCAGCCTCGATCCCTCCAGCATCTGGAGCAGCGCCTGAAGCAGGACTTGCTGTGGCTCAACCTCCCTCCGAAGAGTTGGGTGCCGCCCTGTTTCGTGGATTGCGAGCGGGTTCTGGATGTCGCCATCATCGGCGCCGGACTTTGCGGCCTGGTGGCGCTGGCCGCTTTGAAAAAGCTTGGGATCGACAATGCGCGCGCCTTCGACCGCGCGCCGGCCGGCCTCGAAGGGCCATGGATCACTTATGCCCGCATGGAAACCCTGCGCACCCGCAAGGAAGCGGCAGGTCCGGCACTGGGCATCTCGTCGCTGACTTTCAGGGCCTGGTTCGAAATGCAATTCGGCACGGAAGCCTATGACAGAATGAATCTCATCCCGCGCACGCAGTGGATGGAATATCTCGTCTGGTATCGTAGGGTTCTCGATCTTCCTGTTACCAATGATGCCGGCGTTCACGCGATGCATCTGCGGGATGATGGCATGGTCGAGCTGCATTATGGCTCGCCGGGCGGCCTCAAGAAGGTGCTGGCCCGCCGGGTCGTCATCGCGACCGGACTGGATGGTCTCGGAGCGCCGAGCCTGCCGGATGTCGTGTCGCGTGTTCCTGGACATTATGTCGCCCACGGCGCCGATATGATCGACGTGACCGCCCTTGCCGGAAAACGCGTCGCCGTGGTGGGAGCAGGTGCCTCCGCGATGGACAATGCCGCGGCCGCGCTCGAAGCTGGCGCTGCCCGGGTGGATATCTTCATCCGCCGCAAGGACATCCCCCGCATCGACAAATTCACCGGTGTCGGTAGCCAGGGCATGACACAAGGATATCTCGGGCTGCCGGACGCAGACAAATGGGTGCTGATGCTGGAAGGTGAGCGCACGCAGA
The DNA here is from genome assembly GCF_964253725.1 of Neorhizobium sp. LjRoot104. NCBI lineage: Bacteria > Pseudomonadati > Pseudomonadota > Alphaproteobacteria > Hyphomicrobiales > Rhizobiaceae > Neorhizobium > Neorhizobium sp. LjRoot104. The sequence continues at coordinate 619,342 of NZ_CAXURS020000002.1, forward strand.
TACCGCCGCCGCGCCATAGCGTGCTACGGGTGTCCCGCCACGAAAACGCATTTTTTCATCTCGGTAGCCCGATCCGCGATCTGCGCGAAAAGGCTGGAGCCGTGATTATTGCCACACCCAAGGGCGAATATGCTGCTGACAAGGTGATCTTCGCGACAGGATTTGCAGTCGATTTCGCCAGGCGTCCGGAGTTTGCCGAACTGGCCGGCCGGATCAGGCTTTGGGGCGATGCCTACACGGCACCACCCGGCATGGAGCATCAGGGGCTCGCGTCGATGCCGTATCTTGGGCCAAATTTCGAATTCCTGCCGAAGTCGGAAGCCGACGGTCAGGTTTCCAGATTGTACTGCTTTGCCTATCCGGCGGTTCCCTCGCACGGCAAGATCACGAGCGGCATTCCTTCAATCAGCGATGGCGCGGCTCGTCTCGCGCAAGGCTTGGCCCGCTCGATCTTCGTCGAAGACCGGCAGACCCATATCGACAAATTCCTTGCCTTCGATACGCCCGAACTTTTTGGCGACGAGTGGGAGGACGCAGACATGATCGAGGAAATTTATAATGTATCCACCTGAGCCGCTGTCCTTGCAGATCTTTTACGGCATCTCGTCGCCCTGGGCCTATTTCGGTGCCCGCCGCGCGGTAAAGATCGGACATGATGCCGGCGTCTCCGTCAAGCTGCGGCCGATACGCCTCATCGAGGCGAATGGCGGTATTCCCTTGCGTACGCGTCCCGACGCGCGCCAACTTTACCACGCAGTGGAGCTTGGGCGCTGGAGCCGGCATCTGGGAATTCCGCTCAATCTGAAGCCGAAATTTTACCCTTGCCGCACCATCGAGCCGGCTGCCCAGGCGGTGATTGCCGTGCAGAAGGCCGGCCTCGCCGCGTTCGATTTTTCGTTCGCCATCCAGCGAGCGCTCTGGGCCGAGGACCGCGATATCGCCGATCTTTCCGTGTTGCGCGAGATTGCGGCACGCACGGTCGGCCCGCAGGCAGAGGCATTGGTCGTCGATCCTCAGCCGGATGCCATCATAGCCGAATGGAACGGCAATCTTGAGGAGGCCAAACAGCTCGGCATATTTGGGACGCCCACCTACGTGGTCGGCGAAGACATCTTCTGGGGTCAGGATCGTCTCGATTTCGTCGCGCGCAGGCTCGCCGATCGCAACAATACCATCAATTTCAAGGATATCGCCTGATGACCGATGCCAAGCAGCTTCATGATCGCGCCATCGTATTCGACGGCCTGCAGACCAGCCAGTGGGGCAGGCCGATCTTTGAAGAGATGCGCGCCGGCGGGATTACCGCCGTCAACGTTTCGACCGTATTGTGGGAAAACTTCCGGGAGGGCATCGATTACGTTTCGCAATGGAAACATTTCCTGCGTGACAACAGCGACCTGATCCGTCCGGTTCGCACCGTGGCCGACATCCATGCCGCCAAGGCCGAGAACAAGACCGGCATCATCCTCGGCTGGCAGAACACCTCGCCGCTGGAAGACAAGCTGGATTACGTCGAAATCTTCAAGGATCTGGGCGTCGGCATCATGCAGATGACCTATAACACCCAGAACTATTCCGGCGCCGGCTATCTGGAGGAAAATGACAGCGGTCTTACCGGGTTCGGTAAGGAAGTGCTCTCGGAGATGAACCGGGTCGGCGTATTGTGCGATCTCAGCCATGTCGGCGACAAGACCAGCGCCGACATCATCGAATATTCGAAATCGCCGGTCTGCATTTCGCATATTTTGCCGCGCGCCCTGAAAGATGTGAAGCGCAACAAGCCAGATGAACTGTTCACCGCCTGCGCCAGCAAGGGCGGCATTATCGGCATCAGCCTGTTTGCACCGGGTCTTGCCGATGGCAATGACGCGACGGTCGAAAGTTATCTCGATGCCATGTCCTATGTCATCGATCTCGTCGGTGAGGATCATGTCGGCATCGGCACCGATTTCTCGCTGGACCGCCCCCGTCCGGGTCCCTGGCTGCTCTGGGCCAACAAAGACAAGGGTACGGCGCGCACCCTCACGGAATTCGGCTCGGTCAAGATCAACAAGCCCCAGGGCATTCAGCGCATGACCGAAATGCCGAACCTTACAGCCCGTATGCTGGCGCGCGGCTGGAGCGAGGAACGGGTTCTGAAACTGCTTGGCAAGAACTGGCTGCGGGTTCTCGATGCCGCTTGGCAGCCTGCTGCGTAGCGTCTTGTCTCTTGCCGTCGCTTGGCAAGAAATGCTCACTACATCAATAATTTAGGGCGCGCCTTGCGCGCCCGGGGAACAAAGCAAGCGTATAAAAAACAAACAACGCAAACTGGAGAAAGTCATGACAATACACCTGAAGTCTGAAATTTCCCGAACGCTTGCCGGTCTTGGCGCGTTCGCTCTCTGCATCGCATCCCTGTCGACCGGCGCCTCTGCGCAGGATGCATCGTCCATCAAGGGAACCGTTAATATCGTCGGTTTCTCCGGTGTCTTTGCAGACAATTATCAGAAGTTCATCATCAATGCCTTCGAGACGAAATATCCGGGCATCGATGTGACCTATCAGCCGAGCAAAAATTCGGCTGAAACCCTCGCCCTGTTGACGCTGCAGCGCGCAGACCCCAAGGTCGACGTGGCGCTGATAGACGTCGCCGTCGCCATCAAGGCCAACAAGGACGGCATCTTTGCCAAGCTCGATCCGGCCAAGGTCACGGCACTTGCAGACATGCCGGATTGGGCCCGCCTCGACGGCGATAAGTCGGTTGCCTTCTCGCAGGATAATCTCGCCATCCTCTACAACACAGATACCGTCAAGACCCCTCCGACCAGCTGGAAGGATCTCGCAGATCCGAAATACAAGGGAAAGATTGCCGCCAAGCTCGGCGATACCCGAGGCGTCATCCTGATCCCGATTCTCAACAGGATCGCCGGTGCCGACTACAAGACGTCGATCGAACCCGCGATGGAGGCGATGAAGGCCTTTGCGCCCAACGTATCCACCTGGGAACCGGCACCGGATTGTTATGCGGTTGTTCAGAGCGGTGAAGTCGATCTGTCTGTATGCTGGAACGGCCGCGCCCAGTTCCTGCATGATAGCCAGGGTGGCAAGATCGCGGTTGCAGCTCCCAAGGAGGGCTCGATCGGTCAAACCAATACCGTTGGCTTGGTCGAGGGTTCACACAATGCCGAGGCAGCGCAGTTGTTCATCAACTACGCCCTGAGCGCTGATGCCCAGGCGACATTTGCCGAGAAAAGCTTCTACGGACCGGTCAATACCAAGGTCAAACTCAGCGATGCCGTTGCCACGCGCATCTATGGCTCGAAGGAAGCTCAGGCCGCTCAGATGTCGCTCGACTGGAGTTTCGTCGCCGAGAAGTATTCCGCATGGATCCAGCGCATCAACCGCGAAGTGATTGCGTTCAACTGATCCTCAATACCTGATCTTTGCAAGGAAACTGGCCGTCATGGCTGATCATCACGTCAATATCGATAGTCTCGTCAAGACGTATCCCGGCGCCCAGAAGCCTTCCGTCGATCTTGTCAGCTTCTCGCTGCCGCGTGGCGAGATGCTGGCCTTGCTTGGCCCTTCGGGCTGCGGCAAGACAACCATCCTGCGGATGATCGCAGGCCTTGTCGCCCCGACATCCGGGGCGATCCGCCTCGATGGACGGGATATCTCCTCGATTGCCGTCTACAAGCGCAACATGGGCATGGTCTTCCAGGCCTATGCCCTGTTTCCGCATATGACGATCGCCGAAAACATCTCTTTCGGCCTCGAGATGCGCAAGGTCGGCAAGGCCGAACGCGACGAGCGCGTCAACAGGGCGCTCGATCTCGTCAAGCTGACCGGTCTCGGCAACCGCAAGGCAACCCAGCTTTCCGGCGGTCAGCAGCAGCGCGCGGCAATCGCCCGTTCGCTGGTGATCGAGCCGGAGCTGCTGCTGCTCGACGAACCGCTCTCCAATCTCGACGCCAAGCTGCGCGACGAGATGCGCGATGAAATCCGGGAAATCCAGGCGCGCACCGGTGTCACCGCGATCTTCGTGACCCACGACCAGGACGAAGCCCTGTCGATGGCCGATCGGCTCGCCGTGATGTCGAACGGAAAGCTGGAGCAGATCGGCACGCCGCGCGAGATCTTCGATCGTCCGCAGACCGATTTCGTCGCCTCCTTCATCGGCGCCGGCAATTTTTATACCGCCAAGGTGGTCGAACCCGGTCTTGCCATCGTTGAAGGGCTCGGCCCGTTGCGGTTTGTCGGCGACGCTCCGGTCCGCTCAACGGTCAGGCTGATGATCAGGCCGCACCGCCTGGCGGTTGCGCTCGGCCGCGCGGAAGGCATCAACTGTTTTGCCGGCACTGTCGAACACGTCGTCTATCGTGGCCAGATCCTGACGCTGACGGTGCGAAGCGGCAACTACAGGCTGCAGGCCGACCTGCTCACCCACGCCGGCATTCTGCCGGAAAAGGGCAGCGAAGTGACACTTTCTGTTGCGCCGCAAGACGTCACCTTCATCGGGCAGGTCGTCTGATGAGCACTGCCGCAACATCCCCCTCCGCCGCGCCGCCGTCTGCGAATGTTTCGCGCGGTGTCCTCCTCATGTTGCTCCTGCCGGGCCTGATTGCGCTCGGCGTGACCTTTCTGCTGCCGCTGATCTGGCTGTTTCGGGCGTCGTTTGCCTCCTCGACCATCGGCGCGTTGAGCGGCGGGGACTGGGTGCTGGCATCCTATATCGCGGTGCTGTTTGACCCCTTCTACTGGCGTGTCGCCTGGAATACGCTGGTTCTGGGGTTCAATGTGGCACTGTTTGCTGTCATCCTTGCCTTTCCGATTGCACTGTTCCTGGTGCGGACGGAAAGCCGCTGGCGTGGCGTTCTGACAGCGCTGGCAGTTGCGCCCCTGCTCACCTCCTCGGTGGTGCGCACCTATGGCTGGATGGTTATCCTGGGGGATCGTGGTGTTATCAACAGCACGCTGCAGTCGGTGTCGCTGACATCCGGTGTGGTGCGGCTGACCAATAACAGTTTCGGGGCAACAGTTGCGCTGATCGAGATCCTTATGCCCTACGCTATTCTCGCCATGCTCAGCGGCTTCGGCCGGCTGAATGCGCAGTTGGAAGAGGCCGCCGCGATGCTGGGTGCCAATCGCTTCAAGATCTTCACTCGTATCATTCTGCCACTGTCACTGCCGGGTGTCCTCACCGCAGCGCTTCTGGTCTTCGTTCTGGCGATCTCGTCGTTCGTGACGCCGCGGCTGATGGGGGGAGGGCGCGTCTTCGTGCTCGGCACCGAAGTCTTCAACGAGGCGACGGTGACCCTTAACTGGCCGCTTGCCGCTGCCTTGTCGATGCTGCTGCTTGTCCTGTTCAGCAGCGTGATCTTTCTCTATCAGCGCGCCCTGCGATCGCTCGAAGCGTGAGGTCGGCCATGCAAAACAGTCCGCTTCTCGGTCGGGTTGCCTGGAACACGCTGATCGTGCTGCTCTACGTGTTCCTGTTGGCGCCGATCATCGTTGTATTCATCATCTCCTTCGATACCCGCCAATACCTTGCTTTTCCGCCCGAGAGTTTTTCGCTGGGCTCCTATGCGAAGGTTTTTGCCAACGCAAAATTCATCTCGGCTTTTGGCCGAAGCCTGATCATCGGGGCCATTGTCGGAGTGGTCGCGGTGTCGGCCGGCATGATGCTGTCGCTGGCTTTGGTCCGGTATCGTTTTCGCGGCAAGGGCGCCGTCAACTTTCTCATCCTTGCACCCTTCCTTGTGCCGCATATCGTGCTGGCGGTCGGCATCATGCTGGTCATGGCGCCCCTCGGTCTGCTCGACAGCTATCCAGGCATCATCCTTGCCCATCTCGGGATTACCATCCCCTACACGGTGCGCACCATCACCATGAGCTTGATGGCCGTCGATACCCGCGTGGAAGAGGCAGCACTGGTGCATGGCGCATCGCCGCTGATGGTCTTCTGGCGCATCACGCTGCCGCTGGTGCGCCCCGGCCTGATCGCCGGCACCGTGATCGCCTTCCTGATCTCCTTCGACGAGGCGACCATTTCGTTGTTCATCGTGTCGGTCAAGGCATCGACCCTGCCGACGGAAATCTACCACTATCTCGAATATTCGACCGACCCGCAGATTGCGGCGCTCTCGGTGATCCTGATCTTTATCTCGATCGGTGTCGTCATCGCCGTCGAGCGGCTGATCGGTCTCCGCAAGGCGCTATGATATGACGATCGTCGAGACAAATGCCGGGCGTATCGAAGGTTTTGAGGAAGACGGCCTGACCGTATTCCTCGGCGTTGCCTATGCCGCACCGGTGACTACAGAGAGGCGGTTCCTGGCGCCGCAGCCTGTCGAGCCTTGGTCAGACGTCCGCTCGGCAAAGGTCCTCAGCAGCATCTGCCCGCAGATCCCCACCTATGGGCCGGTCGGCAATGCCGCGGCTTCCAGACTGCAGTTCGGCACGGATTTCCTGACGCTCAACATTCGGACGCCGTCGGTCGCAGGTTCTGCGCCGGTGCTGGTGTGGATCCATGGCGGCGGTTATGCGCTCGGCTCCGCCAATGAGACGGTGCTGCAGAGCGGCGCCTTTGCGGCGAGCGGCGTGGTCGAGGTCAGCGTCAACTACCGCCTCGGTGCCTTAGGCTTTCTGCATCTCAATGACGGGTCGCCGGACAATCGGGGCCTGCTGGACCAGATCGCTGCACTCCAGTGGGTGCGCGACAACATCGCGCAATTTGGCGGCGATCCGGCTCGGGTGACGTTCGCCGGCCGTTCCGCCGGCGGTTTTTCGGTCGCTGCCGTAATGGCGATGCCCGCGGCCAAGGGCCTGTTTGCCCGGGCGATGCCGCAGAGTGGCGCAAGCACGGCTATCGCTACCATGGACGACGCGCAAAAGCTGACGCAACGCATGCAGGAGGCGCTGCAGACGACGGAAGCCGGACTGAAGGAGGTTTCGATTGCGGCGCTGATGGTGGCGCAACGCGATCTCTGCAACCAGTCCTATGAACGTCACAGTTTTGACCGGGACGGTTCGGCAGCCATGCTGGGCGTTCCTTTTGTACCCGTGATCGATGGTGTCTCTTTGCTCGAGCATCCAGAGGCCGCAGCGGATGCGGGCCGCGTTGCGCAGGTCCCGATGATGATCGGTTGCACGACCGGCGAATACGCCACGCATGCGACGGCGCAACCGGATATGGATTTCGACCTTGCCGCCCAGCTGCTTCACGAACGTGTTCGTGCGTTTGGCCTCACAGGGGCGGATATCGTTCGGCGTTATCGCAGCGCATTGCCAGACCACTCGCCGCGGGGAATCTGGCGCGCGGTTGGCGGCGATCTGGTTTTCCAGAACCCGGCGACGCGGTTTGCCCGGCTGCATTCTGAACGCCAGCCGGTCTATAAATATCTCTATGGTCCGATTGAAGCCGATGAACTCGGCGCCCCGCATGGAGCGGAGGTCGGCGAGGTCTGGTACCGCGCCGGCATGGATGTGAGCCATCTGCCGGCACGTCAGGCCGTGACCGATACGGCGTTCGGCAGCCAACTGCATGATGTCTGGGTCTCGTTCATCCGCGATGAGACGCCAATCTCTCCAGCGGGCGATTGGCCGATCTATCGCGCAGAAAAGCCCGTGCTGCTGCAAATGCAAAAACCAGACTTCCGCTTCGAGTTGGATCCGTTCGACAACCGGCCGGCATTGTGGCAATCCGTGTGATGATGGAGCTTCTTCAGAGTGAGCGATTTCGGACATTTGATGATCCCACAATATCTTGATACCAAACAGCTGGAAGCTTTCGTCGCGGTCATCTCGATCGGCAGCATGACCGGTGCTGCCAAGGCTTTGGGAAAGTCACAGCCGGTTGTGACGCGGCTGATCCAGGAATTGGAACAGGAGCTTGGCTTCCTGCTGCTCCATCGCAATGGCCCCCGCATCGCACCGACCGCGCAGGGAACGGATTTTTACGTGCAGGCGGAGCTTTTCCTGGGTGGCTTGCGCACTATCAGCGAGCGTGCCCGCAATATCGCCAGCACCCAGGCAAGGCCAATAGAAATCGCCTCCATACCGGCGATCGCAGCAAGCATCGTACCCCAGGCGCTCGGCCGATTATCGGCGGACCTTTTTCCAAACCAGGTACATCTGCAAAGCATAGCCTCTGAAAACGTCGTGCAGGCTGTTGTCTCACGTACCGCCGATGTGGGCATAGCCAGCCTGCCGGTCGATAATTCCGGCGTCGAGGTACATTGGATTGGCGAGGTGCCGTGCGTCGCCATCATCTCCGCATCTGACGAGCTGGCGAAGAGATCGGTGCTGACCCCGCACGATCTGTCTACTCGGCGATTGATCGCCTCCGCCAATCCTTATCGCCTGCGCATGCGGATCAATCAGGCAATGCAGGAGCATGGCATAGTTCCGCAAGGTATCATCGACAGCAATGCCACATATGTGTCGATGTCCTTGGCGCGGGCGGGTTTGGGAATTGCCGTCGTTGAATCTGCCACGATCTTCGGCTTGCCGATCACTGGCGTCAGCGTCATTCCGCTCAGTTTCCACATTCCCTTTTCTTGGGGGGTGATCACCGCACTCGGCCGCCCCCAGCCGCCCACCGTCATGTCGCTCATTAACGCGATCGAACAGAGTGCGGCGGATATGCCCGGATTCCTGAAGCAATCCATGGGTTGACATGGATCGGCTCCTCGTCCTTCCACGACGGCGCATCACGCGCGATGTTCACGGAAGGGCGGGCCATCATCAAGCAATTGTATCTGCTGGCTGACGGCCGAGGGAGTGACGCTCAGATCTTCCGCAGCATGAAAAACGAGGATTGCCTTGATTGGAAGCCGCATTCTGTCCCACGCGACGGGCCCTCCCGACGCTCGTCCAATCCGGTAGGAAGCGAAATGAGACACACGGTCCTGCGCCTCGAAAAAGTGCAATGCCGCAATGCAAAATGAATGGGCTGCAAGTTAGCTTTCGGTTTTGCGGGGCGGCGTTTTCCTCAACTGGCCTCCGTGAACCGCGACCTCATCGTCTCGCCGGCCAGAATCTGAGATCGGTTGGCGGGTACTTCACCGTCATGAAAGCTGACAAGTAGCTCGAACAGCCCATCGCGAAGATTGGCCTGCGGTTGCAGCATATCCTTCGCCGCGGTCGCAATTGCTGGACGGACCTGCTCCAGTCCGCCACGGCTGCTGCTTTCGACCAGCACGACTACATTGAGCATATCGGTATCCATTTGTGGTTCCTGCTCGAACACCTCGTATTTCTGGTTCGGTTCGGCAAGCCCGATCCGATAGGAGAGCATCTGCCCGGTCGATACCAGATCCTGAAGAACCAGTGCCAGTTTGGTGCAAGAGCCGCCGGCATGGCTGCGATCGACGGAATAGGCCTGTACCAGCACGTGGGCGCCCATCCCCCGGCCGCCGGAGGCAACGCATTCGGCCGGTATGCGCAGAACATTGGAAAAATGCCGGCGCATCTTCTCCGACCAGCGCGTCGGATTGCGCACCAGATCCAGATAGGTCGGATGCTGGATCGTCTCGAGATTGTCGAGATCGTACAGCGTGAAATAGTGGCTGACCTCGCCATCGACCACGGAACCGTAGCGCCGCGCGGTGCGGATGCCCGGTGGCGTCAATCTTTCGGGCACGTGCTCGAACGTATGCCAAACCTCGTATTCGTCGGCAAAGGTCGTGGGATAATCGTTCCAAAGGGACAGAAAGGCCTTCGTCATGAGCCATACCCGATCCGCAGAATGACCTTGGAGGCGATGCGCGCGTGCGCCAGTCTGAAACCGTCAAGCGCATCCGAAAGCGGGAAGCGATGCGAAATCAGATCGCGCATGATCTCTTGGTTCTGTCGCAGAAACGAAAGGATCTCGTCCCAGGTCGCGGCTGGAGCGCGATACGAACCACGGATCTGCTGATGCATTCGCACCAGCCGTGTCAGGTCGATTTCCGCAGGTCTCGGATGAATGCCGACAATTGTGAATATGCCCCGCTTCTTGAGAAATGGCAGGCAGGCATCGACCAGTGAGGGTACGCCTGCCGCTTCGATGATTGAATCGAAGGGCGCAAAGGCGCCGAGCGCGGGTTGAAGCGGGGTGTCGGCGGTGTCAATCACATGCTGGAAGCCGCTATTGGCCAAGGTCTCCAGGCGGGTCTGGTCATTCCTGCCAACGATGACAACCGATGCGCCCTTGGCCCTCGCGAGTATGGCAATCCCCTGGCCGATGAAACCGGGTCCGATCACCAGCACCGTCTGGCCAGGGCGGACCTCTGCGGTGGCCACAGCCTCCGCGCAGACGGTCATCGGCTCCGTCAGTGCCCCGATGTCCATGTCGAGACCCTCCGGCACGACATGGCAGTTGCGGTAGGGCACGCTGACCAGTTCGGCAAAGGCTCCGTTGCGCCCGATGCCTACTCCTTTGCGGCCGCTGCAATTGTCCTCGTCGCCGGCAAGACAGGGCGCGCATCGGCCGCAGGTGACCGAAGGGCGCGCGGTAACCCGCGTTCCCACGACGTCCTGCGCAACGCCTGGGCCGACACTATCGATCGTCCCTGCGAATTCGTGGCCCAGCGTGATGGGCATTGCGCTTTGCATCGACTCGTATCCGGGCGTCCACTCCGCGATATGGAGGTCGGTACCGCAAATTCCCGCGGAATGCACCCGGATCAGAACTTCGCCCGGGTTCAGGACAGGTTCAGCAGGCGTGCGAAATTCCAGCCCCTCGGCAGCGAGGGTCTTTTGCAGTGCAAGCATCTTGCGATCTCCAGAAAGTCGTGCCGCGGATCTTATCCGCGCCAGCTGAGAAAGTGTTTTTCGATCTGGCCAATGACAAAGCTGACGATCAGACCCAGCACCGACAGGATCGTTACCCCGGCGAAAAGCTTTTCCAGGTCGTAGAGCGAGCCGGCCTCGAGGATGTACGAGCCCACGCCATACTGTGCGCCAAGCATTTCGGCCGCGACCAGCAGGATGATGGCAATCGAGATTGAAACCCTGAGACCCGACAGGATCGCCGGAAAGGCGCCGGGAAGCACGATCTTGCGCACGATCGACCACCAACTCAGCCCGAAACTCTGGCCCATACGGATCAGCGAGCGATCGACATTGTCGACCGCGCCGTAGGTGGCGACCACGGTGGGCGTGAAGGTGCCGAAGGCGATCAGCATGTATTTCGACATCTCGTCAATGCCGAACCAGATGACGAACAATGGCAGAAGCGCAATCTTGGGGATTGGAAACAGTGCCGCGACGAGCGGAACGAGGCCGGCGCGGACATAGCTGAACAGCCCGATCATCACGCCAAGCGCGATGCCGACGGATATGCCCAGCAGTCCGCCCACGATCAGTCTCTGCATCGAGGGCAGCAGGTGCTTCCAGAGCAGCCCGGTCTTCCAGAGTTGCACGAAGGTGTCGAGCACAGCAGAGGGCCGCGGCAGGGTGAGGCTTGAGATGAAGCCACTGCGTGTGCCAACCTCCGCAAGCGCGATGAGCGCGACGAAGACGATGATGCCGACGCCGCGAACGGGCACCGGGGCAAAGCCGCCGCCGCGGAAACTGACCGCCGTGCTGCGACTGGCGTTCTGATCGGGCTTCACGATCAAGGGGACCTCGCCGGCTGTCGTTATAGTGTCAGACATTGACCAGTTCCTTGTCGGCTGCCATCGCTTCTTCGCGCATGAGATCCCAAAGTTGCTTTTGCTTGGCTTCCAACTGTGGGTCTCCGAGATGGCGATCTTCCAGAGGAATGTCGATATCGACGACTTCTCGGATCCGGCCTGGCCGGCGTGATAGCACGACCACCCTATGGCCAAGGCGCACCGCCTCGTTGAGATTGTGGGTCACATAGACAGATGTGAAAGGCTGGCGGGTCCAGAGCGAGATCAGGTCATCCATCAACAGTTCACGGGTCTGACTGTCGAGCGCCGACAAGGGTTCATCCATGAGCATGACGGCGGGTCGCACGGCAAGCGCTCGGCTGATGGCAACGCGCTGGCGCATGCCGCCGGACAGCTGCTTGGGAAGGGCCGTGCGAAAGTCGGAAAGACGCGTCCGTTCCAGGACGTCTGTTACGATATCCTCCATCTCGCGACGGGTCAGATTGTGGTCTTCCAGAACAAGCTTGATATTGCCTTCGACCGATCGCCAGGGCAGAAGTGCAAAATGCTGAAAAACGTAGGTCAACGGGTTGAGGGAGTCCCGTGGCGCATCGCCTATCTGCAGGACCTCGCCCTTTGAGGGGCGCTCAAGCCCTCCTAGGAAACGCAGGAGAGTGGACTTGCCACAACCTGACGGACCGATCAGACAGACGATCTGTCCCTGCGGTATGTCGAGCGTAATGTCCTTGAGGACCTCGACTGCTCCGTAGTAGTGGCTGATATTGCTAAGTTTAAGGTCCATGGGATCTCCTCGCGGAGGCCCAGGCGCCTCCGCATTCCGATCTTTGGGCGATCAGATCGTCTTCACATAGGATGAATCAAAGAGCTGTTCGTTGGTGATCGCTTCCTTGACCATGCCTTCGGACTTGAACCATTCGAGTTGCTCCACGCAACTGTCCAGCGATAGGGCGAGGCCCTGGTTGATCCGCATAGAGCCATCGATCAGGTTCTGCTTCGCCACGTCGGCCGGGCTGTCGCTCTCGACATATTTGTGAACGATCTGGGCCAGTGCATCGACCTCGCCAGCATCGGCGGTCTTGTCTACGAAGGCCGCATTATAGTCGGCGATTGCCTTGGAATAGGCCTTGACGAAAGCTTCCGTCATAGCCCGCTCGTCCCTGGCATTCTTGGTCGAGGTGAAGGCAGTTGTCACCTGGTAGTTCGGCGCATAATCCGAAACGAGCCCGATCTGCTTGGCAGCACCTTCGCTGATCATCTTCTTGGCGACGCTTGGCTGAATGGCCCAGGCGTCGATCTGACCGGTCGATAGTGCACCGATGATGGCGCCAAGCTTCTGCAGCGGACGCAGTTCGATGTCTGACAGGTTTACATTGGTCGCCTTGGCGATCTTGTGGGCCATGAAGTGGAAGGACGAGCCTGCGGTGGTGATGCCGAAGGTCTTTCCGGCCAGCTTCGAAGGGTCGGTCAGACCGGCGTCATAGGCCTTGTTCGATGCCAGTACAATGGCGCCCGTGATGCCCTTCTCTTCAGTCAGCGCGCCACCGATCACCTTGACCGCATCCTTCTGCGCTAGACTGATCAGGCCGCCGCTCATCGCGGTCACGCCGAAATCAGCATCGCCGGAGGCAATTGCAACGGCCATGGGCTGAGCCGCTTCGAAGAATTTCAGCTCGATATCAAGGCCTGCATCCTTGTAGTAACCGCGTTCGAAAGCGATGAAACTGGGTGCGTGGCTGGCCAGGTGCAGGACGGCAAGATTGCGGGTTGCAGCGCGGGCAGGAAGGCCGAAAGCCGAAACAGCTGCTAAAGCGCCCATGCCCCGAAGGGCCTGACGGCGATTCACTGTAAAATTCATGTCTGTCTCCTCCGATAAAGGACGCCTCCCCGGCGCCATTTGCCCTCATTGCCACCCACTCCCCCGGATGACAACCAACAATGATTATGTCTCCCATGCCTTCAAAGCATGGGCGCGGCTCTGGATTCGCGCCGTCCATCGGCCATAATCAAGTCAAGGCGGGCAGATTGGAGAGCTTTCTGCCAAGGATTTCGATGAATTTCTGCAGGTTCGCCGAATGCGGCCGTCGGCGGTTCCACAGCACCGAGATCTCGAACTGCGGCGCCTCTTCGATCGGCCGAACCACAAGGTTGCCTCCCAGGGGGCCAAGGGTGGTCATGTAGTCCACCAGGACGATGCCCATTTCCTCGTTGGCAAGCGCAAGAGCGGTGTCGGAGAAACGCGCAACAGCGCGTGCATTCACCTTGACCTTAGCGCTGTCGAGAAAGCTGTCAACGACGCGCTGATGGGCCCCGCCGGCGGCAAAGGCTATGAAATCCGCGCCCGCCAGGTCGCTGGCGCGTATCAGCGCTTTTGTCGAAAGGGGATGAGTGCGCGGGATGACGGCCACGAGGTCGGCCCGTCCGACCGGCTCGACCTCGATCAGCGGATGGTCGGGCAAAGCAAGCGTCACCAGTGCTTCTCCTCGGCCTGTGGTCAGGTAATCCTCGATCTGGTCGACCGGCAGCACATCAAAGAAAAGCTCGATGCCGGGAACTTCCTGCGATAGCTCACGCAACGCCTGCGGTACCAGAGCGCGCGCCACGCTAGCCGTCGAGCCGATGCGGAAAACGGCGGTCTCGCCTCGCACAATGCGCTCGATCTGTGCGCCGACGCCCGCGAATTGCCGCAGCACGGGATCGATTTCGGAATAGATCTCAAGCGCTTCTGACGTGGGTACCAGACCGTTCCGGTCCCGGGTGAACAAGGCTATGCCAAGGACGTCCTCGACTCGCCTGATCGTGCGGCTCAGCGCCGGCTGCGACACGTTGAGCACCTTGGACGCGCCGGTGATCGAGCGCGCCTCCATGACGGTGTGGAATACCTCGATCTGGCGCAGACTGAGAAGCTGTTCAGTCGGGCTCTTTCCGTAGTCATCCAAATCGTCACGAGCCATGACCAACCCTTCCCAGAAATGCCAGGATACGCTCCTGGACCTGTCCTGCCGCTGTTTCCGGCAACAGGTGGCCACCCTCCAGAGCTTCGCCTTCTACATCATCTGCCCAGTCATGCCAGATATCGAGTGGCTCCCGTCCGCCACCATAGCGCCGTCCGGCTTCCCACATCACCAACACGGGCGCTGCGATGCGCCGCCCGGCTGCCCTGTCCGCCAGGTCGTCTGTCTCGTCCGTGGCGGCACCAGCGCGATAATCCTCGCACATGGCATGCCGAACATCGGGGTCATCGAAGCTTGTCCTGTAATCGGCAAGAGCCTGTGGGTGCAGCCGTTCCAGCCCGCCCGCCATTTTTTCCAGCGTTCTGTCCAGCAGATAGCGCGGATCTCCGCTCATCAATCTTTCAGGCAATGGCTCTGGTTGGGCCATCATGAACCAGTGCCAGGCTCCCATGCCGAAGGCCTTGCTCGCACCCTCCCACATTTCCGGCGTCGGCACGACCGTGACGGAAACCAGAGCGGCAATCTGGTCCGGAAAGTCCAGTGCCATGCGATAGGCGACCCGCCCGCCACGGTCGTGCCCGACTACTGCGAACCTCTCATGCCCCAGGATATGCATCATGGCGACGAGGCTGGCAGCCATTCGGCGCTTCGAACCGGCGCCGTCGGCATCGGCCGTGACGCGGCTCCTGCCATATCCCGGCAGATCGGGCACGACCACGGTATGCGTTTCGGCGAGCTTGGGAGCTACGCGATGCCAGGCGGCGCGCGTTTCCGGATAGCCGTGCAAAAGCAGGATCACCGGCCCTTGGCCGAGGGTCAGAACCGCAAACCTGACATCTCCGGTATCGATCACAAGCTCGGCAAATCCCGGGAAAAGCTGTTCCACATCAGTCACACTCGCATCTCCTCAACGTCCGCATGCGTCGACTGCGATGGCGCGCAATTCGGCAATCAGCGCATCGGCGGCAACCGGGCGCGGTCGCAGCCGGCAGGAATGCACATAGGCCGATATCGTCACACTGTTCTCGATCGGTATGGCAACGAGACCACTCGATGTACAGTCCATTGCCGAGAAAGCGTCGAGGATGGTGATGCCTATACCTTCGGTGACGAAAGACAAGGCGGCCTCGACGAAATGCACGAAGACCGAGGTTTCCCGGACAACACCCCAGCGACGGAAGGTCTCGTCGATATGCAGGCCGTGCGTTGTGGCGGGCGCAAAGGAAATCAGCGATTCGCCCATGAGATCCACAGGCGTGACGGAGGCCCAGGACGCCAGGGCATGGCCGGCCGGAACTACGCAGACGAGGTTTGCCTTGGCGATCTCGGCGGTCTCGATCAGCGGGTCCTCCACCATGGCGATGGTCGCCACGCAGGCGCCCTGCCCGAACAGCAGGTAATCCCGGACATCGCGCTGCGGCAAGGAATCGCAATAATATGTGCCGGCCGTGCCCTTCAGCTGCAACTGCCGCACCGCCTTGGGCAACAGGCGCATGCCGATGCTCGGCGTGGCGCCGAAGCGGAAGGTTGTCGCCTTGCCGCGTGCGATCGCATAGACGACATCGGACAGCATTTCCGACTGCTGGTGAACGCGCTCCACCTCCGTCAGGATCAATTGTGCTTCCTCCGTCGGCACCATGCGCCCCGAGATGCGCGCAAACAGCGCCACGCCCAACTGGTCCTCCAGCCGCTTGATCGCGACGGAGAGGCTGGGTTGGGACACGCCGAGATGCCGTGCGGCCGCCGTCAGCGAATGGGTCGCCATGACGATGCGGAAGATCTCGAGATGACGTTCCTTCAGCTTCGGAGTGATCACGCTTCCCCGCGGTCAAGCTATAAATCCTGATTATGCATCTTGTCGTTTTATATATTGGCGTCAATGGTTCGGCCGCCCTTATGTTGATGCTACACAACGGATTGGAACGATATGATCGGTGCATCTACCCGACTGGTTGCCATCATCGGCTCGCCCATCATCCAGGTAAAATCACCGGAAAACTTCAACCGCTACTTCGAGGAAAGAGGTATCGACCGCGCCATGATCGCGCTCGACCTGCGGGCTGAGCATGTCGGGTATTTCATGCGGATGGCGCGCGGGTGGGGAAACCTCGACGGCTTTGTCGTCACCATTCCCCACAAGAACGCGGTGGCGCGCCTTGTCGATGACCTGAGCCCGCGCGCTCGCTTTCTCAGCGCTGTCAATGTCGTGCGGCGTCATGCGGACGGCCGCCTTTCGGGCGACATGACCGATGGTACGGGCTTCATCGAAGCGCTCCGCACGCGAGGTTTTTCGCTCAAGGGCAGGTCGGCCCTTCTTGTTGGAGCGGGAGCGGCCGGCAGTGCGATCGCCCAGGCGTTGGCGGAGGCCGGTCTTTCCGACCTCTCGATCGAGGATCTCGACACGATGCGTGCGCGTCAGCTGGTTGAGAAGTTGACCGCCGCCTTTCCGGAATGCCGCACCGCCGTGGCAATAGGAAAAGCGAGGCCCTTCGATCTGGTGGTGAACTGCTCGCCGGCAGGCATGCGCAGCTCCGATGCGCAACCGGTGGCGCAAAATGTTATCGACAAGATGCCGGCGGACGGACTGGCCGCCGAGGTCATTACCTCGCCGGAACACACGCCATTCCTCAAGGCAGCGGCCGCACGCGGCCTCGCGGTGCAAACCGGGGCCGAGATGGCCGGGGCGCAAATGCAACTGCTCGGGCAAACTATGGGAATCATGGACGGAGCGGCCCATGCTTAGCGCCAGGCATGAGACTGCCGATGTCGTCGTCATCGGCGGCGGCGCAGGCGGCATGAGCGCCGCAGTGGCGGCCGCACGGCTTGGCGCCCGGGTAATCCTCATTGAGCAATACGGATTTCTTGGCGGGGCCGCGGCGAATTCGTTGGTGCTGGCCTATTGCGGCTTCTACCAGAAAGGTCCTGCGCCGGTCGCGGCGGTGGGCGGTGTCGGCGCGGATCTGCTTGGCGAGCTGGCGGCGATCGGACAGCCTGTATCACCCGTGGTCTCCCGCACGGGCAACTGGATCGTCATGCTGGATCCGGAAGCAGTCAAGTTCGCCTTCGATCGGATGTGCGACACGGCAGGCGTCCAGGTTCTGCTGCATAGCAGATTGGCGGCAGTGATGATGGACAAGGAGCGTGTGGTATCGGTGACGGTGTTCGATCCCGCCGGCCCCATCACGATCACCGCCCAGGCCTTCGTTGACGCGAGCGGCGACGCGGCCCTATCCTCCATGGCAGGTGCGCGGATGACCTTCGACAGCCTGCGTGGCGACCATGCCCAGCCCGCCTCGATGCCGGTCAGGATCGGCGGTGTCATGCAAGGCGCCGAAAGTGACCGAGCGCGCCTAGCCGGTATCATCAGTGAGTATAATGCAACGGCCGATACGGCTATTCCCCGAGCGGACGGCGGCGTGCTGTCGCGGCTGCCGATCTCGGGCGATGTCTGGTGGATGACGATTGACCTGGTCACGGACGGATTAACGTCTGTGAGCCTGGGCGCGGTCGAGCGCGAGGCGAGACGCCAAGCATGGCGCAATCTTTCACTGCTCAAGCAATTGCCTGGCTTCGAACACGCCTATCTGGTGGCAACGGGGCCGCAGATCGGAATCCGGGAAAGCCGAAGACCACTTTCACGCAAAGACATGACGGGCGCCGCACTGGAGATCGGCCTGAAACGGCCCGACGGCATCGGACGGGCAGCTTGGCCGATGGAAGTGCATGAAGCGCCCGGTCGAGCGCGGTTCATCGATCTCGGCGGAGAAGGATATGCCGATATTCCGATTGGGGCGCTTCAGGCCGCTGATCTCGACAATCTTTACTTCGCAGGACGTGTCGTCGGCGCCGACCAGGCCGCCTATGGATCGATACGGGTCATGGGCACGGCCTTCGCAACCGGTCACGCTGCCGGCATAGTCGCGGCTCTCGGGTTGCAGGCAAAGAAGGCTGTTTCTGAGGATATACGACGCAATCTGATCATGCAGAATGCACTTGTCTGATAGGCGGGCGACTTGCGACGGGGCTGCGCCAGAGGCTCGGCCAGTGGTCTGCTTTCGCCTTCGGCAACAGTCTGCCGCGAAGCAATATTCTCGCTACAAGGGAGATATATAACGACGCTTGCCCACATGCGCTAACGTTAGCAAAAATGGAGGTCGGAGTGAAGCTTGGCCTGCCTTGGCCACTGCACGGGGGGGCGCCCTGGCGAGCGCCTGATGCAGCGGCTCGGCAGGCCGGTCAGCGACGGCACTATCCTGCGACTGTTGAAGCGGGATGCCAGGGTCGCTCACCCGCCTCCGAAGTCCGGGTGGTCGGCATCGATGACTGGAGTTGGTGGCGGGCGACAAGCTACGGGACCATCATGATTGATCTCGAGCGCCGCTCGGTTGTCGACATTCTGGAAGATCGTTGAGAGTGCGGCCAAGTGGCTGCGGAGCCATCCTCCGGTCGAAGTGGTCAGCCCGGACCGCTGCGGCATCGATGCGCAGGCTGTTCGGGCGGGCGCACCGTAGGCGCGACAGGTTGCCGATCGATTTCATCTGGTCTAGAATCTTCGCTCGGCCGTCGAAGAACAGATGAGCCAGGTTCGCCCGCGTCCCTCGCAGACACATCGATGCCGTCAACAACGCAATTGAGCGGCCCTGGAGCAACGGACAGGCCGAAGGCCAGATCAACCGTCTCAAGACGCTGAAGCGCGCAATGCACGGTAGGGCAGGCCCTGGACTGCCGAGGGCACGCATGCTCCCTCCGCGCCACGCAAAGTGAGGAAGAATCTGATTAAATGCAAAACGACAGCTAGAGCTCGACATGGAGGTTGAGAGCTCGTCGTCATGTGGGAGTAAAGCGAATGTTTAACAAGCGTTAATCTTTCCGCCTTATAATTGAGATTTATCAAGGACGCGCTTAGTTATGCCATTTTCAGCTGTTAACAAAAACGACTTACCCGCTCTTGACGACTACGTGGACCTGCGTTCCGTTCCGCGCCACAGGCATTTCGTTAGGCACCCGATTGTCGACCGGATACGGCTGGCGGTACCGTTTGACCATATCGCTATCAGTGGTCTTGACATTGACGGCTATCGCTTCGGGCAGGCAACATCGATCGACAGTGATTTCCCGCCTGCTTTTATCGAGGCATATGCGGCCGAAGGTTTGGTAGGCAACGATCCGTTCGTGAAGGCCGCCAAGAGCGGCCAAGGCATTGTGGTTGAAAGCGAGGTGTGGAAGACCTGCGAACCTCCGCAGCGCTTGCTCTACCTGATTAGGTCGTTCAAGGTTCTCAACCGGACGCTCATACCGGTTCGACGCAACGATATCGTATACGGTGGTGTATGCTTTACACGTGTGCACCCTTTTGATGCAGAGGAGCTTGCGTTTCTGGAACTCGTCGCTGAACCTATTCATACAGCCATCGTCAGACGGTTGATGGAGAAGTTTGCAACCGCACAGATGAAGCTGACCGCCGGAGAAGTCGCTTGCCTGACCCAAGCCAGCTTCGGATTGACAAGTGAGGCCATTGCGGCGGCGACGGGCTACCAGGCCGACACCGTCAACAGCTATATCAAGAACGCCATCAAGAAGCTGGGATGCGCGAACCGTACGCAGGCGATCGCCGAAGCGCTCCGCAGGCGGGTGATCTCTTGAAATGCCGGGGTCAGATCGGCTGATCTATTGTCCGCCCGATCCGGCGCAGGTGGCCGGAGATTTCCTCCATCAGGTGATCGCGAGGGCCGAATTTCTTGAGGATCGCCTTCACGTTGGTTGCCATCGGCTCCTGCGTCGGTTCGCCGATGCAATAACCGCGACCGACGCTCCACATGTCGCAGCCCTCTGCCAGCAACGCATCGACCAGATCAATGACGTGTCGCGACACTTGGTCGGGCATGATCCACCGCTCCGTCCTGATTGCCGTCTCCCCCGCCAAGAAGCTGCGGGAGGTCAAGTAGACAGATCATTCCCTGTTCATGTGTCAGCATTCCCCGCGTCGACCTCGCTCTTGAGCCTGCCACAACGACATCCGGCACAGACTGTATTTTCGAACTGCTGACTGTCAGAATGTCGGAGACGCTATCAACAAGAAGTCCCACGATTGCGTCCCCGACTTCTGCCACGACGATCGCCGAACGGTCCGTACCGGAGGTCATTTCCATCCCCAGCCGCCTTGCGAGATCGATGATGGGAACGACCTCGCCGCGAAGGTTGATGACCCCGAGAACGTCGGGAGGCGTGTAAGGAACGGGTGTGCAGGCGACCCACCCGCGAATTTCGCGGACCTTCGTCGTCTCGACGCAGAACTCCTGACCCCGCAGGCGGAAGGCGATGATATCGAGATCGCCGACTACGGCCTGGTTGCGCGAATTGGACAGCATCAGAAGTCCTCCCACTGCTGGGCCACTGCGGCGTTGCCCGTGAACTGACGGGTCACTTTCCGGCGGAGTTCATGAACGGGAGAAGTATCGACAGGACTTAGAATTAGCGGCCTCTTGGCGCTCGGCGTGACGTCATCCTCCATTTGGAACTGACTGATCACGCTGAATAATGCCGTCGCCTCGGCGGCCAAGCCGTGACTTGCAGCATTCGACTCTTCGACCATCGCGGCATTCTGCTGCGTTCCCTGATCGATCGTGTTCACTGCGACGTTGATCTCGCGCAGCCCGACCGCCTGTTCTCTCGCACCTTCTACGATCGCCGCGACATTGACATCGACGTCTTTGACCTGTGTCGCGATGAGCCTTAGGGCTTGGCCGGTCTCGTCAACCAGCGTCACGCCTGTCTTTACCTGCTCTCCGGAGAGGTTGATCAGAGACTTGATTTCCTTCGCCGCGGCCGCCGAGCGTTGCGCAAGTTCGCGCACTTCCTGTGCGACAACGGCAAAGCCCTTGCCAGCTTCACCTGCCCGCGCCGCCTCAACCCCTGCATTGAGCGCGAGGAGGTTGGTCTGGAAGGCGATATCGTCGATGACCCCGATGATGTTGGCGATCTCGCGGGAGGACTTTTCGATCGCGCCCATCGCATCGATCGCCCGGGCGACGACGCTGGCGGATTGTTCGGCGTTGGACCTGGCGGCTATCACCAGCTTGCCAGCTTCGTCTGCCCGTCGACTTGAATCGGAAACCGTCTGGGTGATTTCTTCCAGAGCGGCGGCGGTCTCCTCGACTGAGGCGGCCTGCTGTTCGGTTCTCTTTGCTAGATCGTTCGCCGCCGATTTCATCTCCGAGGAGCCGGCCGCGATTGCTTGCGCATTCTGCCGGATCGATCGCATCGTATCACGCAGACGATTCGAAGTGTGGTTGAAGTCGATCCGGAGAGGTTCAAGCGCCGGGATGAACGACGTTGGAAGCTCGGCACAGAGGTTCCCGGACGAGAGCTGCTGAAGGCCGTTTCCGAGCGCGAGGACATTTTCGACGCGACCAGTCACATCGGTCGCGAACTTCACCACCTTGAAAACCTTGCCGTTCAGATCGAAGATTGGGTTGTAGGAGGCCTGGATATAGACTTTCTTGCCACCGCGTCCAATACGGGTGAACTCGTCGGACATGAACTCTCCGTTACGTAGCCGATCCCAGAACAATCCGTACTCAGGCGTTCTGACTTGATCCGGTTCGCAGAACATCGAGTGATGCTTGCCCGCGATGTCCGAGAGCTGGTATCCAAGCACGGTTAGAAAATTCTCGTTGGCCGTGATGATCTCGCCGGAAGGGGTGAATTCGATAACCGCCTGGGCTCTCGAAATCGCGTTGATCTTTCCGGCGTCTTCCGCCGCCTTGAGCTTGGTGGCCGTGATGTCTGTCGCGAACTTCACGACCTTATATGGTTTGCCGCGACGCATCACCGGGTTATAGGAAGCCTCGATCCAGACCTCGCGACCACCCTTGCCGATCCGCTTGTATTGGCGCTGTTCGAACTGTCCTGCGGCGAGGCGCTCCCAGAAGGCGCGATATTCGGTAGACCCTGCTTCGCCGGGGTCGATGAACATGCGGTGATGGTGTCCCACGATTTCGGAAAGCTCGTAGCCGAGGACCGCGCAGAAGTTGGCGTTGGCCGTCAGGACTTTGCCGTGGAGATCGAATTCGATGATCGCCTGTGAACGGTTCATAGCCGACATAACGGCGCCTGTGTCCGAAAGGCCGAAGAGAGACAGTGTCATTCGTGTTTTCCTTATAGGCCGCGTCTAAAGCATGCGGCTGGGTTCGCTGCCTTTCTGAGGCAGTCGCTGATAGCGAGCGATTGCGTGGAAGCAGCGAAAGGCGGCCACACGCGGGATGAGGTTCAATTGAAAAGCCGGTCGTCTTAGATTGAATGCCGACGACGCGAAGGCCACGGTTCAAGTTCCGTTGATTTCGCTGACCCCGAAAATAGGGGTGAGAATCTAACGGAGGATTAAAAAAATCCCTGCAAGCCAACGAAATGCGTGCTTTTCCGAGCAAATGCCCGAAAAGCGGTCAAAAACGGCGAAATCTTCGTCTTTAGTCTATAAGTCGATGGCGTATCGCCTCTGCGACAGCATGGGCTCTGTTTCGGGCTCCGAGCTTCCTCGCCGCCGCCTTGAGGTAGCTATCGACTGTCTCTCTCGTGAAGCGGGACGTGTTCGCGATCTCTTCGCTTGTCAGACCCTGGCCCGCGAGCCGCAGGCATTCGAGTTCGCCCTCTAAAAGCCCCGCGATCTCCGCGCCGAACCGATCGACAACCGGGCGGGTGACTTTCTCATGGAGCGTCGGCGCGATGAGTTCAAGGTATTCGATCTCGTTGGACATGAAGGCGCCGCCCTCACGGGCAAACGTCACGGACCCGTAGTTGCCTATTCCCCTTCGGAGGAAGAAGGCAACCCTGTGCAAGATCCTAAAGGTTCTCAGAAGGTAGGCCAGTCTCTGAGGGGTCTGGTATT
Organism: Neorhizobium sp. LjRoot104; assembly: GCF_964253725.1. Lineage (NCBI taxonomy): Bacteria > Pseudomonadati > Pseudomonadota > Alphaproteobacteria > Hyphomicrobiales > Rhizobiaceae > Neorhizobium > Neorhizobium sp. LjRoot104. The sequence continues at coordinate 642,777 of NZ_CAXURS020000002.1, forward strand.
CCTCTATGACTGTCGCGTCACTCGCAACCCGCGCGCCTGCAGAACCCGCCAGAACGACCGGATCGGTTAGATAGAGTTTTTCCTCTTCATAGGCTTCGACGAACGCGGGCGGGAAATTCGAGGTCACGCTGGTGAAATTGCCGACCTTGTAGTCGCCGAGGTCAAGACCGCTGACGCTAACGAATTCGAAAGGAACAGCCCGGCGCGCAAGTTCGAGCGCAGCATCCTGGACCAGCCTTCTATGCCTGGGAAACGAGCTCAAATCGGCGGGTAGTTCGGACATCTGCACCACTTCTGGCAGGCTCTCAGGTGAGCGACGTAATCGGGGATCCGGTCAAAAATTGGGGTTAAAGTCTTAAATCCAGGTTAACGTAACCCCGTATAAGTTTAATGAACGGACTTAATTCAACCGAATCTGCGGGTTGACGCCTGAGACGCTGCTGGAAAACTCGTCATTACCGCTCAAAAATCAAGCAGGTGTTTCGCATTCGAGCATCTTAGCTGACAGCCTGTAAACCTTTGCACCCTATATTTTGGGTGGTTGGGCTGTCCAGTAGTCCATCAGACCTGATGCCAAAACGCTTTGCCCATCTTTCGGGTCATCAATACCGTTCGACTGACCCTTCCACACCCCTGAACGCAACGCCATGGAGGCGACGACGTGATTGTATCGGCCCGCATTAATCTCATGTTCCTTCTTGTTGCCTTGGTATTCGGGACCGGACCCGCCGCGGCATTGGATGCACCCAAAGGTGAGGTCCTCTTGACGATTGTCTCGGCCCACCTTGATCACCCTAATGCTGGAAAGAGGGCTCAGTTCGATCTCGATATGCTCGAGAACCTATCCGGCCGAGACGCGAAAATGGGGACCCCCTGGACATCGGGCGAGGTGAGCTTTTCGGGGCCCTTGCTGAGAGCCGTCCTGGAAGCAGCTGGTGCGAGGGGCAGAGTGCTCAGAGTAAAGGCCCTCAATGACTACGCGGCCGACCTGCCGTTCGAAGACGCCAAGCTTGACACTATCCTTGCCACGCGGATCGACGGAAAAACGATGTCTATCCGTGAAAAGGGGCCGCTGTTCCTGATCTATCCTTTCGACAAGGACCGTAACCTCTACAACGAAAAGTACTTCGCGCGATCCGTGTGGCAGATCAAGGAAATCGAGGTTGTCGAGTGACCCAGTCGTTGCATCCGGGCAGCGAGATAATTCGCAGAGCGAACAAGGCTACTGTGGTCATGCAGGCTTTTTCGGTGGTCCTGCTGGTCGGCCTCGCCGTGATTTTCGCTCTCATCTCCCACCGATATTCGACTTTGCAGGATGGTATCCGCGAAAACGCGCTTTGGTCTGTCTATCAACTCGACCGGGAAGCGCGGAAGCTGCACGAGACGCTTCATGTCATTTCCGTACGCGGCGAGGCGGACAAGGCGGCGTTGAAGGAAGCATCGCAGCGGTATGACATCCTGTATTCCCGGATGACGATCCTCGACGAAGGCAAATTCGACCGCAGCTTTGGAGGCGACCACGATGCCGGTCCGGCCCTAGGCGACATTCGGACGGATATCAGGAAGCTGGAAGATGTGTTCGACGGTATAGCCGCAGGGCGCAGTGTGTCGTCGCCGATACTCATTGCCGCTGACGAATCTGTCGAGGACATGCTGTCACGGACTGAAGCTCTGCTGATCTATGCCAACAACGCTGTCAGCTCGGACCGGGCCGAGGCTCGCGAAACCCTCATGGCACTTCAAATTAAGTCCGCCATGCTCGTTGTGACGCTTGTGCTCTCCGTTGTATTCCTTATTTATAGGCTCAACCGACAGCTGCGCGCCGTGCGCGCCGCGGGGATCAGCTTCGAGACCATGTCGAACGACCTGCAGATGGCCTACCAGGCCGCAGACGCCGGCAACCGCGCAAAATCCCAGTTCATGGCGACCATGGGACACGAAATCCGCACTCCACTGAATGGCATCCTCGGCACCGCCGAACTGCTTCAACTCGCAGCGCTTCCCGACCATGTCCGTCAGAGCGTGGCGACCATCCGCAAGTCCGGTGAAGCTCTGTTGGAAATCATAAACGAGATACTCGACTATGCGAAAATCGAGAGCGGCATGCTGACCATGGAACTGCGCCCGACCGATTTGGAGCTCGTCGCGAGGGCCGCAATTGACATCGTAAATGACCGAGCGCTGGAAAATGGCAATAGCATTCAGCTGGAAATTCCAGAACAACTGGTCGATCCAGTTGTCTTTGCCGATCCGACGCGGCTTAAGCAGGTTCTTCTCAATCTGTTGAGCAACGCGGCAAAATTCACCACCAACGGCCGCATCACTGTGAAAATTCTTCAGCTTGAAAACGATGCCGACCCCCGGACGCGCTTCGAGATCAGCGACACGGGAATAGGTATAGATCAGGAGGGATTGGATAAATTGTTTCGGCCCTTCAGTCAGGTTGACGCCACCATCAACCGGCGCTTCGGTGGCACCGGTCTCGGGCTAACGATTTGTCTGCAGATCGTTGAGGCTATGGGCGGCAAGATTGGAGCCGAGAGTGAGAAGGGGCGAGGCAGTACTTTCTGGTTGGAAGTATCTGCACCGGCGGCTTCTATAAAGGATGCTCGCGAAACGGGGCCGGCCCCCACCATCTGCATGTCATCGCTCCCACGGATGAAAATACTGTTGGTCGAGGACAACAAGGTCAATCAGGACGTTGCCCGCGGTTTTCTCGCCAAACTCGGCCAAGAGGTCATCGTAGCACGCGACGGCGTCGAGGGCGTTGATATTGCTTCAATCCGCGATTTCGACCTTGTCCTCATGGACATGCAAATGCCGGGGATGGACGGTCTCGAAGCCACGCGCAGGATTCGTCAGCTGGACGGCCAACGCGGTCGAGTTCCGATTGTTGCGATGACAGCAAACGCCTCAGAGGATGACCGACACCTTTGTAGCGAAGCAGGAATGGACGGATTCCAGTCAAAACCAGTATCGTTGGCAAAACTCCGCGAGGTCATCCTTTCCGTCCAACGGCATCACGCGCTACCCGTGAGCGCCGACCACAAATTTCAGGCCAGACGGCAGGAAGTCATCGAAGCTTTGGGCGAGGACGGATGGCAGGAGCTGCTTGTCAGTTTCTTCGACGATGCCTCCGGTCTTTTGGGTAAACTCGATCACGCAGCTTCCCGAGGCGAGTTCAACGATGTTGATCGGCTGCTGCACACCTTCAAGGGAGCCGCCAGTAGCGTCGGGTTCCAAAACCTTGCCGATGATTGCCAAAATTTACGGGGTCGAGATATCACGCTGAGTGACATTCGCGAGCTTGACCAGACCATTTCCACACACCGGACCTTCCTTGCCGCTTAGGAACAAGCAATGCGTATCCTTCTGATTGACGATAACAAGACGAATCTCTTGTTCTTGAAGAAACTGGTTGAGAAACTCAGGTGCGAGGCGGTGACGTACGACACGCCAGGCGATCTGCTCCTCGCCATGCCCGCGCTCGACTACGACGTCGCCATCATCGACTTTCAGATGCCCGTCTACAACGGTGTCGAGCTTCTCCTCGAGATCTCCCGCTTTGAGAAATACCGCGACAAACCCGCGGTTTTCGTCACGGCGGATACAGACATTGCGACAAGAATGGCTGCGCTTGACGCGGGAGCGATCGATTTCCTGACCAAACCCGTCAACCCGCTGGAGTTCCAAGCCCGAATTCGCAATCTCATGGCACTGGTGGATGCGCGCAACAAGCTTGCCGACAAAGCCGAATGGCTGAGGACTGAGGTCGAAAAAGCCGTGGCCGAACTGAGAGCGCGCGAGGAGGAAATCATCGAGCGCCTGACAATCGCTGCCAGCTACAAGGACAAGGAAACCGCGAAACACACGCGACGCGTCGGTTTCTATTCGGAGGCTATCGCCCGCGCCTACGGCCTCGACGAGCCGCTTTGCACCGACATCCGCCTTGCTTCTCCGATGCACGATATCGGTAAAGTCGCCATACCCGACGCGGTTCTCCTGAAAGCCGGAAAGTTGACGGAACAGGAGTTCGCGGCTATGCAGCAGCATACGACCGTCGGCTCAGATATCCTGCGGGAGTCGCAGTCCAGCCTCCTTCAGCTGGCCGCATCAATCGCCAGTAGCCACCACGAGAGATGGGATGGTCAGGGCTATCCATTGCGTCTGTCCGGATCGGCGATTCCCCTTGCGGGCCGGATCGTGGCTTTGGCGGACAACTTCGACGCATTGACGACGGTGAGGCCGTACAAGGAGGCCTGGAGTGTCGAACGAGCGGTCGCTCACATCCGCGAGCGGGCCGGATCACAGTTCGATCCCGAGTGCGTCGCTGCGTTCGAGGAGGCTCTTCCAAGCATCATGAGCATCATGTTGGCAAACCTGGACGAAGGACGGCAGATCGAAGATGCTTTGGTGCCAACCGGCAAAAGTGCCGCCGCCTAGTGCTTCAAGGCCAGCCAGCTGGCGAGGATAAATCCGTGACCACCAAGTTCGACCATTACACCTTTTCGCCTGAAGAAGCCGCCCGGGTGCTGGCAGCAATAGGAAATCCCTCCCGGTTATTGATCGTCACACTAATCAGTCACAAGGAGTGGGACGTCGGAGGCCTGGCCCGGGCTGTCGGGTTGAGCCAATCCGCGCTGCCCCAGCACCTCAAGAAACTCCGCGACCTCTCGATCGTAAAGACGCGCCGTCACGATCCGACCGTCTATTACCGGTGCGATGCCAGTCGCGTTCTAAAGATTCGCGATGTTCTAGGCCTTTGGAACCAGAGGACCTACAGCCTTCCGGGGGAAGCGGATTCGCACTAGAATCGCTCGTTCGGACGCACTCGGTGCCGGCATTCGCTGAGAAAGTCGTCAGCCGCTCGATCTCAGACGAAATTTTTTTGTAACAGAGTCGACTCGATACGGCTTGCAGGACATGCTTGGCGTTCGCGAGAACGCTGCCGTTTTATGGTATCACAGCAAAGGATGCTGAAGGGCTTAGGGTTTGCCTTAAGACGCCAGTGGAAGTTAAGCCACCTGCCGCGCCAGCGCGCAGCGGGACCACAGCTGGTGCAGCGAGCCGACCAGGTGCTCGATATCCGCATCGCTGTGCAGAGGCGTCGGGGTGATGCGCAGGCGTTCGGTCTTGCGCGGCACGGTCGGATAGTTGATCGGCTGCACATAGACATTGCAGGTGTCGAGCAGGATATCCGAGATCCACTTGCACTTGGCCGCATCGCCGACCATGACCGGAACGATATGGCTCGGGTTGTGCATGTGCGGAATGCCCTGGTGGTCGAGCATGGTGCGCAGCTTCCTGACGCGGTCCTGATGACGGACGCGCTCGAACGGGCTTGCCTTCAGGTGCCGGATCGAGGCGATCGCCCCGGCTGCCAGCGCCGGCGGCAGCGCCGTCGTGAAAATGAAGCCCGAGGCGAAGGATCGGATGAAATCACAGAGCGCGCTGGAGGCGGCGATATAACCGCCCATCACGCCAAAAGCCTTGCCGAGCGTGCCTTCAATGACCGTCAGGCGGTCCATCAGGCCTTCGCGTTCGGCGATGCCGCCGCCGCGCGGGCCGTACATGCCGACCGCGTGGACTTCGTCGAGATAGGTCATCGCGCCGTATTTATCGGCGAGATCGCAGATTTCCTTGATCGGCGAGATGTCGCCGTCCATCGAATAGACGCTTTCGAAGGCGATCAGCTTCGGCGCGTTCGGATCGGCGGCCGCCAGCTTCGCTTCGAGGTCGTTGAGATCGTTATGCTTCCAGATCACCCGTTCGCACTTGGCGTAACGGATGCCCTCGATCATCGACGCGTGGTTCAGCGCATCGGAGAAGATGATCAGGCCGGGGATCTTCTGGCCGAGCGTGCCGAGCGTCGCCCAGTTCGACATATAGCCGGAATTGAAGATCAGGCCGGCTTCCTTGCCATGCAGGTCGGCAAGTTCACGCTCGAGCATGACGTGGTAATGCGTGGTGCCAGAAATATTCCGGGTGCCTCCCGCACCCGCGCCACAGTGATCGATGGCTTCCTTCATCGCCTCGATCACGGCGGGGTGCTGGCCCATGCCGAGATAGTCGTTCGAACACCAGACGGTCACTTCCTTCGGGCCATCGGGAGTATGGCGCGTGGCGCGGGGAAAATTGCCGCGGTGCCTCTCCAGATCGGCGAACACACGGTAGCGGCCTTCCCCATGAAGTTCGTCCAGTTCGCTCTTGAAAAATGCCTCGAAGTCCATGCCACCCCCGAATCTCCTCATGCCGAGACCGCTTCGCTGAAGCCGCCAGCGCTTGAGTAAGAAACGTTGTGGCAGCAGCAAGCAAGCGGCGGTCAGCGCTGGGGTTCCCCAATTGACGTTGAGGAACCCTGACCAATCAAAATTCGTCCCAGGCGCGCGATGGTCCATTCGCTGAGGAACCGGCCGCCGCGGCGACCCTTGCGACCATTCGCCGAGCTGGCGAAGTGACAGGCAGGTGGCGAGCCGTGGCGGAACTGAGTTGGCGGGATCCGGACCGTTCGCGCCCGCCACCCAATTGAAAGCCCTCGATCAACTGGCGCAAACGAGCAGTTTCCTGGGCCAACGTGGCGCTTGCCGCGTTCGTCTCCTCCACCATCGCAGCGTTCTGCTGGGTGACCTGGTCCATCTGGTTTACGGCGGAATTGACCTCGGACAGGCCGGTTGCCTGCTCCCTTGCTGAGCTTGTGATCGCCTCCATATGGTCGTTGACCGCAACGATATTCTGTTGGATCGTCCGAAGTGCGTCACCGGTCTCACTGACAAGCTTGACCCCAGTACTGACCTCTTCGGAGGAGTTCCTGATCAGGTCTTTGATTTCTTTGGCCGCTTGCGCTGAGCGCTGTGCAAGCTCGCGCACTTCTTGGGCTACGACCGCAAATCCCTTGCCAGCTTCGCCCGCGCGGGCAGCTTCCACGCCGGCGTTGAGAGCCAGCAGGTTCGTCTGGAATGCAATCTCGTCGATAACACCTATGATATTGGATATCTGGTTGGAGGAATTCTCGATGCGGGACATTGCGCCGACTGCGTCCGCCACCACCTTGCCTGAGCGCTCGGCGTTGCTGCTAGCTGTTGCGGCCGCGTGTCTCGCTTCTTCGGCACGTTTAGAGGCGTTTGTTACGTTTACGGTGATCTCGTCAAGTGCCGCAGCCGTCTGTTCAAGAGATGCGGCTTGCTGTTCGGTGCGCTTGGACAAATCTTCTGCACTCTGACTGATCTCGCGCGTACCGGTGTCGATATGGTCGGTCGACTGCGCAACGGCTCCCAGCGCGTTGCGCATCTGTTCTAGCGCTTCGTTCATTGTCCGCCTAAGGCCCTCGAAGTCAGCAGCGAAAGGCTGGTCAAGGCTGAACGAGAGATCACCCTGCGCGAGTTTCGTAAGGGCAGCACCAATCGTGTTCACCGCATGGACGCGCTCCGTCACGTCCGTTGCGAACTTGACGACTTTCGTCACTTTGCCCTTCGAATCCAGGATAGGATTGTAGGAGGCGTTGATCACCACGACCTTGCCATTCTTACCGTATCGAGTGAACTCCGCTGCTTGAACTTCACCGCGGCGAAGTGCGCTCCAGAATTCCTTATATTCGGCCGACTGTGCGTAACTTGCTTCCACCAGCATGCTATGCGAACGCCCCTTGATCTCATCCAGACGGTAGCCAATAGCGTTCAGGAAATTCTCGTTGGCGGTCACAATCTCGCCGTCTGTCGTGAATTCGATAATACCCTGGGACCGGCTGATCGCCACCATCTGTCCCTGGTAGTCCAAGTTCTGCAGGCGTTCTTTCGCATTCGCCCACTCGACGACGTAGCCGGTAATCTTGTGCCCATCGAGAAGCGGTGTAACGATAAGGTCAAATGCCCGGTGGCCGACCCAGATTGTCGCCCGGTGCTGTGTTTTAAGGGTCGCGAGCATCTGGCGCTGATGCGACGGGTTCTTGTGAAAGATATCGATGTTGCTGCCGATGAGTTTCGAAAATTCAAAGCGCGGCAGCTCCTTTTTTAGGTCTGTCTCCGCCTCTCTCATGAGGTCCATCACCGATGCGTTCATGTAGCGGATGTTAAGACCAGCATCGGCAATCATGATGTTTGCTGTGATCAGGCCTAACGATTGCGTCTGCATGCGGGAAACGCTGGAACTTCCAAACATTTGCTTTCCTTTGGTTTCGAGAGCCCGACTTGGGCCACTTGATCGTGGGTTCGGATGTGGTTCTGAGCGGATCAGAGACTGGGTCCTATTCCGGCCCCGGCTTAAGGACTGTCGTGCACTTCGCCTCGGCATCATCTTTGGTTTCGCAGGGATGCGGGGGTGTCGAAAATATCTCTGCTAAAGCGTTCTCAAGATATTGGTTGACGGTAACCAGTCGATCCCGCAAGTGCGAGAGCTCGCTTCCAATCTTGATGTTTTCGTCATGGATTGCATCCCATAGTTGTCTTCTGGGTGCCAACGCATTGCGACGGAAGGGGAAGGGTAAGATCTTGGTCATCGCGGGGGGTCCAAAGAGGGAGGGAGTAGGCAGGTTTGCCAAGTATGAGCCGCCTGAATTCCCTCGACTATCGGCCTGCCAGCCTAGAATACGCGCGACTTCAAGGTTTTGGCTCGACCGAGCGAGGTGCAAAGCAGTAATGAAGGTTCCTGCCGGAGTTCGCTATACTCAGCATCAAAACGTAGGAGCTGCCTGATAGAGCATGACTCATGCGAATGAGTGAAATTCGGAATAACCCGTCAGGATGAAGAATCCGCCATCGTGTTGTTCATACACCTCTTTTAATGCGCAGGTTAGTCATGCTGGCGCTTCAAGTTGAATTCGGCAGGCAAACACTTCGAACACACAGCCCTCGCTTCGTGAATATTCACAGACCCGATAGCAGCAGTGTAAGCGCCGAAGCATTACTGAGATCATATTGTTCCAAAGTTAGAAATTACTTAATTTTAATCATGCGACCCTAAAAATAGGATATGACTAAAGTTCAATTCCAAGCCGTTGGCGGTGCCGCAAAGCATCGACCTCAACATCGAGATCGCCCATCTCATCGATAAACGATTTTGGGGCTGCAAACTCATCGTCTTCCGTTTGGCTCAACGGTGCCAGTCGCCTCACAACCGGTTCGGTCATTTTCCGGCGCTTAAGCTGCGGTATGGTGGCGGGCTTGGCCAAAACATCTACGGGCGGTGTCTCTCCTTCTGCAGCGACGTTTTCCTTGATCTCGGTTGGTGCATCTATGAATGCTGAATCTTTGGTATCCGCCGAAATGGCAGAGCCTCTATTCACCGCCGGAATAGATGCGTCTTCGGAAATCTGAACAGGAACGGGGCTGGCATCCGACCTTGGGCGACCCGCATCGCCCTGTTCTTTCCCAACGATCTCTATAGATTGCTCCGCGCGCTTCACCTCGATCTCTGGACGTGCCTTTTTCGGTCGCCGGTTGATATTCGATAGCTATCAGTTCAGGAGCAACTGCAGGATGCTCTTCCTGAGCAAATCTGCCTAACCGCAGCCAACGTAGGGTTTAGGCCCTAAGTTGGCTGCGCGCGCGACTTTATCGATGCCTCGTCTGCTAGATCTTCCTCGAACGACGCCTCGAAATTGGTGGCTTGAAGGTAGAACTCCTTGGGCCGTGAAATGTGGCCGCGGATGATCTCGGCGAGCTTGCCTCCATCGCCGTCCCGGACGGCGTCGATCATTGCGAAGTGCTCCTTGATCGCCACTTCGCGCATCTCCTCGTTGGGAAAGGCACGGGTTCGGATCGGGTGAGTGGAGAAGGTGTAATGCTGGATCGCTTCCGCCAGCCGCTTATTGCCGGCCTGGCCGTAGAGCAGTTCATGAAACTGGTTGTTGAGCGTGAATACCTCGGAGAATCGCATCGCCCGTGAGGCATCGCGGTGTTTCTCCGCCACCTCGGTTATGGCAGCAATAAACTGCCGGGGGGCAGGCGTGGAAAAATGTTGGGCAGCCTGTGTCTCCAGGCATTCGCGAATTTCGTAAAGTTCCTCGACTTCTCGAACCGAATAGTCGCGAACCTGAACCCCCTTGTTCGGCTGGCGAATGACGAGGCCGGCCTTTTCCAACTCATCGAGCGCGCGGCGTACGCCGTGCCGCGTTGCGCCGGTGCGTGCCATGATCTCGTCCTCGATCAACCTTTCTCGCGGACGGCAGGCGCCGGATATAATCTTGCGCTGCAGGTCGCGGTAGACTGCTTCCCAGCTGCCGCTTTTCTCAGTTGATTCATCCATTTAATCGCTGCTCTCAGACGAAGCTCCCAATTGCAAGCATTATCGCATCTTAATGAGCAAAACAATCATCGTTGACATTATCGATAAATTTACCTACGAAAATTTCGACGGAGGAAATGCAAGTGTATCGGATCGGCAGTGGAGCGGGATTTTCGGGTGATCGTATCGATGCCGCGCAATCGGTTGTTGCGGCCATTGCTGCTGCGGGCGAGGGCGGCGCGATTATCTTCGAGACAATCGGCGAAAGAACACTGGCGCTCGGGCAGATCGCCAAGCGCCGGGATGCGAGAAAGGGCTACGAGCCTCTCCTGGAACAATTCCTGCTGCCGATCCTGAAAATCTGTATCGAGAAAGGCATCGTCATCGTCGGCAATTTCGGCTGCGCCAACCCGCGTGCCGCCGCGGCCATTATCATCGATATGGCGAAGGCATTCGGGCTGGCGAATATCCGCGTTGCGGTCGTCGAAGGCGATGACCTGAGCGGCAAGGTGGATATCGCAGCGACAGAACGCTGGGAAGGCGACAGCCATTTGCCGGCGCCGTCCGGAGACGTGATCGCCGTGAATGCCTATATCGGCGCCCAGCCGATCGCCGAGGCGATCCGTGCCGGCGCGCAGGTCGTGGTCACGGGTCGCGTAGCCGATCCCGCACTGGCCCTAGGTCCGCTTGCCGCGCATTTCGGCTGGGACTGGAACGACTTCGATCGCATCGCCGCGGGAACCTTGATCGGCCATCTGCTGGAATGCGGTTCGCAGGTCTCCGGGGGTTTTTTTGCTGATCCCGGTTTCAAGGATGTGCCGGCTCCCGCCAATATCGGGTTTCCGATCGCCGAAGTGGAGGCGGACGGGACTTTCGTCTTGACCAAGGCCGAAGGGACGGGCGGCTGCATCGACACGCGAACTGTCAAGGAACAGCTTCTCTATGAAATCCACGATCCGGCCGCCTATCTGACGCCCGACGTCACTCTCGATCTGACTGATGTGGACGTCATCGGCATCGCCCGCGACCGGGTTCGCGTCAGCGGCGCGCGCGGCCGTGCGGCGCCGGAAAAGCTCAAGGCGACGGTTGGGTATTACGGCGACTGGTTGGGCGAGGCCGAAATCTCCTATGCCGGACCTAATGCGCTCCAGCGGGCGCGGCTGGCGATATCGATCATCCGGCAGCGCCTAGCAATGCGTGGTCTCGATGTTACATCGAGAGCGGATATCATCGGCACTGTCAGCACCTTCGATGACGACCGGGGCGTATTGCTTTCGGGTTTCCAGGCGGACGGCAATGGCGATTATCGTGTCCGTTTCGCCTTCGGCGGCGAGGCTCCGGCGGTCGAGGCGGCGGTCCAGGAGGTGAATGCGCTCTATTGTTGCGGCCCCGCGGGGGGCGGTGGCGTTCGCCAGAGCGTGCGCCCGCGCGTCCGCACTGTTTCGCACCTCGTGCCCCGTTCGTTGGTCTCGGTCTCGCACACTTTCGTTGGAGACGTAGTTTGAACAGTGCACGCATCACCGTTCCATTACATGTGATCGCGCATGGCCGTTCAGGCGACAAGGGCAATCGGCTCAATGTCAACGTCATCGCCTATCAGCCGCAATATTGGCCGATCCTGCTCGAGCAGGTGACGGCCGCCCGCATCGCAGAGCTTTTTGCCCATCGCGGGGCGACGAACGTCGTCCGATACGAGCTGCCGAAGCTGCAGGCGCTCAATTTCGTCATCGACGATGCACTGGAAGGCGGCGTCAATTCGAGCCTCAGCCTCGATACGCATGGCAAGACGCTGTCTTTCCTGGTGCTCGACCTGCCCGTTGAACTGCCATTGCAAACCTTGCCGGCCGGCCGGACCATCCGCGCCGACCAACCTAATCTTGATCCAGTCATGGGAGGAGTGGATAATGAATAGCAAGAGGAATTTGATGCTTTTAGCGGGCATTTCCGCAACCGCGCTGCTCACGGCACCTGTCGGTGCGCAGGAGCCGAAGCGTGGCGGAAATCTGCGCATCGCCATTTCGCAGATGGCCCCGTCACCTGACCCGGTCGTCACTACGTTCGGGGTCAACTGGGGAACATCCTATCTCGTCTGCGAAGGATTGTTTGGCCTCGACGAGAACTGGACGCCGCAGCCTATGCTGGCCGATAGTTTCGAGTACAGTAAGGACGGGCTGAAGCTCACGATCGTGCTGCGCCAGGGCCTGAAATTCCATTCCGGCGGCGCCGTTACATCCGCGGACGTCGTCGCCTCGCTCAATCGTTTCCGGGAATCTGCAGGCATCGGCGCCTCGCTGAAGGCGACCACCAAGACGATCAGGGCGGTCGATGACAGGACCATCGAATTCGAACTGACGAGCCCTAGCCCTATTCTGCCGGGCTTGCTGGCCGGCGCGCAATCCGCCATCATGTCGGCGAAGTCGCTGGAGGGCGCTTCGCCGACCATCGCCACCAAGGGGCTCGATTGCACCGGCCCCTATACGCTCGCAAGCTACCAGCCCGACCAGGGCGCCAAGTTGGCGCGCTGGAGCGGCTATCAGAGCCGCAAGGAGCAGCCTTCGGCAATGTCGGGCGCCAAGCACGCCTATGCCGACGAGATCAATCTCCGGCTGATGCCGGAGCCTTCCGTGCGCCGCGACGCATTGATTACTGGCCAGATCGACATCGCCCGCGAACTGCCGAGTGATTTCTACGATGCGCTGAAGAACAATCCGGAGACCGAGCCAGTGGTCGTGCCGAACAATCAGTCGCTGACGGTGGTCTTCAACACCAAGGACGGGGTTGCCGCCGACGTCAACCTGCGCCGGGCGATCTATTATGCACTGGAAATGCAGCCGATCATGCAGGCTTCCGTCGGCAAGGCGGAATTCTATACGCTCGATCCGAGCTGGATTCCTGATCCGAACTCCTTCTGGTACACAAAGGCAGGCGTTCCGGATGGTTTCGGCAAACCGAACGCCGCCAAGGTGAAGGAATATCTCGCCAAGTCGAACTACAAGGGACAGCCGATACGCTGGCTGGTCGCCAGCGAGCAATACCAGAAGCACTATCTGACGGCGATCACCGCCAGCCAGCAGCTCGAGGAATTCGGTATCAAGGTAGATATCGTCCAGTCACCGATGGCGAGCTACATTCAGGCCCGCGCCAATGTCGCCCAGATGGATGCCTTTTCCAGTTTCCTGCCGACCTACGTGGACCCCACGTCGATCGCTTACCTGAACCCGACCTATCCGGGGTTCTGGGCGGACGCTCAGAAGACTGAGCTAATGAAGCAAATCTCGACGACGATCGACCCGAAGGAGCGCAAGGCGATCTTCGAGAAGATTCATGCCCTTGCTTATGATCAGTTTCCATTCATCAAATACGGGACCGAGTCCAACATGTACGGCATGCGCAAGGGCGTCGGTAACGCGCCGCGGGTTCCGGCCCGCTCGGACGACTTCTACAACGTGGCGCCACCGCCGGCGAAGTGAGCATGAGCACGATCGAGCAAAATCTGCCGGAACGACTGGCGGCTGGCGAGGAGGCAACCCTCGTCTCCAGCCAAAGGCCCCTGTGGCAAAGGCTGATCCGCAATCCCGCGGCGGTCTTTTCCATCGTCGTCTTGATGATCCTGACGCTTGGAGCAATCCTGGCGCCGGTGATCGCCCCCGGGAATCCGATGCGCGTCAGCCCGGCTCTGCGGTTCACGCCGCCGGGCATGGGGCACCCGTTCGGCACCGACAATCTTGGCCGCGACATGTTCAAGATGGTGCTGCACGGCTCGCGAACTTCGCTGCTCGTCGGTCTCGTCGTGACCACTATATCGATGTCGATGGCGATCGTGCTCGGGGTGGTTTCCGGCTTCTATCGCAAGGTAGACGTGGTGCTGATGCGCTTCGTCGACGGACTGATGGCGTTTCCGGGCATCGTGCTGGCGACGGCTGCCGCCGGCATCATGGGACCGAGCGTCACGACCGTCATGACTTCGCTGTCGATCGTGCTGATCGCGCCGTCGCTCAGGATCGTTCGCGGCCAGGTCCTTGTTGTGCGAGAACTGCAGATGATCGAGGCAGCGCGGGCGGTCGGCGTGCCGACATTGCGCATCTTCACGAAATACGTCCTGCCGGCAGTCAGCTCGCCGATCCTGGTCCAGGCCTCCTTCATCTTCTCGGCCGCCGTGCTCGGCGAAGCCGGGCTGAGTTTCATCGGCGTCGGCATCGGTCCGAAGGACCTGAGCTGGGGGAATGCGCTGACAGAAGCGCGCAACTACATCAGCCAGGCGCCGTGGATCGTACTCTTTCCGGGACTGGCGCTGATGTTGACGATCCTGTCGCTCAATCTGCTGGGCGACGCGCTGCGTGACGTGCTCGATCCGCGGCTGGCGAGGAGGCGTTGATGCTCAATTATCTGACCCGGCGTTTCCTGCTCATCCTTCCGACGATCTTCGTTCCGCTGATCCTGGTGTTCCTGCTGCTGCGCCTTTCCCCAGGTGATCCGGCCGGCATGATGCTCGGCGATCAGGCCACCGCCGACCAGATCGCAGCGCTCAGGAGTGAACTCGGCCTCGACCAGCCGATCTATGTGCAGTTCTTCATCTGGCTGAAGGATATCGTGACGCTCGATCTCGGCCAGTCGATTTTCTTCCGCGAGCCGGTGATGAAGATCATTCCCGAATATGCCGGCGTGACAATCATGCTGGCGGTCGTTGCTTTGACGCTGACGATCGTCATCGGTGTGACGTTCGGTCTCATCTCGGCGATGAACCGCAACAAGCCGATTGACCGGGGTGTCATCGTCAGCGCGGTGCTTGGCATTTCGCTGCCGGAATTCTGGTTCGCGCTGCTGCTGATCTTCCTTTTTGCCGTGACGCTGCGCTGGTTTCCGGTCGCGGGTTACAATCCGCCATCGGCCGGAATCATCGCCTTCGCGGCGACCATCTTTCTGCCGGCGCTGGCGCTTGGAGTGCGTCAGTCGGCGCTGATGACCCGGATGATGCGCTCATCCATGCTCGACGTATTGAACGAGCCCTACATCACCACTGCGCGTGCCCAGGGCCTGCCGGAAAGCAAGGTCATCGGCAGTTATGCGCTACGCACCGCCGCCATTCCGGTCGTCACCGTGGTTGGGCTTGCTGCCGGCCACATGCTCGGCGGGGCGGTGGCGATCGAGATCATCTTTGCGTTGCCGGGGCTTGGCCGCATGCTGGTGGAAGCTGTCGCGCGGCGCGATTATCCGCTCGTCGAGGGTGGCGTGCTGACCATCTCTTTGATTCTCGCCGTGCTGAACCTTGCGATTGACATAGTCTACGCTCTCCTCGACCCGCGGATACGTTACCAATGAACACGCATATTCCACCGGAGGCGTTTGCCATGCCACAGGAGGCGGAAAAGACCGGGCCGGTGCTGGAGGTCGAGGGACTGTCGCTGTCGTTTCGCAACGAGGGTGGTCTCCTCCCCATCGTCACCGATGTTTCATTCTCGATCGGTCGTGGCGAGGCGGTGGCGCTGGTCGGCGAGTCCGGCTGCGGCAAGTCTATCACCGCCAGCGCTGTCATGGGCCTTGCACCCGACAATGCGGTCATCACCGGTGAGATCATGCTGAATGGTCAGCGGATTTCCGGCCTGCCTCCGAAGGAACGGCGCAAGCTCTGCGGCCGGCACATGGGCTTCATCTTCCAGGAGCCGATGACGGCCTTGCACCCGACGCTGACGATCGGCCGGCAGATGACCGATACGCTGCGCCATAACCTGGCCTTGAGCCACCGCGCCGCGACTGATCGGGCGGCCGAGCTGCTTGCTAAGGTCGGTATTCCAAGGGCGCGCGACATCCTCAAGGGCTATGTCCACGAACTATCCGGCGGCATGCGGCAGCGCGTCATGATCGCGCTCGCCATTTCCTGCGGTCCGTCTCTGATCATCGCGGACGAGCCGACCACCGCCCTTGATGTGACGATCCAGGCGCAGGTGCTGGACCTTTTGGAAGACATGCGCCGCGAGCTCGACCTTGCGATGTTATTCATCACCCACGATCTCGAAGTGGTCGGGGATTTCTGTGACCGCGCCGTGGTCATGTATGCCGGCGACGTGGTGGAGCGGGCGACGAGCAGGGCGGTCGTCGAGACGCCGCGGCACCCCTATACGCGCGGGCTGATCGACGCAATTCCGGCGCACGGCGAGACCCGTCATCGGTTGACACCCATTCCCGGCACAGTGCCGCCCGTAGGCACCTGGCCCAAAGGCTGTCGGTTCGCACCGCGATGCCTGCGGGCCGATGAACAGTGTCGTACGCGTCCCGAACTTGGGCCGGCAGGCGCATCGCTCGTCCGTTGCTGGCATCCGGTCGAGGAGGCACGCCTGTGATGAACATCGTGCCGGCGCCGGTGCTCGAAGTCCGCGGCCTCTCAAAATCCTTCAAAGCCGTCAAGGCCGTCCGCAACGTTTCGTTCTCCATCGCCAAGGGCAGGACCTTCGGTATTGTCGGGGAATCCGGCAGCGGTAAATCGACCACCGCGCGGCTCGTGTTGAGGCTCATCGACCCGACTACTGGCGATATCCGTTTTCAGGGCGTCGATCTGGCGGCAATGCGGCAGGAAGAACTGCGACGCCAGCGGCGGCACATGCAGATGATTTTCCAGGACCCGTTCGGTTCGTTGAACGGCCGCATGACGGTGCGCGAGACGCTGACCGAACCGCAGCTCGTGCACGGCATCGGCGCGCCCGCTTCGCGGGCGGAGGTGGCGCGCAACCTGCTTGCCGAAGTCGGCTTGCCATCGAGCGCCCTCGACAGGTTTCCGCATGAGTTTTCTGGCGGCCAGCGCCAGCGCATCGCCATTGCCCGCGCGCTTGCCACCAATCCGGAACTGATCGTCGCCGACGAGCCGGTGAGTGCGCTCGACGTCTCGGTGCAGGCGCAGGTGCTGAACCTGATGCGCGACCTGCAAGACCGGCACGGCACGACCATGCTGTTCATCTCTCACGACCTGCGCGTCGTGCAGTTCATGTGCGACGAGATTGCCGTCATGTATCTCGGAGAGATCGTCGAGCAGGGACCACGCGATCGCATCTATGGCGCCCCGGCGCATCCCTATACGCAGGCGCTGCTTGCCTCGGCGCCCGGCAAAGGCGCCGGCAAAAGAGCGCGGCTGAGTGGCGAAATCCCGAGCGCCCATGCAGTACCGAGCGGTTGTGCGTTCCGCACCCGCTGTCCGCACGCCCATGAACGTTGCGCGATCGAGCCTCCGGTAATGCGGCAGCTCGACGATGGTCAGCAGGCGGCCTGCCATCTTCTCGACCAGGCGGTGAGCGTATGACGGCGATCGACATTTCCTCTGATGGCGCGACCTATCGCGGCCTTGTCTCCGCGCGGGGATTGAGCTTTCTCGGCATTCCCTATGGCCAACCGCCGGTCGGCACTCTACGTTTCCAGCCGCCGCAGGCGGTGATGGCCAAGGGCCTTGTCGATGCGACGCAGCCCGGCAAGGCGCCGCCCCAGATCCGTCGTCCCGTGCCGGACTGGACGACGCGCAATACCGGATTCGAGACCGGCGAAGATTGCCTCAACCTCAATGTCTTCACGCCGGCGGCAGACGATGCCAGCCGCCCGGTCATCGTGCATGTCCTTGGCGGCGGCTTTCAGACGGGCTCGGTCAATGGCGGTTACCAGGATGAACTCGGCTTCATCACCCGTGGCGATGTGGTTTTCGTGCGGCCGAATTTTCGGACAGGCGCATTGGGCTTCCTGCATCTCGGTGATGTCACGGGCGACGGAGCCCCGGCCAATCGCGGCATGCTGGACCTCGTGCTGGCGCTTGAATGGGTGCAGGCGCATATCGCCGATTTCGGCGGCGATCCGGGCAACGTCACGCTGGTTGGCCTCTCCTCTGGCGGCTTTACGATCGGCGCGCTGTTCGGCATGGACGGTGTCGCGCACCTCTTCCGGCGTGCCTGGATGATGAGCGGCTCCGCCAGCCGCATCATCGATCCGCAAACGGCCAGCGGCATGGCGCTGGATTTCCTGCAACAGGCCGGTATCGAACCGGAAAACCGTCAGGCGCTGGAGAACCTTCCTGTCGAAACCATTCTTGCCGTGCAGGAAAGGATCATCGCCACTGATCTCGGCGAACGCAATTCTCCCGGCGGTCGCACGATGGGCATCGTGCTGGACGGCACGAGCCTGAAGCGCCATCCGCTCGAGGGGCTTGCCTCCGGAGCCTACCGCGACAAGCAGATGGTGGTCGGTTGGACCCGTGACGAGGCGCGCATGTGGTATGCCTTCGGCATCATGCAGGCGCCACAGGACCGCGCGCGGGTCCTCTCGACGGTTGCGCGCTTTTTCCCCGATCGTTCTGAAGCAGTGCTGGCGGAGCTGGAAAAGGCCTATCCGCAGGCCGGGCTTGCCGAACTCGAAGAACGGTTTCTTTCGGCGACGATCTATCGGGATGCCGCGCAACGAACCGCTTCAACGCATGCCAATGCAGGAGGACGGGCGTTTGCTTACGAGTTCGCCTGGGTGCCAGATTTCGAGGGCGGTCGGCTGGGCTCCTCGCATGGATTCGATGAGCCGTTCGTGTTTGGGAATGTCGAAGCCGAGCGTGTGCCACTAGCCGGCGGCAAGCCGGATGCCGTGCGGCTCGCCTATGAGATGTCGGGAGCCTTGCTGGAATTTGCAAAGACAGGCCGCATCTCTTGGAAGGAGTTTGCAACTGAAAGGGCGATTAAACAATTTGGGTGAGGATGGGAGGATCATCACCAACCGGATGGCTTTGATTTTTTCGCGGCACCTCAGCCATGAACGACACGGGGCGGCTCGCCCTTGATTGCAGGGTCGCCGGCCGCCATTGGCGGACATGGGATGGGCGCTGACGCCGGTGAAGCTGATTTCGCCGATCGCGGCGTTGAAGTTCTCGAACACGACCTCTCCTCTACAGTATGGCTCTCTATCCATGCTTCATTGCAGAGGACTCATCCTAGCCGGAAGCCGTCCAGTCCGGCCTCCTGGATCACCATCAATGGGTGAAGTCTGTTCTTTCGCCGTTGGGTTTTCTGGCGAAGTGCTGCAGAACACGAAGACAGGTCCGCGGTATCGCATCCAGTGACAGTATGACGAGACATCTTTTCGCTGCCCGGCGACAGCGCCGTTACGAGCCACGTCGATTTGCTCAATTCCAAAGAGACGAATATTGCGCCAAATTCGACGGGGGTAGTGGTCTGTGCTTGGATTTGGTCTGCTGCTATCGGCATGATTGGCCTCCAGAGAGTTTTCTAGCGACCTCACTCTGCCACGGTGCAGGCCGCTACTCACCCCTGACGGGATCTCAAGACGGAGAGGCCACGCTCATCTCATTGCAACGGCGAGCTTTCGCTTGAGCCAAAGAGAGGTGATCGGGGTAGGGGGACGGCTCGACGCACTTGTAGATCAAACCGTCTCACGCGTGCCGGGAGACCAGTTCCGCGTATTCGACGAATGGCAGGATCCCCGGAATGGGGTTGTCCCCGCGCCAGGCGATGCCGATGGAGATCTCTTCCGTCAGATCTTCTACCCGTCGAAGCACTACGTCCTTGCCGACGATGCTGGAGATCCACTCCGGCAGGAAAGTGATGCCCAAGCCGGCAGATGCGAGGGCGAGCGCGGCCGTGGTGTTAGAAACCTTGATGCCTTGATCGGCGGATATCCCGCTCTCGACCACCTGGTCGCGCACGGCTTTGAAGCTCGACAGTTCGAAACGATCGAGCGTGAACACATGATGGCCGATGAAATCTCTCATATGCAGGGTGCCACGACCCGCGAGCGGAGACTGTCTCGGGATGACCGCCACAAAACGATCCGCGACCAGGGGCCGAAAGCGAATGAGGTTGACATTAACCGGTGGGCGCATGATGCCGACGTCATATTCTCCTCTCTCCAGCGCCCGCAATATCTCGGAGGAATCGAACGTTCGCACGTCGAGCCGCGTGTCAGGAAACCGATTTCGAAAACGCCGCAGGATGAGGGGCAGAATCCGATGCACTGCAGGATCGATGGCGCCGATCCTGAGCTGCTCGCCGCCGGGCGTCATCCCCCCGGCAGCCAGTTTTGAAACGAGGACCGCTTCTTCAAGTTTTGCAAGAGCCTCACGCGCAAGGGGTAGAAAAGCCTCGCCCGAGGCCGTCATTTCCACGCTCCGGGTGGATCGATTGAACAGCGCCACGCCAAAACTGGATTCGATTTTGCGTATCTGCTGACTGAGTGTCGGCTGCGTCATGTTCAGGCGCTTGGCCGCCCTTCCAAAATGCAGTTCCTCGGCCAGGGCGATAAAGCAGCGGATGCTTGACAGTTCCATTGACGGGGCCATCGGACGAGTACGCCATCCTCCTGGAGATTTAATCCACACCACAGGTAGATCGTGTGGGAGGACCTCTTTTGTCGAAGAGTGCTGCTCATCACGTATCGCAGCAGGCGTATCACGATCCGGATTGAAAGCAAAATCCCGTCTGGCAATGTCAGGCCTGGCATTCTCCAGGAAACTGCAGATCGCCAGCCTGGATCGGGACCGGACAAAACCGGGAGTTATGCAGAAAAAAGAGGCGCAACCGATGCGCCTCAAGTGGATGCGACGGGATGCAGCGCGTTCGATCAGGACGCGCGCTTCAGTTTTCCCGACAGTCGCATCGCCTCGCTATCGACGACTTCCTTGAGCCGGCTCTGCTCGACAGGGCTACCTTCGTTCAAGAGCTGGCTATGGACGTTGGCGACGAGTTGGCTGCGAATTCGCTGTTCGAACGTGAGTGCGAGGCACGCGAGCTGTCGGCGTATCGGTAGAGGCCAGACGTGATCATGCCGTTTACGTTCGTCGCAGAAATTGAAGTCCGCAAGCTCATGCTCGCTTCTCCTTTCTCTCTCTGCGAATGTCGCGGACGCATCAATGTCGCCACCGGCATCGAATATGACGGCATAGGCTTCTGCTGCGCGCTCACGCGAGAGCATTCCGTTTTCGATATCGGCAGCGATCGCCTTGATTTCGCGCTCGAGCGGGTTGCCAAAACCGCCGCCGGTCGGGCTGGTGATGCGCACGACATCGCCTTGTCCCATTTCCAGGACCGAGATCTTGCCGATCGAGCGCTCATCCGGGCGACCCGGGTTGACTAGCGTCTGGCCAAGCAGCCCTTTTTCGCCGCCACGGAAACCCCAGGGCGCAAAGACGAAGCGATTCATGTTTCTGACGGTCATGACCGCGCGGTTCGCGGTGTTCTCGATCTCCATTTCCAGAGCCGCGCCGCTTGAGAACTTGCCCGCCCGGCGGCTGTCGGGAACGCTGCGTATCGTCCTCATGATGATGGGCGTTTCGACCTCAATCACTTCCACCGGCACCATGCGTTGCGCGTATCGTACTTCGGTGCCATCCACGCCATCGCTGCCGCGACGACCGCCGCCGCCGCCGTGAATGGTGTTGATGACGTTGACCCGGTCGCGGCCGGTCCTCGGATCGGGAGCGGAGACGACGATGACGCCCGCCATGCCCGCGCCGGCTGCACCCAGGCCGTCGGGCAGTGCCTGGGCCAGGCAACCCATGATGATGTCATAGGCGCGGGTGGCGGAGGCCGCACGCGACCCGCCGGAGGCAGGAAATACCGCGTTCAGGACCGTTCCGCGCGGCGCGTGCGCACGGATCGCTCGCAGAATCCCGGAATTGCGCGGGGTCAGCGGGTCCATCGTTAGGATGAAGGTGATGAGGCACATCACCACGTAAGGATGGGTCGTGGCGCCGGTGACCAGATTGTAGGCTGCAGAAAGCTGGGGGTCGGTGCCCGAGAAATCCACCTCGATCTCACCGCCGCTGACCGTGATCGTCACGCTGAAATAGGCAAGCTGGCCCTGGTTGATGCCTTCCAGATAATCCGAGAAACTGTAGACGCCGTCGGGGATCGTCTCGATGACGGCGCGGGCCTTCGCTTCGGCATAACCGATCACGTCATGCATGCCTTCCTCGACGGCCGCGGGGCCATAGCGGTCGCACAGTTCGTTGATGCGCCGATCCAGGCTCTTCAGGCCGGAAATCATGGCCTGCATGTCCCCCCACAATTCGCCGGGGATCCGGCTATTGTCTTCCAGGATGGATTTGATGGCGCCGTTGAGGACGCCGTTTTCGTATAGCTTGACCGGCCTTAGGCGCAGTCCTTCCTGGAACACTTCCGTGAAGGCCGGCGAAATGCTTCCAGGCACCGCCCCGCCGATATCGGATGCATGCACGAATGCCCAGGCCACGGCGATCAGCTTGCCGTCGCGGAAGATCGGGTAGAGCAGGGTGATATCCATCAGATGCGTCACGAGACCATCCGTGGCGAAGGGATCGTTGGTGATGATGATGTCGCCGGGCTTCAGGTTCTCGCGCCCGATGGCGTCGAGCGTCGGGCGCATGGGCGAACCGATGAAGACGTTGACGCCCGACATCATCGGGTAAGCGAACATGTCGCCGTCAGCGGTCGCTAGTGCGCATTGATAATCCTGAACCAGTTTCACGAAGGTCGTATGCGCCGTGCGATAGACGGCAGCCGAAGCCTCTTCGACGATCGCATTGAAGCGGTTGCTCATAATAGCGGTTCTTACAGCGTCCATCGATCAGCTCCGGCTCATGAAAATTGCGCCATAGGCGCCGACGCGGGCGGCAAAACCTGGCGGTACGACGATTGTGGCTTCTGGCTGCTCGATCACGGCGGGGCCCCGCACCTCCTCGTTTAAGCCGAGGCGGCCCCGGTCATAGACGCAAACTTTCGGAAAAACCTCGCCCTGGAAGCGCATCGGTCGCATGGCCTTCAGCGCGTCGCCGCCGGTCGATGTCCTGGGAGATGATGGTTCGGGGATGGACAGGGCGCCGCGGACCCGCATTCTCAGATCGACGAATTCGACGGCTGCAGACGGATCGGCGTGGCTGTAGATCCTTTCGTGCTCCTTATGAAAAGCCTCGTGCATGGCTGCGATATCGCCGCTGTCGACGGCACTGTCGGGCAGGCGGACATCGATCTGGAATGATTGACCGAGATAACGCATCTCGGCCCAGTATTCGAATTTCTCCGCCACAAGGCGATCCGAGGCTGCCTGACGCGAAAGCCACTCGGCTGCCTTCTCCTTGAGAACCGAGAACTTGCTTGCGATGGTCGGACCGTCGAGATCGACGCCGTGCACCGTTTCGAGCGTGTCGTTGCTCAGTTCCGAAACAAGTCCTCCAAGCGCGCAGAAAACCGAAGGGGTGCTCGGTACCAAAACGCGGTTGACGCCGATCTCGGCTGCGAGCAGTGGTCCCTGAAGCGCACCCGCACCACCGTAGACGAGCAGGGTGAGTTCTTCAGGATCGACGCCTTGGCGGGCCAGATAGGGAAGCACGCCCGCAACCATGTTCGAACTCGCAACGGTGACGCACATTTCCGCCGCGCTCAACGTGTCGGTGCCCAGCGCTTCGCCGATCGGCGCCATAGCGCGTTCGGCGGCGGTTATATCGAGTTTCATCTCGCCGCCCAGCAGCGCTTCGGGCAGATAGCCGGCCAGCAGATAGGCGTCCGTCAGGGTCGGCGCCGTGCCACCTCGGCTGAAGCATGCAGGGCCAGGATAGGAACCGGCGCTCTGAGGGCCGATCCGCAACACGCCGCCGTCGATCGTCGCAATCGAGCCGCCGCCGGCTCCGATCGCTTCGATCCCCGTCACCGGCATCACGACGGGAAAATCGCCCACCTCGGCAGCTGTCGATGTGAGGGCTTCGCCGTCTCGCACGAGGGAGATGTCGGTACTGGTGCCGCCCATATCCACCGTGAGGATGTTTCGCTCGCCGAGCGACCGACCGAGATATTGCACCGCCGTGACGCCCGAGGCGGGGCCTGAAAGAAGCGTGTGGACGGGGAAGATCCTGGCCTCCGCGGCAGCCATCGCTCCGCCGTTCGAACGGGTTACGAAAAGCTGGGATCCCGGCAGTCGTTCAGCCACATAGCTCTCGACCGCCCCGATATATTCGTTCATGCGCTGTCGCACGAAGGCATTGAGCACGCTGACGGTCGCTCGTTCGTACTCGCCGATCCTGGGCCAGATTTCGCTTGAGAGGCTGACTTCCGCATCGTCACCGACCACTCTCCTGATGACCCGCTCCACCGCTTGCTCATGTCGCGGATCGGCGTAGCTGTGCAGAAGGGCGACGGCGTATCCGGCCGCGCCGGCGGCGCAGGCCCGGCGAACCGAAGCCTCGACTGCGGCTTCATCAATGGGGGTTTCGACGACACCGCCCCGCACGAGCCTTTCCTCGACTTCGAAGACCATAGAGCGTGCGATCAGCGGCCGTGTGCGATTCTCGAAAATATTGAGAGGGTTACGGACGCCCATCCGCTGCAGTTCGAGCAGGTCTCGATAGCCTTTCGTAACGAAGAAAGCGATCTTTGGCCCCTTGCGCTCGATCACGGCGTTGGTGCTGACGGTCGTCCCATGCATGACGAGAGCAGCCTCTCCGGTCTTTGGTGACAGGAGTTCAAGCAGGTTTTCGAACCCCCGGCGGAAGCCGTTCTCAAATGCAGGGGGGGTGGAGGGCACCTTGAGGCTGATAATCTCGTGTTCGCCTTCGCGCCAACCGCAGAAATCAGTGAATGTGCCGCCAATATCGACGCCTATCCGAAGCATATTTCGCGTTCTCTTCAGTTTAGAAAGCCCGGGGAGATGCCCAGGGCATGTGAATTCATCGTGTTGGCTGCGATGTTTCGAACCTGGTCTAAGATCCGGCAGTCGCATCGACACGACGGTACAGCGAGAGCCTTCACGCAGAGAAGTAAGGATTCGCGAGCATTGATTTCAGTTTCCAATCAATCTGTCGCGGAAGGCCACTCGATAATGGACCAATAGAGAACTCGGGAAGCGTGAGCGACATCGACCTGCCTTGGCCAAAAGTCGATGGCTGCACACCAGCATTCTGCTGCCGCAATGAGGCGCTCGCCGGCCATGGATAAACTGAAAGGATTCTCTGAACCGAGCTGCCATTGGCAAATACTTGAGAATTGCGCCGCTTGCTCGCTGATAAGGCCCGTCCTCGGTAATATGGTTACGGAGAGACCATAAGATGCACTAGATGCGCCCGAATTGATTTGCATCGATAATAAATAGAACTCAATTCCTATTGGACGCACGGCATGTGAACGAGCAAGCATTCACATTGGGAACAAACATAAAGGGAGTACATCATGCCGATCACAAAACACCTTTTCGCATCCGTTGTTTTCGCCGCCGGAGCGGCATCCGTCGCGCATGCCGAGCAGCTGGTCGTCAACAGTTATGGCGGCCCGTACGAGCAGATCATCATGGCGCGCATTATCGAGCCGTTCCAGAAAAAGACAGGTATTTCCGTCATTTATGACTCAGTCGGCTCGGCGTCGCAGGATTACGCGAAGATCAAGGCCACCAGAGGCCGGCCCGGTTTCGACGTCGTCGTCATGACGGCGTCACAGTCGCTCGACGGCTGCCGCGAAGGCCTATTGGAAAAATTCACCGTGAAAACTGTGCCAAACCTCGCGAAGCTGAGCCCCGCGATCAACAAGATCGCCGGCGAATGCGGCGCGGTTCACGAGCTTCAGTACATGTCCCTGATATGGCGGACGGACAAGATCAAATCCGCGCCGACCTCGTGGTCGCTGCTGTTCCAGCCGGAGCTCAAAGGCAAGGTCATCCTGCCGACGTTCCAGAACATCATGGCCGCGAATCTCGTTCAGGCCCTGTCTGCCATGAACGGCGGCGATCTCCTCGAAAACGTCGCTCCAGGCTTCACGGCGATGGGGAAGCTGGCCAAGCAGACGCTCGGTTTCGAGCAATCGTCGGCGGTGATGGAAACCTACATAAAAGACGGCCAAGTGTGGGCGATGCCCTTCTGGAACGGCCGCGCTCAGCTCCTGATGGATAGCGGACTTCCCGTTGACTATACGCGTCCCAGGGAAGGAACCATACCGCTGATCGCCACCTTGAACGTACCGACCGGCGCGGAAAACAAGGCGGCGGCCATGAAGTTCGTCGACTTCTTCCTGGAGAAGTCCAGCCAGGAAGCCTGGGTCACCGGATACAAGGTCGGCAGCGCCCGCCCCGACATCGAGGTTCCGGACAGCGTCCGCGCCAGGCAGATCACCACCGAAGACGATCTGAAGAAGCTGCTGTTGCCCGACCTGTCCATCACCGCGGCCAAACTGCCCGAGTGGGGCGACCGCTGGGAGCGAGACGTCGTTCACGCAGCCAATTGAGAGCGCGCACGATGTCGGCTGTTGCAACGGAAATGCCTGCGGCGCCAGGAAGCCGCAGATCGTCACTCGGCGGATATATTCCGCTTGTACCGCCTCTCACCGTCCTTGTGATCTTCTTCACAATACCGATCGGCATGATGATCGGCATCAGCTTTCAGGATCCCAAGACGGCTGCGTGGAGCCTCGTCAGCTACGAAAAGTTCTTCACCGACAACCTGATGATAGCCGGTCTTATTCGGACGCTGGTGATGTCCGGGCTGGTCGCGATATGCGTCACGGTGATGGCCTATCCGGTCGGCTATTTTCTGGCGCGGTCGACCTCCCGCTGGCGCGCTGTCGTCTTCGCTCTGGCGATCGCGCCGGAACTCGCCGGCGTCGTTTTGCGGACCTACGGTTGGCTGATCATCCTGGAAGACCGCGGCTTCATCAATGACGCGCTGATCTGGTCAGGCTTTGTGTCATACCCGCTGCCGCTTGCGAAGAACCTTTTCGGGGTCGTGGTCGGTCTGACGCATGTCGTTCTTCCATTCGGAATCCTTGCCATCCTGACAAGCATCCAGGGCATCGATCCCAACCTCGAAAAGGCAGCCCAGATCCTTGGCGCGTCACGCCTGTCCGTCCTCAGGCATATCGTATTGCCGCTTTCGGTGCCGGGGATCGTGAGCTCGCTGCTGATTTCATTCACGATGGCGGCAAGCGCCTATGCGACACCGGCACTGCTCGGCGGAGCCCGCTTTAAGGTGCTGGCGACGATGATCTACGAACAGATCATGTTCTATACCAACTGGCCCATGGCTGCGGTGATGGCGCTTGTTCTCCTAGTGCTAATGCTGGTCTTTTCGTTCGTTGGCACGCGCAGCGAAGCACGGCTTCACAAGAAGCTGAACGTTTAGGGAGGCGGACAATGAATCGAGCTTTATCCGGCCTCTATTGGCTTTCGCTGATCCTGATCCTCCTGTTCATCACGCTGCCGCTGCTTGTTGTCGTTGCCGCATCGCTGAGCCCGTCCTCGGCCGTCACCTTCGCGCCTTCGGACTGGACCTTGAAATGGTATGGCGCCCTGTGGGCGAACAAATGGCTGAACCCCTTCCTGTTGAGCCTGAAGATCGCTCTGGTCGTATCTCTCCTGAGCGGCGTACTTGGCGCGCTTGCGGCCTATGCGATCGCCTACGAGAAATGCCCCGGCAGCGCTGCGATCATGACGTTTTTGCTGTCGCCGCTGGCAGTCCCACAGATCGTCAAAGGTGTCGCGATCGTTCTCTTTCTGTCGTCGGCGGGTTTCTACATGCTGCTCGGAACGCCGGGATTGATCGCCGCGCATATCGTCCTGACGCTGCCGTTTGCAGCCCGCATGATCGCTACGTCGATCTACAATTTCGACCGGAATCTCGATCGCGCGGCGCAGATCCTTGGCGCCAGCAAGTGGCAGAGGATCAGGCACATTCTCTTTCCCCTGGTGAAGCCGGGCGTGTTCTCGGGCATGATCTTCGCGTTCATCATCTCCTTCAACAACATCCCGCTTTCGGTCTTCCTCGTGCGGCCCGGCCAGACGACGCTGCCGATAACGGTCATCAACTACATGGAATACAGCCTCGATCCCGTCCTGGCGGCGGTGAATGTTGCGTCGCTGATCTTCATTCTTGCGACGATATTCCTGTTCGAAAAACTCGGCGGTTTTTCCGCACAAATTCATGGTGGCAGTAAATGAGCGACATCGACATCGAACTCGTTTCCGTGTGCAAGACCTTTGGAGACTTTCGGGCGGTGAATGACGTCAGCCTCTCGGTTCCGAAGGGCGAATTCGTCAGCCTGCTCGGCCCCTCCGGTTGCGGCAAGACCACCACGCTGAACATGATCGCCGGTTTTCAGGAGCCGACTTCCGGCGAAATCCGGATACGTGGGAAAAGCCAGACGAAAACACCGCCGGAAAAGCGGAACATCGGCCTGGTGTTTCAGAACTACGCCCTCTTTCCGCATATGACCGTTGCCGAGAATGTCGGTTTCGGGCTGAGGATGAAAGGCGCACCGCGTGCCGAAATCGATAAGGCGGTGAAGGCTGCACTGAAGAGCGTCCATCTCGAGGGCCTCGATGCTCGATATCCGAAGGAATTGTCCGGCGGACAGCAGCAGCGCACCGCGCTTGCCCGAGCCATCGCTCCCAAACCTTCCGTACTGCTGCTGGACGAGCCCCTTTCCAACCTCGACCTCAAGCTTCGTGAGGCGATGCGCGTCGAGCTCAAGGAAATTCAGGAAAAGCTCGGAATGACCTTCGTTTATGTCACCCATGATCAGGAGGAGGCCATGGCGATGTCGGACAGGGTCGTGGTCATGGCCGGCGGCGTGATCGCCCAGCAGGGAAGGCCGGAGGCTATCTACAACAGCCCGACCACAAGCTTTGTGGCGGATTTCATCGGCAAGTCGAACATCCTGCCGGTTGCGGTCAAGCAGGCAGGCGGCGATTGCCGGGAGATCTCCATTGGTGGAACTCCCCTGTCGCTTCGGGTGGAAGGTGATGCCTCGACGCGAGCAAACGCGAAATTCTGCTGCATCCGGCCAGAGAACGTCAGGGTGATCGATAGTGGAACCCAGCCGATGCCGAATGAGAACGTTTTCGACGGCACGATCGCGAAGATCGTCAATCTGGGCGCGCATCTAGATCTCTGGGTCTCCATCGATCCGGGCATAACGATCAAGGCGCTGGTCAGATCGAACCGTAGCGGCACGCTCAAGGCCGGGCAGCCGATCACCGTTTCCATCAGCGCTAACGCGATCCGCCTTCTTGACCGGTAGGAATCGTCGAATGTCTCATCCAGGCAGCGCGCCATCGATACTGATCTCTCACCTTGGGCGTTATCGTGACGGCAACTGGGATAGCGAAGTGCTGGCGCGCACGAAACTATGCCTTCTTGACAGTCTCGCCTGCTTTTCGGCGGGTCTCAGTCTGCACCATTTTCAGCAGTCTCTCATCGGCTTCAGAAAAAGCTTTGCGCATGTATCGAGTGCAGCCGGCGCCGCCTATGTCTATGGGCAGGCCAGCAATGCGCTCGATTACGACGACACCCTGATCGGGCATCCCGGTGCGCCGATCGTCGGAGCGGTGCTGGCCATCGCAGCCGAAGAGAACTTGCCCTCAGACAGGGTCTTGAGGGGCATCGCCGGCGGGTATGAGGCTCACGCCTTCCTTTGCTCGGCTGCATTGCCCTCTCCCCAACACGCAGTGAATGTCCGGTCAGTCGGCATATGGGATACGCTCGCATCTGCGATCGGCATATTGATCGCCCGGAACGCCCACGCCGAGATGATCGAACGGGTGATCGGAGTGGCGACAGCCCATACGATCCTGCCATATACCGCCAAATGGTATGACCGGCCGGTTCCGGCCATGAAGAACAACATGGGCTGGATCGCCATGGGTGCAGTTCTCTCCGCCAATCTGGCGGAGGCGGGACAAACCGGCGTGACGAACGTGCTAGATGGAGAAAACGGAATGTGGCGGATGGCGGGGTCCGATCGCTGGATCCCTGATCCGCAACCTCTAGCCACGAAACCGGCTGTCCTTCGGGCGGGGTTCAAACGCTTTCCGGGTTGCTGGCACACCCAGCAATATCTGAAGTCGCTCTGCGACCTCCTCGAAATCGTCGAGCCTGACGATCGGGTTGAGGAGGTCATCGTTTATGGCCCCGAGGAGGTCGAGAAATTCTGCTCGTCCGTACTTGTCGGCACGGCAGATATCGCTTTCAGCCTGCCGGCCTTGTTCTCCATGCTGATTGATCGTGTAGAGCCTGGACCGCGATGGGAGACAGAGATTGCCGCCAATTTTGACGCATTTGCTTTCCGCTTCGACCATGCGGAGCAACCCGGTCTTTCTATCCGGACCGTCAGAGGCAAAATGCAGAACGCAGCGGTTGCCGTGAGCAGGGGATTTGACCTCGCTACGGGCGGTCTCGATGGCGCCGGCGTCGAAGCCAAGTTCCTGCGGCTTGCCGCCGATGACTTGCAGAATGCCGCTGAGTTTCTTCTCGATGGCGATGTCCGAATTGCGGCAGATCACGTCCCAGCCGATCTCTACGACACTTTGCGATCTACGGTTTCAGGTCTATTGAGTTCTTGATACGGCCGACTCGGCGGCAATCTGGCCGGGCCAATACCGCTACGTTGCAAATCCGTAAATCGACAACCTCATTTCCAGAATACGTCAATGCGGACGTCGAGATCCGCGCCACCACGCCGATTTTTGAATGTAACATCGGGATAGTTCTTCCAAGCCATCAACACGTGTCAACGGTGACCTGGACAGCCTGTGTGTACTGCCGAATATGGCGCTGACGTGTGGTCGGAGCCCGCTCTCTCGGCGCCGCGTGAAACGAAAA
Organism: Neorhizobium sp. LjRoot104; assembly: GCF_964253725.1. Lineage (NCBI taxonomy): Bacteria > Pseudomonadati > Pseudomonadota > Alphaproteobacteria > Hyphomicrobiales > Rhizobiaceae > Neorhizobium > Neorhizobium sp. LjRoot104. The sequence goes on from NZ_CAXURS020000002.1 coordinate 673,573, forward strand.
GGCCTGGGATCAGCACCCGTCAAATTCAGCCGCAGTACGATTGGTATAACCTGTTTGAATACCATTCCAAAGATAGCGACTTTGACACTTATACGCAAACGTGGCCGTATTCGCGCATAATAAGGAGGTGAACATGAACCAAAAGAATAAAACCAGAGCCGTAACCGCATTTGCAATCTCGCTGGCAGCCATGGTTATGGCGCCCCGGCTTGCAATGGCCGAGACCCTGAAAGTCGGCATGAACGCTCCTGATATATCGACCCTTGATCCCGCGCGCGCAACGGCAACCGCGGATGTCACGCTCGTGTCCTGGCTGTTCAACGGGCTTGTGCGTTTCCCGCCGGGAAGCGCGGATCCGGCGTCGATCGAGCCTGATCTGGCCGAAAGCTGGACTTCTTCGCAGGATGGGCTGGTCTGGACATTCAAACTGCGGCCCAACGTCAAGTTCCATGGGGACTACGGGACGCTGAGCTCTGAAGACGTCGTCTTTTCCCTGATGCGGGCCAAGGATCCGAAAACCTCGTCTTTCTCCAGCGATTTTGCAGGCGTGAAGTCGATCGAGACCGTCGATCCGACAACCGTCAGGATTACGTTGAACGAACCAGTTCCGGGCTTTCTCGGGCTGATCGCCAACTATCATGGCGGCAACATCATCAGCAAGAAAGCCTTCGAGAAGCTCGGAGCGGATTTCAAGAGCCGGCCGGTCGGCACCGGTCCGTTCATGTTCGATAGTGCCGTCACCCAGCAGGCGGTCAACCTGAAGGCTTTCCCCGGCTATTTCCGCGGCGCTCCCAAACTGGACGGCATCCGCTTCGACCTCATCCCGACCGACTCCAGCCGGGAACTGGCGTTCCGCTCCGGCGAACTGGATCTTATCTACGGCAAGCGGGAGCAGCGATGGGTCGACCAGGCGAAGGCATGGAGCGGTGCGGTCGTCGATATCTTCGCGCCGGGTGAATACCGTACCGTCTTTCTCAACATGACCCATCCGCCCCTGGACAATCTCAAAGTCCGCCAGGCCGTGGCGCAAGCCATCAATATCGACCAGATCGTCCAGTTCGTAGGGGCCGGCGTCGGGCCGAAGGGCTGCTCGGTCGTTCCGTCCGGCTACGTTGGGGAAGACTGTAGCTGGACCTATAAATTCGACCCGGCCGCATCGAAGAAGCTGCTCGCGGAAGCGGGTTTTGCCAAGGGTGTGAAGCTTTCGGCGGTCGTCTCGTCGAACTCGTCGCAGCTTCCCATCATGGAGGTTATCCAGGCGCAGCTCGCAGAGGCAGGGATCGACTTGCAGATGAAAGTCGTCGATCACCCGACCTATCAGGAACAGATCCGCAAGGATCTTGGCGATGTCATTTTCTACGGAGCCGCCCGTTATCCCGTTGCCGACAGTTATTTGAGCCAGTTCTACCACTCGGATGCCGCCGTCGGTAAGCCGACGGCATCCACGAATTTCTCGCACTGCAATGCGGCCGACGCCGATATTACCGCCGCAAGGCGGGCAAGCTCGGATGTTGAGCGGCTGAAGCTTTGGTCGTCCGCGCAGAAGAAAATCTTCGAGCAGGTCTGCGCGGTTCCGCTGTTCAGCCTGATGCAGGTCTGGGTTCGCAGCAAAGCCCTGGATTACGGTTATGAACTGAAAGGTTCCCTCAATCTCGCTCCGCCGATCACCGAAAAGACCGTGTTGAAACGCTAAAGCGACCAAATTCCCAAGCCTTGCCTCGACCTGAGTGCCCGCCTGACAGCGGCTCGTCTCAGGCGGGGCATTTTTCGTTCATGGCGATATCGTCGTAGTCGATGCCGCAGCATGGACGGCTTCGACAAAATCCGCGACAAGACTGCTGTGGCGGGCGCGGACTGGCCGGACGATATCATATTCGAAAGCCAGTTCCGGTTTGAACCGGCGAACGGCCACGCGATCCGCGATGATCTCCATGGAGAGAGGGTCGCCGATGGTTATGCCCAGCCCGGCGGCGACGAATTCGGCCACGTTCGGAGCCGTGGTGGCCTCGATGACGATCCGGGGACGAAGTCCGCAGTCGTTGAAAGCCGCATCGACCTTCCGGCGCATCATGCTGGTCGGCCCGAAAGCGATAAAAGGCTCTTCCGCAAGGTCGAGCGGCGTCAGCTCCTCCTTCTCGCAAAGACGATGCCCTCTAGGCAGGATGGCGACCGCCGGAGGGTTCTTCACGGCTTCCGCGACGACCGACGGGTGTTCCAGCCCGCTGATGACCAAAACCACGTCGAGCCGTCGCAGCAGCACCGCTTCGGTCAGGTATTGCGAACTTCTGGCCTCCACCGACACGAAGACGTCGGGATGGCGGACCCGGAAGAGCTTCAGCACCCGTGTAATGAAAGGGCCCGACAGGGCCGGCATGGTGCCGATGAATAGTTGGCCATGCTCTTCGCGCCGGATGGCTTCAACGGCACGTGCTAATTGATTGACGCCGCCAAAGATGCGCTCGACTTCCTCGTAGAGCCGCATTCCGCGGCCCGTCGGCACCAGCCGGCCGCTGTCGCGTTCGAACAATTGCAGCCCTGTATCGGCCTCCAGATCCTGGATGAGCTTGCTCGCGGCAGGCTGGGAAATGCGCAATATCTCGGAAGCCCGACTGACAGTCCCCGCCTCGACGACGGCCATCAGCGCCTCGAGCTGCCTCAGGCTCGGATTTCTCATCACTATAACCTCTATGAATACCGTGGCAAAATAATCGACTTTGACTTTCTACCCTTCTAACAAGATTGTGACAACAAGTAGGGAGAACCCAAGTGGATTGTGACGTCCTAGTTATCGGAGCCGGCGTGGTCGGTGCGGCTTTGGCCTATGGCCTCGCACGAAAGGGTCGGAGCGTCGTCGTTCTCGACGGCGCCGATCGTGACCTGCGCGCGGCGCGGGCGAATTTCGGCCTGGTCTGGGTGCAAGGCAAGGGGGCCGATGCGCCCGCCTATAGTGCCCTGACCAGGCAAAGCTCGGATCTCTGGCCGAGCTTCCTGAACGAGCTTTCGGACATTTCGGCCAGCCGCGTCGATTACGCGCGGCCGGGTGGTCTCGTCTACTGTTTGAGCGAGACGGAATACGCCAGTCGCCAGGCCGTCAACGAGCGTACGCACAATCAGGTAGCCCAGGCCGATACGGAAATGGTCCCGCGCGTGCAGCTTGAGCGCATGCTTCCGGCGGTGACCCTCGGCCCGGATGTCGTCGGGGCGAGCTATTGCAGGCTCGACGGACACGTAAACCCGCTGCAGCTGCTGGCAGCATTGCACCGGGCGATCGTGGCTCTGGGAGGAAAAATCCTGTTCCGCAACCCGGTCGACAGGATCGTGCCAGTTTCCGGCGGTTTTCGCGTTTCCGTCTCCGACGGAACGCTGCAGGCGCCGCGTGTCGTCGTTGCGGCGGGCCTCGCGACGCCGGGGCTGACCGAGCCACTCGGACTTGCCATACCCTTGAAGTCGGAGCGTGGGCAAATCCTTGTTACGGAACGCGTCGCACCCATCCTGCCGTTTCCCGCAAGTGGCCTCAGGCAGAGCGCCGACGGGACGGTGATGATCGGTGCGACGAACGAGAAGATCGCGGACATCGCCGTGACCGCGGCATCCGCAACCAAGCTGGCGCAAAGAGCAACACGGATTATCCCGGCGCTCGGATCCGCCCGACTGGTCAGGCAATGGGCGGGATTGCGAGTGCTGCCGCTCGACAAGACACCGATCTATGCCGAATCGAGCGATCATCCCGGTCTTTTCGCAGTGGCTTGCCACTCAGGCGTGACCCTTGCCGCGGCCCATGCCGACGTCATCGCGCCGACTGTCGCCAACGGACGTCTACCTGACGACCTGGCGCCCTTTTCCAACGGAAGATTCAATGTTCAAAAATGTGCATGACAAACCCGGCAAGGCGTCGGACATGACCGTCTTCGTCAATGGGGCGGAAATCGCCGCCTGGAATGGTGAGACGGTCGCCAGCGTGCTTTTGCGCGCGCCGGGAGCGGAAAGGCGGTCGACCGTCAGCGGCGAGCCGCGTCTGCCCTATTGCCAAATGGGTGTCTGTTTCGAATGTCTGGTGATCGTCGACGGCACGGCCTCGACGCAGGGATGTCTGGTACCCGTGGCGCCGGGAATGCGGATCGAGAGCCAGCACGGCCCACGGGAGATTTCCAAATGACTTATGATGTCGTGGTGATCGGCGCCGGGCCGGCCGGCATGTCGGCTGCAATCCAGTTGCGGAAGGCAGGTATTGTCGTTGCGGTGGTTGACGAGCAGGCCGCACCCGGAGGTCAAATCTGGCGCGGAGTCGAGCGCAATGGCGGACCGGTTTCGGCGGCACTGGGAGCCGACTACCAGAAAGGCGCCGCTCTTGTCGAAGCCTTCCGAGCCAGCGGCGCCGAGTATCTGCCGGCGACTCAGGTCTGGCAAATCGAAGAAGGATGGAACCTCTTCCTGACATCGGAGGGAAAGGCGCGCCGCATCAAGGCACGCGCGGTGCTTCTGGCGAACGGTGCACAGGAGAGGCCGGTGCCGTTTCCGGGCTGGACGCTTCCGGGCGTCATGACGGTCGGGGCCGCACAGATCCTTCTGAAATCCGGCGGCATGTTGCCGGAAGGCGAAGTGTGGATCGCTGGCGCCGGACCGCTTCCGCTGCTCTACGCAACCCAGCTTCTCGGCCTTGAAGGGCGGATCGCCGGCTTCCTCGACACGTCAAAACGGCCAGGACTGGCAGCCTTGAGCAGACTTCCTGGCGCATGGCGCGATATTCCGGGCTTGCTCAAAGGGGCTCGCTGGCTTTGGGATCTCAAGCGCAGCGGCCGGATAGTCCGCGGCTTCAGCGACCTGCACGCCGAAGGCGAGGGAAGTCTCCAGCATCTCCAGTGGCGGGCCGGCAACGAGCAGCGCCAGGTCAGGGCGGATGTATTGCTCGTACATGAAGGCGTGGTGCCGCGCATTCATGAGACGATGGCGCTCGGCTGTGTTCACGTCTGGAATCCTGCCCAGAACTATTTCTCGGCGCGATTGGACCGCTGGGGCGAAACCAGCCGGCCGGGGCTGTTCGTGGCCGGTGATGCCGGCGGGATCGGCGGCTGGCTTGCGGCGACGCTGTCGGGCGAGATCGCGGGTCTCGGAATAGCCAGATATCTTGAAATCTCTCCGGACGCCGACGATCTGCGACACCAGTCGGGGCTGGACGAGCGTCTTTCCCGCGCCCGTGCGTTGCGGCCGTTTCTCGATACGCTTTATCCGCCGCCAGCGGGGCGGGTCGCGGACGAGGTGGTTGTCTGCCGGTGCGAAGAGGTGACCGCCGGGCAGATTCGTGCGGTCGCAAAGGTCAGCGCGCCCGATCCCAATGCCGTAAAAGCCGCGACGCGCTGCGGCATGGGGCCATGCCAAGGAAGGCAATGCGGTTATACGGTGCAGGCACTCATTGCCGAGGTGCATGGCCTGCCGCTCGCCGATGTCAGCTTCTTTAACATCCGCCCGCCGCTCAAGCCCGTGACGCTTGGGGAAATCGCCGCCCTCGGCGATCTAGAGGAGGCGTGATGAACGCGGATATCCTGGTCATCGGCGGCGGTTTGCACGGGCTCTCGGCCGCCCTTCAGTCCGCAAGGCGCGGCGCGTCGGTCATCTTAGTCGAACGGCATTTTCTCGGTCGGCACGCCTCCGGTGCGACGGCGGCCGGGGTGCGCACGCTGGGACGGGACCCCGCCGAACTGCCGCTCAGCCTCGAGGCGGCCAAGATGTGGCACGAGATGGCCGAGCTGATCGGCGACGATTGCGGGTTTACCGCCTGCGGACAGTTACAGGTCGCCGAGGACGAGGCGGCGTTGGGCAAGATCGAGGCAAGGGTGAGGGCGCTCCAGTCGAAGGGTTTCATGCATGAGACCATGATCGGCCCGGACGAGATGCAAGAACTGGTGCCCGACCTTTCCTCCCACTGTCTCGGCGGTGCCTGGGTGCCGGGCGATGGTTCTGCCGACCCTCACCGGACGATCTGCGCGTTTCGCAACGCCGCGTTGCGGGCCGGCGTCGAGATCCATGAGGAATGCCTGGTCATCGGGCTGCAGCGGCGCAACGACCGATGGCAGGCCCAGACGTCGCGAGGCGTCTTCGAGGCCAGCACAATCGTCAATGCCGGTGGGGCATGGGCCGATCAGGTCGCCGCGCTGGCGGGCGAGCCGGTTTATCAGTCGATTCGCACCTCCATGATGGTCGTGACGGAGCGTACCCAGACCCGGGTCAAGCCCGTCGTCAGTTCGCTTGGAAAGAAATTGTCATTCAAGCAGACCGCCCAGGGAACTATGGTGATCGGCGGTGGATCGCAGGGCAGGCTTGCGGCTGACCGGCAGTCCGCGACCGTGGATTTCGTGGCGCTCGCCGCATCGGTCGGGGCCGCCGTCCGTCTGTTTCCGAAGACTAAGGGCCTGCGGATCGTGCGGACATGGGCCGGCATGGAAGCGATGACCCGTGATCATCTTCCCGTCATCGGGTTTTCCCGCCGGGCACCGGGCCTCATCCACGCCTTCGGGTTCTCAGGCCACGGCTTCCAGCTCGTTCCCTCGGTCGGCTGCGTGGTGGCCGATCTGGCCTGCGAGGGCCAAACCCATCATGATCTCGGTGCGTTCGATGTTGAGCGCCTCTCCAAGGAAAGGGCTGCTGCATGATCGGTTATGTGATCCGGAGACTGCTCCTGGCGATCCCCACCGTACTTGCGATGCTGACCATGGTCTTCGTCCTGGTTCGGCTCGTCCCGGGCGATGCCGCGGTCGCCATGCTGGGGGATCGGGCGAGTGCGGAAACGCTGCAGACCCTTCGGGCGCAGCTGGGTCTCGACCAGCCCGTCGCCGTTCAGTACGTGCGATTTCTGACCGACATGCTCAGCGGCGATTTCGGCCGCTCGATGACCAGCGGCCGGACGGTTCTGGAAGAGGTGGCGCTGGTGCTTCCCTACACGCTGGAACTCGCCGCCGCCGCGATGCTCATCGGCACCTGCCTCGGCATTCCGCTTGGTGTCGTTGCTGCGGTCCGACGCAACGGCTGGCCGGATTATGTCAGCCGCGTCCTGTCGCTGATCGGCCTGTCATTTCCGGGTTTCGTGTCTGGCATCCTGATGCTTCTCGCCTTTGCGGTCTGGCTGCAATGGCTGCCGGTGATGAGCCGCGCTTCCACGGATCCGATCAGCCATCTCCGGAACCTTGCGCTGCCGGCGCTCAATCTCGGGCTGATCATGACTGCTTATATCGCGCGTGTCACCCGATCCTCGATGCTGGACGTGATGGGCGAAGACTATATCCGCACCGCTCGCGCTAAAGGCGTGCGGCCGACGAAACTGATCCTGCGTCATGCGCTGGGCAACGCGCTGATCCCGATCGTGACGGTCGTGGGCCTGTATTTCGGCACGCTGATCGGCAATTCGGTGCTGACCGAGATCGTGTTCACCCGGCCAGGCCTCGGCAAACTTATCCTCGGCGCTTTGCAATCCCGCGATTATACCCTGTTGCAGGGCCTGATGGTGGTGTTTGCGACATTCGTGATCCTCGTGAATACCGCAACCGACGTCATTTACGCCCTCGTAGACCCCAGAGTGAGCTACGCATCATGACCGTTTTCGCTATTTCCTCGAGCATGCCGGAACGGCAATCGAACCCGGTGCTTGCGGCGCTGCGTCGCAACCGTTTCTCCTGGATCGGTATCGGGCTATTGGGCCTGATCGTTCTACTGGCGATCTTCGCACCGATGATTGCACCTTACGATCCGATAAAGCAGAACATTCTCCATCGCCTAAGCCCTCCTTCGTCCGACTTCTGGTTCGGAACCGACAGCTATGGCCGTGATGTCCTTTCACGCCTGCTTTATGGTGCGAGAATTTCACTTTCCATCGGGTTCCTGGCGGTGCTGATTGCCATGGTCGTGGGATCGGCCCTCGGAATGCTAGCCGGCTACATCGGCGGCGTCTTCGATCAGGTCGTGATGGGGATTGTCGATGTCATGCTTTCGTTTCCGACCCTTCTTCTTGGGCTGATGATCGCCGCCATGCTGGGCGCGAGTTTCGAAAACCTCATCATCGCGATCGCCATCACGGAAACGGCACCTTTCGCGCGCGTCGCACGGGCACCGACGATCGCCATGAAGCGCCGCGATTTCGTCGAGGCCGGCAGGTCCCTGGGCTTCACCCCGCTCAGAATCATGCGGGTGCATATCCTGCCCAATATTCTTTCAGACATCGTTGTCGTCGCGTCGTTGTGGATGGCATCGGCGATCCGAACCGAGGCCTCGCTCGCCTTCATCGGTCTCGGCGTCCTGCCCCCGACTGCGACCTGGGGCGGCATGATCCGCGAGGGTTTCGACAATATCCTGAGCGCTTGGTGGCTGGTCGTCTTCCCGTCGCTCGCAATCCTGCTGACCGTTCTCGCGCTGAACATTCTCGGTGATGCGCTGCGCGATGCGATCGACCCCAAGACGAGGAACCAGGCATGAACCTGATCGGAGACAAACCGGCATTGTATCTCGCATCAGAAAACGCGCCCATCTCCCGTCCCGCTGCGCCGGTCCTTGCGGTTCGCAACCTGACGACCTCATTTCGGGTCAATGACGGCTGGAGGACGGTGATCCGCGGCATCTCGTTCGATGTCGCCCCGCGGGAAACCGTCGCTATCGTGGGCGAGTCGGGTTCCGGCAAAAGCGTGACGTCCCTGTCGATCATGCGGCTTTTGCCACCGGCGTCCAGTCGGATCGAAGGCCAGGTGATGCTCAACGGCCGCGAACTGCTGTCGTTGCCGGAAGAGGACATGCGTCGCGTTCGCGGCAACGACATTGCGATGATCTTCCAGGAACCGATGACCTCGCTCAATCCGATCTTCCCGATCGGCAAGCAGATCGCCGAGGCGCTGACGGTCCATACCGACATCAGCAAGGCCGATGCGAAGGCGGAAGTGATCCGCCTGCTCGAAAAGGTGCGCATTCCGAATGCCTCGTCGCGGTTCGACGAATATCCGCACCAGTTCTCCGGCGGCATGCGCCAGCGCGTGATGATCGCCATGGCGCTCGCCTCCAAGCCGAAACTGCTGATCGCCGACGAACCGACCACGGCGCTCGACGTGACGATCCAGGGCCAGATCCTCGATCTCATCAAGCTCCTGCAGGAAGAGGAGGGCATGTCGGTCCTCTTCATCACCCACGACATGGGCGTCGTCGCCGAAGTCGCCGACCGAACGATCGTCATGTATCGTGGCGATGCGGTGGAAACCGGCGAAACGAGCGACATTTTCCATCGCGGAAAGCACCCGTACACGCGGTCCTTGCTGTCGGCCGTGCCGAGATTGGGCTCTATGGGCGGTCGTGATCTTCCGCTCCGCTTTCCGACCGTCGACATGACGACCGGAGAGCAAGTCCCGCTGGCCGAGGTTTCGGACACCGTTGCTCGCACGAAGCGACCGGTCCTCGAGGTGAAGGATCTGACGACTCGTTTCGACATCCGGTCCGGCCTGTTTGGCCGCAAGACCGGCGCCGTGCATGCTGTCGAGAACGTCTCGTTTGCGCTGTTCGAAGGCGAGACGCTGTCGATCGTCGGTGAATCGGGTTGTGGCAAGTCTACCACCGGCCGCTCGGTGACGCGGCTGATCACGCCGACCAGCGGCAAAGTCATGGTCGACGGGCAGGATGTCATGGGATTGAATCAGCCGGCGCTTCGAAAGATGCGTCGTTCGATCCAGATGATCTTCCAGGATCCCTATGCATCGCTCAACCCGCGCCTGAGCATCGGCGCGGCCATCATGGAACCTTTCATCCAGCATTCGATGGGCACCAAGGCGCAGGCGCGCGATAAGACGGCGATGCTGCTCGGAAGAGTAGGGCTTTCCGCGGACATGATGACGCGCTTTCCGCACGAGTTTTCGGGTGGCCAGCGCCAACGCATTGCGATCGCTCGTGCTCTGATGCTCGATCCGAAGGTGATTGTTGCCGACGAGGCGGTCTCGGCGCTCGATGTGTCGATCAAGGCGCAGGTCTGCAACCTGTTGCTCGACCTGCAGCAGAGCCTCAACCTCGCCTTCCTGTTCATTTCTCACGACATGGCGGTGGTGGAGCGCGTCAGCCACCGCGTCGCGGTCATGTATCTCGGCGAGATCGTCGAGATCGGCCCACGGGCTGCGGTCTTCGAAAATCCGCAGCACGAATATACGAGGAAGCTGATGGGGGCCGTGCCAGTTCCGGACCCGGCGCGGCGGAACATCAAACGCAACATGGTGGTCGACGAGTTGAAGAGCCCGATCCGTCCGGTCGGCTTCAATCCGCCGGCGCGTCAATATCACGAGGCCTCTCCCGGACATCTCTTCCGGGTGGATTGAGGCTTTCGGCGCCGCTGCTTTGCTAGAGTTTCTGCAGGGCGGCGCAGAGTCCGATACTAGTTTGAAAGGTGAAATGATCATGCGGGTGGGCATTGCCGGAGCTGGCGCAATTGCCATGGGATACGCGGCGTTTCTGTTGAACAACGGCCATGATGCGCGGCTTTGGTCTCCTTCTGGAAAAGGCACCACCGGACTTGCCGAGGGCAGAGCTCTGACCGTGGCCGGATCGGTTGAGGGGGATTTTCACCCGCCGACATGCGGCGGCGCGGAGGAGCTTGCGGCTTGCGACGTCATCGTCGTGGCCTTGCCGGCCTATGGCTATAGGATGGTGCTGGACAGCCTGATAGCTCATCTGGACGCGCGTCATATCGTCATCATAAGCGCGCATCTTTCGTTTGCGGCCCTTTATCTGGCCAGGAAACTGAGCGAGCGTGGCCTCCAGATCCCGATCGCGGCGTGGAATACAACGATTTTGACGGCCAAGGCGCCGTCGCCGCTAAATGTCAGGATCGGTGCGATCCGCTCGAAAGTCGACATGGCGGTGTTGCCTGCACGGTCCGCGCAAAGTGTCCACGAGACCTGCGTCGCGCTTTTCGGCGACCGGTTCCTGATCAAGGACGACCTGCTGACGATTGCGCTGAGCAACCTCAACCCGCAGAGCCATATGGCAATCGCGCTGTGCAACCTGACACGTATGGAGCACGGGGAAACCTGGGGGCAGAATTCGAATATCACGCCGGCGGTGGCGAGGCTTCTCGAGCGACTGGATCAGGAAAGGCTGGCGATCGCCTCTGCCTTCGGCAAGACGGTCCGCACCATTTTCGATCATGCGGCCCTGTCGCACGGCATATCCGGAAGTTCCGTGGCAGAGATTTACGCCAACCTCGCCGAGAACGGAAAGGACCCGGTAGGCCCGAAGGATATCAACACCCGCTACGTTCTCGAAGACGTGCCCTTCGGCCTCGTGCCCACCCTGCAGCTTGCACGGATGTGCGGTGTGAAGGCGGTACTGCACGAGAGCGGCATCGAACTTCTTGGTGCCTGCTACGGCAGAGATTTCGCGACCGACAACGACATTCTTCGCGAACTTGGTCCGCTGGACAAAGACGGGTTGATAAGACACGTCACGGAGGGATATCCGGTCAACGCTCCAGCCGGCGACATTGAGAACAGGGCGGTGGCGACGTGACCGATCGATACTCCGACGGGAAAGAAGACTTGAATGATCTTGGAATGCTGGGCCGCGTCGTGTCCTATGTGGAGGCGGCGCGACGGATATCGGCCAGCGACCGTGCGCGCGAGGCCGTCTTCAGATGCATTATCGATCTCCTGGGCGCCGCGGCAGCTGGCGTAAACCAGCCCGGCGTGCGGGCCGTCCGGAGCACGGCTCTGGCAACCATGGGGGCCGGCGGCGTGCCCATCTGGTTTTCCGGCGCTTCCAGCACGACCATCGGCGCTGCCTGGGCAAACAGTGCCGCGGCCTCTGCCTTGGACCTCGATGACGGCCACCGGCTGGCGCGCGGTCATCCGGGTGCTGCCGTCATACCAGCGGCCTTTGCCGTGGCCGCCAACACCGGGGCGTCGCTCGACGAGATCATCAACGCGATCGTCATCGGTTATGAAGTCGGCGTTGCGATCGGGGCCGCACGTACATCCTACGGCAATACCGGAACCTGGTCCGCCTATGCGGTCGCCGCGACGGCGGCCGCCCTGCGCCGTACCCCTTCCGACATATTGGCGCATGCCCTGGCGATTGCCGGAGAAAGCGCACCCAACCAGTTGTTCGCCAGTGCGCCGACACCGCGGCTGCCGGCTCCCGAGGGCAGCGATGTCAAGGAGGGAATACCGTGGTCGGTCGTCACGGGTTTGATCGCATTGAACCTTGCTGAAGCGGGACATACCGGGCCACGCAACATTCTGGACAGTGTCCGTCACTACCGGTTTGCCGAGGATTTTCGTCTCGGCGCGGACCCGCATATCTGCAAGGCCTATTTCAAGCTCTACGCCTGCTGCCGCCATATTCATGCGCCACTCGATGCGATGCTTCAGGTGATTGAGCAGAACGCAATCGATGTAAGCACCATCGACCTCATGGAGGTGGAGACCACGAACGGAGCATTGCGCATCTCAAACCGGACGAGACCAGTAAATATCATAGACGTGCAATACAGTATTCCGTACTGCCTGGCGCTCGCGGCCCTTTCCGGGCCGCAGGTCCTGTTGCCGCTGATGCCGGATGCTCTGGGGCAGGAGGGCGTGGTTAAGCTGGCGGAGAAGGTGAACCCGTCGCTCAACATGGATTTCGACGCAAGGTTTCCGGCCGAAACCCCGGCGCGCGTCTCGATCATTGCGGACGGCCGACGTTTCGTGTCCGAGGTCACCACGCCCAAAGGGGAGGCAAGCAACCCATTGTCATGGGACGAACTCGAAGCCAAATTCCGTGCTGCGACCCGGATGGTTTTGAGCGCCGCCCGACAGGAGGACGTCCTGAAAAGGATAAGGACGGCTCGGGCCGGCGATATGTCGGCTCTGATGACCAGCCTTGTATCCAGTTGAAGCTGTTTATTGCGAGTGGCATTTCTTAGATGCCGTTCTTCACCACACCCAGCCAGAATTTCCTAGAATCTGTACCGAAAACGAGCTGTTTGCTGGCGGCAAGAGCCGCAGTAATCTGACGATAGAGTCCAAGCTGCGATTGCCCGTGGGACCGGCAAGCTCCTTCTGCAATCCGGTCGCCGACAGGCCGCCGTCGAGCCTGGAGCAGAAATCACAGCCAGGCCCCGGCTGGATCGATCGCGCCGACTATGGCTTTGAGCTTGGGCGCCCAGGGATATGGCTTAGAATTGACTTTGAGAAGCCGCCGTCGACGCAGAGGTCTTGTCCGGTTATGTAACTTGCAAGTGGGCTTATCAGGAACTCGATTGCATTGGCAATGTCTCTTGGATCGCCGATTCTCGAGAGTGGGATCAGATCCTCTCTTGCCCGCTTGATCGCCGGATCGGCGTACATCTTTGCAGACATTGGGGTATGGGTCATTCCCGGAGAGACAATATTTGAGCGAATGCCATCTGGCGCCCATTCCAAGGCGAGGGTTTGAGCAAGCATGGTTAGCGCCGCTTTGGTTGGACTATAGGCACCTGATCCCGCATGGGGCACTTGTCCCGACATTGAAGATGTGAAGCATGCCGCACCTCGGCTCTGCTTCAGATGCGGGTAGCAATGTTTGGCCAGAAGCCATGCCCCGCGGAGGTTGATCTCGAACATCCTGTCCCATTCGGCAACCGACAGATCACAAATTTTTCCCGGGCTTGCTACGCCGGCATTGGCAACCAAAGCGTCTAGACCACCGAATTCCGATGCCGCCGCCTCTACGAGGCGCGGGGCCACATCGACGTCGCTCAAGTCGCCGGACAGCGCAATAGCATCGCCTCCCAGCGCGCGCACCGAATGTGCAACTTCCTCCTGCGGTTCGGATGAACCAAGACCGCACACGGCGATCTGTGCACGCTCGCCTCTTGAGGCCGCGGCTTCGGCGATCCGGATACAAACCGCCGCGCCTATTCCTCGACTTCCGCCACTGACCAAAACTCTCATAATACTTCTCCTTTTGGACGTCAGGGGATAATATGGAATTTGATTCCAAACCGCAATGTAATTCTAAAATATATCGCGTCCTGAGATCTGTTGATAGCGTCAACACCTGAGCGCAATGTCGCTGTAGCTATGTGTGGGTCCCATGCGCTTTTGCACGGGGATGCGCTCTAAGGTTCTCGCCACCAAGGTGATACGCAGGCAAAGTTTACTCAATCACAGACGTCGCGTACAAATTCGCGCCACGGAGGGTGATTGCGATACGGGGTTCATCAATCAATTCTCCAGCCTCTTTTTTTGAGCGCCTCCAGTCCTTTGTTAATCTCCAACAGTGGTTCTTCTTCGCGAATGATCTCGAGAACGACGCTGTCGATACTGAAGACTGAATCGACGGCGCGTCCCAGACCCTCAAAATCTATGATCCCTGTGCCGATAGGATCGTGGCCCCACACGTCCGTACCCGTATCCGAGATATGCACGAGACCTATGTGCGAGTGATGCGATCGAAGACTGGCTATCGGATCCTCGCCGATATAGGCCGCGTTTGCGACGTCATAGACGATGCTTAGATTTTCGCTTTTGATCTCCTCGACGACATCGACCAGTTCACCGATCGTCGGCCTGAAACAATATGGGGTATTCTCCATGAGTAACCGCACGCCGGCTTGCTTCGCAACCGGCAGAAGCACGTCAAGACTTTCAGATAACCAGCCAAGGGTTTGCGGGATGGTGGGGGAAATCATCGGGCGCCGCGTTCCTGGAGAGATTACAACGTCTGTAACTCCCCAATCGACCGCGAGCTGGATAACATCTTTGATATGATCCGAGCTTTTGCGCCTCATATTGGCGCCGGGGCTGGCGAGGTTGATATCGTATCCGCCAGCATTCAGCGACCTGACGCTCGCCCCATGGTCCTGCAGCTGCTTCCTCGCATCCGACCGCGATCTTGTCGACATCTCGTCCGGCCAGCAGTGCGGGGAACTCACGGGAACTTCAAATACAGTAAAGCCGTGTCGGGTAAGGTCAGACATCGCCTCCACCGCGGTGGACTTCCAAAGATAGGAAAAAGTGTTAATAATCATTCGTGTCTCCCTGTCGCCTTAGGCGAAATCTGAGCTGTGTTGATCGGCGCATTGCTCCGGCATTGCCGACCGACGGCCGCAAGTCGAGATTTGGTTGATCGAGGGCCTCGAATGGTTCGTTCGTTTGGACCTGCGATCAGCTGCATCTTCAGACTCCTTCTTTGACAAGTTTGGCTAGACCCTACGACAGCGCGAAATTCAGTACGGCGTCCTCGCCCAGTTGGACGGATACGTCGCCCGGGTCGGTGACTTCGAGGGCACCACAGAGGCTTCCTGTCGTGATGATCGAGCCTGCTCTGAGCGCTGCGGCAGGCCTTGATCGATTGTTCGCGTAATCGCAGAGCCAGGTAAGCGGGTCTCTCGTCGGATGCTGCGCAGCAGCGTCGAAGGCGACTTGGCCGTTGAGCCAAATCTTGAGGGGGAAATTCGAACCAGGCTGAAGGACTGCTAAAGGTAGGGCCGGCCCTCTTACGTAGCCCGCGTTTCCAAGGCGGTCTGCCAGAAAGGCCAGGAAGGAAACGCTGCCGCCTTCCGAAACGCCGCTCCAAACCAGTTCAGCGCCAAGGTAAGCTTCGGAAATCGCGGCCTCGATGTCGGCCCGCTCATAGGGCCTATCCGCCCGAACAGGAAGATCCTGGCGGAGCTTCACGGCAATTTCTACCTCGATTTTCATACCCCTTTGCCAGGCAATTACCGCATCGGAAGGATTGTCCAAGTATGGATGAAGCGGAGCGGCTACCGGGTCGCCGCCTGGCGATCTGGCGACCTTCCAAGCCTGGACGTCTGCTCCTTCAAGCTTCGACAACTGGCTCTGAACCTCCATTGCATCCTCAAGCGCTAGGGGCACTGATGCGAGCTGGCCTGTCAGAACCTGGCTTCCGTCACGACGGAGGCTGCGTAGTTGATGAGCCAATGCAATTACGTCAGGTGTGGCTAGCATAGAAATCATGTCTGCCTCTTGTAAGGTCATCTAGACGGGGCGGCGGCGCGCCCGGCGGATCTGCTGTTCAGTAGCAAATCCGACGGTCACTGCTCACTAGGAGGCCTGCTTGATCCGCTCGCGAAACCTCGCCGTCCCTTGCTGAATATGGTCCATGAGATCCATGACTGCCCAGTGCCGTTCGGCGATGTCATAATCTGTGACACGAGAGTGGATGCTCTCAAACGTGCCAAGGCGCTTGTGCCAGACCTTGGCAAAGCCCGGATAGCCCATCGGCTCAGCCATCGCTGCTAGCGCCAGGAAGATTTCAAGTTCGCGGCGAAGATCGCTGTCTTCAGAAGCGTGCCTGTAGAGCCAAGCGTACAGGTCGGGGTGGATGTTGGTGAACACGCCGGAGAAGCCTTTCGAACCAGCGCGCATAGCGGCGGCTGCGATGGCTGCATTGGCGTTGACGATCGCGAAGCCGGAATCGCCGGAGAGCGCGACGCGTCGCTTGACCGTTTCGAGATCGCAGGAGACATCCTTCAGCGTTGCGAAGCGGCCGGTGTCGCGGCATAGCTTGAACTCGTCATCGCTCAAGAGGCGGCGATAGGGAGCCGGGCATTCGTACAGACCGAGGGGCAGGTCGCCCGGAAGCCAGCTCAAGATCGCGTCGAGGCTGGAACGAAATGCTTCGGTTCCTTCATTCCTTATGTCGAGCCTGTTGCTGACTAGGACAAGCGCGTCGATCCCTGTCTCGGCCATCGCAACCAGTTCGGCCCGCTGGTCATCGCGGCTCTCGCTAATATGTCCTGATGAGATGACCGGCACGCGCCCGGCAGCTAACGAGACCACCTTTTTGGAAAGCTCAATTCGCTCTTCCAGTGACAATTTCTGCATCTCGCTCGACTGGCAGACGGCGAAGAGGGTATCTGCGCCATTGACGATATACCATTCCACAAGTCGCTCGAGGCCTTCCCAATCGATCCGGTTGTCCGGCGTGAAAGGGGTAAGCATGACGGGGACAATACCCTGGGCTTGGATCTTCATGATGTAATCTTTCGCTCTTTCTGGATTGTTAAAGCGGAGTTCCTGCCGGCAAACCCGCGGCAAAACCTGCCATCAGGCGTATCTGGGCAAGCAGCATGTCATTCCCGTCAGACACTGTTGCACCGGCTGCCCTAGCAGCGCGCAATAGTGCCGTCTCTCCGCTTAAGCTTGCGATATCGGCGACGAGCATCTCGGGCCGTATCGCGGCAGCCGGCATAGGAAATATGCTGTCTCCCTTGACGCCAATCGGCGATGCGTTGATGACGATATCGTAGTCCCAACCTGCCGATCCATCGACCGCGACTGCGCATTCTTCACCACGCAAGGTGTTCACTATAGCCGCAGTGAAGGCGACGGATTCAGCCGACAGATCCATGAGATCGATCTTCCCGACACCTTCTTCAGCAAGCGCGAAGGCGATAGTGCGGCCAGCTCCACCCGCTCCGACAATCAGCACACGGGCGCCGCGCAGTCGCGATTTCGTCTCTCCAAGACCTTCAACAAAGCCCACGCCATCAAAAAGCGCGCCGTTCATCCCGCCGTCCTCTCCGCGCTGGACGCAGTTGACGGCGCCTACCGCCTTTGCTGTCGGCGTGAGCGTCGAGCACTTCTTGGCCGCCGCGACTTTGTGGGGGATCGTGGTGCTGATACCGCAGAGGTTGGGAATGGCAGAGAAGATATCCCACGCTGCCGCGAAATGTTCGGCGGTTATCAGGAATGGCACTGCGTAGATGTTAACGTCAGCGGCCGCAAAGATCGGGTTGATAAGCCGCGGCGTTTGTACCTGGTGTATTGGGTTGCCAAACACAGCGTAGACACGCGAGTTGCCGTCGAGGTTGGGAATATTCGCACGCATGATTTCATTCCACGCTGAATAGGCTACGGCAGCGATCGATCGCGATGTCCATCACCTCCGCCGGGTCGCGAGACCACCAGTCGGTGGAGAAGATTTCCACCTCAACCGCTCCCTTGTATCCGGCACGTCGCACCATCGAGTAGATGCCGCGCAGATCTATGATTCCATCTCCCATCATGCCTCGATCGGTCAGGAGATGTCGCGTAGGGATGAGCCAGTCGTTGACATGAAAACCAAGAAGCGAGCCTGCGTCGCCCGCACGTTGGATCTCGGCTGGCAGTCGCTCGTCCCACCAGCAATGATAGACATCGACGACCACTCCGATCCCCGGTCCTAGTGCTTCGCACAGAGAATTTGCATGAGACAAACTGGAGATGACGCTGCGGTCGCCGGTGACCATAGGATGAAGTGGCTCAATGGCGAGCTTCATTCCAATTTTTCGTGCGCTGTCGAGGACTTTGCCGATTGAATCCTCAATTCGTCGTCTTGCTGAACCGAGATCCTTTTCATTGTCTCGCAAGCCTCCGGTAAACAGGAAGACATGATCGGCCTCAAATCTGGCAGCCCGTTCGAGCTCCGCCTCAGCGTAATCATAAGAATCCACATTCAACGGCCCAATGCGGTTGTATCCTGAGACCGTCAGTCCGAAATCGCGCAAAACAGAGAGAGCGTCATTTTCGCCAACCTTGGTGATTTCGTCTCCCCATATGGAAACAGTCTCCAATCCTCGCTCCACGCAGAGCCGAAGGAAAGTCAACATATCTGCTCTCTCGCGCACTGTAGCGTGGTTGATGACGATGTTGGTCATCGGTTCCTCTTGGTTTTGAGTATTAATAGTTCTCGGACTGTGGCGGGGTCGCAGGGAAGGTGGCAGGATCGCGTCTCAGGCAACCTTGCCCGCGTGACGACGAACTTCGGGCGCGAGCCACGGAGAAACGTAGCCACGGTCGGCTTCTTCGACGAGTGCTCCCGGCGGAACAAGTTCGTCAATCCGGTCAAGCGTCGCTGGCTGAAGAACTGCCTCAAAGCCCGCTTCCATGCCCTTGAACTGCTCAAGGGTGCGAGGCCCGAGGATCACGGACGTCACGGCAGCGTGCGCAAGTGGGAAAGCCTGAGCCATGTGCATGAGAGACAAACCTGCCTCCGTCGCCACGCGCTCAAGTTCTGGAAGCAGTTCCAGCTTTCGCCTGTTACCCTCGCGCTGCATGTCGAAACGGGTTTGCAGGATCGGGTAGTGCTGTCCCCACTGCCCTTTTACGCGCTCGGCCCTTGATCCTGATGGCGCTGAGCCATCGGACTTGTACTTGCCGGTTAACCAGCCGCCATTCAGTGGGCTCCAAGCGGTGAAACCCATGCGGTAGTGTTGAACGGCGGGGAGGGTCTCCCTCTCCACGACCCGTTGAAAAATCGAGTAGGGCGAGCTTTCATTGATAAATCGCGCCGTCTTGTTCAATCGGCTTACGGATTGTGTCTCTGCCAGGTACCAACTCGGCAATGTCGAGCAGCCGATGTACCGAACCTTGCCCTGGGCCACCAGGTCGTTGAGAACGCTGAGTGTTTCATCGAGATCGGTCTGAAGGTCGGGCCGATGCATTTGGTAGAGATCGATGTGATCGGTGTTCAGTCTTCGCAGGCTGTTTTCGACCTGTTTCATGATCCAGTAGCGCGACGCGCCTTGTTCGTTGCGTCCCTCACCGGCGGCCAGGCGGAATTTGGTTGCGAGCACGACTTTGTCCCGACGGCCTACAATGGCTTTGCCGACGATCTCTTCGGCCTCCCCATGCGAATAAGTGTCAGCAGTGTCGATAAAGTTGATTCCGCGGTCCAATGCGCAGTGCACGATGTTTATGCACTCACCTTCGTCAGTATTCCCATCCGACCCGTAGCTCATGGTTCCCAGCATGTATTCGCTGACCTGAACTCCAGTTCTCCCAAGGTAACGATATCTCATAGCTGATGACTTCCTATCAGTTTGAATGTGGCTGGTTGGCCCGTGGTTCGCTCACGATCTGAGATCGTATGGCACAACAATACCCGTCGGCCCTCCAGCCGTACTTGACCGGGAACTAGGTCCGCCAAACCACGAATACTGGCGGTGATATTTTGACGACGTCCGCAGATGGTCATCTCGGAAAGAGCTGGATGGCGGAGACTGACCCTTCCATCCAGCATCTTGCCATAAGGGGGCCGGTTTACTGCGCTTTCGCGAGCGCCGCACCATACCGTTCGATCAGCTCATCGTAGGCGTCTGCCGGCGATCCGTCTTTCAGGATCATTCTTTGGAAAGCTTCGCCCAGGATGGTGTGATACGTGGAGAGGATGGGGGTGTAGGTCACAGTTTGACCACGCTGGGCTACCAGGTCAGCCCACTTCTTCTGGTCCTTACCAGCGTCGCTCTGGAAGTATGGCGCGGTGTAAGCTGACTTACGCGAGACAACTTCGCCGCCCTCGGCTGCGAAAGCCTGCGCCTCCGGAGACACCATGAACTTCACGAAGGTCCAAGCGGCATCTGGATTGCCGGTCTTCTTGTTGATCGCGATGTTGTAGCTGTAGACCGTCTGTTTGTCGGTTGCCGTATATCCTGGTGCCGGAGCCCAGGCCAGATCATCACCACCGCCTTGCTGCTGCACCGTCTTATAGCGATAAACGCCAAACACTGCCGTCGCGGCACTGCCGGACCGGAGCGCGTCGTGCAACTCGTTGAATCCCATCTGCGCGCTGCGCAGCGGGGTCACCTTGCACTTCGTGTAGAAGTCCTTGATCGTTTGCGCCGCCTTGATGAACGACTCCTTTGAGAAGGCGATCTTGCCTTCAGGGGTGAAATATTCACCGCCGTTTCCAGGCAGCATCGTACTCAGGAAGAATTCTCCAAGGCTCTGGGCACCGCCGAGCCCGCCTGTCGCTCCGAGCGGAACGGCGAACGTGATCGTATCCGATTGGCCGAACTTGGCGCCTAGCGCGCACACTTCATCCCAGGTCGTCGGCGGCTTGACCCCGGCCTTCTCCAACATGCTCTTGCGATAGAAGAGGATTGGAATACGGAAATCCTGGGGGAGGGCATAAAGCTTTCCGGCAACCTTTGTGCTTGACAGCGGCAGGAGCCAATCCTCGTCCGCAACGCCTTCCTTCTTCACCAGATCGTCGAGCTGGAGAAGATTTCCCGTGGCGGCGAATTCGGAAACCGCAAAGCCGACGACGCGGATCACGTCTGGTGTCTGGGCGCCCGACTTGATGGCGCGTGCCGCGGCCCCCCCGGTCGGATCGACTAGAAGTTTGACCGTGATGTTAGGGTTTTTTGCCTGAAATGCTTCGATCATCTTCGTCTGAGCGGCAGACCTGGGATCCTTCGAATTGTTTGGATCCAGGAACGTCTGGTAGATGATTTCCGTGCTCTGGGCAAAGGCTTGCGGAGCAAGAAAAGTCACGGCGGCGGTACTAATTCCAAGCGCCGCCACCGCTTTGATGAGTTGGCGTTTTGATGTGATTTGCATGTGTCTTCCTCCCAGGTTGAACAAAGTGTGTGGATGTTTTGTGTACGTCATCAGCCTTTGACGGCGCCTGCCGTGAGGCCGGAGATGAACCACTTCTGAACGAAGCCGAACATGAGGATAACCGGTGATGATGCCACCATCACAAAGGCCATCATGTAGGACCACGAAATGCCGACAGCGTCGAAAACCTGATTGACAAGAGCGACCTGCAGGGTCCGTTTTGCTACCTCGGGCGCGAAAACTGCCACCGTGATGTAGTCGTTCCAGGTCGTCACAATGCCGATCGTCGCGACGGCCGCTATACCTGGACGTATCAGTGGTAAGATCAGAGCCCAGATAATTTGGAACCGGGAGGCGCCGTCAATCATGGCGGAATCCTCGATCTCAATTGGAACGGCTTCGACGAAATTCGCGATAAACCAGACGGTCTGGGGGATAATCCGCGCGCAGAGGATGATCGTCACCACGATACCGCTGTTGAGCAAACCAACCGTTTCCAGCAAGTAATATGTGGGAACCAGCAACGCGACCCCTGGCACCATCGAGGTCCCAAGTATCACCAGCATCAAAGTTCGTTTACCTTTGAAAGAAAAGCGCGCAGCGGCATAACCTCCGGGAATTCCAACGAGGAGAGCTATGATTACGGCACCGACGGAGTAAGCGACAGAGTTCCAAAGGTCGGTCAAGAAAGCCGGGTCATGGAAGACCTTGGTGTAGTTCTCCAGAGTGGGTGAATTTGGCCATAGAGTCGGGGGCACAACCACCGCTTCTACTTCCGTCTTAAAAGATGTCGCAAAGGCCCAAAGCACCGGCCCGAGAACGATGATCCCGATAACGAGGGATCCCAGGATCGCGGGCATCTGTCCGCTTGTGCGATTCGAGAGAGCGCTACTCATATTAGAATCCTATCCGGTAACGCGGCCGGTTAGCCGGGTGTAAAGAGCACCAAGGGCGACATTGATAATGAGGACGACGATCGATACGACAGCAGTCGGCCCAATGTTGACCGCCTGAACGGTCCCACGGAAAGCTTCGAAACTCAGCGTGGTCGTTGATCCCAGTGGTCCCCCGCCTGTCATGACAATGATCAATGTCATCAAGGTCAGGTACATGATTGAGAGCGTCAGCGCCGTGCTGCCCAAGGTGGGGAGAATTTCAGTGAGCGTGACGTAACGGAACTTCACAAACGCACCACCTCCATCGATCTCTACCGCTTCGTAGAGTTCTTTCGGAATGGACTGCATGGCTGCTGTCGCCATCACCATGACATATGGGAAGGACCACCAAGCTGTGACGATGATGATGAGGGGCAAGGCCATTCCTGGATCCCCCAACATCAGTCCGGGATCGATACCCAGCTTTTGGATCACGTAGGGTATAGGCCCAAACGAGGGGTTGAGGAGCCAGAGCCAGATGCTGCCGACGACCGACATGGACAGCGTCCAGGGAAAAAGGATGAAAACACGCAGCGCGGATCCTGTAACGCCCGCCCGGTTCAACACCAGCGCCGAGGTCATTCCAAGGATTATGGCACCGGCTAGCGATCCCCCGACATAGGTCAGGGAAATTACCGTCGTGTCCCAGAACTCGGATGAGCTTAGAACTTCGATGTAATTGGCGAGACCATTGAAGCCAACGAGATCGTAGTATTTCGTTTTCTGGAAGCTCAGCCAGAACACGAAGATCGTCGGATAGAGCGTCACAAGAAACAGGATCAGGATAGCGGGGGTAAACCACAGAAATGGAGCCCAGCTAAAGCGGTTTACGTTGTCAGCGTCCACGACGTCGCTCGCCAAGTGTCTTGCGCTCTGATTGGTGCTGGCTTGTAGCGGAGGTATCGACATTCGGTTATTATTCCCGTGTGCGCGTTTCAGGCAGAGTGGGCGGCGTCGCGTCCTTAGGACAGCCGCCGGCCGGTGCTCTCGCTGAAGAGGTGGACGCGTGAAAGGTCAGGGGCTACGACGATGGTCTCGCCAACTTTTGGGAGAACTCGATCTCGGAATATGCAGACGATGGTCTGAGCGCCATGCCGAGCGATGATCTGCGTCTCGGAACCTGTCGGTTCGACGACTGAGACGGTAAGAGGTAGCCCCTCGTCACTGAGAGTGAGATGTTCTGGGCGTACGCCGTAGATCACCTTTTCCGGAATATCGGCCGCGCCTGGAGGCAGAGGCAGCTTGTGTCCATCCTCCAGAACGAACCGGCCTTGCTCCACTTTACCCTTAAGGAAGTTCATCGATGGTGACCCGATAAATCCAGCGACAAATACGTTGGCAGGGTAATCATAGAGCTCAAGCGGCGCGCCAACTTGCTCGACATGACCGTCGTGCATGACAACGATCTTATCGGCCATGGTCATCGCCTCGACCTGATCGTGGGTCACGTAAACGGTCGTGGTTTTAAGCCGCTGATGCAGTTCCTTGATCTCAGCGCGCATTTGCACACGCAACTTGGCATCGAGGTTCGACAACGGCTCGTCGAACAGGAATACTTGCGGATTGCGAACAATCGCGCGACCCATCGCCACGCGCTGACGCTGCCCGCCCGAGAGTTCGCGAGGGTAGCGATCAAGGAGTTTCGTAAGACTTAGGATTTCAGCCGCGCGCTGAACGCGCGTTGCTCGCTCCTCGCGCGAAGCCTTTTTGAGCTTCAACGAGAAGCCCATGTTTTCCGCGACGGTCATATGCGGATAAAGCGCATAATTCTGGAAGACCATAGCGATATCCCGGGCCTTCGGAGGTACGTCGTTGACGGTGCGCCCGCCGATCTGGATCTCGCCGCCTGAGATATTTTCGAGGCCGGCGATCATCCGCAACAGAGTTGATTTTCCGCAACCCGAGGGCCCGACCAAGGTTACGAATTCGCCTTCATGGATATCGACGGACACGCCATGAAGCACGGGTACGGCGCCGTAAGCTTTACGAACGGCCTTCAGCTCAACACTTGCCAACTGTTTCCTCCTACCGGCCACCGAAGCGGCCACTTCCTCAAGGCGATCTTCACAATCGCTATTGGAACGTTATTCCATTAAGAAAGGCGAGTGTCAACAGAGGTCAGTGATGCGATAAGTGCACTGGTAGCTAATGAAAATTTTTAGATAATATTTCCAACGACTTGCGATTTCTTCGAAGCGTTGGTTTGTGGGGTGGGCGAGGCGATCCGATAGGGCCAAAGCTCGGAAAGCTCCTCGGCAGTAGCCTTCACCTGTTCCGCTAATTGAGGGAGTACGAGCGGCGAAAAGCGGTGGATCGGTCCGGCGATGCTCACCGTTCCAACAACCTGACCTCCAACGCGAATGACAGCGGCGACAGCGGCGACACCGGGTTCAGCTTCCTCGATCGCAGTGGCCCATCCCCGCTCTTCGGTCTCATCCAAAGCCGCAGAAAACGTCTGCCTCGAGGTAATAACGCGCGGACCACCAAGGTCTGTTCGTCCTAGTCCACTGGCTACGGCCCTGGTCAGCGCTTCCTCTCGATCCAGTGTCGCCAGCCACGCTTTTCCGTTGGCGGTCGTATGCAACGGGACCTTTGCTACCAGTTCCGGCTGGTAGATCAGGCCGGACCGCATGCCTTGTGAATGGGATATCCACGTCAAACCATCGGGGTCAAGGATCGCAATCCTGCCGAGTCCCTTCGTATTGCTCGCTAACCGGTCCAGAATCGGTTGGCAGATGTCGGGAATCCGTGTCCCGGCTAGCAGGCGCTGGCCCATCACGGCGAGGCGCAACGAAAGTCGATAGAACCCGTTTTCGGGATCCTGCTCGGCCCAGCCCAAGTCACACAGACTGTTGAGCAGGCGATGCGCGGCGCTCTTCGGGACGTCCAGCCGCCGACTGATTTCGCCTAGTGACAGTCCACTGGCGTTCTCACTCAACAGTGTGATGAGGTCAAAACAACGATCTAGAAGGGATTTGACAAGTCGCATGATACCACGATATTCGATTTATCGGAACGCTATTCCAATAGCATTGCGAAGGGCGTTTCACAAGAAGCCGCTTGAACGGCAATAAACCATCAGGCAGAGCGCTGTCGGGGTCATCCGGTTCGCGGCCTTTGACTCGTTTAAGCATAGCTGCTCGCCTTGATAAACCCGCAATGAACGGAGTCGTGATGAAGATCGCAGTATTCGACGTCAGCCACTGGCATTTTCCGCTTTACATCGCTGCACTGAAGGACCCGGGTATCGAGGTAATCGGAATATCCGACAGCGCGGCATTTGCCGGGACGCGTTTCTCCGATCTGCTCAATTGCAAGCTCTATGGCTCCAACGACGACCTTATGAGCCAGGATTTCGATTTCGCGCTTGTCTTTAGCCGTCACTCCGACATGGCCGATCTCGCTGAACGCCTGATCGCCAAGGGCAAACCCTTTCTCATCGAGAAGCCGTGCGGGGTTAATCTCGAGGAAGTTCGTCGCATCCGCAAACTCTCTGAGAAACGCGGCGTCTTCGTAAGCGTGCCTTTCATCATGCGCGTGAGCAACCTGGCTGATCGTCTTTCGCCGGCGGCGGGGTTCACGCCAGATGGGTTTCAGCATCTTTCCTTCAGGTTTGTCGTGGGGTCAGTGGCACGATATGAGCGGAATGGATGCGCATGGATGCTTGACAAGTCACTCGCAGGAGGTGGTTCGATGCTGAACGTTGGCATTCACTTCGTCGACTTGATCTCAAACCTGACGCAAGTCCCCATCACTGAGGTCTCGGGCCAGGTCCAGATCCATCGACCTGACGTAACCGTCGATGAACAGGCCGTGTTTACCTGCCGAAACGGCGCAGGACAGATCGGTGTAATCGAGACAGGCTATTTGTATCCCTCCACGGCCGAGGATCAACGGGATTTCGCCTTTTCGCTCTCGCATCGTCAATCTTATATTCGCGGCTATGCCGACCAGTTCTATGCCAAGTCGCGTGAAGACGAGAAGGCTAGCTCGATGACAATCGAGTACAATACGGACGAGTATTACCCGGTTTTCCTCCGCCGCAGCTGGGCGGACCTCGCAAGTGGGCGCCCTCCCGTTGCAGGCCTGCTCGAAGCGGAGCGCGCGTTGGCCGTCATTGAAGCGGGTTATCGTTCGGCGGCAAATGGCGGAGTGCCCCAGCAGGTCGAACCCAATAGCTAGTTTCGCCGCCGAACGTTCATCTGGCGGTGCGCAAATAAATGTGTCTCGTGCTTGAAGTCCAAGCGCGACTTTGTTCACCTCGGCACCGGCCTGATGGCAGACATTGCGAGTTTCGTTCACAGCTATTTGCTCGTCTGAATTTTCACATCGACCTCTTCCTGCGTTTTTGACCGATCCATGACGAAACCTCATATTGAGATCATAGCGACGGGACTTCACTTCCCGGAAGGACCTGTTGAACTCCCTGACGGCTCGATCGCCGTCGTGGAGATTGGTCGCGGCAGGATTGTGAGGATCGGGGAAGGCGGAAGACACGACCTGCTGGCGGTGACCAACGGCGGTCCTAACGGGATGGCTTTGGGGCCGGATGGCGCGCTCTACGTGTGCAACAATGGAGGGTTCTCCTGGGCGGAGGAGGGCGGCTGGCTGCGTCCCGTCGGTCTGGCCGCTGACTACAGCGGTGGTATGATCCAAAAGGTAGATATCTCTACCGGCGAGGTCACGACCTTGTATGATCAATGCGACGGCCGAGCCCTTAGCGGCCCAAACGACATCGTTTTCGATAACCACGGCGGATTTTATTTTACTGACACCGGCAGGGTCCGGGAGTTCCAGCGCGACCACGGTTCGGTGTTTTACGCAAAGGCCGATGGCAGTTCGATAAAGAGGGTGGTGTTTCCTCTTATAGCACCGAATGGAATTGGTTTATCACCCGATCTTGGGACCCTTTACGTCGCCGAAATGGAGACAGCTCGACTGTGGAGCTACGCCATCGCCAAGCCGGGGGTGGTCCATAAAAAACCATTTCCGAGCCAGGCCGGCGGGGAGCTCATCATCGGACTCGGCGGCTTTCAGCGGTTGGATAGTCTCAAGGTGGCAGCGTCAGGCAACATCTGCGTCTCGACCTTAGTGACAGGATGCATAACGGTCGTTTCGCCAAGAGGCGAATTACTCGACCAAGTGTGGATGCCGGAGATCTATCCGACAAATCTGGGATTTGCAGGGCAAGACTTGCAGGATGCCGTCGTGACGCTGTCGCTGACAGGTCGGGTTGGCCGACTTCGGTGGCCGGAGAAAGGTCTGAGACTGCAACATCAGGGAGATGGATAACCCTGGCCCAACTCACAACTTCCCTCGAAGGGAAACGTTCAGGAGATCGAGCGCCATGTCGAGCGTGCTCAGATGACGCTCGGTTCATATCCCTTGACGACGTGCAATATGCCGCGACGCCGGATGGCTCGCGAAAACGTCATGCCCCACGGGTTAGGCATGACGCTTGGTGCGCAAGGCGAAACGCGGCTACGCCCAGAGCTCACAAATGTGGTCGACGGTAAGGTCGGCTTGTCCGGTGATCATATGCATGCCGGAATGGGTTTCGACACCTTTTGCCGCGGCCAGTGCGAGAAGTCTCGTAGTCTCTGGCTGGGCAATGACTTCGGCGAATGTCATTCCCGGCTGCAGCAAGTCCGGATCCAGCGGAAGCGCGTCCGTGTCGTGAAGGCCGAGCGAAGTCGCGTTAATGACGAGCTGACCAGCTTCCGGCTTGGGCCCGCCTGCTTTGGCAACCGTCCTTCCGAAGTCGGCATTTACCGCCCCCGCTAGCGCCTCGGCCTTGTCGACTGTCCGATTTGATACCGTGATGCTCTTGGCCCCGGCTTCCACGAGTGCGAACGCTATAGCGACCGAAGCGCCTCCTGCACCGACGATGAGCGCATCACGGCCTTCGATCGTGATCCCCTTGGACTGGAGACCGCGTACAAAGCCCTTGCCATCGAACTGGTAGCCGCGGAAGCTGCCATCTTTCTCGCGGCGCACGAGATTGACGGCCCCGACGCGTGCGGCAACCGGGTCAAGACTATCGCAGAGATCGACGGCCGTCTGCTTGTGCGGCAGGGTAATGCCGAAACCCACGAGGTTCGGCATGGCCTTCAGACCGGCCCAGATCGTAGGCAGATCCCTTGCAGGGACATGGAGCGGGACAGATACGATATCCGCTCCACGTGCCGCAAAGAGCGGATTGACCGCCGCCGGCGACTTGGCCTGGACGATGGGGTCGCCGATGATGCCGATGAGCTTGGTCGTGCCGCGAATGGTGACGCCGTTTACCACGACAGTTCCTCACGCTTGAGCCATACAATGCTGCCGTCCTCGATGCCGACGATAATATCGAGCACGCCGCGGCCAGCCCAATCGACGACTTCCGGAGAGGCGACATGCATCGCCATCTGAATGGTCTCGTCCCGATGTTTGATTGGAACTGGCAATGCAAAACGCGGCTTTTCCGGTGTCCCGATGTTGCGCGAGTAGAACAGGCCGGCCTGCTTGGTCGTATTGCGCGGCGCACCGGTCTTCGGATCCGGCGGCACGCAGGCGCGGGCATGGGTACCGAAGATCAGATCGGTACGGCCAGCGCCTTCCCAATCGCAAAAGCAAAGCTTGACGCGACCGCGTCCACCGCCAACGTCCACAGTGAAGCGCATGGCGTCGCCATTTTCCCATTGAAGGAAACGCTTGTCGATGAGTTCCGTATCGGACGCCTTCCTCCAGTCGCTGAGGATTCCGTCCTCATCCAATGCGACGTAGTGAAGATCGTTGTCTTTGAGCCAGTCGACGACTGCCGGTCGAACCCGCCAGACCGTCTTCAGCGGCTTGCCCTTGTAAGTGAGGAACTCCTCTTCGCCAAAGCGCGGCGGAATTGTCTTTTCGCCGGTATTGCGGAACAGACGGTGCCTGCCGGTCACGTCGCTGACGAGAATGTCCATGCTGCCATTGCCGGTCCAGTCGGCGAGTGTCGGGCAGGAATAGCCAAACATCTTCTCCGACGGTCCCTGGATCGAACCCGTCAGACCGGCCGCAAGTCGGATCGGCGTTTCGCCGCCCTTCAGCATGATTTCCCTGTCGAGATAGATCGTGCCGTCTTTTTCCCGGCTCTGATAGAAGAGCAGTTCGCCCGTACTGTTGCCGACGACAAGGTCGTAGTGGCCGTCGCCGCTGAAGTCGTATGCTGCCGGGCTTGGCAGGATGCCGGCATGGATCAGAGGCTTCGTGGTCTCAATTCGGCCACGCTGTTCGAAGCGAGGAAGACCGTCTTCGCCATCACCGACATTCTTGAGGAAGCTGATATAGCCGTCCTCTGCGCCGTAAAGGATATCCTCGCGGCCGTCGCCATCCCAATCCACCACGCAGGGCAGGTGGATGCATTGTTCGAGTTCCAGAACCTTGTCGTCGATTGTGCGGACCAGGCTGGTCGGCTCGAAAGTTCCGTCTTCGCGCTGTTTTGCGATATGCAGGATATTCCAGAATTCGCCGGCAACGATGCTCTGGCGCTCGGCTCCGAAACGGCCGAAGGCCGGAGCAAGCTGGCCATAGACTTCGAGCGGCGTTTCGCCGGCGATGACTGCGTATCCCTTTTCCAGTTTCGGATCCGCGAGTGCGCCACTGTTCTTGAAGGCGTAGAGGAACCCGCGTAGCGGGCCGCCCAGCCAGCGGCCGGCATCGTCATATCCGCGATATCCTTCGTCATTCCATTCCAGACCGTTCGGCCAGTAGTCGTTCCAATAGTCACTGCCGACGATCAACTCAGCCACGCCATCGCCATCGATGTCGTGGAAGCGGGCCATGTGAAAATACTCATTGCCCTTGACCCAGTCGGCATCCAGATCGAGCCTGACGGGATCGCCGAATTTCGGCACACCCTTCATGCCAATATTGGGGAAGACGTAGATTTGCTTGCGCAGGCGAGATGCCGAGACAAGGTGGAAAATATCGCCATCCCTAACGGCCGTCACGTAGCCGCGCACGCCTTCGACCAGTTCCTCTTCACCCAAAACAGGCGTGCCGTCGGAATGCGTTCCGATCTGACGGCGCAAAAAGACCCGACCATCATAGCAGGCGTCCCACGCCGAAATCAGCATATCCTTTGTACCGGTGCCGCTCCAGTCCACCACCTCGACGCAGGTAATGATGCGCCCTGCAACCGCCGCCGACTTCACGTCCGGATGATATTCCAATGCTTCCGAGCCGTAGTTGGGGCCGTGCCAAACAGTGGCATCGTCCTCCCATCGAGTAACGCTCATTGCGAGCCCTCCCTAATCTCGACATTAATGGAAATGATTTCTAAAACGAAAACACCTTTCGAATCCAGTGAAAATTTGGTTGTGGCACTTTTTGGAGAATGTGCACAGCATGAACCAAAGGTACAGCAATGGGCAAAGCGGATGAGGCCGAGTGTTTGTAGCTAAAGCACAGGATGATCCCGCATGCCCGAAGCGCGTCCATCCCGGGCGATATAGCAAGCTGCTGGATATGGCGACCTGGTCGGCTTACTGTAGACTTCGCATTTCTAGGGTATGCAGAGTGCGGGTTGCGGCGCTTTCTCCCCGAAGCCAAAAGACGATGTCTGCGATGGCGCAGGCCCGCGATCTTAACGAGATATACCTATGGCGTTGCGCGATATCCGATACGGCGCTGTGAAGTGCAGAACAGCTGGATAGCAGCTACCGCACTGCACCGGTGGCCACAATCAATGGCGTCATGGTTCGCTGACGTACTCGGAGAGGCCAGATATCGCTCAGTTCCGCTGCTGCCTTGTTGAGAGAATGGGCAAGGTCGGGCCAACGATCTTCGGTGATGCGCATTAGAGGCCCTGCAACGGAAATTGTTCCCGCGACCGGAGCTTCTATGTCAGAACTTGCCCGAAACGGAACTGCGACTGCTGCTGTACCAGCCTCTCCTTCTTCGACAGAGGTTGCGAAGCCCCGTTCTCGGGTTTCATTGAGCCGAACGCGTAGTTCATCGATCGATCGGGCCGAATTGGGACCAAGCTTTCGTTTGGCCGTAAAGCCGCGAGAATAGACAATTTCCAGCGCCCGCTCTTCGGGTAGAGTGGAAAGCCATGCCTTCCCATTCGCCGTGGCGTGAAGAACAATCTCTTGCCCCATGTCCGGATCATATCGGAGGCCGGTTGTCGCACCTTGTGCACGTGCCACCCATACCAAATCCTGACCTTCCAGGATTGCGAGGCGACAATATTCCTGCGTGTCGGCAGCCAGCCGGTTCAAAACGGACTGGACCACGTCAGGCACGTTCCGCGCATCAAGATTCCGGAACGCCAAGGCGCTTAATCGCAGAGATAGGGCGTAGTTTTGACTTGCGGCATCTTGAGTCACCCAGCCATGACTAATCAGCGTCGTTAAAAGACGATGGACCGCGCTAGCCGGCATGTCGAGGCGTCCAGCAAGGTCGGATAACTCGATTGATCCTGCTTCCCCAGCCAGCACTTCCAAAAGCGCCAGGCATCGTGATACGGCTGCGACGGTCAAACCTTAAATCTCCTTTTAAGACAGCCTATACGGTCCGTTTCCAATGCGGAATAGCCTTCCACAAACGATCCCCTGGGAAACCATGTGCCGGACGGTCCCGACCGCCTCTTTATTCTTGATTGAAATAGAAATTGATTCTAAAAGAAAAAACAATTCTAATATTGAGGCGGTGGATGAGAAATAGGCCTCCTGGCATCGCTCCGATGAAGCTCACTCCGATGGCTGGCAACGACAGATTGGGTGGGCTTGGGGAAACTGTACGTTCCGTGCCGCCGTCGCAAAGCCAGCTTTAGGATTGGAAGTTATGATCGTCACGTTTGGTTCAATCAATGTTGACCTCGTCTATCTGGTTGAGGAAATACCTCTAGCGGGTCAGACCGTCTTGGCGCGGGGATCGCGAACCGAGGCTGG
Organism: Neorhizobium sp. LjRoot104; assembly: GCF_964253725.1. Lineage (NCBI taxonomy): Bacteria > Pseudomonadati > Pseudomonadota > Alphaproteobacteria > Hyphomicrobiales > Rhizobiaceae > Neorhizobium > Neorhizobium sp. LjRoot104. The sequence goes on from NZ_CAXURS020000002.1 coordinate 705,739, forward strand.
CGGGAAGGGGGCAAACCAGGCTCTGGCGGCTGCGCGAGATGGCGCAACGGTCGTCATGGTGGGGGCGGTCGGTGACGACGCCATGGCCCCCATTGCCCTCCGGAATTTGCAGAGCGAGGTCGATATCAGCCGCGTGGTCCGATCGAAGGAAGCCACGGGCTCTGCCGCAATAATGATCGATGCCAACGGCCGCAACATGATTGCGGTTGCAGCGGGTGCCAACCTCGTCGCGCAATCGGATGGTGTTGAAGATGAGTTGCTTCGAAACGCGACTTACGTCCTGATGCAGATGGAGAACCACGCTACTCAGATCGAAAATCTAATCCGTCGGGTTTCCAATCATCCTGCGAAATCGATCCTCAATCTCGCTCCGGCTTACAGGCTGGATCGCGACCTATTGTCCTTGGTCGACATCATAATCGTCAATGAAGACGAGGCCGAAGCTCTTGCAGGTTGGCTCGGATGCGAGCCGCGTGCTAGATCGCTGTCAGACGCCCTCAATACCGGAGTCTTGCGCACCATGGGCGGCGAGGGAGCCGAAGCTTTCGTCGATGGCAAGGAGGTGAGGGTACCGGCGCTGCGGATAGACGCCGTGGATACGACCGCGGCTGGAGATTGTTTTGTGGGCGTGCTCGCTGCAGCTCTCGATCGAGGCCTTCCTCTCGACTCAGCGATGCGACGAGCCGCAACGGCGGCTGCGATTGCCTGCTCCCATCCTGGAAGCCAGTCGAGCATCCCTCACAAAGCCGACACGGATAGCTGGACGTGAGAGAAGCCGAGAGGGGCAAAGCACCGGATGTAACCCTTTAAGATTGGCTGAAATCACCACCGCGACAGGCTGCGGTGATCTCGTCAGGCTTCCGGCGACCTTCCTCCCTTGCGGTGAAGCGCAGGCGTTCGCCAAGCGTCTCCATGATTCTTCTATCTTGGGCTGAGGGAAAGGGACGGGTCCTGGAGGACCATCTGGACATGGCCGAGTCCCCAAACTCCCCATGAAAGAAGCCATCCGATGTTGAGATTTGCCTTCCCTCTTCTGCTTGCCACCCAGGTTGTCCAACTATACCGCGCGCGCTTTCACTTCGACGGGAAGATCGGCGCGGCACCGGAGTTCCTTCCTGATAGTCTTCGCCATCAGCAAAGCTTGGGTTTGAGTATAGGGTCGAGACTCGTTCTGCTGCTTCTCGACATCTCTCCATTTGCTTGATGCGCGTCAAGCCGACGCCCGCGAGACATGGTAGCGATGTTCCGACATCAGTCCTCTTTTGCAGAATTCGGACCTTGTGAATGCCGGATCCCCGACTTGCAGCGCGGGGGCCAGCCTCAAACGGCGAAGACACAAAACCATGGCCTATATAAACTCGGACCGTTTCAAAACCGCCCTGCTCGTGCTCGCCGTGCTAGGTCTCGCACTCGGACTTGTTTTCTATCTCGTCGACAAGCCGGATGCGGCTGGGCGCGTCTGGCAAATGGGCGTCGTCCCCGTTCTTGCCGTTTTGGTCTTCGAAATTCTACGCAGCCTCTGGCGAGGCGAAGTTGGACTGGACATCGTGGCTGCGCTTTCGATGTCAGCGGCACTGCTGTCTGGCGAGACACTCGCCGCATCGGTGGTCGCCGTGATGTATTCCGGGGGCACATTTCTGGAAAGTTTCGCAGAAGGACGGGCCAGGCGGGAGATGAGCGCGCTACTGTCTCGGGTTCCGAGGTTCGCAACGCGTTATGCCAACGGGGGTCTTGAGGACGTCACCCTCGAGGACATTGAACCAGGCGATCTGCTTTTGATACACCAGGGGGCGGTCGTGCCGGCAGACGGCGACATTGAAAGCCCGCGGGCGATCCTCGACAAATCCGCTCTCACGGGAGAATCCATGCCCGTGCGGCTGGATCGCGGTCAGGAAGCGATGAGCGGATCGACCAATGCCGGAGATGCGTTTGATCTGCGGGTCCGGCATCGCGCAGCCGACAGCACCTATGCCGGCATCGTCCGGCTGGTTGAGGCCGCCCAGGCATCCAAGGCGCCGATGAGCCGGTTGGCCGATCGGTATTCCCTGCTGTTTCTGGCCGTCACCATCGCGCTGTCAACAGCGGCATGGTGGCTTACCGGCGACCCTATTCGTGCGGTGGCTGTTTTGGTTGTTGCAACACCTTGCCCGCTGATCCTCGCCGTTCCGGTGGCCCTGGTGGCGGGTCTCTCTAGGGCCGCACACTTTGGCATTCTTATTAAAGGAGCAAAGCCGTTGGAGGTTTTGGCGCGGATCAGCACCTTGGTCCTCGACAAGACCGGTACACTGACGGATGGACGCCCGCAGATCGTTTCGATCGAAACACAAAACGGAATGTCGGACAGCGAGGTTTTATACTTCGCGGCCGCTCTGGAACAGGCGTCGAAACACCCGATGGCCCAAGCGATTGTCACGGCGGCGCGCCGACAGGGTCTGGTCCTGCCTGTCCCGGAACACGTCGCCGAGCGGCCGGGCGAGGGCATTGCCGGAACGATCTCCGGTCGGGCGGTCGTCGTGGGAGGCGTCGCATTCGTCGGCGCAACCGTCGGCGCGAGGGAGGCGGCGAGCCCGGTCATGAACTCGGGAACCGTGGTCGTTGCTCTTGCAGTCGACAACCGGATCGCTGGCTATCTTACCATGGCGGACGCACTCCGATCCGGCACTGCTGAGCTTGTTGCCAGTTTGCGGCGGTTGGGCATCCATCGTATTTTGCTGGCGACGGGCGACCGACGGGCGGTCGCCGAAACGGTGACGAAAGGCCTGGGGCTGGATGCGGTCCGCTCGGACCTGACCCCGGACCAGAAGGTTCTTCTGGTGTTGACCGAGCGAAAAAATGGACCGGTGATGATGGTCGGCGATGGTGTCAACGATGCGCCGGCGCTTGCTGCCGCTGATCTGGGCGTTGCCATGGGGGCTCGGGGGGCCGCCGCGTCGGCCGAGGCAGCGGATATCGTTCTTCTCGTCGATCACCTGGATCGCTTGCTGCCAGGCATCGAAATTGCCAAGCGTTCGCGGCGTATTGCACTGGAAAGCGTGATCGCCGGGATTGGAATGTCCGTCTGCGGAATGATCGCGGCCGCGCTCGGGTATCTGACACCCGTTCAGGGGGCCCTGCTCCAGGAACTGATCGATGTCGCAGTCATTCTGAACGCCCTCCGGGCCCTGCGTATCGAGCCCCATGCTTTATCGACGGATTGATCCACTCGCATCCGGAAGGCCTTGATTAGACCCAGTGGCCCGCATCCATTTTAGATCGATCAGTATTGACTGAACGTCCTGTCGCCTCCGCCACCGCATAGTAGCAAGTCTAAATTCCTTGCGGCCCTGGATGGCTCAGGGTCAAGCATTTTGAAGAGCCTATGCGGGCCAAAAACAACTCACGGTCCAGTGATGGCAGCCTCCGCATGGATGCGGCAAGGGAGAACGGAGCCTGCCGCGTGGAGCGAGGGGCCGAAATGGGCGGTTGGGAGTTGCCTAGGCCGTCCGGCGCGCGGCGAAGGACCGGCAACCGAAAATCCCATCGAGGCGTTCCTCATCAGCTGGCGCGGTTCTGCGCAAGGGGTGGGCGCATGGGCATCTAGCCATTTAAGCAGCAAACAGGCCGCATCCGGCCCCTTTTGGCTGGCCGTGCTCGAGGAAGAGTACGGAGAGCCCATGCTTTTCGGCGAGTGAGACGCCGCGCACCTCGCCAAGAACCATCATCGCCGTTGCCCAGGCGTCGGCTCCCATGCATTCATCGGCAATTACCGTAGCGGAGCCTGGCGAACGCCTGAGCGGCATTCCCAAACGCGGATCCATGGTGTGCGACAGCCGGTGGCCGCCGACATTGATCCAATGTCGGTAGTCGCCGGACGTGGCAACGGCGGCGTCGTGTAGTACGAGGATGGAATGCGCGGCGCGCGCTTCCAGGTCGGGCATTTCGACGGCGACGTTCCAGCCGCGCCCGTCAGGTTGAGTGCCGAGCGCTCGCAGCTCGCCGTCGATGGAAAAGATGCCGGCTTCGATACCGTGTTCACGCGCGGCCTCCGTCAGTCGATCGACACCGTACCCCTTGGCAATGCCATTGAGGTCGAAGTGCATGTTTAAGTGCTTACGGGCCGCTCCGGCGGCTTTGTCGAGTTCCAGGACCTGATGGGCTGGTATACGGCGCGCAAGGCGAGCGGCTTCGATCAGATCCTCATTCGCCTCTCCCGGGCCGAACCCCCAAGCGGTGGTCGCATCACCCATGCCGATGTCGAAGGCTCCGTCCGAGGCCCGACCGATGGCAAGACCGGCTTCCAGCACGATGAGCAGCTGCGCCGGCAGCGCGATCCATTCGCCCGGCCCCGCCGCGTTCAGGCGGTTGAGGTCGCTTCCCGGCTTCCAGACCGACATTTGCCGGTCCACGTCGGCCACGGCTTCGGCCATTGCGGCGCCTGCCGGCTCGGCGTCGAAATCCGCAGGCATATGGAACAGGGCCGACCAGCGCGTGCCCATGGTCGCTCCGTTTATCGCATGGCGCTTCATGTCAGTAAATGTCTTCGGCATAACGTCCCTCGGCTTTCAGGGTGGCAAGGCTCACGCCCTGTGGCGCGAGAATATCGGCAACGGCGGCGGCGACGCCCGCGGCCATCTCCCGTCCGCCGCAGACGAGGATCTGCCCACCGTCCGCGATGAGCTTGGAGAGCCGTTTCGCATCCTTGCGCAGAATGTCCTGCACATAGGCCGGCGTCGCCGTCCGCGAATATGCGGTCGAGACCGATGTCAGCTGTCGTCCCTCCTTCCAATCGGAGAGCTCCTCTGCGTAAAGCGCATCGCTGGCTGGATGGCGGGTACCGAAATAGAGGTAGATGGGTCGGCACGCCTGGTTGGCGCGGGCAAAGCCGGCGAGCGGGCCGATGCCTGTTCCGGCGCCGATGAGGATGACCGGCCTGCTTCCTGGCGTAGGGCGGAACCCTGGATTGGAGCGAAGGAAGGCCGAAATGGTTTCACCTGGCTCCAGCGCGGTCAACTGACCGGAGCAGAGACCGCCAGCCTGCTTGCGTACGCAGATTTCAACGAAGCCATCCTGCGTTCCGGAAGCAAGCGAATAGAAGCGCGGCAGATCCGAGCCTTGCGGCACGATGCCGATCAGATCCCCGGCCTCGAACCGCGGGAAAGCCTTGCCTGTCAAACGCTGCCAGAGCGAAATCTTCGGCAGGTCAAAGCGCAGGATGGCCGTGGTCGCCTGCACGCTTGCACCATAGCCGCGGCGGGACGCGAGCTGCAAGTTCCAGGTCTTCGGCGCAGTCGGCTGATGGTGCAGCTCGAAACCGAGACCAAGCGTCCCGGCAAGACTGCGTCCCCAGCGAGCAAAATCCTGCGGTGATTGGCGGTCCACCGTGTCGAAGGGAAGTAAGGAGGCCCAGCCCTTTTCCTCGGCGATTCGCACAATCTCGGCCGCGAAACCGCAGAAGGCCGGGAAGCTGCGGTCGCCGAAACCGAGTACTGCGAGCGGCAGCCCGGGTTTTGCGCGGGTCCGCTCGAAGCGTTCGATGAAGCCATTGGCTGAGGCGGGGGCCGTGCCGTCGCCATAGGTGGCAGCAAGCAGAATGAGACGCCGCGCCTTCGGCCAGCGGGTTGGGTCGAAATCGGACATCGGGCCGATATGGACACGCAGTCCCTCCGTGGAAAGAGTGGCTTGCAGCGTATTGGCGAAGGCCCGGGTTGTGCCGTTCTCGCTGCCGACGAGCAAGATCGTATCAGCCTCGACAGCAGCAACCGAGGCCGTCCTCCCGTCGAGGCGGCCCCTGAGCCAGACAATCACGCCGGTCCAGCCGAGGACAGGCACACCGAGCGCGGATAGACCGAGAGCGAGGCCAAGCCAAGCCATGCCCTGCCCGGTGTGCAATATGGTGACGAGATGCGTGGCCCGATTGATCCAGTCGGCATCGGACCAAGCCAGCAGCGCACCATTGCCCTGGTCGATATATGCTTCGCCTGCAGCTGTCTTGAGAGTGAAAACGTCCGTCGCGTCGCCACTGGCAGGGAAATTGAGCGAAAGGAGGTTATCGACCGGGGTCTCCTGGAGCAGAGCGACGGAAGTGAGCGCGACACCGGTCTTGCCGCTGACATCCGCCGGAAAGGTAAGCGCATCCGCGCCGTCCGGCAGCCAGCCGAAGGCAGCAGCTGTCATCCAAAGAGCGGTAAGCGAGGAGAAAAAGACACCCGGCATGACAAGGCGCGAGACCAAGGCGTGCGAGCGCCCGTCGCCGGTTCCCCGAATGGGCTTGAGCAGGCGATGCCAGCCCCCGGCGCGACGTGCCAGCAGGGAAAGCCCGGAAATGGCGAGGGCAAGCATGCTCGCAGCACCGCCCGCGGTTACAAGGTGTCCCGTATCGCCGAGGAAAAGCGAGCGATGGAGATTGGTCAACCAGCGCTCCAACTCCGAGATGTCGGCGCTGCCCGACGGCGAGCCAGTCGCGGGGTCGATGAAGGCGGCCGCGGGTTGGTCGCCTTCGTAGTAGTAGGCGGTGATACGCCCCGAAGGCGCGCGTCTGATCTGCTCCACCGTGGGTTCTGCCGCCTGGATTCGCGCGGCGAGTTCCCCGACGCTGATCTGTTGCGCGGTATCCGTCGTGAGCGCCTCCAAAAGGGGAAAGATCGACAGCGCGGCGCCGCTTAGCGCGACGACGGTGAGAAGCATCGCGGCAGTCAGCCCGAACCAACGGTGGAGCGAGCGGGTCATGATTATTATCCTTCTTAACGCGCGTAGCTGAATTCCGCGATGTAGCGGGTGCCCTTGACCTTCTGACCCGAGCTCTCCGACGTCAGCGGCACGACTATCTCGTTCGGGCTGTCGCGCATGTCTTCCACGGCGGAGTCGATGTGAAGCTGATACCCGGCATCGAACAGCGTATCGGCAAGATCGACCGTCACCTTCAGAGAGCGGCCCGCTCCAACGCTGGCACCGGTGATACCGTTGATCTCGCCGTTATTGCCGCCCGTGGCGCGGTACCAGCCGCTGAGATGTTCGTAATACCTGGCCTTGCCGCCGGCCATCCAGAGACTGCCGACATATTTGCCCCGGGCATCCGTGACGTAGTAGGCAAGGTAGGCGCCATCCCCGCCATAGTTGCGCATATTGGTGGTGAAGGTCACTTCGCGCGCCATCGCGAAGGTTGGAATGGTGAGCGCCGTGGTGACGGCGAGCATGGCAAGTAGGGATTTCGTTCTCATCGCTATTTTCCTTAGCTGGGCTGTTCAGTTCGTCTGGGCCCGAGGCGTGGAGCCAGAGGTGAACAGGCCGTTGGCGGGCGTGGCAGTTTTTTGATGTTGCATGGCGCCGCTCCGACCGCCGCAGGCACCGTCATCGTCATCGTCATCGTCATCGCCGAGGTAGTTCTTGGAAGCTCGGCGATCATGGGCGTCGCCATGGCGGCGATGCCCCTCATTTTCACCCTCCTTGTCAAGGTCATGGTAGCCGGCCGGTACGGCTCCAGCCGTCGCTGTGTCGGTGTTCGGTGCGGCGAATGGCATCGCCAGGCTGCCAAGGATCGCGAGAAAGCCGATCCCGGCGCAGGCGGTGAGAAGACGTTTCCGATAGTTCATAGGGATATCTCCAGTTGGTCTTTGTAAGGATTGGGAGACGAAGTCAGCGGCGATTGCGCCGTTCCTCGATCTGGATGATTTCGAGCGTCGTGGGATTGATTGTCGCCTCAAATCGACGGCCGTTCCTGTCGGTGCCATAGATCTCGTAACAACCGTCATCCATCTTGATGCGTTTCAGCGTCCAACCCCGCTCCTCCGCCATCGCGCGCACGGCGTCGCGCGATTTCCATGACCCGACGGGAACGTCGCAATCGTCCCTTGCCTGGGCAGAGGTGGCGGCCAGGACGGCGAGGGCCAGGATGGGCAACATGCCGGTCTTCATCATCGTTTCCTCTCTGTGCTGGGCTGATCAATCGCGCCCCAGACTGACCGGCACCTGACAACCGGCGGGACATTGCTTCAGCTTCCCGTAAGCTGGCAGGTGGAGTAGGAGACGAGAGAAAGGAGGTCGCGATGCGGGTTCTGCTGATCGAAGATGATACGGTGCTCGGCGCGGCCATTCGCGATCAGATCGTCGCGGATGGCCATTCCGTCGATTGGGTCCTCCGGCTCGACCAGGCCGGCGACGCACTCGCTGCCGCCGTCTATGATCTCGTGCTGCTGGATCTGATGCTGCCGGACGGGCTCGGCATCCCTTTCCTGAAGGCGTTGCGCGGGCGGGGTGGCGTGACGCCGGTCATGATCCTGACTGCGCTCGATCAGGTCTCTGACCGGATTGCCGGACTGAACGCCGGCGCCGACGATTATATGGTGAAGCCCTTCGATCTTGCAGAGCTTTCAGCCCGTATCGGTTCTGTGGCGCGCCGTTATGCCGGCAATCCCAATCCAAACATCACGCTTGGGGGCCTCACCATCGATCTCGCCGCCAGAAGCGTCACCCTGAAAGGCAAGGCTGTGGGTCTTACGGCACGAGAATGGGTCCTGTTCGAGGCCTTCCTGCAACGTCCTGGCCAGCTTCTTTCCAAGGCACAGCTGGAGGAACGGCTCTATTCTTTCGACCAGGAAATCGACAGCAACGCCATCGAAGTCCATGTGAGCAGGTTGCGCAAGAAGCTCGGCACGCAGGTGATCGAGACCGAGCGCGGACTTGGCTATCGTCTGGGGCGGCCATGAAATTCGGTAGTTCGCTCCAGACTCGCCTGGCCCTTGCTGTCGGGCTTTCGGTAACGCTGCTGTGGCTCGCAGCGGCGGCGGTAACGGCGCGGAGCCTAAACGGGGAAATGCAGGAGGTGTTTGATGACGGGTTGAAGGCCACTGCGCAGCGTATTCTGCCGATTGCCCAACATGACCTGCGCGAGAGCCATCAGCGCCGCACTCCAATCCGGCACGACGAGGATGACAACGATGGCGACGACGATGAGCCGGGCACGAACCGCGAGGCGCGCTACGGCGAGGACGTGACTTTTATCGTTCGTGACCAGAACGGGCAGATCCTGCTGGGTTCGAAGGGGGCGGACGAGTCGATTTTTCCTCCTTTCACGAAGCGCGGCTTTATCCGAACCGAAACGCACCAGCTCTATTACGATACAAGCTTTGATCGGAACTTGACGATTGCGGTCGCCGAACCGCTCGACCGTCGCAACGAATTGTCACGCAGGATGCTGTTGGGTCTCGTGCTGCCACTGATCGTGGTGATCCCTTTCAGCCTGCTCGCGATACTTCTGGCAGTACGCCGCTCCTTGCGGCCGGTGCGCGCGCTGAGGCAGGAATTGGCCAATCGCGGCGTGAAGGATCTGTCGCCTCTCCCCGACAGCGGCTTGCCGAGCGAGCTTCTTCCGATCTCGGCGGGCGTCAACCAGCTCCTAGACCGCCTGACGGCGGCTTTCAACGCCGAACGCGCCTTTGCGGCCAATGCGGCGCACGAGCTTCGTACGCCGGTGGCCGGTGCGATCGCGCAGGCGCAACGCATTCGCTCCGAGACCAAGGAAGAACTGACGAGCCAGCGGGCGACGGAAATCGAGACAACGCTGAAGCGGTTGATGCGCATGTCGGAAAAGCTGATGCAGCTTGCCCGCGCCGAAGGCGGACGGCTGCAAAGCGACCAACCTTCCGATCTCAGAACTGTCTTGACGATGATCGTCGAGGATTTCGCGAGGGCCGGAGAGGGGCGGATCGTGCTAACCCTTCCGCAGGCCCCGGTGCTTTCCAGACTGGATCCCGATGCCGTTGGCATTCTCTTTCGCAATCTGGTTGAGAATGCCTTGAAGCATGGGGCACAGGATAGCATGATCGAAGTGGAGCTGCAGGCGGATGGATTGCTTTGCGTTGCCAATGACGGCGCGGTCCTGCCTGCCGATGCCATGGAAAGGCTAATTCACCGGTTCGAGCGAGGGAGCGCAAAGATCGACGGTAGCGGTCTCGGGCTCGCCATCATTAAGGCCATAACCGACCGCACCGGCATGACCGTGAAAGTCATCTCGCCCAGACTTTTGAAATATGAAGGCGTTCAGGTTCAGGTGAAGGTGCCGCTCGGCTGATTTCTCACGCTGAAAACGGTTTGGACTGCAAGAAGTGGTGGTGATTGTCTCTCTTGCCCAGACCCGTCAGGGAAGCTGGAACGCCATCGTTTGATTGAGGGATGTCAATCGGAGTGCAACTTAAACTGCTAGGCTTTTGCTATGACGGCATTTCGAATTGCGTCAAGGACATAACTGTTCGCAGTACCGGCTATCAAGGCAGGTCCTGCAGTTGCATTCACTGTTGTGTTGAAGGCCAAATATGAATCAAGTTATCGCCAGCCTGGGGCTTGCTCTTGCGATCGGTTTGTTGGTCGGGCTGGAGCGCGGCTGGCGAGAGCGCGATGCACCTGCCGGGAGCAGGACTGCCGGAATTCGAACCTTTGGAATATCCGGTCTTCTTGGCGGGGTAATGGGTGCTCTCTCGTCCGTTTTGCAAGGTTCATTTGTGTTTCCGGTCGGGTTTCTGGTGTTCGCGCTGACGTTTATCGTGTTCAAGCTACGGGAGGCGGAACAGGATGATGACTACAGCGTCACCGCTGTCGTAGCGGCATTGGTTGTCTTTGCTCTGGGTGGGCTGGCGGTGGCCGGAGACCCCGTCGCAGCAGCAGCGGGAGGCGCAGCCCTGGCCGCGACGCTCGCAAGCAGGGAGATTCTGCACGGCTTTCTGAAGCAGTTGACATGGGTCGAGCTTCGTTCTGCGTTGATGCTGGCGGTTATGACCGCGGTGGTGCTGCCTATTTTACCGAATCACACCATCGACCCCTGGGGTGGGCTCAATCCATGGGAAGTCTGGTTCTTCACCGTTTTGACCGCGAGCCTATCCTTTGTTGGCTATATCGCGGTGCGAACCTTCGGGTCGCGAAAAGGCATGCTTCTGAGCGCGCTTGCTGGCGCAATTGTGTCATCAACCGCGGTTACGCTGGTTCTTGCACAATCTGCCAAAGTTAATACTGGATCACGTTGGTTAGCGGGCGCTGCGGCGCTGGCCGGAATGGTGTCCATACTCCGTGTCGTGGGGCTGGTCTCGTTTGTCGCGCCACGCATGATCCTGGACGTTGGTCCAGCAGCGGCCGTCGCTGCCGTTGCCTTTGCCGGTCTCGGGGCGACGTTGGTGCTGTGGCCGCAAGGCGGATCCGGCGTGGAGATCGGCGCCGAGAATCCCTTCGAAATCGCTCCTCTTCTGTTTTTCGCGGGGTTATTTGCCGCGACGGTTACCGTGAGTGCCGTGCTCGTGGTTCATTTCGGCGATTCCGGACTTCTCGCCACGGTGACGCTATCTGGAATTGTCGATGTCGATGTCGCAGTCTTGACAGCGTTGCGAGGCGCCTCGGAAGCGACGCCCTCCAAGGCGGTCAGCCAAGCCATACTCGCCGCGATGGCGGCAAACGCGTTCGGACGGGTCGCACTTGCCGCGACTGTCGGGCCGATCGGTTTTAGCGCCCGGCTCGCCGCAATTACGGGTGCCGCCGTTGCTGCCGCCGGTTTGACGTTCTATGTGACCCAATGATCTGCAGGTCCCGGAGTACTGGAAAAGAGGGTTGCGATTTGTAGCCGATGCAAATTGTCGAGCAGTGACGATCTCACACGGTCGCGAATAAAAACCGAAAATCTGAAACGGACGAACCGCCACAAGCAGCTTGGTGTCTTCTATGCCGGCAATCTCCCGAATTTGCCTTTGCCGCGGCTTTTCGGTGGCCACTCGGTTTCACGTCACCACTTGCTTGGATATTGGACGCAAAGAACTCAGCCGTTCATCCATGTCTCATCCCGTCACCTCTCCAACTGCTCTGTGGCCAACGCAGAATGAGTTCTCTCGCCGTTGCAAAAAAGTGATAGTGCTCAAAACCTGTCAAGGCAGCGTTGGCATGGCTCGACGTCCACCTATCAAGCTGATGAACTGGATCCCGGCCGATAAGATCACCTCTATAGCCTCGTGGAAACGTCTCAGTTATCTTCGCTGAGTGCCCGCCTCATCCTCCTTAAAATGACATTTCGGGCCTTCTCGTCGGCTGCTTTGGCGAGAGAACCCTGTAGATCGAGAACCAGCGCCTGAAATTCGTTATTCCAGTCCGCACGCCCGACTTGTGAAGCGGAAAGCCGGGGCAGTGCCTCGTTGAACGAAGCAATGACGGCCTTTCGACTGCCGAGCTCGTATGTGGCGTCGATGGCGGGTTGTATTACTGCTACCCCAGGCAGGCTTGCCGAAATGCGCGTTTTCAATGCCGCAATTGCCGGCAGTTCCCCGTGCACCAGAAAGATGCCGCGCCGTATCGGCTTGCGAGCCTCAATCCATGCCGCGAGCTCGGGTCCATCGGCATGGCCGCTATAGACATCGAGCTTGCGGATGCTCGCCCGAACGGCGATCTCGTCACCCTGGATCCGGACAGCCGCCGCTCCGTCTCCCAAAAAACGACCGAGCGTTCCATTTGCTTGATAGCCAACCAGGAGAACGGTGCCCTCCTGCCGCCACAGCCAGTTCTTCAACCGATGGCGAATTCGACCGGCTTCGCACATGCCGCTCGCCGCGATCACGATGTGGAATCCCCTGATGTTGTCGATTGCTTTCGACTGTTCGGCACTCTCCGTAAATCGGACATTCTTCGCGTCGATTGCGTGCCGCAGGAGGTCACCGTTTTCGAGCTCCCGCGAATACTTCTTGAACACCTCCGTCGCCCGTGAGGCGAGGGGAGAGTCGATGATGATGGGACACTGGATGATCTTTTTCTGGTCCATCAATTCGACAAGGTCCGCCAGCAGTTCCTGTGTTCGTTCGACGGCGAATGAGGGGATAAGCAATGCACCGTCGGGATGACGAGCCGCAAGGCAGACTTCGTCACGCAACATGTTTCGCCGGTTTTCTTCTGAAGGGTCGTCACGATCAGTATCGCCGTAGGTACTTTCGCATATGACGTAATCCCATCCGGACGGCGCCTTCGGATCGAACTGAAACAGCTTATGATGGGGGCCGATGTCGCCAGAAAACAGAAGTCGCTGACGGTCTTCGTCCGCACCGAATTCGAGTTCCACGGAGGCAGAGCCGAGAAGGTGCCCGGCGTTCCAGAACCGGAAACGGACTAGCGGCGAAATTGCGACCCATTGTTCGAAGGGATGCGCTCTCATCTGCACCAGAGTGGCCGTGGCGTCGGCAGCGGTGTAAATCGGTTCGACGGACTTTCGGCCGCGACGCTCGTTTCTCCGGTTGAGCTGCTCGACTTCCGACTCCTGGATATGTGCTGAGTCGGGCAGCATGACAGCGCAGAGATCCATCGTTGCCGGAGTGCAGTGGATAGAGCCCGCGAAGCCGTCCTTGACAAGCTTTGGGAGGAGGCCGCTGTGGTCGATATGGGCATGAGTAAGGATGACGGCATCCACCGAGGGCGGCCGGAATGGAAACGGCCGGTAGTTCAGCTCCTTCTCGGTCTTCGAGCCCTGGAACATCCCGCAATCGATAAGGATGCGGTTGGCGCCAATCTCGAGGAGGAAACATGAGCCGGTAACGGTGCCTGATGCTCCATGGAAGGAAATCCTCGGGTTTAGAGCTGCGTGTGACATTCGGGATCCTGTTCTGATGAAGAACGACCAGAGCGCCTTTATAGCCGGGATCGAGCCAATCAGGGTTGACGAGAATCAAGGTGTGCGGTGGACGGATCACCTAGTCTTCGACCACTGATTGGAGGAACGATGATGAGCTTTTCAACAATCCTAACCGCAGTGAGAAGCGACGCTGGTGATGAGGAAATCCTCGCAGCGGCAAGATTAGCGCGATCTGCAGTCGCGCATCTTTCCGTTCTGCTGATCTCAATTGCTGCGCCACCGCCGGTTGGCGCCCATATAGAGAGCGTCTCCGTGGCCTGGTTGAGGCAGCGCGAAGTGGACAAAGCGAAACTTCATGCACGTGCCGATGAGGTCGGAAAGCTACTTGCCGACGCGCTGACGCCACATAGCGTCACCGAGTGCTATACAGAACTGTTTCACGTCGATAACATCGTCGGTCGAGATGCTCGCTATGCCGACTTGATGGTATTGGGGACAGGAACCCTGCAAGACCCTGCTCTGAGGCATGCGGTTATCGACGGTGCCCTGTTTCACGCGAACCTGCCTGTTTTACTTGTTCCGGACGAGACGATTGCAACGGTTGAGCCCCAAAACGTCCTTATCGCGTGGAACGGTTCGCTTGAGGCTATCCAGGCCGTCAAACGAGGTCGTTTGTTGCTGAAATCCGCACATGAAGTCACGATCGCCATCGTCGATCCCGACGCGGATGATCAACAATCAGCGGAAGAATTGAATGCATATCTTTTGCGGTCTCATATCGATTCCAGGACTGACGAGTTGAGGAGCGACGGCCGCACGATTCATCAGGCTCTGGATGATTGCGCTCATGATGTTGGCGCGGATCTGATCATTATGGGCGCCTACGGTCATTCTCGCATAAGAGAGCTTATATTTGGAGGCGTGACCCGATCCATGCTCGACAATCCCAAACGGCCGATTTTCCTGGCGCGATAACCAGCCTGCGAGAGACAGATGGAAGGCTTGCCGCGGTTCTTTCCGCGGCAAAGCTGTGTTTCGGCGTGGAATATTGCATGCCGATAAGGGGCAACATTGTGCGCCGACTGACACATTAGCTTTGGAGTGGTCGGCCGGCCTTTCGGCTGCGGATGTCGTTGACGAAGGCTCGTCCAAACTTCTCGGTCACATCAAACTGTCTGATGCTAAACGATTTCACCCGCGTGCGGCCAGAATATCCTCGACCATTCGCAGGCTGAGAGGGAAGCGCAAGTAGAGCCAAACCGCGTGAGCCAAAATCTCCGTAGGAAAGCGATGCCGGCGGTAAAGCGGGTCTGTCAGGGCCCGCAGTCGCATACCAATGTCCAGCTTCCGTTAACTTGACGCAGCCTTCGGTGGCACTCAATACCGGGCTCTTCACAGCGCGAAGCGGCACCGCTTGACGGCGATTGATTTTAAATTTACTAAGTAAGGAAAATAATAGGGGGGGGCACAGTGCGAAGTGGGAGCGGTGAGATATTGACCAGGTTGCGGGACCAGGGCGCGATGTCTCGCGCTGAATTGTCCAGGCTGACCGGCATTTCCTCGGCGGGTGTGACCAAGATAACAGCGCAGATGATCCGCGATGGCCTGATCTGGGAGCACGACGCGTCCGGCTCAACGAGCGTCGGGAGACCGCCAGTGACGGTCGAGCTACGCTCTGCTGCGCGGAGCGTGCTCGGCATTCATCTGGGTGCGGGTCAAGTGCATGTCGCCCTTTCGGACATCGCCTTAAACCTGCAGCACACCCGCAGCATGACTTATGATCTTTCCGAGCCGGTCGGGGGGCTGATCGCGCGAGTGTCGGATCTGGCGCACAGCGTTCTCCGTCATTGCGACCTGCCCCGCGGGCGCATTCTTGGTGTGGGCGTCGGCGTCCCCGGTAGTGTCGATCCGGCCCGGCGTGTGAATGCGCATTCTGTGTTAACGGGTTGGCGTGGCATCGCCTTCGCAGAGGCCTTTGAGCAGAGCTTGGGCCTTCCCGTTGTACTTGAACATAACGCGACCGCAATGGCTATGGCCGAGGCATGTTACGGAGCCGGTCGTGCCGCCGAGAGCATTCTTTATCTGCTTCTCGGCAAGGGCATCGGAGCGGGCTTCGTACAGACGGACGGGATTGAGCGGCGCAGCGCGGTCGAGATTGGGCACATTGTCGTCGAGCCGGGCGGTCGTCGCTGTCGGTGCGGTGGCCGCGGCTGCCTCGAGCGGTTCTTCTCGGAAGAGCCGCTTCGCGAACTCATCGGCAATCCCGACCTTCCTCGCTCCGCACTTGTCGCGGCCGCGATGGACAGCCCGGAATGGCCGAAACTCTATGAATATCTGTTGCAGGCGTTGTCAACGACTGTCACGCTCCTTGCTCCCGAACGGATCGTGCTTGGTGGCGATTTCAATGACGCTCCCGAGCGGTTCCTGCAAGAGTTGCGGAGCGATCTGCCACCAAGGGTGATGCCCCAGCAGCGGATAAGATTGCGCGTCGAGCGCACCAGTCTTGCCGAGCCGGTCGGCGTCCACGGCGCGGCCTGTGTGGCGCTGGAACAATTTCTTTATTCGAACGGGCCGTCGTCTACCGCAGCGCGGAATTTCGTCCGCCAAGTCGCGCGCGCCTAGCTTCGATGATGAGGGAGGAATCAATGAGCGTCGCAAACGACCTCGATATTGCCGAAGCGAACAAAGGTTATCTATTCCAATCGCCAAAGTTGCTCTGGGGCATTTTGTCCTTTGCTTGTGGGATAGGGTTATGGTGGCTCGCCACTTCTTCAGGGCTTTCGGTACTGCCGACCCCTTGGACTGTGATTTTGCGCATGATCGATCTGGCCGTGTCCGGCCAGCTTTGGACAGACATGTTCGCCTCTCTGCGTCGCGTGCTCCTCGGCTTCCTGCTGGGCTCATTGATTGCCGTGCCCGTGGGGTTCCTCATGGGCTGGTACCGGATCGCCCGGGCCGTTATCGACCCCTGGATCCAGTTCTTCAGAGTTATTCCGCCGCTTGCGATTATTCCGCTGGCCATCGTCACGCTGGGCATCGATGAAAAGCCCAAAATATTCGTGATCTTCCTGGCCGCCTTTCTGTCTTCCGTCGTATCGACCTATCAAGGTGTCATCAGCGTGGATCGCACCTATATCAACGCCGCGCGGGTGCTTGGCGCTGGCGACGGGGTCATCTTTGCGAAGATTATCATTCCCGCGTCCACGCCCTTCATTCTGGTTGGTTTTCGCATTGGCCTCGGGGCAGCCTGGGCGACCGTCGTCGCCGCTGAGTTGATTGCCGCGCAATCCGGTCTCGGGTTCCGAATGCAGCAGGCGCAGCTCTACTACGACCTGCCCACCATTTTTGTCAGTCTCATCGCCATCGGTATTCTGGGCCTCATCATGGACCGGATTGTCGTTCGCGCCGAAGAACGCCTGACCCATTGGCAGGAAAGAATCCACCATGACTGATCGTAAGCCCAAGATTGCATTTCGCAATGTGTCGAAGACATTCGGGGACGGGCCCAAGGCGTTCACCGCGCTTCGCGACCTGACACTCGACATTGCTGACGGTGAGATCGTCACCGTCGTCGGCCCCTCGGGATGCGGCAAATCCACTGCGATGAACATCGTGGCGGGCTTGGTGGACGTGTCGTCGGGCGAGTGCCTGGTCGATGGCAAGCCGGTCAACGGCCCCGGGCCTGACCGTGGCGTGATCTTTCAGCAATATGCGCTCTTCCCCTGGCTTACGGTTCTCAAGAATGTGGAGTTCGGCCTAAAGCTTCAAGGCGTGCGGCGCGAGGAGCGCCGAGAACGTGCGCTGCATTACCTGGATCTCGTGGGGCTGAAGGACTTCGCCGACGCCTATCCGAAGACGCTATCCGGCGGCATGAAGCAGCGCTGCGCGATTGCGCGAGCCTATGCCGTGAATCCAAGCGTATTGCTGATGGATGAGCCATTCGGCGCGCTTGACGCGCTGACGAGGGTCAAGCTGCAGGATCAGCTTCTCGACACCTGGTCAAAGGACAAGCGGACAGTAATGTTTATTACGCATGACGTCGATGAGGCGGTCTATATCGCACATAGGGTTATTGTTCTGGCAGCGCGACCAGGGCGTCTGCAGGAAATCATCGAGGTCAAGCTGCCGTTCCCGCGCAACGAGGACGTGCGGCTATCCCCGGAATTCGCCGAAATTCGCAACAGGGTCTGGCGCGCGGTCTACGACCGGGCGTCCAGGGCCGCATGAAACCTAGGAGGAGAAAGATCATGTTTAAAAAACTAGTGATTCTGGCGGCGGCGGCCGTGGCGGCAGTGTCGGGCGCCGCCCGCGCGGCCGACGTCGACAATATCCGGATGGGTTATATCGCGGACTATTTCGGAACCAGTGTGGCGGCGATCGCCACCAAGGAGGGGTTATGGGCCAAACACGGTCTCGAAGCCGAACTGAAAGTCTTCACAAACGGCCCGATCCAGGTTCAGGCGCTGAGGGCTGGGTCGCTTGACTTCGCCTATATTGGCCCCGGTGCACTCTGGCTGCCGGCCAGCGGCCAGGCCAAGGTGATCGCCGTCAACGCACTAGGCTATACCGATCGCGTCATCGCGCAGCCGGGCATCAACAGCATCGCCGATCTGAAGGGCAAGAAGGTCGGCGTCCCCGAAGGCACGTCTGGCGATATGCTGCTGCGTCTGTCGCTCAAGAAGGCCGGCATGAAGCTCGATGATATCAAGGTGATCCCGATGGATCCCTCGACCGTCGTCACGGCTTTCGCTTCCGGGCAGATCGATGCTGCCGGCATCTGGTATCCGTTTGTGGACGTCATCAAGAAGCGAATTCCGAACCTCAAGGAACTGAGCTCCAACGAGGATTTCTTCCCGGATATTGCGTTTCCTTCAAGCTTTATCGTAAGCGATGCCAAGGCCCAGGACGTGGAGGTGATCAAGAAGGTCGATGCGGTGATCAAGGATGCGATCGATTTCCGACGTGACAACCCCGAAAAGGCCGTCGCAATCACCGCCGCGTTTCTCAACGTACCGGAGGGGCCTCTCCTGGCCGAATCCAAGCTTGCCCGTTTGCCGTCCAGCGCTGAACTGGAGAAGCTGACCCGCGACGGGAAGGTGGCAAACTGGTTTGACACGCTGGCGGAGCTCTATGCCGATTTCGGCAAGATCAAGGACCCGCGGCCAGCATCGGATTTCTATCTGGGCAAACTCTACGCCGAGTGAGAACCCTGCGGGGCTGCCCACACGGGCGGCCCCGGATCTTCAGGCAACAGGAGCAAAGATGACGCGCCCTAACATTATCTTCATCATGTCCGATGACCATGCGTCGCGGGCGATTTCAGCTTATGGCGCGGGTATCAACCACACCCCGAATCTCGACCGACTGGCAAAGGAAGGGATGCGGCATGATGCGACATATGTGACCAATTCGATCTGCACGCCGTCCCGGGCGGCGATCTTGTGCGGCACCCACAACCACGTCAACTGCGTCACAACGCTCGAAACCCATATCGACAACCGCCTGCCCAATGTGGCGAAGTCGCTGAAGGCCAGCGGATATTCGACAGGGATTTTCGGAAAGTGGCATCTCGGCGAAGGCAAGGCGCATGAACCGACGGGCTTCGACGAATGGGCCGTTGTGCCGGGGCAGGGCGACTACTGGGATCCGGCGTTTTATTTTCCTGACGGATACCGGCGGGTATCGGGATATGCGACCGATGTCATCACCGATATGTCGATCGACTTCATCGAGCGCCATAAGGATCAAGCCTTTTTCCTGATGTGTCATCACAAGGCGCCGCACCGGAACTGGCAATACCACCCGCGTTACAGTGGGATCCATGCACCGGGCACGATTCCGGTGCCGCCAACCTTTGATGATGATTATTCCAACCGTGCCGCCGCCGCTGCCGCCGCGAAAATGCGGGTAAGGTCCGATATGCTTTACGAGGACCTGGGCCTCGTCCAGCCGGAAGGTGGCAAGGAGCTCGCAGGCGAGCTGCTCGTGGACAATTGGTCAATGCGCAAGATCCCTGATCTGCGGGTAGGGGAGACGATTAAAGTCACCTGCGCCGAGACCGGCGCACATTTCACCTTCGACGATCCGAAGGCTTTTGCCGAGTTCAAGTACCAGCGCTATATGTCGCGATACCTGCGTACCGTGCAGGCCATTGACGATGGGGTCGGACGGATGCTCGACAAGCTCGACGAACTGGGCCTCACCGAGAATACCGTGGTTATCTATACGTCCGATCAGGGCTTCTTCCTCGGGGAACACGGTTGGTTCGACAAGCGCTTCATGTATGAAGAAAGCTACCAGATGCCGTTTCTGTGTCGCTATCCGGCCGAAATTCCAGCCGGCGGCGTATCGAAGGACATTGCCTGCAACGTCGATTTCGCCCCGACCTTCCTCGATTGGGCCGGCGTCAAGATGCCAAGCTACATGCAGGGTGTCTCAATGCGGCAGATATTGCGCGGCCAGACACCGGAGGATTGGGAACAGGTCGCCTATCACCGCTACTGGATGCACAACGACGAGATCCACGAAGCCTGGGCACACTATGGCGTGCGCGATCCGCGCTACAAGCTCATCTACTGGTACAACAAGGATCTTGCGCAACCGGGAGCGCGTCCAAACGGCGCGCCACCGGAGTGGGAGCTTTTCGACTGCGAAAAGGACCCAATGGAGCTCACGAACGTCGCGAACGACCCTGCCTATGCAAGGGTTTTCGCCGATATGCTCGTCAAGCTCGACGTCAAGCAGGCCGATATCGGTGACGTGCCCGAACACGACAGCCAGGCCATTCTGGCAAGTCTGCTGAAAGTGAGTTGAGACGTCGTGCCGCGCGTCCAAATGCGTTCGCGAAAGCTCTCGGCCGGCATGCGATCTCATTCCACGTCAGCATGGCTGCGCTTCTGAGTTCGCGGCGATGGTTGGAGGGAATATCGTGGCGTGGAACATTGAAGAGGTTGGCGACGGGGTTATGAAAGGAACGTAACGCCGGGGATGTCGGGCTGACTTGAAGCCCTTCATGATCCGCTCTCGCCGCCATGTC
Source organism: Neorhizobium sp. LjRoot104 (assembly GCF_964253725.1). Classification (NCBI taxonomy): domain Bacteria; kingdom Pseudomonadati; phylum Pseudomonadota; class Alphaproteobacteria; order Hyphomicrobiales; family Rhizobiaceae; genus Neorhizobium; species Neorhizobium sp. LjRoot104. Next base: position 726,336 of record NZ_CAXURS020000002.1, read on the forward strand.
GGTTGATGGGAAATCTTCACCTAAGTTTACGATGCCGTGATCGTAAGGGCGGAGAGGGGGACGGCTTGACAGGTCAGGCATTCATCATTCTCAAGTTCGGTTTCGACCAGATGTGCGACCTGACCTTTGACGATACGCACGATACAGCTTTCGCACTGCCCGACGCGGCAGCCGCTCGGGAGCGCCACACCAGCCGCCAAGGCGGCATCGAGCAGAGAGCCTTGCGAGGGATCCCAGCGGAAATTCCGGGCGCTGCCGTCGATGGTCACGGTCTGCGGTTCCAGTTTGGCGGTACGGATGTGACCGCCGAGAAGGACTCGGCAAAAATGTCGAAGCGGGGGATGCCCATTTCGACCAGCCGGGCAGTCATCGTGCTGTTGAAGCCCGGCGAGCCGCAAATGTAGGCGAGGGGCCGTTTCGAAGCGAGCTCTTTGAGAGGGGACAGATCAAGACGGCCGGTCTGCTGGAACTCCGCTTTCCGCTGATCCTCCTCGGTGGGGGCGGAATAGGCGGTTACCCGGCGAAGCGCCGGGATACGCGATGCCAGTTCCGCGACATGGCCAGCGAACGGATGTTCGCGACCGTTGCGGCAGCCATGCATGAGCCATACCGGTTGCGCGACTTCTTCCCCGAGCTTGCTGACAAAGTCTTTTTTGAGTTCGAACGCGTCTTGCAACAATCATCGGGTTTGATCCAATCGTGCCAGCACGAAATCGAAATGCGAACGCCAGATGGTTTCGCCATCTCCAGCTTTTTCAAACGGCGCGACAAGGCTCGATTTCACCCCGAACACCGTATCGGAGCCGAGATAGGCATCATCACCCACAAATGTGTGAGTGACGAGTTTCTGGTAACCTTCGGCGGTGACCAGATAGTGCGTATGGGCCGGGCGATAGGGATGGCGTCCGAGCGATGCCAGCATCTGGCCGACCGGTCCATCGTCGGGGATCGGGTAGGACACCGGCTTGATGCCGATAAAGCGGTAGGATCCGTCAGGTCCGGTGATGAAAATGCCGCGATTGTTCCACTTCGGCTGGATATCCGGCTGCTGGACATCGTAATAACCATCGGCATTGTCCGACCAGACGTCGATGCGCGCGCCCTCGACCGGACGACCGTCGAGATCGACCACCCGGCCCACGAACAAGCAGCTCTCGCCCTTGCCATCGAGCGATATAGTGTCCCCCATCTGCCGGATCGGTGCGCCAGCCACGTGGAACGGTCCAAAAACGGTGTTTTCCGTGGCGCCCGCCGGGCGGCGGTTGTTGATCGCATCGACAAGCATCGAAAAGCCCAGCGTGTCGCTGAGCAGGATGAATTCCTGTCTTTCGTCGTGACACAGTTGACCGGTGCGGGTGAGAAAGTCGATCGCCAGTTCCCACTCCGCCTGGGTCAGGCTGACGTCCCTGGCGAAGGCATGCAGGTGCTTTACAAGCGACGCCATCACCTCCGCGATGCGGGGCTCGATGTTCCTCCCCATCCGCGCATTGACGGTATCGACGGATTTCTCTTCACTGAAATATCCGTGCATGGAAATCTCCTCCGAACAGGTCATTGTGGTCTTGCCCCTTCCCACGCACCCTGCAACAGGGCGCGGATTGCATGGCGCTCGACCGGGCGGGGATTCCAGTAGGGCATCCGGACGGCAAGATCGGCAGCTCGATCGAGTTCGGCCTCCTTCAGGCCGAGGTCCCGCAAGGCCATCGGCGCACCGAGGGATGCGGCAAAATCATGCAGGCCGGCTCCCAGCGAGCCGCAGAACAGGTCGGCGGCAGGTTTCAGGGCGTCGGCAGCCTCCACGGCATTATAGGCGGCCGAGTGCGGCAGCATGATCGCATGGGTCTCCGCATGCGGCAGGTCGAAACTGCCGCCCAGCGTGTGACAGAGCTTGTGATGCAGGGCCATGCCGACAGCACCCAGCACGGTGCCGCACAGCCAGGAACCATAAAGCGCATCGCTGCGTGAACCGGTGTCGTGTGGATCCTTGATGATTTGAGGCAGGGCATCCTTGAGCGCACGAATGCCCTCTATCGCCATCATCGACGAGATCGGGTTGCGGTCCCGCGCATAAAGGCCCTCGATCGCGTGGGCCATGGCGTTGAGGCCGCTGTTGACACTCATCGCCACGGGCAGCCCGAGCGTCAGATCCGGATCGTAGATGACGACTTCCGGCAAAATGCCGGAATGCCGGACGGTGGTCTTCAGTCCGTTTTCTGTCTGGCCGAGGATGGGCGTTACTTCCGAGCCGGCATAGGTCGTCGCAACCACGATCTGTGGCGTATCGTTGCGATGGGCGATTGCCTTGCCGAGCCCGATCGTTGAACCACCGCCGATGGCGACGACGCAATCGGCGGCGGCATCGGCGAATGCCGCCATCGCCCGCTCGGTCACCTCGACCGGCGTATGCATGGTCGCGTCGGCAAACAGTCCCGCCGCAAGCGGGCCAAGTCCGGCCGCAATCTCCTGCGCCATCGCTTGCTGCGGTCGGGTCGACAGGACCAGCGCCCGCTTGCAACCCTGCGTCCCGATCGCCTCCGCAAGCCGTTCGACCGACCCCGACCCGAAGATGATCCGGGCCGGGTCTACCGTGTAGAGGAAGGGCGAGACCATGATCAGCGATCGAGCTTGAACAACGACATTGCGTTGGCGCGACCGATCTTCAGGCGGTCAGCTTCTGCGATCGTGGCGTTGTCGAACCAGTCGGCCGCATGATCAATGTTTTCGAACGGCCAGTCGGCGGAAAACAGGATCCGGTCAGAGCTGATTTCCAGCATCGCGTCGATCAGCGATTGGGTGCGGAAATTGCCTGATGTGGTGATGTAGAAGTTCTCGTTGAAATAGCCGGCAATGCGGCGTTTTGCCGGATAGCTCTTCTCGACCTTGACCCAGGCATTGCGGTTGTCGATGCGCCACATCATGTAGGGAAGCCCCTCGCCCATGTGGCCGACGATGATCCGCAGCGCGGGGTGTTCATCGAACAGGCCAGAACCCATCAGACGAAGTGCATGGACCGCGGTTTCCTGAGCAAACGCCCAGGTCGGCCCCATCAGCCAGGAATGGCCAGCATAGATGCGGCTGTCCTGCGGCAGCGGATTGCGCGGGTGCAGGTAGAAAGGCACGTTCAGCTTTTCGACCTCGGCCCAGAACGGGCGGTATTGCGGCAGGTCGTAGTAGAGCGGCGTCATGCCGTCGCCTTCCTGCGAGAACCCGTTGACGAGCGCACCGACGAAACCCATCGTCGTGACGCAACGCTGCAGTTCCCGCGTCGCCGCATCCGGGTCCTGTAGCGGCAGGGCCGCGAAGCCGAGGAAACGATTGGGGCTCTTTATGCACTGCTCTGCCAAGAAATCGTTGGCGCGGCGGGAAATCTCCAGCGCCTTGGCCTTGTCGGGAATGGCCTGAACCGCCGGGGCGTTGAGCGAAAGGATCATCTTCTCGATGCCGTATTCGTCCATCAGCCGCAGGCGCTTGTCCTGAACGTCAAGCAGGCGGGCGGAAAGCTCGGTCCAATAGTCGCCCGGCACGAAACCTGCCGAATCCTGCAGCGTGTCCGGAATGGCGAAATGTTCTTCAAGCGCGATCTTGCCTTGCACGATATGCTCACTTTCTATCTTCAGATTTCAAATTTTACCGGGAAGGCCGGGTCAGTATTGTCCCTTTGGCGGAAGGCCGAGCAGTTGCTGGCCGACCATGGTGCCAACGGCGTCCCAGTTCATGGAGATGTGACGCCCTACTGCATTCGCATCGCGCCATGCCCGCTGGACGGGATTGGACATCTGCAGCCCAAGCCCTCCGGTCGATGCGTTCATGGCTTCCACCGCCCGCAGCGAAAGGCTGACGGCAAACGATTGGGTGCGGCGCGCAAGCAGCCGGTCATCATCGGTAATCTCGCCGTGACCGCCTTCGCGCGCCTGTGCCAGTTCCTGGGCTCGGGTAATGTCGCGGAGCATGATTTCCCGCGCGGCATCCACTGACGCGGCGGCCTCCGCCACACGAAGCTGGATGGTCGGAAACTCGGCAATCTTGTTGTTGCCGCCGGCCACCGCACCGCGGGTGACGCGGGTGCCCATGTGGTCGAGGTAACTGGCAAGAGCGCCCTTGGCTGCACCGACCGCCGTACTGCCGAGGCAGAAAGGGACACCCATCAGAAGAGGGATATTGAACAGGCCGATGCCCTTGTAACCGCGTCCGCCTGGCGTCCGGCCGGTGGTGGCGTCCGAGAAGGTCAGCATGCGGTATTCGGGAACGAAAACCTCCTTGAGGATCAGGCTCTTCGAGCCTGTACCGGCAAGCCCGACCACATCCCAGGTCTCGGCAGTGGTGTAATCACTGGCCGGAACCAGAAGGAAGGCCGGTACCGGCCGCTCACCTTCGGCGCGGGCCGGAATGATCGCCGCACACAGTGCCCATTGAGCATTCTCGCAGCCGCTTGCGAATGCCCACTCGCCGGTGAGGCGAAACCCGCCCTCGACGCGGTCGGCCATCCGCACCGGCGCATAGGAGCCGCAGAGCAGCGCATCGGGGTTGCTGCCCCAGACTTCCCGCTGAACCCGCTCTTCGAACATAGCGAGAAGCCATTGATGCGCCGACAGAAGTCCCGCGACCCAACCGGTCGATGCACAGGCGGCCGAGAGCTCGATATTGGCATCGACGAGTTCGGCGAACGAACCTTGTTCGCCGCCGAAACGCGCCGGCTTGACGATGTCGAAATAACCGGCCGCACGCAGCAGATCGATGTTATGGGCCGGAACTCGGCCCGTTCTTTCCGTATCGCGGGCCGCAGCGCGAATTTCGTCCAGTAGCGGAGCGATACGATCGGAAAGGCATGCGTTTTCTGCCCGCGCCAGCGCGGGAAACGAGGCTGCTGTATTATCCATGGGTTTACCCCTTAGTTTCTGGGTGAAAGAAGCGCGTGCTGTGGCGCGCAATATTTCGAGTTCTCGTACATCAGTGGCACCGTGTCGTCGCAGACGCGCGTGTCGATCACCTGGCCGATGAAGATCGTATGTGTTCCATAAGGAACGGCGCCCATGCGGCGGCAGACAACTGAGGCATGGGCGGAACCCAGAACCATCATGCCGCGTTCGTGACGGACCCAGTCAGTCGCCTCGAACCGATGCTCCGGGGCGATCTTGCCGCTGAAACCTTCAGATACGGATACCTGGTTGTCGGTCAGAACGCTGACTGCGAATTCCGACACCTCGAGCAGCATGTCGTGGAGATAGGTGCGATTGTTCAGGCAGATGATCAATGACGGCGGATCCATCGAAAGAGATGTCACGGCGGTTGCCGTCATTCCGTGATCTGCGCCATTGCGGCAGGCCGATATCACCGTGACAGTGGCCGGGAACCGGCGCATCGTCGCACGAAACGCATCGCTGATGGGTGCGGATGCCGGCATAGTGCCGGCTGGGGCTGTGGCAGACATGATTTCCTCCAGGTCTCCTCACGCTCCAAAATATTGCAATTGCAACTCTTGTCAATGCAAATTTAAAATGGACGCGAAAAATCTCCCCCCACACGGTCTTTTGCCCAAGGCAACAGGCGGATCGTGTTGTCATTCCGGCGATTTCGGTGCATGTCGGATGTCCGCAGCAACAAGTGCTACCCGCCACCACCGCCGCCAGCAGACAGAGATATGTACAAGCTTACCGATTCAGTTCCTTATCTCCTCAACCGCGCCGGTGTTCGCATCGCGGAAGTATTTGCGCAGAGAATTGCCGAGGACGATCTCAGCGTCGCCATGTACCGGGTCCTGGCAATGCTTAAGGAACGTAAGCAGAGCACGCTCAGCGATCTGGCCGATGTCGTGTCCGTCGAAATCTCGACCCTGTCGCGGCTTGTCGGCACGCTGGCAAAACGCAAGCTGGTTTCAAGGACCCGCCCTGAAGACAACGGACGGATCGTCATCGTGCGCCTCACGCCCCAGGGCGAGGCGCTGACCGAAAAGCTGATGCCACTCGCTGTCGAAATGGAAAAAACAGCGGTCAAGGATATGTCCGAGGAAGAGGTCACGGCACTGAAGAACGCGCTGCGCCGCATGCACAGCAACCTGCCTGCCATGTCCGGTAAAGGAAAAATTGCAGACTGATAAGTTTGCAGTTGCAAATATTTTATCTGCATGTATTTAATGGCGGGTCATCGTTGCTCAGACGTCGCCGTTCACGGTGGCGATCCGGCGTTGGGAGGAACCACGCCCGCAACGATCCTGGAGGACTTGTACACGGATCGATACGGACCTCGCCGCTGGCGGGAGCGTACTTCCTGTACTCAGATGTATGGGGAGGGATTATGGCCATACAAGATTTTGCTATCACCAAGGAGCGGGTCCGCAGTCCGAACATAATCATCGCGCTATGCGGGCTGTTGATCTTGTTTGATGGCTACGACCTGATCGTATACGGCGCAGTCGCGCCGGCATTGCTGCGCGAAGGCAGCTGGGCGCTAACGCCCGGCATGGTTGGCCGAGCCGCCTCCATCACCTTGTTCGGCATGCTTCTCGGCGCGCTTGTTGCCGGAACCCTTGCCGACCGTATCGGCCGCCGCAAGGTCATCCTCGGCAGCCTCCTGAGCTTCTCGGTGATGATGATCGGCAGCGGTCTTGCACCGAACTTCCTCGTTTTCGAGGGCACGCGTTTTCTGGCAGGCCTTGGTCTGGGGGCACTATTCCCGACGGTTACCGCATTGATCATCGAATTCTCGCCGCCGAAACGGAAGGCGATGGCATATTCGACCGCGCTTCTCGGCTACCTGATGGGTGGCATCCTCTCCGGGATCCTCGGTATCCTGCTAGTCCAGACATACGGTTGGCGGCCGCTGATGATCATTGGCGGTGCGCCGATCCTGCTGCTTCCATTGTTCCTGCGCCTGATCCCGGAATCGCCAGAATGGCTTGCTACAACGGGCCGACAGGCCGAAGCGAACAAGATTGCGGTCCGATACGGCCTACCCAATCCGATCCCGAGGCCGGCTGCATCGCGCCAGATCGGCGTCAAGTCGCTGTTCTCCGAGGGGCGCCTGCTGCCGACGCTGAATGCCTGGAGCATCCACTTCTGTTCCTTGCTTCTCACCTTCGGCATGGTCAACTGGCTGCCGACCATCATGAACAAGATGGGCTATGATCTCGGTTCTGCTCTGCTGTTCTCGGTGACGCTGAATGTCGGTGCGGCGATCGGCCTTCTGATCGGTGCACGGCTGGCGGATCGAGGCAATGTGAAGGTCGTCGTCGCCTGCATGTTCCTAGTCGGCGCCTGCTCGATCTGGCTTCTCACCCAGGTGGATCAGGGCCTCCTGGTCTACGGTCTGGTCGCACTGGCTGGCACCGGTACGATCGGCACACAAATCCTTGCCAACGTGCTGGTCGGAAACCTGTATCCGGTGGAAATTCGTGGCACCGGCCTAGGCTTCTCGCTTGGCGTCGGACGGATAGGCGGTATGATCGGCCCGGCCATCGGCGGGGCGGTTCTCGGCGCGGGCCTTGCTCCGCAGTGGAACTTCTACATCTTTGCTGCGGTCGGCGCGGTGGGTTGCGTTCTCGCTATCACCACCTTGTTCTATTCCAGCAAGGTACATTGAAAGCCGATGTCGGCAGGTCTTGGATACAATAAGACCTGCCGACATCGCTACGGACTTGCAATCGCAACTGTCGTCGTTCGAAAAGTCAAATCGAAACCTGCTCGGTCATCTAGGGCTAGCGCAGGGCGTTTAGCGTCTCACGTCGTTGTGTCTCGCACTGGGCACATTTCCAAATGACGAACGCTCCAGTGTGGGAACGCAGAAAAGCCCCGCAGCCCGGAAGGCAACGGGGCTTGGTGGTGGGAGCTTGATCAGCAGGAGTTTGCCTGGTTTACGGGGCTGTTCGCGCTGGATGTGGAGGCGTTGTTTCCGCCCGCTCCCGCGGTCGTCGGGCTCTTGCCGCAGTTTGAGTTGGAGCTGCCGGCCGTACCTGCGCCCTGCGTATTGGCGTTACCCGTCGCTGACGTTCCGGGGGCGGTTGTGCCAGTCGCCGTGGTGGCACCAGCCCCGGCTCCTGAAGAGCCGGTCGTACCCGAGCCACCGGTGCCGGAACCACCGCCAGCACCCTGTGCGAATGCAGAAGTAGCAAGACCGAGCGCGAGAGCGCCCGCAGCAAGAAGTTTTACGATCATGAAGTGTTTCCTCTCAGTTTTCATAACGGCCTCCTAACCGCGACTCGCGTGGAAAGTTCCCGTCTCAGAAACCATTTGGCGCGGGCCGAAATCCTGAAAGTATCGGCTGATCCGGCCCATCACTCTCGACGTCCGCCAACGGAACAGCGCGGAGGTCTGCGACACCCGGAGAGGATCCGGGCTCTTAAGGAGGCTCTTGCCCACACCCTTGCTGCCAGCTGATCAGCACGGTGTCCTCTCGACAATATGACGACTACGGAGGCGCCTATTCCAGCGGAGGGGACGGGCCCAGGCCGCCTGACCGTTCGATTTCTCGCAGAAGCACCGAGACGGTTGGACGGACGTCGCCCTTGCGGCGAAAGACAGCATAGATGTCGCGCGTAAGCGAAATTTCATTCAATTGCAGAGCCACTAATCCCAGTCCGCTTCCCTGAAGGTTCGCGCGGGTCAGATAAGCCAGATGGTGGGTGCGCGAGATCATCGACGTGAGAAAATTTATCGACGTCGTTTCCACGGCGACCACGGGTTTTGGCAGGCCGGCAGCCCGGAAAAGAGATTCGAGCAGCAGCCTGTCGGTCTCGGGGAGCGGCGGCAGGACCCAGCTGTAGTCTGCAAGATCTGAGATTGTCAGATTTTCACGATCTGCCAGCGGATGCGATTGATGGGCAACAATCCGCACTGGCTCCCTCGCAACCAGCTTCCACTCGAAGTCCTCATTCAGTATCTCGCTGGGTTTCACGGTAAAAACGATGTCGAGCTTTCCGCCGAATAGCTGGGGGAGCAGGACCTCGTTTATGCCCTCATGCACCATGACGCTGACATCCGGGCGGGCGACCGCGAAATGGTTCAACGCATCGGGAATAAGTTGCCGCAGCGCGGCAGCCATGCTTCCAATTCGAAGCGAGCCACGACGGGCGCCGCGGAGCGCATCTATTTCATCGACGGCCTCGTTGGCCAGCGACAGCAGCAGTTCGCTGTAGCCGATCAGCCGCTGACCGAACAGGGTCGCCTGGACTCCGCTCGGTCCGCGATCAAGCAAGCGAACGCCAAGCGCCTGTTCCATGCCGCGAATACTCTTGCTGAGAGCAGGCTGGGTGAGCCGCAGGTTCTCGGCCGCCATGCTGAAGCTGCCGGTGTGAACAACTGCCATGAAATGCCGCAACTGACGAAGATCAAGCCTCTGTAGGTTATTCATGCTTCCTGCTCTTGATTGGCCGATGTCCGAGGCCATTATGAACAAAGGTCATCTTCCGGCAACCTCCCGCACATCTTGGCCGCCAGCCGTCGTGATCTCAGTTCTTCCGGATCGCGTCAATGAATGCCCGCAGGCGGGAACAAAGCCCTGCGCGGCGCGGGCAGGGGGTCGCATTGGCGCTTGAGGCATTGTAGGCCATAACATCTGATGAGGTCCAAATGTTTGAAAACTTCGAATGCGGCCGGCTCGCGGTCAACGGCGTTGAAATTTCCTACGTCGCGGCCGGCGAAGGGGAGCCTGTGTTGCTGCTGCACGGGTTTCCACAGAACAAGGCGCTCTGGGCGCAAATTGCTCCGGCCCTGGTCTCGCTCGGCTACCGGGTGGTGTGTTCCGATCTTCGCGGCTATGGACAATCGTCAAAACCGGTCGCGGAAGCGGACCTCTCAAACTACAGCTTCCGCACCATGGCCGCCGACCAGATGGAATTGATGAAGCGACTCGGTCATCCGAAGTTCCATGTGGTCGGGCATGACCGGGGGGCGCGCGTTGCCCATCGGCTGTGCCTCGACCACGAAGGTGCCGTCTTGAGTGTGACGTTGATGGACATCGTGCCCACGCTCGAGTTGCTCGGTGATCTGCGCAAGGAGGTCGCGCAAAGCTATTGGCACTGGTTTTTCCTGGCGCAACCGGCGCCTTTCCCAGAGCAAATGATCAAGGCCAATCCGGATCTCTTCTACGAGACCTGTCTGTTCGGGTGGGGCGGAGCGAAAGCGACGGATTTCGCGCCGGATCAACTGGCCGCGTACCGCGCGTCATGGCATGACCGTGATTCCATTGCGGGCAGCTGCAACGACTATCGAGCGGCCGTGCAGGTGGATTTTGCCGACGATTTCGCGGATCGCGGTCGGCTCGTCTCAGCGCCAGCCTTGATCCTGTACGGGGCGTCGGGTGCTATGGCCAAGCTCTACGACATGCCCTCGGTCTGGGCGCCGTTCTACGTCAACCTCGAGGCTCATCCCGTTCCAGGCGGGCATTTTTTCCCCGATATCGAGCCCGTACGTGTCATCGACCACGTTTGCCGTTTCCTGCGGCGGCATTCGATGGCGACAAAGCGGAATGGGTGACCGGGTACGCATACGCCCGAAAGCGTGCCGACGATCGAGTTGGCGCGGCGCGCGGGGCGGCTGGCTGTCATAAGGCTCAGACGCTCCAGGCACTCGATGCGATGGCCCCCTTCGGTTGGTGAACTGATCGGCTTTGTGGCCAGGGGCAGGTGAAGATCCAGGGCGGTACGGTGTTGCCGCTGTCGCAGGCCGCTGACGCGTGCCGTCTGCTTGAAGGCCGCCAGACCACCGGTAAGGCGTCCTTCAATCCTGGCGAGCTGCCTGACCTCGCGGGCGCAGTGGACGGAAGTCTGCGGCGCTCAGCGTCCGAGCGGTCGCAATGTGCGGGGCCTGCCTCTCAATCAGAGGCGGGATGTGTTGCAGCCTTGAGCCAGGTGCGCGTCTGTTCTAGGATTTCGTTCGAAAGTGTTTCCTCGTCGATCGCGCGGGCCAGGATGACCGCCCCCACCATTGCTGCCCAGGTTCCGATCGCCACGCGACGTCGTTCCGGTTCTTCGATATGGGAAAGAGCTTTCTCCACACGGTCTATTTGCGCCGTGAGCCCCGCCGCCATGGCCGCACGGGCCGCCGGTGTCTGGTGGCGGATATCCGCGGCAAGGCCCGCCGTCGGGCAGCCTCGGCCAGGATTGTCGCGATGCCGGGGTGCGAGATAGTCATCCAGATATTCGCGCAAATCGACGGTATCGTCTGCATCGTTTGAGAGCGCTTGGCCGATCGTCGCGGCGATGAGGTCGTCCTTCGAGCTGAAGTGGCCATAAAAACCGCCATGGGTGAGACCGGCCGCCTTCATCACTTCCGCCACGCTCACGGCGTCGAATCCTTTATCGCGAAACAGCCGGCTTGCTACATCCAGAATACGGCGCCGGTTCTCGACCATCTGCTCTCGGCTCACCTTCATCGCATCTTTCTCCGCTCACCCTATTGACATATTCATGACGGTCATCATATTTACTCAATCATGACGACCGTCATGAATATATGATCTAACCGAGCAGAGAGCAATCCCATGGCCGACATTCCTTCCGTTCTGATCACCGGCGCCTCCACAGGCATCGGCTCAACTTACGCCGATCGCTTCGCCCGGCGCGGCCATGATCTCGTCCTCGTCGCGCGCGACCGCAAGCGCATGGAGGCTCTTGCCGCCCGCCTGCGGGAGGAAACCGGCGTGGCCATCGACATTGTTCAGGCGGATCTGACGCAAGCCTCGGAACTCGCGGTGGTGGAGGCCCGTCTGCGTGACGACGCGCGCATCGGCATTCTCGTCAACAATGCCGGAACGGCCCTTGGCGGTGGTTTCCTTGATCAGTCCACGGATGATGTGACGCGGCTCGTCGCGCTGAACACCACGGCACCGCTGCGGCTCGCCAGCGCCGTTTCACCTCGCCTTGCAGGAGCGGGCAAAGGCGCGATCATCAATATCGGTTCCGTCGTCGGTGTGGCGCCTGAATTCGCCATGACCGTCTATGGTGCGACCAAGGCATTCATCCTGTTCCTGTCGCAGGGGCTCAGCCTCGAACTCGGGCCTAAGGGCGTCTACGTTCAGGCCGTGCTACCCGCTGCCACAAGGACCGAGATCTGGGGACATGCCGGTGCCGACGTCAACACCATGAGCGGCGTGATGGACGTCAACGAACTTGTCGATGCGGCACTTGTCGGTTTTGACCGCCGCGAGCCGGTCACGATCCCGCCGCTGCCCGATGCCGAGCAGTGGAACGCCTATCAGGCCGCACGCCAGGCCATGCTGCCGAATGTCGCTCAGGCTCATGCCGCCGAGCGTTACCGGACTGCCGTCTAATCGTGCGCACCCCACGTTCCACTAGCAAGCCAAAGTCGCACGAAAGGTGACTTCTCCATGACCGACACTAGCCTCTTCCATCCGTACACGCTCGGATCGCTTACTTTGTCCAATCGCATCGTCATGGCTCCGCTGACCCGGAACCGTGCGGGCTCCGGTCTCGTACCGAGCCCACTTGCCGCAGAGTATTATGCCCAGCGTGCAGGCGCCGGGCTTATCATCACCGAGGCCACCCAGGTCTCTGAACAGGCGCAAGGCTATCAGGATACGCCGGGCCTCTACACGCCGGAACAGATTGCCGGCTGGCGCAAGGTGACCGACGCCGTTCATGCCAAGGGCGGCCGCATCTTCGTCCAGCTCTGGCATGTCGGCCGCGTCAGCCATGTCGATCTGCTGGGCGGCAAGCCACCCGTTGCGCCGTCTGCCATTCGCGCGGAAACCAAGACATTCGTCAACAATGGCTTTGCCGACGTCTCGGAGCCGCGCGCGCTGGAAGTGGGCGAAATCCCTGGTATCGTCGAATCCTTCCGCCAGGCTGCCGCCAACGCGATCGAAGCGGGGTTCGACGGTGTCGAGGTGCATGGCGCCAACGGCTATCTGCTCGACCAGTTTCTGCGGGAGACTGCGAATGCCCGCACCGACGGCTATGGCGGATCGATCAAGAACCGCGCTCGCCTGCTGCTGCAGGTAACCGATGCGGTGTCGCGGCAGATCGGCGCTGATCGTACCGGTGTGCGCCTGTCACCGGTCTCGCCGGCGAGCGGCATCGTTATATCGGGCCATGAACAGCAGCAGTTCAACCATGTCGTCGACGAACTGGACAAGCTTGGCATCGCCTATATCCACATCGTGGAAGGCGCGACCGGCGGTCCGCGTGACGCGGCACCGTTCGACTATGCTGCGCTGCGCCAGCGCTTCGGGCGCACTTTCATGGTCAATAATGGCCTGGACACGACCCTTGCCGAACAGCAGTTGGGCGGAGGCGAGGCTGACCTCTTCGCATTCGGTCGAATGTTCATCGCCAATCCTGACCTTGTGGAGCGACTGAAGACAGGCGCGGCGCTCAATCCCCTGGATTTCACCACGCTCTACGGTGGCGGAGCCAAGGGTTACACAGACTATCCGACACTCGCTGATTGACGACCGCCGGGCGGCGCCTCCCGAACCTCGAGACCCATTTTTGCTCATCCGTCCACGGCGCAAAAGCCCGGGACTGCACCCAAGGATCCAATCATGGTCAAAGACCATCGCATGACCGACTGGAAGATAGCACCGACCCAGCATGTCCGGGCGCTCGGCACGCAGTTCGCCTATCGCCGGCTCGGTCCGGCCACAGGTGTTCCCGGAGAAACGGGTGTCCCCGTCGTGCTGCTCAATCACTGGGCGGCGAACCTCGACAATTTCGACCCGCGCCTGGTCGAAGGGCTGGCGGCCGATCGTCCGGCTTACGCGCTTGATTATCGCGGCATTGGAACCTCGGGCGGCAAAGCGCCGCTCACCATCAGAGAGATGTCCAGCGACATGGTCGCCGTCATCCGCGCGCTGGGCCTCGGCCCTGTCGACCTGATCGGCTTTTCGCTCGGTGGCTTTGTCAGCCAGCAGATCCTCTTCGATGCGCCCGACCTTGTGCGGCGCGCCATACTGGCAGGGACCGGGCCGGCGGGTGGCCCGGGTATTGCGCAGGTAGGCCCAGTGTCCTGGCCGTTGATCTTCAAGGGCCTCGCCACCTTCCGCGACCCCAAGATCTTTCTGTTTTTCACCTCCAGCGCCAATGGCCGCCGGGCAGCCAACGCATTCGTTGCGCGCCTGAAGGAGCGGAAGAACGACCGTGACAAGGCCGTCGGGTTCGGACCCATGCTGCGTCAGTTGAAGGCCATCAAGGATTGGGGCCTCCAGCCTTCGCAACCGCTTGACACAATCCGGCATCCCGTTTTGGTCGCCAACGGCGATCACGACATCATGGTGCCGAGCGAGAACTCGACCGACATGGCGAACCGGATTCCGAATGCCAGGATCGTTCTTTACCCCGACGCCGGTCATGGCGGCATTTTCCAGTATCATGATACCTTCCTGAAGGAAGCGAAAGCCTTCCTTGCCGCCTGATCCGTGGGTTCCCTTCAGATCGCCACCGCACCCCTTTCAAAGCAGAAAACGATGAAAGCCCTCACCTTTAGACGCTACGGCAAATCCACCCCACCCGACTACACGGACGTGCCGCGCCCTCAGATCGGCCCTGACGAAATTCTCGTCCAGGTTCATGCTGTTGGATTGAACCCGATCGACAACATGATCCAAAAGGGTACCTTCAAACCCGTGCTTAAGTTCGAGCTTCCGGCAACAATGGGCAGTGATGTCGCCGGGGTCGTGGCGCAGGTCGGTGGTAGAGTGACACGCTTCAAGGTCGGCGATGCTGTCTTTGCCAGTGTTTTCGATCTTGGCCAAGGCACCCTGGCCGAGTTTGTCGCCGTCCCGGAACGCGTTGCTGCATCTAAGCCCGCGAACCTCGATTTCGTCGAGGCGGCCTCGATCCCGATGGTTGGTCTCACATCCTGGCAGGCGTTCAAGGAACGGGCAGGGCTTAAAGCTGGGCAGAAGGTCTTCATTCCCGCCGGATCGGGTGGCATCGGGACGTTTGCCATTCAGCTTGCCAAGCACCTCGGCGTCAAGGTCGGCACAACGACCAGCACGGCCAATATCGATCTGGTGAAAAGCCTGGGCGCAGACGAGGTCGTCGATTACAAACGACAGGAATTTGAGACCGTGCTGCGCGACTACGACATGGTGCTCGGGACCATCCGTGGCGACGGCATCGAGAAGTCGCTGCAAATTCTGAAGTCGAACAGCGCTATAGTCTCTCTGATTGGTCCTCTTGATGCGGCCTTCGCCCGCGCGAGAAACCTGAATGCGGTACTGCGGTTTGTCTTCAGCCTCATGAGTTGGAAAATCCGGCGGCTCGCAAAGAAGCGCGGCATTCGCTACTCCTTCCTGTTTGTTCGCCCGGATGGTGCGCAACTCACGGAAATCGCCGGCATCATCGAAGCCGGTCAAATCCGCCCCGTAATCGATAAGGTGTTCCCGTTCGATCAGGCAAAGGAGGCACTCGCCTATCTGGAGGCCGGGCGCGCCAAGGGCAAGGTTGTGGTTCGACTGGTGTGAAGTAAGATCGTTTGGCCTGGAGGCCGTGACCGTTGCAGGTATCTGAGGACCAAGGGAAAACGCCCCGTCCACCCTTAGTGAAACAACCTGACAACCCCGCTGATTGACGTACAGAGTCACGGAGGGAGTTCAGCCCAGCCACTCAACGGAGGGTGTGAACACATAACCAGCTCCATACACCGTTCGAATATGCGCGATCTGTGGGGCACCGCAATCCAGTTTCTTTCGGAGGCGCGAGACCCGGACATCGACGCTGCGATCAAACGGTTCCTCGCCGTTCGCAAATAGGGTCTGCAGCAGGTAGTCACGGGTGATGACCCGGCCTTGGGTCTCCAAAAAGATACGCAGGAGGTCCGTCTCCGCCCGAGACAGCTTGTAGGCTTTGCCTTGGATGTCCGTGAGGGTGAAACTCTCGAAATCACAGATCCAATCGCCAAAGCGAGCGACGAGTTGCTCAGCGGTTTCCTGATGCTTTCGGACTGGTTGTCCCTCTTGCCTGCCTGCGCGGCGCAAGACGGTTTTGACGCGAGCGACGAGTTCGGCCGGCTCCACCGGTTTTGACAGATAGTCATCCGCTCCCTGCTCAAGCCCAATGAGTTTGGCATTGAGCGACGTCCGCCCGCTGACCACGATAGTCGGAATGGTTTCGGATCCCAGTTCTTCGCCAAGGAGACAAAGCCCGTCGCCGTCTGGAAGGCCGAGGTCAATGATGCAGAGTGACGGGCGACGCGTCTTCAGGGCGGATCGGAATTCGTGCAGTCGGCGAAAGTGTTCGACTGCTATTCCGGATTCTTCCAATGCCCGGCGAAAAACCGATGCCAGATCGATTTCATCCTCAAGAAGATAAATAAGGTTTGATGTGCTCACGGATTGATACCTCCTTTTTCGTAGGAGGAGGTTCGGACTTCGCCCGCCGCCGCCATCCCCTCTCGGGTTCTCAGGCGTCCGGAATTTGCCAGTGCGACAGCTATGGCTGCGACGTCGCATGGTTTGTGCAGGATGTTTATTCCTTCCGGCAACTCTTTGCTCACGGCGTCCGCGCCGTAGCCAGACAAAAGCACTATGGGCAGATCGCGGCGAAATTTGCGTGCAGCGTTCGCGAGCGTGATGCCGTCCATGACGGGCATGGAAACGTCCGACACGATGGCAGAGACGGCGGCGACTTGCCTTAAGATTTCGAGACCTTCGGCGCCGTTTTCTGCTTCTATAACATTTGCCCCGGCCGCAACGAGGTCGCGACGCAGAACACGCCTGACGGCCTGGTCGTCGTCGATGACCAAGACCAGTTTGTCCTTTATTGGATAGCTTCCAGCCCCTTCGGTAACCGTCATTCGATCAATCTCTTTGCTGGCGTCCGCTGCTGCCGGCAAAGTCAGCAAGAAAGAGGTCCCATGCCCGAGTTCGCTTTCAACCGATATTGAGCCGCCCGAGTCCGTGATGAACCCCTGCACCATAGTCAACCCAAGACCGTTGCGGCTCTGATCGCTCTTCGTCGAGAAAAAAGGCTCGAATATACGAGCGCGTATCGTGTCGTCCATGCCGGGACCATTGTCCGACACGGCGATTGCGACCGCTCCATCCGCATTTGCGTTGGTGCAGATTTTTATGGATCCGCCGGAGCAATTCATCGCATCGGCGGCGTTGATCACCAAGTTAATAAGGCTTGTTTCGAGTAGAGCGGGGTCGGCGAAGGCCGCAGGCGTGTTCTCGTCGCATTCGTACGTTAGCTTGATATCTTCGCCCAGTGATGGACGCACCAGCTTGACAATTTCTCCGACGCATTCGCCAACGTCCACTCTCGACGGCGAAATCGGTTGACGGCGGGCGACTGCGAGGAGCCTGCGCATCAGGTCGGCGCCCCGGCGAGTGGCTCTTATGGCCGGCTCCAGCATCTCACTTCTGAGATACTCGTCATGAATGCGATCGGAAAGCGGCTTCAGATTACCGAGAATAATCGTGAGAAGATTGTTGAAATCGTGTGCGATGCCCGACGAGAGCTGGCCAAGTGCATCTATCCGTTGCGCCTGGAGCAGAGCGGCAACTGCCTGCTTTTCCCGAGTGATGTTGACGCTCAGCACATAAAAGCCGTTGATTGTCTGATCGGTTGACCGATCCGGCCTGAGCAGGGTGCGGATATCCAGACGTCGGCCGTCGGGGAATGTGATGGGCGTGTCGAAGGTCTGGGGTGCGCCGCCGACAGCCTTTTCGAAATAGGGGGAGACATAGTCCCACACTTCCTTAGGCAAAAGATCGCGCTCCCGCATTCCCATTATTTGCTCAGGCTTCAAATTATAGGCTCGGGCGAACCTCCCGTTGACGAACTGGAATTGACCGGAGATATCGACATAGGCAATACCCGCGGGAAGCTCGTTGGCTATGAGGCGCAGTCTTTCCTCGCTTTGCCGCAACTCATCCGTCCGCATCAAGATGCGTCGCTCGAGATCCAGTTCCCTCCGCCTTTGGGCGGTGATATCGGAGTAGACAGTGGCAAAACCGCCGGTTGGCAATGGCCAACCTGACACGTGCACGACGACGCCATTGGGGCGTACTCGCTCCAATGTGTGCGGCCTGAATTCCCATGCGGCACGAACCCGTTCTTTGACCATGACCTCCACGTCGCCGACCCCATATTCGCCTCTTTCGACGTTCCAGCGGATTATTGTCTCAAATGGCGTTCCCGGCCGCGCCAGTTCTTCGGGCAAGCCAAGCAAATCGCAGACTCTCTTGTTTGCGTAAACCAGATTGAGGTTCGCGTCGAAAAGGGTCAGGCCCTGATCGATGCAGTTCAGACCCGCCTTGAGGGCCTCCAGGGACTGCTCATTCGTCATAGGGCGTGCCGTCGCCATCTGCGTCCTCCCAACAGCTGACTCTTTTCCAGACTGGCAGAACAGCCCTCGCCTTGCCAAGCGGCATCGCGCCATATTGCAAAATTCCCTTCTGGAAAAATTCTGGCAACAATTGTGCTCCACAGTATCTTAAATCGCTGCGGAGACGGCGAGGATCGGATTGTACCGAGCGAACGGGAGGAGTGCGCTTGGCAGACAACGGCGAAATCTTGTTGCAGGTCGATGACGTCTCGCTTCGTTTCGGAGGCCTGAAGGCGCTGAGCAACGTGTCTTTCGAGGTGCGAAAGGGGGAGTTATTCTCGCTGATCGGGCCGAATGGGGCCGGCAAGACATCGATGCTCAATTGCATTTCGGGACGCTATCGCCCGACAAGCGGCAATCTGAGCTGGGATGGCAGGGATCTTTTGAGGCGCTCGATCAACGACCGTGCCCGCCTAGGTATCGGCCGCACCTTCCAGAACCTGGCGCTGTTCAGTCACATGAGCGTTCTAGACAACATTCTGGTCGGACGTCACCACAAGCTCCGGAGCAATTTCCTGACCGGCATGCTTTATTGGGTCGGAGGAGCTTATCGCGAAGAACTAGAGCAGCGCCAGTTCGTCGAAGAAATCATCGATTTTCTCGAAATTCAACATGTGCGGCATGAGCCTGCGGGAACACTTTCCTACGGTCTGCGCAAGCGGGTTGAGCTGGCCCGGGCCATGGCTATCGAACCCCGGCTTATTCTTCTCGATGAACCGATGGCGGGCATGAATCTCGAGGAGAAGGAGGACATGGCCCGCTTCATAATCGCGCTTCGGGAGGAATTTGAAATGACGATCCTGATGATCGAGCACGATATGGGAGTCGTCATGGATCTGTCCGATCGCGTGGCTGTTCTCGATTTCGGCAAGGTAATCGCTTCGGGCGAGCCGGATGCTGTGCTGGCGAACGAACACGTCAGGAAGGCCTATCTCGGTGAGGAGGATGACCTGCTCGACGAGTTGGCGGCCAAGGCAGAGAGGGCGATCGCATGAGCGAAATTCGTATTCACGTCTCGGGAGATGAAGTCCGCTGGGCGGAACTCTCCGACGATTTAAAGGAATCAGCGAAACTCGACACGTTGCCGAAGCTTCTGCAATACAATGCGGCTCATTTTCCCAATGATATCGCCCAGCGGGAGAAGGAGTTCGGCATATGGAACAGTTTTAGCTGGTCCGATGTCGCCGCTCATGTTTCCCGCATGATGGCAGGCTTTCTGGAACTTGGGCTCCCGAAAGGGGGCGTGGTCGGCATTATCGGCGACAATAGGCCCGAATGGGTCTGGGCGGAAGTTGCCGCACATGCCTGCCGGGCAATGAGTCTCGGCATTTATCGCGATGCGCTTGAGGACGAAATCCGCTATCTCGTCGATTACGCCGAACCGGCTATAATTGTCGCTGAAGACGAAGAGCAGGTGGACAAGCTCCTCAATCTTGCTGACGCCATCCCGTCGGTGCGTGCCATTGTTTATACCGACGCGCGCGGCATGAAAAAATATGATGATCCTCGATTGATCTCAATCGAGGATCTCGAAGAACGCGGCCGCAAACGCATGGATACTGATCCAGGATTGTGGGAACGCATGGCGAAGGAGACGGACGGCGGCGACGTCGCCGTCCTGTGCACGACATCCGGTACGACCGCAAATCCGAAACTTGCGGAATGGACGAGCAACGCCCTGCTTGGTCATGCCGCAGCCTATCTGCGCGCCGATCCTCGCACGGCGTCCGACGAATATGTAGCAGTGCTGCCGCTTTCCTGGGTCATGGAACAGATGTACTCCGTCGCCTGGAACTTCCTTTCCCGGATGAAGGTGAATTTCCCGGAGAACGCGCAGACACTGATGAAGGACCTGCGCGAAATCGGACCGACTTTCGTTTTGCTATCGCCGCGCGTGTGGGAAGGTCTTGCTGCCGACATCAGAGCCCGGATCATGGATACCCGCTTCTGGAAGCGGCGCGTTTATGACTGGGGCGTGGCGCATGGGCTGGCTGCGCTGGACAAGGGGCAGCGTTCCTCTGCAGCCGATCTGCTGCTGTTCCGCCATTTGCGCGACCGTCTCGGCTTCTCACGTCTGACGTCTGCTGCGACCGGGGGGGCTGCCATGGGGCCGGAAACCTTCCGTTTTTTCCAGGTTATGGGTCTCCCGCTTAAGCAGATCTACGGGCAGACCGAGGGCCTGGGTGCCTATGTCATTCATCAGGAAAATGACGTCGATTACGAGACCGTCGGCTACCCGATGCCCGGCTGTGCCGTGCAGATTCAAAATGCTGATCCGGAGGGCCTGGGCGAGGTTCTAACCAAGCATCCGCACATGATGAGCGGCTACCATCGCAACCCCGAGGCAACAGCGGAAAACTTCACGAAAGACGGTTGGTTCCGGACCGGTGATGCTGGCTATCTTACGGCTAAGGGCCACCTCGTCGTGATCGATCGCATCAAGGACCTTGCAAGTACATCGAAGGGGGTACGCTTCTCCCCGCAATTCATCGAGAACAAGCTAAAATTCTCGACCTTCGTTGCGGAGACCGTCGTGCTCGGCAAAGACCGCCCCTATCTTTCCGCGATTGTCTGCATTCGCTTCCCAATTGTCTCGAAATGGGCCGAAGAACGGCGCATTTCCTTTACGACTTATTCGGATCTTGCAAGCCGGCCGGAGGTCTATGAATTGCTGCGCGCTGAAGTGGAGCGGGTTAACTCCACGCTTCCGCCGGTACAAAAGATTTCCCGCTTCGTCCTTCTCTACAAGGAGCTCGACGCCGATGATGGCGAGCTAACACGCACCAAGAAGATCCGTCGTGGGGTCATTGCCGAAAAATACGCAGGCATCATCGAACGTATCTATGCCGGTGACGATCATGTCGACATCGATACCGTCATCCATTTCCAAGACGGTAGCAAGCAGCGAGTGGTCACAACGCTCGCCATCGAGACGCTACGCGATGGCGCGAACATTTTTTCGAGGGAGGTCACAGCCGCATGAACTCCGAGCTCCTTATCCAGCTTCTGGTCAACGGTATCATCGTGGGGATGCTCTACGGCATCGTCGCCATGTGCTTCGTGCTGATCTACAAATCCACACAGGTGGTGAATTTCGCCCAGGGCGAGTTCGTCGTGATGGGGGCCTGGGTCTGTCTATCGTTGGTCGTATCCATGGGGCTGCCCTTCTGGCTCGCCTTTCTCTTCACATTGGCCTTCATGACCGCCTTCGGTGTTCTTGTTCAAATGATCCTGCTGAGGCCCCTGGTCGGTGAACCAGTCATCTCCATCATCATGGCGACAATCGGCCTTTCGACCTTCATGCGGGCGCTGATGAATTGGATTTTCGGCAACAGCGCCGTGAGCTTTCCAAACGTCTTCAGCCAGTCGGTTATTTCGATCGCCGGCCTGAATGTCGAAACGGCTTATGTTCTGAGCCTGGTGCTGTCGGTTGCCGTCATGGGGCTGTTTTTTCTCTTCTTCCGCTACTCGCGCTGGGGGCTTGCGATGCGGGCGACAGCCTATAGCCAGCAGGTAGCGCAATCGCTGGGCATCCCGATCGGTCGGGTTTTCGCGATGGCCTGGGCAATTTCCGCAGTGGTGTCCGGCATCGCAGGCGTGGTCATCGGTCTTGTGAACGCCGTTTCCAATTCGTTGTCGTTCATCGGCATCAAGGTTTTCCCGGCCGTCATCGTGGGCGGACTTGACTCGATCATCGGTGCCGTTGTCGGCGGCCTCACAATCGGCCTGCTGGAAAACCTCGCGGAGTTCGTGGACGGTCAGTACCTGCATATCGGCAACATGTATTCGGTCGCACCGTTCTATGTGCTTCTCGTGATCTTGATGATCAAACCCTACGGACTGTTCGGAACGCCGAACATCGAGCGAGTATAAGCGATGGCACATGTCCCCAATCCTCGTCCTACCGGTGATTTCCGGACCTCCTATGCAAGAGATAGGACGTTGTTTGCCACACGGTTCGAAACGAATGCAGTGATGTTCGGTGCGCTGTTCGTTTTGATCTCTCCCTTCTTGTTCGGTGACTACATCCTGAGCCAGCTCATCATGATCGGCATCTATGGCATCGCCGCTCTTGGCCTAAACGTCCTCACCGGCATGACGGGGCAGATCTCGCTTGGTCACGGCGCGTTTTTTGGACTCGGTGCCTTTGCCTCCGCCTGGTTTTCCTCAAGGGGCATTCCCGTGCTGTTTTCGATCCCGATGGCGGGTGTACTAACCATGGCCGTGGGTATGGTCTTTGGCATTCCGGCCGCCCGGCTGAAGGGGCTCTATCTGGCGATCGCGACCTTGGCGAGCCAGTATATCCTGGAGGATTTCTTCGCGCGCGCGGACTGGTTTACCGGCGGCACTTCTGGCTCGATGGCGGAGACCGCGAGCCTGTTCGGCTTCCAATTCAATAGCGATGGACGCTATCTCTATCTGGTACTATTCTGGGTAATCGTATCTTTCGTGGGTGTCGCAAACATGGCCCGCACCCGGGACGGGCGGGCACTGGTTGCGGTTCGTGACCATTATCTCTCCGCGGAGATCATGGGCATCAATCTGAGATACTACCGCATATTGTCTTTCGGGCTCGCCTCATTCTTCGCGGGTTTGGCCGGTGCTCTCTACGGCCACTATCTGGGTTTCGTTTCGGCAGAGGGCTTTACGATCATTCTGTCGATCGAGTTCCTGGCTATCATCATCATCGGTGGCCTCGGCTCGGTTTCGGGCTCGCTGCTTGGAGCGGCGTTTATCCTGCTGTTGCCGCAGGCCATGGAAGCTTTCGCCAATGCGCTTGCCGCGATCGTGCCGGCGGTCTCCCAGGGCTCGGCCTACATTAAGCAGATGAGTGTGGGGGGCGCGATCATCCTTTTCCTCGTGCTGGAGCCGGAAGGGCTTGTGCATCGCTGGCGCCGGATGCGTGCGAGCTGGAAGCTCTTTCCCTTCTCGCATTGAAATTTCAATCATCCCGCTGGGGAGAGCGGGAGCAACAATCGGGTTTGGCGGTTTGCGCGACGTCGCCTGACCCAACGAGTGGTGTCGCGTTTGGGAGGATTGGAAATGCGATTGCTGAATGCACTGCCATATGCTGCGCTCGCGGCGGGGGCGCTGTTTGTCGCGGCGCCGACATGGGCGCAGGACAAGGAAATTCTTGTCGGCCATCTTGCCGACTATACCGGCGCAACCGCCTTTGTCGGCAAGCAGTATGGCCCAGGTGTTGCTGATGCCTTCAAGCAGATCAATGCGGACGGAGGCATTAAGGGCACCAAGGTCAAGCTCGATACGGTGGACTACGGCTACAAGGTGCCGGAGGCGATTGCACTCTATAAAAAGTGGACCGGCCAAGGCATGGTCGCGATGCAGGGATGGGGTACTGCAGATACCGAAGCGCTGATCAGTTTCGTCACGCGCGATAAGATTCCCACGATCTCCGGGTCCTATTCCGCCCATCTCACAGATCCTACTGGCAAGAACCCGAATACGAAATCTCCAGCGCCGTACAACTTCTTCTATGGCCCGTCCTATTCGGACGCATGCCGTGCGCTTGTCCAGTGGGCGCACGAAGATGCCCGCGCCAAGGGCATCGACAAACCGATCTTTGTCCATACCGGCGACAACCATCCGTATCCGAACGCGCCCAAGGAAGCATGCGCGGCCTATGCCAAGGAGCTCGGCATGACCGTCGCCAATCCTGTGGTCGTGCCGCTCGCGCCGGGCGACTTCAAGGCTCAGTGCCTGACCATCAAGCAAAGCGGAGCCAACTACGTATACATCGGTAACCTCGGTGGTTCGGTTGTGTCGCTGGTCAAGAGCTGCAACACCGTCGGCGTTAACGCCACCTATATGGGAAATCCGTGGGCGGGCGACTATCAAACCGTCGAAGCCGCAGAGGCCAAAGGACTGATATTCCCGTCATCCACACCGTTTTACGGTGCTGACGTACCCGGCATGGGATTGGTCAAGAAGATCCTCGGAAACGGAGGGGGGCTGGTCGGCGACCGACCGACGCACCATTACATCCGCGGGATTTGCTCGGCCTACTACCTGAAGGAGGCCATGGATTGGGCAGCAGCCAATGGCGGCGTCACCGGCGAGAATATCCGCAACGGAATGTACCAGAAGGCGAATTGGGTGCCGAAGGGTCTTGAAGGTGTGTGCAGTCCCTCGACCTGGACCAAGCAGGATCATCGCGGCCTGATGCAGGTCACGATCAATTCCGGCTCCGTCGAAAACGGTAAGGCCGCCATCAAGGAGATCGCGACCATCACCGTGCCGCGCCGCGAAGACTGGCTGGGCCAGTAACCACGAGCTGGGCGGGGAGCCTTGAGCGGCTTCCCGCATCCAGAACCAATAGACAGGAGGCAACAGCTATGACACTGGCCGTAGAGCAGGTCGCAGATCCGCCGCCCACGGAGGCGGACGAAGCGCTGCTGTCCATCAACAATGTCGAGGTGATCTTCAACGATGTCATCCTTGTGCTTCGGGGCATCTCACTGGACGCCCGGAAGGGCAAAGTCACGGCGCTGCTAGGCGCCAACGGCGCGGGAAAATCCACGACGTTGAAGGCGATTGCAGGGCTCTTACTCACCGAGGATGGCGAAATTTCCCGCGGAACCGTCACCTATGATGGCCGCGACGTGACGTATGCAGCCGCCGACCGCAAAGTGCGCGACGGGATCTTTCTCGTGATGGAAGGGCGCGGCATCATTCAGGACATGACAATTCGCGACAATCTGCGGCTTGGCGCATTTACGCGGCCCGATGCGAGAGTCGAAGCAGAGATCGAGCAAGTGTACCGGTTCTTCCCGCGCCTGAAGGAGCGTACCGGCCTGGCGGGATATCTGTCGGGAGGCGAACAGCAGATGTTGGCGATCGGTCGCGCCATGATGGCTAAGCCGCGTCTGATCATGATGGACGAGCCGTCAATGGGCTTGTCGCCGCTGCTCGTCAAGGAGGTGTTCGGGATCATCCGCCGACTCAATCGGGAGCTCGGCATTTCAATTCTTCTCGTGGAGCAGAATGCCAATATGGCGCTCAAGATCGCCGACTATGGCTACATCATGGAGAACGGAAAGATCGTTCTCGACGGCCCGGCTGAGGAATTGATGCGGAATGAAGATGTCAAGGAGTTCTACCTCGGAGGGGGCGAAGAGCGCAGATCCTTCCTCAATGTGAAGAGCTTCAGGCGCCGCAAGCGTTGGCTTTGATGAGAACGATGGGAACCTCCATGACTGAATTCTACGATGCTCTCGAAACCCGTCCGCCCGAGCAGCGCGAGGCCGATCTTTTCGCAAACCTGCGCCGGCAGTTGGGGAACGCGAAGTCCCATTCCGCATTCTATCGGAAGTCTCTGGAGGGGATCGATCCAGAGGCTGTCCGCGATCGTCGAGCACTGGCGCTGCTTCCGCTGCTGCGGAAAACCGATCTGCCCGCCTTGCAGGAAGAGACGCCGCCTCTGGGCGGAATTGCGACGGTCGAGGCAGGCCGCTTTCGCCGTCTCTTTCTCTCGCCCGGTCCGATCGTCGAGCCCGAGGGAGACAAGGAGCACTGGCGGATGGCACGGGCGCTGCATGCGCTTGGAGTTCGCGCTGGCGACAAGGTGATCAATACGTTCTCCTATCATCTCACTCCGGCCGGCTTTATGTTCGATCACGCCTGCGCGAAGCTGGGAGCGTGCGTCTTTCCCGGCGGTGGTGGCAATACCGAACAGCAGGCTGCTGCCATCGCGCGGTTGGGCTTGACGGCTTATGTCGGTACGCCGGACTTCCTGAAAATCATCCTCGAGCGCATGGACGAGGCGGGCCAGGATACCACGACTTTGTGCCGGGCGCTGGTCACGGGCGGTCCCTTTTTCCCGGTTCTCAGAGAGTGGTATGCGGTCCGCGGGATCGAGGCGCGCCAGTGCTACGGCACAGCGGAACTCGGACTGATCGCTTACGAGACGGGTGGC
Organism: Neorhizobium sp. LjRoot104; assembly: GCF_964253725.1. Lineage (NCBI taxonomy): Bacteria > Pseudomonadati > Pseudomonadota > Alphaproteobacteria > Hyphomicrobiales > Rhizobiaceae > Neorhizobium > Neorhizobium sp. LjRoot104. The sequence continues at coordinate 752,553 of NZ_CAXURS020000002.1, forward strand.
GCCTCCGATGGCATGGTGACAGACGAGGATGTATTGGTGGAGATCGTTCGTCCAGGCACAGGCGAGCCGGTGGCGCCGGGAGAAGTGGGCGAGGTGATTGTCACGACTTACAATCCGCTCTATCCGTTGATCCGTTTTGCGACCGGCGACCTTTCGATGGTGATGCCTGGCCCGTCGCCTTGCGGACGCACTGCACCTCGATTGAGAGGCTGGATGGGGCGAGCCGACCAGACGACCAAGGTTCGGGGCATGTTCATTCACCCGTCGCAGGTCGCCCGGATTATCAAGCCCCATGACAAGATTGGAAGGGCGCGGCTCGTCGTTACCGAAGAAGGCGGGCACGACCAACTGACATTGCATGTCGAATATTCGGGCGAAGCCAAAGGGCTCGCAGACATACTGGCGGACGCGGTCCGGGCCGAATGCCGGGTTCGCTGCACAGTGGTGATCGAAGAGCCCGACACACTAGCCAATGACGGCAAGGTGATAGACGACCGTCGCTCTTTGGGCGTGTGATGCGGCACGTGCCGAGCTACTGCGCCCAGCGGGGCTTGCGCTTTTCGAGGAAGGCGGCGATTCCTTCGATGGCTTCCTCGGTTTCCCAGGCGTCGGCCAACTGGTGAACGGTAGCGTTGATGACCTCGTCGTTGATAGGGGGGCCGAGCGACCGTGCAAGGCGTTTGGCCCGAGCGACCGCGCCACGCGGTAAAGAGAGATAGGGAAGAATTTCTGCCTCGATAGCTTTGTCGAGGGCGCCAGCGTCAACCGAACTTGCAACAATGTTTAGCGAAACAGCCTCGTCCGCACTGAAAATGCGGGCGCTCATGAAGACGCGCCGTGCCATGCCTTCGCCCGTCCTTGCCAGAACATAGGGGCTGATCGTCGCCGGAATAATGCCGAGACGGGTCTCGGTGAAGCCGAAACGGCAGTCGTTGGCGGCTACGGCGATATCGCAGATGGATGCCATTCCGACACCACCGCCGAGCGCTGCCCCCTCCAGCCTTCCGATCAACGGAACGGGCATTTCATTCAGCGCCTTGAGCATCGATGCCAGGCGGCGTGCCTCTGCCATGCGACCCTCCCGGTCCGCCCCGATCTGCGTCTTCATCCAGTCGAGGTCGCCGCCGGCGCAGAACGTACCGCCGGCACCGGCAATGACCACCACCCGGATATCCTCCGCCGCCTCGACCATCCGCGCGAATGACGACAGATCGTCCATCATGCGGGCGGAGAGCGCATTTTTCTTCTCGGGGCGGTTCAGCGTGAGCCATGCTACCCCGCGGCTGTCGATCTCGACTGCGATGGTTTCGTATTCGCTCATCCATCTTCCCTCATTGTGCGCAGCGCAATTGCCGCGCAAAGGTCGCGGCCTCGGCGAGCGCCGCCCTGTCTATCCCCGTTGAAAAGCCTCTGGCCTCCAACATCTCGACGACAGCTTCGGTCGCCACGTTCCCCTTGGCACCGGGCGCATAGGGGCATCCCCCAAGGCCGCCGACAGATGAATCGAAGACCCGCAGCCCGCATTCCAGAGCCACATCGATATTCTCCAGCGCACGGCCGCGCGTGTCGTGAAAATGGCCGGCAAGTTCCTCGCCGCGGATCTCCGTCAGCACCGTATCCAGCATGGCTCGGGTCGTTTCAGGAGTTGCGTATCCGATCGTGTCGCCAAGCGAGATCTGGTAGCAGCCGAGGTCGAGAAGGGATCTGGCTACCCGCGCGACGGTTTCCGGAGCGATCGGACCTTCGTAAGGGCAATCGGTCACGCAGGACACATAGCCGCGTACCGGCAGACTGTTGGCACGGGCACGTTCGATCACCGGCTGAAAACGCAGCAGGCTTTCGGCGATGGAACAATTGATGTTCTTGTGGCTGAAGGTTTCCGACGCGGCCGCAAAGACGGCGACTTCGTCGGCCCTGGCCGCCAGTGCTCCTTCCAGTCCTTTTACATTGGGCGTAAGGGCCGTATAGAACGCCCCCTTCCTCCGCGTGATCGTGCCCAGCACTTCAGCCGCATCGGCCATCTGCGGCACCCATTTCGGCGCAACAAAGCTGGTGACCTCGATCTTTCGGAAGCCGCATGCTGACAGGCGATCGACCAAGCCTACTTTGTCGGCGGTCGCGATCAGCTTCTTTTCATTCTGCAAACCGTCGCGGGGTGCCATCTCGAAGACAAGAACGGGTTCTCCCATCTCTCAGTTCTCTGTTTCGAGAAGCAGAAGGACCGCGCCTTGCTCGACTTGATCGCCGACTGAGGCCGTTACTTCCAGCACGACCCCGTCGCGGGGAGCGGCGAGGGTGTGCTCCATTTTCATAGCTTCGAGGATGAGAAGAGACTGCCCCTTCTTCACTTTCTCGCCGGTGTTTGCGGAAACGAAGCGGACCATGCCCGGCATAGGCGCCGCGATCACGTCACCGCCGCCTGCCTCTTCAGCGCCTCCGGTCTGATGCAGGTAAAATTCATGGGCCGCACTGCGTCGTTGGATAAAAATCCCGTTGTGAATGCGCAAACCACGCATGTCGCGAACATGGCCGGCAACCTTGTAGCGGACGTGGTCGCCATCCAGCCGCAAGCCGCTCAGGGTCACCGGGCCGAGCGGCGTTTCGATGCATTTTGCGCCATCATCGCTCGTTTCAACTGTAACATTCACCGGTGGTTCGCCGGCAAAGGTGACTGTCTGACGTGCTGGACCGAAGAGCCGGAAATTTTGAAAGGCGGACATGTCGCTTGCGACCGCTCGAGGTTGAAGAGCCAGAACGGCCGCGACGGCATAGTCTTCCGCCTCAATTTCCGCAGCTGCGGTGAGGTTTTGCTGCTTCCGTTCGATCAGACCTGTGTCCACACGACCGGCTGCGAAATCCGGATCTGTTGCGAGCCGTCCCAGGAAGGCGCGGTTGGTGACTGAGCCGCTGATCAGCGTATCGCCAAGGGCGGCTTCCAACTTTCTAAGGGCGCTGGGTCGGTCCTCGCCGTGAACAATGATCTTTGCAATCATAGGATCATAGAAGGGTGTGATGATATCTCCTTGCCGCACGCCGGTGTCGATCCGTATCCCTTGCTGTTTTTCGGGAAAGACCAAGTGACGGAGTGTTCCGGTGGCCGGCAGAAAGCCGGCAGCGGCATCTTCTGCATAGAGTCGTGCTTCGAAAGCATGCCCGTGAATGCGCAGGTCTTCCTGCCCGAACGGAAGGGGAGCACCTTCCGCGATACTGATCTGCAGCGCGACAAGATCAACCTTGGTGATCGCCTCCGTGATAGGATGTTCTACCTGGAGACGGGTGTTCATTTCCATGAACCAGAACATGTCGGGCGCAAGTGCAGCAGATCCGTCCACGATGAATTCGACTGTGCCAGCCCCGCAATAGTTCACGGCTTTAGCGGCGCGAATCGCTGCCTGTCCCATCGCGTTCCGCATTTCTGCGGTCATGCCGGGAGCCGGAGCCTCCTCGATCACTTTCTGGTGGCGTCGCTGCAGAGAGCAGTCGCGTTCGAAGAGATGGACGACGTTGCCATGGCTGTCACCGAGGACCTGGATCTCGATATGCCGCGGGTTCTGGATGTATTTTTCAACAAGGCAGGTCGGGTCGCCGAAACTGTTCTCGCCTTCGCGTCGTGCGCTTTGAAGCGCTGCGGCAAAGTCTTCGAGGCAATCGACCCGGCGCATGCCCTTGCCGCCACCACCGGCTCGCGCCTTGATCAAGACAGGAAAGCCAATAGCCTCGGCACGCTGTGCCAGAAAAGCCGAATCCTGGTTCTCACCATGATAACCGGGAACCACCGAGACACCCGCATCCTCCATGAGGGCTTTCGCCTTGTCCTTCAGACCCATGGCACGGATGCTGTCAGCCGAAGGCCCGATAAAGGTAAGGCTCGCTTTCGCTACGGCTTCGACGAACTGCGGATTTTCCGAGAGAAACCCGTAGCCTGGGTGAATGGCATCCGCACCTGTCTCAAGGGCCGCCCTTATGATTGCGTCACCCTGCAAATAGCTGTCGGATGGAGCCGGCGGGCCGATCCGCACAGCTTCATCGGCCATAGTGACATGCAGCGCGTCCGCATCCGCGTCGGAATAGACAGCCACTGTTGAGATCCCGAGCCGGCGCGCTGTCCGGATGATGCGGCAGGCGATCTCGCCACGATTGGCGATCAGTATCTTGCGTATCATCACTGTGACCTCCAATCACATCCGGAAAAGCCCGAAGCGTGTATCCGGTATCGGCGCATTCACGGCAGCCGATAAGGACAGTGCAAGCACCGCTCTTGTTTTGGCAGGATCGATGACACCATCATCCCAAAGCCGCGCTGACGCATAGAGCGGATGGCTTTGCCGATTGAACATCTCCTCGGTCGGACGCCGGAATTCGGCCTCCTCCTCCTCACTCCATTCCTGCCCTTGGCGCAACATTGCCTCACGTTTGACGATAGCAAGCGTCTTTGCAGCCTGTTCTCCGCCCATCACTGCAATACGACTGTTGGGCCATGTCCAAAGGAAACGGGGAGAGTAGGCCCGCCCGGCCATGCCATAGTTGCCGGCCCCGTAGGAACCGCCGACCATCATCGTAATCTTTGGCACCGAGGTGGTGGACACGGCGGTGACCAGCTTGGCGCCGTGACGAGCGATGCCGCCGGCCTCGGCATTCTTGCCAACCATGAAGCCCGTGATGTTCTGCAGAAACAGCAGCGGGATCTTGCGTTGACTACACAATTCGACGAAGTGAGCGCCCTTGACCGCGCTTTCGGAAAACAACACGCCGTAATTCGCTATTATTCCAACGGGCAAACCCATGACGTGGGCGAAGCCGCATACCAGCGTTTCTCCGAACCGTGCCTTGAATTCGTCGAAGCGGCTGCCATCGACAATGCGGGCAATGATTTCACGGATGTCGAACGGCGTTTTCGGGTCGGCCGGGATGATGCCCATGATTTCCGACGGATCATAGAGAGGGTCTTCGGGCGGTGTCGTGTGCAGGGGAAGTCTAGCTGCCGGCTCCAGATTGGAGACGATGCGCCGTGCAATGTCCAACGCGTGGGCGTCATCCTGGGCGAGGTGATCGGCAACGCCCGAATGTCTCGTATGCAAATCGCCGCCACCGAGTTCCTCGGCAGTGACTGTCTCGCCCGTTGCCGCCTTGACGAGCGGAGGGCCGGCCAGGAAGATCGTGCCCTGAGACCTGACGATCACTGTCTCGTCGCTCATGGCGGGGACATAGGCGCCACCGGCAGTGCAGGAGCCCATAACGACGGCGATTTGCGCTATGCCCTTTGCACTCAGATTGGCCTGATTATAGAAAATGCGGCCAAAGTGATCGCGATCCGGGAATACCTCGTCTTGATTGGGCAGATTGGCCCCGCCAGAATCGACGAGATAGAGACAGGGCAGGCGGTTTTGCTCGGCGATCTCCTGTGCACGCAAATGCTTCTTAACGCTCAAGGGGTAATAGGTGCCGCCCTTGACGGTTGCATCGTTGGCGAGAACCATCACTTCTCGTCCCATGACTTGCCCGATACCCGCGATCAGGCCCGCGCTCGGGACATCGCCGCCGTAAAGGCCATGGGCGGCGAGCAGGCCGATCTCCAGAAAAGGGGAGCCAGGATCCAGCAGCTTTTGCACCCGGTCGCGTGGCAGCATCTTGCCGCGTGAGACGTGGCGTTCTTTCGCTTTGGTTCCGCCGCCAGCCATGGCGATCTCGGCAGCAGCCCGGACTGCCGCAAGCTGGTTCTCCATTGCGGCCTTGTTGTTGGCGAAGGTCTCGGTACGTGTGGCGACGTGACTGTGAATGATGTTGCTCATGCCGTCTCCGTAAAGAGCTCGCGGCCGATCAGCATGCGCCGGATTTCGCTTGTGCCAGCGCCGATCTCGTAGAGCTTTGCATCACGAAGCAGCCGGCCGGTCGGATTGTCGTTGATATAGCCATTGCCGCCGAGCGCCTGAATGGCGTCGAGTGCGACCTGCGTGGCCTTTTCTGCAGCATAGAGAATACAGCCGGCTGCGTCCTTTCGCGATGTCTCGCCGCGATCACAGGCTGCCGCCACGGCATAGACGTAGGCACGGCAGGCATTCATCGTTACATAGATGTCGGCAAGTTTACCTTGCATCAACTGGAACGAGCCGATGGGCTGGCCGAATTGCTCGCGCTGATGGACATAGGGCATGACGACATCCAGGCAGGCGGCCATGATGCCGACCGGGCCTGCGGCAAGCACCGCTCGCTCGTAGTCCAGGCCACTCATCAGCACTTTTACGCCGCCGCCCACGTCCCCGAGCACGTTTTCGAAGGGGACCTCGCAATCCTCGAAGACAAGTTCGCACGTATTGGAGCCGCGCATGCCGAGCTTGTCGAGTTTCTGTGCGGTCGAAAAGCCCTTGAAGGTTTTTTCTACGATAAAGGCGGTGATGCCGCGCGAGCCCGCGCTGGGATCGGTCTTGGCATAGACAACCAGCGTATTGGCATCTGGACCATTTGTGATCCACATCTTGTTGCCGTTGAGGATGAAGCGGTCGGTGCGTTGTTCGGCACGCAATTTCATGGAAACTATGTCGGATCCCGCGCCGGGCTCGCTCATCGCCAGCGCGCCGACATGTTCGCCGCTGACCAGTTTGGGCAGGTATTTCCGTTTCTGCTCGTCGGAGCCATTCCGCCTGATCTGGTTGACGCAGAGATTGGAATGGGCGCCGTAAGACAGGCCGACGGATGCCGAAGCGCGGGAGATTTCCTCCAGCGCGACGCAATGGGCGACATAGCCCATGTTCACGCCGCCATATTCTTCCGGAACCGTTACGCCCAGCAGGCCGAGAACCCCCATTTCCGCCCATAACTCATTTGGAAATTCGTTGTCCCGGTCGATTGCCGCTGCGCGCGGCGCGATCCGCTCCTGCGCGAAACGACGCACGGTCTCGCGCAGCGCTTCGATCTCCTCGCCAAGCGAAAAATTTAGTGTCGCATTGAACATTAGTTCCCTCCTCCCTGAGAAAAAGGCAGGCCGACGCTCTGTATGGCGGCCTGCGCGTAATATTCGATCACCGCAGCGCGATCGAGCTGCCCTCCCTCGCGGTACCAGACGGTCACGCCGGTCAGCATGGCCAGGAGCGCGCGCGTATGGACTGCGCCGTCCACGATCTTGAAAAGACCGACAGCCATACCGTCCGAGAGGATTGAACGCAGAATGTCCTCGTATTCGCTGCGCAAGGCGTTGACCTTAAAAAGGCCGTCCTCTTCGAGACTGCGCAGCTCCATGTAGGCGATGAACACATCGTCCGGGTGCTCGACGTGATAGTCAATGTGGAAGCGCGCGAAAGTCTCCAGCCGCGTCTTAGGCCCGGCAACGTCGGCGAGCGTCTTGCGGGCCGCTGCGATTACGTCCTCCAGATGAGTGGTCATCAATTCGACGAGCAGAGCCTGCTTGCCTGAAAAATGATTGTAGATCGCGCTTTGCCGAATACCGACGGCATTGGCGATATCCCTCATGGAAACCGCGTTATAGCCGTGCTTGGCCATGAGCCCCAGCGCCTCGTTTAAGATGTCTTGACGGGTACTTTGATGTTTGGATGCGGGCACGGAAATCACGAGGTTTTGTGAACGGTCGTTCATTCATATGCCGTATTTGCCTCGCCGACAAGAGGCATAGGGCGCGCGCCTAACTGCGCCACACCACCATGTTCGGCGGTTCGACCTGATGTTCGGCCGTATCTCCGAACTGGGTCAGCCATCACGCCCGGGCCCCCGAGGTTCGTCCCGAACCGTCCCTGTATGTCTCCGGCCCCACAGCAGTAACTGGCCGGTCAAGCGGCCCGCGAAGGTGGATGATCTTTTGCGTTGGTGTGAGCCGATGATCCTGATAATGCTGCGAACACGCCCGCTCGAATAATCTAAATCGCGCGGCGGCCTGTATTCGCCATCATGCTTCGCCGGGGGAGATGCCTTGCACCTGCGTCATCAAATCGTGGCTCTGGCAATCGTGCCGCTCATCGTTGCGATCCTGACCGTGACGGCGTTTATCACCTGGCAATCGACGCGGCTCGCCCAGAGCAGTATCGAAACGTTCGAGCGCAATATGCTGAAGGCGAAGGAGACCGAGCTCCTTAACCTTACGAACCTGGCGATTTCTGCAATCCAGAAAATTTATGCGGATGCCGGACCGCAGGACGAGGCTGCCAAGGAGAAAGTCAGATCGATCCTGACCGCGTTGGACTACGGGACTGACGGTTATTTCTTCGTCTACGATTATGACGGCAACAATGTTGTCCACCCGCGCCAGACCTTCCGTCCGGGGCACAATTGGCTCGATCTCACCGATCCTGACGGTGACAGGGTGATCGCCAATCTCATTGCCAAGGCAAAGGAAGGCGGTGGGCTGCATCAGTACAAATGGGAAAAGCCATCAAGCGGCGAGATGGCCGATAAACTCTCTTTCGCTGTCGGTCTCGAGAAGTGGAAGTGGATGGTCGGCACGGGCGTATATCTTGATGATGTCTACGCGCAGACCGCGGCTGCGAACGCCGATACTCGGAGGAACATCCGGGGGACATTCACGATTGTCGCTCTGATTGCGGTGCCGGCCGTTCTCCTGGTCTTTGCGACCTGCCTGTGGATCACCCTTCATGAGCGCCGCCTCGCCGACGAGAAGCTCACCGCCCTTACCCAGCGGGTCATCGACGCTCAGGAGGAAGAGCGGGCAAGACTTGCGCGAGAGCTGCATGACGGCATTTCACAGAGCCTTATCGGCGTTCGATACGCAATCGACCTCGCCAGCCGAAAAGCGAAAGGTAACGCAGACGATGCGTCTGCCGCGATTGATCGTGGAGCCGAGGCTCTAACGCAGGCCATCAAGGAGGTAAGACGTCTTTCGCATGAATTGCGGCCAAGGGTGCTGGACGATCTGGGGCTGACGCCGGCGCTGAAATCTCTGGCGCAGAATTTCGGCGAGAGAACCGGTATCGAAATCGACGTGCAGGCGGATGGGCCTGACGTATTGAAGGCCGAAGCAAGTACTGCACTGTACAGAATAGCTCAGGAAGCTTTGACCAATATAGAAAGACATGCGGGCGCCACGAGGGTAAACGTTCGGCTTTGGGGGGAACGCCAACGCGTGCGGATGACCATTTCCGACAATGGCGGCGGTTTCGACGGGAACTCCGCTGGCGCTCAGCCGAAGAGTGGCGGCTTGGGCTTGAGGAATATGCAGGAACGCATGTCCCATTTTGGGGGCATATTGCTGGTCAAATCCTCGGCGGATGGGACAACTTTGACCGCAATGCTTCCTAGATCTGCCAATCGACCGGAAGACAAGCAGGTGGCGGCTTGATGATACCGAATCCGATTAGGATCCTTCTCGTGGACAATCATCCGCTCGTGCTCGAGGGGCTAAAGGCGCTGCTGGAAACCTACGGCCACATAGAAGTCGTGGGAACGGCCATTCAGGCCAGCACAGGTTTGGACGAGGCACGACGGACCTTGCCGCACGTCGTCCTGATGGATATCAACATGCCGCAATTGAACGGCATCGAGGCCATCGACCTTTTCAAGGCGGCGGTGCCCGAGACCCGTATCCTGATGCTCTCCATGCATGAGAACCGTGAGTATATCTCGGCATCGGTCTTGAGGGGAGCCGCAGGATACATCCTGAAGGATGTTCCGACGGAGGAGATCGTCGCCGCGATCGAAGCCGTTGCTTCCGGTGGCAGATATTTCTCGTCAGGGGTTTCCGAAGCGCTTCTTTCACGCAAGGGCACCGAGGGTTCCGACGGTCTGACAGCACGGGAGCGGGACGTGCTCATCAGGATCGCCGCCGGAAGCAGCAATCGCGATATTGCGGATGTGCTGGCCATTTCAGCCGCGACTGTTGAAACCCACCGCAAGAACATAAAGAAAAAGCTCGGGATCGCTACGACGGCCGGACTGATCCGATATGTGATGGAGAATGGCGTGTCGTCTGACGGTTCCTCGGCTCTACCCACTTCTGGGTAGCTTCGTTCATTTCACCTCATCATGCTCTTGTCCGCTCCTTGCCGGCGACGTAGCACTGCCTCGGTAGTTCCCGCGAAATCGGGACTTGGGAGGAAGTTTCATGTCGATCCTGCTGTCGTTGTCGCGTTTCATAGACGCGGCGAACACGATCATCGGTAAGGCGGTTTCGTGGCTCATACTGCTCGCCATCGTGATCAGTGCGGCGAACGCCACAACGCGAAAGCTGTTCAATCTCAGCTCCAACGCATGGCTTGAAGCTCAGTGGTACCTGTTCTCCGCGGGGTTCCTGATTGCGGCCGGCTACACGCTTCTCAACAACGAACATGTTAAAGTCGACCTGGTCTACGGGCATCTGTCGCGCAAATCACAATTGTGGATCGAGATCCTCGGCACGCTGTTCTTCCTGTTCCCGTTCTGCCTCATCACGATCTACCTGTCATGGCCAAGGGTGGCGTCAAAGTTCATCAGCGGCGAGATTTCCAACAATACCGGAGGGCTGCTCCTCTGGCCTGTGTGGGCGATGATCCCGCTCGGATTTGGCTTGCTGGCCCTACAGGGGCTTTCGGAGCTCATCAGGCGGATCGCAATTCTTCGCGGCGACCTACCGGACGCAATCGCGCTGGCTGACGCCGAAGCGCATACCCTCTAAGGCCGAGGCATCTGAATGTTTGCATTTTTCGCGGAAAACCTCGCGCCGATCATGTTTCTTTCACTGATCGTCGTGCTGCTGATCGGCTATCCGGTCGCCTTCGCACTGGCCTTTGTCGGTTTCGTTTTCGGCTTCATCGGTATCGAGATGGGGCTTCTACCCGTCAATCTATTTGGCGCCATTCCCGACCGCATCTTCGGCCAGATGTCGAACGAGACACTGCTGGCGATCCCGTTCTTCACCTTCATGGGTCTGATCCTGGAGCGAAGCGGCATGGCCGAGGAGCTGCTGGATACCATCGGCCAGCTTTTCGGACCCGTCAGGGGCGGGCTCGCTTTTGCCGTCATCTTTGTCGGCGCAATTCTAGCTGCAACGACAGGGGTCGTTGCCGCCTCCGTCATCTCCATGGGCCTGATCTCACTGCCGATCATGATGCGCTATGGCTACGATCGGCGAGTCGCCGCCGGTACCATCGCTGCATCCGGTACGCTGGCCCAGATCATACCGCCAAGCCTCGTGCTGATCATCCTCGCGGATCAGCTTGGCCGATCAGTCGGCGATATGTACAAGGGCGCGCTCGTTCCGGGTCTGCTGCTGGTGGCAGCCTATGCCGGCTATATCATCCTGATGTCGTTTATTCGGCCGCTGAGTGTTCCGGCCTTGCCGATCGAAGCGCGCTCGCTGCGTGGTTGGAAGCTGCTGCAGAAGGTGATCATCTCACTGGTTCCGCCGCTTGTCCTGATATTCCTGGTGCTTGGCACGATCTTCATTGGTCTCGCGACGCCAACCGAAGGCGGCGCCATGGGAGCGGTTGGCGCGCTTGCGCTTGCGGCTATCAATCGCCGTCTCAATCTGGCGATGGTCAAATCGGCGCTCTACGCGACGGTAAAGCTATCGTCGTTTGTGATCTTCATCCTGCTCGGGGCTCGCGTATTCTCGCTGACGTTCTATGGTGTCAACGGCCACATCTGGGTCGAGCATTTGATGACATCGGTGCCAGGCGGCGAGGTCGGTTTCCTGATTGTCGCGAATCTGCTGGTCTTCTTCCTGGCGTTTTTCCTCGACTACTTCGAGCTTGCCTTCATCATCATTCCCCTATTGGCGCCAGTGGCCGACAGCCTCGGGATAGATCTGATCTGGTTCGGGGTCATGCTGGCGATCAACATGCAGACCTCGTTCATGCATCCGCCATTCGGGTTTTCCCTCTTCTACCTTCGCTCCGTTGCGCCCAGCCGCGCCTATAAAGACCGGGTCACCGGAGCAACGATCCAGCCCGTAACGTCCGGCCAGATCTACATGGGGGCGCTGCCCTATCTCGCAATCCAGCTGACGATGGTCATTATCGTGATCGTCTTCCCCGGCTTGGTGACGCATTACAAATCGGGAACGGCAGCGGTCGATCCGAACACAATTCAGATTAACGTTCCGATGCCGGGCGACGGCGGAATCAGCCCGTTTGGAACGCCGACCCAGCCATTCGGGGCGCCGGAACCATCTGGTGGAGGTGCAGCCCCGCCAAGCTTTGGAACTCCGGCACCGGGTGCCGAGCCTGCACCGCCAAGCTTCGGTTCGCCTACACCCAGCTTCGGCGCTCCGCCCGCGAGCGGAACCAATCCCTGACGACGACCCGACCAACGTCGGCGTCTACGACCCTGGCCTTAGGCTTGGCCAGGGAAACAACAACCGAGGAGGACTGATATGCCAAATGACGTAAGCCGCCGTGGCTTTTTGACCAAGGGTGCGATCGCCGGAGCTGCCACGGCAGCCGGTGCGACGCTTGCAGCGCCTGCCATTGCACAGGAAATGCCATCGATCCGTTGGCGTTTGACGTCGGGTTTCCCAAACAACCTCGACACCATCTATGGCGGAGCAGTCGTGATGTCCGAGGCGCTTTCGAAGATCACCAACGGCAAGTTCCAGATCCAGGTATTCCAGGCAGGCGAGATCGTGCCCGGTGCCCAGGCGATCGATGCCGTCAAGGAAAACACCGTCGAGATCGCTCACACCTGCGGCTATTATTTCACTGGCAAGGATCCGACTTTTGCAATCGGCTCGACCATTCCTTTCGGCCTCAATGGCCGCCAGCAGAATGCTTGGCTCTATCACGGCGGCGGCAATCAGGCGTATAACGAATTCCTGTCGAACTACGGCGTGGTCGGTATTCCCGGCGGAGCGACGGGGGCTCAGATGGGCGGATGGTTCCGCAAGGAGATCAAGAGCGTCGCTGACCTCAAGGGCATCAAGATGCGGATCGCCGGGGTTGCTGGTGAAGTGATGTCCCGTCTTGGCGTCGTTCCGCAACAGCTTCCAGGAGGCGACATCTATCCGGCTCTTGAGCGCGGCACGATTGACGCCGCCGAATGGATCGGCCCTTATGACGACGAAAAGCTCGGGTTCTATCAAATTGCCAAGAACTATTACTATCCTGCGTACTGGGAAGGCGGCCTGACGATCCACTTCTTCATCAACCAGGCACAGTATTCCGGCCTCCCGGACGCCTACAAGGCAGCGCTCGACACGGCGTGCAAGGCCGCCAATGTCAATATGCAGGCGCTCTACGACGTCAAGAATACCGCCGCGATCCGTTCTCTTGTGGGCAAGGGTGTCCAACTGCGTCCGCTGCCACGCGACGTCATGGATGCAGCCTACAAAGCGTCCTTTGAACTCTATGCCGAATATTCGCAGAAACACCCGGCATGGGCAAAGATCTATCCTGGCTGGAAGAAGTTTCGTGACGAAAGCTTCGAGTGGTTCCGGGTCGCCGAGTATAGCTATGACAGCTACATGTATGCAGCCCAGGCAGCAGGCAAATGACCGAGGAGCTTAATCCGGCGGCCGCCGCGACGCAGGCAGGCGTCTGAGCTCGACCGGCTTCTCGCGACACCGGGATCGCAATACCGACCATAAGGCCGCGTCGATTTCTACGCGGTCCCTTTTGGGTCCATGACGCGATCTCCTGCATCTCCTCCCACGCCAGCACGCCGATGCCGTTGATCATCGGCGTGTGGCTGTCGGTTCCGATCAGGGTGTCCTTTCGCACGCATGCCGGTCAGCAAGCCATCCGCCGCTACCGCTACAATGTCTTCAAACCGGCAGCGATGGCCGAAAACAGCATATCGATTTCCGTCTCCGAAATCACAAGGGGAGGGGAAAGAACGATGGTATTCGCGACCGGCCGTATCATCACGCCCCGCTCGAAACAGAAATCGTAAACCTTTTTGGCCATGGCCTTGCCGCTGCCGACGTCTTCGCCGAGTTCGATGCCGGCAAGCAGGCCGAGGTTGCGGATATCCACTACGGCAGGCAGGCCCTTGAGCGAATGAGCGTGCTCCTGCCAGACCGGCTCAACCGCGGCCGCCTGCTCGAACAGGCCTTCGTCGATATAGACGTTCAGCGTTGCCAGAGCCGCCGCGCAAGCCAGCGGATGGCCTGAATAGGTATATCCATGCGAGAACTCCACGGCACCCTCCGGGGTGATTTCCATCAGAGTCTCGTAGATATTGCTGGAACTGATGACGCCGCCCATCGGAACCGCACCGTTCGTCATGCCCTTGGCGATTGCGATGAGGTCGGGAGTGACGCCGAAACGGTCGGCCGCGAACGGACGGCCGAGGCGGCCGAAGCCGGTGACCACTTCGTCGAAAATCAGCAGAATGCCGTGGCGCGTGCAGATTTCCCTCAACCGTTCGAGGTAACCGGCCGGCGGGATCAGGACACCCGTCGAGGCGGCAATCGGTTCGACGATCACCGCCGCGACCGTCGACGGATCGAAGGTTTGCAGCATCTGTTCTAGCGCGTCGGCTATCTCCGCGCCGTGGTCTGGCTGTCCCCGGCTGAAGGCATTGCGGGCCGGGTCATGCGTATGGGGCATGTGGGCCGCACCCGGCAGAAGCATGCCGAACTGCTTCTTGTGCGGCCCCATGCCGGCCGCGGAAAGCCCTCCGAAACCGACGCCGTGATAACCGCGCTGGCGACCGATGATGCGCTGCCGCTGTCCTTGCCCGCACGCATGGTGATAGGCGAGGGCAAGCTTGAGGGCAGTATCGGTGGCTTCCGACCCGGAATTGGTGAAAAAGACGTGATCCAGTCCTTCGGGCGCGACGGATGTCAGCCGGTTGGCATACTCGAAGGCGAGGGGGTGGCCGAGCCCGAACGAGGAGGCGAAATCAAGCTGTGCGGCCTGTTTCTGGATCGCCTCGACGATTTTTGGATGCCCATGGCCCGCATTGACGCACCAGAGGCCGGCGATCCCGTCCAGAAGACGGCGGCCGTCACTCACGTGGTAATACATGCCCGACGCGCCGGTGATGATCTGCGGCTTCTTCTTGAAGTCCCGGTTGACCGTGAAAGGCATCCAGTAGGATTCGAGCGTATTGGCGTTCAGCTGCTGCATGTGCATTGCCTTCATTCTTCGATCGGATGAAATCGGTCTTTTAGGGTCCGTATCGTCAGCTTGCCGCATCCAGCCTGTCGACGGAGGGTGGAATCGGCGGCATCACGTCGTCCGGGATGGGATTGACGAAGGGATTGCCATGGAGCCGACCTCGAAGATCCGCTTTGGCCGCCTCGACCAGCGCTGGATTGCGGATGAGTTCGATGGCGGTGCCCGCCATGACCTTTGCAGCATGCGCCATGCCCTTGTGGGCGGCAGGCAATTTGCCTTGGGCAACCAGTTGCCATGAATGGCCGGGTGTGCCGATCGCGTATGTCGCCCCGCGCATCTGTACGGTCGGCACCACCCAGCTCACGCTACCAACATCGGTCGATCCGACCATCGATCCATCGCCGGAATACAGCGGAACGATGAGATCGCAGAGCGGTTCGTCCTTCTTGGGTTTGAGATGGAAGCGGGCGTATGACGAGGCGATCTCCTCCGGCGTGAAGGTTGCCTGAAATTTTCGGGCGGTCGCCTTGTCGGCCTCGTCGAATACGGGGGCACCCAAGCGCTCGAGCTGCGCTTGCATGCATTCCTCCAGCGGCTCATTGCCCATCAGGTTGGCGTCGCCGGATATGATTTCCTGCGTCATGGTCGTTTCGGTCATCCAGGCGGCACCTTCCGCGACCCGCTTGACCCGGGCGACGAGCGAAAGAAGCTCCGGGAGCGTTCTTGCCCGCACGAGGTAGCGAACCGTGGCATTGGCTTGGACCACATTCGGGGCCGATCCGCCGGTATCGGTAATCGCGTAATGAACACGCGCGGTCGTCGGCATGTGTTCCCGCAGGAAGTTCACGCCGACGTTGATCAACTCGACCGCATCGAGCGCGCTGCGCCCAAGATGAGGCGTCGCCGCGGCATGCGAGGCGCGACCGGAGAAATGAAAGTTCATCTCGCTGCAGGCAAGTGAGATGGGGTTGTTGACGCCGCTGAATGCGGCAGGGTGCCACGAAATGGCGACATCGACATCGTCAAAGACGCCGGCGCGCACCATGAAGCCTTTCGAAGATCCGCCTTCCTCGGCCGGACAACCGTAATAGCGGACGCGGCCCCGCAATCCGTGGGCGGCGAGATAGTCCTTCACCGCGGCGGCGGCCAGCATCGAGCCGGCGCCGAGAAGGTTGTGACCGCAGCCATGGCCATGGCCGCCGGCAAGGACGGGTCGCTGTTCGGCGATGCCGGCTTCCTGACTGAGGCCCGGGAGCGCGTCATATTCCCCGAGAATGGCGATGACCGGACCGGCTTCGCCGGCCTCTCCCATGATGGCGGTCGGAATGCCGGCGATGTTGCGCTCAACCCTGAAGCCCTCGGCCTCCAGAAGCCGTAGATGTTCGGCCGAAGAACGGAACTCCTCGTAGTTGATCTCCGGGGTCTCCCAGACGCGGTCGCTGAGGTCAAAAAAGGCGGGGCCTTTTTCATCGACGATTGCCCAGACGGATTCGGAATTCTGCATCGCTTCCTCGTTTTCTGATCTGCGCCCAGTCTATCTGCCCCCAAAGGAGGCGACGTCATGGACCTTTGATCCTGCTATGCCGCGACGCCGAGGGTCGGTGTCGCCTTGAGCAGAGCCTGCGTATAGGGGTGCTGCGGGTGATCCAGGATCTGGCCGACGCGGCCTTGCTCGACGATCTGGCCCTGCTGCATGACAACGATCCGATCGGCGACGCGGGAGACCGCGCCGAGATCGTGTGAAATGAAAAGGCAGGCGAAGCCGTGGTTTTCCTGCAGCCTGCGGAAGAGATCGAGAACCTGCTTCTGGATCGTCATGTCGAGCGCCGAGACGGGTTCGTCGGCGACGACGAAAGCGGGATTGCGGATTACCGCACGCGCGATCGCGACGCGCTGTCGCTGTCCTCCGGACAAGGCATGCGGATAACGGTCGCCGAGTCCGGCAAGGCCGACTTCGTCGAGGATGTCATTCACCCGCTCGGCCTTTTCCATGACGCTGAGTTTCGGGCCATGTACCAGCGGCTCACCGACGATCTCAGCAATCTTTTGCCGCGGGTCGAGAGACGAATAGGGGTCCTGGAAGACAAGTTGGCACTGAAGGCGATAATCACGGGCAGCGCCCCGATCGGCGGAAGCCATCGAGTGTCCGCGAAACACGATCTCTCCTCCGGACAATGGCAGCAGGCCCAGCATCGCGCGTCCGAGCGTCGTTTTGCCGGAACCGGAGCCGCCCACAATGGCGACCACTTCGCCGGGGCGCACACCAAGCGAAACACCCCTCACGGCAAGCCTCTTTTCCGCTGTGCTGAACATGTTGCCGGCACCCGAGAAGGTAACCTCTACACCGCGGGCCTCGATGAGCGGCGCCGCTTCGGCGGGAGGCGCGCGGCTGTAGTCACGTTTCGGCAGGGCGTCGATCAGCGTGCGCGTATATTGCTCCTTCGGCCGATGCAGAACCTCTTGGACAGGACCCGATTCGATCAATCTGCCCCGCTCCAGGACGAATACCTTCTTCGCGTATTGGGCGACGAGACCGAGATTGTGGGTGATCAACAGAACCGAGGTGCCGAAGGTGCGCGTCAGATCGACCATCACCTCCATGACCTCGCGCTGGGTCAGCGTATCGAGCGCCGTCGTCGGTTCGTCGGCGATCAGCAGCTTCGGCCGAAGCAGCATGACCGAGGCGAGCATGATGCGTTGGCGCATGCCGCCGGAAAACTGATGCGGAAATGCGGCAAGGCAGGCTTGGGGATTGGGGATTTTTACCCTTTCCAGCATTTCGATCGCGCGCTCACGCGCCGCCTCGACACTGAGCTTCTCATGCAGCCGTAGCCCTTCGACAAGCTGTGCACCGATCGTCATCGCCGGATTAAGCGATACCATCGGCTCCTGGAAAACCATGCCGATCTCGGCGCCACGAACCCTGCGGATCTCTCCGCCTGTCATCTTCAGGACGTCACGGCCTTCGAACAGGATTTCGCCGGAGATGGGCTTGATTGCCTTGGGAAGCAAGCGCATGGCAGCGCGCGCGGCGACCGTCTTGCCGCTGCCGCTTTCGCCGACCAGCGCAACGATGCTGCCCGCCTCGACATCGAACGACACGTCATGGAGGATAGGGTGCCCGTTTGAGGTCGTGACGCGGAGGTCGCGAACGTCGAGCAGCGGACGGGAAGTCTCAGCGTTCATCACCCTTGCTCCATTCTCGGGTCGAATCGGTCGCGCAGCGCATCTCCGAGCAAATTTATGCCGAGCAGCGTCATCGATATGCAGATACCGGGGGCGAGCCCGAGCCATGGGGCCCTTTCGATATAGGTGCGCGCCGCGGACAGCATATTGCCCCAGGTCGGCGCAGGGGGAGGCACGCCGAGGCCGAGGAAGCTCAGGCCGCTTTCCGCCAGCACTACCCAGCCGAACATCGAAGTAGCAAGCACCACGATCGGTGCGGTGCAATTGGGCAGGACATGGCGAAACATGGTGGCGAATTCGGAATTGCCGATGACCCGTGACGCTTCGACATATTCCCGCTCCCGGGCCGACAGCACGCTCGCCCGGACAACACGCAGCACGGATGGGGAATAGGCGATCCCGAGCGCCAGGATGATCCCGTATTTGTTGGGGCCGGAAATCACCATCAGGCCGAGCGCCAGCAGAGTGCCGGGAAAGGCGAGCAGCGCGTCGCTGAAGACCATCAGGACACGGTCGACCAGCCCTCGGGTGTAGCCGGCGATCAGGCCGGTGATCGTGCCGACGGTGATCGCGAAAGCGACCGTCAGGATGGCGACCGTCATGCTCTGTACCGCACCGGCCATCAGGCGAGAGACGACGTCGCGGCCGAATTCGTCGGTGCCGAGCCAGAATTGCGCCGATGGCGGTTTCAGCTTGGCGACGAGCTTGATCGCCGCCGGTTCGTAGGGCGTCCAGAACAGAGCCAGGAGCGCCATGCCGCCGATGAAAATCAGCAGGACAGAGCCGATAATGAGGTTTGCGGGCTGCCTGATCATGAGGCGGTGACCCGTGGATCGAACAGCGGATAACACAGATCGACGATCAGATTGACGACCACGTAGATCAGCGCCGTGAACAACAGACATCCCTGTACCACCGGATAGTCGCGAGCGAAGATCGCATCGACGAGAAGACGCCCGAGGCCGGGCAATGTGAAGACGGTTTCCAGGACCGCGATGCCACCGAGGAGCCCTCCGAGCACCAGGCCGATCATCGTCCAGGTCGGTGCGAAGGCATTGGGCAGCACATGGCGAAGCAGGACCGTGCGTTCCGAAAGGCCCTTCGCGCGGGCATGCATGACATATTCCAGCCGCAGGATCTCGATGGCGCTGGCGCGCATCATGCGGGTGAGCACGCCGACCTCGATCAACATCAACGTGACCACCGGCAGGATGACGTAAGTGATGGCGGTCCACGGCTTTTCGGTAAACGGCACATAACCGACCACCGGCAGCCATCCGAGCTTCAAGCCGAAGACCAGTAGAAGGACGAGGCCGAGCCAGAAGCTGGGAACCGACATCAGCAGCGTCGAGGCTGCGACGATCGCGACATCCACATGCTCGTTCTGCCGCCATGCCGCCACAAGGCCGGCGGGAACCGCGATCAGCGTCGCGAGTGCTACGGCGACCAGTACGATGGTGGCACTGACCTGGAAGCGGTCGAGCATCAGGGGCAGAACGGCCGCGCCGTTGGAGATAGAATGGCCGAGATCGCCCCGCAGAACATTGCCGAGCCAATAGAGGAACTGCACCGGCACCGGCCGATCGAGACCGAGACCGGCGCGAAGGCTGGCAAGCTCGTCCGGGCTGGCGCTATCGCCGAGGATTAGCTGGGCCGGGTCGCCGGGGATCATCCGGACCAGGAAGAACACCATCACGGCCACGATCAGCAGCGTCGGAAGCGTCCATAACAGACGCTTCGCGATATATTTCGAAAGGGCGTGCATAGGCTATTTCCCTTGTGCGAAGGAAACGCCCCACATGCGCGGATATCCGACCGGCCACGTCTTGTACCCTTCCACATTGGCGCGCACCGCGCCTATGCGGGTGCCGGAATAGAGCGGGATCAACGGGACGTCGGCGCGGATCATGCCCTCCAGCTTGTCGAATAGCGCCTGCCGCTCCTTGGCATCACCGATCGTTGTGCTCTCGCGGATCAGCTTCAGGCCTTCCGGATTGTCCCATACCTTGTTCGGGCTCTTCTCCTTGCTGCCGCTGACCATGTCGTAGGAAAGCGAAGGATCGAGGCGGGCGGAATAGGTGAACGACATGGCGGAGTAGTTGCCGGCCGTGTAGCGGTCGAGCAGCGTCGCCCAGTCGAGTGTTTCGATCTCGATATTGATGCCGGCTTCCTGCGCCATCGCCTGGACGAGAACCGCTGCATCGAAGAGCGACGGATAGAACTTCGTCGCCAGCCACTTGATCGGCTCGCCCTTGTATCCGGCTTCCGCCAGCAGCTTCTTGGCCTCGGCGAGATTGCGGGCAGGGACTTCCTTCTGCAGCTTGCCGGAATAGGGGCTCGGGACCGGGATGACCGAGAGGTTTGCCGGCGACTGGCCGTTCGTCAAGGCTTCCGAGATCTGGGCGATATCGAGGGAAAGCAGCAGCGCCTTGCGGATACGGACATCCTTCAGCAGCGGATCGCGGGTCTGGAAAAGAAGACCGGTCAGACCCATGCTGGCGACCTTGTCCACCTTCAGCTTGTCGCTGCCGGAGAGTTCCTCGACATCGGCATTGTTCACGTCGCTCAGCACGTCGATGTCTCCGGAATAGAGCGCGGCCTTGGCCGCAGCATCATCCGGAATGATCATGAAGCGCACGCCCGCGATCTTCGGCGTCTTGTCGCCGACATAGCCGGTACGTTCGCCGCCGGGCGAGACATAGTGAGGATTGGCGGCAAGCTGCACATACTGGCCGCTGCGCCATTCCTGCAGCATGAAGGGGCCGGTGCCGACAGGCTTCACCCACTTGCCCTGCGCGTCGAGCGAGCCTTTCTGGTAGATGCCGGTGCCGCCGCAATCGGTGCGGGCAATGGTGGCGAGGAAGAGGGCGGTCGGCTTTTCCAGCGTGAAGACGACGGTTGCGGCATCCGGCGCTGCTACGTTGGTGACATTGGCGACCCCGGACCCCGTCACGTCCTTGAGGCACCGCCAGGCGGTCTTGGGATCCACATAGCGCTGCCACGAGGACAGGACATCGGCGGAGGTCAGCGGCTCGCCATTGCTGAATTTCAACCCGTCGCGCAGCTTGAACGTATAGGTCTTGCCGTCCGATGAAATGTCGATCGACTTTGCCAGTAGCGGCGCGATCGAGGCGTCGTCCTTGTATCCGACAAGGCCTTCGACCATGTGCAGGACGATTGCGTCGCTATTGGCATCGCGGTTGACGCCGGGATCGGTCGAGCGGATGTCCGCATTGATGCGCACCCGCATCGTCTTGTCTTGTGCCATGGCCGCGCCTGCGGCGGTCATGGCCAGCAGCGCGACCGCTGCCGTCGTCTTCAACAGACTTTCAACTTTCATCGGAGGCTCCCGTATTTGTTCCCTTATTGATTTTTGTCTAGGCCGCGTTCGTTTGAGCCTTGGCGGGCTCTTCGACGGGCCTGATCCTCATGTCGAGGCTGTAGTTCCAGAAATGCGCCCCGAGCGCCGGCAGCAACGCGACCTCCATACGACCTTCGCCCGGCACCATGACGATCATGGCGACCGTCGCGGACTGATTGTTGGACAGCGATTTGCGCGGCGGACGGCAGACCGACCAGGGGCTTTCGAACGTATCGGAAAGCGCGGTCTTAACGGTGTCCACGGTGACCTTGCCGACATGCGGTTCGATCAGTTGACGGACGCGCAGGTCACGGTAGAGCGAGTCCGGCATGTTCACGACGCCCTTGTCGAGCAGCTTTGACAGTGCAACCTGGCTCTGGAAATGGTTGGCATGCACCAGCACGCCGTTTTCGGGGTGAACCAGAAAAGTTTCGTCGGGCGCGCATTCGAAATCGATCGCGACGCCATGGGCGTGGCCGATCATCATGTTGTTCGACGCCGACTTGCGGGTTCCGTAAACCGCCTGCATGGACATCGCCAGATGGTCCTGTTCCAGAACCTTGCGGCGGATGATGGCGAGCGGCACACCGAGTTCCCGGTAGTCCCGGTCGGTTTCGAGGTAGTTGCCGCTGATCGAGATGCCGGCGGAGTTGAAGCCGGTACGCGCAAGCCCGCCGGCTTCGGTGAAGGTGATGATATCAGGCCCATCGGCGCGCTTGATCTTGAGCACGATCGCCGTTTCGGCGCATTCAGCCTTCCAATCCCAGTTCTGGGCGTGGATGAAGACGTTGTCACGAGTGGCGGAGGGCATGACGAAAACGCCGGTGCAGCCGTCCGACTGAATGAAGTCCGCCTGACCCTTTTCCCGGCGGCGCGCAAGCTTGAGGATCTCGGTGCGGGCGTTGAGCAGCAGGATCGCGGCGAGATCGGTGTTTACCGCGCTGGCGATGCCGCGCATTTCTTCGATATACTGCGGGCCATACTCCTCGATCGCACTGGCAAAACGGTCGATCATCGCTGCCAGGTCGCTGTCTTTCAGGCCGGAGGAATGTAACTGGTCCCTATAGTGTCCGATGCCCTTGAGGATACGCTCCGCCGCCTGTTCGCCATATTGTTGGCCGCGTTCGAATGGCGTACCAGAAATCTCGATGAGCGGGCAGGGAAGAGGCAAGGTCATGATGGCGTGTTCCAGATGCTGTATGGCGGCAGGCCGAAGGGTTGCCCTCGCCTAAAAAGTATTTCATACAACAAAAACCAGAAAGATGGGAAAGGCAAGCGGAAAATGTCAGACGTATCCACGCCTCTTCAGCAGGACCTGATGCGTCGCATCATCGACGTTATCCATGAAGACAATCTTCAGCCAGGGACACGGTTGCGCCAGAGCCAGCTGGCGGACCGGCTGCGCGTATCCCGAACGCCGGTTCGCATGGCGCTCGAACTGCTGGAGTCGCAGGGCTTCGTGCAGCACGAGCAAAACAAGGGGATGACGCTTTCGGCAATTCCGCCCCGGGTAGAGACATTGGAGGCGCCGCCCGCCGATGAGGAACTTCTCGTGGCGATAGCCAAGCTGCGGCGTGATGGCGAATTGCCAGAGCAGTTCGCGGAGTTGGAACTGATGCGGTTGACGGGGCAGGAGCGCACGTCCGTCCGTCAGGCGCTGATCAAGTTGGAAGGCCTCGGCGTGATTCAGCGCCGAAAAGGTTATGGGTGGCAGTTTTTCGACCCGGTTCGCGATGCGCGTGCCCGAGAGGAAAGCTACGATTTTCGGCTCCTTATCGAATGCGCAGCCATCCTCTCGCCGGATTTTTTGCTTTCCGCGGATTGGATCAAGTCGATGCGATCGCAGCATGAGGCAATGTTGAGTGCAGCCTGGACCGATGCGTCCAGCGTCACGCTGTTCGAAATGAACGCGGAATTCCACCTCGGCATCAGCGCGGCATCCGGAAACCGCTATATCGAGGAGGCAATGAACCGCCAGAACCAGCTTCGCCGTCTATCCAACTACAACTGGCAGCACGGTGCGGATCGCGTAGCGGTTACCTGCAGGGAGCATCTGGAAATTCTCGAGCGCCTTGAACTGGGCGACAACGAGGTTGCAGCGGCTCTCATGCGCAAGCACCTGACCGGCGCACGGGGGACCTCGAAGCGATAAATTGCATTTTGTAAGATGAAAACCCAGTCGAAGCCGGAGGTTTCTGACATTGGCATCGACCTCTGGTACATTCCGGCACCGCAGCTGACGTTGTCCCGCCCGAAGCGAGACCATACCCCGCTACCGTGGTCAAATTGCGCAATCGCGGTTCTCAATCTGCCCTGAAAGAAAACGTAAAGCTTGCGGAGCGCTGTTCTCCCGCTCGCAGTACGAAAAGCCCTGAATTTTCGCCATGAAAAGGAAAGCCGAAGGCGCCGGCAACGTGCGATACCGGTTCGAGGCAGACGTAGTCCGCGGTGCGGTGGGCGACGAGGTGTCTCAGTCCTGGCCCCGCTCTCAAGGTGGCCTCAATGCCTCCATTGGTGACTACCGTGGCCGCCCCCCAGTCCGAAAGAAAAAGGGTATGGGCCTCGTTCGGCAGTATTTTCGTGCCCCGTGCTTCAGATCGGGTACCGTCTGGAATCCCCGCGTCACCCGGCGGCCACGTTCTGCCGGCATCACAGGATGCCGGCCTGCCGAGATCAGCTGCAAAATATGGATGCCAGCCCAATCCGCCGGGCATGGAGGCCTTTCCTGTATTGGCCATTGAAAGCTCTATATCGAGGCGGTCGTCGGTGAGCACGAAGCGCTGTCGAGCGCGGAAATCGAAGGGCCAGTCCGGATCAGCGCGGTAGTCCAGCACCACTTCGATCCGATCGGCGTCGAGCGAGGCCACCTGCCAGGCGCGGCGATGGGCCGGGCCATGCTGGGCATCGGTTTGAAGTGCCGGATGCGGCAGAACCTCGTAGCGTCTGCCGTCATGCATAAAAGCGGCACCGAGGAGCCTGTTGTGATAGGGAAACAGCGGATAGGCGCCGGCCTTCGGCCAGTTCAGCGGCTCGAACTCCGGGCCGGCGGTCGGCACAAGGATATCGCCCAGCCGCTCATGGACGAGATGAGTCATCCGGCCGCCGTTTTGAGGGAGGAAACGGGCCTCAAGCGGCCCGCTTCGAATGCTTGGCCAATCGTTTCCGGCCATTTCAGGCAAAGGCATAGGATCCGTCCGGCCGCTTCGGGACTCGACGCTGCCAATGGACGTAACCGTCCTCATGCATCGCCTTTTCGTCCATCTCGACGCCCCAGCCGGGACGATCCGGGCGAAGTTCGAGATAACCGTCCTTCGGCAGGTAGGGATCGGCGACGTAGCGCGCCGAGTCTTCCCGCGTCTCGATTTCGGTGCCGCCGTAGACGTAGGACTGACCCGTTGGCAGGCGGTATTCGAGGATCTTGAAATTCTGCTGGGCGGCCGAGAAATGCACGTTTACCGCGGTCGCCAGGGGTCCCATAGGGTTATGCGGCGCCACGCCGACATAAAAGGCCTCGGCAAGCGTCGCGATGCGGCGCATTTCCGAAAGCCCGCCGACGACGCAGATGTCCGGCTGGATCAGATCCGCGCCCTTCACCTGCAGCAGCCGCAGGAATTCGTAGCGGCTGTAGAGGCTTTCGCCCGTTGCCAGCGTGCATTCGAGCCCCTGCTTGAGTTCGCCCCAGGCCTCGATGTTTTCCGGCCGGAGCGGTTCTTCGTAGAACAGCGGGTCGTAAGGTGCGAGTGCGTTGCCGAGTTGCCGGGCGGCGGCAGGCTCGTAGATCTTGGCATGCGCGTCGAAGGCGATCTCGTAGTCGTCGCGGACCGTCTCGCGGAGTTGGCGGAAATAGTCGGCCGACGCCTTCACCACGTTGCCCCAGCGGTTGGTATGCATATCGATCCGCCAGGGGCTGAGCTTGAAAGCGGTGAACCCCCAGCCTTCATTCAACCGGTCGAATTCGTCGCGCGCCGCCGGTGCATCCGGCGCGGTGTAGACGCCGGCATAAACCTTGATCTTGTCGCGCACCTCGCCGCCGAGCAGCTTGTAGACGGGCAGGCCGGCGGCTTTCGCGGCCAGATCCCAAAGGCAATGGTCGAGACCTGCGATCGCCGCAAGCCCCATGGCGCCGGGGGGGAACCGGCTCTGCTGGATCATCAGGTTGACGAGGTAATCGACCCGCGTCGGGTCCTGGCCGGCGATAAAGCCGTAAAGGTAGTCCAGGAGCGGAGGCAGCGCCTTATCCGGCCCGTGGTTGTAGCATTCGCCCCAGCCGGTCAGGCCGTCGTCGGTATCGAGTGCGACGATGACACGCGGGCGATCCTTGTCGCGGGTCATGAAAACCCGCATGCGGTCGATTTTCATCTTCTGTGTCCTTACTTGCCGAAATATTGCCGGCGCGACACACGCGTCTGCACATAGAGATGTTCGCTCCAGGTGCCCGGCGCATAGGCGCCGCTATCCGGCTGAACCTGTACGGAAAGATTGCCCTGGCTCGGGTAGCGGGCAACGAATTCCTCGTCGATATCGCAGCCCAATCCCGGCGCGTCCGGCACCACGATCAAGCCGTTTTCCTGGACCGGATGCGGCACGATCACGCTCTTGCGCCCCTCCCAGTCGTCGTCGAGGCGTTCCAGGATCAACGCATTCGGGATCGCGGCCATCAAATGCAGAGCGGCATATTCGGCGACCGGCCCGAGCGAGCCGGAATGCGGCGCGAACTGGATGTGGTGCGCCTCCGCCATGGCGGCAATCTTCTTCATCTGGGTGATGCCGCCGGCACGTCCGGTATCCGGCTGGATGATGTCGACCAGTTCCTTCTCGATCAGCTCGCGCTCGCCGAAAATCGTGGCGCTCCGTTCGCCGGCGGCAAGCGGCACATGCGCTGCATCGCGGATGCGGCGGTAGCCGTCCACGTTCTCCGGCGCGATCGGGTCTTCCACCCACATCAGCTCATAAGGCTCGAGCTTGCGCACCAGCCGGCAGGCATCGGCGGGCGTCATCCATGGCGCACCGTGAAGGTCGATGGCGATATCCATCTCGTCGCCGACCGCTTCGCGCAACGCGGCGACCTTTCGGACCGGATCGGAAACGCCGCCGCATTTGATCGCCTTGATGCCACGGCTCTTCACGGCAAGCGCCTGTTCCACTGTATTGGCATGCGAATAGATCGGAATATGGTCGCGAATCTTGCCGCCGAGCAGGTTCCAGACCGGTACGCCGAGCGCCTTGCCCTTGATGTCCCAGAGCGCCATATCGATGCCGGTCATGGCACCGCCGCCGACCGTGCCGAGCATGCCGTGGCCCATCATGGCGATCATCATCTTCTGCCACAGCTTTTCGATATGCGTCGGGTCCTCGCCGATTAGGAGCGGCGCGAGATCCCTGATCGCGGTCTCGATGACGCGCGGCCAGCCGGAGCACTCGCCGATGCCGGTAATCCCCTCGTCGGTATCGATCTTCAGGAACAGCCAGTTGCGGGTGCCGCCGAAATAACCTCGTTCCGACGATCCCCGACCGGAAGAAGCAGGTGCGTCGTCGGACGCCCATTTCGAGCGGTGCGGCTGGCCCACATGCATGAGAAAGGTGCGGATTCCCGTTATCTTCATCGCGCAGAACTTCTATTCTTGACGTTGCTGGGATCGGTGTGGGGGCTGGGTTCGATATACCGGAACCGCTTCGAACGATCGCGATCGCGGGGATCCGGCCGGGGAATGGCCGAAATCAATGCTTGCGTATAGGCATGATCGGGGTTGTTGCAGACCTTCTCGGCTTCGCCGACCTCGACAAGCCGACCGCGATACATGACGCCGACCCGGTCGCACATGTAGCGAATGACGCCGATATCGTGGCTGATGAAGATGTAGGCCAGCTTCAACTCGTCCTGCAGACGCATCAGGAGATCGAGCACCTGGAAGCGCACCGAGACGTCGAGCGCCGAGGTCGCCTCGTCCGCGACGATGATGCGCGGATTGAGCGTGATCGCCCGTGCGATACCGATGCGCTGGCGCTGGCCGCCGGAAAAGGCGTGCGGGTAACGTTCCCGCCCGGCCGGATCGAGGCCGACCTGATCCATCAGGTGGCAGACCCTCTCGTCGAGTTCCTTGCCCTTCGACAGGCCGTTCACCAGCAGCGGCTCGCCGATCACCTGCGCGACCGTCATGCGCGGGTTGAGTGAGCCGAACGGGTCCTGGAAGACCATGCGCAGCTCGCGACGGGCGGCTTTCAGTTCACTCCCCTCAAGCCTGGCAAGATCGACCACCTTTCCATCGGCGCGGCGGTAATGCATCTCGCCGGACGCCGGATCGTAGAGCCGCATGATCGAGCGGCCCAGGGTCGTCTTGCCGGAACCGCTTTCGCCCACGATCCCGAGCGTCTCGCCGGGCAGGAGAGCGATCGAGACGTCGTTCAACGCCTTCATCTCCCCGAAATGCATGGAGAGGTTGCGGATGTCGAGGATCGGTTCGGCGGTCGTGTCGAGCGGCGGTCGCGCGAGGCGGATTTCCGCCTTCTGCTCCAGCTTCAGCACGGAGCCGATCAGCATCTTGGTGTAGGGATCCTTCGGCGTATGGAAGATCTGGTCGACCGGCCCGTATTCCTTGATGACGCCGTGGTGCATGACCAGCACATCGTCGGCAATCTGCGCCACCACGCCCATGTCGTGGGTGATGAACAGCACCGCCATTCCAGTCGCCTGTTGCAGGCGCTTGATCAGGTCGAGGATTTCCGCCTGGGTCGTCACGTCGAGCGCGGTGGTCGGTTCGTCGGCGATCAGCAGCTGAGGCTTGCACGCAAGCGCCATGGCAATCATGGCACGTTGGCGCATGCCGCCGGAATATTGGAAGGCGTAGCGGTCGAGCGCCTGTTCCGGATTGGGGATCTCCACCTGCCGGAGCAGTTCGGCGGCTTCCTTTCGGGCCTCCGCCTTGCTCATGTTCAAATGCAGGCGAAGCACTTCTGTAATCTGGTCGCCGACGGTGTGCACCGGCGAAAGCGACGACATCGGCTCCTGGAAGATCATCGCGATGTCGCGGCCACGTACCGCGCGGATCGCCTTGCTGCGCGGATCAAGCTTGGCGAGGTCGACAGAGGTGCCGTCCTGCCGGTTGAGGATGATCGAACCGGAGGCGATGCGACCGGGCGAGTCGATGATCTGCAAGATCGAGCGGGCGGTGACGGATTTGCCGGAACCGCTTTCACCGACGACGCAAAGGGTCTTGCCGGGTTCGATCGAAAACGAGATGTCGTTGACCGCCTTGAAGATGCCGGTGCGAAGCGGAAACTCCGTTACCAGGTTCTTCACATCGAGCAGCGTCTTGCCCGCTGCCGTCGAAGGACGGGGCGTGATGGATAGGATATCGGTCATCCGCGCCTCACTTGTTGTACGGATCGGCCGCATCACGCAGACCGTCGCCGAAAAGGTTGAGCGCCATGACGGCGATAACGACCGCGAGCCCCGGCATAAACAGCCATGGCGCGGTGGCGATCGAGCGGATGTTCTGCGCCTCGCGCAGAAGAACGCCCCAGGAGACTGTCGGCGGCTGCAGGCCGAGGCCGAGGAAGGAGAGCGATGTTTCCGCCAGGATCATCGCCGGTACGGCCAACGTCATTGACGCGATGATGTGGCTCGAGAAGCTCGGGAGCATATGGCGGAAGATGATGCGGCCTTCCGAGACGCCGTCGAGACGGGCGGCGGCGACAAATTCCTCGGTTCGCAGCGAAAGGAAGCGACCGCGCACGACGCGGGCAAGTTGCGCCCAGCCGGTGAACGACAGGATGATGGTGATCATCATGTATTGCAGGGCTGCGGGCCAACCCTGCGGCAGGGCTGCGGCAAGCGCCAGCCAGATCGGAATGGTCGGCAGCGACAGCACGAAGTCGATGACGCGCTGCATGACGAAGTCGATCCGGCCGCCGTAATATCCGGAGATACCACCCAGCACGATGCCGAGCAGCAGCGACAGGAAAACGCCGACCAGACCGATCGACAGCGAGATCTGTGCACCCTGTACCGTGCGGCTGTAGACGTCGCGTCCGAGACGGTCGGCCCCGAAGAGATAAAGCGGCTTGCTCTTGTCGGTGGTGGCGATGAGGTGGATGTCGGTCTCGAAAAGGCCAAGCACCGAGTAGGTGTAACCACGTCCGAGCAACTGGATCGGGATCTTCGTCGTGGTATCCTCGACGAAGATGGCGGCGAGCGTGTTCGGATCCCGCGTCAGCTTCATTCCGTAATAATACGGCCTAAAACTGAATCCGTTCGACGTATCGAGGAAATGAATGCTCTGCGGCGGATGGAAGGTTGAACGGGCGTTCTGCAAGATCGGGTCGTTGATCGCGAAGAAGCCGGGGAATATCGCCACAATGTACATCGCGACGGTGACGAAAAGCGCGGCCATGGCGAGCTTGTGCCGCTTGAAGGCCCACCAGATCAGCTGCCATTGCGCGGCAACGGCGACGCGATCGGGGCGATCGTTGAGGATGGTTGCATCGACCATTCGGGCCTCCTATTCGAGCCGGATGCGCGGGTCGACCAGCGCAAGCAGGATGTCGCTGATCAGCGAGCCGATCAGCGTGAGAGCGCAGATCAGGAGCACGAAGGCGCCCGCGAGATACATGTCCTGCGCCATCAGCGACTGGAGAAGCAGGGGCGCCGCCGTCGGTAGGTTAAGCACGATCGCCACCACGACCGAGCCGGAGATCAGGTTGGGCAGGAGCCAGGCTATCGTCGAAATGAAGGGGTTGAGCGCGATGCGCAGCGGGTACTTGATCAGCAGCCGGAACTCCGACAACCCCTTGGCACGAGCCGTCGTGACATAGGGTTTGGGCAGCTCGTCCAGCATGTTGGCGCGCATGACGCGGATCAGGCTCGCAGTGGAAGACACCGCGAGGATCGCCACCGGCAGCCACAGGCGCGACAGAAGGTCGAGCGTTTTCGCTATGCTCCAGGGCGCGGTCTCGTATTCAGGTGAGAAAAGGCCGCCCACATCCGCGCCGAACTCGACGGCGGCGATATACATCAGCACCAGCGCCAGCAGGAAAGACGGGATCGACAGACCGAAGAACGTAAAGGCCGTGAATGCATAGTCACCGATCGAATATTTCTTCACCGCGGAATAGACGCCGATCGGCAGTGCGATCGCCCAGGTGGCGATCAGGCTTGCGAGCGCAAGTACCAGGGTCAGCGCCATGCGCTCCCAGATAAGGCCGGAGACCGGCTGCTGCCACTCGAAGGAGATGCCGAAATCGCCGCGGGAGAGGATACCCCAGATCCATTTCAGATATTGCACCAGCATGGACTGGTCGAGGCCGAACCGCTCGCGCAGAGCGGCCGCGGTATTCTGATCGACCACTTCGTTGGATGAGGCGAGCGTCGCGATATAGGTGGTGACGAAATCGCCTGGCGGAAGCTGGATCAGAACGAAGGCGAGGAAGCTTACCGCAAACAGCGACGGTATCATCCATAGCAGGCGTTTGATGACAAATTTCAGCATGCAAAGCTCGCAATTCGGATTGCACGGCATGCCGATACGAAAGCCTTCGGCCATCGTTCGGGCAGTGGATGCAATGGGGCCGGAAGGGTGCCGCCGCCGGTCGGGCGGCGGCACAGTTGGAGTAAATCAGCCGTGCCCGCTCAGCTCGTGAATGTGAACTGCTGCGGCAGGGCAGGGCCGGGGTTCGGCCAGGACCAGCTGTCCGGCTGTTTTTCCGGAACGTTGCGCAGGTTGTTGCGGATCACGCCGAAGCCACCGACGGCGAGGCAGATTCCCATGACTTCGAATTCTTCCGCAGCGATATCGAAGACCTGCTTCATGATCGCTCCGCGCTTGTCGACATCGGCCGTGGAACGAGCCTCGTCATAGAGCTTGAAGCGCTTCTTCTGGCTTTCCGGGGGCTCCTCGCCCTTGGCGCCGTTGGACGTGTACCAGAGCGTCCACGGAATGGCGTAGCGCGATCCCTGGGGATGGAAGGCAAAGAAGTCGCGCGGGTCGAGCATCGGATCGAGGCCGCCAGGGCCTGGCCAGACCTGTGCATCATGGGCGTTGTCGTCCCCTCTCGTATAATAGAGCGCACGTTCGATGGTGTTGACCTTCATGCTAACCCCGATCTTCGCCCAATGCGCCTTCACCAGTTCCAGCACATCGACGAGGTCAGGATAGAGTGTCGGGATGACATCCACCGCGAAGAAGAGCGGCTGGCCGTCAGGCCGAAGGCGGATGCCGTTGGCATCCTTCTTGTCGAGGCCAGCCTTGTCGAGCATGGCATTGGCCTTGTCCGTCGCGAATTCGGTGAACTGCCGGGCCAGCTTCTCGTGATACCACGGGTGGCCGGGGCGCGGGCCGGTCTGGTAACCCTCGCTCTGCCCGAAATAGACGATGTCGATAATTTCCTGGCGGTTGATGCCCATCGACAGCGCCTGGCGAAACGACTTGTCGGCAAAGATCTTCCGCAGCACCGGGTCCTTGTGGGTCATGTTGAGGTAGAGCGAGCACTGCTGCGCCGCGGACGGGACGAGCGACAGCAGGCGGTAATCGCCCTTCTTCATGTTCTGCGACAGCGTCGGCTTGTTCGCGAGCGAGTTGATATGACGCTCCTGAATGTCGATTTTGCCGGAGATGACGTTGAGCATCAGCGACTCGACGTCCTGCGAAATGCCGAAATTCAGCTCGTCGATATAGGGCAGCTGGTTGCCCTCGGTATCGACCTGCCAGAAGTAGGGATTGCGAACCATCAGCACGCGGGTCGCGCCGCCGGAATAGGCTTCCTTGATCACCCAGGGATCGAGCACCGGCTTCTCGGCATTGCCCCAGCGTTGCGGGATTTCGATGTCGCCGCACTTGGCGCGGAAGAAGTCGGGCCAGCTCGATGAACCGGCCGCCTTCACGTCCGCGTCGAGGTTCGGGTTGTATTTCGGCAGGAACTTGCTGCAGTAGTGCTTGGCGAACAGCGTCGGATGCTGGCCGAGCGGGGTCGCAAGGTTTTCCAGATAAAGCGCGTTGGCTGCGGCGAAGGTGAACTTGACGGTGTAGTCGTCGATCTTTTCGACGACGACCGGCTTGCCGGCCACGGCAATCTGCGCCGGCGTCGAGCTGTAGAGCTCCTTGTTTTTGACGACATCCTCGATGGCGAACACCACGTCGTCGGCGGTGAACGGATGGCCATCGGACCACTTCACGCCCTTCAAAAGGTAGAAGGTGAACTGGGAAGCATCTGCATTGACATCCCACCTCTCCGCGAGATTCGGCAGAGTTTGGGTGAAGTCCATGTTCCAGCGCACCAGGCCCTGGTTGCCGACCATTCGCAGGATGCCGTTATGGTCTGACGAGCCGCGAAGGCCGCGCCGCAGCGTGCCGCCGTAAGTGCCTACTTTTTCCCAAGGCTTCACCACCATCGGGTTCTTCGGAAGACGTTCGGCAAGCGGCGGAAGCTTGCCATCCTTGACGAGAGCCGCAAGTTGCGGCGCCTCCTTGGTCGCGGCCGCGCTGGCGGTGCCGCCCGCAACTGACAGGGCAACGGCCCCGCCAACGCCTGCGAGGAACGTCCGGCGGGTAACGCCGGAAGACATGATTTCGTCGTCGCGCATTAATTTCCTCCCAAATGAACCGCCGACCTGACAGGCGATCGATAGCGGGTTCCCAACCGCCACGACCGCCGAGGACCTCCATCCCATCGGCTGAAACGACCATAAGCAGGTTTTCAGATGATTACAAGTATTGACAGATTTTTACAGGTTAAATACTCCTGTCTAAAAGAGCCGTGCGGACAGGGAGGAGAAGCATGACTTTCAGCGAGGAATCGCGCCGAAAATTACCGAGCGTCTCGACAGCCACGCTGACGACGGTGCTTCTGAAGCATGGCCTGCGGAACGCCTCCATTCGCAACGTACACAAGATCAACAAGACGGCTCCGCGCCTCGTCGGGCCTGCCTATACGCTGCGCTATATTCCGGCGCGCGAAGATATCGATCACACGGGCGTTTTCGAACAGACCGTTTTCGAGGATTTCGTCGAAGAACGCGTGAGGGCGGGCGACGGCATTTTCGGGCTTTGTCCGCCGGAAGCCGAAGCCGGGCAGGCCTTTCGCGAATGGAGACGTGAAAAGGGACGTTGATGAACCAATCGGGCGTGATAGCGGCCGCCAAGGCGGAGCCTCGTTTCAGCGACATTATCTACGAGAAGATCGTAGGGATGATCGCCGACGGCCGCTTTCCGATCAACGAACGGCTCCCGTCCGAGCCGAACCTTGCAGTCATGTTCGGGGCATCCCGGCCCGTGGTGCGCGAAGCTCTGGAGCGGCTTCGCAGGGATGAGTTGATCGTCTCGCGCAAGGGATCCGGCTCCTATGTGCGGCAACGGCCGGACTCGTCGGTGCTGAAGCAGGTTCCGGTCGGATCGCTTGCCGACGTGCAGAGGTTCTTCGAATTCCGCGCCGGACTTGAGGCGGAAGCGGCAGAACTGGCGGCACGCAACTGGCAGGCCAACGATAGGATCCGTATTCTCTCGGCGCTTGAGGCCCTCGAACACTGTCTGGAAATCGGCGAACTCGGTGCGGAAGAGGACCAGTACCTGCACGATGCCATCGCCGCGGCTACCGGCAACCAGTTCCACGTCACCGTCCGCGATTGGTTCAGGCCACATTTTTCGATCGGCATGTCGGTGACCCGCAGTCTCAGCCTGAAGCGGACGCCGCTGCACGTGCGGCACGTGCAGGACGAGCATCAGGCGATTGTCGAGGCGATCCTGGCGCGGCGTGAAACGGCGGCCCATGACGCCATGAAGAACCATATACTGAATGCGCGCGCCCGCATGTTCCAGGGTGTGGGAGGCTAGGAGGCCTTCGATTTCATGCGATGCGAGGCATCGCGAGGAGGGGCATTGAAACGGATTGCGGTAACAGGTGGTGCGGGCAATATCGCCACGCAGCTTAGGGGATTTCTGTGCTCCGAGGCGGAGCACATCAGGCTGATCGACATCAGGCCGGCGAAAGAACTCGCATCGAACGAAAGCTTCTTCGAGGGCGATCTCGCGGATGCTGGCGCCATGCT
Source organism: Neorhizobium sp. LjRoot104 (assembly GCF_964253725.1). NCBI lineage: Bacteria > Pseudomonadati > Pseudomonadota > Alphaproteobacteria > Hyphomicrobiales > Rhizobiaceae > Neorhizobium > Neorhizobium sp. LjRoot104. The sequence goes on from NZ_CAXURS020000002.1 coordinate 787,132, forward strand.
CGCCGCACTCGACGGCATGGACTGTGTCATTCACCTCGGCGGACTACCTCGCGAGGCCGATATCGGCGACATGGTGCAGAGCAATATTCTCGGCACGTACAATCTGTACGATGCTGCTCGCGCCAACGGCACCAGGCGCGTCGTCTTCGCGTCCAGTAACCACGCGACCGGCTTCTATCCCCGCTCTCAGACGATAACGCCGCTTGACGTGCCTCGCCCCGACACGCGCTATGGCCTGTCGAAATGCTGGGGCGAGATGGTCGCCGGCTTCTATTACGACAAGGCGGGCATCCGCACGCTGTCGATCCGCATCGGCAATGCCGGCCCCTATCCCAACAGCGAACGGGCGGCGGCGATATGGATCAGCCCGCGCGATCTGTTCCAGCTTGTGAAGATCGGCCTTACCCACCCCGACATCGCTGCTGCCGTCGTCTATGGCATGTCGCGCAACGATGCCGGCTGGTGGAAGGATGAACTCGCCGAGCGGCTAGGCTACCGGCCACAGGATTATACGCGCGATCATCTTCGCCTGGAGCCGGTGGACGAAAGTCCGGTCGCGGCCTTCTTCCAAGGGGGCGGTTTCTGCGATTCGCAAAATGACGGAGCGATCCGGCTCCGGGACGAGAACGGACTGATCGTATCCGCGGAGGCTGCCCGATGAGCGAAACAAGGACCATCACACCGCAGGTTCGCCGCGTCATCGACTTTCCCCTGAAGGTTGGAGAGTCCCCCACCTGGGACGACCGCACCGGCGATCTCTGGTTCGTGGATATCCTCGCACCCGCGGCAATCCGCCTGCAGGCCGGCGGCGGCATCGACCGGTTCGAAATGCCGGCGAAGATCGGTTGCCTGGCACTTTGTGAAAATGGCGACATCGCGGTGGCGCTGGAAAGCGGCGTCTACTTGCTGAACCCCCAAACCGGTTCCATGCAACTGCTCTGCAACCCGGACGGCGGCCGGCCGGACAGCCGGCTCAACGACGGCAAGGCCGGGCCGGACGGCTGCTTCTGGGTCGGCACCCGCGACGAGGCTGTACCGCAGACGGGCAATGGCCGCCTTTACCGGGTGAAGCCGGACGGGTCGTTCGACACAGTGATCGACGGCAACCTGATGACCTCCAATGGTATCGCCTGGAGCCCGGATGGGCGCACGATGTACCATTCCGACAGCAGCCAACTCTACGCCCAGATCTTCGATTTCGATCCGGCATACGGCGCCATAGGTCCGCCTCGCCGCCTGCATAACTTCACTGCGGAGGAAGGACGACCGGACGGCGCCGCCGTGGATGCTGACGGGTTCTATTGGATCGCCGGCCAGCAGGGGGGGCGGCTCAACCGCATCTCGCCGGACGGAAAGGTCGTCGAGGCCTATCTGATGCCCGCCAAGGGGCCGAGCATGCCCTGCTTCGGCGGACCCGATCTCGCTACTCTCTACGTGACCACGCTCTCCACCGACAACAACGGCACTTTCGAAGACGGCACGATCTACGCCTTCGAGCCGGGGGTCCAGGGCACGCCTGTTCATCGCTTCGCAATCTGAGGAAAAGCCCATGGATATCCAGACATTTCGCGAAATCCTGACCGGCATTTCCGGCGTACCGATCACCGCCTATGGAGCGGATGGCGAGATCGACATCGGTATCACCCGCGCGATTTACGCACGCGTGGCGAAAGCTGGCATCCACAATATCGTCGCGGCCGGCAATACCGGTGAATTTTATGCGCTCACGCCGACGGAAATCACGGTCGTCACCGAAGCGGCAGTTGCGGGCGTTGATGGCAAGGCGCCGGTGACGGCTGCCGTTGGCCGCTCGTTGCGAGAAGCGATTGCCATGGCAAAGACAGCCAAGACCATCGGTGCGTCCGCCGTCATGTCGCATCAGCCGGTCGATCCTTTTGCAGCGCCCGCCGCCCAGATTGACTATTTTCGCAGGCTCGCCGACGCCTCCTCGCTGCCGATGGTCGCATACGTCAGGGCGGACGGTTTCAGCCCTGACGACATGCTGCGGCTTGCGGCTCATCCGAACATCGCCGGCATCAAGTTCGCGACGACTGACATCCTGCTTCTGTCTCGGGTCGTCGCCGCATCCGCTGCGGGCAACGCGCTGTTCATTTGCGGCCTGGCGGAAAGCTGGGCGCCAGCCTTCACTGCTGCCGGCGCCCGCGGGTTCACGTCCGGCCTCGTCAACGTCGCGCCTCAAATTTCGCTGGCGATCCATGCCGCGCTCGAGTCTGGAGATTATCAGGAGGCTCGCCGGATGATCGAAATCATCGAGCCGTTCGAGCGCATGCGGACCCAGTACCGCAATGGTGCAAACGTTACGGTCGTCAAGGAAGCCGTAGAGATAGGGCTTGGCATTTCCGTCGGCGAAGTGCGGGTTCCCGGCCTGCCGCGGCTTGCCCCGGAAGATCGGATAAAATTGAGCGAAATGCTCGGTAGATGGCCATCCCGGGTTAGCCCAGCATAGGGTTATTGAAGCCGGCGCAGGGCGGGCAGGCTTAGTCGGAGGTTTGGCCGACCTCCGGAGCGTGCACCATCAGACAGTTTCGGCCAGCCTTTTTGGCAAGGTAGAGCGCAGCGTCCGCCTGGCGCTGAAGATGCTCGGCCGGGACGGGTTCACCGTCTTGCATCAGCGTCGCTACTCCGATGCTGACAGTCACATAAGGAACGACGCGGGAGGTAGGGTTCGGAAGCGACGCAGCTTCTATCCGGCTGCGAATTCTTTCGGCCACAACCCGGGCTTCCTGTTCATCAGCGCCCGGGAGGAAGACGAGAAACTCTTCGCCTCCGTAGCGGGCGACCTGGTCCCGCTCGTCTCTCATACTGCTCTGAATAATGCCGGCGACCTTCACCAGGCAGCGGTCACCTTCGGCGTGCCCGAGATTATCGTTGAGGCGCTTGAAGTCATCGACATCGCACATCAGCATTGCCGCGCCTCTGGTTCGTGAAAGGTCATGATTCCAGAAGCCATAGAGCGTTTCCATCATCGAGCGCCGGTTGGCGACGCCGGTCAGCGGGTCGGTTCGTGCAAGAAGTTCCAGCTGGGAATTCGCGTCGGCAAGTTCGGCGAGGCGACTTCGGTCTCGCAACTCGAGCAAGAAGCTCTTGTGAGCCAGGATCGTTGCGGTGCGTCGGGCAACGATGGTTGCTGCCACGCCGCTCGCGAAAAACAGAGTGCCTGCCAGGGCACTTCCGACCTCGATACCGGGATTGCGCAGTTGAAACGCCAAGTAGATTCCAAGGGCTGAGGCACCGATCGCCACCGTCCAGCCAAGCAGGATTGGAAATATGATGATGGCGGTGACGGCCACGAAAAGCATGATGGTGAGATGGCGCTCATAAAACTCGCCACCGGCGCTGACGCCCACCAAGGCTACGGACAGGAGGATGAAAAAGACAGAAGAGAGGAGGAAAACCCCCTGTAGCCACAAAGCACGCGGTCGCAGAAAGACTATTGCGGCGACAAGAGCTGCGGGGGGAAGGATGGATGCCGGCCAAAGCATCGACATCACGGTTTCGGTCGGAAGCAGGATCGCGTAAACGCCCAGTGTCAGGACGTCGAGCACGCTGACCCAGATCATCCACGCGCGGATGATCTTGGCAGTCTGCGGCCAGGAGCGCTCGCGAAAAAGCCGGGCCAGTTCCCCATTGAGCCGGATATTCCGCGTGCGCCCACCCAGTAGCCTCTCGACTTGTTCGACAACGGCTGGGCTCGGCCTCTGGAGAGGTTTCCGCGAAGACGCTCTCGCCGATTTGGTAGAATCTGTGATTCGCTCAGCATCCATGTGCCGGATTTAGGGCCCGGATGACTGGGGGCAAGACGGTCCATTGCGCCGAACAGAACCGGTTCGCGAAGCCTTCGAAAGGCGAGTTGTCAATTTTACGGATTTGATCGGCGGGCCATCTGGTCGGTCAGCGCCCGGCCGCGTCCGCCTCCATTTGCTCAGGTCTTGCGATCGGCAGCTTGATTGTAAAGACAGTTCCCTCACCCTTTACGCTGTCAACGTGAATTTCGCCGCCATGCAACTCCACCACCTGCTTCACCAGGTTGAGGCCGATACCCGTCCCGGCAATGCCGGACGAACTTCTTGCCCGGAAATAGCGCCCAAACATCTTCGGCAAGTCGTCCGCGTCGATGCCAATGCCTTCGTCGCGAACGGTAATCTGGATAAAGTCGTTTTGCTGCCACCCCATCACATAGACGTTTGGGGAGTCCGGCGCGTATTTCACAGCATTTGAGAAGAGATTGGTGAATACCTGCTCCAAGGCCGCTCCGTCGCCGTAAATAATCGAGGGAAGCTGCTCCAGATCGAGGAGGAACCGGTGCGATTTGCGTATGCTTTCCTGCCTCGCGCTGCAGGTCCTGATGAGGTCGGCCAGCGCGCATGGCTTCCGAACGATATCGATGTGGCCGTGATCCAAGCGCCCGACGGCGAGGATGCTCTCCATCAGCTCCAGCATTCGTGAAACTGCGCTGCGAATCTGCTCCGTCTTCTCTCCGATAAATTCCGCCGTCACCGCGTTCTTGCGGCGAACGAGCCGTTGCGCCGCGCCGTCGATGATCGAAAGCGGCGTCCGGAATTCGTGAGAGGCCATCGAGACGAATTGCCGCTGCAACTCGTTGACCTGCCGCTCTTGATCGAGCATCCGTTCGAGTTCCGCAGCCTGACGTGCAATTTCTGCGGTTCTGCTGCGCACTGTTTCCTCGAGATCATCGCGATGCTGAAGCAGTGCCCTTTCCGCACGTTTCCGCTCGGTGACATCGACGGCGGCAATCAGTGAGGCCGGATGAGTATCGAAGGCAAGCTGGCTCGCATAGATAAAGACCTCGATTTCGGCTCCCCGCGCCGTCCGGTGCCGCTGAGAACGATTGGCTTCGCTCGCATGCTCCGCGCAGGTGCCCGCAATTTTCATTCTTTCCCGATCCTCTGGTGGAAGGATGTCGAAGAGTGTCATGGAAAGAAAAAGGTCACGATCATAGCCGTAGTGATCAAGAGCCGCCTGGTTGACGTCGAGAAATTGAAGGCTTTCCCGGTCCTGAACCCACATCGGCAGAGGGTTTCCTTCGAACAGGAGCCGGAAGGAAGCCTCGCGCATCTTGAGATCCGTGATGTCAACGCGAATCCCCACGCTTCCGCCGCCCGAAACGCGTCGCTCCTCTATCCGGACCCATCGGTTCCCCGGCAGGCGCTGCTCGTGGGCACTCTTCGGTTCCGCGTGGCGGGCCAATCGATCGGCCAGCCATTCCTCTTCGCGGCCGATCGCTTCGGGATACTGGCCACGCTGAAGCCCGCTGCGAAGCCTGTCCTCGAAACTCACACCCTTGACCAGGGGAGCGCCGCTGTCAGCGTAAAGCTGCTCATAGCGGCGGTTCCACATCACAAATCGATCATTTTCATCGAACAGTACCAAGCCTTCCGGGACGACCTCGAAGGCGGCCAGCAGGCGCGCATGCGCTGCTCTTGCCTCCTGCTCCGCACGCTCGGCCTGAGCATGCGCTTGGGCAAGAGATCGTTCGGCCAGCCGCGCCTCGGTAACGTCCTCATGCGTCGAGACCCATCCCCCGTCAGCCGTACGCTGATGACAGCCTCGGATGACTTTTCCCGATCTGAGTTCTTTTATCCAGACTTGCGAGGAAGCGCCGGCGTTGGTTTCCTGCGCCCATTCGAGATACTCCCCGCGGGACATCGTGGGGAAGGCTCCGATGTCGTCCCTCAACTTTATAATGTCCTCGAGCGACTGCCCGGGATGGATCAAGGCCGGGTCCACCCCGTAAACCTCGGCGTAGCGACTGTTGGACAACGCCAACGTACCGTCCGCATGGAAAAGACAAACCCCTTGGCTCATGCTGGCGAGTGCGGTCCGAAGCTCTTGGTCCTGGCCAAGAATCTGCTTGCGACTGCTGCTTGAAGCAAGTTGCGCGTTCACGCGCGCACCAAGTTCCCCGCCGTCGATCGTGCTTGAGACACAGTCGACCGCACCGGCCTTAAAACCCGCGATCCGTCCATCGATATCGTCTGGAGGAGTGACCAGGATCACAGGTATTTCAGACGTTACCGAACCGTGTTTCAGCTGGCGGCAGACCTGGACGCCGCAGAGGTCCGCGAATTTTATGTCGAGCAGGATAAGGTGAGGTTGCGACGCCTCCACGAACGTTTGCAGGTTTTCCAGGCGGTCGAAGGCAGAAGCAACCGAAAGCTCGATGTTTTCCATCGGCAGTCGACTGAGATCCAGCTTAGCCGCATCCGCGCCGATGGCGAGAATTGCGCTCCGTTGATGAGCAATACCTTGGGCGATCACCGTCGAAGCGCCCCGGCCGTCCGCAACCGCGTCCAGCGAAGATGAGGGTAATTGAACGGGAACCGCTATCGTCAATGAAGATCGCCTACCATTCCGCCACTGGGCTGTTGCACAACCACAATACGTATTGAGCGTTAAAGAGAGCTTATGGCCGCCTGTGGCGGGAACGGGTGGCGCCCGGCGTGTCTCAGCTTCTGTCCATGACGTAGTCGCGGATGACCGTGCCAAGCTTGGCGAGATTGTCTTTCAACTCGTCATAGCCCTCGATCTTCTCGCGTGTGTCCTCGTCCATGTAGAGTTTTCGGTTGAGTTCGATCTGGATGCTGTGGCGGTTTTTTGCAGGCGAGCTATAGGCCGAGACCAGCTCGGCGCCCTTGAAGGGCACGTTGAGCGATACCGAATAGCCAAAACCCTCCAGCGTTTCGACGACCAGTTTCACGAAATCCGGTTCGCTTGATTGGCCTTCGTAATCTCCGACCACCACGTCCTTGCGCACCGTCCCGGCCGGATCGGGCGACAGCACATGGCCGATCGCCGGCATCGAATGGCAGTTGATGTGATAGACCTTGCCGAAGGCGGCATAGGTCTCGTCGAGCAGCCGCACTAGTTCGCGGTGATAGGGCCGCCAATAGGTGTCGATCCGGCCCTCCAGCTCCTTCACCGTCAGCTTGCGGCCGTACATCGGCGTGTCGCCCCATGCGTAACGCCAGGTGAGCCCCATGCCGCGGCGCGCCGAGGCGCTGTCACGGATGGGATGGGGCCATTCACCCTCGACCATTTGCAGATCGACATCTTTCAGCGAGCGATTGAGATCGAGGAAACTGCGCGGAAAGTGGGCGATCTGGAGCGGTGCGCCGATGGAAGGCGCAAAGCCGAAAAGGTCGTCCACATAAGTATCGGCCGCCACGAGCACTAGCTCGTCGGAAACCGTGCGTTCGAAATCCGGGAGCGTCAGGCCGCTATGCGGAGAGTCGAACACCAGGGGCACGGCTGGCGCCGTTGGCGGAATGATCTTGAGGACGCCGTCGATCTCGACGGGTGCGAAAGTCAGGTCGGTCATCGAAGTCTCGTTCAGGCTGTAGCGGCGTAAGCGGCCGGATAGGTGATGTCGGGCATGCCGACAAAGGCATTGCCGCGCTTGCCGATCATGCCGGGAGCGGCAAAGGGCCGGGGATAGACGACGGCCGCGGCAGGCTTCACCTTGGCGATCTTTTCAAGCGCTTCGATCTGCTCGGCCGGCATGTCGACATTGACGATGATGTCGCTGTGCGGGCCGGTCGTCATACGCGGCATGTTCATCGCCTCCTCGATGTCGAGACCCGCATGCAGGATCATGCCGGTGAGCTGTGCCAGCGAGGGGACGATCTGGTTGCCGCCGGCGGCGCCGAAAGCGGCAAACGCCCCGTTCTCGTCGGTGATCGCCACCGGGCACATATTGCTCGGCGCGTAGGCGTTGGGCGTCAGCGAATTGGCGCGGCCGGGCGTCGGGTCGAACCAGGACATGCCGTTGTTCAAAAGGATGCCGGTCGAAGGCGAGAGCGCGCGGGCGCCAAAACGGTTGAGCAGCGTGAAGGTGATCGCCACCATCCGGCCTTCGGCATCCACGGCGTTGACCTGCGTCGTGCTGGTCTTGTTGGTCGTCTCGGCCGGGTTGAGACGCTTGCGATGGGCGCCGAAGCTTTCCCACAGAGCTTCTGCCATCGCGGTAAAGAAACCAGCGTCGACCGGGCCTTTGCCGTGCTTCCTGTCGAAGTGATCGAGCGCATCGAAGAGCCGCTGGCCGGCGCTGGTTTCTCCAGCCACGTGCACGGTCTTGCCTTGCAGCGGCATGGTCCGGGACGGATAGAGGAGGGGGGCGTAGTTGACCAAGTCCTCCAAGGTGATGGAGCTGCCGCCAGCATGGAGATCGGCGACCAGCTTTTCGCCGATCGCGCCGCCGTAGAGCGAATCCGGACCTTCGTTGGCCAGCTGCTCCAGCGTCCTGGCGAGCTGATCGAGCGGCAGGGTGGCGCCCGGCTCCGGCGCATGGCCACCGGGGAGAAAGATCGAACGGGCGCCGGGATCCATGCCGAGTTCGCCCTCGGCGATGGCGATTGCCAGCGTCGTATGCCAGTCGACATACATGCCCTTGCGGGCACGGTCGATTGCCGGTGCCAGCGCCCGGTCGAATCCGATCGTGCCGTAGCGCTTCAAGGCCTCGGCAAAGCCGCGCACGCAGCCGGGCACGACGGCCGCGGTAAAGCCACGGACGTTGCGGTTGTCGATCGAGGCCGGATGGCCGATGAAGGTCTTGATGCTCGGATCGGGCCTGTAGAATTCCTCGTCGAAAGTGGACGGCACGCGGCCTGTGAATTCGACGACCTCGACCTTTCCGTCCGGCTGGGCGACCAGCATGTAGCCGCAGGCGGCAAGGCTGGTCATCCAGGGCTCGACGGTCTGCAAGGTGAAGGCGGCGGTCACCGCGGCATCGACGGCATTGCCGCCTGCTGCGAGAACCGCCGCCCCAGCCTCGGCCGCCGCGTAGTGCTGGGAGGTGACGACGCCGCGCTCGCTGACGCCGGCCACCTTGCGATAGACGCCGCGCTCGACGCGCAGGTGGTTGTATTGCGGATTTTCCATCACTTCGGCTCCAGTGCCGCGGCCACGAGACGGCTTGCGCCAGAGAGGTCGCCTAGCTTCTCGCCGGCTTCGATCCTGTGCTTGTTACGGCCAGCCCGTGCCTGACGCGCGATTGCCTCCTCGACGACCTCGTCGGCCTCGTCGATCGGGATTACCACGATGCCGCTCGCATCGGCGACTACGATGTCGCCGGGCAGGACCGGGACGTTGCCGCAGGAAATCGGCAGGTTCAGCGAGCCGCCGAGATCGTTGAGCCGCGTGGTGATACCGGAGACGCCCCGTGACCAGAACGGCAGATCGAGCTCGAGAATTTCCTCGACATCGGTGCAGGGGCCGTCCAGGACGACGCCGACGGCGCCGGCCGTCTTGATCGCGAAGGCGACGCCGCCGCCGATACAGGCGTGCCGATCGTCTCCGAGGCGGTCGACGAACAGGAAATCGCCGGGGCGGATGAAGCCGATCGCGTGATGGAGGAGGGTGGAATCAGTCGCCGGGATCGCCACCGTTACCGCCGTGCCGACCAGAGTCCTGCCCGGCTCGACGACGGGAGAAATCGAATGGTGCACAAAACCGCGATGGCGGAAATGGCCGATCGTCGCCACTTCGACACTCTCGAACCTGGCGATGAGTTCCGGATCGACCTGTTTCGGCACGCTGCCGATGTGATATTTCTTCATGGGGTTTCCTCCCGGGATTTGACCGTCCCGGCCTCGCTTTTACTGGCGTGATGCTGCCAGCCCTTGCCGGGCACGGCGGCGAGCAGTTCCTTCGTGTAGGTTTCCTTCGGCGCACCGAACAGGGATGCCGGGTCGCCCCGCTCGACGATCCGGCCGTTGCGCATCACCGCGATATTGTCGCAGATCTGGCTCGCGACCCTGAGATCGTGGGTGATGAACAGGATGCCGAACCCAAGCCTTTCCTGCATGTCGGCCAGAAGCTTCAGCACCTGCGCCTGCACCGAAACGTCGAGGGCCGAGACGCTCTCGTCGGCGATCAGCAGTTCCGGTTCGACGGCAAGCGCCCGGGCGATGCAGATGCGTTGCCTTTGGCCGCCGGAGAACTCATGTGGGAAGCGGCTGGCCGAGGCGCGGTCGAGGCCGCAGGCTTCGAGCAGGTCGAGCGCGCGGGCCGTCGCCTGCTTGCGGTCGAGGCCATGGATGACCGGACCTTCGGCGATGGAATCGCCGACCTTCTGGCGAGGATCGAGCGCGGTATAGGGATCCTGGAAAACGATCTGTACCTTTCGGCGGGCTTCGCGCAGCGCCTTGCCGTTGAGGCCGGCGAAATCGCCCCCGGAGATCAGGATGTCGCCGCTTTCGGGCTGCACGAGGCGGATGACGCATTGCGCCAGCGTCGATTTGCCGGAGCCGGATTCTCCGACCAGGCCCAGCGTCTCGCCGCGGCGGATGGTGATGTCGACATCGTCGACGGCTTTCACCGTGCGACCGCCGCCGAACAGGCCGGAGCGGGCAAAGGTCTTGACGATGTTTTTGGCGATGAGGACCGGATTGCCGAGGCCTTCGCGTTCCTTGCGCGGCGTGAGCGTCGGCACGGCGGCGAGCAGGCGGCGGGTGTAATCTTCCTTGGGATGATTGAGGATTTCGTCACGCGTGCCGATCTCGACCAGCCTGCCCATCTGCATGACGGCGACGCGGTCGGCGATCTCGGCGACCACGCCGAAATCATGGGTGATGAAGATGATGCCGGTATCGTGCCTCGCGCGAAGCTCCAGCATCAGCTTGAGGATCTGTGCCTGGGTGGTGACGTCGAGCGCGGTCGTCGGCTCGTCGGCAATCAGCACCGACGGATCGAGGGCAAGGGCGGTTGCGATCATCACGCGCTGGCACTGGCCGCCGGAGAGCTGGTGCGGATAAGAATGGAAGATCTGCTCCGGATTGGGGAGCTGCACCTCGCGGAAGAGGTCGATGACCTTCTTGCGGATCTCCGTCTGGCTGAGCGACGTGTGGATGCGAAACGTTTCCGATACCTGCTCTCCGACCCGGAAAATCGGGTTGAGGGCGGCGGTCGGCTCCTGGAAGATCATGGCGATGCGCCGGCCGGTGATGTCCCGGCGGGTCGCTTCGTCGAGGGTAAGCAGATCCTTGCCCTCGAACATCACTCTGCCCGTCGGCCGCCCGAGGTTGCGGGGCAGCAGGCCCATGGTGGCGAGCGCTGTCAGCGACTTGCCGGAGCCGGACTCGCCGACGATGCAGAGAATCTCGCCTTTGCTGACCGATAGCGACAGATCCTCGACCGCGAACGGGCGATCGGCTCCCCGCGGCAGCGGCACGCTCAGATGTTCGATCGAAAGCCGTTCGTTGCTCATGATGCCGCCTTTTCCTCTCGCGGTGAAAAGGCCGTCACCGAGCGCATGTCACAGCGGCGCAGGTGCTCGACGAAACGGGCGCAGAAGCCGACGAGATGCTCGACCATTTTCGCGCCTTTTTCGGCGCTGGCGAGTAGCGGGTCGCCGCCGAGCATGCCGTCGATATTCACCTCGTGGCAGTTGAGCGGCACATGCACCGGCATGCCTTCGAACTGGACATTGTTGACGCCGCCGGTCGGCAGGCCGAAGGCTCTTTCGCGTACGGAGGGGCGGGCGAGATCCATGCGCATCAGTTCAGGGAAGAGATGCAGGTAGATCGAGGTCAGCGGATCGCCGCCATGGCCGCGGGCTGCCGCAGCGGAGGAACCGTGCAACTCTTTCCACAGCGCGTCCGGGATTGCCTGCCAGAGATTGATGAAGGCGACCGACACGCCGCGTTCGGCGCGGATGCGGCGGAGCGTCTGGTCGAACAGAGGCGCATTGCTGGTATGGCCGTTCAGGATCAGGATATGCTCGATGCCGTGGTCCAGGAAGGCGGTCACGGTGTCCTCGACCACGGCCGAGAAGGTCGAAGGCCGGAACTGGATGCCGCCCGGAATGGTCTTGAAGAAATCGGCATAACCGAAGGGAATGATCGGCGCGACGATGGAATCGGAGACTTCCGCCACCTTTGCCGCCACCGCTTCGGTCAGCATGAGATCGCCCATCGGGGCGTGGGGTCCCTGTTCCTCCTGGCTGCCGAAGGGCAGGAGGATGACGGGCTTTTCAGGAAGACGTTCGCGGAACTCCGCGAACGTCATGTCCTTCAGCGCATGCTTGCGTGTGCTGCTCATCATACGAACTTGAAGTAGTCGCCGTAGATGCGCATTTCGCCGTTCGGCTTGAACTTGAACTGGATGCCGGCGCGGTGGGCGCAGTTGTAGACGCTTTTCCACATGTAATAGCCGGGCGTCACCTTCTGCCATGCGTCCGAAAGTTCCAGATAGGCTTGTCTGCGGTCCTCGAACTCGATCGCTTGGTCGAATTTCTTGCCGGCCGCCAGATATTCCGGGGTTGGGTCCCAGGTCTTCCAGGTGGCGGTGGAGCGCGACGCCGTCGGACCCCAATCGAGCCACAGCGGCTGGTAGGGGTCGCCCGGGATAAAGTCCGAGCTCATCGACATGTTCATGAGGTGATAGGGGCGGCGGTAGACCAGTTCGAAATTGTCGAGGATCTGCGCTTCGACATTGATGCCGACCTCGCGCCATTGCTCGACCATGATTTCTGCCGCGGCCTCGTAGTTCGGATAATACTGGCGGGTGATATGCCAGATCAGCTTCTCGCCTTTGTACTTGGTTTTGGCGACAAGCGCCTTGGCGGCCGCCACGTCGTAGGGGAGCTTCACCGGCAAGTTCGGGTCGTAGAATTTGCCGTATTCGGTGAAGTTGAACGGAACCGCCGGGTGTTCCGTAGTGCCATTGAACAGGGCCTGGACGATCGCGTTCATGTCGATCGCCTGGACCATGGCATAGCGGAGGTTCGGATCGACCAGCGGGTTGTCCACCGGATCGGGCCGCGTGTTGAAGGCGAAAGCCGGATAGTTGTCGGCCAGAACGCGCTTCAACGTCACGCCCTGGTATTTTTCGAGCGCCGCTTCCTGGTCGGTCGGGATGTTGACGATGAAGTCGAATTCCTTGGAGACGAGCCCGGCCATGCGGGCGGCGAATTCCGGAACGATCTTCCAGGAAATCTGCTTGACGGGCGGCGGGCCGTCCCAATAGTCGTCGAAGGCTTCCAGAACCATGATTTCGCCGGAGCGGAAGGTCGTCACCTTGTAGGGGCCGGTGCCGATCGGCTTCTGGCCGAAGGCATCGACACCTACTTCCAGGTAATATTTCTTCGGCACCACGAAGCCGATATAGCCGGTGAGCTTGCTCGGGATGTTCGGGTCCGGACGCTCGGTCTCGATCTCGAACGTATATTTGCCGGTTGCCTCGACGCGCTTGAAGCCGGCGGTGAAAGTCTTGCCGCGCGGCTCGAAGGGTTTTGCGCCCCAGAGGCGTTCCGGAGAAAGGGTGAAAACGGCGTCCTCTGCCGTCATCTCGGTGCCATCGTGAAACTTCACGCCCTCACGCAGTGTAAAGGTCCAGATATTGCCCTTCTGCTCCCACTTCGTCGCGAGCTTCGGCGCGAAGATCAGGCCGTTCTCGTCCTTGATGTAGTCGCGATCGACGAGGTTGTCGTAGAAGTTCGGAAAGATACGACGCGACGTCGTCGAGATGCCGTTGATCGTCGCCATATTGGCCCAGAGATTGTCGACCGCGATATTGAGCGACGGCCTGTCTGCGGCGTTGGCCTTCGGGAGACTGCCCACCATGGACAGCGCCCCCGCGCCGAGAATGAGACTTCCCATTTCACGTCTTGTAAACATCGTTCCACCTTCCCTTGTTCATTTATGTTCGAGCGGCATTTTCAGGTTGTTCGGGCACGCAGCATCGGATCGAGGCGGTCACGCAGCCAGTCGCCGACGATGCTCATCGAAAGAGTGACGAGAAAAATGACCAGACCGGGCCAGACCGAGATCCACCAGGCGGTCGAGAGATAGTCGCGTCCGTCGCCCAGGATCTGGCCGAGGCTGGTCTGCGGGGCCTGGATGCCGAGCCCTAGGAAACTCAGCGAGGTTTCCAGAAGGATGATCTGCGGGAATGTCAGCGTCACCTGGACGATCAGCGCGCTCGCGACGTTCGGCAGCACATGCTTGAGATAGAGCCGGCCGTTGCCGGCACCGAGCGCGACGATCGCCTTGGCATAGGGCTGGTTGATTGCCGACAGCACCACGCCGCGTGAAAGGCGGGCATATTTTTCCCATCCGAACAGGCCCATCAGGATGATGAACAGTGTCATGCTGTTGCCGAAGAAGGCGAGCAGCGTCAGGGTGATGAGGATGAATGGCAGCGACGCCTGGAAATCGACCAGCATCATCAGCACTTCCTCGACCCAGCCGCGGAAATGCGCAGAGATGAAGCCGATGAGGGAGCCAAAGACGGCGCCGATGATCGTGCCGGCGATCGCCACCGATAGCGACATCTGCAGGCCGGCGATCACCCTTGCCACCATGTCGCGGCCGATGCGGTCGGTGCCGAGCGGGAAGCTCGGATTGCTGCCGGTCATGAAAGCCGGCGGCTTGAGGCGGGCGAGCAGGTTCTGCTGCGACATGCCGTGCGAGGTGAAAACATTGCCGACGATGGCGACGACGACCGTGATGGCGAGGATCGCGATGGCGAAAACGAGAATGGGGGAAACGCGCTTCATCCGTAGGCTCTCAATTCTGCACGCGGATGCGCGGGTCCAGGAGACCATAGAGCAGATCGACGACGAGGTTTGCCAGAACCATCGTCACCGCCATGATCAGCACAAGGCCCTGAACGACCGCAAGGTCGCGCGAGGAAACAGCCGTTACCAGCAGACGACCGACGCCCGGCCATGCGAACACGGTTTCCACGACGATGGCGCCGCCGATCAGTTCACCGAGATTGAGGCCGATGATAGTGACGAGCGGGATGCTGGCATTCGGCAGGGCGTGAAAAATGATGCGTTTCCAGTAACCGACACCTTTCGCCGCCGCCGCGCGGATATAGAGCTTGTCCAGCACTTCGAGCATCGCGGAACGGGTGAAGCGTGCGAGCGTGCCGGCCGTGAAGGTCGCAAGCGTGATGGCGGGCATGATCAGGTGCCAGACGGTGCCGGTACCGGAACTCGGAAGCCATTGCAGGCTCAACGAAAACAGCAGAATCATCAGGATGCCGAGGAAGAAGTTCGGCAGCGCGAAGCCGAAAACGGCCGTTGCCATGATCAGGTTGTCGAAGGTCGAGCCGCGCTTGATGGCGGCGATGATACCGGCCGGCACGCCGATCAGGATCGCGCCGATATAGGAGAAGAGGCCAAGGATCAGCGTCCACGGAACGCGCTCGGTGATGATGTCGATGACCTCGCGGCCGTCGCGGTAGGAAATGCCGAACTGGCCCGTCGCCATCTGGACGACGTAACGGAAATACTGGATCCAGAGCGGATCGTCGAGACGCCAGAGCTGGCGGAACTGCTCGACTTCCTCCGGCGTGGCATCGGCGCCAACAAGCGCCACGACCGGATCGCCTGACGTTCTCAGCACCACGAATACGAAAGTTACCACGAACCAAAGCGTCAGCAAAGTTCGCAGAATTTTTAACACCCAGAAACGCGTCATCACGCTCCGTTTCGGGAGCCGAAGCTCCAGCTGTTCCAATTCTTATTGTCGTTTTTTTGAAAACTAATCACGGGAATAGATTATTATCTATTACAAAATCGCGGGAGCATTGATATGTTTCCGATATGAAATACGGCATCGAGTTTCGTCACCTCCACTATTTCGCCTGTGTCGCGGAAGAACTGCATTTCAGCCGCGCCGCCGACAAGCTCGGCATGGCGCAGGCGCCGCTTAGTCAGCAGATACGGCAACTCGAAGATCGCCTCGGCACCAAGCTTTTCCGCCGTACGACGCGACGCGTGAAGCTGACGCCGGCCGGCGAGATCTTCCTGCGTCACGCTCAGGAAATCCTAGGCGGGATCGACAGGGCGGTCACGCATACCCGTTCCATTTCCGGTGACGATGGTGGAACGATTTCCGTCAGTGGCGTGCATGTTGCGCTATCGCATGTGCTGCCGTTGGTAATTTCGGACTTTCGAAAACGCTAT
This sequence comes from Neorhizobium sp. LjRoot104, assembly GCF_964253725.1. Taxonomy (NCBI): domain Bacteria; kingdom Pseudomonadati; phylum Pseudomonadota; class Alphaproteobacteria; order Hyphomicrobiales; family Rhizobiaceae; genus Neorhizobium; species Neorhizobium sp. LjRoot104. Next base: position 803,087 of record NZ_CAXURS020000002.1, read on the forward strand.
CCGGCGATGACCGTCGACGTACAGGTGCTCGGGACGGCGCAGCAACTCGAACTGCTCCAGAGCAACAAGGTGCAGGTCGCCTTCATCCGCCCGACCAACCCGGCGGGTTTCCTGAAGACCGAGCATATCCTGCAGGAAGGTTTCGTGGCGGTGCTGCCTAGGGAACATCGGCTGGCGCAGAAGGAAAACCTGACGGTCAAGGATTTCGCCGGCGAGCCCATCATCACCTACGCCCCGACGGTTGGAGCGAGCTACTATCATGCGATCATGGGTGCATTGCGCCGCGCCGGCGTCTATCCGGTCATCGTGCAGGAGGTTTCGCATACTTTGGCTATTGGCACGCTGGTGGCGGCCGGCGTCGGGATTGCGATCGCTCCTTCCTGGCTCGCCCAGAATCCGAGTCCGTACCTCGTCTACAGGCGGCTCGACGACATCCCCGCCGAAGTCGAGTTACTCGTTGCCTGGCATGCGGAAGAAAAGTCGAAGATCGTGCTCGATTTCGTTGAGACGACGCGCCGTATTTCAACAATGAAGGACGTCAGAACCGCCATCAAGTGGCCGCTCCAGTCAATCCCGCAGACACTACCGGAATCGATCGACTGACGGCCGAAATAACCAATCGGGTCATGCTGGCTGCCTGCCGTTGATTGACAGGGAGCCTGAAATCTGGTGCGATTGTGGGGCGGCTTGAGGAGGCTGCGTCATGGAGGAGGACGATCGAATATGATCAGGCTGGTTGTTGCCACAGCTTTTGTTGCCCTTGCACCCGGTTTGACACCGGCCGTCGCCGCGGATCCTTCCCCCGAAGCCAAATGCTCGGCGGCGAAGAACCTTCAACTGGCCGCATTCGACATGAAGGTCGCGAGCGCCGATCACGTGACGGACAAGGAGCCGGCGCATTGCCTCGTCAGCGGGTCGTTCGAGCACCGCACCGGCGCGGACGGCAAGCCTTATGCCATCGGCTTTTCAATTGCCCTGCCGGACAATTGGACCGGAAGGTTCCTGGTCCAGGGCGGCGGAGGTCTGAATGGTGTCGTGCGGCCAGCCGCAGGGGACGTTGCCGCTGGAACGCAGAATGCTCTTTCTCGTGGTTTCGCTGTCATTTCGCACGATAGCGGCCACAAGGGCGAAGCTTGGGACGCCTCCTTCAGGGCGGATCAGATTGCCACGCTGAATTTCGCTGGCTGGTCGGTCGAGAAGGTAACCTTGCTCGGCAAGGCACTGGTCACCGCCTATTACGGCAAAGTCGCCGATCGCTCCTATTTCGCAGGGTGTTCGACCGGCGGGCGCGAGGCAATGGCCTCTGCGCAACGCTTTCCCACGTTGTTCGACGGCATTATCGCCGGGGCTCCCGCCATGCGCACAAGCCGTTCAAATATGTCGCTCGCCGCCAAGAACGTTGCGATGAACAAGATCTCCCCAACCGCCGCCGATGGCGCGCCGGACCGCTCGAAAGCCTTTTCGGATGCCGATCGCGATTTGGTCCTCAAAGGGATACTGAAGTCCTGTGATGGCCTTGACGGCCTCGAGGACGGAATGATCGCGAATACGGCTGCTTGTAAATTCGATCCGGCAACGCTCATTTGCCCTGCCGGCAAAACCGACGGTTGCCTTACGAAGCAGCAGGCGGACGTCGTGGCCCAGACGTTTTCACCGACGCTGGATGCGTCAGGCCGGCCCGCCTATGTGGCTTTCCCCTATGATACGGGGGTCATGAGCACGATAGATCCCATTCCAGGGCTTTTGCGGTTCGATGATAAGCGCAATCGGCAGTCCAAGAACAATGCCACGAGTTTTGATGTGGACGACGCCGTCGAGAAAGCCGACATCGGCGATCCGCAACAGCGGTTGATCAACGCCGATCAATGGACGGATCTCAGTTCCTTCGCGGCCCGGGGAAGCAAGATCATTTTCTTCCATGGCGTCAGCGATCCGTGGTTTTCATCGAACGATACGGTCGATTTCTTCAACCGGATGAGCACCGCGACCAAGACCGGCAAGCGGGTGGAGGACTGGGCCAAGCTCTATCTCGTTCCGGGCATGGCCCATTGCCGCGGCGGGCCTGCCGGTCTCGACCAGTTCGACATGTTAAGCAAGCTGGTCGATTGGGTAGAAAAGGATGAAGTCCCGCGAAGCGTCGAGGCTTCGGGCAAGGCTTTTCCCGGTCGGACCCGTCCGCTGTGTCCCTACCCGACCTACGCGCAATACAAAGGGGATGGGAATATCGACAGCGCGGCAAGTTTCGCCTGCCGGAACCAATAACTGGGTTCCCTGGCGTCGCGCGATTGAGGGCAAGCGACTGGATTCCGGACTCCAGTCGCGAGGCGGGACCATTGCTGATGGTGGGGGTCTTCCCGCATCGCCATCATTGTTCACCGCTCGTGATTCGCATATCCGCCAGACGATCTATTTCCGCGCTAACATGGGGAAGAATGGGACGCTCGCCGCGCAATGAGAGTTTGTCGTGGACATACCCCACTCGGAACCACCGAAAGGAGCAGCCGGACTTAGCCGCGCCTACGTCGTTTTCTCAATTTGAAATGATGCATTCTGCTCGATCTTATGGGGTATCCAAAGATGGCGTGGAGTTTTGAATGTTTTTGGTGACAGTCGCGGACAGTGACGATTTTTTTGCTGAAGGCATCAGGATTGAAAATGGAAGATTGTACACAATTGTAACTGATGGTGTCCGGTCGTTTAAGTTGTCAAGCGTGCTGGAAGTCGTGCCGGTCGAGCTGGAGAGCCGCAGCCCCGCAGAGCGGATCGAGGACGTGGTGGCGTCGATCAAAGATCTCTTTCGCATCGAGGCCGCTGATACAGGGCCAGATACCGGGAAAGTCTCTTCCAGACCTTGAGGCGGCTTGCCGAGGCTAAGCGAAATGGCGAGCAGTGTTCGTGCTTTCATGGTTCATCCTCCTCAATGATCCTTGACGCCGCCTCCTGATGATTGCCGCCGCGGCGCATGGCGGCCTGTAGCTCCGTCGTTAGCGCACAAGGCACGGCCGCTTGTTGTCGAACTGCCAGTCCTTGATGAGATATTGCATGGCAGTCGCGTCGTCGCGTGCGCCAAGCCCGTGTTTCAGGTAGAGTTGGTGGGCATCCTCGACGCGCTCCATGTCCAGCTCGATGCCGAGTCCCGGCCGATCCGGCACCGCGATATGTCCGTCCTCGATCTTCAGCGGCTCGCGGGTCAGCCGCTGGCCGTCCTGCCAGATCCAGTGGGTGTCGAGTGCAGTTACGCGTCCGGGTGCTGCCGCGCCCACATGGGTGAACATGGCCAGTGATACGTCGAAATGGTTGTTGGAGTGCGAGCCCCAGGTCATGCCGAAGGTCTGGCAGACCTGTGCGACCCGCACGGAGCCCTGCATGGTCCAGAAATGCGGGTCCGCGAGCGGGATGTCGACCGACTGCAACTGGATCGCGTGCGAGAGCTGACGCCAGTCGGTGGCCACCATGTTGGTGGCGGTGGGCAGGCCGGTGGCACGGCGAAATTCGGCCATGATCTCCCGGCCGGAGTAGCCCTGCTCGGCGCCGCAGGGGTCTTCCGCATAAGCGAGCACGTCGCCGCGCCCCTTGCAGAGGCGGACCGCCTCCTCCAGATACCAGGCGCCATTCGGGTCGAGGGTAACGCGCGCTTCGGGGAAGCGGCGAGCGATGGCCGTGACCGCCTCGATCTCCTCGTCGCCTCGTAGGACGCCGCCTTTCAGCTTGAAGTCACGAAAACCGTAGCGCTCCTGTGTCGCCTCGGCGAGTCGGACGATCGCTTCCGGCGTCAGCGCCTCCTCGTCGCGCAGCCGCAACCAGGCATCGGTCTCGCCCTTACCGTCACGATAGAGGAGATCTGTCTTTCGGCGATCACCGACGTAGAAGAGGTAACCGAGCATTTCGACCCGGTCGCGCTGCTGGCCGTCGCCGAGAAGGGCTGCCACGGGCACGCCCAGATGCTGGCCGAGAAGGTCGAGCAGCGCCGATTCCAGCGCAGTCACCACATGGATCGTCGTTCGCAGATCGAAGGTCTGTAACCCGCGGCCGCCGCTGTCACGGTCGCCGAAAGTCGTCCGCACCTGGTCCAGCAGGCCGTTATAACCACCGATCGTCTGGCCGATCAGGAGAGGGCCGGCTTCCTCGATCGTCTGACGGATCGTCTCGCCGCCTGGAACCTCGCCGATGCCTACATGACCCGAATCATCTTCGATGATCGCGAGGTTGCGGGTGAAGAAGGGGGCATGCGCGCCGCTGAGGTTGAGCAACATACTGTCCCGTCCAGCAACCGGGATCGCCCGCACCGAAACGATGTGCGGCGTATGTCGGGCGAGATGGCTGTTTACGACAGGTGTCGATGAATTCGGCTCGATAAGCATCCGGTCCTCTGCAATGTCGGGCGTTTTTCAGGTCATGCGGGTTTCTGGCTGCCTTGGCCTGGTCGTCCTCAGCTAAATCGCGCAAGTGAACTCATTTGTCAATATAAGTAAATATTAGTCATTATGCGATCCTATTGGAAAGGTCGAAGACAGGGGATAGGATGCGGCGATGGATGAGATAAGTCAGCAAACGCGCGTCCTTATGGACCTCTCGTCGCATGTGCTCGCCCGGCTCGAAGCAATGCTGGAGGCGCCGGCCTGGCAAGGGGGCGGGCGCCTGCCTCCTGAGGCGGAACTCGCCCGTCAATTCGGCGTGTCGCGTCCGGTCCTGCGAAAGGCGCTGGTGAAGATGCGTGACGCCGGTCGGATCATTTCCCGGCGAGGTTCAGCCAATTTCGTGCAGCCTCGGGCGGAGGTCGTGCCGTCGGCTGCCGATATTCAGGGGCTGTCGATCCAGACGGTGTTCGACATGAAGCGCTGCATGCGGTTTCGCGAGGTGGTGGAATGCGCGGCAGCGGAGGATGCGGCGCGGCTTTGTGATCCCGAAGCCATTCGGGGCATAGAGGAGGCCCATCGGCGGATGCTGACCCTGCCGCCGGGAGAGGGCGTGTTTGAAGCAGACTTCGCCTTTCACATGGCCGTGGCGCAAGCCACTCGCAACCCGTATTTCCCCTTTGCGCTCGGTACGATGCGCAACCAGATCAAGCTGATGATGGAGTTCACCCGCAAACTGCAGGAACGGCCGCCCGACCAGATGGCGCCGCGTGTCGTCGAGGAGCATCGCAGCGTCCTTGAGGCCATCAAGGCTGGCAACCCGGCGCAGGCATATGAGATCATGAGTTTTCACATGAAGCAGAGCGTCATTCGACTTCTCGTTGAGGACGACGCGTGAAGTGACATCGATGCCGTTCCACCGGAATTGCTCAACGCGCGCGGATACTCATTGTACCTCGTTGACATATCTATGATGCGCGGTCGTCGCGCGATGAGCGGATATAAGAACGGGAACCGCGAGTTGATCATAGGCGACCTCGTCGATCGTCAGAACGGCAGCGGGTAGGGCCAGATCCAGCCACCGGGCATCGAAATCGTTCGCGAGATCGGCTCCGATTTGCTCGCGTATGGCCGAAATGCGGATTCCATAATTTTCCAGCAGATGCAGGTAGAAGAGCTGGGGGATTTCCTCTTCCCTCTCCGGAAAGTCCGGAACCCGTTCGCCGGAAAGCGTCAGCGTCTCGTGCATGATCGGACGCTCGTCGACGTAGCGCACCCGGTGAAAGGTGACGATCGGCGATCCTTCGTCGATCTGAAGTTTCCGGGCATCAGCCGCGGATGCACGGCTCCTGGCGAGCGAAGTCACCTTCGTGACCGATTTGCTGAGCGAGCCATCCAGCCCGTGCAGTCGAAAATACTGAAAAAACAGTCGCAGGCTGTGCTGCGGCTTGCGGCCTGTCACGACGGTGCCGGTCTTGCGGCGACGGCTGAGAAGGCCGTCATTGGTGAGATCCATCAACGCTCGACGGATTGTCCCTACGGCCACGCCGTAGGTTTGCGACAGCGCCACTTCGCTGGGCAGAACCGAGCCCGGTTGCAGTTTGCCAAGCATGATCGCTTCGGTGATCTGTCGTTTGACTACTTCATAGAGCGGCAAGGACAGTTCCGTCAGCTTGATCACTCCTGATGAATTATTGGGCACTTCCGGCAATGATTTGCCTCTTCTTTGGAGTTGACTCAGGGTCTCGATCTACGCAGTATTACTATATAGTTTATATTAAAGCGCAAGCTGGGGAGGCGGGCGCGACGGGTACCGAGGACACTGCCATGAACACGCCGCAACCAGCTTCTTCGCAACAGATCCTTCAACCTGCCATGGCAGCGATTGAACTGGATGTCGAGGTTGCTGTCGATGATCTGGCCCGGATGATCGAAGTCGATACCTCATTCCCGCCGGGTCTGGGCTACGGCGCTTTTGCGGATCTGATGGCCGAACTTCTTTCGCCGTTGGGGTTTGAGTTCGAGCGGATCGTCGTGCCGCGTGCTCTCTGGTACGTAGCCGGCGGGCCGGCTTCCGGCGAACGGACCAACCTCATTGCCACCCGCGAATCGGGAAAGCCTGTCTGCGGTCTTTACTATCATGTCGATACGGTGCCGCCCGCGCCGGGCTGGATGCGAGATCCGCTGAAGCTGACGGTCGAGGGTGACGATCTGTTCGGGCTGGGCGCTGCGGATATGAAGGGCACGATCGCGGCAACCCTGCTGGCACTGCGGGCCGCTAAGAAATGCGGTCTGCCTCTGTATTACGATCCGATGCTGCTCCTCTGCACCGATGAGGAGGGAGGCTTATATCCCGGCATTCGCTATCTGGCGGAGCAGGGCATGTTGAAAGGTCACATCCTCAATTTCAACGGGTCCGCGGCGCCGCGCATCTGGGCGGGTTGCTTTGGCGTCTTCCATCTGCAGGTGACGATCAGGGGGCACGCCGTTCATGCGGGGGAAGGCAATCGTACCGGCGCGGGCATCAACGCTATCGAAGGCGCCTTGCCCTTGCTCAATGCCCTGACAGCATTGAAGCCGGCCGTGGCCAGCCGGGCATCCGCACTGAGGCCGCCACCGCACGCTTCGGGTCCGCTGCGACCCCAGCTTTCCATTTCGGCCGTCAACGGCGGCACCGCCGGCGGGCAGGTTCCGGCTGAGATCAAGATTCTGGTGAGCAGGCGTTATGCCCCGGAAGAGAGCTATGAGAATGCCCGCGCCGAAATTGAGAGCCTGATCCGCGACAGCGTTGCCGGCACCGGGTTGGGGCTCGAAATGGACCTTGTCGGACACCTCATCCCGACGGACGATCCGGAAGGTCCCCATTGGCCGCGCTGGCAAAAGGCGCTGTCGCTCGGCTTCGGCTATAAGCCGGAAGACTTTCAGAAATGGGGCGCCGCAAGCTGTTCCGACTTCGGCTACGTGCAGAAGTCCGGCTTTGCGCAGGAGGTGCTGCTGGGCGGCCTCGGCCGACCGGAAAGCTGCATCCACAGTCCTGAGGAGCATACCACCCGTCAGGACGTCATCGCCCTGGCGAAAAGCATACTGGCCTATCTGGCGGCGGACTTTGCCGCCGATTCCATTCCTGAAAACCGCGTCTGAAACATAAGGGAACTAAAAAATGCTGGAAATGAAACGTCGATTCTTCCTCGCCGGCACCGCCGCCGTCTTTGCCGCTCCGGCGCTCGGCCTGGCGCAGACCGCAAAGCCGGCCAAGGGCGGTACGTTGCGTATCTCGGTGGATCAGGCCGCAAGCGTCATCCATCCGCTGCTGACGCGCGTAAACCCGGAATACCTGGTGACCGAACTGCTCTACAGCAACCTGACACGCCTGAAGGTCGACATGTCCGTCGAGCCGGACCTGGCCGAAAGCTGGACGCCCAATGACGGCTTGACCGAATGGACGTTCAAGCTGCGCAAGGGCGTCACCTTCCATGACGGCTCGCCGTTCACGGCGAAGGACGTCGTCGCTACGTTCAAGACGATCCTCGATCCGGCGACCGCGTCGCCCGGCCGCAACAATGTCGGTCCGATCACCGACATCGTCGCTGTCGATGACACCACGGTCCTGTTCAAGCTGTCCGGCGCTTATGCCGACTTGCCTGTCGCCATGGCCTACACCAACGCGCGCATCATCCCGGCCGCGATCGCCACCGGCGACCTCAAGAGCCTGTCCACCAAGGCTGTCGGCACCGGTCCGTTCAAGCTTGTTTCCTACGAGCCGGACCGCCTGATCGTCGTCGAACGCAACCCGAACTATTACGACCCGGCACGCCCCTATCTCGATCGTATCGAAGTCCAGGTCTTCCCGGATATCTCGGCTGAAGGCTCGGCGATGATCGCCGGCAATATCGACATCATCTCGACGTTGCAGCCAACCGAATACCTGCGTCTAGACGGCAATGACGGGGTCAACGTCCTGCGCACGCCGTCCGGCCAGTTCTGCAACATCAACTTCGGTTGCGACACCGCCCCGTTCAACGATCCGCGCGTCCGCCGCGCGATTGCGCTCACGGTCGATCGCGAAGCCATGGTCAACTTCGTTACCGAAGGTTTTGGCACGCCGGGCAACGATACGCCGCTGAACCCGTCCTACCAGTTCTTCAAGCCTGCCAAGCAGCGTCAGAAGAATATCGCCGAGGCCAAGAAGCTGCTCGCCGAGGCCGGTTTCCCCGAGGGGCTGGAAGCCACGCTGATTGCGTCCGACCGCCCGGCCGTGCGCACGCAGCTTGCTGTCGCCCTCAAGGAAATGGCCAAGGAAGCCGGCATCACCATCAACGTCCAGACGATGCCGCATGCCACCTATCTCGAGCAGGTCTGGAAGAAGGGCAGCTTCTACGTCGGCTTCTACAACATGCAGCCGACGCCGGACGGCATCTTCAAGCTCCTCTACACATCTGATGCCTCCTGGAACGAGACGCGCTGGAACAACAAGGCCTTCGATGCCCTGGTCGCCGAAGCGCGCGGAACGATCGATGCCACCAAGCGTACCGAGCTCTACACCAAGGCGCAGGAACTGATGAACGAGGAAGTGCCCTCCATCATCCCGTCGTTCTTCGACGTGCTTTCGGCCAAGCGCAGCTGGGTTAGCGGCTACGAAGCGCACCCGCGCGCCTCCGTCTTCCGTCTTGACTACGCCTCCCTGACCGACAAGGCGCCCAAGCGCGGCTGACCCGAACAATGCCGGACGCTCTTTGAGCGTCCGGCCATTCAACAAGGAACACGACCGTGTCCCCGAACTACATAGCCAAGCGGCTGGTGATGATCGTCTATACGCTCTTCATCGTATCGCTCATCGTCTTTGCCATCACGCAGATTCTGCCGGCCGACGCCGCCGTCATGATGCTGGGTGAGAATGCAACACAGGACGCTCTCGCTGCGCTGCGTGAAAACATGGGGCTGAACGCCCCCGTGTGGCAGCAATACGCAACCTGGCTCGGCCATGTGCTGCAAGGGGATCTCGGCACCTCGCTGCGCACCGGCCAGCCCGTCGGGCCGGTCATGTTCGAAGCCCTCGGCCGCTCGCTGCTTCTGGCCTTCCTGTCGATCGGCCTCATGCTGGTTCTCGCCATTCCGCTCGGCATCATCGCCGCCGTCCGTCGCGGAAAGATCGCCGACATGGTTGTCAGCCTGATCTCCTATGCCGGCGTGGCGCTTCCCGAATTCGTCACGGCGACCGTTGCGGTGCTCGTTTTTGCCGACCTGATGAAATGGCTGCCACCGACCGGTTATGTGCCGCTTACCGAAAATTTCGCCAGCGGCATCGCTCATCTGGTCCTGCCGGTCTGTGTCATCTCGGTGATCCTGATCGCCCACGTCTCGCGGATGGTCCGCTCGGAACTCGTCGATGTCCTGCACACCGATTACATCCGTGCCGCACGGTTGAAGGGAATTTCACGCGGAGCCGTGCTTCGCCGCCACGCGCTGCGCAACGCTCTGTTGCCGACCATCACCATCGTTGCGCTCGATGTCGGTTACCTGCTTGGGGGCGTTATCGTCGTCGAAGAGATCTTTGCCATTCCAGGCATCGGCCGCCAGTTGATCGTGGCGATCCAGGCGCGTGACCTGCCGGCTATCCAGGCGGGCGTGCTGATCATGGCGGCCACTTATTCGATCGTCAATTTCATTGCCGACATCCTCTATGCCTGGCTCGACAAGAGGATCCAGTATGACTGATTTCATCAAACGCCTCCTGCGCACGCCGCAGGGCGCCATCGGCATGTTCCTCGTCCTTTTGGTCCTGGTGATCGTGCTGTTCGGACCAATGATCGCGCCGCACGACCCTGAAACGCTTGCACCGCTTACGCGATACAAGGGGCCGAGCGCCGCCTTCTGGCTGGGAACGGATCAATACGGCCGCGACATTTTCAGCCGCCTGCTGATCGGCGCCCGCGCCACCGTCGTCATGGCCGTGCTCGCAACCATCGCCGGCACGCTCATCGGCGCCTTCATCGGCACCACCTCGGCCTTTCTTGGCGGCCGTGCGGACGAATTGATCATGCGCACCATCGATGCCGTCATGTCGATCCCGAGCCTGCTGTTTGCGCTTCTGGTGGTCAACCTCCTCGGTTCGAGCACGATCAACGCGCTGATCGCCGTCGCCATCGCTTTTGCGCCGGGCATGGCCCGTATCACCCGAAGCGTCGCGCTGTCGGTGCGCAAGCAGGATTATGTCAATGCGGCGGTCGCCCGTGGCGAGAGCTCCGCCTACATCATCCTGCGGGAAATGCTGCCGAACGTCATCGCGCCGATCATTGTCGAGATGACCATCCGTGTCTCTTTCGCGGTCATGCTGTTTGCGACGCTGAGTTTCCTCGGTCTCGGCGCGCAGCCGCCGGCGGCCGAATGGGGCCTGATGGTCTCGGAGGCGCGTCGTTACATGCACCTGAGTGCCGGCATTCTGATCTGGCCGAGCGTGGCGATCGCTGTCGTCGCCGTCGGCTTCAACCTTCTGGGCGACGGTCTCCGCGATGCCCTCAATCCGCGAACCTGAGGTCAAGGCCATGACAATGACACCAGACACCCCGGTTCTCGCGATCGAGAACTACTCGCTGGATTACCATACGGCCTCAGGCGTCTTCCATGCGCTCAAGAACATCGATCTCACTGTCCGCCGCGGCGAGATCCTCGGACTGGTCGGCGAGTCCGGTTCCGGCAAGACATCGCTTGCCTGGTCGATCATGCGCTATCTCCCCAAGAACGCCCGCGAACCCGCTGGCCGCATCCTGCTGAGCGGTGAGAACCTGCTCGAAAAGACCGATGCCCAGATCGAGGCGTTTCGTGGACGGCGCATCAGCATGGTGTTCCAGGATCCGAGCACGTCGCTCAACCCGACCCTGTCGCTCGGCACCCAGCTCGCCGAGGTGCTGGTGCGACATCGCGGACTGACACGGCAGCAGGCCTGGAAGGAAGGCGAGGCGATGCTTGACCGCGTCGGCCTCAAGACACCGGGAGCGATGATGAACCGCATGCCGCACGAGGCATCGGGCGGCGAAAAGCAGCGCGTTGTCATTGCTTCCGCTTTTGCCTGTAATCCCGAATGCATCATCTTCGACGAACCGACGACGGCGCTCGACGTCATCACCTCATGCCAGATCCTCGACCTGTTCGTGGAACTGCAGGCCGAGACCGGTGTCGCCTCGCTCTACATTTCCCACGACCTGGCGCTGGTGTCGCGCACGGCCAGCCGCGTCGCCGTCATCCGTCGGGGCGACATCGTCGAGCAGGGCGCAGTGCGTGACATCTTCGCCAATCCGCAGCAGGATTATACCCGCGAGCTGATCGCGGCGGTTCCTGACCCGGCCCACAGGCTGGTCGGCGATACCGCCGTTGAAACAGACACGCCGCTGGTGCGGGTCGAAGACGTCAGCGTTCATTATGGCCGCCAGCCGTTCCTGGCGGCACTGACCGGCCGTAAGACGGAACGTGTCGCCGGCAATAACGCCATCAGCCTCAGTGTCAATCCCGGCGAAATTCTCGGCATCGTCGGCGAGTCCGGCTCCGGCAAATCGACACTGGCGAAGGCGATGACAGGCCTCAATCGCTTCGAGGGCAAGATCTGGTTCGACGGTCGCGAGATCAGGAACCTGGGCGACATGGACAATGCCTATCGCAAGGATGTGCAGATCATCTTCCAGCATCCCGACGCGTCGCTCAATCCCCGCCAGAAGATCAGCGAGATCCTGTCGCGGCCGCTCAAGCTGTTCGGGGATGCCTCCAATCTCGACCAGAAGATCGGCGACATGCTGGAACAGGTTCGCCTACCGCGCGCCCATGCACAGCGTTATCCCCACCAGCTGTCAGGCGGTGAGAAACAGCGCGTGGCAATCGCCCGCGCCTTTGCCTCGAAGCCAAAACTGGTCATCTGCGACGAAATCACGTCGGCGCTCGACGTATCGGTGCAGGCGTCGATCGTCCAGCTGCTGCTGGAATTGCAGAAGGCCAGCGGTACCGCCTACCTGTTCATCACCCACGACCTCAACCTTATCCGCCAGATCGCCCACCGGATTGCGGTGATGTATCGCGGCAATCTCGTCGAGATCGCACCGGCGGCGGATATCGATAGCCCGGATCGCGCCGAATACACGCGCCGCCTGATCGAGGCGGTACCACGCGCGGCCGGCCAATATGTATGACAATGCATCAAGGAGCATGACAATGGACCCGAAGTCCCTGGTGGATCGGATCGACGAAAAGGCCTGCCTCGATTTCCTGTCGAAGATGGTCCAGCACAAGAGCCATTCGGAAACCGATGGCGAGCGCGATCTCGCGCGCTACATGGCCGGCGAGCTGGAAAAGATCGGGGTCGAAGCCGAACTCCAGCCGTTCGACGAAGGCCGGCGCTTCAATACGATCGGACGCCTCAAGGGCACCGGTGGCGGCAAGAGCCTGTTGTTCAACGGCCATCTCGACACCAACCCGGTGACGGAAGGTTGGACGGTTGATCCCTACGCCGGGCTCGTCGATGACAAGTTCATCTATGGTATCGGCGTGTCGAACATGAAGGCCGGCGACGCCGCCTATTTCTGCGCCGTCAAGACGCTGCTTGATGCCGGCGTCAAGCTCAAGGGGGACGTTATTCTCACCTTCGTTGTCGGCGAACTGCAGGGCGGCGTCGGCACGCTTGCGGCGATCAGGCACGGCGTCAAGGCGGACTATTTCGTCAACAGCGAGCCGAGCGACCTCGTCGCCGTCACCATGCATGCGGCAGCCCTCAGCTACGTCATCGAACTGACCGGCGATACGCGTCATCTCTCCAAGCGGGAAGAATCCGTCGATGCCATCGCGGCGGCCTGCGATATCATTCCGCGCATCAATGCGATGACCTTCAGCGGCGCCAGGAGCGACGTGCACCGGTCGATCAACCGCGGCCATGTCGGCGTGGTTCACGGCGCGCTCGGCCGCAGCCTCGAGGAATGGCGTCCGCCGCAGGTGGCGGATTTCGTCCGCCTCAAGGGCTCCTGCCGTTATGCGCCGGGCCAGACCCAGGAAGGCGTGCTGGCCGATCTCGAGAGGGAGCTGGCGGCGCTTGAAGGCCGGTTCCCCGGCCTCAAGGCCAAGCTGGTTCCGGAACTGATCGAGGGCCGCCCGCTGATGCCGCCCTTCGAGGTCTCGCCGACATCGCGCATCGTCAAATCGATCAACGCGGCCTATGAAGCGGTACGCGGCGAAAAGCAGCCGACGGGTGCGATCACGCCGACCCGTTTCTACGGTACCGATGCCGGCCACCTCTACAAGGAACTCGGGATGGAAGGTATCGTCTGCGGCCCCGGCGGCCGTTACAACACCATGCCCGACGAACGTGTCGACATCGTCGACTATCTCGACATGATCCGCGTCTACATGCTGACCATCCTCGATATCTGCGAGGTTGCTTAGTGAATGGAGGTGTTCGGCTGAGAGGAGCCCGCGGCGTGTTCCGGGACGGCCCATCGGTCCTGATATAGCGTGCCTGCCGCGGTGGAGGTTCAGTCGAGCTTTTCCAGATAAGGCAGGTCATGCGGATGCACATCGCGCGTCACCCGCGTGATGCGGTCGATCGCCCTCTGACGCGAAATCTGCAGGTGCCCTCGCAGCGAGGCTGCGGCGTCTCCCACCCTGCCGGCCTGAAGTCGCTCGATGATTTCCATGTGTTCCGGCAGGAAAGGCTCCGAGCCGAACAACCGCGGCATCCACTGGTAGAGAAACCGATGCGCGACCAGCAGCGCCTGCGGCTGGCCGATCGCCTGCATTAGCGTGCGGTTGTCGCAATGGCCGAGCAGGGTGACATGCAGTTCCTCCTCCAGCCGGTCGAGATCCTGGCCCGCAAGCTGGGCCGCGTTGTCCATGGCGGATTGCAAATGCTCGCGCATGGCGGCAAGGTCTTCGGGCGAAACCCTTGCCGCCGCCTTTTCCAGTGCGACGGGCTCCAGCAGCCAGCGCAGTTCGTAGAGTTCACCGACGTGATCCGGCGTCATGGCCGGCGCGACCCAGCGGGCCCGCTCATCCTTGCGGACGATCCCACGTTGCTGCAGCCGACCGACGACATCGCGCGCCACCGTGCGGCTGACGCCGTATGAGCGTGCCAGTTCTGCTTCGTTGACGCGCCAGCCGGCGAAGAAACATCGCGCGGCGATCTCGCTTTCCACTTCGCCATAGATTCTCTCCCAGCTCGACAACTGGGTAGGGCGCAGGTCATCCACCACATTGAAAAACGTTGCCGGCAGCACTGCTTTTCCCAGCGCCGAGGCGCTTACCCGGTAGCCGCGGCCGGCCGATTTCTCGATAAGTCCATCGCGCTCCAACTCTGCCAGAGCTTGCCTTGCCGGCGCCCGACTGACGCCGAACTGCTCGGCGATCGAGCTTTCGGTGATGCGCCTGCCCGGCGGAAGCGCGCCCTGCGATACCTGTCCGGCGATGATCTCGTAGACCTGCCGGTAGAGGCGAGGTGCAGCGCCACCTGCAACTTTCGGCCGGCGCTCCTTCCCAATGGGCATGCGCCTGTCCACCATCGTGCCTCCCTGCGTCCGGCCCACTTTGAGATCGGGTCGTTTCCAACGCTGCCTGTCGAGGGATGAAACTATCAGGTCGAATGCACCCCTTCAATTCGTCGGGATCAGGGTCGAACCGAAGCTCGTCACTTCCTGACTCAAAAACGGTCTTGCCAAATATAATCAAACGTCTAGTGTGTACATCAGACGTTTTGGAGACACATTACCGGCGTGCCGAAGCGGGCTGCCTATGGCGCAAGCAAGGCGGCCGATCTGGAAAAGATGCGGCACGGCTTCATTTCCCGCCGCTCGACAGGCGGCCATTTTTCAGCGATGAGGCAGCATTCATGACCGGCCAGTTACTCGTGATCGACGGAGGACAGACGTTTTGAGCCCGACTTCAGCCGCCGAGGAAACAGTCCATGCGGCAATCGACGATGTCGAGCGGTTCTGCCGCGCGGTTTTTCTCGCCGCCGGGACCGATGAGCCGACCGCGGATGCAGCGACCCGCGCAATGATGCATGGCTCGCGGCTCGGCGTGGACAGCCATGGCGTGCGCCTGCTCGACCATTATATCACCGCGATGACCGGTGGCCGGGTGAACAAGCGTCCGAACATGACGGTGACGCAGTCCGTGCCTGCGGTGGCCTTGCTCGACGCGGATCACGGCCACGGGGCGCTTGCCGCCTATCGCGCCATGGACGAGGCGATCGAGCTTGCCGAGACATGCGGCATAGGCGCCGTGTCGATCCGCAACAGCTCGCATTTCGGCCCGGCCGGTGCCTATGCGCTGGATGCGGCGCAGAGAGGTTATATCGGCGCCGCTTTTTGCAATTCGGACAGTTTCGTGCGCCTGCACGACGGAGCGATGCGGTTCCACGGCACCAATCCGATCGCGTTTGCCGTGCCGGTCACTGGCCAAAGGCCCTGGCTGCTCGACATGGCGACGAGCGCCATTCCCTATAACCGTGTAAAGCTCTACCGCAGCCTCGGCCGTGAGCTTCCAGCTGGCGTCGCCTCGGATGTCGATGGCCGCGACATCGGTGATCCGTCGCTGGCGGAGATGCTGGCGCCTGTCGGTGGCGAGTTCGGTTTCAAGGGCGCGGGGCTGGCGGGCCTGGTGGAAATCCTGAGTGCGGTCCTGTCGGGCATGCGGCTGAGCTTCGATCTTCTGCCGATGAACGGCCCGGATTTTTCCACCCCCCGCGCTCTTGGCGCTTTCGTATTGGCCATGAAGCCCAGCGCCTTCCTGCCCGAAGACCTCTTCACCGCCGGAATGCAGCGTTACGTCGAGGTGTTGCGCTCTTCGCCGCCGCGCGAGGGCATGCGGGTAATGGCACCGGGCGACCGGGAATGGATTGTCGCCGAAGAGCGCCAACAGCGTGGTGTTCCACTGGATCCGGAAACGCGGGTGGCGTTCGCGAAGCTTGGCGAACGCTTCAGGCTGGAGATCCCCGCGCCTCTGCCGTGAAGGCAGTCTACAGACGGTAGCTCATGATCTTGCCCCCAGGCCATAACGGGCATGCATGAGAGTTTTCTCGATGCCGCGAAGTTCCGCCAGCCCCTTGAGCCGTCCGATCGCCGGGTAGCCCGGCTGTGCACCGCGCTTCAGGTCGTCGAGGATTTCCTGCCCGTGATCCGGCCGCATGGGGATGCGATGATCCTCCCGGCCTTCCCCGCGCCGGCGGGCTTCTTCCGAAAGCAGCACGGCGATCACGGCAACCATGTCCGTTGCACCTTCCAGATGTTCGTCCTCGAAGAAAGAGCAGGGGACCGTGTCGGTGTCGCGCGTCACGTTCCGCAGATGCACGAAATGGATACGGTCTGCAAAGCGCGAGGCGATGAAGGGCAGATCGTTATCGGCCCTTGCGCCGAGCGACCCGGTGCAGAGTGTCACGCCATTGGCGCGCGCGCCGACCTGATCCAGCATGTGTGCATAATCGGCTTCGGTCGACAGGATGCGTGGAAGGCCGAGCAGCGGCCAGGGCGGATCATCGCCATGAGCGCAGATGTTGATGCCGACCTCCTCCGCTACGGGCGTGACTTCAGTCAGGAAGTCGATGAGATTCTGCTGCAACCGTGCCCGGTCGATACCCTGATAGGAGCGAAGCTTCTCCAGCAGCTGGTCGAGCGAATAGCCATCCGCCGAGCCCGGCAGCCCCGCCCCGATGTTCTTGCCCAGGGCGGCGATCTTCGCATCCTCCATCTCGGAAAACCGCTGGGCCGCATCCTCCTGCAGCCATTCCGGATAGTCGCCATAAGCCTCGGGACGTTTGAGGATATGAATATCGAAGGCGGCAAAATCGGTCAGATCGAACCGCATGGCCTTGGCGCCATGGCGCGTATCCCAGCGCAGGTCCGTGCGTGTCCAATCGAGGACCGGCATGAAATTGTAACAGACAGTGCGGATACCCGAGGCCGCGAGACGCCGCAGCGTTTCCTGCCAGTTGGCAATATGGCGCTTCCAGTCGCCGGTCTGCGTCTTGATGTCTTCAGAGACCGGAACACTCTCCACGACATCCCATGCCAGGCCGCCGGCCTTGATATGCTCGTGTCGCCTGGCGATCTCATCGACCGGCCAGACCTCGCCGGTCGGGATGTGGTGGAGCGCCGAAACGATGCCTTCCGCGCCGGCCTGTGCGGCGTCTCTTACGCTTACTTTATCGATCGGTCCGAACCAGCGCCAAGTATGTCTCATGTCTCGTCCCTCACGCTTTTTCAGTCTGTTCGAATGTGATCTGTACCTTGCAGGCCTTGGAACGGTCCCCGGCCTGTTCGAAAGCCTCGGTCACCGCATCAAGCGGGAAGCTGTGCGAAATGATCGGTCGCACGTCGATGCGCCGCGCGGCGATCAGACTGACCGCTTCGGCGAATTCCGCATGGAAGCGCTGCGAGCCGCGCCAGACGACCTCCTTGCCCACCAGCGCGTTGAGCGGGATGGTCATGTCACCGGTCACGCCGACCTGGACGAGGGTGCCGCGCGGCTTGATCGCGGCAAACGCCGAGCGCAGTGCCGGCCCCGAGGCCGAGCACTCGAACACCACGTCGAAGCTGCCTTTGTTTTCCTGGAAAGGAAGGAGCCCGTCCGGATTGGAGGCCACGTTGATCGTCTCGGTCGCGCCCATGGACGGCGCGCGCGATAGTGCCGCGTCGGCCAGATCTGTCACCACGATAGTGGCGGCACCCGCATGCCGGGCGGCAGCGGTCGTCAAAAGCCCGATAGGACCTGCCCCCGTTATCAGCACCTTGCGACCCGACAGGTCGCCAGCCTGGGCGACGGCATGCAGGCACACAGCAAGCGGCTCCGCACAGGCGGCCTCGCCTGGCGACACGTCATTTCCCACTGGATGGCACTGGATGGCCGGGACGACCAGCCTCTCCCGGAACATGCCGTTTTCGTGCGGCAGGCGCATTGCCGAGCCCATGAAACGCATGTCGAGGCAATGGATCGGCTGGCCGATCCGGCAGTATTGGCAAACGCCGCATGGCTGCGAGGGATTGACCGCCACCAATTGCCCGGTTTCGAGCCCCGAAACCCCCGCACCCAGGGCCTCGACGAAGCCGGAGGCCTCGTGGCCGGCGATGATGGGTTCGCGAACCCGCACCGGTCCGAACCCGCCATCCTGGTAGTAGTGGAGATCGGAGCCGCAGATACCGCCGGCCGCCATTCTGAGCAGCACTTCGCCTGGGCCGAGATCGGGGGAATCCAGCGTCTCCACTCGGAGGTCACGCTGGGCGTGAAGGCGGGCAACGCGCGTCTGCATCGCACTGGTACCTTTCTTTCGTTCAAGAGGTCGCCTGTCCACCGCATATGGACCCGGGCGGCTATCGGATGAGGCCTAGCTGGGTGGGTAGCCAAAGCGTGACCGCCGGTATGAAGGTGATAAGACCGAGCGCAATGAACAGCGGGATCATCCAGGGCAGGATGGCGAGCGCCGTTCGCTCCACCGACAATTTGGAGATGCGGGAGAGAACGAAAAGCACCATGCCGACCGGTGGCGTGAGCAGGCCGATCATCAGGTTGAGGGTGATGATGAGGCCGAGATGCACCGGATCTATTCCGTAACGTGCGGCCACGGGCATCAGGATAGGAACCAGGATGCTGATAGCCGCGATCGTATCGAGGAAGGCCCCGACGATCAGGAGCAGAATGTTGACGATGATCAGGAAGGTCCACCAGCTGTCCGTCAGGCCGAACATGAAGTTGGAGAATAGCTGCGCCGCCTGGCTGACTGTCAGCAGCCATGCGAAGATCGATGCCGCGGTGACGATGAACAGAACGGAGGCCGTTGTTTCGATCGTGTCGAAGGATGCCTTGGCCAGCGTCCTCAGGGTCATGGTGCGATAGCGCACAAGGCCGAGGAAGAGCGACCAGAGGACCGCCGCCACAGCGGCTTCGGTGGGTGTGAACCACCCCATGGTCATGCCCCCGATCAACAGGACCGGCGTCATCAGGGCCATCACTGCGGAAAAGTCGAAATACCAGTCCAGCGCGACCAGAAGCGCGAGCCCGATCAGCACCGCGACGTTGACCGAAAGGCCTGCCAGGATCATCAGGTAGACGGTGGCAGGGAAGGCGAGCACGATCGCCACTTCGAGCGAGGCACCGAGCAACTGTTTCAGTTCGAAGGGCGTATCGGAGCCCCAGCCCTTGCGTTTGGCGAAAACATAGACGGTGAGCATCATCAGCAGTGTCATCACGATGCCGGGAATGATGCCGGCCATGAACAGCGCGCCGATCGATGCATTCGCCATCATGCCGTAGATGACGAAAGGCAGCGACGGGGGAAAGATCGGGCCGAGCGTTGCCGACGCCGCGGTAACGCCGACGGCTGCCTCGACCGGATAGCCATGATCCTTCATGGCTTTGATTTCGATCGTGCCGATACCGGCAGCATCCGCCAGCGCCGTTCCGGACATGCCGGAAAACACCACGGAGCCGATGATGTTGACCTGCGCCAACCCGCCCTTCATCCAGCCGACGAGCGAGAGCGCAAAGCGATAGATGCGCCCGGTGACGCCGGCAATGTTCATGAGGTTGCCGGCCAGGATGAAGAACGGCACGGCAATCAGCGGGAAGCTCTCGACGCCGGCGATCATGCGTTGGGCGGCGATGATGTCAGGCGCCACGCCGTAGATCACCAGGTAGAGGAGCGAAGCGACAGCCATGGAAACGGCGACCGGCGTGCCGACGATCAGAAGTACGAGGAAGGATCCAATCAGAAGCAGCATGGTCAGATCCCTTCCGCGTGGATATCGCCCTGCGACTGCTCGCGCACGGTCTTTGTGCCGGTCAGGTCCTTGACCAGATTGTGTACGGACCGCAGGAACATCAGCGCGAAAGCTGCAAAGACCATGTAGAAGACGATGCCGCGCGGCAGGTCGACCGTGACCATTCGCTCCTCCCCGACAATCTCGAGATAACGCCACATCAGCCATGTAATATAGGCGAAGAAGGCAATGCTGATGGCATCGACCACGAGTTCCAGGAGCCTTCCGGTCCGCTTCGACAGGAAACGGTAGAGCAGATCCACATGAATGTGCCGGACCATTCGCACGCACATCACGGAGCCGAGAAACACCACGACGACAAGGCAGTTGGCGGCGATTTCCTCCGTCCATGCAAAGCTGTCGTTCAGCACGTAGCGCGTAAAGAATTGCAGGAATACGGCAAGACCCATGCTCCAGAAGACCGCAAGCGTCACCCAGTCCTCAATGGCATAGGGAGACAGGTCAACGGGCGCTGCTTCTTCCTCAAAGGCATGCGCCATTTCTTCCACGCTTATCGGCGCGTGCGAATGCTCCGTCATCGGGTCCACTCCGTTCATGAAAGTCGCAAGAGGTTGCCCCGACGCCGTGCGCGTCGGGGCGGGGATCGTCACTTCAACGCGCGGATAGCGTCCCAGTCGGCCTTTTCGTAGCCGAAGTCCTCGAGCTTCACTTTGTCGATGACGTTCTTCTCGAAGTCTGCCTTATCGACTTCGGTAACGGTCAGGCCCTTCTTCTTGAACTCATCGACGAGCGCCTTTTCGCGGGCTTCGATGGTCTTCGTCGTGCGGGCTGCGGCTTCAAGCATCACATCCGTGAAGATCTTCTTGTCCTCGTCGGAGAGGCTGGCCCAGCGGGTCTTGGAGACGACGGTATTCAGATGATCGACGATGTGGCCGGTCAGCACGATGTTCTTCTGAACCTCGTAGAACTTCTTGGCCTCGATCGTCGTCAACGGATTTTCCTGGGCTTCCACCGTACCGTTCTGCAGCGCCAGATAGACTTCCGCGAAGGCGATCGGCGTCGTGTTGGCGCCGCAGGCGCGCGGCATTGCCAGATAGGCCGGGACATCTGGTACGCGCATCTTCAGACCCGCCATATCGGCGCATTTCGAAATCGGGCGGTTGGAAGTCGTGTGGCGCGTTCCATAGTAGCTGAGAGCGACGATGTGGTTGCCCGTCTTGTCTTCGTAACCCTTGGCGAGCTTCTTGAAGACGTCGCTCTTCGTGTAGGCCAGGAGATGGCTCGGGTCGCGGAAGATATAAGGATAATAGGTGACGCCGATCGGCTTGTGATCGCGCGCCGCAAAGCTGGAGCCGGAGATGATGATATCCACGGTGCCGAGCTTGAGACCCTGGTTGATGTCGGCTTCTTTTCCAAGCTGTGAGGCCGGGTAGACCTCGATCTTGTAGCGGCCATTGGTCCGCTTGGCGATCTCGCCGGCGGCCCAGACCGAGTCTGTGTGGAAAGGCTCGGGTGTCTCATAGACATGAGCCCATTTCAGCACGGTTTCGGCATGCGCCGAAAGCGTCGAGGCTACAATGACAGCGGCAGCGCCCAGTAGTGTCTTCAGTCGGTGTTTCATTCTTTCCTCCCAGTTGAAACGGAACTGTATGGTCGACCCGGCCGCAATGGCGGACGGTCAGTGTTCTCTGGTCGGCTCCTCCTCGAAGCTTTCCGAGAATCTCTTTTGCGCCAGCGTCAAGTGACGACGCATGGCCTCGCGCGCCGCGGCAGGATCCCCCGCTGCAATGGCGTCACGAATGACACGGTGCTCCTCAAGTGCCAGCTTCCATGTATGCGGTCCTTCGAAGTAGCTGGCGAGCTTGGTGAAGTAGGGCGACATACGCGTATCGTAGATCAACCCCGTAAAATGCTTCAGCGCGGAGTTGCCGATGATGTCGGCGATCGCCGTGTGAAAGTCGCGGTCGCAGGCAAGAGCGACAGGCCCATCGTTCAACGACTGCTCCATGCGCTCCAGCAGCAGATCGATACGGGCGATGCCGTCGGGCGTCACGAGACGCGCAGCCTCTTCCGCAATGCCGCTTTCGATCAGGCAGCGCGCCTGAAGGATCTCCAGGGGGCCGCCTCCTTCGTCGTTCGGCAGGACGCTAGTGGGTTGTCGCGGGGCACTGCTGATGTAGACGCCGGACCCCATCCGGATCTGGATCCGGCCTTCGACCTCAAGCACGATCAAGGCCTCTCGGACTGTCGGTCGGGAAACGGAAAATCGCTCGGCAAGCTCTCGTTCGGGCGGAAGCCTCGAACCCGGCTTCAGTTCGCCCGTATCGATCAGCACACGAATCTGCTCCGCAACCTGGCGATAAAGCCGGCGCGGCTCCAAAGCCACGAACATTGAATTCCTCCGAGCGCATCACTCCCTTGATGCGCAGGCGGTCAGATTGTCTGACCAATTTCCACTATGAGTTAATTCAAAAATCTGTCAAGCGAGCAAATGCCTATTCCTACGCGCGGCGTTCCGTTCTCCACGTCGCTATGAGCGTTTCCACGAAGCCAGAAACTCTCAAGCCTGACATGGAAGCTTGTGAAGATTGCATAGGTGGCGGCAACGGAATGCTTCGAGAGTCACTCCGATATGCAGCCGGGAACGCCGGATGGCCCACGCGCGATTCCGATCAAGGGTCTCGGTCATGTTAGCTCGGGGCTATCAATTTCCAGCCGATTCCTAGCGCTGCCGAGACCAGAAGCGTCGTGATGACCGACAGGCCGAAGCGGAAGATAGACATGGCGGCGATGGCCGTCAGAACGAGCGACGGCCAAATAACCGAATTCAGGACAGGAATATCCATGGACCACAGACCCGCCGATATCTGCCGAACCTCGCCAAACAGGACGTGGAGACCGAACCAGACCGCAAGGTTGAGGATCACGCCAACCACGGCCGCGGTAATTGCCGACATTGCCCCCGTCAGGGCGATATTGCCACGCATCTTCTCGATGAACGGTGCTCCGGCGAAAATCCAGAGGAAGCTTGGAAGGAACGTAACCCAGGTCGTCAGGATGGCGGCGAGGGTGGCTGCGGTCAGTGGATTGATCGTTCCGGGATCGCGATGGCCCGCGAGGAACCCGACAAATTGGGTGACCATGATCAGTGGTCCGGGTGTTGTCTCCGCCATGCCTAGTCCATCGAGCATTTCACCTGGACGGAGCCAGCCGAACTGCTCGACGGCCTCCTGTGCGACGTAAGCGAGAACGGCATAGGCGCCGCCGAAGGTGACGACGGCCATATGACTGAAAAATATACCGATTTGCGAAAATACGTTATCGCTGCCGAGCGTCAGCAGCAGAACAGCGACCGGAAGGAGCCACAGCGCGGCAAGTATGCCTGATGTCTTCAGCGACCAGGCCAAGTTCGATTGCGCATGGACGGGGATGTCTTCGCCGAGAAGGGAGTCCCGATCTTCCAGGAATTTGCCCGAGCCAGCTTTGTGCCCGCCGCCGACCCTGAACGCAGCGACCCCGGCACGGCCGCCAAAGTATCCGATGACGCCTGCACTTATGATGATCAGCGGAAACGGCATATGAAGGAAGAAGATCGCGACAAACGCAACGGCGGCAATTGCCACCATCACCTTGTTCTTGAGGGCGCGGCTACCGATCCGGAAGACCGCCTGAACGACGACCGCGAGAACGGCGCATTTCAGGCCGAAGAACATCCCTTCAATGAGGGTCACGTCGCCGAAAAGCACGTATATGTAGCTCAGCGCCAGAATCGAGATGAAACCGGGTAGAACAAATAGAAGGCCGGCGATCATGCCGCCCTTCGTTTTGTTGAGCAGCCAGCCGATGTAGATGGCGAGTTGATGAGCCTCAGGGCCGGGCAGAAGCATGCAATAGTTGAGGGCGTGAAGAAAACGATGCTCTCCGACCCAGCGCTTTTCGTCGACGAGGATCCGGTGCATGACCGCGATCTGGCCGGCCGGGCCGCCGAAGCTAAGTGCGGCGACCCGTGCCCAGACTTTGATCGCTTCGGAAAGGGGCACCACATCGCCGTCGGCGGCTGGCCGGCTGGCGATCAGGCTTTTTGCCGCATCAGTCATGGTCGTCACCCCTTCCTCGGATTTGGCCAGTTATGTGTCTCCTCCGTGGCGTCGCGGCACCAGCGATACATCGCGTCGTAAACCAATAGACCCGCCTGGAGTTGCTCAAGGTCGTCGTTGAACATCCGCGACAGTCCGAGCGAGATGGCCAGAAGCCCCGGCACTTCAGGGGCCAGTTCCGGTCGGGCCGTGTCCGCGCCGCGCACGATGGTGGCGAGATGTACGAGAGCGTCGCTTTTCAATCCGAACTCGTCGATCATGACGTCAAAGGTGCACATTTCCCCGCGATGGCTCCAGAAGACGTCCTCGATATCAAAAGGCGTGGCGTTGAAGCGATCACCTACCAGCGCGACCTCGCCGGCCGGAACGAACAGAAAGACTGCGGAAGGATCGACGAACCGACGGATCAACCACGGACAGGCGATGCGGTCTATTTTTGGGCGGGATCTCGTCACCCAAACGGTACGTCCCGCAGTGTCACGAGCGGGAAGCCTGCCTTCGGGGATTAGCATGCCATGCCCATCCCGCCACGCTTCGAAGCCTCCCTCGAGAGTCTCCGCTTCTTTTCCCATCGTCCGCAGGTATGCCGCGACACCATGGCCGAGCTTCTGTCCTCTCTGACAAAGGACGATGGCAGGACCATTGACCTCAGGTCCCCATTCGGCGACGCGGCGGAAGTCACGTCGGACGGAGCCGGGAATCAGGCGAGGATCGCCACCGAAGTCCTCATCGATCCGGACGTCGATAATGGCTGGCAGGTTCGGGGTGCCAATGATGCGGGCAAGTTTGTCAGGTGTGATTTCCAGAAATGACGGCATGACGCGTCCTCCGTTACAGCGGGTTGTGGACGCGATTCTTCGGCCGTGGCCTCGTGGGGTGATCGCAACCCCATGGCAGAGAATTGGCCCCAGCCAGTCCGGTTGTCAAGCGTTTTGCGGGGCCTTTACGAACTCGTCAGCCAAACGGCGCTCCCCATTTCCAATCTCCTCGCGGACCACGATCGAGGCGCCATCTTCGTGATCATCTCTGCCGTTCAGCCGCTTGTGCCCTCGATCAATGTCATAGGCCAGATCACGCGGCGTGTCTGTTCGACGTAATGCGACTGATAGGCCGGTATGACCGACAGCAGATGCTCCGCCAGGCTGATCCCCAGATCACGGAGAGACAAGGTAAAGCACGTCAGCGCCGGAGAGAGGAACTGAGCCTGGGGGCTGTGGCGGCCGATGATCGCAATGTCCTTGCCCGGCTTCACACCTGCGTCTTGAAGTCCCTTGTATAGGCCCGTGACCAATGTCTCGTCGTGCGCGCCGTCGCGGTGCAGTCGCTCTACCAAGAGAGAGGTATTAAAGTATATATTTCAGCCGGGCCCTTGGCTAATCTGATCGCGGCTGAGGCTGGCCGCTACGGTTGAAATTGCCTTGACCCATTCTTCAATGTCGGCGTTATTGAATGCGGCCTCCAGTGTTTCTGCGAGCTTCTGAAGCCGTGCCAGTTCATCGTCAAAAACGACTGCATGCAACGCTTCCCCGTAATGAAGATCTGCAAAGTTCTGCGTAGCGAAGGCCAGCATGAAAAATCCAACCGCTCGGCTTGGGTCGGCAACCGCAGCCTCCCGTGCAGCTGACGCCGCTGCGCTATAAGCCCGGACAGCATTGCCTTTCTGCCGGATGATGTCGGTAATATCGGTAAACATGAGACCGGGCTCCTTTGCCGTCTGGCCTGTCGTTTCTGCACGGTTCCTGGGTGGGGGCGGGTTCGTCAGGAACTGATGGAGGATAGCGGTGGCGATGGCGAAATCATTGATTTCCATTGCCTCCTGCGGGTTATGCGAGCCGTTGCGGTTGCGGATGAAGATCATGCCGGAAGGGATGCCAGCTTCGGAAAAGACGGCCGCATCATGCCCGCCGCCGGAGGGGATCAGCACCGGCTGCGCGCCGATCGCCCCGAAAGCATGGGCAAGCCCCTCGATCACCGAGGTGTCACAGAGCGCCGGGCTCGTCCACAGCGCATTACCAAGGTCAAAGCGCACCGCGCGCTCCTGTTCAATGCGGGCGACATGTTTCAGGACGAGCGCGCGCATGGTCTCCAGCATGGCGTGGTCCTGGCTGCGGATGTCGAGACTGAATTCGACGCTGTCCGGGATCCGCGAAAGAGCATGTTTCTGCTGGTCAGTCGAAACCATGCCGCTGGTCACGACGAGATCGCGGCCCTTCGCCACGAAATCGTGCCAGGCGACATCAAGGACGTTCAGCAACTCGGCCATCGCCAACACCGGATCGTGCCGGTAGGCGAGGGGAACCGCTCCCGAATGCCCGGCCTCGCCGAAGCAGGAAATCTTCTTGTAGCGGAAATTGCCGCGGATGCCGGAGACGACGGCTGCCGGAAGATTGCGCTCGATCAGCACCGGTCCCTGCTCGATATGCACTTCGAGATAGGCCATTACAGCCGTGCGATCGAGCAGCGGCCTGCTGCCGCGGACCGGTGACATATCGATTCCGCTCGCCTCCATGTGCTCATCGAGTGTCCGGCCGTCCTTCTTGTGCAGGGCGGAAAGTTCGGTTTCGGACAATACGCCGAGCAGCGCCTTGGAGGCGATGTAGCATGGGCCGAACCAGGCGCTCTCCTCGCCGCGCATGGCGATCACCTGTACCGACTCGGGAAAGATTGTGCCTTCACGGCGTGCGCGCACGAGGCAGAACAGCCCGGAGAGAACGCCGGCCAGTCCATCGAAATTGCCGCCGCGCGGCACGCTGTCGACATGCGAGCCGACGAGGATGTAGCGCTCTGCATTCGCATGTTCCGGCAGTGCGAAAACGGCATTGCGACCGGCATCCCATTCGGCGGCAAGCCCTTCCGAACGGGCAAAATCGATCAGGAACTGCAGCGTAGCCGTCTCGATATCGGAAAAGGCAGGGCGGCTGACGCCTTCCACATCGGCCGTACGCCTGGCGATCTCGGAGAACAGCCGGGTCGCCGTTTCAGTGATGTCGAAGCGCGCGGGTCGTTCGCGAACGGCGGCATCCATCATGCATACTCCGCAAGGGTGATGGCCTCGTCGGCAACCTCGACCGTGCCGACAAGCGCATCGACCGACGGCAGACCGCGTCCGACAAGCGCCTGTTCGAGTTCGCGAACGAGGCGCGGCATGGTCGTTGGGCTGATGAATGTGGCGGTGCCGACCTGTACGGCGCGGGCGCCGGCGATCAGGTATTCGAGCACGTCGTCGATCGTCGAGATGCCGCCGCAACCGATGACGGGAATGGAGACCGCGCGGGCGCATTGGTAGGTCATGCGCAATGTAATGGGCCTTAGCGCCGGACCGGAAAGCCCGCCCATGATATTTCCGAGCCTGACGCAACCGGTCCGGCTGTCGATCGCCATGGCGAGCATGGTGTTGGCGGTGACGAGCGCGTCCGCCCCGGCCACTTCCGCGGCCTGGGCCACTTCAACCACCTCGCCGGTATTCGGCGAAAGCTTGGCCCAGAGCGGCAGGTCCGTGGCGGAACGCATCTTCCGGATCACGTCACCGGTCGGCCCCGGCCGCATGGCAAATGCCTTGCCGTCATCCTCAATGTTTGGGCAGGAGATATTCACCTCGATCGCCGCGACGCCCGGCACACTGACCTCTTCGGCAAAGCGGGCGAATTCGTCGGCCGTATTGGCGGAGATGCTGATCACCAGCGGCGCATTGTAGTCCGCATAAAAAGGCACGGTATTCTTCACGAACCACTCGGCACCCTTGCTTGGGATGCCGATCGAGTTCAGCATCGCACCTCCCACTTCGCAGACTCGCGGCATCGGATTGCCGGCACGCTTGCCGCGGGTGATCGTCTTCGTGACATGTGCGCCGATAGTGTCGAGGTGGAAGACTTCGGCAAGTTCCTCGGAAAACGTGCCGGAAGCCGGCATGATCGGATTCTTCAGCGTCAGTGTGCCGATCTTGGTGGTGAGGTCAGCCATCACAGCACCTCCTGCAGATCGAAGACGGGGCCTTCCCGGCAGACGCGCAAGTTTACTGCGCCGGTTTCACGGCGGAAGGGGCGCACACAGGCCTGGCACATGCCGATGCCGCAGGCCATCTGCTGTTCCAGCGCCACCTGGCCTACGATTCCATGGCGTGCCCCCATTTCCTGCAGCATCCGCATCAGGCGGGCGGAACCGCAGGTGAAGAAGGCATCGATACCGCGGCTGCGGATCAGGCGTTCGATCAGCGTCGTCAGGCCTTCAATACCGGAATTGCCCTCTGTGTCCGTGACGGTGATCACCTCGGCGCCATACGAGCGGAAAAGATCGGCCGACATCAGCAGGTCCGGCGAGCGGGCACTGCAGACCGCCGTCAGCGGCCGGTCGAGCCGGGCACATTCTCGGGCAAGCGGTGCAAGCGTTGCAAGCCCGACGCCGCGGGCGAGAAGCAGCGGTCTCTGCCATTCCGGCCGGATTTCGAAACCCTTGCCGAGCGGCCCGACGATGTTGAGGGTGGCTCCCGGCTGCAACTCGGCCAATGCGCCAGTGCCTGCGCCGGCGACCTTGTAGAGAAAGGAAAGCGTGCCCCTTGCCGCGTCGAAAGAATAGATGCTCATCGGCCGGCGCAGATAGGGCTGGAAGCGATCTGTCTGCGGGCAAAGCAGATGGAAAAACTGGCCGGGCTCGCAATTGAGTATGGATGCGGGCGCGTCAAGCACCAGCAGGCGGTACTCCCCGTTCACCCATTCATGACTCTTAATTCGGGCTCCGACCTCATGAATGGAAGGCGGCCGCGGGGCTCCGGCGGAAATGGAATCGGGAACGACGCAGAGGCTGGCTGACATGAAGGTTTCCGGAAAGGAGAAATTGAAGACCCCGGGCGGGCCCTGCCGCCTCAAAGGGTCTGTGTTGAGGGATGGGGCAGCGACGGCTGGATAGAGGTCCGTATGTCGCGCGCGGCCGGTCGCTGGGTCAGCGTCAAGCAGAAGGGCGGTCGGACGTCATAGGATGCTCCCGGCGTTCAAAAACAAAGCCTATTTCGGAAACGGTACGAATGTCAAGACTTTTATCAAAAATGAGACTTTTTGGAAAAAAGTATACACATTTCGACTTATCCATATTGTAGATATTGAATCGCGGATTTAACAGGAATATGACGCCGCCGCCGCGACGCTACATCGTCAGCCGCATTCTACATCGAAAAGCCCATCCCCATCGCAGGTTGCGGCGTAAATGGCTACTCAGATTATGAAGTGCAGAGAGATTTTTGATACAAATCTCATCTTTGATATTTACGTTGCGCCGATGAAGGTTTTGTGAAAGCTTGCGCTCTTTCCCGGGCAGGCCGACGACCGAAGAGGACACCGATTCTCCAAGCGCGTATTGTTTTCCGGTGTCTGAGATATGGAGTTTTGGGTGGCGCAGTCGGAGCGGATAATTGATATCGCGGGTGTTCATAAGACATTCGTTGCGGATCATGGGACGGTAACGGCACTGGAGCCCGTCAGCATTGCCATCAAGGCAGGCGAGTTCATCTCGATCGTCGGACCCTCCGGCTGTGGAAAATCCACGCTGCTACGCCTGATCTCCGGCCTCGATCAGGTGACTGGTGGCAAGATCACGCTTGATACGGCTGGCCGCAGGCGACCGGTCGGCTTCGTTTTCCAGGAGCCGGTCCTGCTACCGTGGAAGACGATTCTCGAAAACGTTCGTTTCCCGCTCGATACCGCAGGCGTCAGCCGCGCGGAAGCCGACAAGACGGCCATCGACCTCATCAAGATGGTCGGCCTTACCGGGTTCGAGAAGGCGCTACCCCGCCAGCTTTCCGGGGGCATGCGCCAGCGCGCGGCGATTGCCCGTTCGCTCTCCGACGATCCGCCGATCCTGCTGATGGACGAGCCCTTCTCGGCCGTCGATCTCCTGACCCGCGACACGCTGAACGATGAATTGCTGCGCATTTGGCAATCGACCGGCAAGACCATCCTGCTCGTCACCCACAGCGTCGACGAGGCCGCCTATCTGGCGGACCGGGTGATGGTGATGACTGCACGCCCCGGCAAACTGAAATGCGTCCACGACGTCGATCTTGCTCGCCCGCGTGGCGAAGACACCAAGCTCGATCCAGCCTATCACGCGCTCGTCGCCCAGCTTCGCCGCGATCTCCGGACGTCCGATCGGCCAGTCGGGGAGACGCATTGATGGCAAGGCGCCTCACCGCGTGGTTTGATTACGCGCTGGCACTTGCAGTGCTGCTGGCGGTCTGGTGGTTTGCAACTGGACCCATGGCGATGCCAACCTATCTGCTGCCGTCGCCACAGCGCACCTGGAATGCGCTGGTCGGCATCACAGTCACCGGCGAACTCTGGCTGCATCTCGGCTTCACATTGCAGAATATTGTCCTCGGCCTCGCACTCGGCTGCGTCGCAGGTATTGCGCTGGCCTTCCTGATGACCCGTTTTCCCAAGCTGGCGATCTGGCTCGACGGCCCGCTGGTCATCCTCCAGACGGCGCCCAAAATCGCGCTTGCGCCGCTGTTCATCGTGTGGTTCGGCTTCGGCATCCTATCCAAGATCATTCTGATCTTTTCGTTGGTGTTCTTCCCGGTTTTCATCGGCGCTGCCGCCGGCTTCCGGGCGCTCGACCCGAAGATGAAGGATCTCGCCGGTCTGCTCGGCCTTAGCAATATTCAAAGGTTCCGCCAGATCGAGCTGCCATCGGCCATGCCGGAGATCTTCGTCGGATTGAAGATCGGCGCGGTCCAGGCACTGGTCGGCGCCGTCCTCGCGGAATGGATGTCGGGAAAGTTCGGCTTAGGCTACCTGATGACCTATGCGGGCGCCACCTACAAGACGCCGCTGCTATTTGCTGCCGTATTGCTGACAGTCGTGCTCGGATTGCTGATGCATGTCGCACTGACCGTGCTGGAAAACCGGCTGCTTTCATGGAAAGGCGCGCAAGGATGACGAGCGCCGCCTTTCCGTGGAAGAACGGCCGCCCGCCGCATCTGCCCTGCGGCCCCGGCGACATCGCCGAAAACGTGCTGACACCGGGCGATCCCGACCGCGTGCGGCTGCTTGCCGATATGCTGGATGACGTGACCGACTTTGGCCGCAAAAGGGAGTTCGCAGTCATCACCGGCAGCTATGAAGGCCAACGGCTGACAATCTGCTCGACTGGCATAGGCGGACCGTCCACCGAAATTGCACTGGTCGAACTCGCGATGCTTGGTGCCAAGCGCGTGGTGCGTATTGGCGGAATGTCGTCCCTGGTGGCCAAATATGCGACCGGCTCGTTCGTTGCGGTGGACCGCGCCATCGGCAATACCGGCACGGCCCGTACCTACCGTGCGGCCGGCGGAGAGGCCAAGGCGTCGCCTCGTATCGTCGCAGGCCTCGTTGATGCGGCGTCGGAGCTCGGGCTGACCTGCCGCCCGGGCATGGTCGCCTCCACGGACAGCTATTATTTTGGCCAGGACCGCCGTTACCGTCCCGTCGATGACGGCACGGCCCTATCCGGGAATTTCATCGACGGCTTCCAGGCTGAAGGCGCGATCGGTGTCGAGATGGAAAGCGAGATCACAATGACCGTCGGTGGGGCCATCGGCCTCGAAACCGGCTGCCTACTTGGTGTCCATGGAAATCGCGCCACCGACGATTGGCTCGACGACTACGAGGCAACCCAGCGAAACCTACTGCGCATTGCAGGAAGGGCATTTTCCTCCACAGAATGGGAACACAGGAGATAACAACAATGATCCAGTTTCGTGTGACGACCGCGGCAAGCCTTGGTGCCCTTATCGCCCTGCCGCTCTTCACCATGTCTGCCGAAGCCGCGGACAAGGTCGTGCTGCAGATCGATGGCGCCGCAGCGCCTTTCTACGCGCCGCTTTATGCCGGTGTCGAGAAAGGTATCTTCGAGAAGAACGGCGTCGAGGTGGAATTCATCTATGCGGCCGCCGCCGATATCCTGACCAACATTGCCGCGGGCAATGTCGACTTCGGTTTCCCGAACGGTGACGCCGTTGTCGCCGCAGCCGCCAACGGCCTGCCGGTCAAGGTCGTGCATACAACCTACCAGCGCGGCATTGGCGCGCTGCTTGCCAAGGAAGCCAGCGGAATCAAGTCCTATAAGGATCTGAAGGGCAAGAAAATCGGCGTAACCAGCCTCGCCAGTCCGAACTACCTGCAGCTTCAGGTTGGCCTGAAACAGGCGGGACTGACGCTCGAAGACGTTTCCGTCGAAGTTGTCGCCACCGGCGCTATCGTCCAGTCGCTGCAGGCAGGGCAGGTCGATGCGATCGTGTTTTCGGAACTGCGCAAATACAATCTCGAAGCCGATGGCACCAAAGTCACTATGATCCTGTCGAACGACTTTCTGCCTTCGTTCGGCAATGTCGTCGTGACCAGCAACAAGAAGCTCGCCCAGAATGCCGACGTGGTTAAACGCTTCACGACCGCCGTCACCCAGTCCTATCAGTGGGTCATCGACGGTCACATTCCGGAGGCACTCGACATCGCGCTCACCAAATATACGCCGACATGGCCGAAGGACCAGAAGGGTATCCTGACAACCGCCTTCGAACAGACCTTTGTCCCGTCCGTCTGGCAGAGTCCGCTGACCAAGGAAAAAGGCCTCGGCGCAGCCAATATGAGCGGCTGGCAGAAGAATGCCGATATCCTGGCGCAGTACAAGGTGATCGACAGCGCGCCGAAAGCGACGGACTTCGTCGTCGATCCGTCGATGATCGGCAAATAGGAATGCTCCTGCGTGGCATAGCGGGTCTTGTTGTGACCCTTGTCCTGTGGACGGCGATCGTCTTCATCTTCAGGGTCCCGGCATTTCTCTTGCCGGGACCTTTGGAAGTGTTTCATCGCGTCGCGTTCCTGTTCGAGAACGCCAAGCTCATTCGGCATATCTGGGTGACGCTTTCGGAGATCATCGCGGGCTTCGTGTCCGGGACCGCCGCCGGCATCCTGGCCGGTGTCGTTTTCGCACGCTTTCCCCGCGTCGAACGTTTTGCCACGCCGCTCGTGCTGCTCCTGCAGACCGCTCCGAAGATCGCGATCGCGCCGCTGCTTCTTCTCTGGCTGGGCATCGGCCCGGCGCCGAAGATCGTGCTGATTGCGATCGTCACCTTCTTCCCTGTCATGCAGGGCATGGTCACCGGCCTGCGTTACGGAGAGGGAAGTTTCCGCGATCTCGCCGCGGTGCTGAAGCTCAGCCCCTGGCAGCGGTTCCGGCATGTCGAATTGCCCTCCGCTCTTCCCTCCGTGCTTGCCGGCATGGCGGTCGCGACGACGCTGGCGATGACGGCCGCCGTCATCGGCGAATTGATCGGCGCCAATGAAGGGCTCGGCTATCTGCTATCTTCCGGGCAGGAAAACAGCGACACTTCCGTCGTCATCGGCATGGTTATGCTGCTGTCTCTGATCGGCTGGGCCTTCTACGAAATTATCGAACTGATCCGCCGGCGTTCGCTCGGCCGTTTCCAGCTTTCATGAGCGACGGGCTATGGCGCGTGTTTTCCTCTGCGTTCTCGATTCCGTTGGCTGCGGCGGCGCGCCCGATGCGGAGCGCTACGGCGACGAGGGCGCCAACACGCTGCTTCACATAGCCGAGGCCTGTGCAGCAGGCCTTGCGGAAGAAGGCAGAAGCGGGCCGCTTCGGGTTCCCAATCTCGACGCCATGGGGCTGGGCGCCGCGATCACCCTGGCGTCCGGCAGGGTAGCACCGGGTCTCGGCTTGATCCCGACCGGTCGCTGGGGTGTGGCGCAGGAGATCTCCGCCGGAAAGGACACCCAATCCGGGCATTGGGAAATCGCCGGCTTGCCGGTCGCGCAGGACTGGCACTATTTTCCGCGAACGGTTCCGGCTTTCCCTGCGGAATTGATGGCGGAGTTGGTGTCCCGATCCGGAATACCCGGGACGCTTGCCAACTGCCACGCATCGGGCACCGAGGTCATCGATGCCTTCGGGCGGGAGCACATTACGACGGGCAAGCCGATCGTCTACACTTCGGCCGACAGCGTCGTACAGATCGCCGCGCACGAGACCCATTTCGGGCTTGATAGGCTACTCGAACTCTGCCGGATCGCCGCTGATCTGTTTCATCCGCTCAATGTCGGCCGTATCATTGCGAGGCCTTTTGTTGGCGACATGCACGGCGCATTCATGCGGACCGCCAACCGAAAGGATTTCGCAATCGCACCGCCGGACGGGACGATCTGCGACAGGGTGATTGCGGCCGGCGGCAGCGTGCACGCGGTTGGCAAGATCGGCGATATATTTGCAATGAAAGGCATATCGGATGTTTCAAAGGGAAGTGACGACATGGCGTTGTTCGACCACGTGCTTGCTTGGACAGGGAAAGCCGAGCCCGGCGATCTCGTTTTCGCCAATTTCATCGAATTCGACAGCTTATGGGGCCATCGTCGCAACGTGACCGGCTATGCGCGGGCGCTCGAAACATTCGATGCCCGTCTGCCGGAATTGATCGCCGGACTACGCCAGGGTGATCTCCTGATCATTACCGCCGACCACGGCAACGACCCGACCTGGTTTGGAACGGATCACACGCGCGAACGTGTGCCAGTCCTTGTAACAGGACCCGAGGTTACGCCACAAACACTGGGCATTATCCCATTTACGGCTGTGGCGCAGTTGGTTGCTTTGCATCTGAACTGCCGGTGACGAAATGGCCGAGAGTGATCGAATCACTACTGCGTAAAATCTACAGGCAGATGTCCATTTGTTCGCAATTTCTCCATCCTGGGAGTTCACTTTCGAAGCGGCAAGGACTGATATGCCCTTGCGCCAATAGGGTTTCGCGATCGAACCTGGTGACAGGATTGGATAACGATCAGCCACCTATCCCAAATGTTGCGCCACGCGTCGCCCAACCTGTCATGCGTTTCTCTATCAAAGCAAAGATCACATACATCACGACACCCATCAGGGCGATGACCGCAAGGCCGGCAAATACCAGCGGAATACGGAAATTGGCCGATGCCTGGGTCATGAGCGTACCGATGCCACGGTTCGACGCCAGCGTCTCGGAGATGACCGATCCTACAAAGGCGAGCGTTATCGAGATCTTCAATGAAGCGAAGAGATACGGCATCGAACGTGGAATCCCAACTTTGCGGACAATATCCAGTTGGCTGGCTCCAAGAGATCGCAAAACATCCCTCAGATCTGGTTCGACCGTAGCGAGACCGGTTGCGACGTTGACCGCGATCGGAAAGAAACTCAGCATGAAAGCCGTTATGATCGCCGGGATGGATCCTATGCCGAACCACACGACGAGGATTGGGACAATTGCCACTTTAGGAAGCGAGTTAAAGCCAACCAGCAGGGGGTAGAGGCTTGTATAGGCAAGCCGTGAAGACCCGACCGCAATGCCGAGAAGCGCGCCGAATATAACGGCAAATGCAAAGCCTATGACGGTCGTCAGCAGAGTCTGGCTGGAATGAAACCATATGATATAGATGTTTTCGCTCAACGCCTCGACGACAAGCGACGGCGACGGCAGGACGAAGGGCGGAATCTCGAAAGCCTTGCAGGCCAGTTCCCAAACCAGCAGCAGGGAAATGGACAGGAATATCGGCCCGCCACGTTCCAGGGTCTTGTTCATGTCTTTTCTCCTGGCGTCGAGGATTTGACGTCGATCGGCATGCGTTGGGAGCGGATGTCGGCGCGCAGGTCCATGACGCTTTCGTTGAAGGCGGGCTCAAGGAAAGTTTTTTCCCCACGAGGTCGGTTGAATTCGGCGGTGCCGACTGTCCGGACTACGCGACCGGGTCTGTTGGACATGACATGCACGTCGTCAGCGAGATAAAGTGCCTCTCTGAGGTCATGGGTCACGAGAATCGCGGTGAAACGCTGCTGCATCCAGATTGCCTGCAGAACGTCCCAAAGTTCCTCGCGCGTGAATGCGTCCAGGGCACCAAAGGGCTCATCGAGCATCAGCAGGCGAGGCTGGTGAATAAGCGAACGGCATAGCGACGCGCGCTGTTGCATGCCGCCCGACAACTGCCACGGATAATGGTCGGCGAAAGCTTCAAGCCCGACTATTCGCAGCAGGTTCATGGCGCGGTCCCTGAACTCCTGCTTTCTGGCCCGGAACTGATGGCGCTCCGGCCGGACGACTTCGAGCGGCAGCATGACATTTTCGAGCGTCGTGCGCCAAGGGAGGAGATTCGGGTTCTGAAAAGCCATTCCGACGATGGCTACGGGGGCCGAGATCTCGTGACCATCCACGACGACCGCGCCGCTTGTGGCGGGCGTCAAGCCCGTCACAAGCTTCATCAAAGACGACTTTCCGCAGCCTGAAGGACCAACGACAGCAGCAAAGGAACCTTCCGGAACCTTCATTGCCAATTCCGAAACCGCCAGCGTTTTGCCATAGGACAGGCTGACGTCAATCAACTCAACTAGATTTTTCATCCGAACTTCCGTGGCTATCGATAGGAATGCTGATTGCCATTCACTTCGGAGGCATCCGCTCGCTGGCGGCAGGAAGGTATTCCGTCGTATAGATCTTGTTGGCTGCCGGTGCGGTCACTTTGAACGCATCGGCATTGGTCTGGATTGTCAGCGCCATACGGGCGGGATCGACATAACCCAGGCCATTCCGCTCGAGGGCTGGCGACTTCAGAACGCCTTTGTCCATCAGGAATTTGAGGCGCGCATTCTCCAGTTTCACATCGTAAAGCGGTTCGATCTCCTTCATTGCCTGCATGCCTGCCGCAGGATCCTTCAGCAGCGCGACTGTGCCGGCGATCGAAGCTTTGACGAAAGCCTTGATGACATCCGGGTGCTTGGCGATGTAATCCGGCCTTGCAACCAGGGCGCTCCCGTAAAGATCGAGCCCGTTGTCCGCATAACCGAGAACGACGATGTCCTTCTCCGGGACGCCGGCGGAAATGAGGTTGAACACCGATGTCGAAGAGAAGCCCGAAATCGCGTCGACCTGGCCCTGTACGAGCATTGTTTCGCGAAGGTTCGGTGCCATTGAGGTCCAAGCGATCGAAGCTGGATCAATCTTGTTGGCTTTTGCAAAGGCACCGAACATCAGGCGGCTGGAGTCCGCCTCGGGAGCGCCAAGTTTCTTACCGGAAAGGTCCGCCGGCGTCTTTATGCCGGATTTTGCCAATGCGATGATCGAGTTGGGTGTCTTGTCGAATACCTGATAGAACGCAATGAGGCCGCGATCCGGGTTTTCGGCATTAAACTTGATAAGGGAGTTGATGTCGGTAAAGCCGATATCGTAGGCGCCCGCCGCAACCTTGACGATCGTGTCGCCCGAACCATAGCCGCGATCCATGGTCACCTTGAGGCCGTTGGTTTCGAAGTCCTTGTTCTTCAGTGCCAGGCCCCAGATGGCATGATTTCCCTGAAGCGTCCAATCGAGTGAAAATTTGACCGCTGTAAGCTGCTGTGCTGCGGCGGGCATCGCCAAGGCTGCAAACGCGGCCACGGCTGTCAAAAATCCTTTGAAATTTCTCATTGTAAGTTCCCCATTTTGATCTTTATGTAGGCGTATCTCAAAATTTGGACACTGTCTATATACCATATGCAATAACGCCAGCTTGGGAGACAAACATTGAGCATCGTGGAAACCGACGCCCTTCGAGACATCGGGCAGAGGCTGAATGCCTATCGGCTGGGGCGAAACCTGTCACCCGAAGCCATGGCCAAGCAACTCTGCATGTCTCGCGCAGCCCTATATCGAGCCGAGCGGGGCGGCATTCTCAAAATTGTGACGCTTATCCGCATCAGCCGTTTGCTGGAGACTTCGCTTCCGAACTTGCTCGGCGTGGGCGTCGAATATGTGGATACGGCTGTGGCCTTCTTTGAACGAATGCGGCAGATCGAGAGCAATAGCGATCAGATCATCGGATTTTTTGGGCCGCTATCCTATCTTCTGACATCGGAAAACTACGATGACATGCTGGCTTTGGCGCTGAACGATACCCGCAACGCCGACGAGACGACCAAATCTGCAATAAGCAAGCTTCTGGAAATCCTGCGTGAGCGCCGGGAGGAGTATCAGCGCAGGCGTCCGTTGCTGGTCAATCTGATCGCCGTGCCGGAACTCAAGCGATTTTTGTCGAACGGTCTGATCGGCCGTGATGATCTCACCGATGACGAGCGGGCAAATAGGCGCCTTCTGGCACGCACGGAAGGTAAGCATATACTGGGTCTTATTCGAAAACCGCCGATCGGTGTCCAGATCGGCATCGTTACCGGCCTGGTGCCGGCAACAAATTTCCAGATTTTCAGACAATCCCATCGTTCCTTTGTGGCGATCAGCCCTTTCCGGCTGGGGGAGCAACCCAACGTTCGTGTCGGCGTGGGTACTTTCACGACGTCCATCGAAGGCGTCAGGCTGCACGAGGATATAGCGCAGTCGATGTGGGAGAAAGCCGCAAAGGGAGATGACGCAGCAAGCCTCCTACTGGATCTGATGGAAAATAATCGGCGGCAATAGGTTCACCGAGACCGCCGGACGCCCGGCGGGCCCTGGAGTTTTTCAAGCATATGCACGCAGGAATACTCATCCTCCGGCGTGCGGAAAGCGCAGGCGACATCGCTCGCAAAGACGAGAGCGGCCTTCTGTTGCGGCGCGTCCGCTGTGGCTATTTGCTCAAATGCGGTGGCCTGTAAGGAAAAAATCCCTCCCCGAAACCTCCAAAGCAGTGGCGTCATTTCCATGATCGCTGCTGTTGCCGACCGGCACGCCGTTGATATAGCCGCCGGATGGCGCGACGCGGAAAAACTTCACATCTGCGATGTGCGTATTCACTCCACGCCGTATTTCTCGATCAGCTTGACCAAATAGTCGCCCGCATCGTTCCCTTTAAGGGATTGTTCCCACAGCGTTTTGGCAATGTTCTCGTGCAGGGAGATTGCCTCGGCGGAAGACGTTATAAAGCCTACGCCGACACGGACATTCGGCTGCTCGCCCAAACGAAACGGGCTGATGGCCAGCACGGATCGGGTCGATTGGCGGAAAATCTGGAAGGTTGTCGAAGGTACCGTCTGCGGGATGATGCATATCTGCACACCGATCGGCTGCGCGCGTAGCAGCTTGAGGATATGCAGGGTTTCCTGCTTGGCCAGGACGCGGCGTCTTATCTGGATTTCGTCCGGCAGGTCGTGGCGGCCGATCAGGCCGTGCAAGAGAAAACGCTCAAGGTCCGAAGACGCAATAAGATTGACCAGCAGTGGACGTCGCCGTTGAAAAGCCGCCTTCCGCTGTTTGAGGATTTCAAGCAATCTCTCGATGGCGTCCCTTGTTGCCTTGTCGTCGGTATCGGAATCCCGGAGAACCTCCTCCAGCATCTCGTCATATGCGGGTGACGTCAGCAGATATGAAATCGGGCCGAAAAACCCGATGATCTGCTCACTTTCTTCTTCGAGTTGCCGCATCCGTTCGAAAAACGCGACTGCGGTATCGACATATTCCATTCCGATGCCCAGCAAGCTCGGGAGAGATACGCCGAGGACGCTGGTGATTTTGGTCAGCGTATCGATTTTGAAAATTTCGCCCTTTTCAGCCCGGTAGAGGGCGGCGCGCGAGATTCCCAACTGGGAAGCGAGGTCCTCGGGCGACAGGCCGCGCCCGACGCGATAGGCATGGAGTCGGGCGCCTATGTCACGAACCTGGATCGTCTCGGCAGTTGAGTTCGAATTCTTCATCATCGACCGTGGTGCAGGAGTGGGTTTGAAGTCTGGCGCTGTCGCCGCGATATAGCGATCCTGAACAGACTGGCAACGCGTATGTCTCACAAATAATATGATTCCATATTTATGCCCAATCGCAAATGTGGCTCGCACTGAATGATCGAGGCAGACAACTCCCCAGCGGACTCCAGACGCCCGGAAGATCTCTTGGGAGAGCAAGGCCAGCGGGGCAATATTCGGTGCTTGGCCCACGATCTAATGCTGCATGCGGCATGCATTGACCAATGATTATTTGCAACCAAAACGAGCGCCCATTTAAGTGTACTTCGTATCATAATTTATATTTATCGCAAATTATGTATCTGATATAGCGTTCCAACAGGGAAGCCGTCAGGATCCGGGAGACGTCGATGGAGTTTAACCGATGGAAAAGAGAGTTTGCATCGAACGGTTTTTCGACGTTCCGGAGAACGCCGACCCTGTCGTCCTCCTGCCGGAGAGACGTTACGCGTGGGCTTCGGCTGGAAGACAAAAGCGGAGAACGCATTTTTCCATTTCGCCAAATGGACCGGCTTTTATTCTCGCGAAAAGCTGGAAGTTATCCTCCGCGAAGGCACGGGATCGCCCGCAGCCCTTGATGCCCTGTATCGCGGAGAACTTGATATACTGATCCTGCCATGCAGCTTTGCTTTGACAGCGATCGAAGGCGGCGCGCCGATCAGGATCCTGTCGCTTTGCCAGATCGCTGCTGCGGTTTGCCTGATTTCTCGCAGCCAACGCCCTGTCGCGCGGCCGGAGAAGTTTGAGGGAAAAAGGTCGCGAAGCTGAGCGAAGAAACGGGCGCCGCGTTTCTGGCGCGTTCCCCGCGGCGAGGTTGACGTTGCAAGCGTCCCCGACGCCGGCATTGTCGCGGCCCAAATCCGGGAGTTGATCTCTACGAAAGACTGCAAAGAGGGCCAAACTCTACAGTTTAGCCAACATCAGGCGCCAGACGCGTCGCAACAAACAGAAGGGATATCTGCGTGAGCTTTGAAGCAGCATTTCAACGTATCGGCGACGACATATCACCGTTTTGTCTCGGCATCGATCCTGCGCCCGGCCTTCTGACCGCGGCCGGGTTGCCGAACGACAAGGCGGGATTGCGGGTGTTTTACGAACGCCTGCTGGACTCCACCCAAGGCCTGGTTTCGGTCGTGAAGCCTCAGGTCAGCTATTTCGAGCGCTTTGGTCCGGACGGTCTGATCGAACTGAAACGGCTCATCGATATGGCGCATGATCGCGGGTATCTGGTCATTGTCGATGCCAAGCGCGGCGATATTGATACAAGCTCCGCCGGTTATGCCGAAGCCTATCTCGGCACGTCGAGCTACTACAATGCCGACGCGATCACCGTGACGGCCTATCTGGGCTTCGGTGCACTCAATCCCATTTTCGATAGGGCGGCAGAACACGGCAAAGGCGTCTTCGTGGTTGTTATGTCCTCAAACAGCGAAGGCCAGCCAATCCAGACAGCGATCCTGAGGGACCGGGACCAGAGTGTGGCGGCATATCTGGTGGAAGAGATTAACGCATACAACGAGCGCCGGCAGCAAAAGGTGATCGGCGCAGTGCTCGGCGCCACCCGCGAGCTTCAACAACTTGAAGGCCTGATCGAGGCCCTGGACCGGAACCTGATCCTGTGCCCGGGCATTGGTCATCAGGGCGCGACATTCGACGATCTTGGAAAGACGTTCAGCAAGGCTCGCCGTAACCTGATCCCGATCATGGCGCGTAGTATCGTGCGGGAAGGTTTCAGCAACAATATCCTGCGCTCGGTCATCCATGACCGGAACAAACAGGCCGTCGCGTTCCGTCGTGGCCCGGATGAATCGCTGAAATGATCGGCTTTGCCTTTGCATGAAAGACGATGACGATCGATACGAACGCACATCATCTCCTGCCGGGGTTTCCTGCGGCAGGATACGAAAAGATCTTAATATGGCAGTTGCATTTGGTATAGTTGAAACCCGCATGGATGGGCGATCACCGCTTGCAACTGGTGCTGCCTTCGCCATCGAGACCACCGCGAGATAAGTGAAGCTGGGTAGGATCGTGATGCAGCCATCGCCATCAGATGCAGTATTTCTGTGCTTGTATGGACTGGCCTTAGCCTAATGATTACGCGGCTGCGTCCAGTTGGTCGTTTGGACTCGTTTCGTTCCATTTCCCAAACGCGTGGCAGCGTCGCTGAGCGTCGACCTTCACAAGGAATGCTGCTGCAGCCATCACCGGGCTCATATGGCGATGCCACCCATGCCAGGAGCGAGGCTCGCAATGGTCGAGACCCAGATCATCCTTCGCACGCAGGAAGCATTCTTCGATTGTCCAGCGCAATCCTGCCGCGACGGCAAGTTGCTAATGTCGTCTCAGCAGGAAAGGCGCGGCCCCTTTGTTTTCTCTCCCGCAGATAGTGCCTGCCATGCTTGTGCATCCAGCTCATACTCCTAGTCTCAGCCCAATCCGTGCGGTGCATTGTCGCGTCGGGCAGACAGAGAAATCAGAACGGGCGCATGTCGATGGCAATCCACAGGTCGAATGCCGCAAATCCGACCGGCTGCATTGTTCATGCTCAGTTCGGCCCTGTCGCTCGATTTCGAACGGCTCTTGTCCTGACCCCGTCTGGACGATATCGGGTTTACCGGGCGGGGGCGGGGTCAGAGCAAACGTCGGATCTTGTCGATGAGTGCGACCACCGGAGCCGGAAGTTGCATGCCCCGCAGTGTTATGAGAAACGCTTCGCGCCTGAGTTCCATCCACGGTTGATCGAGCGCGCGAATGCCTGGCATGTCCTGCTCGGACAGCGAACTTCTTGTCATCAGCGCCAAATGATTGGTGCGGCGCAGAATTGCCAAGGTTGCAAATAGAGAACTCGTCAGAACGCTCGCCGAAGGCGGCGGTAGGCCGGCATTCCGAAACCGGCGCTGCAGTTCCCGATCCAGCTTGGTGCTGGTTCGGGGGAGGATCCAGTGGTAGGCGGCAAGATCGCTGAGCGCCCTTGGCTTGGCTTGCTGTAGC
Organism: Neorhizobium sp. LjRoot104; assembly: GCF_964253725.1. Lineage (NCBI taxonomy): Bacteria > Pseudomonadati > Pseudomonadota > Alphaproteobacteria > Hyphomicrobiales > Rhizobiaceae > Neorhizobium > Neorhizobium sp. LjRoot104. The sequence continues at coordinate 845,984 of NZ_CAXURS020000002.1, forward strand.
GGATGATGTTCCCGCGTGACGATCACGAGGTCATCGACCAGCAGCCGCTTCCAGTTCAGGGCGGCGTCAAAGCCGATCTCATCGGCCTCCGGCTGGATCCATCCGAGCAGCGCGAAGTCGATCTCCCGGATCTTGACCCATTCGAACAGCTCCTGGGTCGTGCCTTCGCGGATCGTGTAGCGGACGTGTGGCGGCGAAACCTCCAATGCCCCGATCGCATCGGCGACGATGCTCAGAAAGGCCGGACCGACACCCAGCCTTACATGCCCGGTGACGCCGACGCGCATGTCGGAGACGAGGGCGACGGTTTCGTCCAGACGCTCGACGACGTCCTGGGCGCGCCGGCGCAGCACGCTGCCTGCCTCGGTGAGCGCGATCCCGCGCCCTTTCCGCACGTAGAGCTGGACGTCGAGGTCGCTTTGCAGCCGTGCCATAAGGCGCGACAAGGCTGGCTGCGTGATGCCCAGGGTGTCCGCGGCATGCGACAAGTTCAAATGCTCGGCAACAACCAGAAAGACGCGAAGCTGGCTAATGTTCACACTATTACGCCCAAGTTATGGATTTCGCCCAAGACGGGCATTGTTCCCGCTATGGACATCTCCTCTAATGCCTCTAGCGCAACGTATCCAGCCTGATTTTCACAGAACTTCTCCATACGCGCCAAAACATAGTAGCGCAAAATTGATATGGATTGGAAGTTCGATGCGGCAGGCGGCGGGAGGCACTGTCCATCCAAGAAGTGTTTGGATCTGCTGGATAAGAAAAAAAAGCGCAAATTTATCAGCAACAGGGGAACAGAAAAATGACGATCAGCAGAAGATCCTTTCTTTGGACCGGAACCTCCATGCTCGCGCTTGCAGCGATCGAGCTGAGCCATCCGGCGTTGGCGCAAAGCAAACCGCGCCGGGGTGGCGTTCTCGTGGTCGGCCTGGCGGCCAACCCACCCAGCTTCGATCCCCACAAATCGGCGGCCTTCGCGACAACCGCTGTAACCGAGCATATTTTTGGCTGTCTGCTTCGCTGGGATCGGACCGGAACCGTGGTCGAGCCTGATTTGGCGGAGAGCTACGAGATTGTCGATAACCTGACCTACAAATTCATTCTGCGCAAAGGTGTCAAGTTCCACAATGGCGAGACGTTACGCAGCTCGGACGTGAAGTTCACGTTCGACCGCATCGCGAACCCGGAGACCGCCTCGCCGTGGCGCTCGCTTTATTCGTCCATCAGCGCCATCGAGACGCCGGACGAACGGACTGTCATCTTCCGCATGTCCAAGCCCTTCGCGCCTTTCCTGAACCTTCTGGCGACGGTCAAATATTCGGCGATCGTATCGGAAGTGGACATCAAGCCCACCAACGAGGTCGTCGCGGGCAGCGCCGGGACCGGACCGTTCAAGTTCGTGAGTTTCCAGGCCAATTCCAATCTCGTTTTGACCCGCAACGACGACTACTACGAAGAGGGTCTGCCCTATCTCGATGGCCTGAAACTCCGGATCATCCCTGACGAAGGCAGCCGCGTTGCCGCGCTTCGCAGCAACACCTGCCAGCTGACGTCGGTCGACACCCCCGAAGTGGTGCAGCAGATGGCCGGCCAGCCCGGGTTCGAGAGCCAAGATAGCCCGGCGAATATGCGCGTCGTGCTGCTGCAAATCGACCAGCGCACTCCGCCCTTCGACGATGTCCGGGTGCGTCGCGCTTTCAGCCTTGCCATGAACCGCCAGCAGATCGCGGATGTGGTGTGGCGGGGTCGGGCAGCGCTGGCGGCCGCCATTCCGCCGGCGCAGGCGCCTTACGGCATCCCGAGCGAGGAGGTGCTCGGTCTACCCTATCAGACCGAGAATCTGAAGCAGGCCAAGGCGCTCTTGGCCGAGGCCGGTTTCCCCGAAGGCTTCAAGACCCAGCTCGCAGTGTCGCCCGCGACGTTCAGCGACGTTTCCGTGGCGCAGGTGATACAGCAGCAGGTTGCGCGGGTAGGAATCCGTCTCACCATCGAGCAGCAGGAATGGGGCAGCCTCGTCAAGACCCTCCAGGGCACCCTGGCGCCGCTGGTTGTGGTGGGATTGGCCCCGGCAGCCGATCCGGAAACCAATATGAATATCCGCCTGGCTTCGACCTCTTCGATCAACCCCGGCAAGACCAAGGATCCCGAGCTGGACGCACTTTTCCTCAAGGGTCGCGAGACCGTCGATCCCGCCGCGCGCGTGGGCATCTATCGCGATATCCAGCGGCGTATCGCCGATCAGGCATATGCCATGTTCCCGGCGGCCTGCCCGATGAATTTCGAATTGTGGCGTTCGGAGCTGAAGGGTTACTCGTCGACGCCGCTCGCGGCGCTGGTCATGCTGCGCCAAGCCTGGCTCGCGAGCTGATCGGGGAGTTGAGTACATGGAAGGATCGATCCTCCTGCGGCGGCTGATGCTGCTCGTGCCGGTTCTGTTCGGCATGTCGGTGCTGAGCTTTCTGCTCATCCATCTCGTTCCGGGTGACGTCGTGACCACGATCGCCGGCGCCGAGATCGCGCTGGATTCGCCGGAAGCCGAGAACATCCGCCGCAGCCTGAACCTCGACAAGCCGCTGATCACACAATACCTGTTGTGGATATTCGGAGTCATCCGCGGCGATCTTGGATATTCACTGATCAGCAAGGTTTCGGTTGCGGGGGAGATCCTGTCGCACCTGCCGGTTACGCTGGTGCTTACCGCAATGGCGCTGGGCATCTCGGTTGCGGTCGGGATACCGGCGGGGGTTCTGGCCTCCAGCCGGCGCGGCCGGATTTCGGATGTTCTTCTGCGGATCGCCTCGCTTGCCGGAATGGCCGTGCCGACCTTTTTTGCCAGCGTCTCGGCAATTCTGTTCTTCTCGCTGTTCGCGCCGTCCGTTCGACTGTTCAACACGATCGATTTCGGCGAGGACCCCTGGGCCGGCGTTACGACGCTGTTCCTGCCTGCTTGCATACTGGCGCTGTCGTCCGCCTCGACCATCATGCGCTACACGCGCGGCGCCATGTTGGAGGTAATGCGGGAGCAGCACATCCAGACCGCCCGCGCCAAGGGGGCGGGGCCGCTGCGTATCCTGCTGCGCCATGGACTACGCTCCGCGCTGCTGCCGGTGGTCACCGCCTCGGGCCTGATCGCGGCGCATTTGATTTCCGGCGTCGTCGTGGTCGAGGAGGTGTTTGGCCTGCCGGGAATGGGGCAATTGATGCTGAGCGCGATCAGCACCCGCGACTACACGCTGGTTCAAGGAACCGTCCTCACCATCGGCGCGATGGTGGTGTTGATCAACCTGGTCGTCGACCTGACCTATCACCTTCTAGATCCGAGGATCTAACCTATGTCTGAACGATCCGAGACGGCGTGGCGGCCCGAACTATTCACTCGTGCCCTGATCAGGGCATTCTTGGGGCAGAACGTCCTTATCAGGATTGGCGGCGTCCTGCTCGTTGCTCTTCTGGCGTTGGCGCTTGGAGGCCCATTCGTCATATCCCACGGGCCGACCGATATGGTCGCGATGTCACTGCAGCCGCCGAGCGCCGCGAACCTTCTGGGGACAGACCTGCTCGGACGTGACGTTCTGGCTCGAACCCTCGACGCCGCCCGGACCTCATTGATCGTCGCCTTCTGTGCAATGGCGCTGTCACTGATGGCTGGAGCCGCATGGGGCATGATCGCGGGATACAATGTCGGCTCTGTCGATCTGGTGCTGATGCGGGTGCTCGACATTCTTCAGGCCTTTCCGCCGCTGCTCCTGGCGGTGGCGCTGGTCGCTGTGTTGGGAACCAGCACCGCAAATCTGATCTTTACGATGTCGGTCCTGTTTGTGCCGCAGTTCGCGCGGATTGCGCGGTCGGCCACTCTGCTTTTGCGTCGGCGGCAATTTGTGCTGGCGGCCGAAGTTCTGGGCGTGTCTCCGCTGCGCAACCTGCTGACCCATGTGCTGCCCAACATCTCGACCCCGCTGATCATCGAGTCGACGTCGGTCATTACCGCGGCGCTTCTGACGGAATCCGCGCTGTCGTTTCTCGGCATGGGCATCCAGCCCCCGACACCGACCTGGGGCGGGATGATAGCGGAATCGACGTCCGTCATGACGCGCGCGCCCTGGCTCGTCCTGGCGCCGGGATCGGCGACCATCCTTGTCGTGCTGGCGTTCCTGCTGCTCGGCGACGGGCTTAGAGACAAATTCGATCCGAAAGTGAGTGGCTGAAAATGACATATGCTGAAGACATCCACTGGTTGCCAGCCTGGCGCCTGCGGGAATTGGTAGTGAGCCGCAAGGTGAGCGCCGAGGAAATCACCGGGCGATTGCTCGAGCGGATCGGCCGTCTTGACAAAGGGATCAACGCTTTTCTGACGCTGGCCGGCGAGGGAGCAATGGCCGAGGCGCGGGCGACGGACCAGGCTATCGCCGAGGGCCAGACTCCCGGACCGCTCGCCGGCGTGCCCGTGACGATCAAGGACCAGTTCTTCACCAAGGGGCTGCGCACGACCGGTGGCTCCAAGATATTTGAGAACCACATTCCATTGGAAGACAGCGTCCATGTCGCACGGATCAGGGCGGCTGGCGGGGTCATCCTGGGCAAGACCCACACGCCCGAATTTGGCATGTACTGGCGCACTGTAGGGCTGATTTCCGACGAATGCCGTAACCCCTGGGAACGCCAGCGCACCGCCGGTGGGTCCAGCGGCGGCGCGGCGGCGGCGCTGACCATGGGGTTCGGCCCGCTCGCGCTTGGCAGCGATTCGGGAGGCTCGATCCGCCTCCCCTCGGCGCAATGCGGCATCTTCGGCATGCTCCCGAGCTCCGGCCGCGTACCGCAGCACGGCGGTTTTGGGTCGAGGATGTTCCTCTCCTCGATCGGCCCCATGGCGCGCGACGTGCGGGATGCGGCAATGCTGCTCCAGGTTCTGGCGGTCCCCATGCCACAGGATCCCTTCTGCCGCACCGATACGCCGCCCGACTATCTGAGCGGTCTGGAGAGCGGCATCGAGGGCGTCTCGGTTGCCTGGTGGGACAATACCGTTGCCGAGAGCTTCTCCTCTCCCGAGGTCCTGCGCGTCGTGCGCTCGGCAGCGGAGAAAATAGGGGCCTTCGGTGCAAAATTCGACCGGCAGCCGCTGCGACTTGATACGGACGGAATAGACGAAGCCTGGCGCGTTCTGGATTTCGTAGACTGCCGCGCCAGCCTGGGCGAGGAATTGGAGCGCGACCCGATACGGTTCGCACAGCTTACACCCTATGCGAAGACCCGCTTCGAATGGGCCGCGGGCATATCCGGGACTGAGTATTCGCGCGCGATTTTGCGTCGCGCCCGATTTGTCCGTAGTGTGAATGAGGCGTTCGGCGACCATGATCTGCTGCTGGCCCCGACCATCGGGATCACCGCCCCGGTCATCGAAACGGACAACATGACCAAGCGTATCCCGGCACTTGTATCCTACACGCTGCCGGTCAACTTCGCGGGCTGCTGTGCCGCCAGCGTGCCCTGCGGTTTCGTCGACGGCCTCCCGGTCGGCCTTCAGATCATCGGCCGCCCGAATGACGAGGCGCTCGTCCTGCGGGCGGCGCGCCAGTTCGAACTGGCCTTTCCCTGGCAGGATCTGCACCCGCCGGAACATCTGGAAGTCGCGTGATGGTCGCGGCGCCGATGCTTTTGCAGGTCGAGAACCTGCGCACCTATTTCTATACGCCCGGGGCGGCGACGCGCGCGGTGGACGGGGTCAGCCTGTCCATCGGCGCAGGCCGCATTCTGGGCGTGGTCGGCGAATCGGGATCCGGCAAGAGCGTTACCGGAGCGTCGATCATGGGGTTGATCCAGCATCCGGGCCGGATAGAATCCGGCAGCCGGATCCTGTTCCGCGGCCGCGACCTGGCCTTGGAGGACGAGCGCAGCCTGCGCAACCTGCGGGGCAATGAGATCGCAATGATCTTTCAGGAGCCGATGACCTCGCTGAACCCCGTTCTGACCGTGGGCGCGCAGATTATCGAGAACATCCGCCTTCACCAAAGGATCAGCCGGCGCGAGGCGCGCAGCCGAGCGGTCGAGTTGATGCGGCTTGTTGGCATTCCATCTCCGGATCGGCGCGTCGATGACTTTCCGCATCAGCTGTCCGGCGGCATGCGCCAGCGGATCATGATCGCCATGGCGCTCACCTGCAATCCAGCACTGCTGATCGCGGACGAACCGACAACCGCTCTCGACGTGACGATCCAGGCGCAGATCCTCGAGCTGATCGCGCGGCTGCGCGACGAACTGGGAATGGCGGTGATGTTCATTACCCATGACTTCGGCGTCGTCGCGGAGATATGCGACGACGTCGTGGTCATGTACGGTGGCCAGGTCGTCGAAGCGGGGCCGGTCGCTGCCGTCATGGCCGCACCGCAGCATCCGTATACGCGAGGACTGATGGACTGCATTCCGCGGCTTGGAATGAGCAGGGAAAAAAGGCTGAACTCGATCCCCGGGATCGTGCCGAGTGCGAAGGCCTGGCCGCAGGGCTGTCGGTTCGCGAACCGCTGCACACAGGCCTTCGATCGTTGTCAGACAGAGGCGCCGCCGCATTTTGTAGTCGGCGCGCAAAGCACCGCCTGCTGGCTGGCCGAAGGACGGCAGAGCGGCGCTCCAGAAGTGATGGGAAGCGCAGATGACTGAGCCGCTATTGACGCTACACGACCTGACCAAACATTTCCCGAGCGGCCCCGGCAAGGTCGTTCAGGCGGTGGACGGGCTGAATCTTGACGTCTACGAGGGCGAGACGCTTGGCCTGGTGGGCGAATCGGGTTGCGGCAAATCGACCACGGCGCATCTGATCGTCGGATTGCATCAAGCCAGCCGGGGCAAAGTAATCTTTGCTGGTGAGGACGTCGCCGCATTGAGCGGACGCGCACGTCAATCCATCCGCCATCAGATGCAGTATATATTCCAGGATCCCAATGACTCCCTCGACCCACGCATGCGCGTGCGGAGCATTATCGGCGAAGGACTTGTTGCCCGGGGTGGCATGGGCCGGGCGGAACGTGACGCGCTGATCCGAGAAATGTTGGAAAAGGTAGGGTTGCCTCCCGACGCCATGGAGCGGTTCCCACATGAATTTTCCGGCGGTCAGCGGCAACGGATCGGCATCGCGCGCGCGCTGGTACTGCGCCCGCGCCTTGTGGTCGCGGACGAGCCGATATCGGCCCTGGATGTCTCGGTGCAATCCCAGATTCTCAACCTGATGGGCGATCTGCGTCGGGAACTTGGCCTGACCTATGTCTTCGTTGCTCACAACCTGGCCGCCGTCGGCTATGTCAGCGATCGGATCGCGGTCATGTACCTGGGGCGGATTGTCGAGATCGGCGAGACTGCTGACATCCTGAACACACCGAGACACCCCTATACGCAAGCACTGCTATCGGCGATTCCCGACCCGGATATCAGCGCAGCGAAGAAGGTGCGCATCGTATTGCAGGGCGATATTCCAAGCCCGATTGATCCGCCGTCCGGCTGCCGTTTCCGAACCCGCTGTCCGATAGCGCAGCAGATCTGCTCCGAGCAGGTGCCGATGCTCGGCCCGCACGCGTCGCAAGATCGCCGCGGGCACCAGACGGCCTGCCATTTCGCCGGAACCGCGTCGTGAGCTGGCGCACGACGGTGCCTGGAGGTTTTGGCGAGGAAGGGGTGCTCAGCTGGTGTTGCGCGGCGGGAGCATTCGTGCCCCACCAATGTGGGAGCTGCACTGCCGTGAAACGCACGCCCGAGGGTCTTGAGCCGGTTGATCCGGCCTTAGGCCGACGGCGTTGGCGATGAGAGCGTCGATCGCCGCTTGCGACGCCCCTGTCGGATCGGGATTGCATCGCCTCCCTCTTAACGTGTCAACACGCGGGTGCGAGAGGCGCCACGCGGGCCGGTGCGTGTAACGGAGCAGGACTGATTGGGCCGGCTGCAATTGCGGACCCGCGATGTCGTATTGCCGCGGGGACCGACGACCTCGCGTGTCGCTGCGCATTCGCCACCGCTGCAGGTGCGGGTATGGGTGGCTGAGCCGCCATAGATGCCGGTAGTCGATCGGGTGGCGGTGCAGGCTCCATTTGCGCATTCCACCGACCGGTCGAACGAATTCACACGTGGCGCCGCGGCCGACGGGTAATCGCGCCAGGTATGATGCCAGGGATAGCGGACGTAATAGCGATCCCAGTAGGCGCGGTTATAGCCGACCACGACGACGCCGATACGGGGTGCAACGACCGGCGTCAGCACGACCGGCGCGCCGCGATAAACGACCTGGATGTAGTTTGCCGATACCCAACCCCGATAAACGCCGAGCGAGATATCGCACCAGCTGTACCCTGCGACGCATCCAAAGGTCGTGATGCGGGCGCCGGCCGGCACGACGGTCACGACGGGATAGACGGTCGATGGCCCGGCCCTCAGGTTGACGTCGCCGGTTGCGACCGCAACTGTGGCAGCCGCGGCGACGGATGACATGCCCGCCAGCATGGCCAGCGCGAGAAGCAGTTTCCTGAACATGGTTCTTCCTTTCCGAGCGTTTGGTCAGCGCTGCGCCACGTCTGCGAGCGTCGTGCGACAGGGCGAGGAAAGCTTGTCGGCGTTCTGTCTAAGGCAGGCGGCGATACGGCCTTCGCCCCTATCGACACCGTCACAATAGGTCTTGAGATCAGCGCGGCAGGCGCGTGCAACCGCAATCGCCTTCTGGCGCATCTCTGGCGAGACTTGCGTCTGGGCGGATGCTGTACCGGCAAGTGTCGCGATGAACAGGGCGAAAAGCGTGGGGGCGAACAGGATCTTTCGGATCATCGGGATAGTCCTTCGGTTTTGGTGATGGGACTGGTTGCGGACGGCAGGCTGTCATTGACGGCCGGCGGAGGTTTGGGCGAGATGCTGGGCGAAGGGCCAACCGGTCCGAAAAGCACGCGGAGCTTCCTGCTTATATTCGGCGCCCGGCAGAAATCCCGCCAGAGCATCGCCCATTCGCCGAGAGCGATCCGGCCGGGATGGACCGATGCGAGGCGGCCACGCAGGCCATAACGCAGCGGTTCGGTCGCCGGCGCTTCCGCGAATGTGCCGAACAGGCGATCGAAGACGATCAGGATGCCGCCGAAATTCTTATCGAGGCAGCCGGGATTGGAAGCGTGATGAACGCGGTGATGCGCCGGTGTGTTCAGCACCCATTCGAGCGGCCCGAGGCGGGGCGAAAGCTCGGTATGAATGAAGAACTGATAGGCGAGATTGAGTCCCATCATGACGACGATCCCGAACGGATGAAACCCGACAAAGGCAAGCGGCAGGAAGAAGAGGAAGTTGCCGGAAATGCTCCCCGTCCAGCCGAGCCGGATCGCAGCCGTCAGGTTGAGCTTCGTCGGAGAATGATGGACGGCATGGGTCGCCCAGAGCCAGCGGATATGATGTGAGGCGCGATGGTGCCAGTAATAGACGAAATCGACGGCGAGGAAGAGCGCTAGAGCCCCCGCGACACCGGTGATGTCGATATCGATCAGGCGGTACCGATACGCGAGCATGAAAGGCGTGGCGACGATTGCGGCTTCCACGGGGCGGAGAATGCTGTGAATGAATGCGACACCGAAGGAGGCGGCGGATTCCTTCAGGTCATGGGTATCGTGCCGCGCCAACCGGCCGATGAGGTATTCGAGCAGCATGAAGGATGCCGCGACGACTAGGATACCGCCGCGCACGGATGGATCGACGATGCTCTGGAACATGGAAGAACCTCGTTTGTTCAGCAGGAACGCCCGGCGGCCTGAGCCAGGGGTTGGCTAGGGGTTGACAAGCCGCCGGGCGCCCGGCTCAAGTCAGTAACGTTGGAAACTGCCTGAGCGGGTAACGGTATTGCCGCGCGGACCGGTTGTGGTGCGCGAACCGGTGCAGGTGCCGCCGTCGCAGGAGGCCGAGCCGCTGCGCGACGTGCTGTAGCCATAGGGGCCGGTGCGGGTGATGCTGCGCGAGCAGGAGCCGGACGCACAACTGCCGTTCGCATGCACAGAGGCGGTTCCGCGCGGGCCGCTCGCCGAACCCTCACGTGTCCAGGCGTTCGCCTGACCGACCGAAAGAAGCGCGAAAGTGCTGGCAAGCAGGCAGGCGGCGAGTGTCTTGGTCATCTTTCCATCCTCGTATGGTTTGGGTCGTCACATCATTGGTCGCAGGGAATCGGCCGGTGATGCGAGGGTAAGAATGGTCTGCTGATGTATGCGGGTTTTGTCGTGCAGTTCTCAAAACGTAAGCTTTTGTTGTTCGCGTGTAGCATTTTGTATCGGCGGTCCCGCGCAGCTTGATTTCGTGAGACCGCTTCGCCATGGTTTCGACATGAACCGACCCGTCGCCACCATTCTGATTGTCGATGACGACGCCGAAATAAGGCAACTCGTCGGCGATTTCCTGTCGCGGGAGGATTACGCCGTGGAGATGGCGGAGGATGCCCGCGCCATGGATGAAATCTTCCGCCGCCGCGAGCCCGACCTGATGATCCTCGACCTTATGATGCCCGGCGAGGACGGCCTTTCGGTTTGCCGTCGCGTTCGCGCCGCACGACCGCTGCCGATTTTGATGTTGACGGCGAAAAGCGACGAGACCGATCGTGTCGTGGGTCTGGAACTCGGTGCCGACGACTATCTCGTCAAGCCCTTCGGGCCACGCGAGCTTCTGGCGCGCGTCCGGGCGCTTTTACGACGGGCTTCGCCGCAACCCTTCCAGCCGTCGAGCCGGCGTTTCGCCTTCGACCGTTTCGTCGCCGATCTCGACGCGCGACAGCTTGAAGCGGAACCCGGCGGGCCGGTGCCGCTGACGAGCGGCGAATTCGAGCTTCTCTCCTGTTTCGTGCTGAGGCCGCGCCGGGTGCTTTCGCGCGACCAGATCCTCGACTGGACTCATGGCCGCACGGCCGATCCTTTCGACCGGACGGTCGACCTGCTCGTCTCGCGGCTGCGCAGGAAACTGGATGCGGCAAGTCCCGGCAGCAATCTCATCAGTACGGTTCGCAATGGAGGTTACCTGCTGACGGTGCCGGTGCGCCAGGTGACGTGATGTTGCGCTTAAGCCTTTCTCGCAGGTTGATCGCGATTGGCGGCGCCGGCTTGCTGGCCCTGTGGGTCGCGCTGATCTCCTTTTATTATCTGGCGAATGGCCTCGGCCGAACGGCTTCCAATCCTCCGCCCGGGCAAGTCGCAGCAATTGCCACTCTCCTGAAGAGTGAGCCGGAGGATCGGTGGCCCTTGCTGATCGATGCCGCGAGTTCACCGATCCTTGATCTGCGGATCACCGGGACCGACTTGCCGCCCGGAGAGACTGCCGATCTATGGGACAATACCGAATATCGGATCTATCGCGAGGTGCTGGGTGAGGATCTTCTTTCGATCCGCCTCCTCACGCCGGGGCGCCGGATAAGGCGGCCGCTTTTCTTCAGGGGCGTGGTGAACCCCATCCAGTTCCGTGTCCGGCTTTCGCCGGGGCGGGTGTTGGTCATGGAGACTCGCACGCCTTTCATCGTCACGTGGTTCGGCTTGCCGGTGGGGCTCGGCGCCGGCCTCATCGGCACACTTTTCGGAGTCGTGGCCATGATCGCCCTCCATCGCGAGATCCGCCCGCTGACGCGGTTGGCCGCAGCCGTCGACCGGATCGATCCGACCGACACTCCGGTTCCTTTGCCGAAGCTGAAAGGCGCCGCACCAGAAACGCGAGCACTGATCATAGCTTTTGAGCGGCTGCAGACACGGCTTCATGCGATCGTCAGGGCAAGGCTTGCACTGATTGGCGGCATACAGCACGACGTGCGGACCTTTGCGACGCGGCTGCGGCTGCGGCTGGAACATATTCCGGACGAAGGGGTGCGGGAGAAAGCCGTGGCCGACATAAACGACATGATCGAACTGCTCGACAACGCAATGCTTGCCGGTCGCGCTGGAGTCGGCGCATTGGATGAGGAGCTATTCGACATCGTGCCGTTGCTGGAGGCCGAGGTTGCCGACCGCCTGGCAGCCGGAGGGCGCGTCACCTTGGCTGTTCTTCCAGTCGAGACGGAACCGGATACCGCAGCCGAGACCGCACTTCTGATAGGCGACCGCCTGGCACTCAGGCGCATTTTCGCGAACCTGATCGACAACGCACTGAAATATGGCGGCGCGGCGCATCTCAGGCTCAGTGTTGAAGGCGAATGGCTGAAGCTGACGATTGACGATGAGGGGCCCGGCATTCCGGTCGATCAGCGAGAAATCCTGATTGAGCCGTTCGTGCGGCTCGAAACATCACGCGCCCGCAAGACCGGTGGAGCGGGCCTTGGCCTTGCAGTGGCCCGCAATTTGGTGGAGGCGCATGCCGGAACATTGGCGATCGACGATGCTCCAGTCCGTGGAGCGAGGATCATCGTGCGCTTGCCGCTATTTCGGAGCTGAGCCTGCTTTGGGTATCAAGACCGTGCCACTCGGAGCAGGGGGTGAGAGGAGAATAAGCGCCCCGCGCCGCCATAGGCTGAACTGCGGCTGGGGGTTTTCTTCGTCGGGTCGCCGGCATGGTTATGGGGTGCGATCCTTGTGGTCGTGCCCTTGATGCTCGCCGTGGCCGTGGAAGAGGTGCATGAGCGGGCAGGCGAGCAGGAGGAGATATGGCGCGAGACCGAGGGCATGTGTCCAGTGTTCGCGAAGGATGAAGAAGACGACGATGACGGCGAGCGAGGCTGCCATGAGGAGCCATGCGCGGGACGAGGTCATAGGTTGATGCTCCTGAGCCTGAGGGAATTACCGATGACGCTGACGGAAGAGAGCGCCATAGCGGCAGCGGCGATGATGGGCGACAGCAGGACGCCGAAGGCGGGATAGAGAAGGCCCGCTGCGACAGGGACGCCCGCTGCGTTATAAATGAAGGCGAAGAAGAGGTTCTGGCGGATGTTCCGCATCGTCGTGCGGCTCAACTGCCGGGCGCGTGCGATGCCTTGGAGGTCGCCCTTCAGGAGCGTGACGCCTGCGCTCTCGATGGCCACGTCGGTACCGGTGCCCATGGCGATCCCGACATCGGCGGCGGCAAGCGCTGGGGCGTCGTTGACGCCGTCTCCCGCCATCGCGACGATCCTGCCTTCGGCGCGGAGGCGGGCGACGATCTTGCTCTTGTCTTCGGGAAGAACCTCCGCCTCGATCTCGGTAATGCCGAGCTTGCGGGCCACGGCCTGGGCAGTCGTCTTGTTGTCGCCCGTCAGCATCACCACCCGTACGCCTTCGGCGACGAGCTGCCGCACGGCTTCCGGTGTCGTTGCCTTGATGGGATCGGCAATGGCAAAGAGACCGGCCAGTATACCATCATCGGCCATGAAAATCACGGTCGCCCCGTCGTTCCGCAGTTCCTCGGCCTTGGCTGCCATGGTGGAGACGTCAACATGAGCCTCGCCCATGATCCGGTGGCTGCCCAGGATCAGCTTTCTGCCCTCGACGGTACCCTTCACGCCCTTGCCGATCGGGCTATCGAAATCCTGGGCATCGCCGAGAGGAACGTTACGTTCATTCGCGGCATTGACGATGGCAAGCGCCAACGGATGCTCGCTTGACCGTTCCAGGGTTGCTGCGAGCCGGAGCAATTCGGTTTCGGAAATACCTTCGCGCGGTGCGATTGCGGTGACCTTCGGGCGTCCCTCGGTCAAGGTGCCGGTCTTGTCGACGACAAGCGTATCGATCTTCTCGAAGCGCTCCAGGGCTTCGGCATTCTTGATCAGCACGCCAAGTCTCGCACCACGGCCGACGCCGACCATGACGGACATCGGGGTCGCCAGCCCGAGGGCGCAAGGGCAGGCGATAATCAGGACGGCGACGGCCGCGACAAGGCCATGGGCGAACCGGGGCTCCGGACCAATCATCATCCAGGTGATGAAGGATATGATGGCGATCGCGATCACCGCGGGAACGAACCAGCCGGACACCTCGTCCGCCAGTCGCTGGATGGGGGCACGGGATCTCTGCGCCTCCGCGACCATTCGGACGATCCGCGATAGCATCGTATCGCGGCCGACCTTTCCGGCCTCCATGACGAAGCCGCCGGTCTGGTTCATCGTCCCGCCGATGAGCTTGGACCCGACTTCCTTGGTCACGGGCATGGATTCCCCTGTGATCATGGACTCATCGACGGAGCTTCGTCCTTCGAGAAGGGTGCCATCGACGGGGACTTTTTCGCCCGGACGGACGCGCAGCCTGTCTCCCACGACCACGGCGTCGAGACCGATATCCTCGTCCGTGCCATCGGCCTTCACGCGGCGCGCCATTTTGGGAGCCAGGTCCATGAGCGCACGGATTGCACCGCCCGTCTGTTCTCGGGCTCGCAACTCCAGGACCTGCCCAAGCAGCACCAGGACGGTAATCACGGCAGCGGCTTCGAAATAGACGGCAACCGCGCCTTCGGCGGAGCGGAACGTCTCTGGGAAGACGCCAGGCACGAGCGTCGCGACGACGCTGTAAATCCAGGCGACGCCCGTACCCATGGCAATGAGCGTGAACATGTTGAGATGGCGGCTGACCAGTGACTGCCAGCCGCGCTCGAAGAATGGCCCGCCCGCCCAGAGGACCACAGGCGTCGCCAGAGCCATCTGAATCCAGTTGGAGGTTTGTGGGCCGAGCAGCATGTGCAGGTTCGTCAGATGGCCACCCATTTCCAGCGCAAGCACCGGAAAGGAAAGCGCCAGTCCGATCCAGAAGCGGCGCTGCATGTCGACCAGTTCCGCGCTCGGCCCGGACACAGCAGCAGGTGTCTCGGGTTCGAGCGTCATGCCGCAGATCGGGCAATTGCCCGGTCCGATCTGCCTGACCTGCGGGTGCATCGGGCAGGTGTAGACGATCCTTTCTCCGGCAGGAGCCTGGGACGGAGCCTTCGCAGGCTCGGTCTTGCTCGTTTCGTGCTGATGATCGTGATCGTGGTGGGCATGTTCATGATGGTCGTGTGCCATGTCGGTCTCCTGATCAGATCGCGCCGTCGTAGGCGATGTAAGTCATCATGCCCGTGGCCATGTGGTACAGATGGTGGCAGTGAAGCGGCCAACGTCCGGGATTGACAGTATCGAACTCCACCACAACCTCGGCCATCGGCGTCAGCAGGACGGTATCGCGGACGGCTCCGCGGAATTGCCGGCCATTGACGCCGACGACCTGGAAATGATGCCCATGCAGGTGCATAGGGTGCGCCATCATCGACATGTTCCGCATCGTGAGGCGTACCCGCTTGTCTTTGGAAACGTCCAGTGGCGCGGGCGGGTCGATGCCCCAGGTGTACGCGGCCATGTCACCCGCCAGTGTGATGACGTACTGATGGTCAGGTGACCGGGCGGTGAGAGGTGTTGCAGCCCGAAGCTGCTGCTCCAGACCCAGATCGAGAACAGGACTGGTCGCCGACGCCGTTGAACCGATCTTTCCAACGGCTGCATCCTTGGTCGCGAGGATGATGCCGGTCTGTTCCTTCGCACCTTCGCGAAGCGCGAGGATGGGGTAAGAGCCGGGGCCAGCGGGAAGCTCCAACCGGATGTCGAGGCGCTGACCCATCGAGATCGGGAGCCGGCCGGCTGGTATGGGCTCGATGTCGATACCGTCCACGGCAATCAGACTGCCGACAATGCGTCCGGTATCGATGGTGAAGGCCGTCGCGGTCGCTCCGTTGATGATGCGCAGGCGTACCCGGCCGCCTTTCTCGATACTGACGACCTCCGGATCATCCAGGGTTCGGTCATTCGCGAGATAGGCATCGTATTCGATGTCGTTGAGGTCCATGGCGGACATCCCCGCCATCGGCATGCTCATCGTCGACATGCCGGTCATCGGCATCCGATGTCCCTGCATGTTCGTCATCGTCTGCATCATGCCCTGGTGGCCCGACTGCATGCCGCCATGTCGCGAGCCGCGGCCCTTTAGTCCTTCAAGCAGCTCCTCCGGAGACTTGAACGAGAAATCGTGCAGCAGGATCACCACCTCCTGTTCGTCACGGGCGCGGTCTTCCACCGTGCGGACAATCAGCGGCGCGGCAAGCAGGCTCTGTTCCTGCAGCGTGTGGGCGTGCATCCAATGGGTGCCGCCAGGGCCGACGGGAAACGTGTAGTCCCGTGTTTCCCCGCCAGTCAGCAAGGCGGCCGGATTGTCCGGTACGCCATCCATGTTCCACGGCGGCGTCAGGCCATGCCAATGGATGAGGGTGTCCTCGGATGTCTCGTTGAGGAGGCGGATGTTGAAGTCCGTGCCCGCATCCAGCACGAGGCCGGGCTTGCCGCCGCGGTCGGCCAGTCCGAAGACGGATGCAGCCTTGCCGTTGACGTCCAGGGTTCGCTTTCCGATGACGAGATCAGTCAGGGCGGGATTTGCAAGTCCACGGGTGGAATTGAGGATAGGCGAGACGACTGCCGCACTCACGGCGAGCGTCTTCAGGAATTGACGGCGATACATGATATGCCTCTCGATCTATGTCGGCATGCCGACAGTGCTGATGACGGAATTGGCCCGCTGACAGGCGGGCGCGACATCAGGCAGCGGATCGCGGAGGCTTGAACCCCGGTGAGGGAGCCCTACCGGCAAGGTGATCCTGGAGATCGAAAATACGGGCAACAAGGATCGCCATGTCCGACGACGTGGTCGTCGGTGACGGAAGGATCAGTAGGCAGAGGGTACAGATGCCGCTGCAACAGGCCTCATCACCAAGGGCTATCTTTGGCTTTGAATGATGATCGCCTTGGTGAGGGTGATCGATGGATGCGCTGTATTCCGTCGAGCACGGCTGGAGGGTGGCATGGGAAGCAGGCGCACTGAAGAGAATAGCGACAGCGATCAGCGTGACGCATATCCTCCAGATCAGTGGTTTCCGCTTCCGCGAGTCCATTTTGCTCAGCCTGTTTCTGCCCTATGGACAATTTACGGGTCCTCGACACACCCGCTTTGATCTTCATCAAGCATGGATCACAGAAGCGCAGCCACGGCATTCCGGATGCCCAACTCTTTTCTACGAAGAGTGCCCCTTCCGACTATGGGAAGGTCAAGTGCCGTTTTGGCGTTCGCGTGCGTGTTGGAGAGAGGTCCTCGCCCTGTCATCCGCAGACGGCACTGACGGCGCGGACTGATGCCGATCCGGTTCTATCGTCACCCGATCTTCCTTATAGTCATAGGTGACTGCTTTGGTCGGTGGATGACGTGCTGAAGCGGCCGAGCCACAGCTACAACCAGGCGCTCTTGAACGCCGTGCCGCCCACGCATACCAAGCGCGGCGAACTTCGAGGCCTGGGCGACGCGATGGCGGAGCGAGGTCGTGAACATGGGGCCCGGCCCAGCGGATGGAGCGGTGGGCTTTGCGCTTTGGCCAGGCTCGGTTTCACGGATAGGCGGTCGAGCCATCCGGCTTGCGGGTGACTTTCCGCTCCCAATGCACGTAGTCTTCCGTCTCCAGCACCTTCTCGTCGATCTCGATACCCCAGCCCGGGCGATCCGGACGCAGGTTCATGTATCCGTCCACCGGCATATAGGGGTCGAGCGCCCAGGGCGCATGTATATGCGGTTTGAACTCCAGGATCTTGAAGTTCGGCTGTGCGGCGCAGAAATGGATGTTTACGGCAGTTGCGAGCGGGCCCATCGGGTTGTGGGGCGCGACGGTCACGTAATGCGCTTCCGCGATCGCTGCGATACGGCGCATCTCGGTAACGCCGCCGACGACGCAGATGTCCGGCTGGATGATGTCGGCGCCGCGGGCGGAAAGCAGCGACAGGAATTCGAAGCGGTTGTACAAGGATTCGCCGGTAGCCAGCGGCACGGTGACTTTCGACTTCAGCTCCGTCCATGCGGGAATATGTTCTGGCCGGATCGGTTCCTCGTAGAAGAGCGGGTCGTATGGTGCGATCGCGGCGGCCAGCTGCACGGCCTGGTAGGGTTCGTAGATCTTGGCATGTGCGTCGAAGGCAAATTCGAAATGCGAGGGGGTGATCTCGCGGATCCTGCCAAAATAGTCGCCCGTCTCCTTCACCAGTTCGCCCCAGCGGCTGTTGTGAAGATCGCGGCGATAAGGGCTCAGCTTGAACGCGGTATAGCCGAAATCTTCGTTGAGCCGGAGCGTCTGCTCGAGCGCGTCCTGCGGATCCGGGGCGGTATAGACGCCGCAATAGACGCGGACGCGGTCACGCACATTGCCGCCCAGCAGCATGTAGACCGGCAGGCCCGCGGCCTTGCCGGCGATATCCCACAATGCGTGATCGATCGCGGAAATCGCGGCAAGGCCCAGGGCTCCGGGAGGAAACCGGCATTGTTGGTTGAGTTTCAGGACGAGGAACTCCACCCGGCGCGGGTCTTCTCCCTCGATCTGATGGAGGAGGTAGTCGAAAAGCGGTGGCAACGCCCAGTCCGGGCCGTGATTGTAACATTCGCCCCAGCCGGAGATGCCTTCGCTGGTCTCGATCTTGAGAAGCAGGCGGGGACGGTCGTCCACGCGCTGCATGTAGGTCTTTATCCCGGTGATGTGCACTCTGGTTTTCTCCTCAGGCGGCGGGCGTTTCGGTTTTGACGCGATCGACAATGCCGCGCAGGATCCGCCGCTCGTCCTCGTTGAGAGCGACGACGCCCGGAACGCGAACCGGTCCGACTTCGGTGCCAAGCATGCCGAGAGCTTCCTTCACGACCGTCACGTTGGCGCCGTTGTTGTATTTGGTGCGCAGCGTCTCGAAGCCGGCAATGGCGTCGATCAGTTCACGCGCCGTCGCATAATTGCCGGCCTCCAGCGCCCGATGGATCGCGTGCGAGCGTTCGGGGAAGACGTTGACCAGGCCCGACGTGAAACCCTTGGCGCCCATGGCGTAGAACGCCGGCGCCCAGCCTTCCGCCAGACCGCAGACCCAGATCGCCGGAGCGTCATGGGTGGCACGGATGATTTCGGCAAGCAGCATCAGGTTCGACGAGGCGAACTTGATGCCGGCAATGTTCGGATGCAGGGCGAGTTTGCGGAAATCCTCGACCGAAAGGCCGTCGCTGCGCACATATGCGATGACCGGTACGCTGCAGAAATCGGCCAGTTCCAGGAAATAGGCGGCCTGATAGGACGGCCCGGCAAACGGGTCCATGGGATGGTGCCCCATGATCGCATCCGCACCCTCGGCAATCGCAGCCTTGGCAAGCGCCTTGGCCTCGGTCAGCGAACGACCGACGGCAGCGCTTACCAGCGACTTGCCGTCGGCGGCCTTGATGGTAGCGGCATGTACCGTGCGGACTTCGTCCATGGTCAGCGTGAAGAACTCGCCCGTATTTCCGGCCGCCATCAGGTTGTGCACCTTGGCGGCTGCCAGACGCCTGATCAGCGCGTCGAGCTTTTCGACGTCGACAGTCCCGTCTTGCCGGTAAGGCGTCACCGGAACACCGGAAATGCCGGTCAGCGCCTTTCTTACAGTCTGCAGCCTGTCATTCACGCCCAATATCCTTTTTGTTGCCGAAAACGATGTTCAGATAGGTTTCGCCGGAGCGCACGACATGATTGCGCATCTGCCGCTCGGCGAGATCCGCATCACCCGTAACGATGGCCCTGGCGATGGCGGTGTGCTCTTCGAGCGCCTTCTGGCGCTCCGCGAGATCCATGTGGATGACGCGGCGGATGCTGGCGTCGTAGAATTGCTGCCGCTCGATCAATTTCGCCAGATAGCCGCAGCGGGAACTGCGGTGAATGTGCTCGTGGAATTGCTCGTTGAGGGAAATAAGGCTGTCCGCATCCGCGGAGGTCGTCGCCTTGGCCATCAGGTCGGCGATTGCCGTCAGCTCGGCGCCGGCCGGCTTGCCGATGCGCTTCGCGGCCAGATGCGCGATCATCGATTCGAGCGCCGCGCGGGCGAGAATCATCTCCTCGGCCCAGCTCATGTCGAACCGGATGATGACGCCGCGCCGGGGCAACGCCTCGACCAAACCTTCCGTCTCGAGCTGGCGAAGGGCCTCCTTGACCGGCGTCGTGCTGACGCCGAACTGCTCGGCGAGGCTGCGCTCGTTGACCTTTTCCCCCGTCGCGAATCGGCCGGCGAGAATGGCAGCGCGCAGGGTGCGATGGACGTGATCCCGCACCGTCATCTGAAATTTCGGATCGATCTTCGCAAACGCTTCGGACCGTGGGCTTCCGGTTGGCTCAGGAATCATTTTTCGCGAAATCCGTTGACGGGGCTGTGAGAGTGTGGGATCTGATATACCAGACTTCAGATCTATGTCGATACGAAAATCTGTCGTCGATGCGATTTGAGGAGCCCGGAGGAGGATTTTCTATGCTCAGACGCCACGTCATTCTGCTTTCCAGCATTGCCGCCCTGTCATGGGTTGCGCCAAGCCTCGCTTCGGCAGCGACGCCGAAGGATCAACTGGTCGTTGCCATGGACACCTCGTCCCTGCGCGGACTTGACCCCAACGAGATCAATCAGCTGGAGGCCGCGGAGATTGTCGCCAATCTTTACGAGCGGCTGATCGTCCTGCCGGCCGACAACATTTCGAAGCCGCAGCCGGGCCTCGCCGAGAGCTGGACGATTTCGCCGGATGGCAAGACCTTCACCTTCAAGGTTCGCTCGGGCGTCAAATTCCACTCCGGCAACCCGCTGACGGCAAAGGATGTCGAATGGTCGCTGCGCCGGCTGGTGAAGCTCGGCCTCGCGCCATCGACGGACCTTCGTCAATGGGGCTTTACGGCCGATAACGTCGAGAAGCTCATTCGTGCAACGGACGGTTCGACCGTCGTTGTCGAAACCCCGGAGGTCTGGAATTCGAACCTCATCCTCTATTCGCTCGCCAGCTTCTCCACCTCGATCCTGGACAGCAAGTTCCTTGCCGACAAGGACAAGGGCGGCGATATGGGCAGGGAATTCCTGCAGACCGCCGACGCGGGCTCCGGCCCCTATACGCTGCGGACGTGGCGCGTCAACGAGTTGATCATCGCCGAAGCTTTCAAGGACTACTGGCAGGGCGAACCCAAGATGCGCCGCGTGCTGCTGCGTCATATCCCTGAATCGTCCGCCCAGCGTCTGCAGATCGATGCCGGCGATGCCGACGTGGCAACGCGGCTTTCGTCCACCGACCTCGGCGCGCTTGAAACCGGCGGCAAGGTGACGATCCAGAAGACCCCCGGCTTCGGCTTCTACTATCTGGCCCTGAACCAGAAGGACGAAATTCTTTCGAAGCCGAAGGTGCGCGAGGCATTCCGCTATCTGATCGACTATGACGGCCTCGCCGGCACCGTCATGAAATATTACGGCATCAAGCAGCAGACGATCGTGCCGGGCGGTCTGCCGGGTGCGGTCGATAAGAATCCGTACAAGCTTGATATCGAAAAGGCCAAGCAGCTTCTTGCCGAAGCGGGCTATCCGAACGGCTTTTCCAAGGTCTATTACGCGACGCCGGTGACGCCCGAATACGAAGTCGCCCAGTCGCTTCAGGCCAATGCCGCCAAGGCCGGCATCAAGCTCGACCTGCAGGGCGGCGACCATATCGGCAAGTTCCGCAACCGCCAGTTCGAGGTCTTTTCGGCACGCTCCGGCGATCGCCTGCCCGACCCGCATGCGGTTCTCCAATCCTATGCGACCAACGCCAACAATTCCGACGAGGCCAAGCTTGTCGGCCTGAACGCCTGGCGGACTGCCTGGGATGTTCCCAAGGAAATCCAGCAGATGGTCACCGCCGCCGCGCACGAGACCGACCAGTCGAAGCGCGCCGACCTCTACACCAAGATCAACGAGGCCTATCTCGCTTCGTCGCCGGCCTTGGTCACGTCGTTCCAGCGCACCGACGCCAAGGCGGTACGCAACGAGGTGAAGGGCTATATCGGCCATTCCACCTGGCTGACCCGCTGGGACACGGTCAACAAGGGCAATTGATCGCCTCTTCGAGGAACTGCACAAGTGAGCATTTCACAGACCACCGAAACGCGACGCGCGGGCAGCAGAAAGCTGCTGTCCGCCGGGCGTAAACTGGCCACCTCGCTCGCGGTGATCGCGACGACGCTGCTTGGCCTCCTGATCATCACCTTCGTCGTCGGCCGGATGATCCCGGCGGACCCGGTCATTGCCGTAGTCGGCGACCAGGCGGATCAGGCGGCCTATGATCGCGTCTACAAGGAGATGGGGTTGGACAGGCCCATCTATGTGCAGTTTGGGTCTTATCTTGCCGATATCGTGCGACTGGACTTCGGCCAGTCGCACGTCACCAAGAACCAGGTGGCGAGCGATCTCGCCCGGGTATTCCCGGCGACCCTGGAGCTCGCCACGCTCGCGACGATCATCGGCGCAGGGTTCGGCGTTCCCCTCGGCATCCTGTCCGCCGTGCGCAAGGGCACCTGGGTCGATCATGTCGCCCGCATCGTCGGCCTGCTCGGGCATTCCACGCCGATCTTCTGGATCGGCACGACGGTGATCCTGATATTCTATGCCAATCTCGGCGTCATTCCCGCCGGCGGCCGCATCGACATCTATAACGAGGGGCTGGTCGAAGGGCCGACCAATTCGCTGATCGTCGATGCGATTCTCGCCGGGGAATGGGAGGTGTTCTGGAGCGCGCTCCACCACGTCATCGCGCCCGCGCTCATCCTCGGTTATGCGGCGATGGCCTATCTCAGCCGCATGAGCCGCAGCTTCATGCTCGAACAGCTCAGGCAGGAATATATCCTGACGGCACGCGCCAAAGGCCTCGGCAAGCGGCCGATCATCTGGCGCCACGCTTTCCGCAACATCAGGGTCCAGCTGCTCACGGTCGTAGCGCTCGCCTATTGCGGGCTGCTCGACGGCACCGTCCTTATCGAGACGGTCTTCGCCTGGCCGGGCCTCGGCCAGTATCTCACCTCCGCCTTGTTCTTCGCGGACATGAACGCGGTTCTCGGCAGCGTGCTCCTGATCGGCATCATCTCGATCGCGATCAACCTCCTGTCCGATATCGTCTATCGCTTCATCGATCCCCGAACCCGATGATCCAGGACCCCGGTACCCCCATGACCAAATCCGGTTACTTCACCGACCTCCATAACTGGCTCATCAACGAGGATTTCACCTCCACGAAACAGGCCAGACTGCACAAGGCCTATGTGGCATGGCTCAGCCTGCTCGCGAACCCGCTGGCATTTGCCGGCTTCGCCGTGGTCATAATCCTCGTCATCATTGCCGCACTGGCACCTGCGCTGACGGTCTACGATCCCTACAGCCAGGACCTGACGATGGCGCTGAAGGCGCCCTCGGCGAGCCACTGGTTCGGCACCGACGAGTTCGGCCGCGACGTCTATACCCGCGTTGTCTATGGCGCGCGCACCACGCTCTATATCAGCATCCTGGTGACTGTCATCGTCGCGCCGATCGGCTTCGTGATCGGAGCCAGCGCTGGTTATCTCGGCGGCTGGATCGATGTGGTGCTGATGCGCATCACGGATATCTTTCTTTCCTTCCCCAGCCTCGTCCTGGCGCTGGCGTTCTCGGCAGCGCTTGGGCCCGGCATCGAAAATGCGGTGATCGCCATCGCGCTGACGATCTGGCCGCCGATCGCCCGTCTGGCCCGGGCGGAAACGCTGACGTTCCGCCATGCCGACTTCGTCGTTGCCGCGGAGCTGCAAGGCGCACGCATGGGCCGCATCCTGCTTCGCCATATCGTGCCGCTTTGCGCGCCGTCGATCATCGTCCGCCTGACCCTCAACATGTCGAGCATCATCCTCACCGCCGCCGGCCTCGGCTTTCTCGGCCTTGGCGCCCAGCCGCCGATGGCCGAATGGGGTGCCATGGCAGCCGCCGGGCGCAAGTATCTTCTCGATGCGTGGTGGCTGACGACGATCCCGGGCCTTGCAATCCTGGTCGTCAGCCTGGCATTCAATCTCTTCGGCGATGGCCTGCGCGACATACTGGATCCCCGCAATGCTTAAACCGCCGGAAAACATCCTGACCGTTCAGAACATGTCGGTGGAATTCCCGACGCTGTCCGGCGTCGTCACCGCCGTGCGCAACGTTTCCTTCAGTGTCGGCCGCGAAAAGGTTGGCATCATCGGCGAGTCCGGCTCGGGCAAGAGCACGGTCGGGCGCGCGATCATGCGGCTGCAGCCGCCACAGGCGGTCGTCAAGGCCGACAGGCTGCAGTTCGAAGACATCAACCTGTTGACCGCACCCGAAGCACAGATGCTTTCGGTACGCGGCCGTCGGATCTCGATGATCCTGCAGGACCCGAAATATTCACTCAATCCGGTCATGACTGTCGGTGAGCAGATCTCGGAGACCGTCATCCTGCATGAGCGTGTCTCGCGGAAGGAAGCGCGGCAGCGGACGCTCGCCATGCTGGAGCGTGTCAACATCCGCGATCCGCAGCGCGTTTTCGACCTTTACCCGCACGAGGTTTCCGGCGGCATGGGACAGCGCATCATGATTTCCATGATGCTGATCGCCTCGCCGTCGTTGATCATCGCCGACGAGCCGACCTCGGCGCTGGACGTGACCGTGCGCCAGCAGGTCCTGTCGATCCTCGACGACCTTGTGACGGAGCGGAACCTCGGGCTGATCTTCATCTCTCACGATCTCAACCTGGTGCGCAGCTTCTGCGACCGCGTCATCATCATGTATGCGGGCCGCGTCGTGGAAACGATCGCGGCGGCCGATCTGGACGACGCGCAGCATCCCTATACCCGCGGCCTGTTGAACGCGCTGCCGAGCCTCGACCATCCGCGCGAGCGGCTCGAGGTCCTGCGCCGCGATCCGGCCTGGTTGGAGAACTGAACCATGACCATGATCAAGGTCGATCATCTTGCTGTTTCCTATGGCCAGGGCGACACCCTCATCCGTGTCGTCAACGATGTGTCCTTCGAGGTTGCGAAGGGCGAGACATTCGGACTGGTCGGCGAAAGCGGCTGCGGCAAATCCACGGTGCTCGGAGCGCTCGCCGGCCGCAACAGGCAATGGACCGGATCCATCCGGATCGACGGCGAGACGATCGGCCAGAAGCGCTCCATATCGCAGCTCGCCAAGCAGCAGATGGTGTTCCAGGACCCGTTCGGCTCCATCCATCCCCGCCACACGATCGGGCGGACATTGCTGGAGCCTCTCGAAATCCACGGCAAGGACAACTGGCAGGAACGCGTCGAAAAGGCGCTCAAGGACGTCGGGCTGCCCCTCAATTTCCGCTATCGCTTCCCGCACCAGCTTTCCGGCGGACAGCGGCAGCGCGTGGCGATTGCCCGGGCCCTCATCCTGGAACCGCGGATCCTGCTGCTCGACGAGCCGACCTCGGCTTTGGACGTTTCCATCCAGGCGGAAATCCTCAACTTGCTCAAGGATCTGCGCGATCGGGAGACGCTGACCTACATCCTCGTCAGCCATGACCTGGCGGTCGTCGCACATCTCTGCGACCGCGTCGCCATCATGCAGAACGGCGGCTTCGTCGAGATTGCCACCAAGGCGCAACTGGTCGCCGGAACCGTCGCGCATCCTTATACCCGCGTTTTGATGGATGGCAGCAAAGGTTATGTCGCCTCCAGACGCCCGGTGGGTGCTACACCCTCCTGAGGGTCTTCAGATTGGCGCTTGCGCAGGGCCTGGCCACGCGCGGCGGCTCGGCCGTGCCAAAGCTTTACGAGGCTGACGGCAGAAATCCCGGGTTTGCTTTTTGGTCCGGTATCGACAACCTGTCATCGCCTCCGACAGCTCATGATGATACGCGATGGCCGGATGCCAGTTGCCTACACGCACGAACTGTCAAGGCCATCACGGTCAGAGTTGTCCCTGAAACACCACTTGTCGCGAAGGCGCTTGCGTCGGTGACGAGCAGATTGGGAACGTCCCAGCTGCGGTTCCACCGATCCAGCACCGATGTTTCGCGTGATGCCCCCATCCGCACACCGCCGCTTTCGTGAATAGCGGCGCCCATAGGCATGCTCCTGTGGAACATTCTGCGGAAAAGGAAGCGGCTGAGTGGGTCGGAGCCGGGATACGCGCCCTTACCCATTTCCCTTAGGCCGAGCGGGGAGCCGATAAATTCCAACTCTCCACCCGCCTGCTTAACCATCTCGATCAATGTCTGTTCCTGACGGCCGAGGAGCTCGCGTTCTCCGTCATTCATGACGCAGCGAATATGCGGCACCGGGATATTCAGCCCATCCACTTTGCGTGGGTCGAGTGTCACCCGGTTGTCGGCATGCGGCAGCATCTCTCCGTATCCGAAGAACGCCATGCGGCCTGGGGTGTCGCCTGCGACAGGCCCTCTGCCAACGGTTCCCTGGAAGGCGAAGTTATTTCGG
Source organism: Neorhizobium sp. LjRoot104 (assembly GCF_964253725.1). Lineage (NCBI taxonomy): Bacteria > Pseudomonadati > Pseudomonadota > Alphaproteobacteria > Hyphomicrobiales > Rhizobiaceae > Neorhizobium > Neorhizobium sp. LjRoot104. The sequence continues at coordinate 872,192 of NZ_CAXURS020000002.1, forward strand.
CTATGGTCGCTCGCAAAACCTTCGAAGCGGGGGATGAATATCCCTCCCGATCCTGCATAAAAGGGATCCGGCGGCGCGGAATGGTCCTTCGTCCATCCCGGAACCGGAGGGAACTCCCCGATTGCAAGACAGGGCAACTGGTCCATGAAATATCGGCCCAGTGTTCCCGAACTGTTGCCGAGCCCATCAGGGTGGCGTGGCGCCCGTGAATTCAGGAGTAGCCTGATGGTTTCGATTGGCGAAGCGCAGACGACCACATGGGCGGCACGCACCGTCTCCGTAATCCCGGTGGCGCTGTCGGTGAGTTCTGCGCCGGTCGCGAGGCCGGTCTTGTCGTCGGTCGTAATGCGGCGCACGACTGCGTTGTAGCGAATGGTCAGCAGGCCGCTTGCCTGCGCATCCCGAAGGGCACGGGGAACGCGCTCTGCTTCCGGGGCGATATAGCGCCAGGAGACAACATGCCGCTCGGGCCAACGCCCTTCAACGGATGATTTGAACACCTCTTCCGCCGGCGTCAAGTTTGAACGCTTCGCATATACCCCGTCGGGCAGCGTAGGAACATTGTCTTGCTGGCCGTAGAGGCCGAGATAGGATTCGACCTCCGCGTAGAAAGGATCCAGTTCCGAATAGGAAATGGGCCAGTCCGCTCCCTCTCCGGTCCGGGTGCGATGCTTGAAGTCATCGTCGCTCCACCGCATGAGAACCCGGCCGAATGTGTGCAGCCTGCCGCCAGCCTGGCGTCCCCTGATCCACAGGAATGGTGCGTCAGCCGGCGTGGTATAGGGGTTCTTGCGATCGTTGACGAAGAAGTGGCTCATCCACTCCTTGAAGAAGACGGCCCGCGCCTGGACGGCCTGTCCGTTAGCCGCGGCGCGTGCCCGCTCCCAGATATTGATGTCCTTCTGCACCGGCTTCTTGCGGGAGGGATCGAAATCCTTCGAGCCGATCGCCGGTCCTGCCTCGAGAAGAAGGACGGAGAGGTCCTGGGCCGTCAGTTCCTTTACCGCGAAGGACCCGGCCGCGCCGGATCCGACGACCAGTGCATCATAAATGGTTTGAGACATTGTTGTTAGATATCCTGCGTGCGGCAAAGGGCTGTTCTGGAAGGAGCGGTCGCAAGAAACCTGGGTGATCTCAACACAGGCGTCCGCTATGGGTCGCGCCGCTCAATGAGAGGGACGGCGCAACTCCGAGAACCATTCGGCGCTGACCTTTGCGCATTCGAATGGCGGCAGTGTCGGGAAATCAACTTCGGCGATCAGCCAGCCGTCGAAATCGCCGCCAAGCGCCGCGAGCATGCCGGCAAGATCGAGTTCGCCAATACCGGGCTCCGCCCAGAGACCAGAAGTGACGGTCTCCTGATAAGTTTTGCCGGCAGCCTTTGACGCATCTCGTACCTTCAGACGGCAATCCTTGACATGCATGACGCGGGTCCGGTCGCGATAATCCGCTATGAGGCCGATCACGTCCGCGCCGGCCCACGAGAGGTGCCCAGTGTCCGGGCCGAAGCCGAGCTGGTTCGCGCTGATATTGTCGAGCAGGCGGCGGGTTTCGGCTTCCGTTTCGATCCAGGTGCCGATGTGCGGATGAAGCGCTGCCCTGATGCCTTCTTGCTTCAGGACGGCGGAAGCGCGATCGACGAGATCGAAAATCATCGCAAACCGCGCCTCGTCGAACTCCGCGCCGATGCCCGGGCGCCGGACGCGTGGCGCATCCCTGGTCATCCGGGTGGCGATAAACATGTCGGTCAGGCCCAGCTCGGCCTGTTGCGCGGCACTCTCACGGGCCGTTTCAAGCGTCGCCTCTATCTCGATGCCATGTTCCGGCAGCCCCATGGACAGGTAACCGGGCGCGGGCTTCAGCTCAGCAGCCTGCAGGGCGTTCTTGTAGTCCCCCACCGTCCAACCGGCCGGGACTTGCGCATGAACGGCACGAAATCCGGAGCGCGCAATTTCCTTCAGCAGGTCCCGCGGCGCCGGTCCTTTGGTCGGATCGAGCCAGCCGTCCTCCGTCGCGAACCACTGGATGGGATTGAGAGCGAATTTGTAGCCGCCAGAAGCAAATAGGGGATCGGTCATGGACAATGTCCGCCTTCAGGTTTTCCGCGCCGCTCGCCCCTCTATTTCAGGCATGCCTGCACCTGCATCCGGACACGGTATCCGGATGATGCGAAATGCCTTTAACAGCGCGTGTTGCCGATGAGACGAGCACGTCTAGAGGTACATGAGCGCCCCCGTCGAATAAAATAACTTCGACTGGCCGAGGTATAACTCATTTTCATAGGCAGCCGGTTCTATTCCGGGAGAATACTTGTGGTCGTCCCGCCGGTGTGCTCGATCTCTCGCAGCAATGCTGAGACCGTCGGACGCAATTCGCCCTTGCGCCGGAATACGGCGAAAATGTTGCGCATCAATGACACTTCCTTGAAGTCGAGGGCGACCAGCCCCATTCCGCTTCCTTCGATACTGGCTCGCGTCAGGTAGGCCAGATTCTGCGTCCTTGCGATGATCGACGTCATGAAGGTCACGGAGGTTGTTTCCATGACGACCCGCGGTTTGGGCAGGCCTGCCGCCCGGAAAATCCCGTCAAGGGTGATCCGATCCGGCTCAGGAAGCGGCGGAAGCACCCAATTGTAGGGCACCAGGTCCTCCGGGGTCAGTTTCCTGCGCCCTGCCAGCGGATGGGATTTGTGGGCGACAATCTCGACCGGTTCGCCCAAAACCAGTCGCCATTCGAAGTCCTCGTTCAGGATGTCTGTGGGTTTTACAGTGAAGACGATATCCAGCTTGCCGTTGAAGAGCTGAGGCAGCATGACCTCGTTCAGGCCTTCGTGGATGACGAGGCTGACATCCGGGCGGGCCGCCGTAAAACGCACGAGGGCATCGGGAACAAGCTTCTTCAGCGCTGCCGGCATGCCACCGATACGCAGAGAACCGCGGCGTGCCCCACGCATTGCATCGATTTCGTCCACCGCCTCGTCGGCGAGTGACAGCAGCAATTCGCTGTAACCGATCAGGCGTTGGCCGAACAGTGTGACCTGAATTCCCGTCGGTCCCCTGTCGAGCAGGCGAACGCCAAGCGACTGCTCCATGCCGCGGATGCTCTTGCTGAGCGCAGGTTGGGTTAGCCGCAGGTTCTCCGCCGCCATGCTGAAACTGCCCGTATGCACGACCGCCATGAAATGCCGGAGCTGTCGAAGGTCTAGCCGATGCAGGTTTTTGTTCATGGGGGCCTTGCTGCGAAACGCGTTTGCAGGTGGCAGTATGACTAAAGGTTATACCTCGGGCAATGTTAGTTGTTTGACTTCGAGCCGCGGTGAACGGAGTGTCGTGTCATAAAGGCCGGGCGGAACCCCGCCATGACATATCGATACCGGATCGGCATGTATGGTGATTGTTTCGGTTAAAACCGGCCGCATAAGGGAACACGGTGACTGCGCTGGATATTCCGAAGCCAGGAAGCTTGGCGTCATAGTCATCGAAAACGGAAACGGCGGGCTGGAACCGCGCCGGGAATTTGTACTCACGATTGATCTGTAAGCGTCCTGCATTTCGGGGAGATGCCGGCAGTGGTCGTGCGCGCAACGCAGGAATCTGCGAATGACGTAACAGGAGGTAATGCATCATGGTTTTGCTAAAAACTGAGAAGACTTCGCGCGTGCCGACAGTGCTATCCATGGGTTTCGTTGTGGCGATGGCGTTGGGGTTCTCCGATAGAGTGGCCCATGCCCAGGCGGTGGAGCTTCCCAAGCCTCTCATCGATGCGGCGCAGGCCTATGCATCGAAGCTGACCGGCGGGCAGAAGATCGGCGGCAAGGTGTCCATTCTCGGCGTCAACGGCGGCCGGGAGCTCGATATGCTCAAGGCGGCCTGGGCGCCCTTCCAGGCGGCGACCGGGATTACCGTCGATTATACGGGCACGACCGATTTCGCGGCGGTGCTGCAGACGCGCGTCCAGGCCGGGGATCCGCCGGATCTTGCCGGCTCCACCAATATCAACAACCTCATGCGTTACGCCAAGCAGGGGGCCTTGAAGGATGTCGGCGCGATGGTCGGCGAAGCAGCCATCAAGGGTAAGTTCGATGCCGGCCTTGTCGATGCGGCGAGTTTGAACGGCAAGATCTACGGGGTCTGGACCGAACTCAACAACTTCATGGTCTGGTACAACGTCCATACCTATGACGGTCCGAAGGACTCGCCGACCTGGGAGCAGTTCGACGCATGGGCCGTGAAACGCGCCAATGCCGGCAAGACGCCCTGGTGTTATACCGACGAGCGAGGCGCTTCCTCAGGCGCGCTCGCCGGCAACTGGATCCAGGCCTACATCCTGAAGAATTCCGGACAGAAGACCCTCAAAGGTCTTGCTGATGGCTCCGTTTCCTGGACCGCCCCCGAAGTGAAGGCCGCCTTCGAGGCTTTCGGCAAAGTCGCTCACGATCCCAAGATGGTCCCGGGCGGCCCGGTCGCAGCCATGTCGACGCCCGCAGTCAAAGTCGGTACCGGACTTTTCTACGAGCCGCCGCAGTGCTCGGTTCTCCTCTGGGGGACGTATGCGGGGAGCCTGACCACCTTGATTTATCCGAAGGTCAAGCCGATCCAAGACCTGGACTTCATGCCGGTGCCGGGCAAACCGGAAAACGCGGCCTATGAGACCTTCGGCGGAACGCTTTACCTGGCATTCAAGGATACGCCGCAGGTCAAGGCATTCCTGTCCTACCTCGTCTCGGACGAGGCGCAGAAGCTCGTGGCGTCCGCTGGTAACTGGACCGTGGCCAGCCAGGCCGTCCAGCCGAGCGACTATTCCAACCCGGTGCTCAAACGGGCTCGCGAGACGCTGCTCAAGCCGGGTGTCACGCTCGTCGCCCAGCCGACCCAGGTTGTTGATCCGCCGGTGATCCAGGCATTCTGGAAGGGGATCGTGCAATATGTGCTCGAGCCTGAGAGCCTCGACAGCGTCCTGAAGTCCATCGACGCCGCGAGATAGGCCGGACGATCAATTTCCGGGAGCGGCCTGAGGTCGCTCCCGGCACAAGATGGAATAAGCGCCATGAGCAGTCAGATCCTTCAACTTGTCCTTGGGCTTCTTGCATTGCCCGCGGTCGTCCTCACCATCATCCTGCCGGGCGAACTGGCGATCAGAAGGTTTCCGCAGAAGCGCCAGAGCAGCCTGCGGCCTTGGATCTGGCTCTCGCCCGTCCTTGCCCTGGTCGGGCTAGTCATCGCCTATCCGCTCGCCGCATCGATCGTTTTCAGTTTTCGCGATGCCACGGCCAGCAAGTGGGTCGGATTCAGCAACTTCGTCTGGGCATTCGGGAGCGCCATGCGGCCCGTTCTGTTCAACAATGTCCTGTGGATCGTCGTCTTTCCTCTCCTGACAGCGGTACTTGCCCTTTCTGCCGCCATCATGCTGGACCGGGTCAAGTATGAGCGCGTCGCCAGGACTTTCCTGATCCTGCCCACCGCCATGTCCTTTGTGGCCGGCGCCGTCATCTGGAAGATGATGTACACCTATGAGCCGCCGATGCAGCCCCAGACCGGGACGCTCAACGCCATCTGGACGGCGGTCACCGGCAAGATGCCGATCGCCTGGCTGATAGACCGGAACGTCAACAACTACGCGCTGATCTTCGTCGCCGTGTGGATGAGCATTGGGGTCGCCACCCTCATCCTTTCGGCCGGCGTCAAGAACATACCGCGCGAACTGGTCGAGGCCGCTCGCATAGACGGGGCGGGGGAGTGGGCGATTTTCCGGTTCGTGACGCTTCCCTCGCTGTGGCCGACGATCCTCGTGGTTCTGACGACCCAGGCAATCTTTTCCCTCAAGGTGTTCGACATCGTCTACGTCATGACCAACGGCTCCTTCGGCACAGACGTGATCGCCAACCGAATGTACACGGAGCTGTTCGTGAAGCAGAATCTCGGAACGGCCAGCGCTATCGCGGTCCTGCTCCTGATCCTGGCGTCCCCCGTGATCTTTATGAATATCAAGCAGATCAAGTCGGGGGGAGGAGAGTGACGATGTCCGCAATCGAAAGCCGCACCGCCATGTCCGCACCGATGCAATCCACGTCCAAGCTCGGGACCCGGTTGAAGCGGATAGCGCTCCATGCCGCCGTTTTCCTGCTTTGCCTGGTCTGGTTCACGCCTGTCCTGTCGCTTTTCGTGACGACCTTCCGATCGGAAAGCGACTCGTCGCAGAGCGGATGGTGGCACGCCTTTATAGAGTGGCGACCGGTGCTGTCGAACTACGTCGAAGCGATGTACCTGACCGGTGTTGGCCGGAGTATCGTAAACTCGATCGTCCTGACGGTCCCGACCGTTCTCGGCACCGTGCTCTTCTCCGCGATCGGCGCGTTTGCGCTCGCCCGGATGCGGTTTCGCGGGCGCATCGCCGTGTTCCTCGCCATGGTCGGTTTCCAGGTGCTTCCGCCCCAGCTCGTGCTGGTGCCGATGCTGAAATTCTTTCTCGCGCTTGGACTTACCGGGACCTTCATTCCGGTGTGGATCATTGAGATGGGGCTGACGGTGCCGTTCGGGATCTTCCTCCTTTACGGCTTCTTCGCCAGCATTCCATCCGATCTGGTGGAAGCCGCGCGCATCGACGGCGCTTCCGAGCCGCGGATATTCTTCCAGATCATCCTGCCGCTGTCGGGCGCCGTTCTCGCGTCGCTCGCAATCCTGCAGTTCATGATTGCCTGGAACCACCTCCTGATCCCGCTGATTTTCCTGGGGTCCGGCTCGCTGTCGCCGCTGACGGTGCAGGTTGCAAGCCTGGCGCAGACCAATGCGGGCGGCCTCAACACGCTGACGGCGGCAACCTTCATCTCGGTGATCGTGCCTCTGGTCCTGATCGTCTCTCTTCAGAAATATTTCGTACGCGGCGTGCTCGGCGGCGCTGTCAAAGGATAACCATCAGCGGCTTGCGATCCGCCTGGCGCGGAAGGCAACCGCTGCGCTCGACGGGACAGTCGGCGCGCGCAACGAGGAATGGAAGCATGGCCAACGTAAATCTTCGGGATGTCAGAAAGATCTACAATCAGACTCAGGTCATTCATGGCGTGAACGTCGATATCGACGACGGCGAGTTCGTGGTTCTGGTCGGTCCGTCGGGATGCGGAAAGTCGACGCTGCTGCGGATGATCGCCGGGCTGGAGGAAATCAGCGACGGCCAGGTCCATATCGGATCGACCATCGTCAACGACATCTCCCCAAAAGACCGGGATATCGCGATGGTCTTCCAGAGCTATGCGCTCTATCCGCATATGACCGTTGCCCAAAACATGGGTTTCTCCTTGCAGATGCGCGGCAATGCCAAGGCAGAGATTCGCCTTCAGGTCGAAAAGGCCGCCAAAATTCTCAATCTCGAACCTCTGCTCGAGCGTTATCCGCGGCAATTGTCGGGTGGCCAACGGCAGCGTGTCGCTATGGGGCGGGCGATCGTGCGCAGTCCGCAGGTGTTCCTTTTCGATGAGCCCTTGTCCAACCTGGATGCCAAGCTGCGCGTCACCATGCGCGGCGAGATCAAGGCGCTGCACCAGCGGCTCGGAAGCACCATGATCTATGTGACGCATGACCAGATCGAAGCCATGACAATGGCCGACAAGATCGTCGTGATGCGGGACGGGTTCGTCGAGCAGGTCGGTTCGCCTCTCGCTCTCTACGATCGTCCTGCCAACCTTTTCGTGGCAGGCTTCATCGGTTCACCAGGCATGAATCTCCTGTCCGGCCGTTATGCCGAAGGCAGTGTGTGGATCGGCGACATCGCGCTTCCCGTCTCACAGCTTCCGTCGCCCGCGACCGATGGCCGGCAGGTAATCTACGGCATCCGCCCTGAAAACCTGGCCATCGCCAGTGAAGGCGGTGTTCCGCTGATTGTCGAGGTACTTGAGCCGACCGGAGCCGAAACCTATGTCGTCGGCAATCTGGCCGGCCAGCGTGTCATCGGCGTGTTCCGCGAGCGGATCACCACCCGGCCGGGCGATGTCCTTCGCATCGAATGCGATCCCGCAAAAGTCCACCTCTTCGACCCCCAGCGCGAGCAGCGGATCAACTGATTGCGCGGCGGGCGCAGAGATATTCACGACCGTCGAAGACAAGGACGAACAGGCGCCGGAGGCGCGCATCCTTCTCGGCATGGTCTGCGGCCGGGCCGGGGCGTTCATCGGGGCAATGCATGATATGGCGGGGCGACATCACCTTGCCGGCGCAACCGACACTGGCTGGGCTCCGTCACCATCGACTCAAAGATGATCGGCCCTAGCGAGGAGCAAGGTCGCTCCGCGAGGCCGTCCGCTGGCAGCCGGCGGTGGTTAGGCGACCCGGCGCGCGCATGGGTCCCAGTGGCCGCGCTTTCGTGACTACTTTAGTCCGCCGTCATGCGGCCGGCGGAATCGTCCGATGCAGAAATCATCGATTGGCGTTTCGGTTACGCCGGTAGCCATTAACTCCGCCATCACGTCGCCGACACCCGGCCCGAGCTGGAAGCCGTGCCCGCAAAAGCCGAAGGCGTGGAAAAGGCCCACTGTCGTTGACGATCGCCCCATGACCGGCAGGCCATCGCCGACATAACCTTCGCAGCCGGACCATGTTCGGATGACGGATACCTTGGCGAGCGCCGGCAGGATCGGCAGGAGGGAACGCAGTTGACCCGGCAGGCGGGCGGGATCCGCCTTGGCATGACCGCTATCCAGCGAAACATCGGTCCGCTCCGCCCCGCCGCCGAAGACGATATTGCCGCGCTCGACCTGGCGCAGGTAGCCGCCGCCATGATCATGCGCCCAGACGCCGACAACCGGCAGGATGCGATGGGGCAAAGGCTCTGTCACGCCCATCTGCGGCCCTTTCGCAACGATCGGAACGGGCTCGCCGAACTGGGCGGAGATACGGGCGCCCCAGGCACCGGCGGTATTGAGCAGCGCGGCCGCGGCATGGGTACCATTCGAGGTCTCGACCTCAAAGCCGTAAGCAGTTTGACGGATAGCTTTCACCGCCACATCCTCGACGATCTCGGCGCCCATCCGCCGCGCGGCGTATGCGAAGGCAGGTGCGATCAGGCGGGGGTTGCCACTTCCATCCTCTGGCGAAAGGGATGCGGCTATTGCCTCAGGCCCGAGCCCCGGAAAACGGGCATGGAGTTCCCTCGGCGTTAGCTCCTCGAGATTGAGCCCCCACGGTCGCGCAGCTGTCGCGAATCCGCGCATCTCCTTGAGACCCTTCTCGCTGAACACGAGCCGAACATGGCCGGTGGCCCGAAACTCGACGTCCCGGCCCAGCATCTCCGCAGCCTTGCTCCAGAGTGTAAGCGAACGTCGGGCGAGGGGGAGTTGCGGCAGGTAGCGGCCACTGCGGCGGATATTGCCGAAGGAGGCAACCGTTGCGCCGCTTCCCACTCGATTTCGTTCAATGAGCGTTACCCGCAGGCCGCGCCGTGCGAGGAAATAGGTCGAGGCAGCCCCCATCAGGCCGCCGCCCAGCACGATCACATCCATGAGGCCGTTCCCGCAATGTCTCTCATCCCGGGCGACTATTCCGGTGAGATCCTCCGCTGTCAAAGTCGAGGTTGTAGATGTCCCATAAGCCGGACCTATGGGGAGTGCCCCGCAAGGCATAAGCGGCACTTATGGGAGGCGACCTTTTTGCACTTGGACCGGCTTTGCCTGGCGTGTCAGCTTCATGACAAGCAGCAGGAAAGGATTTGGAAATGGACTTTGTGACCGTGCCCGATAAAGCCATCCACGATCAGCAGGACTGGAAGATCGGCGTCGATATCGGCGGGACGTTCATCGATTTCTGTGCTCTTGAAACACGCGCGGGCCGGGTTGCCTCGCTCAAGGTATTGACGACGCCGGACGATCCGGGCGCGGAGCTGATGACGGGACTATCGCTTCTGGCCGAACGGGAAGGGCTGGAACCGTCTGCCGTGAGCCGCTTCGTCCACGGAACGACAGTCGGCATCAATACGGTGATCCAGCGTCGCGGCGTTTCGCTGGCGCTGATGACCAATGCCGGCTTCGAAGACGTGATCGAGCTCGCACGGCTGAGAATGCCCGACGTCTATTCGCTGTTCTGCTCGCGGCCGGACCAGCTCATCGCACGCGACATGATCTTCGGCATTCCCGCCCGCCTTCGGGCCGATGGCAGCGAGGTCGAGGCTCCGGATCTCTCGGTCGTCGCCACGGCGGTTGCCAAGGCAAAGGCGAACGGCGCTGCCGGTATCATCATCTCCTTCCTTCATTCGTGGCGCAACGACGCCCACGAGACCGCGGTGAAGCAGGAAATCGCCAGGATCGCCCCCGAACTCTTCGTCTTCACCTCCTGCGAGGTCTGGCCGGTGATCCGCGAATACGAGCGGACCACCACCGCCATCCTCAACGGTTACGTCCATCCGCGTGTCTCCGGTTATCTGAGTGCGCTGGAAGAAAAGCTGCTGTCGCAGGGCGTGACGGCGCCGGCATTGCTGACCAAGTCGAACGGTGGCCTCATGAATGCCGACGAGGGCAAGCGGTCCTGCGTGCAGATGCTGCTTTCGGGCACCGCCTCCGGCGTCATAGGCGCCGCCTGGCTCGCCCGTCGCGCCGGCGAAAAGCATATCCTTACTCTGGATATCGGCGGCACCTCGGCCGACTTCGCGTTGATCATCGATGGCGAGCCTCAATTTGGCACCGGCGAGCTGATCGGCGAATTTCCGCTGCACATCCCATCCGTCTCGGTCAGCTCAATTGGTATCGGGGGCGGCTCGATCGCAAGTGTCGATGCGCAGGGCGTGTTGCGGGTCGGTCCGGAATCGGCGGGCTCGACGCCCGGACCTGCCTGTTACGGCCGCGGCGGAGAACAGGCGACCGTGACCGACGCCATGGCCGTCTGTGGTTGGCTCGGCCATAGCCAGATGGCCTATGGACAGCTGCAGATCGACGTCGGCCTTGCCCGCGCGGCCGTCACCCGGTTGGCGGAAAAGATCGGCCGTACGCCAGAAGAAGCCGCCCAGGCCATTCTCGATGTCGCGATCTCGGAAATGTTCGTCGAGGTTGAGAAGCTGGCATCGCGTGCCGGCGTCGATCTTCGGGAGTTTACCCTGATGCCGTTCGGTGGGGGTGGCCCGATGCTCGGTGCCTTTCTCGCCCGCGAATTCAAGATGGCCAAGGTTATCGGACCGCCGCGCCCGGGCGTAGTGTCGGCGCTTGGCGGCCTCGTGGCGGATCTCCGCGGCGACTTCATCCGCACCGTCTTCACTCATCTTACCGACGAGCCCGCACCGCAACTGCGCAATGCGCTCGAGGAGCTTGCAGCCGAAGGGCGCAGCTGGCTGACGAGACAGGGGCATGCTGGCGCGTCAACGCTGAATATTTCCGCCGACATGCGTTATGTCGGCCAGAGTTTCGAGATCGAAGTACCGATACAGGCCGGCTGGATCACGGAGGGCAATCTGCGTTCGATCGAAGACGCTTTCCATGCGATGCATGAAAGGCTCTACGACTTCCATGATCCGGATGGGGCGATCGAAATCGTCAACCTGCGCCTTTCGGCGATCGGCGCCGGTCCGGCGCTGGAACTCCCGATCGATGCCCGCGAGAGTGCCGAGGCGGCGAATGCCGAGCGCGAGATCCCGGTCTTTACCGGCAAGGCCTTTGAATGGATCAGCCTCTATCGGCGTGATCGCCTGCGCCCCGGCAGCTACTTCGCCGGACCGGCTATCGTCGCGCAGGAGGATACGACGTTTGCCATTCCGGGCGGTACGCATGTCGAAGTCGATGGCCACCTGAACCTGCATCTCACCTTTTCGGAGTAACAGCCCATGTTCGATCCCTTGAACCTTCAGGTGTTTGCCAATCACACCCGCGCCGCAGCCGAGAACATGGCCTATACGCTGCAGCGGACGGCCCATTCCGCCTTCGTCAAGGAGACGGAGGATTTCACCGTCATGCTGATCAACCGCAAGGGCGAGACGTTCGGCGTGCCGATGGGGCTTGGCGCGACCTGGTACCCGGGTCTTACCTATGGCCGCGCGATCGACATGATCGATGACTACAAGCCCGGCGACGTGGCCTTCACCAACGATCCCTATTCCTGCTTCGTCGCAACCCACGCGCCGGACACCCATCTCTGGAAGCCCGTCTTCTACGACGGCGAGATCATCGCCTGGACAGGCGGCCATATCCACAATACCGACATGGGCGGCGCCGTGCCGGCCTCCTTGTCGCGGGCGCTGACTGAGATCCATCAGGAGGGCATCCGCTTTCCGCCGATGAAACTGGTCAACGAAGGCGTCTTCGACGAAGACATCCTGAAGATCATGACCACCAATGTCCGCAAGCCCGATCTTAACATCGGCGACATGAAGGCCCTGGTCGGTGCGCTCAACACGGGCGAGCGCAAGATCCTCGCCATGGTCGAGAAATTCGGCAAGCAAGCCTTTCTCGATGGCACCGAGGTCCTCCTCGACCATGCCGAGGCGCAGGCGCGCGATCTTCTCCGCTCGATGCCGGACGGAACCTGGGAATTCGTGGATTATGCCGATGAGGATTCGGTCGAAGCCAATCCATGCCGTCTGAAACTGACGCTGACGATCCGGGGGGACGAGGCGATCCTCGATTTTACCGGCTCCGACCCGCAGCTCGGCTCCTCGCTCAACGTTCCCTCGGGCGGTGATCCGCGCCACACCATGCTTCTGGTTGGCGTCTATTATGTACTCTACACGCTGAACCCAAAGATCCTTTTGAATACCGGCCTGACGCGGCCCTTCACCTGCATCACGCCGAGGGGCAGCGTCCTGAACCCTGTCGCACCAGCGGCTGTCGGCATGCGCTCGCTCACCTGCGCGCGCCTGCGCTCAGTGGTTTTCGGCGCTTTCAATCAGGCCGTGCCGGATAAGCTGCCGGCGGCCCCGGCCGGCAATAACTGCATCGTCAACGTGATGACGACAGATGAGCGCAATGGCCGCACGGTTATCGCCGCCGTCAACCCGGTCGTCGGCGGCGGTGGCGGCATGCCCCATCGCGACGGAACCAACGGTTCCGGTGCCGATGCGGCCTACCTCAAGAACACGCCGATCGAGATCACCGAAATGGAAGTACCGATCGAATTCGTCAAATACGGCCTGGCCAGGGATAGCGGCGGTGCTGGTCGCTGGCGCGGCGGCCTTGCCACCGAAATGGCCTTCCGAGTCTTTTCGCCCGGCAGCCGCATCACTGCCCGCAACCGCGACCGCAGCTTTTTCCGCCCCTGGGGCACGCTGGGCGGCAGAGCTGCCGGCCTGTCCGACATGGTGCTGAACCCTGGCCGTGACGACTTCCGCCGGCTCGGCAATATCGATACCGCCATCCTGCAGCCCGGCGATGTCTTGGAGATCCGCTCGGCAGGCGGCGGCGGGCGCGGCAACCCTGTCGAGCGTGAGCCCTGGCGCGTGGCGCAGGACGTCGCACGCGGCTATGTTTCTTCCGAGGCTGCCGAGCGCGACTACGGCGTCGTCATCCGCAACGGCACGGTGGACGAGGTTGAAACCGGAAAGCTGAGGGCCGCCTGGACCGCGCCGACCGGACACTTCCACTATGGCCCCGAACGCGAAGGCTACGAGACGCAGTGGACGCCGGAGGCCTACGACCTGCTGACGGACCTGCTGCAGGCCCTTCCCATCCATTGGCGCTTCTTCACCAAGACGGAGATCTTCCGCCGGATGAAGGGCCGTGTCGGAGTTGAGGGCGTGGCCGCCGCATTCGCAGATGTACGCGCGCGCTTCACGAACATGCCAAGCCCCGGCGAGGCACGAAAACAGGCTGCCGAATGACATCCGCATTGCCGCCGGGCGATCTCGGGGGGCGAATTGTGCGCCTTGCCGAAAAGGGCAGGCCGCAGGTTCGGTTCCGGCTGGATGGGATCGATTGCCAGGCAATGGCTGGCGATACGGTGCTCACCGCCGTCCTTGCCTCAGCACCTGCCGTGCGGCAGTCGGAATTCGGCCGAGAGAAACGAGCAGGCTTTTGTCTGATGGGAGCCTGCCAGGATTGCTGGCTATGGCAGGAAGACGGCGGGCGGCTGCGCGCCTGTGCCACATTGATCATCGAGGGCATGCAATTGCGGACCGTGCCGCCGGAAACATGGCCATGACGACGTCGGGTGCTGAAAAGGTCGTGATCGTCGGCGCCGGCCCGGCCGGTATCCGCGCCGCCGAGCTTCTGGTCCAGGCCGGGATCAGGCCCACAGTCATCGACGAGGGCATGAAAGCCGGGGGCCAGATCTATCGACGCCCGCCGGAAGGCTTCGCGCGGCCGCCGGAACAGCTTTACGGATCAGAAGCCCGCAGGGCCGCGGCACTCCATACGGTGTTCGACCGCATGGTTGCCGTCGGACAGGTCGACTATCACCCGCAAAGTTCGGTCCTGGCGGTCGCCGGCGATTTTCTGCAGGCACTGACGCCCAGCGGTCGCAAGGATTTCACCTGCCGCCGCCTAATCCTTGCCACCGGCGCCATGGATCGTCTGGCGCCGATCCCCGGCTGGCAGGCGCCGGGAGTCTATAGCCTCGGGGCGGCACAGATCGCTTTGAAGGCTCAGGGCGTGGCCCTTGGCAGCCGGATCGTTCTTGCCGGTTCGGGGCCGCTGCTGACACTCGTCGCGACCCAGTTGCTGAAAGCCGGCGCCGACATCGCGGCGATACTGGACACATCCTCGCTCCGCTATCAGATGGCGGGACTTCCGGGCATGCTGGTGAGACCTCACCTTGTCCTGCGCGGCCTCCTGATGCGGGCGAAACTCGGCCATCTTTACAATGCCGGCGTAACGCTGGACCGGATCGACAGCGACGAACGGGGTCCAGTCGCCATGCACTGGAGAGATAAGCGCGACAAGACCCATGTGACGGCATGCGACATGGTCGGCCTTGGGTGGCACCTGCGCGCCGAGACTCACCTGGCAGGTTTGGCGGGCTGTACCTTCGATTATGATGAAAGCTGGTCGCAGTGGCTGCCGCGCACCGATCGTATGGGCCGCGCTGCTGAGTGGCTTTACCTTGCGGGCGACGGCCTGAGAATTCTCGGCGCCGATGGCGCCGAGGTGGCTGGCCGCCTTGCCGCAATCGCCTGCCTGGCGGACATGGGTCTGCCTCATCCCGATCCCAGCTCGGATCTGCGCCGGTTGGATCGCCTTGAGCGTTTTGCCCGCGCCATTGCCCGCGCCTTTCCCTGGCCCCGTGATATGGTTCGTTCCGTTCCCGACGAAACCGTTGTGTGCCGATGCGAAGGCGTGACTGCCGGCCAGTTGCGAGAGGCCGTGATCTGCGGCGGAGCCGAAGCCAATCGGGTCAAATCTCTTGCGCGTGTCGGCATGGGGCGCTGTCAGGGACGTTACTGTCAGCTCGCCGGCGCCGAGTTGATCTCCGACAAGGCGGGTATCAAGGTCCGGGATGCGGGACGCCTTCGCGACCAGGCCCCTGTCAGACCGCTGCCGATTGGCGAGTGGGTTCGCGACGCCTGACCAAGCAGGCTCAGCCGCCCGGTTTCTCTGCTCGCAGAACCGTGGCACACGCTTCGCGGATATTGTTGCGCATCGCGACGTGGATTCCCGTCAGCGGACGATCACGGCTCGTCAGCAGGGCGATCGGCACCGAGATTTTCTGCTGCAACGGACGGCGCACGAGGCCCGGAAACTGCTGCCAGGGCAAAAGACCGTCTACAATAGCGACACCAAGGCCGTCCCGAACAAAGGGGAGGGCGGTGATGGAAATGTCGATCTCGATCGCCGGATTGAAAATCTGCTTTTCGGCTGCTGCGGCGCTGACCAGCAATCTGCCGGGGAGCGTGCCGGCACGATAGGAGATCAGCATCTCGTTCTGAATGTCGGCAAAACCGATCTGTTCCAGTTCGGCGAGGCGGTGATGCTCGGGAACGATGCAGACGAGGTCGGCGTGCCCGAGTGTTTCGACGTCGATGCCGGACCGGGGGGAATTGTTCATGACGATCCCGAGCGACGCGTCACCGTCACGGATCATGTCAACGACATTCACCAATGGCGCGATCAGCGAGCGTACGACGATGTCCGGATGCGAGGCGCGAAATGCAAACAGCGCCTTGGGTACGATCGACATTGCCGGCGGTGCGGAAGCCGCGACCCGGATCAGCCCAGTGCGGCCGAACCGCATGTCTGTCGTGCGCCGGCGAAGGGCGCTGAGTTCGGAGAAGATCCGCTCGCATTCCGGATAGAGTTCTTCAGCCTCCCGCGTCGGCACCAGCTTGCCGCGCACGCGGTTGAAAAGCTTGAAACCCAATTGGTCCTCGGCATGCAGCAGGATCTGGCTGAGAGCCGGCTGCGATATATTAAGCATCGCTGCGGCGGCGGTCACCGTTCCGGTCCGCATAAGCATGCAAAAGACTTCGAGCTGGCGTGCCTGCATGGAAATCCCTTGGCTCCAGTGGATCAATACTCCGCACCTTAGCGCGCTGCACTGCGTTTCAGAAGTCAGCGACCTTGCCCCACGCGGAGCTTTCGAACCGTTTCGGATGGTACGCAGCCGGATCGACGATCGGGGTGCTGGCGGTGACGATGTCGGCGATCAGGTGGCCGGCGCCGGGGCCGATGCCAAAACCATGGCCGCTGAAGCCGGCGGCCAGAATGAAGCCCGGAACGCTCGCCACCTCACCGATCGCCGGAACCCCGTCCGGTGTCGAATCGATGTAACCGGCCCAGCTCGCGGTGATGCGGCGCCCGCCGATTGCGGGCAAAAGCTGGATGGCACGTTCGTATGTCAGCTTGACCGTGCGGGCATCGACAGCAGGATCGAGGATGCGCATATGCTCCATGGGTGTCGGGCGATCCAGCCGCCAGCGGCCAAGGCTTTCATGGCCACTGCGGATGCCTTCCAGGCCCCCCGGCGAGAGGCTGCGCCAGCGGCGCATGAACATCGGTAGGAATTGTGCCGCAAAACGCATGTTCTGAGCAGTCACATCGATCCGGCCACGCCCGCTGATGGCGAGCGTGTGGCCGCCGTCAGCACGGCGGGTCGCCGACACGCGGGCCGTGTGCAGCGCATCCGGCAAATCGCCGTCGCCGGGGCCGACGGAGAGAATGGAGGAGCGCGTGGAGGCCTGGGGGAAGCGGATGCCGAGCTGACGGCAGAAGGAAGAGGCCCATGCGCCACCGGAGAGGATCGCGATCTTGGTCCTGATCGTCCCGTGTTCGGTGACGACGGCCGAGAGCCTGCCGCCTTCCGTCTCGATGCCGCGGGCGGCGCAGTTCTGAAGCACGGCGCCGCCCAGCTTGACGATTGCGCGCGCAACGGCCGGAGCGGCATTGGCAGGGTCCGCGGTTCCGTCCGTCGGCGAGAAGACGCCACCCTTCCAGATGCGGCGGGTTGCCTTGCCGCGCTCGCTGGCCTCGGAACTGTCAAGCATATGCGTGGTAACACCGGCGGTGCGGGCAAAATCCCGCCATCGGGCCCAGCCGGCGAGTTCTTCCTCGCTGTCGCTGAGATAAAGGAGGCCACAACGCCGAAAGCCGGTATCCTCGCCGCTCTCGGCGGCAAAGCTTTCCCAAAGGTCGAGGCTCCTGGTTGCCATCGGAAGTTCGCGGGCATCACGGTTCTGCTGACGGCACCAGCCCCAGTTCCGGCTAGACTGTTCAGCGCCGATGCGGCCCTTTTCGACGAGTGCCACCTTCAGGCCCCGCTTGGCGAGATAATAGGCCGTGAAGACGCCGACGATCCCGGCGCCGATGACGACCACGTCGGCGGAGCGCGGCAATCCCGCGTCGGTTTCCACGAGCATCAGCGGTGCTGGCATGACGATCAATCTCCTAGAGCAACCGGGTCGATGTGCCAGCATAACGGCGCAGTCCGCGCGCAGGTGACCGCACACGCCGGTCGGACAGCACGAGATTCCACTTACGACCAGCAATCCAGCTTTTTGTGCTGAACCTCTTTCCGCAGAATGAAATAGACAAGAGAAGCCAAAGTGTTAAAGTTGATCTCGGAAATTTGCCGCATAAAATGCTGCAATTGCCGAGTAGCTTGGAAGGTGTCCAAACGTGAAGCTCGATCGTATCGACATCAAGATCCTCTACGAATTGCAGAAAAACGGCCGCATCACCAATGTCGAGCTGGCTGATCTGGTCAACCTTTCGCCAAGCCCCTGCCTGATGCGCGTCAAGAAGCTGCAGCAAGAGGGGTATATCGAGGGATATTCGGCCCAGATCAATATAGGCAAACTTGGTCAGACCCTGACCGTTTTCACCGAAGTCACGCTCAAGAACCACCGCCAGATCGACTTCGCGCGTTTTCTCGCAGCCGTAGAGCGGGTCGATCAGGTGATCGAGTGTCACCTGGTATCTGGTGGCTATGACTACATGCTCAAGTTCGTCACCGCCGGCATCGGCGAGTATCAGACGATCATGGAACGGCTGACCGATATGGATATCGGCATTGATAAGTATTTCAGCTTCGTGGTTTTGAAGTCGCCGATCGTCAAGGCGCATATGCCGCTGACCAGCCTGTTCCTGGTCTGAGGCCGCTCGTTGCCTGGGAGAAGTGAGGCAGCCTGCGCCGCCTCAGCCCTGCACATAGGCTTTAACCAGTTCGGGATCGCGCTCCAGCCGATCGAGCCAACCCGGATCGAGCTTCGGCACGGACGAGAACAGCAGTTTTGAATAGGGATGCTGCGGGATCTTGGAGACCGCAGGCGTGATTTCCTCCACCTTGCGGCCGTTATACATCACGACGATCTCGTCGCAGATCGCTTCGACGACCGAGAGGTCGTGGCTGATGAAAATGTAGGAGACCAAAAGTTCCCGCTGCATTTCCTTCAAGAGGTCGATGACGGCGGCGGCGACGACAGTATCGAGGGCGGAGGTTATCTCGTCACAGACGATCACCTTCGGTTCGGCGGCAAGCGCCCGCGCAAAATTGACGCGCTGTTTCTGGCCACCTGAAAGTTCGGCCGGCGTGCGGCTGCGCAGTGCCTTCGGCAGGCGGACCATGTCGAGCAGTTCGTCGATCCGCGCATCGCGGGGCTTGCCCGTCATCCCGTGATAGAATTTCAGCGGCCGTCCGAGAATTTCCTCGATCGACTTGGCCGGATTGAGTGACGTATCCGCATGCTGGAAAACGATCTGGAGTTCACGCAACTGCTCCTTGCTTCTCTGGCGGGCCGACCGGGCGAGATCGCGTCCGTCGAGCGTCAATTGCCCGGCCGCAGCCGGCAGAATACCGGCAATGGAACGCGCGAGCGTGGACTTGCCGCAGCCGGATTCGCCGATAATCCCGAGATTGCGGCCCCGCTCTAGAGACAGGCTTGCCTCCTGCACCGCCCTGACGAGCGGCAGGCCATCCGCCTGGAGCGGGCCGTAACCGGCGATCAGGCTGTTCACCTGCAGGAGCGGCTTGGCCTCCGTGAGAACGGCCGTCGTCTCGCCGCGCGGCTTCGGCTCAAAGGCCGACAGAAGTTCTCGCGTGTAGGGGTGCTGGGCGTTCGAGAGGATTTCGCTGGTTCCGGCGACTTCCTGAACTTCGCCGCCCCGCAGCACGACGATACGGTCGGCGATCTGGGCGACGACCGCGAGATCGTGGGAAACGTAGACGCCGGCAATACCGCTCTTCCTCATCACGGCCTTGAAGGCGCGCAGCACCTCGATCTGGGTCGTTACGTCGAGTGCGGTGGTCGGTTCGTCGAAGATGACGAGTTTCGGATCCGAGATCAGCGCCATCGCCGCAGCAAGACGCTGCAGCTGCCCGCCCGAGACCTGGTGCGGATAGCGGTTGCCGATCGCCTCCGGATCCGGCAGCGACAGGGCCTTGAACAGCGCGATCGCTTTTTCCCTGGCCTGCGCTGGCGACATCAGGCGATGGATGCGGGTGACCTCGATCACCTGGTCGATGATCCGCTTGGACGGGTTGAAGGCGGAGGCGGCAGACTGCGGCACATAAGAGACTTCGAGGCCGCGCACGTTGGCACGCTGGCGTTCGCTCAGCGCCATCATATCCTTGCCGGCGACCGTCACGTTGCCGCTCGAGATCCGGCATCCGGGGCGGGCATAACCCATGATCGTCAAGGCTATCGTGGTTTTCCCAGAACCGCTTTCGCCGATCAGGGCGACGATTTCGCCGGGCGCGATGTCGAGATCGACACCCTTGATGATCTCGATACGGCGGCCGGCATCAGTCGTTGCCTCTACCTTCAGACCGCGGATTTCGACGAGATTTTCCATTCACGCACTCCGATCGCGAATCTTCTTGGGCAGATTGTCGATCAGCAGGTTGACGCTGATGGTGAGGCTCGCAATCGCCAGGGAGGGGACGATGACAGCAGGCGCACCGAAGGGCAGGCCGCCGATATTCTCGTGAACCAATGCGCCCCAATCCGCATAGGGCGGCTGCACGCCGAGCCCGAGGAAGGAAAGACCGGAAAGAAGCAGGACGACGAACACGAAGCGGATGCCAAGATCAGCAAGCAGCGGACCTGTGATGTTCGGCAGGATTTCCGAAAAGACGACATAGGGAATGCCTTCGCCACGTACGCGGGCGACTGTGATATAGTCCATCGTATTGACGTTTACGGCCAGCGAGCGGGCGAAACGGTAGGCGCCCGGCGTATAGATCACGGCAAGCATGATGACGAGCACCGGCAGTGACGATCCGACCGCTGCAGCGACGACGAGACCGGACAGTTTGCTCGGGATGGAATTCAGGGCATCGAGAAGGCGGCTCAGCAGCGTGTCGAACCAGCCGCCGATAACGGCGGCCGCCATGCCGAGTGTGACACCGCTGAAACAGGCGAGGCAAACGGCGGCAAGCGAAATGCCGACCGTATAGCGCGCGCCCATGATGATGCGCGACAGCATATCCCGGCCCAGATAATCGGAGCCGAGAAGCAGTTTGCTGCTCATCGGGCCGAAATAGTCTTCATCGATGATCTCCCCGACGGGATAGGGGATGATGTGGGGCGCGAGAAGGGCAATGACTGCCCAAAAGAGAATGATCGCGAAACCGATCATGCCAACCCAGTTGAATCGGTAGCTCAACCTGCGGGGCAGTGTCGTGGATGTGGTCATGGTCAACGCACCCTCGGATTAGCCAGGATTGCAACGATGTCGGCAAAGGTGATGAGTGCGAGATAGCCGACGCAAAAGATGATGGAACAGGACTGGATGAGCGGCAGGTCTCGGGTGGAAACACCATCGACCATCAGCTTGGCGATGCCGGGATAGTTGAAAATCGTCTCGACGATGATGACCCCACCGACCAGGTAGGAGAGAGCAAGCGCGATCGCATTGGCAATCGGTCCGACTGCATTCGGCAGCGCATGCAGGAGGACTGCGCGCCAGCGCGACGCGCCTTTGAGGATCGCCGCCTCCACATAGGGCGTATTGATCGTATCGATGACGGCGGCGCGGGTCATGCGGATCATCTGCGCCGAAACGACGAAGGTAAGCGTGATGACCGGCATGGCGTAGATTTTCAGCACCTGCCAGAAGGATGTCACGTCGCTCGCGAAAGACAGCGCCGGCAGCCATTTGAGATAGACGGAAAACAGGAGCACTGCCGAGGTCGCGATCATGAATTCGGGCACGGAGATGATGCCGATCGTCATTACGGTGACGATACGGTCGTAGACCGAGCCGCGGAACATGGCGGCGGTGATGCCGAGCATCAGCGACAGAGGGACGGCGAACAGGGTGACGATGCCGGCAAGGCGCATCGTGTTGACGAAGCGCGCACCGATCAGCTTGGCGACGGGGACGTTGTTCACATAGGAGGTTCCCAGGTCTCCCTTCAGCAGGCCGAAAAGCCATCGTACGAACCGGAAGAAGGCGGGCTCGTCGAGATGCATGGCTGCCCTGAGGCCGGCCACGGCCTCCGGCGTTGCAGCCTGGCCGAGAAGGATCGTCGCGGTATCACCCGGCAGCATGGCCGTGGCGAAGAACACCGCGAATGACACGATCAACAGCGTCAGGGCGAAACTGCCGAGACGGCTCGCGATGAGTCCAAGGACATAGGTGCGCAACATGGTTCCCTGCCTGAAAAGTTCGAAATAGCCCACGCCGTTTCCGGACGAACCGGAACAGCGCTGTCAGGCGCAACCGCGGCGGCAGGGGAAGCACTTTCTCCTGCCGCCAAGTATCAACCTCAGGCGTCGAGCCAGACATATTCGGCGAAGGCGTAGCCCATCATGCCGCCCAGCGGGTTGGCTTCAAGGCCCTTCAACTTTGCCGAGATCGCATCCACGTTCGAAATATAGACCGGGATGACGGTGCCGGCTTCCTCGGAAATCATCACCTGCATCTGGCCGTAGATCTCCTTGCGCTTGGTCTCGTCGAGGAGACCGCGCGCCTCGACCAGCATCTTATCGAATTTCTCCGACTTGTATTGGCTTTCGTTCCACGGTGCGTTGGAAGCGTAGAGGAGCGAGAACAGGATGTCCGGCGTCGGCCGCGGGTTGATGTTGCCGAAGTGAACCGGCGCCTTCAGCCAGTAGTTGGACCAATAGCCGTCGGACGGCACGCGCTGGACGTCGAACTTCATGCCGATCTCCGAACCAGACTGCTGGACGATGGTCGCCATTTCCACAGCCGAGGTCGGAGCCTCCGAAGTGATCATCGGAATAGACTGGCCGAGCAGGCCAGCTTTCTGGAAGTGGAACTTTGCCTTGTCCGGATCGTAGGCCTTCGGCTTCAGGTCGGCGTTGTGATAGATGCTGGCAGGCGAGACCGGCTGGTCGTTGGCGATTTCGGCAAGCCCGCGCAGCACCGATTTCTGGATCTGCTGGCGGTTGATCAGATATTTCATGCCGGCAACAAAATCAGCCTTGTCGCCAGGGGCGAGGTCGAGGCGGATATTGAGGTCGGTATAGTTGCCCGAGGTAGTCTGCGACAGATTAAAGCCGGGCTGGCTTTCCACGAGCTTCATCGAGCGCGGTTTGATGGACGCGGCGAGCTGAATGTCACCCGAAAGGAGGGCATTGACGCGAGCATTGTCGTCGCTGATGGCGAAGAACTCGAACGAGTCCACATGCGCGCCGCCCTTGAAGTAATTCGGGTTCTTCGTGAAGATCGACTTCACGCCTGGCTGGAATGTTTCCATCTTGAAGGCGCCGGTGCCGACACCCTTCGAAAAGTCGGTCGTCCCATCCTGCACGATCATGAAATGATGCTGCGACAGGATGGTCGGCAGGTCGGCATTCGGGTTGGCGAGAGTGATCTCGACCGTCAGGGAATCGAGGTCCTTGACGTCGCTGATCTGCTTGGCGATCGCGTTGACCTTGGAGCCGACGGCAGGATCGAGATGCCGCTTCAGCGAGAAGACGACGTCCTTGGCCGACAGGGACTTGCCGTCATGGAAGGTGACGCCGGAGCGCAGCTTGACGGTCCAGACCTTGGCATCGCCGCTCTTGATGCTTTCGGCGAGTTCCATCTGCACGGTGCCGGCCTTGTCAAGGAAGGTCAGGCGATTGTAGAGGGCGCAGCAGCGGACATAGTCGGTCGATAGCGAGGCCTTGGCCGGGTCGAGCGTGTCGGCGGTGGATGACGACCAGCCGGCCGCCCTCAGATTACCGCCCGATTTCGGGGTTGCTGCCACCGCATTTGAAGCGCGGCCGAGGATGAGGCCGCCTGCGGAAGCCGCGATGCCGCCTGCCAGCATCATCGTCAGCAGTTCGCGGCGGCTTGCGCCCCGGCGAATGGCATTCTCGATCATAGCGTCGTCCGACGCGGTCCAGTTCGTGATCTTGTCGTTCATGTCATTCCCCTTTTTCGCTGGTTGGCGGGCAACCCATCTTCAGTGGTTTGGCCCGATGGTTTGAAGGTCGTGCATTCGATCAGCTGCCGGCTGCGGTCCTCGCAGCTTCGGCCAATCCGGCCATGGACGTAAAATGATAGTCGGGCTTGGTGAACTGCGCCGGTTCGATCGTGCCGCCATAGCCCTTCTGCGCATGACGCCGCTCGATCCAGCAATTGGTCATGCCGAGTTCACGGGAAACGCCGATATCGTGATACTGGCTCTGGGCGACGTGCAGGATGTCGTTCTTGTCCGCCCCATCCTTGGCGACAAAGTCGAACACCTTTTGGAAGAAGGCTGGATCCGGCTTTTCCGTGCCGGTGTCGTCTGCAGTGAAGGCGGCGTAGAACGGATTGCCGAGCGCGGCCGAAAAATACTCGAAGGCCCAGCGGCGGGCATTGGTCATGGCGATCAGACGGTAATTCTTCGAAAGCTCGGCCATTGCCGCGACACTGTCCGGGAAAGCCTTCCAGGTCTTGGCGGAATCGCGGAGGCGAATCCCATAGGCCTCTTCGGCCGGCAACCCGAGCTTCGGCGCGATCGCGAGATAGACGCGCACCAGGTCATCGGGGAAAAGATCGGCATCTTCGGAATAGCGGGCGGCGCGATAGAGCGATAGCGCCTCTTCGCTGTCGATAGCGACATCGGCTTCGGCCGCAATCGACTGCAGGCAGGAGGTCAGACCGCCCTCGAAATCGATGAGCGTGCCGACCACGTCGAAGCTCATGTACTTGAATTCCGGTAGAGATTTCGTCAATTCCATATCCCCAGTTAATGGCGCAGGCCAGATAAAACGCCGCGTGCAAAAGAATATGCTGTTCCCGACCTTGGCCTCTTTTGTCGAAAATCCCAGATTCTCTGGGCTTCAAGGTCTTGTTAGCTGGAATACTGACAGCTCGGCGGAATGGTTTTCGCCGAATCGGCAGGGTAGGCCGGCACAAAATTGCGAAATCGGGCCGCCGACGATATTTCAGCCAGCGGCGCCAAAAGCCGCTCAGCCCTTGACCGCACGCCGGACATCCGGATCTTCCAGGGTCTGATCCAGGGTCTTTTTCGTTCGCTCGATGATCGCGTCGATATCGGCCTCCGTGCAGCAGAGCGGCGGGGCATATCCAATGACGCCATTGGCAAAGGCACGGATTACCAGGCCATTTTCCCAGGCCCGGTCGAATACGCGGCGAGCAGGTGCCGCTTCAGCCGGAAGCGGCGTCTTGGCCGCCTTGTCCGTGACGAGCTCGATGGCGGCAAGCATGCCGCGGCCGCGGACATCGCCGACGAGCGGGTGCGACTTGAGGCCTTCGAGCCCGGCCATCAGCCGCGCGCCGGCCTTGATGCCGTTTTCGAGCAGCCCGCCTTCGTAGAGCCTCAGCACTTCCAGACCCACAGCCGCGCTGACCGGATGGGCCGAATAGGTGTAGCCATGCCCGACCGCCGACGCACCGGCGCCATCGGCGATCACCTGGTAGACATGGTCGGCCATGAACACGGCGCCCATCGGCACATAGCCCGACGTCAGGCCCTTGGCCGTCGTCATGAAATCGGGAACGATGTCGTCCTCGGTACAGGCAAACAAAGGTCCGGTACGCCCGAACCCGGTAATCACTTCGTCCGCGACGAACAGGATGCCGTATTCCTTGCAGAGGTTGCGGATAGCCTTCATCCAACCCTTGGGCGGTACGATGACGCCGCCGGACCCCTGGATCGGCTCCATGTAGAAGGCCGCGACACGATCGGCGCCGACTGCTTCGATCTTTGCCTTCAGCGCGGCGAGCGATGCATCGATGATCGCTTGGGGATCTTCGCCGACCGGGTTGCGGTAGGGGTAAGGTGACGGAATCTTGTGCTGCCAGTCGAAGGGAATGCCGAAGCCGGCATGGAAATTCGGCAAAGCCGTCAGGCCAGCACCGACGGTCGACGAACCGTGATAACCCTGTTCGACCGAGATGAACTGGTCGCGCTGCGGCTCGCCCTTGGCGATCCAGTAGTAGCGGGTGAAGCGGATCGTGCTGTCGACGGCATCCGAGCCACCGAGCGTGAAATAGACGTGGTCGAGGTCGCCCGGGGCTCTCTCCGCAAGCTCGGCGGCAAGCCGGATGGCCGGTTCGGAACCGAGACCGAAATAGGCCGTCGCATAGGGAAGCTCGCGCATCTGGCGAGCCGCCGCCTCGACGATCGATTCATGACCGTACCCTGCATTGACGCACCACAGCCCGGCGAAACCGTCGATCAGCTGGTGTCCCTGTGCATCGGTGACGGTTGCGCCCTTGCCCGAGGCAAGCACCCGCACGCCTTGCTGTTCATGACTGCGATATGACGCGACGGGGTGGACCAGATGGGCGCGGTCGAGTTCGATGAGCGAATTGCTGAGCATGATTGTCTCCGGATCAGCCGAGGGCTTGGTTGGCCAGGGCAAAGGTTTTGAAGCGGGCGCTTGCGGGACGGTCCTGGATCGGCCTTGCCATCGCCACGCCGCCGCCGACATGGGCAAGCGAATGTTTTTCAAGCCAGGCGGCAAGGTCGGCATCGCCGGTATCGACTCTGACAAAGGCACCGCTCCGGCCGCTTATGAAATGCGCAACAAGCGCTTTTGCGTCTTCCAAGTCGGCTGCGACGACCGGCCCGACAACGTCGCCACGGCCAAAGGCCCGGATGCAGGCGAAGCCGGCGGTCTTGGCGTTGCGGCGGATAACGGTGAATTCGCCGATTTCGGCCAGCTTGGAGATCAAGGCCGAACGGTCCGCCCCGAAAGCCTCGCGATCGACAGTGATTATCCCGGCAAGATCGTCAGCGGTAGCGGCTTCGGTTTGATCCGGCATCTTCACTTCGCCGACAATGCCCTGATGCTGGAACACCTTGCCGGTCGCTCGAAAACCCAGCTTTTCATAAAGAGGCAGGCCATCGGAGGTGGCGATCAGCCGAAGTGGCCGATCGCCGCCGAGGCCGAGAGCCGCGTCCATCAGCCGGCGTCCGACACCGCGGCCACGTTGCCCGGAATCGACGATCACCATATTTATCGTGGCGCAGTCATTACCGTAGGGTGTCATCAGCGCCGTGCCGACCACCTTGCCTGCCTCGTCCACGGCAACGACCCCCTCACTCAAATGCAGCGCCACCTGCCAGTCTTCACGGCGATGCGGCCAGCCGGCGTCACGCGAGAGGTGAACTGCGCCATCCAAGTGCTCGATGTCGAAAGGTCTGGTTTCGATGTCCCCGACTGGCATGGACCATTCTCTCCGTTTCTTCCTCAAGTTTCGAGGCGAAGAGGCCGGACGATTATCCGAAGGCGGTGTCTGCGGCGGTATCTTTCGCCGAAGCAGCGGGGCATGACCGCATCTTATGCCGCGCGGCGGCGAGCGAGGCCATTGGAAGCTCGCCGAAAGCGGCTCCGGACGCTCCGATCCGCAAACAAATGCCAAACGGGCGCCGCGATACGGAACTTTCTGCTTCGGATTCCGGCAAATCAGTCGGCGATGATGCAGGAAGCGGCTTTATGATCGTGTGGTCAACCGAAAGGCTCGATGGGCCATCACGCAAGGACCAAGCGCATGACTACCTTCCGCCCGAAATACATCACCTTCGACTGCTACGGCACGCTGACCAACTTCCAGATGGCCGAAGCTGCGCGTGATCTTTATGGTGATCGTCTCGACGAGCCGGGCATGGTGAAGTTCATCAAGAATTTCGCAGCCTACCGGTTGGACGAGATCATGGGCGACTGGAAACCTTATGCGGACGTCGTCCATAACTCGCTGGAGCGCAGCTGCAAGGCGAACGGCGTCGCTTTCAAGGATGAAGACGCCAGGATGGTCTATGAGCGCGTGCCGACATGGGGACCGCATGCGGACGTTCCTTCCGGTCTTGCCAAGGTCGCCAAGGAAATCCCGCTCGTCATCCTTTCGAACGCGATGAACGACCAGATTCCGTCCAACGTCGCCAAGCTCGGCGCACCTTTCCATGCTGTCTATACGGCCGAGCAGGCCAATGCCTACAAGCCGCGCTTCCAAGCCTTCGAATACATGTTCGACATGCTCGGCTGCGGCCCGGAAGATATACTGCATTGCTCGTCGTCCTTCCGTTACGACCTGATGTCGGCGCATGATCTCGGCATCAAGAACAAGATCTGGGTCAACCGCGGTCACGAGCCGGGCAATCCCTTCTATGGCTATACGGAAATCTCCGACATTTCCGGCCTGCCCGGCGTGGTCGGTCTCTAACGGAAAGGCGCAAAGCCGATGGAATACGTCTCCTACTGGCATGATACGGCGCCCCGTTTTGCGGGCGCCGTGGAAGGGCCGATCGAAGGTCGCTACGACGTCGCCGTCGTCGGCGGTGGCTTCACCGGGCTTGGTGCGGCACGGCAGCTTGCCATGGCCGGCGCGAAGGTCATCGTGCTGGAGGCGGAAACGGTCGGCTTCGGAGCCTCGGGCCGTAACGGCGGTCACTTGAACAATGGTCTTGCCCACAGCTACCTCTCGGCCAAGCAGGAGCTGGGCAAGGAGCGGGCGATCGCCCTTTACAAGGCGCTCGACGCCTCGATCGATACGCTGGAAGCGATCATTGCCGAGGAAGGCATCGACTGCAATTTTCGCCGCGCCGGCAAGCTTAAGCTTGCTTCGAAGCCGCAGCATTTCGAGGGGCTCGCGAAGAATTTCGAAGCGGTTCACGCGGAAGTCGATCCGGATACGGCATTGCTCTCCCCCGAAGATCTGAGGGAGGAGATCGGCTCGCCCTTCCACGGCGCCATGCTGTCGAAGAAAAGCGCCATGATGCATATGGGTCGCTATGTCGTCGGCCTCGCCGAAGCGGCAAAACGGCACGGTGCGATCATCGCAGAGAAGGCGACAGTCACCGACATCTCGAAATCGGGCGGCCGCAATCTGTTGAAAACAGCAAAAGGCGTGGTTACGGCGGACAATGTGCTGATGGCGAGCGGCGCCTATACGACGCCGAATTTCGGCTATTTCCGCCGCCGCATCATGGCCGTCGGCAGTTTCATCATTGCCACGCGGCCTCTCACGGACCAGGAAATCGCCTCGACGATGCCGGGTAACCGTACCTGCGTCAACAGCATGAATATCGGCAACTACTGGCGCCTGTCGCCCGACAACCGGCTGATCTTCGGCGGCCGCGCGCGCTTTTCGGCAACCTCGGATCAACGCTCGGACGCCAAGAGCGGTGCAATCCTTCGCGAAAGCCTGACGCGCATCTTCCCGCAGCTGTCGCATGTCGAGATCGACTATTGCTGGGGTGGCCTCGTGGATATCACCAAGGACCGTTACCCGCGCGCCGGCTATCATGACGGGTTGTGGTACGCGATGGGCTATTCCGGCCACGGTGCGCAACTGTCCACCCATCTTGGCATGACGATCGCCGACGCGATCCTTGGCAGGCCTGACAGAAATCCGGTGAGGGATCTGGAATGGCCGGCAGTCCCGGGTCATTTCGGCAAGCCCTGGTTCCTGCCCTTCGTCGGGCTCTATTACAAGATGCTCGACAAGGTCCAGTAACAAGGACTTTCACTATCATCTGAAACAGAAACTGGGTGTGATCGCATCTAGTTTTCTGTTTCGTAGTTTGCCTTGGAAAGCGGGCTCAGTTGAGCCCGCCGATATGGAAAGCCTTAACTTCCAGATATTCCTCGATTCCGAGCTGCGATCCCTCGCGGCCGAGACCCGATTGCTTGACGCCGCCGAAGGGCGCGACTTCCGTCGAGATCAGGCCCGTATTCAATCCGACCATGCCGAATTCCAGCGCCTCTCCGACACGCCATGCTCGCTTCAGGCTTTCGGTATAGAAATAGGCGGCCAGTCCGAACGGCGTGCCGTTTGCAATCGCGATGGCCTCTTCCTCGGTCTCGAACCGGAAGAGGGGCGCGACCGGGCCGAACGTCTCTTCGCCGGCGAGCATCATGTCGGTTGTCGCACCGGTCAGTACGATCGGAGCCGTGTATTGGCGACCGGGCGGTAGATCGGCCTTGGCCGTGACGATCGCCGCACCTTTGGCGAGCGCATCCTCGACATGACGGTTGATCTTGGCGATTGCGGCATCGTTGATCATCGGGCCGATCGAAACGCCCGGCTCGGTCCCGGGGCCGACCTTCATGGCATTCACCCGGGCGGTGAGCTTCTCGGCGAAGCGATCGTAGACGCCCGCCTGCACGAGAATTCGGTTGGCGCAGACGCAGGTCTGCCCGCCATTGCGGAATTTCGAGATGATCGCACCTTCGACGGCGAGGTCGAGATCCGCATCGTCGAAAACGATGAAGGGCGCATTGCCGCCAAGTTCGAGCGACAGCCGCTTGACGCTGTCGGCGGCACCACGCATCAGCAGCGAGCCGACCGGCGTCGAGCCAGTAAACGAGATCTTGCGCACGGTCGTGTTGGCCATGATCTCGTTGCCGATTTCCTTCGGCATCCCGGTGACGATGTTGACGACGCCGACCGGAATGCCGGCCATTTCCGCCAGAACGCCGAGGGCCAGTGCCGAATAGGGGGTGAATTCCGAAGGCTTGACGACGACGGTGCAGCCGGCGGCAAGTGCGGGGGCGATCTTGCGGGTGATCATCGCGTTCGGAAAATTCCACGGCGTGATGATGCCGCAGACGCCCACCGGCTCCTTCAAGACGATGATGCGGCGGTCGGGCGTCGGCGAAGGAATGGTCTGGCCGCCAATGCGGCGGGCCTCCTCGGCGAACCACTTGACGAAGGAGGCGCCGTAGCGGATTTCTCCGCGCGCTTCGTCGAGTGGCTTCCCCTGCTCCGTGGTCAGGATCAAGGCCAGATCTTCGAGATGCTCGTGCATCAAGCCGTACCAGGTTTCAAGCAGCGCGGCGCGCTCGGCATGGGTTTTCTTCCTCCACGCCGGATAGGCCTTGTTCGCGGCCTCGATCGCAGCCCGCGTCTCATCGCCACCCATGTCGGGAACGGTTCCGATCACCGCCTGGCTGGCTGGATCGAGGACGTCGACCGTCTTGCCGGCGCGGGAGGCGACCCAGTTGCCGCCGATCAGACCTTCCTGCCGGAACAGGGAGGGAAGCTTCAATTTCAGCATGTGTCGGGTCCTTCGGTACGATGTTCAGAGTGCAGCGAGCAGGGCTGCGGTGATAGCGTCAGTCCTGTCCTTGCCGGGAACGGTGCCAACACCGCTTGCGGTGACGGTCTCGATCGCCTTCATGACGGCGGCGGCGGCTTCCTTTTCACCCAGATGGTCGAACATCATGGCGCCCGACCAGACGGTGGCGATCGGATTGGCAATGCCGAGGTGGGCGATATCCGGAGCGGAACCATGCACCGGCTCGAACATGGACGGGGCGTTGCGCTCGGGATTGATATTGGCGGAAGCGGCGAAGCCAAGGCCGCCCTGAATCGCCGCGCCGAGATCGGTGAGTATGTCGCCGAACAGGTTGGAAGCGACCACGACGTCGAGCGTTTCAGGCGCCATCACCATGCGAGCTGCCATGGCGTCGATATGATAGCTCGTCACTTCGACATCGGGATATTCAACCGAAAGCTTTTTCGTGACGTCGTCCCAGAAGACCATGGAATATTTCTGGGCGTTCGACTTCGTCACCGAGGCGAGCTTGCCGCGTCGCGAACGGGCCTGCTCGAAAGCAAAGCGCAGGATGCGTTCGACGCCCTTGCGGGTGAAGATCGAGGTTTCAACGGCCACTTCGTCAGCCGTACCCTGATGGATGCGGCCGCCGGCACCCGAATATTCACCCTCGGTGTTCTCGCGGATGCATAGGATATCGAAGGCGGTTGCCTTCAACGGACCTTCGACACCGGCCAGCAGGCGGTGAGGGCGGATATTGGCGTATTGCACGAAGCTCTTGCGGATCGGCAGCAGCAGGCCATGCAGCGAAACTGAATCCGGTACTTCCGCCGGCCAGCCGACGGCGCCGAGCAGGATCGCGTCGAAGCCGCGCAGCGTCTCGATACCGTCCGCCGGCATCATCGCGCCGGTTTCCTTGTAGAAGGCGCAGGACCACGGGAAATTCGTGCCTTCCAGACCAAAGCCATGCGCACCGGCTGCTTTCTGCAGCACGGACCAAGCGGCAGAAACCATGGCGCCGCCGATGCCGTCGCCGGGGATCAGGGCAATCTTGTATGATGTCATGTTCTTATGTCCTCAAAGGCTGATCAAGACGCTCTTGCTCTTGCGATTGGCCTGGAATGCTTCCCGGCCGAGATCCTTGCCGATGCCGGACTGCTTGTAGCCGCCGGTCGGCAGGATGTGGTCACGCGAGCGGCCATAGCGGTTGACCCAGATGGTGCCGGCCTGCAGCCGGCGGGTAAGGCGGATGGCGCGCGAAAGATCGGTGGTAAAGAGCCCCGCGGCAAGCCCATAGCTTGGATGGTCGGCGAGGCTCATTGCCTCTTCCTCATCCTCGAAGGTCTGCAGGGTCAGGACCGGGCCGAAAATCTCCTCGACGACCGCAGGCGAACTTTGGTCGATGCCAGCTATGAGGGTCGGCGAATAAAAGTATCCCGGCGCGTCCATCGGGCGGCCTCCCGTCAGGCATTCGGCACCGGCAGCGACGGAGGCTGCAATGATGTCGTCGATGCGCCGGCGCTGTCTGTCGGAAATGATTGGCGAATACTGGCTTGCCGCATCCCATGTCGGCCCGGGCACGACGCCCTGCATCTTTTTCACGATGGTCTCGATCAGTCGGGGAGCAACGCTTCGTTCGACGACCAGTCGCGATCCTGCAACGCAGGCCTGTCCAGCGTTGCTGGTAATGCTTGCGGTCACGGCGGCTGCCGCCCGGTCGATATCGGCATCGGCGAAGACCATCTGCGGGCTCTTGCCGCCAAGTTCGAGCGTCATCGGCTTGATGCCGGTGCGGGCGATATTTTCCATGATCGCCGATCCGGCACGGGTGGACCCGGTAAAACTGATCTTCGCAATATCGGGATGGCCGGTTATCGCATTGCCTGTGGTCATGCCGTCGCCGAGCACGATGTTGATGAGCCCGGCCGGCATGCCGGCCCGCACGGCAAGCTCCGCGAGGTAGAGCGTCGAGAAGGGCGTCATCTCGGACGGCTTGAGTACGACGGCATTGCCGGCGGCGAGTGCCGGACCGAGCTTCCACGCGGCCATGTTGATCGGAAAATTCCAGGGCGTGATGGCGCCGACGACGCCGTAAGGCTCCGTCATGATCATGCCGAGATTGCCGTCGTCGGTCGGCACGAGATCACCGCTTTCCTTGTCGGCGAATTCGGCAAAGAAACGGATCTGTTCGGCCGATATGGCAATGTCGCCATCGACCAGATGACCGACAGGGCGGGTCGAGGAGACCGCTTCCAGCTTTGCCAGTTCTACGGCATTCCGTTCGATGAGATCGGCCCAGCGATGCAGGGCCTTGAGACGTTCGCGCGGACGGATGCCACCCCAGTTGCTTTGCTTCAAGGCTGTTTTCGCCGTCTGCACCGCCTTATCGACGAGATCGGCGTCGGCAACCGGGCAATCGGCATAAGCCTTGCCGTCGGACGGCCGGTGCATCGCGATGGCGCCTTTGGCCGCCACCAGTCGATCGCCGATGAAATGTCCCATCGGCAGGGCCAGGCTGTCAGGATCGAAACTCAGGCTCATCGGCGCACCTCCGGTCACTTTACGAGAATGCTACCGGATCGGCTGAACAGCTTGATCCGGTAGACGGAGCGGCGGCGGCGGAAAAATCCGTTTTGGCCGCGGTTTACAGCGTATTGTTCGGCAGCCGGCCGCGTCACCCTTAGGGGGTGACGGTAATGTAGATCTTGCGGACGGTTTCGATGGTTTTCCACACGCCGACGAAGCCCGGCTTCATGACGAAGCTGTCGCCCGCCTTGTAGACAACCGGCTCGCCATCCTGAGGGGTGATTTCCACTACCCCTGAAATGATGTGGCAGAATTCAAAAGTCTGGCCCTTGATCGAGTGCGTCAGGCCCGGCGTGGCTTCCCAAACGCCGGTATGGACGAGTTCTCCATGGGCTTCGTCCTGCGCCCAGGTCTTGAACTGCGGGTTGCCCGAGATCAGCCGTTCCGGCGTCGGGACCGCTTCGCGCGGCGTGAAAGACGGATTCGGGTCGATGGTCTTGAGAAGTGACATGAATTTCCTTTCGAAGTTGAGTACTTAATAGCCGCGCTGTCGGTCGACGAGACCGATCGGATCGAGCCCGGCGCGCAGCCGCTTGATGTTGTCGATAACCGCACGCGCGGCCGTGTGGGGCTGGGTGATGCTGGCGATATGCGGGGTCAGTAGGATCCGTGGGTGGTGCCAAAAGGGATGGGCCGGCGTCAGCGGTTCGGGATCGGTGACGTCGATCACGGCAGCGGATATTTGCCCGCTGTCGAGGGCCGCGAGAAGCGCATTCTGGTCCAGTTGCGGGCCGCGACCGACATGGACCAGCCCAGCGCCCTTCGGCAGCCTGGCGAAAAGCCGGGCATCGAGAAAACCATGCGTCTCCTCGGTCAGTGGCAGAAGGCAGATGAGTATGTCGGTCTCGGCCAGCATGGCCTCCAGACCGGTCTCGCCGGAGAAACACCTGACGCCCTCGATCTCACGTGCGGACCGGCTCCAGCCCGACAGCGGAAAGCCGAAGGGCATCAGCCGCTCAAGCACGGCCTTTCCCAGATTGCCGAGCCCCAGCACGCCGATGCGACGCTCGCCTGCCTGCGCCTGCGGCAGAACCTTCCAGACCTCGGCTTTCTGTTGCTGCAGATAGGCCGGCAGATTGCGATGGAGCGAGAGGGCGCCGAGAACCACGTATTCCTGCATCATCCGCACGATGCCCTCCTCGACCATGCGGACGATCTTGACGTGGTCGGGCACACGGGCGGACTTGAACTGGTCGATACCGGCACCGGTCGAGAACAGGACTTCGAGATTGCTGTAACGCGCCAGGTTTTCCGGAACGGTCCAGGTGATGAGATAGCGCACCTGATCGGGGTCCACCGACCCTGGATCCATCGAAAAGGCCAGGTCGGGAATGTCTCGCGCGAATGCATCCTTGAAAATTTGGCCGCGGGTCGCATCGGAGTTGAAGAGAAAGGTCATCGTTCGGATCCGGTCCCTGGGAGTGAGGATTCTACGCGGCAATGCCGGCCGAGTTTTTCGATCATCGCCTGGCAGGCGGTCAGTTCGCTCGCCAGAATGAATTCGTTTGGTTTGTGGGCGCGCGCGATATCGCCCGGTCCGCAGATGATCGCATCAACGCCGGCTTGTTGATAAAGACCGGCCTCGGTTCCATAGCTGACGGCGGCAAGGGGCTCGATCCCGGTGAGCTCCTTCAGAAGGCCGGCGAGGGGAGAGGTCGGAGAAAGCAGGAGCGCCGGGTAGCTGCTGAGAA
The DNA here is from genome assembly GCF_964253725.1 of Neorhizobium sp. LjRoot104. Classification (NCBI taxonomy): domain Bacteria; kingdom Pseudomonadati; phylum Pseudomonadota; class Alphaproteobacteria; order Hyphomicrobiales; family Rhizobiaceae; genus Neorhizobium; species Neorhizobium sp. LjRoot104. The sequence continues at coordinate 907,266 of NZ_CAXURS020000002.1, forward strand.
GCTGCCAATCGACGGCGAAACCCTTCGCCCTCAAAGCTTCGGCCGCCGTCCGCACAGGGGCAAGGAGCGCCTGAGGATCAGCCAATGAAATCGCGCGCACCTCCAACTCCATGCTGCAGAGTTCAGGGATGATGTTGACTGCCTGGCCACCACTGATCGTGCCGATCGACAGGGAGGAGTAAGGCGGCTCGAATTCCGTCTCCAACGGTCCTTGTGCAAGCTCGATGGCGGCTGAGATCGCGGCCTGCTGTACTTCTGTCATGGCATGGATCGCATTGAGGCCGAGATCCGGCCGGGAGGAATGGCCCGAACGGCCCTTCAGCGTCACCCGCGCCGCCGCCTTTCCCTTATGGGCGAGAATGGCGCGCATTCCGCTCGGTTCGCCGATGATCGCGCCGAGCGGCGGGGCGCAAAGGTCCGGCAAGCGTGCGAGAAGATGGGGAACCCCACGGCAACCGGCTTCCTCATCGTAGGAGAAGGCAAGATGGATCGGACGAGAAAGCGGGCTCTCAAGAAGCGCGGGGACCGCCGCGAGAGCCGCCGCCAGAAAACCCTTCATGTCAGTGGTTCCGCGACCGTAGAGCTTGCCGCCCTCTGCTCTCGCCACAAAGGGATCGCTATCCCAGCCAGCCTCAGCGGCGGGCACGACGTCCATGTGGCCCGATAAAATGTAACCCGGCTTGTCGGCCGGGCCGATCGTGGCGAAAAGATTTGCCCTGTCGCCTTCCGGCCCGGGAAGGATAGTTGCGACAATGCCGAGGGACCGCAAATAGCCGGCAACCCATTCGACGATATCGCCGTTGGGCGTGCCGACCACTGAGGGAAAGCTGACCAGCTTTTCCAGGATCTCCAAGGGGCGCATCATCACCGTTTCCGCCTCCAAAAGCGGTTATCCCGTATCCGCCGTGCCTTGCTTTTGCGGCGCATGCGAACCAATCTTGGAAATCAAAGTTAGAGGCATAAGAAACCAATGGCTGCCGAAAGTGAGCGCGATACAGTCAAATCTTGTGTTCGGCCTCGCTTCGGCAGTGAAATGTATCGCGGAACCTCGACTAATATGACGGCCGGGAGATCCGGGTGGTTTGCCCGGAGGAGGATATACCATCTCGGCTGGATGAATGATGGATAGTGAATTACCAAGAACCTTGAATGTCGAGAATTTCGAGATGCGCATCGCCGATGTCGCGAATGTCGAAATCTCCCAGTTGCAGGCCCTGTCGATCTCCGTCGGCTGGCCGCACAGAGCTGCGGACTGGCAGCATCTGCTCGACATCGGGAAAGGCTATGTCGCGCTGGACGAAATCGGCCGTGTCGGCGCTTCCGCGATGTGGTTTCCGCACGGGGAAGACTTCGCCACGTTCGGCATGCTCGTCACCTCGCCGAGGCTGCAGGCCAACGGTGCGGCGAAATGGCTGATGACGCGTATCATGGCCGATTGCGGCCACGATCGTACCCGGCTCAACTCCACGCGCGAAGCCCGGCGGCTTTATATGTCGCTTGGCTTCATCCCGAAGGGTACGGTCTATCAGTGCCAGGGGACCGCGCTTGCGCCGGCGCCGCTTGCGCCAATCGAGGCCGGGCTTGCCCTGCGCCGGCTGGATCGCGCCGACCTGGACGCCGTCATCGATCTCGATGCGCCGGCTTTCGGATCGGCCCGCCGCCAGCACCTCCTGCGACTGTTCGACAGTTCCATAGGTTACGGCCTCTATGAAGGGCAGCGGCTAAGGGCCTATTCGATGCGCCGCCGTTTCGGACGGGGACATGTGGTGGGGCCGGTGGTTGCGACATGTGACGCGGATGCCGTCAGGGTGGCTCATCCGCATGTGGTTGCCCATGCCGGCGGTTTTCTGCGCATCGACACCCATTTTGATACGGGCGCCTTCGCACGCTTTGTCCAGCAATGCGGCCTGACCGTCCACAACACGGTGAAGACCATGGTGACCCAGGAAGCCGCCAGTTATGGCACTGGGCAGAATGGCGCAGCCGTCGTCTATGCCCTGGCGTCTCATTCCCTCGGGTGACTGCTCCAGCAACGTTATCGGATACGTTCCTGCTTGATCCAAGGCGAATGGATCGAGATTATGCGGTTCCGGGTCAAACTAGGTTGTCGCAACGGAATTCAAGTTGTTGGTGCTGCAAGACTATGCGCGCTGGGATCGGTCGCACAGGCTGGGGCATCCGCTATTGTGCAACCCCGATGCGTTGCGGTAGCGACGAGATGAAATCGGTCAGTTGATCGCCCAGAAGCTGGACGTGATCGCTGGCGGCCTTCTGTGCCGCGTCCGGGTCGCCCGCGTCGATCGCGTCCATGATACGCACATGCTCGGCGAGTGTTCCAAGCATACGCCCGGGCTGGTAGGTGGCGCGCAGACGGTAAGCGCCGATCCGGCGGCGCAACTGAATTGCCTGTTCGGCGATGAAATGCGTATGGGCTGCGTCGTAGAGCAGGTCATGGAATTGCTGGTTGATCTTGTAGAAATTCACAGGATCGCCCGCTTCGCAGGCCTTGACGAGTTCTTCGTGGACCGCCCGCATGGCAGCCCGCTCGGCCGGCGTCGCGCGACGTGCGGCCAGCTTGGCGCACAGGCCCTCGAGGGAGGCCATGACATCGAACATCTCGATGATCGCGGGGATCGACAGAAGGGCGACATGCGTGCCCTGTCGGCCGCGCGTTTCGATAAGGCCGATGGCGAGCAGAGACTTGATGGCTTCGCGGACCGGCGTGCGCGACAGGCCGAACTGGCGCGACAGCTCCATCTCGTCCAGCCGTTCGCCGGGAGCCAGGCGGCCATCGAGGATCATCTCTTCGAGATGGTCCCGCAACTCGTCCGATCGCGTGGCCTGGCGTGTCGGGACAACATTGGACATGCGAACCGTATCTTGGTTCAATTCAAATGCTCCTATGTCGGCCTTGCTGACGATCAATCGGGTTTTGGTTGGGCGCATATACGTTTATTTCTCTGCTGCATTCAGGATTATATAATTAGTATACCAAGCTGGCGATACAACTTCTGATCTTGTCCACAATCATCGACGGCGCTTCCACCATCGGAAAATGGCCGGAATCGTAGGTGGCGATCAGGGTTGTGGCAAAACATGGCATCGGGTTCGGATGCGCCAGGCGCGCGACATAAGGCGAGTTCAGCAGCATTTTCGGGCAGCTCACCAATGGCCAGCGATCCTCGGCATTCCAGGCGAAAAGGTCGTCCTTGATATCCAGCGCGAAGTCTTCCGGCGCCGCGTCCAGCATGCCCCTGGTGATCTCCCGGCGCGTCGCTTCCGGTGTCGCCGGATCGACGATCATATCGACCATTGCCCGCATGCGGGCGGGATAATCGACCTGGAAATCTTCGTGCCGGCGGCGGATTTCGTCATCCGGCACGCGCCCGTAGTAATCCCGGTCGGACAGGGTATCAAGTCCCAGCACTGCGGCTATCCTTTCCGGTGCGGCAATCGCCGTCTCGGTGGCGATCGGGCCGCCCATGGAATGGCCCACGAGGATAGCGCCTGAAATGTGGAGGTGGGCCAGGACATGGGCGACCGCCGCACCCATGGCTGCGATTGTCTGCCCGCCGGCAGGCGGCGGCGCCGTGCCGCCGAAGCCTGGGTGGGACAGCACGAGAACCCGGAAGTTCCGGGCCAGCTCCGGCCCGATAATGTCCCAGTGGGCGGCGCTGCCGCACCAGCCGTGGATCAGTACCAGCCACTCGCCGGCGTCGCCGAGTGTGCGATAACCGATCTGGCCGCCGGACGGCGCTTCCAGCAAAAGAAGATCGTCCATCCGGATCAGCCCTTTATGCCGCTGGTGGCCATGCCCTGCGTGAAATATTTCTGCAGCATCAGGAAGAGCAGGATGAGCGGCACCGTGGCGACGGTTGCTCCGGCAAAGGTCTCGCCCCAGTTCGGCAGTTGCGTCGGGGAGCCCTGCTGGGCGATCGCCACCTGGATGATCTGGCGTGCCGGATCCTGAACGATGACGAGAGGCCACAGGAAGCTGTTCCAGCAGAACAGGAAGGTGATGAGCCCGAGCGTTACCATCGGTACCTTGACGTTCGGCAGGACGATGGAAAAGAAGATGCGGACGTGGCCGGCACCGTCGATGCGGGCAGCGTCCTCCAGCTCGGCCGGCAGTTCCTCGAACGCTTGTTTCAGCAGGAAGAGGCCGAAGGGGCTGGCAATCCAGGGGATCATGATGCCGACCAGCGTATTGGAGAGGCCGAGCCCGGAAACAACCTGATAGAGGGGAACCATCATGGCCTCGATCGGCAGCAGGAAGGTCAGGAGGATCAGCATGAAGACGATATTGGCGCCGGGAAACTTGATGCGGGTCAGCGCATAGGCGGCCATCGAGCAGAGAAGCAGGGTGAACACCACTTGCCCGATCGCGACGATAGCGGTGTTCATCAAAGCCCCTAGAATATTCGTCCGCTGGAACAGCGAAACATAGTTTTCGATCGTCGCGCCGACGGGGGCGAACGCGCGCCACGAGAGCGGCGTCACATCGCCGAACACGGTGAACTGATTCTTGAGCGAGGAGGCAACGACCCAGGCATAGGGCGCCAGAAAACAGGCGATGATCAGAAGGATGATCACAAGGGTGAGGGCGGTGCGGCGCAGGCGGGTCGTTCTCATGTCAGTAGTTCCAACGGGATCGCAGGAGAGCCATCTGGACCATCGAGATGGCGAGGACGACGAGCAGCAAGATGACGGAGAGAGCCGAGGCATATCCGGCCTGCTGCATGATAAAGGCGGTATTGTAGATGTGGTAGACGATCAGGTTGGTGCTTTCCTGCGGTCCACCCTGGGTCATCAGGAATGCCGGCGCGAAGGCCTGCAGCGAATACACCGTCATGATCACCACGACGAACAGCGTGGTTCGCGACAGAAGGGGTATCGTGATGTTCCACAGCACTTGCCACCGGGTGGCGCCATCGATGCGTGCCGCTTCGCCCAGCTCGGAAGGTACGCCCTGAAGGCCGGCCAGAAAAAGGATCGCTCCGAACCCGACCTGTTGCCACAGCGTCATGGCGATAAGCGACGGTAGTGCCTGGGTGGTGCTGGTGAGAAACGGTTGCCGGGCGACGCCGACGATATCCAGCGCGCCGTTGATCAATCCGTTCGAGGGATCGAGCAGGAAGGACCACATCGTCGCGATCACCACCGAGGACGTGACGACCGGTAGCATGATCATGGTGCGGACCAGACCGCGGGCCGGCAGTTTCGAATTGAGGAACAGCGCGAGCGCAAAGGCGATCGGGATGACGAACACCACCACGCCGAACGCGAAGAGGAACGTGATGCCGAAACTTTTTCCGGCATCGTCATATTCGATCATATCGGTGAAGTTGCGCAGGCCGACGAATTTCTCCGCGCCCGGGTTGAGCAGCGAATAATCGTAGAAGCTGTTGCGGGCCATCACCAGCAGCGGAACGTACTGGAAGATCAACAGCAGCAGCATGAAGGGCGCGAGAAAGCCGACGGCGACCAGACGCTCCTGCTTCTGCCGCCGGGTGGCGGCCTTGCGCGGCCGGGTCTTTGCACCCGCCGAGGCGGGGAGTGTCTGTTCGCCTGTCGACATTCTCGCATCCATTGTCATTATCGGTCGAGGATACGCTGAACTTTCTTCTCAGCATCCGCCATCAGCGTGGCAGGATCGCCGCCGAAGGCGACGCCGCGAAGCGCTTCGCTGACGATCTTGTCATACTGGGCGAATTTCGGGCCCGGCGGGCGCGGCTGGCCCCAGGACTGAAGCTGATCGACGAATACCTTCATGGGATACTTGTTGTAGACGTCGAAGCGGGAGAACAGGCTCTTCAACGTCGGAAGGTTGCCGCGTTGGCTGACGTTCATATAGGCATACTCGCCCGTAGACATGTCCACCACGAACTTTGCAGCGATCTCCGGATGCTTGGAACGCGCCGTCGCACCGAATGTCGTCGAGCCCGTATGCACGACCGGAGTCTTGAAATACGGCAGGGGAGTGATGCCCCATTCGATTTTCGGATCCTTGATCAGCGCGTTACCGGCAGCCGGGGTGTCAATGTAGAAGCAGGCCTTGGCGTCGAAGAATGCGTTCGGAATACCGACCTTCGGCGCAACGCCTTCAGCGTTGAACATCGACTGGTAGAATTTCAGCGCTTCCAATGCTTCCGGCGTGTTGAGGTAGCCTTCGGCCGTCTTGCCGTCCGGCGCGAACGCCCAGAAGGTCTTGTAGGCGCTGCTGGTCGGGGCTGCCTTCGGGTCGCCGGCAGAGCGCTGATAGGTCAGGTCCTGATAGACCAGGCCTGGCTGGCCGTTGCCGAAACGGGTCGGGCCGAGACCCCAGACCGTGGCGGCGCCTGCAGGACCCTGCTGGCATTTCTTGAAGGCGTCGAGCGCCTGAGGCCAGGTCCACGCCTCAGCCAAGGTCTGGGGCGGCTTTATGCCCGCTGCTTCGACCAGCTTCTTGTTATAGTACATGGCAACGGTGGTCTGCTCGATGCCCGGCGAATAGACTTCGCCATTATAGCTGTGCTCGGCCTTCGTGGCGGGCAGGATGTCGTCGTCCCAGCCCTTGGGAAGGTATTTGGTGATCGGCAGCAGGATGCCGGCAGCCGCGTAGGACTGGGTGTTCGGGCCGTCATAGACGATGATGTCGGGCGGGTTGGAGCTGGCCGCCTGGACCGAGATCGTATCGGCGAGTTGCGGGAAGGGGACTTCATTGACCTCGAACTTGACGCAAGGATTGTCCTTCTGCCAGGCTTCCATCGGCTTGGGATAGGGATAATTGCCGGGCGTGCGCAGAATGCGCAGCGTCACGGTTTCGCCGGTGCAGGCAGCTCCGGTTTGCGCCTGCGCGCCGGTCGCACTCAGCGCCGTGGCGCCCAGCAGACCGGCAAAAACAATATCAAAGATCTTCATCAGCCGTTCTCCTTCTGGTGTTTTATCCGGCGGAACTTTCAGATGGCGCCGCCGGTATCGGGGTCGAAAAGCGACATGCGGTCATGTGCGATACGGAGCGGCTGCAGGCCACCCTCGGGGTGAGCATGCTGTGGCGCCAGCATGGCTGCGCAGGGTACGCCGGCAAGGGTGAAGTGGATCAGAGTGGTCGGGCCGAGCAATTCGGCCATATCGACGGGAACGGAAAAGTCCGGCTCGCCTTCGCCGGCCAGAAAATGCTCCGGCCTTAACCCCACTTCGATCGTTTTCCCCACATGGGGTAGGAGAGCATCCCGCCGGTCAGCGGGTGCCGGCAGAACCGCATCGCAGAGCTTGAGCACGGGCTGTCCGCCTTCGAGATCAACCTGGGCCGGAAGAAAGTTCATCGACGGGCTTCCGATGAATCCTGCCACAAAACGGGTTGCCGGACGCTCATAAAGTTCCTGGGGCGTCCCTTGCTGCTCGATCTTGCCGTCATTCAGCACCACGACCCGATCGGCGAGCGTCATCGCCTCGACCTGATCGTGGGTCACGTAGACGGTTGTCGCTTTCAGCCGTTTGTGCAGCCGACGGATTTCCGCGCGCATCTGTCCGCGTAGCTTGGCGTCTAGATTGGAAAGGGGTTCGTCGAAAAGGAATACGGCGGGATCGCGAACCATGGCGCGCCCCATCGCCACGCGTTGCCGCTGGCCGCCGGAAAGCTGCTTCGGCCGCCGGTCAAGCAGCGCGGAAATCTCCAAGATCCTGGCGGCGTCCTCCACCTTGCGGCGAATTTCCGCCTTGTCCACCTTTGCCAGACGCAGGCCGAAGCTCATGTTCTGGGCAACGGTCATATGGGGATAGAGCGCGTAGTTCTGGAAAACCATGGCGATATCGCGCTCACGCGGATCGAGTTCGTCCACCCGGCGGTCACCAATCCAGATTTCGCCACTGCTGACCTCTTCGAGGCCGGCGATCATGCGCAGCGTCGTGGACTTGCCACAGCCCGAGGGGCCGACGAGCACCACGAATTCGCCGCTATCGATATGCAGGTCAAGTCCGTCGATCGTGGTTGCCGAAGCACTCTCGTAGGTCTTGCCCACCTTTTTAAGCTGAACGTCTGCCATGCCGGCTTTCGGGCCTTCCGCTATTCAGAATCTCGGGGAAACCGCGGCCCCCGCCACCCAGACATTAGTGACGGAAAATGTATCCGCGCAAGAGATAAATGTATACGCATGAGAATTTCTCGGTAGGTATCGCGAACTGCTCATTTATTCGTCTATTTGCCTAGAGAATTTGCTCATATAAGCGTCATATCGAAATATTATTAATCGCTATCTCAAATTATAGGGATGTTTTTTCAAGGTCGCCCAAAATTTCTATGGACAGAGCATTGAAATGGCGTATGCAAAAAAGAGAAATATGTATTTTTATAGGAGACGCAGGGTGGAACTCAATCTCGCCGGCAAAACGGCTCTCATCACCGGAGCATCCCAGGGCATCGGCTATGCGATTGCCAAGACCTTGGCTGCGGAAGGATGTCACCTCCATCTGGCTGCTCGCAACGGCGCCGCCATGCAGGACCTGAAGAAGGAGCTTGCGCAATACCCGATCAATGTCACGGTGCACGAAGCCGATCTCAGCACGACCGAAGCCATGGTGGCGCTCGACAAGGCCTGCGGCGATTACGATATCCTGATGAACAATGCCGGCGATATTCCCGCCGGTTCGATCGAGGACGTCACCGACGAGGCCATCCGCCGTGGTTTCGATCTCAAGGTCTTCGGCTACATTACCCTTTCGCGTGAATTCTGGAAGCGCCGCAAGGGCCGCGACGGTGTGATCATCAACGTCATCGGCAATTCCGGCGAGAACTGGGATGCCGCCTATTTTGCCGGCTCGACCGGCAACGCCGCACTGATGAGTTTCACCAAGGCTCTGGGCGGCCGCAGCCTCGATCATGGCATCCGCGTCATCGGCGTCAATCCGGGCCCGGTCGATACCGCGCGCATGTTCAAGATCATGAAGCGCAAGGCGATCGACATGCTTGGCGATGAGAGCCGTTGGAAAGAACTCTACGAAAAGTATCCGGGCAAGCGTCCTGCCACGGCTGAAGAAGTCGCCGATCTCTGCGTCTTCCTTGCTTCGCCCAAGGCCGGTTATATCACCGGCACCGTCGTCACCATCGACGGCGGCATCGCTGCCCGCGGTTCGGTGATCTGACGATCATGAGCGACGCCCGTATTCGGAACCGCTACTTTGATGACCTTTTCTCCACGTCGGATCTGGCGTGGATGGGGCAGAACACCAACCACATCCCCGCGCACCCCGCAGTGCGCGAGGCGATGATCCGCTCGGTAGAGGCTGCTGAATTCAACGCCTACGCGCCGCCGATGGGCTTCGAGGCGCTTCGCGCCGGGATTGTTGCCGATCTTGGCGTCGCGTTCGCCGAGGCTCTGGTCACCGAAGGCGGCGTCAACGCGCTGGCGATGATCTGCAAGGCACGCGCCAAGCCCGGCACGACTCTGGTAACGACCGACCCGACCTGGAAATGGCCGTGCATGTTCGCCGAACAGGCAGGTGCCGAAGTCATTCAGATCCCGATCTATGATCCGGCGACCCATTACAAGCTGACGCCGGATGCGCTTCGGGCGGCCGTCGATGAGCGCTGTGCCATCATCTACATCGTTGATCCCAACAATCCGCTCGGCATCCGATATGACCGCGAGGAAATCGAGGCTTTTGCCGGGATCGCCCGTTCGGTCGGCGCGCTGATGATCCACGACTGCACCTATAGGGACTTCGCAGACGGCCATACACCGGTCCTGCAGGTCGCGCCGGAAGGCACCGTCGTTTCGCTGAGCTTCTCCAAGTGGCTGGGCCTGGCCGGCATGCGCATCGGTGCACTGGTCGCGTCGCCTGCGCTGGTCGATGAGTTTTCGTCTGTCTCCACGTCCGTGCTCGGCGCTTCCGTGGTGGCGCAACGCGCGGCGATGGCGGGACTTGCCGTCAAGGCCGAATGGATGAAGGACGTGCGCTCCATCGACCGTGCGAACAAGGCAATGATCGTCACGGCAGCGGAAGCAGCCGGTATCAAGGTTCCGGTCCAGCCGTCGCATGGTAATTTTCTTGTGCTCGAAACGGCGGCGACCGGTGTTTCGCCGGAAGCGATCGTCGAAGCCGCCCGCCGCGAAGGCGTGATGATCCGGCAGGGCCGTTACCACACCGCGCGCTTTGGCGACCGGTTCATCAAGGTCTCGACCTCGGTGCCGAGTGCTTGGGCCGAGCGGTTCTGCGAAGGCCTGCCCGGTTATATCGCGACCGCGCGGACGCTCAACGACGTCCCGGCCCTTTTCTAGGGGCCGGTCTGGAGATCAGCATATTGCAGGGAGACGCCGGTTCATGTTCGTGACTAGCAAGGATGGCATCAAGCTCTACTACGAAACGGCGGGAGAGACCGGAACGCCGATCCTGTTCATCCATGAGTTCGGCGGCAATTACGATGCCTGGGAACCGCAGATGAACTTCTTCCCGCGACGCAACCGCTGTATCACCTATGCCGCACGCGGGTATGCGCCGTCCGATATCCCGGCGGATGTCGAGCAGTATTCGCAGGTCATTGCCGCCGAAGACGCTCTGGCCGTGCTCGATGGTCTCGGCATCGAGAAGGCCCATATAGTCGGCCTGTCGATGGGCGGTTTTGCGACTTTGCATTTCGGTCTTCGGTTCCCCGAACGGGCCCTGTCGCTGACAGTCGCCGGCGCCGGTTACGGCACGGAACGCGCCACGGCCGACTATTTCCGCAACACGTCGCTGAAGGTGGCCGGCAATTTCGAGAAGGATCCCGTCGGCTTTTCCAAGATCTACGCGCTCGGAGCTAGCCGGGTTCAATTCCAGAACAAGGATCCGCGCGGCTGGGCCGCCTTTGCGGAGCGGCTTTCGCGGCACTCCGCCGTCGGCGCTGCCAACACGATGCGCGGCGTACAATGCCGCCGGCCATCCTTCTGGGACCTCGAAGACGAGTTGAAGAAGATGGCGGTTCCGACCCTGATCATGACGGGCGACGAGGATGATCATTGCCTCCAGCCGAGCATTTTCCTCAAGAAGACGCTTCCCGCGGCCGGCCTGACGATCCTGCCCAAGACAGGGCACACGCTTAATCTGGAAGAGCCGGCCCTGTTCAACATGCTGGTGTCCGATTTCATCGCCCAGGTGGAGGCGGGGGCGTGGAAGGTGCGTGATCCGCGCGCCGACCCCGGTCAGGTCATGCGGACGGAATAGCGGATGACCGGCGTGGCGTCGATATCCCCGGTGCGGCTCTGGTCGCGGCTGATGGAGCTTGGCAGGGATGGCGCCCTGCCGGAGAAGGGCGTCAATCGCCAGGCCCTTTCGGCCGAGGAAATCCTCGCCTGGCGCCGCATGATCGGTTGGGGCGCGGAAGTCGGTTTGAGGCCGTTCACCGACCCAGCCGGAAACCTTTTTCTGACGCTCGACGGCAAGTTTCCCCACCTGTCGCCCGTCGTCGCTGGCAGTCATGCCGACAGCCAGCCGACGGGCGGTCTTTTTGATGGGGCGTTCGGCACGCTGGCGGCGCTGGAAGCCGTGACAGCGATCGCCGAGGCAGGTCTGGTGCCGGAGCGGCCGATCATGGTCGTTGCGTGGATGAATGAAGAAGGCAGCCGGTTCGCTCCCGGGATGATGGGGTCCGAGCTTTTCGCCGGCCGAAGGACCATGGAAGAGGTGTTGGCGGTGAAGGATGCCGCAGGCATCTCGGTCGCCGAGGCGCTGGCGGACGTTCATGCAGCCTTCCCGAATATAGAGCGCCGACCGCTCGGGTTTCCCGTTCACGCCTATATCGAACCGCATATCGAGCAGGCCGATGTGCTCGAAAGAACCGGCGCGGTGATCGGTGTCGTGTCCGGCATCCAGGGCAAGAAGACCTACGAAATCGTCATCACCGGACGCGAGGCACATGCCGGCACCGAGCCGATGGAGCGGCGGCAGGACGCGCTGCAGGCATTTGCCCGCATGGCGGTGCACATGCAGCGGGACACGGTGATCGATGACGTAGTGAAGTTCACCATCGGCCGCGTGGAGGTCGCCCCCAACGCGCCGTCGGTGGTGCCGTCCAGGGCCGTCTTCCGCATCGATCTGCGGCATCCGGACAATGCCGTGCTTGACCGGCTTGGCCTGCGCCTCGAAACGATCGTCGCCGAGCAGGCGCACCCCTGCGGTTTCCAGATCAGGCGTCTGGTCGATGCGCCTTCGAACACGTTCGACGAGAAGCTCCAGGCAGCGATACGCCGGTCTGCGGCCCGGCATGGTTATCCAGCACTGGACCTTCTCTCGGCGGCAGGTCACGATGCCCGGCAGATGGCGCCGCTGGCACCGAGCGCGATGATTTTCATCCCCTGTCGCGGCGGCCTTAGCCATCATCCCGATGAGTGGGCCGAACCGGAACACGTCGCGGCCGGCGCGACCGTTCTTCTCGATCTGCTCCTGGAGCAGGCGGGTCTTTCACCCAAACATGGAGACGCATCATGAGCACCGTCAACGACATGGCCGAAATGCCGGTCCAGCTGCCGAGCAATCCAGCCAATGCCGCGCAAGCGCGTGGCCGCTATTTCAACTCCGGAAATGCCTTCAACATCAAGCTTCCGCCGGTGCCGGGCAAGATTTTCACCGACGAGCCGGCAAGCGCATTTGCGCTCGAAAAGACCGGTTTCATCAACTGCGATCTGTCCGCCGAGATGAAATGCCCGTTCCCGGCAACCACGCCGCTGATGCTGGCCCGTTATGCGGTGGTCAAAGCCGGCGAGACCCTGGATACGACGCTCACCAATACCGCGTCGATCTGGTACATGATAGACGGCCAGGCGGCGCTCCTTGTTGGTGACGAGGAGGCCGTACTCGGCAAGGGCGATGTCTTTCTTCTCCCCGGCGGCGTGGCTTCCGCGATCACCGCGGGCGAAGACAGCATCTTCTGGATGGTGGGCAATGATCCGCAGCTGATGTTCGACGGCTCGGTCCCGATCACCGGCGAAAAGGCGGCTGTCAGCTTCGTGCACTACCCGGCAGGCGAGATCGACCACCAGCTCGATGTCGTTTACGGGACGAACGCCAATGCCAGCACGTCCGGCCATGCGCTGATCTTCTCGGCGGAAAAGACAGAAGCCAGCCGTAACATCACCACGACGATGACGCTGTCGCTGAACACGTTGAAGCCGCACAGCTTCCAGCCGCCGCACAAGCACAACTCCGCCGCCATCACCCTCGTGGTCAACGGCGATCCGGCCTATTCGATGGTAGGAGAGGCCAAATGCGCCTGGTCGCCATGGGCAACACTGGTGACGCCTCCGGCCGCCAAGCACAGCCACCACAATGACGGCGATACCCGGGCGGAATTCCTGATCGTGCAGGACGGCGGCTTCCATTATCATGCCCGCACCATGGGCTTCGAGTTCTATTGAGATGCGGCTGATCATCGATACGGATACGGCGGGCGACGACACCTATTCGCTGTTGCTCGCCATGCGCACGCCGGGCTCTACGCTGGAGGCGGTCACCATCTGCGTTGGCAACGTGCCCTTCGATCAGCAGGTGGAAAACGCGCTGGCGACCATCGAGGCCGCGGGTTTCTCCGGCAAGGTGCCGGTCTATCTCGGCGCGCGTCGTCCCATGGTCAAGCCCTGGGAGGCGTCCACAATGCATGGCAATGACGGCATGAGCGGCGCGAACCTGCCGATCGCCCGCCAGCGTCCCGAGGCCATGCATGCGGTCGATGCCCTCATCGAACGGGTCATGGCCGAGCCCGGCAAGATCGATATCCTCGCCCAGGCGCCGCTCACCAATATCGCGCTCGCCGTGATGAAGGAGCCGCGCATCGCCAAGGCGGTTCGCCAACTCTGGATCATGGGCGGAACGGATAACGCGGTCGGCAACATCACGCCCTGCGCCGAATACAACTTCTTCATCGACCCGGAAGCGGCCCGCATCGTTTTTGAAGCGGGTTTCGATATCACGCTCTCCACCTGGACGCTGACCATGCGTTCCGGGCTTCTCGAAGGCGATCACCTGGACGAAATCTTCGCGATGCAGACGCCGCTGTCGGAATTCTATCGCAAAGTTTCCGCCGTACCGCGCGAAACTGCTGAAGCGCGTTACGGCCGGCCAGTCAGCACCCACCCGGATTCGCTGACCTGCGCCTGCCTGTTAAACCCCGACCTGATCGAGTCGTCACGCGAAGCTGTTGTACGCATCGAGACTGCGGGCGAAATCACCCGCGGCTTTTCCGCCATCCATCCGCCGAAGCTCGGCACACGCTGGCCGGAATATAAGGTCAACGCCCGCATCATCGAACAAGCCTCGACCGAGGGTTTTGTGCAGATGCTGAAGCAGGCTTTCGCGGAAAGCTGACGGCTTTCAGACCCGGCGGGATGCGTATCCCGCCGGTTGGAACCCAATGTTCAGAAGTGCTCAGGCAGCCGGCGCCAATGCGCCATCCAACGCGTCCGCATCGGTAGCAGTGGCATCCGAGCGAATAGTGACGATAGGCGGCATGTCCTTGCCGACTTTCCTGAAGCAGGCTGCCATTGCGTCCAGCCAGACGCCCTGCTGAGGCAGGCCCTCCACGGCGGCGATCACGACGTCATAGCCGTTTTTGCGGTAATCGATGAGATCGCCCACGGAAACCTCGATCAGTCTTTCGCAGCTTTCCAGTTTCGCCACATGCGGCGGCATTTTCATGATGCCCCAGCCACGCTCGACCAGGGCATCCATGAAACCGGACGGCGGCGCCTGCCGCCTGCCATAGAGTGCGGAACCGGGATTGACGACGAAATCGGCGATGACGGCGATGCGGCGGCTTCTGAGGTCTTCCCGGATCACGCGGCATTCTCCTTGCCTTCGGTCAGGAACTCGTCGAGTTCGACCATGGCCTTCTGCAGGTCGAAATCCTGCGCATCCATTGCAACGCCCGTGGCGCGCGGGAATGCAAGGCCGCGTTCCTCGAACTCGAACTTCAACTCCTCCATCCAGATGCCCATGCCCGGCCGGCGGTCGCTGCCACCGTGGACGGCGCCTTCCGGCCGGCCACCCCAGGATGCCTTGGTGCTGGTCAGCCGCACGCCGCTCGAGGGACTGCCGTCCAGGCCGACTATGACGACGTCGTAACCGGCGTCCTGATGCAGCATCACGAGATCAACGACGCTTTTGGCGAGGTTGCGGCAGTGACGACGATAGCCCGGCGTGTCGTATTGCTCGCGGGATGCCCACCAGCGGACGGCACCCATATGGCTCATCTCCGGGCAGGGCAGTTGCTGGAGTTCAAAGCCGTTCTTCACCAGACGCTCGACCAGTGGAGAAAAGACGCCGGCGCATTTGGCGAATTCGCTCACCTTGGCATTCTGGTTCATGAGACAGTGCGCCACATAGGCCACACGCCTGGGTTCATCCGGCATATTTGTGTCTCCCGATCTTTTGAGCCGCCCGATATCCGCTTCGGATTGCGCAATATGACGATGAGATTTCCACGCAAATGCCGTGCCATTATCCACAGAGCAGCCAACACCCGCGGGCGTGGCCGATTTGCGGGGCTGACGGATTCAAACTGCCGCAATAGCAGTCATCTTGCGTCCAAAATATGCGCATTCTGGATGCATATTTTGACATATTGGATATTTTGTGAGGATTCCTATTCGTGTCCATTTACGATGTCGGCGATTAAGTCTCAAAATTACGCCTGAAATGCCCGGATTCTGTCGGACGCAAGATATTGTCAATGTGGCACGCAGCTTGCTTGTATCCGTAAAAGGGATAATTGCATGCACAGGGATGCCTTCTCGATGACGGATATGTCGATCGCCTGGAGTGAAGATTACACATGCGGCCTGAATCCGGCGGCGCGTGGTCTCGCGGGCCTGTTGAGGCCCGCCAAGGCCCTGCAGGCTGTCCCGGAAATGGTGTCGGAGCCAAGCTGGACGGCCTCCGGTGACAAGCCGCTGATCGAGCTGCGGAAAGTGTCCAAGAGCTTCGGCCCGGTTGTGGCTCTGGATAGTCTCGAAGCAACCATCCATCCGGGTGAACTGGTAACGGTTGTCGGTCCTTCCGGCTGCGGCAAGAGCACGCTGTTCAACATCCTTGCGGGGCTCGAAGAGCCGGATCCGGGCAATATCCTGCGTTTTCGCGGCAAGAGTTCAGCCGCATCCGAATTGCTCGGGCAGGTTTCCTTCATGCCGCAGCGAGATCTGCTGCTGCCTTGGAGGAACGTTATCGACAACGCCATCCTGGCGCTGGAGATCGAGGGGATGCCACGGGCGCAGGCCCGTGCCGAAGCGCTGAAGATGCTGCCGGAATTCGGGCTTGCCGGATTTGAAAACCAATATCCCAACCAGCTTTCGGGTGGCATGCGCCAGCGCGTGGCGCTGATGCGGACATTTCTCTTCAGGCGCGACCTGATGCTGCTTGACGAGCCGTTCGGCGCGCTCGACGCCCTGACGCGCACCATGATGCAGCGCTGGCTTCTCGACGTCTGGCAGAAACACCGGCGGACGGTCCTTTTCATCACCCATGATGTCGACGAGGCGATTTTTCTGGGTGACCGAGTGCTGGTCATGACCGCCCGGCCGGGCAAGGTGAAGCTGGAACAGAAGATCGACCTGCCTCGCCCCCGCAAGGCCGACATTGTCACCTCGCCGGAATTCGTCGCGCTGAAGAAGAAGCTTCTCGACGCCATCGAGGAGGAAAGCATGAAGTCCTTCATCGCTTCAGGACACTAAATAAAAAGAGGAAATACCGATGGCTACGGAATATGCCGAACGTCCCGCCCACATTCCCGAGGCCGAATGGAAGGCGCGTGTCGATCTCGCCGCCTGCTACCGCATGGTCTCGCGTCTGGGCCTGGACGACCTGATCTACAACCACATTTCCATGCGTGTACCGGGGCATGACGACCAGTTTCTGCTCAATCCCTATGGGTTCCTCTTCGGCGAAATAACCGCATCCAGCCTCGTGCGGATCGATATCGACGGCAACAAGCTCGACGATACGCCCTACACGATCAACAAGGCCGCCTTCGTCATTCATGGCGCCATCCACAAGGCGGTACATGATGCGGCCTGTGTTCTTCACACCCATTCCGACGCCAGCACCGCCATTTCCTGCCAGAAGGACGGCCTGCTGCCGCTGACGCAGTTTGCGATGCGTTTCTATCAGCGCCAGGCCTTTCACGATTATGAAGGTGTGGCGATCGACATGGACGAACAGGCCCGCCTGATCGCCGACATGGGCGACAACCGGGTTATGCTGATGCGCAACCACGGCATCATGACGCTCGGCCGCACGCCCGGCGAGGCCTTTATGTTGCTTTATTATTTCGAACGCGCCGCGCGCATCCAGCTCGACCTGCAAGCTGCCGGCGCAGAGCTTCTGATACCTCCGCACGAGGTCTGCGAAAAAGCCGCCCGCCAGTTCTGGGAGAACAAGGGCGACATCCTGATTGCGGGGGAACGGGAATGGCCCGCCTTCCTTCGCCAGCTCGAACGGGAGGGATCGGATTACCGCCGATAAATCGGGAGGAGACGACAATTCACAGCCAATCAAAAGCACAGAGAGGAACCATGCTTAAAAAACGACAGCTTCTGGCGGCGCTTGCCGCAACCGTCATCGGTATTCAAGGTTTGGCCTACAGCGCGACCCCGGTCGCTGCCCAGCAAATGGTCAATGCGAGCTTGCGCCTCAAATGGCTGACACAGTCCCAGTTCGCCGGCTTCTACGTCGCGCTGGAAAAGGGGTACTACAAGGATGAGGGCATCAACCTCACCATCAACCCCGGCGGCCCCAATCTGTTGACCGAAAACCTGGTGGCGACCGGCGCCGATACCTTCGGTCTTTCAGGCGGCACCGATAGCGTCTTTGCCGCCCGCGACAAGGGCCTGCCGATCGTCTGCATCGGCGTGGCGCATCAGGTCACGCCGTTCGTTTTCGTCACCTACAAGGATGGCCCGGTCAAGACGGTGCAAGACTTCAAGGGCAAGAAGGTGACGGCCTGGTTCACCGGCGCAAACCACGTGTTGTCCGCCATGTTGTCCAAGGCTGGCATCAAGCCGGGCGAAGTGGATCTCCAGCCGCAGCAGGTGTCGATGACCCCGTTCATCGACAGGCAGGTCGATGTGGCGACCGCAACCCGCTACAACGAACTGCAGGTCGTTGCTGCGCGCGCCGGCATGGACAACCTGCGGATCTTCGTCCCCGAAGATAGCGGCGTCTCCTTTCCGCGCGATACGCTGATCGTCTCGGAACAGACCGCCAAGGAAAAGCCGGAACTGGTCGAGAAATTCCTGCGTGCCAGCATCAAGGGCTGGAAATACGCTCTGACCAACGAAAAAGAAGCGATCGACATCGTCATGAAGGTGGCGCCGACCCTCGATCGCGGCCAGCAGGCGGTGATGCTCTCCGAGATCAAGAAACTGATGGTCGCCGGAAAGGGCGGCACCGATGGCCTCTTCGCCATCGACAAGGCTGCCGTCGGTTCCGCCAACAGCCTGCTCGCTGAATACAAGGTCATCTCCAAGCCTGTCGATCTCGACGCCGCGTTCGACGACAGCTTCCTGTCGAAGATCCCCGTCGCGGAAAAGCGGCTATGAGCCTCTCCGGCCCGTCCGATGCAGTATTGGCCGGTGCTTCCCTGTCCGCCGTAAAGGCGGGCAGGTTTGTTTCAATACTGAAATCGCTGATCTGGATCGCCGCATTCCTGTTGGCGGTAGAGTTGATCGTCGTGACGCTGGGAATCAGGCCCTATTACCTGCCGCGACCGAGCGCGATCGCGGCCGCTTTCCTGGCCACGCCACAGGCCTATCTCTTGAGCATGTGGCGTACTCTGCTGGAGACGGTCGTCGGTTTCGTCGCCGGCAGTCTTTTCGGTGTCGCGATGGGCGTGCTCTTCCACCGCTGGACCATTCTGAGAGAGCTGTTCTTTCCTCTCTTCGTGGTGTCGCAGACCATTCCCGTCATTGCCTTCGGCGCCATCGTCGTCCTGTGGTTCGGAAACACGCTGTTCGCCAAGGCGGTCATTTCCTTCTACATCAGCTTCCTGCCGGTCACGGTGAATGCCCTCCTCGGGTTTGCGGCGGTCGATCCCCGCCAGGTCGCGTTGATGCGCAGCTTCGGCGCCAAGGAAGGCCAGATCCTGCGCCGTCTCTATCTGCCAGCCGCGCTGCCGCAGATTTTCGTTGCCCTCAAGCTGGCCTCCTCGCTGTCGCTGATCGGTGCCATCGTCGGCGAATGGTTCGGCGATACGACCGGCCTCGGCGTGCTTCTGCTGCAGGCAATGTACAACGAGAACGTCGTCGGCATCTGGGTCACCATCGTCGCCTCTGCCTGCCTGGGGATCGGCCTTTATGCGGTCGTCTCCGAACTGGAGCGACGGATCGTATTCTGGGGAGCCGAACAATGACCACTGTCGCTGCAAGCAGCAACGCACGCCGCATCAGCCGCGGTTTCGCCGGCGCTTTCCTCCTCGCTGCAATCTGGGAATTGAGTGTCCGCGGTTTCAATCTCCCGGCCTATATTCTGCCCTCCGTCAGCAGTATTATCGCCGGATTGATCGCCGACGCGGGCGACCTCGCCTCGGCTGCCCGCTTTACGGCGGTGGAAGCCCTGGCTGGCTATCTGCTGGGCTGCGTCATCGGCATCGCCGCCGCCGTGGGAGTGAGCATGGTTCCCCGCACCCGCGGGGCCGTGATGTCCGCCGCGACGGCCATCAACTCGGTGCCGGTCGTCGCCTATTCGCCGCTCGTCCTGCTCTGGTTCGGCATCGGCATGACGTCCAAGATCGTCATGGTCGCTGTTGCAGTCAGCTTCACCGTCTTTCTAAGCACCGTTGCAGGGCTCGATCGCGTCGATCGCAAATCGGTCGACCTGGTCCGCTCGTTCGGTGCCGGGCGGATGGCGGTGCTCTGGCGCCTACGCCTCCCCACGGCGCTGCCGCTGATCATCGCCGGCATGCGGGTATCGACCGTCCGCAGCGTCATCGTCGCCATCGTGACCGAAATGCTGGGTGCCTATGGCGGCCTCGGCTGGGTGATCTATCAGGCCGTATTGCAGATCGATTTCGTGCAGGTCTGGGCGGCGATCATCGTCGCGTCGGCGATCAGCCTCTGCTTCTTCGGTGCGATCAGTTTCGTCGAGCAGCGTTACATCTTCTGGAAATGAGCAATCCCATGACGCGTCGTATTCACCTCGGCCTCTTTCTTCTGGGCACCGGCAGCCATGTCGCGGGATGGCGGATGCCGGGGGCTATGGACAGTTTTCAGGATATCGAGATGATCAGAAGCATCGCCGCGGAGGCGGAGCGCGGTCTGTTCGATCTCATTTTCATGGGCGACAACCTCAACGCTGATCCCGGCGCCCACCCATCCTACACGGCGCGGCTCGAGCCGCTCACGCTTCTGGCCGCGATCGCCGGCGCGACGCGTTACATCGGCCTCGGCGCCACGATGTCGACCACCTACAGCGATCCGTTCACGGTGGCACGCGCCTTCGCCTCGCTCGACCACATCAGCGGAGGCCGAGCGGCCTGGAACGCAGTAACCACAGCCAACCCGGCGGCGGCGGCCAACTTCGGAACGATCCATCCGGACCATTCCAAACGTTACGAAATCGCCGAGGAATTCCTGACCGTCGTGCGGGGTCTGTGGGACTGTTGGGCCGACGACGCAATCGTCGCCGACCGGCAAAGCGGCGTTTATATCGATGCAACAAAGGTCCGGGCACTCGATCACGACGGCACCCATTTCAAGGTCAAGGGACCGATCAACATCGGCCGTTCTCCGCAGGGGCAGCCGATCATCCTGCAGGCCGGTGGTTCCGGGCCGGGGCAGGAGCTTGCGGCCAAGTCCGCGGATGTGGTGTTCTCTGTCACGCAGGATCTCGAGGAGGCTCGCGCCTTCTATGCCTCCGTCAAAGGGCGGCTGCCGAAATATGGACGTGCTGCGGATTCGATGGTCGTCTTGCCAGGCGTGATGCCGATCGTCGGGCACACCGAGCGCGAGGCGCACAACAAACTCGCCGAGTTGCAGGGGTTCGTCAGCGAGACCAACGGGTTGTCCATTCTCAGCGATCGCTTCGGCGTGGATATGAGCCAGTACGACCTCGACGGACCGATCCCCGATATCGGTCCCTCCGACAATTATCATGCCTTTGCCCGCGTCATGCTGGACAAGGCGAGACGCGAAAACATGCGGCTCCGCGACCTTTACAATCTCGTGGCTGCGGCGCGTGGGCACTGGGTTCTTTGTGGCACGCCGGAATATATAGCGAATACGCTGGAGACGTGGTTCACGACGGGTGCTGCGGACGGTTTCAACATCATGCCATCGCATTTTCTCGGCGGATTGACGGATTTCATCGACATGGTGGTCCCGCTCCTGCAGGACCGGGGGCTTTACCGCACGGCATACGAAGGAACGACCCTGCGCGACCGAATGGGTTTGGCAAAACCTCTGCGGGTCTAGAATGCGTCAGGCTGTCTTGGAGCCTTGGAGAGACTTCCTTGGCTCGTGGACAATCGACACGCTTCAGCACCCTCCGACGTACCCGAACAGCATGGGGCCAAGTCAGCAATAGACCGCGGCGCAAAACTAGGCCAATCTGCCTCTATCAAGCAGAAGTATAGCCGCCCATCGCCGGCCGGAGAACAAGAGGCGCGAAAAGAGCCCCGCTCTGTCACCAATCGGCCGCTATCGACAATGTTGGAGGATGAATGGCTGGTCGTCTGGACGGTAAGGTCGCGCTCATCAGTGGCGGCGCGGGTGGATGCGGCCTTGCCGCGGCCGAACTTTTTGCCCGGGAAGGCGCAGCAGTGGGGATCGTCGATTTGCCGCACAGCCAGGGGGCGGCTGTCGCCGCCCGCTTGCGGGACGAAGGCCTGAAGGTAACATTTGCGCCCGCCGACGTTTCCGACGAGCTGCAGGTGCAACAGGCGGTAGATGCGATTTCCGGCGAACTCGGACCGATAACGGTGCTGTTCAATCATGCCGGAACGATCATCATCCGGCCGTTCCTCGAAACCTCGGTGGAGGACTGGGATCGGCTGATGGCCATCAATGTCCGTAGCATGTTCCTGATGACGCGGGCCGTCCTGCCGCATATGATCGAGGCGGGTGGCGGGTCGATCGTCTGCACGTCGTCGATCTCGGCGGTCGCCGCGACGCCGATGGAAGTTCTCTACGATACGACCAAGGGTGCATGCCACATGTTTGCCAGGGCGATCGCGGTCGAATTTCGCGACCGCAACATCCGCTGCAATGCGGTCTGCCCCGGCTTCATCCAGACGCCGCATGGCCGGAAGGAAGTCGAGGAGCTGACCCGCTACGGGATCGACGTCTCGGACGCAGCGATCGCTGCCCAGCAGGGCAGGATGTGCCGCCCGGACGAGGTCGCCAAGGCGGCGCTTTATCTCGCGAGCGACGACGCCAGCTTCGTCAGCGGTACCCATCTGTTTGTCGATAATTGTTTTACAGCGATGTGAGGGGAAACATGGCTCTGGAAAAAGGCGGCCTTTGGCGCAACTGGGTCGGCAATCAATATTGCGTTTCGCAATTCAAGGCATCGCCGGAAACGGAAGCCGAAGTGGCAGAGCTTGTCCACGAAGCGGAAAGGCGTGATCTGGCAGTCCGTGTTTCGGGCTCGGGACATTCCTTCACGCCTGTCGTCGGCACCAACGGACTGTTGCTGTCGCTCGCAAATCTGCGCGGCGTGCAGAATATCGACCGCGAGCGGAAACAGGTCACGGTGGCAGGCGGAACGCGCATCAACGAAGTCGGCAGGACGCTGAAAGAACACGGTCTTTCGTTGATCAACCAGGGCGATATCGACAGCCAGGCCGTCGCCGGTGCGTTTACCACCGGAACCCACGGAACCGGGATCAAGCTCGGAAACCTGGCCTCGTCGATTGCCGGCATGCGTATCGTCACCGCCAGCGGGGATGTTCTCGATATAGACGGTCGCGACAGCGACAGGCTGCATGCGGCCCAGGTCTCGGTGGGAACGCTCGGGGTCATTTCCTCACTGACGCTCAACGTGATCGACGCCTATAACCTGCACGAGCGCCTCTGGCGGGACGACTTCGAGACCTGCATGGAGCGTCACGACGAACTGGCTTCCAGGCACCGCCATTTCGGCTTCTTCTGGTGCCCGACGCCCGAAAGCCGCCACCTTTACTGCCTTCCGGACACGTCTGCGGTATCGAGCACGAACAAGCTGGCCGATGTCTGCGAAATGAAGGTGATGGACATCACGAAAGACCCTCCTATGGAGAGCGAATTCGAAAAGATCGCCTATAGTTCCGAGGTCTATCCGATCGAATACGTGCCGAATTTCGTCGAACTTGAATATGCGGTTCCTCTCGAGCACGGCAAGGCCGCGATAAGGGCTGTCCGGGATCTGATGCTGAACAAGCATACCAACTGCATCTATCCGATCGAATACCGTTTTACCGCCGGCGATCCGGCATGGATGAGCCCCTTTCACCACCAGGACAGCATCACCCTGTCGGTATCAGGTGGTCCGGGTATCGATTACTGGCCCTTCCTGAAGGACGTCGATCAAATTCTGGGCGGATACAATTCCCGCCCGCATTGGGGAAAGATGCATTTCCTCGACAGGGATGACGTCACAAGGCTCTACCCTCGCGCCGAAGAGTTTCGAGAGCTGAGACGGGATCTGGATCCGAAAGGACGGTTCCTGAACGAACACTTGAAGATGTTATTTGCATAAAGTCGCGTCTTGACCGGCCCTTCTCTTGCAGAGGGGATGGCTCATGGTTGTGGGGCTGCTCCGGTTTGTGTGTTCAGGTGCGGTCAGTATCGCAGCTATCTGGCCAGCACTCGATTGCCGGCGGGCGACCCTTTGGGCGTAACCAAAGGCGATCCGGGACCGCATTCGGAGCGTGGTATCGCCAGGGGTATGGACCACCAGCGCGATAACGGTTATTTGCAGGGCTTGTCGCGATGCTGAAACGTCGCCGAAACATCACCGCAGATACCCAAGGCTTCTCGAAGTGAAAAAAGTCCAACGCAGCTTTGCCGTAGAATACAAATCCGGTCGACGAAAACTCAATTCCAAACCGAACTCGATCTGGGGAGACACGGATCTCAAGTCCGTTGCGCGAGATCTGCAGGACGAGGCAATGCCATTTCTGTCCGTAGGTCCTCAGGCTGGCGGCGGCGAGATGTCTTTCTCTGGAGAAGAACAGACCTCGGCGTTGTTGACACGGCCGATCGAGCAGGAGAAAAAGGCATCGGCTTTACAGGAGACCATAATGGCCGACGAAAACAATACGATGACTGATGCTGATACGCCGGCCGCAACGGCGCTTGATGTACCGAAGAAGGAGCGCAAACCTCGCGCCAAGAAGGCGGCGCCTGAAACGGCCTCAGTGGCAGTTTCGGCCCAACCGGCAGCCGCTTCCAATGCCGCAGCTGCAAAGCCGAGGAGAGGCCGTAAGGCAAAGTCCGACGAAGGCGTGACGAGTGCCAAGCGCGCGCCCGTCAAACGTGCTCCGAAGGTTGTGCAGGCAGCGGCTGCACCGTCGGTGCCGGCTGTTGACGAGTTCGCGGATCTTCTGCAGTTGGAAGAGGAAAACCAAAAGCTGCGCAAGCTGCTGGCCGAGAAGCTCCGCACCGAGAATGCCGATCTGCGAAAGCGGCTCAATCTCGGCTGATCGGCAGCATTCGGCCAAGCGCTGGCCGCATTTTCATGCTTATCGCAATGAACCCTTGGCGGCAGTCAATCCTGCCGCCAATGCTTTTGCTCGCAGTCTGCATGCGGGATAGAATTCGAGGTCGAATAAAATGGCGTCTCCATGGAAACTTCTTGCCCGGCTGGTATCACCGCGACGTCAGAGGCAGGAACACGGCTCGACCGATGACGTGAAGCCGGAGGTATTGGCTATCGCCAAGCCAACCGAAACGGCTGCCGAACACGGCTTGAACGCCGCGGAGACTCCGATCGACGAAAAGCCGGTCGCTGACGAACAATCGGAGGCGTTGTTAGCGACCCCTGATCATTCCGAAGAAACGACAGGCGATCTTCACGGCACGGCAGTTGTCGAAGGCGTCGGGCTTCCGGACGGGGCTGATCCGACCCTGTCCGATGACGCCGATACCGTCTCACGCGATGCACCGAAGCCCTCGCAGACCGGAGAAGGGGCAACGCGAAAGCGCAGCAATCGGGGCAGGAAAGCGGAGGCGATCGAAGTCGTTCCCCCGCCCTCTCCAAGCGTTCCCGCCGTTTCTGACGATGCAATCAGCCTTGATGCAGAGATCAGGTTGCTCCGGGACCAGCTGGCGAGAAAGCTTCAGCTGCAGAATGCGCAACTGAAGAAGATGCTGGAACGGTTCGAACGCTGATCGTGTGATTGTCCATCGCGGCCAATCGAGCCAACGCGTCCTCATGCTTTTGCGCCGCGACCATCGTCCTATGTGCCCCCGGATGACCGGGGCACTTCCTTCGAGCCATGTGAGATATCGGCTTGTGACCTTGTTCCTTTTGCCGTCGCAGGTCTCCGCTAGTTTCACACGGAAGCGGCCGCCCGGGCGGGGCGGGGCCGCGGGATGTTGGTCGCCCCAGAGTAAGGCTCCCAGCCCTGCGCTGACGATCCGTCACGCAATCGGCAGCGCATCTGATTGAGTTGAGCACCGCAGGTGCGCCGGCTGTTGAAACGGATCAAGGCCGACGGTGCGGCATCGACCCTCTTGGGCTTCTCGATGCAAAAGACGAATTCCTGCCGACGTACATTATTATATTGTTTCAATAGCTTAGGTCGCTATCCGCAACAAGGCCATCTTCCTTGGGGAGGTTGCGCCATCCGTGAAATTCTAGCCAAAAAAACTTTAAGCTTCAAATTGACACTGCGGATTTTCGCCCCTAGGCTAACCCCGGTTGAGAAAAACGCGACGCAGATCGCGTGTGGGGATGAGGCATTCGAGAGATTGTTGGCTGCAGCCTTCGGCTGCATATCCGAATAGAATCTTGGCGGTTGTCAAAAAAGGTGAGGTTACAATGGAACTGAGAAGCTTGCTCCTGGCCGCGGCCTTTGTCGGCCTTGCTGCAACCGCCCAGGCCGAGCCGGTCGTGATGGCGATCGGTACCGATGCCGCGTTTGCGCCTTTCTACCTGGCGCAACAGCGGGGCATCTTTAAGAAACACGGGCTCGAAGTCGAGTTCCTGAAGTTCTCGAACGGCGGGGAAGCGGTCGATTCCGTAATTGCCGGCCAGGCGAATCTTGCCGGTGCCGCCGAGCAGACAACGATGATCCGCATGGCACGCGGCGCCGATCTGCGCCCCACGACGATTTACGAGGAATCCGGCAGCTATCTGAAGCTGGCCGTAAAGCCCGGCATTACGGACCCCAAGCAGATCAAGAGCTTCGGCGTCGTGAAAGGCAGCGTCAGCGAATATTCGACCAGCCTGACGATGACCAAATACGGGCTTGATCCTTCCGCCATGAAGATTGTACCGGCAGGGCCGCCGGAACTGCCCGCATTGCTCGCCCGCGGCGATGTCGATGCATTCTTCGTATGGGAACCGTGGCCGGGCCTTGCGGTCAAGCAGGGTGCGAAAACGCTGTTGACCAGCGGCGATGTCGGCTACGCCTATACGATGTGGCTTACCGCATCCGGCGCATGGTTCGATGGCCACAAGGAAGCGGCAAAAAATGCCGTTGCCGCCCTTGCGGAGGTCAACGCCCAGATTGCTGCCGATCCGGACAAGGCTGCTGCCGAATTCCAGACGATCACCAAACTGCCGGCCGCTGATACGATCGGCTTCCTCAAGTCGACAAACTGGGCCGTTCGGCCCTTTACGGAAACGGACCACGCGGGCTTCGACAAGATCGTCGAATTCCTGGTGTCGCAGAAGATCGTCAACGCCAAGCCCGACTTCCGCACTGCCATGACCAAGGGCAAGGTGAACTGATATGGCGAAAGGTGTTGGCATAACGCTTTCGGATGTCGCGATTACCTTCGACAGTCACTGCGTGGTTGACGGCGCCAATCTCGATATCGCCGAGGGAGAGTTCATCTGTCTCCTCGGCCCCAGTGGCTGCGGAAAATCTACGCTGCTGAACGTCATCGCGGGCTTTGTGCCCGCGGCTGGCACGATCAAGGCGGGTGGCAAGCCGGTCAAGGCGCCGGGCGTCGATCGCGGCATCGTGTTCCAGAGTTCCGAAGCATTATTCCCCTGGCTGAGTGTGCTGGAAAATGTCGAATACGGACCCCGTGTCCGCGGTGTCCCGGCTGCAAAACGCAAGGCGTCGGCGCTGGAATATCTTGCCATGGTCGGTCTTTCGCATTCGGCCGACAAATTTCCGGCTCAGCTTTCAGGGGGCATGCGCCAAAGAGCGCAAATCGCCCGTGTACTCGCCAACGAACCATCGGTCATCCTGATGGATGAACCTTTCGGCGCGCTCGATGCCCAAACCCGTGAAATCCTGCAGCGCGAGGTCGCCCGCATCTGGCGAGCTACCGGCACGACCATCGTTTTCGTCACGCATGACATTTCGGAGGCCGTCATCCTTGCAGACCGGGTGGTGACCATGACCGCAGGTCCGCGGGCCAAAATCAAGAACATCGTCTCGGTCGATATCGCGCATCCGCGCGACCTCAGTTCGCCTCGGGCGATCGAACTCCAGAATATCTTGCGCGAGGATATTTCGGCCGAGGTCGGCCGGACGCTGAAGACGCAAGGATTAATTTCGGAGAATGCGGCATGAGTTCGACAGACACAGTGCCCACACCGGCCGCAGCCCGGAAAGCGGGTTTGCCGGGAAAGTTGCCTTATTGGCTTCTCCACATGCTTCCGGGCGCACTTTCCGTCGTGGCCGGGGTTATCGTCTGGCAGCTGATGAGCCTTCGGGTTGCGCCGCTGTTCCTGCCTTCGCCCTATGATACCGCGCTTGCCCTGATCGAACTGTCGGCCGACGGCACACTGCAGATGTCCGTGGCCGCGTCCGCCTACCGTATCCTGTTCGGTTGGGCGGCCGGCGTGGTCATCGGCATTCCGCTCGGCATTTTCATGGGCATGCTGCCGGTGGTGAGGCGCGTCTTCGACCCCTATATCGAGTTCTTCCGCTTCATTCCGCCGATCGCCTTCGTCACCCTGTCGGTGATCTGGCTCGGGCCGGGGGAAATTTCGAAGATCGCGCTGATCTTCTACACCACCGTTTTCATCGTGACCCTGAACACGATCGCCGGCGCCAAGGCGACGCTCGAAATGCGCCTGCAGGCCGCGTCCGCACTCGGCGCCAATCGCTGGCAGATCCTGACGACCGTCGTGGTGCCTTCGACCGTGCCATACATGGTAACTGGTGCGAGGATAGCGATGGGCAATTCGTTCCTGACCATAGTCTCGGCCGAAATCGTCGCGGCTCAGGAGGGCTTGGGTGCGCTGATCTGGAATGCCCGCAATTTCGGGCGGACGGACTGGGTATTTGCCGGCATCATCGTGCTCGGCCTGCTCGGCCTCTGCTTCGACCGGATCTTGCGTTATGGCACCACAAAATTCCTGCACCGCTATCAGATCCGCCATTGAGAGTGACGGCCCATCGCGGGCGTATGAAGTTTATGAGGATCAGGATGAATTCCGACCAGAACGAGCTGCTCATGGCGGAAAATGTCTTCCAGCTTCGCGAAATGTTTCCGCCACAGGCGCGGACTTTTCCAGAACTGCTGACCCGCCAGGCCGAACGTTACGGTAACCGCAAGCTGATAACCCTGGGCGACCGGGTGCTGAGCTTTGCGCAGACGCGGACACTGGCCTCGACCGCCGGACAGACATTGCGGATGGCGGGTATCAAGGCCGGCGATACGGTCGCGATCATGTGCAGCAACCGGCTTGAATTCCTGCAGGTGCTTCTTGGCTGCGCATGGTGCGGCGCAATCGCCGTGCCGCTCAACACCGCCTCGCGCGGCGCCCAGCTGGAGCATATCCTGAAGAACTGCGGCGCAAGACTGGCCGTGGTCGAAACAGCCCATCTTGGGGTCTTCGATGCTCTTTCCGGCACCCATCTTCCGCTTCAGCAGATCTGGACGGTGGGAGACGTGTCTGCAGACATGGCTCTTGCCTGGCCGCATTGCCCGATCCCCGAGCAGAATGGTGAGATGGACGCCTATCCGAGCCGGCCGTCGGATACGGTCGCAATCCTCTACACCTCCGGTACAACGGGTGTTTCGAAAGGCGTATGCTGCCCTCATGCGCAATATTTCTGGTGGGGCATCCACACGGCGGCATTGCTCGGCGTGTCCGAAACCGACGTGCTGCTGACCTGCCTGCCGCTCTTCCACACGAATGCGCTGAACACTCTTTTCCAGGCGCTGTTGACCGGGGCGTCGATGGTCCTCGAACCGAAATTCTCGGTGTCGAGGTTCTGGGCGTCGCTTGCCGCGCATGAGGCAACCGTCACATATCTGCTTGGGGCGATGGTTCCGATGCTGCTGTCCAGGGAAGCCAGCGAGGCCGATCGCTTTCACAAGACCCGAATCGCCCTTGCCCCCGGCGTTCCGCCGCAGTTTCATGCGCCGTTCACCGAACGCTTCGGCGTGGCGATCCGCGATGGGTATGGATCCACGGAAACCAATTTCGTCATCAGCGCCCTGTCGCACGAACAGAGGCTGGGCAGTATGGGAAAGGTCCGGCCCGGCTTCGAGATTGCGGTATTCGATGAGGACGACAACGAAGTGCCCGACGGCACTCCCGGCGAACTGGTGATCCGGTCGTCAGAACCATTCTCGATTGCGACCGGTTATTTCGGCATGCCGGAGAAAACCGTCGAAGCCTGGCGTAATCTCTGGTTCCATTCCGGCGACCGGGTGACCAAGGATAGCGACGGATATGTCCAGTTCCTCGATCGGATGAAGGACGCCATCCGTCGCCGTGGCGAAAACATCTCGTCATTCGAGGTCGAGCAAGTATTGGTAGCACATCCGGCGATCGAGAATGCCGCGGTGTTCCCGGCGCGTTCGGAACTGGCCGAGGACGAGGTAATGGCGTCGATCGTCCTTAAAGCGGGCATGACGCTGACGCCGGTCGAACTGATGGATTTCTGCCAGCCGCGCATGTCCTATTTTTCCGTGCCGCGTTTTCTCGATTTCGTCGAGGGGCTGCCGCTCACGGAAAACGGCAAGGTTCAGAAGTTCAAGCTGATCGAGCGTGGTATCACGGACAGCACCTGGGATAGGGAAAAATCAGGCTATAAATTGGTCCGGTGACTGTCACAATCCAGGCAGATCCAGTCCGGCTTATATCCAGCGGCCCTGAAGTAGTCTGCGTATTCTGTCTGTGTGAATTGCGGGATCGGGGTGTCCACTGCATCCCACCAAGCATCGATCTTCCGCGCCGGCCGGGCAAGATCGAGTTCGCTGATGGCTCCCGGAACCTCCAGCAGATCCAGGAATCGGCCGGCGTCCTGCAATTGGGAGCCGGCATCGACGCGAACCCGGTCTTGGTGGAGCGCGGCCCCAAGCCTCTGGGACGTTGGCTGAAATTCGACACGTTGGGTCGGTGGCGATTGCCATTGGCTTCTACACGACGAGCAGGTCCTTACCCTTTCATCCGGCTCGGGCTGTGAACTTGACACGAACTAGTTCGTACAATATTCAAAATCTGCTACGATGCGGCAGCCAAGGAGGAGGGCGGCGGTTTCCGGTGCGGGTTTAAGAGCCCGATCGGGTACTTTCGATATCGGCATGAATGAACCCTCGAAGCCACTGAAGGCGGGCCTGATCGGTTCGCATATCCAAAGCTCCCTCACGCCTGTCGTACACGGCATGGCCGTCTTCCGGGCGATCCGGGCTTTTGTAGCATTGGCGACACCATTGGATCTCAGCGATCCTCGCCAGGGAGCGAACCCATGAAGACGTCGATAGCCACGGTTTCGATCAGCGGGGAACTGCCGGAGAAGCTTGAGGCGATTGCCCAGGCTGGTTTCGATGGGGTGGAGATCTTCGAGAACGATTTCCTCGCCTTCGACGGCAGCCCGAAGGATGTCGGCAGGATGGTCCGCGATTTCGGCCTGGAGATCACCCTGTTCCAGCCGTTCCGCGACTTCGAGGGCATGCCCGCCTCGCATCGGAGCCGCACCTTCGATCGAGCCGAGCGCAAGTTCGACGTGATGCAGGAACTCGGCACCGACCTCGTGCTGGTCTGCTCCAACGTCTCGCCGGTCTCGCTCGGCGGCATCGACCGGGCGGCGGCCGATTTCCACGAGCTCGGCGAGCGGGCGGCAAAACGCGGCCTGCGCGTCGGTTACGAGGCGCTCGCCTGGGGCCGGCATATCAACGACCACCGCGATGCCTGGGAGATCGTGCGGCGCGCCGACCATCCCAGTATCGGCCTGATCCTCGACAGTTTTCACACGCTGTCGCGCAGAATAGACATCAATTCGATCCGCTCCATCCCGAAGGACAAGATCTTCATCGTCCAGCTTGCCGATGCGCCGCTGATCGACATGGACCTGCTCTATTGGTCACGGCATTTCCGCAACATGCCGGGCGAGGGCGACCTGCCGGTGACGGCCTTTACCACCGCGATCGCCGAGACCGGCTACGACGGGTATTTCTCGCTGGAGATCTTCAACGACCAGTTCCGCGGCGGCTCCAGCCGGGCGATTGCCGACGATGGCCATCGCTCGCTGATCTATCTCGGCGACCAGGTGCGCCGGGCGCCGAATGTGGAAAACCTCACCGTCGCCGGGATGCCGGACCGGGCGAAGGTCGAGAGCGTCGGCTTCGTCGAGTTCTCGACCGACGAAAAGGATCTGGCCGACCTCACCGGCATCCTGCGCACGCTCGGTTTCCGGCGCACCGCGGCGCATCGTTCGAAAAAGGTCAGCATCTTCCAGCAGGGTGATATCCGGTTGATCGTCAACACAGACGAACAGGGCTTTGCGAACACCTCGTTTGCGGTCCACGGCACCTCCGCCTATGCGATGGCGCTGGTGGTGGATGATGCCAAACAGGCTTTTGCGCGCGCCATGGCGCTTGATGCCGAGCCGTTCAGCCAGCCGGTGGCGGAAGGCGAAGTCGAAATCCCGGCGATACGCGGCGTCGGCGGCGGTCTGATCTATCTGCTCGACAAAAAAAGCGATCTCGGCCGGTTTTCGGAAATCGACTTCGTGGCCGTCGAGGACGACGCGGACGTGGTGCCGGCGCATCTGCTGCGGGTCGATCATGTGGCGCAGACCGTTGCCTATGACGAGATGCTGACCTGGCTGCTGTTCTACACGTCGATCTTCGAGACCCACAAGACGCCGATGGTCGATATCATCGATCCTTCCGGCGTGGTGCGCAGCCAGGTGGTCGAAAACGCCTCCGGCACGCTCAGGATCACGCTGAACGGCGCCGAGAACCGCCGCACGCTGGCCGGGCATTTCATTGCCGAAAAATTCGGGTCCGGCGTCCAGCATCTCGCCTTCCACACCGACGACATCTTTGCGACCGCGGCGGCCTTGCGAAGGAACGGTTTTCGACCGTTGCAGATCTCGCCCAACTACTACGGCGACGTCGAAGCCCGTTTCGGTCTCGATGCGGACCTCTCGGAACGGCTGAAGGCGGAAAACATCCTCTACGACCGCGACGAGCACGGCGAATATTTCCAGCTCTACAGCATGACCTATGGCGAGGGTTTCTTTTTCGAGATCGTCGAACGGCGCGGTTATCGCGGCTACGGCGCCCCGAACGCCATCTTCCGCATCGCGGCGCTGAAGAAGGCGTTGCGGCCAGAGGGCATGCCCAAGGAGTGATGGCTGGCGATGTCCCTGAGAATTATTCCCTCCGAAAAGCTTGAATGCCTCGTGCATTCGGCCGACCAGCTCGGCGAGACACCACTCTGGTGCGACAGGACGCAAAAGCTCTGGTGGCTGGATATCGAGAAACCGAAACTGCAAAGCTTGGAGCTAGCTTCCGGCCGGCACGACGTCTTTGCCGATCCGGACATCACATTTCTCGGTAGCCAGGCCCTGACCGAGTCCGGGGGCCATCTTCTGGCGCGCGATCTTTCACTCTTCGTCCGCGATGCGCAGGGAAGGCTGGATCATTTCGCCGATGTCGAGAAAGGGCTGGACAACCGCCTGAACGATGGTCGGGTCGATGCCTGGGGACGGCTCTGGATCGGCACGATGGACAATCAGCTGCATCGCCCGAACGGCGCGCTTTACCGCGTCGATCCGGATGGTGCAGTCGACAAGATCTTCGACGACGTGATTGTCAGCAATGGCATCGCCTTTTCACCGGATCGTCGCCGGATGCATTTTACCGATACGCGCCGCTATCGCAGCTGGGTGTTCGATATGGACGCGGAGGACGGCTCCATTTCCAACCGCCGAATTTTCGCCGACTATTCTACTACTGGCGACCGGCCTGATGGTGCCTGTTTCGATGCGGATGGCGGGCTGTGGACGGCATTTTTCGGGGGTAGCCGGGTCGTGCGCTACGCGCCGGACGGCCGGATCGATACTGTTATCCCCGTGCCTGTCACCAACCCAACCTGTGTCTGCTTCGGCGGCCGTGACCTTTCCACGCTGATCATCACCACCGCGTCGAAATTTCTCTCGGAGGCGCAGCTGGCCGCCGAGCCGCTCGCAGGCGCGGTTTTCGCCGTGCACGGCGTTGCACAGGGGAGTGCGGAAAACCGTTTTCGAATTTGAGGAGGCGCCGAGGGCGCAAAAGGGAGGAAAAAATGCAGGTTCTATCGAGAAGACAGGTTTTGGCCGGTTCGGCGGCTCTTGCGGCCATGGCCGCGGTTCCGGGCACAGCGCTTGCTGCAACCAAGCTGCGCTTTGCGGATGTAACGACGGCCGATGCACCGCGGTCGCTGGCCTTGACGAACATCTTCGCCAAAGAAATAGGCGCGGACTATGAATTCCAGGGCTATTTCGGCTCGACGCTCTTTAAGCAGGGCACCGAGCTTGTCGCTGTCCAACGCGGCAATCTTGAAATGGCGATGCTGCCGCCGTCCGATTTTGCCAAGCAGGCGCCGGAATTCGATATCCTCGGCGCCGCCTACGTGGTGCGCGATGCCGATCACCTGACTAAAATCTTCGAAAGCGATATCGGCGAGGATTTCCGCAAAGCGGCCCGCGAGAAGCTGAAAGTCGAGATCCTGGCGCCGGCTTATTACGGCGCCCGCCACGTCAACCTCAAGGGATCGAAAAAGGTATCCAAGCCGGAGGATCTGGCAAGCGTGAAGATGCGCATGCCTGGCGGCGAGAGCTGGCAGTTTCTCGGCAAGGCGATCGGCGCCAATCCGGTGGCGATGGACTACGCTGAGGTCTATACCGGCCTGCAGACCGGCGCGATAGACGCACAGGACAATCCGCTGCCCAACGACAAGCTGATGAAGTTCTACGAAGTCACGAACCAGATCGTCCTGACCGGCCACAATATCGGTTTCGGCTTGCTCCTGATCGGCTCCAATGTCTTCGACAAGCTGCCGGAAGCCGAGCAGAAGCGTATGCGCGACGTCGCCAAAAAGGCATTCGCCTGGAGTACCGCCGAATATATCAAGCAGGAGAAGGAGCTGATCGGCTTCTTCAGGGAGAAGGGACTTGAGGTTTACGAGCCGGACGTTGCGGCATTCCGCGACTATGCCCAAAAGCAGTACCTGAGCTCGCCGCTCTCGTCGTCCTGGCCGAAGGGCATGCTTGATCGTATCAACAAGGTCTGAGGCCGATCGGCGACCGTATCAGCAGATACGGCCGTTTTTCAGCACATGCTCGATATCGTTCGGACATGCCGCGTCAGCATGTCCTGCGCGCCCTCCACGTCCCGCTTCATCGCGAGATCGAAGAGCAGCCGGTGGTCGTCCACTACCGGTTTGCCGCGAAATCTCTCGGCCTGCAGATGATAACGCAGGAAGGCCAGATCGGCCGTTACCTGTTCAGGACCTGCGGCCGTTCCAGTGTCCCGGCAAGGTTTTTGGCGTATGCATGCTGCCGTAGAGGTATTCCCAGAACGCACCTCTTTCTTCGATCGGCGTCCCGGACCAGATTTGATCCACTGCCATCTCCCCGCACCAGTATGCGTAGACAAACGGTGCGCGCAGGTCATGATGAAGGAAGGCAAGGCGGGATCGGGTCACTTCGGGAGACTGGAGAGAGGCCGCCGCAATATCCGGCACGACCTCATCCAAAGATCGGCCTTCGCCGAGCACCTGCCACGCGGCTCGGCACCTGAGGGCCGAACGAAGCCGCTGCAGGAGGTGACCGAGATGATCCTCCGGCGTTTCGATCCAGCCGATAAACTGCAAACCGTTATCGGCAATGCCTTCGAAGAGAGCCGAGCTTGCAGAGCTTGTCACGACCTGAGCCGCGTCGAGCGGCATGAGGCCTTCCGCCACACGTCTCTCGCGCAGTTTCAAATGCACGAGGTGGCCCGGAAAGGCCTCGTGCACCGCCAGGTGCTTCAGCCCGAACGACGTGTAGGGAAAATCGATATTCAGCAGCACTTGTCTGCCGGGGAAGTCGCAATAGGCCGAATAGGGTACACCACGCCGGGCGACAGGCTTTATCCATTCATCATCGATCCAATCGGCCTTCAACGCATTCCCAAGCGCACCACAACGGGCGCGCGCCTGACGCTGAAAGTCCGCAAGCACGTCTAGCAGCTTCTCCGATGGTATCCGCGCCTGTTTTTCCCAACGTGCGAAATCTTCAAGCAAGCTCCCTCCGCGAAAGCCGAGTTCATCCAGTGCATCACGAATCCCCTCGCGATAGCCCGAGATGATCTCTTCCGGGATATCGCGGATATCGACACGGATCTGGCGCTCCAGTCTTTCGGCAAAGCTGATGGGATCGCCGCGAAAGGTGGCGATCAGAGCGAGCAGCGAGTCGGACATCTCGTCGAGCCAATCCCGACGCAGCGCGGTTTCGGCTTGGCCAAGACGACCGCGCAGGGACAGAAGCGCGGCTTCCGCTTCCTCGTAGTTGCCGAATTGCCGCGGCGAAACTTCCGCGACGGCGACGGGAACCAACCCTTCGGCGTCCAGAATGCCGGCATTGCGGTTTCGGCTGCGATAGAGCAGGTCAAGACCGGCGGTTATCGCTGCCAATTCTCCTCCCAGTTCCATCTGTCTACCCCCGGTTCTTCACGAAACTGCCGCCCTTGAGAATGATCGGCATATGGGCGCCCTGATGCGTGAGCAGCGACATGTCGTCGAGCGGATTGCCGTCGATCACGATCAGATCGGCAAAGGCGCCTGGCGAGATACAGCCTATCCTGCCTTCCATCCTGAGTAGCTTCGCAGCAATATGGGTAGCCGAGGCGATCACCTCATGGGCGGGCAGCACGCGCGAGCGGATCACGAATTCCTCGGACTGGTGACGATGCATCTCGCCGAGAAGGTCGGTGCCGTAGGCCATTGGCAGCCTGGCCTCGCGCATGATCGAAAGCGATTCCATGCCGGCGAGCCGCACTGAATCAACCTTGGCGACGGAAGCGGGGGGCAAGCCTAGCGCGAGGCCCTCGACGCCGAGCTTTTCATAGGTCACCAAGGTCGGCACCGAGATGCAGCCGTTTTGGGTGGCGAATTCTGCGGTCTCCGCGGTGATCAGGTTGCAGTGCTCCAGAGAACGGATACCGCATTCGATCGCGCGGCGGATCGCCTTGTCCGTATAGAGATGGGCCGCGACATAGGTGCCGGCATTTTCAGCCTCCTCGACGGCGGCGATCAGTTCCTCGCGCGAAAAGCCGAGGAAATGGATCGGGTCGGTCGGCGAGGCGATGCCGCCGTTCGCCATCACCTTGATGAAGTGCGCGCCGGATTTCAGCTCCTCGCGAGCCGCCTTGCGCACCTCCGGCACGCCGTCGCAGATGCGGCCGAGATTGCCGAGCGTATGACCGGTTTTCGGCGCCGGCTGATCGTCATACGGGCCGCGATAGTCCGTATGCCCGCCGGATTGCGAGAGCGCCTTGCCGCAGATGTTGAGCCGCGGCGTCGGCCAGGATGCTTCCTGGGTCGCGGCGAGCAGGCCCGAGGTCGCGCCGCCGAGATCGCGCACGGTGGTGAAACCGCGCATCAGCATCTCGCCCATGATCCTGAAGGCCCGGACGGTGACGATCGGGTCGGGAAGTTTTGCGTTCTGGCCGAGGTTTGCCATGCCGGCGATGACATGCACATGCGCGTCGATCAGGCCCGGCATCAGCACCTTGCCGGAAAGATCGATCCGCTCAGCAGAAGCGGTGGTGACGGAAGGCGAGACCTCGCGGATCGTATCGCCCTCGATCAGAACCGACATCGGCTCGCTCGGCTGCGGGCTCGTTCCGTCAACGATGCGGGCGTTTTCGAAGAGAATAGCGGACACGGATCGTTCCTTTTCAGGCTCTTGCGCCGCCGAGGCGGCGGGCTTCCAGGAAGGCGGGGATCAGCAGCGGCGCGAATCTTCTGGCGATCTCGACATGCTTTTCCTCGTAGAAGAACTCCTCGTGCAGCAGGTTGATCGTGCCGATCGTCTCGCCGTCATAAACGACCGGGATGTTGATCGCGGAATCGAGGCCGAGGCTGGTGATCAGCTCATGGTCGAAGAACGCCCATTTGAGTGCCTCGCGGTCGCGGCCGAGAAAAGGCTGCTGGCGGCGCAGCACGAGATCGCCCCACGGAGTGGCGCCCATCGGCTTGCGGCCGAAGACGGGGTAGACGTCGGGCATGTTGGAATAGACGCGCGCCACTTCGTCGCCGTCCTTGTACAGCAAGGTTATCAGCCGGTGCCCGACATGCCGCGAGAGTGATGCATCCAGGGCGTCGAAAAAGAAATTCGGCTGGCCCGGTTCTGCGAAAAGGCCGATCAAATCCTCGATCATTCCAAAACTCCTATCGATGATGGCAAGCGGCGGACTGGCCGTCCGCTTTCTGTTCGAGCATAGGCTCCACCCGGCGGCAGATGTCCGTCGCGAGCGGGCAGCGGGTATGGAAGGAACAGCCCGCCGGCTTGCGCGTCGCGCTCGGAATGTCGTCGCTGACGGCGCTGAAGGCGTGACGCTTGTGGGGGTCGTGGGATGGCGTCGAACGCAAGAGCAGTTCCGAATAGGGATGCAGCGGCTTTGAAAAAAGCGCCTTCTTCGTTCCCGTCTCGACGATTTTCCCGAGATACATCACCGCGACCCGGTGCGAGACGTATTCGACTACGCCGAGATCGTGGGAAATGAAAAGGTACGAGAGACCGAGTTCCTTCTGCAGATCCGCCAGCAGGTTGAGGATCTGCGCCTGTACCGAAACGTCGAGCGCCGAAACGGGCTCGTCGCAAACGATGATATCCGGCTTCAGCGCCAGCGCCCGGGCAATGCCGATCCTTTGGCGCTGGCCGCCGGAAAACTGGTGTGGGAAATTGTTCGCCTGGTCTGGCCTAAGCCCCACAAGCGAGATGAGTTTCGCGACCTCTGCCCGCCTTTCCTCGATCGTGCCGATGCCGTGGATGTCGAGTGGTGCGCGGATGATGTCCCGCACCTTCTGGCGCGGGTTGAGCGAAGAAAACGGGTCCTGGAAGATGATCTGCATGCGGCGGCGGTGCGAGCGCGGCACGTTGCGCATCTGCGTCACGTCGTCCGCGCCCTGCATGGCGATCCGTCCGTCAGTGGCTCTCACGAGCCCCATCAGCGCCAACCCTGTCGTCGATTTGCCGCAGCCGCTTTCGCCGACAAGGCCGAGCGTTTCGCCCGCGCCGATCGAAAAGGAAACTCCGTCGACGGCCCTTACTTCGCCGACCTGCCGCTGGAAGATGCCGGAGCGGATGGCGAAGTGAACCTTGAGGTTTTCGACGGAGAGGAGAGGAGCGGCAATATCAGGCGCCATGGTCTCAGACATTGTCGTGCTCCCAGCAGGCGGCGAAATGGCCGGGTTTCTTTTCGATGAAGGGCGGGCGTTCTTCGAGGCAGCGGGCCGAGGCACCGGGACAGCGTGGTGCATAGGCGCAGCCCTTCGGCAGATCCCAGAGCGGCGGCACTGTACCGGGAATGTCGGTCAGCCGCGCGGGCGCCGCGTCGGCCTCTTCGCGATGTGGCACGGCACCCATCAGGCCGATCGTGTAGGGATGCAACGGGTTGTCGAACAGCTCGTAGACGCTGCATTCCTCGACGCGCCGGCCGGCATACATGACGATCACCCGGTCGGCGATTTCGGCGACGACGCCCAGATCGTGGGTGATCAGGATCTGGGCCGTGCCGAGCCGTTTCTGCAGGTCGGAGATCAGTCCGAGGATCTGCGCCTGGACTGTCACGTCGAGGGCGGTCGTCGGCTCGTCGGCGATGATGATCTTCGGCTCGCAGGCGAGCGCCAGCGCGATCATCGCGCGTTGCCGCATGCCGCCGGAAAGTTCGTGTGGATATTGCCGGGCACGCCGCTCAGGGTCGGGCATCTGGACGAGTTCCAGGCATTTGACGGCCCGAGCGAAAGCGTCCCGTCTACCCAGTCTGCGATGCTGGCGGACGGATTCGGCAATCTGCTCGCCGATCGTCAGCACAGGGTTCAGCGCCGTCAGCGGTTCCTGGAAGATCATGGCGATCTTGTCGCCGCGAAAGTCCTCCATCCTGCGCTGATCCATGGCGAGGAAGTCCTCGCCATGGATCCTGATCGAGCCGGAGGCGACGCGAGCGCTGTCGGGCAGAAGACGCAGCAGCGACAGCGCGGTCATCGACTTGCCGCAGCCGCTTTCGCCGACGATGCAGACGGTCTCACCGGGACGGACCGAAAGGCTCATCTCGGAGACGACGGGAAATGCTCCGTCCTCTCCGAGGATTTCGACATTCAGGTCGCTGACGGCGAGTGCCGGTTCCACTGTCTTTTCCACTGCCCGATCCTGCATCCGTTCAATCCATCCGCCGGAGGTTTCCGATCAGTCGGTAGACCCTTCGATATTGCCGACCATGAAGCCGTAATCGCCTGCTTCCACCAGGTTGCGGGTCAGGTGCTGCATGACCATGATGCCGGTCTCGAAAGGCGTCGGGATTTCCTCGATCGTCTCGAAATCATAGGGGCTGACGACCCGGCCAAGCAGCGAGCCACCCCTGATGATCTCGCCGTTTGCCGGCGAAAGCGGCTCCAGCCAACCGCCGTGTTTCGGGCGGATGCCGACCAGTTCGGTGACCACGACCTGTTTCGGATTGGGGATCACTTCGCCCTCGATCGAACCGATCAGGCGCAGCTGGTTCAGCAGGCCGTCAACCGTTCGCTTCGTATAGGGCGTCTGATCGACAATGCCGCCGCCGAGCTCGATGGTCACCACCTTGGTGCCGTGGCGATCCATCGAGACGGACTTGCTGGTGCCCGAGTAGACCGTGCCGGCCTTGCCGGTCGTCGGGCGGTAGAGGATTTTCGAACCGAAGGCGCGCGACAGCGGCTCGTCGTTCCAGATGTAGACATAGTCGACGGTCGGCCGGTCGGTTCCGGAATGAAGGTCGAGATTGTAGTCGAGCCCGGCG
This sequence comes from Neorhizobium sp. LjRoot104, assembly GCF_964253725.1. Classification (NCBI taxonomy): domain Bacteria; kingdom Pseudomonadati; phylum Pseudomonadota; class Alphaproteobacteria; order Hyphomicrobiales; family Rhizobiaceae; genus Neorhizobium; species Neorhizobium sp. LjRoot104. Next base: position 947,624 of record NZ_CAXURS020000002.1, read on the forward strand.
AAAAATTCGTGCGCCAGCGCATCGGCAAGCTGCTGGCTGTAGGTGCCGCGCGGATCGCCGGGAAATTCGCGGTTGAGGTTCATCTGGTCGAGCGGATTGTGCCGGTGATTAACTGCGAAGGAACGCGGGTTTGCGACCGGCAGCAATATAATGCGGCCCTTCAGCGGCATGTCCCTGATGATGCGGAAGAGGTCTAGGATCGCCTGCGAGCCGGTGTTCTCGTTGCCGTGGATCGAGGCGGAAATCCCGACGGTCGGTCCGTCCTGTTCACCCACCAGTTCGTGCATGAAGATCACGGCGTCGCTGCCATCCGCGTGGGTGGTGAATTTGTGGCGGAGCTTGTTGATCGACTTGACCATGGACGTTTCCTTTCAGTGTCTTGTCGTTTGATCCGAAGAGCTTGCTTATTTCTTCTTGCCCGCCGAGCGGGAGAGATGGCGGGGGTCGAGCGCATCGCGCAGGCCGTCGCCGAGCAGGTTGAAGCCGAGCACGGTCACCATGATCGTGGCGCCGGCAATGATCGCCAGCCACGGTTCGTCTCGCATGAAGCGGGTGCCGTAGGCGAGCGTCCAGCCCCAGGTGGGCGTCGGGGGCGGCAGACCGAAGCCGAGGAAACTGAGCGCCGATTCCGAGATGATCGCCGTGCCGAAGCCGAGTGAGGCGAGCACGATGATCGGCCCCATCGCGTTCGGCAGGATTTCCTTGACGAGGATGCGCATCGGGTGAGCGCCGAGCGCCCTGGCGGCCTGCACGTAGTTCTGCTCGCGCAACATCAGTGTCGTGGCGCGTACCACGCGGGCGTATTCGGTCCAGGCGACGACGATGATGGCGAGCGCCACGTTGAGCATGCCGGGGCCGAGGACCGCGACGATGGCGAGCGCCAGCACGATGGCCGGGAAGCCGAGGAAGATATCGGTAATCCGCATCAGGATCAGGTCCGTCCAGCCGCCGAAATACCCGGCCGCGAGCCCGACCGCCGTACCGATCACGGTGGAGACCGCAACCGAGATGCAGGCGATCGTCAGCGAGACGCGCGCTCCGTAGATAAGCCTCGACCAGAGATCGCGGCCGAAATTGTCGGTACCGAGCCAGTGGGAAAGTGTCGGGCCGGAGAAGCGATTGCGCATGTCCATCTGCTCGATGCCATGAGTCGAGAGATAGGGGGCGAAGATCGCGCAGATGACGATCGCCAGGACGATGACCGAGCCAAGGAGAAGCGAAACGTTGCGGACGCGTTGGGGTAATCTCATGTGCTTCAACCCAGACGAATGCGCGGATCGACGGCCGCATAGAGAAGGTCGACGACGAGGTTCACCAGCGCGAAGATAATCGCGAAGGTAAGCACGATGCCCTGGATGAGCGGCAGGTCGCGCTGCGAAATTGCCGTGATGGTGAGCTGGCCGAGCCCCGGCCAGGCGAAGATGGTTTCCGTCAGTACCGCGCCGCCGAGCAGCGCCCCGAAGCGCAGGCCGATCACGCTCAGCACCGGCAGCAACGCGTTTCGCAAGGCATGGCGAATGACGACGCGGTTGCGGCGCAGGCCCTTGGCATAGGCGGTGCGGACAAAATCCTCGCGCAAAACTTCCAGCATGGCCGTGCGCACCAGGCGGGAGATGATCGCCGCCGAGTTCGCGGCCAGCGCCAGCGCTGGCAGGAGGATATGCGCAAAGCTGTCGAGCAGGACCTGCGGCCGGCCGGTCAGCGCGGCCCAGGCGGCTTCGGGGAAAGGCGCGCCGCGGCCGATCGCCGGCAACCAGCCTAGCGTGACGGCAAACAGCAGCATCAGCAGAAGGCCGAGCCAATAGACCGGCATCGAAACGCCGAGCTGCGCGAAGATCATCGAAACGGTATCGACCAGCGAACCCTGCCGGGTCGCGGCGATCACGCCGAGCGTGATGCCGATGAGGGAGGCGAGGATCAGTGCCAGGACCGCAAGCTCGATTGTCGCGCCCAGCCGGCCGGCGATGATTTCCGACACCGCCTGGTTCTGGAAGATCGAGCGGCCCATGTCCCCCCGTAGCAGCTGCAGGAAATAGGCGCCGAGCCGGATATACCAGGGATCGTTGAGGCCGAGCGCATTGCGCAGGTTGTTGATCGCCTCCACCGAGGCCTCCTGGCCGAGCAGCACCGAGGCTGGATCGCCGGGGATAAGGAGCAGCAGGCCGAAGGTGACGATGACCATGCCAGCCGCCATCGGGATCAAGAGCAGGATACGGCGGGCGATATAGGCTAGCATGGGGCGGCTCCCCTGATATGTGCCGGAACGAAGGTCATGACAGCACGATCTCCTCGAAGCGGCGGGGGAATTTCGTCAGCGAATCCGGACCCTGCCCGGTGACAAGAACCGTGTCGGCGAGGCGGAAGCCTCCGATATCAGGCACGTAGAGCGCAGGCTCGCTCGAACAGATCATGCCTTCGCGAAGAATCGTCGGGTCGCCCGCTTCGACCCAGGGCGGTTCGTGGAAAGCGACACCCATGCCATGGCCGACACGGTGCTTGAGATAGGGCGTCATGCCCTGTTCGCGGATATAGGTCAGCGCCGTGATATCAGCGGAGGCGCAGGTGCGCCCGGCGACGAGACCTGCCGTGCCGAGCCGCTGCGCCTCATGGGCGATGGCATAATATTGCTCGTGTTCCTTGCTCGGTTCACCCAGCACGAAGGTGCGTTCGCTTTCGGCCGAACGACCGCCCACCCGGCAGCCGAGCGACAGGATGAAGCTCTCGCCCGGCTGGATGCGGCGATGCGAGATGATGCCGTGCGGGTAGGCCGAGTTCGGTCCGCCGTAAACCAGCCCACCCGCCAGCGTCGGCACGTTCATGATGTCCTCGTGCTCGCTCTCCATGATGTCGAGTGCTCGGCGCACCACATGCGCTTCGAGCGCAATCTCGCTCGGCAGCGGCCTGCCGGCCCGGAAGGCTTCCGTGACGAGATCGACGCCCGATTGAACCATGGCGTCGGAAATGCGGGCCGCCTCGCGGTGCAGCCGCAGTTCCTCCGGATATTTCACCTGCCGCATCCCGGTGACGATATCCGTCGGTGCGACGCGGTTGTTCGGGAAGAGGCCGGCGAGTTCCGCCGCTCGACCGACCGACAGGCCGAAGGAGTGGGCGACGTCGCCCTTTATGGCGCCCACCGTGCGAGCAAGCAGCGAGAAGGCGCGATCGACGCCGGGAAATTCGAAATAAACGAGCGTTTCGGCCGCCACGTCCTGCCGGTCGGCATGCTCGCGTTCCAGTTCGGGGATGAGCATTATGGCGTTCGTAGGCGTCAATGCCAGCGCCACCGGGCGTTCATTCGGCCGGAAGGAAAAGCCTGTCGTGTAGAGCACGTCATCGGCCGTATCGAGGATGAGCAAGCCGATGCCTTTTTCGGCCATGCGGGTGCGGATGTCGCGGTGAAGGCGGTGAAAGAATTCCGGTGCTAGGCGCTGGCTGAAACCCATCTTTCCAACCTCAGGAGATGACGACGTCGTCGAGCTTGCGGGGATAAACGGTCATGCTGTCCGGCCCTTCGGCGGTGATCAGCACGGTGTCGGCAATGCGATATCCGGCAAAACCCGGTACGAAGATCGCCGGTTCGCTGGAGGTGATCATGCCCGGCTCCAGAATGGTCTGGTCGCCGCCTTCCACCCAGGGCGCCTCATGGAACATGATACCCATGCCGTGGCCAACCCGGTGCAGAAGGTATTCGCCCATGCCGCTGTCGCGGATATAGGCGAGCGCCAGATTGTCGGCAGAGGCGCAGGTATTCCCGGCGATCAGTGCCGCGGTCGCCATGCGCTGGGCCTCATAGGCGACGGCATAGTGCTGTTCCTGCACCTTTGACGGCTCGCCGATGAAGAAGGTGCGCTCGCTTTCCGAAGCGCGGGCGCCAACCCGGCAGCCGAGCGACAGGATGATGCTCTCGCCCATCTTCACCGGATGTCCGGTCGGCATGCCATGCGGGAAGGCTGAACGCGGGCCGGAATAGACGAGCCCGCTCGCCAGCCCCTGCACCAGCATGACGTCCTCATGCTCTTCGTGCATGGTGCGCATCGCGTGGCGCGAGACATAGGACTCGATTTCCACCTCGCTCGGCAACTGACCACCCTTGCGCATCGCTTCGCGGATCATCTCGACGCCGGCTTCCACCATGCGGTCGGAAAGCCGCGCCGCCTCGCGGTGCAGTGCGATTTCCTCGGGGTGTTTCCGCAGCCGCATCTGCTGGACGAGATTGCTCGGGATCACCCGCTCCGCATGCGGAAAGGCGCCCTCGATCGGCTTCACTCGTGCCAGCGAGATGGCGTGACCATAGGCAACCGTTCCCTTGAAACCGGCAAACTTGCGGCCGAGCACCGCATTCCACGGGTCGATCCCGGGAAATTCGAAATAGACGACCGGTTCCGCCGCGATATGCTGATGTTGCGCATGGGTGCGCTCCAGCTCAGGCAACAGGAGAAAGGCGTCCGTCGCCGTAATCGCCACGACCACCGGCCGCTCGGTCGTGTAATGCGAGAAGCCGGTCGTGTAGATGACGTCGTCATTGGAATCGAGAAGCAACAGGTCGATGCCTTCCACCGCCATGCGCCTGCGGATTTCGGCCTGAATTTTGGCATAGAAGTCTGCGCCGAGACGCTGTGAGAAAGCCATCGGTTTATCCTGGAGTTGCAATTTCGGTCATCGGATGCGGGCCGGATCAACCGGCCCGCGATCACGGGTCTCAGTCCTTGAGGCCGATCAGGCCGCGCATGTTGCCGCGCGAGGTCACCTGCACTTCAAAGGGCAGCTTCTTGGAATAGAAGAGCTGATAACCCTGGTAGGAAACGATGTAATAAGGCAGGTCGCTCGCCAGGATCGTCGCGGCCTTCTGATAGGCGGCGGTTCGGTCTGCCTGGGTGGTCGCGGAACGACCCTGTTTCAGCAAGTCATCGACTGCCGGGTTGGAATAGCTGCCCCAGTTGGTCGAACCACCGGTGGTGAGCTGGGCAAACAGCAGACGGTCCGGATCGACGATGTTCAGCCAGCCGAGCAGGGCAATCTGATGCTGCGACTTCTGCACGTAGTTGGTGGAGAAGGACGGCCAGTCGCTGATCTGCGTCTTGGCCTCGACACCGGCAGCCTGGAAGTTTGCCTGCATGAATTCGATGGTCTGGACGCGATTGCTGTCTTCGCTGTGGGTGGACAGTACGACGCTCAGAGGCTTGCCGCCTTTGTCGAGAAGCCCGTCGCCATTGGTGTCGGCCCAACCTTCTTCCTTGAAGAGCTTCTTGGCGCCTTCGATATCGAAGCCTGGCTGCTTGATATCTTTCGAATACGCCCAGGAAGAGGGCAGGATGATCGAGGAGGCGGTCGCATCGACACCTTGGTAGATGTCGTTGACGATGGTCTTCTGGTCGATCAGCATCGAGAAGGCCTGCCGCATCTTCGGGCTCGATAGCAGCGAGTCCTTGGTATTGAAGTTGATGTAGGTAACGCCGAGGCCGGGCTGGACGACCGCGCCGAAACGCTTGTCGGCCTGCAGGCGCTTGATGTCCTGGGGAGCCAGCGGCGACTGGATAATGTCCAGGTCGCCGGCTTCGAAGGCCTGGGCGCGAGCGGAGCCGTCCCCGATGACCTTGATATTGACCTTCTCCGCCTTCGGCTTCTCGCCCCAGTAATTCGGATTGGGCTCGAGCTGGATCGCGCTGCCGCGCGTCCAGGAGGCGAACTTCATCGGGCCTGCGCCGACCGGCTTCAGCGCAATATCCGTGCCGCCTTCGACCAGCGCCTTTGGAACGATGCCGATGTCGAGATAGCTGAGCAGCGGCGCATAGGGTGCGGAAAGCGTGAATTTCACAGTCTGGGGATCGACCGCTTCCACGGCCGAGATAGGCGTGTAGAGCGCCCGCATGGGCGCGTTGAAGTCCTTGTTCAGGATCGAGCTGAAGGTGAAGACAACGTCAGCCGCCGTCAGCGAGCTGCCGTCCGAGAATTTCAGGTTGGATCGGAGCTTGAAGATCCAGGTGGTCGGGTTCGGGTTTTCCCAACTCTCCGCGAGGTCCGGCTTTGCTTCGAGGCTGGGCGTCAGGTGAACCAGACCGGAATAGATGAGGTCGGCGACGCGGTAGGCGGTCGTGTCCCGCGCAAGCCGCGGGTCGAGCGTGCCGGCATCGACATCGGTGCCGATGGTGACGGTCGCGGCCTGCGCTGAAGACAGGGCGGTGAACGAAAGCCCTGCGAAGAGGGCGGCGGCTGTGACCGGAAGTGCTTTGCTCATGTCTGTTCCCTTATTGGTTTTGGTTCATTCAAAGCTTGGCGTATGTCGTCAGCGGGTCTTGGTCCTCCGCGACGTAATGTCGGCGAATTTTGCGGGAGCGTCTGCATCGGCGATCTTGTTGTGGCGCAGTTCGGCGAGTGCGGGTGCGAGAAGGTTCTCGAGCACGCCCGGATCCGGCGAGTGGCGGTATTCGAAGCAGCGCTTGCTGGGTCCGGCAAGATCGGCGACGTGGTCCGCGCCGGAAGCGTAGATCACCACGTCGCAACGGGCGATGATGTCGGACAGATCCTCGGCATAGGACCACGCGACGGTGATGTCGGAAATATGCGGCGCGAACTCGCGCACGCTGGGCCGCATGATGGCGATATAGTCCTTGAGCTGCGTGACGGCTGCGACGCGGGTACGCGGATCGAGCTGGGCGAGCGCCTGGCGTGTGCGTTCCGACGGAATGAAGCGGATGGAAAGGATATTGGCCTCCGGCACAAGGCTGCGCATCTCCACTTCACGATGTACGAAGGTGAGTACCAGGTCGCAGTTGCGGCACTTTGCCCGCGCTTCCTCGCTGTCGCGGATCTGTTCGAAGGTCAGGAGAGAGATCACGTCGTTAGCGGCAAGCGTCGGGCGAATCTGCTCGACATAGTCGCGTGCCGGCGCCTCGAATATGCCGACGAAGACGATGTCGAGATGGACGCGGGGTTTCCGTAGTCTCGCCTGCGCCTGCACCATCGAGGCGAGCGTGATCGGCGAAATGCCGAGCGCTTCGGCTTTTTCGAGCAGGCTGTCGATATCGGCGCTGAGCACGCTTGCGGGAGCGACGACACCATCCCGGCGGCGCGGCTCGTAGACCGTGAAGGCGCCGAGGCCGGTGCGAATTTCGACGAGGCCTTCAGCGCGAAGCTGCTTGTACACACCCGCCACCGTCATCGGTGCCATGTCGAGTTCGGCCGCCAGTTGACGCACCGACTGCAGCTTTACCCCCTTCGGAAGGTCGCCGAAGGATAGCATATAGCTCAATAGCCCATGTAGCTGCTTGCCCACCGGAACGGGCAGGGAGCGGTCAATGCTGGAAGCGTCGATGGCAAACATCGTGTATCACTCGATTGGTACACCGACCGTATCAGCAGTTTTGGAATTGACAATAGCCTTATTAACTTTTTGCCTAATTTCACAGCAGCCCCATAAAATGCCTTGGAAATTTCCAATTGTATCAGTTAGCGGTAGACAGGGAGCAATGTGCCAAGGCCAAACCGGGCAGGGTGTGATAATGGATTATGCCAATCTTGGCCGGGCCGGCCGGAGAGGTCACGCCCGGCGCTGGGCTGCATCACCCTTGGTCCCAACGAGTGGCACAGGGGTTTTGGGCGGTGAGGAATGCCAAAACCCTGAAGCAGGCGGCCGATCTCGGCATCAATTTTTCGAAAACACATCCACGATGCGGGCATGACCACCGCAGAATGCCGGCTCCTCTGCGGAAACACGTATCCAGGCTAGGGCGGAACGCCCAGCCTGAATACGTGATCAGTCCCCGTAATTCCCTGGCCTGGTTCATCCGCGGAAACGAATGACGGCTGGGAGCCGCTAGAGCCGTGGCGTTGACATCGTCAGCCACATATAGGCGGCGGCTGTCCATGAAAAGCCGAGTCCGCCGCAGCCTTCACCTGTGACCGGATCGAAATATTCGGCAAAGCCTTCCGCCTCGATGGCTGCAACCGTCGATCTGCGCAGCTCTTCCGCCGCGTCTGGACGGTCGTTGCGCCTCAGGCCGTCGATCAGCAGCCAGTTGATGATCGCCCAGGCAGGGCCGCGCCAATAGCGCTTCGGCTCCCAGCCGGCAATGCCCGGCTTGGTGGTCGGAAAGGCGACTTTGAGGCCCTTCGACCAGGCCTTCATTTCATCGACCAGCGCATCGACGATGCTTTTTTCCAGGTCGAGCGACAGGAGCGGAATGAAGCCCGCCTGGGTCGGAGCCTCGACATCCTCGCCGGAGACCAGGTCGCGGGAGACGAAGCGCGACAGGGCAGGGCGCCACTGCGCCAGCATCGCCTGGCGGGTCAGGCCGTTGAACGCGGCGATCTCGGCGGCATCTTGTCCGCGGCCAAGCTCGCGAGCGAGATGTTCGAGGTCCTCGCCGGCCTTCAGCAGGATCGCCGTCGTCTGGATTTCGGCCACCTTGAACGGGGCCTTTTCCCACTGTTTTGCAGGTTCCCAACCACAGGCGGCATAGGTATCGACCAGATGGATGAAGCGGCTATAGTCCTCGTCGCGCGGACGCATTGCGGCGTTCACATGACCCGTATCCTTGCGCAGGACCGGTGTGTCGGTCGTCATCGGCACACGGGCGAGCGCGATGTCCCAGGCGGGGGAATTGTCGCTGCCGCTTTCCCACGGATGCAAGAGAGCGACGAGGCCGGTGCTTTCCGGATCGCGGGCGGAATACCACCATCGGTGCCATTTCAGAGCAGCCTCGTAGAGCGGCAGGGTGCGGGTATCGGCATCCGGGCCGGCGGCCTCGTGCACTTTACGCAGCGCGATTGCGAAGACCGGCGGCTGAGTGATGCCGGAGGTCGGGATCGTATGCTTGGTGCGCCAGACGGCCGCACCGGGGAAATAGGTGTCGCTCGGCTGGTGGAAAACGATATGCGGGATCATGCCGTCCGCCCACTGCCCCTCGACCAGACGCTCCAGCTCGCGATAGCCGCGGTCGGCATCGTAAAGCGCGAAAGCCATGGCGACGAAGGCGGAGTCCCAGTTCCACTGGAAAGGATAGAGCCGGTCGGTCGGCACCGTATAGCCGCCGCGGTCATTGGCAACGAGGATGCGCTTCGCGTCGTCGATATGCACGTTCATGTCGGGTACTCCGGTATGCTCAGGCTGAAACGGCCGGAAAGGACTTGCCGCTTTCGGGCGAAAGCCAGGTGATGCGCTTGCGGTCGAGCTTCAGACCGATCGTGTCGCCGCCCTTCACGGTTTCGGAAGCAGGCAGGATGACCCGCACCGGCTGGTCGTGGATGGAGCCGGTGAGGAGCAGATGTGAACCCATCGGTTCGGCGACCCTCACCTTCATCTCCAGGCCCTGCGGCAGCGGTGCCAGTTCGACCGCCTCGCCGCGCAGGCCGAGCACGATTTCACCGCAGACATCCTTTGGCGCCGCAAGCTGTTCGGAACCCGCCGCCACCTGGCCGTTCGAGACCTGCACCTTGATGAAGTTCATCGGCGGGTTGCCGATGAACCCGCCGACGAAACGCGTTGTCGGGTGATTGTAGATCTCCACCGGATGGCCGACCTGCTCGACTGTGCCATCGTGCATGACAGCGATGCGATCCGACAGGCCCATCGCCTCCGTCTGGTCGTGGGTGACATAGATCGTCGTCGTGCCGGCGGATTGCAGCACGGTTTTCAACTCGGTTCTCATTTCCAGCCGCAACAGCGCATCGAGATTGGAAAGCGGCTCGTCCATCAGCAGAACCTTCGGCTCGACGGCCAGCGCGCGTGCTACCGCGACGCGCTGGCGCTGGCCGCCCGAAAGCTTGTTCGGATAACGGTCGAGATATTGCTCGATATGCAGCAGGCCGGCGGCCTTTTCCACCTGCGCCTTCACCCGCGCGTCGTCGGCCTTCTGCATCCTGAGGCCGAAGGCGACGTTTTCGTAGACCGTCATATGCGGGAAGACGGCATAGTTCTGGAACACCATCGCCAGTCCGCGATCCTTGGGCGCCAGGCCGATTACCGATCGGTCGCCGATGCGGATGTCGCCCGATGTCGCGGTTTCGAGCCCGGCGATGATGCGCAGGAGCGTGGTCTTGCCGCAGCCCGAGGGGCCGAGCAGCGATACGAACTCGCCGTCGTTGATCGTCAGCGAGACCTCTTTCAGTGCCTCAAAGGCACCAAAACTCTTGCGGATGCGGTCGATGACAATATTGGCCATGTCGATGGTCCCGTCATTTGGAGGAGATGCCCCAGATCGCGAAGAGGTAGCGCCTGACCGCGAAGATGAAGACAACTGAAGGAAGGATGAGCATCAGGCCGCCGGCAAAGCGGTAGTGCATCGGGCTTTCGGAGAGTATCGTCAGCAGATAGGCAGTAAGCGTTCGGTTACGAACCGTAAGTACCGAAGCTGCAAAAACCTCGTTCCAGGAGATAACGAAGGCGAAGACCGCGGTGGCGACGATGCCGGGCAAGGCGAGTGGCGCGACGACCTTGAAGAAGGCCTGCAGACGGGTGCAGCCAAACACCCAGGCAGCCTCCTCCAGCTCCTTTGGCACGCCGAGGAATATGCCCTGGGTGACGAGTGCCGCGAAAGGAAGCGCCAGCACCGTGTGGATCAGGCCGACGCCGACGATCGTGTCGTAGAGGCCGAGCTGGATGAAGGAGACAGTGAGCGGCAGCGCCAGTATCGCCAGCGGGAAGGCGCGGGTGAGCAGGATCAGAAGCCGGTAACTGTCCTTGCCCCAGAAATTGTAGCGGGCCAGCGCGTAACCTGCCGGAGCGCCGAGCATGATCGACAGCGCGACGGTTATGCCAGCCGCGCCCAGCGAATTCAGAAAGGACTGGAGGACGCCCTCCGTCTGCAGGAACAGGGCGAACGGTTCGAGCGAAATGCCGGTCGGCAGGCCGGTTTTCGGCCAGATATAAACGCCTTGGCGGCCGCCGAGTGCGCCGAGCGCCACAAGATAGATCGGCACCAGGACCCAGGCGCAGAGTGCGGCGACGCCGCTCCAAAGCAGCCAGCGGCGGGAGGAGATGAACCCGGCAGCATTCACCGGCTTCTCGGTCGTGCTCATGGTCATGTCGCTCATGGCAAGCGCTCCGGATCGACCTTCAAGGCCTTGAGATAGATGAGGGTGGCGGCGAGCGAGATGATCATGATCAGCACCGCATAGGCTGCCGCGACGCTGTAATTCTGGTTCTGGTTCTGCCAGTTGTAGGCCTCGCCGACCAAGACTGGGAAATTGCGGCCGCCGAGCGCATAGACCACAGCGAACACTTCGAAGGCGAGCACGGTGCGCAGGATCAATGCTGATTGCAAGGCAGGCCGGATCAGCGGCAGGGTGATACGCCAGAACCGCGTCCACGGGCCGGCGCCAAAAATCTCGGCGGCTTCCTTGAATTCCTTCGGCACCTGGTTGAGGCCGGCGACGATGATGACCATGACGATAGCGGTCCCCCGCCAGACTTCCGCCACCGCGATGGCAATAAAGAGCGCGACCGGCGTCTGGTAGGACAGCCAGCTCGCCTGTCGGCCGATGACGCCGAGGCCGAAGAGGAGCGAGTTGAAATAACCGCTATTCTGCAGGATCGACAGCCAGACGAGGCCGGCAGCGAGATCGGAAATGCCGAGCGGGATGGTCCAGATCCACAGAATGGTCTCGCGGCCGCGGCCGACCTTTGCAACCATCGTGCCCATGGCGAGTGCGATGGCGATCTGCACCGGCACGACCGCGATCGTCAGGAGAAAAGTATTTTTGACCGAGCGGATGAAGTTGATATCGGTCACCATGCGCTCGGCATTGGCAAGTGACGGGGATCCGTTGTCCGATACGGCGAGCCAGATCGTCTGCAAAAGCGGCACGACGAAGAGCAGGCCTAAAAAGGCGACTGACGGCAGGATCAGCAGATAGGGGATCCACGGTCGATTATGGGTCATCGGCTCCCGCCTCGGACATGTTGGAGGATAAGAAGCGCCCGGGCATTCGCGCCCGGACGCCTCCCGGGAGGATTATTGCACCGGGCAAGGGCCGTCGCTTTTGGCGTCCGGAGCCCAGCAGGGAGCCTTGGTGTCGGTCATCAGCTTGGTCATTTTGGCGCCCTGCGTCTTGAGCACGTCGGCGATTGGCTCGTTCTGCAGCACGATCCGCTGGAAACTATCCATATAGACCTTGTTGAACTCGCCACCCTTGTCGCCCAACCCGACCGGCAGCAGTGAGATCACGGCGTCCTTGGACGCCTGCGTCTTGGTCACTGCGCCGGCAAGCAGAGCTACGCCCTTGTCGAGATCAGGCGGCAGCTGAACGTTTAGCGTCGGGAAAAAGCCGACCTTCGACGCGGTGAGCAACTGGGTCTTCTGCATCGTCAGATGCTCGATCACCTTGGTGGCGCCGGCCTTGTCCGGTGAGCCCTTCGGGATCGCCAGACCGGCAACGACCGGCATATATCCACGGCCCTTCGGGCCGGCCGGGGCAGGGAAGACGACATAATCATCCGGTGAAGCGGAGATGGCATTCTTAAGGCGCGCGACATGATCCCACGCGACCATGACTTCACCAGCCGCCAGTGGCTCCTGCATGAAGTCGTAATTCGTCGAGTTCGGTGTCACATAGGCCCACAGCGCCTTCAGCTTCTCCCAGCCGGCGGCAGCATCGGCGCTTTGAAAAGTACGGACCACTCCACCCGTGAAGGACGGGTAGAAATAGCCCTGGAAATAGCGTGCCATCAGGCCCTTCGGACCGGCGGGAAAGCCGATCTGCGGCTGGCCGGTCGCTTCCTGCATCTTCTTGCCCCACTCGATCAACTGATCGTAGGTGAGGGTATCGACGTCGGCGCCTTTCGGAAGCCATTGAAGTGCCTCCTTCTTGGCAGCCATCACGTAGGTCGCCTGCATCCAAGGGATATACTGCTGGGTCGGCTTGCCGAGCTTGCCGAGATCCAGAACCGACTGCGGCATGCCGCCCGCGGCAAGCTTTTTGGCAAGATCGTCGAGCGGCTCCAACTGGCCCTTGTCGGCGAGCGGCGAAAGTTCGCCATGCAGGGCGCCGACCAAGCTGACCGTATATTTGCCGGCCTGGCGCTCGGCCTCCATGCGCACCGCGAACTGCGGCGGTTCCTCGACCACGTAGTCCACCTTGCCGGCATCCTTCAGGAGTTCCTGGCGGACAACGGTCGCCTCCTCGATCGGGCGAAGCTGGGTGGATACGAAAACCGTCTGGGCGACCACCGGCGAGGCGAATGCCAGCGCCGTGGAAGCCAGAACTGCGAGTGACATGATAAGTTTCATCTTCTCCTCCTCCTTCATTGTTCTTTGTCTCGGATGCACTGCTGTCTAGGCCGCCAAGGGTGGGCGGCGGTGGCTGTCGCGGTCGACGAATTCGACCGCATGAAGCTCCTGGAGTTCTTCGGCCGGTTCTCCGGCGATGGTGCGCAACAGCAGCGAGGCGAAGCTCGCTCCGAGGTTCTCGCCGGTCATGCGCATGGTCGAGAGCGGCGGGCTGGTGAAGGCGCCCATCGGCAGATCGTCATGGCCGACAATGCTGATGTGGTTGCCGCCATCGACTTCGCGCAGCGCCCGAAGCGCCCCGATCGCCATCTCGTCGGTGGCGCAGACGAGTGCCGTCGGCCGCGACGGCTGGCGTAGTAGTTCGAGGGCTGCGAGATAACCACCCTGTTCGAGCGGTGTCCCCGCGGCGCAGAGGTCGGTCGCAAGCCCGCATTCCTCCATCGCCGCCTGCCAGCCGCGGCGGCGGACATGGGCGAAGTAATATTCCTGGGGCCCGGCGATATGGCCGATGCGCCGGTGACCTGCCGCATGGAAGCGCAGCGTCGCGGTCCGGAAACCGGAAAAGCCGTCGCCGTCGATAAACGGATGCGGTACGGGGCTTTCGGTCCGGCCGTTGGTGACGAAGGGAATGCCACGTGACTGCAGGAATTCAACCCGCTCGTCCTGTCGCTTGGTGCGCACCAGCAGCATCGCATCGATGCGGCGGCCATCGACGAAACGGCGGCAGATCTCAAGCTCGCTCACGCCGTGCGGCACGGGCGCGATGACAAGATTGAGACCGGCGGCCGCCAGGTGTTCGGCGCAGCCGGACAGCATGTCGATGAAATGGGGAGGGCCAATATGGCCCGGATCGCTTGGCAACGTTACCGCTACCAATTCAGCGCGTTGTTTGCGCAGCCTGCGCGCCGAAGCGTTAGGATGATAACTTGCCTTCTCGGCCGCTTCGCGCACCCGCTCGCGGGTCGCAGCGGAGACATCGGCGTAGCCGTCAAGCGCACGGGAAACCGTGGTGATCGACAATCCCAGCGACTGCGCGAGCTGCTTCAAATTGGCCAAGAGCTTCCTCCCGAGAATTGTGTTGAGAATTCTCCAAAACGTTTTGGGAGTCAAGCCAAAACGTTTTGGAAGGCTCGACAGGGCGAGACGAGGCCGTTGCAAGCTCATCCATCGCTCTAGCCTGCGGGCGACGTCGGCGCGTGCCTGTTTAAGGGCGAATAGCGTTTTTTGAAGCGCAGTCCCTCTCTGCGGATGAATTCCCGAATTGTGTTGTGCGAGACGATTTTGCCGTGCGAAGCCGGCTCGGCCTTCAGGCCATGCGGCGTCAGATGTGGGTTCTGATCGAGCCGCTCAACAATGAAGCCGCGACGTGGCTCCAGAATACGTTTGCGATGGCCGCCCATCTTGCCAGGACGAACCGATCCGGTCGCGCGATAGCGCTGCGACCACTTCACCACCGAAGAGACGGCGATCTCAAAGCGCGCGGCAACTCGACCGCTTTCCGCGTTCGACACCGCTGCAACAACACGCTCACGATGATCATTCGAAAAAGGTGCGGTCATGAGATGCTGGCCTCCATCCAGCCAGCATCTGTGCATCTAAATAAAGCCGATTCGGGAACCCCATCCGATTCAGAAAAGGACGGAATTGCTCTAGCGGAATCGCCGTCGGAGACCGGACGCCTAGCGGCCGTTGTCTTTACGCCACGCCTCGTACTTCGTCTGATATTCCTCTTTCGTCCCCGGATACAGGCCGATGATGGCCTCGCCCGACTTGACCTGTTCGAGTACGAAATCTTCGTAGCTTTCCATCCCGGTGCATTCGTCAGCGAGCTCGTCTGCGAGATGGGCCGGGATCACCATGACGCCGTCTCGGTCTCCGACCAGGACATCACCTGGGAAAACCGGCGCATCGCCACACGATATCGGTACGTTGATATCGAGAGCCTCGTGAAGGGTCAGGTTGGTGGGTGCCGAGGGTCTGGCGCAGTAAGCCGGCATATCCAATTCGCCGATACCCGCCGCATCTCGGAAACCGCCGTCGGAGACTACGCCCGCCGCACCGCGCAACGCCAGGCGGGTAATCAGGATTGACCCCGCGGTGGCGGCGCGGGCATCCTTGCGCGCATCCATCACCAGAACCCAGCCCGGAGGGCATGTTTCAATCGCAACGCGCTGCGGGTGCTTGGGATCCCGGAAAATCGTGATTGGGTTCCGATCTTCGCGCGCGGGGATGTATCGCAGCGTAAATGCCTGTCCGACCATGTTTTCCATCTTCGGGGCGACGGGAAGGACGCCCTGAATGAACTGGTTTCGAAGTCCGCGTTTATAAAGGGCGGTCGCGATCGAGGCGGTGGAGATCTTCTTGTACTTCGCTCGGGTAGCTTCGGAGAGGATGTAGTCTGTCATGGTGACCTCAGTAGATATCGGGTTCGCCCGCGGTGCGGCCGAAATCGGATTGAAGGAAATCGAAGTCGCAGCCCTTGTCGGCCTGCGTGACGTGGCGTGAGAACATCCATCCGTAACCACGTTCGAAACGTGGCTCGGGAGCTTGCCATTCGGCGCGTCGCCGCGCCTGCTCTTCATCGCTGACCAGCATGTCCAGGCGACGGTTCGGAAGGTCGAGGCGGATTATGTCGCCCGTCTTCAGCAAGGCCAGCGGGCCGCCGATGTAGCTTTCCGGAGAGACATGCAGCACGCACGCTCCATAGGAGGTGCCCGACATGCGCGCATCGGAAATCCGAAGCATGTCGCGATGGCCCTGCTTGATCAGCGCCTTGGGGATCGGCAACATCCCCCATTCGGGAAATCCCGGCCCGCCCTGCGGACCTGCGTTGCGCAGCACCAGAACGTGGTCAGGGGTGACATCAAGATCCTCGTCGTCGATGGCCTTTTTCATTTCCGGATAGCTATCGAAGACCAGTGCCGGGCCTTCGTGTTCATAAAATCTCGGATCGCACGCGGCAGGCTTGATGACCGATCCGTCAGGACACAGATTGCCGCGCAGCACGGCCAACGAACCCTCATGGTAGACGGGATTGGAAAGCGGACGGATGACGTCGGCGTTGTAAACCTGCGCGCCTTCGAGGTTTTCACCCATGGTTTGCCCGGTAACCGTCAACGCGGAAAGATCCAGTCGGTCACCCAGCTGGGCCATGAGCGCCCTCAGCCCGCCGGCATAATAGAAGTCTTCCATCAGGTAGTCCTTCCCCGAGGGGCGGACATTGGCTATCAGGGGGGTGACCCGGCCGAGGGCATCAAGATCGTCGAGGGACAGATTGACTCCCGCCCGGCGCGCCATCGCGATCAGGTGTACGACCGCG
The DNA here is from genome assembly GCF_964253725.1 of Neorhizobium sp. LjRoot104. Lineage (NCBI taxonomy): Bacteria > Pseudomonadati > Pseudomonadota > Alphaproteobacteria > Hyphomicrobiales > Rhizobiaceae > Neorhizobium > Neorhizobium sp. LjRoot104. Next base: position 964,169 of record NZ_CAXURS020000002.1, read on the forward strand.
TTGGTGGAACAACCGATTGCCATTGCGACGATCGCGGCATTCCGGCAGGCAGCTTCGGTGATGATACGGTCCGGTGTCAGGTCTTCCCAAACCATCTCAACAATTCGACGGCCGCTATCTGCTCCCATTCGCTGGTGATTGGAATCGACAGCTGGGATGGAGGATGCCCCGGGAAGGCTGAGGCCCATGGCGTCAACAATCGCGGTCATCGTACTCGCAGTACCCATCGTCATGCACGTTCCGGCGGAACGGGCGATACCGCCCTGGACGCCGAGCCATTCAGCATCCGAAATATTACCCGCGCGCCTTTCGTCCCAGTATTTCCAGGCATCCGAGCCTGAGCCGAGGATCTTGCCGGCGTAGTTGCCTCGCAGCATCGGCCCCGCGGGCAGGTAGATAAGGGGCACTCCTGCCGAGATCGCCCCCATGACGAGACCGGGAGTGGTCTTGTCGCATCCGCCCATCAGAACGACGCCGTCAAGCGGATGAGAGCGGATCATCTCCTCCGTCTCCATCGCCAGCATGTTGCGGTAGAGCATCGATGTCGGTTTGGTGAAACTTTCATCGACGGAAAGCGCCGGCATCTCGACAGGGAATCCGCCTGCCTGCAACACTCCTCGTTCGACGTCCACGACCCTTTCCTTGAAGTGGGCATGGCAGGTGTTCAGTTTCGACCAGGTGTTCAGGATGCCGATGACCGGTTTTTCACCGAAATCCTTCTCGGAATAACCAAGCTGCATCATTCGCGACCGGTGGCCGAAGCTCCGAAGGTTGTCGGGCGCAAACCAACGCGCGCTTCGAAGCGATGCTGGTGTCTTCTTGTACTGCATGGGTAAGACCTTTTCCGAGAGAAGGAAGCGTGGCTATTCCTTCATTCCCCATTTCTGGATGGTGCGCTTTTCGATCGTCTGGAAAATCAGGTTCTCGACGATGAGGCCGATAACGATCACGGTCAGAAGGCCTGCAAACACCGCTGGAATATCAAGAAGGTTGCGGTTCTCGAAAATAAACCAACCAAGGCCGCCTTGGCCGGACGATACGCCGAACACCAGTTCAGCTGCAATCAGGGTCCGCCATGCGAAAGCCCATCCTATCTTGAGGCCCGTCAGGATCGACGGGAACGCGGCGGGGATCAGTATCCGCGTCACATAGGCAAAGCCGGTCAACCCGTAGTTCGCCCCGACCATTCGAAGGGTCCGGGATACCCCGAGAAAACCCGAATGCGTGTTCAACGCCACGGCCCAAAGCACCGAATGTATGAGAACGAAAACAAGGCTCGATGCGCCCAGTCCGAACCAGATCAGAGCCAGCGGCAACAGCGAGATCGCGGGGAGGGGATTGAACATTGCCGTCATGGTCTCAAGGAAGTCCGTCCCGATGCGGGTGTTGATTGCAAGAACGGTAAGGATCGCAGCGAGAACGCTGCCCGCGGCGTAACCTGCAAGGAGGATTTTGAGCGTTGTCCAGATGCGGGAGGGCAGGGTGCCGTCGGCAAACCTGTCGATCAGGGCCGCGAAGGTATCCGTCAAGGTCGGAAAGAGAAGCGGGTTGTCGAGGTGCGAGGCATACAGCTGCCAGAATATTCCGAGAATCAAGATGATCAGCGCCTTGCGCAGGGCGCTGATACCCCAGAGCGTCTCAAACGCGCTGAGTTTTTGCTCGACGGTCGAGATGTTCGACATCGGTGCACCAGCCTGTGGGTCGGTGGCGGCCAGAAGGATTTGAGGTTTGTTCATGTCTGTCACTCCCGGTGTCCGGGTTCAGAAAAAAGCATGTCGTGGATTTCGCGCTCCAGCGCGGCGGCGCTGCCGTCCTCCGCCGACGCCTGGTCGACATTGATTACCTCGGCTTTAACGCGGCCTGGATGCGGCGACAGCAGCAGTATGCGATTGGCAATCTTGATGGCTTCGGCAATCGAATGGGTCACGAAAATCACGGTAAATTTCGTGTCTTCCCAGAGCTGGAGCAGTTCGTCCTGCATCTGCCGCCGCGTCAGGGCGTCGAGGGCGGCGAAGGGCTCGTCCATGAGAAGTATGTCAGGCTGCATCGCCATGCCGCGCGCGATAGCAACGCGCTGCTTCATTCCGCCCGAGAGCGTGTGGGGGTAGCTGTCGACGGCCCGGGTCAGTTTGACCTTCTCGATATATCCGCGAGCTATATCCTCGGCTTCCTTTCTCGGCAGCTTGCGGGCCGTCACGAGAGGAAACACGACGTTTTCGAGAACGGTTTTCCAGGGCATGAGCTGATCGAATTCCTGAAAGACCATCATCCGATCAGGCCCGGGCTTCGAAACGGTCTTGCCATTGATCCTGATGGAGCCGCTGACCGGCTTCATGTAGCCGCCGACCGCCTTCAGGAGAGTGGATTTTCCGCAGCCAGAAGGACCGAGCAGAATGAATCGGTCTGACTGGCAGACGTTGAAGCTCACATTTTCTGTCGCCGTCACCAACAGGCTCGGGGTCTTGTAGCGCAGCGTAACGTTATCGACGCTCAGGAGCGCGTTTTCGTTTCGGGCCTGGGCCGGCGTTGCCGGAGCCTTTACTATAGTCTGAAGCATCGAAATGGATCCTTGTGATTGGCTTGAGCGAAGCCGGCCGGGCGGCCTCGCTCAAGCAGCAGCACCCTCAGTTCCCGTTCAGGTCCGCGGATACGGGGAGGTAATAGTCTGTCCACGCCTTGGGCATGGTCTTCAGCGTGCCAATTTTGTTCAGGTGAGTGGCGAACTTCATCGTTCCCTGCGGATCGATGCGATAGTCGTCGATGAAGCCCGGCTCGTTCATGATCGCCATCAGGTCGTCGATCGACGTTTTGTCTCCCGTAACAGCCTTGTAGGCTTCGAGCGCTGCCTTTGGATCCTTCTTGATGAAGCCGATGGCCTCCTTTGTCGCCTCGCGAACCGCGATGATGAGCTTGGGGTTGGCATCGGCAAAACCGGTCGTGGTGAAAAACGTCGCCTGGGTCAGCGCCCCACCGAGAATCTCGCGGGAATCCGTAACACGATGAACGCCCTTCTGTTTGAGTTCGATGTACTGGAAGGGAGGAGCGGCGAAGTGGTTCTTGACTTCGTGGCTCGGATTCGAAATCGCTGCGACCGCATCCGGATGGCCGAGTTGTACGGTATTGGGGTCGAACTTCTTCACCTGCGCGTCGCCATATTTCGCCGCGGCCGCTATCTGGAGAAGGATCGCCTGCGTGGAAACGCCGACAGTCGGAACGGCGATCTTATCTTGCGGCGTGATGTCGTCCAGGGTTTTGATCCGAGGATCGTTGGAGACCATGATCACCGGCTGGGCAGAGCTGGTAATGATACCCTTCACCTTGCCTTTGGTGCGATCCCAAAGAAGGAGCAGGTTTCCCGTACCCGTATTGACGATATCGACACTGCCCGCGAGCAGGGCGTCGGTCTGCGCACCGCCACCGCTAAAGGTCCGCCACTCGACCGTGACGCCCTTGATACCCTGCGCCTCGGCCTGTTTTTCGATTAGTTTCTGCGTCTCCATCACATGACTGGCAAGGTAAAGAATGCCCGGCTGGCGCGTAATGGATATTGAGGTCTTCTCCTGAGCGGCAGCCGGTAGAGCGACACCGATCATGGCGGCTAGCGCGGCTACGCTGCGAATTAGCTTCTTCATCTTGGATCCTCCCAGAGCGTGTGCGGAACCTCTCGCCTCCTTGCGATCGGTGATGCATTAGTACACTAAAACATCAGTGCATCAAGGAAAATTCCGTGGTAATCACTTGTCGCAAGCGAACGGAGTCTGAAAATGCCACTGAAGAACAACGTCATGACGCTCGACAGATCGCGTCAGGTTGCTGTCCAGGTTCATGAAATATTGAAAGAAAGAATTCTGACCGTTGCGCTTGAGCCTGGTGCCGCGCTTTCGCGCACCGCTCTTCAAGACGAATTCGGGGTCAGCGTGACACCAGTTCGCGACGCCCTTTTGCGGTTGCAGGAGGACGGGCTCGTTGACATCTATCCGCAGTACGCAACCCGTGTTTCGCGGATCAATGTCAATCATGCTCGTCAGGCGCAGTTTCTGCGACTTTCCGTCGAACTGGAGGCCATCCGCAGGCTGATCGCCGAGACACCTGCCGAGACAGCGGCGGCCCTTGCGCACATTCTCAAACAACAGGAGCGTTTTGCCGACCCCGCTGCGTATGACAGATTTGACGCCTTCGACAAAGAGTTTCATCGGGTGCTCTATGTCCGCAGCCGCAATCCGGAACTCTGGAAGGTGATACGCGAGAAGAGTGTCCATCTCGATCGTCTCCGCCGCCTCAATCTTCCCATGCCCGGCAAGATGCAGTCCCTTCTGGCCGACCATCATGAGATCGTGAAAGCCATAGAGAATGCGGATACGGAAGCGGCCGTCGCGGCGATGCGAAAACATCTGTCGGGCACTCTGTCGATAATCGAAGCAATCCAGGTCCGCTTCCCCGACTTCATTCAGGACGACAGCGTCCGAGGCAATTTTCCCCAGAAAGCCGGATCGGAATTGGCCTAGCTGGTCGAGATTCGCACCTGTCGTCATACCGCGATGTCCCACTGTATCGAGCAACCTATATTCCGAGAGCTCAGCCTTCCTGCACCGTCTGGAAAGGGCGCCGCCCCGAAGTCCTTGGCGTGACCTTGCAGCTGCGGCGGTTCCGGCGGAAAATCGCTCACTGGGCCGGAGGCCAGGGCCGGGTAGCTCATTTTCAATACGGTCATCTGGCCCATGGCTGCCCCGACCGCCGTTAGTGGGTAGCGAGGGACCACTGGTCTGTAAGCCAGGGGGCCAACTCTTCGGGTTTCAAGTCCAGGCCAAGGCCGGGCGCATCGGACAAGGCGATACGGCCATCTCCGCCGACGGAGATTTCGCGCAGTGCTAGAAGCGGATTGAAGGTCATGTCGTATTCGACATAGGGATAGCTGGCTGGACCGCCGCCTCGACGCTCGGGCTCGAGCGCGGCCAGATGCAAGGAAGCCGTCGCATTGACGATCGTACCGAAACTATGCGGGATGGTGGGAACATCGTAGGCCATGCCGAGCGCGGAGATCTGTCGGTATCCGGTAAAGCCGCCGCATACCGTCGGGTCGGGTTGGAGGACTGAAAAAGTGTCCGCTTCGAGGAAGTCCCGGAAGGCCGCCGGCGTTCCCAGCGCCTCGCCGCCGGCCAGCGCGACGCGGGAGGTTCGCGCCAACTGGCGGTATCCGGACAGATTTTCCGGCGGCAAGGGCTCTTCCACCCACATCAGCCCGGCATCTTCCATGCGACGCAAGGACTCTATCGCACCGCTCAGTGAGTAGCCCTGGTTCACATCGACCATCAAGCCGATATCGTCACCGACCATGGACCGAAGCTCGGTCACCATGCGACCGTCTTTTGCAGGATTAAGTCCGGCTCGCGGCTTGATCGCCTGGAACCCGCTGCGGAGATAGTTTTCGACCTCGACTGGATAATCTTCGTATCCGCTGCCCTCCCTGATGAATGGCCCCGAAGCGTAGACGAACACGCGGTCGCGGACATGGCCGCCAAGCAAGCCGGCAACCGGCAATCCGAGGACCTGGCCAGCCGCGTCGTGAACCGCCATGTCTATGGCGGAAAGCGCCATGCGACCCGCACCGCGTTTGTCATAGGCCAGCGAAGCCCGCATTTTCTCGAAAATCGGAATACGGTTCAGAACGCTCTCCCCAAGCACCAGGGGCGCGAGCTTGGCTTTGATGAATGCCCCTGCAGCAAAGGGTGAATTGAAGACCTCTCCCCATCCCCGTTTGCCGCATTCGGTGACGACGCTTACCAGCAGAAATTCGCGGCGGCGGATAAAGGTCTGGGCATTACCAAGTGCCGGATCAGGAACAAAACCGAGATGATAGCCCTCGATCTGAGAAATTCTCATGAATGCACACGCTCCTCCATTTCAGCGAGGATAATGGTGCAGGGCGTCACATATTGTCTAACTGCATTTTGACAATTATCCATAACCAGATTGGCATGAGGGCGCTTGTTTCCTGCAAGCCAATTCAAGCGGGAGAGGGACATGCAGATCAGTCTACGGGAGTTCGAACTTTTCGTGGCAACAATGGAATTGGGAACCCTGACAAGCGCCGCCAACGCTCTGGCAATGTCGCAGCCGGCCGCCAGCAAGCTGCTAAGAAACCTTGAGGGCAGACTGGGTCTGCCATTGTTTCGGAGGCAGAATAAGAAACTATTACCTACGCCCGAAGCATTCGATCTCTACCCCGGCTTTCTCCAGGCATTGGCTGCGATGGAAGCCGTGAAGCGAAACGCGGCGAATCTCCGCGACGGCCATGATGGCCAGATCCATATCGTGACAAACCCTGTCGTGGCGTCAAACCTGTTGCCGGAGGCATTGCGTGAATTTCGCGCGCGTTACCCGAATATTTCTCTGATCGTCCGTACCAGGACAACGATGGAAATTTCGGAGCTTATCGCCAAGAACCGCGCGGACATCGGGGTTATATACGAGGCGACGGTCGATCAGTCGCTGGATGTCGAATATGTGAACGAGGACGACGTCGGGTGTCTGATGCCTGAAGGCCATGCTCTCGCAGCGCTGGAGCAAGTCGAGTTGGCTGACCTGAAGGCCTACGACATCATCGCATTGGGCAAGACGCAGCCGGTGGGTGCCGCGCTCCGGCGTATCATGAGCGAAACCGGCATCGAACTACCGATTTCCATTGAAGTATCCCAATCGAACACGGCGTGTAGCTTCGTGAAGGCAGGCCTCGGGGTCGCGGTACTTGATGAGGCGGGGCTCCGCGAAGGCCGCGAGCGTGGCCTCGTTTCACGCCGTCTTCATCCAAGCGCTACCGTAAAGCTCAGCTTGGTGCGCTCGGTCAACCGAAAAGGCTCGCGGTATCTGAATGAACTCGCCGATTGTATCCGCCGGGCATGCAGGAAATCGAAGGAGAGTTCCGGTGGAGCGCTGCGATAGATACGATCGTGCCTCCACGCTCCGATCTCGACCGCGCTGCTCTCCTTCTTCAGTCGTCTTCGACGAACACCTCGGTCCGCTTGCGGGATATCGCAGGCAGGCTGACGGCGACAAGGGTCGCCAGGGCTATCAGTAGAAGTACCGCGCTTATCGGCCGTTGAACGAAGACAAATGGGTCCCCTGCCGAGATAAGCATCGCCCGCCTGAAATGTTCTTCCAGCATCGGCCCGAGGATGAACCCGAGAATGAACGGCGGAAGTTCGCATCCGATCTTGACCAGGAAGTAACCGGCCAGGCCTGCCCCTATGATGACGTTGACGCTGAACGGGCTGTTTTCGACGCTGAACACGCCGATGCAGCAGAACGCGATGATGGACGGAAACAGCACGTCATAAGGTACCCGCAATAGCGTGACCCATATTCCGACAAGGGGAAGATTGAGAACGACCAGCATGGCGTTCCCGATCCACATTGACACGATAAGCCCCCAAAAGAGGTCGGGGTGACTTGTGACGACGTTTGGCCCGGGCACGATACCCTGCATGACCATCGCGCCGATCATCATCGCCATTACCACGTTGGAGGGAATGCCGAGCGAGAGCATTGGAATGAATGAGGTCTGAGCTCCGGCGTTGTTGGCGGCTTCCGGAGCGGCAACGCCTTCGATCGCGCCCTTGCCAAACTCGCTGGAATTCTTGGAGACTTTCTTTTCGACGTTGTAGGCAACGAACGACGAAAGAAGCGCGCCTCCGCCGGGCAATACGCCCAGAAGTGAACCGATTACCGTGCCACGAACGGAGGGGCCGAGTATGCGCGTAAAATCGGACTTTGAGGGCCACAGCCGTCCCACCTTGCTGATCACCCCGCCACCGGAACTGGATGTTTCCAGATTTCGCAGGATTTCACCGATGCCGAACATACCGACAGCGATCGCCACGAAATCGAAGCCGTCAAGGAGATCCAGGCTGCCAAAGGTGAAGCGCGGGGTGCCGGTGTTGATATCCGTGCCGGTCAGGCCCAAAAGAAGGCCGAGGCAAATCATGGCAATCGCCTTGATGACAGAACCCGATGCCAGCGCGATCGATGAGACAAGCCCTACCATCATAAGGGAGAAATATTCCGCAGGTCCGAAGCTCAGTGCCATAGCCGTGAGCGGTCGGGCCACAACGGCAATGACGATGGTGGCCACGGTGCCGGCGAAGAAGGAACTGAGGCCCGCGGCCGCGAGCGCGGGTCCGGCGCGCCCGCGTTGCGCCATCTGATAGCCATCGATCGTCGTTACCGCCGAGGACGATTCGCCCGGCAAGTTGAGCAGAATTGCAGTCGTCGAGCCACCGTATTGGGAGCCGTAATAGATCCCGGCCAGCATAATGAGCGACGTGGTAGGATCGAGGCCAAAGGTGAGGGGCAATAGCATTGCCATGGTCGCAAGCGGGCCGATGCCGGGAAGAACCCCGATTATCGTTCCTAATAACACCCCTAGAAAGCAGTAGAGCAGGTTGACCGTTTGAAAGGCACTGGCAAATCCAAGTTCCAAATTCGCAAATATGTCCATCGTTATTGACCGCCAATCCAAGTGCCGACGATCGGGATCGGAAGACGAATGCCGAAACCGAAGATCGCAGTACAGAAAATCGCTATGCCGAGTGCAATAATTCCACCTCTGAGAGGGTTGGCTTCGCGTTTCCCGAAGAATGCCAAGAAGGACGTGACGAACACACACAACGGCAATCCGAGTTCGTCCAGCAAGTTAGCGAAAATCAGAATCGCCGCGGTGATAAAGGCGATTGCCCGGTGCGGTATCTTGCCGAACTCGATGCTCTGAACCGTATGGAAACTTCGTCCTATCATCACGGTGCCAAGCAACGCGAGCAGTCCCGAAAGAATAGCCGGGAAGTAACCCGGGCCCATGCTAAGCGCCTCGCCCATTGGCAGGGTCTCGTAAGCCGTGACCCCATACAGGACGCCGACACCGAGGAAGACGGCTCCCGAAACGAGATCGCTGGTGTTAATTTGTTTCTTCACCTGTCACATCCAAATCGTGGCTGGTAGGGCGTGTAAACGGCGCACAGCAAAGTTCGCCCACGGCCGAGGCGCTGATTGCCAAATCAAGCCCTGGCATCGGCACCTGCGATGCCAGGTATATGTCGATGCTCGGCCCCGCTACCGCCGGAAGCGGGGCCATTGCATCGGCTCACTTGGGACGCTCACCGCTGCGTTCGATCACGCCGGCCCATTTGGTGATCTCCTTCTCAAGCCATGGCTTGAATTCGGCCGAGTTGCCGCCGACAGGATTGAACCCTGTCTGAACCACTTTCTCCTTGATTGCACCCTCCCGTAAAGCGGCGCTTGCTGTCTCGCTCAATTGTGCGAGGACCTCGGGCGGAAGACCCTTCGGACCTATCAGCCCGAAGAAGGGGGTTGCGTCAATCGCCGGGAATCCGGCCTCCTTCATCGTCGGCACGTTGGGAAGCAGCCGGGCACGTTCGGGGCCCGTGACCGCCAGCGCGCGGAGTGAGCCCGACTCGACGAAATCTCTCGCTGAAGCGACTACCGGAAAGGCCATCGCAACGTGGCCCCCGACGACGTTCGTCAGAAAGCCCCCGCTGTTGAAGGGGACATGGACAATGTTGGCGCCGGTCGCTTCCTTGAACTGCTGGCCCGCGAGGTGAGGCGCGCTACCGACACCGGTGGTGGCATAGCCAACCTTTCCGGGCTCGGCTTTGGCCAAAGCGACCAGCTCCGATATGTTCTGGGCCTTGACGGCTGGATTGACCACAAGCACCAGCTGGGCTGTCGCCATGAGGGATATCGGGGTAAAATCCTTTATCGTGTCGTAAGGTAAAGCTGCCCCGACCAAGCCCGGATTGATGGCGAAGGCGGTATCTATGAAGCCAAGCGTGCGCCCGTCGGGCTTCGCGGTGGCGACGGCTCGGGTCCCGATCTGGGTACCGCCGCCAGCCCGATTGTCGATCACGACCGTAACCTTCAGCTTCTCTTCGAGCCCCTGTGCAAGCAGCCGAGCCAGATTGTCCGTTGCCGCGCCAGGCGCGTAGGGAACAACGATTCGAATTGTCCCGCCCTCAAGGGTTTCGGCACTGGCAAGGCCTGGCAGAAGCACTGCGGCGACCGCAAGGATCGCAGCCCTCATGAGACCCCGCACTTCGCGTAAATAGAAATTCATAATAGTTCCTCCATCTCAACTGCGACGGACGAAAAGTCGCAATTCCTCCAGATCCATTGTCACATTGAGATAAAACTACGCATATTGTCTAACTGCTATTTCGCAACAATCCATAACCTAACTGGCATGCTGGCATCTGGCCGTCAATTCGAGGCCGATGACGGCTTCCGATGCAGATACATACAGTTCGGGAAGCTGAAGCGGCGAAAGACGGGATAGCAGCATTGGGCGATGTTGACTGGCACAAGGAGTGCCCCGCGAAGGACGTTGGCTCGTATGCGGCATGAACGGCCGGCACGCATACGAAGCTGCACAACGCCCTGGGACACGATCTATCGAAGCAGAACTACCAGTTTCCCCGCCCGCGCCCGATGGGTCGTCGTCTCAAGAGCTTCTTTTGCCTGGTGGAATTCGAACAAGGCAGTGATGGGCGGAGCAAGTCGGCCCTCCAGGACCTGTCGGAAGAGTTCTTCGCGCCGCCGCCGCGCAGCGTCCGGATGGGTGGCAACGAAGTGCCTGAGATCGACGCCCACCAATGAGGCGCTCTTGAGAAGCGCAAGGTTTGACCGGATCGTGGGGATGGAACCTGCCGCGAACCCGATGACGAGATGCCGTCCCTCCTTTGCGAGGGAGCGGAACAGTGTCTCGCTCAGCGAACCTCCCACCGGATCGACGACGACGTTGACACCCGCTGGCGCATATCTCCTCAGTTCGTTGCGCAGGTTCGGGTCCGAAGGTGATAGGGCGACGGTTGCGCCCAATTCCATGGCTCGCGAATGTTTCGAGGGATCGGAAACCAGTGCTATGACACGCGCGCCGAGATTTCGTGCGATCTGGAGGGCGGCAGATCCTACGCCTCCTGCAGCTCCGGCCACGAGAACGGTCTCTCCGGGTTTCAGTTGTCCTCTTTCGACCAAGGCGTAGCTTGCCGTCTGGTAGTCGACAATCATCGCCGCCGCGGTGACCATGCCGAGTTCGGCCGGAATAACGTCGATCTCAGCCGCCGGCACGATCGCACATTCCGCGAGTCCTCCTCCCAACTGCCAGGCGACGACACGTGCTCCGATCCGGATATCCTGAACGTCCGGACCAATCATATCGACGACCCCGGCGATCTCTCCCCCGGGCGTGAAGGGCAATGTCGGGATCATCTGGTAGCGGCCAGCGACGATTAGCCCGTCAACGAAGCCAAGCGCCACCGCCTGCACCCTGATCCGCACCTCTCCCCGGCCCGGACTCGGGTCCACCACCACCTCGTGCGCGAAGTTCTTCAGCGATCCAAGTTCGTTGCCTGAGAAGCGACGCATCTGAGTATCCTGTGTTAGTGAAAGAGTTCGATGGCGACAGCGGTTGCTTCTCCGCCCCCGATGCAGAGCGAAGCCACACCCTTGGACAGTCCGCGGGCCTTCAACGCAGACAGAAGCGTAACTGCCACCCTTGTTCCGGAGCAGCCGAGGGGATGGCCCAGAGCGCAGGCGCCGCCGTTCACGTTGAGCTTCTCATGGGAAATACCGAGGTCGCGCATGGCCACCATGGGAACGATCGCAAAGGCCTCGTTGATCTCGAACAGGTCCACCTCATCCACGCTCCAGCCGATCTTGTCGAGCAGCCTTCTGATCGCGAAGACGGGAGCTGTGGTGAAGAGGCTAGGTTCCTGTGCGAAGCCCGCCGTACCGCGGATGTAGGCGAGTGGCTGCGCCCCAAGCTTCTCGGTGGTCGATAGCCGTGTCATGACTACCGCTGCCGCCCCATCGGATATCGACGCGGAACTCGCGGCGGTGATGGTTCCGCCTTCCTTGAAAGCAGCTCTTAGCTGCGGGATCTTATCGCGCTTTGCCTTTCCTGGCTGCTCGTCGGTATCAAGTTCTCCGACGGCCACGATTTCCTCCCGCAGCGCGCCATTGCTGATGGCCTTCGTTGCCCTGTCGAGACTCTCCATCGCATACGCGTCCTGCTCGGCGCGAGTGAACTGGTAGGCTTCGGCTGTCTGCTCGGCGAACGTGCCCATCGAGCGGCCTCGGTCGTAGGCATCCTCCAGTCCGTCGAGGAACATGTGGTCGATAATCTGACCATGGCCCATGCGCGCTCCGCCGCGATGCTTTTCAAGCAGATAGGGGGCGTTGGTCATGCTCTCCATGCCGCCGGCGACGGCAAGCCGGACGCTGCCTGCAGAGAGAGCGTCATGAGCCATCATGATCGTCTTCATGCCGGAGCCGCAGACCTTGTTCACAGTCGAGCAAGGAACAGACCAAGGCAGCCCGGCCCTGTGGGCGGCCTGCCTCGCCGGAGCCTGGCCCAGTCCTGCAGGCAGGACGCAGCCCATGAACAGTTCATCCACCGCGTCCGGCTGCACTGAGCCCCGCCGCAGCGCTTCTTCGATCGCGATGCCGCCGAGTTCGGGGGCATGCAGGTTCTTCAATCCGCCCTGAAACGACCCGATGGGAGTCCGGGCCGCGGATATGATCACGATGGGATCCTGTTCGGTCTGCATCTTTGCTTCCACTCTTCGAGTTCATTTTGTCGTTCTGCGGGACAGGAACGCTCCGACCCCACTCTGGAACGACTCGGACTTCCAATGTTCCTCGAGCGTCGCGATCTCCGCTTCCAAACCATCCGAGAAGTTCTGTTCATCGACCATGGAAAGGAGCATCTTCGCTCTGCGCATCGACTCGGTGTCGCCGTGCGTCATCGCCAAGAGGTGTCTCTCCGCGGCGGCAAGAAGGTCCGCATCATCTACAACATCGAAGGCGAGACCCCAATCCCGCGCTGTCTGTGCGTCGATCGACTCTGCGCTCAGGATCAGCCATTTGGCGCGCTGCCATCCGATCGCGCGCGGCAGGCGCACGGTTGACCCACCTCCCGGAAGCAGGCCCTTCGAGAGATGGGCGTCGCCGAACGTCGCCGATTTTGCTGCAATGACTATGTCGCACGCCAGCGATATCTCGATGCCGCCGGCGCGGGCGGCTCCGTGAACGGCGGCGGCAACGACGAGATGGGACTGCTCGATGCGGATCGTCACCTGACGGAAGAGGTCAAGCAGTTTCCTCACACCGCCCGGGCCATTGCCAAGAAGCTCGTTGAGGTCGGCTCCTGCGCAGAAATGCTGGCCTGAGCCATGCAGGATGATGGCTTCTACGCCCGGTGTGGCTTCGGCCCTTTCCAGCGCGTCGAGGATGAGTTCCAGGGTCTCGGAGTCAAGGGCGTTCGCGCGCTCCGGCCGTGACAAGGTGATCCAAGCGATGCGCCCGTCATGCTCGCAAAGCTGGTTGATGCGCTCGCGCGGAGCGGCGGCGAGATGGACTGCAGCTTCGTTCACTGTATCCTCCACGGTCATGCGGGAAGCCGCGCTCCGCCGTCAAGGCGGATGAGCGAGCCGTTGAGATAGGGGTTCTCGACGATGTGCCTGACGAGCATTGCGAATTCCATCGGCAGTCCCATGCGCGTCGGATAGAGCAGCGCGCGCTTGAGCGCCTCGATGCCCTTTCCGGGGATCTGTTCGAACAGTTCGGTACCGAAGAGGCCCGGGGCCACGGCTACACAGCGTACCCCATGTTCTGCGAGATCGCGTGCGACTGGGAGGGAGAGAGCCGCGACTCCGGCCTTGCTGGCGGCGTAGGCGGCCTGACCCTTCTGCCCGTCCTCGGCCGCGACCGAGGCCGTGTTGATGATCACGCCGCGTTCACCGGCCTCGCCAACGGGATTGTTGTTCACCATCCGCGCTGCGGCAAGCCGCATCACGTTGAAGGTGCCGTTGAGGTTGATGTCGATGACCCTGCGCCACAGATCGAAGTCGTGGGGATCTCCACGCGACACGATCTTCGCCGACGAGGCTATGCCCGCGCAGCTCACCGCGGCTCGTAGCGAGCCAAAGCGAGTGATCGCATCATCGAAGGCCTGCTCCAGTTCCTCGGGATCTCTGATGTCTACCGCAGCGGCGACACTGGTGTCCGGCGCGAGCTCCGCCTGCAGTTCCTGCAGCCTTTCCTTGTTGAGGTCGAGCAGCAGCAGGTTGGCGCCTGCGTCGTGCAGCGCCTTGGCGGTCGCGCGCCCGAGACCCGAAGCGGCTCCGGTCACAGCGCACAACTTTCCTTCAATCAGCATTTGCGGTTTCCTTCGTCTCCAATGTTTCTAGAGTTCCCTCGCGGGCCTGCTGCCGCACGACGAAACGCTGGATCTTCCCGGACGGCGTCTTGGGGAGACTCGGAACGAAATGGATCCTTCGCGGGTAGGCGTGGGCGGCAAAGTTCTGCTTGACGTGTCCCTGCAGTTCCTTGGCGAGCGCCTCTGAAGGAACCACTCCTGAACGCAAGACGACGGCAGCTTCGAGTACCTCGCCCCTCACAGTGTCGGGGATCGCGATCACCGCCGACTCGGCCACTCCCGGATGCGTGGCAAGAACCGATTCCACCTCGAACGGACCGATCCGGTATCCCGCCATGATGATAATGTCGTCATCACGCGAGCTGAAGTAGACATATCCCTCGTCATCGATCCTGGCGAGGTCACCCGAGAGATACCACCTTCCGTCGCCGGCGAACTTCTCCTGAGACTTGGCGGGCTCTTCGACGTACCCGGAAAACCAGGCGAACGGGCTTTCCGACAGATCGAAGGCGAGACGTCCTACCTCTCCTGCGGATGCAAGCTCGTCCTTGTCGAGCCGCAGGACCACAGCGCTCCATCCCGGCATCGGTAGCCCCATTGACCCTTCCTTGAGAGGGCGTTTGAGATCGGGATGGTGATGGTTGTTCACCAGCATGCCAGCTTCCGTCTGCCCGAAGTGGTCGTGCACATGAACGCCGAGAGCGCCCTTGCTCCAGGCATTTACCTCCGGAGTGAGGGGCTCTCCGGCGCTGCTTGCACAACGCAGCTTGGTCGGAGGAGGCGTCATTCCCGACCCAATCAGCGAGCGATAGACAGTGGGTGCGGCGGTGAAGTTGGTGACGTGGAACTGCGAGAGGACCTTGTACGTGAGTTCGGGCGAGAACCCGGCGCAGAGCATGATCGAAGGCGTCCCCGTGGTGAGTGTCGCAAGCACGCCGAAATACAGCCCGTAGCCCCAGCCCGGGTCCGCGGAATTCCAGAAGACGTCCTCGGATCGCAGCCCGAGCGCGAATTCGGCATAGGCCTGGAACCCGGCAAGCGCTTTCGCCGGAACGACCACGCCCTTAGGCTTTCCGGTCGTGCCGGACGTGTAGATCTGGATGAACGCGCCGTCCCCACCGACAGCCACGCTCGGCGTGCCGGGCTTCCCTGCCGACAGCAGCGTTTCGAACGACAGATCGCCATCCACGGCCGGAGCCGTGGTCATGACCCGCCAAGTCCTCGCGGCGGTCTCTTGTTCGATCAACCTCAGCTTGGGCCGCTGCGATGCGTCGCACGCCACGAGTTTCGCGCCGCATGAGTCGAGCCGGAACTGGATCGCAGGGGGAGCGAAGGCAGTGAAGAGCGGAACATGCACTGCGCCAATCCTCCAGATGGCAAGGATAGTGGCGAGATATTCGCGACCCTTGCCCATGAGGGTCGCGATACGGTCGCCGCGCCTGATACCAAGATCAAGGAACGACGCGGCCAGCCTTTCGGATTCGGCGCGAAGTTCGCCATATGTAAGCACTGAGTAAGAGAGATCGTCGCGGATGATGGTGTTTGCCGCGGCCTCTTCCGGATGCCTGTCGCAGAGATGCCAGGCTACGTTGAGGTCTTCGGCGGAATAGGTCTCCACGAGTTGCAGGACGCGGTCCCAAGTGGATTTCGCAGTGTTCATAATTGCCTCCCATGTTTCGACGAGCTCCACCTCATCGACTGTACTGAACAAGTGTTCAGGACGCTACGAGTCCGCTGTACACTTGTCAAGTGAGGTTTTCGTCTTACAACATCAGGCCCGGCTATCCGCCCGGATGGCCCATGCATAAGGGAGAAGCGTGGTGGACACTGCTCGGGACGGGCGTAGCGCGGCACCTGCAATTGGACAGAGATTTCAGAGAATATTCCACTTCGATGAAGCGGGAATCAGAGCGTTTGCGTCAACCGCAGGCGACACGAATCCGCTTCATCATGACCGCGAGGCCGCCGGACGCTCGCGGTATGGCGGGATCATCGCCAGCGGGACGCACTATACGGCCCTCATGATGGGCCTGGTGGCGGATCATTTCACACATGACGGCGAGGCGGTCGGACTCGAGTTCAGCTTCCAGTTCAAGAAAGCTGTCTCGGCCGGATCGACGATGGTGGCGGAGTGGACGTTCATCGAGATGGAAAGAAACGACAAGCTCGGCGGCGACATCGTGTACCTCGGTGGAACGCTTAGCCGCGAGGAGGTCGTGCACGTGACGGCGGCTGGAAAGGTCCTGTTTGTTTATCGGTGAAAGCTTGTGGCTGCGGCTTGTTCTGCCGCAGCCCTCTTGAAGGCGATCAGCCCTTCGAAATGTCGGTGCCTCGCGTCTCCCGGGCGAAGACGAGGCTGAGCACCATGCAGACCGCAGCAATGCCGACGGGATAGTAGAGACCGGCATAGTTGTTGCCCGTGGCAGCGACGATCGCGAAAGCCGTTGCGGGAAGGAACCCCCCGAACCACGCTGCGCTGAGATGATACGGGAACGACATCGCGGTGTATCTGATGCGCGAAGGGAACATCTCCAGGAGAGATGTCGTCGTTGGCGCGAACACCATGGCTCCTAGCGCCAGAAGAACGCAGAGCAGAGCGATGATGACCGGAGCGTTGATCTCGTCGGGATTGGCGCTGCCGAGCGGATAACCCGCTTCAGTCAGAACCTGTTTCAGCTCGGCGTCAAAGCGGGTCTTCTGTGTGGCAGCATCCGCGGCGTCGGCGCGATAACTGGGGATTGTGCGGTCGCCGATGCGGACTGAGGCTGCGGATCCTGCGGCAGCGTCCTCGCTGCGATAATTGAGGCCAAGTCCGGTAACTGCACCGATGCCCACGTCACACGAATTCGTGAATTTCGCGGTACCGAGCGGATTAAATTGGAAGGAGCAGTCCTGCGGATCCGCGACGATCGTTATCGGAGCACGCTCCTGTGCCGCCTCGAGCGCGGGGTTTGCGAAATGGGTGAGCCCCTGGAAGGCCGGGATGGTCACTAGGGCGGCAATCAGGTAGCCGACGACGTAGACGGGCTTCCTGCCGATCTTGTCCGAGAGCCTGCCGAAGACCACATAGAGCGGCGCGGTCAGAACGGTTGCCGTGATGAGCATCATGTTGGCCGCGAGGTTTTCCACCTTGAGTACCTTGGTCAGGAAGAACAACGTGTAGAACTGGCCTGTGTACCAGATGACGGCCTGGGCGGGCAGGATGCACAGCGCGGCGATGATGATGACCCTGACGTTCTTCCATGTCCCGAAGGTCTCGGCCAACGGCGACTTGGAAGCCTTGCCTTCCGCCTTCATGCGCTTGAACTCGGGTGACTCGTCAAGCTTCAGGCGAATCCAGAGCGAAACGCCAAGCAGTACGATCGAGATCAGGAATGGGACACGCCAGCCCCAGAGAACGAATGCGTCCGGCCCCAGAGCAAGGCGCAGGGGAATGATCACCGCAACTGCAAGAAGGAACCCGATCGCCGCTGTCATGATGATGTAGGCGGTGTAGGTCGCACGTCTATCCGCAGGCGCATGCTCCGCCACGTAGACCATAGCGCCTCCGAACTCGCCTCCCAGCGCCAGGCCCTGCAGCATGCGCATGGTCACGAACAGGATCGGAGCGGCCACGCCGATCGTCGCATATGCTGGCAGCAGCCCGATCAGGAATGTCGAACCGCCCATGAGTACGATCGTCACAAGGAAGGTATATTTGCGGCCAACGAGGTCTCCGAGACGGCCGAAGACGATGGCGCCGAACGGGCGGAGCATGAAGCCGGCAGCGAAGCCCAGCAGTGTGAAGATGAAGCCCGCCGTCGGGTTTACGCCCGAGAAGAACGCCTTCGCGATCTCGCTGGCCACCAGTCCGATCAGAAAGAAGTCGTAGAACTCGAATACTGTTCCAAGCGAAGCAGCCAGAATAACTTTCCGGTCTCTCGAGGATATGCCCTCGGTCCGCGTCATTGTCTCAACATGTGCCATCTGTTTCCTCCCAGTCGATGTGGAGCGCGGATGATGCCTATCATCGCCCGTGCATGGTTCGTGGCCGAGCAGAAGCATTCGACTGGAGGTGATCCACGCCGTTGCATTGGCTGCAGGGATTTCATTTCGTTGAAGCTGATATGTGATGTCAGTTGTGCCCGGTCGGCTTCACGCAGACAGAGCAGTCCTCCTGTTCAGTCCCCTCCATCAAAGCTGAACAACTGTTCAGCGATATTAGAGCTGACTGTACAGTTGTCAAGTCGTTTCGATGGGCCGGAGAGGGACGACCTCCGCAGGGAGGACGCCAAATCGGCACTCCTCCGAGTGGAGCGGAATATCTATACCGGGAGAGGCTGGCGAATCAGGTGCCCGCGGGGCTGAAGAGCTTGAGAAGCGTGCCTTCGCAGTCCTCTCTGAGTGCACGGTAGCTGTTCTCCCAGTCCGTGTCCTGCAGCCACTGGATAAAACTGCCCTCGACGACGGCGCGGGCGCGCCTTGCGGCCACGGCAATATCATCTACCTCGAATAGACCAGCCTGCACCCCCTGCCGGATCACGCTTGCGTAAGTGCCGTCGATATGGGTGCGCAACAGATCCGCAAGTTCGACGAACGTAGATTCGCGTGTCGAGTACTGCACGAGGTCGAGGTAAATGAGGTGGAAGTCGCGGCTTGGCTTGGGTCCCAGGAAGACGCCGTCCATCAATGCCGAGAATGCGGCACGCGCGTCGTCGATGCTGGCGACCTTTCGCGCGATGCGGCGGACTGTTCCGGCCAGCGCCCAGCGCATCGTCTCCATCACGAGAGCATCCCTCGACTTGAAGTGATAACCGATCAGGGCGGGACTCACATCCAGTTCCTTCGCAATCCGGCGCAGGGACAGTTGCTGGGTCCCGATCGTCGCCATCGCCCTATAGGTGCCGCGGATGATCCGGATCTCGTGCGTGGAGTAGGTTGGAATATCGATGCCCGGCAGAAAGTGCTCGTCCGCGACAGAGAACGGGGAGGGAGCGGATGTGTGTTTTTCTGCGTTCACTTGCACTTCTAGCCTGACTTCGAACAGGGACCTGCCTTCATATGCTAGGACCCGCCCGGGGGCGTCAAGTGCCGCTTCGATCGTCAGTGCGGGGGCGATTCCGTCGTCGATACCTGCTCGAATTCGGTGAGGACGCCGAACAGGTCCGAAGGATATGCGAAGACGACGGGATTCCCGTGAGCTCCGATCTTGGGCTCGCCCGAACCCAGGACGCGTATGCCGCTCTCTCTGAGATCGGACACGGCGGCCCCCAGGTCTTCCACGTCAAAGCACACATGGTGCATCCCGCCGCCTGGGTTCTTCTCCATGAACCGCTGGATTGGCGAGCCATCGCCGAAAGCCTCCACCAGTTCCAGTTTCAAGTTCTCGAACTCCATGAAGCTGACTCGCACCCCATGTTCCGCAAGCTCCTGGGGCTCCGAAACCGTGACGCCCAGTTTCCGATAGGTGGCGCTGGCTAGTTCGAGGTTCGGGACGGCAATGGCGATGTGGTTCACTCTTGTGATCATCATGACCCTCAGATATTGCGCCTCTTGCCCTCGAGCAGATCGAGTATCCTGTTTGCGGCATCGAGGACATTTGTGCCGGGGCCGAAGACGGCGGCGATGCCGTGGTCCGTCAGGTAGTCGTAGTCCTGGCGGGGCACGACGCCGCCGACCACGACGATGACGTTTTCGGCGCCTTTCTGCTTCAGCGCCTCGACCAGCTGCGGGGCAAGCGTCCTGTGGCCGGCAGCAAGCGACGACATGCCGACCACCTGGACCTTTTCCCGGATGGCCAGGTCCGCCGCTTCCTCCGGCGTCTGGAACAGCGGGCCGGCGAGAACCTCGAAGCCGATATCGCCGAACGCCGACGCGATCACCTTGGCGCCGCGGTCGTGGCCGTCCTGGCCGAGCTTGGCGACCATGATCTTCGGCCTGCCAGACTTTTCGGCATAACCGGACAGGCGATCGACGATCGTCTTGTATTCCGGATCGTCCTCGTAGGCAGGTCCGTAGATATCGCTGACCACCTCCGGCACGGCGGAATGGCCGCCGAAGGCCTGGCGCATCGCGTCGGAGATTTCACCGACGGTGGCGCGGGCACGAGCCGCCTCGATCGCCACCTGCAGCAGGTTTCCCTCGCCGGTCTCGGCCGCCTCCTCCAGGACGGCGAGCGCCGCCGCCACGCGCTTCGGATCGCGCTTTCGGCGGACCTCCTCCAGCCGCCTGATCTGGCCTTTGCGGACGGCGGTATTGTCGATCGCGAGAATGTCGATCGGCTCCTCGTTTTCCAGCCGGTACTTGTTGACGCCGACGATGATTTCCTCACCCCGGTCGACGGCGGCCTGGCGACGGGTGGCGGCTTCCTCGATCAGCCGCTTCGGCAGGCCGTCGGCGACCGCCCTGGTCATGCCGCCCATCGCCTCGACTTCCTCGATCAGCGCCCAGGCCTTTTCCGCAAGCTCGCTGGTCAGGCTCTCGACATAATAGGAGCCGGCCAGCGGATCGACGACCTTCGTCACGCCGGTCTCGTGGGCGAGGATCAGCTGGGTATTGCGGGCGATGCGGGCCGAGAAATCGGTCGGCAGCGCCATCGCCTCGTCGAGCGCGTTGGTGTGCAGCGACTGGGTGCCGCCGAGCACCGCCGACAGTGCCTCGTAGGCGGTGCGGATGACGTTGTTATAGGGATCCTGCTCCTGCAGCGACACGCCGGATGTCTGGCAATGGGTGCGCAGCATCAGCGACGACGGCTTTTGCGGCTTGAACTCCTCCATGATCCGCGACCACAGAAGGCGGGCGGCGCGCAGCTTGGCCGCCTCCATGAAGAAGTTCATGCCGATCGCGAAGAAGAAGGACAGCCGGCCGGCGAACTCGTCGACGCTCAAACCCTTGGCGAGTGCGGCCCGGACATATTCGCGGCCGTCGGCCAGCGTGAAGGCGAGCTCCTGGACGAGCGTCGCGCCCGCCTCCTGCATGTGGTAGCCGGATATCGAGATCGAATTGAACCTCGGCATTTCCCTGGCCGTATATTCGATGATGTCGGCGACGATCCGCATCGAGGGCTCGGGCGGATAGATATAGGTGTTGCGGACCATGAACTCCTTCAAAATGTCGTTCTGGATGGTCCCCGACAGCTCGGCCCGCGAACAGCCCTGTTCCTCGCCGGCGACGATGAACGAGGCGAGGATCGGGATGACCGCGCCGTTCATGGTCATCGACACCGACATCTCTTTCAGCGGGATGCCGTCGAACAGGATCTTCATGTCCTCGACCGAGTCGATCGCCACGCCCGCCTTGCCGACATCGCCCTCGACGCGGGGATGGTCGCTGTCGTAACCGCGATGGGTGGCGAGGTCGAAGGCGACCGACAGGCCCTTCTGGCCGCCGGCGAGATTGCGGCGATAGAAGGCGTTCGACGCTTCGGCGGTCGAGAAGCCGGCATATTGGCGGATCGTCCACGGCCGGCCGGCATACATGGTGGCGCGCGGGCCGCGCACGAAGGGCGCAAAGCCCGGCAGGCTGTCGAGATGGTCCACGCCCTCAAGGTCTTGAGCGGTATAGAGCGGCTTGATGTCGATGCCCTCAGGCGTGTGCCAGGTCAGCGTGTCGGGCGAAGCCTTCAGCTCGCGCTCGGCAAGCGCCTGCCAGTCGGCGAGGGTTTTCCTGGTCATCGATGCGATCCTTTTCTGAAGGCGCCGCGTGTCGGCCGCTTGCCGAACATGGTGAAATTGACCCGACCCGTGGTCGGAGGTATTCTGGCGGCCTCAACCGGAGCGCCCTGCCATGTCCGTGAAAGCCTCTGTCTCGCTCTCCTTCCAGCAGGAAGAGTTCGCCCGCAAGCTGGTCGAAGACGGCCATTTTCCAAGCCTGACCGCCGTCGTCGAGCGGGGGCTGGAACTGGTCCGTGAGGAGACCGAGATGCGGGAAGAGGATCTCGAAGCGCTGAGGGCGTTGATCGAACGCCGGCGCCGGGGCCGGTTTCTCTCGGAAGAGGAAAGCCATGAGCGCATCGAGGCGCTGATCGCGGCGAAGAAGACTCAGTATGGCCTATAAGGTCGAACTTTCGGAAGAAAGTGAGATCGATCTCGACCAGATCTTCGATCATCTCGTTGATGCACATATGCGGTTGGGCCAGCCACTTGAAGATGCGGTTGAGCAAGCTTCTGAACGCATCCGGCTCATCCGCAACGATATCTTCGGTATTGGACGAACCTCTTATCAGGGAACATTGTCCCCTGATATTGCTGAGGGTTTGCGTCACGTCACCAAGAACCGCGCGATCATCTATTTCGATGTCCATGAGAGCAGGGGCATCGTTCAAGTCATTGCCGTGTTCTTCGGTGGGCAGGACCATAAACGCCATATGTTGAAACGGATTCGTACCCTCAAATAATAGGGCGGTGGCTAGCAGCTTCCGTGTATCAACTGTCACAAATCTCTGCATGGCCGCACTTACTTGGTTTCCACAGTTGAAAGGGGATAATCCTCAAATCCAGCGACATCGCCCGCGCCAAATCCGCTGACGGCGTAGAAGTAGTTTCTCTTGAAAACGAGGTTGGCGCCGTCGAATACCGAGCACAACACTTCCGCCACTTCGTCATTGCCAACGCGAGAGACCTCACAGCTCACGCTGTTTGGATCAGTGGTGATTCTGGTTATGTAGTCCCACTTGTAGTCCTCAATCGCCTTCCTCTTACCGAAATTGACGAGTTGGGGATCCGTCATTTCATAGGTCACGAACAAGAGGAAGACGATCCATATCGCGGAAGCTGTAATGATGTTTGAAACCAAATAGATGACTAGCCATTTGGCCGTCCATTTCACCCATCCTCCCATCACTCGAACTCCATGATCAGCTCGTCGACCGCCAGGCTTTGTCCCTGGCTTGCTGCGACGCGTTTGACGATGCCTTGTCTCTCCGCCTTCAGCACGTTCTCCATCTTCATCGCCTCGACGGTGGCGAGCGTCTGGCCGGCCTCGACGGCGTCGCCGGCTTTCACGGAGACCGAGGTGATGACGCCGGGCATGGGGCAGAGCAGCATTTTCGAGGTGTCCGGCGGCAGCTTTTTCGGCATCAGGCGGGCAAGTTCGGCGACGCGCGGCGAACGGACGCGGGCGGTGACATCCATGCCGCGCCAGCGCAGCCGGATCGCCGAGCCGATAAGGTTGACCTTGATCCCCATCGTCTCGCCGCCGACATGGAAGCGGGCATGGCTCTGCCCCGGCAGCCAGCCGCTGGCGACGGAAAGCTGCGTTCCATCGGCAAAACGGACGGCAAAACGGACGCCGGCGCCGTCAGGCCCGGTTTCCAGCGTGACGGCCTCCTCGAAGCCGGCAAGCGTCGCCACCCAGTCCCTGCCGATCACCCGGCGATGGTTGCCGATCGTACCGGAAATCTGTACCGCCCGCTCCTGCAGGGCCTGATGAACCAGGACGGCGACGGCGGCGAGCTTCTTTGCCGCCGCCGCGTCCGGATGCACGCCGGAAAAACCGTCCGGGAATTCCTCGGCGATAAAGGCCGTGGTGATATTTCCGGAACGGAAACGAGGGTGATCCATGACCGCCGACAGGAAGGGCAGGTTGTGGCCGATACCGTCCACCTCGAAATCGTCGAGCGCCTTGCCCATCGCATCGACAGCCGCCAGCCGGTCGGGCGCCCAGGTGCAGAGCTTTGCGATCATCGGGTCGTAATACATGGAGATCTCGCCGCCTTCGAAGACGCCGGTATCGTTGCGCACCACGGTGCCATCGTCCTGCCGGCCTTCCGCCGGCGGGCGGTAGCGGGTCAGCCGGCCGATCGAGGGCAGGAAGTTGCGGTAGGGATCCTCGGCATAAAGCCGGCTTTCGATCGCCCAGCCGTTGAGCTTCACGTCATCCTGCCCGAAGGACAGCTTTTCGCCTGACGCAACCCGGATCATCTGCTCGACCAGATCGATGCCGGTGACCAGTTCGGTGACCGGGTGCTCGACCTGCAGGCGGGTGTTCATCTCGAGGAAATAGAAATTTCTGGCGCCATCGACGATGAACTCGACCGTGCCGGCCGAGACATAACCGACCGCCTTGGCGAGTGCGACCGCCTGTTCTCCCATGGCTCGCCGGGTTTCCGCGTCGAGGAACGGCGACGGGGCTTCCTCGATGACCTTCTGGTTGCGGCGCTGGATCGAGCATTCGCGCTCGCCGAGATAGAGCGTGGTGCCATGTTGGTCGCCGAGCACCTGGATTTCGATATGGCGCGGCTGGTCGACGAATTTTTCGATGAAGATGCGGTCGTCGCCGAAGGAGTTCTTCGCCTCGTTGCGGGAGGACTGGAAACCCTCGCGGGCCTCGGCGTCGTTCCAGGCGATCCGCATGCCCTTGCCGCCGCCGCCGGCAGACGCCTTGATCATCACCGGATAACCGATCGACGCGGAGATCTTTACCGCCTCTTCCGCATCCTCGATCAGGCCCATATGGCCGGGCACGGTGGAGACGCCGGCCTCTGCCGCGATCTTCTTCGAGGTGATCTTGTCGCCCATCGCCTGGATGGCGTTGACCGGCGGCCCGATGAAGGCGATGCCGGCCTTTTCCAGCGCCTGCGCGAAGGCGGCGTTTTCCGACAGGAAGCCGTAACCCGGATGCACCGCATCGGCGCCGGTCGCCCGGATCGCATCGAGGATCCTGTCGATGACGATATAGGACTGGGACGACGGCGCCGGACCGATATGAACGGCCTCGTCGGCCATCTTCACATGCAGCGCCTCCGCATCCGCATCCGAATAAACCGCCACCGTCTTGATACCCATCTTCCTGGCCGTCCTGATGACCCGGCAGGCGATCTCGCCACGGTTGGCGATGAGGATTTTCTGGAACATGCAATCTCTACCGATCAATCAGGAAATTCAGGGTTTCGCTAACGCGCGTCCACTTCAAGCGGGCGTGGGAGAGCGTTGCGGGCAAATCGACAATGCAGAGGCACCAATCCATTTCATGGTCGTGCTGAAGCCAGCGCAAGCTATCGGGGCCGCCTGTAAGTCGCGCTAGCTCGCGCGGCGTGGTGTATGTATTTTCACCGTCGAGAACGTGGCTGCACATCGGTTCACCTCTACAGCGGGATCGTGTCATGTTTCTTCCAATGGGTCGTCACCTGCTTGTTGCGCAGCGAAGCGAAGGCGCGGGCGATGCGGCGGCGCGACGAATGGGGCATGATCACCTCGTCGATAAAGCCGCGTTCGGCGGCCACGAACGGGTTGGCGAAACGCTCCTCGTATTCCTTCGTCCGCGCCGCGATCTTCTGCGGATCGCCGAGTTCCGAGCGATAGAGGATCTCGGTCGCGCCCTTCGCGCCCATGACGGCGATCTCGGCCGTCGGCCAGGCATAATTGACGTCGGCGCCGATATGTTTCGAGGCCATGACGTCATAGGCGCCGCCATAGGCCTTTCGGGTGATCAGCGTCACCATCGGCACCGTCGCCTCCGAATAGGCGAACAGAAGCTTGGCGCCGTGCTTGATGACGCCGCCATATTCCTGCGCCACGCCCGGCAGGAAACCGGGGACGTCCACCAGCGTCAGGATCGGGATCGAGAAGGCGTCGCAGAAGCGCACGAAACGCGCCGCCTTGCGGGATGAGTCGATATCGAGGCAGCCGGCCAGCACCATCGGCTGGTTGGCGACGACGCCGACCGTCTGGCCTTCCAGCCGGAGGAAACCGGTGATGATGTTTCTCGCATAGGCTTCCTGGATCTCGAAGAAGTCGCCCTCGTCGGCAATCGCGAGGATCAGTTCCTTCATGTCGTAAGGTTTGGCGGCGCTATCCGGGATCAGGCTGTCGAGGCGGTTCTCGATGCGGGCCGGGTCGTCGTGGAAAGGTCGGACCGGCGGCTTGTCGCGGTTGTTCAAGGGCAGGAAATCGAAGAGCTGGCGGACGGCTTCGAGCGCCTCGATATCGTTCTCGAAGGCGGCATCGGCGACCGAGGATTTTTTCGTATGGGTGCCGGCGCCACCGAGTTCCTCGGCCGTGACGATCTCGTTCGTCACCGTCTTCACCACGTCGGGACCGGTGACGAACATGTAGGAACTGTCGCGCACCATGAAGATGAAATCGGTCATCGCCGGCGAATAGACCGCCCCGCCGGCGCAGGGTCCCATGATCACCGAAATCTGCGGCACGACGCCGGACGCCTCGGCATTGCGGCGGAAGACTTCCGCGTAACCGGCGAGCGAAGACACGCCTTCCTGGATGCGGGCGCCGCCGGAATCGTTCAGACCGATCACCGGAGCGCCGACCCGGACCGCCATGTCCATGATCTTGCAGATCTTCTGGGCATGGGTTTCCGACAGCGAGCCGCCGAGGACGGTGAAATCCTGCGAGAAGACATAGACCTGGCGGCCGTTGATCGTGCCCCAGCCGGTGACGACGCCGTCGCCGGCGACCTTCTGCTCCGCCATGCCGAAATCCACCGCGCGGTGGGTCACGTACATGTCGAACTCCTCGAACGAGCCTTCGTCGAGCAGAACCTCTACTCTCTCACGCGCCGTCAGCTTGCCCTTCGCATGCTGCGCATCGATACGCTTCCTGCCCCCGCCAAGTCGCGCCTCCGCACGGCGTTTTTCCAGTTGTTCCAGAACTCGCTGCATCGGGTCCTCCCTTTCATATTTTTCTAGGAGAGGCCGGACGCGAAGAAAAGAGTTGAACATGTGTACAGGAGAATTTACAAAGACTGAAATATGAATTTGTGAAATTGCAAATATGGCGATCGGAAAACTATTCATCGGCAAGAGCGTGCGTGAGCTCCGGCTTTCCCGGAAGTGGAACCAGAGCCAGTTCGCCGAGCGTCTTGGGATATCGACGAGCTACCTCAACCAGATCGAGAGCAACAGCCGCCCGGTTTCGGCCACCGTGCTCCTGGCGCTCGTCGACAAGTTTCAGCTTCAGGTGTCGGAAATCGCCGGCGGGGAGGGCGACCGCCTGTTGTCCGCCCTTTCCGAGGCGCTGAAAGACCCGCTCTTCGAAACACTCGCCCCCACCGTGCAAGACATCAAGCTCGTGGTGCAGAACGCACCCGGCATAGCGCATGCGCTGATACTCGCCCACCAGGCCTACAGGCGGACCACCGAACAGCTTGCGGGGATTGATCAAGAGCTTGCGAAAGGGATGTCCGAGCCAACTCCCTATGAGGAAGTGAGGGACTACTTCCACTTCGTCGATAATTACGTGCACGATCTGGACGTGGCGGCAGAGCGTCTGGCCTCGACCCTCGGTTTGCAGGTGGACCCCTTCGGCGCGATGAAGAGGGAACTCGGCAAATGCGGTGTCTCGGTGCTCCAAGCCGCCCATGAGGGATCACTACGGAGCTTCGACGCAAAAACATCGACGCTTTACCTCAACAGACATTCCCCGGCGCAGACCCAGCTTTTCCAGATGGCGGTGCAGCTCGCCCAGGTGGAGTTCAGCGGACCGATCGCGGAGATCGTTGCCGGAGCCGGATTCAGGACGGCCGAGGCAGCGGAGATCTGCAAGGTCGGGCTGCAGAATTACGTCGCCGGAGCGCTTCTGATGCCGTACTGTCAGTTCGCGGACGCCGCGGCCGCTCTGCGACATGACGTCGAGCTACTCGCCCTTGAGTTCAACACATCGATCGAACAGGTCTGTCACCGTCTTTCGACATTGCAACGTCCGGGGCGCAAGGGTGTGCCCATGTTCTTTGCCCGAATCGACCGCGCGGGTAACATCACCAAGCGCCATAGCGCCACGAAGCTGCAATTCGCGCGCTTTGGCGCGGCGTGCCCCGTCTGGAACGTCCATCAGGCATTCGAATCCCCGGGTAAGATACTTCGGCAGATGGCGGAGACTCCGGACGGGGGGAAGTACCTTTCGCTCGCCCTCCAGGTAACCAAACACTCGGGAGGATTCCATGGCCAGCACATAGCATATGCGCTAGCCTTCGGGTGCGAGATGAGCAACGCCGAAGCGTTCGTCTATGCAGATGATCTTCGCGACACTGCGCGACCGGTATTCGAACCCATTGGGATATCGTGCCGGATCTGCGAGAGAACGCGGTGTCCGAGCAGGGCGTGGCCTCCTATGAAGGGTCGTATCGGTGTCGATCATCATCAGAGAATGACAGTGCCGTACGAGATAAGTTGAAGATGTTAAACGGCTGCACCGCCTCGCGCACGCTCGCGATTCCAATGCGGCCGAAAATTCGCGGTGTTTCACAAGATGGTAGTCGCTCGGCATGACAGAGCGAGGATCGTCACAGAAACCGTCTTGAGTGACTACCCGGCGAGAGGCGAATATACGGGTCAGGTTCAAGTCCGCCGGATCGCGGTCGGGCGCCGGAAGGCTGCCCTGGCTACCGCGGCCTTGTCTCTAATGATGCAGCCCTCAGTGTGATCATTGATCAGGCCCATCGCCTGCATGAAAGCGTAGACGGTGGTGGGGCCGACGAAGGACCAACTGCGTCTCTTGAGATCTTTCGACATGGCGATGGACGCGGCCGACACCGACGCCGTCTGTGGAGGCGACAGCTCGGACGACTTCGGCTCGAAGCGCCAGACATAGGCGGCCAGCGATCCCTCCTGCTTTACGAGTTCCTGAGCACGCCGCGCGTTGTTGACGACGGCCACGATCTTCCCTCGGTGGCGCACGATGCCGGGGTCCTGCACAAGGCTTTCGATATCAGCGTCCGCAAATCGCGCGATATGATTGAAATCGAAGCCGAGAAAGGCGGCTCGAAAGTTCTCCCGCTTGGCCAGGATCGTGCGCCAGCTCAAACCGGATTGAAAACCTTCCAGGCAGAGTTTTTCGAATAGGCGGTTGTCATCGTCGACGGGAAAGCCCCACTCTCTATCGTGATAGGGCAGAAATTCCGGAGCGGCAGCACACCAACGGCAGCGCGGCTGCCCGTCCGGGCCTGGGATCGTCGCGCTCATTCCTCAAGCCTTTAAAAAAGCCAGGCGATCATCTGTGCGGCCGGGTGCGATTTCGAGGATGTCGGCGGTGACGACATCTTCCACAACAAAGGGGTCTTGCTGAACGCGTGTTTCCAGATCGGCGCGAGAGGTATTGTGTGCGAGAACCGCCCCGCCGGCGCTTGGCTGAATGCTTCCGCTGAGGAGGAAAATGCCCTCGTCGAAGCCTCGCTTGAGCCAGGCATTGTGCCCTTCCATCAAATGAGGTGCTTTAGCCTTGCTGGCGGAGAATTTGAGCGTGACGACGAACATAGGTGGCTCCTCAGGAATTCTGGACGGAAACGGTTTTTAGAGGATTGATGACGTGGGTTGCTGTGCTGCCAGCCATTGGCACATGTCTTCAACCTCACGGCGCACGAACGCCTCATCGCGAAACGCGGTCGCGAGCGCGGCCACACCCTGGCTGCGCATGAGAATGTGCATGGCGAGCTCATCGGCGCCGGTTTCGTGGCCAATGTCTCTAAACTGGCGCGACAGCCAGTCGCGGAACAAGGTGAACAGCTCGGCCGCTCTGTTCTTGGCAACATGATCGAGCTTGGCGAGTTCATTGCATAGCGTTCCGACGGGGCAGCCGTGGGCCATGATCTTTGCGCGGTTCATGATGAGGAGGTTGATGAAGCTGCGGATACGGTCGGTCGAGGATTTCGCCTCAACCTCCCACCGATCGAGCATCGCCCTTGTCTTTGAAAGGCGATGGGTGATCACGGCTTCGAGGATCTCGTCCTTGGTCCTGAAGTGATAGTAGAAGTTCCCACGCGAAAGCCCCACGACCGCCGCTATGTCTGCAAAGGACGTCGCCTCGAAACCTCGCTCGTAGAAGAGCCTGTCGGCTGCTTCAACAATCTGCTGTCGCGTCGTCGTGGCCACCAAATTCCGACTCCTCTGAATGCGCTTTATCGAAAGCCCACTCACTTTTTTAGGACGATTGACCTAGATCTGTCTAGGGCACTTGACCTACAAATATCAAGAATTTTTTTTGGCGGAATGCATAGTTGCGAGAATGTAGCTGTTGAACAGCTCGGTCGATTGACGCTGCCCCTTTGGGACAGCGCGACATAGTTGAAGACGGTGGTAGCTGGACGCCGACGATTATATGTGGCTGCGCTTATCTGCCCGCAGGCATGCTATGCCGGTGGTCCCGAGCCGGTTGCGTTACCAGCTCTACCAGATGTCGACCGTCACCGGATTTGTGAGGCCCCGGATGACAATCGATTTCTGAAGCGCTCCCAAGGTTTCAATGACTTAGATCGGCGTTCTACGGTGTAGGCGGAAGCTTCACCCCCCCTTCAAGCGCACGCTCTTGCGAAGGACCAGGTGGGCGGGCTGAGAGTATTTAACCGATTCGAGATGGGCCGAGTTTCGTCATTCGCTGCGGAGTTTGATCAAGGGATCAAGTGCAATCCTGCCGCCGCCGTAGACCACAAGGGTCAGCGCCATAGCGGCCCATGGAAGATGGAAGTTGGCCCAGCCGTCCGGAATAGTGAGCTGGATCACTGCCGTCATCGCGAGCAGACCAAGAGCCGCATAGCGAGTGAAAAGGCCCAGCACCAACAGGACGGGCAGGGCGAGTTCGGCAATCCCGGCCGCGGCCGCCATGGTCAACGGCATGGGGTAGGAGAATTGGCTGCCGAATATATGCAGCTTGAATTCCTGTTCGAACAGAAATCTGGCTCCGGTCGAGAGCGTCAGGAATCCGTCCCACTTCGTCAGTCCCGATTTGAAGAACGGGATTGCCAGGCCGATGCGCAGCGCCAGCAGCGGCAGCGACGGTGGGATCAATGCGAAGAGGCGTTCGGTGTGATGATGAAGCGAGACAAGTGCTACGCCGAGACCGCGGGAGGAAGCACGTTCGATGGTCATGGGAATTATCCTTCAACAGATTCAAAGGCGCTGAATGCGCCAAGGCCGATCAGACCGATCAGCGCCGATCCGAAATCGAAATCGGGGGCGGCTGCGAATGCCGTCTGCGCCGCCTCGCCGAGGGTAGCGCCGTCAAGGAGGCAGGCCGCGAACGTCGCGTCCCGCGGAGGCAGGACATGTACCTCGACGTGCATTGCCGGCCGCACGACCAGCGCCGCTTCGGGATGCCAGTCGGCTACCGTCGCCACGGTCTCGCCCTGGTGGGCGCCCCAGATGGAGCCGGCCGGAAAATCCGACAGCACGAGCCGGGCCGAGGGATGCGGAACGAGCGCCATCTCGGAAATTCGTTCTGGTGCCACGCTGGCAAGTGCGGTGACGCCGAGCGGCAGGCTATCTGCCGCATGATAGGCCCGGGTCCAGGCGACCTCGATCCGGGCGACATCGGGAAGATAAGGGAGAGATGCCGCGGGCGGAAACGCTGCGACGAAATCCGGGAAACCGTCGCCATAGTGCATGATCAGTGGTGTGGCCGGCTTGTGATCCGCGGTGTAGGCGCGGGCCATGCCGGCGAAGAAGTCGGAGCCGACGAGCCGCTTCGTCACCGGGAAGCGCTGGCCGAGTGCCGTTGTCAGCCCGACATATACATTGTTGCGGTAGACGGCGAAGCGCGATGAATCGGCTGTGCCGCGGGCGGTGGTGATGCCGCGCGGAAGCGGCTGATCCGGATGGAGCAGGGCGGCTGCAAAGGCGTTCTGGCTTTCGTTGAAACCCATGGTCATGCCGCCCGGCTGGCGCGGCGTTTCACGGCTGCAGCATTCAACATGACATCGGCGCGAACCGCCTCTGCCTGAAGGGTGGCAAAATCGGGGACGTCGTTGTCCCACTCGATTAATGTCGGCAAGGGGCCACTCCGGGACAGCGTGTGTTGGTAAAGCTCCACCACATCGGTTCTAACGGCGCTGCCATGGGCATCGATCAACAGCCGCTCTCCGACGCCATCGACAGTCTCGTCATAGCCGGCAAGGTGGATTTCACCAATCAGTTCGATGGGGAAACGGTCGATATAGGCGACCGGATCGAGACAGTGGTTTACGGCCGAAACCATGACATTGTTGACGTCGAGCAGCAGCCCGCAGCCGGTGCGGTCGGCTATCTCCGTCAGGAAATCCACTTCGTCGATCGTGCTCTCGGAGAACAATAGATAGGTCGACGGATTCTCGAGCAACATTTGCCGGCCGAGCCATTGCTGTGTCTCATCGACATGGTCGATCACCCGCGCCAGCGTTTCGGCCGTGTAGGGCAGCGGCAGAAGGTCGTTGAGAAAGCCAGCCTCGTGGGTCGACCAGGCCAGATGTTCCGAAAAGCTCTGCGGCCGGTAACGATCGATGAGGCCGCGAAGCCGCTTCAGATGTTCTGTGTCGAGGTTGCGCGCTGCACCGATCGACAGGCCTACGCCATGGAGTGAGAGCGGATAGCGGTCGGCGACGGCCTCGAGATAGCGGTGCGGTGGCCCGCCAGCACCCATGTAATTTTCAGCGTGAACCTCGAAAAAGCCGATATCCGGCCTAATGGCCAGAATGGTTTCGTAATGTTCCGGCTTGAGGCCGACGCCGGCGCGTGGCGGCAAGGCGACGGCGCGGTTCGCGGAAACGGTCATTGCTGTTCTCCCTGTCTCGACGGATGAGGCGGAGGCCCGGTCAAACCGAGCCTCCGGTCGGGGCTCAACCCTTCATGGGCGCCAGCATGCCTTTATGGCCGTTGACATTCATAGAGGTGCAGGTGCCGGCGGGGACCGCCTTCCAGGCGTTGCCCTGATAGTCGGCCGTCGAGGTGCCCGCGCAGGTGGTGCCAGGGCCGGCTGCACAGTCGTTCTGGCCCTTTAGTGCGATACCATAGCATTTCTCGTTGCCGACCATCTTCTCGGGGGCGAGCGGTGCGGCGAACGACGCGGATGCGATTGCACTGGCGAGCGAGCCGGCGAGGGCGAGGGTGAGCGTGGAACGGTTCATGGATGATCTCCTCTTTGAAGTCCGCAGGCCGGTGATCGGCTGCGTAACCACCTATTCGGCGGGGAGAGTCCCGACGTTACGCTTTGCCGCGGACACAAATTCGTGATCGCCTTATGTGCGTCGTTGGATAATAATCGGGCGCTGGATCACGCCCCAGCCCTCGCCTATGGGAGAGCCTTTGTCAGCGATCCGTCAGCGGATTACGACCCCGCAAACCGGGTGAGGGACGGTTCACCGGCCCAATCCAGTTCTCGCGGGTCATAGCGGACAGTGCGGATCGCAAAGGAAAGAGGGTTTAGCCCGTAGCATATCGAGAAGGTATCTCCCGGCGCGACGACTTCGTCACTCGTATGGGAGGCCCTGTAGACGACTGAATTGCGTTGCCTGGCAATCAGGCTGAATGAGACAGTCTGAAGGGCCCTGTCCGCATGGTTTGTGATCGCCACCGAAATCGGCATGTCCGGGTTCGGGCACAGCTGGGGATCGAAGTTCGCTGAAATGGAAACCGATTGGTGCGAGGGTTCCTGCTCGCTTTTACGATCGGTAGCGAGCCAAAGTCCGACCCAGGCAACAGCGAGCAAAGCGACCACAACGGAGCCAGCTCTGGGCGAAAACAAGAAGGTCACTAAAATTATCGCGCCGCCGATCAGCCAACCCATGGTTGCCTCGGGACATTGTGGCTGATGCTTGTCTTCATCGCCTCTAGGTAGGCCTGGAGCAGATGCAACGCAATGGACGGAACCGACGCATCTGAGGAAGGCGGTCGCGAAAGCCTGCTCGGAGCCAACGAACAGCTTCCGCAGGGGCGCGCTCGCTTGACATATTGCTGGAGCAGGTAGGTTGCCATCCGCCCTTGAGGCACTCTCAACGGCAAACTATGGAAATGTCTTGATGCCTGACAACATCATGAGCAACTGACGCTCTCCTCTTATTCCATGTTGAAACAGATCCATCAGATTCCTTGCAATCCGGGTGGCCCCCGCACTTCCCTTTTCGAAGCGATGTCGCTCGCACAATTGATCGAATACCCTTTGGAGCATTTCCAAATCCTCTCGATCGAGAATAGACGCTGACTGGGAATGGTTCTGAAGCATCTTTCCTAGCCGCTTGTAAAATCGAGAGCAGTTGAAGGGGGAGGCTCGACGGAGACGGCCATAATGGGTGCGCTTCCGTATGGCTCGAAACCGCCAGGCTGATCGGCAGACTGATCATGCCGGTGATCGACCAATGCGCCTGCTTCGATAGCCGCAGCGACAAATGCCAGTCGAGCCGTCTCGGTTTGTTCTCGGCCAGCTTGCACGGCATAGCAGGCGTCCATCGCTATAAGGCGAAAATTTCCGGTCTTTACCGGCCACCAATCAAAAAGAGCGACCAGCGCTTCGTCAACGCCTCTTACAGAATGCACCACATTGTCGTCGGTGCGATAGTAGACACACGAACCCCACGGCGCGGTCTCCATTTTCTACCCCCTTGTACCGAGATCTTGCTCCAGTTTATCGCGTGAGTTGTGCTTCCTTCAGAGCCAGGCCGAAACACGCTCTGGCCTCTTCGATCGACACGCGGCCATCCATGGCTGCGAGCATAGCCGTTTGGGCTTTGGCGAATTGCGAGCCTTTCACCCTGGGCCACCGCAGACGGTGACCGGCTCGCGAAGTCATGAAATGATATGCTTCGAATGGCCCGTGGATGATGATTCCACACACAGAAACAGGAGGTTCCCAGATTATTGTTCTCATGAAATGCCCCTTCCCGGAACAGAAAGGTAGTCAGATTTTTCGCAGGTGACAAAGCGTAAATGTGGAATCCACCTGTTCACCGGTTCAGCGAGGGGAGTGACAAGCCAAGCCGCCCGTCCGAAAGCCTATGGAAATTAGGGACAAAGAAGCATCTCTCCCCCATCAATCACAATGACGTGTTCAGATTCGGTCGTTGTCGAGCTACGGATCTTTCAAATGATCAAGCGTAAACGGGTTGAAGCCAGCCGCTGGATCAAGTTTTTGTGATTCCGCCCCAGGTTGCTCTGCGGGTTCATTTTTATATCATGTTATGATATAGGCGTGAGGAGAACAGCTATGCAAGGTATCGGAGATGGTGGCCGGTCTTCGTATCGTCCGTCCAAGATCCTATGGCTTTGGTCGCTGGTCGGCGCATCGGCACTGACGATGGTCGTTGGCTTTACGTGGGGAGGCTGGACGACGTCGGCGCGCGTGCGAGAGATGAACATGGTCGCAGCGCGGGATGCACGGGCAGAACTGGTTGGCGGCATATGCGTCCACGAGTTCACAAGCGCGAGCGAAGCCAAGCAGAACTTGCGGACGCTCAAGGCCACCTCGTCCTGGGAACGCGAGAACTTCATCAAGGACGGTGGATGGACGAAGGTCGCTGGGATCGACGGCCCCGTTATCAATGCAGCAAATAACTGCGCGGAACAGCTGATAGAGATGAAGGAGCTTCCGCAACAAGCTTCATCGCATGTGACGGACAGCTAGTCTTCGACCGGACGTGATGAGACGTCCCTCGAACGAGGCCCGCCTGAAATGATTTCGGGCGGGCCAAAGAGGATCACCGGCGCCGTAGCGGCCCTGTGGCGTAATTGTTTCGGTATATGGCCGGCCTATAAATTTAATGGATCAGGTTTTCATATGACTGTAGCCGAGCCCGCCTCGGGGTCGATGCGAGGAGAAAGAATTGCAAAACCCGAATCCTGAAGGAATGGATGTGGAGAGCCTATCGATTCCATGCACTCCCAGACCGTTTCACAAGCACATGATGAACCCCTCCAGTGAAGCGACGCTTCGGGTCACTTCGATCACCCCCAATGGTATGTGGTGCGAGGTTGCAAGGGCTGACCAGCAATCGCTGCTTGGCACTGTCGCGTTCATCGGTCGCCGCGATTCGATCTTGCGCAATCGACACCCGAGCGAACTTGCCGATACCGCAGTAGGAGCGGAGATCACGCTCAGGGCCGTCACCGATCAGCGCGGGCTGCGAAAGACGGACGTTCTGTCATGGAACACAAACAGGCATCCGGCGCCGAACCTCTCGCAAAATATCGCGTCAGACCTATTGGAGCTTGAGTTGCCTGCTCGGGCCGCTGATGCGACCGCCGAATAGCAGGACTCCGGAGCGCGCCCACTCGATTCTGATGCCGTCAGGTACGGGGTGCAGCGTCCGACGCTTTTCAGGATTGGTCTCGCGACAGTCCCACTGCCGGAGCGCCCAAATATAAGGACAGCGCCTTCCGCGGCCAACCTGGCTTCAGCTCCCACAGTCAATCTAGCCATGGAGACGAGATGTCCCGCAAATCGTTCGCCCTCGCCGTTATCGTTTCTGCTGCAATCGGCCAGGCGCCGGCAAATGCACAGCCCGGTTCAACGCCGACGATGATCAGGACGTTTGGGGCTTGGGGCCTCTATTCATATTCAGCAAATGGTGCAGAACACTGCTACGCGCTCTCCACGCCGCAGCAGTCTCAGCCGGCGAATGTCGATCACGGCAACAACTATTTCCTGGTTGCCCCAGACCCACGGGCCGGCAGCTACTATCCTCAGGCGGTCATGGGTTATGAGAATCTCGCCGGCTCAGAGATAACGGTGTCGGTCGACGGCAAGGATTTCCTGATGAGGCCGAAAGGGAATTCCGCCTGGACGAAGGACGCGAGCGATGACACCGCATTGGTTGAGGCGATGAAAGCCGGCAACACCATGACGCTGAGCGCCACCTCGAAACGAGGTACGCGGACGAATTACAGGTACGCGCTTGCGGGTATAACAGCTGCGCTCGCAGCGGCGGCAAAGTGCAGCTGAAAATCAAGCGCCTGATTTCACAGCTTAGCTGCGGGTTCTGTCCCAGCTGCTGTCGATCAGGCTGTAACATCTCCGCTTGATCCATTCGAAATCCTGGAAATCAAACTCGGGCACCTCCCTCACGGGACAATAACACGCCTGTGTCCATCCATATCTTTCAAGGACTATCACGTCATGATATATTGAGGTGAGCTATCGATAAAGAATCGCGGGTGGGCGGTTCACATCTGAAAAAATTACCGGGGAGGGTGCAGATGAACGATATTGCGGAAGTCGCCAAGTTGACGCTGCTGCTTGAGCGAATACTGCGGGAACGCGGGCTTCTGGATCAGGAACAGCTCGATGTGTCGGAACTGCCGATTGACTTGCAGGCAAGGATGAGCGGCCTCATCGAGAACGCTTCCGAGTTGCAGGGCCTGTTGAGAATTGGCCACGCGGCTCGTCTTGGTGAAGCTCTTTCTCCCCCTGTCCTCGAGGCTACCCGCGTCATGGTCCAGGAAGTGTGCGAGGCATTATTGGACAATGATATGCCTCAGACCAAAGGCACAGTTCACTAGTGGGGAGATTCCTATGTCAACGTCATCCCCCGCACGCAGGTGTATGAAGGCTCATTTCCTGGCCGCTGTGTTTTCAATCGTGCCGCTCTCATTTGCGGTTGCTGGAGAAGCCACGAACTGTGCCGACACCGCCAAGGGTGTGATGGATCAGACCCCTGGCCAAGTTTTGTCGGTCACATCCAGGCAGGGTCGTTGCGTGGTTGTTTTTCTGATGCACCGTGATGGGCAACGACCGAAGAGGGTGGTGCTAGATCTCACCAACGAGATGGGGGGCTACCACGGTGTAAAGCCTAAGCGCTCCGACATAGGTCAAATCCAGGCAGTGAGCGAATAGGGCATTTGCATCATCATCAGGAGTGACGATTGAAGGCGGCCTTAAAGTTTTACACAATGAAGGGTGTTGGCGTCTGGTCCGGACAAGTAGGCAGTGCATCCCTGCCGCTTTTTGCTTTGATGCTGCTATGGGCAAGCAGTACGGAGGCTGCAACGCTGAACCAGCTGAAGAGATCACCTGCGTTGAAGGCCAAAGAAGCCACTTATGTTACCGACCCGACGGGCAAACGCATTCGAATTGTTGGCCCACGCTTTTATCCGAATCCCACGAAAGGCCTGACGTTTCCCGGTCGCGGCGCAAAGTTGCCGGACCGGCCAAAGCGTTAGCGGGAGTCGGGGAAGCCTGTTGAGAACAGGGGCAAAAGCATAAGGTGGTGTAACTCATGAATCGACGCGAAGAAGCAAGAGCGGCAGTCATAAATTATCTCCGATCTATCCATGCGACGCCCGTCGCGCCCGTTAACTTGCATCAGGTGACAGTCGCTCTGGCCAACGCGAATTTCACGCAGGAGGAGATTGTAAGAGCAATATTCTGGCTGGAAACGGATCGCGTCGTAGAGCTCATGCAGGGCAATTTTGTTCGTGTCATGCATTTCATGACAGTCGATGACGATGCGTCGCTTTGACGAGCTGATGATTTAACGCTCACGGGCCAGGCCTGCCCAGCAAGGTCAATTCCTAGATCTGTCCGATGGCCATGACCTGTTCGATTTGCGCCAACCATCGCTTCCCTTTCTGGGTGACAAAGAAAAAGGTCGCGGGTTTGGTCCTTCGTATCCAACGGAAAAGACGGGTGGGCTGCCTTACACTGTCAACAACACCGGCAGCAACAAGAGCTGCAACGGCATCGGCAATCGCGTCATCGGCAGCTCCGACGTGAGCAGACAGCTCGCCCCAGGTGAACGGGGCGGTGCGGTAGATTTCTCCACGATAGAAAACTTGCAACCGACGATCTCGATGTCCGCGACCGATCACCCCAAGCAGTTGCCTCTCGACCTCGTTAAGTTCCGGAATTGCCACCGCAACCTCCTGTCTTGTCCGCCTCACATGAGGGTTTAAGCGATCCGCCTCATGGCCGAGGCAGGTCGGACATCATCGGCAAAGGTAGCCCCACTTGCCCCGTTCTCCGCCGGCGTTACCTGCACGAAAGTGAACCAGAGTTTTTTCCACGCAGGTAACACATCGTGTATCCAGTGGGCTGGCCGTCCTGGAACGCCACGGTCAAGACCTTGTTGCCGAGTTGGACGGTAAACGATGGTGTTATTTCACCTAAGGCCAAATCATCGACGGGGGCGATTTTTATAAGTCCAATATTGAGGTAGCGGTCGAATTCAGCGTCGGACAACCCGAATTGCCGGGCGACACAGCTCACATCAAGCCCGCACTCCTTGAGCGTGGGAGGCGGTTCCGCCCCCCATCCAGCTGGAACGCTTGCCACTTTCAAAAGCCCCCTCTTACTGTCGCCGTTAAGACAAACTATGATTCGCGCGCGCAGCGGCGGACACGGTGCTCGAGGCGGACCATGCCGAGTACATCCGCCGCGCGCACGCGAACCGTCCTCCCAAGCGGACACCCAAATAATATATCACGGCGTGATTCAATGAAAGGTTTATTGGATGCCTGGCGCAGAAGAAGTGGACTTAAAAATGGAAGTGCCGCCGGCGTGGTACGGCGCGCTCGCCGGCTTCCGGCTAGCAATGCGGCGATTTTTGGCGCTCAGTGAGGTCGCACTCGCGGAGGCCGAGGTCACGTCTCAGCAATACCAGGCAATGCTGGTGATCAAGACGGCGGCAGGCGGGCGCATCATGATGAGGGAGCTGTCGGAGCAGATGTTGATGCACCCCCACGGTGCGGTACAGCTCGTCGACCGCCTCTCGCTGGCTGGTCTTGCAAACCGAATACCCTCCGAAAACGACAGAAGAAGCGTCCTGATTCGACTGACGCCTAGGGGAGAGGCTCTCCTTGAGGAGCTTGCAAGAATTCACGTCGAAGGTTTGTTGGCCAATCAGCCGTTGCTGGTCGAGTCGCTGTCGAAACTACGCGACCTCGGTGACATCGAATAGTATGAGCAGCGAACTCATGGCCTGCTTGGTCAGAAGGGCAACATCTGATCCCTGACAACCGGGATATGGGCCGTGGCCAGCGTGAGCGGAGCAAGCCACAGGGCGGTGATAATACTCCCAAGCAGCCAGAAGATCGCGTCGAAGTTCATGCTGGAGCGTTGTTTCGGCCGTCGAGAGGCAACAGGGTTTTGTGAGATCTTCCAGGTCACCCCTGCAAAGAAGATGGCGCTGAGGAGGCTCCCGAAGATAGCCACGAAGTAGAAGCTTATAGTCACGAGTCCGGCGACGAACCTGACAGCGAAGGTATCGCCGCTTTGGCTAAAGACAGCGACCCCTGTTGCCCCAAAGAGTATGCATGCAGGCGCCAACGGCCACCACAGAACAAGCCAGCCGAAAGCATCCTCGATGCCTCGCGCGGCCGCTTTCAATGCCATCACAACACGAGCAGCCATATCCGCATCCTTTCCATTGTGGCGGTACCGGTTCAGGCTTTCGGATTGGTCTCCCGGGTTTTATCTTATATCATGGAATGATGCATTTTAAGGAGGCGCGGGTTCAACTTTATGCGATCTTTCGCAAACCCTGACCACCGACCATTGCTAAGCGTGCGCCCGTCTGATCGCGGTGATCTGCCGGACTAGCACAGGTACGACCAAAAGAAGCCCTACCAGCGACGACACAAGTTCAGGGACAACCAGCAGGATCGCCGCCAGGATCAGGAGTGCTCTCTCCCACCGAAAGGTTCTGACGAGTAGGAAACCGGAAAGGGCGGACCCGAGGCATGTAATGCCTAGGACGCACCCGACAAAGGCGGTCGCAAAATTGCTCCACGAGAAGTTGGCAGTCACGAGCAGGAGAGATGGCGAGAACACAAACACGAACGGTACTAGCACTTTTCCCAACCCCAGGCGAAACGCGGTGTTTCCTGTCTTGAAGGGATCGGCCCCCGCCATGCCGGCCGCGGCATAGGCCGCGAGCGCTACGGGAGGTGTGATGTCGGCAAGCACTCCGTAATAGAAGACGAAAAAATGAGCGACGATAGGCTCGACACCCAGCATGCCAAGTGTCGGGGCGGCAATCGTTGCCATGATGATGTAGTTGGCGGTCGTCGGAATG
The DNA here is from genome assembly GCF_964253725.1 of Neorhizobium sp. LjRoot104. Taxonomy (NCBI): domain Bacteria; kingdom Pseudomonadati; phylum Pseudomonadota; class Alphaproteobacteria; order Hyphomicrobiales; family Rhizobiaceae; genus Neorhizobium; species Neorhizobium sp. LjRoot104. The sequence goes on from NZ_CAXURS020000002.1 coordinate 1,005,069, forward strand.
CCGCAGCCCATTAGAATGCAGACCACACCGGTCATGATGAGGGTGAATAACAATGTCAGGGTCTGGGGGCCGAACCAGGCGGCCGGAACCATCGTACCGACCCAGGTGGCCATTTCCGCCGCCGTCGTCGTGACGATGTAGGAGATCTTGAAACCGACGCCTGTCAGCGTCACGACCCCGACGATAATGCCAACCGTTGCTGCGGCCGCGCCCACCGCGAGCGCGTATTTTGCACCGTCCCGAAGACCCTCGAACACTTCCGTCACAGACATGCGCCGGCGCGGATTGATGAGGCCAACGGCGATGCAAAGCGTGATGCCCCAGAATGCAGCGAGGTAAGGCGTATAGCCGGAGAGCAGGATGCCGATCAGCACGACGAGCGGGATGACCGTCGGCCAGTCGCGCTTGAAGGCTTCCTTCAGATCCGGCATTTCGTCATCGGTCATGCCGCGAAGACCCTCCCGCTTCGCCTCGAAGTGAACCTGAACCAGAACACCGAAGAAATGCATGAAGGCCGGCACGATCGCCGCCAGGATGATCGTCGTGTAGGGGAGATTGAGGAACTCGATCATCAGGAAGGCCGCGGCGCCCATGATCGGCGGGGTGATCTGACCACCGGTGGACGATGCGGATTCGACGGCCGCTGCAAATGTACGCTTGTAGCCGAGCCGGATCATCGCCGGGATCGTCAGGGAACCGACAGTCACCGTATTGGCGACCGACGAGCCCGAGATCATGCCGAACAGTGCCGAGCCAAAAATCGATATCTTGGCAGGGCCGCCGGCGTAGCGGCCAGCAACCCAGGCCGCACAGTCGAGAAAGAGCTGGCCAAGCCCGATACGTGTCGCAAACACCCCGAACAGTACGAAATGGAAGACGTAGGTCGCGACGACGCCGAGCGCGATACCGTAAATGCCCTGGCTGGTCAGGTAGAGGTGATTGATCAATTGCGAGAAAGTCGCGCCGGGATGAACCAGAATTCCCGGCATGGACGGCCCGTACAGAGAGTAGATCATGAACAGGACGGCGATGATCGGCAAAGGCCAGCCCACCGAGCGACGGGTCGCCTCGAGAAGGACCAGCACCAGCATGCCTCCCAGCACGACATCCGTCGTCGTCGGATTGCCGACCCGGAAGGCGAGGTCATCGAGCGGGATGAATGGCACGTGCATGACGGCGATGACAGCACCCACCGCCAGGCCCCAATCGAAAAGCGAGATACCGAGTGGTCGCAACACAGTCGACGGCATTGGCTCGCCGTAACCGCGCCTTGAGAAGGGAAATACAAGAAATATCAGTCCAAGGACGAAAGACAGGTGGATACCGCGATGCAAGACCTCCGACAGGAGGCCAAAGCCGGCAGTGTAATAGTGAAAGAGGGACAGCGCGATCAGCAGCGCCCCGACCAGTCGCGCAGCGAGCGGTGCCAGGGGCCGGAAGCGGATTTCGGCATCGAACTGCTCTTCGAGCTCGCGCGCCCTTGCTTCGTCCAACTCCAGCGGAGAGGTCTTGCTGGCTGTGTCGTCGCTCATGTCGGAAATCCTTGGCCCTGCTTTTAAACGAGTGATGCGGCGGCCGGTCTCAGCCTGCCGCCGCATCACCAATCACACGCTTGGCGACTGCTATTTTAGGACGCCGGCTTCCTTGTAGAATCGCTCTGCGCCCGGATGGAGGGGAATGCCCAGGCTGGTTGTTGCATTTTGAAGAGTGATCATCTTGCCTTTCGCATGCCCGGCATCGAGCGCGGCGCGGGTCGCGTCGTTCCACATGACCTTGGTGATCTTGTAGACCAGGTCGTCCGGCTGCTTGCTGCTTGTAACCCACTGCGCCGCGACGGAAATCGTCGGCGTTTCAGCAACATCCTTGTAGGTATTTGCCGGGACGACGTCCTTCGAAAAGAAGGTGTACTCCTTCATCAGCTTGTCAACTTCCGGACCACTGATCGGGACAAGCGATATGCCGCTGGACGTGGCCAGTTCAGATATCGCCCCGGTCGGATAACCGCCAACGAAGAAGTAGGCATCCAGTCCTCCGTCCCGCAGGCGGTCCCCGGCCGGGCCAGGCTTGAGGTGCTCCGCCTTGATATCGCTTTCCTTCAATCCGTAGGCACCGAGCACGATACGGGCGTCCACGATCGTGCCGGAGCCCGGTTCATCAATGGAAACGCGCTTGCCCTTAAGGTCCGCAACGGATTTGATGCCCGCATCCTTGCGCGCAACGAGATGGATCGTTTCCGGATACAGAGTGGCGATCAGCCGAAGGTCCTCGACTTTGCCTTTTCCTTCGTAGAGGCCCGTACCACTGTGCGCCCAATAAGCGACGTCCGATTGGGTGAACCCGGATTCCATTGATCCGCCCTGGATCGCGTTGATGTTGGCCACGGATCCGTTCGACGCAACCGCTGTGGAAACGAGGCCGGCTACACCCTTGTCGCCGGCGCCTGAAATTGCGTTGGCGATCAATCCCCCGATCGGATAATAGGTTCCAGCCGTCCCGCCCGTGCCGATTCTGAAAAACGCAGGTGCCTGAGCGCCTGCCAGGCCTGCACCGAGAGCAAGCACCCCCACGATGGCGGCGATCGACGTGAAATGTTTGCGGATGTTCATCGACGTTCCCTTTTACCTGTTTGCCCCAACATGATAAATGTGCACAGCGGTTGTCAACCAAAAGTGAGGCTGGAATTTAAGTGCCAGTCTCGCCTCGGGCCTGGTCGAGGAGCCGCGTGTACACGCGTGGACCGAACCGACGAACGCGGGGTTATCAGTCAATAGGACTTGAGGCCGAAGATGATGCGGCCAAAATCCCCAGTTGCAATCAGTCTGCTCGTCCTGGGGAGACTGGTGATGGCCTCGTCGTTGGGAAAGATGCCGACGACTTCTGTCCTTCGCTTGATCTCGCCGTTCAGCCGTTCGATCGGATTCGTCGAGTGAAGCTTCGTCCAATGCTGCTTTGGAAAAGTCATATAGGCCAGTATGGGCTGGCTTGATTATTGCGATTACGCTCACCATTCAGATCACGAGGAGGCGGAAAACGGTGTCGCCTTCTCGAGGAATTTCCGCATCACCCGGATCGGCGCAAAATCGCTCGATGACTTGTGATAGGTGATGCCGGTCGGAATACTCCATTGGAAACCTTCCAGGCTAATCTCGCGAAGCTGCAAGGTTGTATAGCTCTGGGCGAGTGGCATAGGCATGCAGGCGATGAAATGGTGCTCGACGAGCATCTTCAAGGCGATCTGCAGCGAATGGGATTCGAGCGCCAATTGGGGTGCAGGCAGCCCGTGGCCTTCAAAAAAGCGGTCGATCTTGCCGTTAGCCAGCCCGCCGCTGAATAGGCTAAGCCAGGGAAAATCCAGCAGCGCGCTTGGCGTGATTTCCCTTCCGTCGAATAACGGGTGCTGGTTCGAAGCGAAAAGCGAATTTGCCTGATTGTAAAGGATATCGGTGATGAAATCGCGTCCAAGTCCATCGACTTCGGTGGGAATTCCGCCGGCATAAGCCCTAAGATCGCCACGCTGCAAAAGCGGCAGAAGGTCCGCGCCGACACCGGTCGAGACCGCAACCCGCAGATTGGGGAAATTGACCCGTAGGTCGGCCAGCATGTTCGGAAAATACACTGCCGAATAGACGGGTCCACCACCGATGCGCATTTCTCCGCCAAGCCCTCTGGTCTGTACCTTCAACTCGACCAGCGATGCGTTCCAGGCAGCCTCGATTTCCCGGGCGCGGTGCCGGAACAATTCACCGGCTTCGGTCAAGCGGACGCCGCCCGGCAGCCGCACGAACAGTGCGCAACCAAGATCCTGTTCGAGCAGGCGGATCGATTTGGTCAGCGCCGGCTGGCTGACATTGATTGCGCGCGAGGCGGCGTGGAAGCTGCCTTGTTCGGCGACATTCAGGAAATGGTGCAGGCGCCAGATGTGGTGCATCGCCATGTGCGATATCCTCAGGTTATCGACGTCGATGTGAGAGGTATTAGCGCAAGCCGGTGAGTAGGGCTAGTTTCCGGTCGTGGAGGATCACCGATGCGCGCAGTTTTTGTGCTGTTCGATTCATTGAACAGGCTGGCTTTGGGTTGCTATGGCGGGACGGCGGTCCCAACACCGAATTTCGATCGGTTCGCTGCACGCGCTCTGACGTTCGACAACCACTATGTCGGTAGCCTGCCCTGCATGCCGGCACGTCGGGACCTGCATACGGGTCGCCTCAATTTCATGCACCGATCCTGGGGGCCGCTGGAACCCTTTGATAATTCCATGCCGGAGATTCTGAAAAAGGGCGGCATCCATACCCATCTTCTGACCGACCATTTCCATTATTTCGAGGATGGCGGAGCGACCTATCATTCGCGCTATTCCACGTGGGATTTCGTTCGCGGCCAGGAATACGATACTTGGAAGGCCCTGGTGAAGCCGCCTCTGGATCGCTTCAAAACAGAATATTCCAACCGGCACTACAACGGTCCAAACCAGGCGAACCGGCTGCAGCATCAGATCAATCGCGAATTCATCAAGGAAGAGGCGGATTTTCCCGCCGCGCAATGCTTCGATCGTGCGTTTCAGTTCCTTAACGACAATCGCGGTGCCGACGACTGGATGCTGCACCTGGAATGTTTCGATCCGCACGAGCCATTCTATACACCGAAGCGTTTTCGCGACGGCTTGAAAACCAACTACGACGGTCCGATCATCGACTGGCCGAAATATTCCCCGGTCACGGAGAGTGAGGACGAGATCGCCGAGATCCGCGCCAACTACGCGGCCCTTGTGGCGATGTGCGACGAATATTTCGGCAGGCTGCTGGATTATTTCGATGAGCACGATCTCTGGAAGGACACTTGCCTTATCCTGACGACTGACCACGGTTATCTGCTCTCCGAGCATGACTGGTGGGCGAAGAACGTGATGCCTTATTACGAGGAAATCTCGCATATTCCTCTCATCGTGCACCATCCGGATCTAGGAGCGCTCAAGGGCACCCGCACGAATGTCGTCACACAGACGCCGGACCTGATGCCGACGATCCTGAAGATCTTCGGCCAGGAAATCCCTCCCGAAGTACAGGGGAGATCGGTTCTCGATCTTGCAGAGAGTGATAGTCAGGAGCGATCGGTGATTTTCGGCATGTTCGGCGGCGCGATCGGTGTCACGGACGGCAGGCATACCTGCTTCCTCTATCCGCCCGATCTCGATGACGAGAGCCTAAGGGAATACACCCTGATGCCGACGCATCTGCACCATTTTTTCGACCTCAGGGAGTTGAAGACAGCTGGGCTTCACGCGCCCTTGCCTTTCACCAAAGGCGTGCCGGTGCTGAGCATCCAGGCCCTGAACGATGCTCGCCGACCGCCGGGCGGCGATCGCACTCATTTCAAGAGCTTCGGGACCGCGCTCTATGACAACGTGGCGGACCCGTATCAGCAAAATCCATTGGATGAACCCGAGATAGTGGAGCGCTTTAAGCGGGAGATATCGACCATTCTCGAACAGCATTCTGCAACGCCGGAATTCTTCAGGTGGATGGGTCTTGAGAATTCCTAGAAGATTTTAGTATTCGAGAAATCAAGTCAGGGAGGAGAAACTGACATGTCTGATGTTAAACATGGGAAATACACTAGGAGAGCGCTCGCGCGACTGTTCGCCGGTCTGTCGCTGGCAGCATGCCTGACGACGCCGGCTCTTGCGCAGGATGCGAAGACGATCCGGATCCTGATCAGCCAGTCGCCCTGGCTGAACTCGTTCGTATCGCTGGTCGATCAGTACCAGAAGGAAACGGGCACAAAGTTCCAGCTGGATGTGACGCCGTTCGGCGGCATGGTCGACAAGATGCGCAACTCGGTGCGGGCGCAACAGGGCTCTTACGACCTCATCAATATCAATGTGCAGGGGCTGGCCGAGATGTATGCCGGCGGTTTCCTGAGGCCGCTCAAGGAAATCGATCCCGGTTTCAGTCTGCCGGACGGCGTGCTGGATTTCGGCAGTTCCGCCTACTGGAATGTCAAGGCGAATAGCTTCGATTCCAAGGGCGATCTCTACAGCGTACCGACAAACGGCAACGTGCTTGCGCTCTATTACCGCAGCGACGTCTACAAGCAGGCCGGGCTGAAGGTTCCGGAGACTTGGGACCAGCTCTACGCAAATGCCAAGGCATTACATAACCCGCCGAAAATGTATGGTTTCATCGCCCGCAACACGCGCGAATCGATCCTCTTCGATTTCTCGCCGGTCCTGTTCAGCTATGGCGGCAGTTATTTCGCCAATCCGGAATCCGGCGATTATTCGGTCACGCTCAACAGCCCGGCGGGCCTGCAGGCGCTTGAAATGTTCATCAAGCTGAACAGGGAAACGGGAACCGGAAACGCCGGCGCGCTTGAGCAAGCTGAATTGATCCAACTTCTTTCAACCGGCAAGGCCGCACAGGGCGTCGCGGTGATCGCTGCCGTCGCCGACCTTCAGGATCCCAACAAATCGATCGTTACCGATACGATCGAGACAGCTTTGCTCCCGGCAGGAACAGGCGGAAAGCATGCCTCGGTGGCTGGCCAGTGGATGGCGGGCATTCCGAAAAACGTGCCGGAAGCCAACCAGAAGACAGCCCTGGCATTTCTTACATGGTTCCTCAAGAAGGACACTCAGGTCGCCTATACCGAAGCTGGCGGCATTCCCATCCGCAAGGACCTCGGCGATACCAAACTTGCAAAGGATCCGGCCTACCGCTTCATCAAGGCGTTTTCCGACAACGCGGACGTCGCCAAGATGAACACGCCGCTCAAGGAAGGCGTTCGGGTGAAGGAGATCATCTCGCTCTATCTCAACAGGGCCGTTATTGGAGAGATTTCCGCCAAGGATGCCCTGAATGGAGCAGCAAATGAACTGCACCAGGTTCTGACCGCGGCAGGCTACAAGCTTACGCCTCCCAAGATGCTGTAAGCCGATAGTGTCCGGGGCATTCGCCCCGGACACTCCCTTCATGGAGCAACCTCAACATGGCGACACGTTCACTAGACGCGGCGAAGATCGAACGCGCCAATCTGTGGTGGCGAATAGGCTCTCTCGCGCCGGCAGTCATCGTCCTTGCCGTACTTTCCATATGGCCGGTCATCAACCTGGCGCATCTAAGCGTTTCCGATGTCAAATGGGCATCCGGCTCCGCGGTCACCAATTTCGTCGGCCTGCAGAATTTCCACGAGTTGTTCACGGGCGAGAGGGTCTACTGGGCTGGCGTCAGGAATACAATCGTCTTTGCCGTATGCGCCGTCACCCTGCAGATGTTCTTCGGCTTCACGATGGCACTGGCAGTCCGCCGCGCATCGAAGATCGGCCGCAGTGTCCTGACCGCTGTCTTTCTTCTGCCGATCGTCATTCCGCCGATCGTCATTGGCGCCATGTGGCGTCTTCTCCTCGGCCGCGATTTCGGTGCGGTCAATTCGATGCTCACTTTCTTCGGGCTGCCGATGGTGGACTGGCTCGGAGATCCCCGATTTGCGCTGATGTCCGTCATCATCGTCGATGTCTGGCACTGGACGCCGTTCGTCTTCCTTCTGACGCTTGCCGGTCTCGAATCTCTGGACCAGGAGGTGTTCGATGCCGCGAAACTGGACGTCAAAAGCCGCTGGCAGGAACTGCGCTACATTACGATCCCGCTGATGATGCCAACCATTCTCATCACCCTGGCATTCCGCATGATCCTCTCCTTCAAGGTCTTCGACGAAATCTTCCTGCTGACGGGCGGCGGTCCCGGCACGGCGACCGAAGTCATCAATTTCTCGATCAATCGCGTCTTCTTTGCACAGGACCGGGCCGGCATGGGTGCGGCCATGTCACTTGTCACCATCTTCGGCGTCGCGGTGCTGATCGTGCTCGCAAACACCGTTGTCCGCCGCAGGCGCAGGCAGGAGGCTTCGTCATGAAAGCCAGGAGAGATTTTGGCAATATCGGCGGCAATGTGATGGCCTGGGGTTATGCTCTGATCATCCTCGGGCCGATGTTCTGGATCCTGTCGAATTCCTTCAAGCGACAGATCGATATCCTGATGGGCACCACCACCGCGCCGGTCACGCTGATCAACTACCAGCTGATCATCAATTCCCGGCAGTCCCACTTCCTGTGGAACCTGTGGAACAGCGCGGTGGTGTCGGTCGCCTCGACTGTCATCGTGCTGATCATTGCGACGCTCGCCGCCTTCACCGTGGCGCGGTTGCAGCCGCCGCGCTGGGTGAGTTTCATCCTGCTTGGCTGGGCGCTGCTCTTCCACATGCTGCCGACGCTGACCTTCGTCGGGTCCTGGTATGTGATGTTCACGCAGGCGGGCCTGCACGGCACCTATACCGCGCTGATTTCCGCCCAGGTCGTGCAGGGGCTGCCGATGGCGCTGTTCCTGATGATCGGGTTCGTCATGAATATCCCCAGGGAACTGGTGCAGGCAGCGCGGCTGGACGGCTGCACCTATGCGCAGGTGTTCCGCCATCTCATCCTGCCACTGTCACTCGGCGGCATGGCGGCGGCGGGAGCTCTCACCTTCATCTCGGCCTGGAGCGACTTCGCCGTCGCTCTTAATCTCTCCAACAAGGACACGATGACCGCCCCCGTTGCGATCGCCACCTTCGCCCAGGAGCATCAGATCCTCTATGGCCAGATGGCGGCGGCATCGATGCTTTCAATGATCCCGGCACTAGCTTTCATCATGTTCGGTCAGCGTTTCGTCGTGCGCGGCCTATTGGCCGGCGCCGTCAAGTAGGAAAACCAATGGCACACTTGCAGCTTCAGAAAGTCGGCAAATCCTATGGCGCGGTGCAGGTCATCCCCGGCATCGACTTTGAGATTACATCCGGTGAATTCCTGGTTCTGGTCGGACCTTCAGGCAGCGGAAAATCCACGCTGCTGAAGATGATCGCCGGGCTCGAGGAAACCACTTCGGGAAAGATCCTGGTCGATGGCGAGGACATTACCCATCTGGATCCGTCGGCGCGCGATCTTGCCATGGTCTTCCAGTCCTACGCGCTTTACCCGCATATGACAGTCAAGGACAACATGTCCTTCGCACTCAGGATGCGCGGCGAAGATCCGGCAGAGATCGAGCGGCGCGTCAAGGAAGCTGTGATCATGCTCGATCTCGGCGGACTGGAAAACCGCAAGCCTGGCCAGTTGTCCGGTGGCCAGCGCCAGCGCGTGGCCATGGGGCGTTGCGTCGTGCGCAACCCAAAGCTTTTTCTGTTCGACGAACCGCTTTCCAACCTCGATGCCAAGCTGCGCGCGCAGACCCGTATCGAGATCCGCCGCCTGCATGAACGGCTGAACGCCACCTCGATCTTCGTTACCCATGATCAGGTGGAAGCGATGACGATGGCGGATCGCATCGCGCTTCTGAAGGATGGTAAGCTGCAACAGATCGGCTCGCCGCAGGACCTCTATCTCCGGCCGAAGAACATTTTTGTCGCGACCTTCATCGGCACGCCTGAAATGAACCTGCTGGCCGGCCAGCTTGAGGTGATCGACGGCGGCTTCCGGTTCGGCGGCGCCGGCGGCATGCCCATGCCGGTTTCTGCTGAGCTCCAGTCTAAGTTCGCACTCGCCCTGAAACACGGAATGCAGGTCAAAGTCGGTGTGCGCCCGGAGCATATGGAGATCGTTCCGCCGGGAACGGCGGGAGCCCTGGCGATCAAGGTGAATGTCGTGGAATGGCTGGGGCACGAGATTTTCATCTTCGGCCAATCGTCATTCGGCCCCATCGGCGTTCGGGTGCCGGAGGGCATGGCGGCTGCGCCTTCGGCGAACGATGTCCTCAGCGTCATGCCGACTATCGACCGCTGGCATGTTTTCGACGCCGCAAGCGGCGACAATCTCCTGGTCGGATGAATATTCACCCGAAATGTGCGAGGTATCGAGATGGTGATGTTGTTCGGCCAGGCTTTTACGAAACAGGAACTCGGACGGGTCTTCCCTGATCTGATGCATGTGGCTGGTTTCAAGAAACTGAGTGTCGATGACGGCTCGGGTCGCGGCATGCGCCTGCTCCAGATCGACAGCGGCGGCGGCTTGCGGATCGATCTGCTGCCGGATCGCTGTTGCGATATCGGCCAGGTCTGGTGCAACAATATCCCTTTCGGCTGGATCAGTCCGATGGGCATGCCTGCGCCTTATTCGATCGGCGCCAACAATGCCCTGTCCGGGCTGATGGCGACCTGTGGCTTCGACCACATCCGCCAGCCGGAAACAGACGAGGGCCGCAATTTCCCGCTGCATGGTAACATGATGCACATGCCGGCCACTATCATCGCCACCGACACGATCTGGGACGGTGACGAATGTCTATTCCGGATCAAGGCCGAGGTGACCCAGTTCAATCTGAATTACGGCGCCATCCGGCTGCAGCGGCATATCTACGTGCCGCTTGGCGGCCGTTCGCTTGTGGTTTCCGATCGCGTCACGGTGTTATCGGGTGATCTGCCAGTGATGGCTATGTATCACATCAATCTCGGGTTCCCAGCGGTGACAGCCGCGAGTACAGTTAGCCTGAACGGTGCCGACATCTCCAATGATTGCCTATCGGAGAACGCAATCAAGGTCCGTCCGTCCGATGCGGCGATATCCGAGGTAAAGCTTACGGCCGCCGATGGTGGTGCGCACTTCCGCCTGAAATACGACGGACGGAAACTGCCGTTCCTGCAGACTTTGCGCAATGGCCGCGAGGGCATCAACGTCTTCTGCATCGAACCCGCGACCCACGATCGCCTGTCGCGCAAGGAACTGCGCGAGGCTGGAGCCCTGACCGCGACGGCTCGTGGCGGCTCTCACAACTTTCAGCTCGAGCTGCTTTTCGACAGCGGCCGCTAGCCCTTTCAAGCGGGTGGCTGCTCATACCAACGGGCTGCTGGCGCTCGCATCGATCTACGATGGCGGATCGCGTCCGGCTGCGGCCCGGCCTGGAAGCATGACGATGCAGATCGTCCGCGATCGGGTCGAGCGTTTAGTCTCGGCTCTGCGCCAGCGCCTTTCTGAGGGCAACGATTGCCCGCGATTCCGAAATTGAGACTTTGCAGACAACGCCGATGGTGATCGACCAAAGTTCTCCATCGCATTGCAGCTCCACAAGCCCGCTTTCCAGAGCCCGCGGCAGGATCATGTCGCTGACGATGGCGTAATAATCTGTCTCGGCGAGCATGCCGAACATCACCGAAAGCGATGTGGTCTGCAGGATCGGTGAAAAGCGTTCCGCTTTCTGCCCGAGAGCCTTCGCGGCATTCCGTTCGAATTCGCGATCCTCGACGAATCCGACGCGACCCAGTTCCGACACCTGTTCATAGCTGGAAACTTGGTGGGCGAGGGGATGCCCCTTACGTCCGATCGCGATCATCTCGCTCTTGAACAGCGGCATCGACACCATGCTGTCAGGAATGGCGGTCTCCGGTAGGGCCGAAACGACGACATCGAGATGGTCCCGATGAAGCGCGCCAATCAGCGTGCTCGATACCCCGGTCTCGACGGTGACGGAGATCTGCGGGAATTGGCGATGAAACTGGGCGATGATCTTGGGAAAGGTCGTGGTTGCAAGGACGGGGCCGATCCCGATCCGCATCCTGCCGTAAAGATTGTCGACCGATCGCTGCAGGTCGATCGAGGCGAAACGCGCATCCTGATCGAGCCTGCGCGCATATTTGTGCAGGGTATCCCCCGCAGGTGTCGGTTCAAGACCGCGGCTGGTACGGATAAATAAAGCTGCGCCGATCTCTTCTTCCAAAAGTTTCAGGCTCTTGCTCAGGGCCGGCTGGGATATCCCCTTTAGATCCGCGGCATCATGCAGGTTGAGGGCTTCATAGGTGACCAGGAAATTTTCCAGGTGGCGCGATACGAGAAGACGCATTCCGATAACTTTTCCTCATCGATAGTTCACCAATAGGTATTTTCCTTTATCGCATCGATGTGTTCTTTGCGAGACCGGAGGATCCATGAAAACTATTTTCGTCCTGTTCGACTCGCTGAACCGCACGACGCTCGGCGCCTACGGCGGCAAATCTGTGAAGACGCCGAATTTCGACCGCTTTGCAGAGCGCGCGGTCACCTTCGATAGGCACTATGTCGGCTCCCTGCCGTGCATGCCGGCGCGCCGCGACCTGCACACAGGTAGGCTCAATTTCATGCACCGCTCCTGGGGGCCGATGGAGCCCTATGACAATTCCTTCGTCCAGCAGATGAAGAAGGCGGGAATCTATACGCACCTGATCTCGGACCATCTGCACTACTTCGAGGATGGCGGCCACGGTTTTCACACGAAGTTCTCGAGCTACGACTATATTCGTGGGCAGGAATACGATCCCTGGGTCGCGCTGGTTAAGCCGCCTCTCGATCGTATTCGCGAGCAATTCGACGAGCGTCACTACAACACCGTCAAGCCGGACAAGCGGCTGCAGCATTCGGTGAACCGCACGGAAATCATCGATGAGGCTGATTTCCCGGGGCCACGATGCTTTTCATCCGCATTCAAATTCCTCGACCGGAATCGGGCGGCTGACGATTGGTTCCTGATGCTGGAATGCTTCGATCCGCATGAGCCGTTCCATGCGCCGGATCGTTTCAAGAAACAGTATTCCGAAGGTTACGACGGCAAGGTCCTGGATTGGCCGCATTACGAACGCGTTGCAGAAAATCCGGAAGAGATCGCCGAAATCCGCGCCAACTATGCCGCACTGGTCGCCATGTGCGACGAATATTTCGGCCGGCTGCTCGACTATATGGACGAGCACGACATGTGGAAGGACACATGCATCGTGCTTTCCACCGACCACGGTTTTCTTCTTTCCGAACATGGGTGGTGGGGCAAGGCTCGCATGCCTTATTACGAGGAGATCTCCCATATCCCCTTGATCATCCATCATCCGGACCATCAGGGCGAAGCGGGGACGAGGCGCGAGGCGCTGACCCAGACGATCGATCTGATGCCCACCTTCCTGGCGATCCATGGCCTCGAAATACCGCCCGAAGTTCGAGGCCACAACCTGCTGCCGGTCCTGGCGCGCGACGAGAAGGTCCGCGACTCTGCGATCTTCGGTCTGTTTTCCGGTCCGCTCGGCGTCACCGATGGTGAGTGGGTTCTCTATCATTATCCGCCGGATATTCATCGCGAGGGGCTTGTGGAATACACGCTTGCTCCGGCGCATATGACGATGCCGTTCGGTATCGATGAGTTGAAGACGGCACGGCTGGCACCGCCGTTCGATTTCACCCAAGGGGTCCCGCTCGTCGCTTTCGATGCCCTCGCGGCGGCGCCGCGCCCGCCGGGGAACGATCTGAAATCCTTCGATGATCTCGGCACCCGCCTTTACAATGTCATTGAAGACCCGCTTCAGAACAGCCCGACGGAAAACCCGTGCGCTCTCAAAAACCTTTACGCACAGCTTATGGCCCACCTGAAGGCGCATGATACTCCGGTGGAAGTCTACGGCTGGTACGGGCTTGAAAACACATATTGATCAACTGGGAGGTAAACATGATCAAGACAGACATCACGAGACGCAATGTCCTTGCTCTGGCTGGCGCGGCCGGTGCTGGTTGCCTGATGGGCTCTCCGGCAGCGAGAGCAGCCACGGCGAACACGTTGGTCTATATCGGCTGGAGCCACACGGAAGCCGGTAGCAAGCCGTTCCTTGAGCAGACCTTCGAGAAATACCGTTCCGAGAACAAGGACATCAAACTCGACACGGTTGGCGTTCCCTTTGCGCAGATGGAAACCACGCTGCTGCTGCGCAAGCGCTCCAATCAGCAGACCGATGTCGGACAGTTGCAGGAGCGGTGGCTTTCGCCCTTCGTGGCCGCTGGCGGCATGTTCGATGTCGACGAGGTATTCGGCAAGGAATTCGTTGACAAGACCTATCATCCGAACGCTCTCGCCATGACAAAGGTCAACGGCAAGCGTTATGCATTGCCGTGGGTCACCGGCTCGACCGGCCTGGTCGCTCATGCCAAGGTTCTGGCGGACGCCGGCGTCAAGGAGATGCCGAAGACGATCGACGCATTCGTGGAGGCCCTGCGGGCGGTCAAGAAAGCAAAGCCATCGTCGAGCCCGATGGGTCTTAGCACCAAAAATCCGTCGCTGACGCAGCTTGAGACGCAGCTCTTTTTCTGGACATTCGGCGGCACGTTCTTCAAGGACACCGAGGTCGTGGTGGATTCCGACGCCAACCGTCAGGCCCTTACGCTGCTAGCTGACCTAGTCAAGGACGGTCTGATCCTGCCGGGCAACGATCGCTTCGACATTCGCAGGCTCTACGCACAGGAGCAGGTCGCCTTTTATCCCGATCCGCCACTGGCCCGGGCCTTTGCCCGTGCACAGAGCGGGCAGGGAGAGGCATATGACAAGAACGTCGTTCCGGTCGCCATGCCGGTGCTGAAGTCGGGTGATGCGCCTGTCTCGGTCCAATGGGGCCACCTCCTCGGCTTCTTCAACTATGGCGGAGCCAAGCCGACCCCGGATGGGGCTACCGGTCGCTTCGTGAAGCTGCTGAGCCAGCCGGAGGTCCAGATCGCCTACTACAAGGAAACCGGCGTATTTCCGGCAACGCTTGCTGCGATCAACACGCTGAAGGACGACGCCTATCTGACCCGGTGGATCGATCTTTCGAGCAGCGCAAGGCCGGACGAACTTTCGCCGTTCTCGAACGCCAACGAATTGCGCACCGTGATCGGCGAAGAAGTCGCAGCCGCGATGCTCGGCCAGAAGAAGCCGGCCGATGCGCTCAAAAGCATGTCCGATCGGCTGAAGTCCATCGGGCCGAAGAAGTAATCGGGCGCGTGGGTTCAGTTTGATGCGCAAAACAAGTTCATTGGAAGCGGCTCAGCATCGGTTCGGATTTTCATTGACGATCCCTGCCTTGCTGGCGTTTCTCGTGCTGATCTTCGGACCGTTCCTGAGATCCGCCTGGCTGGCTTTCCACGAATATCTTCTGACATCGACTGAACCCCGCTTCATCGGGTTTGCCAACTTTACCAAGCTCCTGTCCGATCCAGGCTTTCTGCTGTCGTGGCAGGTGACCGCGATATTCGTGGTGATGACGACGATCGTCACCACGGTTTTCGGGACAGCCTATGCACTGCTTTTGAACGAGCCGATGCGCGGCCGCTCGGTCATCCGCGCCGCCTCGCTCCTGCCCTGGGTGTTGCCGAGCACGGTGACTGCGCTGCTCTGGAGCTGGATCTACAATGGCCAGTACGGGATCATCAACGCCGCGCTGCTCACCTTCGGACTGACCGATCAGCCGATCTTCTTCCTGTCTGATAATGTCGGCGCGATGATGAGCGTGATCACCGCGAAAGCTTGGCTCAGCACGCCGGTGGTGATGCTGTTCGTCCTGGCGGCCCTGCAGTCGCTGCCGCAGGAACAGGTCGAAGCCGCACGCATCGACGGTGCCAACGACTACCACGTCGTCCGTTACATCGTCCTGCCGCATATCAAGAAGACACTCGGCGTCATCATGGTTCTGCAGGCCATGGGCAACCTGCAGATGTTCGACATCATTTACGCCATGACCTCCGGCGGCCCGGTGCGTGCCACGACGGTCTTTTCGATCGAAGTCTATCGCCGCGCCTTCGAGAACTGGGACCTCGGCACGGCGTCGGCTGTCGGCATCATCTGGTTCCTGACGATCGCGGTCGTTGCGGTTCCCTATCTTCCTTCGTTGTTCAAGGATGCCGATTGACCATGAATCCCCTGGTTCTCACATCGCGACATCCGGTTGCTGTCACGTTCCGAGCGGCTCTGACTGTTCTGCTGATCGGCTTCCTGTTCTTTCCGGTCTACTGGATGATCGCCACAGCCCTGAAACCGAATAACCAGATCTTCGTCCAGTTTCCGTCGCTGATCCCGACCGAGCCGATCATCGCCAATTTCTGGCGGGCGATTTCTCAGTCGAATCTTCTAGGCTACCTGACGAACAGC
Organism: Neorhizobium sp. LjRoot104; assembly: GCF_964253725.1. Lineage (NCBI taxonomy): Bacteria > Pseudomonadati > Pseudomonadota > Alphaproteobacteria > Hyphomicrobiales > Rhizobiaceae > Neorhizobium > Neorhizobium sp. LjRoot104. The sequence continues at coordinate 1,020,995 of NZ_CAXURS020000002.1, forward strand.
CTTGTTACCGCCGGCGGTTCCTCGCTGATCACCACCACGCTTGCCGCGTTGGCGGCCTATGGTTTTGCGAAATATAAATTTCCGGGCCGCTTTGCTCTGATGAACTTGATGATCGCGGCGCAGATGTTTCCCTTTGCGGTGATCCTGATCAGCCTCTATCCGATGATGCAGGCCGCAGGCCTGCTGGATACGTTGCTCGGCCTCACGATCGCCTATGTCGTGTTCGCCCTGCCGCCGGCGATCTATATCCTCTTCTCGTTCTACTCGCGCCTTCCCAACGAGTTGATCGAAGCCGCGCGGATCGATGGTGCGTCTGAACTCGCCATTCTCTGGAAGGTCGTGCTGCCGCTATCGCGTCCGGCGCTAATTTCGGTCGCGGTCTATTCCTTCACCTGGGCCTGGAATGATCTCCTTTATTCACTGACGCTGGTAACCAGCGATAATCTCAGAACAATCGGCCCCGGCCTGCTGCTGACGTTCTTCGGCGAAATGCAGCAGGATTGGGGAGGGGCGATGGCCGCCGCGATCCTCGCGTCGCTTCCCGCCGTGATCATCTTCGCCTTCCTGCAACGCTTCTTCGTCGCCGGACTCACCTCCGGTGCGGTCAAAAGTTAAGTCGAGACACACATGGCTTCAGTTCATATCAACAAGGTCGCAAAGGCCTATGGCTCGGCGAAAATCCTGCACGAGGTTGGCGTCGAGATCGAAGACGGGGAGTTTGTCGTCCTGGTCGGTCCGTCGGGCTGCGGGAAATCGACTCTCCTCAGAATGATCGCCGGGCTTGAAAGCGTGACGGGCGGGGAAATCCGCATAGGTGAGAAGGTTGTCAACGACGTCCTGCCGAAGGATCGCGACATCGCCATGGTCTTTCAAAGCTATGCGCTTTATCCGCACATGACGGTGGCCGAGAACATGGCCTTTTCTCTGATGTTGAAGAAAGCCGATAAAAAGGAAGTCACCGCGAAAGTGGAGCGTGCAGCCGAAATCCTCAGCTTGCAGCCTTTGCTTGAGCGCTTCCCCCGGCAGCTTTCCGGCGGCCAACGCCAGCGCGTCGCCATGGGACGGGCAATCGTCCGCGACCCGCAGGTTTTCCTGTTCGATGAGCCCTTGTCCAACCTTGATGCCAAGCTGCGCGTAACGATGCGCGGCGAAATCCGCGCGCTGCATCAGCGGCTCGGCACGACGACCATATACGTCACCCACGACCAGGTCGAGGCGATGACGATGGCCGACAAGATCGTCGTGATGAAGGACGGTCGCGTCGAACAGATCGGTGCGCCGCTTGATCTATACGATGATCCGGACAATGTCTTCGTGGCGGGCTTCATCGGTTCGCCGTCGATGAATTTCCTGAACGTAACGTCTGGTCCAGACGGCGTTCTTTCGGTCGGAAAGATCCCGCTCCCAAACCCCGCGAACATGCCCGTGCTGGCATCCCGCAATATCCTTTACGGCATTCGCCCCGAGCATCTTGAGATCGACGAAGGTGGATTGCCACTGGACATCATCGTCGTCGAGCCGATGGGGTCGGAAACGCAGGTCGCCGGAAAACTTGGCGCGCAGGATGTAGTCTGCGTCTTCAAGGACCGGATCAAGGCACGGCCGGGCGACATCCTGAAGGTCAGACCGCAGGCCGAAAAGGCACTGTTCTTCGACAAGGATACCGGTAAGCGCCTTCGGTGAGTGGCAATAGCCATCATCGCGCGGATCGGAAGACTTTCTTGGCCATATCCATGAAGCGCGTGGCCGTCGCGGTGCGGTCGTCCGACCGTTTGGCGATAAGCATTTCCGCCATCGGCGTATCGTCAGGGTGAAGCGGTCTGTAGATCACCCCTTCCAGCTGCAGCTTAAGAATCGAACGCGGGAAGAGCGCGATCCCGAGACCGCCGGCCACAAGGCCGAGAATGGCGTGAAGCTCGTTCACTTCCTGCACGACCTTCAGCTGGATCCCCGCTCTCTTCAGATAGGGCTGGAAATTACCTTGCACATAACGTGCCTTGATCCGATGGGTGGTGATCAGGCCCTCGTCGGTCAAGTCGGTGAGCCTGACCATCTTGGACGCTGCGAGCCTATGGGATGCCGAAATGGCGACGACATAAGGTTCGCGCAGCAGCAGAGCCGTTTCGAAATCCTCGTCGTCGAAGACGGGACGAAGGAAGGCGATCTGGATCCGGCCGGCCCGCAGGGCCTCCACCTGGTCGGCAGAAATCATCTCGTGGAGGATGATGTTTACTCCCGGGAAAAGCTGCGCGAATTCCGAGGTCAGGGTGGGCAGAACATTCAACGCCGCAGCATCGGCAAATCCGATCGTCAACCGACCGACATGACCCTGTGCCGCTCGTTTTGCCATGTCCACGGCAAGTGTCAGCTGTTTGAGGGCAATGCTTCCTTCTTCGCGCAGGCTCTGGCCGGCATCGGTCAATGCGACACGACGTCTGCTCCGATCGAAGAGCTGAACGCCCAGATCCTGCTCGAGTTTCGCGATCTGCTGGCTGAGCGCCGATTGCGTGATCCGCAGCCGTTCTGCTGCGCGCACGAAATGCAACTCTTCAGCAAGCACGACGAACGAGTTGAGAATCCGTTGATCCATGATCTTATTAGAACCTCTAATTTCTAAATCAGATAACTATGGGATATCTTATATTTCACGTTGGGCACAGCCACGTCATGCGGTTCTTGAGGAGCGCCGTAGAAAATCATCGGGAGGTATCATGAAGACGTTGTTTTCCACCGCAGCCGTGGCCGTTGTCGCTTTGAGCCTGTATGCATCCGCCGCTCTTGCCCAGGATGGCTGGCCGGCTAAGCCGATCACGCTGATTGTGCCGTTCGCACCGGGCGGGAATACGGATTTGCTGGCGCGCACCATTGCTCCGAAGCTCAGCGAAAAGCTTGGCAAATCCGTCATCGTTGAAAATCGTCCGGGCGCCGGCGGCACGCTTGCGACGACCCAGTTCGCCTCGGTTACGCCTGACGGCTACACGATGCAGATCGGCGATATCAGCACGCACGCGATCAGCCCCCATGTCTACAAGAAGTTGACCTATGACCCGATCAAGGATTTCAAGCCGGTCATCCAGATAACGTCGGTTTCCCTGCTCCTGGTCGTCAATCCGCAGATCAAAGCGAATTCGGTCGCCGAATTGATTGCTCTCGCCAAGGCTCAACCGGACAGTCTGTCCTATGCCTCGTCAGGCAACGGTTCGCCGCAGCACCTGGCCTTCGAGTATTTCAAGAAGCTTGCCAGCATCAACCCCGTCCATATTCCCTACAACGGATCCGCCCCGGCCGTGACCGACGTCGTCGCCGGCCACGTCCAGATGATGATCGACGGCACCGCCGTGCCTCAGGTGAAAAGCGGCAACTTGCGTGCGCTTGCGGTCACGGGAACGGAACGGTCCAAGGCGTTGCCGGACGTGCCGACCATGGCGGAGGCAGGGGTGAAGGATTATGCATTCAGCTCCTGGCACGGCGTCTTCTATCCGGCAGGCGTTCCTGACGACATCGTCAACAAGATGAATGCCGCGATCGACGAAATCATCCATCAGGACGACGTGAAGAACAAGTTTGCCGAGCTCAATATCGGCATCGCGGGGGGCTCGCCCACCAAGTTCGCGCAGTTCATCGCCGCCGAAAACGAGAAGATGAAAGCTCTCGTGGCTTCGTCCGGCGCCACTCAGGAATAACCGGCAAATATCCCATGAAGCATACACCGCCTGGCAGCGAAACCGCGCGCCCGAATATCCTTTTCATCACGGTAGACCAGTGGCCCGGCAATCTGCTGGGTTGCGCGGGGCATCCGGTAATCGAAACCCCTACGCTCGATCACCTGGCGTCGGTTGGAACGCGGTTTTCCCGTGCCTATTCGGAATGCCCGATCTGCATTCCTGCCAGGCGGACGATCATGACCGGTACAAGTCCACGCCGGCATGGAGATCGGGATTTCCAGCCCTCGCTGAAAATGCCGCAGGACCTGCCGACACTGGCGGGAACCTTCGGAAGCCACGGGTACCAGACCCAGGCCATAGGCAAGCTGCATGTCTATCCGCAGCGCGACCGGATTGGTTTCGACGACGCCTTGCTGGCGGAGGAGGGGCGGGGGGCACTCGGCGGGACAGACGATTATGAGATGTTCCTGGCCGACAAGGGATATGCCGGTCAGCAATTCATGCATGGCATGAGCAATAACGAGTACAGCTGGCGGACCTGGCACCTGCCGGAGGAACTGCACGTCACCAGTTGGACGACCTGGTCCGCGGCGCGCAGCATCAGGCGCCGCGATCCGACCCGGCCGGGCCTGTGGCATGTTTCCTACACACCGCCGCATCCGCCGCTCATTCCGCTTGCGGCCTATCTGGAACGATATCGGGCGCGGAAGATGGATGAACCCATTATCGGGGCATGGGCGGAAGATGATGCAACGCTTCCCTATCCTCTAGAACTGACGCGCGATTATTGGGCCAGGCTGCCGGCTGAGCAGCTCGCCGATATGCGCCGAGCATTTTATGCGCTGTGCACCCATATCGACCACCAGATACGCATTCTGATCGGCACCCTGCGCGAGGAGCATATTCTCGACAACACGATCGTTCTAATCACCAGCGATCATGGCGACATGCTGGGCAATCACGGCTTCTACGCCAAGCGCCTGATGTACGAGGGCTCGGCGAATGTTCCCATGATCCTTGTCGGAACGGCTTCCGATAGACGGATTCCGGCAGGAACGGTGGATGACCGGCTGGTCGGGTTGCAGGACATCATGCCGACGCTGCTGGCGCTGGCCGGTCTGCCGGTTCCCGAGACATGCGAGGGCCGGTCCATGTTGTCGGACAAGCGCCGGGACTTCCTTTACGGCGAGGCCCTGTCCGGACCGAAGGCGATGCGCATGGTGCATGACGGGCGCCACAAGCTCATCTGGTATCCGGCTGGCTCTCGTTTCCAGTTGTTCGATCTGGACACGGACCCCAACGAGATGGTGGACCAAAGCGAGAACGGTATCTATGCGGAGGTCCTGCTCATGCTGAAGCGGCGGCTGAGAGAAGAACTTTACGGATCAGATCTGGAGGCGGTGCGCGACGGCGACTTTGTCGGTGTCCCTGTTCCGGTCAAGGCGGTAGCGCCAAATCGCGGGCTTTCGGGCCAGCGAGGGCTGCATTTTCCCGCGCCGCCTTTGCAGGATCCGTCGGTCGTCGTCGGCGGCGTTTAGACCGAGCCGCAAATGCAGCGAGGGATCGGAGTAGTTGCGAACATGAACATATCGATTGGCATAAACCGGCTGGCAGGGCTAATTTTCATTTTGATGGGGGTGACGTTCCTGTGGCTCGGGCTGGATTTTGGATTCGGTTCGATGCTGCGGATCGGACCAGGCTTCTTTCCCGTCATTCTCTCAAGCCTTCTAATTATTCTCGGCATCACGGTCTTTGCGAAAAGCTTTCTTGCCGATGAAAGTTTTCACATGCCAAGGGTTGGGCCAATGACGCGCGTGCTTGCGTCAATCGCGATCTTTGCTGCTCTGATGCAGCCGGTCGGGAGCTACATCATCCTCCCGGTGGTCGTCGTGCTTGCGGCGTCGGCCAGCCCCCAGTTCCGCTGGAGATCGGCACTGACCCTCGCAGCGGGAACCACCGTTTGCTCCGACCTGATCTTCCGTGTCGGCCTCGGACTGCCTTTCTACGCCGTCGGCACCTGGTTTGGAGGTTGAGATGGAGCTTCTCTCGCATCTCGCGCTTGGGTTTGAAACTGCTCTTTCGCCGCTTAACCTTTTCTACTGTTTTGCCGGTGTTCTGATTGGGACGTTGATCGGTGTCCTGCCGGGGCTTGGGCCGGCGCCGACGGTGGCGATGCTTCTGCCGCTCTCGTTTGGCTTGCCGCCGGTGTCGGGTTTCATCATGCTGTCCGGCATTTTCTATGGCGCTCAATACGGCGGATCGACAACGGCGATCCTGATCAACACCCCTGGTGAATCCTCCTCCGTCGTCACCGCGCTCGATGGATATCAGATGGCCAGGAAGGGGAGGGCGGGCGAAGCCCTGGCAATGGCGGCGATGGGATCGTTCATCGCTGGCACGATTGCGACCGTCATCATCGCGCTCCTTGCGCCGCCGTTGGCGAAGGCTGCACTTTTATTCGGCCCAGCCGAATATTTCTCCCTGATGGTGTTGGGCCTGATCGCGGCGATTGCTCTTGCGAACGGTTCCGTACTGAAGGCGGTCGCGATGGCCGTTCTCGGCCTTCTTCTTGGTCTGGTCGGGACCGACGTCACATCGGGCGTCCAGCGTTACACCTTCGGCGCGCTGAAGCTCTATGACGGAATAGCAATCGTGGCGGTCGCCATGGGGCTGTTTTCAGTGGCAGAAGTTCTGCGAAACCTGGAAGATCGATCCGAACAGCAAACTGCCGTTACCCAGGTCACCGGCCTTGCGGCGGGGCTCTCACGGCTCCGCGAGGCGCTGGGCTCGATCCTGCGTGGAACCGCGATCGGTTCCATTCTCGGCATCCTGCCCGGCGGCGGCGCGACGCTATCGTCGTTCGCGTCCTATGCAATCGAGAAGAAGATTTCACGCGAGCCCGAAAAGTTCGGCACGGGCGTGCTGCAAGGGCTGGCCGGGCCGGAAGCGGCCAATAATGCTGGCGCGCAGACCTCGTTTATCCCCATGCTGACGCTGGGACTGCCTTCAAATCCGGTCATGGCTCTCATGATTGGCGCCTTGATGATCCACGGCATTCAACCTGGGCCGAATGTGATCTCCGAGCAGCCAGCATTGTTCTGGGGATTGATCGCATCCATGTGGATCGGCAACGCGATGCTGGTCGTGCTGAACCTTCCGCTGGTCGGTCTCTGGGTCAAGCTCCTTACCTTTCCCTACCACCTTCTCTTTCCAGCGATCGTGGTCATCACCTGCATTGGTGTTTTCAGTTTCAACAACTCCATGTTCGATGTCTGGATGCTGCTACTTTTCAGTGTCATGGGGTATTTGCTCGTTAAACTGCGTTGCGAGCCCGCGCCGATGCTGCTCGGCTTTATTCTCGGACCGATGATGGAGGAGCATCTTCGTCGTGCCCTGCTCTTGTCCCGCGGCAGTCCCACGGTCTTCCTCGATCGTCCTATCAGCGCTACGATGCTCGTCATCGCTCTGCTGCTGATTGTTGCGCCGGCCCTATCCGTCGTTCGTAAACGTCGTGAGGAAATATTCGTTGAAGGCGACTAAGATTTCATCGACAGCCGCTGATCTCAAACCGTCCCGCCCATCCGTCCGACGGAAGGCGAGGCGGCCTATGTGCTCGATGGGATATTCGATCAGGACACCGTCGGCGACATCCAGGAACACTTTACTGACACGGGCGGTGCGAATGATGACGTCTTCGGGCTGTTCCCCCTGATCGACGCAGAGACCATAGTAGGCGCAAGGGATGCGGCTCACGCCTGGTAAAGCCCGGCATAGGTCTTGCGCAGCACATTCTTTTGCACCTTGCCCATCGTGTTGCGTGGCAGTTCGGAGACAAACAGAACGCGCTTGGGCTGCTTATAACGCGCGATCCTGTCCTGGAGTGCATTCAGGACATCTTTCTCTTCGAGAGCGGAAGACCCGTCGCGGACGATCACAGCCGTCAAGCCTTCGCCGAAATCGGGATGCGGCACGCCGATGACGGCGCTTTCGAAGACGCCGGGCAGCTGATCGATTTCGCTTTCGACCTCCTTCGGATAGATGTTGTACCCCCCGGAGATCACCAGATCCTTGTCGCGCCCAACGATATGGACATAGCCGTTCTCGTCGATCATGCCGAGATCACCGGTGATGAAGTAGCCGTCGGCTCGGAATTCCGCCGCTGTCTTTTCCGGCATCTGCCAGTAGCCCTTGAACACGTTCGGGCCCTTGACCTCGATCATGCCCGTCTCGCCGTCGGCGACGGGCCTGTCGCTTCCGGGTTCGGTGACCCGCAACGAAACGCCCGGGAGCGGGAACCCGACAGTGCCGGCCACGCGCTCGCCGTCATAGGGGTTCGACGTGTTCATGTTGGTTTCGGTCATACCGTAGCGCTCGAGAATGCGATGACCGGTCATCGCCTCGAACTGGCGATGGGTTTCGGCCAGAAGCGGTGCGGAACCCGAAATGAAAAGCCGCATGTTTGATGTGCGCTCCGGCGTCAAATCCTTGCTCTGGACGAGCCGGACATAAAAGGTCGGCACGCCCATCATGACCGTTGCCCTCGGCATCAGCGACAGGATCTGGTCGGCGTCGAATTTCGGCAGGAAAACCATCGAGGCGCCGGCTAGCAGAATAACGTTCGAGGCGACGAAGAGGCCATGCGTGTGGAAAATCGGCAGCGCATGGATTAGTTTGTCGTCACCGGTGAAGCGCCAGTAGTCACGCAGCGTTGCAGCGTTGGAGAGGAGGTTGTCATGCGTCAGCATCGCCCCCTTCGACCGTCCCGTCGTGCCCGAGGTGTAGAGGATGGCGGCCAGATCGTCGGCGCCCCGCGCGACATTGTCGAAATGGTCTTTCTCCGAGCCAGCAAGCGTCATCAGGCTGCCGCCGCCATTTTCGTCGAGCGTCTCGACCACGGCCCCCTTGACGGATGCCACCGGCAGCAGCGCCGTTTTGCTCTCTGGCGTGCAGACGACGAGGCGCGGCTCCGCATCGCCGATAAAATAGGCGAGTTCGGCCAGCGTATAGGCGGTGTTCAGCGGCAGATAGACCGCGCCGGCCCGAACGCAGGCGAGGTAGAGCATCAATGCTTCAGGGCTCTTTTCCACCTGGGCTGCGATGCGATCGCCGGGTTTGACCCCGAGCCTGATCAGGGCTCCGGCGAGGCGGGCGGACGTCTTGAGCATATCCTCATAGGTGTGCGTTTCGCCGGACAGGGTTTCGATGAAGATCGATTCCGGCCGAAGTTCCGAGCAGATCGCGTCGAAGAGGTGGTTGCTCATGCGCTGAACTCCTTGCTGCCCTTTTCTTTCTGGTTGTCCGACTGCGCGCCCCCGGGGAACGGGATCAGATTGCGGCCGGCGCGATCGGCCGGCACCAACTTGCGGACGGGCGCCGAAGCCACGACTTCGCTGCGCGCGGCAAACGCCTCGTGGTTCTTTTCGATGTCGTCGAAATTGTAAAGATAGTTGACCATCAACCCGTGGGACTGGCGCATGGCGCGCGGCGAACGGTCCGCCAAGAAATTGATCCGCTCCAGCCGCGCGCCATTGCCGAGGTGAAAGCGTGCGACGGGGTCAATCACGCGGCCGCGGGAATTGCGTGCTTTCAGGAAATAGAAGGCCGCCGCCGCAGTCAACACTGGCTGGACCTTCGCCGCAAGCTCGGCGTTGTCAGGCCAGCCGCTCTCCTCGATCACCTCCAATTTCTTCTTGTCGGCGTCCGTCATTGCCTCGGACGCCTCGCTTCGACGTTCGCGCGCCAGCCATTCGCCAAAGCCGGGCACCGGCGACAGCGTCACGAAAGTGTCGAGCCTGGGCAGGTCGCGCTTCAGGTCCTCTACCACCTGCTTGATCAGGAAGTTACCGAAGGAAATGCCGCGCAACCCGTCCTGGCAATTCGATATTGAGTAGAACACCGCCGTCGTGGCATCTCCTTCCGCGATCGGAACACGATCCTCGCGCAGGAGATCGCCGATATCGGCAGGGATGTCGCGGGTCAGGGCGACCTCCACAAAGATCAGCGGATCGTCGGCGAGCTGCGGATGGAAAAAGGCGAAGCAGCGGCGGTCGGGTGGCGCCAGCCTACGACGCAGTTCTTCCCATCCGCCGATGTGATGTACCGCCTCATAGCGGATGATCTTTTCGAGAATATCGGCCGGCGTGGACCAGCTGATCGGCTTCAGCATCAGGAAGCCGCGGTTGAACCAGGACGCAAAAAGATGGGCGAAATCTGAATCGACCGCTTCAAGGTCCGGCAGGTGGGATTTCATCCTCAGCAGGGCCTCGCGCATCCGCACCAAAGTGGCGATACCGTTGGGGGCGAGGTTGAAGCGGCGGATCAGTTCCTGCCGGCGCGGCTCCGCCGCCACATGCAATTCCAACAGCGCGCTTGGAGACCGGTTGTTGCGATAGCTGTCGATCGCCTTTTCCAGAGCCGCCGTGTCCGGCCCGAAACGGGACAAAAGGACGAGCATGAAGTTGCGCTGCCCTTCGGCGTCGAGCCGGCGCCAGTTATCGAGGATATCGGTGGCGAGCGCCATGCCGGATGCTTCGCCGCGACCGGAGAGCAACGCTTCGCAGAGCGCGGCCATGGCCTCGACCGGATTGTTGCCATCGACGCGCGGACCGGGCGACAGGAATTTGCGGCCGCGGTCGGCGATGGCTTGCAGCATGTCTCCAAAGAATGATGTCGTGTTCATCAGACATTCCCTAGCATCTGGTTGGGCAGCCAGGTGGCGATCCCGGGAAACAGGCACAGGATCAGGATCGCGACAAACATCACGACTACGTAGGGCAGCGCCCCCCAGAGGATATCCCGCGTGGGAATCTTCGGTGCGATGGCATTGATAACGAACAGGTTCAGTCCGATCGGCGGCGTGATCAGCCCCACCTCCATGTTGATGGTCAGCACGATCGCAAACCAATACGGATCGAATCCTGCCTGGGTGACGATCGGAAATAGCATCGGGGCGGTCATGACGATGACGGCAACCGGCGGCAAAAACATGCCGCAAACCAGCAGGAAGACGTTGATGATCGCCAGGAGCACCCAGCGGTTGACGTCGAGGTCGGCGATGAAGGTGGCGACCGACTGGGTGATGTAAAGCGACGAGAGGGCAAAGGCGAAGAGTTCAGCCGCCGCCATGATCATCATGATCATCACGCTTTCGCGCATTGCCGAGGAGAAGATGTGCGCGACCGGTTTGAAACGGAACAATCGGTAGGCGATGACGACCACAAGCAGGGTGAGAAGCGCGCCCGCGCCCGCGGCTTCCGACGGCGTCGCCACGCCGCCGTAGAGCACATAGAGCGTGCCGGCTATGATGAGCAGGAAGGGCAGGATGCGCGGCAATGCAGCAAAGCGCTCCTTCATCGTATAGCGCAAACCGGCGCCCTCGAGGACATAGCCCTTGCGCTTGCAGTCGATGATCGCCCAGGCCATGAACATTGCCGTCAGCATGATGCCGGGAATGACCCCCGCCATGAACAGGCGGCCGATCGAGGTTTCGGTGGCGATCCCGTAGACGATCAGCGTCACGGATGGCGGGATAAGAATGCCGAGCGTGCCGCCGGCGGCAATGGAGCCCGTTGCGACCGAATTGGGATAGCCGCGATTGAGCATTTCCGGAATACCCATCTTGCCGATCGCGGCACAGGTTGCGGGCGATGACCCGGTCATGCCGGAAAAGATGGCACATGCGCCGATATTGGAGAGCACCAGCCCGCCCGGCACGCGGTTCAGCCAGCGATCGAGCGCCGTATAGAGATCGGACCCGGCAGGCGAGGAGGCGACCGCTGCCCCCATCAGCACGAACATCGGGATCGACACATAGGCGAGATTGGCGATGCCCGAAAACATGGTGTCTCCGAGAATATAGAAGATATCGAGACCGCTCTGGAAATAGAGTGCGGCGACCGCGGCAAGGCCAAGCGCGAAGGCGATCGGCATGCCGGTGCCAAGCAGCGCGAAGAGCGAGAGGATCATCAGCGATCCGGCGATAGTCGGGCTCATCGCATGACCTCCTTCGGGGTAACGGATTGCTGCGGCGGGACAGCACTCGGCGGGGCCGCATGGGCTTGATCACCGGGAGCGCCCAACGTCTCGCCTGTCAGAAGGGCCAGGATCTTCGCCACATATTGAAGGCAGAGAAGGCCGAAACCCAAAGGCAGCGCCAAAAGCGGCACCCATAGCGGTGGTGCCCATACGCTCGAATGCTTCCAGTTGCCGACCCAGGCATCATGAAACTGCACCCAGCCCGCGACGAACATGACCGCGCAGAACAAAAGGCCGAAGACACTGCCGAGGACCTGGAGGCGGGCGCGGGTGCGATCGCCCACCATCATCTCTACGACATCAACGCCCACGTGACCGCCAGTCAGCAGCACGTAGGGGGCGCCGAGAAAGATGGCGACGGTTGCAGCGAAGACGACAAAATCTGTTTGCCAGATCGTTGCCCACGCAAAGACATAGCGCATCAGGATCATCTGGCAGACGACCAGCATGGCTGCGATGATCAGCGCCGTGGAGATCAGCGCGAAGAGCCGCGAGACCTGGGCAATGGCCTTGATATAGGCCTTTATCATGGGCATGTCCTCAGCATATCGAGACGAAAGGCGGCGCTCTTGCGCCGCCCCCATGCGAAGGCGGTCACTTCACCGCCAGTGCCTTTTCGATCAGCTTGTTGCCTCCTGGAACCTTTTCGGCAAACTTCTTGTAGGCGGACTGCTTCGCGATCTCGAGCCAGGCGTCGTAGTCTTCCTTCGACATTTCGACGACCTGGACACCGGCCTTCTTGTAGGCGTCGATCATCACCTGGTCGCCCTTGCGCACTTCCTCGTTGAAATAGATTTCCGCCTTCTCACCGGCGGCGAGGATCGCCTTCTTTTGTTCCGGCGTCAGCTTGTTGTAGCTCTGCTTCGACATCAGTACCGGCTCGTACATGAACCAGAGGGCGTTTTTGCCCGGCGCCGTCAGGCATTTCGCCTGCTCGTAGAGCCGGTACGAGACGAAGCTCGCCGACGAGGTGTTCGCGGCGTCGAGCACGCCGGTCTGCATGCCGCTGTAGATTTCCGACGACGGCATGGAGGAGATCGAAGCGCCAGCAGTCGCAAGCATTTCCTCGAAAGCCGGACCGGCAGCACGGATCACCTGGCCCTTGATAGTGTCCGGCGAGGTGATGCAGTTCTTCTTGGATGCGAAGGCGCCGGACAACCACGCGTCCGAGATGACCATCGCACCCTGGTCCTCGACGATCTTTTTAATGTCCTTCATGAATTCGGAATCGTTAAGCCGAATGGCCCGGTCGAAATTGCCGACCAGGCCCGGCATCAGCGTTGCGGAAAACTCCGGATGACGGCCCGATGCATAATCGAGCGGGAACGAGGTCAGATCGAGCAGGCCGCGCGTCATCGCGTTCCACTGATCGTTGGGCTTGTAGAGCGACGATCCCGGAAAGACCTGTATCGACAGGCCCACGTTTGCAGCCGCCACTTCGCGGGCGATCAGCTGCACCATTTCGTCGCGGATATCTCCCTTACCTCCGGGAAATTGATGCGAAGCCTTCAGCACCGTCTCCGCCTGGGCGCCAAATGCAGCAAGAGTACCGGCCGCGATGACGACGCTGAACTTCAGCATGCGAGTGAGCTTTTTCATGAATTCCTCCCTTTATCCGGCCTCCCCGCCGGATTGACGGAATGATGCGATTATCTTGCGTGCATTGTCAATAATCTTGTATACGTAAACCACCATCATGTACGCGGAGACTATTTTGAGCGACGCAAGCACATTCCACAAACTGCGCGACGAGATCGAAAATCGAATTCTCACGGGAGAGTTCAAACCGGGCGAGCGCCTGGACGAAACCCAACTCGCTGCCCGCTTCGCAGTCTCCCGGACACCGATCCGCGAAGCATTGATGCAATTGGGTGCGATCGGGCTGGTCGAGATCCGGCCGCGCCGCGGAGCTATCGTCGTCGATCTGGGACCGCAATACGTCTTTGAAATGTTTGAGGTGATGGCCGAACTCGAGGGGATGGCCGGCGCGCATGCCGCGCGCCGCCACACCAACGAGGACCGGGACGCCCTGCTCGCCGCGCATGCACGCTGCGAGCAGGCGATGCTCAGCCAGGACACCGACGCCTATTATTATGAGAACGAGGTCTTCCATCACGCGATTTATGAAGCCAGCCGTAGTGGCTTCCTCAAGGAGCAGTGCGTCGCGCTCCACCGGCGGCTTCGGCCCTATCGGCGCTTGCAGCTCCGGGTTCGCAACCGCATGAAAGTTTCGTTCGAAGAACATAGGACAATCGTGGACGCCATTCTCGCTGGAGAGGACGAGACGGCACGGCGGCTTCTGAGAGGCCATGTCGCGGTCCAGGGCGATCGTTTCGGCGACCTTGTCGTCAATATCGAGCTGATGAAGAGTCGGTCTACGGATCGCAAGGCGGCCCTCGGTAGAAACTAGCGAGGGATTTTCGACGCACCGGATGCTGGAGGGCAATTGATCTAACTAACGAGTTCGTACATAGTAGCCCGAGTGAACAGAGCGCACTTCGACTGGAGGGACCCAACGCCGACAGGCTGCGGGGGGGGCGATGGAGCGCTTCACCACGGGGAGGGGAAACCCATGACGGCGGAGGAATCCGGCTATGGCGGTGCGCAACCGTCACCGGGAGCCGGTATTGGCAAGGGTGTCGTCGTCGGCCTTTTGGGGGCTGGCATCCAGCTGTCGCGCACGCCTCTGATGCACGAGGTAGAGGGCGCGCGCCAAGGCCTGCGTTATATCTACAAGCTTCTCGATACCGACACGCCGGCCTTTTCCAGGCGATCGCTTGCAGATATCATCTGGGCTGCGGAAGCCGCGGGCTTCGCGGGGCTGAACGTGACTTTCCCTTACAAGCAGGCGGCCCTTGCGCATCTCGATGCGCTTTCGGAAAACGCAAGTCGTCTCGGCGCCGTCAATACTATCGTCTTCCGCGAAGGCAAACGGTTTGGCCACAATACCGACCTCTACGGCTTTGCCGAGGGGTTTCGCCGAAACATGTCGGATGTGCCCCGCGACCGTGTCTTGCAGATGGGCGCCGGCGGTGCCGGCAGCGCGGTGGCCCAGGCGTTGATGCAGCTGGGCGTGGCGCATCTTGTCATCAGCGATGTCGATTCCGGCCGGGCGCATGAGCTTGCCGCCAAGCTTGCAGCCCAATTCGGAACGGACCGCGCGACGGCGAGGCATTTTGGCGACGTCGAGCACGAGAGGTTCGACGGGCTCGTCAATGCGACACCGATCGGCATGGCGAAATCTCCGGGCATGGCCGTACCGGCATCCTTTCTCAACGCGGAGATGTGGGTTGCCGACATCATCTATTTTCCGCTGGAAACCGAGCTTCTGCGTGCGGCGGGGGCCTTGGGAGCGCGGACACTTTCCGGGGAGCCGATGGCGATCTTCCAGGCAGTCCGCGCACTGGAGCTGTTCACCGGCCTCAAGGCAGATCCGCAGGCCATGAAGGTCACGTTTGCCTCGTTCAACAAGGGAGGGCTTGCGCCGGTGGGCAAAGGAGCGGGGGACGCCGCATAAGAACCTGCCGCGGCCCGGGGGGCGCGGCATTTCCTGAAAGCAATGGGAGGAGACTATGCTTTTGAAGAAACTGACTTTTGTGCTGGCGGCTGGAGCCGTTATTTTGGCCGGCGGACTTTCAGCACGTGCGGTCAAAGCCGGTGCGATGTATTGTCCGAACGAGGCGGACCGGAAAAATGCATGGATGGCTTCACCAGTGGTGCCGGCGACGACCTGCCGATGGAGCGGCGCATAGCGATCAATGATCGCCGCGGACGTCCCGACTTTCCGACAGCGAGTTCCATAATTCACCTTATGTGATCTTGGCGCGCAGCGGGGTGGGTTCTAGAATGAAGTGCGACTTGCTAATGATCCCAATAGGTTATCAATTGCAAGGACGATGCAATGAAGCGCACCTACTCTCAGATTGGATTGGACGAACGCCGTAAGAATTCCCGTTGGAGGTCGGCGGGGCTCAGTATTGACGCCATTGCAGAGAAGCTCGGAAGGCATCGTTCGACGATTTTTCGCGAAGTCCGGCGCAACATATTCGTCGACAAGGAAGTTCCTGATCTCAGCGGGTACTACTGCGTGACAGCGCATCAGATGGCCTGTGAACGCCGCTTGAAGCTGCGCAAGCTCGCGCGCTACTCGCATGTCCGGCAATCGGTGATCGAGCGGATCGTACACGGATGGTCACCGCAGCAGATTGCCGGACGGATGCGTCTGGAGCACCATCCGATCTCGGTGAGCCACGAGACGATCTACAAATTCGCATACTCGGCCGACGGCCAGGCGATCAAGCTGTGGCGACACCTGCCGGAACGTCGTGCCAGACGCAGGCCAAGACACGCCAGACGCAAGCACGGTCAACGCTTTAGCTCGGATCTGAACATTCTGCGACGTCCCGACACTGTCGCCGACCGCAAACAGTTTGGGCACTGGGAATGCGATCTCATCCAGTTCCGCAAGAAGTTTGGAAAGGCTAATGTCACGTCGCTCGTGGAGCGCGTGAGTCGATTTGCGATCTTCCTGCGTAACAACGACCGTCAGTCACGTCCGGTCATGGACGGTCTGATACAGGCCCTCAAGGCCCTACCCCATCTAGCCCGCCGCTCGATCACCTTCGATCGTGGCACAGAGTTCACGGACTGGCCTTATCTGCAGGCGAGCATCGGCACCCAAACCTGGTTCTGCGACCCGCAATCGCCGTGGCAGAAAGGCACCGTCGAGAATACCAATGGCCGGGTCCGGAAATGGCTTTCGAGAGAAGTCGATCCATTGTCGGTCACAGATGCCGATCTGATCGAGATCTGCAACCGGCTCAACGCAACACCCCGCAAATGCCTTGGCTATCGAACACCGGCAGAAGTCTTCCGCAAGAAACTGCTCGCGCAGATCAGACATGCCGGCTAGCTTGCTGAGCTACAAAAGTCGCGGTTCAGCGTGAACTCACACGGCTATTTAGTAATGCGAGAGTTGGGCCAGTTAGAGATGCGACACTCTCGCCTCTCGACGTTCTGGTCAATGCCAACGTTGGGAGCAAGGATGACGATCTTCAGCCGGGTAGCGAAACCCGAGTTGATAAAGTTGGGAAAGACCGCCACCAACATATCCGATCTCGCGTGCTGCCTTTGATCGACCGGCGTCAGTGGTGAATCGACAGGGTTCTGCAAAGTTTGAGTTGACCGCCTTCGATGGCGAAGCGACAGTTGCAACCCGCGGCAAGGCAGGAGTGCAACCCGCGGCAAGGCAGGAGGAAAAAACCATGGACGAGAAAGACCGCTGGCGCCACATGGCAAGCGCACCGAGAGACGGCAGCCGGATCCTGGTCACGATCCGCCCTTCCGAACAGGGGCCAGCAGAAGTTGATCTCGCATATTGGTCGAATGGCGATCAGTTCGGAGGAGAAGGCTGGCGAGCCTCTGACTCCTCGCCCGGGCACGTCATCGAATATGCTGAGCCGGAATTGAAGTGTTGGATGCCGATGCCCTCGGCCAACCTCAATCGCCTCTCGCTGCCCTCACCGTGGGAGGGCAATGACACCCAGCAGTTCGACGGGTCGGGAATCTAAAAAATCGAGTGAAATAACAACGTGATATAGCATATCATTGCGGACGCGGTTTCATCTTCATCCGATGGTCCTCGGAGGGCATGGGGCATATTTGCCCCGCTCCGGTTTGGGGTCTTGACAGCCGAGCCCGCCTAAGAGTCAGCACACCTCCCATGCGGTATGTCGCTGACTTGGCGGCCACGCGGCAGTTGCGTTGGCTGCCCCCTATTCGCAGCCGCGGCGGGTTCGGATGCTGTGTACCTTCAATCCTTGGTCGGCCGACTCGGATGGTAACTCTACCTCGAGGGCGACACAGATTCAGCCATCGCCGTGGCTGAGTTGCTATTCATCCCAAATCAGAGGCAGTCGGCCAAAAGCCGCCACTAGTCCGCACATCAACGTAGTGTACCATAAGATATGATATAAATCACAAATTCGGTTGACATTCGCAGCCGCGCAGGCAGAATCCGTGCATTCGGATAGCCGATTAGCACGCTGGAACTGGGAGGATAACGGCATGCTTTCGAGAAGAACACTTATGTGGCTCGCGGGCATATTTCCCGCGACAAGGCCGGCGCTTGGGCAAGTGCCGAGCAACGATTTGCCCCGAGAACAGCTGCTGATTCCCGGAAATCCGGAAGGTGCAATCGAAAAATGCCGGATGGTTCAACATTGGGCTATCAATGCTCGCGGTCGGACGACGGGTCTCCATCAGAACGTGATGGAAAACTTTTGGCATATCGACCCCGATCTTGGCATCGACGGTGTCTGGGACAATTCCCTTGCGACGGGAAAACCGGTCTCGATTATCTGAAGTTGGCCGCCGAAGAGATGCCGATCATTTCGCTCACGGCCTACAATGTCTTCGCGACCATGCACATGGCGCATTGGGCCGGTGTCCCGAGCCTCCAAGCCTTGCACCAACCCGGCCGCCAACTGGGGCAACACCAAATCCATGGGGGTCAATTTGAAGCCGACCAAGCCGGCAAAGCGAGAAACTGACAGCGCTGCCTCAAAGCAAGCGCGCATCGCCCCTTCCAACCGCCCTGGAGACAGAGCCGCAATCCCATCAGCGGCAATTAGCCGTTTCCTGAAAGCAAAGTGAGATTGAGATGATCAAGGCCCAAGCCCGGTTCGACCGGGACTTTACCATTGGTGAAACCGACAACCGCCTGTTCGGCGCGTTCATCGAGCATCTTGGCCGCTGTGTCTATGGCGGCATTTTCGAACCTGGTCATCCCACGGCTGACCAGAAGGGGTTCAGGCGCGACGTTCTGCAACTCGTGCGCGAGCTCAACCCAACCATCATGCGCTATCCCGGCGGCAACTTCGTCTCCGGTTACAATTGGGAGGATGGAGTGGGGCCGGTCGAGCAGCGCCCACGTCGCCTCGACCTGGCATGGAAATCCGTCGACACCAATCATTTCGGGACCAACGAATTCATGGACTGGTGCCGGGTCGCCGGCATCGAACCTATGTTGGCTGTCAACCTCGGGACGCGCGGACCCGACGAAGCCCGCCACCTGCTCGAATACTGCAATCATCCTTCCGGCACTCATCTTTCCGACCTTCGCCAGCAGCACGGCTGGAAAAAACCGCACGACATCAAATTCTGGTGCCTGGGCAACGAGATGGACGGCGGCTGGCAGATGGGGGCAAAGACTGCCGAAGAATACGGCCGCATCGCCGCCGAGACCGCAAAGATGATGCGGATGACCGATCCGACCATCGAACTGGCGGCCTGCGGATCCTCCGGACGAAAAATGGCGACATATGGCGAATGGGAAAGGATCGTCCTCGAACACACGTTCGATCATGTCGAGTTCATATCGCTGCACACCTATCTCAACAACTATGCCGACGATACGCCCTCGTTCCTCGCAAGTCCTGACCTGATGGACAGCTTCATCGAAGAAGTGGTTTCGATCGCCGATGCCGTCGCGGCGCGCCGTCGCTCACGCAAGCGCATCATGCTGAGCTTCGACGAGTGGAATGTCTGGTATCGCACCCGGCGCGGCGAACATAACCGCGTCAAGGAAGGATGGCCCGCTGCTCCACCCATCCTGGAGGAGGAATACGACATGCAGGATGCGCTTGCCTTCGGGGGCGCATGCATCTCGCTCCTCAACCACGCCGATCGCGTCAAGGCTGGATGCCTCGCCCAGCTTGTGAACGCCATCGCCCCCATCATGACGGAAACCGGTGGTCCCGCCTGGCGGCAAACGATCTTTTGGCCCTTCTCGGACTTCAGCAATCTTGGCAGGGGCAGCGTTCTCAGAACTCGCGTGGATACGCCGACCTATGCCACACGCTACTACGACCCCACGCACACGGAAGACCTGTACGACAGGGTCGACTCGGTTCCCTACCTCAAGTTCTCGGCGGTGCATTCGGAAGAGAACAAGACAGTCACCCTCTTCATCCTGAACCGGCATCTTTCCGACGATATGCAGATTGATATCGCGGCAACCGGCTTTGGCGGGCTAAAGCTGCAGCGAGCACATTCGCTGCATCACCATGACCTCAAGGCGAGCAATACCAAGAATGAGCCGGACAACGTGGCCCCTCGCAATCTGACGGACATAGAGGTGACGAGTGGCAGTGTCACGGTCACTGTTCCCCCGGCGTCATGGAACGTGGTTCGGTTTGGCGCTTCCCTGTGAAACGAGGTCGAGTACGGATCGTGCTCGCCCCAGCCGTCGTCATGCGAGATGGAGCCGCATGATGATGTCCTGATCGTAGTTGCCGAAGCCGCGACCGAAGATGTTGATGCCCCCTGGGTGGGGGGCATTTTCTTCAATGCCGATTTTCATCCTGATCGAATGATGGTCGGCCAAGCCGATATCGTCGACCGTGACGTTGGAGATCGACACGCCATCGATAAAGGATCCCTGCTTGGTCACGCGCCAAGTCTTCAGCTTTCCGTATTGAGAGCCTTCAAGCTTCCACCACTGTGGCGTATAGACCCCGCGCTTGTCACCATAGTCTCCGGGTGACGTCCAGGTGCCGATGCGATGTTCGTTGATCCACAGCGTTATGTCGGAAGGCCAGTTGACGTTCGTCCCGGGCACTTCAGACGACAGTTCCATGGAGAATTCGATCGCCTCGACCGCCGACTTCACAAGCTTGGCGTTGTTCGGAAACTTGTATTCGACATTGCCGCGCCCGAACCAGATCAGCGCGGCTTGCACCCTGCCGGGGTCCAGAAAAAAATCGGGAACATCCAGTAGGCCTATGACCCCGTCGGGCGAGCAGAGCCCGCATGGTGCCGAAACTTCGCAGCTCGTGTAGAGCCCGAGAGGCATCGCGACCTCGACCTGGCTGTTTCTGGTTGCTTTTTCAGCAGTGTCGAACCGGACGATGATTTCGTCGTATTTTGCGCTGCAAACTTTCTGATTGCCTTTGGTCGCCTTGACGGAAGAGGTCTCGATAAGACCGGCCTCCTCAAGGGTCAGAATGTTCACCGCAACTGTCGACTGCGGCAGCGACAAGGCGGCGCTGATTTCATTGACGTTTAGCTTTCCCCGATCATGGAGAAGCTGGAGAATGTTGACTCGAATGGGTGATGCCAGGCCCTTTAGAACCAAGCTGCCGGTACCAGCGGATACTGTGAGAAAATTAGGCTTCATGGTTCAGGTCATGTCGTTGTCCTTCATCTGTATCAGGGTTTTTGGTTTAGTCAGAGCGAATTTTGGGCGACTGGCATTTCGTGTCGCCGGGGGCGGATGCTCGGGCGCGGCTTTCCTGCGTAGCCGTCGAGAGGTCGTCACCTCGATGTTTTCATGGCGCGCACCGACCGTGATCAGCGCTCGTTAATATGAGATGTCCCACCGGCCGCGGGACGTGGGCAACGAACGCCCGCGGTACCGGACCTGCAGATTGCAGACTACCGAAAACGGGCGGCAGACAGCGCTGATAGATCGATGGCACATTCCCGCCTAGCGATCAGGCCCGCAACAAGCGCGCCGCTAACCGGTCCGGCGGCAAGGCCGACATGACCGTGGCCAAACGCGTGAACGATGTCCTCGGAAGACTTTGAATAACCGATCACCGGAAGGCCGTCCGCGGTCGAGGGACGATGACCCATCCACCGATCGATATTCCTGTCTTCGGATATGCCCGACAGTGCCGGGTAGGTTTCTTTCGCGTGTTTCAGCAGGATTTCGGCGCGGCTCCAATTCGGTCTTGCCTCAACGCTTGCCAACTCGACCTGCCCTGCAATGCGAAGTCCGGCAAGAGTCGGATTGTTGCCCATCCTGCCGTCGCTTGGCATGATCGGCATCTCCCCTCTGGCCAGGTCATAGGGAATGACGACGTGATAACCGCGCTCGCTCTGCATCGGGATTGTGTCACCGGCCAGGGCCGCAAGATTTTTTGAGTGTATGCCGGCCGCGATGACGGCCTTGTCACATGCCACGATGCCCGCCCCTGTCCGGACACCAGAAAGCCGGTTACCGGCAAGATTGAAACCGGTCGCCCTTGCATTGATGCGCTGGGCGCCGAGATACACCGCATGATCCACGATCGCTGCGACGTAGCCTCCCGGATCCGCACAATGACCGCCATCCTCGACGAAGGCAGCAAAGGAGTAGCGGGCTGCAAGATTCGGCTCGAGTTCATACAGTTCGGCCGAGGATAGCTCCCGATAGGAAACGTCGTTGTCGCGCCGCAGGCGCCATGCAAATGCCTCAGCCTCGAAAGCCGCGCGATCCGGGTATACGTAGAGCAGCCCCTTACGTCGGATGAGATCCGGCCGTCCGATTTTTTCTGCCAGCACCTCATGCCGAGCCGGAGCATCGTGCAGGAGGCTTGCCAGAATTCTCGCGGTCCTTTCGACCTTGGCTGCAGTCGAGCCGGCCAGCATGAACCGGAGCAGCCAAGGCGCGAGACGCACCAGATGTCGCCAGCGGATGGTCAGCGGTCCGGACGGATCTGCAAGATAGCCGGGCACCTTCCTCCAGAGGCCCGGCATCGACATCGGGATGATCGAAGCGGGGCTCAGCCAGCCGCTATTGCCATAACTCGCGGCGTGGCGACCGCCGGGCTGTTCCGGCTCGACGATGGTGACCTCGTGCCCGTCTTTCAACAGCTCGAGTGCCGTCGATGCACCGACGATACCGGCTCCGATGACCACTACATGCATGGCATTTCACTCTGCGTATCCGGAATAAGCTGGTTCATTCCTGAAATGCCTCTTCGCGGACGGCTTTGATCTTCGGCAGGGCGACCATCGCGATGGCAAGCACCGCGAGGACAAGCAGACCTGCCGAAATCGGACGATCGACAAATATGCTGGGATTGCCACGTGCGAGGAACATGGCCCTGCGGAAATTTTCTTCCATCATCGGCCCGAGAATGAGGCCCATCACCAGTGGTGCCGGGTCGCAATCGAGCTTGGCGAAGATGTAGCCCGCGACGCCGAAGCCTCCAAGCAGCCAAAGATCGAAGACCGAGTTGTTGAGCGAGAAGGCGCCGATCGAGCAGAACACGACGATAGCCGGAAAGAGATAGTGGAAAGGCATCGTCAGCAAGCGCGTCCAGATGCCGATCAGCGGCAGGTTCAAGACCAGCAGCATGAGATTGCCTACCCACATCGACACGATGACGCCCCAGAACACGTCAGGGTGCTCGGAAATCAGCGTCGGACCGGGTGCGATACCCTGCATGATCAGGGCGCCGAACATCAAAGCCATGACGGCATTGGCCGGCAAGCCAAGCGTGAGCAGCGGGACGAAGGAGGTCTGTGCGCCGGCATTGTTGGCACTCTCGGGCGATGCCACGCCTTCGATCGCACCACCGCCGAAACCTTCGGGCGGGTTGGCAACGCGTTTCTCGATGGCATAGGCGGCGAAGGCCGCGAGAAGCGCGCCTCCGCCCGGCAGGAGGCCCAGCACGGAACCGATCCCGGTGCCACGAAGGATGGGAGCAACCATCCGGCGCCAGTCTTCCCGCGAAGGAAACATCGAGAAGAAAGGTGCGTTGATGGCGGTACGGCTTTCCGGGGTTTCCAGATCCTTGATCAACTCGCCAATGCCGAACAATCCCATTGCCACCACGACGAAATTGATACCGCTCGACATCTCTTCAAAACCGAGCATGAAGCGCGGAGCGGCAGTTTGCACGTCCTGGCCGACAAGGCCGACCAGAATGCCGATGAAGACCATGGCAAGTGCCTTCGGCAGCGAGCCGCGCGAAAGCACGATGGAGGCGACAAGCCCGAGGATCATCAGCGAGAAGTACTCCGCGGGGCCGAACAGCAATCCAATTTCGGCAAGCGAGGGTGCAAACAATGCCAGCAACAGCGTGGCGACGGTGCCGGCAAAAAATGAGCCGATCGCCGCCGTCGAGAGTGCCACGCCCGCGCGTCCGTTGCGGGCCATCTTGTAGCCGTCGATCGCTGTAACCACGGACGATGCTTCGCCGGGCAGATTGAGAAGGATAGCCGTGGTCGAACCCCCATATTGCGCACCGTAATAGATGCCGGCCATCATGATCAGCGACGTCACCGGTTCAAGGCCGATGGTGAAAGGCAGGAGGATGGCCATGGTGGCAGCTGGCCCGAGGCCCGGCAGGACGCCGACAAGGGTCCCGAGCAGCGTGCCCATCAGGCACCAAAACAGATTGGTCGGCAGGATTGCCTGGTCAAAGCCAAGAAGCAGGGCGTTCAGCGTCTCCATGTGATCTTCCCTAAAGTCCGAACCAGGGGCCGATGATCGCGATCGGCATGCCGAGCCCCTTGATGAAGGCGAGGCTGCAGGCCGCACCGAGTCCCAGCCCGTACAACGCCGATTTCACCGGCTGCAAAGGACGTGAGGCAAACGAGGAAATGAAGCAGCAACAGAAGACCGCCGGAAGCAACCCACCTCCCCTGACGACCAATCCAAACACCACGATCGCTGCAATGATGAACATGACCTTCGAGGAATAAAGGCTCGGCGGTTCTGCACCGACGTCATGTTTCTTGGCCGTAAAGGCGACAATAAGCCCCATGGCAATCAGGGCCGAGGCGACCAGGCCGGGAAATGCACCGGGACCGATTTTGCGCCAGGTACCATAGGAAAGATCGAGACTGCCCAACAGGAAAGCCGCGCCGATCAATACGAACACGAGCCCTGCAATCAATTGCGGATTGAGACGCGAGGTCATGGCCATTCCTTTCCGTTGGGGGCTTTCAATCGCGGATCGGGGACCAGATCCGGCGGGCGGTAGGCTCGCACCTCCGGCGGCGTGCCGATGAAGCGGGAAATCTCGACAAGACATGAGTTCGGGCTCGGCCCCTGTGTGAGACTGGAAGTTCCATGATCCGGCGTCAGTACATTCGGATTGCCGTTCAGTTCCAGCGATCCCGGCTTCGAGGGATCCGCCGGATCGAACCAGGCGCCCGTCGCCAGCTGCACGACGCCGGGCATGATGGCATCGGTGATGGCAACGACCGCCAGGCACGCACCGCGGGCGTTCGAAATGGTCACCACCTCGCCCTGCTCCAGTCCCCGAGCTGACGCGTCGTCGGGATGAATGCGCACCGGCTGACGACCGCCGCTTTTGGTCTGGCGCGACGGTGCTGCATGGTCCCACTGGCTGTGTAGCTTGTCATGCGGCTGGCAGGACAGGAGATGCAGTGGATAGGTTCCCGCCAGTTTAGCGCCCAGCCATTCGACGGGTTCCACCCACGCCGGATGGCCGGGGCAATCGGCATAGCCGAAGCTGGCAATGAGCTTCGAGGAAAGCTCGATCAGACCGGACGGGGTATGCAGCGGATGGGCTAACGGGTCCGCACGAAACGCAGCAAGGAAAGGCGTGCCGGCGTTTTGGCTTTCCACCTCGATCAGTCCCGCATTCCGGAAGGTGGAAAAATCCGGCAAGGAAATATCGTTTGACGCGGCGTTCGCCCGCGCGTCGGCGTAAAGCTTCTCCAGCCACTCGGCTTCGCTCAATCCACCAGTGAACGCCGCTTCGGTCTCCAGCCGTGCCGCGATGCGGCGCAGGATTTCGTGATCCGAGAATACCTCCGCAGGCGGTATCGCCGCATGTGTCGAATATCCGAGAAAACTATCGCGGCCGCTTGCAACCAGATCGTCGCGCTCCAGGAATGTCGAGGCCGGCAACACGATGTCGGCATGCCGCGCGTGGGCATTCCACCAGTGCTCGTGAACGATGATCGTTTCGGGCTTCTGCCAGGCTTCTACCAGTCGGTTAAGATCCTGATGATGGTGAAAGGGATTGCCGCCGGCCCAATAGATCAGCCTTATATCCGGATAGATCCGTTTGTTGCCGTCATGGTCGTATTCCGCTCCCGGCGAAAGCAGCATGTCGGCAATTCGGGCGACCGGAATGTAGTCGGAAACCGGGTTCTGCCCTTGTGGTAGCGAGGGCCATTTCACGGCCGGCGCCGGCTGGCCGATGCCCGATACGGATGCATAACCGAAACCAAATCCTCCGCCGGGCAGGCCGATGCCACCCAGCAGCGACGCCACCGCGATGACCGCCCAATAGGCCTGTTCGCCATGGTCGGCGCGTTGCAGCGCCCATGCCATCATGATGAAGGTTTTTCGTGATGCCATATTTCGCGCAAGAGTGCGGATGTCCTGCGCGGCAAGGCCGGTAATACCGGCTGCCCAAGCGACATCCTTGATGACACCGTCCACCTTGCCGTACAGATAATCGCGCAATGTCTGGAAGCCGACGGTGTAGCGTTCGATGAACGCCGCGTCGTGGCGATCCTCCTCGATCAGCACGTGGGCGATGGCCAGCAGCAGGGCGGCGTCAGTCCCCGGTCTCAAAGCCATCCATTGGGCTCCGAACTCGTCTGCGGCATCGTCCCGGACCGGCCCGATGTTGATGAAATGGGCGCCTGCGTCTTTGCAGTCCAGCAGACCCTGACGGGTTTCATGGCGCGAAACGCCCCCGGCATTGACCTGAGCATTGCGAAGCGGCGTGCCGCCGAACATCACGATCAGCTCCGCATGGCCGACGATCTGGCTCCATGGGCTGTGGCCGGAGACCAGTCCATCGGTAGAACCGATGATGTGCGGCAGGATGACCTCGCCGGCGGCATAACTATAGGTCTGGACGGAACGAACGGAACCGCCATTCATGTTGAAAAAGCGTTTCAGCTGGCTTTGCG
Source organism: Neorhizobium sp. LjRoot104 (assembly GCF_964253725.1). Lineage (NCBI taxonomy): Bacteria > Pseudomonadati > Pseudomonadota > Alphaproteobacteria > Hyphomicrobiales > Rhizobiaceae > Neorhizobium > Neorhizobium sp. LjRoot104. Next base: position 1,047,367 of record NZ_CAXURS020000002.1, read on the forward strand.
CATGATGAAATCGCCCGGCGCTCGACCAGCCATAGGAGCCGGAAAAAATCGCGCCGCTGCCATGCTCGTCCCTGACGCGGCGGATTTCGCCGGCAACCAGTTCAAGTGCTTCGTCCCAGGAAACCTCGACAAATGCCTCGGCCCCCCGCCGCCCGGCACGATAGCCCGGTCCCTTTTCAAGGAAGGATCGCCTGACGGCTGGCTTGAGGATGCGGCATGGCGCAAGCCTGTCGGCGGGAAGCTCCTTGCCGAACTGAACAGGATCGGGATCGCCCGCGATCGGACGAATGGCGCCATGCAAGCCGTCATGAGTGTAGAACCCCCAATGGGCTGCGACATGGCGCCGATCTGCCGAAGGCTCCGAATGTTGCGTGGTTTTCGGAGCCGTCGTCATCTTCATTCCACCTTGATGCCGGCTGTCTTGACGATCTCTCTGTACCGCTTTGTCTCGTCAACCACGAAGGTTTTGAGACCGGCGCTGTCCTTGTACATCGGCTCGAAGCCGAAGACCGTCAGCTTGTCCTTGAATTCAGCGGAGGTGACAACATCCTGCAGAATCTTGCCGAGATATTCCGCCGCCTTTGGATCAAGATTTTTCGGCCCCCAGACGCCGTACCAGGAGAGCATTTCCAGTGCAGGCATGCCGCTCTCGGCAACGGTCGGGACATCCGGGGCGAGTGGCGAGCGGGTCAGGCTGGTCACCGCAAGCGGCTTCAACCGGCCTGCCTTGACATGCGGCAGGGACGACAGGATCGGATCGGCGATCAGTTGTACCTGGCCGCCGATCATGTCGGTAAGTGCCGGGCCGGCCCCCTTGTAGGTGACCACTTCAGTATCGACGCCAGCTTCGCCCTTCAGGACTTCCACAGCCAGATGACCGGCCGAGCCGTAACCCGACGTGGCGAAATTGTAGGAATCCGGATCTGCCTTCACCTCGGCGAAGAATTCCTTCAGCGTGTTCGCCTTGTCCGACGGATTGGTGGTGACGAGCAGCGGGCCGGCCGCGATGCCGCTGATATGGGTGAAGTCATTGACGACATCGAAAGGCACGTTCTTGTTGATCAGCGGCGTGACCACATGGATGGACGCGTTCAGCAGCAGGGTGTAGCCATCGGGAGCGGCCTTGACCACATCGGACGAACCGACCACGCCGCCGGCGCCGCCCGCACGGTTATCGACCACGAACGTCTTGCCGGTCTTGACCGAAAGCGCGGCAGCAAGAACGCGCGCGACGCCATCGACCGCACCGCCAGGTGGATAAGGCACGACAATCGAGACAGGCCGGCTGGGATAGTCGTCCGCCTTGGCGAGGCCGGCCGCCGGCAGCGTCATCGACAGAGAAAGCAATGCTGTTCCTAAGCGGTTCATGGATGGATTCCTTCTAGCTCCAAGAGGGATTTATGCAGTCGAAAGTCATTGTACGCATCGGCATATTTTTCCCCGGGTGCGCCGCGGGAGGTACTCTGCTTCATTCTGACCGTCAAAACGTTCCGGGATATTGCCCGCCATCGATCAGCAGATTTTGAGCGGTGACGAAGCCGGCATTCGCCGAGCAGAGAAAGGCAATGTAGGCGCCAATTTCCTCAGGGCGTCCGTAGCGGCCGGCCGGATTCTGCGCCGCACGGGCGGCCCAGATTTCGTCGAAAGAGCGACCACTTTCCTGGGCAAGCACCTCGACATGCTGCCGCTGGCCATCCGAAGCGACAATGCCGGGGAGAATATTGTTGATCGTCACATTATTGGCGATCGTCTGTCGAGCCAGGCCAGCGACGAAACCGACGAGGCCCGAGCGTGCCGCATTCGACATGCCAAGCTCGGCCTGGGCGATCTTGACGCTACGCGACACGATATTGACGATACGGCCGAACCCGCGCTCCATCATTCCGTCCACGGTCAGACGCATCATGTCGATCGGTGTCAACATCATCCGATCGATGCCCCGCAACCAGTCCTCACGGGACCAGTTGCGGAAATCACCGGGCAGTTCGCCATCGGCGTTGTTGACCAGGATGTCTGGTTTTGGGCAGACCGACAGAACGGCATCACGACCGGCAGGCGTAGTTATATCGCCGACGACGGTTGTGACGCGGGCGCCGCTAACCGCGCGGATTTCTGCGGCTGCCGCCTGCAGTGTGTCGGGCGTGCGGGCGATGATCGTCAGATCCACATTCTCGCGCGCGAGAGCCATTGCCGCTGCCTTGCCCATGCCCCGGCTTGCGCCGGTAACGATGGCATTGCGACCGGAGATCCCGAGATCCATCGGCCGGGCCTCAGGCGGCCAAGGCCGAAGCGGGCTGCAGCTTCCAGCCGTATTTCTTGTCGAGGCCGAGTTCCTGGACGATGCGAATGCCCTTTGCGAGAGCCTCGCCTTCAAGGCCGGTCAATGGCCGCCGCAGTTCGCCGGCCGGCAGTCCGACAGCCTTCATCAGCGATTTTACAGCCACGGGATTGATGGCCGAGTAATTGTAGTGCAGCAGCGGCAGGAGATTCAAATAGTTGTCGCGGAAGCCTTCGGCTTCGACATAGCTCGTCCACGGACGTGACATCACCGCCATTTCGGCCGGGGCAATATTGCCGCCCATGTTGGCGGTGCCATGACCACCAAGGCTCATTGTCGGAACGACGAGGCCGAGATTGGGACTGTCGCAGCACATTACCGAGACATCCGGACGGGCGGCGAGAACCTGGGCAACCTGGCCGACGCGCGCGGTGGATTCCTTGTGAATGACGTAGTTGGGATGCTTGAAGATGCGCAGCAGGTGGTCCCAATGCAGGTCGCTCTTGACACGCGGCGGGTTGTTGTAGAGCCCGAGGGGCAGGTCGGTCGCATCGGCGATTTCCAGGAAGTAGCCTTCGATATCGGCTTCCGGAGCACAGATATATGCTGGAGCGGCGAGGATGGCGCCGTCCGCGCCGTTATCCTTGGCGAACTTCACATTCTCAATCGTAGTGTCGGTGTTGTTCCCGGTGCAGCCAAAGAAGATCGGCATCTTGGCCGTCTTCATTTTCGACGTCTCGACGATAATTTTCTTCTTCTCGTCGGCCGAGAGCATGGATACCTCGCCGGTCGAACCCATGATCAAGACGGCGGAGGTATTGTTCTCTTCGTGGAAGGAAAGCAATGCACGGAAGGCGCCCATATCGACAGCGCCTGACTTGTCAAATGGGGTGATCAAGGCAACGAAGGATCCGGTGATCTTGGGGGCAGCTGCGGTCATTGCATGACTCCGTGGATGTTAAACAGTGTTTGAAACATAATTTGAGACGAGGCGGAGTCAATGACTTTAATTGGTCAAATCGCCCAATAATCAAGCAGCGGTCCGCGATGTTGGAAAAATAATCATGCGATTCAAGGGGCGATGAGAAAGGCTCCCTAAGATCGGAATATATGCCGCAGTCAATTTTCTACGAATTGAAGAAAGAAGATAACAGTCACGTAAATATTATTGTGTGACGTCGTATTTTAATTGATATCGCAGTATATCCTGCGTCTATCAGTTTATATTTTAGTCATTGTGATCGTCGCCCGATGGCGGGCGCCTGAAATCCGGCGCAGATAAACCCTGAGAGCTGACGGATAATCTCTTCGTCGTCATCGGTGTCACAAAGGCCGCCGGACAGCTGTTTGAGGCGGTACGAAGCCGGGTCTGAATCGATCAGCACCTGCATGATGGCGCCAATCGAAAAGTTATAACGCCAGAAAATATCGCGGCGCTGCATATCCGGTAATGCTCGACTGAAGGCGTCGATAAAACGGAAGACCGCGGGATCGACGCGGCGTATGAAAAAACGGTTGGTCGATTCACGCGGCCGCGAACGGATCTGCAGGATCAGGCGCGTCAAAGGACGGGCACCGGAGGCATCACGGCTGAACTGTACCATCGGTCGGACGAGAGCCCCGACGACCTCCTCCAAAATCGGGAATCCCGGCCGGGCTGAGGCCTCACATTTTTCCAAAGCCTCTATCCGGGCATGGGTATAGGGTTCCATCATCAGGTTGAGCACCTCGCTGATGAGTTCCTCCTTGGAGCCGAAATAGTAGTTGACGGCAGCAACGTTCACGTCGGCCCGCATCGTGATGTCGCGAACCGTCGCCAGATCGAACCCCTGCTCGATAAATACTTCGCGCGCGGCCGCAACAATACGCTCTCGAGGTTCATCCGCGCGAGGGACTTTGGAGGTTCCGCTATATGCCTTTTTTGCCATACATCCCAAATTCATTGCTTCGTGACGATCGTCGTCTTGTAACGGACCAACAGGACCCATCAAGTGCAATTTTGGGGAGCATGAGGATTTGTGAGGCAGCCGTGAGGCTTGGCGCGTGTCGCTTTGCTCGTTGTTGTCGTCGGTCATGCCCTAACGATTGGGAACCATCTTACCCGCGAAGCGTAAACGCGGCGCGAAATGCCTCGAGCGCCCTCTCCGGATCACCCTTTGCAAAAGCCTCCATGCCAACCGGCCCACGATACCCCATCTCGTGAAGTGCCCGCGCTATCATCGGGTAATTTACCTCACCGGTACCTGGCTCGCACCGACCGGGCACATCGGCAACCTGCACCTCGCCAATCCATGGGAGGCTGGCGCGGCAGGCTTCGATCAGGTTTCCCTCGCCTATCTGCACGTGATAGAGATCGAGGTTGAGGCGTAGACGCGGATGGTTGACCGACGCGACCAGAGCCAGAGTATCCTCGGCACGTCCGAACGGCGTGCCGGGATGGTCAACCGGCAGGTTGAGGTTTTCCAGTGTGAAGACAACATTCTCCTCCTCCGCCATGTCGGCAATGCGGCAGAGCGTGTCTCGTGCCTTCAGCCACATCCGTCCCGTCACCACGTCGCTGGGCCGGACCGGGAGCCCACCCTCGCCGAGCCCGGTGCCATGCAGGTTAAGACGTGCTACCCCGAGCCGCCTGCCGACCATGGCCGTCTCGCGCGCGGAACGCAGCAGTTCGTCGGCGCCCTCGTCATCTGCAAGTCGCCCGGTAAGATAGCCGTTCATGATCGAGAACGTGGCTCCCGATGTCTCAAGCGCGGCGAGATCGTGGTCCGGCCAGTTCCACAGGCCGACTTGAAAGCCCAGTTCGGTCAGCCGCGCACAGCGCCACTCGATCGGCTTGTCGCGCCAGAGCATTTCCGCACAGGCGGCGAGCGTGAAGGGTTGATCCATGTCTACTCTCTCGATTGTCCTGGGATAAAAGAAGGTTGGTCTTCAATCCGTGCACGCCGCTGCCGCAGGCGATGTTGGTGTGTGCCGCCGACAGAAGCCATGTTCGCCGGACGGCGCCGACCTCAGCGCCTTACAGATCGCGCCGGCGCGGTGGATGGCGGGGACATCGTGTGCTTCGCTCACGTTTTCTGTCTTTCGATGCGGATGACAGCGCCCTTCGAGGCAGCCATAGCGTGAATGATCTTTTCGATGTCGAGTCCTTGGGCGAAATCGGGACCGGGGTTCGGGCCGCCGGCGATCGCCACGAGCAGGTCGCGCGCCTCGACCACCTTCTGCTCGTTGAAGCCGAAATTGTGTCCCGGGGCCGGACAGAAGGCGGTAAAATCTGGCTGTGCCGGTCCGGTCAGATGACGGACGAAGCCGGCCTCGCCGGCGCGATGCACCCACAATTCGTTCATGTTTTCCTGATCGAACACGATCGTGCCGTCGCTGCCATGCACCTCCCACTGCAGCCGGCACTTGCGGCCCCGCGCGACGCGGGAGGTGGCGAACGAACCCTGAGCGCCGGAGGCGAAGCGCAGGAGCGCCAGAGCGCTGTCCTCGTTCTCGACCCGTTTCATCCCATCGGGAGAGGGGCGCATGGGGATGGTGACCTGAGTCTGGGCGACAACCTCCGTGACCGGCCCCATCAATGCGAGCATATGGCTCACGAGGTGGCAGCCAAGGTCGCCGAGCGCGCCCAGTCCGCCACCCTCGTGAGTCATCCGCCACGACCACGGGAGGAGCGGGTCGGCGGAATAGTCTTCGTCATAGACGCCGCGGAAGGCGACCGGCCGTCCGATCGCGCCGTCACGGATCAGGCCGCGTGCGGCCTGGAAGGCCGGGCTCCTGAGATAGTTGTAGCCGAGGATGGTCACCTGGCCCGGATGTGCGGCCGCCGTCGCCGCCATCGCCTCGGCGTCCGCCAACGTCAGCGCCATCGGCTTTTCCAGCCACACGTGCTTGCCGGCCTCGAGTGCTGCCTCGGCCATCGGGCGGTGCATCCCGTTCGGAGCGGTGATCGAGACGATGTCAACCTTCGGATCGGCTACCGCCTCCTCCCAGTGCGCGGTGGCGCGGGCAAAGCCGAACTGGCGGGCGAAGGCCTCGGCACTCTCCGGCGTTGCATCCGAGAGTATCTCGAGGCGATGATGCGCGCCGCCGAATACCGCCGCGACGTTGCGCCAGGCCATGGCGTGGCACTTGCCCATGAAGCCCGTGCCGATGAGGGCGACCCCGAGCGGACGTTGAGGCAGTGAAGACGATTTTTCCATTTCCGGTTGCCTCAGATCGTTCCGCCGAGCGAGCCTTCGAGCTCGGCCATTTCCTGGCCGCCAGCCATCAGGTCCTGCAGCTGGGCAGCCGTGATTTCGCCGCGCATAGCCGTGCCGAGCGTCTGTCCCCGGTTGAGCACGGTGAAGCGGTCGCCCACGGCAAGTGCATGGCGGACGTTGTGGGAGATGAACACCACGCCTATGCCCTGGGCACGCACGCGGTTGATCGTCGCAAGCACATTGGCGGTCTGCCGCACCCCAAGCGCCGAGGTCGGCTCGTCGAGGATCAGCACCTTGGCTCCGAAATAGACGGCGCGAGCAATCGCGACCGTTTGCCGCTCGCCGCCCGAAAGCGTGCCGACCGCCTGGTCCGGACCGCGCAGGTTGATGCCCATCTTGCGCATCTCTGCCATGGTGATCTCGTTGGCGGTGTCGATGTCGAAGCGCTTGAACAGGCCCCGTCCCTTGGTCGGCTCGCGTCCCATGAAGAAGTTGCGGGTCACGGACATCAGCGGAATCATTGCCAGATCCTGGAACACCGTGGCGATGCCGGCCTCCATGGCGTCGCGCGGACTGTCGAAGGAAAGCGGTCTGCCCTCGAAAGTGATGGAGCCCTCGGTCGGCTTGTGCACGCCCGACATGGTCTTGATGAAGGTCGACTTGCCGGCGCCGTTGTCGCCGAGCAGGCAATGGCATTCGCCGGCGCGGAGGTCGAAGGTCACGCCATTCAGAGCGATGACGTTGCCATAGTGCTTTTTGATGTTTTCCATATGGATGATGGGGGCGGACATCTCAGCGCTCTCCGGTGACACGTCGGCGGATGACGTTGTTGAAGATCACGGCGAGCAGCAGCATTGCGCCGAGGAATACCTGGAACCAGTCCTGATCGAAGCGGGTATAGGTCAGCCCGATGGTGACCATCCCGAAGATGATCGCGCCGAAGAAGGCACCGATCGCGGAACCGTAGCCGCCGGTCAGGAGGCAGCCGCCTATGACCGCGGCGATGATCGCCTCGAACTCCTTCATGAAGCCGCGGCGGGCATCCGTCGAACCGGCATCCATTACCGTAATGATGGCGACGAGCGCGGCGGCCATGGCCGTCAGCATGAACAGCGAGATCTTGACCCGACGTACGGGCACACCGGAATTCTGCGCCGCCAAGGCGTCCCCGCCAGTGGCGAAGATCCAGTTACCGGCAGGCGTGCGCAGCAAGACATAGGTTGCTACCAGCGCGAAGGCGATAAACCAGATAATCTCGACCGGGATGCCCGGCACTTTTGGCACGCCGGACTTGAAGCTCTCGACCACGCCGGCCTCTGCCAGCCATGTCAGGAGAAAGCCGAAGGCGTCGCCGGAAAAGATCGGGGCCAGGAAGTCACCCTCGACCGCTTCGCGAATGCCGCGTAGCTGGGTCGAACCGCCGGTGAAGATTTTCAGGCCGACCAGGGATGCACCCCGCAGCACGAAAAGACCGGCGAGCGTGACGATGAATGAGGGTAGTCCCGTACGCAGCACGATCAGCCCGTTCGCAATGCCGAGTGCACCGGCGAGCCCCATCGTCAGTGGTATCGCGATGATGAGCGGCATTCCGATATTGACGACGAAGACGCCAAAGACCATGCCCGCAAAGGCCACCATCGAGCCAATCGACAAATCGAATTCGCCGCCGATCATCAGCATTGCCGCGGCGATGCCGAGAATGCCAAGCTGTGCGGCCGGCGTCATGAAATTCATGATCCCAGACAGCGTGAACATGGTGCGGTCTGCGGTGATGAAAAAGAACACGGTAACGAGAACCACCCCTCCGATCGCCCCCAGTTCCGGCCGTTTCATGAGTTTCGTTACGAAAGATTCGGCTTTGACCCGCTCGTCCGCTCGCGCCAGCGTTTCTGTCGACATTGACCTGTCTCCTGATCGGTGGCCGAGCCGCGACGTGCAACGCTGCGGCCCGGCAATCAACTGCGGTTAGCGGATGCCCTTGGTCGAGAGATCGATGACCTTGGCGGCAGTCTCCTTCGTCACGAGGTTCGGGCCGGACGGAACGTCGCCACCCGGAACAAGACCGTATTGGGCATTGAGCGCGAGGAATGCGACTGGCAGATAGCCCTGCAGGTACTGCTGTTGGTCGATCGCGAATGCCGCCTTGCCGTCCGCGACGAACTTGAGGAAGCCAGCCGAAAGGTCGAAGGTGGAGATCAATACGCCGCTGCGTCCAACCGCCTGCGCCGCCTTGACGCTGGGTTCGCCAACGAGCGAGGCGTTGAGCGCCAGGATTACATTCAGGTCCGGATCGGATTCCAGCGCTGCACGCACCTTGGCTTCGACTTCCGCCGGGTCGTTGGTGGTGGGGAGCACTTTAATTGCCTTGCCGAAGCCTTCCTTGAAGCCGGCGCAACGCAGGTCGAGTGAGACGTTGCCGACTTCCTGGTTTACGCAAATGGCCTTTTTGCCACCCAACTCGGCAAGCTTCTGGCCGGCGATCTTCCCGGCGTCGAATTCCGATTGACCGACATGCAGCAGCGCACCGAGTTTATGCGCGACATCCGACCCGGAGTTCATAGAGATGACCGGAATGCCGGCGGCGACCGCCCGCTTGATCGCCGGACCCAGTGCGTCGGCATCGGGGATCGAGACCACGAGGCCGTCGGGGTTCTGGTTCACGGCGGCGTCGATCATCTGGCCCATCTGGACCATGTCGAAGGTCTCCGGCGAGCGGAACTGGACTTGAACGCCTGTGTCCTTGGCCGCCTTTTCCACGCCGTTCTTCACCACCGACCAGAACGGGTCGTTCGCCTGGCCATGCGCCACGACGATGATGTTGGTTGCGAGGGCCGGACCGGCGATGGCGATTGCCGCAGCGATGGCAACAGATGCTAATAATTTCTTCATGCTAACCTCCCGATTGAGTTCCCCTTGGACGTCACTCCCGTACGTCCATTCCTCCGGCCGAACAGGCCGGAACCGAAAGCCGGCGGCGTCACCTCCCGTGTGCCGCGGCAATGCGTATGCGATGGTCTCCGGCCACCGCGCTGATATTAAAGCGGCAGATCGACCGATTGGCCCGATCGTGCCGACTGGGTCGCAGCCTCGGCCATCGCCAGCGCCGCAACGCCGTCCGCCAGCGTGACCGGGATGCGGGCACCGTCGAGAATGGCGCGCAGGAAGGCATCCCATTCCGCCGCATAGGCGCGCATGTAGCGCTCGAGGAAAAAGAACTCCGGCTTGGCGCTCGTCACGCCGGCCTTGGTCGCCTTCGATACCGTGTTTTCGAGTACGTTTGCCGCCGACAGCAGCCCCTCGGCGCCCAGCAATTCGACACGCTGGTCATAACCGTAGACGGCGCGACGGCTGTTTTTGATAACCGCGATGCGCCCGTCGGCATAGGTCAGCGTCACGACGGCGGTATCGACGTCGCCGGCTGCGCCGATTTCGGGATCGACAATCGACGTGCCGACCGCGTGAACGGTCTTCGGCGCATCACCCATCAGGAAATTCGCCATGTCGAAGTCGTGGATCATCATGTCGCGGAACAGCCCGCCGGACACCTTGACGTAGCTGACGGGCGGCGGGGCCGGGTCGAACGAGGTAATCGAAAGCAATTCCGGCTTACCGATTTCGCCAGCGTCCAAAGCCGCCTTGACCCTTGCAAAATTCGGATCGAAGCGACGATTGAAGCCGATCATGACCGGGACACCGGTGGCGGAAGCCACGGCCAGGCATGCCTTGGCTCGCTGCAGCGAGAGATCCACCGGCTTTTCGCAAAGCACCGCCTTGCCGGCCCTCGCGGCATCCTCGATCAAGGTGGAGTGGGTATCCGTAGAAGTCGCAATCAGCACGGCGTCGATCGAGGCATCCTCAAGGATCGCCTCGGAACTCAGGGCTTTCGCACCGTAGGAACTGGCCAGGGATTGCGCGGCCTCCTCGTTGACGTCCGAGACGGCGACCAGTTCGCTCCTGGCATGACCCGCAATATTAACGGCGTGCACACGGCCAATGCGGCCGGCACCAAGCAGTCCTATTCTTAGCACTGATATCCTCCTGAAAGCGGCCTCCCGCCGCCTTGGAATGGACTATCATCATATTTGCTCGCGCGAGCAAGAAAAATCTGCTCTCGCGAGCAAAAAAGATGGGATAAATGAAAAAGGCGCTATCAATAGATGCTGGACCAAGCCAGAACAGAGGCGGGAGATCGGAATGCCAAACGAAAAAAGCCCCCCTTTTGCCGAAAACGTGACGGCGGACGATGTCGCAATCGCCGCGGGCGTGTCGCGCTGGACGGTCAATCGCGCCTTCCGCAAGGATGCGTCCATATCGCCCAAAAGCCTTCAGAAGGTGATGGTTGCCGCAAAACGTCTCGGCTATCTGCCCGATCTGGGTGCGGCAAGCCTCGCCTCGGACCGTTCCAACCTTGTAGCGTTGCTGATCGACGACTTCGCCAATCCGCACAAGCTGGTCATGATGGAGCACCTCACCCGTATCCTGCGGCGTGAAGGCTGGGACATCCTGCTGGTAAACACGCTGAATAGAGACGATGCCGGCCATGCCCTGCTGAATGCAAGCCAGCGGCGCGTCGACGCAGTAATCCTGATCGGCGTCCAATTTGACGACGACGTGCTGGAAACCGCGCTTCAGGCTCGCCGTTTCCGGAAGCTGATCGTCTTCGCCCGCAGTTCGGAAAATCCGAACACCATCTCGATTGCAGTCGATGATGTCGGGGCAATGACTGAACTGGCGCGCTACGTACATCAACGCGGATACCGACGCCCTCTGTTCCTTGCAGGACCGCAGACCTATTCGGCACATCTGCTCCGGAAAGAAACTTTCCTCGAATATTGGGGGAAACATTTCTCGTTCCAACCCGAGTCGGTGACAGTCCCTGCTTATGATCCCGCGTTGGCCGCGACTATTGCGATGGAAACGTTAAGCCGTCGCGGGTCATCAGACTTGCCCGATGTTATCGTTTGCGAGAATGACGCACTGGCAATGGGGGCAAGTGACGTTATTCGGCACAAGCTGGGACTTCAAATCCCCGGGGATATAGCGATTACAGGCTTCGACGACGTGCCCCAAGCCGACAATCCAAACTACAGCCTTACCACCTACCGGCAGCCCCTCGCGGAAATGGTTGAATACCTCGTCAAAGTTCTGGCGGAGCCGGAAGAGCGGGACCTCAATCGTCTTTTCACGGGAAGATTGATGCCGCGACACAGTGCTTGAGGGCCGGCTGACGGTAGAACACCGCAGCGGTCCATCTTCGATGGCGTTTACCAGCTTCCGTTCGCATAAGTGCAAAATGACAATCGGTCGCTGCCCCGACGATAATGCCGTTTATTCGTCGTGCTCTCTGTTATCGAGGCCGAGTTTTCGGCGAATAGGCTGAAACACATTCATCGCATCAGCGAGCCGTGACGGCCAACGGCATAATTTCGTCTTCCGCCATCCGCCAGGTATTGCGGCCGGCCGACTTTGCCCGATAAAGCGCACGATCCGCGGCCTGGACAAGCGTTTCCCGGTCACCGGCGACAACACTTGCGGCGGCTATTCCTATGCTGACGCCGATGCTGATCGACAATCCCTTGATCCGGAAAGGTGCGTTCAAGGCCGATACGCATCGATCCGCAAGGCCGATATCCGCCTGATGTTCGGTTTTCACGAGGATGGCGAATTCGTCGCCGCCGAGGCGTGCCACCAGATGTCCGCTTGCAGCCGAACGCAATCGCTCTCCGGTAAGCTTCAAGACCTCGTCACCGGCGGCATGGCCGAATGTGTCATTGACCGGCTTGAAGCCGTCGAGATCGAGGCAATAGACGGTGACAACGCCCTCGTTCGCTTCAGGCTTGAGTGCCTCATCGAGAGCTTTGTAGAATTGCATCCGGTTCGGCAGGCCGGTCAGAATGTCATGATGCGCCAATCTGTTGGCCTCGGCCTCCGCCAGCACCCGATCGCTGACATCGGCGATCGTCAGCAGGAGTCGCCGACCGCCGCCCTCGTAGAGCAACCGGACATAAATGAGAACGTGGTGTTCCCTCCCCTCCGCCGTTCGCTGGCGCCACACCGTGCGCGCTTCGCAGTCACCGTCAAGGTTGCGAAGCCTCGCGGCGAACTCCTCGCCCTGGCCTTCGGCGTGCATGTCGAAAACGGCCTTGGCAAGAATGACCGATCGCTCGTAGCCATAGAACTGAAGCGCCGCATGATTGGCTTCAAGAATCGCAAGGCTGTCGCCATCGCAGAGCAGCATCGGCATCGGGTTTGCGTCGAACAATTGTCGAAGCCACTCCTCCCTTTGCTTGAGGCTGGTAATGTCTATGCGCATTCCGATAGCGCCGCCATCCGGCGTGCGGCGGTCGTCGTAGCGCAGCCATCGCCCGTCCTTCATTTGCCGCTCCTCCTGCGATACGGGCTGACGAAACTTCGCCATGCGTTCGCTCAGCCAGACGTCCCGGTCCGGCACAACCTCCTGAATGCTGCCGCCTGCAAGGCTGATCTTCAAAATCTCCTCGAACGGTATCCCGGGCATCAGGTATTCGGCGATATCGGCATAGAGATCGGCGTATTTCTGGTTCCAGAGGACGTAACGGTCCTTGGCGTCGAAGACACAGACGGCCTGCGGCAACATCTCGATGACATATCGCAGGCGAAGATTGGCTTCCCGAGCGGCGAGCCCAGCGGCCCTTTCCTGCGCTGCGGCCTCGATCCAGACCACGGTGAGCGGTTCGTCCGGTCCGGGACATGACGAGACCCTGACGTTGCAGTTGCGGGTTTCCCCTGCCCTGTTGCTCAAGAGAACCGAGGCACCCTCGGGGTTATCCAGCGGCCATCCAGGCAGGAGATCGGCGATACCTGTTCCGCACAACATGTCAGGTTCGTCAAGAAGTGCTCTTGCCTCGGCATTCGCAAAGGTGACGAAACCCGCCGCGTTCACGATGAGCGCGGCGAGCGGACAGGATTCCAGCAGGATCATCACTTCCGCACCAAGCATAACTCCCTCGAGCACTGCCGATCTGCCCGGAAAAATTTACGGATGAAGCATAAGCGGGAAGAATGAAATAAATCGCTAAAGTTCAAACGCCGCATATAAATGCCGCGTCCCGCCTCTGAGGCATGCCGACATCCGACCGAAGGCCGCCATTCGCCTTAAAAGCGAGCTCCTTCCGTCTGCGCCCGGACTTCCGATCACAGGCGGCCTCCAAGCTCATCGTCGATATGGACGCGGATGATCTCGTCGAAATTTTTCTCCGCGGTAAAGCCAAGGGCAGTAGCGCGTTTTGCCTGGAAACCAGGTGCCCAGCCCGCGACCATTCTCATGATCATCTCGTCGGGCACACGACGAATGAGGTTTACCGCCCTTTCGCCCGCCACGCGGCGAAGCGCATCGATCTGTTCGCCGACGGTTGCGCTGACGCCCGGCATCGAAAGATTACGATGTGGGCCGACCCGATCGAGATCCATATTCGCCGCATGGACGAGGTATCCGACAGCCGAGCGAGGCGAAGTGTGCCAGTGGCGCACGTCGTCCGACACGGGTAGAATCGCCTCCTGCCCGATCAGCGGTTCGCGCAGAATATTCGAGAAGAACCCCGACGCGGCCTTGTTGGGCTTGCCTGGCCTGATGCACACGGTCGGCAGCCGGATGCCGATCCCCTCGAAGAAGCCGCGGCGGGTGTAGTCCGAAAGAAGCAGTTCCGAAATGGCCTTCTGGGTGCCGTAGCTGGTAAGGGGCGTCAGGTGGAAATCATCGGGTATGGGGAACGGCAGTGGGGCGCCAACGACAGCGATGGAGGACGTGAAGACCATTCGCGGCTTGTAGCCGCCTTCTCCGTTCGCGAGGCGGATCGCATCGAACAGGTAGCGGGTGCCATCAAGATTGACCCGGTAACCCTTTTCGAAATCGAGCTCCGCCTCTGCCGAGACGATCGCGGCGAGGTGAAAGATCACGTCGGGGCGTGACCGGATGAGCTTCTCAGCCTCGCCCGGCATCGACAGGTCAGCGTCGCTCGTCGCCAACGCTCCGGGAAACCCCTCCGGGTGATCGGGCTTCACAACATCGACCAGGGTCAGCTTGTCGATCGGCTTGCCGAGAACGCTGCCATCGGCGATGAGGCGTGCCGTCAGTTTGCGGCCCACCATGCCGGCCGCGCCTATGATCAGAATATGCATGCGTCCTCCCATCTCGACCCGAAGCGAACGATTGCCCGGATACGCCCATTATTTATATTGTACGGTTGTCTGATAACCTTATATGCTTCCTTTGAAAACAGGATAGTTGCCCGCCGGGACAAGGCGCGGGGCAAACCAGACTATCCAGCCGGGGACGGATCATCCGAAGGAACCACTGAGAATGACGAGCCTGCAGACTGACTCGATGGGGGAACATCGCCTCCTCCTGCGATCGATGCTTGGAGAGGATCTGGTCCTGACCGATACGGATTCAATGGCGCGATACTGTCGCGACTGGCACGGCGACGTGACCGGTTCTGCGGTCGCCGTTTTAAGGCCGCGATCGACGGACGACGTGGTGGCTTGCGTGAAAGGTTGCCGTGATCTAGGCCTTACGATAGTCCCCCAGGGAGGCAATACAGGCCTCGTGCTGGGCGGCATTCCGGATATGCCGGAGCGTCAGGTCGTCCTCAGCCTGGAACGCATGAGCCGCATCCGCAAGATCGATGGCGACGACTTCTCCGCCGTGGTCGAGGCGGGCTGCATCCTCTGGGAATTGAAAGAAGCGATCGCCGCAGAGGGAATGTTCTTCCCGTTGGCGCTCGGCGCGCAGGGAAGCTGCCGGATCGGCGGCAACGTCTCGACCAATGCCGGCGGCATCAATGTGCTTCGATACGGGATGACCCGCGAACTGGTGCTGGGCCTGGAGGTCGTCCTGCCGGACGGTACGATTTTCGATGGTCTCTCGACGCTCAGGAAGGACAACCGCGGCATAGACCTGAAGCAGCTCTTCATCGGTGCCGAGGGCACGCTCGGCATCGTTACCGCCGTGTCGATCAAGCTGACGCCCAATCCCGACCAGGTGGCGACCGCCCTTGTCGGACTCGCCTCGTTGGAGGACGCGATCACCCTCTATCGCCGTGCCCGGCGCGACTGCAGCGATTTGATGTCCGCCTTCGAATTCATGCCTCCCCTTGCCTTCACACTCGCCCGGGAAGCCATTCCGGACCTGCCGATTCCAATGCCCGCCGATTATCCCTGCTATGTTCTCATGGAGGTTTCCGGTTCTGGCCTCGTCGATATCGCCGACCTGATGCAGCGGTTCCTCGAAGGCGTCATGGAAGACGAAATCGTCCTCGACGGCGCTATCGCCTCGTCACAGGCGCAGGCGCGAAACCTGTGGCTGATCCGGGAAGGAATGAACGAAGGCCAGGCGAAACGGGGGGTCCATATGCGCAGCGACGTTTCGGTTCCGCTTTCCAAAGTGCCTTCCTTTGTTGCCGAGGCCGAAAGGGCTATCCACGACGCATTGCCCGACTGCGTGTGCGTCTCCTACGGTCATGTCGGCGATGGGAATGTCCATCTCAACGTCCTGCCATCCATCGACCTGCCTCACGAACAGCGGCTCGAAAGGATCTACCAGTCCAAGACCATCCTGAACCGCGTGCTTGACCGCTTCCAGGGAAGCCTCAGCGCCGAGCACGGCATCGGCCGGCTTAAGCGGGCGGATTTCGATGCGCGCCTTCCGGAAACCAAGCGCCGGCTGCTGACGGCCATCAAGAATGCCATCGATCCCGACATGGTGATGAACCCGGGTTGCCAGTTGAATTTTGCCCGGAAGTCATAGAAGAGCGTCACAAGGGAGGGCCGACGCCGTGGTAATGGACTTCAGCCAGATCAGACGGAACGAACATCTGCCCTCACGGATCGCGTCGCAGATCGGACGCGAGATCAGCGAGGGCCGGATCGTGCCCGGCGAGAAACTGCCGACGGAGCACATTCTGGCAAAGACTTTTGGCGTCAGCCGGTCGGTCGTTCGCGAAGCGATCGCGCAGCTCCGCAATGAGGGTCTGGTCGAGACCCGGCAGGGTGTCGGAGCATTCGCCACCGATTTTGAGCACAGGCAGTCGATTCGCATCGAACAGGGCAATCTTGCCGACCACGCGAGTTTTCAAAGCCTGTTTCAGCTCCGGTTGCCCCTTGAGATCGAAGCGGCCGGTCTCGCAGCCACCAATCACACCGCCGAAGACCTTATGAAACTCGACGAAGCGCTCGAACAGATGACGGGCGGAGAGAAGTGGACCGAGAAAGGCGTCCTGGCCGACCTTGCCTTTCATCGCCAGATCGCCGCTTCCACGCATAACGAATACTTTCTGCTATTCCTCGGTTTTATCGCGGAGCGAATTCACCTGGCGATCAATACGGCCCGGGAGGCAGCCGTATTGACCGAGATCGTCGAAGTGACGATCGCGGAACATGTCGCGATCCGCGACGCCCTTGCAAGCCGCGATCCTATCCGCGCCCGGGAGGCGATGCGCCATCATCTCCACGGTGCGGCCAGTCGCCTCGACCTTCAATTGAAAGTTTATTGAGCTTCCAGTCGTTCGCCCATTGGATCGATCCAGGAGATTTCCTGAAAGCGGTCATGCGCCGCTGGACAGCGAGTAAAACTCTCTTTAGAAATACCACTGGTGGAGAGTTGTCAGACATCCTGACAATGGGTGGGCACGGGAGAGGTGCCTAGCCCGGCGACGGAGGAGAGGCTGATCGCACAGGAGACAAGAGACCGGGTCGAGATCTTCAGCCTCCGGTTTGAGCGCTGGGTCGACAACGCGGATCATCGGGGTAAATGCCCCAAGCGGAATTTCGGGTTGCCGGCGACGACCAAAAACCTCGCCCGGCCTGGGCTTCTATAGGAATTCGGGAGGGGAACATGCAAAAGGCGACCGATCTCTTTTTTAAAGCGCTGGAAATACTGCTGATCGTGCTGCTTGCAGCCATGGCGATCATGGTATTTACCAACGTCATTCTTCGTTATGCCTTCAACTCCGGCCTGACCGTTTCAGAAGAGCTGTCGCGCTATTTCTTCGTCTGGCTCACCTTCATCGGCGCTGTCGTCGCCTTCCGTGAGCACGGGCATCTTGGCGTCGAGACGGTGGTGGTGTTCTTTGGACGCAAGGGGCGCGTCGTCTTGATGATCTTGTCCAACCTGATCATCCTGCTCTGCTCCGCGATCTTCTTCTGGGGCACCTGGAAACAGTTCGACATCAACGCCAGCATGAGCGCTCCGGTGACCGGACTTTCGATGATTTGGGTCTACGGTATCGGCCTGTTCACCGGCGGAGGAATGTCCGTCATCGCGCTTGCACGCCTGGTCCGCTACGTGACCGGCCGGGTGACCGACGAGGAAATAGCCGCCTTTGCGGGCGAAAACCTGACGATCGAACAGATGGCGGAGCGTACCTGATGACCCTTGTCGTCTTCATCGGATCTCTGCTCGGCGCCATGGCCATCGGCGTGCCGGTCGCTTTCTCGCTGATGTTCTGCGGTGTCGTTCTCATGTGGTACATGGGAATGTTCAATACCCAGATCATCGCCCAGAACATGATCGCGGGCGCCGATACGTTCACCCTGCTTGCGATCCCCTTCTTCATTCTGGCCGGCGAGCTGATGAACTCGGGCGGGCTCTCGCGCCGCATCATCGACTTCGCGATTGCCTGCGTCGGCCATATTCGCGGCGGTCTCGGGATCGTTGCGATCATGGCCGCCATCATCATGTCGAGCATCTCGGGCTCGGCGGCTGCCGACACGGCCGCGCTTGCTGCAATCCTCATCCCGATGATGGCCAAGGCCGGCTATAACGTTCCGCGCTCCGGCGGCCTCATCGCCGCGGGCGGCATCATCGCGCCGGTCATCCCGCCGTCGATGGCCTTCATCGTCTTCGGCGTCGCCGCGAACGTCTCGATTACCCAGCTTTTCATGGCCGGCATCTTTCCCGGATTGCTGATGGGCATCTCGCTAGTCATCGCGTGGCTGATCGTCGTACGGAAGGACAATGTCCAGCCGCTGCCGAAGGCGCCGATGAGCGAGCGCCTTCGTGCGACCGGCAGAGCGGCATGGGCGCTCGGCATGCCGGTCATCATTCTTGGCGGCATCAAGGCCGGCATCATGACGCCGACCGAAGCTGCGGTGGTCGCGGCTGCCTATGCGCTCTTCGTCGGCATGGTCATCTATCGGGAGCTGAAGCCGAGCCAATTGCCGCGTGTCATCCTGCAGGCGGCCAAGACCACGTCGGTGATCATGTTCCTGGTCGCTGCGGCCCTCGTTTCGTCCTGGCTAATCACGGCGGCAAACATCCCGGCGGAGATCGCCGGCTATATCGAGCCTCTCATCGACCGCCCGATGCTGCTGATGTTCGTCATCATGATCCTGGTTCTCGTGGTCGGCACTGCCCTCGACCTGACGCCGACGATCCTGATCCTGACGCCTGTCCTGATGCCGATCATCAAACAGGCCGGCATCGATCCGGTCTATTTCGGGGTCATGTTCATCATGAACAACTCCATCGGCCTGATCACCCCACCGGTCGGCGTGGTTTTGAACGTTATCAGCGGCGTTGCCCGCATTCCGCTTGGAAAAGTGACCACCGGCGTGTGGCCGTTCCTGCTCGCACAGACGATCGTGCTTTTCCTTCTGGTCCTGTTTCCGGATCTGGTCATCGTGCCCGCGCGGTGGCTGCATTAAGGCCCAATCTCACTCAACATCCATGGGAGGATAAAATGAGAAAACTGCTCCTTACGACGACTGCAATCGCCTTCGCCTGCTCAGCGGCAGCGCCCGCCTTTGCCGAGTACAATTCAAGGAACATCCGCGTTTCCAACGGCATCAACCAGGATCATCCGGTTGGTAACGGCTTGAAGGCGGTCGATGAATGCCTTCAGCAGAAATCGGGCGGCAAGATGAAGATTACCGCCTTCTGGGGCGGTGCGCTGGGTGGCGACCTGCAGGCGACACAGGCCTTGCGCTCCGGCGTTCAGGAAGCGGTCATATCATCGTCTTCGCCGCTCGTCGGCATCGTCCCCGCGCTCGGCGTGTTCGACCTTCCGTTCCTGTTCGCGACCCCGCAGGAGGCCGATGCCGTGCTCGACGGCGACTACGGCCAAATGATGAACAAGAAGCTGGAAGCAGCCGGCCTGGTCAATCTCGCCTATTGGGAGAACGGCTTCCGCAACCTCTCCAACTCCGTCCGGCCCGTCACCAAGTGGGAAGACTTCTCCGGGATGAAGGTTCGCGTCATGCAGAACAACATCTTCCTGGATACCTTCCAGAACCTCGGCGCCAATGCCACTCCGATGGCTTTCGGCGAAGTCTTTTCGGCGCTCGAAACCAAGGCGATTGACGCCCAGGAAAATCCTTACGTGACGATCGACACCTCGAAGTTCTACGAAGTGCAGAAATACGTGACGGCGACCAACCACGCCTACACGCCGTTCCTTTTCCTGTTCTCGAAGGCGATCTTCGACACCTACACGAAGGACGAGCAGGCGGCCCTGAAGGAATGCGCCGCGATCGGCCGCGACATCGAACGCAAGGTTCTGCGTGAGCTGAACCAGAAGTCGTTGGAAAAGATCAAGGCGGCAGGCCTGAAGGTCAATGAACTCTCGGCTGAAGAGCAGACGCGAATCCGCGAGAAGTCGAAGGTCGTCTATGAGAAGCACAAGGCGACGATCGGCGCCGATGTGGTTGACGGCATGATCGCCAAGCTGACCGAGATCCGCAAGAAATAAGCCGAAGCTTCGCTCGACAGGAAATATCCTGGGAGCCCGCGAGTGATCGCGGGCTTTCGCTATTCGGGAATGGCGGGAAGCACGCTCTGGCGCTTCTTGAGCATCTGCTCTCGGATAAAGATGAACAGGCCCGAAGCGACGATCAGGGCTGCCCCTGCCATCATGCCTAAGCGCGGCACGTCGCCGAAAAACATCCAGCCGAAGATCACGGCCCAGAGCAGCAGCGTATATTGAAGCGGCGCGACAGTCGCTGCATCGGAGATCTTGAGGGCGCGGTTGACCAGCATATGGGCTGCCATGGCGACGATCCCGAGCAGCCCGAGCAGAAGAAGGTCGCGGCCCGATGTTATCGGTGACCAGTCCACGGGGGCAAAGGCAAGGCCCGCAGCACCGGCGCCCATGACCTGGAAGAAGACCAGCGCACTATCCGGCGTGCCGCGCAGGAAACGCCCGGAGATCAGCATGAAGGCAAAGGCGGCGCTGCCGACGATCGAAATGACTGCCGGCGCGCTGAACATGGCGCTCGAAGGTTCGAGCGTGATGATGACACCGACGAAGCCGACGGCGATTGCCGTCCAGCGCCGCCAGCCGACCTTTTCGCCGAGCAGGAAGGGCGAGCACGCCGCAACATAGATCGGCGCCGCCAGCCAATAGGTCATGACGTCGGCGAGCGGCAGATACATGACCGCGTAATAGAAGCAGAACACTTCGGCAGTCGAAAACGCCACGCGGAAGAACTGCATGCCGGGCCGTTCGACGGTCAGCAGAGTGCCAAAGCCTGTTTTCCAGACCATCGGCACGAGGATGATCAGTGCGGCAAGGCTGCGGATCAGGACCACCTGACCGAGCCCATAGTTTGCAACGAGCCACTTGCCCATGGCATCGTTGAGGGCAAACATCAGCATGCCGAGGAGCATCAGCATCGGACCGGTCATGCTCGCGGTCTTGAGCACGGTCGCCGAGGATATATTCATTTCAACTGCACCTTAGAGAATGGAGGCGTCGGACGTTCGCCGGCTGACGGTGAAGGCGCGGTCGAGCTCGGGGTTGAGCTCCAGCCCAAGACCCGGACCTGGCGGCACGGTGATCATGCCGTTGCTCACCTCAGGGAGCGCCGTTACCAGATCCCGGTACCACGTCCTGTAGAACGCGCGCACGCTTTCCTGCACCAGTGCATTCGGTGCGTTGAGTGACAAATGGGTCGAGGCACAGAGGACGACCGGGCCGGTGCAATCATGCGGCGCGACCGGCAGATGCCAGGCTTCCGCCATGGACGCGATCTTGCGGGCCTCCGAGAGGCCTCCGCACCAGGATATGTCCAGCATGACGATGCCTGCAACGCCGGTTTCCAGGTAGTCGCGAAACCCCCAGCGGGTCGCAAGCGTCTCGGAGGCCGAGATCGGCGCCGGCGATACTTCCGCGTAGCGCTTCAGGCTCGACAGGCTGTCCATCTTGATCGGGTCTTCGTGCCAAAAGGTCTGGTACGGCGTCAGGGCCTTGGCGATCTGCATGGCCGGCAGGAGTTGCCACATGGAGTGGAACTCCACCATGATATCCATCCTGTCGCCGACGGCCCTGCGGATCTTCTCGAAAGGCTGAAGCGCAAGCTTCAGATCAGGCATCGAGATATATTGGCCTTTCGTCTTCTCCGCAGCCGCGTCGAACGGCCAGATCTTCATCGCCGTGATGCCCTCTTCCAGAAGCGATTCGGCCAGTTCGTCGGCGCGATGCAGAAACCCGTTCAGGTCGTCATAGGTGGTGCCCCCGGCGAGACCGTAGTTGGCTGTCGCCTGCCCGGTGGCCTTCTTGATATATTCCGTGCCGGCGCACGTATTGTAGGTGCGGATTTCTCGGCGGCTGAAACCTCCCAGCAGTTGGGCGATGGGTTGATTGGTGACCTTCCCGAAAATGTCCCAGAGGGCGATATCGAACGCCGAATTGCCCCGAACTTCCGCGCCTGAGGAACGAAAACCGACATAACCGACCAGTTCCTGCGCCAAAAGGTCGATCTGGAGCGGGTCGCGGCCGATGACCCGCGGAGCGACGTATTCGTGGATATAGCTCTCCACGGTTTCGGCACCGAAAAAGGTTTCGCCGAGGCCGGTAATCCCTTCGCCGGTATGGACAAGGACCCACAACAGGTTCGCGCGCTCTGCAACGCGCACAGTTTCAAGCTTGGTGATCTTCATGTTTCCTCCCTTTGCTGATTCAACCACAAGCCAGGGACTTTGGTAAGGCAAGCCCCGCTATTTTGTCGCCCACAGGATAGTCATCCAAACTGGGCCTGCGGGCGCAGATCGAAAATTCTGAAAGCGATGAAAAAAAGGCGCGTACAGATCGTCCTTGTTGCGGAGCGCCTGTAGAGCAAGAGCAAGGCGCGCAAAAACGGAAGACAGGAACGGGTTCGCCGCCATGAGACCACAGCTTCAGGCACCGCAGACCAAAACGAAGCCGTCGCATCGCGACAATGCGAGACGCGCGGCTCTTCTTCTTGCTGTAATGCCACAGGTCAGACAGCCCCCTGCCCCGACGCCGCAGCCGGCAATCCAAAGAAACCATCCGCAGCAACCAGATCACTGTCGGCGCAGGCCCGGCTAAAGACCGGCACAGGCTGTCGGCTCCGGCCGCCTGATGCCGACCGGAAAGCCATTGCGTGGTCGTCGGCGTGCGCGATGGGGATGGAGACATATGCAATCGTCAAGGCAGACCGCGGAAGCGGCTACATTCCAGAGTTTCGCGAACTGCTATCTGCGGGAGGTCAGTTCCGGTACCCGGATTGTCCACCGCAGCATGAGCGGAACGGTCGATGCCATCGAATGGCCGCTGCCGCAGCAGCAGATCCTGCTGCGGGCAGAGATCGTCTCCGCATCCGTCTGCGGTCCGCAGCATTTCGGCAGGTTGTGGACGCGCGCCGTGTCCGATACGTCCTGGCGGGCGGTCGAGCCGATGTCGGCTCTGCATCTCCTCCTCCAGGAAGCCTACCGGCAAATGGAGGAGAGCCGGACCGATGCGCTGCGCAGCTTTGAACTGGAGCTGCTGGTGCGTGTTCTCGACAGCTACCAGCAGATGACGCTCTACCTCGAAAAGGCCTCTCCCGCGCCGCCGGACGAGGGACATTTCATCGAGGCGGAACAATCGCTCGTCTTCGGCCACTGGCAGCATCCGACGCCGAAGAGCCGGCAGGGCATGACATTCTGGCAGCAGGAACGATACGCTCCGGAACTGCGCGGACAATTCCAGCTGCACTATTTTGCCGCCAGGACAGAACATGTCCGCGAGGCGTCGGCGCGAGCGATGCAGGCACACGAAATCATCCGCTCCGCGCTTGGCGCCTCAGGAGCCGATCTCCGTATCCAACCGGACGAGTGCCTCATACCCATGCATCCGCTGCAGACCGAAGCGCTGCTTCTCGATCCGGGCATCCAGGCGATGCAGCGCGACGGCCACCTGCGCCATCTCGGTCCGGCCGGGTCTCTCTTTACCGCGACATCATCGGTACGCACCGTCTACAGCTCGCATTCCGATTGGATGTTGAAGTTCTCGCTTCCCGTGCGCATTACCAATTCCGTGCGCATCAATCGCCGGCCGGAGCTTGAAGCCGGAGTAGCGATGGCAAAGCTGATACGTGGAATCGGTTTTGCCGAGCGTTCGAAAAACTTCCGCATCATTCAGGACCCCGCCTATGTCACCTTCGATATACCGGGTCGCGAGGATAGCGGTTTCGAAGTCATTCTGCGCGAAAATCCGTTCAAGGGCGCTGGAGCGCAGGGCGTCGTGACGGTCGCCGCCCTTACCGCCGACCCGCTTCCCGGCGACCTGTCGAGACTGGAGCGAACTATCCGCAAGCTCGCAGCCAGAGGCGGCGACGGTATTTCAAACACCGCGCTCGCATGGTTCCGGCGTTATCTTGGCTGCGCCGTCGAGCCATCGATCCGGCTCTACGACGACTACGGCGTGGCACTCGAAGCCCATCAGCAGAACACCCTCCTCGATATCGGCATGGGTTATCCGGCCGTCAGCTACTATCGCGACAACCAGGGCTTCTATCTCTCGGAGCGGTATCGCAGCCTGCTTGCCGGGCATGCGCCGGAAACGGAAACGATCGCCTCGCTCTATTTCGCGGACGCAGAAATCCGTGACCGGTTCGCCTATTACCTGATTGTCAACCAGGTCTTCTCCGTCATCAGCCGGATGGGCCATGACGGACTTTGCGACGAGGGTGTCCTTCTAATCGCCCTGCGGGCGCATCTGGAACACTGCGCGGAGACGATGTCAGGCGCCGGCCGGGATTTTGCGAGGCACATTCTCGATCTGCCGACGATCACGTCGAAGGCCAATCTCACGACCCGCCTTTTCGACGTCGACGAGTTGCAGTCGAGCGGCGCGCATTCCCTGTATCGGCCGATCCCCAACCCGCTGAGGGTTCCGCTCGCGCTTGCAGCATCGAGGACCGGCCATGCCTTTGCCTCTTGAAGCCGCGGGAGAACCGCGCGACCGCGTCATTCGCCAGCTCGTGGCGGCACTGCTGTTCGAGGGCGTTATCGAGGCGAGCCAAAGCGCCTGTGACGGTGCGACGCAATTTCAGTGGACGCTCGGTGGCCGGGAATTCCGGTGCTGCGGCACGATCGGCCCGTTCGGACGCGCCCGCATCGCGAAGGGCTCAATGGAGATGCAGGCCCCGGACGGCCATTGGGAAAGCGCCTTGCTCGGCGCGATCATCCCGTCATTGCCCGGTACCGGCATCACGCGCGGCAAGCTGCTCGGCGAGTTGGAGCAGACGATCGCCTTTTCCGAATGGAACCACCAAAATCTGCCCCTGAAGACCCGCCGCGCCCTCTCCTTTGTTGAATTGGAAGGTGCTATCGACGAAGGGCATCCGTACCATCCGTGTTACAGAGCCAGAACCGGATTTTCGTTTGCCGATCATGCCGCCTACGGACCGGAAGCCGGGCAGGCATTCCAGCTCGTCTGGCTGCTCGTCGCGCAAAAACACCTCGGCCAGTCGCTTCCGGGCGGGAGCGACGCCTTCTGGCGTGCCGAACTCGGCGACGAGACGTGGACAGGACTGGAGGCGAGGCGGAAACAGCTCGGCTTGTCGGCCGGGGATTTTGGCCTGGTGCCGCTCCACCCGTGGCAATGGAAGGACCTTGGCGAAACCATGGGCGCGGGTTGGATCGCCGCGGGCGAGGCGCATTACCTCGGCCCCGCGGGCGATCGTTACGTGGCGAGCCAATCGGTCCGATCCCTGTTCAATATCGACCGGTCGCTCGCGGCAAGCATCAAGCTGCCGCTCAACATCATCAACACGTCGTCTCGCAGGACGCTTGAGCCGCATTCGGTCTGCACGGCGCCGGCCCTGTCCGCCTGGATCGCCGGCATCGTCCAGGACGACCCGCTTTTTGGCCGGGAATTTCCCCTCACCGTCCTGCAGGAATATGCCGGGCTCATCGCCGATGCCGGTGGCCCGTTGGCCGGTCAGCTGGGTGCGATCTGGCGGGAGAATGCCGAGGCGACGCTGTCGCCCGGTGAAGCAATCATCCCGTTCAATGCCCTGATGATGATCGAAGCGGACGGCAAGCCCTTTGCGGATGAGTGGATCGGGCGTTTCGGCCTCATGCCATGGATGAACCGGCTTCTGGAGGTTGCCGTCCTGCCGGTCTGGCACCTCCTTGTCGCCCACGGTATCGCGGTTGAAGCCCACGGCCAGAATATGCTGCTCGTCCACCGGGACGGCTGGCCGGTGCGGCTTATCCTGCGCGATTTCCACGAGAGCGTGGAATTTGCGCCAGATTTCTTGCGCGAACCGGAAAAAGCCCCGGATTTCGCTTCGCTGAACCCGCTCTACCGCCATGCGGAACCGGATCAGTATTACTGGACGGACAATCTCGATTCCCTGCGGGAACTGGTGACGGACACGCTCTTCGTGTTCAACCTGGCGGAGATCTCGCATCTTCTCGATGTCTGTTACGGATTTCCGGAATTCCGCTTCTGGCAGCGGGTCGAAAGTCTGCTCGCCGGCTATGCGCAAGAGCGGGACATGCAGCACCGGCAATCGCTGCTGGGGCATGACCGGGCGCGCATCCTCACCGAATCCCTGATCACCCGAAAGCTCCTCGCGCTGAAGCCGGAATATCACCACGCGGTGCCGAACGCCTTGGCCGCCAGGACGTCTGAACGAAGGAGAAAGCCATGATCCAGATCGATGGACAGCTCTACGATCACGCCTATTTCGATGAAACATCGCGACGCATCGCCGCGCAGATTGGCCTTGCTGACAACGACAGCGGACGCTACGCGGTCTGCTTTAGCGAGACGACGCAATGGCTGTCCCTGTTCTTCGCCATCCGCAAGGCCGGCGCCAGCGTTCTGCCGATCCATCCCGGTACGCCCTATGCCGCCGCCCGGAAGCTGGCGATCACCGCCAACTGCGACCGGCTTTTCTACAACAGCCCGACGGCCGACGTGCTCGACGCGAGGCAAGAGGCGCCAAAACCTGGCCGACTGCTGCATATGAGTTCGGGAACGACGGGAGCAGCAAAGTGCATCGCCCGGCCCTGGGACGAAATCGACCGGGAGGTCGAAAGTTATGTCGCAACCTTCCGCGAGCCCGAAGGCATGACACCGGTCATCGCCTGCCCGACCACCCATTCCTACGGGCTGATCTGCGGCATTCTCGTTGCTCTCAAACGCGGCCAGGTCCCCGTCATCGTCGAAACCGCCAACCCGAAATATCTCCTGAAAGTGCTGCGCGAGACCGAGCGGCCGCTTCTCTATTCCTCTCCGGCGATCCTCCATACGCTCTCGCGGCTTTTGCCCGAGGGGGAAAAGCTCCATGCGGCGATGACCTCCGGCACGCTGCTGCCCGATCCGTGGTTCGTGCAGATCCGTGCAAGGAGCGAACATCTCTTCCAGCAATATGGCTGCTCCGAATCCGGCTGCATCGCTATCAACCCGGACATGCGCGCCGCCGGGGACATGGGTTTCGTCCTGCCGCATCTGGTGGCCGAGACCGGAACGAGCCCTGAGGATACCGGGGAGATCGTCGTCCGCAGCGATGGCGGCACGGCAATCCACACCCGCGACCTCGGCTACCGGCGCGCGGACGGCATGCTGGTCTTCGTGTCGCGCATGGACGACATGATCAACGTGTCGGGGCTCAACGTCTATCCCGGTGACGTGGAGGACGCAGTGATGGCGGTGCCTGGTATCACCGACGCCGTCGCCTTCCGCAGGAGCGATCGTTTTGCCGGCGAACGCGTGGCCTTGCTCTACAGCGCCAATCAGCCGGTGGCACCGCAGGACATCCGCGCATGGTGCAGCCGCCATCTCGCCAGCCACCAGTTGCCGATGGAAATGGTCCAGGTCGCCGAAATCCCCCGCCAGGCGAACGGCAAGATCAGCCGCCGCGAGGTCGCGGCCCGCCATGCGGCCGGCGAATTCTCAGGTCCCGAAGCAGGAGTTGCCTCATGACGCGCGAAGATATTCTCGAAGCCGTGCAGACCGTGCTTTCCGAGCACATGGCCCATCCGCATATGCGCGGCTTCACACCGGAAGCGCGCCTCAACGAGGATCTCTATCTTGATTCCGTGTTGATCCTGCAGATCTTCCTCAACCTCGAACTGGAATATGGCCTTGCCATGCCCGAAGAGGCGATCGCACGGCAGGAACTCGAGACGGTTGCGGATCTCATCGCGCTCTATGTGCCGAAAGCCACCGTTCCGTCATTCCCGATGACCGGCGGGACAGCGGATGAAGGCGTCCATGGCGAGGCCTATTACGACATCAAGGTGCATTGCTTCGTCAGCTGCGTCTGCGACGGCCTGAAACGGCAGGGGCTTGACCAGCGGCCTTTCTATTTCGGGGTCTGGGATGCGAGATTCACCGTCAGCCCAAACTTCCAGCTCCTCTATCATTCGCCGGAGATTACCCAGGACTTCTTCCGCGACTGGTTCCAGCGGCTTTACCGGGTCCAGGTTCGAGAGTGGTATGATCCGGAAAAATCAAAGAGCGAAAACCTTGCCACGCTTTTCGATCTCGTCGACAACCGTCCGGAGACCGGCTCGGTCATGGTCATGCTCGACATGTTCCACCTTCCCGAGCGCGAGAACAAATTCAACCAGAACCCCTTCCCGCATTACCTGATGCTACGGAAGACCGCGGATCCGGACAAATGGTTCGTGCATGATCCCGACTACCGATGGGAAGGCGAGTTCGAGCGGGAAAAAGTGATCCACGCGATCATGCAGCCGACGGTCGGCGGCGGTTATGTCTTCGACAACGCGCAGGCACGCAATCCGATACCGGAAGACCTCAGGGATTATTTCGAGGCCTGCTTCGTGGCAAACCGCAATCCGCTGTCCGATGCCGTACGCGGCATCGTCACTGCCCATATCGAGGGCCGCGACGGGATGCAACTGGCGGACCTGGCATCGGCGGTCCGCGAACTGCCGGTGATCACCATCCGCAAATATGCCTATGAGCACGGCTTCGCTTTCTTCTGGCGCGCCCTGAAACTGCCTTCCGCCGAATTCGAGACCTGGTGCGAGGAGATCGAAGCGCTCGTTCAATCGCTGAAGAACCTGCACTACGCCTGCATGAAGCTCAGCCAAACCGGCGAGAGGAACCAGGCCGGCGCAGTCTTCGAGCGCCTCGACGAGGCCGACCGGCTGGAACGGAAGCTGAAGGACAGGCTTGGCGAGGTCTTTTCCGACTGGTGTGAGCAAAATGTGCCACTCACCGCCCCGACGCTCAGAAGGGTCGCCGGATAGAGCGGGAAATATCTCTCCCCAGCTTCCTTCGCGAGGTATCGCGACGAGTGCGGGGCTGGCGGCAGCAAGGCAATTCAAGCCTTTGCCGCTGCCGTCATAATATGACTATTGCATTCAAGTTTTTGATGATAGATAGGCGTCGCATGATAGGTATTCCAACCCTGTCATTCATATCATCGGCCCATCCGTTGCATGTCGTGGCGAGCGCTGGGTCAGCATATTAGACGAGCTCAAATACTCTGACCCCATGACCCTGGAAGCTGAAAGCCGTCACAGCCTCTATCTCGCCCACCGCTCGGCGCTGGTCGATTATGCCGCTCGGATCCTGGGCTCCCGGGAGGCCGCCGAGGACATCGTGCAGGAAGCCTACCTGCGTTTCGCGCCGGGGAAAACGCCCGGCGAATCGGCGCGCCAGGGGCTTGCCTATCTCTATCGCATCGTCCGCAATCTCTCCTTCGATGTCCTGAAGCGCCGCAAGATCGAATATCGCGGCCACGCCGAAGACCCGCCTTTCTGGACCATTCCACAGGCGGCCGACAACCCGGAACAGACGGTGATGTTCAGCGACGAGGTGCGCGTCGCGGCGGCGGCACTCGATGCGCTTCCAAGCGAGATCCGGATTGCGGTGGAAATGTACCGGTTCGGTGGCCATACGCTGGAAGGCGTGGCTGATCACCTGGGCATCTCCGTCGCCACCGCCCACCGCCATGTG
The DNA here is from genome assembly GCF_964253725.1 of Neorhizobium sp. LjRoot104. Taxonomy (NCBI): domain Bacteria; kingdom Pseudomonadati; phylum Pseudomonadota; class Alphaproteobacteria; order Hyphomicrobiales; family Rhizobiaceae; genus Neorhizobium; species Neorhizobium sp. LjRoot104. The sequence continues at coordinate 1,077,048 of NZ_CAXURS020000002.1, forward strand.
CGGACCGCCATGGTCAAGATCGCCACCGCGCTCGACAGGAAAAACGCCTGATTATCTCTACGCATGCGAAAAATCCGGACCAGTCAATCGTTCCTACGCAAGAAGGGGAATTTCGGATAGAGATCGCAAGACATCCGAAGCAGGTTGAGACTTGGCAGGGCACGACAAAACGGACGAGGGCATTCTGGAAGAGGCGATGGACTGGTTCCTGCGCCTGCGCGAACCACATCGTACAGCCGCCGACGAGCGCGATTTCGGTCTCTGGTTCAACCGGTCGCCCGCAAATCGCGATGCCTGGACGAAAGCCTGCAAGACCTGGGAACTGATGGGCGAGACGACGCCCATCCACGAAGACCTCTGGCGGCCGGCCGGCCAAGCAAAAATGCTTGCCGCTCGCCACCGACGGCGCGTCTGGGGTGTGGGCACGGCGCTGGCGGCCTGTCTTGTGCTGGCGTTGGCCGGCCCCTCCCTCTTCATTCGCTACCAGGCAGATTTCAGGACGGCAACTGCCGAACTGCGCAAGATCATGCTCGAGGACGGCAGCGCGGTCGAACTCGGCGCCGAAAGCGCGATCGATGCGGATTTCGCCAACGGCGCACGGCATGTGACGCTGCTTTCCGGCGAAGCTTTCTTCGACGTCAAGCACGATCCGGCGCGGCCCTTTACCGTCACCGCCGCCGGCGTTAAGGTCACCGTGCTCGGCACGGCATTCGACGTCCATATCAAGCCCGAAAATACGACGGTGGAACTGGTTCGCGGGGTGGTTGGCCTGACGGTCGATGGCGCGGCGCGCACCTTCGAGCTTTCTCCCGGCGATTCCGTGACCGTCAGCCGCACCGATGGCCAGGTGTCGCGAGCAAGGCTGGCGCCGGAAGACATGGCGGGCTGGCGAAGCGGGCGCCTTTTCGTCAACGATGTGACGGTCGCCTCGGTGGTCGAGGAGCTGCAGCGCTATCACTCCGCGTGGATCAGCATCCCGAGCAGCGATCTCGCCAATCGGCGCGTCACCGGCCTTTACGATCTCTCCGACCCAGACCGGGCGCTCGAAGCGCTGATCCAGCCCTATGGCGGCAGGGTGCACCACGTTTCGCCCTATCTCAGGGTGCTTGCACTTTTTTAGGCCGTTAAAGTTTCCTGAAAATTTTTGCGACGCGGTGAAAAAAGCGCCGGGCGCAGTCGTCTCTACCCTGAAGCGCAGGCCGGGGGGCCTTGGCGAACACAGTGTAGCAGGAGACGGGGCGGATGATTTTGCCGGTGAGTGGCGTAGTGCGTGGCGTGGGGGCAAAGGGCAAGCGGAATGCTTTCGCATGGAGCTTGATGACAACGGTCGCCGCAGCCGCGATCGGCGGGAGTGCGATCTTTGCCTCCCCGGCTTTCGCCCAGACGGCGACGCGCAGCTTCAATATCCCGGCTCAGCCGCTTGCCTCGGCCCTCAATGCCTTCGGCCGCCAATCCGGCCTTCAGGTGACGCTGGCTGCCTCGACTTCCCGCGGCGTCACCGCGCAGGCCGTCAGCGGCAATCTTACCCCGGATCAGGCGCTCGCCCGCATGCTCGCGGGGACAGGCGTGAACTACAAGATCGCCAACGGCACGGCCGTCATCGGCGCTCCCGCGAGTGCCTCCGGCGATATGCCGGCCGAAGGAGCCACGACGCTGAGGCCAATTGTCCTTCAGGGGCAGCCGGGTGCCGAGGGCGATGTCGGCGAAACCGTCATCGGCCCTGAGCAGCTCGAACGCATCAACCCCACCGACCTTGCGGACGTGTTCCGGGCGCAGGCCGGCATACAGGTGGGCAGCTCGCTCCCCATGTCGCAGAAAGTCTATGTCCATGGGGTCGAGGAAACCAATCTCGCCGTCAGCATCGACGGTGCGCGCCAGAACAACAAGGTCTTCCACCACAACGCGACCAACCTGGTCGACCCGAGCCTGCTGAAGGCAGTGGACGTGGATGCAGGTATCGCGCCGGCCGACGCCGGTCCCGGCGCGCTCGCCGGCTCGATCAACTACGAGACCAAGGACGCGATCGATCTGCTCGCGCCGGGCAAATCCTTCGGCGGCCTCGTCACCTCCACCTATAATTTCAACAGCGATACCGTCACGACCGGACTTGGCACCTACGGGGTTCACGAAGGATTTGAATTCCTCGGCTATTTCAATTTCGCCAAGGGCGATGACTTCGTCGGCGGCAATGGCAGAGAAGTATCTGGCACGGAAACCGATCTGCTCTCCGGCCTCGGCAAACTCGCCTATGAAGCGGATAGCGGCGATCGCTTCGAAATCAGCTACGACCGCAGCCGCGACGACGGGCTGCGCCCCTACCGCGCCAATGCCGGCCATATCGTGCGGCCGCCATGGGAACCGCTGACACGCAATTACGAGATCGACCGCCAGAACTTCGTCTTCACCTATACGGACACGTCACCCGAGGGCTGGTGGGATCCGAGAGTGGTGCTTGCCTATAGCGGTTCGGAAGTTACCGTGCCGGTCTATAACTCTCTGGGCTATCTTTACGACGCCACCGGTAATACGACCAGCTTCAACGGCAAGTTCGAGAACAAGTTCTCATTCGATATCGGTAATGTCGTCGCAGGCGTCGACTTCTATTCCGACATCGCCGATCTGGACGCCGATGTCGATTCGTCGAAGGAAAAGGCGCGCAATGTCGGCTTCTATGCCCAAGCTCGGCTAGAGCCGTGGGATCGCACTCGCCTTTCGTTCGGCGGCCGCGCGGATCATCAGTGGTTCACCGGCGTTGGTGGGCAGGACTACGATAATGGCGGGCTTAGCGCCAATATCTCCGGCGAATACGACCTCACCGATTTCCTGACTGCCAAGGCAGGCTTCTCGCATGTCTGGGCCGGCATTCCTCTGGCAGAAAACTTCGTCATGAACCCGGCCTGGACCTATGGCACCGACGGGCCGGAACCGGTCACCGCCAACAACTACATGGTTGGGCTCGAGGCGAAACATGAAGGGTTCACGGCAGAAACCAGCCTTTTCCGGACCGACATCTACAACGCGCGTGCGGTGCGCTACAGCCCGCCCGCGACAGGCGCCACCATCGAACGTGACATGGTTTCACAAGGTTTCGAACTCGGCGCTGGCTATGAGTGGGCGAGCGGTTACGTCAAGGTCAAATACGCCCATATTCGAGTGGATATCGACGGCGTTCCCGCCGACTCCGATACCGGCAACTATCTGGCCACGCCGGTTGGCGACATCATCACCATCACGGCGGCTCACACTTTCGTCGACTGGGGCCTGACCATCGGCGGCGATATCCAGATCGCCCCGGAATATGACCATGTCGCCGGCGGCGCGCCGGCCTACAAGGCTTATGAGGTGGTGAATGCCTTTGCCGAATGGAAGCCCGAGGCTCTGCCAAACTTCACCTTCCGCGCCGAGGTCCAGAACATCTTCGACGAGACCTATTCCGATCGCGCCACCTACGGTCAGGAATTTGGAACCGTCAGACCGCTTTACGAGCCGGGCCGCAGCTTCCTGCTGACCGCCAAGGCGACGTTCTGAAGATCATGATCATGCGTTCACATGACTGTGCGGCAACCGCGGTTTGGGTTGCCGTGGCGGCATGGGTGAGATAAGTGGATAGTAATACTCATCTTAAGGAGAGCGCTTTGTTACAGGCGACAGCAGAATGGCACACCGAGCACGGCGGAAAATACCTCGTCCAGTTGTGCAAGCACTTCGCTCACAAGATCGACGTCTCCTATTCCGAGACCCATGGGGAGTGCCGCTTTACCTGCGGTACCGCCATTCTCGATGCGGATGACGGTGGTCTCAGGATCGTCGCGACGGCAGCCGACGAGGAACGGCTGACGGAAACGGAATCCGTGATCGAGAGGCATCTCGTGCGCTTCGCTTTTCGTGAAAACCTGGAAGTCCTGCAATGGCAGAAAGGGGATCGAGCCGCCTAAGGCCCGATCCGGCATTCGGCCAACGGCCAAGACATGGTGAGAGAATGAACTTGGGGACGATCGCGGCTTTTGCCGCTTTTGCTTTTTTGGCCCTTCCTGCGCATGCGGTGGACATCCCGACTGCGAAAGGATCGGTGCAGGTTGCCGCTTCGCCCGCAAAAATCGCAGTCTTCGATATCGCAGCGCTCGATACGCTCGATCGCCTCGGCATCAAGCCTGCCGGCGTTCCGCAGAAGCTCTACCTCCCGCAACTGGAGCCTCTGAAAAAGGGCGCGGAAATCGTCGGCGATCTCTTCGAGCCCGACCTCGAGGCTCTCAGCGCGCTCGGTCCGGACCTGATCATCGTCGGCGGTCGTTCCTCGACCAAGGCTTCGGCGACTGCGCAGGTTGCGCAGACAATCGACATGACCATGGATGGCGACGACCTCGTCGCTCAGGCCAGGGAGCGGTTGGCCGCCTATGGCACGCTCTTCGGCAAGATGGACGAGGCCGCTTCCGCCGTGAAGGAACTCGATGCCCGGCTGGAGGCCGCAAAGGCGGCGGTTGCCGGCAAGGGCAAGGGCCTGATCATCATGACCAACGGGCCGAAAGTCACCGCCTATGGTCCCGGCTCGCGCTTCGGCTGGGTGCATGCCGCGCTGAGCCTGCCGGCGGCGGTGCCGGACATCGAAGCCGCCAATCACGGCGAGGCGATCTCCTTCGAATTCATCGCCAAGGCAAATCCCGACTGGCTGCTGGTGCTCGACCGCGCCGCCGCGATCGGTTCCGGCGAACAGGGCGCCAAGGCGACGCTCGACAACGAACTGGTCGCCCAGACGACGGCCTGGAAGAAGAACCAGGTGATCTATCTGCCAGCCGCGGAATTCTACATCGCCGCCGGCGGGGTGCAGTCGATACAGCGTGTCGTCGCGACCGTCACCGAGGCGTTCACCGCCGCCAGATGAGCATCGTCGCCGCCAAGCAATCGTCGATAACGGGGTGGATCGCCGGCCTGACGCTCGCAGTCTTTTTTGTTTTCAGTCTTTGTGTCGGCGTCAGCGACATGCCGATCGCCCGGCTGTTCTCGGACGGGCAGGCGCTCGAACTCCTGCTCGTCAGCCGCCTGCCCCGGACACTCGCGGCGATCCTCACCGGCGCCGGCCTGGCAATCGCCGGGCTCATCATGCAGACGCTTGCCCGCAACCGTTATGTGGAGCCGGCCACGGCCGGAACGGCACAAAGTGCCGAGCTCGGGATCCTGCTCGTCACCTTCATATTTCCCTCCGCCAGTCTTCTCTTCAAAAGCCTGGCGGCGAGTGCCGCCGCTCTTCTCGGAACCCTGCTCTTCCTGATGACGGCGCACCGGCTTCCGCCGACGCAGCCCTTCCTCGTGCCGCTTTTCGGGCTCGTCTATGGCGGTGTAATCGGCGCAGCGGTCACCTTTGTCGCCTGGCAGGCCGACCTTCTGCAATATCTCTCGGTCTGGACCAATGGCGACTTTTCCGGCGTCCTGCGCGGCCGCTACGAACTCCTGTGGATCGGGGCAGGAATGGTGGTGATCGCCTGGATCGTCGCTGACCGGCTGACGATCATTGCCCTCGGCCGCGATGCCAGTATCGGGCTCGGCATCGACTACGCCCGCGTGCTGCAGCTCGGGCTGATCATCGTTTCTGTCATTTCGGCCTTGAGCGTCGTCGTTGTCGGCATGATCCCCTTCGTCGGCCTCGTCGTGCCGAACATCGTCTCCCGTCTGATGGGCGACAACATGCGCGGCACGCTACCTTTCGTCGCCGCCAGCGGCGCAATCCTGGTGCTCGGCTGCGACATCCTCGGGCGGCTGATCCGCTATCCTTACGAGATCCCGGTTGGAACGGTGATGGGTTGCGTCGGCGGGCTCATCTTCCTCTGGCTTCTGTTCCGGCGGCCTTCCGATGTCTGAGCGTCGGCGCATGCCCGATCGTCGCCTTCTCTGTCTTGGGGCGGTAGCTCTCCTCTGCATCGTCGCCTTCATGACGATCGGGCTGCGCGGCAATATCGGCTTCGTGCTCTCCCTGCGTGCCGCGAAACTTGCTGCCCTTTTGCAGGTCGGCGTCTCGATCGCCGTCTCGACGGTGATCCTTCAGACCGTTACCAATAATCGCATCCTGACGCCGTCGATCATGGGGCTAGACGCGCTCTACCTGTTCGGCCAGATGCTGCTCGTCTTCCTGCTCGGCGGGCTTGGCTATGCCGCGCTCGACGCGCAACTCAAGTTCGGCGGCGAGATTGTCGTACTGATGGCATTGGCAACCGGCCTCCTGCTGCCGATGCTCCGCCGCCGCACGGACATGGGTCTGATGCTGCTCGCCGGCATTATTTTCGGCATCCTGTTCCGCAGCCTGCATTCCCTTCTGGCACGCCTGATCGATCCCAACGACTTTGCCGTCGTCCAAGGCGCGAGTTTCGCCAACTTCAACGACGTCCGCACCGACCTTCTCGTCTTCGCAGCAATCCTGACCGTCGCGGGCATCGCGATCACCTGGAGGGCGCGGCATGTGCTGGATGTCATCGCACTCGGTGCCGATACGGCGACAGGGCTTGGGATCGCCTGGGCGCGCACCGTCACCGGGCTGCTGCTGCTCGTCTCGGCGCTTGTTGCGGTTTCGACGGCGCTGGTGGGACCTGTGGCATTTTTCGGCCTGCTGGTCGTGGCACTTGCCGAACGCCTCGTCGATACGCGTTGTCACGCGGTTCTGCTGCCGGCGGCCATGTTGACGGCCGTCATCATTCTCGTCGGCGGGCAGACGCTGTTTCAGCATGCGCTGGGCAGCAGTTCGACACTCGGCGTCGTCATCGAATTCGTCGGCGGCCTCGCCTTTCTTGTTCTGCTCGTTTTCGGGAGCCGCAAATGATCCGGATAGAAAACGTCTCGCTGCGGCACAGCCAGACGCAGATCCTCCACGACGTTTCGCTGACGATCCCGAAGGGCGGCATCACCGCCCTGATCGGCCCGAACGGTGCAGGCAAGTCCTCCCTCCTGTCGCTCATTGCCAGGCTGCAGCCGTTGCAGGCCGGCAGAATCAGCGTCGACGGTTTCGCCGTCGACACGACGCCGAACCGCGATCTCGCCCGGATCCTCGCCATCCTGCGGCAGGACTCGATCGTCACCAGCCGCTTGCGCGTGCGCGAACTCGTGGGCTTCGGCCGTTTTCCGCATGGGCGCGGGCGCCTGACGCCCGATGATTACGCCATCATCGACCGGTCGCTGCAGCAGTTCGACCTCTCCGACCTCTCCGACCGCTTCATCGAAACCCTTTCCGGCGGCCAGCGGCAGCGAGCGCTGGTAGCGATGGCCTTTGCCCAGGAGACGGACTATCTGCTGCTCGACGAACCGCTCAACAATCTCGACATGTATTTCGCCCGCGAACTGATGCGCTCGCTCCGCACGATCGCCGACGAAAACGGAAAGACCATCGTCATCGTGCTGCACGACATCAACCAGGCGGGCGCCCACGCGGACCGGATCGTGGCAATGAAGTCGGGTCGGATCGTCGCCGATGGCACGCCCTCCGAGTTGCTGACGCCCAAAACCCTTGAAGCCATCTTCGGTTTCGAGATGCAGGTGGAAACGTTCGACAATACGCCGGTTGTCCTGCATTTCCGCTAGCTTAGGGATCTTCAACGGGGCGGGAATAAGTAAACTGCCGGGGTAGGTCAGCATCTGAGCTTTCGCCCTCAGACCATCGGGAATATCGGCCTGGGGTACCGTTGACAAAATGTCGACAAAGTGATGACATATTCTTATCAAGGCAGGGATGAGGCAATTGACGGGAAATCCGAAAGAAGTTCGGGGCCGCCATAGACGGAAGAGCAAGGGAATGCCGACGGGCGAGGTTGTCGACAGCTGCCTTGCCGAACGTCATGAGCACCTCGTGGATTCCGCTGCCGATGCCTTCAATCAGGCGGCCTGCGCCGCCATCGGTAGGGAGTTCCCCGCGTGACGCCACCCGCTTCCACCCCTCTTCTGGTCGTGGACGACCTGTCGGTCGAGTTCGGCGCCTCCCGTGTCATCGAGAACCTGAGTTTCTCCGTTTCGGCCGGTCAGACGGTCGCGATCGTTGGCGAATCCGGTTCGGGCAAGTCGGTAACCTCGCTGTCGATCATGCGGCTTGCGGACATGCTCGGCGCCAATTACCCGACCGGCCGCATCCTGTTCCAGACGTCAGGCGGCGAGACGGACCTCCTGAAACTCGACCAGAAGCGGATGCGCGGCATTCGCGGCAAGGAGATCTCGATGATCTTCCAGGAGCCGATGACTTCGCTCAATCCCGTCTTCACGATCGGCGACCAGGTGGCCGAAATCCTGAAGCTGCACGAGGGCAAGTCGAACAGCGCGGCACTCGCGGAGGCGAAGCGCCTGCTCGACATGGTGCGCCTGCCGGATGCGGCGGAACTGCTGACCCGTTATCCTCACCAGCTTTCCGGCGGCATGCGCCAGCGGGTGATGATCGCCATGGCGCTCGCCTGCCGGCCGCGCCTGCTGATCGCCGACGAGCCGACGACGGCGCTCGACGTCACCATCCAGGCGCAGATCCTCAATATCCTGCGCGACCTGCAGAAGGAACTCGGCGCCGCCGTCATCTTCATCACCCATGACATGGGCGTCGTCGCCGAGATGGCGGACGACGTCGTGGTGATGTGGAAGGGCAAGGCGGTGGAAAAGGGCAAGGCGCTCGATGTTTTCGAAAGGCCTGCCAATGCCTACACGCGCACCCTCCTCGCAGCAGTGCCGAAGCTCGGCAGCATGACCGGCGAGGAATTTCCCAAACGCCTGCCGTTGACCGTGCTCGAAGACGGAGAACCGAAGCTCTCGGGCATCGAGCGTATCCAGAATACCGCCCGCTACGATTCCGCCCCGCTGCTGTCGGTGCGCGATCTGGTGGTACGCTTCGACATCAAGAAAGGCCTGCTCGGCAAGGTCACCCACCGCGTCCATGCCGTGGAAAAGGTCTCCTTCGACATCCATCCGGGCGAGACGCTGGCGCTGGTCGGCGAGTCCGGCTCGGGCAAGTCGACGATCGGCCGCACCATCCAGCAGCTTCAGAAGGCAACGGCCGGCAATATCACTTTCTCGGGCAAGCCTCTCTCGGCAATGGGCATGGCAGAGCGCCATACTCTGCGCCGGGACGTACAGTATATCTTCCAGGATCCGTTCGCCTCGCTCGATCCGCGCAAGACGGTCGGGTTCTCGATCGCCGAGCCGATCCGCACCCACGGACTTCTCGACAGCGAGAAGGAAATCTCGAAAACCGTCGATGCGCTGCTGGAGCGGGTGGGCCTTGCCTCCGCGCATGCCCGCCGTTATCCACACGAGTTTTCCGGCGGCCAGCGCCAGCGTGTCTGCATCGCCCGGGCGCTTGCTTCCAAGCCGAAACTGATCATCGCCGACGAGGCGCTTTCGGCACTCGACGTCTCGATCCAGGCGCAGATCATCAACCTGTTCATGGATCTGCAGGAAGAGCGTGGCCTAGCCTATCTGTTCATCAGCCACGACATGGCCGTCGTCGAGAAGATGAGCCACCGGGTGGCGGTCCTCTATCTCGGCCAGATCATGGAATTCGGCAATCGCCGCCAGATCTTCGAAACCCCGACCCACGACTATACCCGCCGGCTTCTTTCAGCCGTGCCGGTTGCCGATCCGCGCCGGCGCAAGCCGCTGGCGATGATCGAAGGAGACATTCCAAGCCCCGTGCGGGCGGTCGGAAACGAACCGGTGCTTCTCGCCCGCGAGGAAGTTGCACCCGGACATTACGTGGCGCGCGGCGCGTGACGATCTGACATTCAGTTTTTTCAACAGGAGCAAAAACGATGATAAAAATGCAGAGGGGTTTGCGGACGGCATTCGTGGCGATGGCGCTTGCAGGCACGGCGTTCGCGCCGGTTTCGGCGCTCGCCGCCGGCAAGCTGACGGTGTCCTCGCCGCAGGATCCGGGCAGCTGGGATCCGATCGACACCTTCCTGGTCAACTGGGCCTCGGTCTCGACCAACATTTTCGACGGCCTCACCTATCGCGGCCCCGACCTGAAGCTCGTCCCGGGCCTTGCGACCTCCTGGGAAGTGCTCGACGACGGCATGCGTATCCGCTTCAAGCTGCGTGAAGGCGTGAAGTTCCACAATGGCGAGGCCTTCAATGCCGAAGCGGTGAAGTTCACCTTCGACCGCCTGCTCGGTGCCGAAGGCGCCAAGGGCCCGCAGCAGTCCAACTACAATTCGATCGGCAGCGTCGATATCATCGATGCCAACACGGTCGAATTCAAGATGAAGGTGGCGGATCCGGTCATCCTGACCAAGCTCGCCGGCTATGGCGGCATGATCGTTCCGCCGAAATACATCGCCGAAAAGGGTGACGCTTATTTCAATGCCCATCCGGTCGGTACCGGCGCCTTCAAGTTCGTCTCCTATGAGCCGAAGGTGAACATCGTGCTTGCCGCCAACGCCGACTATTTCGGCGGCGCTCCGAAGATCTCGGATCTGGAATACAAGTTCATCGCCGAGCCGGCGACCGCCGTTGCCGAACTGCAGGCCGGCCGCGTCGATCTCGTCATCCCGCCAACCATTCCGATCGGCATGATCCCGACCATCCAGGGCAATGCCAAGCTCGCCGTGGTCACCTCGCCCGGCCCGACGGTCTATGCGCTGCGCTTCAACACCCGCGACGGCATCACCAAGGATCCGAAGGTGCGCCAGGCGCTGATCATGGGCGTCGATCGCGACGCGATCATCAAGTCGATCCTCGGTGGACAGGCCCAGCCGATCGCAAGCTTCCAGGGACCGTTGTCCTTCGGCTTCGACAAGACAATGAAGCCGCTTCCCTACGACCCGGCCAAGGCCCAGGCGCTCCTGAAGGAAGCCGGCGTCGCGCCGGGCACAGCCCTGCAGATCGACCTTCGCGGCAACGAGGCGACCTTCATCGAAGTCGCCCAGGCGATCTCCGCCTACCTGCAGACGATCGGCATCACCGCGACGATCAAGCCCTACGAGACAAACGTTCTGCTGAACGACATCATCCCGAATGGCAAGACAGGCGCGATGTTCCAGCAGTCCTGGGGCGGCTGGACGCTCGACTACGACAACACTGCAGTCTCCATGTACAAGACCAAGGAAAAATGGAACCCTTACGACAGCGACCCGAAGATGGACGACCTGCTCGCCAAGCAGCGCACCATCACCAATGTCGCGGAGCGTGAAAAGGTGCTGCAGGAAATCGCCCGCTATGCCGCCGATCGGGCGCTCGAAATGCCGCTCTACAACCTCAACGCCATCTTCGGCATCAACAAGCGCGTGAAGAATTTTACGCCCGTGCCGGATAGCCGTCTGAAGTTCACCGACGTCACCGTCGATTAAAACTGCGCGGCCGCCGCCTTCCGGATGGAGGCGGCGGCTCCGACACAAACAAGGGAACGAGAGATTTGGCCGCATTCCTGATAAAACGCTTGGCGCAGGCGATTTTCGTGGTGATCGCCGTGACCCTGACGGTCGCGTTCGCGATCCGCCTCACCGGCGACCCGGCGCTGATGCTGACGCAAGGCGCCGGCAGCGTCACCGAGGCCGATCTCGTGAAAATCCGCGAGGGGCTCGGACTTAACGAGCCGTTCCTCGTCCAGTATTTCAATTTCCTGAAGGGCATCGTCACGCTCGATTTCGGCAACAGCTTCCTCGGCGGCACGCCGGTATCGCTGCTGATCGGCAAGGCGCTGCCGGCGACCCTGTCGCTTGCATTCACCTCGCTGATCGTCTCGATCGTCATTTCCATCCCGCTCGGCATCAAGGCCGCGACGGCGCGCGGCAAATGGGCAGACCAGATGATCCGCATCCTGTCGCTCGTCGGCCTGTCCTTCCCGAATTTCTGGCTGGCGACGATGCTCGTCCTGCTCTTTGCGATCGCCCTGCCCCTGCTGCCTCCAAGCGGCATGGACGGGTTCGCGAGCTTCATACTGCCCGCCGTCACCATGGGCGTCATCCTGACGGCGACCAATGTCCGCCTGGTGCGCACCACCATGCTGGAGACGCTTCGCTCGCAATATATCATGGTCGCCCGCGCCAAGGGCCTTGGTGAAAACGCCGTGCTCTACAAGCATGCGCTGCGCAACTGCGCCATTCCGCTGATCACCTATTTCGGCCTGCAGTTCGGCGGCCTGCTCGGCGGCATCGTCGTCGTCGAGCGCGTTTTCAACTGGCCGGGCCTCGGAACGCTCGCCTTCGACGCCGTTGGCGCCCGCGACTATCCGGTGCTGCAGGCGGTCATCACCGTCCTGTCGCTGATGATCATCGGCGTAAATGTCCTCGTCGATATCGCCTATGGCCTTGTCGATCCCCGCATCCGGACGGAGTGAGAGCCATGGCCTCGCGTAGCGCTTCCTCGAATTTCCTGAAGCTCGAATTTGTCCTTGGAGCCCTTCTGGTCGGCCTCATCGGCCTTGCCGTCATTTTCTCCGGCGCGATCTTTCCCGGCGGCGCGGAAAAGATCGACCTGATGTCGCGGCTCGTGCCACCATTCGTGCGGCCGGCGCATGTCCTCGGCACCGACCCGCTCGGCCGCGACGTGCTGGCGCGTGTCATGGCCGGCGGTAAGATCTCGCTGCTGGTCGGCTTCGTGTCGGTGGCGGGCGGCGTCACCGTCGGCGTCGTCATGGGCCTGGTTGCCGGTTATTACCGCGGCATTTGGGACATGCTGGTGATGCGCTTTGCCGATATCCAGCTGGCGCTTCCCTTCATCCTGCTCGCCATCACCTTCATCGCCATCGTCGGCGGCGGGCTGGGCAACACGATCATCCTGCTGATCGTCTCGCAATGGGTACAATATGCACGCCTGGTGCGCGGCTCGGTGCTGACGCTGCGCGAACGCGAATTCATCCTTTCGGCGCGCGCCATCGGGGTCAAGGACTGGCGCATCATCGTCCAGCACCTGCTGCCGAACCTGATCGGCCCGGTGATCGTGCTGATGACGCTTAACGTCGCCACCAATATCCTGCTCGAATCGAGCCTTACCTTCCTCGGCCTCGGCATCGATCCGACCATTCCGAGCTGGGGCGGCATGCTGGCCGAAGGCCGCACCTATCTGCAGACGGCCTGGTGGGTCAGCGTCTTCCCGGGCCTTGCCATCCTCCTCACCGTCCTTGGCCTCAACCTCCTCGGCGACTGGCTGCGCGACAGTCTCGATCCCACAGGCAGAACCTCCGCATGACACTGATCCACGAACAGCAGGTCGAGCGCACGCTCGACGCCCTCGTCGCACGTTTTTCCGGGGGCATGGGCGCGACTGTCGAAGCCTGGGTCTTCGACGATGAGAAGAGCCGCAGGCAGGCCGAGGCGAAGCTGGCTGCCACAGGCGTCGCGGCAAAGTTTCGCAGCGCCTATAAGCCTTTGCTGCATTTCTTTCTCGAAGAGGTCGATCTCGAGAACTTCTCGGCCATGCATGTGGTCTACCCCGTTCACAAGACCTGCCCGAAGAACCGTTTCCTGCTCGAAGCCTATCCCCTTGCCGGTCTCACCGGCGACGCACAGCTGACCTTCGAAGCGGGGGCCGAGGATGCATTCTACACGGTGACGCTTACCACCAGGGCCGGCGGCACCGAAACGCACAAGGTCTTCGCGCCGAACCGGCTTCACACGGATTTCATCGGCGAAACGCTGCTATCGCCGACCGGCTGGCTGGCGGTCGATGGCGGAACCGGCGAACGGCTGGAAACCGACTACGAAATCCTGTTCATTTCCGCCGTCGAAGCCGTCTCGGCCCATGACTGGGGGGCAAAGGAACCCTATTTCGACGAACTCAACATCGCGGTGACCCTGCCGGCTGAAGACCGACGCCTGGCCGTCGGCGAAGAGGTCGTCAGCCTGCGCGAGGCGCTTCACGAGGATTTCTATTTTTCGCTGCTGGAAGTCTTCCAGAAGAAGTCGGGCCGGCCGATCGGCGATCGTGGTCTGCAGCCGGGCCAGATCATCCCCGAAATCCGTCAGGGCGAGACGGTCTCCGCCCGCGTCGAAACGCGGCCGCTCTGGACGTCCGAGGCAGTCACTGAGCCGCAGCGCCTTGCCTCCGCCGTGTCGCCGGTCTCCGTGGCGCAGATCCGCGAACAACTCGCCGCAATCAAGGGTGTCGCCTTCGAGGCCCGCTCGCGGAGCGGTCGCGCCATCGAAGCCCGCTACCACGCCGGCGCGGACAAACCCGTTATGATCAGCGGCGGCCAACATGCCAACGAGACGACCGGCATTGTCGGCGCGCTACGGGCAGCACAGACGCTTGCCACCAGGCCGGACTCCCATTTCGTCATCTCGCCGCTCGAAAATCCCGATGGCTACCAGGTGCATTGGCGCCTTCGTGGCGACAACCCGCTGCACATGCACCATGCGGCACGTTACACCGCGCTCGGCGACGATCTCGAATATCGCTCCGGCAAGGACCTGTTCGAAAAGGCGATCCGCATCGAGGCGGAACACCAGAGCGGCGCCAAGCTGCACGTCAACCTGCACGGCTATCCTTCGCATGAATGGACGCGTCCGCTTTCCGGCTACGTGCCGCGCACCTTTGCGATGTGGACAGTGCCGAAGGGCTTTTTCCTGATCATGCGTCACCACGCCGAATGGACGGCGCAGGCGGAAATTCTGATCGACCGCGTCAGCCGCCACCTCGCCGCCATTCCCGGCCTCGTCGCCTATAACACCGCACAGATCAGACTTTTCGAAACCCATGCCGGCGAAACCGGCTTCCGCATCATCAACGGCTTCCCCTGCCTGATCTCGATCGATGACCGCCACACGGTTCCGCTGACGCTGATCACCGAGTATCCGGACGAAACCATCTATGGACCGGCCTTCATCCAGGGCCACACGGCGCAGATGGAGACGGTGCTTGCCGCATATGACGCGATCCAGACAATCGAGGAGCCGGCTTCCATCGCGGAACCCGCGGTATAACAACTGCCGCCTGTCGATTTGGAGAGGAACCGTCCAGTCTCGAACCGCGCTTCATCGCCGGATGGTCGCGCGTCGAAAACCCGGATCGACAGCGGCCCTGCCATTCGCGGGTAGCCGGGCATCGTCTTTGCCAATCTTGCAGAAAACGCGCCTTTCAACCCGTCCTCTCGACCCGTCGCGAGCAGGCACAACCTTCCGCGACCTAGCACGGTAGCCTAGTTTTCTCCGCCGGGCGTGAAGCGGGCGACCAACGCATGCCGGTCGCCCGGATAGGTGAAGCGGACGAACGTTACCGGACCGGTGCTGCCCCACGTCCGTCGTTCGATGACCAGGCAGGCAGCATTCCTGGAAATGTCGAGCCTCTTTGCGACCTCCGCGCCGGCTGACAGCGCGTAGATACGATGTTCCGCAGTGCTCCACGGAACCTGGTTTACAAGCCAGGTTCCCGGTGCCGACTTCGAAAAATCCTCGCCTTCCGCTTCGGGCACGGTCGTCAGGTTGATCGCCCGTTCTTCAAGGCAGAACGGCCGTTCGCCGGCATGGTGAAGGCACACGAGATCGAGGACCGAAGCGGCCTCAGAAAGCTCCAGATGTTGCCGGTCGATGGGGCTTGCCTCGCGTCGAACCCGCTTTTCCAGCCGATAGGAATAGGGAAGCTTGAGGGAACGGACCTCCGCTTCGACACTATGGATTTCGAGCACCGCTGCCTGCGTCACCGGTTGTGCGACGAAGCTGCCGGATTTCTTGCGCCGCTCGATCAGCCCGGCCCTGGCAAGGTGCGTCAGCACCTTGTTGGCCGTCATCCGCGAACAGCCGTATTGCACGGCCAGATCGACCTCGAAAGGCAGACGATACCCCGGAGGCCATTCGCCCGAGACGATCCGTCCCTCTATGTCGCTCAAAATGCGTTGATGGAGGGTGGCTTCCTTGCCGTTGGTCATAATGTCCGCTATTCCTGCATTACCGTCCTGAACCGCCGGCCGATCACATCCCGCCGGACATGCGGTCCGCCTTCGACCTGTTTGCGGTCAAGCGCCCCGACGCAATCCACGGCAATGCCGTCCGAAAACATCCAATGATCGAGAATCCGATCGGCGGCAAGGTAGGGAACGTCCCCGACATCGAGCGAGACGATATCGGCGTAATTGCCCTGAGCCAAGCCGGCGGCCGCCTTGAGCGCCATTCCGCCGCCCGAAAGCGCCGCCTCGAACCCACGCCGCCTTGCAGACTCGACGCCGAACTCTCTCCGGGCGAGCCGGTCAGCCTCGATCGTCAGCCTTACATTCAGCCGGCAGCCTGCCGGTGACACAGCCAATTCCGCATGAAGCGTGGCCATGGACACCTTCCTTTTTCATGGCGGAGACCAAGATTCTTCTTGTCACTTGGATTATTATGTATATACATGTTTTTCCATAAGGAAAGGCGGAAAGCTTATGGATGGGGAAGATTCTTCAAAATCTGCAGCAAATGTATCGCTTTGGCGCAACGCGCGGATCGCCACTTTTGCTCCCTCGGCATCCGGCCTCGGCGTAATCGAAGCCGGCGCGATCGCCGTGCGCAACGGGCGGATAGCCTTTGCCGGCGCGCTGGCCGATCTGCCTGCCGAATTTAATGATTCCGAAAACCAGACGGATTGCGAAGGGCGCTGGATTACCCCGGCCTTGATCGACTGCCACACCCATCTGGTATTTGGCGGCGACCGTGCGATGGAATTCGAAATGCGCCTTGCGGGATCGACCTATGAGGAGATCGCGCGGGCGGGCGGCGGCATCATCTCGTCCGTGAAGGCAACCAATGCCCTGTCGGAAGACGAACTCCTCGCCCAAGCGCTTCGCAGGCTGGACACGCTCCTGGCCGAAGGTATCTCCACCGTCGAGATCAAATCCGGCTACGCGCTGAACATCGCCGGCGAGCTGAAGATGCTGCGGGTTGCCCGCAGGCTTGGCGAAATCAGGCCGGTGCGGATCGTCACGAGCTGGCTTGCCGCCCACGCGACGCCGACGGACTACAAGGGCCGCAACGGCGACTACATCACCGACGTGGTCCTGCCGGGGCTCGAAGCTGCGCATTCGGAAGGCCTCGTCGACGCAGTGGACGGTTTCTGCGAAGGTATCGCCTTCTCGCCCGCCGAAATCGGCCGGGTTTTCGACAAGGCGAAGGCGCTTGGCCTACCCGTCAAGCTGCATGCGGAACAGCTCTCCGATCTCGGTGGCACGCGCCTCGCCTGCTCCTATGGCGCACTGTCGGCCGACCACCTCGAATATCTTTCCGCGGCGGACGCACGCGCCATGGCCAAAGCGGGCACGGTCGCCGTATTGCTGCCGGGCGCATTTTATACGCTTCGCGAGAAGCAGGCGCCGCCTGTCCAGGCATTGCGCGAGGCCGGCGCCCGGATCGCGCTTGCAACCGACAGCAATCCGGGCACCTCGCCGCTGACCTCGCTGCTCATGACCATGAACATGGGCGCGACACTGTTCGGCCTGACGGTAGAGGAATGCCTTGCCGGGGTCACGCGGGAGGCCGCTCACGCCCTCGGCCTTCAGGCCGAAACCGGCACGCTCGAAGTCGGCAAATCCGCCGACTTCGCGATCTGGGATATCGAGCGGCCGGCGGAGCTTGTCTATCGCCTCGGCTTCAATCCGCTGACGGCACGGATTTTCAAGGGCGAAAGGGTTTCCGCATGAGCATCGTTCTGACACCCGGCTCGGTGAGCCTCCACGAGCTTCAGGACATTTATTGGAGCGGTACACCGGCCCGGATCAATCCTTCGTTTGACGCGGGGATCGAGAAGGCCGCAGCCCGGATCGCGCAGATCGCCGCAGGCAACGAGCCGGTCTACGGCATCAACACGGGCTTCGGAAAACTGGCCTCGATCAAGATCGACAGCGCCGACGTTGCGACGCTCCAGCGCAACCTGATCCTGTCGCATTGCTGCGGCGTCGGGGCACCGCTTGCCGAGAATATCGTTCGTCTGATCATGGCGCTGAAGCTCGTCTCGCTAGGGCGCGGCGCATCCGGCGTCCGTCTCGAACTGGTGCGCCTGATCGAGGCGATGCTGGAGAAAGGGGTGATCCCGCTCATTCCGGAAAAAGGCTCAGTCGGTGCTTCGGGCGATCTTGCGCCGCTCGCGCATATGGCGGCCGTGATGATGGGCGAAGGAGAAGCCCTATATCAAGGCACTTTGCTGCCCGCCGCCGAAGCCCTTGGGAAAGCCGGATTGAAACCGGTCGTGCTTGCGGCCAAGGAAGGCCTTGCATTGATCAACGGCACCCAGACCTCCACGGCGTTGGCGCTGGCCGGCCTGTTCCGCGCACATCGTGCCGCCCAGGCCGCGCTGGTGACCGGTGCGATGTCGACGGATGCGGCCATGGGCTCCTCTGCACCTTTCCATCCGGATATCCACACGCTTCGCGGCCACAAGGGCCAGATCGAGACGGCCGCGGCTCTACGCGCGCTGCTGTCGGGTTCCGTCATTCGTGAAAGCCACCTTCAGGGCGACGAACGGGTGCAGGATCCCTATTGCATCCGCTGCCAGCCGCAGGTGGACGGTGCCTGCCTCGACCTGCTGCGCTCGGTCGCCCGCACGCTTGAGATCGAAGCCAATGCAGTGACCGACAATCCGCTGGTGCTTTCGGACGACACCGTCGTTTCGGGCGGCAATTTTCACGCCGAGCCAGTGGCCTTTGCCGCCGACCAGATCGCACTGGCCATTTGCGAGATCGGCGCGATCTCCCAGCGCCGCATTGCCCTGCTCGTGGACCCGGCCCTCTCCTACGGCCTGCCCGCGTTTCTCGCCAAGAAACCGGGGCTCAATTCCGGGTTGATGATCGCGGAAGTAACCTCTGCCGCCCTGATGTCGGAAAACAAGCAGATGTCGCATCCGGCCTCGGTCGATTCGACGCCGACCTCCGCCAATCAGGAAGACCACGTTTCGATGGCCTGCCATGGCGCGCGCCGGCTTCTCCAGATGACCGACAATCTCGCGACCATCGTCGGCATCGAGGCGTTGACGGCCGCACAGGGTGTGGAACTGCGCAGTCCGCTGACGACCAGCCCTGAACTTCAGAAGGTGATCGCTACCATCCGTTCCGCCGTTCCGAGCCTTGAAGAGGACCGCTACATGGCGAACGATCTGAAGGCAGCAACCAATCTCGTCGCAACGGGGGCGCTCGCCGCGTCCATTTCGCCGGATATCCTTCCGGTCCTGGAGGCGTGAATGGCTATCGTTCAAACCAGAGAGGGCACTTCCCCCATCATTCTTGGCTTTCCGCATACGGGAACGGACGTGCCGCAGGCAATCTGGGACCGGCTGAACGACAACGGCCGCCTGCTTGCCGATACGGATTGGCATATCCACCAACTCTATGACGGCCTTCTGGCGGATGCGACGACGGTGCGAGCCACGTTCCACCGCTACGTGATCGACGCCAACCGCGATCCCGAGGGTATCAGCCTCTATCCCGGCCAGAACACCACCGGCCTGATCCCGGAGACCGATTTCGACGGCAAGGACATATGGACACAGGGCGCCGAACCGACCGAGGCCGACACTGCCGATCGGCTGCGCGATTTCCACGCGCCCTACCATGCCGCGCTTGCAGCGGAAATCGAGCGGGTGAGATCCATTCACGGCATTGCGGTGCTCTACGACTGCCATTCGATCCGCTCGCATATCCCGTTCCTGTTCGACGGCACTCTGCCCCATTTCAATATCGGCACGGATATCGGGAAGACCTGCGCCCCAGCGATCGAACAGGCGGCACTCGCTGTGACGACCGCAGCTTCGGGCTATACCAGCATCGCCAACGGTCGCTTCAAGGGCGGCTGGACGACACGGCATTACGGCAACCCGAAAACCGGCGTCCACGCGATCCAGATGGAGCTTGCCCAATCCACCCATCTCGCCGCGGAGGCCCTGCCTTTTGCCTATGATCCGGCCAAGGCAGCGCGACTGCGCGTCCATCTCAAAAATATCCTGACGCGGATCGAGGACGCCGCCCTCGGCCTCGCCTCATAAAAAACAGCAACCGATAAAGGGAACTTTCCGATGACCAATCCCCGCCACAATATCCGCGAAATCCGCGCTCCTCACGGTAACCAGCTCAACGCAAAGAGCTGGATGACGGAAGCGCCCCTGCGCATGCTGATGAACAACCTCGACCCGGACGTGGCGGAAAATCCCAATGAACTGGTCGTGTATGGCGGTATCGGACGCGCGGCGCGCACCTGGGACGATTTCGACCGGATCGTGGCGACGCTGAAGACCCTCACGGAGGAAGAAACGCTTCTGGTGCAGTCGGGCAAGCCGGTCGGCGTCTTCCGGACCCACAAGGATGCGCCGCGGGTGCTGATCGCCAACTCGAACCTCGTGCCCCACTGGGCAACCTGGGACCATTTCAACGAGCTCGATAAAAAGGGCCTTGCGATGTACGGCCAGATGACGGCCGGGTCGTGGATCTATATCGGCACGCAGGGCATCGTGCAGGGCACCTATGAGACGTTCGTGGAAGCCGGACGCCAGCATTACGGCGGCAATCTCAAGGGCAAATGGATCCTGACAGGCGGCCTCGGCGGCATGGGCGGCGCCCAGCCGCTCGCCGCCGTCATGGCCGGCGCCTGCTGCCTGGCGGTCGAATGCAATCCGGACAGCATCGATTTCCGCCTGCGCACCCGTTATGTCGACGCCAAGGCGGAAACCCTCGACGAAGCCATGGAGATGATCACCCGCTGGACGGAAGCCGGCGAGGCGAAGTCCGTCGGCCTGCTCGGCAACGCCGCTGAGATCCTTCCCGAAATGGTTCGCCGCGGCATACGCCCCGACATGGTCACGGACCAGACCTCCGCCCATGACCCGATCAACGGCTACCTGCCCAAGGGCTGGACGATGGCCGAATGGAAGGCGAAACGCGAAAGCGATCCGAAGGCGGTGGAAAAAGCCGCCCGCGCATCGATGCGCGAGCATGTGGAGGCGATGATCGCCTTCTGGAACGCCGGCATCCCGACGCTCGACTACGGCAACAACATCCGCCAGGTCGCCAAGGACGAGGGGCTGGAAAACGCCTTCGCCTTCCCGGGCTTCGTACCGGCCTATATCCGCCCGCTCTTCTGCCGCGGCATCGGCCCGTTCCGCTGGGCCGCCCTTTCCGGCGATCCGGAGGACATCTACCGCACCGATGCCAAGGTGAAGGAACTGCTGCCGGACGACGAGCATCTTCACAACTGGCTCGACATGGCGCGCGAGCGGATTTCCTTCCAGGGCCTGCCGGCGCGCATCTGCTGGGTGGGCCTCGGCATCCGCCACAAGCTCGGCCTCGCCTTCAACGAGATGGTCCGCAACGGCGAGCTGAAGGCGCCGATCGTCATCGGCCGCGACCATCTGGATTCCGGATCGGTCGCCTCGCCCAACCGGGAGACGGAAGCGATGAAGGACGGTTCGGATGCGGTATCCGACTGGCCGCTCCTGAATGCGCTCCTCAACACGGCATCCGGTGCCACCTGGGTATCGCTGCATCACGGTGGCGGCGTCGGCATGGGTTATTCGCAGCATTCCGGCATGGTCATCTGCTGCGACGGCAGCGAGGACGCCGACCGCAGGATCGAACGGGTGCTCTGGAACGACCCCGCCACCGGCGTCATGCGTCACGCGGATGCAGGTTATGAGATCGCCAGGGATTGCGCCCGGGAAAACGGACTTCGCTTGCCCGGCATTCTCGGGAACTGAACCGATGAAAGTCCTGCGTGCATCCGACCATAAGCGAATGCCATGGAAGAACGGAGGCGGCGAGACGGTGGAGATCGCCGTCTTTCCCGCCGGCGCATCGGTGGAGGACTTCGATTGGCGCGTCAGCATGGCGACCATCGCCTCAGACGGGCCGTTCTCGACCTTTCCGGATGTGGATCGTACCCTGTCGATCCTTTCGGGCGGCGGGATAGAGCTGACGATCGACGGAAGCAGGCCCGTCACTCTTGATCTTCGTTCCGAGCCCTATCCGTTTCCTGCCGACAGGCCGGCTGCGGCCAAGCTGCTCAATGGCGAGACGACAGACCTCAACGTGATGACGCGGCGCGGCCGGTTTTCCCACCGCGTCA
The DNA here is from genome assembly GCF_964253725.1 of Neorhizobium sp. LjRoot104. NCBI lineage: Bacteria > Pseudomonadati > Pseudomonadota > Alphaproteobacteria > Hyphomicrobiales > Rhizobiaceae > Neorhizobium > Neorhizobium sp. LjRoot104. The sequence goes on from NZ_CAXURS020000002.1 coordinate 1,099,007, forward strand.
GCAGGCATCCGACGCCCGTGTCGCTGCCCGCATCCCCCTCTCTGAGGTTGGTTCTTGCCACCGGGAGACACACGATTGCGTTCGGTTCGGAGACGGCAGATCTCGGACCGCTTGATTGCCTGGCCTACGGTGCCGAAGTGAGGAGCGACCTCACTATCTCCGGTGGTTCAGCGGTTTTCGTGATTGAGCTCAATCCGGAAGGTGGGATGTCCCCTTCGGCCTGAACTCACTTGCCGCCGTCCACGCTGATGACCTGCCCGGAGATCCAGCCGGCGAAGTCGGATGCGAAGAACATCACCATCGCCGCAATATCATCCGGCGTACCGAGGCGTTTCAAGGCAATATTCTGCAGGAGCCGCGCCTGCCCTTCTTCGCCCATCGCCTCCCATTGTCGTTCGGTCGCCGGGTTCGAGCGCACGAAGCCGGGCGCGACATTATTGACGGTGATGCCCCACGGCCCCAGTTCATGGGCGAGCTGACGCGTCAGCCCGATCTGGCCGGCCTTGGCGCTGGCATAGGCCTGGATTCCCGTCAGCGAAATTCCGAAACCGGCGCCGCTGGAAATATTGATGATGCGCCCGGCGTTTTTCCTCTTCATGCCCGGCGCGACCGCCTGGGCCATGAAGAAGGCGCCGGACAGGTTGACGTCGAAGATCGTCTGCCAGTCGCCTTCGGATATCTCCTCGATCGGCCGGCCCACCTGCCCGCGCACGCCGCCGGCATTGTTGACCAGGACGTCCGGCGCGCCGGAGGCGACCTCGATCGCCCGGACGGTCTCCTGCACGGCACTGCGATTGCCGACATCCAGCAGGTGCGCCTCGGCCTTGGGGCCGCAGAGCCGGACCGTTTCATCGAGCCCCGCCGCATCGACGTCGCAGAGATGGACCGCCGCGCCGCGGATCGCGAACCCTTGCGCGATCGCCCTTCCGAAGCCGTGCGCAGCACCTGTGACAATTACCACTTTGCCGTCAAACGAAATGTTCATGCCGTCACCGTCGCCAGCTCCTCGAGATTGGCCATGTCGAGAGGCCGTTTGCCGTCCTCGATCTCGTGGATCATGGCGATCAGGCGGGCGGCAAGCGGCGTCGGCACACGTGATTCCCTTCCGATCTCGACAACCGGCATCACCTGCGCGTCCACCTCGGTCTTGCGCTTGCGAACGGCAAGATCGCGCCAGATGCCGGAATGCGATTTTGCCGACCTGCGGTTATGCGCCACCATGTCGTCGAACGACTTTTCAGTCTGTTCCGGTGAGGCCAGCGGTCCGAAAGCGGCTGGATCGAACCCGTCGAAGGCTTCCGGCTGGATGTTGTTGATAGCCGCCACCGTCGCTACTTCCAGCGCAAGCCGGCGCAGAACCGGGCGGGCGACTGGACTTTCGAGCACATCGGCAATGCTGTCATTGGTGAGAGCCGTGCCGAACAGCAGCGCGCCATAGATGAGCTTGCCCCACAAAAAGCCCCAGATATTGCTGGTGATCAAAGCCTTCGGCTCGACCTGCCGCATCAGCTGATAGATATCCTCGGCCCGATCGGTGAAAAGCCCACCGAGCTCGCCGATCACCACGGCGCCATGGCCGCTATACTGCACGACACCCGGCTCCAGATAATCCGCCCCGAAATTGACGAAGCAGCCGATGACGCGATGTTCTCCGACGATGCGGGCGATCACCCGTTCGTTGAGCCCGTTCTGGGCGGAGACCACATATCCGTCGGCGGGGAGATGCCGGACCAGAGACCTTGCCGCCGCTTCCGTATGATGCGCTTTGACGCAGAGAAAAGTCCGCTGATATTCGCCTTCCAGCTCTTCCGGCAGATACGCTCTGGCCCTGACGATGTCCTCAAAGATCGGACCGACGATCTTCAGTCCCCTCTCGTTGATCGCATCGACATGGTCCCTGACGTTATCGACCAAGATCACATTCTCGCCGGCACGGATGAAAGCCGCACCCAGCGTGCCGCCGATCGCGCCGGCGCCCCAGATCAGAATTGGCTGGCTCATGCCCAAGGTCCCTCCAAAAGCGCCCGCGTTTCTGCGGCCGCGAAATTCCACATTGCCTAACGTGCGCGCGTTGCGGTTTGCTTAAAACCGCCCGGCCACGGTGTAACGGTCGATGACCGGCATGCCGGACTATCCGCATCCCGAGGAGTAGACCACTAAGGTCGCGTGGTCGAGCACGAGGTCGGGGCCGAGAATCGTGGCGACGGCGACCGGGTAAGTGCCTGCTGCCGCGGCTTTCCGCCTCCTTCCCTTCGTTTTGGCCCGCGCCGGTTAGCCGTTCCTGCCAGAGATGGCACTGCGCAATCACCTCAGCGGGTGAGCGGATAGATGAGCTGGCCGTCCTCCTCGCCTCTCGGGAAGGCCCCCTCGCGGCTGCGCTTTTCCGATTGCTGGTAGCCCTGCGGACTGATGCCGATATAGCGCTTGAACATGCGGGAGAAGTAGTAGGCGTCCGTATAGCCGGAAAGCTCGGCGGCCCGCTTCACCGTACAGCCACCGGCCATCAGGCCCATGGCCCGTTCCATCCGCTTGAATTCCTGGAACTTGTCCGGCGTCCAGCCGACGCGCTTGCGGAATTCCCGTTTGAAATAATCCGGATTGTAGGGCACCGAATCGATCGTTCTTCCGACGATCTCCTCGTCGAGCGGATCGGCCGCGATCTGGCTCGCCGCCACCATGACCGAGAAGGACAGCGCATCCGGATTGTTGACGTTGCCAACCGATTGCTCCTTCCAGCCGATATGCGCCTGCTCGATGAATTCGATCAGCAGGAACATGAAGAGATGATGCTGGAGAAGCGTCGTCGAATAGGGCGGCGAATTGTCGTGATAATAACGCGTCAGCGGCTCCATCATCTCCCAGCGGGCGAGCGTGACGGCATGCTTCAGGTTCATCTGGGCGATCAGGTCAAGGCGCCCGAAGAGGTCGAGCGTAAAATGCTGGGCAATGCCGGTGTAGTTCTCCCGTGACGTCGAACGGCCGGAGAACCACGTCCCGGCACGCAACAGCATGGCCCTGCCGGGCGCCATCTCGATCGTCTCGCCTTCCACCTCATAACGCGCCGTGCCCGTCAGGCAGATGATCAGGTCATGCACGCTGTTCGATTTATCGACGCCCCAGGTGTGCGAATGTTGCATCCTTATGGTTGAGCGCGTCAGCGTCAAAGCCATCGCATTCATCGGAATCGCGGACAGAACGCTACCTTCGATTTTCTCCATCCTTTTCCCCGAATTCGTCGATTTAATCTGACAGGCAAAATGAGAATATCAGCCCGGGAGACGAGAACTCAACACGTCTGAGACAGGAATGGGAGGAAATGGCGCTTCTTTTCGGGAGCCTGATGCAGTCAGGCTCGCCTGCGGATCGAAGCGCCTGAGGTTGCGATGCACAATATAGGAAGTGTCTCTTCTTTCAATATCGTCTCTATTAGCGATGGTTCGCTCAACTGCGCGACGAAACTCATGGGGGTCGGCCGGACGCGACGCCTGCAGGTGGCGCCGGCCAGATCGGAGCAGGCGGCATGAGCGGCGACAACAAGTTCCTGGGGCTTTTCTACCTGTCGCCCTTCATCATCGGGCTTTTGATCTTTACCGCCCTGCCCTTCATCGCGTCCCTCTATCTCAGCTTCACCAACTACAACCTGATGAACGAGCCGGTCTTTACCGGCCTGCAAAATTATATCCGGCTGTTCACCAACGACCGCACCTTCCGCAAATCGCTTTGGGTCACGCTGATCTACGTGTTCACGACGGTGCCCCTGAAGCTCGCCTTCGCGCTCTTCATGGCCGTGATCCTCAATTACAAGCTGAAGTTCATCAACGTTTTCCGGACGGCCTATTACGTGCCGTCGATTCTCGGCGGCTCGATCACCATCGCCGTGTTGTGGCGATACATGTTCGCCGATGTCGGCCTCATCAACATGGGCCTCACCACGCTGGGCTTCGAGCCGGTAAACTGGTTCGGCGATCCCACCAATGCGCTGTTCACCATCACGCTGTTGCGCCTCTGGCAGTTCGGCTCGGCCATGGTGATCTTCCTCGCGGCCCTCCAGAGCATCGACAAGACACTCTACGAGGCCGCCTCGATCGACGGCGCCGGCAAGTGGACGAGCTTCGTCTACATCACCCTGCCGCTGATCACGCCCGTCATCTTCTTCAACCTGATCATGCAGATGGTCCAGGCCTTCCAGGAGTTCAACGGCCCCTACATCATCACCCAGGGCGGCCCGCTGAAATCCACCTATCTCCTGCCGATCTACATCTATGACGAGGCCTTCAAGCGGTTCGACATGGGTTATGCCTCGGCGATCGCCTGGGTCCTGTTCCTCATCATCATGGCCCTCACCCTCATCGCCTTCTGGTCCTCGCGCCACTGGGTCTATTACGCCGGCGACAAGAGGAGCTGACCATGACCGATCACATCCTCTCCGAGAATTCCTCCACCGCGCGCGATATCGATATCGTCCGCACCCGTGAAACGCGCCGCCATGGCCTCAATGCCGTGCTGCGTTATGCGCTGCTGACCGTCGTCGGCCTGCTGATGCTCTACCCGCTGATCTGGCTGATCGGTGCATCGTTCAAGACCAATTCGGAGATCTTCTCCAATCCAGGTTTCTGGCCCGAGAACCCGACGCTGGACGGCTATATCAAGGGCTGGAAGACCTCGACGCCCTATTCCTTCGGCACGTTCTTCCTCAACACGTTGTGGATCGTCATCCCGAAGGTGATCGGCACGGCGATTTCCTGCACGGCGGTCGCCTACGGCTTCGCCCGCTTCGATTTCCCGTACAAGAAGGTGCTGTTTTCCGCGCTGATCGCGACACTGCTTCTGCCGAACGTCGTCACCCGCATTCCGCAATATCTGATCTTCCGCGATCTCGGCTGGCTCGACAGCTACCTGCCGCTCTGGGTACCTTCGGCGCTTGCGGGCGACGCATTCTTCGTCTTCATGCTGGTGCAGTTCCTGCGCGCCATCCCCCGCGACATGGAGGAGGCTGCCCGTGTCGACGGAGCCAATACCATCCAGACGCTGATCTTCATCGTCGTGCCGCTCCTGATGCCGGCGCTGATCTCGGTCTGCCTCTTCCAGTTCATGTGGACGATGAACGACTTCCTCGGCCCGCTGATCTACGTCTCCTCGGTCGACAAGTACCCGATCTCGCTGGCGCTCAAACTGTCGATCGACACGACCGAAGCCTTCGAATGGAACCGGGTGCTCGCCATGTCGGTCCTGTCGCTGGCGCCGGCGCTCGCGGTCTTCTTCCTCGCTCAGAAATATTTCATCGACGGCATCTCGTCCGGCGGGATCAAAGGGTAGTCACATGGCGCGTCTTCAGTTGAGAAATCTCGAAAAGGACTACGGTTCGTTCCGCGCCGTGCATGGCATCAATCTCGATGTCGAGGATGGCGAGTTCATGGTGCTGGTCGGCCCGTCCGGTTGCGCCAAATCGACGACGCTTAGGATGATCGCCGGCCTCGAACGGGTGACCGGCGGCGAGATCCGCATCGGCGGCGAACTGGTCAACGACAAGACGCCGGGCGACCGCGGGATTTCCATGGTTTTCCAGAATTACGCCCTCTATCCGCATATGAAGGTGCGCAAGAACCTCTCCTTCAGCATGCGGTTGAAGCGCCGTCCGGGCGCCGAGATCGAGCAGGCGACGAACCATGTCTCCAGCCTGCTTGAGATCGACCCGCTGCTCGACCGGCTGCCGAAGCAGCTTTCCGGCGGTCAGGCGCAGCGCGTCGCGGTTGGTCGGGCGCTGATCAAGAAACCGCAGGTCTTCCTGTTCGACGAGCCGCTTTCCAACCTCGACGCCAAGCTGCGCGCCTCGATGCGGGTCCGCATCACCGACCTGCACAAGCGGCTGAAGGCGGAAAACCAGCAGGCGACAGTCATCTATGTCACCCACGATCAGACGGAAGCCATGACCATGGGCGACCGGATCTGCGTCATGAGGGATGGCCGCATCATGCAGGTCGCGGATCCGGTGACGCTTTACAGCCGCCCGGCCAACACCTTCGTCGCCGGCTTCATCGGCAGCCCGGAAATGAATTTCCTCGACGGCACATTCGAAGGCGAAAATAGCGTACGGGCAGCGGAGCAGGTGATCGTACTCGGCGACGAATTCACCAAACGGATTTCCGGCCGCAGCGAGCACGTCACGCTCGGCATCCGCCCGCAGCATCTGCGCATCACGGCCCCCGAAACGCCCGGCACCATCAAGGGCAGGCTGACACACATCGAGTTCATGGGCCACGAAGTCTACCTCTATGTCGATATCGGCCCCAAACGTCTCATCGCCGTGGTGCCGTCCGCGTCCTACGACCGCGGCGCGCTTCGCGACGACTGGGTCTGGCTGAGCCCGGACCCGAAGGGCGTGCACCTGTTCGACCGCCAGTCCGGGGAGAACATCAGCCTGGCGATCTGAAACTTCATCGTTCCAACTTGGGAGGAGCCAAAATGAGAACCATGTTCATGACGGCGGCTTTGTTTGCCGCCACCAGCCTTTCGACCGCATTCGCTTCGGATCTGCGCATGTCCTGGTGGGGCAGCGACGACCGTCATGTCGCAACCCAGCAGGCCCTGAAGGTGTGCGGCGCCAAATTCGGCCATACGATCGCGCCTGAATTCACCGGCTTTCAGGGCCACCAGGAAAAGATCGCCACCCAGCTTGCCGGCCGCACCGAGGCCGACATCATGCAGGTGAACTGGCCCTGGCTGCCGCTGTTCACCAAGAACGGCGACGGTTTTGCCGACCTCAACCAGTACAAGGACATCATCGACCTCAGCCAGTGGTCGAAGTCGGATCTCGACAGCGGCACCGTCAAGGGCAAGCTGAACGGTATCTCCGTCTCCACGACGGGTCGCGTCTTCATGTTCAACAAGACGACCTACGACAAGGCCGGTATCCCGATCCCGAAAACCTGGGAAGAGCTGATCGCCGCAGCCCCGAAGATGAAGGAAAAGCTCGGCAAGGAGTATTTCCCGTTTGAGGGTGCGGCCCTGGATGCCCGCCTGATGGTGATCCTCCGCACCACCCAGAAGACCGGTAAGGACCTGATCGACCCCGCCACCAACAAGGTCGCCTGGAGCGAAGCCGAACTCGCCGAAGGCCTCGAATTCTACAAGACCCTGGTCGACAAGGGCGTCATCGAGAGCTGGAAACAGGTGGCTGCCGGCGGCAACACGCCGCTGCATGAAAACCAGAAATGGGCCAAGGGGAAGATCGCCGGCACCTATCAATGGGACAGCACCTACGGCAAGATCGCCACGCCTATGGAAAAGGGCCAGGAACTGGTTCCCGTCAAGCTCCTCACCATCGAGGGTGCCAAGACCGACGGCGTCTACCGCAAGCCCTCCATGCTGTTCTCGATCTCCAGGAACAGCAAGGACCCGAAGGGGGCAGCCCAGGTGCTCAACTGCCTGCTCAACGATCCGGAAGCGGTCAAGATCATGGGCGCGACGCGCGGCATTCCGTCCAGCAAGGTGGCGCTCGACACGCTGACCAAGGAAGGAAAGATCAAGCCGGTCCAGCTGGAAGCCTACAAGCGGGTGATGGAGCCGACCAGCCCCGGCGTCTCGCCGCTCAACGAACATCCGCGCGTTACCGAGGTCTTCGATACCAATTTCGAAGCCTTCGCCTATGGCCAGCAATCTTCCAAGGACGCTGCGACCGAGATCATCGCCGGCATCAACCAGGCGCTGACGGGGATCTGAGGACGTGACGGACGTCGCCATCGAACTCCTGATTGCCGGGCCCCGCAGCGCGACCTTCAGTGTCGATGCCGAAAGGCATCTCCACACCCGCGACGACGCGCTTGCCTGGCAGGTTCAGAAGATCGATGGCGCGTTGGCGGCCGAGGGGACGACACGCACTGTCGCCTTCACGGTCACCCAACTGGAGCCGGGCACGACCTACCTCTTCCATGCAGGTGATGTCCGGCTCGAATTCGCCACACGGCAGGAAAAAGCCCTGATCGACATCCGCGATTTCGGTGCCACGCAGGAAGCGCCGGACAATGCACAAGCGATCCAGAGGGCCATCGCCGCACTCGCCTCCGGAGGCACGTTGAGGATACCGGCCGGTCGTTGGCTGAGCGGTCCGCTCTTCCTCAAAAGCCACATGACTCTGCTCATCGACGACGACGCGGAACTCGCGGCAATCGCCAACAGGGAAGACTTTCCGATCCTCCCGGCGCGTCATCCCGACAGCCGGATTCTCGGCACATGGGAAGGCGTGGCGGAGGCCTGTTACGCCAGCCTGATCAATGCGATCGACTGCCGCGACGTGCATCTTGCCGGCGCCGGCACCATCGACGGCGGTGGCGACCGCGGCGATTGGTGGTCCTGGCCGAAGGAAACACGCCAGGGTGCCAGGCGCCCCCGCACCATATTCCTTTCGGCTTGCGAGGACGTCTCGCTTTCCGGCCTCACCATCCGCAATTCGCCATCGTGGACCGTCCATCCGGTCCTCTGCAAAAGGCTGATCGCGGCGGACCTCACCATAGAGAACGATCCGGATTCTCCAAATACCGACGGGTTCAACCCCGAAAGCAGCTCCGATATTCATCTTGTCGGCCTGCACATCTCGGTCGGCGACGATTGCATTGCCCTGAAGGCCGGCAAACGCAGCCCGCGCGGAGGGCCGGACCGACCGACCGGGCATGTCCGGATCGAGAACTGCCTGATGGAGCGCGGCCACGGCGCGGTCGTCATCGGTAGCGAGATGAGCGCCGGCATAAGCGATATCACCATCCGCAACTGCCATTTCAGGGGCACCGACCGCGGGCTGCGAATCAAGACACGCAGGGGACGCGGCGGCACGGTCGCCAACATCCGGCTTGCCGACAGCTTCATGGAGGACGTGGCGACGCCGGTTGCGGTCAATTCCTTCTATTTCTGTGATGCCGATGGCCGATCGGACTATGTCCAGTCCCGCCTGCCGCTGGCGGTTTCCGCGGAAACGCCGAGCATAAGGTCGATCTCCGTCGAGAATGTCACAGTCTCCGGCGCACGAACGGCTGCCGCGGTTTTTTACGGTCTGCCGGAAGCAGCGATCTGTGACATCTCGTTTGAAAACTACAGCGTCTCCTTCGCGCCGGATGCCGAGGCCGAGGTGCCGGAAATGGCGTCTCTTCTCCTGCCGCTCCGGCATGCCGGGATCATTGCGGAGAACACCGTCTTCAGCCGTCTCGCGCGTCTCTCTCCCGTTTCGATTCATCCAGCCCAAGACTGAGATCCGATGCTTCAAGACTATTTCGAAATCTACGCACGCGATTATGAATATTATAAAGGCGGAGCCTGGTGTTACGAGGACGGCTGTCTCTATCGCGGCCTGATCGCTCTTTACGAAGCGACCGGCGAGCGCCAATGGCTGAATCATCTCCTCCGGCTGGTGAGCGGCCAGATCGACGCGCAGGGCCGGCTGGTCGGCTATGAGATCGACGAGTTCAACATCGACAACATCCTGCCCGGCCGCACTCTCGTCTTTCTGTATCGGCACACGGGCGAGAGCCGCTGGCTCGATGCCGCCGCACCGCTGGCGCTGCAACTCGAAACACATCCGCGCACCGGCAGCGATGTCTATTGGCACAAGCTGCGTTACCCGCATCAGATCTGGCTGGACGGGCTCTACATGGCGCTGCCATTCAAGATCGAATATGCCCGTGCGGTTTCAGAGCCCAAGGCCGTCGAGGAGGCGCTTCGGCAATTCACGACGGCGCTGGACTTGACCTACGACCAGCAGGCCGATCTTTACCGTCATGGATATGACGAAGCCCGGCAGCAGCCCTGGGCGGATGAGGAAAGCGGCCTGTCGCCGGCGCATTGGGCAAGAGCGATCGGCTGGCTGGCGATGGCCTTCGTCGATATCATCGAAAACATCCCCACCGGCGCAGCGCGGCGGGAGTTGACCGATCGCGCCGCGGCGCTGGCATCCCGGCTCGTCGCTCTCCGCACCTCGGATCATCGCTGGCTGCAGGTGATCGACCGGCCGGACGAACCCCAGAATTATCCGGAAAGCTCCGCCACGGCGATGTTTTCCTATTTCCTCCAAAAGCTCGCACGACTCGGCGGTCCAGCCGCCTTTTCAGAGGCTGGCCGCGCGAGCCTGCAATCGCTGACCGGACGGGAGCTGCGGCAGGATGCGGATGGCATGCTCAGGCTCCACAACATCTGTTGCGTGGCGGGTCTCGGGGGGTTCAACGGCCGTTATCGCGACGGCACGGTCGGTTATTATCTCTCCGAGGAAATCCGCCCCGACGACATCAAGGGTGTCGGACCGCTGATGATGGCCTATGCGGAAACGCTACTGGACACACAATCGGTGATGCCCCAGTCTGCGCGGCTGGAAACCCCGACCGAACTCAGCGCCGCCGCCAAACGGTAGCTCCACGCGCCGACAAACAGGAGGAAACTACACAATGACGATTGATCTCCGGACGCGCCATGCCGTTCACTACAGCCAGTCGGAGCGTATGACGAGCGCGGAACTGCGGGAGAACTTCGTCATCGAGGATCTCTTCGCGGCGGGCACCCTGCAGGCCGTCTACACCCATTACGACCGCATGCTGGTGGCGGGCGCTTCGCCGACGCAGGCAAGCCTCGGCGTCGGCAGCGAACTGGCGAAGATAGTCGGCGCGGACTACCTGCTGGACCGCCGCGAACTCGGCTTGATCAATATCGGCGGACCGGGCCGGGTTGTCGCCGACGGCAAGGCTTATGAGCTCCAGCCGATGGACGGGCTCTATCTCGGCATGGGAACGAAGGAGATTTCTTTCGAGAGCGATGACCCGTCGGTGCCGGCGAAATTCTACATCAACAGCGCGCCGGCGCACGCCACGCTGCCCTCGCGGATCGTCCGCAGTACCGACGCGATCGAGAACAATCTCGGCGATGGCGCCACGTCGAACAAGCGCAAACTCTATCAATATCTGCATCCCAAAGTGCTTCCGACCTGCCAGCTGCTGATGGGGTTGACCCGGCTGGAAACGGGCAGCGTCTGGAATACGATGCCGGCGCATCTGCACGACCGGCGGATGGAAGCCTATCTCTATTTCGAGCTGCCGGAGAACGCTTTCGTCGTTCACCTGATGGGCCGGCCGGCGGCCACCAACCATCTGATCATCCGCAACGAACAGGCCGTGCTCTCGCCGCCCTGGTCCATCCACTGCGGCGCCGGCACCGGTGCCTACGCCTTCATCTGGAGCATGGCCGGCGACAACCAGTCCTTCACCGACATGGACATGGTCGATATGAAGAGCCTCAAATAGGCCATCGAAGCCAATCCGCGCGCCTGGCAGGAACCGTCAGACGGAAACTATGCGCGGCTCCTGCCGAGGCGCGCTGCGATCAGCTGGATGCGCGGGGTCCTTGCATGGACCGGTGGACCGGCGTTCGACGATCCTCGACGCGACATGGACCCTGCGGGCGGGCGTTCCCGGCTGGCGCGGGTTCTCGATCCGCTCGAGCAGGAGCCGCAGACCGACGGCTCCACATTCCTGGCCCTCCATGCGCACCGTCGTTAGAGCCGGCGAAATCTGCTTGGCCGGCGAAAAATCGCCAAAACCGACCACTGATACGTCATCGGGAATGCGATAACCCTGGCCCAGGAGTTCGGAAACCACGGTGAGCGCCAAGCCGTCATGCGCGCAGAAGAAAGCCGTGGGTCGACCGTCCTTTTCCTTCAGCATGCGATAGGCTTCTGCAAAACCATTCTCCTCCTCGAACTGCAGCACGTGCAACGTAACGTCCGGGTGACGTTCGGCAATTTCGCGCGCCCCGTAAAAGCGCTCGCGGCGGCCGCGATAGCCGGGGTCTCCATAGACATAGGCGATGGAACGGTGACCGAGGTCTATCAGGTATTGGATTACGGCCTGCCCTGCCTCGTGATCGGTCCCGGAGACCTGATCGGCATCCTCCAGCGGATCGACCCAGCCGAACCGGATGATCGGCGTGCCGGTCGCCATCGCGGCGCGGATCGCCTCGCGGTCGTGCGGTCCGACCAGCAGAAGCCCGGCACATGTGCGCGCCAGTTCTTCAAGCTGGCCCTGGCTATGTGTCCATAACAGTCTGAGACCCATGCCGAGCCTGTGCGCCTCCGCCTGTACGCCGTTCTGGATCTGCATGTATAGCTCGCTATTGACCGGATCGAGGTCGTGAAAAACCACCGCAATATCGCCGGACGCTGATTGGTTGGCCGGCTTGCTGTAGCCGAGGCGCTCGGCGGTTTGGCGTATCCGCTCGCGGGTTTCCTCGCTGACGCCGCTCTTGCCGGACAACGATCTGGACACCGCATATTTCGAGAGGCCGACCTCGCGCGCGATCGTCTGTAAGGTGACCCGTCCCCTGCTCTTCATTCCCACACCCTCCGCAACCGCCGCTGACTACGCTGCTGCGCTGCAAAACGCAATTTTCCAAAACAATGATACATAACACTTTACCTAACAGTATTCGAATGCAAACTTTCTGTTATCCACGCTGAAGGGCAATAAGAGGTAACGGCGGGGACTGTGTGTGGAGGAGACACTCATGATCAAGCTGAAACGTCGTGCGTTTCTAGCCGGGAGTTCGGCCGTTTTGATTTTGCCGGCGCTGCCGGCTCTAGCCGTCGATTACAAGGAAGCGGGCATCCTGAAGGACAAGGTCGCAAGCGGCGCCCTTCCCCCTCTCAAGGATCGACTGCCCGCCAATCCCCTTGTCATCAAACCTGTTGAAAGCGTCGGAAAATATGGAGGAGACTGGAAGCTGGCGCTGGTTGGCGGCGGTTCGCTGTCCATGCTGTTCCGCTATCAGGCCTATGAGCCGCTGCTGCGGTATACGCCGGATTGGTCCGGCGTGACACTGAATGTCGCGGAAGCCTTCGACGGCAATGCGGACTCCACCGTCTACACCATCCGCCTGCGCAAAGGCATGAAATGGTCCGACGGACATCCCTATACCACCGCCGACGTCAAGTTCTGGTATGATACCGTGCTCACCGACAAGCGCGTCGCCGTGACCAGCCAGGGCCACTGGAAAACTGCCGGCAAGCCCGCCAAGCTGGAGGTGATCGACGAGCAGACCTTCAAGGTGATCTTCGAAAAACCTAACGGTATGTTCCCATTGCAGGTCGCCTGGTCCAACTGGGACCACACCACCCGCTGCCCGAAACACTATCTCGAACAGTTCCACATCGACTACAATCCGAAGGCGGACGAGCTCGCCAAGCAGCGCGGTTTCCAGACCTGGATTGCCGCCTTCCAGTCGGCCTCCGGCTTCCAGGACGACAACGCCTTCTTCCTCAATTCATCGAAGAAGCCTACGCTGAATGCCTGGTATTTCACCATCGCCCCGGGTGAAAACACCGAGCGCGTGGTGGCAGAGCGCAACCCCTACTACTGGAAGGTCGATACCGCCGGCAACCAGCTGCCCTATATGGACCGCATCGTCTACCAGATGGTGGCCGACCCGCAGGTGCTGCTCCTGAAATGCATGCAGGGCGAAATCGACCTGATGGACCAGTATATCGCAACCCCGAACAACAAGTCGGTTCTCTACGACGCGCGCAAGCAGGGCGACTACGATTTCTACACGCTGACCTCGACCGAGGCCAATGTCATGAACTTCATCTTCAACCTGAACCACAACGACGAGACAAAGCGAAAACTCTTCCGCAACAAGACGTTCCGCGCAGCTCTTTCCACGGCGCTTGATCGTCAGACGCTGATCGACGCGGTGCTGGTCGGCCAGGGCGCGCCCGCCCAGCCGTCGATCAAGGAAGGTGATCCGCTCTATAACGACAAGCTCGCCAAGCAGTTCACCGAATACAGCGTCGACAAGGCGAATGCCATGCTCGACGAACTTGTCCCGAAGCGCGACAGCCAGAATTTCCGTCTCGACGAGAAGGGCCGCCGTCTGACGATCATCTTCGAGATCGACCAGGCACGCCCGATCTTCCTCGATCTCTTCCAGCTGGCGATCCCGATGTTCCAGGCGGTCGGCATCGATGCCCAGATGCGCACCATGGACCGTTCTCTCTGGGAAACCCGCGTCCGCCAGGGCCGCGACTTCGATGCGACCGCGCACCAGTTCGGCGCCAATGGCGGCGTCGCGGCGATGCTCGATCCGCGCTACTACGTGCCGACCGACAGCAACGCGATGTATGCCCCGGCATGGCAGCTCTGGTATCTCGATCCCAAGAACGCCAATGCCGAGGAACCGCCGGAAGAGACCAAGAAGCTGCTTGCGCTCTACGACAAGCTGAAGGCGACATCGGACCAGGCGGGCCAGCGCGAGATCATGAAACAGATCCTGCAGGGGGCCGCTGACAACTTCTATGTCTTCGGCATTTCGCAGCCGCCGGACGGCTACGGCATCGTCAAGAACAACATGAAGAATATCACCAAGACCATGCCGAACTCATTCGGCTGGCCGACCCCTGCCCCGACCATGCCGGAGCAGTTCTACAAGGTCTGATGGCCTCGCACATTCCGATGTTTTCCGGGCGCCGGCTTTAACCGGCCGGCGCCACGGGACCCTTTTACCCGATGATTGGATGCCATCATGCTCGAGGCGAGACGACAGAACACCGACACCCTGCGGACTCCGGACTGGTTCAGGACTGCAACGCGCTGGACCCAGCTGACCTTCGTTGAGGATGATCCGGACAAATACGACCCGGCCTTCTGGATCGACGTCTTCAAGCGCACGAAATCCAACGCCGTCTGCCTCAGCGCCGGCGGCTACATCGCCTACTATCCAAGCAAGGTCCCTTATCACTATGTCAGCCAGTATCTGGGCGACAAGGATATTTTCGGCGCGCTCGTCGATGCGGCCCGCAAGCTCGACATGCACGTCATGGCCCGCGTCGACCCGCACGCCATTCACGACGACGCGGCCAAGGCCCATCCGGAATGGGTGATGGTCAATGCCGACGGCACGCCGCGCCGCCACTGGGCCTATCCGGATGTCTGGGTCACCAATGCCTATGGCGACTACAATTCGGTGTTCATGCCGGAGGTGGTCAAGGAGATCGTCCGGGAATACGATATCGACGCGATCTTCGCCAATCGCTGGCAGGGCCACGGCGTCGATTACAGCGAGGACAGCGCCCGCCGCTTCAAGGACATGTCCGGCTACGCCCTGCCGAAAAAGGCGGATGCCGAGGACCCGGCCTGGCAGGCATGGCTGCACTGGCGCCGCCGGGTGCTGACCGACGTGATCGCCCAGTGGGACGACGCGGTCAAAGCGATCCGGCCGCATGCGAGCTTCATACCCAACATGAGCGGCGCGTCGCTGATGGAGTTCGATCTCTCGGTCATCACCAGACATTGCCCCTTCCTCGTCGTCGATCACCAGGGCCGCAAGGGGCTGGAGCTCGGCTGGTCGGCCGGCCGCAACGGCAAGCGCATCCGCGCCACCTTTGCCGATCGCCCCGTGGTGCTGATCACCTCGATCGGCCCGGAGGAAGAGTATCGCTGGAAGGATGCGGTGACCTCGGGCGAGGAAATGCAGCTCTGGATCAACAACGGCACGGCCCACGGACTTTACGCCTGGTTCACGAAATTCAACGGCGTGGTGCCCGACAAGCGCTGGGTGGACCCGGTCGCCGAAGCCTTCGTGCTGCAGTCGGCCGTCGAGCCGGTCCTAGAAAGCATGACGCCGACGGCGGAAATCGCCGTGATCGACCCGTCGACGACCCTGCGCCATTGGGCGCCGGAAGACCGCCACGCAGCCGAAAAACACGAACTCGGCGTCTACCACGCCCTGGTCGAGGCGCGCCTGCCCTTCGAGCTTCTGTCCGATCAGGTTCTGACCAAGGACAACCTCGACCGCTTCAAGGTCATTATCCTCGCGAATGCCGCCTGTCTTTCGGATGCGCAGAACGAGGCGATCCGCGCCTATGTGGCGCGTGGCGGCAGCGTGGTCGGGTCCTACGAGACCTCGCTTCGCGACGAGTTCGGCAAGACGCGGGCCGAATTCGGCCTCTCGGATGTATTTGGCATCAAATTCGTCTCCGGCCCGCGCGGCATCGTCAAGAACACCTATGTGGCGCTCTCCGGCGACCATCCGGTCAATAAGGGTTTTGACGGCGCCGAGCGGATCATGGGCGGCACAAGGCTGATCCATGTCGAGCCGGTGACGGGCTCACAGACCCCCTTCCTCTACGTTCCCGATTTCCCGGATCTCCCAATGGAGGAAGTCTATCCGCGCGAAGACCCGGAAGGAGCGGCAGTCGTCGCCCGCGAAACCGGCAAGGGTGGCCGCACCGTCTATATCCCCTGGAATATCGGCGAGATCTTCTGGGAAGTGTTCGCCGTCGATCACGGCCGCCTGCTCTCCAACGCCGTCCATTGGGCGCTCGGCAAGACCCCGCGCGTCACCGTCAAAGGCCCCGGCGTCATCGACCTCGCGCTCCGGGAAAACTCCGAAGGCATTGCCCTCAGTCTCTTCAACCTCACCAACCCAATGATGATGAAAGGCCCGATCCGCGAAAATTACCCTCTGGCGGCCCAGACCGTTTCGGTGGAAGTTCCGAACGGCCAATCGGTGGCGAAAGCCTGGCTCGTCGTCGCGGACCGGGCGGCAAGCTTCAGCGTGAAGGATGGACGCGCGGAAGTCGAGGTGCCGGGCATAGAGCGGCTGGAGGTGCTGCATCTCACCTGGAAATAGGGTGAGAAACTGAAATGGAGGAGCGTTTCTGGCCTGGAGGGGCCGGGAGCGGATGGAGATCCGAAGGTGGCGCCCCAAGCGGCGTCTTCAACGGGAGGAGAACTATTCCGATGTTTGGCTACATCTTCAAGCGCGTGCTCTACATGATCCCGACCCTGTTCGGCATGTCGCTGATATCGTTCCTGATCATCCAGCTGCCGCCGGGTGACTACCTGACGTCGATGATCGCCACGATGAGCGACAGCGGCCAGGCGGTCGATCCGGCCCAGATCGAGCGGCTGAAGGAGATCTACGGCTTCGACGATCCTTTCTATATCCAGTATCTCAAGTGGATCTGGGGCATCGTCAGCCGCGGCGATTTCGGCCACTCGTTCGAATGGAACCAGCCCGTTTCCGGCCTGATCTGGGGCCGGATGGGTTCGACGCTGGTCATCTCGCTCTTAAGCCTGCTGTTCGTCTGGATCGTCGCACTGCCGATCGGCATCTATTCCGCCGTCCGCCGTCATTCGATCGGCGACCACGTCTTCACCTTCTTCGGCTTCATCGGCCTTGCCGTGCCGAACTTCATCCTGGCGCTGGTGCTGATGTACTTCGCCTACCGCTATCTTGGCCAGAGCGTCGGCGGCCTCAACTCGCCCGAATATGCCGAGGCCCCCTGGAGCCTTGCGAAGGTCGGCGATTTCCTCGCCCATCTGTGGATCCCGATCATCATCATCGGCGCTTCGGGAACGGCGGCGCTGATCCGCGTCCTGCGCGCCAACCTCACCGACGAGCTGCACAAGCCCTATGTGATCACCGCGCGCGCCAAGGGTCTGCCCGAATACAAGGTCATCCTCAAATATCCGGTGCGCATCGCGCTGAACCCGTTCGTCTCGGCGATCGGCTGGGTGCTGCCGCATCTGGTCTCCGGGGTGACGATCACGGCGATCGTGCTCAACCTGCCGACCGCCGGCCCGCTGCTGTTCAGGGCGCTGGTGTCGCAGGACATGTATCTCGCCGGCAGTTTCATCCTGCTTTTGAGTGCGCTGACCCTTGTCGGCATGCTGATTTCTGATCTGTTGCTGGCGCTGCTCGACCCGCGCATCCGGTTCAATTGAGGGAGGCGGCATGAGCACGCACGAGACATTCGGCACCTATTCCGGGCCGGTCCACACCGTCGCCGACGGTCCCTCGATCAGCCCGTTGAAAGCGGGCAAGACGATTTCGACGGCGACGGTCGGCCCCTGGCGGCTGATAGCCGGCAAGCTGGTCCGCCAGAAGGTGGCGATGGTGGCAGGCGCGATCATCCTCATCCTTTACCTGATCGGCCTGTTCGCCGAATTCCTCGCGCCCGCCCTGCCCGCCACCTCACGGCCGCAATATACCTATGCGCCGCCGCAGGGCTTGAGCTTCTTCGTCACCAAGCCGGACGGCAGTTCCGAGTTCAATTTCCATGTGAAGGGCTACAAGGTGGAGATCGAAAAGGTGGCGCTGCGGCGCACCTTCGTCGTCGATGACACCAAGGTCGTGCCGGTCGGGCTGTTCGTCAAAGGCCCGGGTTACGAACTCTGGGGCCTGATCCCGATGGACCGCCACCTGATCGGCCCGATCAACCCCAACGATCCGATGTATCTGCTCGGCGCCGATCGCCTCGGTCGTGACGTCTTTTCGCGGCTGGTCTACGGCACGCGGATTTCCATGTCGATCGGTCTCGTCGGCGTTGCCATGTCGCTCGTGCTGGGGGTCGTGCTAGGCTCGATATCGGGCTTTTACGGTGGTTGGATCGACACGGTGATCCAGCGGATGATCGAGGTGGTCAGCGCCATGCCGACCATTCCGCTCTGGCTCGGTCTTGCGGCGGCGATCCCTCTCACATGGTCGCCGGTCAACGTCTATTTCGTCATCACCATCATTGTGTCTCTGCTCGGCTGGACCAGCCTTGCGCGCGAGGTGCGCGGCCGATTCCTCGCCCTTCGCAGCGAGGATTTCGTCACGGCCGCGAGGCTCGACGGGTCGAGCGAGAAGCGGCTGATCTTCCGCCATATCCTGCCGTCGCTGACGAGCCATATTCTCGCCGTCGTCACACTCGCAGTGCCGACCATGATCGTTGCCGAGACCTCGCTTTCCTTCCTCGGCATCGGCCTGAAGCCGCCCGTCGTCAGCTGGGGCGTGCTGCTGCAGGACGCCCAGAACATCCGCACGGTGGCGACCGCGCCGTGGCTGTTGATCTGGCCCTCGCTCGCGGTGATCGTCGCCGTGCTGTCCTTCAATTTCTTCGGCGACGGCCTTCGCGATGCCGCCGACCCCTATGACAATTGACGAGGAAACCATGACCGATCTTGCCGAAGACGTCGTCCTTTCCATCGAAAACCTCTCGATCGATTTCCGGTTGAGAACCCATATACTGCATGCCGTCGAGAATGTCAGTTTCGACCTGAAGCGCGGCCAGACGCTCTGCCTTGTCGGCGAAAGCGGCTCGGGCAAGAGCGTCACCGCCCGATCGCTGCTGCAGATCGTCGATCGGCCGGGCAGCATCGTCGGCGGGCGCATCCTGCTGCGCAACGGCGGCGAGATCACCGACATCGCCAGGCTCGATCCGGATGGCCAGGCCATGCGCGCCATTCGCGGTCAGCGGATCGGCCTGATTTTCCAGGAGCCGATGAGCTCGCTGTCACCGGTCCATACAATCAGCTCCCAGATCATCGAAGCCGTCCGCCTGCACAGCAATCTCGACAAGCGCGCCGCCCGGGCGAAAACGGTCGAATTGCTGCGCCAGGTGGAAATCCCCAATCCGGAACAGATGGCGGACCGCTATACGTTCGAATTTTCCGGCGGCATGCGGCAGCGTGCGATGATCGCTATGGCTCTGGCCGGTAATCCCGATATCCTGATCGCCGACGAACCGACGACGGCACTCGACGTCACCACCCAGGCGGAGATCCTCGACCTGATCAAGCGGCTGCAGGTGGAGCGCGGCATGGCGATGCTGCTGATCACCCACGACATGGGCATCGTCGCCGAGGTGGCGGATGACGTTGCTGTGATGCGCTTCGGCCGCATCGTCGAAAGAGGTCCGGTCGATGCGATCTACCATGACGCCCAGCATCCTTATACGAGGCAGCTCCTCGCCTCGACGGTAAAACTGACACGCCATGTCGAAGGCAAGGCGCCGGTAGCGGCCGCAGTGTCACCGGCGCCACAGCCGATCCTTTCGGTCCGTAACCTCGGCAAGACCTTCGGCTGGCACGGCAAGACCAACTCGCTGCGCGCCGTCGATGACGCCAATTTCGATCTCTATCCGGGTGAAAACCTCGGCATCGTCGGCGAAAGCGGCTCGGGCAAGACGACACTCGGCCGGCTGATCCTGCGCACCGTCGAGCCGACGACGGGCAGCGTCGTTTACCGCAACAGGGATGGCGGCGAGATCGACGTCACCAGCCTGAGCAAGAAGGAGCTGCGCGGCTTCCACCGCGAGGTTCGCCTCGTCTTCCAGGATCCGTTCGCCTCGCTCAATCCGCGTATGACGGTCAAGGACGTGATCGGCGACCCGCTGATCGTCAACGGTCTCGCCAAGGGCAAGGCCCTCGAAGAGCGTATCGCCGAGTTGATGCGTCTCGTCGGGCTCGATCCGATGGGCATGGAACGGTATCCGCACGCCTTTTCCGGCGGCCAGCGGCAGCGCATCGGCATCGCCCGGGCGCTGGCGCTCGATCCGCGCATCATCATCGCCGACGAGGCGACCTCGGCGCTCGACGTGTCGATCCGCAGCCAGATCCTCGACCTTTTGCTCGACATCAGGAAGCGCCTCAACCTGAGCTTCATCTTCATCTCGCACGACATCTCGGTGGTGCGTTATTTCTGCGACCGCGTCGCCGTCATGCATCGCGGCAAGATCGTCGAACTCGGCGAGGCCGAGCAGATCTGCACCGCGCCGCAGGAGGCCTATACCAAGAGCCTGATTTCCGCCGTTCCCAATCCCGATCCCCGCGACAAGCGCATGCTGCACCGGCACCGCTTCGTCGCACCTGTAATCTAAGGACAGTGCCAGTGCCGAAATTCTCCGCCAATCTCTCCTTCCTCTACCAGGACCTGCCCTTCCTCGATCGCTTCGCCGCCGCTGCACGAGACGGTTTCGGCGGGCTCGAATATCTCGGCCCCTATGCCGAGCCGAAAGAGAAGGTCGTCGATGCGCTGAATGCCAGCGGCCTTGCCCAGGCGCTCTTCAATGTCCCGTCCGGCGATTGGGTCGGCGGCGAGCGCGGCATCACCTGCCTGCCGGACCGCATCCAGGAATTCCGCGATGGCGTGGCGCTCGCGCTCGATTATGCTCAGGCGCTGGGCTGCAAGCAGGTTAATGTCATCTCCGGCCTCGTGGCGGAGAATGCCGATGTCGATGCCCTGGAAAAGGTACTGGTCGAAAACCTGAAATATGCCGCGCCGCGCTGCGCCGATGCTGGCGTCAAGCTGCTGATCGAGCCGATCAACCTGCGCGACATTCCGGGCTTCTTCCTATCGACGACCGATCATGCGGAACGCATCCTCGACAAGGTCGGCTCCGACAATCTCTATATCCAGTACGATTTCTATCACATGCAGATCACGCAGGGCGATCTGATCCCGACCTTCGCCCGCCTGGGAGACAGGATCGCGCATGTGCAGATCGCCGACAATCCCGGCCGCCACGAGCCGGGGACGGGCGAGATCAACTACGATTTCATTCTCTCCGAGCTCGACCGCCTCGGTTACGACGGCTGGGTCGGCTGCGAATACCGTCCGAAGGCCGGCACCAGCGAAGGCCTCGGCTGGATGAAGCCCTATCTCGCCGGAGGGCCACGCTAAGATCAACGCCTTTCAGGACTAACCGGACGCCATCTTCGCCGCTTCCAGACCGGGGCCTTTCTCCGGAGGGCGGAGCCATGTCCGAACATCGATGAAGAAGGACAGGACCATGCTCAGAAACGATATCCAATTCCCCTACGGCGCCGTTTATTTCCGCAAGTCCAACCCGCCGCGCGAAGACTGGGAGCGCGACTATGCGACGGCAGGCGAGGATGGCCTCAACATCTTCCGCCACTGGTTCATGTGGAGTACGATCGAAACTGCGCCGGGCGTCTACGACTGGGAGGAATACGACCGCCAGCTCGATCTCGCGGCGAAGAACGGCATCAAGACGGTCATCGCCGAGCTCATCCATGCCGTACCCGATTGGGCGGTGCGCAAATACGCCGATGCGTTGCAGGTCAATGCCGACGGTACCAAGCTCGGCTCCTATATGGGGGTTTCCGCCGCGACCGGCGGCTTTTCCAACAATGGCGGCGGTGCCGGGGCACTGACGCTCAACTGCCCGGAGGTCAAGGAGGCGGCCGGTCGGTTCCTCACCGCGCTCGCCACCCGCTATAAGGACCACCCCGCGATCTACGGCTACGACGTCTGGAACGAGTGCAATTATTCCGCCGATGTCGATTACAGCAGCTATGCCAAATCGGCCTTCCGCATATGGCTGGAGAAGAAATACGGCACGCTGAAAGTGCTCGCCAAGGCCTGGTATCGCTACAGCTACGCGGAATGGGAGGATGTCGAGCCGCCGGTCCACATGGCGCCCTATCCCGAATGCATCGACTGGCTGCAGTTCAAGCGCGACAACTTTTACGAGCAGATGCAATGGCGCATCGATACGATCCGCGCCGTCGACCAGAAGAATACCATCGCCGCCCACGGCATATCCGGCGCGATCCCCAACATGGCGGCGAACGGCTGCGACGATTGGCTGGCCGCCTCCAAGGTCGAGGTCTATGGCTTCACCTGGATCCAGGCCCGCAAGGGGACGGAAGCCTGGAAGAACTGGTACGGCGTCGACATCAACCGCGCCGCCGCTCGCGGAAAACCCTTCTGGCATGCGGAGCGCCAGGGCGGGCCACTGTGGCTGCAGCCGCAGGTGATCGGCCGCGACAAGGATGACGGCCGCATCGCCGAGCCCGAGGATATCCGCCTGTGGAGCATGACCTCGTTTGCGGGCGGCGCCCGCGGCGTGCTGAACCTGCGCTGGCGGCCGCTGCTCGACGGCCCGCTTTTCGGCGCTTTCGGCGCCTATGGCATGGACGGTTCCCGCACGGCGCGCTCGAAGATGCAGAGCGACATGGCCAAATGGGCGAACGATCCCGCGCAAGCCGCCCTGTGGGAGGCAAAGCCGGTGCGCGGCGAGATCGGCATCCTGGTGGTTCCCGAGACGCAGGAATGGGATTACCTCTTGAACTACGACCGCAAGGAAAAACCCTATCCGGAAGCCATGTGGGGGGCCTATCGCGCCTTCCTCGAAAACGGCGTCCAGCCGGACTGGGTGCATATCGACGATATCGACGCCTATGACCGCCTCTATTTCCCCTATCCGATCATGTTCACCGCCGAACAGGCAAAACGCCTTGCCGCCTGGGTGGAAAAGGGCGGCACGCTGATCGCGGAGGCCTGCCCCGGCTATTTCGGCGACCGCGGCCATGTCGGCCAGGTGCAGCCGAACATGGGCCTGGACAAGGTTTTTGGCGCTCGGGAGGATCAGGTCGAATTCATGCCCGACATCGGCGACCGCATCCATTTCAAGCTGGATGGGGCGGCGGTCGATGGGGGAGGTTTCCTGCAATCCTATGTGCTTGCCGGCGGCACAGCGCGTGGCAATTTCGACGACGGGCGGCTTGCCGTGGTCGAGAACAGCTACGGCCGGGGCCGCACGCTGCTGATCGGCACCAATCCCTCGGTCGCCTATTACAAGTCGCAGGGCAAGGCGAACGCGCCCTTCTTCGCCGAGTTGCTGCGCTGGAGCGGCTGCGCGCCGCATGCGACCCTGTCGAACGGGGCGCTGTTCGCGCGGATCCATAAGGGCGAGAACGGCAGCTTCCTCTGGCTCGTCAACCCGACCCGCTCGGCGCAGGTGACCGAGGTGAAACTCGCCGAAGGCCATGGCCGGCTCGCCGCCGGCAAGGCCGTCTGGCCCGTCGGAGACGCCCATGACGGCGGCAAGATCGAGGTGCCGGCCCGTGACGTCCTGATCCTGCGGCTCGCGTGAGTCCGATCCGCCGCCCTCGGGATCCGATTCCCGAGGGAGGCACGGATTCCGATCTTCTCCAGCCTCGTAGACGTCCCGAAGCGCTTGCGGTAATGGCAAAGGCAGGAAGACGGTCGGAGATGAGAATGCCTGAGCGGGATGCCATTGTCGTCGGCGCGGGGTTTACGGGCCTGAGCGCCGCGCTGGAGCTTGTCGATGCAGGGCTCGACGTGTTGCTGCTCGAAGCGCGCAATCGGGTCGGCGGCAAGGTCGAGTCCGAGACGCTGTCGGATGGTACGCGCGTCGATACCGGCGGGCAGTTCTTCTGCCGCGACATGGCCCAACTGATGGCGCTGATCGCAGAGAACGGCAAGACGCCGGTCATGACCCATTACGACGGCGAGATGATCTACCGGCCGCCGGTTCCACCGCAGCAGGGTTTCGCACGCTGGCAGGGGGTCGATGCGCTGCGCGACCGGATGATCGCAACCGATCCGGACGACCCGGATCTCGCAAAACTGACGGTGGCCGACTGGGTGGCCCGGCAGGACGACGTGCCGGGCGACATCCGGAAAAGTTTCCTGCGGCTGATCAAGGGTCTCTGGTGCCGCGCGCCGGAGGAAATCGCCTTCACCTGGCTCGCCTCGAACGACCGGCGCATCACCAATACCTATTCGGAAATGGAAATGTTCCTGCCCGGCACGCTGCATGCGCTGGCCGACCAGCTCGCCGCCAGGCTTGGCGAGCGGCTGCGCCTCGGCACCGCGGTGACGGACATCGAGCATTCCGACACCGGCGTCACAGTCATCACCGGCAATGAACGGTTCTCGGCGAAACGCCTCATTCTGGCGCTGCCGCCCGTGATGATCCGCCGGCTGCCGTTTTCGCCCGCTCTCCCCGGGCCGCTGCGGAAGGCGCTTTCCGCCTGGGCGCCCGGCCTTTCGATCAAGCTGCAGGCCAGCTACGACACGCCCTTCTGGCGCGAGCGGGGGCTTTCCGGTGCCGTCATGTGGCATGAACCCCAAGGCCTCTATGCCTGCGACGCCAGCCGCGGCGACTATGCCGGCCTGATCATCTTCGTCGGCGGCCCGGAAGCGCAGCAATGGCACGAGCGGCCGCGCGAGGAACTCACCGCCTTCATCCGCGAGCAACTGACCGAAGCCTTCGGGCCTGAAGGCGGTAATCCCCGCGATATCCATGTCCGCGATTGGGTCAACGATCCCTGGAGCGGCGGCGCCTATAGCGATGTCGTGATCGATCTCGATGCACGCTATGCGGAGGACATTATCAACGAAGGCATCCCGCCCATTCATTTCGCATCGTCGGAATTATCCCCCTCCTATCCGGGCTATGTCGAAGGCGCGATCGTGGCGGGCAGGCTGGCGGCAGGACGGGTCATCGGCGCATTGGCGAACAGCCGGTCGAAGATCGGGGGCGAATGACGCCTCTATCGGCCCGAAGGACGCAACGGACAAGCCGCACCTTCAGGCACTCCCCGTTTAATCGCTTCGAATCCTCCAAGCCATGACAATGACTATTTCCTGTCGACAACATGTGTGCAATTATTCAGCCGCATTGGCTCGCGAGACAGGTCGACGATGGCGAAGAACGAACCAGCTGAAACCGATATTCCCCGCACCCGCGGCTCCGGGACTCAGAGCGTCTACACGATCCTGCGCCGGGAAATCCTCGCCATGACCTTGGCGCCGGGCAGCCCTCTCGACGAGGTGCGGCTATCCGAGCGTTTCGGCATGTCGCGCACCCCGATCCGTGAGGCCCTGCTGCGGCTTTCGGCCGATGGCCTCGTCGCCACGCTGCCGAACCGCAACACCATCGTGTCGACGATCGATTTCGCCTCGCTGCCCACTTATTTCGACGCCCTGACTCTGATGTACCGGGTCACCACCCGCGGTGCCGCCATGCGCGCGACGCCGCAGGCTCTGGGCGATATCCGCATGCGACAGGCGGAATTTGCCGCCGCGGTTGCCGCCCACGACGCCTTCGCGATGATCGAGGCGAACCGGGAATTCCATGTGGCGATCGCCGAACTCGCCGGCAATGCCTATTACACCACCTTCTTCGCCCGGTTGCTCGACGAGGGGCGCCGCATCCTGCGCCTCTATTATCGTACCTTCGATGATCGGTTGCCGCGCCAATATGTCGACGAGCACGAGGAGATGATTGCCGCGATCGAAGCGCGCGACGTCGAGCGCTCCGACAGGCTCGCCATCAAGCACGCGGAACAGATTGTCAGGCAGATCCAGGACTATCTTGCCCGCGACCTCGGTCAGCCGATCGATCTTGCCGTTTCCTGACCTCCACCCGCCTTACGCATTCGTTTCACAGGACAGAAATCATGGATTCCACTTCGGTCGACGCCGTCGTCATCGGCTCGGGCATTATCGGCGCGATGTCGGCGCACTACCTGCTTGAAGACGGCCGTTCGGTGTTGATGATCGAACAGGGCGAGGTGGCCAGGGGTGCGAGCAGCGGCAATGCCGGCATTCTCGCTTTCCCTGAGATCATCCCGATTGCCGCACCCGGCATGATGTGGAAAGCGCCGAAATGGCTGCTCGATCCGCTGGGGCCGCTCAGCCTTCCGCCTTCTTACGCACTCAACATGGTGCCTTGGCTGTGGCGTCTCTGGAGGGCGAGCGCCCGGCCGGCCTATGAGCGCACGGTCGGTGTGCATGCCAGGATGATGCCGATGGCGCGCAGCGAAATGCTGCGAACTGTCGAACGGACTGGCCTTCGGGCAATGGTGAAGCAGACCGGCACGATCGACCTTTATGACAGCGAGGCGAGCCTCAATGCCGCAGCGGACGACTGGCAGGCGAAACGCAAAGCCGGCTTCGAGTTCCACAAAGTCGGCCGCGGCGAAATCGAATCCCTGCAGCCGGGCCTTGCACCGCAGTTCCAGCACGGCGTCTTCACGCCCTCCGGCCTGCAGGTATCCGATCCCCTGGAATTCACCCAGGCCCTCTTCAGCAACGCCATGTCCCGCGGCGCTTCGCTCAGGATCGGCGAAGTCGTCCGCATCGAACCGGTGACCGATGGCGCCAGGGTTATCCTGGGGGATGGCGCACTCTTCGAGGCAAAGACCGTCGTGCTTGCCGGCGGCGCATGGTCGAAGAAGATCGTAACCGGCCTCGGCGACCATGCGCCGCTCGAAACCGAGCGCGGTTACAACACGACACTGCCGCAAAATGCCTTCCCCCTTCACCGCCAGCTTTATTTCAACGACCACGGTTTCGTCGTCACGCCACTCTCCTCCGGCATTCGCGTCGGCGGCGCGGTCGAACTCGGCGGGCTGAAACTGGCGCCGAACTACAAACGCTCGGAGGCTATGCTGAAAAAGGCAAAGAGCTTCCTGCCCGACCTGAAGACCGATGGTGGCCGACAATGGATGGGTTTCCGCCCCTCCATGCCGGACTGCCTGCCGGTGATCAGTGCATCGACCGCCACGCCGGCGGTGATCTATGCCTTCGGCCACGGGCATCTCGGCCTCACGCAGTCGGCAGCTACCGGCCGGCTGGTCGCCGATATCGCCGCCCGCCGAAAGCCCGTGCTCGACATCGAACCCTACAGCATCAGCCGTTTTCGCTGACCATTTGCCAATGGCCGGCCGCAGATCGGCTACACGTGCCGAGTATGCCTGTCGACAAACTGACTACAGAGCGATATAACCTCTGTGAAACCGAAGGAAGTGGATATGGTCTGGTCTCACCCCGTCCCGAAGATCACCGACGACGAGCGGCAGCAGCGCCTTTCGCGGCTGCAGGCGTCGCTGGTCGAAAAGCGGCTTGGCGGCATCCTCATCGGCGCAAGTGAGAGCCTGCGCTATTTCACCGGCCTCGTCTGGCACCAGAGCGAACGCCTGCTCGGCGCGCTGGTGACGCCGACATCGGTGACCTACATCGTGCCGGGTTTCGAAAAGAGCCGGGTCGAGAGCCTGCCCCATCTGCCAGGCGAAATCGTCGTCTGGCAGGAGGATGAGGCGAGTGCCGCGCTGGTCGCCTCGCTTCTGCCTTCCAATGTGAAACTTGCGCTCGACGATGCGCTGCCGCTGTTCGTCTACCACCAGCTCGCAGACGTCTTCGGCACCGAGCGGCTCACCGATGGCGGCCGGCTGATCCGCGATCTCAGGCTTCGGAAATCGAAGGCCGAGATCGACCTCATCCAGCATGCGATGAACCTGACGCTGGAAGTGCATCGCCGGGCCCATGCCTTCATCAAGCCGGGCGTGCTTGCCTCGGACGTGGTCCGCCATATAGACGAACAGCATCGCGCGCTCGGCTCCATAGACGGATCGAGCTTCTGCATCGTCTCCTTCGGGGTCGCGACCTCGCTTCCCCACGGCGCCGACGGCGAACAGACCTATGCCCCCGGCGACGTGGTCCTGGTCGATACCGGTTGCCGGCTCGACGGTTATCATTCGGATCTCACCCGCACCTACGTGCTGGAGGAACCGACGAAGGAATTCGCCGCTGCCTGGGCGATCGAGCGCGAGGCGGAACAGGCGGTCTTCGAGGCCGCCCGCCTCGGCGCCACCTGCGGCAGCCTCGACGATGCCGCCCGCAAGGTGCTTGCCAGGCATGGGCTGGGGCCGGACTACGTCCTACCCGGCCTGCCGCACCGCGCCGGCCACGGGCTTGGCCTCGAGATCCACGAGGAACCCTATATCGTTCGCGGCAATGCCACCGTGCTCGAACCGGGCATGTGT
Organism: Neorhizobium sp. LjRoot104; assembly: GCF_964253725.1. Lineage (NCBI taxonomy): Bacteria > Pseudomonadati > Pseudomonadota > Alphaproteobacteria > Hyphomicrobiales > Rhizobiaceae > Neorhizobium > Neorhizobium sp. LjRoot104. The sequence goes on from NZ_CAXURS020000002.1 coordinate 1,127,398, forward strand.
TTCTCGAACGAACCGATGATCGTTTTCCCGGACCGCTTCGGCATCCGTCTCGAAGACCATATCCACATGACCGAAGCGGGGCCCCAATGGTTCACCCAGCCGGCGAAAGGCCCGGCAGAACCGTTCGCGTGACAGATATCGGCGCGACCGCGCATACTATGACCCATCCCGCCTTCAATTGAAGAGAGAAGACGTTGCATCTTGCCGATCTCCCCTCTCAAGTGGGAGACCTTGCTTCACCGTCCCTGGCCGGGCTCGCTGCTCTGGTCCAGAACCCGGCTGAGGCTGAGTGCCGCGATCGTGCAGATCGCACCCGAAATCAGATATCCGCCGATGAAGATGATGCCGAAACTGCTGGCGAGGCCGAGTGCCACCAGCGGCGCGAAGCCGGCACCGATCAGCCATGCGAGATCGGAGGTGAGGGCAGCACCGGTATAGCGGTAATATTGCCCGAAGCGCGAAGAGACGGCGCCCGAGGCCTGGCCAAAGGAAAGACCGAGGATCCCGAAGCCGATGATGATGAAGGCATCCTGCCCCTTGCCGCCGGCATCGAGCAGGAAGGGCGCCGAGAACGAGAAGATGGCGATGATGACGGCACCGATCATCAGCTGGCTGCGGCGGCCGATGCGGTCAGCGATCAGGCCGGACAGGATGATGCCGATAACGCCGACGGCGGCGCCGATCACCTGCACGAACAGGAATTCCGCCGCCGACTGCCCACCGTAGAGCGTCACCCAGCTCAGCGGGAAGATCGTCACTAGATGGAACATGGCGAAGCTGGCAAGCGGCACGAACGCGCCGAGCACGACGTCATGGGCGTGTTTGCTCAGCATTTCGAAGATAGGCCGGGCCTGTAGCTCGTTGGCTTCGAGCGCCGAGCCGAACTCCTTGCTGGCGACGATGCGCAGGCGGGCGAACAGCGCCACGACATTGATCGCAAACGCCACGAAGAACGGATACCGCCAGCCCCAGGAAATGAAATCCGCTTCCGAGAGATTGGCGACGAAATAACCGAACAGGATGCTCGCCAACGCAAAGCCGATGGGTGCGCCAAGCTGCGGGATCATCGCATACCAGCCGCGCCGGTTGGGGGGCGCGTTGAGGTTGAGCAGCGAGGCTAGCCCGTCCCAGGCGCCGCCGAGCGCGAACCCCTGCCCCATCCGGAACAGCGCCAGCAAGGCCACGGCCCAGTAGCCGATCGTGTCGTAACCGGGCAGGAAGGCGATCGAGGCCGTCGATCCCCCAAGCAGGAAGAGCGCGATCGTCAGCTTGGTGCCGCGCCCATAGTTGCGGTCTATCCACATGAAGACGAACGACCCGACGGGCCGCGCCATGAAGGCGAGCGGGAAAATCGCGAACGACATCAGCGTCGCGGCCACCGGGGTCGGCGCAAACGGGAAGATCAGCTTCGGAAAGACGAGGACGGAGCCGAGCCCATAGACGAAGAAGTCGAAGAACTCCGACATGCGACCGATGATCACACCGAGCGCGATGCTGCCCGGTGAAATCGGCTTGTCGTCATGAATGCGGCGGGCGTCCCTTTCGAGGCCGGACGATGTCGGGCCGTTGGACGCGGGATTGACGACCGTGGTCATGATTCCTCCTGGCGATCGTTCGCCTTGTCCCGAAATGTTGATCAACATACTGCCGAGATCAAGGAACAAGGCTAAAAAAACCTGACATTTGCGGCAAGCCGCCCCGTCTTCTCGTCCACACCCTCTGGTCAGCCCGGTAGGTTGTCCTAGATTTCCGGTTGGCGGAGGCAAATGCCGACTGTGCCGGTCGTGCCGCAAAACGGCGCTGAAGGCCATGCGGTTTTTTGCTGCACTGCGACAGATTGCTGCACTGCGACGAACGACCTCATTTCAGCCCATACCGGAACAAGCCTATTCCGGACTGGACAAAACGCAAATTTGAGTCCGAGATGACCCCTCAGTTGAAAATCGTAGCACGGTTGTTCGCTCTCTTGGTCCTTGCAGGCCTTTCCGGATGCAATCTGGTTGTCATGTCGCCCGCCGGCGATATCGCCAAGCAGCAGGCCAACCTGATCATTGTCGCCACGGTGCTGATGCTGATCATCATCGTGCCTGTCATCTTCCTCACGCTGTTTTTCGCCTGGCGCTATCGCGGCTCCAACACCAGCGCACCCTATGATCCCGAATGGCACCATTCGACTCGGCTCGAAGTCATCATCTGGTCCGCGCCGCTTGCCATCATCATCGCGCTCGGTGCGGTCACCTGGATCAGCACCCACAAGCTCGACCCCTACCGGCCGCTCGAACGGCTGGACGCCCAGCGTGCCGTCCCGGCGGAGACAAAGCCGCTCACGGTCGAGGTCGTGGCGCTCGACTGGAAATGGCTGTTCTTCTACCCGGACTACGGCATCGCCACCGTCAACGAGATGGCGGCCCCGGTGGACGTGCCGATCAACTTCAGGATCACCGCCTCGTCGGTGATGAACTCCTTCTACGTGCCGGCACTGGCCGGGATGATCTATGCCATGCCCGGGATGGAGACGAAGCTGCACGCCGTCATCAACAAGCCCGGCGAATACGAAGGCCTCTCCTCGAACTACAGCGGCGACGGTTTTTCTCATATGCGCTTCAAGTTCCACGGCGTCGATCAGGCCGGCTTCGACCAGTGGGTGGCCCGCGTGAAGCAAAACGGCACGGCGCTCAACCGCGACGCCTATCTCAAGCTCGAGAAACCGAGCGCCAAGGAACCGGTGCGTTATTACGCATCCGTCGAGGACGGGCTCTATCGCGCCGTGCTCAATATGTGCGCGACGCCCGGCAAGATGTGCATGGACGAGATGATGCATATCGATATGGCGGGCGGCGGCGGCACCGAAAGCCACGAGAACCGCGCCAGGCTGGAGCACGACAACCGCCATGCGGGCGAAGCGGCGCACGGCGCGGCGGCCCCTGCCGCCACCTTCCCCGCCACCGGCAATCCGGCCCGCAGCCCGGAACCGGCGGAAGGCGTCAACAGTCCGCAGCCCCAGGGACAATCCGAAGGGCCGCCGATGAACCAAGGCGCGCCACACATGCACGACGGCGCAGCACCGGCGCAGCTCAACAACGCCGCCCCGGCAAAGCCCTGAACGAGATCCGGTAGACACCCATGTTCGGCAACACCACGCTCACTCAATTCCTCTTCGGACGGCTTTCCCTGGAAGCCATTCCCTATCACGAACCGATCCTGGTCGTGACCTTCCTGGCGGTCGCAATCGGCGGCCTCGCCGTCCTTGCGCTGATCACCAAATACAAGCTCTGGGGCTATCTCTGGACCGAGTGGTTCACGAGCGTCGATCACAAGAAGATCGGCATCATGTATATCGTGCTCGCCATCATCATGCTGCTGCGCGGTTTTGCCGATGCGATCATGATGCGCATCCAGCAGGCGATCGCCTTCAACGGAAACGAGGGCTACCTCAACCCGCATCACTACGACCAGATCTTCACCGCCCATGGGGTGATCATGATCTTTTTCGTGGCGATGCCCTTCGTCACCGGGTTCATGAACTACGTGGTGCCGCTGCAGATCGGCGCTCGCGACGTCTCCTTCCCGTTCCTCAACAACTTCTCCTTCTGGATGACCACAGCCGGCGCCATCATCATCATGATGTCGCTCTTCGTCGGTGAGTTTGCCCGTACCGGCTGGCTTGCCTATCCGCCGCTTTCGGGCGCGGACTACAGTCCGGGCGTCGGAGTGGACTACTACATCTGGGGCCTGCAGGTGGCGGGCGTCGGCACGACGCTATCGGGCATCAACCTGATCGCCACGATCGTGAAGATGCGCGCGCCGGGCATGACCTTCATGAAGATGCCGATCTTCACCTGGACCTCGCTCTGCACCAACGTGCTGATTGTCGCAACTTTCCCGATCCTGACCGCCACGCTCGCGCTGCTGTCGCTCGACCGCTATGTCGGAACGAACTTCTTCACCAACGACCTCGGCGGCAATCCGATGATGTACATCAACCTCATCTGGATCTGGGGCCATCCGGAAGTCTACATCCTCGTCCTGCCGGCCTTCGGCATCTTTTCCGAAGTCGTCGCCACCTTCAGCGGCAAGCGCCTGTTCGGTTACGCATCGATGGTCTACGCCACTTGCGTGATCATGATCCTCTCCTACATCGTCTGGCTGCACCACTTCTTCACGATGGGCGCAGGTGCGAGCGTGAACGCCTTCTTCGGCATCACGACGATGATCATCTCGATCCCCACCGGCGCGAAGATGTTCAACTGGCTCTTCACCATGTATCGCGGCCGCATCCGCTACGAGCTGCCGATGTACTGGACGATCGGCTTCATGGTGACCTTTGTCATCGGCGGCATGACCGGCGTCATGCTGGCCATCCCGCCGGCCGACTTCGTGCTGCACAACTCGCTGTTCCTGATCGCCCACTTCCACAACGTCATCATCGGCGGCGTGCTGTTCGGGCTCATGGCGGGCATCGTCTACTGGTGGCCGAAGGCCTTCGGCTACAAGCTCGACAGGTTCTGGGGCCTGATCAGCTTCTGGTGCTGGCAGATCGGCTTCTTCGTCGCCTTCATGCCGCTCTATGTGCTCGGTCTGATGGGCGTCACCCGCCGCGTCAGCCAGTTCGAGGACCCTTCCCTGCAGATATGGTTCATCATCGCCGCCATTGGTGCCGCGATCATCGCCTGCGGCATCGGAGCCTTCATCATCCAGCTCGTCGTTTCGTTCATGCGCCGTGACCAGCTGCGCGAAACCTCCGGCGACCCGTGGGATGGGCGCACGCTGGAATGGTCGACCTCCTCGCCGCCGCCGGACTACAACTTCGCCTTCACGCCCGTCGTGCATGATCATGACAGCTGGTACGACATGAAACTTCGCGGCTATGAACGCCCGCTCGGCGGCTTCAAGCCGATCCACATGCCGAAGAACACCGGCACCGGGATTATCCTGGCCGGCATCAGCATCGTCTTCGCCTTCGCGATGATCTGGTACATCTGGTGGCTGGCGGCCGTCTCCTTCATCGCGATGGTGACCACGGCGATCGGCCATACCTTCAACTATAACCGGGATTTCCACATTCCCGCAGAGACCGTGACCGCAACAGAGGACGCGCGCTCGAAGCTGCTCGCGGAACGGACCTGAGATCATGAGCCAGACGCAAGCGCAAACACACGGCACGGACGACGGCAAGCCGCTATTCTACGTCACCGAAGAGCACCATCCGGAAGGCAGCACCATGCTGGGTTTCTGGCTCTACCTGATGAGCGACTGCCTGATCTTCGCGGTGCTCTTTGCCACCCATGGCGTGCTCGGCCGCAATTATGCGGCCGGTCCCTCGCCCGCCGACCTGTTCGACCTGCCGCTTGTCGCCGTCAACACGGCAATGCTGCTTTTCTCGTCGATCACCTACGGCTTTGCCATGCTGCAGATGGAACGGGGTGCGAAGACCGAGACGCTGTTCTGGCTCGGTGTGACGGGCGTCTTCGGGGCGGCCTTCCTCGGCCTCGAGCTCTACGAGTTCAACCACCTGATCCACGAGGGCGCCGGGCCGACCCGTTCGGCCTTCCTTTCCTCCTTCTTCACGCTGGTCGGCACCCACGGCCTGCACGTCACCTTCGGGATCATCTGGCTGATCACGCTGATGGTACAGGTCGGCAAGCACGGCCTGATCCCGGAGAACAAGCGCCGCCTGATGTGCCTTTCGATGTTCTGGCACTTCCTCGACGTCGTCTGGATCGGCGTCTTCTCCTTCGTTTACCTCATGGGAGTCCTCGGATGAGTTCGAACGGCCAAACCCCGCACGCTCCGGCTCACGAAAGCGCCTCCCAGGCCCATCATGGCCACAGCAACGGCCACCAGGCCGGCCATGGAACGCTGAAAGGCTACCTGATCGGCTTCGGCCTCTCGGTGATCCTGACGGCCCTTCCGTTCTGGCTGGTGATGAGCGGCGCCATCGAGAGCAAGCTGTTCACAGCCTTCCTCGTCATGGCGCTGGCTGTGATCCAGATCGTCGTGCACATGGTTTATTTCCTGCACATGAACCCGCGCTCGGAAGGCGGATGGACGATGATGGCTCTGCTCTTCACTCTCGTCCTGGTCGGCATAACGCTTGCCGGATCGCTCTGGGTCATGCACCATCTGAACACCAACATGATGCCGATGTCGCCCGAGATGATGAAGAACATGCCGTGATCCCGCCTCGGGGATGAGCCTGGAAAGGAGAGACGCGTGGCGCTCGATCATCCTTTGACCGGAGAAACGGCGGATGCGGCGCCGGCCCGCTCCCGGCTCTTCTTCGTGGGAGCGATGCTCTTCCTGACGCTGATCTTTCTCGGGTTGGGCACCTGGCAGGTGCAGCGGCTCTTCTGGAAACTCGATCTGATCGCCCGCGTCGATGCCCGGGTGACCGCGACCCCGGCGCCCGCCCCCTCGTCGCCGGCCTGGCCCACAGTCAACGCGCAGAACGACGAATACCGCCGGGTCACCGTCACCGGTTTTTTTCACCATGACGAGGAAACCCTGGTTCAGGCCGTCACCGATCTTGGTCCCGGCTTCTGGGTTCTGACCCCGCTGGAAAAGACGGACGGTACCTCCGTTCTCATCAACCGCGGCTTCGTCCCCGCCGATCGCCGCGATCCGGCGGCACGCGCAGACGGAGAAATCGAGGGACCCGTGAAGATCACCGGCCTCATCCGCATCAGCGAGCCTGATGGCGCCTTCCTGCGCTCCAACGACCCCGCCGGCGGACGCTGGTACTCGCGCGACGTGACTGCGATCGCTGCAGCAAAAGGCCTCGAAAATTTGGCACCTTATTTCATCGATGCCGACTCGACGCCGATCCCGGGCGGCCTGCCGGTCGGCGGCTTGACGGTGATCCGGTTCCGCAACAGCCACCTCGTCTATGCCGTCACCTGGTATCTGCTGGCGGTAATGAGCGCCGGCGGCGCCTATGCGATCCAGCGAAAACGGCTGACCTGAACTTAAGCCCCGAAACTTGGGCGTGGATTTCCGTTGAATAACAGACCGGAAACCTGTTCATCGCGCGCCGAATTTCCCATAGTCCGGGAAACGGCATTCGCCAGCGCCGCGGGCGGCCGGCTTTTGAGCGGATCGATGTCATGCGCCAGTTCTTCAACTCGAAATACAAGATCATCCTGGCGGCAGCGCTGTTCATCCTGACATCGATCTTCATGTCGATCTCCGCGACAGGGCATGTCAGCGGCAATTACATCGCCATCGTCCTGATCGCGTTCCTGTTCACGATCCTGTCGCTCTATTCGACAGCCAGATCGCAACATGCCGAATACCTGATCATCGGCAGCCTGCTTCTATCCCTCTCGACATTGGTCGGGATCACCGAGGTGCTGACCAAGAAGATCTCCAACATGCAATACGGGATTTATTTCTTCGCCTTCCTCGGCTGCGTCGGGCTGCTTTCGCTCGGCCTGATCGCGCGATATCTCACCAGCGAAGGATGGAACATCAGTTCCGAAAAAAACCGCGAGGCGCTGTCAGTCTGCGCCACGATCCTTGGATTCGTGCTGGCGATCGCCTCGGCCTTCGTGCCGACCTGAAGGTTCGATGCCCACAACCCCAACAGTCAATGAGATCAGAAACTGAAAAATACGCCCGGACGTAGCTGAGCTACGCCCGGGCGAGCGTTCCTCGATCAGACGAGATCGAAACGGTCGGCGTTCATGACCTTGGTCCAGGCCGCCACGAAGTCCTTGACGAATTTCGCCTTGGAGTCGGACTGGGCATAGACTTCCGCGATCGCACGGAGCTGCGAATGCGAGCCGAAGATCAGATCGACGCGGGTGCCGGTCCACTTGGGTGCCTTGGTGCTGCGGTCACGGCCCTCGTAAACACCGTCCTTACCGGCAACAGGCGACCATTCGGTGCCCATGTCGAGCAGGTTGACGAAGAAATCGTTCGTCAGCGTTTCCGGTTGGGACGTGAAGACGCCGTGTTCGGGCTGGCCGACCTTCAGCACGCGAAGGCCGCCGAGGAGAACCGTCATTTCCGGCGCCGTCAGCGTCAGCAGCTGAGCGCGGTCCACCAGGGCCTCTTCAGCCTTCATGAACTGCGTCTTGCCGCTGTTGACATAGTTGCGGAAGGCATCGGCACGGGGTTCCAGCGCGGCGAAGGAAGCCGCGTCGGTCTGCGCCTCGGAAGCATCCATGCGACCCGGCGTGAACGGGACGGCGATGTCCTGGCCGCCGTCCTTGGCAGCCTTCTCGACGGCGGCACCGCCGGCAAGAACGATGAGGTCGGCCAGCGAGATTTTCTTGCTGCCGGTACGGGTAGCGGAGAAATCCTTCTGGATGCCTTCGAGAACGGCGAGCACCTTGGCGAGCTGCGCCGGCTGGTTGGCTTCCCAGTCCTTCTGCGGCGCAAGCCGGATGCGCGCACCATTGGCGCCGCCGCGCTTGTCGGAACCGCGGAAGGTCGAAGCCGAGGCCCAGGCGGTCGAGACCAGTTCCTGTACGGTGAGACCGGATGCCAGAATCCTGGACTTCAGGTCGGCGACATCGTGGTCATCGACGAGGTCATGATCGACCGGCGGGATCACATCCTGCCAGATCAAGTCTTCGGCCGGAACTTCCGCGCCGAGATAACGAACCTTCGGGCCCATGTCGCGATGGGTCAGCTTGAACCACGCGCGGGCGAAGGCATCGGCGAATTCGGCCGGATTTTCGAGGAAGCGGCGCGAGATCTTCTCGTAGGCGGGGTCGAAACGCAGTGCCAGGTCGCTGGTCAGCATGGTCGGCAGCTGCTTTTTCGACGGGTCGAAAGCATCCGGAATGGAAGCTTCGGCATTCTTCGCTACCCACTGCTTGGCGCCGGCGGGGCTCGTGGTCAGCTCCCATTCGAAACCGAACAGGTTTTCGAAGAAGTAGTTGCTCCACTGGGTCGGGGTCTGGGTCCAGGTCACTTCCAGGCCGCTGCCGATCGCATCGCGACCGACACCGGTGTTGAACTTGCTCGACCAGCCGAGGCCCTGAGCTTCCAGTTCGCCACCCTCCGGATCGACACCGACAAACGACGGGTCGCCAGCGCCATGGGTCTTGCCGAAAGTGTGGCCACCGGCGATCAGCGCCACGGTCTCTTCGTCGTTCATCGCCATGCGGGCGAATGTTTCGCGGATGTCGCGGGCGGATGCCAGCGGGTCCGGGGTGCCGTTCGGGCCTTCCGGGTTGACATAGATGAGACCCATCTGCACGGCGCCGAGCGGTTCTGCGAGCTGGCGCTCGCCGCTGTAGCGCTCGTCACCCAGCCAGGTGCCTTCAGGACCCCAGTAGAGCTCTTCCGGCTCCCAGACGTCGGCGCGGCCGCCGGCGAAACCGAACGTCTTGAAGCCCATCGATTCGAGCGCGACGTTGCCGGTGAGGATCATCAGATCCGCCCAGGAGATCTTGTTGCCGTATTTCTGCTTGATCGGCCAGAGCAGTCGACGGGCCTTGTCGAGGTTGACGTTGTCCGGCCAGCTGTTGAGCGGCGCGAAACGCTGCTGCCCCTGACCGGCGCCGCCGCGGCCGTCCGTGATTCGGTAGGTGCCGGCGCTGTGCCAGGCCATGCGGATGAACAGGCCGCCGTAATGACCGAAGTCGGCCGGCCACCACTCCTGGCTATCCGTCATCAGGGCATGAAGGTCTTTTTTCAAGCCTTCGAGATCGAGCGTCTTGAACTCTTCGGCATAGTTGAACGCCTCGCCCATCGGGTCGGAGCGTACAGAGTGCCCGTGAAGAACCTGGACGTTCAGCTGGTTAGGCCACCAATCGCGGTTCGATCTGCCGCGAGGCGTATGGGCCACCGGACATTTGCCGGTGTTTTCGCTAGATTTCGCATCCATGACTATCTCCTTGATTACTTTAATTATCTGCCGTGCAAAAGAGAGCGATTTCTCCCGGACCGCCTGGTCCGGCTGCGCTGTTTTCGACTGTAGTCCCCGCCTGTTGGTCGGAGCAAGCCAATCGCGCGCCCTCCCTCGTATCCCTTCTTATCGGAAGCGCCTCATAATTTTAAGTTGGATTTACTGATCGCCGCGATAAGCTAGGGTTATGAAAAATCTTACTCTCAAGCAGCTCCGTTATTTCGAAGCCCTAGCGCGGGATGGCCGCTTTCGCCGCGCGGCGGACGCCTGTGCGATCTCTCAACCGGCCTTGTCGATGCAGATCAAGGAACTGGAACAGGAGGTGGGCGGCGACCTATTCGAGCGGAATGCGCGCGAGGTGAAACTGACCGCCTTCGGCCAGACATTTGCGCTGCGGGTTCGCGACATCCTGCGGGCCGTGGATGAACTGGCGGACCTCGCCCGGGCTTCGCGCGATCCGTTCCTGGCGCGCCTGCGCATCGGCATCATCCCGACGATCGCACCCTATCTGCTGCCGGCGATCATAAACGATCTGAACAGAACTTTCGACGGAATTGAAATACAGGTGCGCGAGACACAGACGGCAAAGCTGGTCCAGGAACTGGCGCAGGGAGAGCTGGATCTCGCCATCGTCGCCCTGCCCGTATCGGAACCGTTCCTGACCGAGCTCAGATTGTTCGACGAAGAGTTTGTGCTGGTCCGGCGGCGCGAGGACGAGGGCAAGCCGGTACCCGAGCGCGAGGCTCTGCGCGAAATGCGCCTGCTTCTGCTGGAGGAAGGCCACTGTTTCCGCGATCAGGCGCTGTCGTTCTGCAAAATAGGCACGACGCGCCTGCGGGAGGTCATGGAGGGCAGCTCGCTGTCGACGCTGGTGCAGATGGTCAGCGCCGGTATCGGCATCACGCTGATCCCGGAAATGGCTGTACCGGTGGAAACGCGCTCGGCACAGGTTTCGATCTCCCGCTTCCAGGCGCCGCAGCCCTCACGCACCATCGGAATGATCTGGCGCAATTCGACGCCCTTGGTCACCCAACTCCTGCAGATTTCCGAGGTGGTCCGCGGGTCGGCCGACACCATGCGCAGACAGCACGCGATGCGACCCTAAGACGGCAGCGAAGCGGCTCCCGGAGGGAGCCTGCGGGCCACGCGGGATCGCTGCCCCTTGGAAGGCGAAAAAGCTTGTGTCGTCCATCTCCGCGAGGCGAAATCTCGAAGCAACTGCGTCAAGGCGATGTCAATCCGGCAGTCCGCGAGATCTCACAAAACATGCCCGTTAACTTGGGATTTGGTGCCTCGATCGGAGGAAATCCATCAAGTCGACGGCTGGCTTGGACAAAGGGCGGCGGAGTGAGGCTATCTGCCGTACATCAAAACCCAATTCATCTCCGGCGAAATCGATCTTAACCACCTCGCCTCGCTCCAGATCAGCCGCTACGCTTCGTTCCAGCGAACAGGCAATGCCCACACCAGCAGCAACGAACTCGCGCAGGAATTGGTACTCGGTTGCCTGCGCCGCGACCTTTACGTGGCTGATACCCGCATTCGCCAGAAGCTTCGAGACACCCCGTCCAAATAGCGAAGAAGGCGGCGGGCCTACAAAGTCATAACGTGCCACGTCCTGGGGCTTGATGCGCTTGCGGTGGGCCAGGGGGTGGTTTGGCGAGGCAATGAGAACCAGCTTCTCCCGGCCGATAGTCTCAGCCCGGACGCCTCGGAGGTCTTCATTGCCCAGAAAGCAACCGACGTCGGCCACGCCATCGCGAACCTCGGAAAAAACATCCTCCTGTTTACCTATCCTCAGAACGAGTTGGATATCCGGCCGCGCTATCGCAAAGTCCGTAAGATCTTTTCGCAGAACAAAATTCGCGAGGCTCCGCTGGCAAGAGAGAACGACCTGCTGACCGGTCTCGCCTCGGATCTTCACCACATCTGCGCGCATGTCGTCGGCCTCGGCCAGGAACTCGCGCGCATGTTGCAGCACGCTTTGGCCGATCTCGGTCAGCAGTGGCTTGCGGCCCCGTCGCCGCACGAAGATCTGGCCGCCGATTTCCTTCTCGATTGCCATGATATGGGCGCTGACGGAGGGCTGGGCGATGCCGAAACGATCGGCGGCGGCCGCGAAGCTTCCCTCCTCGACCACTGCAACCAGAACTTCCATGCGCCGAAGCGTGATGCTGAACATGGTGATAACCTATAGCCTAAAAGCTATCTAACCTAAAGCCCGCAAACCCGTTGCTAGTTATCGCTTGAATGGATCAAATGCTGTTCGAGGGCGAGGAATGACACGAACGATCCCATGGGAGCCTGACGCCTTAAGCGTCAGCCGGAGCGTTCCTGCCACCGTTGGCCGAGGTCTCGGCCCGATCCGCAAAGAGAAAGCATTCCGCATGGATTCCATGCGGACAGGAGGACGCATGAATATTGTCGGAATTGATATTGGCGGTACCTTTACCGATCTGGTCGGCTATGTCGATGGCAAGATCGTAACATCGAAAACCTCGACCGTGCCGGCCGATCCGACCCAGGGCATCGCCCGAAGCCTCGAGCTTGCGAACTGCGATCCCAACCGGCTCAATGAAATTCTCCACGGCTCGACCATCGCGATCAACACGGTGCTGGAGCGCAAGGGCGCCCGCACCGCGCTGATCACCACGAGCGGTTTCCGCGACGTCTATGCGATCGGTCGTTCGAACCGCATCCAGGCGTTCAACCTGTTTTTCAAGCGTCCGCAGCCGCTGGTACCGCGCAGTCTGACCTTCGAAATTCCCGAGCGCATTCTCGCCTCTGGCGAAGTGTTCGAAGCACTCGACGAAAAGACGGTCGCCGCCGTCATCGCCGAGATCGAAGCCGCAGGCGTCGAATCCGTTGCCATCTGCCTGCTGCATTCCTGGGCCAATCCTGATCATGAGCGTCGCGTCGGTGATATGCTGCGCAAGGCGCTACCGAATGTCTTCGTCACGCTGTCGCACGAGATTCTGCGGGAATATCGCGAATACGAGCGTTCCTCGACGACGGCGCTCAATGCCTTTGTCGGCCCCCGCGTCGAAGGCTACCTGAAACGTCTCGAAACCTATCTCCGCTCCGGCGCCTTCGACGGCAAGATCCATATCATGCGATCGAACGGCGGCGTCATGTCGATCGGCCAGGCACAGGAACAGCCGGTTTCGATGATGGAGTCCGGCCCGGTAGCCGGCATGATCGGCGCCGGGCGTCTGGCCAGGCTGCTCGGCCTCAAACGCTGCATCGGTTTCGACATGGGCGGCACGACCGCCAAATCGAGCCTTATCACCGATGGAGCGCCGGCTATCGAAACCGGCTACGTCATCGGTGAAGAAGCTGACGGCCAGCCAATGCAGCTGCCGGTTGTCAACATCGTAGAAGTCGGTGCCGGCGGCGGTTCGATCGCGTGGGTCGACAATGCGGGCGGTCTGCATGTGGGTCCCCAAAGTGTCGGTGCCGATCCGGGCCCTGCCTGCTATGGCAAGGGGGCGAACTTGCCCGTCGTCACCGACGCCGATCTGATCCTCGGCCGCATCAATCCGCAGCGGTTCCTCAACGGTGGCATGCCGCTCGACAAGGCGGCCTCCGAAGAGGCGATGCTGAGCAAGGTCGGCAACAGTCTGAAGCTCAATCCGGTCGAGGCAGCGCTTGGCGTGGCGAAGATCGCCGACACCTCCATGTCACTATCGGTGCGTGCCGTCTCGATCAACAAGGGCATCGACCCGCGTGATACGGCAATGATCGCCTTTGGCGGCGCGGGTCCGCTGCATGCGATCGCCATTGCCCGCGAGATATATATTCCGCTGGTCATCATCCCGAAGCTTCCAGGCACGTTCTCGGCACTTGGCATGCTGATGGCCTCCTGGCGCCAGGACTTCGTGCGGACCTTCATCGGCCGCGTCGGTGAACTGTCGGATGCCGCCGTCGAGAAGGTTTATGCCGAACTCGTCGCCAGCGGTCGTGAACAGATGAAGCGTGACGCCATTGCCGAGAATGAAGCGGATCACCGCTTCTTCGCCGACCTGCGTTATGTCGGCCAGGAACACGCCATCTCGATCCCGATAGAGAATACCGGCATGCTCTCCGGCGATACCAGTGAACTCCGCCGCCGTTTCGATACCGAGCACGACCGCCGCTACAGCCAGTCGGCGCCGACCGAAGCACTCGAAATCGTCAGCCTGCGCCTAGTTCTGACCGCCGCCCGCACCGACAATATCGCCGAGGAATGGCTGTCCCGCTCGTGGGAGCCGGAAGCGGATTCCGAGGTCGGTAACCGCGATGTGGTGTTCGACGATCCGGCAAAGCCGCTGAAGACAGCGATCTACTGGCGCCCGGCGCTGCCGGCCGGTTTCAGGCTTACCGGGCCTGCCGTCATCGAAGAACCGAATTCTACCATCCTGATCCATCCCGGCGACGAAGTGGTCGTCCACGAGGCAGGCCATCTGCTGGTGACGCTCGCCAAGCAGAGCGAGGCATAAGATATGACCCCGATCAAGAACGATCCGATCACCGTTGAAGTCGTCCGCAATGCCATCGTCGCTTATGCCGATGAAATGGCCGAGGCACTCTGCAAGTCCGCCTACAACATGATGATCTACGAAGTCCGCGACTATTGTTGCGGCCTGATCGACACGACTGGCCGGATGATCTCCCAGAACCGCGGTGGCCTGCCGATCTTCCTCGCCGACCTCGGCATCGCGGTCGAGGACGGCATAAAAAAATACGGTTTGAAGGGTTTCGCGGAGGGCGACGTCCTCGTCATGAACCACGGTCATATCTGCGGCCAGCATCTGAACAACGTCGTCGTCTACGCGCCCTGCTTCCATGACGGCGAACTGATCGGCTTTGCGGCCAATCGTGCTCACTGGGTGGATATCGGCGGCGGCCGCCAGGGTTTCGGTTCCAACGCGACGACCGACATCTACTCCGAAGGCCTGCAGATGCGGTCCTTGAAGATCTACAAGGCGGGCGAACTCAACGACACGCTCTACCAGATCATCCAGGACAATATCCGTTACCCGGATGCCAGTCTCGGCGATCTTCGAGCCCAGGTCGCGTCCTGCCAGATCGGCGCCAAGCGTTATGCCGAACTCGTCGCCCGTTATGGCCGCGGTGTGGTGGAAAGCAGTGTCGAGACCATCTGGGACCAGACCGACAAGGCGGCCCGCCAGGTGATCGAACGTATTCCGGACGGAACCTATTCCGCCGAAAGCTTCCTTGACAATGACGGGCGGGACCTGGGGACGCCATTGCGCATCGCCGTCAAGGTGATCGTCTCCGGCTCGTCCATCACGGTCGATTTCCATGGCATGCATCCGCAGGTGAATGGCCCGTTGAATTCCGGGCGTTCGGGCGGCATCGCGGCAGCTCGCGTCGCCTTCAAGGCGCTCACCTCGCCGGACCTCGACGTCAACGAAGGCTGTTTCCGGGCTCTCAATATCGACCTGCCGGATGGCACGATCCTCTCTGCCCGTCCGCCGGCCGCACTCGGCCAGTGGAGCATCGCGCTGCCGACCGTGATAGATACGATCCTCAAGGCGCTGGCGCCGGCCGTGCCGGAGCTCATCCCGGCCGCCCACAAGGGCGACATGGGGGGCTGCTCCTTCTTCGGCTTTTATGAAGACGGTTCGCGCTTCCTGCTGATGAACATCTTTGGTGGCGGCTGGGGCGGCCGCCCGCATGAAGACGGCGAATCCGCGGCCGTCTCCGTGTGCCAGGGCGACGTGCGCAACACGCCGGTCGAACTGCAGGAGATCAAGTATCCGTTCATCGTTGAACGGCACGCGCTGCGGCCTGACTCAGGCGGCGCCGGCGAACATCGTGGTGGCCTCGGCATCGAGCTCACCTATCGCTGCCTGCGCGCCTGCCGCGGAAACATCAATTTCGACCGAACCGTCACTCCCCCCTGGGGTCTGCATGGCGGCCATACCGGTGAGGTCAGCGTGGCGATCATCGATCGCGCCGACGGCACGCAGCTGCGGGTCAACAAGGCAACCGATGTCCACTTCACGCCAGGCGACCGGATTACCTTCCTTACCGCTGGGGGCGGCGGTTATGGCAATCCCAGAAAGCGCTCGCGCACCGATCTGGACGAGGATATCGCCAACGGTCTTGTCTCGAAGGAAGCGGCCGCGCGCGACTACGGCTATGCGGAACCCCAGATGCCGCGCCGCATCGCAGTGAACGGCTGAGGGCATGGCGATGATCGGCGAAATCCGCAAGAAACGGTTGATCGAGGCGATGCTGGAGGCGGGGCTGGACGGCCTCGTGCTCTATGGCAATGCCTGGCAGAACGACTACCTGCGTTATGCCGCCGATTTCGGCATTCTCGAAGGTGAGGGTCTGGTCGTCGTCACCCGCGATGGCGACGTGACTCTCTATCTCGACGACGAGCTGGAAGGCGAGCGTGCGGCGGTCGAGTGCCCGGAGGTCAAGACCGTTGTTGCGGGCGACCTGATCGGCACGGTATCCGGCGTCATCGCTCGGCTCGGCAACAGCCGCATCGCCGCCGGCCCGAAGCGCCACCTGCCCTATGGGCTTGCCGCCCAGCGCGGCGACCTGCATTTCGAAGACGCGACGGCACTCGTCGATCGCCTGCTGATGGTAAAATCCACCGACGAGTTGAACGCCGTGCGCAGCGCGGCGCGTCTGGCGGATGAAGGTTATACAGTGTTCCGCAATGCCGCCGCCGTCGGCAAGAAGGATTACGAGCTGATCGCCGAGATCGAATCCTTCTTCCGCAATGAAGGCGTGGACGACAATTTCATGATCATCGGTGTCGGCGGCCCGGAAGTGCGCGGCATGGCGCCGCCGCTCGGCAAGATCCTGAAGCCCGGCGACCTGGTAACGACCGAGCTTACCCCTTGCGTCAACGGCTATTACGTCCAGATCTGCCGCACGCTCGTCATCGGTGAGCCGAATGAGGCGCAGCGCAAGGTGTTCGGGATCTATAACGATGCGCTGGAGGCCGGCCTCGCAGTGGTTAGGCCCGGCGTCACGGCAGCCGATATTGCCCGGGCAGAGAACGACATTTTTCGCGCCCATGGTTTGGGCGAATACGTGACCAGCGAATATACCCGTGTGCGCGGCCACGGACTTGGCCTCTTCCCGGATACCAAACCGCATATTCTCGAAGATGTGAACACGGTGATCGAAGAAGGCATGTCGATGATCGTGCATCCGAACACCTACAATCCCGAGATCGGTTATTTCGTGCACGGGGACTCTTTGATCGTGCGCGCCGATGGTCCGGAAATCTTGACGAGGACGCCGCGCGAACTGTTCTCGGTCGGCGCCCGGAGGGCAACGGCATGAGACACGGTCTGATCCTGTGGCGCGAGCAAGAACTCTCCCTCGCCGACGTAAAGGCCCGGCAGGTCCGCCTGCAGCAGGCGATCGCCGCTGCTGGTCTCGACGGTGTGCTGATCTATACCAACCATGTGCGCTCTGCCGGCGTCACCTGGATTTCCGGTTTCACACCCTACTGGTCGGATGGCCTTGTCCTGATTTTGCGCGAAGGCCAGCCGATTTTCCTCACCGCCCTGTCGAAGCGTGTGGGGGAATGGGTAAAGTCCGTGGCCCCGACCTTCGAAGTCGCCCACTCGCCGTTCCCCGGTAAGCTTGCCGGCGAGCGGCTCGCCAAGGTTGGCGCAACGCGTCTCGGAGTGGTCGAACTCGACCGCATGCCCGGCGGCGTGGTGGACGAGATACTGTCCGTCCTGCCGGTCGAGCTTTCCGATGCGACAGAGCTTTTCACCGCGGTTCGCGGCCAGCCGGATCGCGCCGAACTCGATCTCGCGCGCCGCACCGACAATATTGCCCGCGAGGCGTTCAAGGCGGGTGACATCAAGGGAAAATATGCCGGCGATTTCACCGGAGCCGTCGAGCGGGCCGTGCGCCTTGCTGGCGCCGAGGAATGCTACGTCGCCGTGGCGCCTGACCTTTCCAGGGATCGCCGTTTCATCCGCGCCGGCAGGCAAGAACTGGGCCGCACCTTCGCGGTGCGCCTATCGATTGCCTATAACGGCGTCTGGGCCCGCCGGATCGAAACCTTCTCAGCGGTTTCCATAATCGCCGCACGCCTTGCCTCCGTGAGCGCGGAGCTGGACCGGGCTTCTCCCGCCTTTCCGGCCAACGGCTCGATTTCGGATTTCAGTTTACCGGATGGCGCCGAACTGATCGACTGGCATCTCGAAGCGCCGCACGGCACCCGACCACTGAAGGTCGTGGCCGATGCCGAAACACGGCTTGCCGCACCGGTTCCATACGGTGTCCTGACGGTTACGCTCGCCCTCGATGGCGAGACGATCGTCGCGTCTCGTCCGGTGGGACTTGGCGATAGTTCCGTATGGGAGGCGGCTGAATGAACGTACGCGATCTCATTTCCATTCTCAAGGCGATCGATGGCCGAGACCAGAACCTCCGCGATCTCGTCAACCTCCATTCCATCGACGCGCTGACATGTCTGGCGGCCGGCGCTGGTGCGAAGGAAGGCGCCTCCCTACTCGCCTTTTATCGCGAAAACGGTGCCGGCGACGCAATCTCCTCAGCTGCGGGCGCGTCGGCGGTTATCCGTTTTACGGAATGGGACGCAATCCATGTGCCTTCCTGCGCGACGCCGGGCGCCATGGCCGTGCCGGCGTCGCTGATTTTTGCACAGGACTATGAGGCCCATGTCAGGGCGGTTGCCGCCGGTCACGCCGTCGGTGTGGCTCTTTCGGAAGCTGTCGGTGGCGTTTCGGCTCTGCCGGAAACTTGGCCGGGCCTGTTTGCAGCGCCTGCCGTGGCGGCGGTCAGTGCGGCGATCGCGCTTGGTCTTTCTGACGAACAGGGTGCCCAGGCGCTGGTGCTGTCCATGGCCGGCAGTTCGGGCCGCAACGGCCGCCCTTCCGGCATGCCGTCTGCTCGCTGGCTGGCGATCGGCGAAGCCACATTGAAGGGTATCCGGGCAGCGCTTGCTGCGAAGGCCGGCATCAAGGGCGATCTCGGACTGCTGTCTCCAAGCTGGATGAAAGGACAGGCGGCGGCAGCCGTTGCCCTGGAGCCAGGACATGTTGACACGCTGGCGATCAGAGGGGTTGGCATGAAACCCTTCGTCTCGGCCCGCCAGGGCGTCAATGCGATCCAGGCTTTCCGTCACCTGCTGGAGAAGGGTATCAATCCCAATACCATCGACACTATCGAAGTTTTTCTGCCACCGGTCGTGACCCCCGTCGTCAGCCGGCCGCTCGTGACCGAAGATCGCTTATCGACCATCGCCCATCTCGGCTTGCAGCTCGGCATTGCCGCTTTCGAGCCGGATCGGCTGGTGGATGTCGAGCGCGCTCGTCCCTTCAATGCGGATGTCATGGCCTTGGCCAAGCGCGTGACGATCACGGCCGATGACACGCTCACGGGCGAAGGTTGGCCAGCACGAATTGTCGTATCGAAAAAGGGACAGACACGCGAGGCCGTTTGGCTGCAGACTTCCAGTGAGGGCGCGCAGCTCATGCTCGACCGCAAGATCGGAAGCCTTCCCGCTACGACAGCGCAGCGATTGCAGAGCCTGCAGGCCACGCTTGCCGAAGCCGGCACGGCTGTAGTTCAGGAGGCCCGCAGCCTCCTGCTGACGTTCACGGATGTCTCTTTCCCGAGGAGCGAGGCGGCCTGAAGGGGTACTGGAATTCATGAAAGCAGATGCTGCAGGGAGTGCCGGCATCACAAGGAGGAGAGAATGTTGAAATTTCTGAAAACCATGGCGACAGCGGCGGCACTTGCCGCGCTGTCCTGGCAGGCGGCGAGCGCCCAGGCAATCGAGAAGAAGGACATCACGATCGGCCTACCGCTCAATACTTCGACGCTGTTGCCGATCTATGTTGCCGATGCTCAGGGCTTCTTCAAGGAAGAGGGTATCAACGTGAAGATCGTCGCCTTCAAGGGTGGCACGGATCTGGTGCGCGGCATGGTCGCCGGTGCCGTGGATATCGGCGTTGGCGCGTTCTCGGAAGCGCTTGTCGGGGTCGAAACCGGCCAGGGCGTGAAGATCTTCTACGGCGGCTTCAACATGGCCGTCTTCGACTGGTATTCGGTGCCGTCGATCAAAACGCTCGAAGAAGCCAAGGGCAAGCGTTTCGGTGTCTCGACCTTCGGTTCATCGACCGACTTCCTGACCCGTTATGCGTTGAAGACCAAGGGCATCGATCCGAAGAGCGAAGTGCAGATCGTCCAGGGCGGTGGCTCCGTGCCGCGTCTTGCTGCGATGGAAGCCGGTCAACTCGAAGTCAACATCTTCGCGACGCCCGAAAAGTTCATGGCGGCCGATCGTGGCTTCAACCTGATACTGCAACAGAAGTCAATCGCGCCGGATTTCCCGTTCCACTGCTTCTACGCGCGTGAAGACTTCATCAAGAACGATCCGAATGCCATCAAAGCCGTGCTGCGTGGCTTTGCCAAGGCCGTCCGGTGGTCCAAGGCCAACAAAGAGGAATCGGTCAAGCTTCTGGCCGCCAAGCTCGGTCTTGAGGAGACCTATCTCAATCGCGGTTATGACGACTTTATCGACGAGATCTTCGAAGATGGCCGTCTGGCGAGCGAGGCCGGCATGAAGGCCTTCTGGGACGTCGGCATCATGAACGGCACCTATAAGCAGCCCATGCCGGTCGACAAGTATTGGGTCGGCACGTTCCACGATACCTACAATGAGTGGAAGCCGAAGTGAGCCTTCCATTTGCATGATAATATTATGAGCGGGCGAAGGCCCGCTCCAGGAGGAGGAAGCAGTGGCGCAGATTGAAATCCGCGATCTCGGAATCGATTATCGCAAACCCAAGAGCAACGAGGTGTTCTCTGCCGTCGACAGTGTCGACTTGTCGGTCGAGAAGGGCGAATTCGTGACCATCGTCGGCTCCAGCGGCTGCGGCAAGAGCACGTTGCTGATGGCGGTCGCGGGGCTTGTCGACCTGACGCGTGGTTCGATTGATATCGATGGCAAGCGGGTTGAAGGTCCGGGGCCTGACCGCGCGGTGGTGTTTCAGGAAGCCTCTCTGCTTCCCTGGCGTTCGGTCCGTGGCAACGTCAAGTTCGGGCTCGAAATGCAGCGCTGGAGCGGCGGTGACCTCAACGAGCGGGCCATGCAGATGATCCGCCTCGTCGGTCTCGGCCGCTTCTCCGACTATCATCCCCACCAGCTTTCCGGCGGCATGCGCCAGCGCGTCAATATTGCCCGTGCGCTTGCGGTCGATCCAGAAGTGCTGCTCATGGATGAGCCGTTCGGAGCGCTCGATGCTCAGACTCGCGAGATCATGGGCACCGAACTTTTGCGCATCTGGGAGCGCGCGAAGAAGACGGCTTTGTTCGTCACCCACGACATCGACGAAGCGATATTCCTGGCCGACAAGATCGTCGTCATGGGCCGCAACCCGGGTCATATCAAGGAAGTGATCAAGGTCGATCTGCCGCGCCCGCGCAATGAGTCAATCCTCGACAGTGACGCCTTTCACGAATTGCGCAAGCGTCTGCGCGCCCATCTGGCCGAAGATATGTCCAGCATGCAGCTGGTACAGGAGGTCGCATGAGATCGGCAGAGATAACCGCCGAACCGGCGGAGGCCCGACAGCTGTCCCTTTCCTTCCTGCGTCCGTCGCGCTCTGCGATGATCGGGACGCTTGCTGTGCTTGCATTTCTTGTTCTGTGGCAGATCGCTCCGGCGATGGGCTGGGTGAATGGCCGTTTCACCAGCCGCCCTACTGAGGTTTTTCTCGCAGCAATCGATATCTTCAAGAATGATGATTTCCTTTATCACGCCCGCATCAGCCTGACGGAATTCGTGGCCGGTTTCGCACTGGCGATCGTGGTATCCATTCCGCTCGGCCTGCTGCTCGGCACGTCGAAGATCGCCCGCTACCTTATCGATCCGCCGCTGATGGCGCTCTATATCGCCCCGACCCTGGTGCTGCTGCCGATCATGGTGATCTGGCTCGGCATCGACATGGCGCCGAAGATTGCCGTCGTTTTCCTGGGCGCTGTCTTCCCGATCGTTCTCAACACCATGGCCGGAATGAGCGAGGCGGACCCGAAGTTTATCCGCATGGCGCGTTCGTTCGGTGCGACCAAGTTCGATATCTTCACGCGCGTCCTCGTACCCGGTTCGCTGCCGGCGCTATTGACAGGTCTCAGGCTCGCCGTTGGCCGCGCCGTGCTCGGCGTCATCGTCGGCGAGCTCTTCGTCTCACAGGCAGGCATTGGGTACCAACTCAATCTTTATGGCTCTGCCATGCGCATCGACCGCCTGCTTGTTTACGCTCTGATCGTCAGCGCCTTCGGCTACACGCTGACCGTTATCGTCCGATCGGTCGAGAACAAGGTCCGCGACTGGAGGTCAAAATGATCGCCGAATTTTTCTATCGCCGTCAGGCGCTCGTGCTCGGCACCCTGTCGATGATCAGTATCGTGGTTTTCTGGCAGATCGCCGTCGATACCGGTTTCATCAATCCGTTCTTCATCTCGACGCCGGGCCAGGTCGCGGCGGAGTTCATGGTTCAGTTCGAAGACGGTTCGGTTGCCACCAACGTTGCTGCGACACTTTATTGTTTCGTCTGGTCGCTTGGCCTTGCTGCGGTGGTCGGTATTATCCTTGGCATGCTGGCCGGCTGGTTTGCGGATGTGGAATCGGCGCTGGAACCGTTCATCTGGTTCAAATACTCGGCGCCGACTGTCGCCTTCTATCCGCTGTTCGTTGCCGGGCTCGGCTATGGCACGCCAACGATCATCGCGATCGCCTTCCTTTTCGCCCTAACGCCGATCTATGCCAACACGCTGTCGGGCATCAAGAATACCGATCGTGACCTGGCCCGCGCTGCGCGCTCCTTCGGGGCCAGACCGCTCGATATCTTCCTGCGCGTCGCCCTGCCGGGGTCCGTGCCGGTGATGATGGCCGGCCTTCGCCTCGGTGTTGGCCGGGCGCTGACGGGTGTTGTGGTTGCCGAACTCTTCGGCGCCAATGCCGGTCTCGGTTACGCGATTACCTATTACGGCCAACTGATGCAGACCACCAAGATGATGGTGTCGATCGTCATCGTCATCGCGCTCGGTGTGCTGCTGACCCAGATCCTGTCGTTCCTGGAAACCAGGACCGATTCATGGCGCGTCGATAGCGGCCGCTGAAGCCCCCCAAGGACAAGTCTGATGAAGATCATCGATTCCCATTTCCACTGGTGGCCGCGGTCGATCTTCGAACCGCTTTTGAAGCGCGAAGATTTCCCGAAGGCTGTCGTGAACGCGCGTGGTGGCTATACCTATCACGGCGCCAACGGACGCCGCGGCACGGTCGCGAGCTGGAAGGAGTGGTTCGATCTGGACGAGCAGCTCGCCTATATGGACAGCCTCGGTCATGACATTTCGGTGGTCTGCTCCATCGGCCCGCTATCGATCTACTTCTCGGAACTGCCGGTCGAGGAAGGCCGCGACGCGGCGCTCGCCTGGAACGAGGAGATGGCCTGGGCGCAGCGGCGTTATCCCGGCCGTGTCTGGGCCTCGGCCGCAATTCCCCTGGTCGATACGCGGGTTGCGATCGAAGTGCTCGACGACGCAGTCAACCGGCTCGGTCTGATGGGTGTCAACCTACCCGGCAGCGTCGGCAAGGACAGGATGATCGACGATGTCCGGCTGGAGCCTTTCTACGAGCGGGTCGCGGAACTCGGCCTGCCGATGTTCCTGCATCCGACTGATGCGGTTTTCGCCGATGTCATGCAGGGCTATAATGATGCCTTGCACTTGAGCCTTGGCCGCGTGGTGGAAGTGAGCGCAGCCGCGTCGCGGCTTATCCTTTCCGGGACGATGGAGCGTCATCCGCGACTCAAGATCGTCATGTCGCATACGGGCGGCGCCCTGCCATACCAATCCGGTCGCATGGATAAGAATTCAAAGACCGCCGGCCTGACAAAGCCGGTCAGCCATTATCTGCACCAGATGTTCACCGATACGGTTTCGCCGCATTCCGCCGGCCAGAGGTTCGCGATCGAATACTTCGGCGCCGACAACGTCATGTACGGTACAGACTATCCCTGCTGGGATCCGGCCGTCTGCCTGAAGCTTCTCGATGAGATCGAGATGAGCGCCGCCACCAAGCAGAAGATCTTCCATGATAACGCGGTGCGGATCCTCGGCCTCAAAACCTCTAGGTCCGCGGCCGCGTAAATGCGCTTGATGGAGGGCGTTGATAGCACCCATGATCCAGCGTCTTGAATGTATGTGTACGCGACCACCAAGACGCATCCCTACCGATCAAGCTCGCTGACCAAGATCGTGGCGAGAGATCAACCAGCGTTGTTTTCGGTATGGCGGCCGCAGTCGCAGCGACCGGATTGGCGAGAGCGGTAGGTGCAGGTTTAGACGGCTTTCGTGAAATATTGCAGCCTTTCTCATCATTGCCGGCCGTATCGCCTGCACTTTTCCCTTGGCGACGGAAACGGCCTTCATCCGGAACCTTTTGCCACTCATCCCGATTGGAATGTGGCGATCCGCGCAAACGGCGGACGGTGACACCATCGGGAGGATGAGTTGAACGCCAACATTTCGGCTGCGATACGCGCCGTGCCATCTGAAGCGAGAGAGGCCATTGCCAACGTTCGGGGCCACTGGGCCTTTTTGACAGTCGGCCTGGCGATCGCCGCCGCCGTCATCGCTGTCCTGAACTACGAATTCAGCAGGCCCTTCGCATCATTGGCGATCGGCGTAGGCATGATGTTGTTCTGTGCCGTGACATTGATCGGCGGGCTTGCAAGCTGGTTGTTTTTCACCGGCTTGCTGTGGAGGAGGTCGGAGACCCACGCGCCGCCACGCCGGATGCGCCGGCTGGCGGACGATGACATACCAAGGCGGTTCTGGTTCTGCGGGTTTCTTGCCACCTTGCTCTGGATTGTTCCGCTATATGCCTTGGCGCTGGGCCTCGTCTCAGCCACCGAGTAACCGGCTGGGGGCGATGGACGCCAATCAACGGGGCACCCGCCTTAGAGATCCTACAACGCCGGTCCCCTGGTCGATTCCATGAACCCGGCCTGAATGGGGTAGGGTAACCGCGTCCGGAGACGCCCTGACCACCCGCGGTCTCCACGGATTTTTAACAACGGATCCCAATAGGTAGATTGGGCCTAAGTGGTTATCAAATGAAGGACTGTGCGAGTCACGTCATCAATGCCATTCGTTGCGTCGATACGTCGGAGTAGCCGGCGTTTCTGGTAGAAAGGAGAGAGCGCAGCGGTGGCTGTCAAAAACTCTTCCACTCTCCGCTTCAGGACATCCGGGTTGTCGTCGGATCGAATAGGACTTGCCGTGGAGCGCGACTGTTCCGCCCGCTTTGCGATGCGCTGTTCGAGGCGATCGACCGGAATATCGAAAAGGATGACATGATCGAGGGGCAGCCCCTTTCTGCTCAGGAGAGTTTCCAGAGCCTCGGCCTGGGCCACCGTGCGCGGAAACCCGTCAAGGATGAAGCCTGCCGCGGCGGCACCATCGCTCAGGCTCTCTTCGACGAGACCGATGACGACATCGTCGGGTACGAGCTCGCCCGCATCGACCGCCGCCTTGGCCTGGAGCCCGAGCGCTGTACCGGTCTTGATTGCATGCCGCAGGAGATCACCTGTCGAGACATGCCGCAGGCCACGCTCGCTGACGAGCTTTTCCGCCTGCGTGCCCTTTCCGGCGCCAGGCGGGCCAATGAAGACAAGACGCGCCATGATCAGATCCCCATGCACATGTATTTGATCTCAAGATAGTCGTCCAACCCGTATTTGGAGCCTTCGCGACCGTTCCCGCTTTCCTTCACACCGCCGAACGGAGCGACTTCCGTCGAAATCATCCCTTCATTGATCCCGACGATCCCGTATTCAAGCGCCTCGGCGACCCGCCAGACCCTGGAAATGTCGCGGCCGTAGAAGTAGGCGGCAAGTCCGAATTGGGTGTCATTGGCGAGCGCGATCGCTTCGCTTTCTGTCTCGAAACGGAAGATCGGAGCGACCGGCCCGAAGATCTCTTCGCCGAAAATCTGCGATTGTGGCGAGACGTCGGCGATCACCGTCGGCTGATAGAAGCTGTGGCCCAGCCCATGACGTTTACCGCCGGCGAGTACCCGACCGCCATGCTTCAGAGCATCCGAAACAAGCTCCTCGACTTTCGCAACGGCCTTATCGTCGATCAGCGGGCCGATCTGGACGCCGGGCGCAAATCCGTCGCCGACGGTCAACCGGGAGACCGCTTCAGAAAGCCGGCTGACGAAGGTGTCATATATGCCGCTCTGGACGAGGAAGCGGTTGGCGCAGACGCAGGTCTGACCCGCATTGCGATATTTCGAGACGATCGCACCCTTGACCGCGGCCTCGACGTCCGCGTCGTCGAAAACGATAAAGGGCGCATTTCCGCCAAGCTCCATCGACGTGCGCTTCACGGTCGCTGCGCACTGCGCCATCAGCACCTTGCCGATTTCCGTCGAACCGGTGAAGCTCAGCTTTCGTACGATCGGGTTGGATGTCAACTCGCCGCCGATCTCGCCGGCCGATCCGGTCACGCAGGACAGTACGCCTTTCGGCACGCCGGCGCGTTCAGCAAGAACGCAAAGCGCCAATGCCGAGAGCGGAGTCTGGCTGGCCGGTTTGATGATCATGGAGCAGCCGGCAGCAAGTGCTGGCCCTGCTTTACGGGTGATCATCGCCGCCGGGAAATTCCAGGGCGTGATCGCGGCGCAGACACCGATCGGCTGCTTGATGATGACGATGCGCTTGTCGGATGTGGGCGCGGGGATCGTGTCGCCATAGACCCGTTTCGCCTCCTCGCCGAACCACTCGATATAGGAGGCCGCATAGGCGATCTCACCCTTGGCTTCCGCCAGTGGCTTGCCCTGTTCTGCCGTCATGATGGCGGCTAGATCGTCCTGGTGTTCGATCAGCAGATCGAACCATTTTCGCAGGATGGCGGCGCGTTGCTTTGCCGAAAGCGCCTTCCAATCGGACTGCGCCCTTTCGGCGCTTTCGATCGCCCGCCGCGTTTCCACGGCGCCCATGCGCGGAACCGCCGCGACCACGGAACCGTCGGCAGGGTTGGTGACGTCGAATACCCGGCCGTCATCCGCGTGGTGCCATTCACCGCCGATAAAGCACTGGTCGCGCAGGAGCGATGGATCCTTGAGAATGAGAACTGCCATAGGACTATCCTTGTGTTTTTGAATCAGGCTTGAGCGGCAAGCGGCTCGAGCAGCCGTCTTGCGGTGTCGCCGAAAGGAACGGGTCGGCGCGACAGACGGTCGACGTTCACGTGGATGAAAAATCCTTCGGCGGCCGCCGCGTCCTCGTCATTGCGGAACAGGCCGATTTCGTAACGAACCGAGGAATTGCCGAGCTTTCCCACCCTGATGCCCGCCGTTACGCGATCGGGAAAGGCCATCTCGGCATAGTAGCGGCAACCCGTTTCCACCACGAGAAACACCTCTGCGCCGTTTTTGATGTCGAGCACTTCGTTTTCGATGAGATAGGTATTCACCGCCGTGTCGAACAGGCTGTAATGCACTACATTGTTCATGTGCCCGTAGATGTCGTTGTCCGACCAGCGCAGGCCGATTTCCCGGAAAACCTTGTAGCCCGAACGACTTGAAGGGATTGGACGTTCCGCCATTTACCAGGCCGCCCTGTAGATGGAGAGCGCATCCGCCTCGCCGACCTCGCGCGGGTTGTTGACGAGGAGGCGCGTCTGTTTCATGGCGTCACGGGCCATTCCCGCCAGATGCTCCTCGCCGATGCCAACGTCGCGGAGTCTTCGCTGGAGGCCGAGCCTGGCCGACAGCCCTGCAAGCTTCTCGATGAACGCCGCGCAACGACCCTGAGCCCCCTGCTCCGATGCCAGATCCGGAAAGGCGTCGGCCGCGATTTCGGCGTAGACCGAAGCGGCTTCGGGCGCGTTGAACCGCAGGACATGGGGAAGAACGAGCGCGTTGGACAGGCCATGCGGGATGTGGAACATGCCGCCGATCGGGTAGGCAAGCGCATGCACCGCGGCAACCGGAGAGTTGGCAAAGGCCTGCCCGGCCAGCATCGATCCAAGCAGCATTGCACCGCGTGCGGCACGATCCTTGCCGTCGAGAACGGCCGCTTCGATATTCGCACCGAGAAGCTGGAGGGCCTGACGCGCCAGCATTTTCGACAGCGGATTGTTGTTGGCGCTCTTTGAGGCATAAGCTTCGATCGCGTGGACCATGGCATCGACGCCCGTGGCGGCCGTGATATGGGCAGGAAGGCCAAGCGTCAGATCCGCGTCGAGGATCGCGATATCGGGCAGGATGATCGGTGACGACACACCACGCTTCTCGTCGCCGCCGACGGTAATGATGGAGACCGACGTCACCTCGGACCCTGTCCCGGCGGTCGTCGGGACGAGCACCAGAGGCAATCGCGGCCCCTTTGCATTTCCGACGCCCCAGGCCCCATCGATATCCTCGCCCGAGCCGCAGAGAAGCGCCACGACCTTTGCGACGTCGAGCGAGGAGCCGCCACCGAAACCGATGATCCCGGTCGCACCAGCCGCCCTTGCCGCATCCGATGCCGCCGTGACGGTGGCAAGCGACGGATCGGCCTCAACGCCGTCGAATACGACCGGCTCGATGCCCGACGCTGCAAGCGACGCCAGAGCCGGTTCGCATAATCCGAGTTTCCGCAAGCCAGGGTCGGTTACGAAGAGGATGCGCTGCCCGAGCTTCGTTCGGACGATACCGCCGATCTCGGCAGCCGCACCCGGCCGGAAGACTATCTGCGCAGTGGTGTTGAAAATGAACGGGTTCATGCACTTCTCCTATATCATCATCCGCTCAGGCAGCAGAGGCTCTCGCGAAGCTTCACGCGCAGGATCTTGCCGGATCCCGTCCGGGGAATTTCGCCGACGACAAAAATCCGGTCCGGAACCTTGTAGGCCGACAGGCGCTCCTTGCAGTGTGTCAGCAACGCGGCCTCATCGAAAGCGCTAGCATCCTTGAGAACGACGCATGCGATGGGAACCTCACCAAGCATGGTATGCGGCATGCCTATCACGGCGCAGTCCATGACCGCGGGGTCGAGCAGGATCGTCTCTTCTATCTCGGCCGGCGCGATATTCTGCCCGCCTCGAATGATCAGCTCCTTCAGGCGGCCGGTAATCGTCAGAAAACCGTTCGCATCGGACTTGGCGAGATCGCCCGTGCGATACCAGCCGTCGACGACCGCTTTCTGCGTTTCCTGCGGCTTGTTGTGATACCCTTGCATGAGGTTGGGCCCTTTGCAGATCAGCTCGCCCTCTATGCCCGCAGGGACGTCCAGACCCGTTTTCGGATCGACCACCCGAACGGTCAGCCCCGGCAACGGCAGACCGCAGGAACCGGGCACCCGCCAGCGGCCGGGCCAGTTCATGGTCACCATGGTGGACGTCTCGGTAATCCCGTAGCCATCGAGCAGGGGAACGCCGAAAAATTCTTCGAAATCGTTGTTCAGCGTGCCGGGCAGGATCGCGCCGGCGGAGACGCAGAGCCTGACCGATGACAGCAGTTTCTCGCCGCTCGCCCGGCAGGCGGACAGGAAATAATGGAAGACCGTCGGCACGCCGGGCATGAAGGTGAACCGCCCCGTGCGGAGCAGTTCGGTCGCCCGCGTGGTGGAGAATTTCTCCATGATGTATTCGCTGGCGCCGGTCGCGATGATCGAAAGCACTGCGATGTTCAGCGCGTAGGAATGATAGAGCGGAAGCGTGTTGAGAACGACGTCCTTTTCGTTCATCCCTGCAATCGGTGTCCAGCAGGCCGCCGTCACCCAAAGCATGGATCTCGTCGAAAGAAGTACACCCTTGGGCTGCCCGGTCGTTCCCGACGTGTAGACGATGTAGGCGGGTCGATCGACATCCGGGTCGTCCTCGAAACCGGGCGACTGCGGCCGCTCGATACCACCAAATCCAGACACCGGGTCTGCATCGGTCACGATGACCGGTCGATCGAGCCGCGACAGGACGGCGTCCACCATCGGCCGCTTTTCGGGCACGCTTACGAGCACTGTGCATTCGGCATCCGTCAAGCGATAGGCAAGCTCGGCCTCGGTGGATTCGATGCTCACAGGGACGGAAATCCCTCCGGCCCTTACCACGGCGAGGCAGGCGACGACCCAGTTGACCGAGTTCGGCAGGAAGATCGCGACGGTCTGCCCTTTCTGAAGCCCCGAAGCGGCAAAGTGCGCGGCCAGAGCCTCAGTTTCCGCTTCGAGCTGCGGATAGGTGACCGTCCTCCTCCGGTCCTCGAAGGCCATCTTTTCAGGATACAGGCGCGCATTCCGCCGGAGTATCTCCCCGACGGGCGCGATCAGATCGAAGTGTATCATATTGGCTCCTCCCAATCCTCCTGTTAAACCATGCAAAAGCCGCCATTGACACTGATCACCTGCCCCGTAATCCAGGACGAGGCGCCAGCGGCGAGAAATGTTACCATGGGTGCGACGTCGTCCGGCTTGCCGATGCGGCGTAGAGGATAAGCCTTGACGATCTTCTCCCGGTTTTTCTCAAGGAAGTCCGGGTCGGAATGAGATGTCTCGATCAGGCCGAGCGAGACCGTATTGACGGTGATGTTGTTACGCCCGAATTCGCGGGCAAGCGACTTGCCGAGAGCGATCGTCCCGCCGCGTGCCGCCGCCGCCAGCGCGAGGTTCGCTTCGCCGATCCGGGAACTGTCGCCGACGAGATTGATGATGCGGCCGGAATTCTGCGCGATCATCAGCGGCGCCACCTCGTGGCAGCAATTGATCGCGCCATAGAGGCACACGTCGACCTGTTGTTTCCAGTCCTCCGGTGTCGAATCCACGAAGCGCTGATATTTTACGTAGCCGGCATTGTTGACGAGGACGTCGACCGTGCCGAAATCCGCCTTGACCGCAGCGACCATTGCCTTCACCTGGGCATTGTCGCTGATATCCGCCTTGTAGGCCTTCGCCTTACCGCCGCTTGCCTCGATAGAGGAGACGACCGCTTCGGCCTCGTCTTTCGACCGGCTGTAGTTCACCGCGATGGTGGCCCCTTCTGCAGCAAGCGCGCGGGCGATATCTCCTCCGACGTCCCTGCCGCCGCCTGTGACCAGCGCCACCTTGCCGTTCAGATTGGTTTCCATTGCATATCTCCTTGGTAATGGGATGCTGCCTCTGCAGCACGCATGTTGACTGGTTCGGCGCGGCTTTCAGCGGCCCCTAAACCGTGGCGGGCGCTTCTCGCCGAACGCCTTGCGTCCCTCGGCGTAGTCATGGCTCGAACTTGCCTCATCGATCAGCCTGTCCGCTTCGGTCTGATCGAGATTGCCCCGGGCGCAGCCGTTGAGGATGAACTTGGCTCCCCTGATCGTCAGGGGTGCATTGGCGGCCATGGCATTGGCACGATCGAGGGCAGCAGCGGTCGCATCGTCCGCCAACTCGTCGATGAAGCCGTTGCCAAGCGCCTCGTCGGCGGTGAAGCGCTTGGCCGAATAGAGTATCCGCTTCGCTTCGGTGACGCCGACAAGCGAAAACAGCTTTTTGGTTGCCGACACGCCGTAAACGATCGACAGGCGTGCGGCGGGAATGCCGAACACGGCGCTCTCTTCCGCGATCCGGAAATCGCAGGACATCGCCAGATGCGCGGCACCTCCGAGGCAATAGCCGCGCAGGACAGCGATCGTGGGCTTGGAAACCTCGTAGATCGCGTCACCCGCCGCATCGACGGCGACCTCGTAGCGAGCGCTTTCCTCGGCACCGCCCCTCACCGCATCGAATTCGCTGATGTCCGCGCCTGCCGAAAAGTCGGCGCCAGCACCCGTCAACAGAATGGCGCGGATATCCGCATCGGTGTCGAATGCGCGGAACCGCTCCGCAAGCTCGCACCACATCGCATAGGTCACGGCGTTGCGTTGCTTCGGCCGGTTCAGCGTGACGATGGCGATGCCATCGGATTTCTCGACCAGAATGTCACTCATGTCCTGCTCGTCTCTCCTGCCAACCGCAGCCGTTACCGCTGCTCATGCAGTGATGGGGTTGAGTGCCCGGCGCAGTGAAAGCCGGGCACCGCTTTCGATCACTTCTTGACCAGCGGGCACCTGCTCTCGGAAAGTGGCCGGAAAGCCTTGTCGCCTGGAATAGTGGTGACGAGCTTCAGCAGGTCCCATTCGCTCTTGGATTCAGACGGCGCCTTGACCTGATAGACATACATGTCATGAACCATCCGGCCGTCCTCGCGGATCTTGCCGCCCTTGGCAAAGAAGTCATTGACAGGCGTTTCCTTCATTTTCGCCATGACCTGTTTTGTATCCGTCGTGCCGGCGGCCTTGACGGCCTGCAGGTAGTGCATCGTCGAGGAATAATCTCCCGCGTCGCCCATATGCGGCGGACGCCCGACACGCGCCTGGAACTTCTTGGCGAAGGCGCGGGTCTCGTCATCGCGATCCCAGTAGAATGCGTTGGTGAGGATCATGCCCTGCGCGGTTTCGAGCCCGAGCGAATGGACATCGGTGTCCCAGACAAGCAGGCCTGCAACCGTCTTGCCAGACGACGCAAGCCCGAATTCGGCGGCGGATTTCACTGCATTGACGAAGGTGGTGCCGGAGCCGGCCATAGCGACGACATCGGCGGGCGATGCCTGGGCCTGCAACATGAATGCGCTGTGGTCAGAGGTTTCGATCGGATAGCGGACGGCACCCGATACGGTCCCGCCGTTTGCCTTGACGATCAGGCTTGCATCGGCTTCCAGCGCATGGCCGAAAGCATAGTCGGCAGTCAGGAAGTACCAGTTTTTCTTGCCTTCGCGGATCAGCTCGTTGGCGGTGCCATTGGCCAGCGCATAGGTGTCGTAGGAATAGTGAATGCTGTTGGGCGTGCAACTGTCATTCGTCAGACGCGATGTACCGGAACCGTTGACGATCGCGATCTTGTCCTGATCCTTGGCAACCTGCGTCACCGCCAGCGCAATGCCGGAATTGATCAGATTGTTGATCATCCTCACGCCCTGCGACTCGTACCACTGACGGGCGGTCGAAACGGCCACTTCCGGCTTGTTCTGGTGATCGGCCACGAGGACTTCCACCGGACGGTCGAGGACCTTTCCGCCGAAATCCTCTACCGCCATCTTCACGGCGGCAATCGCGCCGTCCCCGGCTTCATGCGAGAACTGGCCGCTGACATCGGTCAGGACGCCGATCCGGATCGGCCCCGAATCTTGGGCCCGCGCCTGAATGCCCATCGCGCCCAAAGCCACGGCGCACGAGAGCAAAATTCTTAAGCGATTCATCAATCCATCCTCCCAGATTTGGCGCCGAAGCTCCTCCACGAGCGTCGACGGTGAACTTGCGCTATCATACTTTATGGTAGGCACCAGCCTCAGTCATGCTGCTATGCACAAGGCCATGCAATCAAGATAAACAGAATTTTCACCGGTACGCAAGCTTGCATTATTAGACTTTATGTGTTTTTCTTTAGTTGCCTTTTCCGTTGGATGAGGCTTGCGGACCGGCTTTGCCTGGCGCCGCGGGAAGAGAGAAATTCAGCCGGGAGGGAGGACTCGTGCCGGAGAACGCACCCATCATCGAGGCGCGAGGTTTGACGCGCTCGTTCGGCGGCTTCATCGCCGTAAACAACGTCGACATCAAAATCCGGCCGGGCACCATCCACGCTCTGATCGGCCCCAATGGCGCCGGCAAAAGCACGCTGTTCAACCTGTTGACCAAGTTCCTTTCCCCGAGTTCCGGCCAGATCTTCTTCAAGGGTCGCGACATCACGCAGATGGCGCCTGCCGATATCGCGCGGCTCGGCCTGGTCCGCTCGTTCCAGATCTCGTCGGTCTTTCCGCATCTGAGCGCGCACGAAAATGTGCGGGTCGCGTTACAGGCTCGCGAGCGCGAGACCTTTTCTTTCTGGAAGTCCAGCCAGTGTCTGAAGCGCTTTGACGAAGAGGCGCTGGCACTCCTCGAAAGCGTCGGACTTGCCGAAAAGGCCCGGACGAAGGCCAGCGAACTCTCCTACGGACGCAAGCGCGCTCTGGAATTGGCGACCACGCTGGCGCTGGCGCCGGAAGTCATGCTCCTCGACGAGCCGATGGCCGGCATGGGAACCGAGGACATCGGCCGGACGGCGGCGCTGATCCGCCGCGTCGGCAAGGGCCGTACCGTGCTGATGGTCGAGCACAATCTGGGCGTCGTTGCCGACCTGTCCGACACGATCACCGTGTTGCGTCGCGGCGAGGTGATCGCCGAAGGAACCTATGCGGAAGTTTCGACGAATAGCGAAGTCCGCAAGGCATATATGGGAGCAGCCCATGGCTGAAGCACTTCTGAACGTCAGCAATCTTCAGGCCTGGTACGGCGAAAGCCACGTTCTGCACGGCGTCGATTTCAATGTCCGCAAGGGCGAGGTCGTCACGCTGATCGGCCGCAACGGGGCCGGCAAGACGACCACCCTGCGCAGCCTGATCGGTGTTGTAGGCAAACGGGCCGGCACCGGCACCTACAAGGGTGTCGATCTTCTCCGGACACCGGCGCACAAGGTCGCACGGCTCGGGATCGGCTATGTCCCCGAGGAGCGGGGCATATTTTCCAAGTTGAACGTCATCGAGAACCTGATGTTTCCGCCGGCTTGGCAGTCGGGCGGCATGAGCGTCGAGGAGATCTACAGCCTGTTTCCCAATCTGAAGGGCCGGGACACCACGCCAGGTACGCGGCTATCAGGCGGCGAGCAGCAGATGCTGGCGATCGGCCGCATCCTGCGCACCGGAGCGGACTTCATCCTGCTCGACGAGCCGACGGAAGGTATCGCCCCCGTCATCGTCGAGGAGATCGGCGCTGCGCTGCGTATCCTCAAGGATCGCGGCATGACCATCATCCTGGTCGAGCAGAACCTGCGGTTTGCGGCCTCCGTCGCCGACCGGCACTTCGTCCTCGATCAGGGAAAGGTCGTCGACGAAATTTCCAATGATGCGCTTGACGCCAACATGGACCGGTTGAACCGGTATCTGGGGGTCTGATCGCTATGCGCACGTTTCAACAGGTAGGAATCAGATGACAGATTTCCTCGGGGTGCCAATTCCCGTTCTTCTCGGCCAATTGCTGCTCGGACTGATCAACGGCTCTTTCTATGCGCTTCTTAGCCTCGGGCTGGCGATCATCTTCGGCATGCTCAACGTGATCAACTTCGCACATGGAGCCTTCTACATGCTGGGCGGCTTTGTCGCCTGGTACATGCTTTCCCGGCTCGGCCTCGGATATTGGGGCACGCTGATCGCCGCGCCTCTGGTGGTAGGCCTTTGCGGGATAGTCGTAGAAAGACTGCTTCTGAAGCAGCTCTATCGCATGGATCATCTCTACAGCCTGCTTCTGACATTCGGCGTGGCATTGATGCTGGAAGGACTATTCCGTCACGTCTTCGGCGCGGCCGGCAAGCCTTATCCCGTTCCGGCAGCCCTCACGGGCGGCATCAATCTCGGCTTTATGTTCCTTCCGATGTATCGCGCCTGGGTGATTGCGGTCTCGCTCGTCATCTGCCTCCTGACCTGGCTTGCCATCGAGAAGACGAAGCTCGGCGCCTATCTGCGGGCAGCGACGGAAAATCCCTCGCTGGTCCAGGCCTTCGGCATCAACGTGCCCCTCATGCTGACGCTTACCTATGCGTTCTGCGTCGGGCTGGCCGGTTTCGCCGGCGCGCTGGCCGCCCCCCTCTATCAGGTCAGTCCCGGCATGGGGTCCAGCATCATCATCGTTGTCTTCGCCGTCGTCGTGATCGGCGGCATGGGATCGATCGGCGGCGCGATCATCACGGCACTGGCGCTCGGAGTAATCGAGGGTCTCACCAAGACATTCTATCCTGCCGCCTCGTCGATCGCGGTGTTCATCATCATGGTGCTGGTGATCCTTATCCGGCCAGCCGGCCTGTTCAGTCGTGAGGCTTGAGATGAAAAGCGTGACCCTTGCCAATCCTGTCACCCCGCTCGGTTATGGCCAGATGATCGGCCGCGTATTGCTTGTCGCCGTTGTGGTCGCGATGCTGATTGCGCCGCTCGCGGTCTATCCTCTCTTCCTGATCAAGATCCTCTGCTTCGTCCTGTTTGCTGCCGCATTCAACCTGGTCCTCGGTTATGCCGGGCTGCTCTCCTTCGGGCATGCCGCATTCTTCGGCGGCGGTGCCTTTATAGCGGCGCATGCGGCCAAGGTCTGGCAGTGGCCGTTCGAACTGGCTGTCCTGGCCGGAACGGTGTTCGCGACGATCCTGGGTCTCGCATTCGGGGCATTGGCGATCCGCCGCCACGGCATCTATTTCGCCATGATCACGCTGGCGCTTGCCCAAATGGTCTATTTCATGGCGGTCCAGATGCCGTTCACTGGCGGGGAAGACGGCATCCAGGCCGTGCCTCGGGGCTATCTGCTCGGCGTCATCGACCTCAGGAACATCACCGCGATGTATTACACTGTCCTGGGCGGCACGGTCATCGGGCTGATGATCATATGGCGCGTCGTCAATTCGCCCTTCGGTCATACATTGTCGGCCATTCGCGAAAACGAGACCCGCGTGACCTCGCTTGGCCTTAAGCCGGAGCGATACAAGCTGATTGCCTTCACGCTATCGGCGGCGCTGTCGGGCTTCGCCGGCTCGCTGAAGGCGATCGCCTTCCAGCTCGCCTCGCTCGTGGACGTCACATGGCACATGTCGGGCGAAGTCATCCTAATGACCCTTCTCGGGGGCATGGGAACGCTGATCGGGCCGATCGTCGGAGCAACTGTCGTCGCCGGGCTGGAACATTTCCTCTCGACCAGCGGCCTGCCGATCACGTTCATCATCGGTTTGTTCTTCGTGATCTGCGTGATGATGTTCAGGCGGGGCATGTTCGGCGAGCTGAAGCTTTTTCTGGAGCGCCGGAGAGGAGATTGAAAGTCTTCCTGTGCAAGCGAAAAGAAAAGGCCGGAGCATATGCTCCGGCCTTTTCCGTTCAAATGGCAAAAGCCTATTTTGAGATTCTACCGAACAGGTAGCCGATGGCCACCGCCATGACCAGCTGGACGATACTGGCAAGATCTGGGGATATGCGCGAGGGCGCGTCCACAGCCGGAGCAAGACTCAGCAACAGCCCGCCATAAACAATCCACAGGGCGGCCAACACCGAGACGAACACCACGAGCGCGGTCACCGGCAGCGAGGCGCCGGAACCGACCGCCATGGCCGGCTGGGCGGCAGACCTTGAGACTGCTCTCGCAGGCACCTCGCGCGGTGCGGCGGCAGGTTCGGAATGCGTTGGCGCGGCGGGCGTCGCTTCCACCGGAGCCGCTTCTTGCGGATTCTGGCGCGCCTGTATTTCCTCGGCAAACCGTTTGAAAAACTGGCCCGCCATCTGCTTTGCCGTGACGTCGATCAGCCGCCCGCCAAGCTGCGAAAGCTTGCCGCCGATTTGCGCGTCCACGGTATAGTCCAGAACGGTCCCGCCCTGCACTTCGGACAGTTTCACGACGGCCACGCCCTTGGCGAAACCAGCAACGCCGCCCTGCCCTTCGCCGGTAATCTTGTACCCGTTCGGCGGATCGAGGTCCGAGAGCGTCACCGCGCCCTGGAACCGCGCCTTGACTGGCCCGACCTTCATAACCGCGACAGCGGACATTTCGGTCGCGGACGATTTCGTCAGTTCTTGACATCCGGGAATACAGACCTTGAGCACGTCCGGATCGTTCAGTGCCGCCCAGACCTCATCCCTCGTGGCCGGTATTAATTGCTGACCAGACATTTCCATTGAAAATCCTCCTCATCTCCATCGGGACGATACGCACGACACCGCCCACGAGCTCGCTTGACATTCTTCCTTTAAGTCTAATAATGCAAGTGAATTTACAGCAAGCGTCATTGTTGGGAAATGACGCCGGAGGAGCACTGATGGCACGTTCATCGACAAGAACGACGGCCGGGCAGGCGGAACGGGCGGAACAATGAAGCCCGCACAGTTCGACTACATCGCGCCGGCAACGATCGAGGAGGCGGCGGCGGCACTGGCTGCATCCGGAGGCGACGGCAAGATCATCGCCGGCGGCCAGAGCCTCATGCCTATGATAAACTTCCGACTGGTGAAGCCGTCCGTGCTGATCGACATCAACAGGATTTCCGGGCTGGACCGGATCGAGTTCGACGGCACTCGACTGCGGATCGGAGCA
Source organism: Neorhizobium sp. LjRoot104 (assembly GCF_964253725.1). Classification (NCBI taxonomy): domain Bacteria; kingdom Pseudomonadati; phylum Pseudomonadota; class Alphaproteobacteria; order Hyphomicrobiales; family Rhizobiaceae; genus Neorhizobium; species Neorhizobium sp. LjRoot104. The sequence goes on from NZ_CAXURS020000002.1 coordinate 1,165,419, forward strand.
ACCGTGCGGCATCACACGACCGCCACCGACGCTCTCGTCGCCAAGCACCTGCCCGTGGTCCATGACGCCATGCACCATGTCGCTCACATGACCGTGCGCAACCGCGGCACTTTCTGCGGCAGCGTCGCGCATGCGGACCCGGCCACCGAAATGCCGCTGATGACCCGGTTTCTCGATGGCACGATCATTGCCTATTCCGTGCGCGGTGAACGCAGGATTCCCGCGGCGGAATTCTTCGTCGGCTCGCTGGTGAATGCGCTCGAAGAAGACGAGCTGGTGATCGCCGTGGAAATCGATGCCATGCCTCCCGAAGCCAGTTGGGGTTTCGAGGAATTTGCCCGACGCCATGGCGACTTCGCTCTTGCCTGTTTCGCCACGACCCTTCGCGTCGAAAACGGCGTGGCGGCCGGCGTTCGTATCGGAATGATGGGGGTCGGAGAAACGCCGCTGCGTCTGCATGAGATCGAGGATATCGTCGAAGGCACCGATCTCTCCGACGCCGTTCTCGACACGGTCGCAGACAGGCTGGCAGACATCCTTACCCCCAACTCCGATATCCACGCCTCGGCGGATTACCGCAGGCACCTTTCGGGCGTGCTTGCCAAGCGCGCGCTCCGTGCGGCCTGGAGCCGCGCCCAAAACCGGAAACGTCCATGACCGAAAAAAAGATCACCGTCAGCGTCAACGGCCTCTCCTATACGCGCACCGTAGAAGCCCGCATGTTGCTGAGCGATTTCCTGCGCCAGGAGCTTGGCCTGACAGGCACCCATGTCGGCTGCGAACACGGCGTGTGCGGTGCCTGCACCGTCATCCTCGACGGACGCAGTGCGCGCTCCTGCCTCACCCTCGCCGTACAGGCGGAAGGCATGGAGATCGAAACCATCGAAGGCCAGGGCAGCATCGATAGGCTCGGTCGCGTCCAGGAAGCATTTCGCCAGCATCACGGACTGCAATGCGGCTTCTGTACCCCGGGCTTCATCATGGCGATCACCGATCTCCTTCGCCACCATCCGCTGGAAAGCGATGATGAGATCCGCGAAGCGCTCTCCGGAAACATCTGTCGCTGCACTGGCTATGAGCACATCGTCAACGCCGTCCGCGAACTGGCAAGGGAAAGAGGACCTCTGACATGAAGATGCATTTTATCGAAGGCGGCCGGCTCCGGATGCGACGTTCGATCTATATCGCCGGGGCCGCAAAGGAGGAAACGATCGACCTGCCGGTCCATGCCACGCTGATGCGCCATGCCCAGGGCAACGTTCTTTTCGACAGCGGTTGCAACCCGGAAGCGGCCATGGACCCCCAGGCGCGCTGGGGCGGGCTGAGCCGGGTCATGACCCCGATCTTCACACCGGAGCAGACCGTCGTCCGCCAGCTTGAAACGATCGGCCTGCAACCGGACGACATCGACGTCGTCATCTGTTCGCACCTTCACCCGGACCATTGCGGCTGCAACAGCTATTTTCGCAAGGCGACCATCCTTTGCCACGAGGCGGAGGCCGCAGCGGCAAAGGCTGAAGGAGCGGAGAATGTCGGCTATCTGCGCGCCGAATGGGAGCAGGAACAGGGCTTTCAGACATTCGACGCGGAACATGACCTGTTCGGTGACGGCCGTATCGTCGTCCTGCCTATGCCCGGGCATACGCCCGGCATGAGCGTGGCGCGCGTCGAACTGGAAAGGGATGGCGCCTTCGTTCTTGCATCCGACGCGGCACCGCTTCAGGTCAACATCGACACTGCGACCGCGCCGAAGAACACCTGGAACATGGATCTTGCGGTGGCATCACTCAAGCGCCTGAAAACCTTTCGGGATGGCGGAGACACGATCATCTCCGGCCATGACGACGCGCAGTGGCAGGGGCTAAGAAAATGCTCGGAGTTCTATGAATGAGCCATTCTGACCATTCCATCGAGCTGCGCCCCAAACTGGTGGGCAAGCGGGTCAAGCGCACGGAGGACCCACGGTTTCTGACGGGCTTCGGGCAATATGTCGATGACATGGCACCGGCAGGCATGCTGCATGTCGCGCTGCGGCGCTCGGACCAGCCCCATGCCAGGATCCTGAACATCGATATCGGCGAGGCCTTCTCGGTACCAGGCGTCGTCGCGATCTATGATGCGAGCGATCTCGAGGGAGAGGTCAAGCCAGCTATTCCGACCTCTCGCATGCCGGGCTATTACGCGACCCCGATCTGGCCGCTGGCCCGCGGCAAGGTCCGCTACGTCGGCGAACCGGTCATCGCCGTGGTTGCGGAAAGCCGCTACGCCGCCGAGGATGCGCTCGAACACATTACGATCGAATACGAACCCCTGCCCTTTGCGATCCGGCAGGTCGATGCGGTCAAGGACGACGCACCGCTTTTGCACGAGGAGGCGGGGACGAACACGATCATTCGCCGCGAGTTCAAGCGCGGCAATGTCGATGCGGCCTTCAAGGGCGCGGCGATCACCGTCAAGGGCCGGTTCCGCATGACGCGCAAGACGGCGGTCGCCATGGAGAACCGGTCCTATCTCGCCGAATGGGACGGCCGGAAACAATCGCTGACGCTTTACACCTCCTCCAACATACCCGGCGTCATCCGTGACGTCCTGTCGGCCTGTCTCGATCTTCCCGGAACGCGGATGCGGGTCGTCGCTCCGGATGTGGGCGGCAGCTTCGGGGGCAAGGGATCGCTTTACGGCGAGGAAATTCTCGTCTGCGCACTGGCACGCAAGTTGAAACGCCCCGTCAAATACATCAGCGATCGCCTCGAGGATCTCTCTGCCACCAGCCAGGCCTTCGATGAACTGATCGAGGCGGAACTTGCTGTGACGAAAGACGGAATGCTGATCGGTCTGCGCGCCGACGTCATCGGCGACGTCGGCGCCTATTCGATCTATCCGTGGACGGCAGCGCTGGAAACCGTCCAGGTCGTCAGTTTCCTGCCCGGCCCATATCGAATGGAACACTATCGGGGTCGGATCCGCGGCGTATTGACCCCGAAGCCGCCGACCGGCCCCTACCGCGGCGTCGGCCGCCCCTCCTCGACCTTCGCCATGGAACGGCTGATCGAGATGGCGGCGCGCAAGCTGGGGATGGACCCGGTCGAGTTTCGCCGGAAAAACCTCGTCCGCGACGAGGAGTTTCCATACCGTACCGCCTCCGGCATCATCTGGGACAAGTCGGCCTTTCAGGAATGCCTGGAGGGTGCCTGCAGGTACGTCGATTATCCGTCGCTGGTTCGGGAGCGCGAGGAGGCAAGGAAGGCCGGGCGCTGGGTTGGAATCGGGCTCGCAAGCTACGCCGAATTGACCGGGATCGGCTCGCGTATCTCGGTCGCCCCCGGCATGCCGATCAATACAGGCACCGAGACATCCAAGATCGAAATCGACGCGACGGGCGCCGTCACCGCTGCTTTCGGTATCTCTTCCCACGGTCAGGGGCTGGAAACGACGCTTGCCCAGGTCATCGTCGACGAACTGGGCTGCAAGCTGGAAGATATAGAGGTCAAGCATGGCGACAGTGCGCTGGTCCCCATGGCCAGCGGCACCTATGCCAGCCGTTCGGCTGTCCTTGGCGGCGGCGCCGCCACACTCGCGGCCCGCGTCGTCAAGGAGAAGGTCCTGCGCGCGGCCGCATTCCTCATGGAGCAGGGTGTCGAGGACCTCGATATCCACGACGGCATCATCACCAGTCGGAACTCGAACCTGTCACTGACGCTGAAGGAGGTCGCCTCCGCAGTCTATACCCAGATGGGCCGCATTCCGCGAGACCAGCGCGAAGACCTGAGCGCATCGGAAACCTATGACCCCTATCTCGGGACCGCCAGTTCATCGACACATCTGGCCATGATCGAGGTCGATCCGGAAACCTATGCCGTTAAGATCCTTCGCTATGTTGTGGCGGAAGATTGCGGTAAAATCATCAACCCGATGATCGTGGACGGCCAGGTTCATGGCGCCGTGGCACAGGGCATCGGTGCAGCCCTGCTGGAAGAAATCGTGCATGACGATCAGGGACAGGCCGTGGCCGCAAGCCTCGCCGACTATCTCGTTCCCGTCGCAAGCAGCGTGCCCGATATCGGCATTGTCCACATAGAGGCCGATCTTCCAAACAATATCGGCGGCTTCCGCGGCATGGGCGAAGGCGGCACGATCGGCGCCCCGGCAGCCATTGCCAATGCAGTATCCGACGCGCTTTCCCATCTGGGCATTTCGATCGAAACACTTCCGGTCACGCCCGAACGGATATACCGGATGCTGCACGCGAGACGTGGAGTATCGGCAAAGACCACGGATGCCGCTTGAGCTGCATTTACGCCAGGCTTACAGGTCGAACGGATACCGAAGCAGGTAATCGGTATCCTTGGCCGCCAGCGGCTTCCTGCATTCCGAACATACGACGATGGCCGAGAAATCATGACCGCAGGTCTTGTGGCGCAGGCGCATGGGTGGCTTGCCATCCGCGAGCCACCGGTCACCCCAGGCCATCATCACAAGCATCGGCTTGTAGAGATCGAGCCCCATCTGGGTAAACCGGTATTCGAACCGGTCGCCGGAATTGTAAGGCACTTTCCGGAATACGTCCGCCTGCACCAGCCGCGTCAGGCGATCGGCGAGAATATTGGTCGCGATACCGAGGTTCTCCCGCATTTCCTCGAAGCGCCTCACACCATGCCAGCCTTCGCGAAGGATAAGAAAGCTCCAGCGATCGCCAATAATACCGAGCGTGCGCGCAACCGAACAAGGCCTTACCCTTTCCAGCAGCGCCGAGTCGGAACTCCTGCGCGACGTCAGCCGGTTTTCCACGGGGGCATAACCTGCGCCCGGTCCGTCACGGGGAGCCACTTCCTTGGCCGTAAAGGGCTCCAGGCACTCGCTGCAGACAGTCACCGGATGGCATTCGCAGCCGCAGGTCTTGTGGATCAACTGAAGCGGCGGCTCGTTATCACCTGCGAGCCACTTGTCGCCGAACTCCATCAACGACAGCATGGTCGAGAACAATTCCTTGCCGCGAGCGGTCAGGAAGTATTGCTGACCTGGTTCGTTCGGCCGCTTCCCGAGGCTGACGATCTCGTTGGCGACCAGCACGGAAAGCCGGGATGAAAGGGTCTGGCGCGGAATGCCCAGCCGCTGCTGAAACTTGTCGAAACGACGCACGCCGAAATAGGCTTCGCGAAGGATGAGGAAGCTCCAGGTGTCGAGAACGATCTCCATCGTCCGGCGCACGGATGAGTGCCGCTGAACCAGCCGTGGCCTTTCCGACCCGATCGGCAACGGTGGATCCGCGAATATTTTAGCTATGTCGTTCATGGCAACGGCATCCGTCTTCAAGCTAGGCAAACTCCATCAAATCCGGACGATTATAAAGCGTCAAGTCTAATATTGAAAGTTGCTCGACCCATTTTTAGTCACCTCCTCAGGTAGCTCGACATGGCAGTCGATGGACGTCGTGACACAGCACAGCTTCTTAGTTCTTGAACGGGGATCCCCGACGCATCTAGCTTTTTGCAATTTGTTGGTGATCCTTTGCGGCGCAGAAGGCGAACTTAAGTTGCGCATTACGCTGATGTGATGCTGCGAATTTTGTGCGATATCTGCATTTGATTGGACGCACTAAACATGTCCGCCCCCCGGCCCTTTTTGCCGCCAGCTTCGGCAAACCGAACCCCAGGTGACTGGGAACATATCAAGCGCGACAAACCGGTTGCCTCTCAGAAGCGATCCGTGTCGCGATATGGGCTCTGCCGCTGCCACCAGCACCCCAGATGAATCAGCCTGGATCATCTGAGGGCGAATGTGTGGACCGAAACGCCCAGAGCACTACGGCTGCGACGATTACACACAAATTATGAAAACCAATATGTATTTACCCAAAATTGATTCCCCTTAGGAATATCAACTAGGAGGCGAGGCGAAGGTCCCTCCATCATCGAAACGGGGTTGCAATTCAGCGACTGCGGGACTGGTGCGACGACGCCGGACTGTTCCACTGCTCCACCCATGGCCTGCGCGCCTATCGCCACCGAGAACGGCGCGACCAAAGACGAGCTGATGGCGACCTTCGGACGGACGACAAAGAAGCAGGCGACCCTCTATACGAAGCAGGCGAACAGCAAGAGGCTGGCGGCCGGCGCAATCCACAAACTGAGGTCGGAAAAACGAGCATCGAAAATTGTCCCACGCCCCGAGGGGTTGGTGAAAGTGAAACAAAAATCGATGAAAATGCGAGCAAAATCAATGCTCGAAAATGGAATGGTGCCCAGAAGAGGACTCGAACCTCCACACCCTTTCGGGTACCAGCACCTGAAGCTGGCGCGTCTACCAATTCCGCCATCTGGGCGACGGAGAGCCATGTACGGGTGTGACCTTCACCTGTCAACTGGCTTTTTGAAGTTTCCGTCCCTGTCGCCAAAAAACCTTCACGGATCTGTCACAGGCGGCCTCAGCTCTCGCCGTCTTCCTTCGCCTTGCGGTCCAGGTGGCCGAGATCGCGGTCCGGGTCGATGACGTCGCGCACCCGCTGCTTCAATTCCTTGGGGCCAGGAAAGCCGCCGTCCCGCTTCCGTTCCCAGATGAGTCCGCCATTCAACTGGATCTCGAAATTGCCGCCGGTGCCTGGGATCAGCGCCACTTCGCCGAGTGCGTCGCCAAAGGTCTGCAGAAGCTCCTGCGCCATCCAGCCGGCCCTGAGCAACCAATTGCACTGGGTGCAATAGAGAATCGTAATGCGCGGTTTTTCCATCATGTTTCGCCTTCTACCCAAGTCAATTCGGTCTCACAATATTGTCAACCAGAATGATCAAGTTTTTGAACGCACGCGTCTCGACAGAGAGGGTGCGAACGTCAATTTGGGGCTGCAGCAACGATAATCGCGTCGTTCCCATAAAAAGAGGTCCCATGGCTCTTCAATCCACCACCCGCTCCCGCCTGATCATTCCGGCACTTGCTCCTGTTTATACCTCCGCCCATGAGATCGTCGAGACGATCCTGCGCGTCACAGCAGGCGCGCTGCTGGTCACCCACGGTTTCGGCAAGATCACCAACCCGTTCGGCGCGGTCGGCATGGTGGAAAGCCTCGGCTTCTATCCGGGCGCCTTCTGGTCGCCGCTGCTCGCCGCCACGGAATTCTTCGGCGGCATCCTCGTCGCCATCGGCCTTTTCACCCGCCCGGCCTCCTTCGCGGCGATGATCGTGCTTCTGGTCACCGTTTATTTCCACGGCGTTGCACAGAACCAGGGTCTCGCCGGCGCGGAGAAGTCCATTCTCTGGGCAGCGATCTTCCTGTTCTTCGCCCTGCGCGGCGGCAATAGCCAATCGGTCGATGCCCGCCTCGGCCGGACGTTCTAACCTCGCTATCACGGCTGAGCCTCTCCCGGGCTCAGCCTTTCCCTTCGAGCGCCAGCCGCACGACGGTGCCGAGATCGGCCTCGGCATAACCAAGCGCCGCTGCATTCTCGAAGCTGGCGCGGGCGGCTTCGATGGCCGGCGTTGCGACGCCAAGGCCGCGGGCAAGGTCGAGAACCACTCCCATGTCCTTCAGCACGCCGGCGACCGGAAAGCCGACCGTCTCGGTCTCGCCGAGTATCACCGGAAGCCGGGACCGCATGGCCGGGCTTGCCGCCGGGCTGCCGGAGAGGATTTCGATCATCTTGTCGCGCCCAAGCCCCGCCTTGCCACCGAGATCGACGGCTTCCTTCATGATCTGCCACAGGCCCATCAGCATCATGTTGTTGACGAGCTTGGCGGATGCGCCGTCCCCCAGCGTCCCGACGTGGTGAATCCTGTTCGAGAGATTTTCCGCGACCGGCAGGAATCGCTGAAAATCCTTCTCCGCGCCACCGATATAAAGGCCGATCGTGCCCGCCAGCAGCATTTCCGGCCCGCCGGAAATCGGCGCGTCGAGGAGAGCGGCGCCCGCCTTGCCGATCGCGGCTTCATGGGCGCGCAGCGTCTGGGGGCTGACGGTGCTGGTATCGACAATCAGCTTGCCGGCGAGATCGACGGCGGTGAGATCAGCGAGCATGCCGTGCACCGCGGCATCGTCGAGTAGTGCCAGCATGACGATATCCGAAGCACCGAGAAGTGCAGCCAGATCGATTGAGGCGGTGATCCCGAGGGTCGTCGCCTTGTCGGGCGAAAGACCGCTGCGTGTCCACCCCGCCACCGTAAATCCCTGTGTTGAAAGGCGTCGGGCCATGGCGCTGCCCATCCGGCCGAGGCCGACGATACCAATCCGCTCTTTAATCATGCGTCTAATCCTGCTCATGTCGTGTTGGCGAACTTTAAAGCAGAACATGCCGATCCCGTCTTGTTCATTTTGCGTTGCGGGAGAACTGAGAAATATTTCATATTCGACATGCGTAATCTGAGGGAGGCCGGACGGAAGATGAGCGAGATATTCGAAGGCGGCTGCTTCTGCGGCAAGGTCCGCTATCGCATGCATGGGCGGCCGATGTTCATTCATTGCTGCCATTGCACCGATTGCCAGCAACAGACCGGCGGCGCCTTTGCCATCAATGCGCTGATCGAAGCCGACCGGGTCGAGGTCGTGGAGAGCGGGCCGGTCGCAGTGGCGATGAAGACCGACAGCGGCGTGCCCCACGACATCTATCGCTGTCCGCAATGCCAGACAGCGGTGTGGAGCGACTACGGCCGGCGCCGGTGGATGCTGTTCATCCGGGTCCAGACGCTCGAAAGGCGTTCCGAGTTCTCCCCCGACGTACATATATTCACCCGCTCGAAGGTCGCCTGGGTCGGCCTGCCGGAAGGCGCCAAAGTCTTCGAGGAATATTATAGTACGAAGGCGATGTGGCCGCCCGAAAGCCTTGCACGGCGCGAGGCGGCCCGGCTAAAGGCCGGGGCGGAACGCTGAAGCGGGGGGGGGCACGAGGCAAGATGGCGAGCGAACGCGAAAAGATGGCCGCCGGCGAATGGTATTGTTGCCTCGATCCGGAACTCGATGCGTTGAGGGACAAAGCGCGGATGGCGGTGCATGCGCATAACACCATGTCGCCCGCCGAGCGGGGTGCGATGGCGCCCGCCCTGGGCACGCTGTTCGGTACGGCGGCCGGCGCGTTTCTAGAAGCGCCCTTCCATTGCGCCTACGGCTTCAATGTCTTTCTTGGGCAAGGCGTCTATCTGAATGCCGGCTGCACGATCCTCGACACGGCGCCGGTCAGGATAGGCGCCCGCTCGATGCTGGGGCCGGGCGTCCAGCTTTATTGCGCGGATCACCACCGCGACGCCGCCCTGCGCGCCCGGGGTCTTGAGATCGGCCGCCCGATCAGCATCGGCGCCGACGTCTGGATCGGTGGCGGCGCGATCATTCTCGGCGGCGTCACCATCGGCGATGGGGCGATCGTCGGGGCCGGCTCGGTGGTGACGCGCGACGTCCCACCGGGCGCCACGGTTGCGGGAAACCCGGCGCGGTTGATCATGCCGCGCGGCTGATTTCAGAACATCGCCGCGCGTAAAGATTGGATTCAGCATTTTTTGGTAATTTTCCGTTAGCAATTCCCGTCAGGGGTTTATCGACGGCGGGGGCGGCCGTCTTTGTTGTCTTGCGTACGGGTTTCAAAATGCGTCTATCGGCTCTGCCAGCACTCCTCGTCACATGCCTCGCCTTGGCGGGCTGCGCTTCGGCATCCGGGCCAGACGAACTGATGACTAACGTCGAAACCCAGGAAAAAACGGGCTCAGTCGATCTGCCCGCCGCCCCCGTCCCGTCGGTCGGTGTCGGCAAGACCTCGCGGATCGGCGCGGTTCAAGCCCCCCGGCAACAGACCCTGCCGCAGCAGCAGGACATCGCCTGGACCGGCGCGATGCCGGCGCCGCAGGCCTTCGTGCGGGAAACGACGGTCGGCATGCCGCTTCCGGCCGAGCGGCCGGTGGCCATGCTGATACCCGACGAACCGACACTGGAAACCGTACCCCGCAGGGGGCGCATGCAGATCTACAGCCGTCAGTTCCGCGATGCCAAGCCGATCAATTTCGGCAGGGTCTCGCCGAGAAGCTATCCGGTGCACGGCGTCGATGTGTCGCGCTGGCAGGGCGACATCGACTGGGCGAAGCTGAGGACGCAAGGCGCCAATTTCGCCTATATCAAGGCCACCGACGGCGGCGACCACCTCGATCCGATGTTCAGGACCAACTGGCGAAGAGCCAAGGAGGCGGGTATCAGGCGCGGCGCCTACCACTTCTTCTACTGGTGCCGCACGGCCGGCGAACAGGCCGACTGGTTCATCCGCAACGTCCCGCGCGATCCGGACGCGCTGCCGCCCGTCATCGACGTCGAATGGAACGGCGAGTCGAGCTGCAAGGCGAAACTCTCCCGCGCCCGGGTGCTCGAAAAGATGCAGGTCTTCATGGACAAGCTGGAGCGCCATTACGGCCAGCGGCCGATCATCTACACGGCGCCGGATTTCTACGAGGACAACCTTTCGGGCGAACTGCTCAACTATCCCTTCTGGCTGCGCGCGGTCGCCCAGCATCCCTCGAAGGTCTATCCGGGTCGCAGGTGGCTTTTCTGGCAATATTCCGGCTCCGGCCTGTCCCACGGCGTCGATGGCAAGATCGACCTCAACGTCTTCCACGGCTCGGAAGAGCAGTGGCACAACTGGGTGTCGCCGCGCACGACGATTGCGCAGAACTAGACGCCAGGAATGGGAAAAGAAGCGCGCGGGACCTGCGAAAACCGGCCCCGCGCGTTCCCCTGGAGGTTACGTCGATGCAGCTGGACTACAACCGCGCTTCGAGCACGAGGTTGAACGGCGTCGCCATCGCCCGCCGGAAGCGGGTGAAGCCGGCCTCGTGGAAAATCTCCCGCAGCCTTGCTTCGCCCGCCTGCGCGCCGAGCACCATGTGGCCGCCGTCGGAAATCGCATGAGCGCAGCAGATCGTCGTCGATGCGGCGTAATACATGCGGGCCACCGGCGAGATGTTGTCGTCGACGCGGTCGTTGGCAAAGGGCTCGACGAGCATCACCGTACCGTCCGGGGCAAGCGTTCTTGCGGCATGCCGGGCTGCCGCCAACGGGTCGCCCATGTCGTGCAGGCAATCGAAGAAGCAGACCAGGTCATAGCCCTTGCCGGGATAGTTTTCGGCACGCGCCGTCTCGAATGCGACCCGGCCGGTGACGCCCGCTTCTGCCGCGATCTTGCGACCCTCGTCGAGGGACACGCGATGCGTATCGAAGCCACGGAAACGCGAAGCCGGGAAAGCCTGCGCCATCAGCACCGTGGAGTGGCCATGGCCGCAACCGACATCCGCCACCGAAGCGCCGGTCTTCAGTTTTTCGACCACACCATCGAGCGCCGGCAGCCATTCGGGGACCAGGCTTGCCTTGTAGGCGTTGCGATAGAGCGAGGCGACGCCGCAATAAAGCCGGCCGTCATGATCGCCCCAGGGAATTCCCGAGCCCTTGCGAAAAGCTTCCAGCGCCTTTTCCTCGTCCGACCACATGGAAGCGGGCACGCCCCAGGCGGCGGCGAGGAAGACCGGGCTGTCCTCGTTGGCAAGCACCAGCGCCTGCTCCGCAGTGAGCTCGAAACTGCCGCTCCCGGCGTGAAACAGGACGTAGCCGCCGGCGACCTGCGAGCCCAGCCACTCACGCACATACCGTTCGGCGCATCCGGTGCGGTTTGCCAGTTCATGGGCGCTGAGTGGCCCGGCGCCGGCCATTGCCTTGTAGAGGCCGAGGCGGTGGCCGATGCTGACCATGACGCCCCCGTACCCCGCCGATAGATCGCCGATGGCGCGGGAAACGATCGCGTCCAACTTGGCCGGATCGATCTCGTTTGTCTTGACGTAGTCCATGTCTGCTATCTCCTGTTCCTTCATCGGAAGTTGATGATCACCAGGGATCGCAGGTCCAGACCGGTTCGGGCAGAGCGGGAAATTCCACAATCGGGCCATTTGCGCCATTCTCACGCTCGGTGTACGGATTTGATCGTTGGAGGGATCACCATGCCGCGCGAGGCGAGTGGAACACATTCGAAGCCGCTGCATGTCAGCCTGGTGGCCATTCCCGATGCCGTGGTCTCGACGCTGAGCGGCGTCTTCGACGTGATGAACGCCTTTTCGGTCCTGCCGCCGTCGGACGTTGCGATAACCCGTCCGTTCGAAGTCCAGATCGTCGGCATCGAGACCGGGCTGCTAACGCTCGCGAGCCTTGTACCGGTCACCGTACAGTGCAGCATCGCCACGATTGAGGCCACCGATATCGTCATCGTTCCATCGATCCTGCTCGGGCCGGACGGATGGCGGAAAGGCCGCTATCCGCAGTTGGTCGACTGGATTTACCGGATGCATGCGGGCGGCGCGCTGATATGTTCCGCCTGTTCGGGCATTTTCCTGCTGGCGGAGACCGGCCTCTTCGACGGCGCCGACGCGACCGTGCACTTCGGCTATTCAGCCGCCTTCACGGCCGCCTTTCCGCAGGTGCATATCCATCCCGAACGGGTGCTGGTGGTTTCCGGGCGGCGCGAGGAGCTGATCAGCTCGGGTGCGTCGATGACCTGGCACGATCTCGTGCTCTATCTCATCGCTCGCCATATGGGTGCCGCGGCCGCCCAATCGATCGCTCGCTTCTTCGCGCTGCAATGGCATCAGGACGGGCTCTCGCCCTATATCGTCTTCGAAGGCCGCAAGGACCATGGCGACACGGCGATCCAGGCGGCGCAGGAGTGGGTCGCCATTCACTTTTCCGTCGCAAACCCGCTTGAGGAAATGATCCTGCGGGCTGGCCTTGCGGAACGCACGTTCAAGCGTCGTTTCACGGCTGCGGCAGGCACCAGCCCGATCGCCTATGTGCAGCGCCTGAGGATCGAGGACGCCAAGCGCCGGCTGGAAGGGACAGAAGCGTCGGTCGATGAGATCAGCTGGCAGGTGGGTTATGAAGAACCCGCCTTCTTCCGCCGCCTGTTCAAGCGCGTGACGGGCTTGGCACCCGGCGCCTACCGGCGACGTTTCCAAATCCCGGATTATGCGCGCTCGGACAAGAAATAGCTGACGAGTAAACCCCGGCTGACAGCTCTCAACCCGCTATCCACCGAGACCGTCGAGCGCCCGCCCGAGGCTCTCGAATATCCTCGCATCCTCCGACTGCGCCACGTTGAAGCGCAGGAAGCTGCCGGCGTTCTGGGAGAGGCTGAATGCGTTGCCCGGAGCGAGCACGATATTGTCGGCAAGGCAGGCGCGCGCCACATCGGCCGCCTCTATCCCGTCGGGAAGACTGCACCAGAGAAACATGCCTGCGCGCGGCTGAAGCCAAGGCGTGATGCCGAGGCTTGCAAGCCGCCCTGTCGCGGCCTCCATTGCCCGCGAAAGCCGGACGCGCAGCTCTTCCAGATGTTTCCGGTAGCTGCCGTCGGTCAACAGCAGCAATACGAGCTCGGACGGCAGCCGGCCCGCCGCGAAGCTCGTGGCGATCTTCAGATCGACGAGGCCCTCGATCCATTCCCGCCTGGCGGCGATGAAGCCGCAGCGCGCCGAAGCCGACAGCGTCTTGGAAAAGCTGCCGATCTGCACCACCCCGTCGAGCCCGTCGAAGGCGGCCAGGCGCGGCGCCGGCTCGTGCTCCAGGTCCGCGAAGATGTCGTCTTCGATAATCGTCAACCCGGCCCGGTCGGCGAGTTTCAGAAGCCGGTGCGCCACAACCGGCGAAAGCGTCGCCCCGGTCGGATTGTGGATCGCCGAATTGGTGATGTAGAGCCGCGGCTTGTGCTCCTCGAGCGCCTGCCCGAACGCCTCGATATCCGGCCCGGCCGGTGTCATCGGCACGCCGACGACTTTTGCGCGATGCGCACGCAGCAGGGCGTGGAAATTGAAGTAGCACGGGTCGTCGACCAGGACTGCATCGCCGGGCTCGATCAGAAAACGGCAAAGAAGGTCGATCGCCTGGGTGCCGGATTCGGTGAGGATGATCTGGTCGGGGGCGGCCGGTATGCCGTGCTCGCCCATGCGTCGGGAAAGGAGCTGCCGCAATTGCGGCGAGCCGAGCGGCGTGCCGTAGTCCGACAGGACCCGCTCCTCGCCGCGCGACAGGCTGCGCAAAGCCCTTCGAATAGCCGCCTCGGGCATCCAGGAGGGCGGCAGCCAGCCGCAACCGGGCTTCAACAGGTCGCCATCCTCCAGTGCCTGGCGCGACACCCAGAACGGATCGACCGCCCGGTCGAGCTTCGGGCCGATCTCGGAGAGCGACAGAGGTGCCAGCGGACTCGACACGTAGAAACCCGACCCCGGCCGAGAGCGGATCAGCCCCTCCGCGGCCAGCCGCTCATAGGCCTCCACCACCGTCGAGGCGGAGACATGCATCGTCTTGGCGAAGGCCCGCACCGAGGGCAGGCGCGCGCCGGGAACCAGTCCTCGCCCGGCGATGCGCCCCCGAATCTCCGCCATGACGACGCCTATGCGATGGCGACCGCCCTTCCGATCCGCCCCAATATCCACCGTACTGCTCCACAAACCATAACAGTTTCTGGAAATCGTATCGCATTGTCTCTGGCGCCGCCATGACTTCCGGCCGATAGCCGGAAAATACCCAAGGAATGCCACCGGCGAACGTCCAAGGGAGACATCCGGGGATTGCCCGGAAAACAGGAGACTTTCGATGAACAACACGACAAGCGGCTGGATCAGCGGTTTCGTTGGCGTTTTGATCTTCAGCGGTTCGCTTCCCGCCACCCGCATTGCCGTTGCGGACTTCGATCCGCTGTTCCTGACCGTAGCGCGCGCCACGATCGCCGGCCTGCTCGCCATATGCCTGCTCCTGGCCTTTCGCGAAAAACGCCCGGGCCGATCCGATCTTCTGCCGCTGGCCGTCGTCTCGCTCGGCGTCGTCATCGGCTTCCCGCTGCTGACGGCGCTGGCGCTGAAACACATCACCTCGGCTCATTCCATCGTGTTCGTCGGCCTGCTGCCGCTGTCGACGGCGATCTTCGGGGTGTTGAGGGGCGCAGAGCGCCCGAAGGCCGTCTTCTGGCTGTTCTCCTGTCTCGGCAGTGCCATCGTTGCCGGCTTCGCGCTGTTTCAGGAAGAGGCCGCCTCCTCGGTCGGCGATCTCCTGATGCTGGGGGCGATCATCGCCTGCGGGCTGGGCTATGCGGAAGGTGCCAGCCTGTCGCGCAGGCTCGGTGGCTGGCAGGTCATCTCCTGGGCGCTGGCACTTTCCCTGCCGGTGATGCTGGCTCTGTCGCTCGCCACGATGCCAACCTCATTCCCGGATATCGGCAGCACGTCCTGGGTCGGTCTCGCTTATGTCTCGCTGTTCAGCATGTTGATCGGCTTCATCTTCTGGTATCGCGGCCTGGCTCTCGGCGGCATTGCGGGAGTAAGCCAGCTGCAGCTTCTTCAACCCTTTTTCGGCCTGGTTCTGGCCGCCGCGCTTCTCGGGGAAACGGTCAGTCTCGGCATGTTCGTGGCGACATTGGCGGTGGTTGCCTGCGTGGTGGGCGCCAAAAAATTTGCACTTTAATTCGGCAGGGTCTGCTTTTGTCGTTCACGAATTCGGGAACCAAACGCGCACCAGGGCATTGTCCGGCTGCAGAAGGAGGAAGCAATCATGACTTTTGATCCCAATGACAGAAAGTTCGAAACCCGCGATCCGGACCTCCGGGCAACGGAAGTCCGTCGTAGTAGCAGTTCTTCGTGGGTGCCGTGGGTTGCTGTGATCGCCGTCATTCTGGTCGGCGCATTCGTATGGTCGCAGATGGGTGGTTCCTCGACCGACCCGCAGACCACGTCTTCGACCAATCCGCCGGTAACCGACAACTCGACGTCGTCACCCGCACCGGCACCGATCACCCCGGCCGCTCCGCCGGCAGCCAGCCCCGCTCCGGCCACTCCGCCGGCAGGTGGTGCGACCGGCGGCACCGGCACGCAGCCGTAAGGGCGGCGCTTGAGAGATACCCAAAGCCGTCCGCCTTTCGAGGCGGGCGGCTTTTCCAACTGGCAGAGAATACGTGAGAGGCTTCCCTGACCGTGAGGGGCTATACGCCGATATCGTTCGGCAGGGTCTGGCCGATTTTGTCCGACACCGTTTGCGGCCAGCGCTCCAGCGCCTGCCGCCCCACATCCGTCAGCCCGTAGATCCCCTTTTCGATGCGCTCGAACCAGCCGTAATAATTGGCGCGAAGGATCGTACCGGCAGTCGGTGCCGCCTGCTTCATGTCGCGCGGGCGAAGCGGGCCGGCGGCAAGCGCCGAGGCACAGGCGAGCGCCTGCTGTCGGTAGGCGGTCATCACCGGCACCTTCGTGCTGCCACCGACGGCTGGGTCGCCCTTGCGCTTTCGATGTTCCTTGACCAGTCGCGTGCGCCGTTTCGGGTTGGTGCGCGGCATTGGCGAAACCGAACTGACCAGCACGCTCACCTCGCCCGTTTCCGAAACCCCGAGCATGCCGATGCCCATCCGGCGGCAGAGATCGCGATATCGCCTGTCCGCCTCCCGGCCCCTGCCCTTGGCCGAAATCCGAGCAGCGATCCAGACCTCGTCCGAAACCCCGGCCCGGTCGACCGCCTGCAGGATCAGTTCGAGATTGAAGGTGAGCTTCAGTTCGCAGACCACCACGACGGGCGGATCCGTCTCGCTCAACCCCACCAGATCACAGCCGCCCACCTCCCCCTTCACCTCGTAACCGAAGCTTTTGAGAAAGGTTTTGACAGGGAGATAAAGCGAAGTTTCCATGCGGTCCGGCGGCAATGAATCAGTCGATGGACATTATCACATCATCCCTGACTGCGCCGCGTGAAGCCTGGTATAGGCGCCGCGTTTGGCGATCAGGTCCTGATGCGTGCCCTCTTCGAGGATGCCATTGCCGTCGATGACGACGATGCGGTCGGCGCCCTGGATAGTGGCGAGACGATGGGCGATGATCAACGTCGTACGGCCTTGCGAGAGCTCGGCAAGCGAGCGCTGGATGGCGCGTTCCGTCTCGGTATCGAGCGCTGAGGTCGCCTCGTCCAGAATCAGGATCGGCGGGTTTTTCAGGAACATGCGGGCGATCGCGACACGCTGCTTCTGGCCGCCAGAGAGTTTCACGCCGCGCTCGCCGATCATCGTATCGAGCCCCTGCGGCAGGCCGGCGAGCATTTCTTCAAGCCGCGCCCGCCGTGCCGCCTCGACAATATCGGTTTCGCTGGCGCCGAGGCGTCCATAGGCGATGTTTTCCCGAAGCGTGCCGCCGAACAGGAAGACGTCCTGCTGGACGATGCCGATCTGCTGGCGCAGTGACACCTTTGTCATGGCGCGGATGTCGATGCCGTCGATGGCGATGCTGCCGGAGCCGATCTCGTAGAAACGCGGCAGCAGCGAGCAGATCGTCGTCTTGCCGGCGCCGGAAGGACCGACGAAGGCGATGGTCTCGCCGGCGTGGATCGAAAGGTTGACGTTTTCCAGCACCGGCTTGTCCGGGCTGTAACCGAAGGAGACGTTCTGATAGGCGATCTCGCCCCTGAGGTGATCGACGTCGACCGCGTCAGGCGCGTCGGCGATATCCGGCTCGGTATCGATCAGTTCGGTGAAGCGGCGAAAGCCGGCAATGCCCTTCGGATAGGTCTCGATCACCGAATTGATCTTCTCCACCGGGCGGAAGAAAACCCCGACCAGCAACAGGAAGCCGATGAAGCCGCCGGCCGTCAGTTCGCCCGACAGCACGAAATAGGCGCCGGCGACCATCACCACCATCTGGGTCAACCGCATGCTCATGTAGCTGAGCGAGCTGCTTGCCGCCATCAGCTTGTAGGCGTCGAGCTTGACGCGGCGGTAGTTCTGGTTGTCCTGTTCGAAAAGATTGCGCTCATGGCTCTCGTTGGCGAAGGCCTGCACCACCCGGATGCCGCCGACATTCTCCTCGATGCGGGCGTTGAAATCGCCCACGCGCTGAAACAGGCGGCGGAAATTGTGGGTCATGCGGCCGCCGAAATGGCTGGTGACCCAGGCGGTCAGCGGCACGACGACGGCGGTGATCAGCGCCAGCTGCCAGTTGACCGAGAACATCAAGGCAAGCGCACCGATGAAGGTCATGATGGCGATGAACAGGTCTTCCGGCCCGTGATGGGCGACTTCGCCGATCTCTTCCAGGTCCTTGGTAAGGCGCCCGACGATATGGCCGGTCTTCTGGTTGTCGAAATAGCTGAACGAGAGTTTCTGCAGGTGGTTGAAGGCCGCCCGGCGCATATCCGTCTCGATATTGATGCCGAGCATGTGGCCCCAATAAGTGACGATCGCCATCAGCCCGGTATTGATCACATAGATAACCAGCAGCGCCGCCGAGGCGAGCAGGATCAGCAGCCATTCCTGGCTGAGGAGAAGCCGGTCGATGAACAGTTTCACTGCCATCGGAAAGCCGAGCTCCAGCATGCCCGAAATGATCGCACAGCCGAAGTCCAGGATGAACAGGCCACGATAGGGCCGGTAATAGGCAAAGAAGCGACGAAGCATCGGACACTCTGGGAAATCAATAGATGAGCAACGGGGACAAGTTTTGAAAGACGCTTAGCCGGGTTCTACGGCGAGGTAAACATTCGTCTCGTGATCCCGCGGACAATAGAGAGAGCGATAGATATCAGGCGCGGCGGCTGCGCAACAGGGTGCGCGCCGAGGTATGCGGTTCCGCGAGCTGATCGGCATCCAGCGAGGCGAACAACCAGTCGATGAACACCCGCACGATCGGCGCCGAACGCATGGCCGAGCGGCAGGCGACGTAGAAGGCGTCGTTGGCGGGAACGCTCAAGTCGAAGGGAACGACCAGCTCGCCGCGGGCGATCAGCTTGCTGGCGGTGATCGTGTCGCCGAGCGCGATCCCCTGCCCGTGCAGCGCCGCCTCCGTCGAAAACCGGGCGTCGCCCATGAAATATTGCTGCCGGCGCGGCAGGTCGACGGCATCAGCGGCGGAAAGCCAGGTGTTCCATTCGCGCCCGTCGGCATCACCATGCAGCAGGACATGGTCTTCAAGATCGCGCATGGAGCGTAGCGGCCGGCTGTTGAGCAGGGTGGGGCTCGCGACCGGAAAGAGCTGCAGGTTGCTCCAGAGCCGAGTCCAGGCATCCGGCCAGTTGCCATCGCCATAAAGGACGGCAACGTCGACATCCGAGGAATGCAGCACGGCCGGATCGTTGGAGGCGGCGAGCTTCAGCCTGACACCCGGGAACTGCTCGGTGAAGGAATTGAGGCGCGGCACGATCCAGAAGGAGAGAAGCGCCGGTACGCAGGTGATCGACAGTTCGCCTGAAGTCGCCGGCCGCTTCATCTGCGCGGTCGCGGCGGCGATCTCACCGAAGGCCTGGCTGACGGCGGGCAGCAAGAGGGCGCCCTCGGAGGTCAGCTTCAGTCGCTTGGCTCCGCGCTCGAACAGCGAGACCTTGAGCGAGCCTTCCAGAGCCTTGATCTGGTGGCTGACCGCGCCATGGGTGACGTTCAGCTCCCGCGCCGCCGCCGAGACCGAGCCACGGCGGGCCGTCGCCTCGAAGGCGCGCAACGGATTGAGAGGCGGCAGCCGGTTGTTCATATCGATCCCAAATTGATCTTAAGTGTTAGTTTTTCTCACAGCTATTGCTAGAACAATCTCAATTGCTTTTCCACCCGCACCTGACGGATAATGATGAAAACAAGGGCGGCAAGCTCGGCGGAACAAAAATTAGGCTGCACACAAGCGACTGGCAAACAGGGCAGCAGACAGGCGAGGCGATCATGACATTCGACGCGAAGAAGCTCGGCGAACTGCGCGCAAAATATCTCGACAGCCCCGGCGGCGAGATCTTCGATCCGAAGTTCAAACGAGTCGGCGAGAAGATCTTCGACAAGGCCGGCACCCGCGTCGCGCCCTATGCGGGCATTCCGACACTTCTCGACGCGCCCTACAGGCCGCTCGATGCGGAGAACCCGGACTTCGGCGACCTGCAGGTGGCGATGATCGGCATGCCGATGGATCTCGGCGTCACCAACCGGCCGGGCTCGCGCTTCGGGCCGCGGGCGCTGCGCACGATCGAGCGCGTCGGCCCCTATAACCACGTGATGGAATGCGCGCCGATCTATGAGCTCAACGTCGCCGATATCGGCGACGTGGCCTTCCGCAGCCGCTACCGGCTGGAAATGAGCCATGACGACATCGAAAAGCGCGTGGGCCAGATCGTCGATGCCGGCGTGCTGCCGCTCTCGGTCGGCGGCGACCATTCGATCACCCATCCGATCCTGAAGGCGGTCGGCAAAAAGGCGCCGGTCGGCATGATCCATATCGACGCCCATTGCGACACGAGCGGCTTTTTCGACGAGACCAAGTTCCATCACGGCGGCCCGTTCCGCAACGCCGTGCTCGACGGCGTTCTCGACCCGACCCGGACGATCCAGATCGGCATCCGCGGCGCGGCCGAATATCTCTGGGAGTTCTCCTACGAGTCCGGCATGACCGTGATCCATGCCGAGGAAGTCACCGGCATGGGGCTTCCGGCGATCATCGAGAAGGCGAAGAAGATCGTCGGCGATGGCCCGACCTATGTTTCCTTCGATATCGACAGCCTCGACCCGAGCTTTGCGCCCGGCACGGGTACCCCGGAGATCGGCGGTCTCACCACCCGAGAAGTGCTGGAACTGGTCCGCGGTCTCAAGGGCATCAACATTGTCGGCGGCGACGTGGTCGAGGTCGCGCCGCAATACGACGCGACCAACAACACCGCCCACGCGGGCGCCCAGATATTGTTCGAAATTTTGAGCCTGATGGTCTTCAGCCCTTCCGTGAAGGGCCGCGCCTGACATAAACTGCAGACAACAAGGGAACTCGCCAGCCGGCAAAGCACCGGCGGGCCTAAAAACAAAGGAGAAAACCATGCGTGACATTCTGAACGCCAAACTCGGCCGCCGCGGCGTGCTCGGTGCCGGCCTTGCCGGCGCCTCCCTGCTGGCCATGCCCTCGGTGCTGCGCGCCCAGGACAAGTCGCTGAAGGTCGGTGTCTATGGCGGCTTCTTCAAGGATTCGTTTGACAAGAACATCTTCCCGGACTTCACCAAGGCAACCGGCATCGCCATCGAATCGGTCGCCGAGCCGACCGGCGAAGCCTGGCTGGTTCAGCTCGAACAGGCCGCCAAGGCGGGTGCCGCTCCGGCCGACGTCTCGATGATGTCTCAGGTTGCGATGCTGAAGGGCCAGTCGACCAAACTCTGGGCGCCGCTCGACCCTGCCAAGCTGCCGAACTCCAAGAACCTGATCGACCACTTCGTCAACAAATATCCGGACGGCAAGGTTGCCGGCATCGGCGCCGTCTCCTGGTACATTACGCTGGTCACCAATACGCAGGCCTACAAGGAAGCACCGACCTCCTGGGCAGCCCTGTGGGACAAGGCGAATGCCGACAAGCTCGGCCTGCTCGCGCTGGTTTCCAACTCCTTCCTCTTGGAAGTGACCGCCAAGACCTTCATGGGCGGCACCAAGGCGCTCGATACTGACGAGGGCATCCTCAAGGCGCTCGAAAAGCTGTCGGAAGTGAAGCCGAACGTCCGTCTCTGGTATCGGGACGAGGCGCAGTTCGAACAGGCGCTGAAGTCGGGCGAAATCCCGATGGGCCAGTATTATCACGACGTCACCGGCCTTGCCGCCTCGCAGGGCAGCCCGGTCCGCTCGACCTTCCCGAAGGAAGGCGGTATCCAGGATTCGGGCTGCTGGGCGCTGTCGCGTGCCTCGAAGAAGACCGAGGAAGCGCACACGTTCATCAACTACATGTGCCAGCCGGCCATCCAGGCGACCCTGTCGCGCAAGGTCGGAACCTCCCCGACCGTCAAGCGCGACCTGCTCGACCTGACCGCGGAGGAATTCGCTTCCGTCTCCTCCGATATCGAGCCGATCATCCCGCGCTACGATCTCTACCAGACCAAGTCCGACTTCCTGAACCAGAAGTGGACGGAGATGATCGCGGGGTGATTGCCCTCTGGGCTGCTCCTCATCCGGCTGCCGCCACCTTCTCCCCGTCCTGACGGGGAGAAGGAATATGCCGCAACCGTTTCCGCCACAATGACGTGCGGTAGGGCAAGTCCCCCTCTCCCCGCAAGCGGGGAAAGGGTTAGGGTGAGGGGCAATTCATGCTATCTACAACCGCCCAAAGAAGCGCGGAGACCGAATGTCCGGATTGAATCTTGAGCATGTGACGAAGCAGTTCGGCAACTTCACGGCCGTCAACGACGTGAGCCTTTCGGTACCCGACGGCACGTTCGTTTGCCTGCTCGGGCCGTCCGGCTGTGGCAAGACCACGTTGATGCGGATGATCGCCGGTCTCGACCTTCCGACCGGCGGCTCGATCGAACTCGGCGGGGCCGATATCACCGCCGTGTCGACCCACAGGCGCGATCTCGGCATGGTCTTCCAGTCGCTGGCGCTTTTCCCGCATCTGACGGTCGGCGAAAACATCGCCTATTCCCTGCGCATCCGCGGGGTGGCCAAGGACGTGCAGAATAAGCGCGTCGATGAACTGCTGGCGATGATCCACCTGCCCGGCTTTGCAGATCGTTCCGTGGCAAAACTCTCCGGCGGCCAAAGGCAGCGCGTGGCGATCGCTCGGGCGCTCGCGATCTCGCCAAAGCTATTCCTGCTCGACGAACCGCTTTCGGCGCTCGACGCAAAACTGCGCGAGGCGATGCAGGTGGAGCTGCGCCAGCTGCAGCAGCGGCTCGGCATCACCACCATCGTCGTTACCCATGATCAGCGCGAGGCGATGACCATGGCCGATACGGTGGTCGTCATGAATGGCGGCGAGATCCGCCAGGCGGCAGCGCCGGTCGACATCTATCGCCGCCCGGCCGACAGTTTCGTCGCCGATTTCATCGGCCAGACCAACCTCCTGCCCGTCGAGGCCGATAGCGCCGGCCGCGCCAGCGTGCTCGGAGAGATGGTCGAAGGTATCGCGCTACCCACCGGTGCGGCAAAAGGCCTGTTGTCGGTCCGGCCGGAAGACGTGCAACTCACCGCCCCCGGCCACGGCGCGATTGCCGGCACCGTCACCTTCATCCGCGATCTCGGCGGCGCCATCGAAACCTTCGTGGAGGCTGGCGGCGCCCAGGTGATCGCCGTCTCCTCGCCGCGCAACCGGCCGGATGTCTCGGTGGGCCAGAGGGTAGGCATAAGGCTCGATCCCGCCACCAGCGTGGTGCTCGCCAGATGAGACGCGAACCGCCGCAGCGCCTTGCCGATTACGGGCCGCTCTTCTTCCCGGCGGGCATGCTGACCGTATTCTTCGTCGTGCCCTTCGCCACGATGATCGCCGTATCCTTCTTCCAGCGCGAACAGGGCGGCTTTTATACACCCGCCTTCGTATTCGATAACTATGCCCGCTTCCTCAGCCTGTTCTTCGGCAAGGTGCTCGGGTTTTCGCTGTTCCTCGCCGTCGCGGTCGCCGTCGCCTGCGTGGTGATCGGCATCCCCTTCACCTATCTGCTCTCCCGTTCGGCCCGGAGGATCCAGATCGTCTGGCTGGTGGCGCTGCTCTCCATCCTGTCGCTGTCGGAGGTGATGATCGGCTTTGCCTGGTCGACGCTGTTTTCCCGCACCGCCGGCATCACCAACCTGTTCGTCTGGCTGGGGCTGATGGCCCAGCCGCAGGCGCTGACCCCGAGTTTCGGCGCGGTCATGACCGCCATGACCTACCAGGCTTTCCCCTATACGGTCCTGGTCCTCTATCCGGCGCTGGTGCGCCTCGACCCGACGCTGACGGAAGCGGCGCGCACGCTCGGCGCCTCGCCCGTCAAAGCCTTCTTCACCGTCGTGGTGCCGGCACTGCGCAACACCATTCTCGCGACGCTGATCATGGTCTTCATCTTCGCGCTCGGCTCCTACCTGTTGCCGCAGTTGCTCGGAAGACCGCAGCACTGGACGCTGTCGGTGCTGATCACCGACCAGGCGATCTATCAGTCGAACATGCCGTTCGCCGCCGCCATGGCCGTTTTCCTGGTGCTGGTGTCGCTGGCGCTGGTAGGCCTTGCGCTTTATGCCGGACAGCAGAGGCAAGCGAAATGATAGCACTGCGCCGCCTGTTCTTCTTCGTCGTCGGCCTGTTCCTGGCCCTGCCGCTGATCGTCGTCGCCGGCGTTTCGATCAATGCACGCCAGACGCTCGCCTTCCCGCCGCAGGGTTTTTCGCTCTCCTGGTACGGCCAGATCTTCACCAATGCCGAATGGCGCAATGCCCTGATCGC
This sequence comes from Neorhizobium sp. LjRoot104, assembly GCF_964253725.1. NCBI lineage: Bacteria > Pseudomonadati > Pseudomonadota > Alphaproteobacteria > Hyphomicrobiales > Rhizobiaceae > Neorhizobium > Neorhizobium sp. LjRoot104. The sequence continues at coordinate 1,189,570 of NZ_CAXURS020000002.1, forward strand.
CTCGCTGACGCTTGCCGCCTCCTCGGCGCTTTTGGCGCTGCTGATCGCCCTGCCGCTCGCCTGGTTCCTGTGGCGACGGATCGCGCCCTGGGCCAATATATTCCAGCTTCTCGGCGTCGCGCCCTTCACCCTGCCGCCGGTCATCACCGCACTCGGGCTCCTGACCTTCTGGGCGACGACCGGTTTCTACGGCCAGCCCTGGACGGCGGTGATCAGCCACGGCATCTTCTTCGTCACCCTGCCGCTGGTCACCCTGTCGCTTGGTTTTTCGGCGATCGACCGTTCGCTGGTGGAAGCAGCCGCCACCATGGGCGCCGACGACCGGGTGGTGTTCCGCACCGTCGTGCTGCCGCTGATCCTGCCCTATCTCGTCTCCGGTTATGCCTTTGCCTTCGTTCTGTCGCTGAACGAATATATCGTTGCCTACATGACTGTCGGTTTCACCATGGAAACCCTGCCGATCAAGATCTTCAACGCGCTGCGCTACGGCTATACGCCGACCATGGCCGCGGTGACGGTGTTGTTCCTGGTCATCGCGGCGGTGGTCTTCGGTCTTGTGGCCCGCTTCGGCGACCTGCCGAAACTGCTCGGCGCCATGTCGGACGAGCGCTAAAGGAACAAGCCCATGAAGATCGCCGGTTTCCAGATGCAGCCCGTCGTCGGTGACATCGACGCCAACCTCGCCAGGATAGAAACCGCGGCCGAAGAAGCCGCCGCCCAAGGCGTCAAGCTGCTGATCGCGCCGGAACTGGCGGTCACCGGGTATGGGGCGGCGGAAAAATTCCCCGATCTCGCCACGCCCGCCCATGGGCCGGTCACCGACCGGCTGTCGGAAATCGCCGCCAAGCACGGTCTGGCGATCGTCGTCGGTTTTGCCGAAAAGACCTTCGAAAACACATTCAACAGCGCCTTCTTCACCGACGGCATGGGCCAGACGGCTGTCTACCGCAAATGCAATCTCTACGGCCCCTATGAACGCAAATGGTTCGCTCAGGAGGACCGCCGCCAAGTCCTGGTGACGCTCGGCGGCCTACGGCTCGGCTTCCTGATCTGCTACGACGTCGAGTTCCCGGAAAACGTCCGCCAGTTGGCAAAGGGCGGCGCCGATCTCGTCGTCGTGCCGACGGCGCTGCCGACCGGCTGGTCCGGCAAGTTCATCGCCGAGCACATGATCCCGGTCCGCGCCTTCGAGAACCAGGTTTTTGTCGCCTATATCAACCACTCCGGCTCCGACGATCTGTTCGCCTATGCCGGCCTGTCGCGGATTGCGGCTCCGGACGGCAAGCTGATCGCCGAGGCGCCTGCCGAAGGCGAGGCCCTGATCATCGCCGAGATCGACCCGGCGGCTTACGCGCAGTCGCGGGCGGAAAACACCTATCTCGCAGATCTGGTTTGAATTCCAAGCCGGATATACGACCGCCAGGTCAATACGACCTCGGCTAAACTCCCATTTCCTTTGATAATGTTGTATAGCATTCGACGCTACAGCATTCCGGGGGGAGTCATGACGCGTATATTCCGGGCGCCGGCCTTTTATATTCAGGGCCCGTATGCCCTGAGCCAGCTCGGCGAAAAGGCCGCGACCCTCGGCCGTTCGGTCGTGGCGATCTGTGATTCGGCCGTGCTTCCCCATATCGGAGCGGATCTGACCGCGTCCCTGAACCGGCAGGACATTTCACCGACCGTCATCCCCTTCGATGCGGACGTCACCTACAGGGAAATGGACCGCCTCGCCGAACTGGTGCGCGCCGGGGGCGGCGAAGTGGTGGTCGGCATCGGCGGCGGCCGCACCCTGGACGTCGCCAAGGGCGTGGCGCGTCGCACCGGCCTGCCCTTCATCAGCGTGCCGACGGCCGCTTCCACCGACGCCCCCTCGACACGTGGTATCGTCATCTACGACGACCAGCACACGATGATCGCAGTCGAGCAGATGGACCAGAACCCCGCCTTCGTGATCGTCGATACGGCGATCATCGCCAAGGCCCCCGCCCGTCTGCTGCTCAGCGGCATCGGCGACGCGCTGACCGCAAAATTCGAGACCGAAGGCGCCTGGAAGGGTACCGGCCTTTCCAAGCAGGGCACGCGGCCTCTGAAGGTGGGCGTGATGCTTGGAGACATCTGCTACCGGATGCTGCTCGAACATGGTCCCGGCGCCATGCGGGTGGCCGGTACCGGCGAGGTGACGGCGGATCTCGAAGCCGTCGTCGAGGCGATCCTCTGGGTCAGCGCCGTCGCCTTCGAAAACACCGGCCTCTCCATCGCCCACGCCGTCGCTACCGAGTTCGGAGCGATCGAACCCGTTCGAAAACACTCGCTGCATGGTGAACATGCCGCCTATGGCACGCTGGTGCAGGCCATCGCCGAAGACCGGCCGGAAGATGAGATCCAGACACTGTTCGGTTTCTACGACGAGGTCGGCATGCCACGCCGGCTTTCGGCACTTGGCATGCCGGATATCGGCGATGGGGCGATCGAAAGCCTTGCCGCCCGATGCGCAAAAAGCCCCTTCATGGTCAACCAGGAGCGGATGCTCGACGCGAATGACCTTGCCGCCGCCTTCCGGGCTGTGGAAAACTACCCATAAAGCCGGCTCGACCTGCTGCAAATATAAATATAATCATCTGGGAACACAGGGGATTTAGGATGCCGTCAGATAAGGCCAAGGCGCCGGAGGAATGGACCCAGCGCCGCATTCAATCGATCGAGGTCGGCTTCCAGGTCATCCGCGCCATGGAGGCGGCCAACGGCCCGCTGCCCCTGCGCGATATCGCCGCCGCAGCCGGCATGCCGCCCAGCAAGGCGCATCTCTACCTCGTCAGTTTCGTCAAGGAAGGCGTCGCCTTCCAGGACCCCGTCACGGGTCACTACGGGCTTGGCCGTTTCGCGATCCAGCTCGGCCTGTCCGCCATCCGCCAGCTCGATGTGGTCGAGTTCGCGCGTGAGGAGCTTGCGGCCCTGCAGCGCACCGCCGGTTTCGCAACCTATCTTTCGCTCTGGGGCGACCGCGGGCCGGGCATCGTTTCCAAGGTCGATGGCGAGCGGCAGGGATCGCTTGCCGTGCGCCTCGGTTACGTGCTGCCGCTTCTGACCTCGGCAACCGGCCAGGTCTTCCTCACCTATCTCAACGAAAGCGAGACCATGGCGGTGCGGCAGGACGAGATCGCTGCAGCCAAGCGGGGTGCGTCCGACGACACCGCCTTGCTCTCGCCGCGCGTCACCACCACCAAGGACATCCAGAAGATCATCGAGACCGTGCGCCACCAAGGCTATGCGATGACGGTCAACAGCATCAATTCGAGCTTCGCCGCCATCGCCGCGCCGGTCTTCGACTATAGCGGCCGGATCGTCGCGACCATGACCGTGCTCGGCTCCGACAAACAGCTCGCCGGCCCCCGCAAAAAGCCGACCATCGACGCATTGCTGGCCGCAGCGCACCGGCTGTCGGAACGGCTCGGTGCACCCGGACGGGCGGCGAAGGGCGACGGTGACGTCAAATCTCCCGCGGCGTCGAAGCCGACGCGGCCGAAAAGTACCGCGGGGCGGTAGCAGAAGCGTATTAGACAACATTTAATGCGCCACACGTCATTTCGGGCAGGGTAACCACGAACACGCCCCGACGGCGTTGCCCAGCTCTGGGGGTAAGGTTGCTACTCGCTGTTCAGCTCGATCTTTCAGAACTACAATCTCGGCGGCGGCCGAGGGGAGAAGATGAAACGATCGGGCATAATGTTCATGGTTGGGGCCGGTGTGGCCGCCAGCTTAATTTGGGTGACAGTTTACAGCGGAACGATCTTCAACTGGATTTGCGGATGGACCGCTAACGGCGTACGCGAATGGATCGATGCTCTGGGCGCTTACTTTGCGATCCCAAGCATTCTGCTCTTGGCGAAGCAAATTCGTGATACCGACCGCCAGCACAGACGCGCTGTCGGTTTGCAAACCCGCTCCACATTCCAACTCGCACTGAGAGTGCGGAAAAAGGTGAAGGGATTTGCGCAGAGCACCCAACTGAATGTCAACACATGGAAGGCAATAGACGTCAATTCGCCAAACCTCCAGACGAGGGGTGAGATAGAATTAAGGTTTTTGCTGACAATGATGGGAAGCAAAGATCTTCAGCGTGTCGAACAGGAGATCGATATTCCGAGTGTCGACTCTCAGCACCTAAAAAAAGCGATCAACGATACGCTCATTCTTTACTCGAGTGAGAAAGCTCCGCAGTGGGTCCAAGAATCTGTGCTAAGTTTCATGGCCCATACGCTGCAATACGCCGGTGAGATCGAAGAGATTACGGCCTCGTACATGGACGACTTTATAAAATTGATGGGAAAGTAGTGGCGCTTTCGGTTGGTGCGATTGAGAAAGCCCCCGCTACGTCTCGCGCTCTCAATTGACCTCCTCAAAATAATTAGTATACCTTACGATCTGTGGCTGGAGGAGCCGAGGAGGAGGATTTCATGCACGAGATCGATGCGGCCACCGTTGCGAAACGGGAGGAGTTTTACACGCGGATCAAGCCCCACAACATGGCGCCCCTCTGGGAAGTCATGAAGGGCATGTTGCCGCCGGAGCCGACCTCCAAGGCGCAGGCGCATCGCTGGCGTTATGACGATATCCGCCCGCTGATCCTCGAATCCGGCAGCCTGTTGACCGCCGAAGAGGCCGAGCGCCGGGTGCTGATCCTCGAAAACCCCGCCTTCCCGGCCCAGTCGCGCGCCACATCGACGCTCTATGCCGGCATCCAGATCATCATGCCGGGCGAAGTGGCGCCCGCCCATCGCCATACGCCTTCGGCGCTGCGCTTCATGCTGGAGGGTTCGGGCGCCTATACGACCGTCGGCGGCGAGCGCACGCGCATGGCGTTCGGCGATTTCGTCATCACACCCGTATGGGCTTGGCACGACCACGGCAATGACGGTTCCGACCCGGCCGCCTGGCTGGACGGTCTCGACGTGCCGATGATCGCCTTCTTCGAAGCGGTGTTCCGCGAGGATTCCAACGACACCGAACAGGAACTGCTGCGGCCGGAAGGCGACTCGCTTGCCCGTTTCGGTTCCGGCATGCTGCCGATCGGCGGCACGAGCCCCTATGGCCAGACGACGCCGATCTTCAACTATCCCTATGAGCGCAGCCGCGAAGCCCTCTATCGCGCCTCGCGTGGCGAAGAAATTGACGCCCATATCGGCACGACGCTGCGATACTCCAACCCGCTCGACGGAGGCTGGACGATGCCCACCATGTCCGCCTGGCTCAGTCATTTCCCGAAGGGCATGGAAACGGCAAAAATCCGCTCCACGGACCATATCGTCATGTGCATCGCCGAAGGCACCGGCTCGATCACGATCGGCGCAAAAACCTTCGACTTCGGCCCCAAGGACGTGATCGTCGTGCCCGGCTGGTCATGGCGCTCGTTCAAGGCGAACGAGGACGTCGTCGTATTCTGCTTCTCCGACCGCGTGGCCCAGGAGAAGCTTGGTTATTTCCGCGAAGACCGCACCCGCGTCTGAGCGAACACCAGGATCAGGGAGAGAGATCATGCGTTTTTGCCGCTATGACGATAATCGTCTCGGCGTGGTCGTCGGCGATCAGGTGAAGGACGTCACCAGCGTCCTCGACCGCCTGCCCAACTACCGTTACCCCTTCCCGCATGGCGACCAGTTCATGGCGCATTTCGCTGAGTTGCGCCCCGTCATGGAAGAAATGGCAAAGACCGCGCCTTCGAAGCCTCTGTCGGATGTCGCGCTGCTGAGCCCGATCGCCAATCCCGGCAAGATCGTCGGCGCGCCGGTCAACTACCGGCTCCATCTCGACGAAGTGCTGGACAGCGACCAGCTGCATCACGGCATGAAGATCAAGCCGATCGCCGAGGCCGGCGTGTTCCTGAAGGCGACAAGCTCGCTGATCGGCCCGTCGGAAGGCGTCGTCGTCGACTGGGCCGACCGCCGCACCGACCACGAGATCGAACTCGCCGTTATCATCGGCAGGAAGGCGTTTCGCGTGTCGGAGGCCGATGCGCTCGACTACATCGCCGGTTACGCGATCTGTTACGACATCACCATTCGCGGCCCGGAAGAGCGCAGCTACCGCAAGTCGCTCGATACGTTCAGCGTGCTCGGCCCCTATGTGGTGACCGCGGACGAGATCCCGAACCCGAACAATCTCGATTTCGAACTGACGATCGGTGGCGAGAGCCGCCAGAAATCGAACACCAGCATGTTGATCTTCAACGTCCAGAAGCTGATCGAATTCGCCAGCAAGGCCTATACGCTCTATCCGGGCGACATCATCATGACCGGCACACCGGAAGGCGTCGCCCCGATCGCCCCCGGCGACGTCCTGCACGGCACGTTCGAAGGCATCGGCTCGATGGACGTGAAGGTCTACGGCAACTGGGACAAGACATGAGTTCCGAGCCGAACACATCCGAAGAGAAGGACGGCCGCGCCGTTCTTCTCGACGGTGTCGTCGGCATCCGAATCCGGCGCCTGCAGGCGCTGTTCGGCAGCCATTGGCAGAACTGGTTCCGCGCCCGCTCGCTCGCGGTCACTCCCGTCCAGGGCGGCGTGCTGCTCCTGATCCGCCGGTATCCCGGCATCAGCCAGATCGCGCTCGCCCGCCGACTGCGCATCGAGCCGCCGACGCTGGTCCAGACGCTCGCACCGCTCGTCAAACACAAACTCGTCGAACGCGACCGCGCCGCCGATGACGGCCGCGTCTACGAACTGCGGCTCACCAGGGCCGGGCTCGATGCCGCAGCCCTAGTGGAGAGTTCGACGCCGCAGCACGAGGCCGATCTGCTGCGGTTTCTCTCCGTGGAGGAACGGCAGGTTTTTCTGGAGTTGCTCGACAAGGCGATCGCCGGCGCCGAAGCCGCGATCGAGGGGCAGGAAAAGGCGGAGTAGCCGGAGCTTGATACAGATACCCACTGCTGCCGTAATTCTCCCTTCCTTCATGGAGAGCCATTCCAACCTATCCCCGGTTACCCTCCCTCTCCGTCGTCATCCTCGGGCTCGACCCGAGGACGACGAGGCTGGCTGTGCGGATAATGGATCCTCGGGTCGAGCCCGAGGATGACGGCAGCGGTTGGGATAAGCCGTTGCCATCAACTCAGGCCAGCTGCCATTTCCCCGATTGCCACATAACAGGCGACCTGATACGTATTTCCATGCATCTGGGAGGAGCAGGACATGCGGTCATGGAAGGTATTCGAGGCATCGGAGGTGCTGCGGGAGGTCGAAGAGGTGACCCCTGAACCCACCGGCAGCGAAGTCGTCGTTTCGGTATCCCATTGCGGGCTCTGCCATTCGGACCTGACCCTGTGGAAGGGCATTTTCGACATGGGCGACAAAAAGGTGTCGATCGACAGTATCGGCATGAAACGCCCGCTCACCCTCGGCCATGAAATCCTCGGCACCGTCACCGCTGTCGGACCTGAAGCCATGGACGTCAAGGTCGGCGATGTCAGGCTCGTCTATCCGTGGCTCGGCTGCGGCGAATGCGACACCTGCCGCGCCGGACAGGAGAACCTCTGCATGCAGGGCCGACCGCTCGGGATGCGCAGGCCCGGCGGCTTCGGCAGCCATGTGGTGGTGCCGGACAGCCGCTATCTCATCGACATCGGTGACCTCGACCCGGCACTTGCCGCCACCTACGCCTGCTCGGGCCTCACCGCCTATTCGGCAATCAGGAAGGCGATGCCGGTCAGGCCTGACGAGGCGGTCGTTGTGGTTGGCGCCGGCGGGCTGGGCCTCAGCGGGATCGTCATCCTCAAGGCGCTCGGGCACCAAAACATCGTCGTCGCCGACGTTTCCGAAGAGAAGCTGAAGATCGCCGCGAATGCCGGCGCCCACAGAACGGTGCTTTCGACCAGCGACGACGTGACGAAAACGATCGTCGATGCGGTCGGGCGGCCGGTGCGCACCATCATCGATTTCGTCAACAACAGCCAGACGGCGGCCTTTTGCTTCCCGGCGCTGGCACGCGGCGGCCGCATCATCATGGTCGGCATGTTCGGCGGCCAGATCACCGTCCCGACCATGCGCATGGCACAGGGGGGCCTCAGCCTGATCGGCAGCATCACCGGCACGCTACAGGAACTGCGCGAGCTGGTGGAGCTCGCCAAAAGCGGAAAACTCGATGCCATTCCCTATGAGGCGGTGCCGAAATCATCAATCAACGACGCGATGAACCGGTTGTCCAAAGGTGCGGTCAAGGGACGTATCGTTCTCAAGGAGGAGCCGGCGTGAGTGCACAGCAAGGCGAAATGCATGAAGTTTGGCGCGGCAGCGTGCGCCAGTGGGAAGTTGATGAGAACGCCCACTGGAACACGCAATATTATGTAGCCCGCGCCAACGAGGGCCTCGCGGTTCTGTTCGGTCTCAACGGCTTGCCCGGCCTCCTCTCGCCCTCGTCCGCCACGACGATCGCCTACAACGAGCATCATATCCGCTTCCATCGCGAGGCCCATGCGGGCACCTCGCTGCACATGACCGCAGGTTTCCTCGACATCGGCGAGACGACGGCGTTTGCGGTTCTCATGCTGCACAACAGCCATTCCGGCCAGCTTGCCGCGAGCTTCAGGGTGCGGCTGACCCATGTCGATACGGCTGACCTGAAGACGCCCCGCCCCTGGCCCACGACTTTCCGCGAAAAGGCCGCCACTTCGCTGGTCGAGGCCCCCAAGGAAGCTCTCGCCCGCGGCACCGGTGACGAAGCTGTGGCGATCAGCGCCTCCCGCGACCGGGCGGTTGCGCTCGGCCTGAAGCGCACCGCGATGAGCCTGATCGAACGGGAAGCCTGCGACGCCTTCAACCGCCTCGGCCCGCAGAAGTTTATCGGCGCGGTCGGCGGCGGGGTGAAGCAGCTCACCGGCCCGATCCGCGAAATCGTCAGCAAGCACGCCGAAACGCCGCCCGGCAAGGTCGGCGGAGCGGTGCTGGAATTCCGCATTCTCTATGGCGAGACCCCGCGCGTCGGTGACTGTTTCGAGATCTGGGGCGGGCTGAAGAAGACCGACCAGCGGGTCATGTCGCTGATCTTCTGGATGGTCGATCCGTTCACCGGCCGGGTGTTCGGCGCGATGCAATCCGTCGCTGTCGTGTTCGATCTCGATGCACGGGCGATCGTGCAGATCTCACCGGCCGCCACGGAGGCGCTGGCTCCTCTGGTCACCGAGGGGCTGTCGTTTTGAGGCAGCGGCGCCCTGGCGCGATCCGATAGTCGATTGGCATCTCTCGCCAGTGCGCGTGGCGCGGTCTGCCCATACCTTTGTGTTCATCAACACGAAGGAGAGAAACCCATGACCAAAACCATCCTCATCACCGGCACTTCCAGCGGCCTCGGACGCGCCACCGCCAAGCTCTTCCATGAGAAGGGCTGGAATGTCATCGCCACAATGCGCACGCCGGAGCGGGAAACCGAGCTCACGCAGCTCGATAACATGCTGGTCGCCCGCCTCGACGTTGAGGACGTGTCCTCGATCCGCTCGGCAACCGATGCCGGGATCGCCAGATTCGGGCGCATCGACGCCCTGGTGAACAACGCGGGTTATGGCGCATATGGTCCGCTCGAGGCGACGCCTCTGGAAAAAATCCGCCGTCAGTTCGATGTCAACGTCCTCGGCCTGCTGGCGACGACGCAGGCCTTGCTACCTCATTTCCGCGCCAACCGCAGCGGGATCATCGTCAACATCTCGTCGATCGGCGGCCGGATGGCCTTCCCGCTCGGCACGCTTTATCACGGCACGAAATTCGCCGTGGAAGGCCTGTCGGAGTCGATGCAATACGAACTCGCGCCGCTCGGTATCACCGTCAAGGTGATCGAGCCGGGTGGCATCAGGACCGACTTCAGCGGCCGCTCGTTCGACATGAGCAATGATGAGAGCTTGACCGAATACCAGCCGCTCGTGCAGTCGCTGTTCCGCTTCTTCGGCCCGATGATGGAGAGTGCCTCTGAGCCGGAGCTTGTGGCCGAAGTGATCTACGGCGCCGCCACTGACGGAACCGACCAGCTTCGCTACGCGGCCGGCGCAGACTCGATCCAGATCCTCGGAAGCCGGGCTGCATCCGACGACGCGACCTTCTTTGGCGGTATGAAAGCGCAGTTCGGGCTTTGACCATCTCCTATCGCCCCGCGCCATTCCGTGCGCGGGGCGATAGACAACCGGCACGACTGGATTCTAAGGTTCCTCATGCAGACGCTCACCTATGCTCTCGACACGACGTGGCGCACATTGCTCGCGGATCTCGGCGTTGGTTCGGCGAATGTGCTGCGCCGTGCCGGCCTGCCGGACGATTTGTTGCACCAGCCTTCGGTGCGGCTTGTACCGGAGGATTATTATCGCCTGTGGGACAGCGCCGAACAGGAGAAGGGCGACCCGCTTTTTCCCATTCGGGTCTGCGAAGCCGTTCGCGCCGAATCCTTCTCGCCGCCGCTGTTTGCGGCGCTGTGCAGTCCCAATCTGCAGGTGGCAGCGCAGCGCGTCGCCAAGTATAAAAAGCTGATCGGCCCGATGCAGATGGAAGTGCGCGACGATCGCGACACGCTGACCATCGAATTCGCCTGGCTTGACGCGCCGCTGTCGCCGCCCGTATCGCTGGTGACAATGGAGCTGCTCTTTTGTGTCACCCTTGCCCGAACCGGCACTCGCGAGGCCATCTCTCCGATCGAAGTCACGACGACAGACCTGCCGTCGCCGCTCGCTCCGTATGAGGATTTCCTCGGCGCTCGTCTCCGCCGCGGTACTGGTCATATGGTCCGGTTTGCAAGATCCGATGCTTTCCGCCCATTCCTGACGTCGAACGAGCCTCTTTGGGCGGCGTTCGAGCCCGACCTGCGCCAGCGCCTGGCAGATCTCGACGCATCGGTGAGCGTCGCCAAACGGGTCCGGGCGGCACTTCACGAAGCCATCCCGAGCGGCCTGACAACCATGGAGGCCGTCGCCAACAAACTGGCGGTGAGCAAGCGCACGCTTCAGCGCCGGATCGAAGCAGAGGGGACGAGCTTCCAGCAGATTCTGAAGGAGACGCGGGAAGCACTGGCGCGGCACTATCTTGAAAAGACCGCCCTGCCCGCGTCGGAGATTTCATTCCTCCTGGGCTTTGACGAACCGAATTCCTTTTATCGGGCTTTCAGGAGCTGGACGGGGAAAACGCCCGACAGTGTCAGGCAGCATGCCTGATTTCGTGATGATGGCTTCTAAGACATGGCGCTGCGGCCTGCTATTGATTTGCGTACCTCTCACGGACAGGAGCCGCTGGGGCAGACGCTAATCTACCGCTGATCCAGCTCAGCGAAATTTCTCCGCCGTCGCGACGCAGTTGATCAGTGCGGCCAGTTCCTTGCGCGATGCGAAAGAGGTCTCCGGGCTCATCGAGAGGAAGGCCTTGATGCCGCGCACGGTGGGGACCGAATTCTTTTCAAGCTGGCCGACGATGCGTTCCACTTCCGCGTCGATGCCGGCGTCTGCGACCGTGATACCGACGATGCCGAGCATTTTTGCTTCCGTTGCGGGGATCACGTCGCGGGTGAGAACCATGCGGGCAAGCGTGGCGCGGGAGACCCGGTCGGCGAGCGCGTTGAGGACCAGGGTCGGGGCGATGTCGTGGTTCATTTCCGGCACCTGGAAGGTGGCGCTTTCGGCGGCGATCGCCACGTCCGCAAGGGCCGCGATGGCGCAGCCGACGCCGGCTGCCCTGCCGCGGATGGCGGTGATGAACGGAACCGGGATTTCGCGCAGCACCTCATAGAAATCAAGGACCGGATCCGAGATCGCGGTGCGCAGATCGAGCGCGGTCGCACGGCTGCCCGCGGCCGGCATGGCGGCGCTGCGGCCGGTGCAGAAGTCACCGCCCTTGGCGTTCATCAGCACAACGCGGGTGTCCGGCGAAAGCGATTTCAGCGCGACGGTGATCGCCTGCGCCATCTCAGGGGTCAGCGCATTGCCCTTGTCGGGACGGTTGAGGGTGATCTCGAGAACATTCCCCCGGGTGTTGATCAGGACTTCGGACAAGACTTTTTCCTCATGCTTCTTGTTTGGCTTTTGCCGCCCGGATCGCTTCCCAGATACGGGAGGGCGTTGCCGGCATTTCGATATGGGTGACGCCGAGATCGGCGAGCGCATCGGTGATGGAGTTGATCGTCACGCCGAGCGACGGTGTCGTACCACCCTCGCCGCCCGGACGGAAACCGAGCGGATGGCTTTTCGCCGGCACTTCGCTGATATGGGTGTCGAAGCTCGGGAAATCGGAAGCACGCGCCACCTGATAGTCCATGAAAGTGGCCGACAGGTTCTGGCCGGTCTCTTGGTCGTAATGCGACCACTCGAACAGCGCCTGGCCGGCGCCCTGGACGATGCCGCCATGGGTCTGGCCATCGACGATCATCGGGTTCAGCGCCTTGCCGACGTCATCGACCGTCGAATAACGCGGGATATGGAAGAAACCGGTTTCCGGGTCGATTTCGATTTCGCAGACCGCGGCCCCGTAGGGATAGGCAAGCCCATGGGTGGTCTCGTCGGACACCGCCGCAAGCACGCCCCGCAGCTCGTCCGGCAGGCCGAGATCGTTTTCGGCAGCCTGGGCCGCCTCGAACAGGCTGACTACGCCGTTCGACCCGCGGGCGCGAAAATGGCCATCGGTGAAGTCGATCTCTTCCGGCACGACATTGAGCATGAAGGCGGCGATCCTGCGGCCGCGCTCGATGATCTCGGCGGTCGCCTTGTGCATGACGATGCTGGCGAAACGCAGCGAGCGGCCGGAATGCGAACCGCCACCGGCCGAGACGAAATCCGTATCGCTGGCGCGGATCTGCACCACCTCGTGGGAAACGCCGAGGAAGGAGCCGACCAGCTGGGCGAACGCGGTCTCGTGGCCCTGGCCGGTATTCTGGGTGCCGATCACAACATCGACAATGCCGGCGGTCGGATCGACGGTAATCTCGGCGCGCTCTCGCGGCACGCCGCTGGTGCCCTCGATATAGTTGGACAGGCCGATGCCGCGATACATGCCGCGCTTGCGGGCTTCAGCGCGGCGCGCCTCGAAACCCGTCCAGTCGGCCATGTCCAGCACCTTGTCCATGCAGCCGATATAGTCGCCATTGTCGTAGGTGACGCCCATCGGGTTGGAATAGGGCGAAGCATCATCGGGGATCATGTTGATGCGGCGCAGCTCCACCCTGTCGAAACCGAACTTGCGGGCGGCAAGGTCGATCATCCGCTCGATGATGTACATGGCTTCCGGACGCCCGGCGCTGCGATAGGGGATGGTCGGCACGGTGTTCGATATCGCCGCGCGAAATTCCACATGCGCGACCGGCACGCGGTAGAGGCTGGTCATCAGCTGGATGCCCTTGTTGAGGGGCGTGTAAGAGACGGTGTGGGCGCCGATATTACTGGTATTGACCGAATGGAAGGCGAGGAACCTGCCGTTTTCATCGAGCGCAAGCCTGGCCTTGACATGCAGGTCGCGGCCCTGGAAATCGGACAAGAACGCCTCGATGCGTTCCGCTTGGTGTTTGACGGGCCGGCCGGTGAGCTTGGCCGCATAGGGGAGCAGCACGAATTCCGGATAGGTGGCGTTGCGGGTGCCGAAATTGCCGCCGACATCGCGGGGCGCAACAACGCGCACGAAGGCCATGTCGACGCCGAGAGACGCCGCGATCTGTTCTCGCATCATCACGACGCCGTGGCCGCCCGAGGCGTGGATGGTGAACTTGCCGGTCTCCGGATCGTATTCGGCTGAGGAGGAACGTGGCTCCATGTGGACGCCGGTGACGCGCTGAGCCCAGCTCGTGAATTCGAGAACATGCGCCGCCTTGGCGAAGGCCTCTGCGGTGCCGGCCTTATCGCCGACTTCGCCGTCCATCGCCTTGTTGCCGGGCACTTGGTCCCAAAGCTGCGGCGCGCCCTCTTCCAGCGCATCGACGCCGCGCACCACGGAGGGCAGCTCCTCCCAGTCGATCTCGATCGCTTCCGCGGCATCCTTGGCGAGATTGGTGCTTTCAGCGACGACCATGGCGACCGCCTCGCCGACAAAGCGGGCCCTGTCTGTCGGCAGCGCCTGGTGCTGGGTGCGGGCGCGCTCGGAACCATCGCGGTTCTTGATGCGGATGTCGGAGCCGAATTGCGAACTGCCGATCGCGTGCGGGATAGGCGCGATGCCGGCTGCAACGATATCCTTGCCGGTCAGGACGGCCAGCACGCCCGGCATGTCGCGGGCAACCGAAGTGTCGATACTGCGGATGATTGCATGTGCATGCGGCGAGCGGACGAAGGCGGCATAAGCTGTGTTCTCGAATTGGAGGTCGTCGGCATACTGGCCCTGGCCGGTGATCAACCGGTTGTCTTCCTTGCGCCTGACGTCTTCACCGATCATGCCATTCCTCCCATTCACATCGTCCCACATATCCCGGACGATGGCATTCCGCATGCGGCTCTTGGGCCTTCCTGGAGCGAAACGCAAATCAATTCATAATAGACACATTATATCCGTCAATGTTGAAAACTCATAATTGCGGAAATTGGCTTCGCAAGCCTTTCCTTTTGACGACGGGCGAGCCCACGGAATGGGGGAAACCGAAGGGTCCCACAAGAAAAAAGGCCCAAACCGAGGTCTGGGCCAAGCTTCCCTGGGAAGGGATTTACGTCTCAGGCGGCCTCTGGCCCCTGATTGAGCACATAGCCGGGGCCGCGCTTCAGGAAATCGGACCAGAGCCGCAGCGTGCGCTCCGGCTGATCGACCTCGATCGAATGGGCGGCATCAAAGATGAAGGCGCGCTGCGATGTCGGGATGTTGCGCTTCAGGTGCGCGCCTGCCTCCGCCGGCACGACCTTGTCTTCGGTGCCGAGCAGGATCAGCGTGACCGCCTCGATCGAGGGCAGGCGCGCACTGAGTGCCTCGTCAACCTGAACATCATTGGCGAGGCGCTCGTAGGTTTTGCCGTTAATGGCCATGACATCAGGCGATTTCGGCACCGACCTGATCTTCTGCGGATGGGCGTAGAGCGCCTTGAAACGCTCTTCCGGATCGGCGGGGAGACCACCCCTGCCCCCGAAGCGGAAGCCGGCCGGCACTCCGAGGATCAGGTGATCGACCATTTTCGGATGTTCGGCGGCAAGCCACAAAGCCGACCAGCTGCCGAAGGACGAACCGATCACGTCGAAACGCGGGCCAACCAGCTTTTCGGCGAACTCGGCGACCATGGCCACCCAGTCCTGCACCGTCTTCAGGCTGTCGTTGCCCTCCGTGCCGTCGAAGCCGGGGCAGATCGGCGCATAGACCGTGTGGCTACCGGTCAGCGACTTCAGCGGCTCGGTCAGCATCACGCCGCCGGCGGCATGCAGGTAGACGACCGGCGTGCCGGCGCCGCCGACATGATAGGAGAGCTTGCCGCGGGAAAGCTCGATCGTCTTCAATTCAAAGGCCATGGATCAAACTCCTCTTACAGGCCGGCGACTTCGGGGGCGATGCGGTCGCGGAACAGTTCCATGCCGCGGCGCACGACGCTTCCCGGCATGTTGCCGACCTTGATCGTCAGGTTCAGCAGGCCGCAATCCAGTTCCTGGCGCAGGCGCTTGATCTGCCTGATCACCGATTGCGGGCTGCCGCAGATGATCGAACCAGCCTCGATCTGCTCTTCCACCGTGCGGCCGCGCAGCGTGGCGAGGCGCTTCTGGAAGTTCTCGCCGGCATCGGCCTCGGTGTAGTAGCGGCTCTGCCCTAGAACGAGCTGCTGGGCGGAGCGCTGCGGGCGCATCAGCGTCTGGTGGAAATAGGTCTGGGCGGCGGCCATGTGGTGCCTTGCCTCCTCGTCCGTGTCGGCGATGCAGATCTGCTGGCCGACTAGGATGTCGTCCGGTGTCGGCTCCCAGCCGTAGGAGCGGGCGGTCTTTTTGAAATTCTCGACCGCAGCCTTGGCGATCGACAGGTCCTGGATCAGCGTGATGCCCATGATGGCGCGCATCTTGGCGACGAACTCGGCCGATTCCGCGTTGCTGGCGGACATCAGGATGCGCGGATGCGGCTTCTGGATCGGCTTCGGCCAGATGGAGACCGCCGGGAATTGATAGTGCTCGCCTTCCCAACCGAACGGTTCGTCCTCGGTCCAGCACTTGATGATCAGCTCGGTCGCTTCCCGCAGCCGGCTGCGGGATTCACTCGGCGGGATGTTGTAGGCAATGTATTCGTGCGGGATGCCCCGCAGGAAGCCGGCGATCAGGCGGCCGCCCGACATCACGTCGATCATCGCATATTCTTCGGCGACGCGGACCGGGTTCAAAAGCGGCAGAAGGTTGCCGACGATCGCTATCTTCGCTTTGGAGGTCTGACGGGCAAGCGCGCCGGCGATCAGGTTCGGGTTCGACATCAGGCCGTATGGGCTGAAATGGTGCTCGTTGCAGCCCACCCAGTCGAAACCGTAGTTCTCGGCATCGACCATCTCGTCGATATATTCGTTGTAGAGCGCCTGGATGCGGGTGCTGTCTATCCCGTGCGTGCTGACCGGCCATTCATGCGGCAGCTTGTCGTAGTCCGGATAGGGCATCAGGTGGAAGAAGTTGAACTTCATGGAAAGCTCCGCTGAGACCGTCGCCGGATGAAGGCAAAACGGATCCGACGATGACGATTGGAAATGGGATCAGTTGCTGGCGACGAGGCGCGGCGCGACATCGTCGATCCGGCTGGCGATCGCCATTTCAGCAAAGCTGACGACTTGAGAAGCGACGATTTCGAGCGGCTGCGCAACCTCGCGGCGGGCCGGTTTGCCGTCGACGAAAGGTTTCTCGTTGGACTTGATGGTTGCCGCATAAGGGGTCGGCCAGCCGCGCAAGGCATGCACGACCGAGCGCAGGCCGATCAGCGTTGCGCCGAGCGCCTGATCGCCGGCGGCGCAGACGATGCAGCCGACGGCACGGCCGTCAAAATAGGAGCGGACGTCGCCCCGCATGTCTTCCGTATAGTCGATGGCATTCTTGATCGTGCCGGACATGCCGCCGTGATAGCTCGGCGTCGCGATGATGATGCCGTCGGCGCGGCGAAGCGACTGGAGCAGGCGAAGGGCGGCCGGAGTGCGGTGCGTCACGCCCGGGTCGAAGAGCGGCAGTTCGAGTTCGGGTCCGCAGATGAGGTCGATTTCCGCGCCGGCATTTTCGGCAGCCACGAGGCAGTAGCGCAGGGCGAGTTCGGAACTCGAGCCGGGGCGCTGGGTCCCACCGATACCGACGACAAAGGGTTTGCGGGTCTGCGTCATGGCGGTCTCCTCCTTCGGCCGCAGCCGATTGCCTTATCAGGCCTCCTGAGGAATATTTGTATACCTTTATATCGAAAGTCAAGAACGTATCGCCATCCAGAAGCATTTATAGATCATCTGGTATACACTTCTTGACGATTGGCCTCAGGGGAAAGTTTATCGTAATCTCCCGGATCATCATGAGAGGAACGGGTGGCGGCTTGACGAACGAGACAACCAGAGACGGAGCCAAGGACGTGGCGACGCAGAGCGCCGTCGAAACCGCCTATCATCGCATCCGGCACCTGATCCTCACCGGCGAGATGCGTTCTGGCGACAAGCTGCTCGAAAACCAGCTCGCCGCTGCAATCGGCGTTTCCCGCACGCCGATCCGGGAGGCTTTGAACCGTCTGAATGCCGAGGGCCTCGTCGTGCTGGAACGCTATCGACGAGGGATCGTCGCGGATTTCTCTCTCGACGACGCGATCGAGATCTTTCGCCTGCGCGCCATTCTCGAAGGCCATGCGACCAGCCGCGCCGCCATTCGCATTTCGGAAGCCGACCTGCAGCGGCTTCAGGATCTGGAACGGGTGATGGAGACCCAGTTCGAGGAACTCGGCTGGAACGAGCATCTCGAAGGGTTCGACAAGCTCAACGCCGAATTCCACGCAGTGATCGCCGCCGCCGCCGAAAGCCCGAGGCTCGAAAAGATCCTCGCCTCCTCGCTGGAACTGCCGGCTTCGATCTTCAACCGTTATTCGGAGCCGGTCGAGGTTCGCACCCGCCGCACCCATGCCCAGCACCGGGAAATCCTCGCCGCGCTGAGAGCCCGCAATCCCGAATGGGCGCAGGCGGCGATGAACGCCCATCTCTTCTCGCTGCTGCCGACCGCTTCGGGCTCGCTGGCGCATGAAGACGGAGCGAAATGAGTGCGGCAGCTCCGCTTTCTTTAGGCTCCCGCGGACCGGCAGTTGCCGACTGCTACCGATTGGTGGCCATCCACAGGACGTGTCGCCCGCCCCGCTTGCCGTTGGCGCGCACATAAATCTCCTCGGCGGTAAATCCCACGTCCCGCAGCCGGCGGGTGAAGGCGGCATCCGGCGCCGACGACCAGACGGCTAGGACGCCGTTGTCGCGCAACGCAGCCTTGGCGGCTCGAAGACCGGCGTGGTTGTAGAGGCCATCGTTGGAGGCCCGCGTCAGCCCGTCGGGGCCGTTGTCGACATCGAGCAGGATGGCATCGTAAGCGGCGTTGCGCGACCGGATCAGCGCGCCGACGTCGCCGACATGAATATCGACACGCGGATCGTCGAGCGTGCCCTTGTGAAAATCAGCCATCGGCCCGCGCGCCCAGTCCACCACGGCCGGAACCAGTTCCGCGACGGTGACCCTGGTATCGCCCGGCAGAGCGCTCAGGGCGGCCCGCAGGGTAAATCCCATGCCGAGACCGCCGATCAGCATATGAGTATTTGTCCGGCCGGCAATCCGCTCGCAGGAGAGCGTCGCCAGCGCCTCTTCCGAACCGCTCAGCCGGCTGTTCATCAGCTCGGTCGAGCCGAGCATGATCGAAAATTCGGACCCGCGCTGCTTCAGGCGCAGCTCGCCGCCCTCTCCGGGAATGGTTGCGCTGTCAAGCTGGATCCAGGGAAGCATTGGCCTATCTCGTCGTCGTGTGTTGGAAGCCTCCTAATACAGGCGTTGCGGGGAAACACCAGACTATCGGCGGTCGGCGAGAGAATCGGGCCGCCGAGGAGATGCCGGAGATGGTGAAAATCGACATCCCCGATCTCGAAGAGGCCGCCATGGCTGGAGGCCTTTCCCTTCATTCCGATGGCGGTGGCGGGGCAGGCTCTGCAACGCCCGACCTGGAACAGGCCGACGGTGGCGGAATGGTCAGCGCCTGGATCAGCACAAAAGCGAGCTCTTCGAGTTCGCCATCGGTAAACTCGGAATAATCGTCTCCAATCGGAAGACCATCCGAGCACCCATCGTTGTTTTTTGGAATCATGTCTCGCCCCAGCCCGCGGCGAACATGCATGGAATTTCAAAAATAGCACCAACTTTTTGATGCTGTGCTGCAAAATAAAAAGGCCCGCGCCTTTTCCCCCTGCGCGGGCCTCTCCTAAGACGTAACCTCTTCTACGCTCGACTTAGGAGAACACCATTGTACTCTCCACTGCAAAGTCCTCAATTCGTCCAAAAGACCTAGCACAAGGGGTATAGCCCCGAGGGGAGCGGCCGGCTTTTGGGGCGCCGGCCGCTAAGACCGCAGCGACTGGGGGGTGACAATAGTGCGGTCCTGCGGCTCAAATGACGACAATAGTGATCGCACATCAAGATGAACCTTGGGTGATATGGCTACGCCCAAAGGCTTCATAGCCTTACCAAAATCATCAAATCGACATCCCCCTCATGCCGCCCGCCTGGCGGTCACGCTGCGCAGATACGGCATGACCTCCTTGGAGTAGATCTCCATGTTCTTGCGGGTTAGCTCGGCCGGCAGTGTACCGAACTGCAGAAGCGTCAGCAGATGGCCGAAACCGATCTGGGCCTGGTATTCTTCCAGCTTCTCGCGCACCGTCGCCGGGCTGCCGCAGATGAACTTGCCCTCTTCGATGACACTGTCGATCGTCTGCTTCATCGAATGACCGGCCTTGGCCGACATCGCGCCCACCATCGACTTCGCCGAGGTGTAGCCGGGCGGCAGAAGCATTTCCATCGGCATGCGCAGGAACTTCTGTAGGAAGGCCTCGATATGCTCCTTGGCTTCCCTCCGGGCGATCTCGTCGGTCTCGGCGACGTAGAGCGGCAGCGACCAGCCGAGCTGGTCCTCGGTCGCCTCGTAGCCGTAGCCGGCAGCGACGTCCTTATACATCTTCATGTAGCGGGCGACGGTCGAAACCGAGGCGAAGGTTTGGAGATAGGTGTACTTGCGATCCGGATGCGCGGCCCATTCGATCGTCTCGCTCGACCCCTGGCTGGGGATCCAGATCGGCGGATGCGGGTTGTCCTGGTAGACCCGCGGCCAGACGTTCACATATTCGAAATTGTAGTGCTTGCCCTCGAAGACGCTCGGGCCGGGTTGCGTCCAGGCCTGCAGGATGAGGTCGTGGGCTTCCTGGAAACGCTCGTGCGAAAACGCCGGGTTAACGCCCCAGGAATGGTATTCGGCGCCGATGCCGCGCACCATGCCGGCGATCAGGCGGCCGCCGGTGATGTTATCGACCATCGCGAATTCTTCGGCGACGGTGAGCGGGTTGTTGAGAAGCGGCAGGGCACGGCCGAGAATGGCGATCTTGACGTTCTTGGTGCGGCGGGCGAGAGCGCCGGCCATGACGCCGGGGATCGGCATCAGGCCATAAGCGTTCGAATGGTGCTCGTTGACGCAGATGCCGTCGAAACCGAGCTGGTCGGCATATTCAAGCTCGTCCAGATAGCGGTTGTAGAGCTGATGGCCCTTCTTCGGGTCGTAGTAGCTGTTCGGCAGGGTGACCCAGGCGGAATTGTGCTTCTCGTCATAGGACAGATCCAGATCCGCATAGGGCATCAGGTGCATGAAGTAGAATTTCATCGCGTAACCTCCCCGATGAAGCCATTGACGAGTTCGACGAAACGGTCGGCCTTCTCGATCTGCGGCAGATGTCCGCAGTTCTCGATGATCTCGAGCCGCGAATTGGGAATGAGGTCGCGCCATGCCGGACCATAACCGACCGGCATTGCCTTGTCGTCGTCCCCCCAGACGATCAGCGTCGGCGCCGGAATGCGATGCAGCCACTTGTGGAGGTCGGGATTGAGGAAACGCGGCTCCCACGCGAGCTTGGCCGAGGTCAGCTTGTTCTTCAGCAGAATTTCCATCCCCTCCCTGGTCTGCGGAACCGCCAGCATCGCTTCCGCAAACGACTGGTCGTGGAAGAGGTTGCGTGCAGTCTCTTCCGGGTTCCACATGAAGACGTCCCCCTTGTGCACGCCCTTCACCCGGATCCCGGCAGGTGCCACGACGGTCAGGGAACTGAGCTTGGTCGCATTGCGGATGGCGATCTCGGCCGCCAGCCAGCCGCCGATCGACGTGCCGACAAGGTTGACCTTCTCAAGACCGAGATGGTCGATGACATCCAGATAAAAGAAGGCGAGGTCCGAAATATTGTCGAGCCATTCGGGACTGTCGGAGGCGCCGAAACCTGGATGTTCCGGCACAATGACCTCATGGGTTTCGGAGAGCTTGTCCATGAATGGCAGCCAGCGCGAGGCGCCGCTCGTGCCATGCAGGAACAGGAGCGGCGCACCAGTTCCTTTCCGCATGAACCGGACTTTGCAGCCGTTTATCGTTTGCGTGCTTTCGGCAAAGCTCATCGGTTTCCGCCCCTCCCAAGAGCCGGTTATCACGGACGGCGAGCGCTCCTCTGCACCCACCCGAATGCCTGTATTGGGGGCAATCTGTATAACCTTGGCAGGCGGGTCAATATGATTCTGTCAAATTTTGATTGATAATAGCAAATTTCTAACTTGCATCTTCGATAATTGCATACAAAGTAAGCGCCGCCCGGGTGGGGAGGATCATGTTCGCCCGGTTCGCAGGGAGGATAGAAATGCAGGCCGAAAAACTGTTTGATCTCCATGGTCAGGTAGCGATCGTGACGGGCGCGGCGAGCGGCCTTGGGCTTGCGATCACCAAGACGCTGGCCGCCAACGGCGCGCATGTGGCATTGCTCGACCTCAATGCCGAGACGCTGGCCGCCGCCGCTCAATGGTTGAACGGCCAGGGCTTTTCCGCCGAAAGCCATCAGGTCGATGTTTCCGATAGCACGGCCCTGCGCGAGACGATCGACGGTATCGCCGGAAAGCACGGACACCTCGATATCCTCGTTGCCAATGCCGGCATCAGCGGCGGCCCCAATTCCCGCACCGAGGCCGGCGCGATCGAGAATGTCAGTGACGAGTTGTGGAACAAGGTAATGGACGTGAACCTCACCGCCACGTTCGTCGCAATCCAGTCGGCCGCCAGGCATATGAAGAAGCAGAGACAAGGCCGCATCGTCGCGATCGCCTCGATCGCCGGCCTGCGCGCCGATCCGATGACCGGCTACGCCTATGCATCCAGCAAAGGCGCCGTCGTCAATCTCGTCAAGCAGGCCTCCTGGGAACTGGCGCCCTATAACGTGCTGGTCAACGGCATCGCCCCCGGCCCCTTCCGCACCAATATCGCCGGCGGCCGCATCCGCGAACCGGCGGTGGAAAAGGCCTTCGCCGACACCGTGCCGCTCGGCCGCATTGCCGAGCCGGACGAGATCATGGGCCTTGCCCTGCTTTTGGCATCGAGGGCATCGAGTTTCATGACCGGAACGGTAATCCCGATCGACGGCGGTACGGTGGCTATCTGAGGCTGCGCGAAATGTCGTAATTGACAATATCAGGGTCCCTGCTTTATCTCCTTGGAGAGGGATGAGGTAGCCGGGCTCGAGAAGAGCCCGAAATTGACGAATGTAAACCGCACTCGTCTCATGACGCCGGAGGAAACCACCATGAATATCGCGACCAATTCCGTCCCCTCGTCCGAGGCTTACGTTTCCGCACGGCTGCTGATCGACGGCGTCTGGCTGGAGAATGGCGCCCGCGAAACGCACCCCCTCATCAATCCGGCCACCGAAAAGGCGATCGGCATGGTGCCGCATGCGACGGCGCAAGATCTCGACCAGGCGCTCGAGGCTGCCAAACGCGCCTTTCCGCTGTGGCGCGCGACGAGCCCGCGCGAACGCGGTCGTATCCTGAAGCGCGCCGCCCAGCTTATGCACGACCGGCAGGAAGAGATCGCCACACTCGCGACGCTCGAAATGGGCAAGCCGATCGCCGAGGCCCGACTGGAGACGCATTTCGCCACGGAAGAAATGGAGTGGTTCGCCGAGGAAGGCCGCCGCACCTACGGCCGCGTCATTCCCGGCCGCATCGGCGAAACCCGCTTCCAGGTTGTCAAGGAGCCGGTCGGCCCGACAGCGGGTTTCTCGGCATGGAATTTCCCGGTCGGCAATGCCGCCCGCAAGATGGGCTCGGCGCTCGCAGCCGGCTGCACGATGATCTACAAGCCCGGCGAAGAGGCCCCGGCATCGGCAGCAGCCGTCGCCCAATGCCTTCTCGATGCGGGCGTTCCGGCCGGCGTCATCGCCGTCGTCTATGGCGTGCCGGACTTCATCTCGCGGCACCTGCTCGCCTCGCCGGTCATCCGCAAGATCTCATTCACCGGTTCGGTCCCGGTCGGCCAGCATCTTATCCGCCTCGCCTCGGAAAGCCTGACGCGCACGACGATGGAACTCGGCGGCCATGCGCCGGTGCTCGTCTTCGACGATGCCGACCAGACGGCAGCGCTCGACATGTCGGTTCAGCGCAAATACCGCAACGGCGGTCAGGTCTGCGTCTCGCCGACCCGCTTCTATGTGCAGGACAAATCCTACGAGGCCTTCTGCGCCGGTTTTGCCGAGCGCGCCTCGAAGATCAAGGTCGGGGACGGCCTCGATCCGGCAACCGGCATGGGTCCGCTGGTCCACGGTCGCCGCCGCGACGCGATCGAGGCGCTGGTACAGGACGCGACCTCCAAGGGTGCCAAGCTTCTGGCCGGCGGCCACCGCATCAACAATGAAGGTTTCTTCTTCGCCCCGACGGTTCTCTCCGATGTGCCAAGCGACGCGCGGATCATGACCGAGGAGCCGTTCGGCCCGGTTGCCGTGCTCAACCGTTTTTCGGATTTCGACGACGCGGTCACCAAGGCGAACGACCTGCCCTACGGCCTTGCGGCCTATGCCTTCTCCAATTCGCACAAGACCATCGCAAAACTTTCCGATGCGCTGGAAGCGGGAATGGTCGGCATCAACTCCTTCAACATCTCCATGCCGGAAACGCCGTTCGGCGGGGTGAAGGCGAGCGGCCACGGTTCGGAAGTCGGGATCGAGGGCGTCGAGGCCTATATGGTCACCAAGACGGTCAGCATCACCTGAGGACCAGTTCCGGCGGGTTTTCAAGAATTTCCACGAGGATCGCAGCATGAAACACGAAAAACCGACCGGCACATTCGCCGCCGAGGCCGTTCTGACCCACATGAAAGCCGCCGGGATCGATGTCCTGTTCGCCAATGGCGGCACCGATTTCCCGTCGATCATCGAAGCCTATGCGCGCCAGCCGGAAAGCGGCCTGGAGATGCCGGAAGCCCTGGTCATCCCGCATGAGGGTGTCGCGGTCGGCATGGCGCATGGCTATTACCTGATGACCAGCAAGCCTGCCGGCGTCATCGTCCATGTCAATGTCGGCCTTGCCAACTCTGTCATGGGCCTGATCAACGCCCGTTCCGAAAACGTGCCGGTCATGATGTTCTCCGGCCGGACACCGATCACCGAAGCCGGCCGTTTCGGCTCGCGTTCCTCGCCGATCCACTGGGGCCAGGAAATGTTCGACCAGGGCGGCATGGTGCGCGAAGTGGTCAAATGGGACTACGAACTGCGCTACCCGGAACAGGCCGGCATCGTCATCGACCGCGCCATGAGCATCGCCATGAGCGAGCCGCGCGGCCCGGTTTATTTGAGCCTGCCGCGCGAGGCGCTGGCCGAAGGCACGGAGATCGAGGCCAATCACCGCTCGACGGTGACCCCGACGACCTTCGGCCCGGCCGATCCGGTACTGGTCGCCGAGGCCGCCGACCTGCTCGCCAAGGCGAAGAACCCGCTGATTATCACCCAGAGCCCGGAGCTCGCTGCCGATTTCGAACCGCTCGCCGGCTTCGTGGAGAAATTCGCACTGCCGACCGTTGAAATGTGGGCGACGCGCCTGGCGCTGCCGAGCGACCACCCGATGATGATCGGACGAGACTCCACCCAGGTGCTGAAGGAAGCCGACGTCGTCGTCGTCATCAATGCCGCCGTGCCGTGGATTTCCGATCATACCGGCCTTGCCGAAGGCGCCAGGGTTATCGCCATCGGGCCGGACCCGCAGCATAGCCGCGTGCCGATCCGCAGCTTCGAGATCGACATCGCGCTTGCCGGCGGCACCAACAAGACGATCGCAGCGCTTGCTGCCGCCATGGCGGAGCGCGTACCGGCGTCGGAGACCTTCTCCGAGCGTCGCGAAAAGTGGGCGAAAATCAAGGCGGCTCAGGCCGAGACGGCAGACAAGCGGGCAGCGCTCGGTAACGGTTCGCCGATGACGCCGGCCTATGTCAGCCGCTGCGTCTCCGACATCATGGACGAGAAAACGACTGTCGTAAACGAACTCGGCATCGATCCCACCGTGATGAGCTTCAGGTATCCGAAGTCCTATTTCTCGACGCCGCTGTCCGGCGGCCTCGGTTTTGGCCTCACCGCGGCCCTCGGCGCCCAGCTCGCAGACCGCAGCCGCCAGGTGATCGCCACGATCGGCGACGGTTCCTACATGTTCGCCAACCCTGTCGCCTGCCACCAGACGGCAACCGCGCTGAAGCTGCCGCTGCTGACGATCGTCTTCAATAACGGCATCTGGAACGCCGTGCGCCGCTCGACGCTCTACATGTATCCGGACGGAAGTGCGGCGACCGCCAACACCATGCCGATCACCGCGCTCGACCCGGCTCCCGACTATGCCGCCGTCGCCCGCGCCCATGGCGCCCATGCCGAACGCGTCGAGACCGGTGCCGACCTGCCGGCGGCGCTGCAGCGGGCACTTGCCGCGACCAGGAGCGGCAGGCAGGCCATGCTCGAAGTCATGGTTTCCTACTAGGGGGGCGTCGATCATGGGGGGAGCCGAAGACGACGCAGGGACGATAGAGACGTTGGCGGAACTCCGCCGGCGTTATCCAATGGTCGGCGACCTGGAGAAACGGGCAAAATGGCGGATTCCGCGTTTCGCCTATGAATTTCTGCAGGGCGGCGCCGGCGATGAAACCGGCCTCAACCGAAACCGCACTGCGCTGCAGGCGGTCGAAATCGTTCCGCGCTACGGCATCGACGTGTCCGAGGTCGATACCTCCGTCGAGCTTTTCGGCCATCGTTACGCCGCCCCTATCGGCATCTCGCCGATCGGGTTCGACGGCATGATGTGGCCGGGCGCGACCGAACGTTTCGCCAAGGCTGCGCAGGCCCACAACATCCCTTACATGGTCGGCACGCTGGCCTGCTCGACCATTGAAAAGGTGGTGGGATGGGCGCCCGACGTCACGTGGTTCCAGCTCTATCCAATGGCACCGAACAATCACCAGTACAGCCTGGAAATGGCCGCCCGCGCCCGCGTCGCCGGGGCCAAGGTACTGGTCGCGACATTGGATGTGCCGGTGCGCGCCAAGCGCCCGCGTGACCTTCGCAACGGTCTCACCATGCCTTTCAAGCTGACGCCGAAAACGATGATGGCCGCCGCCGCGGCCCCCTTCTGGCTGGACGCGATCCGCCGCAAGGGCATGCCGACCTTCGCCAACATGGCCGGTTTCGCCGGCGCGCCGGACCGCGTGACCACCTCCGCCTTCGTGCAGAAACATATCGGCGGCGGCTTCCCCTGGGAGCAGATCGCCCGGCTGCGCGACACATGGCCCGGGCCGATGATGGTCAAGGGCGTCATGCACCCGGCCGACGCCGAAAAGGCGCTGGAACTCGGCTTGAACGGCGTGGTCGTCTCCAACCACGGCGGCCGCCAGTTCGACGCGGCGCCGGCGACCATCGACGTCCTGCCGGAAATCGCCCGGACCGTCGGCACCCGCGGCACGGTGCTGTTCGACAGCGGCGTCGTGTCCGGCGTCGATATGGTGCGCGCGGTTGCCTGCGGCGCTCATTCGTCCTTTGCCGGTCGTGCCTTCATGCTCGGCCTTGCCGCACTTGGCGATCATGGAGCCGCCCACATGGCGCAGGCCTTCATCGAGGAATACCGCATCACGCTCGGCCAGAGCGGGCTGTTGAATACCGACCAGGCCCGCCGTGCACCCGTGCGCCATCCGGGCGCCTGGACGGCGCACGATTTCCAACCTCATTTGTAATCGATCACGTCTCCGGGGAGGAGAAGCTCATGAAAGTTGCCGACGCCATCGTGGAAATCCTGAAGCGCGAGGGAATCGAGATCATTTGCGGTTACCCCGTGAACCACGTTCTCGAACATGCGGCCATGGGCGATATCCGCCCGATCATCGTGCGCCAGGAACGTCACGGCCTGCATATGGCCGACGCCATGTCGCGATTGAGCTCCGGCAAGACGATCGGCGTCTTCGCCATGCAGCTCGGACCGGGCACCGAAAACGCCTATGGCGGCATCGCCCAGGCCTATTCGGAATCCGTGCCGCTGCTCGTCCTGCCCATGGGCTACGAGCGCCGCGTTGCACATGTCGATCCGAACTACAATGCGAGCCGCTCGATGCGTGACATCACCAAGTCCGCCGAGCCGATCACCTCCGCCGCCGAAATCCCCAACATCTTCCGCCGCGCCTTCTCGAAGCTGCGCAACGGCCGCGGCGGTCCGGTTCTGGTCGAGATCCCGAACGACATGTGGCAGGACGAAGTGCCGGAGCCGCTGAACTACCGGCCGGTTCTCTCCACCCGCTACGGACCGGATCCGGCCGCCGTGCGCGACGCCGTCGATCTGCTGCTCGCCGCCAAGCGCCCGATCCTCTATGCCGGCCAGGGCATCCATTATGCCGAGGCTTGGCCGCAGCTGAAACAGCTAGCCGAACTTCTGGCGATCCCGGTCTCGACCAGCCTCGAAGGCAAGAGCGCCTTTCCGGAAACCCATCCGCTGTCGGTCGGCGCCGGCGGTGCGGCGATCTCCAAGACGCTGCGCCATTTCCTCGATACCTCCGACCTGATCTTCGGCATCGGCTGCTCATTCACCGAGACCGCCTTCGGCGTGCAGATGCCGCTCGACAAGACCGTCATCCACGCGACGCTCGATCCCGACCATGTCAACAAGGATCTCGAAGCCAAGGTGGCGCTGGTCGGCGATGCCGCACTGACGCTCGACGCGGTTCTCGCCGAGCTCGAAGCCCGCAAGATCGAGCCGCGCGATCACACTGACGTCGCAGCCGAGATCGCCAAGGTTCAGGCCGAGTGGCTGGCGGAATGGATGCCGAAGCTGACGGCACCCGAAGCGCCGCTCTCCCCCTACCGCGTCCTCTGGGACCTGCAGCACACGGTTGATATCGAAAACACCATCATCACGCATGATGCCGGCAGCCCGCGCGACCAGCTTTCGCCGTTCTGGAAGTCGGTGAAGCCGCTCACCTATATCGGCTGGGGCAAGTCCACCCAGCTCGGTTACGGCCTTGGCCTTGCCATGGGCGCCAAGCTGATGCATCCGGACAAGCTCTGCATCAATGTCTGGGGCGACGCGGCGATCGGCTTTACCGGCATGGATTTCGAAACCGCGGTGCGCGAACGCCTGCCGATCCTGTCGATCCTGCTCAACAATTTCTCGATGGCGATGGAACTGCCGATCATGAAGGTGTCTACGGAAAAGTACCGCTCGACCGACATTTCCGGCGACTACGCCGCCTTCGCCCGTGCGCTTGGCGGTTACGGCGAACGCGTCACCGATCCCGCCGAGATCATCCCGGCGATCAAGCGCGGCATCGAGCAGACACAAAGGGGCGTGCCCGTTCTCCTCGAATTCATCACGCGGCAGGAAATCGCCCGCTCGCGTTACCACCGCATGCTGACGGGTGAGAAAAAATGACCTCCCTGCAATCCACCCTCGACACCCTGCGGCTCCATTTCGGCGACCGGCTATCGACCACCGAAGCGGTGCGCGAGCACCACGGCCACGATATGTCCCGCCAGCCGACAAGGCTGCCGGACGCGGTGGTCTATCCGGAAAACGAGGACGAGGTAGCGCGCGTCGTCTCGGCCTGTTTCGAGGCCGGCATCCCGGTGACCCCGTTCGCGGCGGGCTCCTCGATGGAGGGCCACACGATCCCGCTGAAGGGCGGGATCTCGCTCGACCTCACCCGCATGAACAGAATAGTCCAGGTCAACCACGAGGATTTCGACGTGCAGGTCGAGGCGGGCGTCACCCGCAAGCAGCTGAACGCCCATATCCGCGATACCGGCCTGTTCTTCCCCGTAGATCCCGGCGCCGACGCCTCGCTCGGCGGCATGGCCTCGACGCGGGCCTCGGGCACCACCGCTGTGCGTTACGGCACGATGCGCGAAAACGTGCTGGCGCTCAGGGTCGTCACCCCCCAGGGCAAGATCATCACCACCGGCCGCCGTACCAAGAAATCCTCGACCGGCTACGACCTGACCAAGCTTTATGTCGGCGCCGAAGGCACGCTCGGCGTGATCACCGAAGTGACCGTCAAGCTGCACCCGATCCCGGAAACCATCGCCTCCGCCGTCTGCGCCTTCGAGACGATGCGCGGCGCGGTCGAGGCGGTCGTCGCCACCATCCAGAGCGGCATCCCGGTCGCCCGCATCGAATTTTTGGATGAGGTCGCGGTTGAGGCGGCAAACCGCCACGCGGGTCTCACCCTGAGGCTCGCGCCAACCCTGTTCCTCGAATTCCACGGCAGTCCGCGCTGGGTGGAGGAACAGTCGAACACCGTGCGCGAGATCGCCGACGAATTCGGTGGCTCGGACTTCGCCTGGTCGACCCGCACCGAAGACCGCGAACGGCTGTGGAAGGCGCGTCACGAGACGATCTATTCCAACCAGACGCTGCGCCCCGGCTGCAAGGCCTTCACGACCGACGTCTGCGTACCGATCTCGCGGCTTGCCGAAGCGGTGCTTGCCGCCCGCGAGGACATCGACAATTCCTTCGTGATTGGCAAGATCATCGGCCATGTGGGCGACGGCAATTTCCATGTCGGCTACCTGATCAAGCCGGAAATCCCGGAAGAGCTCGCGGAAGCGGAACGGCTCGCCGAGCGTCTCTACCAGCGCGCCATCGACATGGGCGGTACGTTCAGCGGCGAACACGGGATTGGCATTTCCAAGCTGAAATATCTCCGCCGCGAACATGGGGATGCCGTCGACATGATGAACGCCATTAAGGCAGCCCTCGACCCCAAGGGCATCATGAACCCCGGCAAGCTCGGACAGGTGGAGTAAAGGCAGACGCCAGCGTCAGGTCGGTCAGCGGCTGAGATCGATACGGCTGGTCACCACCGATTTGCCGCTCGAAAGATCCCTGTCGATCGTCTGGAGCCTGAGGCGGTCGTTGCCGACCTTCTCGATGCTCATGCTGGCTGTCCGATCGCCGTTGATTACCCTCGCCCAGCGGACGCCGAGATTGATCGCATTGCCTCGCCGGTTGCCGGAAAGGACCGATGGCTGGCCCGATGGACCGACATAGGTGCCACGATAACCTCGATCCGAAGCCTGGAGGTCGGCTGATATGCTGCGCCGGACGACCAGCAGGCCCCGGCAGGTTCCCTGCATCGACAGGGTGGTCGCGCCGGCCTTCGAGGTAAAGCTGCAGGTGACATCGATGGGGCTTGCCCCGATACGTGTCAGAACCGTGCCCTTGCCGCTCCAGTTGCCGGCAAGCGTTTTCAAGAAATCGCCTTCGGCCGCCAGGGCCAAGCCCGGCGAAAAGGCAAACGCGGTAAATGCGGCGGAGGCGATAAATGAGCGCATGGCGACGATCCATCTGAGTGCCCGCTTCAAACGCCGGTCGAGCCGTTCCGTTCCATCCCGGCTCCCCGGCCGCCATCGACCCGGCCCTGAACCAGCCTCATCTTCCCTTCATCCTCCCCTGCCCTAACTGCGTTTCCGGGCGAAAAAGAAGGAGGAGCGAGAATGATCATCCGGTCTGGAAGCTGCCTTTGCGGCAAGGTGCGGTATTCCGTGAAAGATGCACCGCTCAGGATCGGGCTCTGCCACTGCGCCGATTGCCGCAAGGAAAGCGGCTCAAGCTTCGTCACGTTCGCCATCTGGCCACGGCATGGCTTTGAGAGCACGGGCGAGGTCAGGTATTTCCACGGGCGCGGCTTCTGCCCCGAATGCGGCTCGCGCGTCTTCAACGAGAGCGACGGTGACGAGATCGAGATTCGTGTCGGCTCTCTCGACATGGCGCCGACCGATCTCGAACCGGTCTATGAGATATGGGTGAAGCGGCGGGAGAACTGGCTTACCCCGCTCCCCGTCCCGCAGTTCGAGGAAGATCGCAATTGACGCAATCGTCACCCACCGGCCCCAGAGACAGCCGCCGAACTGAAGGGAGACAAACAGATGTCCGAACAGATCGACAAGGCGATCGCCATCGCGACCCGGGCGCATGCAGGACAATCGTCGAAGACCGGCGGTCCGTTCATCGATCACGTCAGACGAGTCGCTGAAAACGTCGCCGGTGAAGAGGAAAAACAGGTCGCCTGGCTGCATGACGTGGTCGAAAAAGGCCCCGGCTGGACATTCGAGAGGCTGCGCGAAGAGGGCTTTTCGGAAGCGGTCGTCGATGCGGTCGATGCGATGAGCAAGCGCGACGGCGAGGAATACTTCGCCTTCGTCCGCCGTTCGATCGAGAATCCGCTCGCCCGGCCAGTGAAACGCGCCGACCTTACCGACAATCTTGACCAGATGCGCCGGATGGGCGGCGACGGCTCGAAATTCGCCGAGGGCCTGCGTATCCTCAGCGAGCGGTATCCGGCCTGATCCGCGGAACCTTGGGCCATCCCTTGCCGTTCGTTGTCGCGCGACAGAAGCGGCGATCCGGCGACAGGATGGGCTCATGGAACTCAAATCTCAGGTGGCTTTGGTAACGGGGGCGGGCTCGGGTATCGGCAAGGCTGCCGCCCTCAAACTCGCGGCGGAAGGGGCAAAAGTCGGCCTGCTCGGCCATACGAGAAGCGAGATCGACAGGACCGCCCGGGAAATCGAGAAGGCTGGCGGGGAGGCGCTGGTGCTCGTTGCCGACGTTTCCGATGAAAACCGGATGCGCGAGGCGGTCGATAAGCTTGCGGAGAAATTCGGGCGGCTCGACATTGTCGTCGCCAATGCCGGCATCAACGGCGTCTGGGCGCCGATCGACGACCTCAAGCCGGAAGAATTCGACAAAACGATCGCCGTCAACCTGCGCGGCACCTACCTGACGCTTCACTTCACCGTGCCGCATCTGAAGGCACAGGGGGCCGGGTCGATCGTCGTCGTATCCTCGATCAATGGCAACCGAACCTTCACGACCCCCGGTGCGACCGCCTATACCGCCACCAAGGCCGCGCAGGTGGCGATGGTGCAGCAGTTGGCGCTGGAACTCGGCAAACATCATATCCGCGTCAACGCCGTCTGCCCCGGCGAGATTGAGACCAATATCGGCGAGAACACCGATCTCCGCCACGAGGAGGAAACCGCGATCCCCGTGAAATGGCCCGAAGGCCAGGTCCCGATCAGCGACGGCAAGCCGGGAAAAAGCGAGGACGTGGCCGAAGTGATCGCTTTCCTCGCCTCCGACCGATCCCGCCATGTGACCGGCACGCCGATCTATGTGGACGGCGGCCAGGGATTGCTCAGGTAGGAATTTTTTCGGCGTCGACCGGAGCCATCAAGTTGTAGCCTTGAATGAGAAAACGGCCGGTTGAAAACTAGATATAGGACTTCAGTCCCAATGCTTTTCCTGGAACCCGAAACCTCAATCTGCGTTCATGCCTCGCAAAACATTGAGGAATCATCCATGAAGAACCTGCTTATCGCATCGGCTCTGGCCATTTCTTCCATCCTTACCGTCGCCGGCCCGTCCAACGCGGCCAGCGTCACCATCACCACCAATGAGCGGGTCGCTCCCCGTCATACCGTTCGCGAAGTCTACCGTCCGCATCGTCCCCGTCATGATTGCATGGTCAAGAAGGTGAAGACCCGTTACCACGGCCGGGTCGTCGTCAAGACCACCCGCGTCTGCCGCTGATCGCCGGATTGCCAACGGGAGGGCGGCGGTGATCTGGCCGCTTCACCGTGGGCGAGAACAGCTGGTCTGCGGTTGTCCTTGAAGATACGGCGGCGGCCAGGTAGGCCGCCGACCAATATCATGCGACCTCCGGAAGTCCCCCGAGCAGCTTGTCGAGCGTCATCGGATAATGGCGCAACCGAACGCCGGTCGCATTGTAGATCGCGTTGGCAATCGCTGCGGAAACGCCGCAGAGGCCAAGTTCGCCGATGCCCTTCGCCTTCATCGGCGACGACATCGGATCCGTCTCGTCCATGAAGATCACCTCCTGGTGGGGGATGTCGGCATGGACGGGCACCTCGTAGCCGGCGAGGTCGTGGTTGACGAAGAAGCCGCGACGGGTATCGACCGCCAGCTCTTCCGAAATTGCCAGGCCGGCGCCCATCGTCATCGCGCCAATCACCTGGCTACGGGCCGTGATCGGATTGAGAATCCGGCCGGCAGCGCAGACGGCGAGCATGCGGCGGATGCGGCTTTCGCCTGTCGCGACATCAACGCCGACCTCGACGAAATGCGCGCCGAAAGTGGACTGCTGGTGGCTGTCGGAAAGCGAGGCCCATTCGATGCTGTCCTCTCCGACAAGTCCGTCGGGACCAGCGGCTTCGGCAAGCGGAACCGATCTGGCGCCGGAACGTACCGCGCCGTTTTCGAACACGACGTCACTAGCGTTGAGCCCAAGCTTCCGGACCACCTTTTCGCGCAACTGGACGCAGGCGGCATAGACGCCTGAGGTCGAACAGTTCGCGCCGAACTGGCCGCCGGAGCCCGCGGAGACCGGAAACCGGGAATCGCCGAGTTGCACGGCCACCTTGTCGATCGGCAGGCCCATCATCTCCGCGGCAGTCTGGGCGATGATCGTATAGCTGCCGGTCCCGATATCGGTCATATCAGTCTCGACGGTGACGACACCCTCCCGGTCCAGACGAACGCGGGCTCCGGAGGGAAGCAGCAGGTTGTTGCGGAAAGCGGCGGCGACGCCCGTCCCGATCAGCCACCTGCCGTCGCGGTGCGTTCCAGGCTTGCCGCGGCGGTTCCAGGCGAAGCGCTCGGCTCCGAGCTTGAGACAGCCGACCAGGTCCCGGCGAGAAAACGGACGCTCGGGTTTCTCCGGATCCACCTGGGTGTCGTTCAGGATTCGAAACTGCACCGGATCGATGCCCAGCTTTTCGGCCATTTCGTCCATGGCGATTTCAAGCGCCATGAGCCCCGGCGCTTCACCGGGGGCCCGCATGGCATTGCCTTCCGGCAGGTGTAGCGTCGCCAGCCGCATCGCCGTCATGCGGTTTTCGCCGGCATAGAGAAGACGCGTCTGCATGGCGGCCGTCTCCAGTTGGCCGCCCGGCTGATCGCCGGACCAGCTCTCGTGGGCGATTGCCGTGATCTTTCCATCGCGGCCAGCCCCGATCCTGATCCGTTGGATCGTTGCGGGACGATGCGTGGTGTTGTTGGGAAGGAAGGGACGAGGAAGAGCGACCTTCACGGGACGTTTCGCCGCCTTGGCGCCGAAGGCCGCAAGAACGGCGTCGGCACGCAGAAACAGCTTGCCGCCGAAGCCGCCGCCGATGAACGGCGACATGAGGTGGATCTTTTCCTTGTCGATGCCGAGTGTGGTTGCGAGGTCCGAACGCCACCAGTCGATCATCTGGCTAGAGGTCCAAACCGTCAATTCATCTCCGTTCCAGGCGGCGATCGACGCATGCGGCTCCATCATCGAATGCGACTGATCCGGCGTCGAATATGTCTCGTCCAAAGTGAGCTCGGCGGACCTGAATGCGCCGTCAAAATCGCCGACCGCGGTGTCGGGCGGGGCCCCGCCAGCGTCTTTCGGCCTGATCGCCGACTTCATTGCTTCCGCGAGGTCGTAGGCGCCCTTTTCCTCGGCGTAGTCGATCTTGACCAGAGCGGCGGCGGCGCGGGCCTGTTCGAATGTTTCGGCGACGACGACGGCGATGGCCTGGTGGTAATGCTGGATCTGGTCTCCGCCGAACAGGTTGACGGTGTTGAAGCTGCCTTTTTCCCGCTTGCCAACGTCGAGCGTCGTGACCACCGCGAGAACGCCCGGCGCGCGTTTGGCCGCATCGACATTCATCGAGGTGATGCGGCCCCTGGCAATGGTCGATCCCACAGGGTAGCCGTAGGCATACGGCACGGTCGGATCATGCCATTCGTAGGCATACATCGCCCTGCCTGTCGTCTTGAGCTGGCCGTCGATGCGGTGGACGGGTTGGCCGACGACCTTGAGCTGGTCGATCGGATTGGTCGTTGCTGGCGTGTCGAACTTCATGGCCATCACCCTCTGGCTTCGGCGATCACGGCGCCAAGCGTGCGCTCGACGAGATCGACCTTGAACTTGTTCTGCTCGGTGGGACGGGCGTCGGCGAGCAATTCCTTGGCCGACGCCTTGGCTCCGTTTGGCAAAGCGTTATCGGCGGCTTCGATGCGCCAGGGTTTGTGGGCGACGCCGCCAACTGCCACGCGCCCGGTTCCATCCGGCTGGATAACGGCGCCCACAGAGACCAAGGCGAAAGCATAGGACGCACGGTCGCGGACCTTGCGGTAGATGTGCTTTCCACCGATCGGGGGCGGCAATACAACGGCGGTGATGAACTCGCCCTGTTCGAGAACCGTTTCGTTGTGCGGTGTATCGCCCGGCAGGCGATGGAATTCGGCAATCGGGATGGCGCGACGACCGCCGTCTGGCTTGACGGTCTCGACGACCGCGTCAAGCGCGCGCATGGCGATCGCCATGTCGCTCGGATGCGTGGCGATACAAGCGTCGCTAACCCCGACCACGGCATGCTGACGGCTGAAACCGCCGATGGCGGAACAGCCGCTTCCCGGTGATCTCTTGTTGCAAGGCTGGGCGGTATCGTAGAAATACGGACAGCGCGTCCGCTGCAAGAGGTTGCCGGCGGTGGTCGCCTTGTTGCGGAGCTGACCGGATGCCCCCGCAAGCAGTGCGCGGGAAAGAAGTCCGTAATCGCGTCTAACGGTGTCATCGGCAGCAAGATCGGTGTTGCGGACCAGCGCTCCGATGCGAAGCCCCCCGTCAGGGGTCTGGTCGATCGTGTCCAGGCCGAGGCCGTTCACGTCGATCAGATGGGTCGGCGTCTCGATCTCGAGCTTCATCAGGTCGAGGAGGTTGGTGCCGCCGGCGATGAATTTTGTATCCGGATTGGACGCGGCCGTCCTGACCGCTGCCTCGACGGAGAGGGCGCGCTCGAAGGTGAAGGCTCTCATGCTTTTGTCCCCGCGACTTCGACAATGGCATCGACGATGTTCGAATAGGCGCCGCAACGACAGATGTTGCCGCTCATCCGTTCGCGGATTTCCGCTTCGGTGATGGACGTCTGCGCGGTCAGGTCGCCGGTGACGTGGCTTGGGATGTTCGCCTTCATCTCCTCGAGCACGGCCACGGAGGAACAGATCTGCCCAGGCGTGCAGTATCCGCATTGAAACCCGTCATGCTTGACGAAGGCGGCTTGCATAGGATGGAGGTTGCCCGGCTGACCCAGGCCCTCGATCGTTGTCACCTCTTCACCGTCGTGCATGACTGCAAGCGTCAGGCAGGAGTTGATGCGGCGTCCATCGACCATCACTGTACAGGCGCCACACTGACCATGGTCGCAACCTTTTTTGGTGCCGGTCAAATGGAGATGCTCGCGCAAAGCGTCGAGAAGGCTTGTGCGATTGTCGACTTCGAGGTCGCGGATTTGGCCGTTGACCTTCAACGATACGCTTGAAGCGTGATTCATGGTTCCTCCTGCGGACTGCGCTGCCGCTCCCCCGGCGACGCCGGTGATTGCAACGGTTGCGGCCGAGGAGATAAGTAAGTTTCGGCGTGAGATTTCAAGCTGGCTGGTTCCTGGCATGTCCAGTTCCACTTCGTTGGTCGGAATAACGAAAGGTCGTGCGTCACACGGACGACGGCACGGAGCACTGAAACTAACGCAGGATCGGTCGGCCAGTAGCGGCAGGCAATCGATAGGTCTTATCGACAAGGAGCATAAATCAATGAAGATCGCCGCTTCCGACGGCCTTCGATCTTGAAAAGACCTGCAGCCGCATATCCCGCTGCATTTCCGCAACCGGCGAGGCTTCTGAGTATACAAACCACACTTTCGATGGCCGTATTTTCAGCTCCCTGAGCGCTGGCGAAGCGCATCGACGATCAGCTTGAATGCCGGGGAATTCTGATGCCGGCTTGGGTAATAGAGATAATAGCCGGGAAAGGGCGGCGACCAGTCTTCAAGGACCGCCACAAGCTCGCCAGCTTCAATGTGGATTTTCACCAGGTCTTCCGGGACAAAGGCGATGCCATAGCCAGCCAGCGCCGCATCCACCATGGGCAGCGAGCTGTTGATGGTCAGCTGGCCGTCAACGCGCACCCGCAATTCCTGCCCGTCCTTTTCGAACTCCCATGCATAAGTCCCGCCGGCGGTGGCCTGCCTGACCCGGATGCAAATATGCTGGATGAGCTCTTGTGGATGATGCGGTTTGGGATGCGCCTCGAAATAGGATGGGGATGCGACCGCAAGCATGCGCCAGTCCGGCCCGATGCGAACCCCGATCATGTCCTTCTCGAGGCTCTCGCCCAAGCGCACGCCGGCGTCATAACCGTCTTCGATAATGTTGCGGAAACCGTTGTCTCGGTCGAGCTCGACCTTCACGTCGGGATAATTGCGGAGAACCGGCCGGAGCTTTGGCCAGACTAGGGTTTCGTAGGCGTGATCGGACAATGTAATCTTGATCGTCCCGGATGGCGTCTCCCGCATCGACATGATCGATGCAAGGTCGGTCTCGATTTCGGCCATCCGCGGCGCAAGGCTTTGCCGAAGCCGCTCACCTGCTTCCGTCAACCCGACATTTCGCGTTGTCCGGGTCAGCAGCCGGAGCCCAAGGCGTGCCTCCAGGCGTTTAATCGTATGACTGAGGGTAGATTGCGCAATACCGATCTTGGCGGCCGACCGCGTGAAACTGCGCTCCTCGGCCACCGATAGAAACCACAGGAGATCGTTGAGATCCTTTCTGTCCATCCCGGCAATTTATGCCATGCGTCGATAAATGCAAGTGAATTGCGGCTTCTAATCCTCAGGATACGCGGCTGCTATTTATCGCCCCGCTAGAAGAATTCCTGTACGGGTCGTCTTCCAGAAACGCCATCTGGAGTTCCAAGGCTTAAACCTTTTGATCCGGTTGCCAGGGTGTTTCAAAACCGTAAAATCTGATTGCGATACTCAGAAAACGTAAGGCTCGGTCCAACAAGACGACCGGGCCTTACGTTTTGCCTAAACGACAATTTGCTACGAGCACATCCGCCGCTGCATTCCATTCGTTGTCATACACATCGACCATACACAGTCCCCCAATGCGTCCAGACGTGAAGCAAGTTCGGCTCCGCGGAGCGAGTGAAAGGGATCGAGATGGAAAATCTGCAGTCATATTTTCTCAATTTTCCGCAGTTCGCCATCACATGGGGAATCTTCTTTGGAGCGGGCTTGGTGACCTTCTTCTTCTCGCTATGGCGTAACAGTTCGGACTTTTCATTCAGGGAGATGTTCGAGCACTGCGTTCCTTTCAATGTACTTACATCGAAAAGTTTCCATATGGATGTCATCATCTATGTCTGGAGAAAGTTGACAGACTTCCTCTTCGTCGCTCCAGGCCTCGCGACCACGGCGTTGATTTCCACCGCGACCGACTTTGGCCTGCGGTCCGCCTTTCCCGATTTTTCGCCGCTGGGCATAAATTACCTGGTCACGGTCTCATGCACGATCCTGATGCTGATCGCCGCCGAGTTCGCCGATTATCTGGTGCACTACCTCGAACACAAGGTACCCGCCTTATGGGAACTGCACAAAGTCCATCATTCCGCCGATTTCCTCAATCCGCTGACATCCAGGCGCGGCCACTCGCTCCCGCTGGTATATGGTGGCATGGTAGCGGGCGTGATCACCGGCACGGTTGCCGGGATATTCATGTTTCTGTTCGGCATCAGTCTGATAGAGGCCGTAGCCCTGCGTGCCGTTGCAAGCAAGATATTCACCATCTGGACGCTCGACCCCCTCAAGCATTCGCATCTTCCGATCAGTCTCGGATGGTTCGACCACTTCCTGATCAGCCCCCACATGCACCAGATCCACCACAGCAAGGTCGAGCGCCATTGGGACAAGAATTTCGGAACCAATCTCTCAATTTTCGACTGGATGTTTGGAACCGGCTACAGGCCCGAAAAAGGAGAGAAGGCGATATTCGGCATCTCGGGCTACAGCGATGCTTCGTTACAGAAATTCAATACGATCAAGGGCGCCTATCTGGACCCGATGCTGAGGAGTTGGAAGGCGATCCTCACGCTGGTGCGCCCTGTTGTCAGTGCCAAGCCAGGCGCCGAGCGACATTCGCCGACTTTTGTCGTCGAAAAGCAGAGACGGACCGAGCAAGTGGCTCAGGCGGAAAACTCGACGCCGACTTCCCTCGGCACGGCATCTTCTTCAGTGGCATCAAATACCAGGCCGATTGGCTGATGGGCGCCGGCAGCAACAGGTATCGCGGATGAGTTTGGAACCGATTGGAATATTTACGCTCGTTCTGGGTATCTATTGTCTGTTTGCGGGGTACCATGCCAGCATCGTCGTTTTCATCGGCCTATCGGTTTTCGGCGCCGCTGCCGCGATCCTGATGGGATCTGCAAACATCCAGCCGGCGCACCTCTTCCTCGCATTCCTTGCCCTTAGCGTCCTAACCTACCGAAACAAGTTCGGCATCGCGGTCAAGGCGCTATCCTTCCCCAGGCCAGGGTTCTGGTTGGCCTGCCTGCTGATCTACGGAACGGTGCTGGGTTTTTTTGCGCCGCGCCTGCTCGCCCGCATGACGGACATCATCCCACTCGGCACCACCGAATATCCCTCCACCGGAAGCACCGTCCCTTTGGGGCCGGTCTCCAGCAACTTTACCCAGGCGGTCTATGTCTCGGCGGATCTTCTTGCCTATGTATTGATCCTGGCAATCGGATCCACTCTTGCCGGCTTCCGGGCGATCACCGTCGGCGTTCTGGTGTTCGCCGGAGCCAATGCCTTCTTTGCTCTCCTCGACCTCGTGACCTATGGCACGGGAGCGCAGGAGCTCTTTGTCTATATCCGCAACGCCCAATACACATTTCACGACGATGACGTCGTGGCCGGTGTCAAGCGTATCGTCGGCTCGTGGCCGGAGGCGTCGGCATTCGCCGGCATAAGCCTCGCCTCAGTCGGGTTTACGGGCACGCTCTGGCTCTGCGGACGCGACCTGAGGTGGAGCGGGGCGCTTTTTCTGGTCACGACGCTGCTGATAATACGGTCCACGTCTTCGGCGGGACTGTTGGCTTTGCCGCTGTGCTTCCTGATCTTGTACGTCACAGCCTTCTTCCGCTGCGGCGGACGGTCTGGAACCCGGAACAGTTCGGCGATTGTTCTGTTCGCGCCGCCCCTGATTTGCCTCGTCGCGTTAGCGATAGCCCTCAACGAAGAGCTTTTCCGGCAGCTCTACAGCTATTTGGACCTGCTCATCTTCAGCAAATCCACCTCGCATTCCGCGGTCGAGCGCGGCTCCTGGAACACCTACGGATACCAGAATTTCCTCGATTCCTATGGTCTCGGCGTCGGCCTCGGCACCTCCCGCACGTCAAGCTTTCTGTTCGCCCTGCTTTCGAACGTCGGGATACCGGGAACGATCATGTTCATGCTCTTTGCGATTACGGCATTTTCCAAACGGCGCGGGACGCCCCGTACCGTCACCTCGGATGTCCGGCTTGCCGCGCGCAACGGCTGCGCCTGCCTGATGATCGGAGCCATGGTTGCGGGGCCGACAGTCGATCTCGGCCTTGTGTTCTTCATCCTGGCCGGCCTTGCGAGCGCTGAACCGGAGCACGAAGCCATGGCGGTTCCCTCGCCCCCTCTACATGCCCGGGAAGATGAATTCACGACACGCCCAAAGCCTTTCCGTCAGGCGTAGACCCGGAAATAATCAACCCGCATGTGGGTGACCGTGTCGGCGGGTAAGAGCGGTTGCGGATAGGGGACATCCGAACGCAGGGCAAGCGTGAGGACTGGCCAGAACACGTCCTCATCGGCGTCGAGTTCGGCGGAGCGGGCGATCGTCCAGATCGCCGGCATTCCAGTCTTGGTATCAATGATAGGCTGCCGTTCAAAGTAGATCGTGCATTCCGTATCGGTGACGAGCACCCCGTATCGGCAGTACCCGGCTGTCATATCGATCGGGGTCGGCACGCCGGTTCCTTCGTGGTGCTCGCCGGGCTGCCCCCACTCGTGCAGATAGGCCCCGTAGAGCGTGGGTTCCCAGCCCTTATGCTCGACGACGTCGATCTCGATGCTCGTCTGAGGATGCAGGACGCTGCGTCCGTTCATCATCCAGAAAGCCGGCCAGCTCAGCGGGTGCTTCGGAAACAGCATCCGCGCCTCGAAATAACCGCGGCGCCAACCTTTCAAGATCGTACCATCCCGCCTCGCCGTCTGGATGTTGCCCGATATCCATTGAAACTCGGCGAGGTCATTGCCGTAATAATTGGGCACCCTCATAGGCTGGCCAATGTATTTTGCGGCCACCTGCAATGCTTTGCCGTCGCTTGCGTTCGGGTCGTCGACAATCGCATAGGGATTGAACCCCTCTTCACCACTGTCTCTGGCGAAGGCCGAACGGCCGTAAAAACCCGGATCGGAGGTGGTCGGCTTCGGCCCTGCGTTCCATGTCGACCAATCCAGCGCGGTGAATTTGTCCTCGAATATCACCGTCCGTCCGCTTGCTGGATCCTCCAGGGGGGCGGAAGCCTTCGATCGCCAGGCGAGGCCGCCGACGAGACCGGCCGATGCCAGCGAGCCGAGGGCGAACGAACGGCGGGACAGCAATCTCGTCATGATACACCTCACGTAACTTTCATCCGGCTGGTCTGGGCACCTACGCCGCTGCCGCGCCCCGCAACGCGTTGGCATGCACCTCGACCACCCGCTCCGGGCTGTAACAGTCGATGAACTCCTGCCGGAAGCCGGCATGGGCCTGCTCCGCACGCAGATTGTCGCAATAATAAACCATCGCGTTCACGAGTTCCTCGCGACTATCCACCGGCACAAGCAGGCCCAGCCTGCTATCGACGAGAATGTCGCTCGGGCCAAATTCGCAATCGGTCGCGATGACCGGCAAACCGAAACGCAACGCCTCGCATATGGCGAGCGACCAGCCCTCCCAGCGTGATGTGGAGACATACACGTCGCTTGCCGCCAGCGCGGGTTGGGGATTTTCTGGATGATGCTCCAGGCTGACCGCATTCCTGAGCCCGCGGCGATCGATCTCGGCGCGCAAGGCCGCCTCCCCGTCGCCAAAACCGACAATTTTCAGCAGGACGTTGCTGCGTTTCTTCCGCAGTTCGGAAAACGCGGCAAGCAGAATGTCCTGGCCTTTCTGAAACGAGAACCGGCCGACATTGACGAAAGTCACGGTATCGTCAGCGCGGGTGTGGTCGATATTTGAGAGGTCGAATTTTCGCACCGGGTTGGGCACCCAGTAATGCGGACGCTTGCTCTTGAACATCGCATTGAATGACTTGAGCTGCCGCGGCGAGGTTCCGAAAACCGACGCTATCTTCGGCAGGAAAAGCGTCTTCATCAACAGGAAAAGCACCTTGGCCTTGATATGACTGCACTCCAGCTTGGGATTGCCGTGAAGATGGACGGCAAACCGCCGCCGGATACCGATACAGGAGGCCATGCAGATTACCGTCGGCTCGATCTGCGGCACAACGATCAGGTCGTAGTCCTTGCTGGCAATGACGTTGCGGAAGTTGCGCATCAACTCGATCCGGCTCGAAGCCACCCGGTCGATAATGGTATACTTCCTGTC
Source organism: Neorhizobium sp. LjRoot104 (assembly GCF_964253725.1). Taxonomy (NCBI): domain Bacteria; kingdom Pseudomonadati; phylum Pseudomonadota; class Alphaproteobacteria; order Hyphomicrobiales; family Rhizobiaceae; genus Neorhizobium; species Neorhizobium sp. LjRoot104. Next base: position 1,232,539 of record NZ_CAXURS020000002.1, read on the forward strand.
TTCCGTGGGGCGGTTCTTGTGAACCGCGGTGTAGAGCACGTCCACGTCGAAATCGTTTCCATACTGATCGATCAGGCCGGAACAGATCGTATCCACGACCCTCTCGATACCGGCGAAAGCCCCCGTACCCGGTTGGACGTAGAGTATCTTCAAAGGTGTATGGCCACTAAGTCTTTCGGCGTAGGGCATGGTTGCTGTTTGCATACAACTACCTCTTTGAATTCTTCACCAGACATTGTACAGTAAGTGCAACCCCCCATAAAAAACGTCGGAAACATCCCTGCTGAAACGACAAGTCAAAACGCGGCGATAAACAAGAAAATCACTCGCCGCCTGCTCAATAAGATTGAGCTATTGTCGAACAAATTGCAACAGTAAAGGTTTCCTGGATGTCATTCATTGAATTAAATGCGATACCGGGGGAGACTGTACTTGCTCTGTCGCACTGTGACATCTGCATCGTAGGCTCAGGGCCGGCCGGCACGACACTTGCCCAGGAATTGTCGAACACAAACCTGCGCGTCACACTTCTGGAAAGCGGCGGCATCGTCCGTGATCCCCAGGCGGATGCGCTTGACGAGATCGACAATGTCGGGCGCCCCCGCGCGAGCGATCAATGGTCCGTTCGCAATCGGGTCGTTGGCGGAAGCTCCCATACCTGGGGTGGACGTTGCGGTCCCTTCGACCCCATCGACTATGAGGCGCGGCCTTGGGTTGCGTATTCCGGCTGGCCGATCAATGGCGCAGACCTCGAACCCTATCTGGCGCGCACCACCACCCATCTCGGCCTGGCCTTTGGCAATGGCTATAACGATGAGCGGTTCTGGTCTATTGCCGGTCGCAAGCGGCCGACGCCCGATCTCGATCCGGACGTTTTGATGCCTTTCTTCTGGCAATTCAGCCGTGACGCTGAAGAGGCTTACCCGTACGAATATATGCGCTTCGGTCGCCATCTGGCCAAGCGGATCGGCCCCAACGTGACGCTCGTTACCGGGGCGACTGTGCAGAGCGTCCAGGTATCGGAATCGGGAGGCGCCGTTCGCAGCGTACGATTTGCCACGGCCGACGGCAGCCGGGCAGTCCTGACCGCTTCCGTCGTGGTCCTGTGCTGCGGAGGCATCGAAAACGCACGGACGCTTTTGAACTCCAGCGAGACAAAACCTCATGGCGTGGGAAACGACCATGACCAGGTGGGACGTTACCTCATGGACCATTTACGGGGTTCGGTGGCGACATTTTCGCTTGCTGGGTCCGATGCGCTTCAAAGACGCTTTGGCCGATACAATGTCAGCCGCCATTTCTTTCGCGCCGGATTCCGGCTGAGCCCGGATATTCAACGACGCGAAGAACTGCTCAACTGCGCCGGCTGGCTCGGTGAGGTGCTGGCTCCCGATGACCCCTGGGATGCCTTGCGGCGTATGGCGGGGCGCGCTCCGAAGCTGCCGCAGGACATATTCAGCATCATTGCGAACAGCAATTTGCTCGTCAGGGGATTGAAGGACTTTTTAAGCGCGAAGAACGGCGTACCGCGCAAGCTGACCGAACTCAACCTGCAATGCATGTGCGAACAGGTGCCCAATCCCGATAGCCGCGTGACCTTGTCGGAACGACGCGATCGCTTGGGCATGCGGTTGCCGCGCGTGGATTGGCGCAGCCATAGCGACGAGTCCCGCACCATGCGCAGAACGGCGGAATTGGCTGCCCGGGAACTGCCGAAGGTCGGCCTGCCCGCACCGAAGCTGGAGGAATGGGTCAAGGATGGCGCCGAAATTCCCTCGACATTTGTGGACGTTGCCCATCCGACCGGAACGACGCGCATGTCCGAGGATCCCCACCGCGGCGTCGTCGATGCCAATTGCGAAGTGCACGGCGTCAGCGGTCTCTTCGTGCTGGGCAGCTCGATCTTCCCGACGGCCGGGCATTGCAATCCGACGCAGATGATCGTTGCACTGGCTGTCCGCCTGGCTGATCACATCAAGATGGAGCACCAATATCGAGAACCAGTCCCGGTGACGGCCCATGCCAGATCTGCCTGAGGCCCGGCCAGTTCTGGTGACTGGCGCGACCGGCAGGATCGGCAAGGTCGTCGTCGCGGATCTGATTGAACGGGGTTATGCCGTACGAGCCACCACGTCGAAGCCATTGGCGACGGATGGGGGCGAGGTTGACGATCTCCTGGAATGGCGACAGTTCGACTTCATGGTGGATGATGACTGGGACGGCCTCGTCAACGGCTGCTGCGCGGTCCTGCACCTTGCCGCCGAACTCGGCAAGATGGAGCGCATGCAGCGGGTCAATGTGGAAGCGACGCGACAACTTGCCCAGGCCGCCGAGCGTCAAGGCATTACCGCTTTCTGTTATGCCAGCACTGTTTCGGTTTATGGGAGCGGACGACACCGTCTGATCGACGAGACTTCGCCGGTGTTGACTGCCGATCGGGATATCGCCTCGCAATATTGGGCTCTCGACTACGTTCGGATGTACGGGCGGACCAAACTTGCGGGCGAACTTGCGCTGCGCGCCGTGGCAAAACGGACCCGCTTTACGATCGTGCGTCCCGCCGTGGTCGTCGATATCAACCAGTTGATCGGGATTCGTGACTGGAACCCGATCAAACGGCTGCTTGCCGCGCATCGTCATGCGCATCACATCTATGTCGGCGATGTTTCCGATGCGATGATCTGGTTTATCGAGCGTGGCCTGGCAGGCTGCGGCCTCCCGGGCGACGTTGAAGTCTATAACCTCGCGGAGGATGATTGCCCCGATCCGCGGCACATCGATTTCATGCGAAAGGCGTACTCCGTCAGTCGCGACCGACGCTACAAAAGCATGCCGATACCGGCAATTGCCGACTGGCTCCACGATTTCCTGAGATTCAGGACCCTGCCGGTGAGAAACCCTTTATGGCGAATGCGCTTTTCCAACCAGCGTCTGAAGGAGGCCGGCTATCGCTTTCGCTACGGCATGGCAGATGCTCAAAGGCTTGCGCTTTCCACTCTCGAAAAAAGGGCCGAAATCAGAGAAGCCGAGCGATGAGGCGCCGCATGAATGCACCCGGGCGCGAAGCCGTGAGCTCTCTCGTTCCAGAAAATTTCGAATTCACTTCCAGCGGGGATTGCTTGCGCTCGTTTACGTGCTTTCGGACATAGAGCAGATAAAAGAGCGCGTTCATAGCTACGCATCCCGCCTCAAGCGCCGTCGCAACGAGGAATGCCCAGGTCAGCGCCTCGAATACCGAATGACCAAGAACAATTGCCGTTGCCGTCAAGACGACGATGACCACCAGAACGACAAGCGTAAAGATCAAAATTGGCAATCGGACCGCGCAGAGCAGACCGATGATGAATGCAATGACCAAATCCCAAGTCATCAGCGTCCTTTACCAGCTTAATCTCCGGTAATTTAGAATTTTATCCTACCATGTGCCGAATGTTCCAAGCAAGCAGGAATTGGCTAGCTTCCGGCATCGAGCTGGGTGACGATTTTGTGCTGTCAGCGCTGGCCGAATTTCAGAAATTCTTCGGACGAACGTCTTTCACTCGTCTCTCCACCCGCACGACGTCGCCCGGGGCCACTTCATCATTGTCGCTCACGACCAAGGTCTGCATCGCACCGTTGATCGTGCGGTTCACCATTGTCATAAAGGCGGGCTTGCCGTCAGCTTCCAGTGCGGCGAGGACGGCAGGAGCGCGCAGTTCGATATTTGCCAGAAGCGCCCGCGCCGTTTTCGTCTTTTCAGAATTGGCCGCCAACCGGTCGCGCAGGTCAACGGCCTCGGCAAGCGCGTCACCTCGGTATTTCTGGCGAAAGTCACCCATTTCCTGATCGAGCTTGGCGAGATCCTGCTGCGTCTTGAGAATTGCGAGCGAGACATCCAGGCTGCGGCTTTCGAGATCCGCAAGCCCTTGGTTCGCACCCAGCTGCCGCGAGGATACAGTCAGCCCCTGGGACACCATCTTGTTGATGGAACTGAGGTCCTTGGTCGCCATCTCGGTCTGCCTGGCGAGCGAGATTTCCTTGAGCCGTAGTGTTTCGAGCTGGTTCGTCGCCAGGATTTTCGCCTGGCCGAGCCTGTCGAGTTCCGTGTTCATGAGATGCTGCCGGGTTTCGAACAATGCCTGTTCGTCCTGCATCATGCGCGCCAGGGCCGGCCGCGTGGCTTGCGATGTCAACTCCTGTGGGAACGAGACCGTGGCTGCTCCGCCGAGAAGCGCCTCGACACGAGCCTGGCGTGCCAGAAGGCCATAGTGCTCTATTTCCAACTGGCCGAGGTCTCCCTGAGTGACGAGCGCGTCGCGCTGGAGACCGATCATTTCGGGATCGGCCCCTCCCAGCCCGCCCGCCATGCTGATTGCCTGGATCACGGTCAGGCCGGGAACGTAACCGTATTTCCCCGGCTTGGACACCAAGCCCGTCACAAAGAATGGCCGATAGACCGAGACCTCGACGGAAGCATTGGGGCGCTTCTGCAAGCCGACCTGTCTCTGAAGCTGTTCTCCGATCAGGCCTGACACCTCATCCAGCGTCTTGCCGGCGACCGAAACCGTGCCGATGATCGGAAGCGATAACGTGCCCCCAGCCGAAACCGCGAATTCACCCGTCAATGGCACCCATTCGAATGCGACGCCGGCATTCGGCCGCCATTCGAAAACGCGAATTTTAAGAACGTCCTGCGGGCCAAGCGTATAGTCGGCCGCGCTTGCCGGCATGCCCACGGAGAAAGCTGCAAACCAGGTCGTCAGCATAAGGAGGAGCCTTGCCAGGGAGCATGCCCGACAGGCTGATGCCGCCCATGACCCGATACGGATCTCAAACGGGCGCCGCAAGAAGCTCGGCTGCTGCATCCAGTCTCTCCTGTTTCCCACGCTGGCTAGGCTATTTTCATGTCATCCCAGATCGGCGCCTGACCGGTGAGGTGATTGGCGTAGGATCTGAACTTTTCGATGAAAACCGCCGTCCTGAAATCCTGCGCCCGCGCAACGGCATCGGCGGGATTGAGATCCATTTTATCAAGGCGCTCCGCGGCATCGATGACTGCCTCAACCGTTTGGGTTGAGAAAAACACGCCGGTCTTGCCGGCAACAACGGTTTCCGTCGCGCCGCCCCGCCCATAGGCGATGACGGGTCGGCCACTCGCCATCGCTTCAACCGGTACGATGCCGAAATCTTCCTCTCCCGGAAAAACGAGCGCCCTGCAGCGCGCGTAGTGGTGCTGAAGCACCTCGAAAGGTTGAGAACCCATGACCGTCACGGTGGGGCCGGCGATCTTGCGCAGGCGATCCAACATCTCGCCGCCGCCGATAACCACCAGCTTCGCCTTCATCCGATTGAACGCTTCCACGGCCAGATCCGGTCGTTTGTAGCTCACCAATTCCCCGGCCATCAGATAATAATCCTCGAGGTCGCGGGCGGCGACCGGTCGAAACGCCTGGGTATCGACGGGCGGATGGATGATCTGGGCATCCCTGCGGTAATAGCTCTTCACCCGATGCGCCACCGTCGTGGAGTTGGCGATGAATTCATCAACGCGGCTGGCCGTCGCGACATCCCAGGTCCGCAAATAGTGCGCCAGAGGCGGCATCATAATCCGCGTCAGCCTGCCGGAGGTTTCATAGTACTTGTTGTACATGTTCCAAATGTATCGCATCGGCGAGTGACAGTAACAAATATGGATGGCCGGGGAGGTAGGTATTACTCCTTTTGAAGGTCCTGACTCGCTACTAATGACTAGGTCGTAGGCGCTGAGGTCCAGTTGCTCCAGGGCCATGGGCATCAGCGGCAGGTATTTTTTGTACAGCCGCTTCGCGTAGGGCAGGGAATCGATGAAGGTCGTATGAATGCGATGCTTCCGAATTTCCGGGGAAATCGCAGCAGGATCATAAACATGCGTGTAGATGTCGGCGCCCGGATAGATCCGGCAGAGGGCCTCCAGAACCTTTTCTCCGCCTCGCATTCCGACCAACCAATAATGGACAATTGCCACCCGCATGGAAGTCTCCCCTAGGATCAATTACAGGCCGAATTGCCCAACGACTGTAGCAATTTAGGTCGCCATATAGATCGAAAGAGGTAAATACAATGATTTACCCCGTATCATGCAGTTTAATCGTTATATATATCGGCAAATATAGGCATATGTACCCTGATTGTTCTAAATAGTGCGCCGCAATAAAAGTATTGTCAAATGAAATACCAAGGGCTAACCTAAGTCTGGATGCCGCTCTAAATTATCTGCCCACATCCTTTCGTCTTTTTCTGGAGCACGGAGCACGCAGATGAATGACATGAATGTCAGTGGTAATTTGAATGCGATAAACAGCGCGCATCTCCACGCACCTGAGCAATTCGCTTTCTCGAAGATCGGAAATGAAGCGTCGCACCGCCTCTCGATCCCTCTCAAACGCGCCCTCGATACGGCAATGTCCCTTGTGGGACTTATCGTCCTCATGCCGATGATCGTGATGCTGATCGCCCTGCTTTATGCCGTCCAGGGCCGCCCGATCTTCGTCAGACACCGCCGGGTTGGCAGGAACGGGGTTATGTTCCCTTGCCTCAAGTTCAGGACGATGGTCCCCAATGCAGAGGAGGCCCTGCTTCGGCATCTAGCGGCCAATCCGTCGGTGCGGGCCGAATGGGCAGCCACGCGCAAACTGAAGAACGACCCCAGGATTACGCCGCTTGGCGCCCTGTTGCGCAAAAGCAGTGTCGATGAAATCCCACAGCTCTTCAACGTCGTGCTGGGGCATATGAGCATCGTCGGCCCGCGCCCCATCGTATCGAGTGAGGCGGAATTTTATGGCCGTTATTTCGTCGACTACATCAGGGTTCGACCTGGCCTGACCGGACTCTGGCAAATTAGTGGCCGCAATGACATCAGCTACAATGCGCGCGTCGAACTCGACATGCGCTATGTCCGCGAGCAGAGCATCTGGGGCGATATCGTCATTATGGCCAAAACCGTCCCTGCGGTCCTAAGGGCGCAGGGAAGCTATTGAGTATCTCGGGGATAGGTGCAGGTAGCGGCCAGGTCTGCCGAACGGCGACCACCTTCTCACGCTTCCTATCCAGATAAATTCGCCTACAGGCTCCTCCCGGTCCAGAGCGGCAATTCGGATCGTGGCGGACGGCGGGAGGGATCTAGCGCATACGGCAAACACAATGAAGCAGTTTCGAGGGATCAGTACATCTTGCAAGCCAGTTCTGTAATCTTCAGTAGAAACTCCCACCGAAAAGAGACCGCAGTCCACCTGTTGTTGTGGTCTCGTTATCCGCCAGCCAAGGCCGCGCTTTCCCCTTCCCGCGCACCGTTCGTGATATCTCTCCATCGTCCGGGGCAACGGGCGAACCATGACGGAGGGCGATCGTGAGCTCAATTGAGCACTGCGCCATCAACGGGCGGTTTCTGACGCAGAATGCGACGGGCGTTCAACGCTATGCGATGAACGTCGTCAAGGCGCTCGATCGCACCTTGGGTAATGACGAGCGCCTGCCGATGATCGCGCCCACCGGTACTCCGGAGCCGGGCTTTGCCCGAATTCCGCTGGTCACGTCCGGTCCGTTCGGGGGGCATGCGTGGGAGCAGACCGTGCTTGCCCGGACTGGACAAGGTCCGCTGCTCAATCTTTGCAATTCGGCGCCAGCCTTCAAAAAGGACCAGATCGTCTGCATCCACGATGCCAACATTTTCGCCGCCCCGGAAAGTTATAGCCCCGCCTTCCGCATGGCTTATTCTCGATTGCAGCCGCTTCTGGTTCGAAGCGCCGCCCGTATTGCGACGGTTTCTCATGCATCGGCCCGGCAGCTTGCGCGCTACCTGCCTGTCCGGCAGGAAGACATCGCCATCCTTCCCAATGGACATGAACACGCTCTCGAATGGGACGCCGAGCGGGCGGAGACCGCGCCGCAAGTCGTCAGCGCGATAGGCGGGAGGGGTCGCCAGTTCGTTCTGGCGCTTGCCTCGCGTGCCAAACACAAGAACCTTGGCTTGCTGACGAAGGCTGCGGAAGCTCTGGATGGCCTGCATATCGACATCGTCGTTGCCGGAGGGAGCGACGGGATTTTCGCCTCCGAGCTTCTCGAAAAACTGCCTAACGTTCTCCTCGTCGGGCGGGTTTCGGACGACGACCTTGCCTATTTCCTGAAACACGCGCTCTGTCTCGTGTTTCCCTCCGTGACCGAGGGTTTCGGGCTGCCTATTGTCGAAGCCATGGCCTTGGGTTGCCCCGTCGTCGCGTCCGATTGCGCCAGCATGCCGGAAGTATGTGGCACGGCGGCGTTGATGGCCTCTCCCTTCCGACCGGACGAGTGGATCGGCCATATCGAAGCATTGAAGCGGTCCGATCTGCTCAAGGGCGAGTTGCGTGGTCGGGGCTTGGAACAGGTGCGCAATTTCTCTTGGGCGAACACCGCGGCGGGTTATCGGGAACTGCTTAAAAACCCCGCGACAGGCCTGGCTCAGCACGCCAGGTCACGCTCGGCTGCACCGAGACTTTCGGTTGTGATTGCGACCCGCGGACGTCCCACCGTCGTCAGCGCAACTGTGCGCCATCTTCTCGCGACCCAGACGGTCCGTCCGGACACGTTGGTCGTGTCCTGTGTAGACGTAAGTGACGTCGGCGACCTTGTTTCCGATCCGAGAGTGACGATCGTGACGGGGAAGCCCGGCCTTGCGGCCCAACGCAACTTGGCGCTTACCAACTTGCCCCCCGAAACGGACGTGGTCGTCTTCTTCGACGACGATTTCGTCGCCCATAGAAATTGGCTGGCGTCGGCGGCCTGCGCCTTTCGCGATGAAAGTCGCCTCGTGGGGTTAACGGGCCACGTCGTCGCCGATGGAATCAAAGGACCCGGCATCCCCTTCGATGAGGCCCTTCGCCTTCTGGATGGCGCGCCGTCGCCTGGCTCCAGATGGCATGAGCCCTACAGTCCCTATGGCTGCAACATGGCCTTCCGCGTGTCTGCCATCGGCGATACAAGGTTCGATGAGCGGCTGGTTCTGTACGGGTGGCTGGAGGATCGTGACTTCGCGGCCGCCCTTGCCAAGCGGGGTGGGCGCTTCGTCAAATCGGACGAGGCTTCCGGCGTACACATGGGCGTCAAGAGCGGTCGCGTCAGCGGTGAGCGGCTGGGGTATTCACAGATCGTCAACCCGCTCTACATGATGCGCAAGGGCACCATGACGCTTGCGCAGGTTACCGACCAGGTTCTGCGCAACATCGCCAGCAATCTCGGCCGGATGTTATGGGCGGAGCCATTTATCGATCGACGCGGGAGGGTCAAAGGCAATCTCATGGGCGTTGCGGATGTTCTACGAGGACGCCTGGAGCCTGAGCGCGCTGCTCGGTTGTCAGTTTTCAACACTCTTCCGCTGAGAACCGGAGGCAAGGCCAGATGACAATCAACAGACCTGGTCCTCTGGAGGGAGCTTCCCGTCTCTGGCGCACGGATCGCACGCCTATGGGCGATGCGGGCGAAGGTCCCCTCGCCCTGTTGCGTCTGGTGATTGCCCTTGCCTGGCGCAACAAGGTGCGGCTCATCGCATGTACGGCTGCGGGGTTCCTGCTCGCCTTCCTTTACGCAAACTCTCTCCCTCGGGTCTATAACGCGACTGCCACGCTTCTGCTGGAGCCCCGGCAATTTGCCTACATCGGGCGCGATATCAATGCGCAGCAGAACCTCGACCTGAACAATGCCGAGAGCGAATTGCAGATCATCCGTTCGGAACGGCTTCTCTCAGCAGTCTTCGACAGCCTTGTCCTTCAAGGCGACGCCGAGCTTGGTCCGCGACCACCGGAAGAGTTCAGAGGCTTGGCGGTACAGATGCAGGACACGATGTCGACGCTCGTCGATAGTGGATTAAAAACGCTTGGGAAGTCGCCAAGGCGGGCGGAAGACGCATTGGACCCGACGGCTGATCCCCGCGAGAACGCCCGCCGCATTGCCTTTGCGAATTTCGTCAAGCGGCTGAGCGCGCGACGCGTGGGGCAATCTTATGTCGTCGAGATCGAATTCTGGTCATATAATCAAACGCTTCCTGCGCGCGTCGCAAATGCGATGGTGTCGGGATACATTCTCCAATCGATTGCCTCCAAGGAGCAGATGGCGCGAGCTGGCACGGACACGCTGCAGGGGCGACTGGATGCGCTGGCCGCACAGGTCAATGCTGCCAGGGAGGCAATGAGAAACGGCACGTTACCCGCTCTCGCCACGCCGGATGCCGATGCCCGGATCATTGGCGCCGCACTTCCACCTCTCAATCCCTCCGGCCCGCGCACAAAACTCATCGCCGCTCTGGGTGGGCTTGTAGGGTTTCTGATAAGCATGTCGACTATCGCCATCAACGTGGCCTTTGATCGCCGCGTGCGCAATGCCAAGGAACTCTCACAGGAAACGGGCATTCCATGTCTCGCAACCGTTCCGGACACCGGGAAAACGACTGGTATTTCCTGGCATATCGATAGTCCGGCGCTGCAGCGCTATGCCAACGTCATCCGTGACCTGAAAATCTCGATCGATGTCGCTTGCTCGCAACGACGGGAAAGAAACATCGTCGTCGCACTCGTCGCTGCAACGACTGAGAGCGGCGTTTCGACCCTGTCGCTCAGTATGGCCCAGCTTCTAAGCCGAGGCGGCCGTTATGTGACGTTCTTCTATTCGGGGCTGCCGTCGATGGTCGAAGAAACGTCCAGTTCGTCAACCTCCATGGCCGATGTGGCGATCTCCGGCCTGAAGGCGGACCAGCTGTCGTTCGGCGATCTCGACGGCATTGCGACGCTCCCGATCCACTCGAAGGACCTTCATACCAATATTTTCGCGGATTTCCGGCATCCCGGCGTTCTGCGGGTCCTGGAAACCGCTCGCCTGAAGGGGGACGTGATCTTCGATCTTCCCGCCCTTGATACGTCCATGGACGCACTTGCATTGGCATTCCATGCCGATGCCGTGCTGATCGTCGCAAAGAGCGGTCGCACGACAATCGACGAGGTCAAGGACGTTCACAACCAACTGCGGCGCGCCGGGGCGCCCGTGATCGGTACCATAATCAATCGGGCAAGGTCATGACCGCCCGGGACACCGCAGCCTTGCCGCAGGCGGCTTCCCAGGTTTGGGATACCTCCGGATCCGACCGGTACGCGGACGATCAGAACGCCTCAATCTTCAAGCTCGCGATCATCATCACCTGCTTCAACTATTCACAGTATATCAGGCGCGCTGTTGAAAGCGTCCTCTCGCAAGGGTGCCGCCAGTGCCAGGTCCTCGTAATCGACGATGGCTCCACCGATGATTCATGGGAGGTGATCTGCGGCCTGGGAGTTCGAGCGTTTCGTCTTGCGAATGGCGGCCAGCGCAGGGCCTGCCTTTTTGGCCTGGAGCAGACACGGACACCCTTCGTCCTGTTCCTCGATGCCGATGATGAACTTCTTCCCGGAGCGCTGGAAGTGATCATCGCCAACCTGGACGATGGCGTCGCAAAGCTCCAGTTTCCCTTGAAGCGGATCGACGGCGACGGCAATGTCATCAGCGGCCCGATACCCGAACTCCGGGCGTCCAGAGGGCGTGAACTGGCGGGTAAGGTATTGCGCAGCGGTGCGTATGCGACACCCCCAACCTCGGGAAACGTCTTTAGACGCGACGTCTGCGAGCTCCTGAAGGACGCAGACTACGATCAGGCGGTTGATGGAATTATCCTGTTTGCGGCTCCGTTTATCGGCGATGTGGTCAGCCTGCCGCAAACGCTCGGTCTTTACCGGGTCCATGACCGCAACGATTCCGGCTTCGGTGATGAATTGAATACCCAGGCGTTGCGTCGGGACCTCGAGAGGTTCGTCAAGAGAACCGAGCATCTGCGCCGGATCCTGCCAAGCTATGGTTACCAATCGGGCCTGATATCAGCTGAACAGGCCTACTTCTATCGGGAGCGGCGCCTCTATCTTGCGGTGGCGGAGGATGAACACGTTTCCTTCGCAAGCCTGTCCGGATTGGTGTGGCGGCTGTGGCGTGACAAAAATCCGCTGCGGATGAAGATCTCCATGACACTCTTTTTCACCGCCATCAGTCTGCTTCCCAGAGAACGCGCCCGTAGAGCGCTTGCCTATCGCCTGGGTGCGCGCGTCCGCTCGACACGCGGGCTCATCCGGGCTTTGACCTGACAGATTACCGATCGACCAGCTCGGGCCTTCCTGCCGTGCGGGCAATCCGCATACCCAGACCGAACAATGTCCCGAAATAGGTTGCTGCGCCCGCGCTCGCCGCCGCGCCAAGCTGTATGAAGACGGGCAGATCCGACACCGGCATTTCCGTCCGTAACCACGTGACGACGGTTGCCATGACGGCGGCGGAAACCAGAACTTTCCAATTGTTCTGGAACTGCCTCCATGGCCCGAGCCCGAACAAATGCCGAGCCTCGGCAACGTAGAAAACGGCCATGACGGATGCGACCAGGATTCGGGCAATGCTCGCGCCATGGGCGGCAAACAGGTGGAAGCCGATAGAGATGAAAAGAACCCGGAAGCACAGGTCGATGGTATTGAGCCTGAAAACGACGGAGGGGCGATCAAGAGCAAGGCTCGCGGAATAAAGCGTCTGGAAATAGGGTATGGGGATGACGGAAAGGGCAAGCAGGCTGAGATAGGGCGCCGCGTCGCTCCATTGCTCTCCCAACAGGATATCGGTCACGAGGTCTGCCGTCAGGGAGATACCCACACAAATCGGAAGCGAAATCAGCATCGCGAAACGGCTCGCCTTGAGGAAGGCCATCCTCATCCGGTCCGCGTTCGAACTTATTTGGGAAAACGCTGCCATGACCGGCTGCAGGGCCGGGCCGATGATGCTCTGGGTCGGGATGACGGCGATGTCACTTGCGACGGCATAGCGGCCGAGCATGGCGTTATTGCCGGCAGAGCCGATCAGGAAACGATCAAACTGCCAGTTCAAAGCGGACACAAGTTGCGCCGAGCTGAACCAGCCGATAAAGCCCACGAAATCCGAGAGCCGCTTCAGCGAGAACGCGGGCCGGTGGGGCGCCACCAGATAAGAGGCGACGGTGGCCACAAATGCCGTTGTTACGAAATTGACGACGATCGCCCAGTAGCCGCCCCCGGCAGCCACGGTGATGACGGCGGCCGCAAAAGCGCACAGTTTGCTGATCGTCTCGACCGCAAACGTCGGGCGGAATTCGAGGGCCCGGGCAAAATGCACCATGGCTGGGCTCATGAATCCCTTTACGATCGGGCCGAGCGCCATGGCCGCAATCACCGGGACGAGCCCGGGATTTCCGTTGATCAGCGAATATGGCCAGGTCGCCAGGAGAAAGATCACGGCGATTGCCAGACTTCTCAAGACGCCGAGAGTGAAGCCGGTATCAAGGTGGCTCTTATCGAGCACCTGAAGCCGTACCAGCGCCTGCGTAACCGGAACCTCCAGGACCGTATCGATGACCACGACCAGCGCCATTGCGAGCGCCGCCAGTCCGAATTCCGCCGGAGACAGGAGGCGCGCCAGAATAAGTACATTGAAAAAATCGATAAACCGCCCAACGAAGCGGGAAAACACAAGCCAACTGGCACCTTTGAGAGCTGCGAACGCAAGCATTCTTCACCACGCCTCTGTCTCACTGCCGTCATCGTCGAAGTGAGGGCTTCATGCGCGACGAGGCCCTCACTTCGTTGAAAGACCTTGGGCTGGCTCAAAGGCAATGCCAGATCGTGCTGCGCCGTCCGAGATGGCCATGGTCAGACAAGTTCCGTTTGCTGCCGGCCTCCCGGGCGCCATTCAGCGGTTCAGCTTGGCTGAGAAGCCTCGGAGAACATGCGCCAGACCCACTGCGCGGAGCAAGGCCGGCTTCAGCCGGGGAAACTCCTGGGCAATCGCTCCTTCGCGCCACAACTCGGATTTTACGGCCATCAACTTGCGTGCCATCCCTGCCCTGGTCGCTGGTGCAAGCGTCGCGATAAATTCACTTCGCCCGAAATCAACCGAACGGGGAGCGACACCCAGCGCAATCATATCCGCCTTGGACGGGTTGGTGATCGCCTGTTTAAGCCTCAGCCAGGCCCGATCCGCGTCGCGAAGAACCTGCGCGCCGCTGGAAAGGCCGTCGATGTAGCGCAGCGCGCCGGTGAGAAGCGGATTGCCGTTTGCGGGATCGAGACAACCGAAACGAATATCTCCCGAGTTCCCGATCACGATGCCGTCTTGCCCTGTGCTCAGTGTTTTGACGGAAGGTATCGCCGGCTCAAAGAGACTCTCGATGATATGCCAATATCGCAAGACCACCGTCCTCGTCTTGAAGGGATTGTAGAAGCGATCCTCAACCACGAGACCCGCCACATTGGGGAAATGATCTTCGCTGAGCCCCTTGTAGTTACATCGGGCAAACTGCACCGTTTCAAAGCGACGCTCCGGCAGCCCTGCGGACAGAAGCCTCTGCGTACTGCCATAGAGCCCGGTGTCGCAGAGTATAATACGTTTGGCATCACCTACGATCTGCTCGATATGAATCTTGAAGTGCTCATTCTGACGGTCGATCTCCTGCGCGACAGCGCCGCCGCCAGCCGTATCCAACAGGTCGAAGAAGCCGTTCGCATCGAAAACCTGCTGCCATTGGGCGGGTAGATGGAAAGACCGACCACCGAGCGCATATGCAACGGCAGCGAAGCTTGAGCCCTCGAATTCGCGCGCCAACTCGTCCAGGACTGCCGGGTTCCTAGCCGCCACAGCCGTGCGGGCAGCGACCAGGCGCGAAATCAGGATGTTCTCGCGCTTCAATGAAAGAGGCAAGCCGAGCACGGATTGGAGGCGTTCGAAAGCCTCCCGTATGCCAAGCCCGCCGCGCGCGCAAAAGAGCATTGCCGCGTCACCCTTCAAACTCGCCTCCTGGCTATACAGCCATAAAAAGAGACAGAATTCAGCGACGATCGGGCCGAACACATGTTCCCCGAAGTGAGCCTGATCGCTGATCGACGGGATGGCCTCGCGGGAGGCCAATCCACTTTTGACGTGCCGCATTCCTTCGGCCAGGGCTGCATTGCCCTGTGAAACGAGCCGCTTGAGGCGTTTCTTCGGCATATGGATGGTCTGGATCCCCATGCTCTTCGGCACGAGACAATCGGCAAGCAGGTCGTCTCCTATGTGTAAGGCACGGGAAGCGTCTACTCTTTCAGCCTGCAAGACCAGGGAGAACAGGTCGCCCTGTCGCTTGCTGGCCCTCAAGTCCGCGCTTGAATAGATCTTGTCCAGAAGGCCCGGGCCGTGAAAATGGTCGATGAGTTCGCCGACTTTTTCACCGGACAGCCCTGTATCCGTGATCGCCACCACCCTGACGCCGGTTTGACGATGTCGTCTCAACAGCATGGCAAAATCGCCATTCGCAAACAGGGCCCGCTTTTCGATTTCGATCTCGACGGCGATCCGTTTCTCGATCAGGGATTGAGGCAATCCGAGAATAGTCAGCTGGCGGCAGATGATATCGCAAAGACGCACCTCGCCTCGACCGCCTCCCATATTCAGGGCCCGATAAGCCATCTTCTCAGCCAGCAGTCTGGCTCGGATGAGTTCTTCGGCGGGCAAGCTCAAACCCTGGCTTTTCAGAAAACGGGCGAACATCTTTTCACCCGTGATGATGCGTGATCGCTGCGACAGACCATTGCGCAGCAAAAGCGTATCGAACACATCCGTCGCAATCAGCTCCACGGAATGCAATGGTCGATTGAAATCATCGAGGCTACGGCGCGGCATCCAACATTCCCTCGCAAATCATCGATATCAGCACGCCTTGACGGCAGAGCACGAACCCAAATCACAGATGGAATTTTCCCCGAGCGCATCCCCAAAAGAGAGGAGGCCTCCACGTCGATAAGGGAGTGTAACAGACATAGACAAACGCCTTCAAGTTAAATTATTATATATCAATCAGTATACCTGCTGAAAATATAGTCATGATTTCACATATTTAAGCAGAAACTATGTTTAAAGAGGCAGTCCTGCATTTATCTCAACCACGCAGCCCGAAAGTACTAGATCAAACGATGGAGGTTTGCATGAATGAGACTTACTTCTCCACCCCAGAGCGGGCGGCGGACATAAACTATGACGCCATTGTTCTGGGGGCAGGTGTTAGCGGTCTCGTTTCAGCTTCCGTCCTGGCCAAACAAGGATGCCGGAAAATACTGATCGTCGATGAATACGAACACGTCGGCGGGAACCACATGGACTGGTCGGCGGACGGATACACATTCGACATAGGAAGCCTGATTTTCCAGGACGATTCCCCCTTGTTGACGCATTTCCCCGAGTTGCTCTCCCTGTACGTGCCGATTGAGCCTCGCTGGGGTCGGCTGACCCCCCAGAAAATTGTTACCGATTATCCGATTTCGTTGCGGGACGACATTTTGCGAGCCGGCGCCAGGGGGATGGCGCGGATCTTCGGCTCGGTATTCTACGCGCGGCTGTTCCAGCGCGAAATGAACAACGCAAGAGAATTTACCCGCTACTGGATCGGAGCCGAGCTTCTCCGGCGCTCCGGGCTGGAATCCTATATGCGGCGGTTCTACGGGATCGCCCTCGATCAGATCGATATCGAACTGGCGACGAAAAGGATGCTGTGGATCAGCGAACATGCCTCGCTGGGCAACCTGGCTCGTCGCCTTCTCCGGCCCAAGCGCCGGGGGTCGACAAACAGACAGCTTGCACGCCCGAAAGCCGGATTTGCGCCTCTATACCGGCTTGCTCAACAAAACCTGGAGAAACGAGGCGTGCAATTCGCGCTCGGCGTCAAACCGGTCGCTATCGACCGCTTGGAAAACGGCTTCCGGTTAAGGCTGGCGGATCGGGCGGTTACCGCAGCCCGGTTGTTTTCGACGATCCCGATCGAGACGGTACAGGCTTTGTGCGCCATCGAGCGGCAGCACAGCCTCAATACCACCACGCTCATCGGCCTCTATTTCAGCTTCAGCGGAAATCGAGGCTTCCACCAGCCGATCGTCTACAATTTCTCGCACGAAGGCGCCTGGAAACGGCTGACGGTCTATTCCGACTTCTACGGTCCGGCCCACGGGCGTGAATATTTCGGCGTGGAAGTCGTCGCAGAGCAACCCGGCTACTCGACCGAAATGTCGGAATCGGATTTTCGCGCGCACGCTTCGGCGAATGGTCTGTTTCGAGGAGATTTGAAACTCGAGGGCAGCCAGGTCCTGACCAACGCCTATCCGGTCTACAGCCGCGATGCGGCCCGCCGGGCAGATGAAGCCATCGCCGAACTGTACGCCTTCGGGGTACAGTCTTACGGACGCCACGGCGGGTTCAACTATCAGCCGACGGCACGGGTCTCCACCCTCGATGCAGAGACCGCTCTCGGGTTCGAACGGAAAGTCGCCCAGCCACCTGAAGCGGTCGAGATTTCTCCTCACAACGAGCGAGCACCTTCACCGCTCCTAGCATCCTCTCCGACAACCCCATGAGCGTATCGTGCGGATCTTGCATATTCTGAACCACACCCGACGGTTAAACGGCAATGTGCATGCTGCTGTCGATCTCGCCTGCGCGCAGGTGAAGCTTGGGCACGATGTCTGCATGGCAAGCGGCGGAGGTGACTTCGATAGATTGCTCGCTCGCAACGCCGTCGAAGTGGCGTTCCTCAATCAGGAGAGAAAGCCACTCAGCCTTCTCAAATCCCTTTGGTCCTTGCGGCGACTCATCCGGGACTGGAAGCCGGATATCGTGCATGCGCATATGATGACGAGTGCTGTCCTTTCAGCCCCCATATGTCGTTTATCATCGACGCCCCTCATTACCACCGTTCACAACGCATTCGAAAAAAGCGCAGTCCTGATGGGGCTTGGCACTCGCGTGATTGCCGTCAGTGAAGCCGTCGGGATGTCGATGCAGCAGCGCGGTATCGCAGCATCAAAGCTGCACGTCGTTCTCAACGGCACAATCGGATCGGCCCGGTTCGAGGGCCGCGACAGGACGCCCGCATCACTGCGGGGGCGAAGCATTCTTTTCGTGGGTGGGCTTCACCCCAGAAAGGGATTGCCCGACCTCCTGGAAGCCTTCCGCATGACACATGAGAAATATCCAGAGAGCCATCTGTATATCGCCGGCGGTGGCCCCTTCGAAGCCGCTTACCTGCAATTGGCTAGCGAAACGGGCTGTGCAAATGCCATCACGTTTGTCGGCGCAATCGATGAACCTTTCCCCTACATGCTGGCGGCCGACATTTTCGTCCTGCCCTCCCATGCCGATCCCGCTCCGCTGGTCTTGTCTGAGGCGCGAGAAGCGGCTTGTGCCGTGATTGGCACCAACGTGGATGGAATCCCGCAACTGCTCGGCTTCGGCGAAGCCGGCATTCTCGTCCCCCCGCGCGATCCACAAGCCCTGGCAGCGGTTCTGTGCGAACTGTTGGCGGATCCCGAACGATTGGATATGTGGAAGGCAAGAAGTCAGTTGCATATCAACAATCTGACGATAGAGCGGGTCGCTCGCGAAACGCTCAGCATTTACAAATCCGTCAGGTCGCATGGGGCCGAAACCGCCTCAGCTTAACAATCTGTCGGAACGATCGGGATCAACCGCGGCCGAGTTGCCGCTTCAGATAGCTGTCAGCATGCGGATCGGCATAGTGAAACAGCGCCGTTGCCCGCACGGCCCCTTCATCGATGGGCTCGTTGGTGTGAATGCTGCGATAGCCCCAGAAGAGATAGAGACTACCCGGTACCATGGACACGTGTTTCATACCTTTGCCCCCGGAGGCGCGCCTCCTCAGGACGCGCTGAGTGAGCGCATTGTCAAGGATCGCTTTGTCGGCGAGGTTGAAGAGGTAACTCGATCGAATCCCCCGGGTGTTCGGGATTATCAAGAAGTCGCCTCGTCGACCGGATTCCGGGATCTCCACCGGGATAAGTGCGGTGATCGCGTAGGAATCATAGTGAAATATCAAAGAGTGGTCTGCCACGCTTTTTCCCGTGAGGCAGCGAAGGATCTGATAGAATTTGACCTCCGGCGCGGGTCGCCCCAGACCAATGGAATACAGGCGGGCAAAGAGAGCCTTGAACTCTGCAGAATTGCCGAGATCATCCAGGCCTGATCCTGCGAGTTCATCGCTTTTCAGCGAAACCGTCTGCTGGCCTGCACGCTTGATCGTGGCGGAAACAAAACTTCGCATATGGCCGAGATCTTCGGTCGTAAGGAAGTTCGGAATACAGGAAATTCCGTCTTGGTTGACCTGTTGAGCGATGCGACGAACGTCCCCATCCGACAGTCCACGCAACCAGTGTCTCGCATTGCTTAGATAAGGCATGGCAGGCTCCATGTGAGAGCGTAGTTCTGTCCCAGAAAGCACCGGACATTAACCGGGGCCGCAACATCGACGGGGTCATCCGGAAAGGTAATCATTCGGCGCGGCAGCGAAGATGATGCCGCTCATGGCTCCGTGATGCTTCCGCGAAAACAGACCCAGCCAGCTTCAGGTCAAACAAACTCGATGCGCAACCCTTGCAGGATGTCGTCCGTCTTTATTCAACTCTGGTCGGGCAGAATTATCGCCTCCAAGATTAACCACTCGATCGCCGCCTGTGCTCCGACCAGGCCATGTAGATGCTGCCAGCGAAATAACCGAATTGCAGGAGGAGAAAACAAACTGATGTATAGACGAGAGAGCTACCGAAATCCTGATCGTAATAATATGCAATCATTCCAAAGACGATTGACACAATGGTTATGTGAAGCAAGCTCGCTGGCGAAGCCACCAATTTCACGGACTTTCTCGAGAACAGGCTCATGTGGTGCTCGCTTCGCCCGCCTTTGGATGCGCTCACCTGCGAGCGGGCAATCAATCGTTCAGCCTTCACCGCTTTGCCGCCGATTAAGCCGGCCGAGCGATGATTGCATTTAAGAGTTCTCTTGGAAGCGAACAGCAAATCGGACCGGGAAGGAAGGAAACCATTGTGATGATGGCACTACGCCTATCGGTGTACGTCGATGCTCACTGCTGACAAAGCCACCAGAGCTTCTAGTTGAATCGAGTTACTGTTCATGGCCTCCATTTTCTGCTTAGCTATTGTGCAACGCACAAAACGCTGCAAAACCATCGCCGGAAGCGGGCGTCAAAATGAGCGCCCGGCTACGGGTTTCCGGTGACATCGCCGGAAACCCGGAAAACTGATCACGCCGTCACAGTGGTTCGCAGAGAGAAACGGCGGAGTGCCCATTCAGACGGTCTTTTGAGGTTCATCCTATGACGCACTTCGCTGTTTCCATGGTGCTCCTTGCTCTCGGAATGGCGTTGTTGGCAGCTCAGTACAACTTCCTCTTTCCCCAATAACCGCAGAAGCATCCGGCGACGATTATTGTTACGACGGAAAACTCCCGAGCAGAGTGTTGGAGCAGATAGACAAACCACACCCGTTCCACCGCATATCATCGGCACCCGGCCTACGTTGTGCTTGCCTCGATACCCTTATGTTCTCACCTGCGGGAAGAGGACCCCCGCCGAGAGGTGAGCGGCATATCTCGGTTGCCTCAAATGCCTAAGCCCGTTCTTCCCACAGTTTCGCAAGCTCGATCACAGTCTTGACCGCCAGTTCCATGTCCTGGCTGCTGACGAATTCCAGGGGGGAATGGAAGGCGTGGCCGCCGGCGAAGAGGTTCGCGCAGGGAAGGCCCATGAAGGACAGGCGCGAACCATCCGTGCCGCCGCGGATGCTGCCACGCACGGGGGTCATGCCGGCCCGGCTGATCGCCTCGACCGCATAGTCGATGATGCCTGGGTGCTGGTCGAGCACCACTTTCATGTTGCGGTACTGTTCCTTGACGGTGAAGGTGTAGGACGAGCCGGGATAGTCGGCGATCACTTGCCTGGTGATGTCTTCGAGCAGGGTCTCCTTGGTGTTCAGGCCGCTTTCCGTGAAGTCCCGGATGATGAAGGAGAGGTTCGCCTTTTCCATCACGCCGGATATGCCGGTGGGGTGGATGAAACCATCGCGGCCCTTGGTGGTCTCGGGCGTGATGTCCTTCGGCAATCTGGCGATGATGCCGCCGGCGATCTTGATGGCGTTCTCCATCTTGCCGAAGGCAAAGCCCGGATGCATGGCGACGCCCTTGATGACGATTTCCACCGCGTCGGCCGAAAACGTCTCGTCCTCGATCGTGCCGGCCGTCTCGCCGTCGAGCGTATAGCCGAAATCGGCGCCAAGCTTCTTCAGATCGACCTTGTCGACGCCGCGGCCGATCTCCTCGTCGGTGGTGAAGAGGATGCGGATAGCGCCGTGCTTGACATCCGGGTTGTTGATGAAGAATTCCGCCGCCGCCATGATCTCGGCAATGCCGGCCTTGTCGTCGGCACCGAGCAACGTCGTGCCGTCCGAGGTGACGATGTCGTTGCCGATCTGGTCCTTAAGCACAGGATGCTCGGACACCCGGATCACCTGGTTCCGGTCGCCGGTGAGCTGGATATCGCCGCCCTGGTAGTTTCTGACGATCTGCGGCTTGACGTTGGTGCCGGAGAAATCCGGGGCGGTGTCCATATGGGCACAGAAGCAGATGACGGGCACATTGTTCTTCGAAGTCGTCGCCGGGATCGTCCCGTAGATATAGCCGTGCTCGTCGAGATGTGCGTCGGTAATGCCGATCGCCAGCATTTCCTCGACCAGCAATCGGCCGAGATCCTTCTGTTTCATCGTGGAGGGCTGGGTCGGCGACTTGGCGTCGGACTGGGTGTCGATGACGACGTAACGGAGGAAACGATCGGTAACACTGTCGGCCATGGCGAGAAATCCAAAATTGCAGAACGGAAAAATGAAGTTGTAGCGAGGGGAATGGATGACGGGAAGCGGGGAAATGAAGGAGGGCTGACGGATGCCATCAAGCGTTCAGGCTGGAGCCCCCCTCAAGTGTAGAGATCAGAGGGAGCCCGACGCACCGCCCTGTCCCAAAAAAGGCAGAGCTGGCACAGTCCCAACGTTGCGCCCCGATATCCGAGGGCCCCGACCGACGGCGCGGCATTGCTCCCTGGCAACCTTTCCGGAACCGTAGATCGTCACGGCTGTGATCGTCAGGAATCGCCGGCTCCGAGCGAGCCGCGATGCCCGAGACGGGCGGAGATCGCCCTTGCCGCGACCAGCAGCGGTTCTGCAAAACCGTTGAGGTTCTTCAACGACAGGCGCTGGACGGGACCGGCGATCACGACCGCGCCCACCACGTCCGACTGGGCGTCGTGAATGGGTGCGGCGATGGCGCGCATGCCGAGTTCGTTTTCCTCGTCTTCGACCGCATAACCGAGGCGGCGGATATTGCCGAGCAGTTTCCGCAGCTTTTCCGGGTCGGTGACGGTTTTCGGCGTACGCGCGGCCAAGCTCGCCCCGGTCAGGGCCGCGACGCGGCTTTCCGGTTGGAAGGCGAGCATCGCCCGGCCGGCCGCCGTCGAATGATAAGGCGCGCGCATGCCGATTTCCGCACTGATGCGCACCGCCTGCCGGGAAGGCTGGACGCGGATATACATGATCTCCGGCCCGGCCGGCACGCCGAGCAGCACCGTCTCGTCCGTCTCGTTGCGCAGGTCCATGAGCAGCGTGCGCGCTTCGGTAGAGAGGTCCATGCGGTTGCGCACCAGCGAGCCGAGCGCGAAAAGCCCGAGCCCCAGTCGATACCGGCCGGTCTCGCGATTCTGCTCGAGGAAATCCTCCGCCATCAGCGTCACGACCAGGCGATGGACGGTGCTTTTGGCAATGCCGAGACGGCGGGCGAGCTCGGTAACGCCGATCTCCGCATCGTCACCTTCGAACGCCTTGAGGATGCGGATGGCCATCGAAACCGAGGAGAGCCGACCCTTCTGGTCCTCGTCCTGCACGCCCGCGATCTTCATTTTCCCCGTGGTCTTCATCTCAATGCCGCTCCGATGCCAGCTGGTCGCAGCCACTTGGATAACACGCGCCTTCAACACAGCGATTACAGCAGCGCCGTTGACAGCCCAGTATCCGAGAGAATATTCTAGATATGGACCATCGTTCCACATAGAAGAACACATGAAACCGGCTGAAGCAAGCGGAAACACGATTGGTGGCCGCACGGCTTAGGTGGCACCAGACACCGGGCTTGCGAAACAAGAGCTTGAACCGAAGAGAATACCAAATTGGATACCCGCAAGACCGTGCCGTTGATCGTCGCATCGGCCCTCATCATGCAGCAGATCGATTCGACGGCGATCGCCACGGCCCTGCCGACGATTGCCGACGCACTGGGCGAGCCGCCGCTTGCGCTGCATTCGACGATCACCGTCTATGTGCTTTCGCTGGGTGTGTTCCTGCCCTTGAGCGGCTGGCTCGCCGACCGTTTCGGAGCCCGGCGGGTGTTCTGCTCGGCGATCGCGCTGTTCACCTTCGCCTCGCTGCTCTGCGCCGCCTCGACCAGCCTCACCATGCTGATCGCGGCCCGCGCACTCCAAGGCTTCGGCGGCGCCCTGATGTTGCCGACGGCGCGGTTGATCCTGGTGCGCTCCGTACCACGCGAAGAGTTGGTTTCCGCCATGGTGCTGATGAGCATGCCGGCCGTCGTCGGGCCGGCGATCGGGCCGCTGCTCGGCGGCTTCATCACCGGCATCAGTTCATGGCACTGGATCTTCTGGATCAACCTGCCGGTCGGCATCGCCGCGATCATCCTGACGCTCGCGCTCATCGAAAAGATCCCGCCGACGGAACGCACATCTTTCGATTTTCCGGGTTTCATCCTCACCGGCTTTGGCATCGGCGCGGTTATCTTCGGCTTCGATTCCTTCGCCCGCGGCGCGAACTTCAGTGCCCTGATCCTCACCGTGGGCGGCTTCGCGCTGCTCGGCTTCTATATCCGCCATGCGCGCAAGACGCCGAACGCCATTCTGGACCTTAAACTCTTCCGCTATCCGACGTTCCGTGCCAGCGTCACCGGCGGCTCGCTGTTTAGGATCAGCATGGGCGCCCTGCCCTTCATGCTGCCACTCCTGATGCAGGAAATTTTCCACTACACGCCGCTGCAATCCGGCGCGATCACCTTCGTCTCGACGATCGGCGCCTTCGGGATGCGTACCATGACGAGACGCATCCTGCGTCGTTTCGGCTTCCGCAGCGTGCTCTTCTGGAACGCGCTGATCGCCAGCGCGTCAATGGCGTTTCTCGCTACCTTCACGCCCGGCACGGCGCCGGTCGTCATGGTCGTCATCATCCTGCTCGGCGGCTTCTTCCGGGCCTTGCAGTTCACCTCGCTCAACACGCTGACATTCGCCGAAACCGAGGACCCCGAGATGAGCCATGCGACCTCATTGTCACAGATGGCGCAGCGCATCGCCCAGAGCACCGGGGTCGCGATGTCGGCGATGCTGCTGAACTATTTCTCCGGCGGCTCCGACACGCTCACCAACTTCGCATTCGCCATGTCGTTCGTTATCATCGCGATCATCTCGGCGTCTTCCTGCATCTCCTTCTTCCGCCTGTCCGAGACGGCCGGCGACGTGCTCTCAGGGCGCAACAGGAAGGTGAAGGAAGAGCCGATCGTGGCCGAACAGGCCAATGCGGCGGAATGAGGCGTCGGCCGGCTCGAGGCAGGCATGGCTGTATTAAAGCTCGCCGACATCGGCCGGCGAGCCCTCCGTGGCCGCGACCCCATGTGTGATCGGTTGCAGCCAACGTGAGAAGACGCGCGTGGACGGACACTCGGCCAGGTCCGTCCATAGCTCAGGGCTACGGACGCGCCGGGGGCGGGTCGCGGAAACGCGATTCGTTTATTCTTTCGGGTCTTGCGGCCCCAGGTGGCTACTGGACCTGCGAAGCGAGGTTTCGCGTGGTTGGAGCTTTGCTAGGCTTTGCATCGACCGGAACGATATCGACTATCTCGGACAGCAGAAACTGCTTCGGAGAACCGCAAATGGTTGCGTAGACGATCCGGTCCAGTATTTTCAGGCTTTCGGACACGAATGTCCTTTGGTCGCCATTATCGAGCACCGATACAACGTACATGTTGATCCCATAGAGGTTAGGCGCGCAGGTCATTCGCGCACCAGCATTTCTAGCCAACCATGGTTAATGGCGCGTTAATTCGGTCATGGACGGCAAAACTGCGACGGATCGAGGGCACACGACGTTCAGCACTTGCCTCTGCAACCTCCTTCGTCGCTCTCTGCTAAATCCGCGCCAGGCAGATGGCTACCCCTTGAAACAAATTAGTTCGTGCGCTAACTAATGTGCATATAAACTTAGCACACTAACCGTAAGCTCACGATGAACCCCGATCCAGTCGCATCCGAATTCTTCGAAGCGCTGACCAAGGTCAGCCGCAAGATCCGCACAGCCTTCAACCAGCAGGTGATGGCCCACGGGTTGACCTATCCGCGCGCCCGGGCCCTGTTCCGGTTGGCCAAGAAGCAGAACATGACGCAGAGCGAGCTGGCCTGCGAGCTGGAGCTGGAACAGGCCACCATGGTGCGCCTTCTCGACCGGATGGAGGAAAACGGGTTGATCGAACGCCGACCGGACCCCAACGACCGCCGCGTCAAGCTTCTGTTCCTGACCGCTTATGGCGAGGAACAGGCCGACCTCGTCCGCTCGATCGCCGACCGGATGCGCGAGCAGATCTTTCAGGATATCGATCCCGACCAGATGCATGTCGCGATGGCGCTGTTCGAGCGCATCACCGCCAATATCGGCGAGCTGGAGGCCATCGATGTCCCCGCGTGAGGCGATAGCAAGAGAGGAAGACGCAACGATCATACGGCCGGATTTCCGCAGAAACGCGGAGCCGGCCGAAACCGTTGAGGCCGTCAGACCACCGCCGGAACCTGCAGCCACCGCCGCGCCTGCGCCGGCCGCTCCGCCCGCCTTCGTGCCCAAGTCGCCGACAATGATCGCCGCCTACATGCTGGCCGGCACGCTGATCGCGCTGACGCAAGGGCTCGGCATGAGCTTCATCTCCAGCAACCTGCAGCAGATCGCAGGCCCGATGGATCTGACCCAGACAGAAGCCACCTGGCTGATGGCGGCCTATCTCTTCCCGAACGCCAGCCTGACGCTGCTGCTCTTCAAGGTGCGGGCCCAATACGGACTGCGCAACTTCGCCGAAGTGGCGATCGTCGTCTATGTGCTGGTGTGCCTGGCGCATTTCTGGATCGACAGCTACGAAAGCGCGCTGGCGCTGCGCTTCTTCGCGGGCGTTGCCGCCGCGCCGATGACCTCGCTTGGCTTCCTCTACATTCTTGAGCCGGTCTCCCCGGCAAAGAAGATGAGCATCGGCCTCTGCGCCTCGCTGACGGCGCTTGCCCTTCCCACCCCGGTGACCGGCATCATCTCGCCCCATCTCCTGGACATCGGCAGTTATCACGCGCTCTATCTGGTCGAGATGGGGCTCGCCATGATCTCACTCGGCCTCGTCTACGTGCTGCCGCTCGCCTCCCCGCCGCGTGCGAAAGTGATCAGCAGCCTCGATGTCGTCAGCTACATCTTCCTCGCCATCGGGCTTGGCTGTTTTGCCGTCGTGCTCACGGTCGGCAAGCTCTACTGGTGGACGGCGGTCGACTGGCTCGCCTGGATGATCATCGCCGGCATCGCCGCTTCGGCGATATTCGCAGCGATCGAACTCAACCGCAAGAACCACCTGGTCGATATCCGCTGGCTCACTTCCCGCGAGATCCTACATTTCACGGGCGCGCTGATGGTCTCCCGCCTCGTGCTCTCCGAACAGACCAGCGGCGCGGTCAATTTCCTGCGCAATGCCGGCATGCTGAACGAGCAGATGGCCGGGCTCTACTGGGTCATCCTCGCCGGGGCCGTGATTTCCGGGCTTGTCTGCGCCATGATCATGAAGCCCGGCCGCGAGCCGCTGATCCACGCGGTCTCGTTGCTGCTGGTCGCGGTCGGCAGCTATATGGACAGCCAATCGACCATTCTTACCCGCCCGGAACAGATGTATCTCAGCCAGTTCCTGGTAAGCTTCGCGAGCGGCCTCTTCCTGCCGCCGGCGCTGATGATCGGCATGGGTGCGGCGATGAAGCGCGGCCCGAGCTACATCCTGTCCTTCATCGTGGTTTTCCTCGCCACCCAGAAGATCGGCGGCTATCTCGGCAGCGCGCTCTACGGCACTTTCGTGCAGTGGCGCGAGCAATTCCACTCCTTCCGGCTGGTCTCCGAACTTGCCCCCACCGATCCGCTGGTCGCCGCCCGCCTGAAACAGCTCGGCGGCGCCTACGGCAAGGTGCTGACCGACCCGAACCAGCAGGTGGTCCAGGGTGCCGCCCTGTTCACCAGGCAAGTGCAGCAACAGGCCTATGCGCTCGCCTATAACGACTCCTTCCTGCTGACCGCCTGGGCGTCGCTTGCGGCCCTGGCTTGCCTTGTCCTTCACGTCGCCTGGCGCAACCGCCACCGGCTTTTGCCAACCCGCAATCCGATGCCCGCCGCCGCCTGACGCCCTGCGCCAATCCCCAAAAAGAAACGAAACTGCCATGACAAAGATCTTCCGCTTCGTCGCCACCTACGTGGCTCTCGCCATCGGCGCCACCGGCATCGTCGTCGTGCTCTATGCCTGGAACCTGCCGCCCTTCCACGGCTCGGTCGAGACCACCAACGACGCCTATGTGCGCGGCCAGGTGACGATCCTCAGCCCCCAGCTTGCCGGCTACCTTACCGAAGTGCCGGTCCAGGACTACCAGCGGGTGAGCCGAGGCGACCTGATCGCCAGGATCGACGACCGCATCTACGCCCAGAAGCTCGAACAGGCGAAAGCAGCACTGGCGACGGCAGAAGCTTCGCTCTCCAATTCCGAACAGAGCCGCAAGTCGGCCGAAGCCAAGATCCAGTCCGCCAAGGCCGCCGTCGAAAGTGCGGACGCCGCCTTCGATGCCGCAAGGACCGCCTACGACCGCACCCAGGGCCTGCTCGAAAAGAACGTCGCCACTCAGAGCGACGCGGAAAAGACCCGCGCCGCCTTCAACCAGGCCCAGGCCGCCGTGCATCAGGCGCAGGCCGCGGAACTCGTCGCCGAACAAGACCTCAACACGATCGTGGTCAGCCGCAAATCGCTGGAGGCCAATGTCGAAAGCGCCAAGGCGGCTGTAAAGCTCGCCGAGATCGACCTCGCCAATACCCGTATCACCGCCCCGCAGGACGGCACGCTGGGCGAAGTCGCCGGCCGCATCGGTCAGTATGTCTCGGTCGGCACCCAGATCGGCTCGATCGTGCCCACGCATGTCTGGGTGGTCGCCAATTTCAAGGAAACCCAGCTGGATGGCATGACCGCCGGCCAGGAAGTGACCTTTACCGTCGATGCCTTGGGACATGGAAAATTCACCGGCCGGATCGAGCGTTTCGCCCCGGCTACGGGCTCGGAATTCTCCGTCATCAAGGCCGACAACGCCACTGGCAACTTCACCAAGGTTGCCCAGCGTATCCCGGTCCGGATCGCCATCGAGCCGCAACAGCCGCTCACCGACAGGCTCGTCCCTGGCATGTCGGTGGTCGCAAGCGTAGACCTCGCGCAAGGCGGCGCGGCTCTAGCCGAGGCCAAGCTCGACTGATCGCGACCCCGCTATCACGAACTCGACCTATGACGATCCGACGGAGAACGCCCCGCGCCTGTTCAGCATTTTGGGCGCGGGGCGTTTTGTATTCCGGGCGGCATCGCCCGCGACCCTTGGTTTCTATTCCTGATCTCCGACGCGCGAGCCGGTCCATCCCGAGCCGAGGACGTTGGGGACAAAACGCGCTCTGGAGGAACCCGCAAGCCTGCCACCTGGAAAATAGGCCTGAAGCGACAAGCTCTCCTCCAATGGCACGGGCTGTCCCGTGCGGAAGGAAACGAGTTGCGAACGGTGGTCGAATTGGCAGAGATATTGCTGTCGTGGCTTCTCGGCGCGGCACGCGATCTTGACGACCCTTTTTAGCCGCACCTCCAGTTCCCCCATCTTGCATCTGGCGATCGTGATCGGGTCGAAGTCGTATTTGCCGGGGGCGCATCGCATCGCGGCAAACGTCGCGTTGATGGTTTCCGTGAGACCGTGCATGTAAGCCGCAATGTCGTTTGCACCTGGTTCAGAGCCGTCCTCATTTTGAGCATTGTTTGCGACTTCAACTTCAGTCAATGCGGCCAGCCGCCTTCCCTCCTTTGCAATTGCGGTCAGGGGAGATGCAAATTCCTGCTGACCGAGTACGCTGAAGATCACGTTCTCGGTAGCAGAGCGAGGATCGGGCTGCTGTCGCGCTTTTTCAAGTGCTGCGCGGAACTCAACTGCAACAGCCGGATTCGATTCCAGCGCTGCGATCCTTTGCCATAAAGGCGTCAGCA
Source organism: Neorhizobium sp. LjRoot104 (assembly GCF_964253725.1). Classification (NCBI taxonomy): domain Bacteria; kingdom Pseudomonadati; phylum Pseudomonadota; class Alphaproteobacteria; order Hyphomicrobiales; family Rhizobiaceae; genus Neorhizobium; species Neorhizobium sp. LjRoot104. The sequence continues at coordinate 1,261,831 of NZ_CAXURS020000002.1, forward strand.
GATTTTCCTGATCGAGCGTTCCAAAGGCTTGCTCCAGCGACCCTCGGTATTCTTCAAGGGGCGCCAGCATTGCGCGCGCCCTGATCAGGCCATCCAGGGAGGTCGGCAGGCCGGCCGCCGATGCAGCCGCTTGCGTCAACAATGGTCTGAGCACCTCGCCCACCCGTTTTTGACATGCCTGGTAGACTCGGAGTTTGATCTTGTTCGGCCACTCCGACTTCTGGGCCTGCCGAAAAATGATGAGGGCCCGTCCGATGCCCTGAGGAAATTCCCGTGGGCCGGAAGCAAGGTCGGCGAGCAGGGAATCTGCCCCGAGATTGGCTCGCGCCTCCCGAACTTCCGCCAGCAGCTGATCCCGGGTCGGCCTGTCGACGCGGCTGAATATGACCTCGTTCTCGAGCATATTCCACCAATGCTGGTTGTCCTCGCGCTTCTCCACAAACTCACGAATTCTGCCGCGAACCGCATCGATCCAGGCAGGGCCTTTGGCGTCGAACATGCCTTTCGACAGAGGGGGTGGAGGCGGCTCGATCGGCTTCTGCAGAAATGCCAGGAAGCTTCCAGTCTTGCATTGCGTGAGCGTGCCCCGGATGGCCTTCCGACCTCCCATTTCAACGATTTCTCCACGTAACGCCGTGGCGCGAAAGCGTGGAGGTTGGAGGGTCCACGCGCCGGGCTCCAGCTCAAACGTGCCTGACGGTGTGGCGGTACCTGTGACATTGTACTTCGCTAGGCTCCCCCCGGAACGGAACTCGAAGACCCCTTTCAGCCGATCGTTGCTAATCTCATTGATGGAAAGCACCATCTGCACACTTTTATCTGCATCACAGCTAAAACGTCCCCTCCATTGGCCCTTCAAGGTTTCGTTTGCCAAAGCGACACTGCTTAGACAGGACGCGAGAAATATAGCGATGAGGCACCTGTTCATCCCATCCTCCCGAGTGCAGGGCGACACGGTACATCTACCAGAGCGCGCGGCGAAGTTGACCAATGGGCGTAAGGGGCGCGAAAATGGTCGCGGCTCGAGACCGGTCCGGATGGTGGCTGCGCCTCACCGCACCGCCTGGGTCCCCTCGTCGGAAATGCGATCTTCAAACTCGCTTTGACCCCATTCCCCATTTGACGCAACGCACCAATTGGCTAACATTGCCGGAAACTCCAGGTATCCCATGAGCGTCCGCCCTCCCCAGTCGTTTTATCAGCCCGCCTTTACCAATACCGGCTTCAACGTGCTCGAATACGAGCTGATGTCCGAGCGCGCCGCCGCTCTCGGGCGGCAGGGGCTGAAGGTGGAAAAGGCGCTTGCGGCGTTGAATGCCTGGGATCCAGAGCGCGACAGCGAGGTACTACGGGAGAGCCTTCGCGACGATGCGGCGGATGCCGTCTGGGGGTTTTTCATTCAGCGCGAAACCTGCGGTCTTCGAAACAATCGCGAAATCATCAAGCGTTATGCGATCCCCAACGAAGTCCTCGCGAGAATCGGGGCGGTCCGCAAATGAAATTCGGCCCGTTTCAGTGAAATTTGAAATTGCCGGCAGGCTGCCTATCGGAGCGCTGCGGCTGGAAGATGGATTTGAGCAATGTCCAGACCCGTGATCGGCGTCATCGGAAATACCCATAATGTCGAGAACCGCTTCTCCGCCCAGCTCGTCGGCGAGCAGAACCTGAGGGCAATCGCGGAAGTCACGGGAGCCCTGCCGCTGATGTTTGCGGGCAATCCTAAGATTACCGACATTCCGACGCTGCTCGATACCGTCGACGGTATCCTCTTGACCGGCGCCCGGGCCAATGTTCATCCGAGCCATTTCAATACCGAGCCCCATGCCCGCCACGAGCCCTATGACCAGAACCGCGATGCGGTGGCCCTGCCGCTGATCGATGCCTGCGTTGCTGCCGGCGTGCCGGTTTTCGGCATCTGCCGCGGGTTCCAGGAAATGAACGTCGCCGCCGGCGGCTCGTTGCACCCGGAGATCCGCGAACTGCCTGGACGCCTGAACCACCGCATGCCGCGGCTCGAAAACGGCGAGATTCATCCGGACATGACCGTCGTCTTCGCCGACCGCCATGACGTGCAGCTTACCCCGGACGGCGTGTTCGCGCGTCTGCTGGGGCGCGAGACGATCCGGGTCAATTCGCTCCACGGCCAGGGGATAGACGAACTGGGAAACCGCATCGTCGTCGAGGGCGTGGCCGAAGACGGCACGATCGAGGCAATCCGATTCAAGGAGGCGCAAGGGTTTGCCCTTGGCGTGCAATGGCATGCCGAATATGATCCGCAGATCAATCCCATCAACCGTGCCCTGTTCGAGGCGTTTGGCGAGGCCGTCAGGTCACGCAAGAACGGCTCCTAGACAAAAATCCGCTACCTCGCCCTACCGCCTCGAACTGCGCCGGCCACTCGCAGTCCCGGGTTGCTTGCTGCGAAATTCGGTATGCTCATCACTCTGGTTTTCAGTGCTGCAATAGTGGACAAGGCCGCCGCCGATCCGTGACCGCCAAACATGCAGCACAATCGTATCCCGCCCGAGGCGATACGGCATCTCGATCGGGCTACGTAGCCCGTTCTGCCGTCTTGGCAATTGGAAAGGCCGGGGATAGCCTCCCCTCGGAAACTTTGGGAGGGCGCCATGACATCGAGTTTCAATGTCCGTAGCGCGGGCGGTTACGAGCAACTGATGGGGCGCTGGAGCCTGAAGCTGGCGCCACTGCTCATCGATTTCGCCGGTCTTGACGATGGCGAAAAGGTGCTCGACGTCGGCTGCGGCACCGGGAGCCTGACATTCGCATTGCCGAAAGCAGCCAATCTCTCCGAGATCGCGGCGATCGACTATTCGCCGGTCTTCGTCGAAGAGGCGATCCGTCGCAACACGGACCCGAGGATCAGGATCAGCCAGGCGGATGCCTGCTCGCTGCCGTTCCAAGGCGGATATTTCGACAGGGCGATGGCGCTTCTCGTCCTGCATTTCGTGCCGGAAGCGGACAAAGCCGTGGCCGAAATGCGGCGCGTGGTGCGCCCCGGCGGCGTGGTCGCCGCCGCCGTCTGGGATCATCTCGGCGGCATGCCGGCGATGCGGATGATGTGGGATACCGTGTCCATGCTGGACGATAACGCCCGCCAGATGCGAAGCCACCATTTCTTCCAGCCGATGATGCAGCCGGGCGAGATGAAGCAGAGCTTCATACGGCAGGGTCTTGTCGATGTGGCGGAGGTGTCTCTGATGATCCGAATGGATTTCCAGTCCTTCGACGACTATTGGGCACCGATCGCCGCCGGCGAAGGACCGCTTGGCAAATATGTCACGTCGCTCGACCCGGTGTTGCGCTCGAAAACCGATGCCGCTGTCAGAAGCGCCTATGAGGCGGGCAAACCCGACGGCCCACGCTCGTTTGTCTCCGTCGCCTGGGCCTGCCGGGGGGTCGTGCCCGCCGCCTGATGGGCTGGAGACGCAAACTCAACGCCCTCCCGGCGTTTCCACCGCGAGGGCGTTTCGTCACTAGCCCGATGCGGCGGCTCAATGCGCCGAATGCGCCTGTCCGCCCTTCTTTTTCGCATCATGGGCGTGGTGGCTGTGGCGTTCGCCACCGCCGCCGGACACGCGGCTTCTTGAGCGCTGGTCGTCGTCGGCCGGCGGCTTCTTTACCTCGAGCGGTACACCCTTTTTCGCATTGGGGGCATTTTCATGGGAAGCGCCCGGGCCGCCCTGGCGGATGCTCGCAGGCGTCTTGGTCGATGTCGACATGATGAAACTCCCTAACGGTCCTGCTGATGACCCTGATGGGTCGTGTTGACCTTGGTATTGCCCTGCTGACCCTGCTTGCCGGGATCGTTCGCCGGCTGAAGTTTGCCACGCTTGATATCGGACGCATGGGTCTGTTCGCCGGAGCCTTTGTGGCTTAGGTTTTCAGAGGGCGTCGGGGGAAGTCTGCTGCTCATGAAGGGCCTCCTTTTCTTCAGGTTTCCCACTGGTCTAACCAGCGGAGAGTCCCGATGTTCCATCGGAAGAGTGCCGCCTTGGGTGAGGAACCCCGCGCCGCACTCTCGCGTTCGAACAGGTTGAGAGGCAGGGAGGGCTTTCGATGAACAACTTTCAGGATCAGCTCGCAGCGGTCATGCAGCAGGCCACGCTGCCGATAGAGCGCAAGTGGTGGCATACCGCCACCGTCTACCAGGTCTATCCGCGCAGTTTCTGCGACCTGAATGGCGACGGCATCGGCGACATCCCAGGCATCGCCTCGAAGCTCGATTATCTGAGATCACTCGGCATCGACGTGATCTGGCTCTCGCCGATCTACAGGTCGCCGATGGACGACAACGGCTACGACATCTCCGATTATCAGGACATCGCCCCGGAATTCGGCACGCTTGCCGATTTCGACATGCTGGTGGCGGAGGCGAAAAAGCGCGACATAGGCATCGTGCTCGACCTTGTCGTCAACCACACGTCGGACGAACATCCGTGGTTCGTCGAAAGCCGCAAGGGCCTAAGCAATCCGTTCCGCGACTTCTATATCTGGCGCAAACCGGCAAAGGACGGCGGGCCGCCCAACGGCCTCAAGTCCTCCTTCGGTGGGCCGGCCTGGACGCTCGATACCTTGAGTGGCGAATATTACCTGCACCTGTTTTCGACCCGCCAGCCGGATCTCAACTGGGAAAACCCGAAAGTCCGCACCGAAATCTACACGATGATGAACTGGTGGCTGGCGCGCGGTATCGCCGGCTTCCGCATGGACGTCATCGATTATATCGGCAAGCAGGTGGACCAGGCGATCATCCATGACGGCCCGCACCTGCACGACTACCTGCAGGAAATGAACCACGAAACCTTCCGCAACCGCGATATCCTCACCGTCGGCGAGACCTGGAGCGCGACGCCCGGTTCCGCACTCCTCTATTCCGGCCGCAACCGCCACGAACTGTCGATGGTCTTCCAGTTCGAGCACGTCACCCAGCAATGGGACGAGATCTACGGCAAATGGCGCTCGAAGCCGTTCGACCTCGTGAAGCTGAAATCAGTGCTTGGAAAATGGCAATATGCGCTCTCCGACGACGGCTGGAACTCGCTGTTCTGGGGCAATCACGACCTGCCGCGCGCCCTCTCCAAATATGGAGACGCAACCGGTTATCCGGTGGAATCGGCCAAGATGCTGGCGACCGTGCTGCACCTGATGAAGGGCACGCCCTTCATCTATCAGGGCGAGGAAATCGGCATGACCAACATGCCGTTCACGACGATCGAGCAGTATCGCGATATCGAAACGCTCAACATGCACCGCCTCCATGTCGAGGCCGGGCTGTCGCCCGAGGAATTCATCAAGGGCGCCAACGAGAACGGTCGCGACAATGCCCGCACCCCGATGCAATGGAGCGCCGCTCCCTATGGAGGCTTCTCGACCGGCGTGCCCTGGATCGAGGTAAACCCCAATTACCCGACGATCAACGCAGAACGCGAGATGACCGACGAAAAGTCGATCTGGAACCACTACCGCAAGCTGATCGCGCTCCGGAAAACCCACGAGGTGATCGTCTACGGGCTCTATCAGGGCTGGCTCGACAGCCACCCGGATGTATTCGTCTATTCGCGAACGCTCGACGAGGAGCGCCTGGTGGTGGTGGCCAATTTCACGGCCCGCGACGTGACGATCGAGCTCCCGGGCGAATTGCAGATGTCGGGCGAAGGCCTGATCTCGAACTATGAGCCGGTGAATGCGCTTGGCGAGAGCCTGACGCTGAAGCCCTACGAGGCTTTTGCGGTTCTGGCCCGGGAGCCTTGAAAACGGGGCCGCACGCCGGTGCCTAGCTCCTCACCCGCAGCAATCTCAGGGCATTGATCGTCACCAGCACAGTTGCCCCGGTATCGGCGAGGATCGCCGGCCACAATCCCGTGACGCCGATGATCGTCGTCACCAGGAAGACCGCCTTCAGGCCGAGCGCGATCGAAATGTTCTGGTAGATGTTGCGCATCGTCCGCCTCGACAGCCCGATCATCGCAGCGATGTCGCGGACCCGGCCATGCAGCGCTGCAGCATCGGCTGTTTCCAGTGCGACATCGGTGCCGCCCCCCATCGCGATTCCGACATCGGCGGCAGCAAGCGCCGGGGCGTCGTTGATACCGTCGCCGACTTTGCCGACCACGAAACCTTCACGCTTCAATTCGCCGACGATCCTCTGCTTGTCTTCCGGCATCAGCTCGGCGCGGACCTCGATGCCGAGGTCCTTGCCGATCGCAGTCGCGGTGCGGGCATTGTCGCCGGTCAGCATGACGGTCCTGATGCCGGCATCGGTGAGCGCCTTGAGGCCTGCCCGGGCGTCCGGGCGCGGTTCGTCGCGCATGGCGATGGCGCCGGCAAGCACACCGCCGACAATCAGCACCGAGACGGTCTTGCCCTCGTCGTTGAGACCGGTGATCCGTCGCGAATGCGCCATCGGCAGCGACACGCGTTCGGCCGCTGCCTTGGGCGAACCGAGGAATACCTCCTCGCCTTCGACCACGGCCGTGACACCCTTGCCACCCAGCGCCCTGGCATCCGTCGCAGTCGGAATCTCGACCTCGTCATCCGCAGCCTTGGCGAGGATCGCGACGGCCAACGGATGGCTGGAGCCGGTTTCGAGCGCGGCGGAAAAACGCAGCACGTCCTCCGCATTGCGGCCGAAGGCGATCACGTCTGTCACCTGCGGCTTACCCGCTGTCAGCGTGCCGGTCTTGTCGAGCGCGACTGCGGTGATCTTGCCGAGCGTTTCCAGCACCGCGCCGCCCTTCATCAGCAGGCCACGGCGGGCGCCCGACGACAGCGATGCGGCGATCGCCGCCGGCGTCGAGATCACCAGCGCGCAGGGGCAGCCGATCAAGAGGATCGCCAGGCCCTTGTAGACCCACTCGCTCCAGGACGCGCCGGCGACAAGCGGCGGCAGGATAGCGACCAGAGCGGCAACCGCGACAACGCCCGGCGTGTAATAACGCGAGAAACGGTCGATGAAGCGTTCGGTAGGGGCCTTGCTTTCCTGCGCCTCCTCGACCAGCCGCACGACGCGGGCGATGGTATTGTCCTCGGCGGCGGTCGTCACGCGAACCCGCAAGGCCGCATCACCGTTAATCGTACCGGCAAACACCGTGTCATCGACGCCCTTGGAGACCGGCGTGCTTTCGCCCGTCACCGGCGCTTCATCGATCGCGCTTTCACCGGCGACGATGACGCCGTCCGCCGAAATACGGTCACCGGGACGCACGAGGATGATCGCGCCGACGGCAAGGTTTTCCGCCGGCACTTCACGGGTCTGGCCGTTCTCTTCAAGGAGCGCGTTCTTCGGCACCAGCGCGGTCAGGCTCTGGATGCTCTGCCGCGCCTTGCCGGCCGCGACCCCTTCCAGCAGTTCGCCGATGAGAAAGAGGAAGACCACGGCGGCAGCCTCTTCGGAGGCATCGATGACCACCGCGCCAACGGCGGCGATCGTCATCAGCATCTCGATCGAAAACGGCGTGCCGGCGAATGCGGCCATGATCGCGCGGCGCGCGATCGGCACGAGGCCGATCAACATCGCGGCCGTAAAGATATAAGTGTCATAGGCCGGAATGAGATGGCCGATCCCGTAAGCCACGGCCAATGCAATGCCGACCAGGATGGTCAGGCGACCCTTGGCCGATTTCCACCACGGCCCATCCATCGGCTCGTGATCGTGGCCGTGCAGGCCTTCGATTTCCCTGGAGCCGTGGTCGTGATCGTGATGCGCGTGGTTGGAATGATCGTGCCCCCCGTCATGGTCATGATGATGGTGATCGCGCGCCTTGCCGATCTCCCCCGCAAGGGGGGAGACCGGGCGTTTGCCTCTTCCCAAAGCCCGGAGCGTATACCCCAGCCCGACGACCTTCTTCTCGATCGCGACGAAATCGCCCGTGCCGTCATGCTTCACCGTCATCGTGCCCGAGGCGACCGAAACGGACACGTCCTCGACGCCCGGCATGCGGCGCACCGCCGTGTCGATCTTCGTCGCGCAGCTGGCGCAATCCATCCCGCCAACCTTGTATCGTGCCTGTGTCGTCGCGTTCATCGTCTCATTCCCGTTGGATCGAGCCACCTGTCTACAACCTCTAGCGACTAGAGCTGCAAGGCCCCTCCAAGAAAAAATCACTGGCGAAGCGCATTGTCTTTGCTGTAAGCCGTGGTGAAGACAGGGGCGTCCGGCAAAGCCGGGCTGAGAAGCACCCTTAGAACCTGAACCAGATCATGCTGGCGGAGGGAGTCGCCCGGGCGTTCAACATTGCGCCCCGCGCCTGCTCCGCCGAACGAGGCAGACATGCAGACGACAATGCCCCTTGGACAGACCCCCGGCCAGCTGCTGACCGCGATGCGCGCCAAAAACCCGCTCGTCCAGAACATCACCAATTTCGTGGCGATGAACATCGCCGCGAACGTGATGCTCGCGGCCGGCGCCTCTCCCGCCATGGTTCATACAAAGGAAGAGGCCGGCGAATTCGCCCGCATCGCCGCGGCGTTGACGATCAATATCGGAACGCTGTCACCGGATTTCCTGGCCGGAATGAAGGCCGCCGCCACCGCCGCAACCGATACAGGCAGGCCCTGGGTGCTCGATCCCGTCGCCCACTACGCCACTGCATACCGCCGCGCGGCACTTTCCGAGCTCATGGAGTTGCGGCCGACGGTCATACGGGGCAACGCCTCGGAAATCATTGCGCTGGCCGGCAGCCAGTCGAGCGGCCATGGCGTCGATAGCGGGGACAGCGTCACGGCGGCCGAAGGCTCGGCCATTGCCATCGCTCAGCAGAAGACCTGTGTGGTTGCCGTCACCGGCGAGGTGGATTTCGTCACAGACGGCCGGCGTTCGGTTCGCATCTCCGGCGGTTCGGCCTTGATGCCGCGCGTCACCGCGCTCGGCTGCTCGCTCACCTGCCTTGTCGGCGCCTTCGCCGCGAGCGCGGACGACCCCTTCGAGGCGACGGTCGCCGCATTGGCCATGTTCGCCGTTGCGGGCGAGGAAGCCGCCCTCACCGCCTCGGGCCCCGGCTTCTTCTCCCCCATCTTCCTTGATCGCCTCGCTGCCCTGACCGGTGAGTCGCTCGATGCCCAAGCAAGGATCGTCGCGGCATGACCAAGATTTTCGATCTTTCCGTCTATCTCGTCCTCGACCCGGATCTCTGCCGCGGCATCGGTATGATCGAGACGACAAGGCTTGCGGTTGCCGGGGGTGCCACCATCGTCCAGCTCCGCGACAAACAGGCGGATACGGCAAAAATGGTCGAAACCGGCCGGGCGCTGAAGGCCGTGCTATCCGGTACCGGCGTGCCTCTCATCATCAATGACGACGTGGAGGCGGCTGTCGCGATCGGTGCCGAAGGCCTGCATGTCGGCCAGAGCGACATGGTCGCGGCGATGGCGCGGCAGCGTGTCGGTCAAGGCATGATCCTCGGCCTCTCGGTGGAAACCGAGGAGCTGGCGCGGCGGGTGGATCAGTCGATCGTCGATTATGTAGGCATCGGCCCGGTATTTGCGACCAGCACCAAGCCGGACCACAAGCAGCCAATCGGTTTCGACGGGCTTGGGCGCATCGCCGCCATGGCACCGGTTCCGGCTGTCGCAATCGGCGGCGTCAAGGCGGAACATGCCGGCCCGGCACTCGCCGCCGGCGCAAAGGGCCTCGCGGTGGTTTCCGCCATCTGCGGCCAGCCCGATCCCGAAGCCGCTGCCCGCAGGATCGCTGCGGAAATCGAGAGAGCACGCGCATGACCATCAAAAACGTCCTGTCGATTGCCGGTTCGGATCCCTCCGGCGGCGCCGGCATCCAGGCGGACCTGAAAACCTTCGCGGCGCGCGGCACCTATGGCATGGCGGCGCTGACCGCGCTGACGGCCCAGAATACCCAAGGGGTCACGGGAGTGCACGCGGTGCCTGCCGCTTTTGTCGCAAACCAGATCCGCACGATCTTCCTCGACGTGCGCGTCGATGCGGTGAAGATCGGCATGATCGCCAATGCGGAAATCGCCGGGATCGTCGCCGACATACTGCGCCCCTACCGGGACAGCGTGCCGATCGTGCTCGATCCGGTGATGATCGCCAAGGGCGGATCGCCGCTTCTGGCGCTCGATGCGGTGGATGCCGTTACCTATAAGCTGATGCCGATTGCCGCCGTCGTCACCCCCAACCTGCCGGAAGCCGCCGCCCTGCTCGGCGAGGCGATCGCCACGACCCGCGAACAGATGGCGGACCAGGCCGAGCGGCTGCTGAAGATCGGCCCCAAGGCCGTATTGGTGAAGGGAGGCCATCTGGAAAGCGAGGACAGCCCGGACGTGCTCGCCGACGCCACCGGCATCCACTGGTTTGAAGGCAAGCGCACCGCGACGAGCAACACCCACGGCACCGGCTGCACGCTTTCGAGCGCGATTGCGGCGGAACTTGCCAAGGGCGCCTCGCCGGCTGAAGCGATCACGGTCGCCAAGACCTATCTCGCCGGCGCGATCACCGCCGCCGACACCCTCACCGTCGGCACCGGCCACGGACCGGTATCGCATTTTTACGAGTGGTGGTGAGGCGATCCCCAAGGTGAAGGGCCCCGATCGCATCGGGGCACGACATCCTTTATCCCGAGCCGTCGAAGGGGTCCCGCCGGCGACCTTCCCGCAGTTGAAAGTGAGAACATAGCTGCCGGCTCGACAAGGGTGGCGACGGGTTCTCAGCCCTTCTGCGCTGCAATCTTCTCGAAGACGATTGCGATTTCCTGGCTGCCGTAGGGCTTCTTCAGAAGCACGGCGCCATCTACTGCCGCCTCGTCGGGAATGCGGTCGTTGCCGGTCGCAAACACGATACCGACAGTGGGAGATAGTCTGCGCGCCTGCTGCGCGAACTCGCCGCCGGAAAGACCCGGCAGGCCGAGATCGGTAACCACCACGTCAAAGCTGCGCGCCTCTATCATGCCAATTGCCTCCTCCGCCGTCGAGGCTTCGGAAACCTCATGCCCCAGTTCGGCCAGGAGGTCGGCCGTGCTCATGCGGATCAGGAAATCGTCCTCGACCAGCAGCACGGAATAACGCGGCAGTACCGGCCGTTGCCCGATCGGCGGGGCGGGCGGCTTGGCTGAGAACGACGCCCTCACCTGGTTGCGATGCTGCTGGCCGTTCAACACGTGGCGGATCTTTCGCGCCAGGGCCTCACGGGTATAGGGTTTGGAGAGCAGTTCGACGCCGGGATCGAGCCGGCCACCATGCACGATCGAGTTTTCCGTATAACCGGAGGTGAACAGCACGGCGATATCCGGCATCCGCTCGCGGGCATGCCTGGCAAGCTCCGTGCTCTTCAGCGGTCCCGGCATCACCACGTCGGTAAAGAGAAGATCGACCGGCACGCCGCTTTCGATAATACTCAGTGCACCCGCGGCGTCTTTCGCCTTCAGCACGGCATAACCGAGATCGCCGAGCAGCTCGACGACCGTGGCGCGCACCTGCTCGTCGTCCTCCGCCACCAGAATAGTCTCGGTGCCGCCGGTCACCGGACCGAAATCGGCGTCCGTGACGAGATCCTCGCTTCGCTGGACGCGCGGGAAATAGATCTTGACGGTCGTACCCTGGCCGAGTTCGCTGTAGATCTTGATATGGCCGCCAGACTGCTTGACGAAGCCATAGACCATGGAAAGGCCGAGGCCGGTTCCCTTTCCGACGGGCTTGGTCGAGAAGAACGGTTCGAACACCTGTTCCATCACCTGCGGTGTCATGCCGGTGCCCGTATCGGTCACGGCCAGCATCACATATTGGCCGGCCGGCACGTCCGCATGCTGGCGCACATAATTGTCGTCAAGGAAAGCATTGCCCGCCTCGATCGTCAGCTTGCCCCCGTCTTCCATCGCGTCGCGGGCATTGATCGCGAGGTTGAGCAGCGCGTTCTCGATCTGGGTCGGATCGACCAGCACGTTCCAAAGGCCGCCGGAACGGATCGTCTCGACCTCGATATCCTCGCCGAGCGTTCGGCGCAGCAGCTCTTCCATGCCGGTGAGGAACCGACCGATATTGACGACCTTGGGCTCCAGCGGCTGGCGGCGGCCGAAGGCAAGCAACTGACTTGCGAGCTTGGAACCGCGCTGCACGCCGGCAAGTGCATTCTCCACCCGGCGGCCGGCGCGCTGGTTGCCGGCGACGTCCTTGGCGAGGAGCTGAAGATTGCCGGAAATCACCTGCAGCAGGTTGTTGAAGTCATGCGCCACGCCGCCCGTCAGCTGGCCGAGCGCTTCCATCTTCTGGCTCTGGCGCAGCGCCTCCTCCGCCTTCAGACGTTCTGAAATCTCGGACGCGATCTTCTGTTCGAGGCTGGCGTTCAACGCCTGCAGCGCCTCCTCGGCGCGCTGGCGTTCGGCAAGATCGCGTTCCGCTGCACGGAAGAGCCGCGCGTTATCGATGGCGATCGCCACCTGGCCCGCAGCCCCCACCACCAGCCGCTCATGCTCCTCGCGGAATTGGCCGGGCTGGGCATGACCGAAGAAAAGGCCGCCGAGCACTTCGCCGGAGCGGGAGATTACCGGAACCGTCAGATAGCTGCGCACCGGCAGATGACCCTTCGGCATGCCGAAATACGGTTCGTTCCGGCCGTAGCGCGGATCCGTCATGATATCGTCGGAGCGGATAACGCCCTCGCCGCTGAATGTCGGCGCAAAAACTGCCGTGTTGCGCGGCATCGGAAAATTTTCGAATGCCGACCGCGGAACGCCGGACAGTGCATAGAGCATGTAGCTTTCGCCGCGGTCGTTGACGACATTGTAGAAGAAGGCCCCGAACTGCGCGCCGGTCAGTTCGACGCCGGCGTCGGTGGTCATCTGCACCACCTTTTCGAGGTCGAGTTCGGCGGAAAGTTCGGCGCCGAGCCGGTTCAGCACCTCGAGATGCCGGGTCTCCTTGAGAAGCGCGATCTCCGCCTTCTTCTGGTCGGTGACGTCGCTGCCCTGAATGAAGATGCCGGTCGGCTGGCCGGCGTCGTCGACGATCGGCTGATAGACGAAATCCACGAAGCGCTCTTCCGTCGGCTGGCCGGGCTGGCGCGCCAGCATCACGCTCACCCCCTGTCCGAGATGTGGACGGCCGCTTCTGCGAACCTCATCCAGCAGGTCGGAAAAACCCTGCTCCGTCACTTCCGGCAAGGCGTCCCGGATCGGCCGGCCGAGCAGCTCACGGCCGCCGACGAGGCGCATATAGGCGCCGTTGGCCATTTCGAAAACATGATCCGGCCCGCTCACCATGGCCATGAAGCCCGGCGCCTGATCGAACATCAGCCTCAGACGCTCGCCCTCGCCCTGAAGCCGCCGCTCGGCCCGCACCTTGGCCGTGTTCTCGACGACGATCGCTACAACGCCGAAAGGCTGTCCGGCCTCGTCATAGACCGGGGAATAATAGAGATTCATAAATGCCGAGGCCGGAACGCCGGACCGGTCGAGCAACATCTCCTGATCGGAATAGGCAAGCGTACCGCCAGCGAAACAGACCTTCATGACGTGGTCGTTGAAGTCGGCGACTTCAGGCCAGCCGTCGCGCACCTTCGAGCCGAGGATGCCGGGATGGCGCCGTCCGGCAAAATCGGAATAGGCGTCGTTGTAGATCATCACCCCGTCTTCGTTCCACAGCGTGACGATTGGGACCGGCGAACGAAGCATGAGCGAAATCGTCGTCCGGAGGCTCTGCGGCCAGGTGGCGATCGGTCCGAGGGAGGTTCCTGCCCAATCGAAGGCCGCAATAAGACGGGCCATTTCGCCGCTATGGGAAAGAAAGGCTGTCTCGGCAGTCGAATGATTCATCATCGGGCTTTCGGCGGCGATAGGCACTATGCTGCCGTCTTACATGACAACGATCACCTGGGACAGCCTTTTTGACAATCGTCAATTAGGGCGTTGCCCCGAAAAAGCCATAGGTGGGATCGGCTATTTTTGACCCGATCTGGAAGCTTTCAAGCAACGTCCGTAAGGGCAAAATCGTCGCCTGGTAGACCCTTAACCCGTCGTCATGACGGATACCACATCCGTCATGACAAGCGAGCCAAACCCGATCAACCGCAACGCCCTGCCTGGGCCAAGGCCGCGCTCACGCCGGAAAGCGAAAATGTGTAGCTGGTCTGCGTGCCGCGCTGGGAGACCGCTTCGAGCGTCATGCTGCTTCCCGATTTCATCGCGGCGATGAGGGCTGCATCGGTGCTCTCCTGTTTCGTCCAGCCGGAATTGCCCTTCGGCTCCAGGGCGAAGGTTTGGCCATCGACGGTAACCGTCATTTTTGATCCGCCCCTAAGGTCGTAACCCATGATTGCCTGGGGATAGAAGCCGGATCCGGAAGGCTTCGGCGCGACGAGGAAAAAGTTGTCGCCGTGATTGACAGCGGCGGGCTGCATCTGGGTGGGCGTGGTCAGCACATAGCAGGTCGTGCCGCCATCGCCCTTGTAGGAATAGAGGCCCCAGGCGTCGAACTTCTTCACCATGCTCGGGCTCGGTTGGGCCAGCACAGGCGATGCGAGCGTGGAAAGAGCAAGCGAGGCGAGGGCGAAAAGCTTGATGGACAATCTTGTCTCCATGGTCGGAAATGGAAAGGGAGGCGGACGGCAGGGCCGCGCGCAGAAGATAGTCCATTCAGAAACCAATCGGTTATCACAAGGTTAATTTCGTCGGGCGGGCGCCCCGGAACGAGGCGCTCCAGGGGGCCAAATGGGACCGGATCGTGATCCGCGTTACTCCGCACCGCCCCCGCGTTTCGGGGAAAGCAGTGAAAGGTTAACGCCTGCGGTCACAGCCCGGTCACAATCATGTCAGGCGGCCGTAAATGCTGTGAATATTGCAATGGGTCGAAAGGTGGCCGCCAAGGGCCACCCCATGCCGGGAGATTATTGCGGTTTCATTGCGCAGATGGCGAAGCGCTCCTGCACCATGCGTTCCAAGCCACGCAGGAACGGCATTTTGCGGGCCTGGGCCCAATGGATGTCGGACAATTTTCGATCGACGACGATGTTGACGAAGCCCGCCTTAGTCAACAGATCGACCACCGCCTCCGCCGGCATCGCGTCCGAGAAATAGACGCGCGAACGGATGTTCTGGTGGCGCGCCGCCATGGCCGGGCTCATGTGGCTTCGCGCCGGCTTGCCGGTCACCTTGGACCAGAGCTTCTGCAGACCCTTGACCCAGGTCTCCTTGCCCATGTTGCCGTCAAGGATCAGCACCTTGCCGCCCGGCTTCAGGACAGAGAACCATTCCGCGAAAGCGGCCGGCGGATCGACCAGCGTCCAGACCAGATGCCGGTTGGTGATGACGTCGTAGCTGTTTTTCGGCTCCATCGTATTCTCGGCATCGCCAGACACGAAACGGATATCTGTGCCCCGCTTCTTGGCCTTGGCGCGCGCCTGAGACAGCATCGCATCCGACCAGTCGAGGCCGGTGACCTTGAAACCGACATCGTTCATCAGATGCGAGATGACCGCAGTTCCGCAGGCAAGATCCAGAGCGGCGCGGCCGGTGCCATCGCCCAGATGCTTGCGGATCAGGCGCTGCCAGCCTTTACGTTCTTCCTCCGAAAAGATTTCGTGTCCGACGCTCTCGTCGAACGTCGCGGCTCTTTCCGACCAGAAGTCCCGTATCTCGTCACGGATGGAATAGTTGGAGTTCATCGAATTCATTACAGGCGCCCCGATAGTCAGACTACTTTGGAAAAGCTCTAAAACATAAAACTTGATTCCAAAAGTCGTATTTCATATGCATGCGGACATTATCAGACATCGGGGGAGTTTCCAGATGAATTTCGCAAAAATGCTAGCAACATCGGTGGTTGCGCTTGCGAGCCTTCTACCGTTTTCCGTGCTGGCCCAGTCGTTCACCGTCAAGGACGTGGCCGGTCGCGAGGTGAAGTTCGACAAGCCGGTCGAGCGCGTCATTCTCGGTGAAGGCCGGATGCTCTATTCGGTCGCCCCGATCGAGAAGGAAGATCCCTTCGCCAAGATCGTCGGCTGGCGCAACGACCTGTTGACCACCGACAAGGATGGTTACGACACCTATCTCGCGAAATTCCCGAAGGGCAAGGAACTGCCCTTCCTCGGCAACCTGACCGACGGCACGCTGCAGACCGAGACGGTCGTCAAACTGAACCCGGACGTGCTGCTGCTGCCGATCGGCAACAAGAAGGCTGCAGACGAAGTGAAGCTCGAGGACATGCTGAGCAAGATCGGCGTAAAGATCGTCTATATCGACTTCCGCGAGCAGATTCTGGCCAATACCGAACCAAGTCTCAAGGTTCTCGGCAAGCTTTTCGGCCACGAGGACCGCGCTGAGGCCGTCGCTGCCTATTGGAAGCAGCAGATGGCGCGGGTGACCGACAAGCTCAAGGCCGCCAACCCCAAGAAGCCGAATGTCTTCATGTATCGCGCGGCCGGGCTGGTCGAGTGCTGCGGCACGTTCGGCCCGGACAATTTCGGCCTGATGGTGGATTGGGCCGGCGGCCGCAACCTCGGCTCGGACTTCCTGCCGGGTTATACCGGCTCGATCAATGCCGAGCAGGTCGTGGCCTCCAATCCGGATGTTGTCGTGGTCACCGGTTCCAACTGGAGCCAGACCAAGAACGCCAAGGACTTCGTGAATGTCGGTCCGACGGCCGCCGCAACCGCCGACAACAGCCGCCAGGCGCTGAACGCCCTGATGCAGAACGCGGCCTTCACCGGTTCCAAGGCGGTCGCGGGCGGGAATGTGCATGCCATCTGGCACCAGTTCTATACGAGCCCCTACCAGTTCGTCGCCGTGCAGCAGATGGCAAAGTGGTTCCACCCGGACCTGTTCGCCGATCTCGATCCGGACGCCACCTTCAAGGAATTCCACGAGAAGTTCCTGCCGGTTCCGTATCAGCCGGGTTACTGGATCGACGCCAAGGCGGCAAAGTAAACCGATATGGCCGAGATCGCCGCATTGCCGATCGATGCCGAAGCCGGGCGGGAGCGCTATCGCGCCCTCGCCCGCCGCAAACTCGCGATCCTCGCCGCCATGACAGCCGCTCTCTGCCTGTCATTTGCGATCGATCTCGCCTGGGGGCCTGCCCGCTACAGCCTCGGCGAAGTGATCGCCGCGCTGACCGATCCCTCCTCCGTCTCTCCCCAGATCCGCGCCGTCGTCTGGGATATCCGCATGCCGGTCGCCGTCATGGCGATCGTGGTCGGCGCGGCGCTATCGGTGGCAGGTGCGCAGATGCAGACGATTCTTGCCAATCCGCTCGCAAGCCCGTTCACGCTCGGCATCTCGGCCGCCGCCAGTTTCGGGGCAGCGCTGGCGATCGTCACCAGCGTCTCCATTCTGCCGGTTGCGGCCACGCTGCTTGTGCCGGCCAACGCCTTCATCATGGCGCTGATCGCAACGCTGTTCATCCATTTCATCTCGCAGATGCGCGGCGTCTCGGTGCAGACGGTCGTGCTGCTCGGCATAGCGCTGGTCTTTACCTTCAACGCGCTGCTCGCCTTCCTGCAGTATCTCGCCTCCGAGCAGGCGCTTTCCGCCGTCGTCTTCTGGACCATGGGCAGCCTCACCAAGGCGACCTGGCCGAAGATCGGCATCACGCTTGCCGTCCTGCTGATCGCGCTGCCGCTGTTTGCCCGTCATGCCTGGGCGCTGACCGCCATCCGGCTCGGCGAGGACAAGGCGGCGAGCTTCGGCGTCAATGTCCGGCGCATCAGGCTCGAAACCATGCTGATCATCTCGCTGCTCGCGGCCGTCCCGGTCAGCTTCGTCGGCACGATCGGTTTCGTCGGCCTGGTCGGCCCGCATATCGCCCGCATGATCCTCGGCGAAGACCAGCGTTTCTTCCTGCCGGGCTCGATTCTGTCGGGAGCGTTGCTGCTGTCGGTCACCTCGATCGTCTCGAAATCGATCATTCCGGGCGTGGTCTTCCCGATCGGCATCATCACCGCACTGGTCGGCGTACCGTTCTTCTTCTCGCTCATCCTCTCGAACCGGAGCCGGTCATGGTAGCGCTGCAACTGCAATCGGTCGGCGCCTATCACGGCCGCAAGCTGTTCGTGGAAGACGTAACGACGCCGGTCATGCGGGCAGGCGAGCTGATCGCCGTGATCGGCCCGAACGCCGCCGGCAAGTCGACACTGTTCAAGCGCATCACCGGCCTCCTGAAGGGACCCGGCGATATCGTCATCGACGGCGCGAAGACGAAGAACGCCATCACCTACATGCCGCAGGATACGTCCGCCAACGCGGTGCTGACCGTCTACGAATCCATTCTTCTCGCCCGCAAGCAGGGCCAGTCCTGGAGCGTCAGCGACCGGGACCTCTCGTTCATCGACGAAATCATGAGGGCGCTCAACATCACCTCCATCGCGTTTCGCGATCTCGGAGCGCTTTCCGGTGGCCAGCGCCAGTTGGTGTCGATCGCCCAGGCGCTGGTGCGCGAGCCGGAAATCATGCTGATGGACGAGCCGACCAGCGCGCTCGATCTTCACCGCCAGGTGGAAGTGCTCGATTTCATGCAGCGCCGGGCGCGCTCGAAAGGCATGATCGTGATGATCGCCATCCACGACCTCAACCAGGCACTGCGCTTTGCGGACAAGGTCCTGGTGATCGCCAACGGCCGCATGCGCGCCTGCGGCAACGCTCGCGAGGTGGTGACAGTCGATATGCTGCGAGACGTCTACAAGGTCCACGCCCGCATCGAGAAATGCTCGATGGACCACGACCACGTGATCGTCGACGGAACGGCACACTGATCGAATCTTCCGAGATCAGCTCCGCGACGGTTTCGCCCGCGCGGACAGCCGAGCGAACGCCTCAGGGGCCATGGCTTCCGATATTTGTCCGTCGCCGAAAGAAGGGCGGAGCCGCCCTTCCCGCTGTCGCAGAACTAATGCCCCGCGCCTTTTTCCACGGTCAGGTGCTTGCCGAGGATATCGTCGTTGGCGAGCAGATCGGCACTGGTGCCCTGGTAGACGATCGCGCCGCGATCGAGGATGACGGCGTCGTCGGAGAGCGGCAGGACCTTGCGGGCCTTCTGCTCGATGATGATGGCCGACATGCCTTCGCCCTGGGTGATGCGCTGGATCGCCGCAAGCAGTTCGTCGACGATGATCGGCGCCAGGCCTTCGGTCGGCTCATCGAGGAGAAGCAGTTTCGGATTGACCATCAGCGCCCGGCCGACCGCCAGCATCTGCTGTTCGCCGCCTGAGAGCTGGTTGCCGAGGTTCTTGCGGCGCTCCTTCAGACGCGGGAACATCGAATAGACCCGTTCCAGCGTCCACACGCCGGGGCGCGCGATCGCCGTCATGTTTTCTTCGACGGTCAGCGACTTGAAAATGTTGCGCTCCTGCGGCACCCAGCCGATACCGGCAGCTGCCCGGCGGTCGGCACGCAGTTTCGTCACGTCGCGTCCCATCAGGTGGACCGTGCCGGAGTGATGCGTGGTGACGCCGGCGAGTGTATTGACGAAGGTCGTCTTGCCCGTGCCGTTGCGGCCGAGCAATGCCAGTGTCTTGCCCTCCTCGATCGTCAGGCTGATGCCGGCGAGAACGCTCGCCTCGCCATAACCCGCGACCAGCTTTTCGGTGACCAGGACCGGGGCACTCATGCGTTTTCTCCGAGATAGACGGCCTTGACGCGCGGATCGCTGGAGATTTCCGCGACCGATCCTTCGACAAAGACGGCGCCCGCCACCAGAACCGAGATCCGGTTGGCGAACGAGAAGACCAGATCCATGTCGTGCTCGATCAGGAGCACGGTGACGTCGGCCGGAAGGTCCGAGACGATCTGCAGCACCTCGTGCCGCTCGTCCTCCGGCACGCCGGCGGCCGGTTCGTCGAGCAGCAGAACCCGCGGCTTGGAGGCGAAGGCGAGCGCGATCTCGAGCAGGCGCTGCTTGCCATAAGGCAGGATCACGGTGCGCTCGCCCATCACGGAGGAGAGGCCGAAGCGCGCCAGCAGTGCGGCCGCCTCATCGACCACCTTGCCGTACCCGGCAATCGATCGCCACAGATTGTGGCCGACGCCCTCGCGCTCAGCGATCGCCAGGGCCACGGTTTCGAGCGGGGTGAACTCGTTGAACAGCTGGTTGATCTGGAAGGTGCGGGTAAGGCCGCGCTTGACGCGCCGGAACGAAGCCATCGAGGTAATGTCCTCGCCTTCGAGAAAGACCTGGCCTTCCGAGGGCGGCAGGACCCCGGTCAAGAGGTTGATCAGCGTCGTCTTGCCGGCGCCGTTCGGGCCGATCAGGGCGTGGCGGGCGCCACGTTCCACCTTCAGGCTGACGTCGTTGGTGGCGAGGAAGGCACCGAAGCGGCGCACGAGATGACGGGTTTCGAGAACGATGTCGCTCATCAGCGGTCCTCCTTCTTCGAGAAGCGCTCGGGCAGGTATTCCACCCAGCGCGACAGCCGGTCACGCCCGATCAGCACCAGGATGACGAGCAGCAGGCCGATATAGAACATCCAGTATTGAGGCGTGATCACCGACAGCCAGTCCTTCACCAGGGTGAACAGGATCGCGCCGAAAATGCCGCCATAGAGATAACCGGTCCCGCCGATGACGAGCACCAGCAGCACGTCGGCCGAGCGGTGGAAGGCGAGCACGTCGGGGGAAACGAAGGCCGTCGTCTGGGTGAGCAGCGCCCCTGCCATGCCCGCAAACACCGCCGCGATCGTATATGCGGTGACGATGCGCTTGCGGCCAGGCACGGCGACCATGGCCGAGCGCATCGGATTGCCCTTGATGGCCTTCAGCGACAGGCCGAAGGGCGAAAAAGCGATGCGGCGCATGATCATCGTGCCGATAAAAAGCACCCCAACGCAATAGAGATAACCGACCTTGCCGAACAGGTCGAATTCGAACATGCCGAGGATCGGGCCGGGCGAAAAGCCGGAAAGGCCGTCCGCACCGCCGGTCAGCCAGGCCATCTGGTTGGCGACCTCGGCCATCATCAGGCCGATGCCGAGCGTGGTCATCAGCCGGGTGAGGTCGGAGCCGCGCAGGATGAGGAAGCTGGTGAGAAGGCCGAGCACGCCGGAGGCGATCCCCGCAACAATCAGCCCGGTCACCGGTTCGGCGATGAAATGCTGCGCCATCAGGCCTGCCACATAGGCGCCGAGCCCGAAAAAGGCGGTATGGCCGAGCGAGACGATGCCGGCAAACCCTAAGACAAGATCGAGCGACACGGCAAACAGGGCCAGGATGGCGATCTCGGTGAGGATCAGCATCTTCGACGGCAGCAGGAAATAAGCGGCAATCGCGGCGATCCAGATGATGATCTCGTAAAAACGGATGCGGCTCCGCCGCTTCATCAACTTGGCAGCACGGGTTTCGGCTGCGGCGGTGGAGGAATTTGCGGACACGGTGGTTTCCTGCGGAAGAACGCTCATCGGCCACCCCTCGTGAACAGGCCGTTCGGCCGCACGATCAGCATGACGATCATCAGCGCATAGATGACGAAGGGACCGATCGCCGGCACGTAATATTTGCCGGCCACGTCGGCAATGCCGAGCAGCAGGGCGGCGAGGAAGGGACCGGAGACGGTGGACGTGCCGCCGACCGAGACGACGATGAGGAAGTAGATCATGAATTTCAGAGGGAAGTTCGGATCGAGCCCGAGAATTTCCGCACCCATCGCCCCGCCGAGGCCTGCAAGGCCCGAGCCGAAGGCAAATGTCAGTGCAAAGACGAGCGGCACGTTGATGCCGAGCCCCATGGCAACACGCCGGTCATCGACCGCGGCGCGCAGCCGGCTGCCGAAGCGGGTTTTCGAGAGAATGAGCTGCAGCGCGACCGCAAGTGCCGCGCAGACGATGATGGTGAAGAGCCGGTAGCGGCCGACGCCGACACCGAACACGTCCATGCGGCCGGAAAGTTCCGGCGGCAGGTTGATCAGCTGCTGCTGGCCGCCCATGAAATAATCGGTGGCGGCGATCGCCATGAAGACGACGCCGATCGAGAAGAGCACCTGGTCCAGATGCGGCGCCTGGTAGAGCCATTGGTAAAGCGTCCGCTCCAGCACGAGGCCGATGAGCGCCGAAACGATGAAGGCGGCCGGCAGACACCAGTAGAAGGAGATGCCGTAGCGGTTCATCATGACGACGGTCACGTAGCCGCCGGCCATGGCAAAGGCGCCATGCGCCAGGTTGATGAAGTTCATCAGACCAAGCGTCACCGTCAGCCCGCAGGCCAGAATGAAAAGCAGCATGCCATAGGCGATGCCATCGAACAGGATTGTCAGCATTTGGCTCTTCTTTGAGAGCAACCGCCGGCGATTTTCCACCCGCGGCCGCGCGCTCGTTTACCGATCAACAGATCCTAACATTCCCACTCGGGAGACCGCGGTCAAGAACGGCGATGCCAGGATATTTTTCGCACGAAGCGGCGGAAGCTGCCTCCCGCCGTCCGGTTGCAAGGCCTGCCTTACTTGGCGTCGGCCTTTTCCGGATCCTTGAGGTCCTTGAACGTCTGGAACTCGACGTTCTGAAGCTCGCCGTTCACGTCCTTGACCTCGCGCATGTAGATGTTCTGGATAATGTCGCGGGTTTCCGGATCTATAGAGACCGGGCCACGCGGGCTCGTCCAGGAGAGACCCTTGACGGCTGCCATGAAGGCCGGGCCGGCAACATCGCCCTTGGTCTTCTCAAGCGCCGCGTAGATCAGCGCCATGCCGTCGTAACCGCCGACCGACATGAAGTTCGGGCGCATGTCGGCATTGGCCTTCTTGAAGGCCGCGACATAGGCCTTGTTTTCCGGGCTGTCATGCGCAGTTGCATAAAAATGACCGGTGATGGTGCCGATGGCCGGCTTGCCCATCGAATTGAGGATATCGTCGTCGGTCACGTCGCCGGTCGCGATCAGCTTGATGCCGGCGTCGGCAAGGCCACGGTCGGCGAACTGTTTCATGAACAGCGAACCGGCGCCCGACGGCAGGAACACGAAAACGGCATCGGGCTTCGCATCACGAACGCGCTGCAGGAAGGGCGCAAAATCGGGGTTTGCGAGCGGCACGCGGACGGCTTCGACGATCTCGCCGCCCTTCGCCTTGAATTCCTTGGTGAACCACTTCTCGGCATCGATGCCCGGGCCGTAGTCGGAAACCAGCGTCACGACCTTCTTGATGTTGTTGGCGGCGGCCCAGGTGCCGACCGGCAGCGAATATTGCGGCAGGGTGCCCGAAGTGCGGGTGATGTATTCCGAAGCCTTGGTGATCGAAGCCGTGCCGGCGGCCATGACCACCGACGGGATCTTCGCCTGGGTCGCCACCGGGGCTACCGCCATGGCGAGCGGCGTCAGGCCGAAGCCGGCCAGAACCTTGGCGCCGTCATTGACGACCAGTTCCTGGGCAATGCGGCGGGTCTGGTCCGCCGTGCCGGCGTCGTCGCGGATGACGAGTTCGATCTTCTTGCCGGCGACGGTGTCGCCCTTCATCGCCATGAAGGTCTTGGCCCCGGCGGACACCTGCCGGCCGGTCGACGCGAACGGACCGGTCATCGGCAGGATGAGGCCGATCTTGATGGTTTCCTGGGCGGCTGCCGGGATGGCAGCAAGGCAGCTGAGCGCCACGCCTGCCGCTGCGATGAGCATTCTTCTATTCAGCATGTATTTCCTCCTCCGAGTGCGGAATATTCTTATAGAGGCCTTGCCGGACCGGATCCCGACTCCAGCCAAGGCCTGTCACGACCGGTAGCCTATATCGTTGACTGCCGATGGGTCAGTCAACGGGTCGAGATGCTTTGACGGCCCACCATTTTCAACTTTTCGTCAACCTCCATGGGCCTCGACACCGCGATACCCGCGCCAAACGCCAATCTCTCGACCTCTCCACCTCTCCGGCCCATTCGCACCTTAGCCTGGCCACGGCTCCACGCTCAATCAGTTCATCTGCCGGACTCATAAGTTATGGTTATAGTGGCCGAGCGGCCGGGCGCTCG
This sequence comes from Neorhizobium sp. LjRoot104, assembly GCF_964253725.1. NCBI lineage: Bacteria > Pseudomonadati > Pseudomonadota > Alphaproteobacteria > Hyphomicrobiales > Rhizobiaceae > Neorhizobium > Neorhizobium sp. LjRoot104. The sequence continues at coordinate 1,285,723 of NZ_CAXURS020000002.1, forward strand.
GACCAGGTGGGCAGAAGCTCCAGGAACGCCTGCTGTGCGGTCGTCGGCAGCCAGTCCTGCCTCGTCGTCACCCCGATCGGCCGCGACGTGTGACTGAGGTCGAAGGGCAGCGCCTGCATCAGGCCCCTGGCGATCTCCGCTTCCGCCTGGAGACGGGACGTGCAGCCGAGGTGATCGCTGGAATCCAGGAGTTCTCGCATCAGGATCAGCGAGCCGGTCTCGACGATGCTCCTCGGCGGGCCGCTTGCCGAACCGGTAAAGACGCTGTCGAAATACCGGCGCATCGGCGTGCCGCTCTGGTTGACGACCCAAGGGAACGCGGCGAGGTCCTCGACAGTCAGTTCCTCACGCCCGGCCAGAGGATGCGCCTGCCCCGAAACCATGACCACCGTGTCGTGGAACAGCACTTTCTGCTCCACATCGCCGATCGGCGCGGGCACACGAAGCGCTCCGAGCATGAAATCCACCTCGCCGCGGCGAAGCGCACCCAGCAGATCGGGGTAAGGCCCCTCCTGGATCTGGATCGGCAGGTTCGGGCGGATCTTGCGGAAACTGGTGATCGCCTTCGGCAGCACGTAGGATTTGGCAAGCGGGGTGGCGCCGATGACGATCTGGCCGATCTCGGCGGCCGTCAGCTCCGCAAGATCCGCATCCGCCTGCTGCAGCTCGATGAAGGCGAGCCTTGCCGCCTGAGCGAGCGCATGGGCCGCGCGCGTCGCGACGATGCCGTAGGAAGTCCGCTCGAACAGCGGTCGCGCCGCCTCCTCTTCCAGCTGGCTGACGGCGCGGTAGACTGCCGGCTGGCTGAGGCCCAGGCGGCCCGCCGCCAGCGTGAAATTCTCGGTTTCGCGAACCGCGATCAGCGATTTGAGCTGTGCGGTCGTCGCCGTTACCCGCAGTCGTGGCGACAATTCCGACAAGGCGGGATCAAGATATCCGAAGGCCCGCTTGATGCGCAGCGCCAGAATCTCGCCGGCGCCATTGGCAAAAATCCGCTGCGGCGTGCGGGCAAACAACGGCAGGCCCGCGGTTTTTTCGATCTTCGAAAGCGCCTGAGTGACCGCCGGCTGGGAGACGAAGCAGAGCTCGGCCGCCTTGGTCACCGAACCGGTATCGACGACCGCGAGGAACGCCCTCAGGTGCCTGAGGCTGTGATGCAGGATCGTGGATGCCGCTGCGGGCTGCGAAGAACTCATGATGGGCTCTTCTAGCACATCTGTTTGACGCCGAAAGCCGAAGCCCAGCCCTGGACCGCGCCCCTCGCCGCCGCGGTTGCCTGTCGCCGTTATCTTATCCCGTTGGCGACAGCTTCCCTGACCGCCAGCTCCGCCATGGCGAAAGCGGCCTCGCGGGTCCTGGCTGCGGCGACGAACCGGCCATTATGGCAGAAGCTGGCGCCCTCGACGCCGCAGGCTGCCTCGAGATCACGGTCGGTCAGACCCGCCCAGGCGGCAGGCAGATCGGCGCGCACCTCAAAACCTTCATCCGCGCGGCGGATGGTGGTCAGGCACCAGTCCTTGTCGCGCGGATGAACGACGAACAGCAGATGGTCGGCGCCCGCCTTGATGATCGCCGGGCGGAACGGCATTCCCACAGGGAGTTCCAGAATGCGCCCCTCGCCCGCATCCACGATCGCCTGATGCACAAGCGCTTCAGCGCGAAGTTTTGCGGCGCTCTGAGCGATCCTCGCCTCGACGAAACTGCGGGCAATGGCGAGTGCCGCGTGGAAGGCGCGGTTTTCGGCTTCCGGGTCTTTTTCGTCGAACACCGGTTTCAGGGTTTCCAGGAGAGCTGGCAGAGTTAGGCCGGCCAGCGGTCCCGCGACCGACGGGCTGAGCGCGCCATTGTCCATCAGATCGACCGGAAGCACGAAGCTCGAATCGAAAGAGGCATGCAAAGTCTGGACATGGCCCTCGGGAAGGCCCAGGGCGGCAAGGTAATCACGGCCATAGTGCTTCCAGACCAATCCGAACGAACTATAGGGCTGGCCATCGTCGCGCAGCGGCGCACCGCGCTGGTGGTGATCGAAGACCTGCGCCGCAGCGTCATAGGCGCCGCCGACGTCATATATGATGCGATCAGCACCGGGCGTGATCCATTCCGGCGCCCGGCTACGAACGATCCGAGTCTTCGGGAAGAGCCGGGTCAGCACGACGCTCGACAACAGTTCGTCGGCATGGAAGCCCCCCGAATGGGTGACGAGAAAATCTGGGGTCATGCCGGAATGTGCCTTGTGGTTCGCGGAAGGTCGGTTTGCAGTCAGCACCTGATAGCCATTGCCGGACGCCGGCTCAACCCGTAATCCGGTCATTTGGACGCGTATTCAGCCGTTATGCGAACGCCTCAGGAGATCGCGAGGATCTCCAGCTCCTGCCCGCCGACGCTCACGACATCCCCGACAGCCTTGCCCATCAGCAGTCTTGCGACCGGTGAGGCAAAGGAAATCGATCCGGCCTTGGGATCTGCTTCATCTTCTCCGACGATCCGATAGGTCTGGACGCGCCCATCGTCGCGGCTGAAGGTCACCGTGCTGCCGAAAGCGACATTCTCGAGGGACGTCGGGTCGGGAACGAGCTGGGCGGTGTGAACCCTTGCTGCAAAATAGCGCGCATCGCGCATGGGATTGGCCTGCTGTCGCCGCCGTTCGTTGACGTCCTCGATCGCACTTGCCGCCTCATAGGCGGCGCGCGCCTGCCGGAGCTGCGTTTCCAAAGCCTTCAACCCCGCTTCCGTCACCAGGTTCGGATGAGGTGAAATCGGACGGTCGGGCAGCAGGGTTTCCGCAGCGGTTTCGGAACTCTCTTCCTTGGTGAAGGCAACACTCAATCTCAAACTCCGTCTGGTCCGGCGCCCTTGCAGCGCATGGAGCGCCTAGCCTGCCCGTTTGTCGGACACATGCATACGACAACAACGGAAGAACCGCCAATCCCGATCCATCGGCGCATCTGGCACGCATGAGGAATTCGAGGAATGCCTTTGCTTCGCGTCTCGGCCAGATCTTCCATGTAAGGCGCAATGATCTGCGCATCCTGGTGCGCTGCGGCGCGGCAGCAGCAATTGCCGCAGCTCCCGGGCTTCGCCGCCGCCTTGGTGAAGCCGCGCTCCTCCGCAGCCGCCGGAAACCAGGGGATGTCATTGAGATCTCCCGCTTCATGGCCACCTCCCAGCATCTTCGATTGATGTCGTATATCGATAAGTCCAAGCGAATTCCAATGGCTAATCTTCAAAGTTCCCCCCAGCATATATTGCCGCCATGACACAGCAGACTCTCACACGATCCGACTTCAACAAAAGCGACACCGAAGCCGTGGTCGCGATAAGATCGACCTCGGCCGTGCCGATTGCAGCCTGGGGCGCGGTGATCTCGATGGCCTTGTGCGTATCCGTCCTGATCGCATCCGAGTTCATGCCGGTCAGCCTTCTCTCACCAATCGCAACTGAATTGGGTATCACGGAGGGGCGCGCCGGACAGGCGATCTCGATCTCCGGCATCTTTGCGGTCCTCACCAGCATTTTGGTGGCCGGGCTGACGCGTCGGCTGGACAGGCGGCTGGTTCTTGCGTCGTTTTCACTGATCCTGGTGATCTCGGGAACGATCGTCACCTTCGCCCCCAACTATCTCATGTTGATGATCGGCCGGGCCTTGCTGGGTATCGCCATCGGCGGTTTCTGGTCGATGTCTACCTCGATCGTCATGCGGCTGGTTCCGGAACAATCCGTCCCCAAAGGCCTTGCGATGCTGAACGCAGGCAATGCCATTGCGGCCACGATCGCAGCACCTCTGGGAAGCCTGCTCGGCGGCTACATCGGCTGGCGCGGCGCTTTCTTTGCCGTTGTTCCGTTGGCACTGCTGGCGCTTGCCTGGCAATGGATCAGCCTGCCGTCATTGCCTCCGCTTCGCAACGAGGGCTCATCGAATGTCTTCCGGTTGCTTCTCCGGCCCCCGGTTGCCATCGGCATGGCCTCGATCATGCTGCTCTTCATGGGCCAGTTCGCGCTGTTTACGTACCTTCGCCCATTCCTCGAAACCGTGACGTCGGTCTCGATTTCGACCCTTTCTCTCCTGCTCCTGTTGATGGGCCTGGCGGGTGTCGCAGGAACCACCATCGTCGGTCATCTGCTTCATAAACGATTGTTCGTCGTTCTCGCCGCAATCCCGCTGATCATGGCCTTCATTGCAGTGGGATTGATCGCATTCGGTTCGTCCACGGCCACCACCGCTTTCCTTCTAACCGGCTGGGGCCTGGCCAGCACTGCTGCTCCCGTTGGCTGGGGCACCTGGCTCAGCCGGACCATGGCCGACGATGCGGAGGCCGGAGGTGGGCTGCAGGTGGCAACTATCCAGCTCGCGATCACGCTTGGCGCCTCCATCGGCGGAGTCCTTTTCGACGGCTACGGCTGGTGGACCACCTTCCTGTTCGCCGCAGGGCTACTTGTCGGCTCATTCCTCTTCGCAATCGCCGCAAGGCGTTCCACACGCCGATGAAACGCGGCGGTCACTCCACCCAGCTCAATTTCCATCGCATCACCACTCAAGGAGACATGCAGATGACCAACCCAAATCAAAATGACACACGGACTTCGACGCCCGGCATCGATCGCCGCCATTTGCTCAAGATGACGGGCGCCGGCGTCGCGGCACTCGGGGCGATGTCCATCCTCAACATGACAAATGCAACGGCTCAAGACATGTCCAACGGCGCGTCCAATTTCTACACCAGCGACCGCGTGACCCTGCAGAAGGTCACGTTCAAGACCCAGTACCAGACGAGTGTCGCCGGAAACCTCTACCTTCCCAAAGATCTGGACCGCGCGACGAAGAGTCCGGCCATCATCGTCGGCCATCCTATGGGTGCCGTGAAGGAGCAGAGCGCCAATCTCTATGCCACCAAGATGGCGGAACAGGGCTTTGTTGCCATGTCCATCGATCTACCCTTCTGGGGCGAAAGCGAAGGACAATCGCGCAACCTGGTTTCCCCGGAAGTCTATTCGGAGGCGTTTAGCGCCGGTGTCGATTTCCTAGGCTCGCAAGCCTTCATCGACCGCGCCAATATCGGCGCCATCGGGGTCTGCGGCAGCGGCAGCTTCGTTGTCAGCGCCGCCAAGATCGACCCGCGTATCAAGGCTGTCGCAACAGTCAGCATGTACGATATGGGCGCTGCGTTTCGAGACGCGCTCAACAAGTCCCAGACGGTCGAACAGCGCAAGCAGTTCATCGCGACGGCTGCCGAACAGCGCTGGGCAGAGGCTGATCGCGCAGACATCCGGTACATCGGTGGCACCACACTCGAACTGACGGCCGATACGGATCCGATACAGCGCGAGTTCTACGACTTCTACCGGACGCCGCGCGGCGAATTCACCCCTGCAGGCGTCGCAAGAGAGACAACGACGAAGCCGACCCTGACCAGCAGCGTCAAATTCATGAACTTCTACCCATTCAACGACATCGAGACGATTTCGCCGCGGCCGATGCTGTTCATCTCAGGCGACCAGGCGCATTCGAAAGAATTTAGCCAGGACGCCTTCAATCGGGCCGCCGAGCCGAAGGAGCTGGTCTGGGTTAAGGGCGCAGGTCACGTCGATCTCTACGACCGCGTCGATCTTATCCCGTTCGACAGGCTGAAGGGCTTCTTCGCTCAACATCTCGCCTGAACATGAAGCGGAACGAGCCGCAGGAGTTGCTTGTGGTTTCAGTCCGTTCATCTGTCTCGGCCGTCGTTCGGCGACCGAGACATCGTGGCAAGCTCGAGAATATGCCTGCGTTTTGCGACGCGGAGAGTGCGGCGGCCGTTATTGGATCCGCATAAAGGATGAACACTATGAGAATCTTTCGTTGGTCCGGATTGGTGGCGCTACCCTTCGTGGTCGTTCCGGCAGGCTATTTTCTGGTCGAAACCGAGCTGTCTCCGACGACAGCACTCGCTGCCTCCAACTCCGTGACATTCCCGCCCCTCGATCAGCTCGAGCATTACACGACGGTTCGGCGGGGGATCACCCGCGAGCATATGCTGACAAGCCCCGAGGCCCTCGCAGCACTCAAAGCTGGCAAGCCGGTTCCCACGGGCACCCATATGGTCCTTGTCGATTATCAGAGCGATGTTCTCACGCGCTATCTTGTCGGGCAAAAGATCGGCGCTGGAGCCGAGCAGTGGGAATACCAGTGGTTTTGGCCCGACAGGACCATCAAGGCGGACGAGAATGTCGCTCGCTGTTATTCCTGCCACCGATCCCGTCAGGCCGAACAGTTCATGTTCACATTCGATGGAGCGATCTCCGATGACGATGCGCTTTGATCGCAGCGAGGCGTCGCCATGCTCCGGCTAGCAACCGATCGTCTCCTTCTTCCCGCCGGCATGGCCGTGCTCTTGATGCTGTCGCTCGCCTACTGGTGGCTCGACAACGGCCCGCACGAGATCTTCGGAACAGCCATGTTCGGACTTTTGGCATTTCACCTCTATGCCAACAGACGTTGGTTTCTGAAACTTCGCATCGGGAGTTATAACGCCCGTCGGTGGGCCGTCGCGGTGGTACATACCTGGCTCGCGATCAATATAGCGTTGCTGTTGGTGACCAGTCTGCTGATCTCCCGATCATTGCCGAGCTTCACCCAATTCAGCGACAATGTCAGCGTCATCGAACTCCACTGGTTTTCTGCCAACTGGGTGGCAATGATCATCGCCGTGCATGCCGGCAACCACTGGACGCGCGTGATGACGACGACCGGAACGGTATTCAGGCTCTCTCCGTCGCGGATCAGGACCGGCGTGCTCAGACTTGTTGCGGCCAGCTTCGTAGTTCTCGGCGCATGGAGTTTCGCTGTCCTCGGCGTATCGACCAAACTGATGTTTGGCTACAGCCTCGATTTTTGGGATTTCACCGCGTCGGTTACCCCGTTTTTTGCGCACTGGACGGCGGTTATTGCCGCCGTCGCGGTGCTCTCCCACTACGGCATGGTCCTCTTGAGGCCGACCGGGAGGATTCACATTCAATCAACGAAAGGTGACACATGAAACGTCTCACAGAAACATCGATGATAGCCGCTTTGCTCACCCTATTGCTTGGAGGATCCACGTTGGCGCAGGATCGCATTTTAATTTCATCCGACTGGGGCAACGTCACCGCCGAGTTGGCCGACAATGCCGCTGCTCGTGCGCTTGCCGGAATGCTGCCGCTAACGATCGAGATGGACGATCATCTGCGCCAGGAAAAGACAGGCAACCTGCCAGCTGCATTGCCCGCGGCTTCGCGCCAGCGCGAATTTTCCGCAAGGACGCTTGGTCTTTGGAGCTCGGGCGATTTCGTCATTTATTACCGTAATGGACGCGTCCCGTCGCCTGGCATCGTCATTCTGGGTCAAATCCAAGGAGACGTCTCGATCTTTGACCGTCCCGGTAAAGTGACAATTAAAATTCACAAGGAGTAATGCGCCGATATCCAACGCCTTGAGATCCCATCAGGGGTGACCACGCGGGGCCTTCCAAACACGATCGACGAGGCGCCATTTCAGCTTTCGGCCCGCGACATCTCGATTGACTCGAAATGCCTGGTTATCTCGAGGCCCGTGGCGATCCAGACGTCCGGCTTTGCTTGTACATAGCGCAGGAAATCGCGCAGCAGGTGCCAGCGCATGGGGCGCCCGGAAACCTGCGGGTGGAGAACCATTGTGGTGACGCCGCCCCAGGCATGGGTCGCCTCGAACTCGTCGATCCATAGCTGGAGCACGGCGTCGCGGCCAAACAACGGCCTTGAACTGGTGCGGCTGGACATCCCGAAATTCCAATCGTCGAAGGCAAAATTCACCGGGATTTCCACCAGCCCGCTGTCGGCACCATGCGTCGCATGGCGATAGGGAAGAAAGTCATCCCGGAACGAACTCGAATAAAGGATGCCGGACTTGGCGAGATAGGCCAGCAATTCCGGAAAATTCTCCCCGGATGGCGCGCGGTATCCGACCGGTCGCACGCCGAGCGCTGATTGCAACGCCTCGAAGCCGCGATCGATCTCCTCGAAAGCCTCATCGAGCTTATCGCGTTCCGGCAGTTTATGGATGTAGCCGTGATGGCCGATCTCATGGCCAGCCGTCAGGATCTTTTCGCATATCGCCTGATGCGCAAGAGCGGTCCAGCCGGGTGTGAAGAAGGTCGCCTTGATGGCAAGTTCATCCATCAGTTCGAGGATCTTGCTGATCCCGACACGGGCATCGTAACCGCCATGCGACGTTGTCACCATGCGGTCGATATTGGATGGGTTGTTGCCGATCCAGGCGGTTTCGGCATCCACGTCGAAACCCACGAACACAGCGCTTTTTGCGCCATTCGGCCAGGCCATCCGAGGCGTTGGAGGTGCCGGATTAAGCGGGCGCGGGGAAAGGTCAAATGTCACGGTGGTTCTCCTCAGCGGAAAAGGGCGCGGTTGTCTGCATCGCCCGACAGGTGCGACACCAGGTCAGCGACGTCGTTGATCCGTTCCAGATCGTTCAGCATGTCCCAGAGACTGCCGGCACAGGCTTCATCGGTTGCCATCCCGGCCAACGCATGGAATTTGGCAGCGATGTCCGACCGCAACATCGGCCGCTCCGCCGAACCCGTGGCGCGGGGCACCATGCGCTCGATACGGAAACCGTCGCGGAATTCCAGCGAAACGATCGGTTCGTCCAGAGGCTGCATTGTGTCGTCGACGGTCAGCGTCATGCGCGCCATCAGGTCGGTGATACGCGGATCGCTGCGGCACTCCGCGGTGTAGGCTTCCAAGCCGGCGCTGCCGTGGACGCAACGGGCGGCAAGCGCATAAGGCAGGCTCATCTGGGTCGGCGCCATGGCACCGTTTTCGCGGGCGCCGCACATGCCGAGCAACATGCCGCTCATGGCAAGGTCAATGCCGGCAATATCGTTCGGCTTACGGCCGGTCTCGGCCAGCATGTCGTTGAGTGCATCGATTGCGGAATGGGCGCCGCGGCACGAGGCATACGGTTTCAGGACAGCGCGGCGGACTTTGAAATTGACGCCAAGATCTTCGGACAGCTTTTCGGGCTGGCCTGCATCCTTGTTGAAGGTGCGGAAAAACCCGCCCCAGACGTCGTCGAACACCTGGGAGGGGCCAGTCATGCCGCCTGCCGCCAGTTCGGTCGCCAGCAAACCGCCTTCTGTAGCGCGGCCCGCGTGGATCTTTTTCGCCTGCGAACCATCGTGGATGAAGGCCCAGAGGCCGGAGGAAAAGCTGGTGGACAGCGTCATCGCGTCGCGCGAAGCCGAGGCATCCAGCCCAAGCAGGCGTGAAGCGGCCGCGGCTGCGGCAAATGTGCCGCAGGTTGCGGTCGAGTGCCAGCCGAGGCCGTTATGCGCGTCATAACCGCCGGCTGCCTCGAGAAGACGGCGGCCGGCATCGTAACCGGCAACAACGGCGGTTATCAGGTCCCTGCCCGACACGGGTTTGCCAACCTTGCCGATTGCCGCCAGAACTGCCGGCAGAACGACGGCGCCGGAATGGTCGCAGCCGCCGGAATCGTCGAGTTCGAATGCATGGGCCGCGACACCGTTCAGGAAGGCTGCGTCGCGTGCCGATGCTTTTCGTCCGGTGCCCCACACCATGGTCTCGCCAGGTGTCGTCGCCACCGCGCTGGCGATGCGAAATTCCGCGGAACGTGTTCCGGCAAGCGCGGCACCCAGCGTATCGGCGATATGGATCTTGGTTTTTTCGACGACATCGGCGGGCAGGTTTTCGAACTGCAGCGTCGATGTGAACTGCGTCAGGAGGTCGATCGGTTTCGTGCCCAGGCTGCGGGACATATGCCAGTCTCTCGGAGGGAAATATTCTGGGCGAGGTAGTCGCCGCCTATAAGAAAGCCCGGACCGCTGCCAGTCCGGGCTTGCTGCCTTACTTTGCGGCTTCGCCATTGATGTAGATGCCGTCGAGCATGGCGCCTTCGAGGCCGAAGCTGGTAAAGATCTTCTTGTATTCGCCGCTCGCCATCAACGCCTTGAGAGCCCCGGCATAGGCGTCACGCAGTTCGGTGTCCTTCTTGGCGAAACCAATGCCCTGGTAAACCGCGGTGAAGGGCTCGCCGACGACTGCATAGGTGTCCTTTTCGAGGTTCATCAGATACGGGATCGTTTCCGAACCCTGCACTGCGGCATCGACACGGCCCTGCTTCAGCTGCGCGCGGGCATCGGCCGACCCTTCGGTTCCGACCACCTTGATCGCTGGCTTGCCGGCAGCTTCGCAGTTCGCGGCACTCCACTTGGCGGTTTCATCCGGGAAGGAGGTGCGGCGGCTCATGCCGATGGTCTTGCCGCACATATCGGCCTGGGTCTTGAACTCGTCCTTGCGGGAAAAGGAGACGTAGAACTGGGCGCCGGACTTCATGTAATCGACAAAGTCGAGCGTGTCACGGCGCTTGGGCAGGTCGCTCATGCCGGAATGGATAAGGTCGACTCGGCCGGTGGTCAGCGACGGGATCATCTGTTCGAAACCAATGTCGGACCATTCGACTTTGGTGCCGAGTTGCTTGGCCAACGCCAGGCCGAGATCGATGTCGAGGCCCTTCAGCTCATTGGTGGCGGGATCCTTGTATTCCATCGGCGGATAGTTCGGCTGGTTGGCAACGGCCACCTTGCCGGCCGATTTGATGCGCTCCGGCAACTCCGCGGCGGTGACGGATGTTGCGGTGATGCAGGCCAGGGCCAGCGTGGCGAAATATTTGTTCATGCGAATTCCCCTTTTCGTTGATGCTTACAGGGCGGACAACCGCCGCTATCGATGTGTCTCTCAGCTCTGGACGGCCTGGATGAAGGCCGCCGTCCTGGCGTTCTTCGGAGTGCTGAGAACCTCCGAGGCCAATCCTGTTTCCACCACCTTGCCGGCCTCCATGAAGGTGACGGTGTTGGCGACATTGCGGGCAAAGCCCATTTCGTGGGTGACGACGATCATCGTCATTCCGGAGGAGGCGAGATCGCGCATCACGTCGAGCACCTCCGACACCAGTTCCGGGTCGAGCGCCGAGGTCGGTTCGTCGAACAGGATCAGTTCGGGACGCATGCCCATGGCGCGGGCAATGGCGACGCGCTGCTGCTGGCCGCCGGACAGCTCCGATGGATAATGCCCCTTCTTATCGCCGAGGCCGACGCGGTCTAACAGCATTTCGGCATGCTCGCGGGCCGTCTTGAGGCTTTCGCCCAGAACCTGAACCGGTCCTTCCATGATGTTCTGCAGCGCCGTCATATGCGGAAAAAGATTGAAGCGCTGGAATACCATGCCGATGCGACGGCGCTGACGGGCGATCTCGGCATCACTGATCTCGTGCAGCCTGTTGCCATCGCGACGATAGCCGACCAGTTCGTCATTGACCCAGATCGCGCCGCCGTCCATGCGTTCCAGCAGGTTTATGCAGCGCAGGAACGTGCTTTTCCCGGAGCCGGACGGGCCGATGATGCAGCTGACTTCGCCGCGTCTGACTTCGACATTGACCTTGTCGAGGGCCAGAAAATCTCCGAAACGCTTGCTGACGTCGACGGCCTTGACGATGATTTCGTGTGTCATCTCGATCTCCTTACACCGACGACCGGATCGACTTCACGCCGCGGCCGAAATAGCGTTCGATGTAGAACTGGCCGATCGACAGGATGGTCACGACGACGAGGTACCAGAAGCACGCCACCAGCAGCAGTTCGAGAACGCGGGTGTTGGCGAAGTATATGATCTGCGCGTTGTGCAGGATTTCGGAATACTGGATGACGCTGGCAAGCGAGGTCAGCTTGACCATGCCGATCACCTCGTTGCCGATCGGCGGCACCATGACGCGCATCGCCTGCGGCAGCACGATCCGGCGCAGCATGCGCATATGCGTCATGCCGATCGATCGGGCTGCCTCGTACTGACCCGTATCGACTGACAGGAGGCCGCTGCGCACGACTTCCGACGTATAGGCGCCTTGCGAGATTCCAAGGCCCAACATGGCGGCCACGAAGGGCGTCATCAGGTCGACGGTGCGGAATTCGAACAGGCCGGGAATGCCCATGGTCGGAAAGATCAGCGCCAGGTTGAACCAGATCATCAACTGCAGCAGCGCCGGTGCGCCACGAAACACCCAGACATAACCCACGGCGATCGACGACAGCACCGGATTGCCGGAAATGCGCATGATTGCGATGACGACACCGAGGAAGATGCCGAGCGCCATGGCGGCGACAGTCATCAGCAAGGTGTTGACAAGACCGGCAAGGATCGTCGGCGCGAAGATAAAGTCGCCGACATAGCGCCATTCGATCTGGCCGACGGTGAAGGCTCTGATAAGGCCCGCCAGCAGCAGCAGCACGATGCCGGCTGCTACCAGACGACCGATATGACGCTTCGGCACCAGTTGGAGATGGGCGATTTCGTATTTGGAGGCGTCGGTCGGTCCAGCGGAGGAAGCGTTCATCGCAGGGCCGTCCTCTTTCCGCTTGCGCCAGCTTCGGAAAAGGCCGAGCCCGACAGGCGTGAGGTGGAGAACGTCCGGAATGCGTCGATGGCCGTTTCGAACCGGGCGATCTGTTCGCGCACCCGCTCCGGCGCAGTCGAGCCGTAACCGGTACGGCTGGCCAGCGCGTGTTCCAGCGTGATTGCTTCCAGCATGCCGACGTCGAGGCGACTGTCGATGGCGGGCAGGTCGGCCTCGGTCAGGCCCGAGAGGTCGTAACCACGCTCTTCGCAATACCGCACGACGGCGCCGGTGATTTCATGGGCTTCGGCGAAAGGAATGTTCCGGGCAACCAGCCAGTCGGCCACTTCGGTTGCCAGCGTGAAGCCGCGTGGTGCTTCTTCACGCAGTTTTTCGGTGTTGAATTCCATCGTCGCCACCATGCCGGCAAAGGCGGGCAGGATCAGTTCCAGCACGTCGATGGTCTCGAACAGCGAGCGCTTGTCCTCGGCGAGATCACGGTTATAGGCAAGCGGCATAGCCTTCATCGTCGCCAAAAAGCCGGCGATGTTGCCGATCAGCGTACCGGTCATGCCGCGCGTCAGTTCGGCAATGTCGGGGTTCTTCTTCTGCGGCATGATCGACGAGCCGGTTGAATAGCTGTCATGCAGGCGCACCCAGCTGAACTGCTTCGAACTCCAGATGCAGATTTCTTCCGCCAGCCGCGACAGGTCGATGGCGACCAGCGAGCAGATGAACAGGAATTCGGCAACGAGGTCGCGCGAGGCGACTGCATCGATGGAATTTTCGCAGGCGGCCGAATAACCCAGTTCGACGGCGGACAGATCCGGACGGTTGACGATGCCCGAGCCGGCAAGGGCTGCGGCGCCCAGCGGCGAGCGATCGAAACGACGGTCGAAATCGGAGAAACGCTGCAGGTCGCGCAGCAGCGACTGCGCGTGCGCCATCATGTGGTGGCCGAGAACGACCGGCTGCGCCGGCTGCAGGTGGGTGAAGCCCGGCATGACAGTTTCGGTGTGTTTTGTTGCCTGTTCGCGGATGGCGTCCTCGACGGCAATGACACCCGCGCTCAGCTCGCGGGCCATGCGGCGCAGATAAAGACGAGTATTGTTGGCGGTCTGGTCGTTGCGCGAGCGACCGGCCCGCAGCTTGCCGCCGAGCGCGCCGAGGCGCGCCATCAGCAGGCGCTCCAAGAAGGTGTGAACGTCTTCGTCGCCGGCGATCGGCCTTTCGTTGCCGGCGTCGATATCCGCTTCGATGGCATCCAGAGTGGCGCGGATCCTGGTGAATTCGGCGTCATCCAGCACGCCGGCACGCTTCAGTTCGGAGGCATGGGCGCGGGAGCCCGTGATGTCCTCGCGATACAGGCGGAAATAGGAAGACGGCGCGCGCGACAGGTTGGCCAGGGCTTCGGAAGGACCGGATTTGAAGCGACCGCCCCAGAGCTGTGTACTTTCTGACATTCGATTGCCCTGCTTGTTTAGACTTTAGGCAAGGTTTGCATGTGCCGAATTCTTGGCCAAACGAATTTATTTCTTAACGGTATGAAGAAAACGACTAGCTCGCTTTGGCCTTGATGATTATTGTGAAATCGGAATTGCTCCGCATTCGACACGCGCTGGCTGGGAACGACCAAATGTCAAGAGGACGGCCATTGCCTTCGACAACAGCGCTGCGTGTTCTGATGGCCGTGGCCGAGCGCGGATCGACCAGCGCTGCCGCCGACAGCACCAATCTTACGCAAAGCGCCGTGAGCAAGCAGTTGCTGGCACTGGAACAGCTGATCGGCAGCCCGGCCTTCGTGCGGACGCCACGCGGTATGATTTTGACCGAGGTCGGAACGATCTATCTCGAACATGCGCGCACGGCGCTGAAGGCGATGGAAGATGCTGCCCTGCAGGTGGCGCGCCTCAAACCCGGCCCGCAGGTATTGCGCCTGCAGGTGCCGCCGATCTTCGGCGATCGCTGGCTTTTGCCGCGATTTGCCGAGTTCACCGAGGCGCATCCCGAGATCGAGGTACAGTTCACCACTTTCGTGTCTGCCACCCAGTCGGAGGCACCGGACGGCATATTCCGTTTTCTCGTCGCCCCTCTGCCGGGCGAGCGGACGCAATACCTGTTCGGTCACGACGTCCTGATGGTCAGCGCGCCGTCATACTGGCAGAAAAACGGCGTTCCCGGGACCATCGAGCAATTGGCTGATGGCGTTATGCTGGAACATCCGCAGACCGAGCTTCACTGGCGCTATTTCGCGGCCAGCTCCGGCAGACCTGATCTTGCGGTCCGCCACATCACACGTTTCGGTTACTATACCATGGTCATCCGAGCAGCGCTGGCGGGACAGGGTATGGCGCTTGTTCCGCGTGGCCTGATGATCGACGATCTGGCCGCCGGTCGCCTCGTCAATCCGGGCGGCTTTGGCTACCGCAGCGACTACGGCTATTGGTTTGCACGGCCCGATAAAGCAAGCGTCAGCGAATCCATGCGCATTTTCGAGGAATGGCTTCTGTCTGTCGCAGTCGGCATGAGGGATTGAGGCCCTCATATCCTCCCTGGCGGCAAACCGCTCAGATATCCCGTCATAGTAGTTGAGATCCCGCGCGCCTTCGTCCTTGATGAACACCGCGGTCCTCAGGCCAGTCGTCGGCCCTATGCCACGCACCCGGACCGGCGCGTTGTCGCCGATGACGTCGAACCTGACTTTCTGCTTGAGCCTGCAGCCGGGAACGTAGGCCTGCACTGTCGGTCAATCGGCGCCGTAACGGGACCGGTTATGGGCGTGGAATCTTGACTCTGACGCATATGTGGAACGGCCCGCTTAGCAAGGTGTTCAGCGCAAACGACCGTCGGACGGCCCAGTATATTGTCCGGCCTGTCGGCGCCATCATTGACCGCTGGCAACGATGAGATCCGCTATGTCAATCGCCTAGTCAATTTTGCGCGCTCAAAGGCGCACTAAGTCAGACGATTTGATCGCCAGCGGTGACGGAGACCGGCGCCCAAGTCGTCAACAGCATGCCGCGCGATCTGGTGATCCTCTGCGACTAAGCGATCACCATTGCACGTCATGCAGTTTCTCAACCAGGAATCCGGAAAACACTCGCGTCTTCGGCATCAGGTGCTTGTTGCTGGCTTAGGCAATGTAGACGCTGGATTCCGGCGTGATCGTCCATTCCGGCAGAAGCTGCACCGCCGGCTCCAGCCGGATCAAACAAAATCGGTGATCGCGCAAAAAGCTTATCGTCGGTTTAGGATTGCCGGTCACTCCATCATGGCTACGATTTATGCATATGAATCAATCGCCAAATTAAACGGCACACCCTTCAACGCCTTGGCCGGCAAAGAAATCTATATTCCATCAAAATATTTTCGATTGGACAGCCGACGGCAAGGAAGCTGGACTGATGAAACAGACCGAAGCCGCACTTTCCCTCCCAACAAATTCGAGGTAGCTGTGACACCTTCCGATTGCCTGAACCCCACCAGACGCAGCGTCTTGATCAGCCTCGGCACAGGTGTCGTCGCGCTCACCCTACCGCAGGTCACCTTCGCCCAGGCGCGCGGCCCGGTGCCGAAATTCGGACTGTCCACCTTCCCGCCGACGATCAAACCTTTCGACAATACCGGCGGCGCCGCCAATACCGTCAAGCTGATGCTGTATCGCTGCCTGATGGGTTACGACGCGACCGGAAAGCTGGTCACGGAACTCGCCGAAAGCGTCGAGTGGACCGACCCGACGACCGCCGTCTTCAAACTGCGTCAGAACGCGGTCTTCCATGACGGCAGCCCGGTCACCGCCGCCGACGTCGCCTACTCGCTCAACGAAATCACCAAGGACGGCTCCACGGCCTACCTGAAGAGCGACCTGAAGATCATCGTCGCCGTCGAGGCCGTCAATGACAAGACGGTGCATATCAAGCTGAAAGCGCCGAGCGCGATTTTCCTCGACCTGATGGCCAGCTATTGCTGCCCGGTCATTTCGAAGAAGAGTACCGACAGCGAAATCATCGGCGCCGGTCCGTTCACGCTGAAGAGCAGCGAGAAGAACGTCTATATCGAGGTCGCCCGCTTCAAGGACTTCTATCAGGCGGATCAGCCGAAGGTCGACGGCATCCGCTTCGTCGCCTATGCCGACGAAAATCGTGAGCGTCCGGCGAACGAATTATGGCGTGGTTGAAGGAATCTATGGGACGCGCTTCACCTCATCTGCCATGACTCGCTCGATGAGCTCGGGATCGCATTTTTCGTCGACGAGGAACTGGCGGATACCACCATCCCAGGTCCTGATGTCGGCGAGTAGATTTTGAAGGTCGTCGATTCCATTTTCGGTCAGACCCTTCGTGCCATCTTCACTGCCATCGCGCACATAAACCAATTCACCCCCGGCGATATTGTCCGAGTTGGCGGTCACCTCCTCGATGAGTTCGAGGTTCTCGCCGATCATACTGGCGACCTCTTTCAGCGTATAGATGAACCTCGATCGTGCCATCACGCCGCCTCGTATCGGTCTTTCGCCTGTGTCCAGTTCCAGGGCAACAGGTCCTCAAGTCGGTTCTTGGGGTGATCCTGGATCCGGGTCAGCACGTCTGTGAGATAGACCTCCGGATTGTGGCCATGGAGTTTGGCAGTCTCGATGATGGTCAGTATGTTGGCGATGCGCTCGCCGCCCTTGTCGGAGCCGGCGAACAGCCAGTTTTTTCTTCCGATTCCAAGCGGACGCATGGCCCGTTCAGCGATGTTGTTATCGATTTCGACCCGGCCATCGTCGATGTAAACGCTCAAGGCTGTCCATCGCGAGAGGGCGTATCGCATTGCTTCGGCCAGCTTCTGCTTCTGTGGCAGCGTCGGAAGCGTATCCTCGATCCAGGCCTTCAACTCTCCCAGTATGGGTCTGGCATGTTGTTGGCGCAGGGTACGCCGCTCGTCAGCCGGCATGCCGCGGATACGATCCTCGATATCGTAGAGCGCTCCGATCCGCGACAACGCTTCCTCAGCGATCGGAGACGGCTTCAGCTTGATCACATCATGGAACTTGCGGCGCACATGCGCCATGCACGCGGCTTCGATGATCTGGTTGCCGTAGAGTTTCTTGTAGCCCCCATAGCCGTCGGCATGCATCACACCGCTGAAGGTGGCGAGGTGGTCAGCCGGATGCTCGCCCTTGCGGTCAGGGCTATAGTAGTAGGCGATCGCGCCGGGAGTGGGGTCCTGGTAACCGCTTCCATCGAAGACATAGACCCAGACCCTGCCGGTCTTCGTCTTTCCTCGCCCGGGGTCGAGAACATCGACCGGGGTATCGTCCGTATGTATTCGGTCGACCGCGGCAATATGGGCTCTGATCAGCAAGATGAGAGGAGCCAGTAGAACGGAGACGCGACCGACCCAGTCCGCCATCACGGATCGGGAGATGTCTATCCCCAACCGGTCGTACATCTCGGACAGGCGGTAGAGGGGAATGTGATCGTCGAATTTGGCGACCATGATATGGGCCAGCAATCCCGGCCCGGGTTTGCCGCGCTCGATCGGCAGGGTCAGCATCTCACCCGCTACCGTCGTGTCGCACTCCCTGCAGATCATGCGCTTTTCGACATGACGGACAATCTTGACCGACGCCGGCACATGCTCCAACACCTGGACCACCCTGTCGGCCGCCTTCAGGAACGAAGTGCCACCACAGGTCGGGCAATTGCAGGGCGCCGCATAGACCAGCTCTTCGGTTGGAAGACCATCGGGCAATGGCTTGCGCTTCGGCTTCTCGGATGCGTGGTCCAACTCCGGCAGAGGAGTTTTCCCGGAGCGCAGTTCAGCCTCGGCACGGGAGGCCTCGATCTCCTCCAGCATCAGCTCAAATTGTTCGATCTTCCGGTCGACCTTTTCCGAAGAAGCGCCGTGCTGCCGATGGCGGAGCAGTTCCAACTGCGCGCGTAAAAGCCCGATGATGGAGTCGCGCTTGATGACCTCGGCTTCCTGGCTCTCAAGTTTCGCCGCCTGCTCGGCGACGAGCGCGCGCAAAGCAGATAGCTCGTCCTGACTGTCCAGCGGCGTTGTTTCCATACCCGCAAAGGTAGCCGATTTGCGCCAAAAACGCCAGTTTTTT
Source organism: Neorhizobium sp. LjRoot104 (assembly GCF_964253725.1). Lineage (NCBI taxonomy): Bacteria > Pseudomonadati > Pseudomonadota > Alphaproteobacteria > Hyphomicrobiales > Rhizobiaceae > Neorhizobium > Neorhizobium sp. LjRoot104. The sequence goes on from NZ_CAXURS020000002.1 coordinate 1,304,238, forward strand.
GCCCCGGATCTCCCTGCAAAATATAGCTTTTACCCCGTTCGACCAGGAGCGGACGTCCACGCCGGGCGGCGCCAGTCGATCCCCTCAACGAGCATGGAAAGCTGCGCCTGCGTCAGGTGCGCTACGCCCTCTTTCGCCGTCGGCCACGGAAAGTATCCGCGCTCCAGAACCTTGTAGAACAGGCAGAACCCCTGACCGTCCCACCAGAGAAGCTTGATCCGGTCAGCGCGCTTGCCGCGGAAGCCGAAGATCGCACCGGAACTCGGTGCCTCCTTCACGACCGTTTCGACCAGCGCCGATAGACCATCAATGCCACGCCGCATATCGGTTACCCCGCAGGCCAGATAGACCCGTACATTCCCGGAAGGCCCGATCATGCCGCCTCCACGCAAGCGACCAGTGAGGACAGCACCTCAAGATCCATGTCAGCCGCAATTCTCAGCAAGCGGCCATTCCTCAGGACAATTTCAACGCCTTTCCATCGAGACCGAGCGCCGCTCCTCTTGAAGCCGTCACTCAAGCTCTCAGCTCCCCCGACAAGCGACACCGGGACGAACGATACGGTCTCTGAAGGTTTCAATTCGGGTGGCGAGAGCTTCCTTCGCCAGGCGTAAATCTGCTGTGGAAGAACGTCGTGCCGACGTGCCACATCCGACACGCTGCCATCCGCGCTGAACGCTTCGCGCAATATCGAACGCTTCTGTTCTGTCGACCACCGCCGCTGTCGCTCCGCACCCGTCAGGATCTCAACCTTGGCCATTCATACCCTGTTACGTCACAAATGATTCATCTGTGACGTAACTTGCGCCAATTATGCACACGACCAAAACCGGCTCACCGGACGCTCACCGAAAATCTACGCTATGCAGCACTCGAAGCCGGCGACGTCGACCTCATCGAATATCTTCCCTGGACGCAGTTCGACGCGGTCGAAGCTTCCAAGGCGCTGAAAATGAAGACCACTCTGGGACCGTTCATGTTCCTGCTGTTCAACGTCACCAGCGGCCCGTTCGCCAATCCAAAGGTGCGCCAGGCAGTCGGCTATGCGATCGAACGGCAGGATGTCGTCGATGCCGCCTTTGCCGGGCGGGGCGAGCCGCTTTACGGTCTCCCCAACCCTCGAGGGTCCAAATTCGATCTGGCCGATCCGGCACATGAATGGAAATACGACGTCGAGAAAGCCAAGGCACTGCTCGCCGAGGCCGGTTATGCCAACGGCTTCGAATGCCGCCTGCTGGCCACCGCAACCTATGGCATGCATCAGGACACTGCCTCCGTTGTTCAGGCCTATCTTGGCGCCATCGGCATCAATGCAACGCTCCACCTTCCCGACTGGGGCACACGCGTCACGGCGGGCAAGGAAGGCAAATACGACATCGCCGTCCACGGCACGTCGGGCAACTACAATGATCCGGATGCGCTCTGGTCGCTGCTCTATTCCGGCAATCCGTCCTACCTACAGTCCTTCGGTTTCAAGAGCGCCCGCATCGACGGCCTGCTCGAACAGGGCCGCAACCAGGTCGATCCGGACAAGCGCAAGGCGATCTACCAGCAACTGGCCGTCGCCTATTACGAGGAAGTGCCGCAGGTTCCGCTCAACTGGCGCATCCAGGCCTATGCGATGAAGCAATCGGTCGAAGGGTTCGAACAGTTGCCCGGCTTCCTCAGCGGTTCATCAGGCTACGTACTCGACGAGACCAAATTCGCATAAGGAGCGCTGCATGCTGGCCTTCATCTCTCGTCGCATGGCAGCAGCTGCTGCCATGCTGCTGGTTATCGGCACGATCATCTTCTCGCTTCTCATCGTTGTACCGGGCGACCCGGCCGAACTCCTGCTGTCGACGGGTGGCGGCTCCGCTTCCGCAGCAGCCATTGCCAATCTGCGGGCCAATATGGGGCTCGACCAGCCCGTCCTTACTCAATACGTAACCTTCCTCTACAACACGGCACGGCTGAATTTCGGCACATCGATCGTCGATAACGGCGCGATCTCGTCCGTCATCGCACTGCGCCTGCCGCGCACGCTGGAAATCATCGTCGCCGGTACGATTTTTGCGCTGCTGCTGGCACTTCCGGCAGGCACGGCGGCGGGATTGCGGGCCGGCGGCAAGTTCGACATTGCCACGTCTGCCATCAACGCGCTCTTGACCTCCGTGCCGGGTTTCGTGCTCGGCACCCTGTTCATCTACTTCTTCGCGCAGATCCTAGGCTGGCTGCCGGCCGGCGGTTATGTCGCCTTCGCGACCAATCCCGCTCAACATCTGCAGATGCTGATCCTGTTGAGCACCTTGCCCGGTTTAATCTCGTGCCACCTCAAAACTGCACCGTAACCTTCCGCCAGCAGCATGCGGTGGTATCTTCCCAATATTCTTACGCGTGGGGTACAGCTTTGATTGCGTGGCGCTACTAAGTGGGGAAACGCTTGCCCGCCATTCTCGGATCGATGGGCGCTCGTCAAATTTGAGCGAACGTTGCGATCACCTCGCTCGGCGCCCGGTGTTCCGTTGCGCGACCGGGCATCTTCTGCCATAAATCCATTGCTGTCGTCGGCAAGGGACCGCGCGAATTTACGCCCGCGCATTTCGCCTTTGGGTAACGTCCGGACCGAGATGGCACCTCGCCATGCCCGCGCCGGACGGTTTCGGGGTCGCCCTTGGCTGGGAATTTTCATACGACATCTGGCTTTGCTTCGATTGAAATCCGCGGGTTCTTTCTGTTCGTTGACGCGGACCTGGACGTCGCCGTCTCCGCCCAACCGGGGCTGTCATCCCGATACGGGGGTGATCGGCGATGAACCTCAGGCAGATCGAAGTTTTTCAGGCCGTTATGCGCACCGGCAGCATCACGGCCGGCGCCGAATTGCTCAACCTTTCCCAACCGGCCGTCAGCCGTCAGATCGAGCGGCTGGAGCAGGTCTCGAAACTCAAGCTCTTCAGCCGTGTCGGCCGCGGCATTCAGCCAACCCCCGAGGGCATGGCTTTTTATGAAGAGGTGAAGCGCGCATTCGTGGGGTTGGAGAACCTTCGCCACATCGCCGATACGATCAGCAATTTCAACACCGGCCATCTGCGCATCACATCGATTTCCGCGCTCGGGTTCGGTTTTTTACCACGGGTGATCACGCGCTTTTCGAAACAGCATCCGAACGTCGATGTTTCGCTGCAGGTTCGCAGCGCCGGCGCCGTCAGAGGCGTAACGGCCACCCAGGAGTTCGATCTTGGATTTCTGCCGGGTCCCCTGAATGACGGCGACCAGCATCTGGAACATTTCGCCGGTGTTGACGCGATATGCATCCTGCCCTCCGGCCACCCTCTGGCAGATAAATCCGAAATCGGACCTGGTGACCTTTCTGGTTCGCCGTTCATCGGGTTTGTGAAGGATGACGTCACCCGGCGGCAGGTCGACCAGATTTTCGCCGATGCGGGTGTCAAACCGAAACTGCATATCGAAACCCAGTACGCCGCGACCGTCTGCAACTTCGTCGCCCACGGCGCCGGTGTGTCGGTCGTCAGCCCATTTGCCGCGCTCGACTTTGCGGGCCATGGGCTCGTCATGCGCAACTTCCGCCCAGCGGTCAAACTTGACTATCTGATGGCAAGGCCGAGCTTGCGACCTCAATCCGCGGTTACCAGCAGGTTTCTTGCGGTTTTACGAGAGGAACGGGACCGCGCCCTCGCGCAGATCAGCATGGCCGCGGTGCAGATCGACGCCCCCGGAAGATCTCACGGATAAAGAACCTGGACCGGTCCGCGCAAAGGAGAGCAGACATGAATTTCATCCATCGTGTTGATTAAATTCGTTCTTCTATTCCTGACTGGTGAACTCGATCAGCGGAACCCTCTTGACCGGCGTAAACTCACATTACACCCGCGCATGAATTGCGATCATATTTCGATTGGACGCTGAGCTCTGGATCCGCTGAATTCGCAATAGTTCGGCACGCAACCGTTTCATTCCGATGGGCGCATACGGATCGCGTCGCTATCGCCGCGTCAAGCGCCTTGGTCTCGCCGACTGTGGATCTCGATTGCCAACAATCCATCGCGCCAGACGATGGACGGACCAAAAGGGGAAGGCAGACATGCAGTCAAAAACTCAAACAAGGATGGCGGCAATCGATCGCAGGGGCTTCATGGCGGCGTCGGGCACCGCGCTGCTGGCCGCGCCGTTCATACGAACCGCCTCGGCCAGAAACCGTACCCTGACCATTCGTGATCCGGGAGGCCCGGTCGGAGAAGCCTACAGAAAAGCATTCTTTGAACCGTTCAGCAAACGGGCCGGGGTTGACGTTATCGGCGTCCAATCCTCTCACGGCCCGACCGGTGAGATTAAGGCGATGGTCGAGGCAGGCAACTATGCCTGGGACGGCGCGCTGCTTGACATGAGCGATGTCGCCGTCCTCACGGACCGCCAGTATCTCGAAACGGTGTCGGGACCGGGAGGGCTCGGACCGAATGCCTCGCAGATCCCTGCCGACCTGCGCAATGATTTCCTGATCGGAGCAATGGGTTATGCCACGATCCTTGCCTATCGCACGGACACGATGGGCCGACAGCCACCAACAAACCTCGCGGACTTCTGGAATACCGCCGCAATTCCCGGAGTACGTTCGCTTCGCAAACATGCCAACGGAACACTTGAACCGGCCCTGTTGGCCGACGGGGTCGAAAAGCCGCATCTTTACCCCCTCGACCTCGATCGGGCGTTCAGGAGCCTCGACAGGATCAAGAACGATATCGCGGTGTGGTGGACAGGTGGGGCGCAGACCTCCCAGATGCTCAAGACCGGCGAGGTGGACTGCCTAGTGACCTGGAATGCGCGGGCGCAGGTCGCAATCGACGACGGCGCGCCCGTGAACATCGTCTGGAAGGACGCAATGTTTTCGTTTGCCGGCTTCGCCATTCTCAAAGGCGGCCCGAATGTCGAACTGATGCGCGAGTTCGTGGAATTCGCTTCAGCAGGCGAACGTCAGGCAGAGTTCGTCAAGCACTCGACGAGCGGCCCTTGCAATCCCAAAGCCTTCGATTTCATCGAGCCGAAGCTTGCCAAGATCCTTCCCACAAACCCCAGCTATTTCGCGGAAATGTTCGTCATGGACGCGAGATGGTGGGGCAGCAATAACGCCATCGCTCAAGAGCGCTACGAGAACTGGCTGGTCGGGTAACGCCCGGCCAGGCCTCACCATGGCTCTAACGCGAGCATCGATCAGACCGCATATCCGGGAGGTATTTGCATTGAAAGAACGCATCAACAAGCTGGCGATCCGGGGACTTACAAAAAGATACGGATCGGCCACCGCCCTCAGCCACGTCGATCTTGATCTGGCGGATGGTGAATTTCTGACCATGCTGGGCCCTTCCGGCTCCGGCAAGACGACGCTCCTGTGGGCGGTCGCAGGCCTCAATCAGCCTGACGACGGCAAGATATGGATCGACGGTCGCGAAGCGACCTATCTGCCCGCGTCAGATCGCGACATCGGCATGGTTTTTCAAAACTATGCGCTGTTTCCCCACATGACGGTGGCGGAAAATATTTCGTTTCCGCTCGAGATGCGGAAAATGCTTGCCGCCGAGCGCCTGCCGGCGATCAGGCGGGCGCTTGAAATGGTGAAACTGGAGCATGTCGGAAACCGCTATTGCAGTCAGCTTTCGGGCGGACAGCAGCAACGTATCGCCCTAGCGCGTGCGTTCGTCGCCAATCCATCGATCGTGCTCATGGATGAGCCGCTTGGGGCGCTCGACAAGAAATTGCGCGATCATCTGCAATTGGAGATCAAGCGGCTGCATGCGCAGCTGGGAATGACGGTTCTTTATGTGACGCACGATCAGGAGGAAGCAATGGTGATGTCCGACCGCATTTGCCTGATGAACCGCGGACGGATCGAGCAGATCGGTGCACCTGACGAGCTCTACTTCCGGCCGAAAAGTCTGTTTGCGGCGGACTTCCTCGGCGAGTCGAATCTCATCAGCGGCAGGATCATCGCCGAAGAAGCGGGATGTCTTGTCCTGGAACTCCCGGGAATCGGGACGATCCGGAGTCGGCACACATCGCTGGATGGGCATGGCACCGATGTCGTCCACTTTACACGGCCGGAATCCATCGAGATCCTTTCCGGCGCGGAGACCAGGGCTAACCAATTGCGTGGTCAGGTGACTGATGTCGTCGTTTCAGGGGCGATCACCAAACTGTTCATCCTTGTCGGAGAGACATCGATATTGCAGCTTTCGCAACTGACCCGCGGTTCGCGAGGTGTTTGCAAAGGCGAGCTGCTCACCATCGGTTGGGACGATGACGTCGGCAGGGTCTTCTCTGATGACCAGCGGGAGGCTGCGTGATGGCGAGAATTGATTTTGTCGCCGGAACCGCAGCACCGCTGCGCATCTGGCCGACATGGAACAAGCTCTATTGGCAGACCGGACCCGTGGCGGTGTTTCTGCTATCGCTGTTCGTCATTCCTGTCGTGTTGCTTCTGGGCCTAAGCTTCCTGGATGATCGCAGCCTGCCGTCGCTTGAACATTACCAACGGCTGATCGAAGTCCCGCTCTACGGCAAGGTGCTGCTCACGACTCTTCAGGTGGCTTTCTACACCACGCTGCTTTGTGTCGTTGGCGCCTATCCGGTGGCCTATCTCCTGGCGGCCTCACGGGGATCAACACGTAACTGGCTCATCATTCTGGTCTTGATGCCGTTTTGGACGAGCTTCCTCGTGAGGGCGTTCGCATGGATCGTGCTTCTAGGCCGCAAGGGCGCCGTCAATCAGATCTTGCTTGCAATGGGGATTGTCGATGCCCCGCTCCAGTTGATCTACAACTTCGCCGGCGTGATGATCGGCATGACCCATGCTCTGATGCCGTTGGCGATCTTGACGCTTCTTGCGGTGATGGAGGGTATCGACCCGAACCTGCCGAGGGCTGCTGCGACGATGGGGGCAAAGGGTGGGACACGTTTTTGGCGGATTTACTTCCCCCTGACCATGCCTGGCGTCGCGTCCGCCGCGCTTCTGGTCTTCATCACGTCGCTCGGCTTTTTCATCACCCCAGCCCTTTTGGGTGGCCCTCACGACACGATGATCGTCCAGCTCATCATATTCCAAATCAGGGAAGTCCTGAACTGGCAATTTGCCGGAGCCATCGGCGTTCTGCTCGTCATCACTTTCATGGCGATCTTTCTCGTCTACGACCGGGTATTCGGCCTGTCGGTTATCGGCGGGAGCGCGCAGGCAAGCGTGCCAGCGAAGAGATCGTCCGTCAGACGGTGGGCGGTCCTTGCGGGAAACGCCGTCACTTCCGTGTTAGCCAATCTTACCGATGCGGCCATCTACGCATTAACGATCCTGAAACAACAAGAGAAAATCCGAGGTGGCAGAACGCGCATCGGACTCTACGCCGCTTGTGCGTTCGTCCTGGCCTTTCTCGCGCTTCCCACCCTATTCGTTCTGCCGGTCTCGTTCACCTCCGAGGCCTTCCTCACGTGGCCCCCAAAGCTTTTCTCGCTACAATGGTATCGGTTGCTGCTGGATTCGCCGGTATGGCTCGGTGCGGCTGCGAGATCCTTCATGGTCGCACTCATCGCTGCCACCATCGCAATGCTGTTTGCCGTGCCCTGTGCTTTCGCACTGGCGCGCGACAATTTCGCCGCAAAGCCTGCCCTGTTTGGGCTGGTTGTTGCGCCGATGATCGTACCGAACATCTTCATCGCCGTTGGCCTGTTCTTTCTCTTTTCGCGGATTGGAATTGCCGGGACCACGTTTGCGGTCGTCCTTGGGCATACGGTCATTGTGATCCCTTACATCGTCATCACCGTGCTTGCCGTCATCAAGGGTTACGATCGCAATCTCGACTATGCGGCCGCCACCATGGGTGCAAGCGGCATGCAGACCTTCCGCCGCGTGACATTTCCCCTGATCCGCTCAGGCATCATCGCGTCGTTCATGTTCGCATTCATCATTTCCTTCGACGAGTTGACGATCGCTCTGTTTGTCACCGGCGGCCGCATCACCACCCTGCCCAAGCTCATGTACGAGGATGCCCTGCTGGCGGTCAGCCCGCGTCTGGCAGCGGTGGCGAGCCTCCTGCTGGTTTTCATGAGCATCATCATCGTGGTTTCGGAATTGATCCGACGCAAGGGAGGATACCGCCATGGTCAAAATTGAGCCCTCGACCAGCAGGCAAACAGCACAAGCCGGATCGGCGAACCGGACGGGTCGGATCGTCGCGAATGGGGTGGAAACGCCGATCTCGACCCTTCTCGACTTCGACAAGGACGGCAAGCAGGACGGGTCCCTTCACCTTTACCATTCACGGGAAACCAACGGCTATGGCTACATTCCGATCCCGGCGATCTCGCTCAAGAATGGCACTGGTCCGACGGCCCTGCTGGTCGGCGGCAATCATGGCAATGAGTATGAAGGTATCGTTGCACTGATGAACCTAGCCCGTGATCTTCAGGTGGAATGGGTGCACGGTCAGATCATCATCCTGCCATCGCTGAATTTTCCGGCGGTGATGGCCGGAACAAGGTCCTCCCCGCTTGATGGCTCGAACCTCAATCGTTGCTTTCCTGGCAACGCACTCGGCAGTCCGACGCAAGTGATCGCGCATTATGTCAGCACGGTACTTTTGCCCCGCGTCGATCTGGTGCTCGACCTGCACGCCGGGGGGCGCTCCTCGGAGTTTATCCCCTGCGCGTTGTTGCGCGAGAATGAAAGTGGCCAACAGCCCGCCGAATTGCGACGCCTGGCCGAGTGGTTCGGCGCGCCCGTCAGCTTTTTTAGCAGTGGCAAGGGCGGAGGAGGCAGTCTCACCCTTTCGGGCGAATGCACGAGGCAAGGCATAGCCTGCCTGACGGTCGAGCTCGGAGGAGGTGAAATGCTGTCCCTGCAAGGGCTCCAGCTTGCCAGCGAGGGGATAAAGAGGATCCTGAAACAGGTCGGCGTCCTGCCCTCGATAAACGTGACAACAGCTAACCTGACGCGCTGGATGGTAAAGGGGCCAAGCAGTCGCCTGCATGCACCTGTCGCCGGAATATTCGAACATCGCATCCAGCTGGGCGAATATGTTTCCGCCGGCAAGCTCGCAGGGCTCATTCATTTCCCGGACTTCCCCCTTTGCGAACCGAAGGAAGTGCGTTTCGAAACATCCGGCTATGTCCTGTCCCGCCATATACCCGCCTTGGTTGGCAGAGGCGACGAGCTGTGCACCTTCCTCAATGACGAAGTCCGGCCATAAGGCAATGGTCAGGCAAGCAAACGGGATCAGACCGGTTCGCGTCATCGAGCCAAATCCTTCTCTGTCCGGCATGCAGTGCATCAAATGCCAAAGGACCTGGCCGATCGGCGACTATTTTTACGGCTGTCCGGCATGCTCTGCGTCAGGGGCGCCCGCGAGCGTTGCACCGGTTTTTGATAGTTTTCCGGAATTGAAGGGCGCCGGCGATATTGCAAACTGGCTCGCTTATCCGGGTCATCCCCACCTCGGTGAGGGAAATACCCCCCTCCTCGAACTGACCGAGACCGCGGCAAAGAACAAGATCAAATGGCTGAGAATAAAAAACGAGGGCGCAAATCCCACCGGCTCGCACAAGGACAGAATGAGCGCGGCCATCGTTCGCCGAGCCCTCGATATCGGCGCCCGCACACTCACGGTCGCTTCAAGTGGAAATGCCGGCGTCTCGCTCGCGGCATTTGCGGCCCATGCAGGCCTCAAATGCGTGGTCGTCACCACCGCAGCAATGGCGTCAGGCTGGCGAAAAGCGATCGAGCTACACGGCGCCGAAGTGATCGTGGCGCCGAACGCCGCGGCGCGATGGGAATTGGTTTCCGTCCAAGCCAGGTCAGGCGAGTGGTATCCGGCCAGTAACTTTACAATCCCGGCCGTCGGCAGCAACCTGTTCGCCGTGGACGGGTACAGGGCGATAGCGCTTGAACTCTATCTGGCCTTGGGAGCGGAGCAGCCAAGCGACATCATCGTGCCGGTCTCCCGGGGCGATCTGCTGTGGGGACTGGCAAAGGGGTATGCCGACCTTGTCTGCGCCGGTCTTGTGAGAGACATCCCGCGAATTCACGCCGCCGAACCGTTTCCCCGAATTGCGCGGGTCATGGCGGGGGAAGACTATGTGGGACAGTTTGATGGGCAGTCGCCGTTTCTCTCTCTGGGTGGAACAACCGTCACCTATCAGGCGATCGCTGCGTTGCTCAGCTCGCGAGGAGCGGTCGCCGGGCCGTCGGCCGATCAGACAATCGCCGCGCAGCTTGAACTGGCACGAGCCGGTCTCTTCGTCGAGAGTTCGAGCGCGGTCGCGCTCGCCGGACTCAAGATCCTGCGCGAGCAGTCTGTCATTACCCGGGATGCATCAGTCGTGCTGATCCTGACGTCACATGGCTATAAAGAGGGCTAAAATCTCCAGTAGGAGACGTTGACGTAATGAGCGATCCGCGCTGTGTCGGAGCGTGGGATCGCTGATCGAAAGGCGGTGACGATCATGCCCGTCTGGTCCGACATTGCCTTCCGATTGTTCGAGACCAGTACCATCATGTCGCAGGCTCCCTACATCAAACGCCCCATGTCATATGGCGCGTCCGTTGCATAAAGACGTAAGGCGGACGGCAAAATCTATTGCAGCGCATCCACAAGAGAAATCCGCGAAAGGACGCGGCCCACCGCATCCGTAATGATGATTGCGTTCAGCGTGAGAGGTTCCTCTGACCTGAGATGGTCGGCGATGGTGGAGCGGATAGCGTCGAGCGACTCGCCTCTAGATTATAAGCGTTCATAGCCAAAATGGCATTCATAAGCTCATTTGTCATTTTGTTTAGCCCCCCACTAAAAAATGTATTTTTATCTACTGTGCGATCAGCTTTGCCTGAGATACCACAAGAACTCAGGATCAACCTTCCGGGTGGAGAGATCTCCAGCCTTATTGACGAGGTCCTCTCTTTTTATCCGCGAGCCCCGAGCAAACGCTGATTTGAATTTTGACGTACGACACGTCAGTTCTCTTCTGAGCCACGACGGCACGGAATATCGGGCCACCCAGCGATCAGCGCATTGATGAAGGTTGAGTTGCCGTCCCGGATGGCAAAACGTCCCGCTTCCATCTCCGTGAGCCTGCGCCACACCTATATCTGCCTGCGTCTGCTGGAGGGAGCGGACATCTACCAGATTGCGAAAAACTGCCGAACGAGCGTGGAGATGATCGAGAAGCACTATGCGGTGCATCTCAAGAACACGCTGGATGCAAGCGCCCTCAATGTGCGGCGCAAGGCAAAGCTCGCTCCGGCTCTGGTGCTGGAATAGCGCCCCTGCGTGTCAGAAACCGTATCCGCTAAGCTAGCGCCTTGCGAATCCGCTCAACGGTCACTTTGCTGACCTCATGCTTGCCCGCGAGTTCAGGCCAGCGGGACAAAGCCTCGCGCGTCCGGTCAATCGCCTCGGCGATCGTTTTCTTGTTCAGTTTGGCGGCCTCGCCAAGTTTCTGCAGATGGTTGGTGGCGGGATTGCGTCCCTCCCCCATGACCATGGTGCTCTGCTCCCCGCGAGGTCCATGGGAGAACGTCAGATCATAGGCCGGGGACAGCGCCCATCGGCCCGTTTCGTCCATCAGGAACGAAAAGTTCTTGCTGTGGTCGTCACGGTTATGGGCCAGCACGTTGAAGACGGCCAGGCGGAACATCTTCTCGATTTCGCGGACATCCCTGGTCAGGAACCCGGTCAACGCAATCAGGTCTTCGTAATCAAGGGCCGGGACGCGGAAATCGGAATGCAGCACGCCACAGGCGGTGTGCATATGCAGGCGTTTTTCCCCGTGCCGGTCAAAGCGCTTGGTGGCGAAATACCCCGCACCTTTCCGGGCCGGGAAAAGATGGACATCCGGCATGTCGACACCGGCGTCCCGCGCCATCAGGGCATACACATATTCGACCGCGCCGGCGTCGCTCCCGTCCTGGGAATTGGCAAACTTCACCAGCCAATGGTCATGCCCCTGCGGCAACCTGGCCACGCCGTGCGCGATGTGCCGCCGTGCGGCGTCCAAACCGATCATCGCCTTGGGACGCGCGCCGGCGGAGGAGCCGTTCAAAAGCAAGAGTTCTTTCAGGACGTCTTCCGACGCCCCGTCCAGCACGTCCTGTGCCTGCCGGGCGAGTTCATCCAGGTTGACCGCGCCGTCCACATCCGCGACGCCATAATCCGGTTCGAAGACCAGGGCACCCATGCCGTCGCGGCCGACATGCGCTAATCGGTCGAGCGGCGTGAGCGTTTCCGGGGCAATACCCTCGGAGCGTACAAAGCGGTCGAATAAGAGGCGGCCCCACCCATCGGGGAGACTGTCGCTGAACACCCCCGGCAAACCCTCGAACAGAGAGCCGTCGAACGTCGCAAGTCCGGGTTTCAGGGGCAACCGGAGCGGGGAAATCTCCATGCCGCTCCGAATGAAGCCGCTGTCATACTCAAAATAAATCCTGCGCGCGCGCGCGGCGAGCCGTCCGACGGGGATCGTTTCGCCGCCAAAATTCAAGCCCACCTTGATTTCCGTAGCAGACAGATAATTCTTCATGAGCGGCGGCCCCGCTTGCGCACGACCCTGTTGGTGTCGGCCTTGAGGACGTCATCGATCGAGGCGAAAGGTGCCTCGCGCGACGCCACCGCCTGCACCACCTCTTCCATACCGCCAACCACCATGAGAAGCTTCAAAAACGCCTCCAGCGAGATCACGCCCTTCTGCTCGAACTTGCGCAGGCTCGGCAGCGGCACCCCGGAGCGCTTGGACAGCCCTTCCTGCGTCAATTCCATGGCCAGCCGCCGGGTACGGACATGATCCGCGAGCATTTGCTGGGCATGTGACGGGCTCACAAGTAATATCATAATGTTAGAATTGCCTATAAATTGGCTTTTCTAACATTATAGGGTTAGTATCTGGCGTGTGCAAGCCGCATGATAGCATCCGTGCCGTTCCGGCAAATAGCGGCAGATCGCGCGAGCAGTCCACGCTGACCGAAGGCAAATTTCAATATTAAGGAACGGGACCAGCCGTTCATAGTCATTGCTTGGGGGGGTGGCGGATTGCGCGTCCTAAAACCCTGACGAGCAAATTCCTCCTCGGCTTCGACAAGAGCCATTGCCAGGAAATACCCGACCATGGTCAGATTCGGATGGCCCCGGACCATCTCCAAAAGCCCGCGCAGGTGCTCAATGACCTTCTTCAAATCATCCATGGCTAGCCCGTCCCTCTACTTAAAAGGTAACAAGGATGACGTTCATTTGAACCATACGTTTTGACGGGTAGCCTCTGGATGCGCGCGACCTCTGCCCCTGTGCCGGAGGGCAGACCGAATGGCGCCCACCTGCCCTTGATCTATTCCCTAGAAAACCATCAACGTCCGCGTGTATCAATGCGGAAGGCCGAACTCACTAGGATGCCGGCAAGCAGCAGGGTACCCAGCCATTCGATGTTGTCGAGCTTGCCCAAGGTCGATGCGCCGAAGGCCGCCAGAAGACACGCAGATGTCGCTCCAAATGCAATGCCTGCGGCGACGCTGATAACCCGACGCCATGATGGCTTGAGCGCGGTGCGCAGGACGACCAGCAGGTTCGGTCCCGGTGTGATCAGCATAAGCGCGTAGGGCAATATCAGAGAGGACAGGAGTGGCAACATTCTCATCGTCAGGGTGGATTGAAACGCTGGGCTGGCGGCCAACATGGCGATTATCACAAATGCGGCATCATCCGGTTGTATATTGTCGAGCGGCAACCGTGGAAACACGGCTCTGCCCGATCTCGTCGGCCCTCGAGGGCGGCCACCGTCACCGTTCGCCGAAAGACATTGTCTGCCGCCCTGCAACCTCCCGCCCCTAAGCGCGGAACTGACGACCGTGATCATCGAGCGCACCCGGACAAGGCCGGCTCCCGAAATGTCCCTTCACATTTCAATGCTGGCTTCGTAGAACTTCTCGATACCGCCGAAATAATTCACATGAACTTTGCACTGATCATGTCCCTACCCTGCTAAGATCAACCGGGCGAAAGTCAATCCGGGGTGTGGGCATGGCGGTCCGTAAGATCCAGCATGGTGATGTGACAAGCGTCCTCGCCTTGATGAAGAGGCACGCGGACGTCGAAGGCTATGGTGACATTTTTGCCATAGACGAGCAGGCATTAAGCTGGCTGGTCCTCGACCGGGCACCGCCGGCTTGTAACATCTTGGTCAGCGAAAACCCGGACGGGAAAATCGTCGGGTTCGCGCTTTATTTTATTCTGGAATTCACGTTTAGAAACAAGTCCATGCTGTATCTGAACGATTTTGTCGGAGCAACGCGCAGGCAAAATTGGAGGGGCCGCGTGGCCTTGAGGCGGCATTATCCTTGCGCCACAATCGAAGATCTCAGCAGACAGGGGTATTCTCTCGTGTGGCACCCTCTTGGGACCGCACCTCAAGCGAAAGATCGGTTGGAGGCGCTGGTGCCATGAGCAGACGTTACCGGATAGGCCAGGCCATCGTGACAGAGGAGGACGCCCGCTTTGGCGCCGTCCTTGCCGAGGCGTACCGGACCCGGCAAAGGCCGATCTGCCTGTGCGGCGATACGGGCGTGGCAATGTATATCGCCCGCAACGGCGATCAGTTTCTCGTCAAGCGTATGCCCCTTTCGGGTTCTGAACACGATCCGCAATGCCATTCCTATGAACCGCCGTACGAGCTTTCAGGCCTTGGCCCATTGATCGGCGGAGCGATCCAGCTCGATCCGGATAGCGGCATGGCAGCGCTCAAGTTGGATTTCTCCCTGTCGAAGCGTGGGGCAGTAAAGTCCACGGGTGGCGCGGCGCAAGATGAAGGGTCAGTTAAGAATGAGATCAAGAAGCTATCGCTGCGCGGTCTGCTGCACTATCTCTGGCACCAGGGCGGATTGACCGAGTGGACCGCGCATTGGGCCGGCAAGCGACACTGGTTTCAGGTTCGCAGCCATCTCATCGAAGCGGCGGCGACGATGACCGTCAAAGGCGGGTCACTGGCGGAGCGCCTGTTCATCCCTGAGAACTTTCGACTGGATGACAAGGCCGGCATCGAACAAAGACGGGCTGCTGCGCTTGGAGGCATTCGCGCTCCGGCGTCAGGGCCGAAGAAACTGATGCTGCTGATCGGCGAGGTGAAGGAGTTTGCGTCGGCGCGCAGTGGCCGGAAGATCGTCGTCAAGCATATGCCGGGTTTTCCGTTGATGATCGAGGAGAGTGCATGGCGGCGCCTGCAGAAGCGTTACGCTGCGGAGTTGGAACTCTGGCAGGCCAATGACGGATTTCATCTTGTCGTCATAGCAACATTTGGGGTGACGCAGTCCGGTCTAGCGAGCATTGACGAGGTTGCCCTGATGTCGGCAAGTGAGCAATGGCTCCCGGTTGAGAATACCGACGAGCAACGACTGGTCGAGCGCCTGTCGCGGCTCAGCCTGAAAAGCGTCAAAGGCCTGCGGTTTAACCTGTCGTCGACACAGCCGATTGCAGCGGCAACCCTTCCCCATCGTCGGCCGCGTCCCGCAGCGCTCTATATCGTGCCCCCCGATGCCGATGATGAATTCGAAGCAGCGCTTTCGGAGATGATCGCGGCGCGAGGCGATGTCGAACCGTGGATATGGCGTGTGGGAGAAGGCGAGATGCCGCCCATTCCGATCGGGTAGGACTCGTTGGATCACTGGGTCGAATCGATCCTGGTTAACCGATTCAAAATTCTCATTGAACGCAGATTCGCAAAGCGACGATTGTGACGGCATGATTGCCCAGCCCTATCATCTTTATCGAACGGATCGATGCCCACGAAGAAGATGGCACGGGTCTATTCGCTGTCAATCCGCCAACCTTGTTCGGAGAGGCGTCGCTCCTGTGCTGCTGGAGCCGCATTGGCTGTCGCGATCAGCAGATAATCCACATGTTCGCGGCTGAGGTACAGGCAGTCGCATTGCTCCTCGATTTGCTGTCGGAGAAGCGCAAGAAGGGCTATCGCCCGCGCACAAGCTGTGGAAATCCGGGCTATCCGGCGCCGATTGCCATTACGGCACAATGACATCGCCCGGATTGGCTGTCAGTGATTGCGATATTGATGCAATACGGAGACCTGATATGCCGACAACGAATGAGATCGCCGACAAGCTTGCCACCGAACATGGCCTGACCAAGGTGCAGGGCAAGGCCGTGGTTGAGGCGGTTATTGCCGCAATCACCGAGGCAGCGGTCGCCGGCAACGAAACCAGCTTGCCCGGCTTCGGAAAGTTCAAGGTGAAGGCGACACCGGAACGCGAGGCTCGCAACCCATCGACTGGTGCAACGATCAAGGTTGCCGCGGCCAAGAAGCTAGCCTTTACGCCGGCGAAGGCACTGAAGGATGCGCTGAACAAGTAATCTTGTCAGCATAAAAAAATAGCCCGGCGCCGTGCCGGGCTATTTTCGTTTTGGCCTTGCGTCAGCGGGCGGATGTCCCGTTGCGAATATCCTGGTTGATCGAGTCGCTGACCGCGTGATGGGCTTCGCGGGCATGGTCGTCCAGCAGCTTGTGAAGAATGCCGGATGCCAAGGGGATGCAGTCGAAACCGAGCGCGATTGCTGCGGTCCGCAGTCGCGAAAGTGTTTCGAACTCCCGGAAGTCCGTACCAAGCCATAGTTCAAGATTCTGGCCATCGGCGTCCGGAAATGCCTGGAGGAGGAGCGTCTGAAGAGGTCTATCGTAGCCAATGGTAGCGTCTGGATCGGCGTGGCGGGATGCGGTCCTGGTGACCGTTATTGTGTAGCGGCTCATGGCGGCCTCCTTTGGAATGAGGGACGCCGGCCCCGATCGCGGGGCCGGCGTCCTGTTCAGGCCGGACTGTTCCAGAGGATGACCTTCTTGCCCGGCTCGCCGCCTGGCGCCGGAGCGACGTTGCCGAAGATCACGCCGATCTCGGGCGCTTCGATCTTGGTGGAGATGTATTCCTCGCCGGTCTGGCGGGAGATGCGGTTCCAGCCTGCGCCGATCTCAAAGCCGGTTCTGCGATGGATGATGCGGTAGTCCGGGGCTTCCTCACTCGCCTTGTTGGAGTTCGGGACGAGGGCGATCGGGGCGTTGACCCGGATGGTGGCGAAGACCCCTTCGAGAGTGCCGTCGGTCTTTTCGGTGAGGGTTGCGATCGTGGTAGCCATGGTGGTGTCTCCTTCGTTGCATCGGGACCATTCCCGACGGCGCCCGAAGAAGGGGCCGCGCCGCAGGCGTCACCGGAGCGAAGCGCAGGGAAACCCCCTTGCGGGGTTGACGCTGATGGCGGCCGGTCCCTTAGAAAGGCGACATAAACCACGGGAATGGTCCTTGATTGCGACGTCAGCAGGAGACCTTGCCGTGGCGGCCGTTTGCTGCCGCGCGAAGTGCCGCGCTCTCGACCTGCGTCGGGGTGTTCGGGTCAACGAACGCTGGCCGTCAACCGGGCGGATGCGACGCGATAGATCAGCACCGTACTGATTCCGGCCTCATCATCAAAGACGGCTTCAGCCGGCGTGACACTCGATTGTCCGCCTCTCTTGACGCAACTGCAGTTCTACGGAGCAGGACCGCGACAGACGCGATTTGAGGGGTGTCGCCTTCGAGTGCGGCAATGCGAGGCATCGAGATCGATCGAAAGGCTCGCGATGTACCGACCAATTGAGCAGAAGCCCAAGAGAGCCGCCCTTGCGGAGGCGCGTTCAGGGAGGCGGCAAGTCTCAATCGAGCCTGTTGACACGACCGGTTCGGCCACGCGCCTCGGCAAACAGCCTGGCGATCTTCATCATGAAGGGCTTGCTGAAGCGGCCGAGGGTGTCCTGATCCGGCTCGATATACCAGGAGCGCTCGACGATATCGTAATTGTATTCATCGACCATGGTCCAGCACTGCTTCAGATCGCTCAAACCCGCGCGCTTGCGCTCGATGTCAGGGATCTCCAGCGCGATGCGACCCGTCTGCGGCGGCTGCGTGGTGATGGCGAGGAGGGCCAGATGGGTATTCCCATCGGCGGCATTTCGAATGGCGATGACGACGCAGACGGGGCGCTGCTTGCGGCCTTCGATCTCACCGCGCTGCTGTTGCCAGGCCCAGAGGTACGGATAAGAGATGACCTCGCCAAGCCGGAATTCATGGCTCATCGTCGTAGCCTTCGCCACGCGCCAGCCGATCGAGCGCCTCGTCGAACAGCGATGCGTGCTCGTCGGGCATTTCGGAGATATGATAGGCGCGGCGCGGATCGCCGCCGGTGCGCATGCGCTCATAGTGCTCGTAGCTCATCAGCACGAAACGCGGCTTCTTGTGCCGGGTGAGCATGACCGGCTCGCGGCTCGCCGCATCGGTGATATCGCCGATCTGTTTGTTCAAATCGCCTGTCGTGAACTGCTTCATCGCAATGGTCTCCGGTACTGTCTCCATATAATCCAATTTTCCCATGTTTTCCATCTTTTACATACTTCAAGGAAAACGGCGCTTACGCGCCATCTCCTGAAGCCTGCCAGACAGCGATGCCGAGCCTACGTGCCTTGTCGGCGAGATTGCCGGTGATGCCGTTTCCGGGAAAGACGATCAATCCGGCCGGCATGACCGAAAGCATCTCGTCATTGCGCCGGAAGGGGGCGGCCTTGCCGTGTTTGGTCCAGTTCGGCTTGAAGCTGATCTGCGTCACCCGACGCGCCTCTGCCCAGCAGGCGGCGATCCGCTCGGCGCCTTTCGGCGAGCCTCCGTGCAGCAGCACCATTTCGGGATGCTTGGCATACGCCTGATCAAGCTTCCCCCAGATGCGCTCATGATCATTGTAGTCCATGCCGCCGGCGAACACGATCTTGGTGCCAGCAGGGATTAGGACTTCGGTTTCGGCGCGCCGGCGAGCGGAGAGGAAGTCCCGGCTATCGATCATCGCCGCGGTCATGTTAGCGTGGTTGACCTTGGAGCCAGTGCGTGGCCGCCAGGACGATCCAGTCTGCGCGCCGAACAGGTCGGCCGCGTAGTCGCGCATGAACTCGAAGCTGTTTCTGCGCTCCAGGAGCGTGACGCCTTCGGCGACGAGGCGTTCGAGTTCGACGCTCTTCACCTCCGAGCCGTCCTGCTCGCGCTGGCCGGTACGCTGCGCGTCCTCGTTGCGGTCTAGCTCGCGCTGGATGCGCTCGCCGGCGCGATGAAAGAGATTGGGGATCGACCAGAACAGCTCTTCGAGATCGGGCTCCAGCCGGGTGTCGCCGAGCATTTCGGCGACGGCATCGAAGATCGCAGTGATCGATGAGCGGACCTGCGGTTCCTCCGGCAATGGCCGTGGGTCGGGATCGTCCTGGAAGGGACGATAGCCGTAGATTTGCATCTCGTAGATGAAGCGGTCGGTCGGGGAGGACGCGTGGTGGGGCTCGAAGCCGTCGTCGGGGTGAAGGATCAGGTCCATGATGGTCTCCGTCGGTTTGGGCCGCGCCTCTCGCGGCCTGACGGCGAACCGGGTCACGCGGGCCGAGGCCGGAACCGCAAGCGGAGCACGGCGGCCCAGCGAAGCGCCGGGCGGGGACAAGAGGGTTTATTGATCCGCGAGGAATGACGGGCCATCGCATTGGCCCGAAAAGTGGGAACCGGTTTTCGGAAGAGCCCATGCGCAAAAATGGCCCGGCAGGGGAAGAAACCCGAGTGACCCGCTGAAGGCCCGGAGGCCCGCGTGGTAGGGGTCGCCTCTCGGCAGGCCCGCGGGCGCGAGACCACACGGAAGCCAACGCCCTGAACCGTCCTTCGCCGAGGCCGCAGCAATCCCGCGCCTGCCCTCTTCCGACAAGCCTCATCAGGGCAGGAAGGCTATCGCATCGTCCGGAGTGAGTTGAGCCCTGAGGCTTGCGGTCAGCCGGTCCGGACCCAGCCAGCGCAGATCCTCGTTGAAGTCCCCGAGCTCGGGCGACAGCACCAGCGGTAGGATCCCGCATTCCTGTGCCCTGCGGCTCAACCCCTCGATCCCGTGGCGGCCGGCGGCATCGGCGTCCGCGGCGATGTAGAGGCGCTGGCATCCCGAGGGGAAGCGAAATGCCGCAAGGTGATTGGCCGTGAGCGCCGCCACAATCGGCATGCCGGGCATCACGTGTGAGAGGGACAGCATGGTTTCGAGGCCCTCGCCTGCCGCCATCACCGGGGCTGCCATCACCGGAATAGTTGAATTCACAGGAAAATGGAAGCGGACGGCATTGCCGAGAAGACCGCCAAGCGCGCGGCGGGGATCGGCTAGCCTGGCCTTGCCGACGCCGTCCGGGTGGGGGCCTGAAGACAAATAGGTGCGGTGGACGCCAGTGATTGCTCCAAAGGCGTCGGTCACGGCCGCGATCAGGGCCGGATAGCTTGTCGTCCGGCCGGTGACGAGATCGCGGTAGTAGCAGGACGGATGGAAGCGTAACGCTGTATGCGCGGATGCCCGCAGGATGCCGCGCTCGCGCAAATACGCGTCTGCCAAAGTGCCGACCAGCGGTACGGTCATCCGAAACAAGCGGCGTGCCCGTTCCACGGCTCGCCTATCGACAGACCGATTGTCATCGCCGTAAGCCCTGCTGGACGATACAGGCTCCGGTCGAGGCAGGTTGAGGAACTGGCGCGCCTCCTCGGCAACGTCCCGGAAGTCGACGAGGCCGCAGCTCTCGCGGACAAGATCGAGCAGATCACCGAACTGGCCGGTCGCAGCATCTGTCCATCGGCCGGCGCGGGGACCGGTAAGATGCACGTAGAGCGACCTGCCCTTGTTGTTGTCGACATCGCCGACGAGCCAGTAGTTGCCGGCCCGGCGGCCGGCGGAGAGATAGTGGCGGCAGACCGCCTCCGCGTCCTGCGCGAGACGGTCCGCCAGTTCGCCGGCGGAGAGCATGGAAGACCTCCGTCATGACCGGCGCGCGACATCGACGAGGCGATGACGCTCAATCAGCTTCGACAGGATCGCCGCACCCTCGTCTGTAACAGGCACGAACAAACGCAGCTTCCAATTGATCATCTCGGAGAACAGGCCGATCGACCGCAGCCAGTCGCGCATGCCATCGGTAAAGCCGATGAGCTCGACGCGGTAGTCGTTCATCACCCGCACCCGCCGCAGCGTCATGCCGCCGGGGATGTGGATCGATTGCAGCCGGTAGGTTTCGTAGATTCCATACGAAGCATCGGTCTCATCCTTCGGCTGAGCGTCGCGCAGCTCGTAGGAGAGTTTGATAACCTCTTCATCGACGCATTCAGGGCGGGCCATTGGTGCAGGCTTCGCCTGCGCGGCGACCGCATGGCGATGCGACGGCGCGGCAACCGCTGCTGGACGCATCGTGTCCGCGCGCAGCATACCGTTGGCGAGCGCTCCAATGGAGTTCGGCGCCGTCGAAGGCTGGCGGGGTGGAAGGCCCGTGATCCAAGTGAGCAGTGTTCCCAGGTCAGTGCCGCTGGACGCCGACAGCTTCGAAGGATCGCCCGCCGGGATCTTGTCGATTACGATCAGACGCGTCTCCATCGTCGCTCCATGACGGGCGTAGACGCTGCCATCGACCGGCGTGGTGAACAACACGGTGCCCTGCCCCTGAAGACGGACGAAAGCGTCGCGCCATGCCGGATTGTCTGGAGAAAGGCTTGCGCCGGTGATCGCGACCAACCGGCCGCCCGGGAGCAGGCGGGCGAATGCGGAGGTCAAATGCCGCCAGGCGGCGTCGGCGACGCGACCTTCCACATGGACGCCAGCCGAGAACGGCGGGTTCATCAGCACCACGGTCGGCCGAACGGAACGACCCAGGTAATCGTCGATATGCGCGGCGTCGTGCTGCGATATCGGAACGGGGAAAAGCTGCTCCAACAGTGCGTGCCGAGCAGCCGCATATTCGTTGAGCGCCAAGCGCGCGCCCGCGAGCTCCGCGAAGATCGCCATGAGGCCGGTTCCGGTCGACGGTTCGAGGATCACATCAGCGGCCGTGATGCGGGCAGCACGCGATGCGACATAGGCAAGAGGGATCGGAGTCGAGAACTGCTGCAGGGCCTGGCTCTCCTCGGATCGGCATGTGTGTGTCGGCAGGAGCCGCGCCAACCTCGTCACCATCGCAAGCGTCGATTGAGGCGACTGGGTTCGGGATACGACCGCGCGGAACTTGCGCAGGAACAGCACTTGGGCGATCTCAGTCGCCTCGTAGGCATCCTTCCAGAGCCAGAGGCCCTCGGCATCGCTGCCTCCGAAAATCGCCGTCATGATTTGCCGAAGATCACCCGCAGTGACGACTTTACCATGCTCCAGAAGCGATGTGACTTGTTCGGCAGCCTTGAGAACTGCCTCAGTGCGGGTTTTGGTCTCAAGACGTGGAGAGGCGGAAACGGTTTGAGGATGTGAGATGATATTCATCGAAGGATGCTCCAAGAGTGAGGAAAGAACGGCCGAGCCCAGCGCCCTGCCGAAGGGGTCGGAGGGGGCGTAATCGGGCAGCCAGAGAGGGATCGGGAATCGCCAGCTAAAACTGTCGGCGATCATCAGTGCTTAGGTTGCCGGGCTAACAATGAAGCCGGTGGGATCGTCGGGATCAGGCGGCAGGTAGGCGTCAAACGGGTTGGCATCGGCAAGATGGCCAAACGGCGTGAAGACGTATTCGCCGTCACTGCGGCCGACGGCGCAAAGCACGTAACGCGGCTCGCGTGTAGATGCATCGAGGCATTCCATAAGAGCAAGATTGCCATCGGCTGCGGCGCGCAGCAGGGTGTCGAAGTTTGCGCGGGCATGATCGGGGATAGCCATTGGGGTGCTCCAGACAAAAAGAGGCCCGGCGCTTGACTGGGCTCTGAGATGACAACGATGGGTTTTGCAGACGCGGCCGGGTCTGAGCCAGGCGCGCGTGAACATGTCAGGCAGCACTTTCGAGCAGCTTCTTGGCTTTGCCTTCGAGTTCGAGGCGCGTGTCCTGATTGGCTTTGGTGCGTGCCAGCGCGGTGATGCCCTGCACGAAATCGAAGATCGATTCCGGCGACCTCCCCTCCTCCGACAGCACCATCTCGATGACCTTACCGGTCTCGGCTTTGGAGAAGCCACGGCGGCGAAGGAAGGTTTCGCGGTCGTCGTCCTTGCGAGCGACGATCCGCTCGCGTGCTGCCTTGATGCCGGCGATGAACGGAGCGGGCGAGGAGTTGGCGAAACTCGTCAACGCAGGTGCCGCCTCATGCGCAAAGCGCTGGGCAGCAAACTTCGAATGGCGGATTGTGATCTCCTCGAAGTTCTCCGTGCCCCACAAGTTGCGATTGGCGCAGACCGCCCGCAGATAGAAGGAGGCGATGCCGAGCGTCTTCGATCCAACCTCCGAGTTCCAGGCGTAGAAGCCACGGAAATAGAGGTCCGGCTCGCCGTTCGGCAGACGTCCGGCTTCGATCGGATGGGTGTCATCGACCAGGAACAGGAAGACGTCACGGTCGCTGGCATAAAGTGTCGTCGTATCCTTGGTGATGTCGACGAACGGGTTGTGGGTCATCGTCGCCCAATCCAGGACACCCGGCACTTTCCACATGGTGTCGCCGGTGCCATTACCGGCGATCTTCATCACCGCCGACACGAGTTCATGGTCCCAGATCCGGCCGTATTCGGGACCGGTCACTGCTCGCAGCTCGACACGGCCGTCATCGAGTTCCAGTGTCTTCACAAGTTCCGCACGATGATTGAGCAGGCCGTGCTGCAGGTTGATCGCTGCCAGCGGCGCCGGCAACTGACGCATATAGGTCGAAGGTGCGCCGATCAGGCTGCAGAGCTGGCCATAGCTCCAATGGGTCGGTGCGATCGACTGACGCTGACCGGGTACGAGAAGCTCGAGCCGCTCGGCATTGTCGCGCGTTGCCTCGACGCGGATCGCAGCGCTTTCGAAGGTTCGGGCATGGGCGCGGTCGGCCCGTGAACGAACGGTATCATAGAGCTCGGTCAGCGACAGGAACCGCTCGTCGTCGGGACGCGAGAACCATTCGGACGAGACACGGCCAATGCGTTCGCCGC
Source organism: Neorhizobium sp. LjRoot104 (assembly GCF_964253725.1). NCBI lineage: Bacteria > Pseudomonadati > Pseudomonadota > Alphaproteobacteria > Hyphomicrobiales > Rhizobiaceae > Neorhizobium > Neorhizobium sp. LjRoot104. The sequence continues at coordinate 1,328,197 of NZ_CAXURS020000002.1, forward strand.
GGGAAATGTCGACCTTGAAGCCCGAGGACACGGACCGGGCGTCGGGTGTTAAAGTGTTCATTGGAGTCTCCTGAAAAACAAACGCCCGGCGTGGTGGCCGGGCTGGGTTGGGGGAAGTGAAATGGTTGATAGTCGGTCAGTCTGGATGGATGCGCTGATGCGCTGCCCGGATCGCTGCGAGCGCGGCCTGGAACTCAGCATTGCCGACGACGTCCGAGACATCCATCGTCGTCGCGATGGTGAGGCACGCCGCATGGATATCGTCATCAGTCACAGCCGCCAGCGAGAGCGCGCTGAAACTGTCGTCGACCTCCAGCACGGCGGTGATCGCATTGCGAACCTGATCTTCCTGTAGTCGGGCCAGTATGTGGCTCGCCTTTGGCGGATCCACAGGCCCATCCGGATCCGGCGCGTTGCCAAGGATGGCCTCACCACGGGCAATCTCCCAGGCCGAACGGGCAAGCCAGTCGAGCGACGGAGGCCGCGCCGCATGTGCGTCGTCGAAGAAGATCTTCAAGAGACCGAGCAGGATCTCGAAATGACGTGCACGCCGCTGGACAGCTTCATCGAATTGCGAGGGCACCGAGGCTGACGGTTCGGTATAGGCGCTATGGGAGCCTTCCCAGACGCCGGTGATATGAATCTCGCCGGAGGAATCGAAGTCTTTCTCGGCGAGATCCCAATTGTCGTCGTCGACGGCTGCTCGGCAGGCCGCCTCGAGCGTCGCTGCGGCGTAGGTCCGATGCCGGAAAACCGGCAGGTGATAGGTGGTTTCGATCGTAAAGGCGGGCATTGAAATGCTCCTGAAAATGGAAGCGGCCCGGTCTCCTTTCGGAGCCAGGCCGCAGATTGATCCGAGAAATAGTTACTCGGCCGCATCGAGATGCTGCTCTTCGGCGAGCTCCTCCGTCGGCGCGGGTACGTCGCCGGCTTAGTCGGTCAGGAACGCCGGAAGATCGGGATTGCCGCTCTCGCTGGCATCTCTGTCGGGAATCCCCGCGTTTTCGAACGTCGATTCTTCGATGGAAGCGACATCTGCCCCGAGACGGAGAGGCTCCGGAAGCCAACCACTGCCAGCCATTAACCGTTCGGCCTCGCGGGCCATATCGGCCTTCTTCAGATGGCCGATCAGCTCCGCTGATTGATCACCCTTCGCCTCACGGACCGCCTGGAGAATGTGCGCCTTGGTGACACGGCCGAGATAAGATTCCACTGTCGGCCCCCAGCCCGCCGCGACCATGTCGAAACCAATAGAATGGGCGACCTGGTCCGCATGGGCAATCGCACGTGTGCGCTTGTTCCACGGCTCGGTGACCGCATTGAGCGACAACGAGGTGCAATGGGCAAACAGAACCTGTCGGCTGACGTCGTCGAGCGCGATCAGGAAGGTCCAGAGATCGTCCGGCGATTTCGGGAGATCCTGGCCCCAGGCTTCGTGCCGCTGATCGATTTCCTTGGCCCAGACGGTATCTCCGAGCCCAGGCGTCTGGGTGAACCTGGCGCTCTGAAGCGTCAGTTCCAGGCATGAGTCGGAGCCGTAGAGATAGAAGGTCTTCAGGACGAAGGCGTGCAGCACCGCGATAAACGCGATGACCGGTTCATTGGCAAGCGCATTGCGCAGCGCGACCGTTCGCGTCGCCGTCAGATCCACGACAAGCCGATCGGACAATGGCCTGACAACGTCGTCGTCATCCTCCGCGGGCTCACCAGAGACCGCCTGACCATTCACGGAAATCCCGCCTGCAGACGATGCGGGCATCGGATTGTTGTTGTTGCCGTCCAATCCCGCTGCATCTGCATCGGTTGTTTCGACCGGTGGCTCATCCTCGCTTCTGACGAACCCCCGTTCGATTTTCAGCTCGCCACTGGCAGCAAGCGAGATGAAGGCACCACCGCGGGCAACCTCTTCAGGATCGAAAACGTAGGGCCGATCATTCAGCTCGTCGAGCTCGGCTCCGAGTTCCTCCAAGCGGCGCTCGGTCTCCCCGGAATAGTCCTCGGCTTCGGCATAGTCCGCGTCGAGTTTGTCGTATTCGGTCCTCAACGTGTCATGACGATCGAGTTCCGCCTGGGTCATCTCGGCCTGCTCGCCGTATAAGCGGCGCAGCCCGGATGTATGACCGTAGGGGAAGTCGAAGGCGGCCTCGACCCACTTCCAGCCTTCCTCGGCCTTGAGTGCCTCTGCATCCGTCGTCAATTTCTCGATCACCAATTGCTCGAGCAGCGCCGGATCCTGGAGCCATCCGCCATTGTCCTCATCGAAGAGGTCGCGCATGACCACACCGCCGGCAGCTTCATAAGCCTCGATGCCGACGTAGGCGGCGCGGCGGTCGGTCGCCCGGATTGTCGTCTCGGTCAGGAGCCTGCGGATATAGTAGGGCTCCTGGGCATGAGACCGCAAAACGGTATCCCAGACCTGCTCCTGACGAACATGATCGTTGGTGATCGAGAAGGCCATTACCTGCTGCAGGGTCATCTCGTCGGCCGCGTAAAGATCGAGCAGCCGCGGCGAAACGGAGGCCAATCGCAATCTCTGTCGCACGGTCGCGACCGAGACGAAAAAGCGGGCGGCGATGTCTTCTTCGCTCTGCCCCTGCTCGCGCAAGCTCTGGAATGCCCTGAACTGGTCGAGAGGGTGAAGGTCGACACGCTGCACGTTCTCAGCGAGCGAATCTTCGATCTCCGGCGTTTCGCCGCTGCTCACGATGCAAGGCACGCCGGCGGTTTTCGAAAGCCTTTTCTGGGAGACGAGCAATTCGAGCGCCCGATAGCGCCGGCCGCCGGCCGGAATGCGGTAGATGCCTGTCTCGTTGCCGTCGCCATCGAGCTCGGGGCGGACATTGAGACTGGTCAAAAGTCCCCGGCGCGCGATATCTTCCGCGAGATCCTCGATTGAAATGCCCGCCTTGATCTTGCGGACATTCTGCTGGCTCAAGACGAGCTTGTTGAAGGAAATGTCACGTCCACTGCTGAGCGTGATTTTCTGGATGGCCTGTGCCATGTCGCTTTCTCCGTGACGGACCGGCCGGAGCCTCTCTCCAACCCTCTCAATCCGTCACAGCTCCCCTTCCCTCCTCTTCCTCTCTGCGACCGCTCCGCATGCGAATCCGCCCTTGATCCGCGCCGATCCCTCCCCACATTGCGGCCGTCACTTGTGAAGAGGTCATTCGAGCATGCATCAGTTTCTGGAAACGACCTTTGGGCCCGACGAACTGGAAATTTTGGACGTTGTGCTGGAGGAATGGAGGGCGCAACGCGGTTTGACAAAGGACAATCCGGACGTCGAGCTTGCGGCAGCTGTGATGCTCAACCTGTTTCGCGAAGGAAACCGAACAATCGAAAGGCTGAAGGCAGCTGCGGCCGAGCACAGGGCGTTGTCTGAGCTGTGACGGCGATCAGGCTGGTGAGTTAAACAGACCCCACGGGTCCGGAAATCTAGCGCGGCATCTCAGGCCTAATTGCAGGTCGCAGCGCGATTTATCCATCAATGCGGAGGGAGCTGCGGCCATCCTCGGTCAGTATGAATGTCAGCAGGCGCCGCTATGGGAAAGGCGGCAGTGCGAAAGCCTGTCGAGTGAACAGGGATTGGCCCAGTTGTGAATGACACGTTCAGCGTTCGAACCGCTCCAGCGTGCTCTTCAGTTGTGCATTTTGCAGCCGAAGCTTGCGCGCCAGCTGATCCCGCAGCAGCCTGATCTCTTCATCAAGGCGGATTGCATCGTCAGAAACGGCGGGAACGCCCGGAGAGGATGGCGTAACAGCCTCACCCCCTGCCGCTTTCTTGCCCCGCGTGCTGCGCTTTCGCGCTGCACCGTCGCCAGCCTGGGAGGGTTTCAGTGCGTCGTGTGCGGCCGTACCGGCCTCATCGGACAAGGCCGGATCAGCCGCTTCCGCAAGACTGGCGCCTTCGATATCTGCCGTGCCGTGAAGACCGCTTGCCGTTTCTTCGAAATTATCCGGGGCCGCTGACACCGCGTCGGATTGTTCGCCAGCGACCAGCTGTTCGTCGACCGGAGGCTCCGCGGCGTTCAATCGGTTATCGACAGCCGTTTCAGTCGGCTTGGCAATGGCCAATAGGTCCGGCTTCACGTCATCGGTCGAGCCGTGTTCCTGGCGCTGCTGACGTCGCGGTGGCACCAGCCGAGCAAGAAGTTTCCATGGAGACGCCATTTTGTCGACCTCGTATTCTACTCCGCATGCAGACAGCGGGCAAAGGCGTTGGCGGCAGGACTAACCGCCGCCAATATGTTCGTCTCGATATAGCCTTGAGAATGCGGCCAGCGCTTGGCCGGCCGCGACCTGTCAACCGAGGTTGAGCCGCTTTCGCAGATCCGCATTTTCAGCACGGAGCTTTTCCGCCAGTTGCTTACGCAGTCTTTGGTTTTCCTCTTCCAGCTGGAGAAGATCCGCAAACTCGTCAACTGCCGCCGCCGACGGTGCGGTCGCTGCTTGCACCGCCTTCTGAGCACGTTTGACCCGCGCACGCTTGGTGCTTGTCGAACTTTCGTCAGACTTTGCCTTGCGTCCGCCCTTCGGTTTTCCAACGGCGGCATCCGAAGTCGTTGCCGGTTGGGCCGAAACTGCCACTGAGGCCGTTTCAGGCGCCGCCTTCCTGGCGCGAGGTTTGCGCTCCTTCTTCGGTACATCAAGCACCGTTGCGGCCGGCGTATCAGCATCAGTCATCGTATTGTTTTCGTCGGCCATTTTGGTCTCCTGTAAAGCCGGCACATTTGTCTCCTGCTCAATCGGTAGTGTCAACAATTCCGACGCTTGTTCTTCCCCGGCGAAAGACGTCACCTTGCCGGATTCGCTGCCCGAAGGACTTGCCGGCGGGAATGGCGTCTCCTCGTCCTGCAGATTTCGCGCAACGGACTTGAGATCCATGTCTCCCCAGATCGAGTTCGATTTGGGGGCGGATCTTCGCCGGCCGGGTTTGTATTCTACGGCAAAGCCGCGCTGGACTTTTTTCACTTTAAGAGGCCTTGGGTATTTTCGGTGATGTTTCAGCGACGTCTTTGGCATCGCCTGACAAGTGCTGCAGATAACCAATATCGCGCTGAGGGTCCAGCCCCGGCGATACGCGGGCGCAGCCCAACCGCGCCAAATGGCCTCTGGTTGGCTCTCAAAGGGACCGATTTTCATGATTGTCCGGGGCGTCCCTTTCTCTTTCGAGAGAAAGAAATCGGAGATGTCCATGGATAGTGCGAGGAGTGCGAGGAGTGCGAGGAGTGCGAGGAGTGCGAGGAGTGCGAGGAAATCTATCGATCGCCGATGAAAATCCAGAGCAACAATGGATTTCTACCCCGGCGGCGCCGTATGGGCGACCGGGAGCACGTCGAGCCGTATCGACTTGCCTTCAAAGAAGGGGACGTCAGTCATCCGTGTAAGCCACGTTTAATTTTCCCGAAGTGGCGATTCCAAAGGGTTACCTTGTCGCTCCACGTTTGATGGCGCACTCAAGATCCCCATCAATTTTCACCGTTGTATTCTCAACGATATGCAATAGCAGTGGAGATTTTGGATGAGCAAGACGGATTGGGTGATGTTGGTGGCAGTAGCAATCCCAGTCGTGCCCGCAGTTTTGAAAGAGATCCGGCTGGGGTGGGAAGCTTGGCGAAGATATCGGCGGAGGGGGCCTCAAGAGCGCGCCCGGCAACGTTGATATTAATCCTGGCGCGACGCGGCTGCAGTTACGACGCGGACCCTTCCACTGTGGTTCAATCACTACGCACGGGCGATATGGTGGTATTTTTGAGGGCTTATTTCGTGGTGCGGGCGCTCGCGTTTGCGCAACAGACCCCGCCGTTGGAGATGAACATCTTTCTGCGGGAAAACCTGCCATCAATCTAGCCGTGGCCCGCCCCCGTGCGGGCAGGTCCGCTGTCCGCAGTTGGCAGGAATTTCAAGGCGGTGCAATGGGCAAATCCAACCGGTCGTCGCAACACCTCATACCAGGAGGTGGTTACCGGCCATGAGAACGCCGACAACCGTAACGTATAGCTTCAAAAACCGATGCCGAGTGGTTGATTATATGATTTCGGCTTCAAAAACTCACCCGGATGAATGCTATCGCGGCAACTTCGCCAGGCCCTTCGCCAGGATTGGTCCCGTAGGCCGACCGGTCGGCGATCCGCCGGCCTGTTCCAAAGTGATCTCATAAAGCTGGTCGTTCCTCGGTGTCGGCAATGCGGGACCATCAAGACGTGCCGAGCGCACTCCGTCGATCAGGCCGAGTGATATGGGGCCCATCTCCCGCGACGGCAAAGTCCAGACCTGGATCGTCTTGTCTCTGGGGACCGTGAAGTCGGCCAGGAGGCGGATGGTGGCCTGCTCGTTCCCGAAATCCTCGACGACCGCCTGAACCTCGCCCGCCTCGTTGATCAGGACCGCAACGACAAGCGGCTCGACCGTCCGGGTCACGCTGTAGGCAAAACCAATGGCGAGCACAAAGGTGGCGGCAATGGCGGAAATCGCAGCCGCTCGCCAACCGTTCTTTCGGTTGTCGTTGGCGTTGGCTATTCCGGACGCAGAATTGCTTCGATCCTGCGCAGGCAAGGCTGCTTCGATGCGCTGCCATAGCTCCTCCGTCGCGGCAGCGGGCGACACGCCCGTGTCGAGTGGCAGGAAGCGCTCACGGCTGGCGGCGATTGCCGCTCTCAGATCGGCATCGCGTTCCATGGCAACCTCGATTTCCGCAGCGTCCGCGGCCTCGAGCAGGCCCAGGACATATTCATCGGCAATGCTCAGGATATCCCTGCGGTCATAGGTCATGCCATGCACTCCCGCAAAGCCGAAAGGCCGCGTCGGATCCAGGATTTTGTCGTGCCGAGCGGAATGCGCAGTCGCTCCGCGATCTCGCCGTGCGAATAGCCGCCGACATAGGCCATCAGGATGCCGCGCCGTTTCGTCTCGTCGAGCGCGCCAAGGCAATCGTAGAGGCGGGAATTGCGGTCCAGCTTTTGCCAGGCTGCCATTACCTCATCGGCCTGCTCGCTTTCCCGGATCGTCTCCACCTCCTCGACCGTAAACTCCCGATTGCCGTCACGCAGGAGATTGAGTGCCCGGTTGCGGACAATGGCATATATCCAGCCCCGCGCGGACCCGCGTTCGGCATTGTACTGGTGGGCATGAGTCCAGATACGAATGAATGCGTCCTGCACAACTTCTTCCGCAAGTTCGCGACGCCGGACGATGCGCTCGGCGACCGCGATCAGACGTCCTGCCTCGCGATCGAAGACGGCGCGTAGCGCGTTGCGATCACCGTTGGCGCAAGCAGCGAGTGCCGTATCGAGATCGTCCGGCCCGGAGCCCATCAGCATCAATAATTTCTCCCAATGGCGACCGCGAAAGCAGTCGACTTTGAAAGCTATACCCGCCGAAGGGCCGGATGGATGCATCTCGCATTTATTTTTTCGCGGCCTGCATCCAATGGGGATCGCCGCCGTGTCTTCAACTCAGGAAGCGTCGAGAGCCGAGCGCCAGACGACTTTCAATAGGATCAACTCGGGAGAAAGACATGAAGACCATTGGATTCGCTTTGATCGTTTCGGCAGCCTCGATCGCGATGGCATCGACCGCACTCGCTGCCCCCGTCCTCGCACTCGTTGGCGACAAGACCCTCGTCATGTTTGATACGGAAAATCCGGCCATTTCCAAGAAGATGGATGTGGCCGGCGTCGACAAGCTCATCGGTATCGACTTCCGGCCCGGCAACAAGACCGTGATCGGTATCACCCCGGATCACCGCATGGTCTCGATCAACCTAGAGACGGGCGCAGCTACCGATGTCGCCAAGATGGACAAGATGCTGACCATGACCCAGTCGCCAGTCGTCGCCGACTTCAACCCGATGGCGGATCGCCTTCGCTTCATGACCGGCACGACCAACCACAGAGTCCATCCTGACACGGGCGCTGTCACAGTCGATGGCCTGCTCGCCTTCGAGGAGGGCGACATGCACAAGGGCGAGACCCCGGACATCGTCGCTGCCGCCTATACCAACTCGATCGGCAAGCCGGAAAAGACGGCGATGTACAATATTGACGCGACGATCGGAGCGCTGGTCCAGCAGACCAAGCCGAATGACGGCACGCTGAAGGCGATCGGCAAGCTTGGCCTCAAGGACAAGCCTGCGGCCTATGCTTTCGATATTCAGGGCACGGCGGACGGCAAGAACACCGCCTATCTCGCGGCATCCAAGACACTTTATACGGTCAATCTGGAAACCGGTGCGGCGACGGTGGTCGGGCCGATCACCGGGCTCGACAACGAAATCCGCGACATCGCCGTTCTGCCGGCGATGTAACGCGCGCGGTCGATCGTCCAATCGATGCGGAGTGGAAAGGCCGACGCCCCCAGGGGCACCGGCCTTTCCCATAATTCAATTGCACCAAGTTATATCTTCGGCAGAAGAACCTTGTCGATGACACTGAATGACGCCATTCGACTGCTTGAGGTCATCTGGATATTCCCGAGACGGGACTTTTCGATCCGAACGCGCGCAATGCAATCCAGCAGCCGAATGCGGCAGCCGTCCCGGACAGGATCGTTCCCCAGGCAAGATCGGCAAGGGTGAGCTGTGTGGACCAGTTTTTTAGGGTCGCCTGATTGGTCAGGTCGTAGGTCCCATAGGCCGTAAAGCCGAGGACTGCTCCCGAGAGGGCAGCCTGCCACGGCGAACTCTTTTCCAATCCCGGCCTCACGGCCAGGAACGTCAGGCCGGCTATATAGATCAGATAGAAGACAACGGCAGGCATAAGCCTGAAATCGGCGATCAGCATATCGCCCATGACCGGCTGATAAAGCTTGCTTGCCATCACGCTCAACCAGACGAAGTCGATTGCCACGAAGACGATCAGCGTCGCGATATAGGCCAAAATAACACGCTTCACGCCGACGTTCTTCATTCCGTAATCCTCCTCGCTCACTTGAGCCGTGTCCAATCGATGCCTTTGCACAAAAGGCCGGCCACGATGCACCCTTTGGTGGTCATCTTGTCTCCCTGTACCGTCACTGTAACCTCATAGGTCATGTCACGCTGCGGATCGAAGGCCATACCGAAATAAACGCCGCCAGCGCCCGGCTTTATGCTCATAACGAGTTTGTCGCCCTTCTTTTCCTTAGGTGTGCCCGGCTTGATCCACGTATTGACCACGCAGATATCCGATCCGCATGGCGCGATCTTCACCCTGGCGTTGCCATCTCCGCGCGCCCACTGGCCGCCGATATCGGCGGCATCGGCGAAGGTGAAAGCGGAGAGCGTCGACAGGGCAGCGGCTAACGTCATCTTCATCATGCTCGGATTCCTGCACGTTGTTACGCATGTTCGATCGTGTAGAGGCCAACATCGATGCTTCCTTCTTCGAAGCCGGCCTCGCAGTAGCAGAGGTAATAGTGCCAGAGGCGTTTGAAGCGCTCGTCGAAGCCAATCGCGGCAATCGACGGCCAATGCGCATGAAACCGCGTCCGCCACTCCCGCAGCGTTCTGGCATAGGATTTTCCGAAATGTTCGACTTCCACGAGCTTCAAACCGGCGGTGGCAATCGCGGCCTCAAGCGCGCGGTCAGATGGGAGGAAGCCGCCGGGAAAAACATACTTCTGAATAAAGTCGATGCTGCCGCGATACGCTTCATAGCGGTTTTCCTCGATCGAAATGATCTGCAGGACCGCACGACCGTCGGGTTTCATGCAGCGCTTCAGCGTGTCGAAGTAGTTTGGCCAGTATGCCTCGCCTACAGCCTCGAACATCTCGATCGACACGATGCGATCGAAGCGACCGGTGACATTGCGATAGTCCTGGAGATGCAGATTGACTTTACTCGCCTTGCCTGCTTCCGCCGTCGCATTGCGCGCCCAGACCAGCTGTGCGGGTGACAGCGTAATGCCGGTCACCTGAACATCGGCCTTTGTCGCGAGATCGATAGCCAATGCACCCCAGCCGCAACCGATTTCCAAAATCCGTTCGCCGCCTTTAAGTACCAGTTTCTCGCGAATAAGGTCGAGCCGCTTCTGTTGGGCGGCTTCGAGGCTCGGCGTCGTCTCATCAAAAATCGCCGAGGAATAGAGCATCGATGGATCAAGCCATTCCTTGTAGAAGTCGTTGCCGAGATCGTAATGCGCTTCGATGTTGCGGCGGCTACCGCGTTTTGAATTTGCGTTCAACAGATGGCCTACCCGGTTCATCAAACGCATGAGGACGTTGCCATCGATTGCCGGCGCCAGCACATCGGCATTTTGGGCGGCCAGCCGGATAACCGCGGTCAAATCCGGCGTTGTCCAGTCTTCCTCCAAAAAGCCCTGAGCAAAACCGATATCGCCGGCGGTGAGGAGGCGACGCAGCATGCGCCAGCGGCGCATCACGATAGCCGCATCCATGCCTGGCTCCGACCCGACCGCTTCCACCGCTGCGCCGGATGGCAATACGACCCGCAGGCGGCCATGGCGGAGACCGGCTATAAGGCGCTTCATCAGTCGGCCACCAAAGCCTGGCCTGCCGGCCTCGATATCCATGCACAAGGGGAAGCGCGAGGAATCGTCAAACTGGCTCATTGGTCTCAATCCTCCGGACGGAATGCACGCTTTCGGCTACAGGCGGGCGAATGAAGGAAACCGCTTCTTCGGGCAGATGCGGGCGCGCCCGCAGACGCACGCCCTTCGTCCAGATCTTCAACGCCTCCCAATGAATGCCACCGACCACCCTCAGCGTCAGGAACGGGATAGCCAGAAATGCCCTGAGCAGGGCCATATCCGTCAGTTCGCGGCGCTTTGCCAGATGCCGGGCCGTCAGCACCAGCCCGTCGGCATCAAAGGTGTCGATGCGGATGGAAAGGTGTTTGCCCGGCGCCGCGACCCGAAATTTATAGCGGAGATCCATGTCCATGAAAGGGGAGACGTAAAATGCCTTGTCGCAGCACTGGAAGATCTCCCCGCCGTCGCCCTGGCCTACGACCGGGATCATATAACCGTGGCGCTCGCCAAAGGTATTGTCCACCTCCCAGAGGATCGCCCGCAACGCGCCGTCGCGACCGTGGCAGAAGAATACGCTGAGCGGATTGAAGGCCCAACCGAGCAGCCTCGGCATTGTCAGTAGCCGGATCGGCCCGCCATCCGGTTCGATGCCGGCCGATCGCATCGAACGCTCTACTTGGCCCTTCAGGTCCGAGCCCGAACGATCGCCGCGATCCTTTCGGCGAAACGAAAACAGGTTGAAGCCATCCACCGAAAACAGCCACAACCGTTTGTCGAGCGCATCCAGCTCGTCGAGATCGAGCAGCAGCGAATATATTCTGTAGGACAGCCGGTGTTCCTTCGGCTTCAGCCGCGCATGTGTCACCTGTCCAGGAAACAGGGCCGACTGGAGCGATAGAGTCATGTCAGCGCCTCCAGGTCTATCGGCAGATCAATCGGCCGGATCAGAGGCTTGCGAACGATGCGCCCACTTTCCTGCGCGACCTGCCAGGGGCGCCGCACGCCGCCCAAATCTTCGGCCACCGCCAGCCCGGCCTGGATACCGTCCTCATGGAAGCCGGAGCCGAAATGCGCGCCGCAAAACCAGGTGTTGCGCACGCCCTGCAGCGACCAAACCTCATGCTGCGCCCGATCAGTCCCGAGATCGAACACGGGATGTTCGCAGACCTCCCGGCGGATGACCGTCTCCTCACGCGGTTCGCGACGGGGGTTGAGCGTGACGAATGTCGGCGGCGCATGGCCAAGCGGCTGCAACCGGTTCATCCAGTAGGTGATCGACGGTTGCGTCGGTCCGTCTCTGGTATCGGCGACATAATTCCAGCTCGACCACGCGGCCCGCCGCTTCGGCATCAGGCTGGCGTCGCCATGGAGTACCGCCTCGTTGCGGGAATACCGAAAGGCGCCGAGAATGCGCCGTTCGTCCTCGCTGGCGTCCAGCAGCATGCGCAGCGCCTGATCGGCATGGGTAGCGATCACCACGTCGTCGAAGACATGGCTGTTGCCGTGCGCATCGCGGATCTCCACCTGCCCGGCGTCACGGCGGATCGCTGCAATCGGCGTCGACAGCCTGATCCTGTCAGAAAATCGACGGGTCAGCCGCGCCACATATTCGCGGCTACCGCCCTTGACCGTGCGCCAGATCGGCCGATCCCAAAGTTCAAGCAGTCCATGATTGCAGCAGAATTTCACAAAATTGGCGGCCGGATAGGCGCCGACTTCCATGGTTGGAGTCGACCAGATTGCCGCTGCCATCGGATAAAGGTGATCGTGGCGGAAGGCGCGGCCATAGCCGTTGCGCATCAGGTAGTCATCGAGCGAAATGCCGCCCATCATCGCCAGATCGCGCGGCGCATTGCGATAGAATCGTAGCAGATCGCGTATCATCGACCAGAAGCGCGGGCTGAACGCATTGGTCGGTTGCGCCAGGAGGCCGAGTCCCGTGCCTCCGGAATACTCAAAGGCACCGTCATTCATCGAGACTGCAAACGACATGTTGGAAGCGGCTGTCGGCACCTCCAGTGTCTTGAACAGCGCCGTCAGGTTGGGATAGGTCGCCTCGTTATAGACGATGAAACCGGTATCGACCGCGACCGGGCCGGCTGCGCTTTCGAATTCCACCGTGTTGCTATGACCGCCGATCCGATCAGCGGCCTCGAATACCGTGACGGCGTGGCGCTGCGATAACAGCCAGGCGGCCGACAGCCCTGAAATTCCGCTGCCCACGACTGCGACATTCAGGCGCTTTTCGCCCGAAACCCTCTGATAGAACGTCATAAATTCCTCTCGTCCACCCCGTGTTCGTTGTCGTCTTGTTTCGTTCCACTCAGCACCTACGAGACGTCGTTCTGTTTAGTTTCGCGAGCGACAGAAATTTTTCGATTTTTTTTACGTTCGGGCGAAACTGATCGGGCGCCGGCCCCGTAGTTGATGAAGAGGTTGCATTTGTACTGATCGTGGAAGGATGGACATGGAGGTTTTGATCTTCATCGCAATCTGGCTGTCGCTTGCGATGGCTGGCGCCTGGGGCGTGCAGCGCGTCACCGGCCTGAGCGGCTGGATCGATACGATCTGGTCGCTCGCTGTCGGACTTGGCGGCATCGTGGCGGCGCTCTTCGCCGATAGCGAATTCGGGAGGCGGATGACGCTCCTGATCCTGATCGCCATCTGGGCGGCCAGGCTCGCCAGCCATATCGGCTTCCGCACGCATGGCGGCGGTGAAGATCCGCGTTATCTCAAGCTTATCGAGGAATGGGGCGATCGCGCGCCGGCACGGCTTTTCCTGTTTCTGCAGATCCAGGCGCTAGCCGCCTTCATCCTCGTGCTGGCCATCTACCTGGCCGCCGCGAATGACACACCCTTCCCACGCCTGCTGGATGGGCTGGCCATCCTCGTCGCCATCGTCGCGCTGGCTGGAGAGGCGATCGCCGACCGGCAGCTTGCCCGCTTTCGCAGCACGCCCGCCGCCAAGAGCGAGGTTTGCGAGATCGGCCTATGGCGATACTCCCGCCACCCCAACTATTTCTTCGAATGGCTATTCTGGTGCGCTTGGCCGATCTTCGCACTGACCCCACTGGCGTGGACATGGACATCACTGCTCGCGCCGGCGCTGATGTACTGGTTGCTGGTGCATGTCTCCGGCATCCCTCTGCTCGAAGAGCACATGCTGCGCTCGCGCGGAGACAAGTTCCGCGCCTATCAGAACCGCGTCAACGCCTTCTTTCCCGGACCCTGTAGAAACGGAGAACTGCCATGAGCATGCTGGCTTTCGTCATCAATACCGCCGAGCGCGCGCCTTTGAGCGACAGTATGACCCTTGCAGGTATCGATTTCCTCTGCAGCCGCACCAAGCGAAAGCTGGCCGCGACGCCGGCTGCGGAAGAACAGACTTTCGCGGAAGCGATGGCACGTTTCCCTGTCGCCACCCATACCGACGAAGCCAATCGCCAGCACTATGAAGTACCGGCAGAATTCTTCGCCCTCGCACTCGGCCCCCAGCGGAAATATTCCTGCTGTCTTTATCCGACGCCAGCCACCACACTTGAGGAAGCGGAAACCTATGCGCTGGCAGAAACGGTGGCGCACGCAGCGCTCCAGGACGGCATGAGGGTCCTGGAACTCGGCTGCGGATGGGGTTCACTTTCGCTTTACGTCGCCCAGCAGTTTCCAAGTTCCCGCATCACATCGGTGTCGAACTCCGCTTCGCAACGCGCCTATATCCTCGATCTCGCAGCAAAACGCGGATTGACGAACCTCACCGTCGTCACTGCGGACATGAACGATTTCGCCACCGATGAACGTTTCGACCGCGTCGTCTCAGTGGAGATGTTCGAGCATATGTCGAACTGGCGCGCGCTGCTGGAACGCGTGCGCGGCTGGGTAAAACCGGACGGCAAGCTTTTCCTGCACGTCTTTACCCACAAGGACCGCTCCTACCGCTTCGACCACGACGATCCTGCAGACTGGATCGCCCACCACTTCTTCACCGGCGGCATCATGCCGGCCCATGATCTGCCGCACCGGTTTGGCGATCTTTTCAAGGTCGAGCAGGAGTGGCGTTGGTCGGGCACGCATTATCGCCGCACTGCGCTCGACTGGCTCGATGCCTTCGATCGCAGGATCGAGCGCATCCAGCCCATCTTCCGAGAGGTCTATGGCAAGGATGCATCGCTTTGGCAGCGCCGCTGGCGGCTGTTCTTTCTCGCAACCGCCGGCCTGTTCGGTCATGACAATGGCGATGTCTGGGGCGTCGGCCACTATCTCCTTAGCCCAACTCTCACTCAACAGCGCACGTGATGACCCACACACGGGCCCCGCTCGACCCGCTGACCCAGGCGAGCGTTACGATCGCCTGGGTGATCTGCGGCAACAAACCCTTTTATCCGCTCTATGTCTGGTATCTGGTTGGCGACGGCGTCACGGCGTCGCTCGGCACCCTGCTTGCCGCGCCGCTTTTCCTCGCCATTCCCCTCATTGCCCGCCAGGCCCCGACGGCCGCCCGCATCGCCCTGCCGCTGGTCGGAACGCTCGACACGCTGTTCGCGACCAAACTGTTCGGCACCGGTTCCGGCACGGAACTTTTCCTGGCGCCTTGCATCATGCTGGTCGCCCTCTCCTTCCGCGCGGAGGAGGCGTGGTGGCAACGCGGATTGGCGGCATTCGTGTTCCTGTCCTTCGTTTTCTCAAGATACGCCATCGGCCCGGCCCTGCATGTATGGAAAGATATCGACCTTTCGACCCTGCTGAACCTTAACGCGTTCGCGGTCGCCAGCCTCATGGCCTTCATCGCGATTCGCTATGCCGGAATCCCGCACATCACCGAACCCGGTGCTCGAGATCGTCATGATCCTCAACGAGCAAAACCAGGTCTATGATCATTTTTCGTGGCTCACTGGTTCGGTCAGATATCCGGCACACATGTCCGCATGCCGCGCGGTTCGTAGATGAGCGTTTCACGAACCTCACGAACCTTGTCGAGGTTTTCTTCCACCCAGGCCCGGCGTTCGACGATCCGGAACGGTTCCCCACCGGTGTGAACTTCCACCGTCGAGATCATCCGCTCTATGTTCACGCCTGTTCCTCCGGGTGATGACCGGGCAAAGCCTGCCGGATCGGGCGGTCAGTCGAGCGTGCCGGCAACGACGGGCGCGACGATGCCGACGAGCATGCGCAGGCCGTCGCCGTCCTTGTCGTCAAAGAAACCTTCATCCTGATGCGACAGGTTCGCCGAACCGATCACCTTGCCTTCCCAGACGACCGGGATGTTGATCATGCTGTTGATGCCAAGGCCGAAAATGACCTCGTAATCGGGGAAGTTGACCCGGATATCCTCGGCATTCCGCGAAATGAGGACATTGCCTTCCCCGAACACGACGCGCCCCCAGACGGTATCCTCCCGCTTCTTGCGTCCGCGCGCCGGGTAGGCGGCCTTGTCGCTGGAATGCAGGCGCTCGACGGCCTCTCCATCTTCGACAATACGGAACAGGGTAAAGAGCTTGTGACCGTAGCGCGCCTGAATGATCTCATCCAGAAGCTGCGCAGTTTCCGCAATATCATTGCGTGCAGTGATGACGGAAACCAGACGTGCGACGTCTTCCAGGGCGAGGGCCTTGGTTTTCATGAGGACATGTTCCTTTCAGGATGCTTTGATGGATGTTCCGGCCCTGGCGGTTCCGGGGCGTGGAATGACAGGATGATCGTGTGGTTCAGGCATCAGGCCGGTGACCCTGAACCGCAGCACGATGAGAAGGGTTGCGCTGAGGAATAGCTCGCGGATCGCGGCGCCCTGCGCCGGCGAAATATAGGGAATAAACGGGACGACGAAGCGCGAGCCTTCGAGAATGAGAATTATGAGGGCGGCCCCGACAACGGCGCCCCGATTGTTCCCGACACCGCCGACGAGGAGCGACAGCTTCACGTAGAGCGTGAGCAGCGGCACGAAGAGGTCCGGCGAGATGAACGACGTGTAGTGCGCATAAAGCCCGCCTGCCAGACCGATGATGCCGGAACCGATGGAAAAGGCCTTCAACTTGAATGACTGCGCGTTCTTGCCCGCGACGCTGACCACCATGTCGTCATCGCGCACCGCCCGCAAAACGCGGCCGAACGGTGAATACGAAATGCGCTGGCAGCAGACATAAAGTCCAAGGAGGACCAGCAGGACGATCCCGAGATAGACGAGGTTGTACTGGAACGGCGTGAGATCGGCCCGGAACGGGCCGGCAATGCCGGAAATTCCATCGGTGCCATTGGTCAGCCAGATTTCATTGGAAGCGACGATACGGATCGTTTCGGCAAATCCGAGCGTGACGATCGCCAGGTAATGTTCCTTCAGACGGCGAGTGACCAGTGACAGGACCGCCCCAACGACCGCCGCAACGAAGGCTCCCGCCAGGATTCCAAGCGGGATCGGTATCGCGAATGTCTTGGTCAGGATCGCGCTCGTATAGGCGCCTGCGGCGGCCGATCCGACCAGACCCAGGTTGACGAGACCGGCCATGCCCCACATGACGTTGAGACCCAGCGCCATGACCGCATAAATGCCAGCCACGACGCACATGCTGATGATATAGATTTCCATGCTAGTTGGCCTCGCGTCCGAAAAGCCCCTGTGGGCGAAGCGTCAGGATGAGCATGATCGCGATGAAGGCTACGGCGGACTTGTAACTTGCCGGCAACGCGAGAAGCGACAGTTCCTCGGCGATGCCGACCACGAGGGCCCCCGCTACCGCCCCCGGAATGCTGCCGAGCCCGCCAACCACGGCTGCGGCGAAAATCGGCAGCATGGAGCGGAAGCCCGTCAGCGGGTCGATCGAAGAATCGAGTCCGATCAGCATTCCGCCCAGACCGGCGAGCCCCATGCCCATGAAGGAGGCAATACGCGCCACGATCCGGGAATCGATGCCCTTGATATCAGCCAGCCGTGGATTGTCGGCCACAGCCCGCATGGCCTTTCCCATGCGAGTGAAGAAAAGAAAGCCGAAGACCAGTGCCATGACGATTATCGACACGGCAAGATTGTTCAATTGCTGCGGGCCGAGGTGAATGCCGCCCACGATGATGTCGCGTGCCAGGGGCAAGTCGTATCCACGCAGGTCATTTCCAAAGAAAAGCCGGACGGTGTTCTCCAGTCCGATCGTCAGGGCGAGCGAACCGATGGCCGTCGTGACGACGCCGGCCGACCTGAACGGCTTCAGGATCAGTTCGTCGGTTAGCAAGCCGATGAGCCCGCTGATCAGAAGTGCTATCGCAAGCGATGGAAGCACCGAGAATCCGTAAACGGAATTCGCGACCCAGCCGGCGAATGCGCCGGCTGTGGCATGCGAAGCGATCGCAAAATTGGGGAACCGGAGCACGGAATACATTGCCGTCAATCCAATGGCCGGAATGGCGAGAATGCTTCCCGCCATGATCCCGTTCGCAATCAACTGGAGAACATTCATCTGCTATCCCCGATCAGACGATCTTGATCAATTCGATCTTGCCGCCCTTGGCTGCGCTGTAACGGAAACGGCAATCGATGATATCGCCCTTCTCATTGAAATCGCAGTTGCCGCTCGCACCGTCATAGTTGACGTCCTTGCCCTGCTGCAGGAGCTTGAGCCCCTCGGCGGCCGAATAGACCTTGACGCCATTGCCCTGAGAGATCAGGCGAACGGCATCGCGGATGTCGGTGCCGACGGCCTTGCCGGACTTCTGGATTGCCATGAGCGCGAGGCTGATCCAGTCGGTCGCCTGGGCCTCGTAGGAATCCGCGGCCGGGTTGTTCAACCGCTTCTGAACCAGCGAATAGGCTTGGCTGCCGACGTCGCTGGACGGCTGCACGGTGACCAGCCCATCGGTAACATCGGCTTGGATGCCTTCGGCCACTTTGCTCGTATAGGCATAAGACTGCGTGATGCGGCCACCGGAATAACCGGCACGATAGAGATCCTTAAGCAGGACGGTGAGGTCGGGCGCATAGCTGTTGAGGTAGATGAAGTCGGGCTTGGCGGCGATGGCGCTGTCGATTTCGGAGCGATAGCTGGTCTTGTTCGCCTCGTAGATCAGGCCACCGACGAGCGAGGAGCCGTTCGCCGTCAGGACTGAGGCGATTTGCTCGCGCATCGTTGCCGCGAACGGCGTCTGCACGGCGATGTAGAACACCTTCTTGGCGCCGGTGGACGCGATGTACTCGGCATGCTTGGTCGCCTGCAGCGCGGTGTTCGGCTGGGTGCGGAAGATGTAACCCTGATGCGGCAGCTGAGTGATGGAGTCAGCTCCCGAAACAGTCATCAGGCAGGTCTTGCTTTCCCAGCATACGGGCGCCACGGCCGAGGTGACGGCCGACGCCCAGGTGCCCATGATCACGGGAACACGATCGACGCCGACCAGCTTCTGTGCGGCGCGCACGGCCGCCTCGGGGTTCGTCTGGTCGTCTTCGATGACCAGTTCGATCGGTCGGCCGATCACGCCGCCGGCTTTGTTGACCTCTTCGACAACCGCCTGCATCGCCTTGACCATGCGCGGGCCATCGGATGCGCCGGCGCCGGTCAGGGGCGTCAGGACACCCAGTTTGATGGCGGTCTCAGCCCTCAGGATGCCGGGAGCGGAAATGCTACCGGCAACGATGGCGGATGCGGCGAGAAATTCTCTTCTATTCATTTGCGTTCCCTCTTTTTCTGAGCTCTTGGACATTTCGGTTTTATCCTCCGAGGAACATCCGGTTGATGTCCTCGTTGGCCAGCAGTTCCGGGGAAGGTCCCTCGATACTGTTCTTGCCATCGACCAGGATGTAGGTCCGGTCGGAGATTGCCATGGCTTCTCGCGCGTTCTGTTCGACCAGCGCGATCGCCTTGCCCGCATCGCGGAGCTTGCGGATTTCCTCGAAAAGCTCGTCTGCCGCCGCCGGCGAGAGACCAGCAGTCGGCTCGTCAAGCAGGATCAGGCCCGGATCGACCATCAGCGCCATGCCGACCGCCAACAGCTGGCGCTGCCCACCCGAAAGAGTCCTTGCCAGCTGGCTCTTTTTCTTCAGCAGGATGGGGAAGTGTTTCATCACTTCATCCGCGCGGGCGCGAAAATGCTTCGGCGCGATGTAGCCGCCCATTTCCAGGTTTTCGTAGACGGTCATGTTGCCGAAAACATTGTGCTCCTGCGGCACGAACGCGATCCCATGGCGCGAAACGTCATGCGGCTTCATGCCGTTGAGTGGCGTACCTTCATAAATGATGCGACCTTCCGAGGGACGCAGCAGCCCGGCGATCGTCTTCAAGAGGGTCGATTTGCCGGCACCGTTCGGGCCGACTATGCAGACGATTTCGCGCGCGCCGACGTGGAAATTGACGCCCTTGAGTATCTGGTCGCCCGCGGAATAACCGACGATGACCTTCTCGACGGTCAGAACACTCATTTGCGGGTCCCCATATAGGCGTTTTGAACCTCTTTGTTGCCGGCCACGAAATCGAAGGTTCCCTCGATCATCTTCTTGCCCTCAGCCATGACCACGACGTGATCGCAGAGCCGCGATATCAGATCCATCTGGTGTTCGATCAATACGATGGTGACGCCTTCGGCGGCGATTGTGACGAGACGCTCGCCGATTTCCCGCACGAGCGACGGATTGACGCCCGCCATCGGTTCGTCGAGGAGCAGCATGCCAGGGTCGCGCATCATGGCCCGGCCGATTTCCAGAAGCTTCTTCTGGCCGCCGGAAAGGTCGGACGCCTTGTTGTCCAGTACATGCGACAGCTTCAGCTGTTCGGCGATGTTGAGCGCCTTGTCGATGAGCTTCTTTTCGCGTTCGAGGCCCGCCTTGCCGCGCATCAAGGATTGGATGAGGCCCTCGCCCGGCTGATCCGTGCCGTAAAGCATGAGGCTTTCGAACACGGTGAGCCGCGGGAAACCGCGAGCGATCTGGAACGTGCGCACCAGCCCTTGGCTGGAAATTTCGTCCGGCCGCATGCCATCGATGCGCTTTCCCTGGAACCGGATCTCGCCGCTCGAAACCGGCAGCACGCCGGAAATACAGTTGAAGAGTGTCGTCTTGCCGGCGCCGTTGGGGCCGATCATGCCGACGATGCCGCCTTTCGCGATGGTCAGATCGACGCCGGACAAGGCATGGACCCCACCGAAATTTCGCGTTACTCCGCTGATTTCCAGCATTTCAACCCCATTGAAGAAAAACGAACCGATCAATCCGATGTGGTAGCATCGACCAAAGAGCTCAGTATCGTCGTTTTATGTAATAGCCCGCGACGATCGTGATCGAGACGGTGACGGACAACAGGATGAAGGACGGCACAAATGCCGCCAGTATTTCGTTCGAGATCATCGACAACCACGACACGAGGATCAGTGGCAAGAGCATCAATCCCGGTGCGAGGAGATTGAGGCCGCCGACGAGCCAGCGCCCGGATCTTTCAGGAAGGGTGCATCCCCGGATCATCGCGGATCACGCAGCGAGCGTATTTTTGTAGAAGGTACCGCCGCGAACTATTGCAGCGAGGCTCTCCTGGGGGCGGGACAGGATCGTGACATCCTCCAGCGGATTGCCGTTCACGACGACGAAATCCGCATAGGCGCCGTCCGCGATAACGCCGATCTGGTTTTCCAGCATGCAGAGCTTCGAGGAAACCCGGCTTGCCGAATAGATGATGTCGTGTGCCGACAGGACCTTGGCCCGGATCTCGAACTCCATCGACTGATACTTGTGCAACTGCCCGAGCAAGTCCGTGCCAAAGCCCATCGGCAGGCCGGCTTCCTTCATCAGGCGCAGGGATTCAAGGCCACCGGTGCGCACGGTTTCGATCTTGGCCGCGGAATCCGCGCTGAGACCAAATGCGGCCCCTTCGAGCGCCAAGCCTTCATAGGCGGCCAGCGTCGGGCAAGCGATCGCGCCGGCCTCCGCGGCGAGTTTGGCGGTCTCCAAGGTAATGAGGTTGCAGTGCTCGAGGGATTTTACGCCGCATTCCACCGCGCGCCGGATCGAAGCATCGGAATAGGTATGGGCGGCAACGTAGAGACCGTAATTCTCCGCCTCCTCGACGATGGCACGGATTTCCTCGCGGGAATATTGCAGGACGTGGATTGGATCGTTGGGCGAAGAAACACCGCCGTTCGCCATGATCTTGATGAACTCGGCACCGCCCTTGATTTCCTCGCGGGTTGCGCGGCGAACCGCGTCCACGCCATCGGCGATGCGTCCGAGTGCGCCGAGCGATGCGGCATGCAGTTCCCGCTTGTCGTTGCGGGCGCGGTAGTCGCAATGGCCGACGGTCTGGCTCAGCGCCTTTCCGCAAATGACCAGCCGAGGTCCGTCGATCAGTTCCTCTTCCACCGCGAGCTTGAGCCCGAGGTCGGCGCCAGCGAGGTCGCGGACAGTGGTAAAGCCGCGCATCAGCATCTCGTGCATGATCTTGCGACTACGCAGTGCGATAAGGGAGGACGGAAGCTCGGCATTCTTGGCGAGATCGACCAGCGTGGCGATGACATGCACATGCGCATCGATCAGTCCCGGCATCAGCGTGCGGCCCTTCAGATCGATCCGTTCCACGCCCGTGGCATCGATCTTCTGCGACGAGACCCGGACGATCCGATCGCCTTCGACCTGGACCTCGACGCCGTCGAGCAGCACGCCGCTATCGACGTCGAGAACATTGCCGCCGTGGAAAATATAACTGTTCATGAAGTCCCTCATTCGCAACCATTCGGACAATAAAAACGATCACGTCTGTTTGTAAATAGCGAAAATATTAAAAATGCCCTTTGCGGTGCAAATGCCGCATCTGCTCACTTATCGGGCAAATTATATTGCAGCCGCACAATTCCACGTCGCTTGCGGGGTTCGAACCCCAGTCCGCCTTTGCCGCGGCGGGGCGATCGTAGAATGCGCCGACAATGATGGCCGCCAATGCAGATTTTCTGCCTTGCGACGATCGTCTACCGGCCCGCCTTGTTGAGGAGCACAACGAAATCTTCAGCGCACGATCTCAAGCGAGCCGAACATCCTGTCCGGGGCATACCGAACAGATCGTTCAGCAGGCGCAGAAATTGCGGGCCCGCTACGACGGAACGGATCTGCAAAACTGGCGTCGATTTTCTGTCGACAAATTGAATACAAGATGCTACCTGATCTCGCGAGGCGATGGCTCTTGCGAGCAATCCTGCGTGCGCAGAGCCAGTTCCAGGCCCGGTTCAAAAAGGAATTTGCGATGAAAGCCAGCATTTTTTCCGGTGTCATTCCGGCCCTGATGACCCCCTGCAAGGATGACCGTACGCCCGATTTCGACGCGTTGGTGCGCAAGGGTCAGGAACTGATCGCGGCCGGTATGTCCGCTGTCGTCTATTGCGGCTCCATGGGTGATTGGCCACTTCTGACGGACGCCCAGCGCATGGAAGGCGTCGGACGCCTCACTGCTGCAGGCATTCCGGTGATCGTCGGAACCGGCGCCGTCAATACGGCTTCCGCCGTTGCCCATGCCGCGCATGCGCAGAAAGTCGGCGCCAAGGGCCTGATGGTCATTCCGCGCGTCCTGTCACGCGGATCGGTAGTCGCGGCCCAGAAATCCCATTTCAAGGCGATCCTGTCTGCCGCTCCAGATCTTCCGGCCGTCATCTACAACAGCCCCTATTACGGTTTCGCGACGCGCGCCGAACTGTTCTTCGGCCTTCGGGCAGAGCACCCGAACCTTGCCGGTTTCAAGGAATTCGGCGGCCCGGCCGACATGCGCTATGCGGCGGAAAACATCACCAGCCGTGACGATGGCGTCTCGCTGATGATCGGCGTCGATACTGCCGTCTTCCACGGCTTCGTGAATTGCGGCGCGACCGGCGCCATCACCGGCATCGGCAACGTGCTGCCGAAGGAGGTGATCCACCTGTCCAACCTCTCCCAGGCAGCTGCTCGCGGCGATGTCGATGCACGCCAGCGCGCGCTGGAACTGGAACAGGCACTTGCCGTCCTGTCCTCCTTCGACGAAGGTCCGGATCTGGTCCTCTTCTTCAAGCACATGATGGTGCTGAAGGGCGACAAGGAATACACGCTGCACTTCAACGAAACCGACAGCCTTTCCGAAAGCCAGCGTCGTTATGTCGAGACGCAGCTCAACCTGTTCGAAACATGGTACGCCGAGTGGAAAAAGCTCCCTGGCGCGGTACAGGCCTGCAAGGCCTGAGCCCCATTGTCCCTAAGACGAAAGGCCCCGCCCGGGGCCTTTTCTATGAGCGGGAAGTTCACTGATCAGGCGGCTGCGGCCCCGAACCACGGGCGTCAACACGATCTTGATCGACGACCGGGACCCTTTCGCCCACGGCTTCATCCTGAAGTAAGGCGCCGGGCGAAGCTCCTGCTTATTGGCTGCCGCCATGCGTTGCGACCAGCATTTCCTTCCACTTACCAAGGAGGCTCGTCTGAAGCCCCTTGGTGGAGTTGGAACTGAAGCTGCTGTGAAGCGCGATGCCACGCAGAACGCACAGACTGAGCTGGATGAACTCGTCTGTTTCCGGCCGCTCCAGCGAAACGCCGAGAAGCTTGGCGATCGTCTTGTCACGGCTGGATGCCCAGCGAACCATGATCTCGCGAATGCCGTTGCCGAGTTCGTCGTCGTTGCGGGAAGCCAGCATGATTTCCAGCGACGCAATGTAGTTGTCCGCCTGGAAAAGCTTCTCCCAGAGGAAATCCGTCACTTCATCCGGGCTCAGGCGCCTCTGATTTGCTTCAATGAAGAGAAGCCAATCTTCTTCCCAGGAGGAAATTAGATATTGAAAGGCGGCGATGATCAGCGCATTGCGGCTGGGAAACTGGTGGGTTAGCGCACCTCGCGAGACATTCGCCCTGAGCGCAACGTCTTCCGTCGAAAAACGGCCGTACCCTACCTCGTTCATTGCGTCCAGTGCCGCCTGACAGAGCTTGGTGCGCGTTTCTTCAGATCGCTCGGCTTGAGTCCGCCTTGTTTTTTTGGCTGCCGTCTCGTGCGCTGACATTGATCCTGGTTGCGCTCCTGCTTGACAATTGTCTTGCCTACGAGGTTCCTTCGCCGAAGAACAGGGTAATTCCAGCACCTCCGTTTTGCCTTAAAGCTTTTATTATGCGCCAGCGTCAAGGGATTCTTGTTCTTCCGCCGCTTGCCATGCCAATCGCCTGCAGTGCCGAGGATCAGCTTTCGACAAAGGTAACGAGATCCGGGAATGCATCAGGCAGCATCCTCAGCTCTTGTTCGATGTCGCGCCCACGTCACGCGCGGTCGCCGACCTCCTGCGACGCCCGCGCCGTCCCCCGGCGCTGTCGGAGGATATAGTCCGCCCGCTGGACCACAGGCTTGTCGATCATTTTGCCCTCGAACTGAATGACATTCTCCCCTGCTGATTCGACGGCCCTGAGCACCGCTTCGGCCCAGATGACCTCCTCGTCGCTCGGTCCGAGCAGTGTGTTGACGGCGGCGACCTGTTTCGGGTGAATGCATAGCTTCCCGCCGAACCCGAAGTCGAGAGCGGTCCTGACATCGCGGGACAGAGCTTCGTCGTCATCCAGCGATAGCGTCACACCTTCGATGGGCGGAGCGATGCCGGCTGCGCGGGACGCCATCGCGATCTGGAAGCGGGCGTGGTCCAGAGCCGGACTCGACGCTGGAAGCCTTGCGTCCGTGCTGAAGTCGACGTTGCCGAACGCGAGCCGCGACACCCCCTTCATCCTGGCGATTTCGTTTGCCTGGGTAAGCCCTGCCACGGTCTCGATCAGAGCGATCACGGGACGATCGACTAGAAAGTGCAGGACACGTTCCAGGGATGGTACATCCGCCTTCGGAAGCATGACTTCCGCCGTCCGGAGCGCGGCCGCTGCTGCAAGGTCGCCATCGAACCAGAAGCTGTCGACGCCATTGATGCGCAGGACAGCGGAAATGCCCTGCTGGAGCCACCTGCTCGCGGCGTGGCGGGCCTCCTCCTTCTCGCCGGGCGAAACGGCGTCCTCCAGGTCGAGTATGACGCGGTCGGCTCCCGAGGAAACAGCCTTGTCGAACCTGTCGGGTCGATTCCCCGGAACGAACAGGTAGCTCCGCGGATCCTGCATGTCGGAGAGCGTGGAGGATGAGCTTGCGGTCATTCGAACCATGCCTCCGCCGTCATGGCCAGGTTGCCGCCGGGCCCCCTGGCCCAGAAACGAAGCGCTCCTCCCCCATTGCTTTCGGCACCTTCGATGCTGAAGCACCGATCGACGAACAACGGCGATACGGCTCTGAAGTCGAAGCGCGCTAGTCGATGGTCTGGTTTGGCACGAACGGCGAGTCCTTGCAGCAGGCTCGAAATCAGCGGGCCATGAACGACGAGATTGGGGTATCCCTCCTCGGCCTGCGCGTACGGCGTGTCGTAGTGGATCCTGTGACCATTGGAGGTCAGCGCCGAATACCTGAACAGGAGTACGGGATCGGGAGTGACGACCTCGGACCAATCTGGGTCCGTCGGTGCTGGCTGTGTGGCGGGCGCCGGAGAGCCCGGCTGTGGAGGCTCGCGATAGACGATGTCCTGCTCCTCCTCGATGCAAATGTCCCCGCCAACCATCACCCGATGACGGACGGTGACGAACACGAGCCGACCAGCCTTGCCCGATTTCGGGGTCACGCTCATGATCTCACTGACACGTTCGGCTCTTTCGCCGATCGCCAGCGGCGTGAGGTAACTGAGGCGCCCGCCCGCCCACATTCGTCGCGGAAGGCCGACATCCGGCAGGAACCCGCCCTTTCGAGGATGGCCGTCGCTTCCGAGTTCGCTGCGGCGGACGAAGGGGTTGAAGAAGATCCAGTGCCAGGCAGGAGGAAGATCCTCGCCTTCTGCAGGAGCAGAAGGCATGTCTAACGTGCTGGCGAGTGCTGCGACACGCTCCGGATCAATCAGGGCGGAGCGCCGCTCTGTCCGTCCCACGTAGTCCGAATAGTCCTCGGCGGGGGTGATGGCCGGATTTGCTGACATGCTAAGGCTCCCGTTACTCAGAAGATGACTTCCCGATCCGCAAGATCGGCGATTTCGCGTTGCGTCATCCGGAGGAGCTCCCCGTAGACGTAGTCCTCATGCTCGCCGAGCTTCGGCGTTCCCCTCTCGATGGCGGGCGCAGAGCTGACGGAGAACCGCCCCGGATAGCCAACTGCGGCGCGCTTGCCCCCTTCGCTGTCGTCGACGTCCACGATCGCGCCGCGCTGCCTTAGGTGCTCGTCGGTCACCAGGTCATGCGTGTTGAAGGACACGTGGGCGGGCACACCGACCCGTTGCAGAGACGCGGCGGCAGCCCCGGCATCCTGCCGGACGCTCCATTCGCCGACGGCCGCGTCCAATTCCCTTCTGCCTGCATGGCGCGCCTCGGATGAGCTGAAGCGCGGGTCGGAAAGGAAGTGAGCCAGTCCGGCAAGATCCGCGAACGCCCTCCATTGCTGTTCGCTGCCGATCGCGATGCTGAGCCAGCGGTCCGGCTTGTCAGTCGCGTAGAGGCCGTGAGGGGCCATCCGGTAGTCGTCGTTACCCAGGCGCTCCACGCGCCCTCCTGCGGACACGGCCATCAGCGAGTCTCCTACGAGCGAGGACGCGACCTCGCGGGCTGCGATGTCGACATGGGCGCCCTGCCCCGTCCTGCGCCGTCTATGCAGGGCGGCGACGGTCGCCAGCGCAGCGTTCAATCCCACAGAATGATCCATGACATGCCGCATCTCCACGGGAGGGCCGTCGGTGTATCCTGACAGGAATCCGAGCCCGCCCCATGCGCCGAACAGTGGCGCGTACCCTGCGAAGTGAGAGTCGGGTCCCGTCTGTCCGGACGAAGAAACCGATACCATGACGATGTCGGACTTGACCTCCTTCAACGCATCGTACCCGAGCCCCAGTCTCTTCATAACGCCCGCCCGGAAACTCTCCGCAGCTACGTCGGAGACGGCGACCATCTTCTTCGCGAGCGCCACGCCTTCCGGATGCTTCATGTTCACCCGGACCGAGAGCTTGTTCGACGCCACCTGATCGAAGCTGGCGGGACCGTTTCTCCCGTAGACCGCATGCGGCTTCCTGAAAATGTCAGGGCGCAGCGCGCTCTCGATCTTGATGCACTCGGCTCCGAGCTGCGACAGCATGTGGGTGCAGAACGGCCCTGCAGCATGCACCGTGAAGTCGGCGATCCGCACACCTTCCAGAGGTTTCATGCCCGCTCCTTCCATGAGTTCATCTGCAATTCTGTCGGATCCTCGTCATGGGCGTTCTCTCCATCGGAAGACGACGGCCAGGGCCTTGCGGGCAGCGATCCGCCATCGAACCTGAAGGGCGCCGACTGTATGAGGCAGGTGCCGCCGTCGGCGAGAGCCACCTCCGAGAACAGACCTCTTGCCTTCTCGTGGTGGCCGGAGAGGATCTGTTCCGGATCGTTGTAGCGGGCCATAGGAACGCCGAGACGCTGCGCGGCAACGACGACGTCCTCCACGGCACGCCTTGCGGCCCAGGCGCGTATCTTGGCGTTGATGAAGTCGCCTCGCTGGCTGCGCGCGACGGCGTCCTCAAGAGCGGCATCCATTGCCCACTCCGGATACCCCATGAGCTCGACAAGACCGTGCCACTGTCGCTGCTCCAGGGTGAGAAGTTCGACGAAACCATCCAAGCATTCGATTACGCCTCCATAGCGAAAGGAACGTGAAAGCCTGTGCTCGAGAGATCCGTCGCCATAGCGTTGGACGGTGAACGCACCGACGGCGAGGTTCGCGTCTTGAACCGATACGTCGACATACTGGCCCTTGCCGCTCCATAAAGCCGCGAGCGCGCTGAGCGCCCCCGCCACCCCGCCCTGCATCTCGGCGAAGTGTCCGGCAATCTTCAGTGGCGGCCGCTCAGGGAACAGTGTGGCTGACAGGCCATTAGGCAAGAGGAAGCCTTCCCCCGCCGAATGGATCAGATTGAGTTCACTACCCACCCAGTTCTTTTTTGGACCGTGAGATCCGAACGGGAGGACGGACAGGTGAACGATATCCGGCCAGTTGCCAGACACCCTGTCGGGATCAAGGCCGAGCCGCTTCCTGTCCGAAACGGCGACGTCGTCGATCAGGATACCTGCCGTCTCCAACAGGCCGCTGAGCTGCAACCTCCCCGCATCGGTCGCGAGATCGAGCGAGATCGCCGTCTTGCCCGACGAGAGGTAGGCGAACAGCGCGCTCTCGTCGCTGTCAGGGCCGAGAAACGGAGGCTCGCGTCGAAGTGGCGAGCCTCCGATTGGCTCAACGAGGATCACTTCAGCTCCCATCGCCGCCATAAGGCGCCCGGCGTAGGCAGCAGCGACTCCCGTCGAGCATTCCACGCATCGAATCCCATCAAGTGGCAGCAAGGTGTCCATGACTGCGCCTGCCTTACCGGACGACCGGAAGCTCGAGATCGAGATTGCCGCCGTCGAAGTGGACGGGGATGTTTGGATCGCGGCTTGGAAGGATGACGGTCGCAAGTCCGGG
Organism: Neorhizobium sp. LjRoot104; assembly: GCF_964253725.1. Lineage (NCBI taxonomy): Bacteria > Pseudomonadati > Pseudomonadota > Alphaproteobacteria > Hyphomicrobiales > Rhizobiaceae > Neorhizobium > Neorhizobium sp. LjRoot104. The sequence continues at coordinate 1,357,101 of NZ_CAXURS020000002.1, forward strand.
CGTGGTGATCTCTCCACGTTGGTTCTCGCCCCAAATCTCCAGGTCGACCAACGCGTGGCGGTCCTTGATGTATTTCCGGGTGACCTTGCCCTTGCACCAGGTGGAGTCGCCCATCGTGTTGAAGCGGCGCATCTCGGTGCGGACGCGCTTGAGGAAGGCCGCGTCGCCCATCCAGTTGGTGACGAGAGAGGCCATCCAGGAAGACCGCTGTGGGCCGTAGTCGTAGACACCCGGCACGCCGACTTCCTTGGCGGTGGATTCGCGGTGGTGGCCGATGCCGGTGTATTCGATGCCGCCACCCGCTTCCGGATTGCGGAAGAAGTGACCCGGATGCTTCATCGCCGCCTTGAACACGACGCCGTGGGTGTGTCCGCGGCCGCAGCCGACCAGGAAGCCCATCGTGTCCATCAGCGAAAGCGGGCCGCGCACGATCGGATCGAGTTCCTCGCCTTCCGACACGTCCTCCCAGTAGCGGACGTTGGCGCCGCGCATGCGGGATTCCTCGCGCAGGATCGCGTCGTCGATCTTCTCGAACTCCTCCTGCGTGTACTCGTGTGTCACGATGTCCTTGTACTTCCCGGCATCGCGGGCGGCCTTGCGCTCGTGGCGGGTGCAGGTGCCAAGCGCCCGGGCTACGATCTCTCCACGCTGGTTGCTGTACGTCGCTTCCACGTATTGGAGAACGAGGCGCCCGGAGAACTTGCTTTCCTTCTCCTCGACGCCGACGACGCGCTCGATGGCGCTGATCCGGTCGCCGGGACGAATATGGCGGAACAGCTCCCAGTCATTCCCCGCATAGAAGCCGTGGACGCCAGGAAGGCCCCAGCGGGTACGTCCGACCCATCCGAAGGCCATCGGGAACATCGGGTGCGCGACCTGACCGCCGTAACGGGAATTGCGGCCGTACTCCTGCTCACGGTAGAGCGGATTGAGATCGCCGATGCCGTTGCACCAGTTCCTCAGCGTGTCTGGAGTCGCGTCCTGGAGATAGGGTCCTTCAGGACGGAGCTGAAGTCCGATCATTCCGCGGGCTGCGGCAACGGCCTCATCGGTAATGCGACCTTCGGCGGGCGCGCCACCTACATCCTGCTTCGACTTGTCGATAACCTCTAAGTTCATTTCATCCTCCGAAATTTGACGACCACTGCGCCCAGTAAGAGGCGCGGTGAGTAAGATAATGCATTTTATATTATCCTGGTCAATGCAAAATCGAATTAGCGAGATCGGTTAAGTAACTGTTTTTATTACCATAAATTGACATAGCTCCGCCGTCCCGTTCGACCGGGTGTGGCGGAGCCTAGGTGAATCGCGTGCTTAGAACTTAAGCTCGGATGCGGCTGACACGGCCGCAAATCGGCGCACGCCAGCTATCGCGTACTGGTGCTCCTCGTCGGTCGCTCCAGCGCAGCAATCCTCGACGACGATGCATTCGAAGTCGCGGTCGTGACCTTCCCGCGCGGCCGCCTGGACGACGCCGTTAGTGGAGACGCCGGTCAGAAGCAGCCGCCTGACACCTAGCGCGCTCAGGACTGGCATCAGCTTCGTCCCATAGAACGGGCTGACGCGGTGCTTTACGATGTCGATGTCCCCGGGCTGGGGCGCGAATTCCTCATAGACCTCCGTCCCCCATTCTCCCAGTTTGAAGAAGCCGTTCTCTCTCGCCTTGGAGAAGACGGGGGAGTTCCGCGGGCATTCGCTGTAGTCGGGCGAGAAGCCGACCCTGACATATCCAACCGGCATGCCAGCAGCTCTTGCGCGCCGGATGAGTGCCTTGGTGTTTTCGTAGACGTTCCTCTCGCGGCATTTCACCACGTAGGTCTTCGCCCCCATCCCGTCGGGATGTACGAGATCGTTTATCATGTCCATGACGAGCAGGATCGTGTTGGCGGCCATTGCTTACTCCCGGATTGACTTGTCTATGAAGACATCGGTCCGAACCGGGAGAGCGAGCGCGGGCTCGCCTTGGAAAGCTCCTAGGAGGCGTAGCCTGCCTTGAACTCGTCCCATCCGGCTCGGATGTGCATGCGAAGAGCGGAAAGCATCGCCGCCTCGTCGCGGACGATGATGGCGCTCAGCATCTCGCGGTGTTCCGCGGACGCCCGCTCGATGCGGTTGTCGAGCTTGTTGATCAGATCGAAAGGGTAGCGAGCCCAGAGGATCCGAACGAACTGCAGCGTCTGCGGGAGCTCTGCGGCCAGGTAGATCGCCTCGTGGAACCGGTAGTTGATGAGCCTGACCGCTTCCCGGTCCCCGCCAGTCGCTGCCTGTTCGATCTGCTGCTGCAGGTCGCGCAGCTCCTGCACGGTCTGCGGCGTCAGCCGCTTCAGTGCGGCGAGGGCAAGCTTCGATTCCAGCGTCACGCGCAGATCCACGATCTCGTCGGTCGAATCCATGTCGAACGGCGCGACCGTGGCTCCCCGATGCGAGTCGCCGAGCACGAACCCCTCCGCTTCGAGAAGCTTGATCGCCTCCCGTACCGGGGTGATGCTCGTGCCGATCAACTGCGCGAGCTCCGCCTGCTTGAGTTTCGACCCGCGCGGGAACCGACCGGAAATGATTCCCTCCCTCAGGAAGTCGGCGACGAATTCTTCTTTCGTACGGTGCTTCACGCAGATGCCTCTCATGACCGAATGCGATATCCGCATTACCTCGGAGATGGTGCACAATGCAATATCCCATCATCTCGCTCCACCGGGCAGTGGTGGAAGGTCGAGCCGGAATACGGAACCCGATGGCTGCTGGTCGGAGCCAGGGTAGATCAGAGCGATCCGCGGATCGTGGGCGGGAACGACATGGTCGTCGGTGTCTGCAAGCGCGCGGATGCGTTCGTGTCCCGCGATCATGTCGGAAAGATTGAAGGCGACCGAGAACGGGATGCCGCGTTCGTATTCCTCGTAGTAGTGCAGCGCGTCCGAGGCGAGTACCACCCAGCCTCTCGCAGTCCGCACGCGCACGACTTCCTGACCCGCGCAATGTCCTCCGACCCAGTGCACGGATACTCCGTCCGCTATGTCCTGGTCGCGGCCGTGGAGCGTCAGTCTGTCGGAGTGAAGCAGATGCACGAGGCGCGAGATCTCGTCCGGTGCATAGGCGCGGCGGAACCAGTGTCTCTGCATCCACGGGCCAGTCACGTAAGCCATCTCTTCCGCCTGCATGTGGAAGTGCGCATTCTCCAGCGCGTCGAGGTGACCGAGATGGTCGTAGTGCGCATGCGTGAGGATGGCAGTGTCCACGGCGGCGGGATCGATCCCGAGGGACCGCCAGATCTCGACCGGACTGTGCTCTATCCCATGCCCGTGCCGGGCTGCCTTCACCGGATCCATTCCGGTATCCACGACGATGACTTGTTCCGACGCACGAAGGACCCAGCAGTAGAAATCCATCGGCATGAGCTCGGTGGGACGCGTCTCGAGGATGAAGTTGTCCCCCCGCGTGCGGCCCCGGTTCGCGCCGTATCGGATTGCATGGATCTCCCAGATGACTTCGTTGGCTGTCATCGCTTCGAGGTCTCGCACCTGCTTCGTCATCATTGTCACTTCACGCATGTTCTTTTTCAAGTTCGGCCGGAGTCGCGCCGAGATAGGCATCGATGGCCTGCTGCCGCGCGGCGTCGTCCTGAAGTTCCTCGGCGCGGCGATATCCGACGATGCGGCCGCCCCTTAGGAAGTGCAGCTCATCGCATAGCCGCATCGTCATCCTGAGGTTCTGTTCGACGAGCACGATCGCAAGGTCGCCTCCGCCGCGGATCGCGCCGAGCCTCTCGAAGACGCGGCGGACAAGCAGGGGCGCTAGCCCCAGCGACGGTTCATCCAGGAGCAAGAGCCTCGGCCCCGACATCAGCCCCCGGCCGATGGCCAGCATCTGCTGCTCGCCGCCGCTCAGGCGCCACGCGCCCCGGTCGATTTTGCTGGCGATCTCCGGGAACAGTTCGAGGATCGCGTCCATTCGTTCCTGCCGCTCGCGTGACGGGACCTGGTAGCCGCCTAGCACGAGGTTTTCCCTGACGCTGAGGTCTCCCACGATCTCCCGTCTTTCCGGCACGTAGACGATGCCGCGCCTGACCCGTTCCCGCGTCGGAAGCCCGCCGATGTCCTCGCCTTCGAAGAGCAGCTTTCCCTTGGATGGGACAAGTCCGGCCACGGCCTGCATGATTGAAGATTTGCCCGCTCCGTTCGCTCCCAGCAGGGCCGTGACCCTGCCCGGTTCGACCTCAAAGCTCACGTCTTCGACGGCCTGCGCACCTGCGCCGTAGAAGACCGAAAGGTTCTGAACTGACAGAAGGCTAGTCATCGTCGCTCCCCAGATAGACGGACACCACACTCTCGTCGCCGCGGACTGCCTCCGGAGAGCCGCAGGCGATGACTTCGCCGAAGTTAATCACGTAGATCCGATCGCACAGGGACATGACGAGGTCCATGTCATGTTCGACGACCACCATGACCAGATCGGGAGAGGCGATCGTTCGCAGCGTGCGGGTCAGGTCGCGCGTCTCGGCGTTGTTTAACCCGGCAGCAGGTTCGTCGAGAAGGAGAACCGACGGCCTGCCAACGATGGCGCGGGCGATCTCAACCAGCCGCTGCATGCCCGGAGGCAGTTGCTGCGGATGAAGGTCGGCCGCTTCGAGGAGGCCCAGGCTGGCCAGCGCCCCGAGCGCCGCCTGCCTCATTTCCGCAGCCTCCCGTCTTCCGCGCGACAGCGGAAGGAAAGCGCTGGCCCAGCCAGCGTGGTAATTGCGGGCAAGCCCCATCATGACGTTTTCGACCAGGGTGAGGTCGGGGCAGAGCGCCACCGTCTGGAAGCTGCGTACCACACCGCGCGCAGCTCTGGCCGCGGGTGAAAGCCCGTCGAGCGGATCCCCGGCGTATGTGATCGAACCGCCCTGCGGCTGGTAGGCGCCCGTCAGGCAGTTGAAGAGGCTGGTCTTCCCAGCACCGTTCGGCCCGATCAGCCCCGTGATCTCGCCGGACCTGAACTCGACGTCGAGGCCCTTCAGTACCTCGATCCCGCCGAAGGACAGGGCGATGGCCTCTCCTTTGAGCGATACGCTCCGTACGTCCATCACTTCACCTCCCGCCGTCTCGCGGCAGCCAGCTCGATCCACTTCGGCGAGAAGTGGCCCAGGAGCACCACGCCGATGAGGGCCACGCCGTAGAACACAGGGATCCATGCACCCGACCCGGACAGTAGCTGCGGAACGAGTGTGAGAAATGCGCCGCCTATGAGGGCCCTGGTCAGCGTCAGCCCGTAGAAGCTGACGACCGACCCGACGAGGAGGAAGATCGACGACCAGAATGTGTATCCCGTCGGCGAGACGGCCGAACTTGCGAAGGCTATCATCGCGCCGGATACCGCGGCGATCCCGCCGCTAATTCCCATGACGCTGACGCGGGCCCAGGATCTGCGAGTGCCGAAGGCCTCGGCCGCGGCCGGATGGGTCCGGGCAAGCAGCATGGCCCTGCCCTGCCTCGACCTCCGAAGCTGGACGAGCGCGTAGACGACCGCGGCCAGCACGAGCAGTGTCGCGTAATACCGCTGCGGTTCGATCGCCACCCCCCGGATGAGCGGCTTCGAGACGTAGAGCCCCTCGAACCCGCCCGTCCATCGGTCCGCGCTAATGATGAGTTCCGGCATGGCAAGGGCCAGCGCCATGGTCGATACGGCAAGGTAGATGCCTGAAAGGCGACGTGACGGCCAAGCGAAGATCAGACCGAAAGCGATTCCCGCAATCAAGGCGACGGGAAGGGAGACGACGAGCGGCAAGCCGAAATGTGCCTCGAGGATTGCCACCGAATATGCTCCGATGGCCGCAAAGAAGCTGTGGCCGATCGACACCTCGCCGCCGTACCGGACAAGCACGCTGACCGCTAGGACTCCTATGCTGTTGGCGAAGCACAGTCCTAGCGCGTAGCTCCACGACCCGGAGACGAGGAGAGGCAGCATCAGGAGCGCCGTCAGGACGACCAGATCAATCCGGCCTTGCGTGACCATGGATCGGAGCGAGATCGAATTCGATCGCTGTGTTCGGAGGGGAATTGCGGTCTCAGACACGGGTGCCGCCTGCTCTGGCGAAGAGGCCGTTCGGGAAGATGTTCAGGGCGAGAAGGATCACGACAAGCAGGAATGTGTTCGTGAACTCGGGAGAGACGTAGAACGTGAACAGGTTCATGAGAACGCCTATGAGAATGCCTCCAATGAGCGCTCCGGGCAGGCTGCCGAACCCGCCGACGACCGCGGCCGCGAAGGCCTGCAGCATGAACGTGGCTACTGTCGTCGAGCTGAGAAACGTCGTCGGCACGATCAGCAGCGCGCCGATCACACCGAGAACGGCCGAAACGACCCAGGCGAACAGATGTATCGAGCGGAGGTTCAGTCCGCAGATCTCCGCAGCGACGGGATTGACCGAGATTGCCCGGAAGGCGATGCCGAGCTTCGAGTAGTCGATCACCAGGAAGAGTGCCGCGATGGTCACGACGGCAACCGCCAGGACGGTGATATCGTAGCCTGTGATCCGCAGTCCTAGGAGGGAAGCGCTGAAGCGGGGAAGCGGCAGATCGAGCGGAACGATGTCCGCTCCGAACACGAGTAGCGTTGCCCCCTGGGCGATCAGTCCGATGCCGAGCGTCGTGATCGTCGCCGTCAGGTCGGACGCTCCCATGATCGGTGCGATTATCGCGTAGCTGAGAAAGGCGATGGCAACCGTGATGACGATGGCAAGCACGACGGCGCTTCCCCAGGACAGGCTCAGAAGTGTTCCGCTGGAAAAGCCGTAGATGAGAAAGGCGGCAAGTCCTGCTATGTTTCCGTGCGAGAAGTTCACGACGCGCGAACTCTTGAAGATCATGACGAGGCCAAGCGCCCCAAGCGCGTAAAGGCATCCGGTGACCACGCCCGACCACACCAGCGGGAAGAGATCGAGGATGAAGTCGTGGAAGCCGCTCATGTCGATGCCTCCGACATGCTGCCATCCTCGACGAGCCGGATCACTCCCGGGAAGTAACGACCTCCCAGCCCCTTCGCGACCGCCATCTCGTAGTATCGACGAACAGTCTCCGCCGCCTTGATCGGCACTCCTGTCTCGGCCGCGAGCTGGAACACGTAGTCGATGTCCTTGAGGACGTATTCGGGCGGGAACGAGCGTTCTGGAAACTCGCGCGGAACCATGGCCTTACGACCATGGTTGCGCAGGACGAAGCTGTCGCCGGAACCCTTCGATACGGCGTCCAGCAGGATCTCCGCCTTCACCCCTGCCCGCTCGCCCAGCACGATCATCTCTGCGAGCGTGACCACGTGTTCGAACACGAGCATATTGTTGACGAGCTTGAGGACCTGTCCCGAACCGACGGCTCCACCAAGCGTTATGTCTGTCGCCATGTAGGCGAGAATGGGTTGGATCAGCTCGAACACTTCGTCGGAAGCGCCAACCATGATGCTGAGTTCGCCACGTTGTGCGGCTTCTCGGGTCCGGGCGACGGGTGCGTCCGCGAACCGGACGCCCTGAAGATCAAGCGCCGCAGCCACTTCCCTGGCGAGAGCCACGGGTGTCGTGGAGAGATCGACGATCGTGGTGCCGGGCTTCGCATGCCGGGCGATGTCGCCAGCGACCGCCTTCACCTGGGGACCTCCGGGAAGCGACAGCAGGATGAAGTCGGCTTCCCCGGAGATCGCCTCGACGGAGCCGGCACGCTCTCCCTTGGTGCCGTCGAGATTTGAGAAGGCCTCCTCGTTCATGTCGAAGGCGATGACGCGGCCTGCATGCTTGAGGGCGACGTTGCGGCACATGGGGCCGCCCATCACGCCAAGTCCGATGAAACCGATGGTGGATGTGCTTGTCATTGGATCAATCCATCAACATGCCGCCGTTCACATCGAGCACCGTTCCGGTGATCCAGTTCGATGCGGGCGAGCAGAGGAAAAGGATGGCCTGCGCGATGTCCTCGGGCTGGCCGTATCGGCCCAGCGGAACGTTACCGTTGGCGGAGGGAGCGGATCGCTGCGTGACGGTGCTCCACATTGGGGTTTCCACCGGGCCCGGCGCGATCACGCTCGCGTAGACGCCTTTCGCTGCTCCCGACTTGGCAACCCATTTCATCAGGCCGTGGACGGCGGACTTCGCTGCGACATACGCCGGGCCGGATGCAACGCCGCCGATCTTCGCAGCGATGGAACCGAGGGCGACGATCTTGCCGCCGCCGTTCTCGGCCATGATCGGATAGATTTCACGGATAGGGTTGACCACGCCCATCAGGTTCACATCGAGGATCGCGCGCCATTCGTCATCGGTGGATTCGGTCAGGGAACGATGTGTGATGGTGCCTGCGCACAGCACAAGGACGTCGAGTTGTCCGTGACGGTCGAGGACGTGGGCGACGACCTCCCTGGTCTGTGTGGCCGAGGTCACGTCGTATCTCAGGTAGTGGATTGCAGCGTCCTCGAAATCCGCGCTGTCACCGAGATCCGTGGCGATCACCGTTGCGCCTGCTTCGGCGAGTGCGAGGGCTGTCGCCTTCCCAATTCCGCCGGCTGCTCCGGTGACGAGAGCGACTCGTCCGTCGAGACGGGCGGGGGCACTGATCGGTATGGTCATCAAAGGCTCCTGGATGCATGTTTCTCTCCTCCCGCCCCTGACGGGCGGGAGACGTCGGGTGGAGAAGGCTATTGAGCCGGGGCGTCAAACACGGCCGTCGGATAGGGTCGGAACTCGCGCACGAGTTCGAACTTCCCGTTCTTCGCCTGGATGATGCCCTCCTTGCGCGTGCCGCGGTGGTCCCCCGCCTTGAATGACACGCCCTGGGCCCCGCCCACCGACGCATTGTCAAGGGTTTCGAGCGCGGCGATCAGGTTTTCGCCCGTCAGCGGCTTTCCACTATCCAGCAGCGCCTCGAAGCCCTTTGCGAACAGCGCCGCATTGCTCCAGCCGTTGAGCCCGAAGACCCCGACAGGATCGTTAGGATAGTACTTCGCGACCGACTCGCGGTAGGCTTTGACGCCGGGCTCCTCGCTGCTGACCGGGAGAAGCCACGATGAAAAGTATGTTCCGTCCAGCAGGTCGCCTGCCAGCTTGACCGTCGAAGGGTCGGCAGTGAAGAACGGCGCGAACCACTTGACCTTGAGGGCCTGCAGGTCCGCGGCCTTGAGAGCGGCAGCCAGGTTGGCGTTGGAGCCGAACAGGATGACGGCTTCAGCGCCGGAGTTCGCGACGCGGCGGATGTGAGGACTGAAGCTGGTCGTCTTCACGTCGAAGGGAACGGACTCCACGGGTTCGAGTCCGATCTCCTTCATATAGATGTCGAAGCCGCGTTTCGCCGACTTCCCGAGTTCGTCGTTCTCCCAGAGCAGCGCGATCTTCTTGAGGCCGAGATCCTTGACCGCGTAGTCGACATTCGAGGCTGCCGACCAGCCATAGTCCGGTAGCAGCGGGAACACGTTCGGCTCGACGAAGAAGGCGCTTGCGCCACCGATCGGGCCGATCATCGGGACCTTCTTCTCTTTGGCATACGGTATAGCTGCGACGTTGGTCGCGGTGCCGACGGGCGCGGACAAGGCAAACGCCCCGTCCTCCTCGACTAGCTTGCGGCTCACAGCGACGCTGCGCGCCGGGTCGTAGCCGTCATCGTAGGTGATGTAGTTGACCTTCCATCCCTTGATGCCGCCGCTTTCGTTGAGATGCTTGAAATACGCATCAGCGGCATGGGTGAGCACGGAGTAGAACGGGACAGGCCCGGTCACGGGCGTGAACGCCCCAACCGTCACCACCTTCTTCTCGGTGTCTATCCCCTTCGTTTCCGCTCGGGTTGCAGTGACGCCAGCGAGCGCCATTGCGACGGCGCCAGCCGTGAGTCCGACCAGCCTTGCGATACCTGGCAACATCTCGATCCTCCCATCGAATTCGTCCAACCATCATTCGACCGGGACCGTATGCCACGTCCGAAATCCGGTCAACAGAAAATGCATTATGCACTGCAGCATTTTCTTGATGATCAAGGTAATTTCGGGGTTTTGGATCACCTAATGCGGCCACGTTAGTCAATTTAATAAAGGTATTTCATATATTTAAAGGGAGTTCCGGCATCCGACGCATGGAAGAGTAGATAAACAACTTGTGCATGATATAAAATGCATTATCATCCCACCAACCTTTGGAGGATTGGATGAACGGCGTACTTTCAGGCAAGACCGTCCTTGAACTGGGGAGCATGATTGCGGCGCCATTCGCGACGCACATCCTCCAGCAGTTGGGAGCGAGGGTTATCAAGATCGAACCGCCCGGAGGGGAAACCACCCGCAAGCTGGTGCGAGGGGGGCCGAGCGGGACATATATCGCTTACAACAGGGGCAAGGACAGCATGTGCCTCAACCTGCAATCCGAAGCCGGAGCGCGCGTTTTCCGGGATCTCGTTGCCACTGCGGACATCGTTCTGCACAACCTGTCGCCTAGTGCCGCCCGAAAGATGAAAGTCACCTTCGACGACTGCGAGGCGGTCAGGCCGGGAATCGTCTTCTGCCACATCAAGGGCTATGGGCCCGGACCGCAGTCCGAAGACATCGCCTCCAACCCGATAGCGGAAGCCGCCACGGGCGTGATGTATTCGAACCGCTCGACAGGCAAGCCTTCTCGGCTGGGTCCTTCGTATCACGACCAGTTCGCCGGGTGCTACGCCGTCATCGGCGTCCTGTCCGCTTTGCTCGACCCAGTTGCCCCGCCAGAGCGCCGCAACATCGAACTCGGCCTCTACGAGACGGGATTGCACGTGGCTGCCAGGGAGCTTGTCGGCATCCAGCTCAAGTCGCAGATCACCGGAAAGGCGGAGCAGGAGCCCTCCCCCGAATTCAGTATGCCGGGCTATGGGGCTTACGAGACTTCCGACGACCGATGGATCTATCTGGTCATGCTCACGGACGATCACTGGCGCAAGTTCTGCATCGCAGCCGGTCTCGGATTTGATCCCGACCTCGCCACTCTGCGGCAACGACGCAAGAACAGGCCAGCCGTCGAGCAAATCGTCACACGTGCCGTCAGGGACGCGTCCTACGATTCGCTCGCCGCCTCGCTTGCGGTTGCGGGCGTGGGGTTCACCGAGGTCCTGTCCGGCGACAGGGTTCTTGATGCGGAGCAGGCAAGAAACCCGCCCAAGTTCACCACCGTTCCCTTCGCGTCCTTCAGGTTTGACGCGCCGGACTTCCCGGTATCCGCTGCGGTTAATGCGACAAATTTGCAGGATCCGCCTCCCCTGCTCGGCGAGCATACCGCAGCGCTTCTTCGGCAGTCCGGCTATCCCGAGGAGGAGATCGCCGAGCTTCTCGCGCTGGGCGCGGTTCGCGAAGCGGACGATGGGAGCGATCTCTGGAACATGAAGAGCGAGCAGCCCGTCATGGCGCGCTGACCCTGCACGACCTTCCGGGACGGTCACAAAGCGTCCCGACCGCGTCCCGGTTGGCAGTCCCGGCGGATGGCGGCGCACCGCATCCATCCGCCGGGACTAACCAGGCACGCCTGGACACGCGTTCGCCCTGGGAGGAGCGAGAATGAACATGACAACCGTGAATGTAGCCAGAGCGGCTTCGGTCGCCGCGCAGTTTCAAAACGTCGACAAGGTGTACGAGTCGCGAGGACACAGCTTCGAGGTGCTCAGAGCTTTCGATCTGACGGTTCGCGACGGCGAATTCCTTGCCGTCGTCGGCCCCAGCGGCAGCGGGAAATCGACGCTTCTCAACCTCCTGTCGGGCCTCGACGGGGTTACGGGCGGGTCGGTCCTGTGCAACGGCAGAATAGTCGATGCCGTCAACACCAACGTCGGCTACATCACGCAGCAGGACAACCTGCTGCCCTGGCTGACAGTGCAGCAGAACATATCCGTGCCTCTCGAGATCCGGGGGGTCGATCCGGCGGAGCGGGCGCAGCGCGTGGCCGCCATCATCGACAAGGTCGGGCTGAAGGGGTTCGAACATCATCATCCGAGCAAGCTCTCGGGCGGAATGCGCAAGCGTGCGATGCTGGCGCGCACCCTCGTCTACGAGCCTCAGATCATCCTGATGGACGAGCCGTTCGGCCCGCTCGATGCGCAGCTCAAGCTCGTGATGCAGGCGGAGCTTCTGAAGCTGTGGAGCGCAACCGGAAAGACGGTCATCTTCGTGACCCACGATATCGTCGAGGCGATAACGCTCGCCGATCGTGTCGTCGTCCTGTCGCACAGGCCGTCGCGGATCAAGCTCGAGGAGCACATCGCGATCAAGCGTCCCCGCGAGGTTCATGACGTCCGCTTCGATCCGGCTTTCGAGGAACATTACCGGAGGCTCTGGGCCGCCATCGAAGTCCATGGAGCGGGAGGAGCTGACTAATGACCGTGCAGGATGTTACCCCGATTGCGGCGGGAGCCGCTGCCAGACGGAGGCTCGACCCCGTGTGGATCTACCGACTTCTCTTCCTGGCCGGGTTCCTCGGCGTGTGGCAGCTATCGTCTGGTCGGCTCGTGGACCCCTTCTGGATCAGCAGCCCCTATGACATCGGATCCACCCTGCTGAAATGGACAGGTTCCGGGCTGCTGCAGCGCCATCTCCTGGTGACATTCCAGGAAACCATCATAGGTTTCTCCATCGGATCCACGCTCGGAGTGCTGTCGGCGCTTGTCATCGGCTCCAACGACATGCTGCGGCGGACGATCGATCCGTTCCTGACTGCGGTCTACGGCGTGCCGAAGGTCGCTCTGGCTCCCCTCTTCATCATGTGGTTCGGTATCGGGCTTGCCCCGAAGATCGTCCTCGCGGCGGTCAGCGTCTTCTTCCTCGTGTTCTTCAGCACGATCAGCGGTATCGCGCAGGTCGACAGGAAGATGGTCGACGGGCTGAGGATCATGGGCGCGAGCCCACTCACCGTCCAGCGGAAGGTGGTCTTCCCGGCGTCGCTGCCCTGGATATTTACGGGCCTGAAGCTCGGTCTGCCCTACGGCTTTGTCGGCGCGGTCGCCGCGGAAATGATGGCTTCCAACGCTGGCATCGGCTTCCTCACCCAGGACGCCGCCGGGCAGCTCAGCTCTGCGGGAGTGTTCTCTGCCCTCTTCGCGCTCATGGTCGTGACCTCGCTCCTTAACGAGGGCCTGGGACATCTCGAGAAATGGATATTCCGCTGGAAGTAGGCGGAAGGCTGTACTGCATATCGGTTCAATCTGGGAGGATGACATGATCGATAGAAGACAACTGCTCCGGACAATCGGGGCCGCCGCGCTGGCGGCGCCGCTCATCTCGCCGCGCCGGGCGGCAGCCCAGGCGAAGGATCTCCGAAAACTCAACGTCGGGGTCGGCGGGATCACCTTCGCATACCTGCCCATGCTGGTGGCGAAAGCCGCAGGCTATTTCGAAGAAGAGGGGCTCGACCTGACACTCGTGAACGCCAATGGCGGAGCCAACGCCCTCGCCGCGGCTCTCGGCGGCAGCGTCGACATATGCGGGCTGGTGATGAGCGACATCATTCTCGCATCCGCGAAGAACCAGAAGCTTCAAGCGTTCGCGCCACTGATGTCTCAATATGCGAGTGACGCCGTGATCAGCACGACCGCGGCCAAGAAGGTGGGCATCACCCAGGACATGCCGCTCAAGGAGCGGATGGCCCGGCTCAAGGGGATGACGCTCGCGATATCGAGCCGTGGCAGCGGGATCGATAAGCTCTGGCGCTATCTGATCGGTCTCGGCGGTCTGGATCCGGACAAGGATGTGACCCTGACGGTCGTGAAGCTGGACCAGATGTATCCGGCGCTGATATCCGGCCAGATCGACGGCTTCAATACGACCGCGCCATCGAACAACCGGGCGGTCGCGGAAGGACACGCAGTCTGGGTTGCAAGGCCTTCCCAGGGGGAAGTGCCCGGACTGGAGAACTTTCTGTATACGGTCCTAGGGGCCAAGCCGGAATATCTCGCCGCCAATCCGGACATTCCCAGGAAGCTGGTGAGCGGTCTGGCCAAGGGCGCGAAGCTGATCCATTCGGACGCGGCGAAGGCCGGAGCTGTCATGCAATCGGAGTTCTTCGCGCAGACTGACGCTCGGCTCGTCATCGATACGGTGAAGGACCAGGCGACCACGGTGGCGTCCCCTCCGACCCTCACACAGGCGCAATTCAAGCAGAACGTCGACTTTATGCTCAGGTTCGGACACGAAGTCGAAAAGGTCTCCTTCGACGACGCCATCAACGCGAAATGGATGGGAAGCTAAGAAGGAACCACCGGATTGCACCTCACGGCGAATTCCGGGAGGTGCATCCTCGCTGGCATTCCGGGACATTCGGGCCGACCTCCCTATACGTCTCAGGCTTCGATGAGGGTGTGAGCTTGGCGACGGCCTCCAGATACTCGGAAATGACATCGAGCTCCGCGTCCGAGAACCTTTTCGTGAGATCCTCGTATCGTTCTCGTAGATCTGCGAGCAGAGCCAGGGGGCGGCTTGCCGCGTCGCGGTCAAGCTGGATCAGGACACTGCGCTTGTCGTCGGCATTCGGCACCCGTGTCGTCAGCCCGAGCCTTTCGAGCCGATTGAAAAGAGCGGTTCCCGAGCCCGACGTAAGCCCCAACGTGGAGATGATTTCCTTTGGGCTGAGAGGTCTCGGCGACGATGAGAGCACGGCCAGGCAACGTAGGTCTGTCGGATGCATGTTGCCTTGCCGCGCCGCCGCCTCCATCGCCTCTTCCGTCCGGGCCAGCATCCGACCCAACGCCTGGCCCAGTCTTTGCTGCCGCTTTTCCCGGTTCATCGCAATCTCGTCATGTTGGTCATTCGGCTGAACGTCAACCAGAACATCATCACATCGCATGGCTTGTTGGATGCGACAACCCCAGCGACCGGCTAGAGAGTGGGTCGGTTTGAAAGCGACCCGCATTGAACGAGCAAAGACTTGCCCTGCATGTCATCAATCGTACGAAGATGACGCGTGTTCCTGTTTTGATTTCTGGATCAGCTCAGCCTCGACGATCTTCTTGCGGTCCTTAATCGGATTGCTGTGAAACAACTCGATGCGTGTCTCGTTGATGACCCGCATCGTGTCGTTGAACAGAGTCTTGGTGAGCGTGAAGCCGAGAACAGCGTCCGCGGCGAACATATCGCGGATGCCGCACCGATGTTCGCAGATATTTTATTCGCGCTGTTAAGAACGAGCGTTCGATGCACCCCTCATTCATACACGCAGCGCATCGATGACGGCGCGCAGGCCGGCCGACAGGTATTTCCGCGTCGGGTAATAGAGATAAAGCCAGTCCTCGGGCGCACTCCAGGATGCCAGGCATTCGACCAGGCTGCCATTCTCGACATGGGGACGCGCCCGCTCCTCCCAGACATAAGCCAGCCCCACGCCCGAAAGCGCTGCCTCGACCATCAGCTCATGGTCATCGAGCGACAGAGACCCGGTCGGCTCGAATTCGATGATCTTTCCGGCGCGGCTGAACTCCCAGGCATAGGGCTTGCCGCTTGGATAGATATTGCGGACGCAGACATGGTGACGCAGATCATCCGGGCTTTTGGGAAGCGGATGATGTTCGAAATAACTTGTTGAGCCCACGACGGCAAACCGTAGTCGTGGCCTGATCTTCACGGCCGTCATGCCATCGCGCAGACTTTCGCCGAGACGGATGCCGGCATCAAACCCCTCCTCCACAATGTCGACAAGCCGGTCGGTGGCGACGATTTCCAGCTGGAGACCAGGATTTTCTGCGATGAGCGGACCAATGACCGATCGGAACACGAACGGTGCGACTGAATTGGGCGCGTTGATGCGCACCTTGCCGAACGGCGTGTCACGAAACTGGTTGAGGGCATCGAGCGCCGAGCCGATTTCCCCGAAGGCCGGCGACAGTTGCGCAAGCAACATCGCGCCGGCATCGGTCAGCGCCACGCTGCGGGTCGTCCGGTTGAGCAGGCGAATGCCCACGCGTGCCTCGAGATTGCCCACCGCATGGCTGATCGCCGAGGCCGTCACCCCGCGCTCTTCGCCAGCCCGGCGAAAGTTGCGGTGACGGGCAACCGCATCGAAGGCGGCCAGTTCCGAGAGATCCGTGCTGCGCATTGTCAAATCTCACTCATCATTGAGAGGAAGATTATCTCTCTAATTCTTATCCTCAAAAAGGTCCAGATTTCTCCTCGCAAACCGGCGCTGGTGCCGGACCACACAGGAGACAAGACAATGGCCGACTTCATTCCTCCCGCCCACAACACTGCATCGCCCTTCGCTGACATGCGCGGTCATCACGTTGCCGTCCGCACGCCGGACCTCGAAACCGCCAAGCGCTGGTATGTCGAAAATCTCGACTTTCGTGTCGTTGCCGAATGGGACTATGCCGACGAGCAGCTCGCCTATCTGGCACCCGCCACCGACGACCATTTCTATGTGGAAATCCTTGGTGGTGGCGACCCGTCGCCCGCAGACGTCCGCCCCTACACCGATCTTGGGGACAGCCTCAAATATGCGGGATACCACCATTTCTGCCTGAATGTCGCAAGTGTTGACGCCACCGTCGAGGATCTGCGGGCACGCGGCGTCACGATCGTCACCGAGCCGTTCGAGCTTTTGGCGATCAGCCGCCGCCTCGCCTTCTTCTGCGATCCCTTCGGCAATCTGATCGAACTGGCCGAAGTCCTGCCGTGACCTTTCCCCACCCGGTTGGCCATCCGGACATCGCGGTGGCCAACACATCAGGAGCACATCCCATGACGAACTCCATCATGGTTATCGGCGCTGGCCCCGGTATCGGGCAGGCGGTCGCGGAGAAATTCGGACGGGAAGGCTGGCATGTCGTACTGACCGCACGCAATGCCGATCGTCTGGCCGATATGTCCGCGGCCCTTTCCGGGCAAGGTGTTAATGGCTCCACCCTGCAGGCCGATGCGACCGACCCGGTCGCACTGCGCAAGGCGATCGCCGAGGCGAACAGGATCACCGGCGGGCTGACGGCGGTCCTTTTCAATGCCGCAGTCGTGCGTGAACAGGATCTGTTCAGCATGCGCGACGATGAGGTCACGAACGATCTCGCCGTCAATGTCGCTGCCGGCCTTCACACGATCCGGGCGTCCGTCGAGCTGTTCGGTGAACGCGGCGGCACGATCCTGGTCACAGGTGGCGGCCTCGCCGTGTCCCCCCATGCCGGCTATGCCAGTCTCGGCCTTGGCAAGGCTGCGCTGCGAAACGTCGTCGAGGGCCTGGCCGGCCCATTGGCCGAACGCGGCATCCGCATCGCGGTGGCGACAATCGCCACGATCGTCGGCCCCGGATCGACAGAAGCGAGAGAGGCCGCGGACACGATCTGGACGCTGGCAACGGACCCGATCGCAGGCTGGGAAACCGTCTACCCCGCAAACGCCTACAAGGAAGACTGACATGACCGATACGCTGACCTTGATTGCCAGGCTGACGGCCAAACCGGACCTTGCCGAGATGCTTGGCGAAGCGTTGCAGTCTATCGTCTCACCGACCCGCGCCGAGGCAGGATCGATCGACTATCACCTGCACCGCGACAGCAACGATCCGACAGTCTGGATCCTCCTCTGTGAGAACTGGCGATCACGCGCCCAATCCGATGCGCATTTCCAGCAACCCTGCGCCAAAGCAGTCATGGCGCGCTTCCCGGACCTGCCGGCCCGGGACATGGAACTGACATTCTGAGCCATGAAATCACCGCGTCCCTGAGATCCGGCACAGCACCTTTCCCATCAATCCAACATCAAGGAACATCCTCATGAAAATCTGGTTCATCACCGGCGCCTCGCGCGGCTTCGGAGCCCTCGTAACCACACGCGCTCTTGCACAGGGCGACGCCGTCGTCGCCACCGCCCGTAATCCAAAGGCGATCATCGAGCGGTTCGGTGAACACCCCAACCTGCTTCCGGTCGCCCTCGATGTGACCGACGACAAACAGGCGACCGCAGCGGTGAAAGCCGCGATCGATCGCTTCGGCCAGATCGATATCCTGCTTAACAACGCCGGTTTCGGACTGATGGGCGCTGTCGAGGAGGCGACGGTATCCGAAATCGAGGCTGTCTACCGCACCAACGTCTTTGGTCTCCTCAACGTGACCCGCGCCGTCCTGCCCTTCATGCGGCAGGCGCGCTCCGGCCACATCCTGAATATCTCATCGATCGGCGGCTATCGCGGCGCGGCCGGCTTCGGCGTCTACTCCTCGACGAAATTCGCGGTCGAAGGGCTGAGCGAAGCTCTGCATGACGAACTGGCACCGCTTGGCATCCATGTCACGGTCGTAGAGCCTGGTTATTTCCGCACCGATTTCCTCGATAGCTCCTCCTTGTCGGTCAGCGGCAACATTATCGGCGATTATGCAGAAACCGTCGGCAAGGTTCGTACGATTGCAGCCGATCTCAGCCATAACCAACCAGGCAATCCTCAAAAGCTGGCAGAGGTCCTGATCGCCTTCACTGACGCCCCCAATCCGCCGGTGCGCCTGCCGCTAGGTAGCGACACGGTCGCCGCGATCGAGAAAAAGCACGCGCAAGACGCTGCGATCCTCTCTGAATGGCGCACCGTCTCAGTGTCCACTGACTTCGCCGCTGACTAATGACGGCGCTCGTCCGGTTGAGCTTCGTCCGACGGGAGGCCACTTTCGCGGCCTCTCGTCGCCTAGAAGGAATCTGAACCAGCGAGAGGGTTCTCGAATGCGTCGGAGCGTCCCTATTGAAGACCGTAGTCCCTCGTTCTGGTCTGTAGATTTGCTACTCCTCCTGAAATGCATCTTCGCGGGTCCGGCGGATCGAGGGCAGAAGCACCGCGGCGAGCAAGGTGGCGGCTAGGATCAGCAGGCCGGCACTGACGGGCCGCGTCAATAAAACTGTCGGATCACCCTTCGAGAACAGCAGCGCTCTGCGGAGGAACTCCTCCATCATCGGGCCGAGGATGAAGGCCAGCAACATCGGTGCCGGCTCCGCATCAAGTTTGCGGAAAACGTAACCGACGACGCCGAACAGCGCCATCGCGTAGACGTCGAACGTGTTGTTGTTGACGCTGAACACGCCGATCGCGCAGAAGACGATGATGATCGGAAAGAGCAGGTTGTAGGGGATTGCGATCATCCGGACCCACAGGCCGATCAGCGGCAGGTTCAGCACCAGCAGCATGAGGTTGCCGATCCACATGGAGGCGATCAGGCCCCAGAACAGGGCCGGCTGCTCTGTCATCACCGAAGGGCCGGGCTGGATGCCCTGCATGATCATCGCCCCGATCATCAACGCCATGACCGAGTTGGACGGCAGGCCCAGCGTCAGCATCGGGATAAACGACGTCTGGGCGCCGGCATTGTTGGCGGCCTCCGGGCCGGCAACGCCTTCGATGGCGCCCTTGCCGAACTGCTCCGGCGTCTTCGATATCTTCTTTTCGAGCGAATAAGAACCGAATGAGGCAAGCGCCGCACCGCCGCCCGGCAGGATGCCGAGCAACGACCCGAGCGCAGTGCCGCGCAGGATCGGCGCAAGAATACGCTTCCAGTCCTCTTTCGTCGGCATCAGACCGGTTACCCGCTTGGTCATCACCGTGCGGTCAGCCTCGTCCTCCAGGTTGGCGACGATCTCACCTATACCGAAGACGCCCATGGCGATGACGACGAAGTTGAGGCCGTCCGCCAAGAGCGGCATGTCGAACGTATAGCGCGGCACGGCGGAGTTGACGTCCGTGCCGACCATGCCGAACAGCAGGCCGACAAGGATCATGCCGAGCGCGTGCAGAAGCGGGCCGGACGCCATGACGATCGAGGCGATCAGGCCGAGCACCATCAGCGAGAAATATTCGGCCGGGCCGAACTGCAGCGCGACGGCGGCGAGCGCCGGGGCGAAGACGGCGATCAGCACCGTCGAGATCGTGCCGGCGATAAAGGAGCCGATCGCCGCGGTCGAAAGCGCCCTACCGGCATGACCCTGCCGTGCCATCTGGTAACCGTCGAGAGCTGTGACGACCGACGAGGGTTCACCCGGTAGATTGACGAGGATGGCAGTGGTCGAACCGCCGTATTGCGCGCCATAATAAATGCCAGCGAGCATGATCAGGGCCGATTCCGGCGGTAGGCCGAAGGTGATCGGCAGCAGCATGGCGATCGTCGCCACCGGGCCGAGCCCCGGGAGTACGCCGATGGCGGTTCCGAGGAAGACACCGATCAGGCAATAGAGCATGTTGGAAAATGTCGCGGCGACGGACAGGCCGAGCCAGAGATTTGCAAAGATATCCATGGGACGGGCCTTTAGTTCCTGAACCACTCGCCGAGGATCGGCATGGGAAGGCCGAGGCCTTCGGCGAACACCACGGTGCAGAAGACGATCAGTGCGACGAGACCGGCAATCGCCCTGATTTCAAGGCGAAAGCGCTCGCTTGCGGTAGCCGAGATCAGGATCAGCGCCAGAAGCGCCAAGACGACACCGGTGCGCTCCAGCAGATAACCGAAGGCGCAGACCGAAAGGGTGACGAGGAAAATGCCTTTCCAATTGATCGCGCCGATCGGCGTACCCTCACGGAAAACCCCACGAGCGACGGTGATCACCCCGAACAGCATCAGCAGCGAAGAAATGATCGTCGGGAAATATCCCGGCCCCATGCGCCCCGCGGTACCGAAACTGTAGTTGCGCGAGATGATAAAGCCGGCCAATCCGAGGGCGAGATAGATCACCCCGATGCCGAAATCCCGTTGTCCGCGTATCCGCGTCATCATTTCCTCCCTGATAGAAAAGGCTATCAAATTGGCTCCTGATCCCGGAGCGAGGGGCCGTGGCGTTCCGTCATCGGCAACAGCCTCAGGCCATAAGGTGCATTCGGTTCACGCCAGCGTTCGATCAGGCGGTCGTAGACGCCCCTGACCTGATCGGCGGCGCGATAGCCGATCATGTGAAAGAAAGTGCCGGATTCCGGCTCAAGATCCGTGCGTCCGAGCAGGACGACGGTGAGGTCGGACGGGATATCCAGTCCGCCGGCCGCGAGCAGCGAACGGAACTTCGCGCCATCCTCAATACCCCAGACGATGACGGCAGGCCGGCGCGCTCCAGATGCGGCCGCATGTGCCGTGCGGATCGCCGCGACGGCGACTTCCTCGTAGTCCTTCGGGGGCAGCTTGACGATGCGGGTCTCCGGCTGAAGCACCTGGGCGAACGCAGGCTGTTCCCGCAGGAGGCGCCAGCGATGCAGGCCCATTTCGTTGGCCAGGAAGAAGCTCGACGTGGTGACGAACTGGATCCAGTCGTGGCCGGCGGCAATCAGCCTGTTGACGGCCGTCTCGACCGACTGGCCCCACTCGAAACCGACCGCATCGACATCGGTCCCCACCAGCCAGGCGCCATCGACGACGATCGTGTCGGCCTTGCGCTTCAGAGCGGCGATCATGTCGATCGGCATCGTGTCAAAAGAGTTCTGGACGATGCAGGCATCGAAGCGCGGCAGCGTCTGCAAGACCTGCTTGGCATGTTCGGAATCGGAGTAGCCAACTTCCAGCGTGACGTGACCGGCTTCGTTGAGGAGTCTCTGCAACTCCTCGAGAACGATCCTGCCGCGCAGATTGTTGGACGAACGCCTCAGCAGCATCACGCTGCGCTGCGAGCCTTCTTCCGCCCGACTTCTGCCTGCCGTCGTCGGCTCCGTCGCGGATCCGCCCGTGAAAAATGTCCCGCGGCCCACATGGGCAGCAACAAGCCCCTCGTCCTTGAGCCTCTTCAAGGCCCGCTCGACATTCTGCTGGCTCAGCGAAAAATCACGCATCAACTGCCGGACGGTCGGCAGCTTTTCACCGGCCGCCGCGGTGTGGGCGACTGAACGCAGATAGGATTGAAGGCGTACAATGTCGGTCATTGCGATCTCCATAATACATTACAATACATTCACTCAAGTGCAATTATATGAAAATCAGGCTTGCATAGCCGATAATTGCACGATATTTGCCTATATCAGGCTTGAACAACAAATACAATATGTATTGTATTGGAACGGAGGAACCCATGTTCAGACGAAATCTTCTTCGCGCGGCCGCTGCCGCGCTCGCCATTGCGGCAGCGCCTGTTGCAGCTCTTGCCCAGGACAGCGGCCCGATCACGCTTCTGGTCGGATATTCCGCGGGCGGCAGCGCAGACTATGCGGCGCGCGTCATCGCCCCGGAACTGACCAAGCGCCTCGGCCGATCGGTGGTCGTGGAAAACGCCACGGGCGGTAGCGGCATGATCGCGCTGCAGAAGCTGATCAACGGCAAGGCGGACGGCTCGACACTCTATTACGGTGGCCATGACACCGTTGCCGTGCCGATGCTCAACAAGTCGGTCAAGATGGACTGGAAGAAGGACACGCTGCCGGTTGGCCGCACCGCGATCACCTCGATGGCGATCGCCGTTCCCGCCGCCTCGCCCTACGAGACGCTCGGCGAACTCGTTGCCGCCGCCAAGGCCAAACCGGAAAGCATTTCCTACGGCACGCCGGGTATCGGCACGGCCCAGCACATGG
This sequence comes from Neorhizobium sp. LjRoot104, assembly GCF_964253725.1. Taxonomy (NCBI): domain Bacteria; kingdom Pseudomonadati; phylum Pseudomonadota; class Alphaproteobacteria; order Hyphomicrobiales; family Rhizobiaceae; genus Neorhizobium; species Neorhizobium sp. LjRoot104. The sequence goes on from NZ_CAXURS020000002.1 coordinate 1,379,545, forward strand.
TCGGCGAGATGATCAGCGAGCGCTCCGGCGCGAAATTCGTTCACGCGCCCTATCGTGGCGGTGCGCAGGTCTCCAACGACATCCTCGCAGGTATCCTGGATTCGGCCGTCTTCACCACCTCGACTGCCCTGCCCTTCTTCAAGGAAGGCAAAGTTCGCATTCTCGCCGTGACCAGCGAAGAACGCGCCGCCACCCTGCCGGACGTTCCTGCGATGACGGAAATTCCGGAATTCAAGGGCCTGGCGCTGCCGCTCTGGCAGGGTCTGTTCGTCAAGGCCGGCACCGATCCGGCGATCGCCAAAAAATTCAGCGATGCGATCGCGGCGTCGATGGAACAGGAGGACGTCAAGAAGCGTCTCGCCGACGGCGGCTTCATCGCATCGCCCATGGCGATGGGTGAGTTCGCCGGCTTCATCGACCAGCAGGCCGTGATTTACCAGAAGATCGTCGCGGACTCCAAAATCACCATCGAATGATCACTGGGCGCGCTGCGCAAAATCGGAGCGCGCCCCTCTTATCCCTTTTCAAGACAATGGATTTGCCATGACTGTCGGAATGTTCGACTCCTTCATCACCCGCCACTGGTTCAGCACTCAGGCGAAGGAAATCTGGAGCGACCATCAGACATTGCAGGCATGGCTGGATGTCGAGGCAGCTCTGGCACAGGCACAGGGCCGTCTCGGCGTCATTCCGGCCGACGTCGCGCCGGTCATCACCGAAGCCTGCCGTTTCGAACGCTTCGACACGGAACGGCTCAGCCGCGAGATCGCTTACGCCCAGCATCCCTTCGTGCCGGTGCTGCGCCAGCTTGAAGAATTCAGCGGCGAGCCGGCCGCGGGCTACATCCACTGGGGCGCCACCACCCAGAACATTTTCGACACCGGCGTCGCCCTGCAGATGCAGCGCACCCACACCCTGATCGACGCAAGTCTGCAGGCAGCTACGGACACGCTGGCAAAGCTTGCGGTCACTCATCGCGACACGCTGCAGGCCGGCCGCACCCATGGCCAGCATGCACTCCCCATGACGTTCGGTTTCAAGGTGGCCGGCTGGCTGGAAGAAATCCGCCGCGACCGCAAGCGCCTCCAGGATCGCATCGGACCATCCTTCGTCGCCTGCCTCGGCGGTGCGATCGGTACCTTTGCGGCCATGGGCGACAAAGGCCCGGCGGTCGAGGCGGAAATGGCTGCGGTCCTCGGCCTCGAGCCTGCAATACTGCCGATGCGCTCGTCCTTCGACCGCGCCAACGACTATTTTTGCGCGCTCGGACTGCTGGCCGGCACGGCAGACAAGATCGCCCATGACATCGTCTTCATGCAGCGAACCGAGATTGCAGAGGTGGAAGAAGCCTTCCACTTAGGCAAGGTCGGCAGTTCGACCATGGCCCAGAAACGCAATCCTTCGTCAGCACTTCTGCTGACCAGCCTCTGCCGACTCCTGTCCGCGCGGCTCCCCCTGCTGATGGGTTCGATGCTGCGTCTGGACGAAGGCGATTCCTCGGCGTCCAATGTCAGCGATGTCGCCGTACCGGAAATCGCCATCCTCGGAGCCTCGGTGGCAGAAACGCTCGCGCGCCTGGTCGATGGCCTTGTTGTTCACGCCGACGCGATGGAGAGCAATGTCGAGATCACCAACGGGCTAATCGTTTCGGAAGCCGCGATGATGCAGCTTTCCGATCGCATCGGTCGCCACAAGGCCCATCACCTGCTCTACGAAGCGGCCCAGCGTTCCGTCATGGAAGGCGTCGCGTTTACACAGGCAATTGCCGAGCATCCGGGAATGGCCGGCCAAGATATGGTGACACTTGACACCGCCGGATATACGGGCAGCTCAGGCAAATTGGTGGACAAGATCATCAGACATGAGGCACACTAATGCCTGCCGACGCCTGGGCACCAGATCATCCAGCGTTCCCCATTTGTAGGATTGTGAAACAACCGCTGGAGCCGCGCCAGTTTTTTCTTGCGAAAGCTGGCACATGGAAATCCGGGGCTCTTAGTGCATTGGAAGGCGTTCGGAACGAACCCGTTTACCTGATGGGAGCGGTGTGAATCGAGAGGTTCACCCACCGTGCTGCGAGAGGCCGGCTGGTGAAAATCCAGGGCTCTGCTGCATCGCTGGCTGGCGATGCTTACACCACTCATCGCGCTCCTGGCTGATATCTGCGCGTTCGCGTTCCGCCGCCATCAGCGTTTTTTTGAAGCTGAACCCGGAACGGCAAAGCAGTTCTGCAGGTTGGATCATGCCCAGCATCGAGCACCGTTCCCACAAAGGCCTGAACAATCAGGCGGAGAATTCTCGCCAACCAGTCCGGCGGCGAGAGCGGATCATGAAGCGCTTCAAGCTCACAGCCACATCTAAAACGCTTTGTCTCTATCCATGACCCGATTGCCACCTGTTCCATATCCCGCGCCACGACATCACCTCCAGCCATCATCGCGAACTGCGTTCAGCGGTGATGAACCTGTGGGCGAAGATCGCCCGAGCATGACCAGCGAAATAGGCCCGCGCCATCGTGTGGCCCCGTTGCCGTTAAGTTTACGATGCCCCGTAGGCAGACCCGAAACCAGAAATGGCGGACCGAGGTCCGCCATTCAGATGTCGAAGGCTCCATCCCGCCTTACTTGGCGTTCGGGTCCTTGATCTTCGGGAAGGTCGCAAATTCGACGTTGTAGAGTTCGCCGTTCACTTCCTTGACTTCGCGCATATAGATGTCCTGGACGATGTCGCGGGTGGCCGGATCGATGGTGATCGGGCCGCGCGGGCTGACCCAGGTGGCACCCTTCATGGCTTCGATGAGCTTGGTGCCGTCGGTATCGCCATTGGTCTTCTTCAGCGCCATATAAGCGAGCGTCATGGCGTCGTACCCGCCAACCGACATGAAGTTCGGGCGCATGTTGTTGGCAGCCTTCTTCACCTGGGCGACAAAAGCCTTGTTTTCCGGGCTGTCGTGCAGGGCCGAATAGAAGTGGCCGGTGATGACGCCCTTGGCGGCCGGACCGATACCGTTCAGGAGGTCGTCGTCGGTGATGTCGCCGGTACCGATCAGCTTGATGCCGGCGTCAGCCAGGCCGCGATCGATGAACTGTTTCATGAACAGCGAACCGACCCCCGAAGGAACGAAGGCGAAGACCGCGTCCGGCTTGGCATCCCGCACGCGCTGCAGGAAGGGCGCGAAATCCGGATTGGCGAGCGGAACCCGCACAGCCTCGACGATCGTGCCGCCTTCCTTCTTGAACTGGTTGGTAAAGCCCTGCTCGATGTCGATGCCCGGACCGTAGTCGGAAACCAGGGTCACAACCTTCTTCAGGTTATTCTGGACCGCCCAGGTGGCCACGGGAACGGCCGACTGCGGGCCACCCATCGAGGTGCGGACGTAATATTGCGACTGCGGCATGATCGCCGAAGTCGTGGCCGAGGTGATGATCGCCGGGATTTTTGCCTGATTGAGAACCGGCGCCACGGACATAGCAAGCGGCGTCAGGCCGAAGCCCATCAACATCTTGACACCGTCGTTGACGACGAGTTCCTGGGCGATACGGCGGGTCTGGTCGGCGACACCCGCATCGTCGCGCAACACGACCTCGATCTTCTTGCCGGCGACCGTGTCGCCGTTCAGCGCCATATAGGCCTTGACACCCGCCTCGACCTGTCGGCCGGTGGACGCGAACGGGCCGGTCATCGGCAGCACGAGGCCGATCTTGACCGTCTCCTGCGCGGATGCCGGAATGGCAACGAGGCCGCCCATGGCGAGCCCTGCCGCAGCCATCAATGTTCTTCTGCTAATCATTCTCTTTCCTCCTCTAAGACGAACTGCTCTCAAAGCTCGCGTGACAGTCCGCGCCCTCCTTGCGGTCTCCGGCCCATCACAGCCTGTCGGGATATATCGGGGACATCACAACCAACAGTCAACGGGCGTGCTGGCTTGGCGTCCGACTATTTTCCGCTTTCACTTCGCCGGCTGAGCGTGACCACGCATTTCCCCGTCGTTTCCGACAGCTGGCGCGCGCTTTCACAAAAGTGTGTATACACACCTGCTTCTTACGCCGCGCTTTGCCAAAACTACCGCTGAACGCGACCAACTTCGACCCAGAGATCGAAACCGTGATAAGGCCGATGTAAGGCAGAAATCCACGCCGAGCCAAAAAAATGCATCGGCCTGCCTCCCCCTCCACGCCGTTCTGCCAGCAATAGATCTGTATACATCGGCTGTCAATATTAGCCTATTGGACGGAGACCGTCATTTACCCGGGAGCAGCCACTCAACCTGGCTATCTTCTCTTTTCTTCGATCAGTCGCTCCAGGGCTTGGACCGCCAGCGGATAACCTGTAGCCCCGAGACCGGCCATCACCGTCGTCGCCGTCATGGAGACGTAGGAGTTGTGATAGATCGGTTCACGGCGATGGATGTTGCTGATGTGAAACTCGATGATCGGCCCCTTGAACATCTTCAACGCATCAAGGAGCGCCAAGGACGTGAATGTGAAAGCGGCGGGGTTGATGATGATCCCTGCGCCTTCGTCGATCGCCTCATGCACCCAGTCGATCAGCTTTTCCTCGCTGTTGGTCTGGCGGAATTCGACCGGGCGCTCGCCCGCCGCCTGGCGGCACCCCGCCTCCACTTCCGCAAGCGTCGTGGTTCCGTAGATTTCCGGCTCGCGTTTCCCGAGCCGATTGAGGTTCGGACCATTGAGAATATAGATCGGTTTCATAGACTCACCCCTGATAGCCCATTAGGCGCGGAAGCCAGAGGACGACGTCCGGCACGAAAGTGATGATGATGAGGCTGACCACCATCCAGAAAAGGAACGGTACCGCGTCCCTGATGATGTCCTTGACCGGCGCGCCGGAGATGTTCGTCATGATGAAAAGCAGCAGCCCGTAGGGCGGCGTCACAAGACCGAGCATGATGTTGACGACCACCACAACCCCAAAATGCACCATGTCGATGCCAAGCGCCTGGGCGGTCGGAATGAAGACCGGCACGATGATCAGGAGGATCGCCGTACCTTCGAGCACGCAGCCGAGCAGAAGCAGGAGGATGTTGACGAGGATGAGAAAGCCGATGGGTGTCAGGTCCCAGCTGGTCAACAGCACCCGGAGAGTGTCCGGAATATTCTCGATCGTCACGACATAGTTGAAGACCAGGGAACCGGCGATCAGCATGCCGATCGATGCCGTCGACTTTGCGCTGAGCAATAGCGAATCGTAGAAGGCCCCGAAACTGATGCTGCGGTAGATGACCAACGAGATGACCAGCGCATAGGCAGCGGCGAGCGCGGCAGCTTCGGTCGGGGTCGTGATGCCGGAATAGATGCAGCCGAGAAGCACGACCGGCATCATCAACGCCGGGAGGGCCCGCCAGGTGATGCGGGGAATATCCCGCAGCGGCACCGGATCTTCGACAGGGAAATTCTTGCGCCGCGCGGTGATTGCTACCTGCATCATCTGCAGGCCGGCCATCAGCAGGCCAGGCACCATCCCGGCGAGGAAGAGGTAGCCGATCGAGGCATCCGACACGAGCGCGTAGATCACCATCGGGATCGACGGCGGAATGATCGGGCCGATGACCGAGGTGGCGGCCGTCAACGCCGCGGCATAGCTTGGCGTATAACGCCCGTCCCGCGTCATCATGTTCTGCATCATCCGGCCGCTGCCGGCGGCATCGGCGATCGCCGAGCCGGACATGCCGGCGAAGATGATGCTCTGCACCACATTGACCTGCGCCAGCCCGCCACGGAAGCGGCCGACCAGCACGTTGCAGAACGCGAGCAGCCGTTCGGTCATCGAGCCGATATTCATGAACTCTGCGGCCAGCACGAAGAGGGGCACCGAGAGGATGACGTAATTCGAATACATGCCGTTCAGAAACTGCTCGGCCACCGTGCCCATGTCCGCGCCGGCGAGGAGCAGGTAGAGGATCGAGCCGCACATCATGGAAAGGCCGATTGGCAGGCCGAGGAAGGCGAGCGCCGTGATGAGAACGATCGCGATCGAAAAGGGACTTGCGAAGTTCATACGCCCGAGCCCGCCTTGGTGGGATCAAAGGCTTCAGGCGCCTTGCCGCGAACCGCGAGCACCCCGAGCCATATGTAACGAACGATCATCGCCACGGCGAAGACGATGTAGATGGAATACAGGTAATCGAACCGGATCTTCAGATAGGCGGTGCTTTCCACCTTCATGAAGGCAACATAGTCAATCACTGCCGGCAGAGAGATGCCGAACATGACGACCAGGGCTATGGCACTGATGACCTGCATCGTCCGCCGCGCCCTATCGCCGGCGCCTGCCCAGAAAAAGTCGAAGCGGATCTCCTCCACTTCCCGCACCACGAACGCAGCGCCGAACAGCACGATCCAGATCCACAGCACGACGCTGATCTCGTTGGTCCAGCCGATCGATAGATTCAGGACATAACGGAAGATGATCTGCAGGACGAAGGCGAGAAACATGCCGAGCAGCATCAGCGCCAGGAGATTTTCGGCGCGGCGCCGCAGCCAGTCGCCGGCAGCGATAAGTTTCGAATTCATTGACCCCTCCCCCGGAGGTTCGGCCACCAGGCCGGGCGTTTCACCGCGCCGGCCTGCCGCCGCATTTGTAAGGAGCCCGCCCGGAGGCGGGTCATTTCAGATGGCCGCGACCTTTTCGAGGACGCCCTTTGGCCAGGACTTGGCGAGGTCGGACGCCAGATACTTCTCCTGCGCAAATTTGCGGAAGGCGGCGATGTTCGGCTCGTAAATATTGAGGCCGGCTTTCTTGAATTCGTCAACCAGCGTCTTTTCCTGCGCAAGGTGCTGGTCCTCGCTCCACTTCATGGCCTTGTCGGCGGCAGCCTGGAAAGCCTTCTGCTGATCGGCGCTCATGCCCTTCCAGATCTTGCTGGAAATGGTGAGCAGGTCGTAGCCGATGAGGTGCGAGGTCATGACGATCTGCGACATGACTTCATAGAACTTCATGTTCTTGACGTTGGGCAGAGGATTGTCCTGACCGTCGATCGCGCCGGTCTGCAGTCCGGTATAGACTTCCGCATAGGCCATCGGCGTGGGATTGGCTCCCAACGAGGCGCCGAGGAACTGCCATGCGTCGCCCCCCGGCATGCGCAGCTTGATGCCCGCCATATCTGCGGGCGTGGCAATCTTCTTGTTCGGCTTCAAACCGATCTGACGGGCGCCGAAATAGGTCGGACCGAGAATATAAACGCCGAGTTTTTCGTCGGCCATCTTCTTGAACTCGGCGCCGACCTCGCTCTGGAAGAACTTGGTCACATGCTGCGCATCGCGGAACAGATAGGCCGAGGTGAGCACCGACCATTCCGGGATCTGGTTGGAAATATCCTGCGGAGCGATATTGCCCATCTGCAGATTGCCGCGCTGGATGGCGACGAGTTCGGTGCCCTGCTTGAAGAGGTTGCCGCCGTAATAAGGCTCCAGCTTGTACGAACCAGCGATCGCCTCGGCGAACATCTTGGTCATCTGGGCGCGAATATCCTGCTCGGAAAATACCGCCGAAAATTTCAGGACCGGCTTGTCCTGTGCCAGCGCCGGCCCGGACAGGGCGGCGGTTGCCAGTGTGGCGCCGAGAAAGTGTCGGCGGGTCAGATCGAATGTCATGGGCTGGTTCCTCCTCCTCACGGCACGCCGCCTAGCTGCGACGAAGCCTCCCTTGTGCGGGCTCTCCTCCCGAGAACGTCGCATCTCTGTATTGTACGAAATAGTTCGTATAAGTCAATTCAGTCTTGCCTGACTTCTGGATCTTTCAGGCATGAATCAAAAAACATCATATTAACGTGGTTCTATCCTGTATTTTTCCCTTCACCAGCTATATACCATCGGCTCAGAGGAGGAAACATGCTGAAATTAGAAAAAGAGGCAGCCGAGACGATCGGCGAGACCGTATTTCGGCGGATACGCCAGGATATCATCTCCGGCGCGCTACCCCCCAGTTCCAAAATCAGGCTCGAGCAGACCAAGGAGCGTTATTCGGTCAGCGTCTCGACGCTGAGGGAGATACTGAGCCGGCTCACGACAGAGAACCTTGTTGTGGCCGAAGGGCAGCGTGGGTTTGAGGTGAGCCCGGCGTCCCGGCAGGAACTCCTGGAATTGGCGGATCTTCGCATCTTGCTTGAAAGCCATGCGATCGGCCTCTCCTTTGCAACGGGAGATCTCGATTGGGAGGCGCGGATCGTCGCGGCGCATCACAAGCTTTCGGCGATCGAGCGTCAGCTTCTTGAAGGCGATGCCTCACGCACCGTCGACTGGGTACGTTACGATTGGGACTTTCATCAGGCTCTCGTCTCGGCCTGCAATTCCGAGACGCTGATGGCGACCCTCTCATCCGTCTTCGACCGCTTCCTGCGTTACCATCTGCTGGCCGAAAGTTTCCGCGGCAAACCGGTGGTGGACGACCACCGGCGGCTTTTCGAACTCGCAATGAAACGGGATGTCGGCGGCGCCCAGGACATACTGACGCGGCATGTCCGCAACGGCACCGAACATGTTCTGAAGAGCGGCCGGATCCGCTGACATGGCTGCAGATCGACCGCAGGTCTCGCCAAGACGGCCCGGCAGACGACCCTAGTAGATCAGACCGCAAAACTGTTGGATAGGCGGTCCAGATCTTCCGAGATCGCAGCCGCGGCCGACTGCAGGATCGGAGCGTAGCGTTCGCAAGCTTCCCGTTCCGAGCCGAAGGCCGACGTGAAGTAGGTCAGCCCTATGCTCGCCAGCACCCGCCCGCCCCGGCTGATGATGGGAACGCCGATGGTATTGGAGTTCTTTGGCTCCACGAGGGACGACCGGGTGGCATAGCCGTCTCGATGGACCTTGCCGACAACCCGCTTCAGTTCGGCCGGATGATGACTGAGTGCGTTCTCCGGATCATCCGACCTCTTCAGCACGTCGATGATCAGGTCGAATTCATCCTTGTCGAGGAAGGCCAGGTAAGCCAGGCCAAGCCCGCGCGTAAGCAGACCGAGACGCTTGTTGACCGTACTGTGAAACGGCGAAATAAAGCTGTCCGGCACCGTGCTGAAGCGCACCACCATCCCGTCGTAGTCCGGCAGGGCAATCGCTATCGGCCATTTGTGCTTGCGGGTCATTGCGATGGCCCAGGCGCGTCCTGCTTCGACGACCAGCGGCCCCTTGTGAAAACCGGAGCTCAAGGAGGTCACCAGCCCGCTGACCTGATAGCCTCCCTGGCGTGTATCATTTTCCACATATCCGGCTTCCTCAAGCGTACGCAGGATACGGACGAGCGTCGGTTTCGGGAGCTTTGTCCGGGCATGCAGTTGGGCAATTGTGTTGATTGGGTGAAGGTTCAGCTCTTGCAGAACATTCATCGCGCGTTCGATTGCTCGAATGCCCATGGATCCTCCTCCCGTAGAATCTAGATGGCTGTTTCGACTAGCGAAATGCCGGGGATGATAAGTTGTCGCGATCTGGAGTCAAGCTTTAGGGAGGTTCAAGATGTAAGTAGGAGATTAGCCATGGCTTCGGCAGACGATGTGAACCGCAATAGACAGGAAGTCAGAAGGCTTATCGCCGGTATTGACGATGAACTGGCCAGCACTTTGCTCCGTGGCGCGGTTGATCTTCACGTTCACTCCGGTCCGTCCACGATGCCCCGGCAGCTCGACCACATGGAGGCCGCCGAAGAGGCGGCGGCGGCGGGTATGCGGGGGCTTCTGTTCAAGGACCATCACTATTCGGTGGCGCCAGTGATCCCGATGATGGAGCGGCTGTTCGGAGACCGAGGTCTGTCGATGTTCAGCGGCCTCGTGCTCAACAATTCGACAGGCGGACTGAACCCGTTCGTCGTCGATGCTCAGCTGAAAATGGGCGCAAAGCTGATCTGGATGCCGACCGCACAGGCAGCCAATCACATCCGCAGCGCACATCGCAAGACGCGCCTTGCTTCTAATGTCCAGCTGAGACATTCGCCGGCGCTGACACCTCTCGACGCCTACGGGAACATTCTGGACGAGGTGAAGCAGATTCTCGACATGATTGCGGAATTCGATGCGATCCTGTCCTCCGGACATCTGCATGTCTGGGAAATCTGGAAGCTCTTCGATGAAGCGCGTGCCCGGGGCGTCAAGCGTCTGCTCGTCAACCATCCGATGTATGGCCTCCATTTCACCCCTGACGACGTCCGCGAACTGGCCCAACTGGGCGCCCTCATCGAACAGTCCGCCGGACTGTACGTCGATTCCCGCTTCAACACCTATGCGCCGGAGGAATTCAGGGAACACATCCTTGCTGCAGGCGTCGCGCATTCCTCGATCGGCTCGGATCTCGGGCAGGTCGACAATCCCACGCCGGTGGAAGGCATGCGCCAGGCCATCAAGCTCTGCCTGGCACTGGGCTTCAGCGAAACGGACGTGCGGACCATGGTTGCTGACAATCCGGCCAGGCTGGTCGGATTGCCGACGTGACCATTCCGTTTCGCTGACCTCGCCACATGCAAGTCATCGAGATCGAACGTCCGGGCGGGCCTGAAGTTCTTCGGATCGTTGAACGGCCGCGGCCGCGGCCGCAGGCCGGAGAAGTGCTGATCCGTGTCGTCGCCGCCGGGGTCAATCGACCGGATGTCCAGCAGCGGCGCGGTCTCTATCCGCCGCCTCCGGGCGCCTCGCAAATTCCCGGTCTCGACGTTGCCGGTATCATCGACGACGTCGGCGAAGGCGTTGACGGGCTTCGGGTGGGAAGCCTGGTCTGCGCGCTCGTCAACGGCGGCGGCTATGCGGAGTTCTGCGTGGCGCCGGCCGTGCAATGCATGCCGGTCCCAAAGGGTCTGAGCTTCATAGAGGCTGCCTCGCTTCCGGAAGTCTTCTTCACGGCCTGGAACAATCTGATCTGGCTGGCGCGTCTGGCATACGGGGAGACCCTGCTGATCCAGGGCGGGACCAGCGGGGTCGGAATGGCCGGCATCCAGATCGCCAGGCAGCTTCGAGACGCGACCGTTTTTGCAACCGCCGGCACCGATGAGAAGCGGGCGGTCTGCCAGATCGTCGGCGCGCAAGCCGCGGTCGATTATCGCGATGCCTGGGACGACCACATCCGCGGCCTGACCGGCGGCGAAGGGGTCGATGTCATCTTGGACGGGCAAGCCGGGAATGGGACGCAGCGCCAGTTGGACCTCCTGAAGGACGACGGTCGGCTCGTCTTCATCGCCAGCCATCAAGGCAGCACGGCGCAGGTGAACATCCGTACGCTCGTACGCCGACGACTGACGATCACCGGATCGACGCTGAGACCAAGGCCGCCCTCCTACAAGGGACGACTTGCCAAGGACCTGGTCGACCACGTTTGGCCGCTGCTCGAGGACGGCCGCATCGTTACCCGCATTCATCAGGTCGTCCCGTTCGGGCAAGTGCAGGAGGCTCATCGCATCCTGGACGAAAACCGCCAGATCGGCAAAGTTGTCCTTGCCATCGATCCGGCACTTGCTCACACCGTTCCATAGCCCCCGTCGACACCTTAGACTCGCCGGCGGCCGGCCGATAGACCGTCAGGCCTCGGGCATCGGGTAGTCGTCTGCGTTGAGGACCCAGCCCCGCTTCCCGGAAAAATCCAGCCGCGGCGGCGCAAAGATGTCCACCAATTGGTTCACCCCTGTGGATTCAGCGGTTGTCGTGTGGATCGAGGGCGGCGGGATAACGCAGATCGACGGCGATTCGCAGTAGAGATGTTCATCCTCCCGCCAGATGTTCATGTTCGTGGTCCAGGGCCAGCGCAGATGGTGCGTAAAGGAACCGCTTAACGCCAGCGAGCATTGCTCGAAATCGTCGTGATGGTGCGGGGACACCTTGTCCCGCTCGCGGGGACCGATGCGCGGCGACAGGTAATTGATCATGAATGTCGTGCAACGGTAGATCCGCCCGAACCGGGACGGATCGTCCGGGACCTCCAGCGTGTACCACTTCAACTTCAGCCCGCCGGGCGGCTCCGGCCAGGCTTCGAAGGGCGGGACATTGGGATGCGCCCCGAGGAAGGCATCCGCGTTCGAGGCGATGCTGGCGAGGTCCTCGGACTTCGGTGTAAAAAGGCGCACGATGCTGCCGCCCTTGGATACCCGGATCGAGCTGTCGCCCGGCGGCACGAAGGCGACGGAATATCCCGGAACGAGGGTGGTTCCCTCTGCGGTCGTGATTTCGACCGACGTCTCCTCGTCGGGAATAATCAGGGCATATTCATCGGGCTGCGACCGCCGTGAGAAGAGGCCACCTTCTTTGGCGTTGCTGTATGCGACGACAAAATTCTGTCCGCGGCTGATCCATGTGTCGCCGTTGGCATCGGCGATCTGGGGCACGGTTTCGTAGAATAAGGCAAGCTGCGAGCCGAAATAGCTGTCGTGCACTTTTGTGTCGCTCGGTTTCGCAGCATTGGACAGATTGGATCGTGGGTCACCCTGAACGTACATTGGCATCTCCGCTTGTCTGCCAGTCATTGCTGGCCTTGGTCGAAATCGTCTGGCCCCGCCGCAAGAGGGGCCGGATTGCCTTGAGGCTGGGTTGCGTTTCTGGGAAGCCGACCGAGCGCCATCCATCGCCGACAGGATCTAGCGTGGCATGGGAAGCTGCTTCTTGAGTCCCAGAATTTCTCGCGCTTCGCCGGCGGTTGCGATTGTGCCTCCAAGCTCCCTTAAAATGCGCACGGCCTTCTCGACGAGCACGGTGTTGCTCGCGGCAAGAACGCCCTTTTCCAGATAGATGTTATCCTCCAACCCGACCCGGACGTGGCCGCCAAGAAGCCAGGCCTGCGCCAGCATCGGAAACTCCCAGCGCCCGACGCCAAAAGCCGCCCAATGAGCGCCAGCCGGCAGAAGCGACCTCATGTACATCAGCGTTTCCGGCGTGGCGATTGCCCCGTAACGCACTCCGAGCACGATCTGAAACAGTGCGGGCTTTGCCAGCCTCCCCTCCTGAAGGAACTGGTTGGCGAGCTGGATGTCTCCCGTATCGAATACCTCGATCTCCGGCAGTACGCCTGCATCCCGGATGATGTCCGCCATGACCGCGAGATTGCGGGGCGTATTGATGACGACCGAAGAGCCGGAATACATGGTGTTGAAATCAAGACTGCAAATCTCGGGCCGCAAGGAAGCGATGTGTTCGACCCGCTGCTCCGGTCGCATCAGGGTGGTCCCCGGCGCCGCGATCCGCGGTTCGTCTTCGCTGGGGACGAAACGCCCGCCGGGGCCGGTCGTGAGGTTGATGATCACGTCCTCGTCCGCTGCCCGCAGGCGCTCGACAACCTCGCGGTAGTGCTGCAATTCCATGCTGGGCCTGCCGTCCGGATGCCTTACATGGATGTGAACGATCGCAGCACCTGCCCGCGCGGCATCTATGCAGGCCGCGGCGATCTGCTCCGGAGTGACCGGCAGATAAGGAGACTGGTCGATCGTCGTGATATTGCCTGTGACGGCGCAGCTTATGATGGTTGGATTAGGCAAATTCAGCGTTCCCCGTGAGCGTCATGTGCGAATGAACTGGCACTGTCCTGAGACATTGGCTCGCATCCGACGCCACGGATCGCAATGAGTATCGCCGCCCGTTTCGCGAGAAGAAACGTCGGCCGGGCGCGGCATATTTCGCAGGGAGAAACGAGACCGCAATTGCCTTCGCTTCTGGCAATGAAATGGCTAGGGATCGGTATCGAAAGGTAGCCAGATGACAGAACAGCGTCCCGATTTTACCGCATTCCGTGAACGACTGCTGACGCGCCAACGGATGCTCGGCACATTCCTCAAGCTTCCCACGACGCAGGTGGTCGAGATTTTGGGGGCGATCGGTTATGACTTCGTGGTGATCGACCAGGAGCATGCCGCACTCGGCCGCGACATAACCGACCTGATGATCTTTGCCGCGCGTGCATCAAATATCGCCCCCGTCGTGCGCATCGCCGAATTCAGCGAAGCAAACATCCTGTCGGCGCTCGATTCGGGCGCGATGGGGATCATGGTCCCGCATGTGAGCACGGTCGAAAAGGCCCAGGCCATTGCACGCAGCTGCCGATATACGGGAGGCAGCCGAGGTTTTGCCGGACTGACACGCGCCAGCAACTGGGGAAGTGTTGACGCGGTACATCATATGGCGCTGCAAGACAGCCGGATCACCTGCATCGCCATGATCGAGGATTTCGAAGCCGTTGACCGGACGGGGGATATCGCCAGGGTAGACGGCATAGACGCTTTATTCATCGGCCGGGGAGATCTGACGGCAGCATACCGAGGCGATCCGCAGGCCGGCGCCAAGGTGGCGGAAACGAGCAGGCGGATTGCGGCGGCGGCACGGGAGGCCGATATTCCGCTCATGATGTTGCCGACCAGCAAGGCCGACTTCAATTTTGCGACCGAACTCGGCGCGAGTGCGATGTTGGTGTCGAGCGATCATGGCTTCATCCGAACGGCCGCCGCGGCCGCTCTCAAGGAATACTCGGCTTGAATTTATTGTCGGCAAGATTTTTCGGGAGGAAAAATGCCACTGATCGAAGTTCCGGAACTGGCAGTTCCAAAAGTTGCGCTTGTTACCGGTGGGAACAGCGGTATCGGGCGCGCGATCGCCGCGCGGCTCGCCAGTATGGGCACGACCGTCGTGGTCGGCTACAACAGCCGCCGGGAGATGGCGGATGACGTCGTCAAAAGCCTTCACGGCAGCGGCCACTACGCCATGCGCATCGCGATCGATGATCCGGCATCCGTTACCGAGGCCGCCGTCGAATTCGGTGAAAAAACCGGCGGTCTCGATGCCCTGGTCAACTGCGGGGGTGCGACAAACCCAGTCGCGGCAAGCGACCTCGACGCGCTCACCGACGAAATATTCGATCGCGCGATAGCGATAAACCTCAGAGGCCCCTTCGCGATGGTTCGTGCGTTTCGACCGATGCTGGAGCGAGGCAACAACGCGGCCGTCGTCAATATCTCCTCCATTGCCGCCCGGACCGGGGTGGGCAGCAGCCTGGCCTATATTGCGGCGAAGGGCGGATTGGATGCGCTCACAATTGCGCTTGCCAAGGTGCTGGCGCCCAAGGTTCGCGTTTTCTCCGTTTCGCCTGCCGGGGTGGATACTGATTTCGTTCCTCACCGTACCCGGGATCAGCTGCAGAAAGTCGCAGAACGGCTTCCTCTTGCCAGGATCACCGCTCCCGACGATGTCGCGCGGGCAGTGACGGCCTGCATCGTCAACCTCACGAGTTCGACAGGGATCGTCATACCGGCCGATGAAGGTCGCCATCTTTAGCCGCTGAAGCCGCAGATATCTGAGAGGCGGCGGCGCCCTCGGGCGCCGCCTTCCCGCTGCGTCCGCATCATCGGCCGATCGTCTGGCGAAACAGATTGCCTGTGACATTGCCAGCGCGAGCCGGCTTTGTATTGTGAATGACTGCGACGCGGTGAAAGGTATTGGTTCGGCTGTTGAACAGACAAATCAGCACGCATAATCGCAGGTTGCATGAACAATTTGGAAAATGGGAGCCTCGGATGAAGCTGAGCCAAGATGTTTTACTGGGACTCTTTTTCGTTGTTTTCGGTGTCGTGTCCGTTTCAATTGCGATGAGTTACCCATTCGGCACCTCAGGTCGGATGGGACCCGGATACTTTCCCGTCATCATTTCAAGTCTGCTGGTGTTGACGGGCCTCCTCGTCCTCTTTCGCGCGCAGTTGGCCCAACCGGAAATGCTGCCCGCCATTCGATGGAAGCCGCTCTTGTTGGTCCCCGGTGCGGTGGTGATTTTCGGACTGGCGGTCGAGACACTCGGGTTGCCGCTGGCCATTCTCCTGCTGACGATCTTAAGCGCGACGACGAGCATCAAGTTTCACATCGGGTGGAAGGCCGTCGCAGGGTCTCTCGCCTTTGCTGCGCTCTGCTCCGTCGTCTTCATCGAACTCCTCGGCCTGCCCATCCCCATGGTGGGAAGCTGGCTGCCGGTTCTCGGTTTCTAACCGCTTCGCAGGATTGACATGGACATTTTCAACGGACTTCTCCTGGGGTTTTCGACGGCAACGACGCTGTCCAATTTCGCCTATTGTTTTGCGGGGGTGCTTCTTGGCACCGCGGTCGGTGTCCTGCCCGGCCTCGGGCCGATTGCGACCATCTCGATGCTCTTGCCGTTCACGTTCGGGCTGCCGGTCGATACAGCGCTGATCATGCTGGCGGGCATCTTCTATGGATCGCAATACGGAGGCTCGACGACTGCGATCCTGATGAACCTTCCAGGAGAGGCTTCATCCGTCGTCACCACGCTCGACGGGCACCAGATGGCAAAACAGGGCAAAGCCGGTCGCGCGCTGGCGGCGGCCGCAATCGGCAGCTTCTTCGCCGGCACGGTGGGAACGCTTTTCATCGTGATAGCGGCACCCTTGCTGGCAAGCCTTGCCCTCACCTTCGGGCCCGCGGAGTATTTCTCGCTTATCGTGCTCGGCCTCATTACGTCCATGGTGCTGACCAGCGGATCGCTGCTGACGGCTTTCGGCATGGCGCTGTTCGGCATCATCCTCGGGATGATCGGCACCGACATCAATACAGGTGCCGCGCGGTATACGTTCGGCTCGCCCTACCTGCTCGACGGCCTGGACTTCGTCGTCGTCGCCACGGGCATATTCGGCCTGGGTGACGTCCTCATCAACCTCGAAAACGAGCGTCTACGGGTGGTCGGCGTCGCGCCTGTCAGCAGCCTCTTCCCGACGGCCGAGGACTGGCGGCGGATGACTGCGCCGATCCTGCGTGGCACCGGCATCGGGGTCCTGCTCGGAGTATTGCCCGGCGCCGGAGTCCTGCTGGCGTCCTTCTCGGCATACGCTCTGGAGAAGAAGATCTCGAAGCGTCCCGAGGAATTCGGCAAGGGTGCGATCGAGGGGGTAGCGGCACCGGAGGCGGCAAACAACGCCGCTGCGCAAACCTGCTTCATACCGATGCTGACGCTCGGCCTGCCGGGAACCGCCACCATGGCCCTGATGATTGGAGCGCTGGTCGTGCAGGGTGTCCAGCCCGGGCCGGAAATCCTGTCCCAGCAGCCAGCCCTGTTCTGGGGCCTGGTCGTCTCGATGTGGATTGGCAACCTGATGTTGCTGTTCCTGAACCTGCCGCTCGTGGGCATGTGGGCAAAGCTGATTTCGGTGCCGTACCATTTTCTATTCCCGATGATCTGCGTGTTCATGGCCATCGGCGTCTACAGCATCAACAACAGCGTTTTCGACGTGTACATGATGGCACTGTTCGGCGTGCTTGGATATTTCTTCAAGCGGACGGGAGCAGAGCCCGCGCCGCTCATCCTGGCCATGATCCTTGGTCCCATGGCGGAAGAATATCTGCGCCGGACGCTGCTGATCTCCCACGGAGATGCAAGCGTCTTCTTCACCAGCCCCCTCAGTCTCGGAACATTGGTCGTCGCCGCCCTGCTGCTCCTCTCGATCGTGTCGCCGCGCTTTCGCAAGGTGCGCGAGGAAGGGCTGCAGGAAGTCGACTGATCGGCACAGCACGGATCCATACGCACCAACTTCCAGGAGACCCTGATGCAACAGGACGACGGTACGCGCCTAAAGGCCCTTCTAGACCGCGAAGAACTCTTCGATCTCGTGCGCCGCGAACGCTTCGCACGTGACCAGCGTCGTTTTGAGGTGATGAGCGTATGCTTCCACCGCGACGCCTATGTCCGAACAAGCTGGTACGATGGACACGGCGGTCAGGCCTATGTGGACGCTACGCGCGAGTGGATGAAGGCGACCGGCAACAGCAAACACTGGGTCTTTCCCGCCTTTGCGCAAGTGACGGGGGACCGGGCAACGGTGGAAAGCCCGGCGATGATCTTCAACCGCGCGAGGCCTGGGGGCGTCGAAATCGACCTTCACGTCTTCTGCCGGTTCTTCTCCCGCGCCGTGCGGGAGGGCGGCGCCTGGAAACTACTTACCTTCGAGGTCCTGTTCGAGAGGGACATCGTCAAGCCCGTCAACCCGTCGGAGGTCCTTCCCATCGATTGGTCCGTCCTGTCGACGATGCGGCCTTCCTACAAGTTTCTGGCATATATCCAGCACACGCGCGGAGTGAATGTAAAATCCGATTTGCTGGGCGACGACCAGCCGGACCAACTCAGCGCTTTTCACGAAGGCGAGGAACGCTGGCTTGCCGGCAAGGACTGACGGCCATGGCTTGGAATTGAAAGGACCATTCCAAGCAGCGGAATGGTCTCAGTCAGAGGTTCGCGGACACAATGCGGCGCGATAGTGTTGCGCCTATGGAACTCGATTCAACGGGTGGGAGGAGACGTATAATGAACAGGCGGGAATTTATCGTATTGGGCGGGACAGCCGCCATGCTGGCGTCCAGGGGAATTGCGCTGGCCGACAGTTGGCCGAGCAAACCGGTCGTGGTGATCTCGGCCTATCCCCCGGGTGGCACCAGTGACATTATCGCCCGGCTGGTCGCCGACGCCTTGACCGCCAAATACGGCCAGCAATTCGTCATCGAAAACCACGCTGGCGCAGCCGGGGCCCTGGCCGGCGGCAGGCTCGCGCGCGCAGCACCCGATGGCTATACGATCATGATCAGCGGCAGTGCGCCGATCGCGGCCAACAAGGTGGTGCAAAAGAACCTTGCATATGATCCGCAGGTGGACTTCACGCCGATCTCGATTGTTGCTGAAAGCCCGGCGCTGCTCAGCGCAAGCGCTTCGGCCCCGGCAAAATCCGTCCAGGAACTTATCGCCTATGCAAAGGCAAACCCCGGAAAGGTGAATATCGGAAATCCGGGCGCAGGGACCAAGGGGCACATCGCCGCTGCCATCATAGGCCAGATGGCCGGCGTGCAGATCAATCATATTCCCTACAAGGGTTCCCCGCCGTTGCTGGCCGATCTGTTGGGCGGACACATCCACTTCGCGCTCGATGCCCCGTCCAACTATCTTCCCCATATCCGCGAGGCAAAAATCCGCGGGCTTGCGGTGACCTCGGCCAAGCGGATTCCGGAGCTGCCGGAAGTGCAGACCGTCGCAGAACAGGGCCTCAACGGATACGAACAGACCCTATGGTTCGGCGCTGTCGGTCCAAAGGGAATGCCCAAGGAGATCGTAGCCAAGATCCATACCGCCATCAAGGAGTGGAGCGATACCCCGGCGGCACAGAAGAAATTTGCGTCGCTTGGACTGACACCCATCGTCAATTCGCCTGACGAAATGGCCGGCGCGATCGAACGCGAGATCCGGTCGATCGAGCCGCTGGTAAAGGCCGGACTTGTCGAGCCGACCTAAACTGCTTGTCTGGGCGCAATAGGGCCTTATCGGTGTCGCGGCCGCATCACCTCGCCGCGACGCCCCTTTGGAACCGGTTTGGCGGGGCATGGACGTAGGCCGGAGGATCACCGCCTCGACGAGCTGGATCGCAGCCAGACCGATGGCCGACGAGGAGAGAAACATCTTCTCGGCGCTCGGCCGGGATCGAGATGCGGGCAACAGGATGGATTGAACTGGATGAACGAATGCCACACCCTGACTGTCAATGGGCAGGCGCATGAACTGCACGTGCCTTCGACAGCGCCGCTTCTGGACGTGCTGCGCAATCACCTGGGGCTGAAAGGCAGCCGGTACGGCTGCGGCTTGGAGCAATGCGGCGCCTGCATGGTCCTGATCGACGGCGTTGCCGCCTATTCCTGCAGCCGGGAGATCGGCACGCTTTCCGGCCGCACCATCACGACGGTTGAAGGCTTGGGGTCTGCGGAGGCATTGCATCCGCTGCAGCAGGCATTCCTCGACGAACAGGCAGGACAATGCGGTTATTGCCTCTCGGGTATTCTCATCGCGGCCAAGGCTTTCCTCGATCGCAATCCCGATCCGACGCGGGCCGAAATCGCCGCCGCGCTCGACGCAAATCTCTGTCGCTGCGGTTCGCACCCCCGCATTTTGCGCGCTGTGCTCAAGGCGGCAGCCAACATGCGTGAGAAGGTGGCATGATGACCGCCCTTACCTTCAGCCTCAAGGACAATCCCCGTCTCGACCGCTGGCTTCGCTTTCAGGACGACCACACGGTGCGGATCGGCACCGGCAAGGTGGAACTCGGCCAGGGCGTGCTGACGGCCCTTGCGCAGATCGCGGCGGAGGAACTGGATCTTCGGATTGACCAGGTGCGGATGATGTCCGGTAACAGCGTCGAGGGTCCCGGCGAAGGTTATACCGCATCCAGCTGGTCCATCGAGCATTCCGGTGCCGCGATCCGGCTCGTGGCGGCGGAAGTCCGTGCACTTGCCTTGGCGCGGGCAGCGCTGCGTTTGAACGCCGCACCCGACGAACTGACGGTCGCAGATGGCGCCTTCTTGAAAAACGGTTCGCCGAGCGGCATCGACTATTGGAGCATTGCTGGCGAACTCGACCTTTCCGCCGAGGCCACGGGCGCGGTTCCGCCAAAACCGCGCAGCGCTCACCGTCTGGTCGGCCGATCTGTCCCACGGCTGGATCTGCCGGCCAAGCTCACCGGGTCCGGCTTCATCCAGGATATGATGCTTCCCGGAATGCTGCACGCGCGAACACTGCGCCAGCCCGGGCGCGGCGCCATGCTTCTGCAACTGGATGAGGAGATGATCCGGCGCAGAGCGGGGGGCGACATTCGCATCGTTCGCCTTGACAATTTCGTGGCATTCGCCGGCACCGATGAGACCGCGGTCCGCGCTGCGGCCGTCGCCGCGACGGAGTGCGCCGTCTGGGACAATGCCCTCAGTCTCGCTCCTGAACAGGCGACGCCTGACTGGGTCGCCTCCCAGCCGTCGGACGATCGTCTGATGGGCGATCCTCCACCGGAGCCGGCGATGGACCGCGTCTGCGCACGCTTCACCCGCCCGTTCCTTTCGCACGGCTCCATCGCGCCCTCCTGCGCGGTTGCGCTCTACCGCGACGGTGTCCTTACCGTCTGGTCCCATGCACAAGGCATGCACCCGCTGCGGGAGAATATCGCAAGGACGGTTGGATTTTCTCTCGACGCGGTTGCCTGCCATCATGTCCAGGGAGCCGGCTGTTATGGTCACAACGGTGCCGACGACGCCGCCCTGGACGCTGCCCTCGTGGCACTTGCGCTGCCCGACCAGCCGATCCGCCTCATGTGGCGGCGCGAAGAGGAATTCGGCTATGAGCCGCTCTCCTCCGCCATGACCGTCACCGTCCATGCGGGACTGGACGGGACCGGCCGGCCCATCGACTGGACCACGGAAATCTGGAGCGCCACCCATGGCCAGCGGCCCGGCGTCGGCGGCGCCAGCCTGCTCGCCGCCCACGCCATGAAGACGCCGCCACCTGACCGCAAGCCCTTCGACATTCCGCTTGAACGCGGTGGTGGAGCTGCCCGCAATGGCATTCCTCTTTACGACATCGGCCCGAAGCGGATTGAACTCCATCTGATTCATGACGTGCCGGTGAGGACGTCGTCACTGCGTGGCCTGGGAGCGACGCTGAACGTCTTTGCCATCGAAGGCCTCCTTGATGATCTGGCCGGGCGCGCAGGCGAAGATCCGGTTGCGTACCGGCTGGCCATTCTTTCCGACCCTCGCGCCCGCCGCGTCCTCGAGAAAGCGGCCGCGATGGCGAACTGGTCATCCCGCGATGCCGGGGGCGCCGGAAGCGGGCTGGGTATCGGCCTGGCCCGGTACAAGAATTCCTCGGCCTATGCGGCGGTCGTCGCCGCCGTCGAGGTGGACGAGGCAGTGCGGGTCACGGATATCTGGTGCGCCGTCGATGCCGGGCTTGCCATCAATCCCGACGGAATTCTCAACCAGATCGAAGGCAATATCGTCCAGGCCATCAGCTGGACGCTGATCGAGGAGGTCCGCTTCGGCCCGCAGGGTATCGCGACACTCGACTGGGAAAGCTATCCGGTCATCCGCTTTTCGGAAATACCGGAGATTCGCGTCGAGCTCGTCGAGGCAAATGAATATCCGCCGATCGGCGTCGGCGAATGCGCGGGTGGGCCAACGGCAGCGGCCATCGGCAATGCGGTCGCCCATGCACTGGGTACGCGCATCCACGACATGCCGATGACCCGCGATCGGATCATGAAGGCCCTGATGGCATGACGAGACGGCAGGCACGGCCGAGTCCGAATAAGAAGGAGAGTGGAGAATGACGGATCTATCTGCAGCCGCGGGCGGAATATCGAACCCGACCGGGGAATTGACATTGTTTTACAGTCCCGGATCCTGTGCGCTGGCATCGCACATCGCCCTCGAGGAGACCGGCAAGCCGTTTAGGCCGGTGAAGACGCTGCTCTCGGAAAACCAGCATCTGACGCCGGAATACCTCGCAATCAATCCCCGCGCCAAAGTGCCGGCGCTCATCGCCCCGGATGGCAGGGTGATCACCGAAAACACCGCGATATTGACGTTTATTGCCTTGACCAGCCCGGACGCCGGCCTGTTCCCGGCCGACACCCTCGGCCAGACGCTCTGCATCTCCCAGATGGCCTGGTTCTCGAATACGCCTCATATTTTCCAGAGAGCGAAGTTCAGGCCTTATAGGTTCGTCGAAAGAAAAGAAGTCTATGACGACGTCCGCGCAAAGGCAGTGTCTTCCTATTGGGAGAGCATGCAGGAGATAGACGGCCTGATCGCCGACAACGAGTGGATCATGGGCGACCGGTACACGGTGGTGGATCCCTACGCCCTCGTCTTCTACGGTTGGGGAAGGAGCAACGGACTGCCCATGGACAGCTTGAAGAGCTTCACAAGGCATCAGAACCAGATGCTCGAGCGGGCTGCCGTGAGGGCGGTGCTGGAACGGGAGGACAACCCCCACTTCAAGTGAGGGGCATCTCCGGTTCAAGCCGCGTGAGCCCGCATCAATCTTCGCGCGATGAGAACGAAAGAAAGAACTGGTCGGCGAGCTTTTTCGATGTCGCCTGCACCAATCTGCCGCCCAGCGCTGCAATCTTTCCGCCGATGTCCGCATCGGCACGATAGGTCAGGATGGTGGCGTCGCCATCCTGCGCAAGCCTGACAACGCAGTCTCCCTTGGCGAAACCGGCGATGCCGCCGTTTCCCTTGCCTATGATGCGGCAACTCTCAGGCGCCTCGATATCGCGGATCTCGACGGTAGCCGCAAAGGTTGCGGAAACCGGGCCTATCTTGAGCACGACCTTCGCGTCGAAACTGTTCTCGGCCGTCTGCGTCAGCTCCTTGCAGCCGGGGATGCAACGGCGCAGGACATCCGGATCGAAGAGCCTCACCCACACGTTCTCACGTGGCTCTTCCAGCCGGTACTCTCCGGTGATTTCCATAGGGATACCGCTCTTCGCCGCGTCAGCAACGAAGCCCTGTGTTCGATGATGATGATGGTGTTGGATCAGCGGACAGCCGATTCAGACCGCGCAGTATCGCTCCTGGATGTCCTTGTCCGCCAGAAGTGTCGCCGCATCGCTGCGATAGACGATCTCGCCCTGGTCGACGATGACCGCCCGGTCCGCGAGCTTCAGCGCCCACTCGACATTCTGCTCGACGAGGAGCAGCGTCGTCCCCTCCTCCCGCAGCCGCCTGAACAGAGCGCCCATCTCCTCGACCAGCACGGGCATGATCCCTTCCGACGGCTCGTCGAGCAGGATCATCTTCGGCCGGGCGATCATGGCACGGGCTATCGCCAACATCTGCTGCTCGCCGCCCGACATCGTGACACCCTCCTGATTCAACCGCTCTTTCAAACGGGGGAAACTGCGGGCGATCTCGTCGATCGCAGCCGCCTCGTCGATCCGCTTGCGGTCGGCGACGAGCCCCAGCTGCAGGTTTTCCAGCACCGTCAGCCCGCGCACGATACGACGTTCTTCCGGAACATAGGCGAGGCCGCGGACATAGCGGTCGTGCGCTTTGAGCCGGGATATGTCTTCGCCGTCGAACCGGATGACGCCGGTGGTGCGCGGCATGAGCCCCATGATCGAACGGATGATGCTCGTCTTGCCCGCACCGTTGCGGCCGACAAGCGCGACGATCTCGCCCGGTTCCACCGCGAACGATACCCCGTGAAGTACGTGGCTCGCGCCATACCAGCCGTTCAGGCCTTCGATTTCAAGCATAGCCATCATTTTGCCCCAGG
The DNA here is from genome assembly GCF_964253725.1 of Neorhizobium sp. LjRoot104. Taxonomy (NCBI): domain Bacteria; kingdom Pseudomonadati; phylum Pseudomonadota; class Alphaproteobacteria; order Hyphomicrobiales; family Rhizobiaceae; genus Neorhizobium; species Neorhizobium sp. LjRoot104. The sequence continues at coordinate 1,403,595 of NZ_CAXURS020000002.1, forward strand.
TAGACACGGCGAACCTCGGGATTCGCCTGGATTTCCTTCGGTGTCCCATCGGCCAGCAGCTGGCCATGATGAAGTACGAGCACGCGGTCGCTGAGGCCGAGGATCATCTTCATCTTGTGCTCGACGAGCAGGATCGTGCGTTGTGCCGCCAGCTTCTCTATCAGCGCCACCATTTCGCGCGTCTCTTCCGGCCCCATCCCGGCGGTCGGCTCATCAAGCAGAAGAAGGGCCGGATCCGCCACCAGGGCGATCGCGATTTCCAGCGCACGCTGCTGTCCGTGCGCCAGGAATTTGGCCGGCGTCGCCGCCCGCGCCGACAACCCAACCGATGCGAGCATTGCCGAGGCCCTGTCCTCGCTATCCCTGTCGGTACCGCGGTCTGCCCAGATGTTCATGCGGGACCGGAAAGCCTGTGCCGCGACACGGACGTTCTCAAGGACGGAAAGGTTGGGGAAGATGTTGGTGATCTGGTACGAGCGGGCGATGCCGCGGTGCACGTAGTCGTGCTGCGGCACGCCCGCCATATCCGCGCCGCGAAACCTCAGCGTCCCGCTCGAAGGCCTCAGCGCGCCGGACAGGATATTGAAGAACGTGCTCTTGCCGGCACCGTTCGGCCCGATGATGGCGGTGATCTGGCCCTCCTTGAAATCGGCCGTCACATCCTTCAGTGCGACCAGTCCGCCGAACTGCTTGCCGACATTGGTGACGCTCATGATGGGTGCGCTCATCGGCTTTTGCCCCAGGATATCAATGTGCCCCAGATGCCCTTCGGCAGATAGAGGACAAAGAGGATGAAGATCACGCCGACAATCAGCTGCCAGTTGGATGTCCAGAGCGAGAAGATGTCCTCCATCGAAAGAAACGCCAGCGCGCCGATGAAGGGACCGAAGAAGCTGCCGGCGCCGCCGAGCAGCGTCATCATCACGATCAGACCGGACGTCTGGTAGTGGAGCGAGTCCAGGGGCACGATCGACAGATGCATCGCCGACAGCGTGCCTGCGAGCCCACAGAGAACTCCTGAAAGGATGAAGGACAACAGCTTGGTTCGCTCGACATCATAGCCGCAGGCGCGCGCCCGCGTCTCGTTTTCGCGGATCGCTTCGATCACCGCGCCGAAAGGCGAATTCAATACCCTCGACACGAACCAGAGCGCCGCCGCGACCACGATCATGATCGCGTAATATTTCACCAAAGGGTCGAGGAAATTTACCGAGAAGCCGGGAAGATGCAGCGTGCTGACCGTAAAGCCGCGCAAGCCATTCTCGCCGCCGGTCCACGAGGAGGCTTGCAGCGCCGCATAGTAGACGAGCTGTGCCAGCGCGAGCGTCACCATCGAGAAGTAGATGCCACGTGTGCGGATGGCGAGCACCCCCATGACGGCGGCAAGCAGGCCCGAAAACAGCACGCCGATCAGCATCGCCATGAACCAGGGGACGCCGAAAGCACCGATCGCGATACCCGTGGCATAGGCTCCGGCTCCGAAAAATGCCGCATGACCGAAGGAAAGCAGGCCGGTGTAACCGAAGAGCAGATTGTAGCCGACAGCGACGAGGCCGTAGATCAGGACGTTGACGGCCAGCGCCTGCGAGGGCAGCACCCAGGGCAGGATGCAGAGCGCCAGGATTGAAAGCGGCACCCGCCAGCGACCGACGTTGGAAAACAGTGTCGCGAAGCTGCGTCGGGCGGGCGCGGGGGCGAGTTCCGCATTTCTGATGACGGACATGGCGATCTCCCTAGAGTCCAGGCGCGGCGCGGCCATAAAGGCCGTTCGGACGTACCAGCAGGATGAGCGCCATCAGCGCGAACATGACGATCGTCGCCATTTCCGGGGCGAAGAGCGATGTCATGCTGACCGAGACGCCGACGATCAGGCCGGCAATGACGGCGCCGGGAAGCGAGCCCATGCCACCGATGACCGTCACCACAAAGGCTTCGGCCAGCACCAGCGTGCCCATCTCCGGGCTGACATTGCGCATCGGTGCAGCAAGCACTCCGCCGAGTGCCGTGATGCCGACGCCGATGCCGAACACGACCAACCACAATCTGCTGATATCGACACCCAGCACGCGCATGATCAGCGGATCGGCGGAACCAGCCCTGACGATCAGGCCGAATTTCGTCTTTTCGAGGCCGATCCACAGCAGCAACAGGACAGCGACAACCACACCAATGACGAACAGCCGGTAGAGCGGGAAAAATCCGATACCGAGGTTCACCACGCCGCGCAGGGCTGCCGGCGTCGAGAACGGAATGCCGTCGGTGCCGAAAAGGATGCGCACCGCTTCGACCAGCACGTAACCGAGGCCGAACGTCAGAAGCAGCGGATCGTCCGGCGAGCGGCCATAGAGTGGACGGATGAGGAAACGCTCGATCAGCATGCCGAACAGGCCGATCATGACCGGCGCGATCAGGAGAGCCCACCAGAAGCTCCCCGTCAGGCCGGCCACGTAGAGCCCCGCATAAGCTCCCACCATGAACAGTGCGCCATGTGCGAAGTTCACGATGCCGAGCATGCCGAAGATGATCGACAGGCCGAGCGCAACCATGATCAGGACTGCGCCCAGAGCGAGCCCCGAAAACAGCTGCATTGCAATCAATTGGACAGTCATGACCTCATCCGTCCCAGGGTATCAGCTCTTGAAGCCGAGTTCGGAGCAGGTTCGCAGCACGCTCTCCGATGCAGGTTCCGCAGCGACGATCTTGAAAAGATCGGCATCCGATTTCATGGCACTTTTCGCCTTGGATTCCAGGACGAGTACCGATTGCATCGACTGGTGGTCGCACTTGCGATAGGACTGCTCCCCCTTGGCGATATCGTATTTCAGTGCTTCCAGAGCCGCGATCACCTTCTGTGGCTCCGTCCCGCCTGCCTTTTCGATGGCCATCAACAGGGAAGCGACACCGGTATAGCCGTAAGCTCCGTAGTCGGTCGGGATCGTTCCCTTGTACATGGCCCTGAAGGCGTCGTTGAACGCCTTTGCGGAAGGCATGGTTTCTTCCAGGCCCCAATAATAGTTCGCGCCGCCGGTGACACCTTCGAAGACTTCGGGATCGACCGCAAGCCGCTGGTTATGCAGCAGAACCGGCACGACGATCTTCATCTGGTCCTTCACGCCGAAATCCACCGCCTGCTTGATGGAATTGGCCTGGTCACGGCCGAAATTGCAGATGCAGAGGATGTCTGCGCCTGACGACAGGATGGTCGGGATGAAGGTCGAATAATCCGCAGCGCCAAACGGGTGCAGGATTTCGCTGACCGTCTGCGCACCGATTTCCTTGGCCGCCCGCTTGAAACCACGCAGCATTTCGTGCCCGTAGGCGTAATCGGCAACAAGGTAGGCGACCTTCGAACCCTTCTTGAAACTGTGCTTGGCGACAACCGCGGTCGTCATCGTCGGATTTAACGCCTCATGGAACGTATAGGGGCTGAAATCCTTGACCTCGTTGATGGTGTCCGACTGGCTGATCGAGATGTACAGCATGCTGCGGGCACGGGTCACCTCGTTGACCGCAAGCTGTACGGCGCTCGAAAGTGCGCCGACCACCGCATGGACCTTGTCCTTTTCGATCAGCTCGAGCGTGCGGGTGGCGGCTTCGCCGGCATTCAGCTTATCGTCGCGCACCAGGAGCTCGACCTTGCGGCCGGCAATTCCGCCCTTGTCGTTGGCGAGCTTTACGGCGAGCTGGGCGCTCCGGACCTGGTCGTTGGCCTCGGCAGCGAAAGGGCCGGTCAAGGGCGTCGGAAAACCGATGCGGATGGTTTCTGCCTGCGCCCGAGCTATCCATGGCATCGAAAGCGTCCCGGCCACGCCGGCCAGCCCGATAAGGGCTGTACGGCGGCCGATCGGCCTTAAAGCCAGCTTCTCAATTCCGTTCGTCATCCTGTCCTCCTCCTGAGATCGGATCGTTATTGCGTTCAGATCGTGCCGAGCGCCTTCAATATGCGCGTCGGCGTCATGGGTATCTGCGTCAGCACCGCGCCGTGACCTACAAGTGCGTCGTTGACGGCATTCATCGCGGCGGCGGAAGCCGCCGCCGTCCCTGCTTCGCCGCAGCCCTTTGCGCCGAGTTCGGTGTCCCGGGTCGGCGTTTCGACGTGAGAAATCTCTATATCCGGCATCTCGCAGGCCATCGGAACGAGGTAATCGGCGAGCGAACCGTTGGTGAGCTGACCTTCGTCGTTGTAGAGACATTCCTCGAAAAAGGCCGCGCCGAGCCCCTGCACCACGCCGCCCCGCACCTGTTCGTCCACCAGCAGCGGGTTGATGATGCGACCGCAATCCTCGACAACCCAATGTTTGAGGATCTTCACGAAGCCGGTATCCGCATCGACCTCGACCAGGCAGCCTTGGGCTCCGTTCGTGAATGCGAACGGATATCCCTGCGGCGCATAGTGATGCACCACGGAAAGCTGCGCCTGAGTTTCGGGCGGCAGCGTGTCCGACCGGAAGAAGGCGATGCGCGCGACTTCCGCCAGGCTGAGGCGTTGCTGGCCGGTGACCGCTTCAACGATCCAGTCAGCGCGGATATCGAGCTCGCCTGGTTGCGCCTGCAGGATGAGGCCCGCAACGGCGAGCAGATTCGCCTTCAGCTTGCGCGCCGCCTGCAGCGCCGTTTCGCCGCCGATTCCGGCCCCACGGCACGCCCAGGTGGCGCCACCGTGGGGTGTCGTATCAGTGTCGCCGGTCATCACCCGCACTTTTTCACGATCGACGCCGAGCTGGTCCGCGACGATCTGGCCGATGATGGTCTCCGTCCCCTGCCCCTGTTCGGTCACGGAAATCGAACAATGCACCTCACCGGACGGCGTGAGCTTGAGGATCGCTCCATCCTGCGCGGAAATCCGCGCACCACCGACGCCGTAGAAAGCCGGGCTTGGGTTGGTGATCTCTACGAAAAGGGCGATACCGATGCCGCGGAGGGTGCCCTTCGCCCGCAGATCCGCCTGCTCCGCACGAAGAGCATCGTAATTCATGATCGACTTCAGTCGCGCGAGACAGACCTGATGGGAAAGCTTTTCGAATTGGTATCCGGTCGGCGATATGCGGGGATAGCTGTTGTCCGGAATGAGATTGCGTTCGCGGATCTCGAACGGATCGAGACCTAGTCCGCGCGCCGCGGCATCGACCAGGCATTCCGTCACCGCGCAGGCTATCGGGTGGCCGACGGCGCGATACTGGCTGGTCTGGACCTTGTTCTGGAACACGACCGAAAGGTTGGCGCGATAGGAAGAGAAGTCATAAGGGGCGCCCATCAGTCGGATGACCTGGTTTCCTTCGACTGCGCTGGTGCGCGGATAGCTCGAAAAGGGGCCGATCGCGGTTATGTCGTCCACATCCATGGCGGTGATGCGGCCGTCCCTGCTGACGGCAAGACGCCCGGTTATCCGGTGGTCGCGGGCATGAATATCCGAGACGAAGGATTCCATCCGGTCGGCGACGTATTTGATAGGGCGACCGAGCAGGATCGACGCGCCGACGACCGCCATCTCCTCATGATAGACATGCAGTTTCATTCCGAACGAACCGCCGATATCCGGCGCGATGACGCGGACATTGGCTTCCGGAATGCCGTAGTGGCGGGAATAGACATCCTGGAACTGATAAGGTGTCTGGGTCGCGTGATGGGCAGTCAGCCGGTTCTCGCTCGGATCGTAATCGGCAACGATCGCGCGCGGTTCCAGCGTCACAGCCGTGTGCCGGCCGAAAGTGAAGCTCTGCTCGACCCTCGCATCGGCGGCTTCGAATGCCTCCTCGACGCCGCCGCTGTCGAGCGTCGTGGCAAAACAGATATTGTCGTCAAGTTCGTGCGAAATCGCTTCGGCAGACATGGCCTGGACCGGATCCGCCAGCGCCGGCAGCTCATCGATATCGACGATCACCAGCTCCGCGGCATCCTCGGCGATTGCCCTGCTGTCGGCGACGATGAGCACGACCGGCTGCCCTGACCACATGACCTTTCCAAGCGGTAGCGGCACCTGCGGCGGAGACGTCATGTTGCTGAAATGGTCGAGTGTGCCGGTCCAGGGCGCGCAGATCGATACCAGGTCCTCGCCCGTGAAGACCGCGCGAACGCCGGAGAGGGCCTTTGCCTCCTCGATATCGATCGAAACGATTTTTCCATGAGCGTAAGGGCTGCGGACGAAAGCGGCATGCAGCATGCGCGGCAGCACGAGATCGGTCACATACCGCCCCCTGCCTTCCAGCAGACGCTTGGCATTCGGTCGCGATACCGAGCGACCGATATAGGAGTTAGGCCTGTCGATGGAGCCGGCGAACGCGTTCATGCCTTCTCCTCCTCCCTATGCTGCCGACGCTGTCTCGCCGTCGTTTCGATCGCATCGACGATCGATTCATAACCGGTACAGCGACAGTAGTTTCCGGAGAGCGCGTCACGGATGCCGTCACGATCGAGCTCATCGCCGGAGCCAAGAATCCCGTAGGCGCTCACCAGCATGCCCGGAGTGCAGAAGCCACATTGCAATGCATTGCGTTCATGAAACGCCTTCTGGAGATCATCGATCGCTCTGCGATGGGTCAGGCCCTCGACCGTCTCGACGGCGCAGCTATCGGCCTGAACGGCAAACATCAGACAGGCATGCACCGGCCGGTCGTCCAGCAATACCAGGCAGGCGCCGCAGACACCCATTTCGCAACCCGTATGGGTGCCGGTGAGCTGGATGTCCTGCCGCAGGAAATCGGCAAGCGTCGTGCGCGGCGCAACCAGCGCCTCGATTGTCTCGCCGTTCACAGTCAGCGAAATCGCCACCTTGCCGCTCATAGATTCGCCTCCAGCCGGCCGAGCAGCCTTCCGAGCAGCACCCTTGCAAGATGCCGGCGCATCTCGGAAGGCGTGTGCTCGTCGCCGACCGGGTCAAGCTCCGTGCCGAGTACGTCCTGTGCCTGCCGGATCGCCTCCGGCGTCAATTGCCGCCCGGTCAGCGCGGCTTCGACCGCGCGCACCCTGACCGGCGTCGAGCCCACCGAAAGAAAGGCGATCCGCATGCGCTCGACAAAATCGCCCTGCATCTCCGCCTCGATGCCGGCCCCGACGATCGCATAATCACCGCGCCGGCGTGCCAGTTCGTCGAAGGCTGTCCGCGTCTTCGTGGTGGCCAGCGGTACATATATCGAGGTGATGATCTCGCCGGGCTGAAGCGCCGTTTCATAGAGATCGATGAAGAAATCCTCCGCCCTGACGCGGCGGCTACCTTCAACAGAGGCAATTTCGATGCTCGCATCAAGCGCCAGCGCCATGGCGGGAAATTCCGACGCGGGATCGGCAAGCGCCAGGCTGCCGCCAAATGTGCCTTTGTTGCGGATCGCCGGGTGCGCCACGAAAGGAGCCGCCTTTGCAAGCAGCGGCGCGTGTTCCCGCACGAGGTCCGAGCCCAGAATTTCGCAGTGCCGGCTGGTCGCGCCGATGCGCAGATGACCGCTCGCAACGGAAAGACCGCGCAGTTCGTCAAGGCGCGCGATATCGATGAGAAGGCCGGGGGCCTGCAGCCGAAGCGCGAGCGCCGGGACGAGACTTTGCCCTCCCGCAATATAGCTCGCATCGCCATCGGCGCCCACGAAAGCTTCCAATGCCTCCTGCACGCGTTTCGGGCGCATGTAATCGAAAGCTCTCGCCTTCACCGGCTCCTCCCAACGTGGCCCTCCGGTTTTGTGACCACTTGGTTACAATATTTCGCAGGTCGATCCAGCGGTCAAGGAAAATAACCAATTGGTCTCAAATAAAATTACCACTTGGTCTCAAACGCTGACCGCGGTATCGCTATGGGCAACGAGTGACCGGTGACTCGGTGACGGGCATGGCAGATCAGGGCAGGCATGACGGATCAGCAAAAGAGCCTTGAGGGTGAAGGTGGCGGAGAAAAACCGCGGCGTCCCAAGCAATACATGCGGGCAAACGAGCGCGAACAGTTCATCCTGCAAGAAGCCGTCCGCTTTTTCGCCGAGCACGGCTTCGAGGGCCAGACTCGCGAACTCGCCAAGCGCATCGGCATCACCCATTCAGCGATCTACCGGCATTTTCCCAGCAAGGAAGCCTTGATCGAGCGGGTCTACGAACATGTCTATCTCAGCCGCTGGGACGATAGCTGGGCCGACCTCATCGTCGATCGCCGCCTATCACTCGAAAGCCGGCTGACCGAATTCTACCTGCGCTACGTGGAGCGCGTCTTCCACTACGACTGGGTCCGGATCTTCGTCTTCTCCGGCCTGAAGACCTTCGACATCACGACGCGCTATCTCGACATCGTGCGCCGGCAGATCGTCGAACCTGCCTGCCTGGAACTCCGCCACGAACTGGGCCTGCCCGGCCCGGACGAGGCGCCGCTTTCCGAACGGGAGACCGAATTGTTCTGGGGTCTCCACGGCCGCATCTTCTATCTGGCGATCCGCCGGTTTGTATATGCGACCCCCACCCCGGAACCTCTGGACGACATCGTCCGCGACGGCGTCAGAAGCTTCATGCTCGGCGGACCCGAGCTCGCAAAGGCGATCGTTCAACGAAAAATCCAGCGGGCGTCTACCTGAATCCCGCTGTTTCCCTCAATGCGCTCCCAGCATGGCGCGGCGGATCTCGTCATGGGCGATCTCGCCGTCCGAGCGCTTGAACTCCCGTTGAATGCTGCCATGGGCCAGCACATAGGCGCGCGACGACACATCGATCGCCTGGAAGAAACTCTGCTCCGCCATCAGGATCGTCATGTTGCTCTTGTCGCGCAGCTGGGTGATGGCATTCAGCACGTCTCGCACGACGATCGGCGCAAGGCCCACCGAGGGTTCGTCGATGATGATGATCTTCGGCGCCGTCATCAGCGAACGGGCGATTGCCAGCAATTGCTGCTGCCCGCCGCTCATGGTCGAAGCGATCTGGCGGCGGCGCTCCAGAAGCAGCGGAAAAGTCTCGAAACAGTAGGCGAGGTTCTGATTCATCCGGTCGCGGACCATGGGATTGCTGCCCGCGAGCTTGAGATTGTCTTCGACCGAGATGTTCGGCACAAGGCGGCGGCCTTCCGGGACGATCGACAGGCCAAGCCGGACGATCTCGTGCGGCTGGAGTTTCGTAAGGTCCGTGCTTTTGCCGTTCCATTCGAGCACGATCCGCCCCGCACTTGCCCGCACGAAACCAAGGATGCAGTTGAGCAATGTGCTCTTGCCGTTGCCGTTCATGCCAAGCAGCGCCACCATCTCGCTTTCGTTCAGTTCCAGCGAGACCTTTCGCAGGACCGAGACGGCGCCGTAACCGGCCGACAGGTTTTCAATAGTCAGCCTATTCACCGAAATACACCTTCTGGACGAGCGGATTTTCGGCGATCTCGGACGAGGTTCCGGCGGCGATCAGACGGCCGGTCTCGAAGCAGACGATCCGTTGCGAGAAGCGCATCACCGCATGCATGATGTGTTCGATCATGATCACCGCAACGCCTGACCGGTTGAGCCCAAACAGGATCGCCAGAACCTCATCGATCTCCTCTTCGGACAAGCCAGCCATCGCTTCGTCCGCGATCAGCACTTTTGGATTTCCGACGAGAGCGCGCGCCAGTTCCAGCTTTCGCAATTCGAGCTGGGTCAGCTTTTCGGACGGATCGGAGATGCGGGCCGACAGCCCGACGCTTGCAAGCACCGACCTCGCCCGCTCGTCCTTGCTTCCCTCGACGATGCAATAATCCAGCGGAACGAGGAGGTTTTCGAGCACCGTCATACCGGTGAACGGTCGCGGGATCTGGAAACTGCGGGCAATGCCCATCCTGGCCCGCTTGTGGGCTTGGAGATGCGAGATGTCCCGGCCTTCGAAATATACCGACCCCCTGTCCGGCCGGTAGACGCCGGTGATGCAGTTGATCAGCGTCGTCTTGCCGGAACCGTTCGGGCCGATGATGCCGAGCCGTTCACCGGCGCCGACAGCAAGATCGACGGGACCGAGCGCGCGGAACGATCCGAACAGTTTTTCGACGCCCTTGAGGGAAAGAACCGGTTCCGTCACGATCTGGCCCTCCCCTTGTTGCGATCGAAGAGGTCGGAAATCCCGCCCGGAGCAAAGGCAACGAAGGCGATCAGCACCGCGCCGACGAAGAGAATGTTGAGCTCGGAGGATATGGTGACGGTGGCGATCTGCTGCACCGAAGCGAGCAGGAGAGCGCCGATCACCGGCCCGACCCAGGTGCGAGTGCCACCGATCAACGGCATGGCGATGGCGTTCAGACCGATGATCAGGCTGAAGGCGGTGACCGGCTCGACGAAGGACGTGTAGAACGGGTACGGCGCACCGGCTGCGGCGAGCACCGCACCGCTCAAGGCGCAAGCCACCAGCTTCAAACGAAGCGTCGGCACGCCGGAGCATTCGGCCGCGTCTTCGCTTGCCCTCACGGCCCGCAAGCCCCGGCCGATCCAGGAAATCTCCACCCATCGGGCGAGGGCGACGCCGGCGACCGCGATCATCAGCATGACGGTGAAATTGTATTGCGATGGCCCGGGGCTCCAGGCGGGCGGCCGCGGGCCGTAGACGGCCATGCCGCTCGCCCCGCCGAGCCCGGAGATATTGTGCACGATGGTTTCGAGAACGACGACAAGCCCGAGCGTCGCGATGGCGAAATAGACGCCCTGGATGCGCAACGTCAGATATCCCATCAGCACGCCGAGGATGGCGCCAAATACCGCTGCGGCGAGGATGCAGAACGGCAGCGGCAGGCCGAATGTGGTGAACAGGAATGCCGATAGATAGACGCCGGCGCCGAAAAAGCCGGCCGCGCCGAAATTGATATAGCCGGCATAACCGCCAAGGATGTTCCAGCCGGTGGCGATCGTCACATATTGAAGGACCACGTAGCCGGCGAAGAAATAGAACGGGTTCCTGAGCAGCCACGGCATCAGGAAGCCGAGCGCAAGGACGATGATGACACCCGCCAGGAAGAGAAGGGAACTCTTTTTCATCGCGCAGCTCCGAACAGGCCCTGCGGGCGAAGTGCGAGGCCCAACAGCAGGATCGCGAAGGCGACGCCGGGGGACCAGGAGGGATTGAGGTAGCTGGAGACGAGCGCCTCGGCGATACCGATGACGATGGCGATCACCAGGCTGCCGGGAATGGACCCCATGCCGGCGAGAACCACGATCGCGAAGACGCGGCCGATCTGGTAGCGCCCGGCAAACGGTTCGATCGGGCCGACCATGATCAGGGCGGCGCCGGCGATGACGGCGGTCGCGGTGGCGATGCCGAAAGCGTGACGTTTGACGGAGGCCGGGTTGAGGCCGGCGATCGACAGCGCCCGCTCCTCATGCGCGACCGCGCGGATCGCGGTGCCGGAATTGGTACGGCTCAGATAGAGCCAGACGGCAGCGATCGTCACGGGAGCGAGAAGCGCCGGGATCAGCAGCCGGTATGGAACGGTGAGAACACCGAGCTTGAGGCTGGAGCCGATATAGGAAACGCTGACGGACTTGAGCTCGGAGCCGAAGCCGAGCGACAGCAGGATCTCGATCACCAGCGACAGGCCGAAGAACAGCGTCAGGCTCTGCAGCACATTGGCACCGCCCTTGCGTTCGAAGACGGTGGAGTAGAAGGCGTAGAGCACGACCCCGAGAAGATAGAAGGGGACGAGGCCGATCACCGCCGCAACGATCGGATCGAGGCCCCATTGGGCGAGCGTGTAGACGAAGAAGGCGCCGGCGACGACGAGCGTCGGGTGGGCGATATTGGGGATGTGAAGAATGCCGAAGGTGATCCCGAGCCCGAGGGCGAGCGATGCATAAACGCTGCCCAGCAGAATGCCCGTCACGATGGCGTTCAGCAGAATGTCGATCGATAGCATGTACAGGGTCCTTGAGCCGGCATCTCGCCGGCTCTCTGGATCGGTTGAGGGACTAGCTGGCGCGCGCCTTGTTGTAGGGTCCGGCGAGATCGCCTGTCTTCAGGGACGGCGGGTCGAGAATGACCTGATGGCCCGGATTGCGGAACTGTTCGAGATCGTTGCCCTTGATGCCGCGCAACTGCACCATCAGCACGCGCCGTTCCTTCCAGTCGCCGATCTCGTTGAAGGCGATCTTGCCGGCGATCGTATCGACGCTATTGGCATGCAGGAAGGCCGCCATCTTGGCCGGATCGACCGATTTCGAACCGGTGATCGCGGCCGCCGCCAGCTGGCCGGCGACATAATAGAAGGGCGGAATGTAAAAACCGAGCGGATCGACACCCTGCTTGACGGCGATGGGCGTGTACCGGTCGAAAAAGCTTTTGATCGCCGGCGTCTGCATGGTCGGCTCCGGAACGAAGGTATGCGAGTTGACGAGCCCGTTGAGTTCGGGGCCGAGCGAGCCGAGCAGCGCGCCGTATTGGGGGCCGATCATGGCGCCGCCGAAGAGTTTCACCTTGTCGGAAATGCCGATTTCCTTGACGCCGCGGATGATCGCCGTGCTGTCGGCCGGATAGGAGGCAATGAAGATCGCCTCCGGGTCGCCCGCATTGATGTTGCGGATCATCGAGGAGAAGTCGGACGTGTTCGGCGGGTAGCTCTGGTTGAACACGATCTCCATGCCGTATTCCTTGGCGACTTCCGCGCCGCCCTTGGCGGCGTTTTTCGAAAATTCCAGGTCGGCGTTGATGATGGCGATCTTCTTGACCCCTTGCGCCTTGGCAAGATCGAAGAAGCCGCGAGCCCAATCCCGCCCGGAATTCGGCCCCCATGGGCCGCTATGGAAGAACTTGTCGTGTTTGGCGACATCGTTGCCGGCAAGACCGAACATGCCGATCATGAACAGGTCGCGCTGCTTGATGAAGGGCATGACCGGCGCGGAAAGGTTGGCGCCGTAAGGCGAGAACAGCACGTCGCAGGCATCGACATCGACAAGCTTCGAATAGATCGCCGGCACGTTGGCAGCACTGCTCTGGTCGTCGTAGATGACCAGTTCGACCTTTCGGCCGAGAAGGCCGCCTGCCGCGTTGACGTCGTCGCGCCAGAGTTCGTAACCGATCTGGCCGTTCTTGGTGCTCGCAAGCGGACCGGTGAGCGAGACGCTGGCGCCGACCCGGATCGGCTTGTCCTGCGCAAAGACCTTGCTCCCCAGGATCGCAGGAGCGGCAAGACCCGCAGCCGTGGCGGCCACGAGCTTGTGAAACTGACGCCGTGTCTTCATAGCTTTTCCCTCCCAAGAAAATTCGCTAGACGAATAAATATTCGCATAACGATAGGCAGCAGGTCTTGCGCTTGTCAATCCCGTGTGCGAACGAAATGCCGTGCAGCAGGAGAAATTCCGATGATTGACAGCAATTCGCCCGAGTTCGTCGAGGCGTTGGCACGGGGATTGTCGGTTCTGGAGGCTTTTGACGCCAAGGATCCGGAGATGACGCTGGCCGAGCTTTCCCGCAAGGTCGGCATGTCGATCGCCACAGTCCGGCGGAATGTCCTGACGCTCGAAGCGCTCGGCTTCATCCGCCGGCACAACAAGCATTTTCTGCTGGCGCCCCGCATCCTCACGCTGGGGTCCGCCTACCTGAACGCCTTCAATGTCGAGGAAGCGGTGACGCCGGAACTGCACCGGATCACCTCGCTGTTCGGCGATGCCGCCAACATGGCCGTGCTCGACGGGACCAACGTGCTCTACATCGCGCATCTTTCGGAAAGCCGCGGCGTGCGGCGCAATGCAAGCCTCGGCGTCACCTATCCCGCCTACGCGACGTCGATGGGCCGGGTGCTGATGGCGGCTCTTACCGAAGAGGAGATGGACCGGTTTTTCCAGGCCTATACGCCCGTGAAGCTGACCGATTACACGGTCACCGACGAATCGGAACTCCGCGAAATCCTGGTTGAGACCCGAGCCAAGGGCTATTCGATCACCGTCGACCAGCTCGATTACGGCATCACCGCGCTCGCCGTCCCGGTCAAGGACAATACCGGACGGGTCGTCTGTGCGATCAACAGTTCCGGCTACACGCCACGGCTGACGCCGGAGGAACTGGTCGAGCAGCGCCTTCCGGAACTGCGGCTTGCGGCCAACCGGCTGTCGCAGCTGTTCAGCCGTTTCCCCGCCCTCGTACATTCATTGGCGCCGGCGAACCCCGCCGCCCGCTGATCCTCCGATCCACGTTGCTCCCTAATTTTTCGCAAGCCTCCGCGACAGGGCTTGACACTTCGCGTCATCGAAATTCATTATACGAATATAAATTCGCTAAGCGAATATTTTGAGACTGGCATGGGAGGTGTTTCATGGCGCGATTGAAAGTCGCCGTCATCGTCGGCAGCGCACGGCAGGCGTCGCTGAACAGGCTGCTGGCCCTTGCCCTGACGAAGCTCGCGAAGGCCGACATGGAATTCGAATGGGTGGCGATCCGTGATCTGCCGATATTCGACCAGGAAATTCTGGATGCAGGCACTCCCCCGCAGGTCGAACGGCTGAAAGCCGAGATCGGGCGCGCCGATGCGCTGCTTTTCGTGACACCGGAGCACAACCGCTCGATCTCGGCCATGCTGAAGAATGCCATCGACTGGGGCTCGCGGCCGAGGGACAGCAGCGTCTGGGCCGGCAAGCCGGCGGCGATTACCGGCGCTTCCTATGGCCGGATCGGCACCGCAGCCGCGCAGCAGCACCTGCGTGCTATTCTCGGCTGCCTCGACGTTGCCGTAATGGGGCTGCCGGAAGCCTTCATCCATCTCACGCCTGGGCTGATCACCCCGGAAGGCGACGTCACCAATGAGGAAACCCGTCTCTTCCTGCAGCAGTTCATGGATCAGTTCCACCGGTGGGCCAGCCGCCTCGCCGACAAGGCGACTGCTGCAGCCTAACCATTCTTCAAGGACATCAGCATGAAAATCGGCAAGCAATCGGCGCCATACCAGGCGATCTGCACATCCAACCCGGAAACGATCATCGTCCGTGGTCACGACCTCGTGGACAATCTCGTCGGCTCGATTTCCTTCACGGAATATACCTGGTTGCTGGTCGCCGGCTCGCTGCCGGACGAGAAACAGCGCCGTATGCTCGACGCGACGCTGGTGGCGATTGCCGAACACGGACTGGTGCCGAGCGTGCAGGCGGCGCGGATGACGCTCGCCGCCTCCCCGGAAGCGGTTCAGGGCGCTGTCGCGGCCGGCCTGCTCGGCTGCGGTTCGGTCATTCTCGGAGCCTCCGAAACCTCCGGCGCCTTCTTCCGGGATATCCGGGAAGAGGCGAAGGCGAGCGGCAGCTCGGTAGAAGCGGCTGCCGAAAAGCTGCTGCGCGGCTACAGGGAACAGAAGAAACCCGTGCCCGGCTACGGTCATCCCCTTCACAAGGGCCATGACCCGCGTGCCAAGCGGCTGCTGGCGATAGCCCGCGAGCTCGGCGTCGCCGGCATTCATTGCGAGATCGCCAAGACGGTCGAAAGGCTCATACCCGAGATCATCGGCCGGCCGCTGGTCATGAACGTGTCCAGCGCCATCCCCTGCGTGCTGCTCGATGCCGGTTATCCGCTGCTGGCCCTGAAGGGCGTGCCGCTGCTCGCCCGCACCGCCGGGCTGATCGGCCACCTGCTCGAGGAACAGACGAGGCCGATC
Source organism: Neorhizobium sp. LjRoot104 (assembly GCF_964253725.1). Taxonomy (NCBI): domain Bacteria; kingdom Pseudomonadati; phylum Pseudomonadota; class Alphaproteobacteria; order Hyphomicrobiales; family Rhizobiaceae; genus Neorhizobium; species Neorhizobium sp. LjRoot104. The sequence continues at coordinate 1,419,127 of NZ_CAXURS020000002.1, forward strand.
GGCTTCATCATGTCCCAAGCCGCTGCGGCAGCCATCGAATATGACGGCCCTGCCCCCGAGGGCTTCGTGGCAAACGAGAACTAGGACCAGCACATGCTGAAAGCTTTGGACCAAATCCGGATCGTCGAACAGGGCACGTTCATTACCGGTCCCTGCGCCGGAATGATGCTCGCCGATCTCGGGGCCGACGTCATCAAGATCGAGTCGGCCGGCAATGGCGATCCCTATCGCAGCTTTAAGACCGGTTTCTACAGCGCCCATTTCCAGGCCTATAACCGCAACAAGCGGGCGATCGGCCTGGATCTGAAGAGCGACGCGGATCGTGAGATCTTCTACCAGCTGATCGCCCAGGCCGACGTCTACATCCAGAACTTCCGGCCCGGTGCGGCTGCCCGGATCGGGGCCGACTACGAGACGCTGTCGAAGATCAATCCCAAGCTGATCTACTGCTCGATCAGCGGATTTGGGCCGGACGGTCCCTATGCCCAGCGGCCTGTCTACGATTCCGTCGCCCAGGCGGTCAGCGGCTTCCTCAGCGTCTCCATCGACCCTGAACAGCCGCGCTTCATCGGGCCGGCGCTCGCCGACGCGATCACCGGCATCTATGCCTCGCTCGGCATTTCGGCGGCACTGATAGAACGCGGCCGCACCGGCAAGGGCAAGCGTATCGACATTTCCATGATCGAGGCGATGATGCATTTCGCGGTCGAACCGTTCATGGGCTATTTTGCCCTCGGCGAAGAGCCGAGCGGCGTCGATCGCCCCCGCCTTGCGCAGGCCTTCATCGTCCGCTGCAAGGACGACAAGCTGTTCGCCTTCCACCTCTCCTCGCTCGACAAGTTCTGGGATGCACTGGTCGAGGCGATCGAGGGCGAGGCACTCGCCAAGGACGAACGGTTCTCGCAGCGGCTGAAGCGCATCGACAATTACGACGCCTTGAATGCCGAGCTCAACGCGATCTTCGCCACCCGGACCCGGCCGGAATGGGTGGAGCGCTTCTCGAAGTTCGACGTTCCCTTCGCGCCGATCAACACGATCCCCGATGTGCTGGACGATCCCCAGGCGCGGCATCTGGAAATGTTCGTGCCGGTCGCCGGCCGTATGGAAGGTGCCGAGCAGACGGTTCGACCCGCCTATTCCTTCGATGGGGCACACGCAAGGACCGTGAGGGCAGCGCCTGTCGTCAACCAGCACGGAGACGAGATCCGCTCGGCGCTCGAAAACGATCCGACGGCCTGGCCGGCGCTGGAAACGGAATCGATGGCTGCGGCGAGTTAAGAATTCGGTCTAATAGACAGGACAAATTCGGAGGAGAAGATGGCAACCCTGGCAGCGGTCCTTGCGACCACCCACCACCCTTTTTACCTGAAGGCGACAACCATGCCGCCGGAACAGCAGATGCCGCAGGCGGCGGAATGGAAACGCAAGGTCGAGGCCTATCGCGAGACCCTGACCCGCGCCAGGCCGGATATCCTGGTCATGGTCGGCGCCGACCATTTCCACCAGTTCTTCCTCGACAACTACCCGACCTTCCTGATCGGCAAGGCGCCGCGCTACGACGCGACCTTCTACAACGAGGAACGCGAGTTCGGCATTCCGAAATATGTGCTGGAAGGCCATGAGGAACTGTCGAACTTCATGCATCAGGGCCTGATGGACCGCGGCTTCGACTTTGCGTTCAGCCACGAGCTGAAGCTCGACCATTCGATCATCTGCCCGATCATCACCACCCGCCCCGATGCCGACCTGCCGGTCGTGCCGATCTACACCAACATCTTCGCGCCGCCGCTGCCGTCTCCAAAGCGTTTCTGGGATCTCGGCCGCGCCATCCGCGAGATCATCGACGAATATCCCTCCGACAAGCGCATCGCCGCCGTCGGCAGCGGGCACTTGTCGCTGGAACTCGGAGGCCCGCGCCAGTTCAAGGAAACGGGGCCGGATCCGGAATTCGACCGCAAGGCGATCGAATGGCTGTCGACCGGCAATATCGAGGAAATCCTCGCAAACGTGACGCATGAAAGCATGACGAAGAGCGGCAACGCGACCCATGGCTTCATGGACCTGATCCTGATGATGGGCATCGCCGGGCCGATCCCGACCGCCTATCATGACAATCTGGACCTCTTCCACACGATGGAAGCATACTTCACCTGGTATCCGGAAGGAGCCGCCGCATGAGCAAGTATTATGTGAACAAGTTCCTCTTCACCGTCGATCGGGACCCCGAACTGCTGCGCCGCTACAAGGAGAACCCGCGCGCACTCGTCGAAAGCTGGGAACAGTCGATCGGTCCGCGGCTCAACGATGCGGAGCTCTCGACGGTCAATTCGCTGATGGATGCCGAGCGTGAAGCGCTGATCAACCACGACTACGTCGCGCTGTTCGAGATGGGCGCCCACTTCTTCCTGTCGCTGACCATCTTCATCGCGATCTACGACGAGGACTATATGGCGAAGAGCGGCCCGCTCTCTTTCCAGCGCGAATTCGCAGAGAAACTTAAGCACTGGAACGGCAAGGATTATCCGACCATCGCGCTTTGGCAGGCAGCCGCGCGCTGACAGACGCATGCCAGACAAGCTTCCCGGTGCAGGTTCGGCTGCGGGAGGCGTGACCGTTTACCTTGGGAGGGGAAGACCATGTGCAGATTCTGCAACAACCGGGCGCATGCGCCGGCGGAACTCGGTAGCGGCTCCGGCAAGGTCATCGCCGCGCCGGCAAACATGCCCATGGGCGTCGGCGATCCCGATCGCCTCACTCTGATCCGCGGCGGCGCGGTGCTTTCGATGGACGGCGCGGTCGGTAATTTTGCAAGGGGCGACGTGCTCATCCGCGGATCGCGGATCGTCGAGGTCGCCGCCTCGATCAACGCGCCCGAAGCTGCCGTCATCGATGCGTCCGGCATGGTCGTCATGCCGGGCTTCATCGATACCCACCACCACCAGTTCGAGACGGCGCTCCGAAGCCTGCTTGCCGACGCGATCCTGATCAATGACGGGCGGCCGGAAAGTGCCTCCAACTACTACGAGTGGATACTCCAAAAGTTCTCCGTCCTCTACCGGCCGCAGGATGTCTACATTTCCGAATTGTTCGGCGGGCTTTCCCAGATCGACGCCGGGGTGACGACCGTCATGGATGTCAGCCAGATCCATCATTCGCCGGAGCATTCGGATGCCGCTATTTCTGCCCTGCGCGATGCCGGGCGACGCGGCGTTTTCGGATATTTCGAAGGCTGGGGCGACGCGGCAAAATACCCGGGCGATGCGCGGCGCATCAAGGCCGAGCATTTTGCGAGCGACGACCAGCTGCTGACCATGGTGATGGGCGGTGAAATCTATCTGCCCTTCCACGAGGAGGCCTGGGCGCTCGGCCGCGAACTCGGCATTCCGATCGCGCTGCATGTGGTCGGCACGTTCGGCATGCAGCCGGTTTTCGACCAGCTGGCGGAGGCTGGAAAATTCGGGCCGGACAATATCTTCATCCACATGACCGGCATGAGCGACATGGCCTGGAAGCGTGCCGCCGATGCGGGTTCGCATATATCGCTCTCCGTACCGATCGAAATGCAGATGCGGCACGGCAATCCGCCGCTGCAGCAGGCGCTCGACCTCGGTCTCCAGCCGTCGCTCTCGACGGATGTGGAATGCACCATGACCGCCGACATGTTCACCCAGATGCGTTCGGCGATCACACTGCAGCGGATGCTGGCGAACGACAAGGCCTTGCGCGGCGAAGACTATCCGAAGCTGTTGTCGGCGATCGACGTGATCCGCTTCGCGACGATCGAAGGGGCGCGCGGCCTCAAGCTCGATCACAAGACCGGCACGCTGACGCCGGGCAAGGAAGCCGACATCATCCTGCTCGATGCGAATGCCATCAATGTCGCCCCGTTGAACCACGTCCCCGGCGCCGTGGTCACACTGATGGAACGCTCCAACGTCTCGACGGTGCTTTGCGCCGGCAAAATCCGCAAATGGCAGGGCACGCTGCTGGGGCATGACATCCCCAGGCTGAGGTCGGAACTGGAGGCAAGCCGCGACTTCCTGCTGGACGCCGCCGGGATCAGGCCGAATCTGTTCTGAGTGATACGCCACCCTGCTCACGGACTCCGTCCACGAGCGAAGCGTAGCCGCGACACACAGGAGACCGCGACCCATCCATTGCGGCGTCAACGTCTCCCGTATTCGAGCTGCATGGCCACGAAATCGGCCGTGTTTGCCCGATAGCGCCCGGCGATGGCGTTGAGGGTCTCATCCAGCGCTTCCGCCGGCTTGAGGGCAAGTGGCGCTCCGGGCACGCGCACCGCCGACGCGCTTGTGGTCACCTCGTCGGGAATGATGCGGATACCGTTGCGGCTCTCCACCGCATCCGTGCCGGCTGCGAAAGTCATCACGCGCGAGCGGTAGGTGCGCGACCAGGCATCCGCGACCAGAGCGAGCGACACTTCGTCCACGCCTTGCGACAGCTCGATGCCGAGCGTCTCCCGGCCCCAGAAGGCGAGCGAATTGCCGATTGCCGTCAATGCGAAAGGCCGCGTGAACCTGAAGGCGGCGCTGTCGTGTCGCGCATCCCAATTCGCGACGCCCAGATCGGCCGCGACAGCCTCGGCTCTCTCTCGCCCGGCGATCGCCTCGATCAGCGTCAGCGACATCGGCAGGGAGGCACTGATGCCCGTCGTCGTCACAACGCGACCGTCGACAAGGAAGCGGCGGTCGGCGACATGACGGATGCTCGGATGTTCCTTCAGCAAGCTATCCAGCGAATACCAGTGGGTCGTGGCTATCCGGCCGTCGAGAAGGCCGGCGGCAGCAACTACCTTGGCGCCGACGCAGACCCCGATGATCATCGCTCCCTTTTCCGCCTGGCCCGTGATCCAGCGCAGCGCTGCCGGATCATTCTCGCGCACCATGGCCGGGACGATGACGTAATCGGCGCCTTCCGGATGCTGCCTGTCGAAATCCGCGATCGTCGCCTGCGGCTCGACCTTCAACGCCGGATAGAGCGCCATGGGCCCGGGCTGCGTCGCCAATGCCACCACGTCGGCCACATCGGCACGGCGCAGGACACCATAGGGCATCAGGTAGTCGGTGATCTCCGTCCCGTCATTGATGCCGACGATGGCAATCACCGGGCGGACGCGTTTGGGCGGCTTCAAGGCCTCGACGGTGGCGCGTGTCTCCTCGCCGGGGACCGGTTTGACTTCGCCGCCCGATTTCCCGGACGGCAGGGAGATTATCCAGCCCGCGGCGACCACCAGGAAGACCGCAGCAAGCCCCAACCCGCCTCTAAGAACAAACCGCCACGTCATGATAGTTCGCCCGATCGATCAATTGCCTCAGTTTGCTGGGGACGTTACCCCTGCTATCGTCTGACTGAAATGACATTAATCAGGCGAAAACTGCCATGGCTCGCACAATTGCTCTCGTGGTGCATCCGGGTTTCCAGCTTCTCGATACGGCCGGGCCGACATCGGCTTTCGAGATGGCGGAGCGGTTCCGACCAGGCAGTTACGACCTGCTGCTGATGGCGCCGGGCGGCGGCGAGATCGAAAGCTCGTCAGGCCTCAAACTGTCGGCCGCCCCCCTCCGGGATGGGCCTTTCGACACGGTGATGATATCGGGCGGCGAGATCATTCGCTCCATGGAGGCGGTGCACGAAATTCTCGAATGGCTCAAGCGCACGAGCGCAAGGCGCGTGACGAGCGTTTGCTCCGGGGCCTATCTGCTCGCCGAAGCCGGGCTGCTCGATGGGCGCCGGGCCACCACCCATTGGGGCAGCTCGCAAGACTTCTCCCGCCGCTACCCCAGGATAGAAATGCACGCCGACCGGATTTATGTCCAGGACGGCCATGTCTGGACTTCGGCTGGCATCTCCGCCGGTATCGACTTGGCGCTTGCTCTCATAGAAGACGACCTGGGCGCGGAAATCGCGCGCAGGACGGCGCAACAGCTTGTCGTTCATCAGCGCCGGCCCGGCGGCCAGTCGCAGTTTTCGGCGCTTGTCGATCTCGGAGGACATACGGGCAGGTTCTTGGCGCTGATCGGCTGGATGCGCGAGCATCTGGCCGAACGGCTGACCGTCGAGCGCCTCGCCGACCAGGCGGCGATGAGCCCCCGCAATTTCGCCCGGGCGTTTGCCGCCGAAACCGGCACGACACCGGCCAAGGCCGTGGAGCGCCTGCGGCTCGAAACGGCGCGGATGGCGGTCGAGACCAGCCACGCGCCGCTCGAACATATTGCCGAGGCCGCCGGCTTCGGCGACGCCGGCCGAATGCGGCGGGCGTTCCTAAGAGGCTTGGGACAGCCCCCGCAGGCGCTCAGGCGCGGGTACAGATAGCGCTCGGATAGAGGTAGCCGGTCACAAGGTCCGAAAGGACCCTGCGCCATTTCCAAATACCGTGCGACGTCAGATCCCGGCAGGCGCGCCTAGAACTCCTGCCAGTCGTTGTTGACAGCAGCGGCCGCGGAGCCGCCGGAGAAGGCTGTGGCAACCCTGCGGGCCAGATTGCGGGCAGGCGAGGCAGCCGGCGTGTCGCGGCGATCGGCCGGACGGGGAACATGGCGCTGGCCGGGCAGCTTGAACTGGGCCAGCAGTTCGTTGAGCGATGCCGCATCCCGGGCGAGACCATGGCTTGCGGCGGTCGATTCCTCGACCATCGCTGCGTTCTTCTGGGTATCCTGGTCCATCTGGTTGACGGCCGTGTTGATCTGCTGAAGACCCGAAGACTGTTCCTGAGCCGACTCCACGATCGCGTTGACGTGTCGGTTGATTTCCTGCACTTCCGCAACGATCGTCACCAGGGCCTGTCCGGTCTGGCCGACCAACTGCACCCCGGCATTGACCTGCTCGTTCGATGTGGTGATCAGCGCCTTGATCTCCTTGGCGGCCTTGGCGGAGCGTTGGGCGAGTTCGCGAACTTCCTGGGCGACGACCGCGAAACCCTTTCCGGCATCGCCCGCACGGGCGGCTTCGACGCCGGCGTTCAGCGCCAGAAGATTGGTCTGGAAGGCGATATCGTCGATGACGCCAATGATGTTGGAAATCTCGCCCGAGGACTTTTCGATCTGTTCCATCGCCTTGACGGCGCGCTGGACGACTTCGCCGGAATTTTCCGCCCCGCTGCGGGTGCGGGCAACGAGCGCGCCGGCCTCCTGAGCACGCTTGGTGGCGTCCTTGACGGTGGTGGTGATCTCTTCGAGGGCCGCGGCGGTTTCCTCGACGGAAGCCGCCTGCTGCTCGGTGCGCTTGGCCAGATCGTCGGCAGCGCCCTTGATCTCCGCCGAACCAGCCTGGATGCTGCGGGCATTCTCCGCCACTTGCTCCAGGGCCGTCTGCAGCTTGGTAGCCGAGGCGTTGAAATCGTTGCGAACACCGTCCAGCGTCGCGGTGAACTGCTTTTCGATGCGATAGGAGACATTGCCGTCGGAGAGATGGCTCAGGCCCTCTGCCAGATTGTCGACGGCGAACTTGATCTCGGCGGCTTCGCGCGCCTTCTGAGCTTCGCGCTCCAGGCGCTCGCGCTCGGACAGGCCGCGATTGTCTTCGGCTTCCCGTTCGAGGCGGGCACGCTCCAGCGCGTTGTCGCGGAAGATGGCGACGGCCTTGGCCATCTCGCCGATTTCGTCCTTGCGGTCGAGGCCGTCGATGGGAGCTTCCGTCTGACTAGCAGCCAGCGAAGCCATGCGCTCACGCAGGCGGGCCATCGGAGCGGTGATGCCCTTGTGGGCGATCGTCATCGACAGGATGGCGGCGATCGCGATACCCAGAAGCATGCCGCCGATCGCGTAGGTGATCGTGCTGGAGACGGACTGGCTCAACGTCTTGGCGCCGTTGTTGAGAATTTCGGCCATGGCGCCGTTATTGGCGCCGAATTTCGGTGAGAGATCGACGATTGCCTGGTCGAGCTTGGCGGAAAGCGCACGAACCTTTTCCTGGTCACCTGCGGTATGAGCCTTGAGAAGATCGTCGCCGACTGCCTTCAGCGCGTCGGCGCCGGCAAGCAGTTCGTCGATCGCAGCCTTGCGGCTCGGCACCAGCGCCGGGATCTGGGTCAACCGGTCACGGGCGCCGGAAAATTCCTTGGAAAACCGGCCGGAAAGATCCTGGAAAGCCGAACTCGCCGGGTCCTGGGCCAGCGCCCGGCTCAGCCATGTCGTCGCGGTCCACATGCCGGCAGCGCCGCGGGGTCCGAAGGTTGCCGCGTTGCTTTCCTTCTGCAGGAAGCCGGAATAAGCCTCGTTGGCGGCGCTGAACCTGCTGGTCACATACATCAGGCCCGCCAGGGAAATCACCGCGAGGATGGCAATCGCCATCAGAAATTTTGTTTTAATCTTTAAGTTCTTAAGCATCTGATACCTCAAAAAACGCTGAAGGAGCGACGGTGCATCGGAAAAGGAAAATGCCGGAGCGGTACCGGACGGTGCACATCATGCGCATGGCGATCGAACTTGACCGTCTTTTTTCATAAGCGCTTTTTCATAATAAAATCTTACTCTTGCCGCAGCGCATCAAAGGCCCATCCGGGCCTTCAGGCGGATTTTACCGCTGCTTAACCATAGGCGACCGAAGGCAATCATATTTGTTGCGACGCACAATGGACTGCCCTTAACTGAGAGGCGGACCATGGTCCCGGTCCCCGGTCAAACCGGGCGAATTGATATGAAATCAACTATCCATACTCAAAGGATTTCCACGTGAATTTTTCGCGCCGCAACATCATGACGCTCTCCGTGGCCGCTCTGGCAACCACGGTTGCAAAAACGGCATCCGCGCAGGCGATCGGCTTTACGCCGAGCCCCATCTATCCCGATCCGGCTATCCAAATCCTCGATCCGAGCTTTGCGAAGTATCGTGTCGCCAGCAGTTCGCTCGAGCAGGTTGCGACAGGCGCCCGCTGGCTGGAAGGTCCGGTCTGGTTCGGCGACGGGCGCTATCTGCTCGTCAGCGACATTCCGAACAATCGGGTCATGCGCTATGACGAAGCCAACGAGAGCTGGAGCGTCTACAACGCCAACTCCAACTATGCCAATGGCCATGCGCGCGACCGTCAGGGCCGACTGCTCTCCTGCGAACATCTGACACGCCGTGTCACCCGCACCGAACATGACGGGTCGATCACCGTGCTCGCGGACAACTACAACGGCAAGAAGCTCAATTCCCCGAACGACATCGTCTGCAAATCGGACGGCTCCATCTGGTTCACCGACCCGCCGTTCGGCATCGCGGGCGAATGGGAGGGCGATAAGGCAACAGCGGAGCTGCCGCATTCTGTCTATCGCATATCGCCGGACGGCAAGCTTGGCCTCGTCACCGACGAGTTGAAGGGCCCGAACGGCCTGGCATTTTCGCCGGATGAAAAGAAGCTCTACATCGTTGAAGGGCGTGCATCGCCATTCCGTATCATCTGGAGCTACGACCTCGGCCCGGATGGTGTGAAGCTTTCGAACAAGACGGCGCTGGTGACGGCCGACGACAATGGCGGTCTCGATGGCTTCAAGGTCGACGTCGATGGCAATCTCTGGTGCGGCTGGGGATCGAACGGCGCTGCAGGCGCAAGGCCCGAGGATCTGAACGGCGTCAAGGTATTCAATCCGACCGGCAAGGCGATCGGCTTCATCAAGCTTCCGGAGCGTTGCCCGAACCTTGTCTTCGGCGGCCCGAAGAAGAACCGCCTCTATATGGCGAGCAGCCACTCGGTCTACGCGATCTACGTGGAAACCCGCGGCGCCGTTTAATCGCCGCGACAAAATGCGAAGCGCGCCGGTCGTCGGGCTCCGGCCGCTTCGCAAGCCGTTACCGTCGATGCGCCACTTTTTCCCGGCAATCCACGCCACCGCACCTTAGCCTTACGATGCACGTCAACGGATCCCGGGCTGAGACTGGACACCTCGATATCTACTCCGTCCTTCCAGCGGAAAGCCCGAAAAACTCCTTTCTGTACCCCGCCGACAGCGGTCGGAGCTTCGTCAAATTCTTGAGAATCCGGATAGGCTTCCTGAGAACATTCCTGTTCAGGAAATACATATGGATCAGGCTGGGCGCCTTGCTGTGCGATCCCTTGTGGGCGACACGATAGACGGCACCCCGGAACGGCAATGCATTCAAGGGCGTACCGCGCTCGGCCAAAATTGATTCTATGCGGACATGGCTGCCCAGCATGTCCTTGATCCATGGGAGGGAAACGTCTTCCGCCTTTGATGGCAGCCCGTAGAGGTCCGAACGAATGATCAGCGATGTTCCGCAATAGTGGTTGAACTGGTCGCGACACAGCAGAATGCTGCCGCCGTCGTCCCAGATATAACCCTTATCGATCGTCCAGCCGTTCTCGTTCTGGTGCCGGGCAGCATATTCGGTAATTCGGGCGCTGACAAAATCGTCGTCATCGACGATCATGAAGAAGCGGCAATCGCGGGCCGTGAGCATGCCCGCCAGGACGCGGCGGCCCTTGTCGGCGCGGAATGAATCGAGAAAATCCTCTTCCGTCGCACCGCCCCGCTCGTGGATGTCGTTCGGCGGAAAGTCCACCCATGCCACCGAGAACTTCTCCGGCAGGACAGGAAGATCGGCCCCCCTGTTGGCGACGATCACTCCCCGCCAGTCGGGATTGGTCTGGTTCGCGATGGACGCCACGGTCTGCGTCAGGTTTCGCTTCAGGACACCCCAGTCGCGCGCGTTATCCTGGTGCCGTACAGGGATGATGAAGGTCACAACACTCATAACAGCCTCCGGTCGTTGATCTGAGGCAGGATCATGCCGCGATACCCGCCTGTTCTCTTGCCCACCTGATGCCGTCGTCGAGCGACGTTGCCTTGTAGGAGAGATCAGTGCCTCCCGAAAAGGCGTTCATGAACCGGCGGATTTTTCCGTAGTTGTTGTCCAGCACAGCATGGCTGCGGCCGATGAGAAGCGAGCAGATATGTACATGCAGACGATCGGTCACGATCGCCCTGCCACGGGAAATCTGCCGTATGCCGCGCTGGAAGCGGTTGTTGGCCGCCGCATCCAGTTTGCGCAGACGCATTTCGGAGGGGGTGAGATGCAGCAGCGCGGAGGCAGCCCCAAGCGCTTTTGCAACGCGCACCTTCGAACGGCTCTCGGTGATCCAATCCTCCTTGGGGATGTCCGGATAGGCGGAAAAGTCGACCGTTCCAACCTGCTCCTTGTCCTGGCGGAGCATCGCGAGGACGGGGAATTGCGGCGCAGCCGGCTCTATGCCGCCAATGCAGAAGGCCATGTCCGGGCACAGATAGACCTGGCAATCAAAATTTTCCTTCGCGAACTGAAACGACTCCTCGTCGCGCACCAGGAGCACGAAATTCTTGTGCTTGCCGATCGCGCGCTTGCTTTGCTCCAGCCGTTCTGCGGACTTGTAGTGAATCGATTGCGGAAACTGGACGATCTGCCGGTCGGGAAACAGCTCCATCACGCGCTCCCGGAAATCCTGATGAAACACCCATATATCGCCGAAATTGCCGCCCCCATGGATGAAGATCGGGCCGTTCGGGGCGGAGTCCTTGAGTTCATCCGATGAAAAATCATCGGTCGTGCAGACGTAGGAAGGCCGCTTGGCGTACCGCTGCTGCAAGTAGGCCATCTCTCCCAGCCAGATCGCGGAATCTCCGCAATTCCTGATGTCGGGAAAGTCCAGTATCGCTATCGGTTCATCAGGCCGGATGAACTCCTTAAGGCAATCGTGGGTCCTGTCCTGAAGCTTGGTGATAAGTTCGGATTGCTGAGCACCTGACATCATGCCTCTCTTTCAAAAGTTTACAAAAACAAGCCCTGCGATCATGCGTGACTGACTTTGGACAACACCTTGGCGGCGATCTTTCTGACTTCGGTCTCCGGACCATTTGGACGATCCATAACCAGCCAGAGAAAGATGCTGGAACCGCAATAGAGAACGCCTCCAAGGCAGATAAGGGCGGCAAGTTGTAGAACCAGCCCGGTATGTGTGGTCTCGACTCCCATGTAACGGTCAGCGAGCGAGACGCCGGCGGCCATGACAGCCGAGCTGGCAAGCGCCCTGAAATTTGCCCATAGCTGTGCGGAGACCGAAACATCTATGAAGCGCTTCACGATGATCATGTTCACGAAAGCGCTGAAGAGGCCGGTGAGCACGCGGCTGAATATCAACCCCGGAAGCCCCCAGAACACCAGGCCGATCGTAATCACCGGAATCCGGACAAGAAGCATCTGCGCGTCGCGGACGAACAGGGTTCGGGTTTGCCCCAGCGCCATGCCGAGAGGCTGGTTGAGAGATCCCAGCGTCTGCAGCGCGTAAACCGAGGCCAGCGCCTGGATGATGAAAATCACCGGGAGCCACTTTTCACCCAGCACGAGCCTGACCAGCGGATCTGCGATGACGGCCATTCCGATCCCCGCGGGCAGCGCGACCGCCGTCAGCAATGCCTGCGTTCGCTGGTAGGCTGCGGCGAGACGCGCGGGATCGTGGCGGACATTGGCAAAAGCGGGATAGATGGTGGCGGTCAGCGGCGCGGTCGCTTCGCGCGTCGGCGTCATCGCCAGCTGCCCCCCAAGCGAATAATATCCCAGAGCGGAGCCGGTCAGCAGCTTGCCGATAAGCAGGTAGTCGAAACGCCAATTGAGCGTGTTGACGATCTGCCCGGCGGTAATCCAGATCGAGAACGAAAAGAATTCGCGCATATGGGCGAAGGTGATCCGGGGGCGGAACGGCAGGATGAAGTAGGACGCCACGACATTGGTGATCTGCATCACCAATGTGCCGACCACAAGCGCCCAATAGGTTTGATAGATGACGGCGATGGCGACGGTCACCACAAATCCGGCAATCTTCTGGGCAACGTTCAGCACGAACTCCTGCCAGAAAATGAGCTCCCGCTGGAGCATGATCCTCCGGGGGTTGGCGAACCCGTTGATGAGGAGGCTGAGGCTCAGGACAAGAATGACGCCAAAGAGGCGCGGCTCGTCATAGATGCGGGACGCCGGATAGGCGAACGCCGCGAACAAAGCGCATAATATCAGGCCGCGGGTCGCAGCCAGTGTCCATGCGGCGCTGAAATGGGATTCTTCCGGGGCTTCATGCCGGATAAGCGCCTCGTTCAACGAAAGCTCGGTTATAGTCGTCACGATGGCGAGCATGGTCGTCGCAAGCGCTACGAGGCCAAAATCCGACGGCAGGAGATACCAGGCCAGGATGATCGTACTGAGGGTCGACAACCCATTGACGATGACCCTCGAGAGGGAGACCCAGAGACTTCCGGTGACCAGGCGATCGGCGATGCTCATGACCGACCTCTTCGCGACAAATACCGATCGTACGCGAGCGACATCATTCCGTAGCTACCCTTTTCCGCGGGGTTCCGGCTCCTTTTCAGGTCGCAGGTTCCACGCCGATGATGCGTGAGATCTCCTTGCCGCATTAAAATGGGCGGGCCTATCTGCTGGACACTTCGGTCATTGATCTCTCCATGCAATTTTCCCCTAGTAGCTCAGCGCGCATTCCCAGTCGCCGAACGAGTAGATCGTCTCGCCCGACTCCGCGATCCGGCAGCCTTGGTCAGGGCTGGAGACCGCTGTCGACCTAGTTGGCCGGAAATGATGTTGGTTTTGTGGTGGCCTTCGCAAGTGCGAAAGTGCAGTGCACAACGCCCGGGATGGCGCATTTCGCCTTCATCGTCCGATTGCCTTTGGCATTCGGGCGATCGAGCGTTTATACCTTTCCCAAGGCGAAGTCGTCGATCGCGGGCGATCGGGAGGCCAACGGCCTGAAAGCCCGCGAAACGAATAGAAGCATATCAGGAAAACGCGATGGATGGATGCTGTTCAGGATCGAGGCTGGAAACGGAGCGGGGAACATTCGACACACCGGCACACGCGATCTCTCGCGGCATCCGGGGGGAGACGATCGCCGTCAAGGGCGGCGACACGTTCGTCGGAACCCATGACCCGGTGATTTCCGCCGACGGTGAGGGCCCCGAACGCCGAGTCTCACTGCAGGATTTTCACCTCGAAGCCGAGACGGTCACGATCGGCCGGTTTGCCGAGTTCGTCGAAGCGAGCGGATACGTCACGGAATCGGAACGCTTCGGCTCTTCCGCTGTGTTCGCGCCGCTGCTCGGCGACCCTCGACTTGCGATGGGTGGCGTCGCCGAGACCCCTTGGTGGACGCGAGTCGACAATGCCACATGGCGGCAGCCGGAAGGCCTCGGCAGTTCGATCGACGATCGGCTTGACCATCCGGTCACCCACGTCTCCTGGAACGATGCGCTCGCATTCGCGCAATGGGTCGGCGGCCGCCTGCCGACGGAAGCGGAGTGGGAACATGCCGCGCGCGGGGGCAACCGCCGCCGGCGGTATCCCTGGGGCGAAGCGGAGCCCACCGACGAGACGATCTTCTGCAACATCTGGCAGGGCCGCTTTCCCGACACCAACACCTTGCAGGACGGATATTTCGGCACCGCGCCGGCGCGCAGCTTCGCCCCGAATGAGGCGGGTTTTTACAATCTCGCGGGCAATGTCTGGGAATGGACCGCCGACCCTTTCAAGGTGCGCTCACTTTCGAAACAGGCAAAGGCGCGCAATGAGATCGCCAGGCGGTTTTCGGACAAGGTGTTGAAGGGCGGCTCGTTCCTCTGCCACAAAAGTTACTGCTATCGGTATCGGATCGCGGCACGTATGGGCCTTTCCCCCGATAGCGCCTCCAGCAATACAGGTTTCCGGATCGCCTATGACATCGTAGCTGGAAAGGACAATGGTCCTTGATTGCCGGTGGCGGCTCGGCGGGTCGGTCGGAGGCCCGCACGCCTTTCATCCGGCATCCATGCCGGAACCTATCAGTATCGCGCGTCAGGCGCTCCGGCGAAGGGATCGATGGGACTGTTGCGATTCCACGGCCTCCGCCCCATCAGTGCCTCAAGCACCGCGGTCTGCATCGCCTCGTGGGTTGAATAGGCGTTGATATAGGTGGGCACCCGGGGGGCATCGTAGAGGTAATAGGGAAAGCCGAAGGAAATCATCACCGTCGGCAGGCTCGTCCACGGCCGTTTCATGGCGGCCCTGAAATCCCCGTGAAGTGACCGCCAGTCGAGAAAGATACGCCCGCGCGTCAGAAGCGTCTCTTCGCCGAACAGATAGAGGACGAGGTCATGCCCCTCCGCATCGAGCGGCGTGCCATAGGGATGGAGGGTCACCTCGAAACCCTCGGCAGACAGCATTTCGGGCAGCTTGAAATCCAGCCTCGCATTCGGCATCGGCTCGACGATCCCACCGGAAACGACAAGGATGCGGCGATGTTTTTCGGGATCGAGCGGCAGCGTATCGTTTCTGTCCTTCACCAGCGTTGGCGCGCGAGCAAAAGCCTCGTTGGCCACTTCCTGGACAGACGGTTCCCTCACATGGATCGGCATTTCGACCCCGCGATGCAGGCCGAGCGACGCCTTGAGGGCGAGGACGCGCGTGACCGCGTCGTGGAAACGCTCGGCTGAAATGCGCCCCGAATGGGCGGCGTCGCGCACGGCAGCGATTTCCGCTTCCGGTTTGGAGGAGAAAAGAACCATGTCGCAACCACGCGCGATGATCCCGATCTTCGCGTCCTGCGCCGGCATCACGCCCGAGAGGCCCGCCATCTCGCTGGCGTCGGAGACGATCAGGCCGTTGAAACCGAGCTCGCCGCGCAGGAGCGCGATATTGAGCGGCGCAGAGACTGAAGCCGGCAGATAGGCTTCTTCGCCCGCATCGGGATCGCGTTCGAAGACATAGGCCGGCAGCGCGATATGCGCCGACATGACCGACTTGACGCCTTGATCGATGGCTGCCGTGTAGAGCACGCCGAAGGTGGCGCGCCATTCTTCCATCGACAGCGGATTGATGGTGGTGACGAGATGCTGGTCGCGTTCGTCATACCCTTCGCCGGGCCAATGTTTCACGGTTGCGGCAAGGCCGAGGCGCTGGAAGACGCGCATCTGCGCCAGTGCATGACGTTCGATCAGCGCCGGATCCGAACCGTATCCCCGGGTTGCAACGATCGGGCTGCGAAAGGCCGCGTTGATATCCAGTACCGGCGTGAAGGACCAGTTGATCCCGACGGAACGAGCTTCACGCGCCATCAGGTCGGAGATCGCCTCGGTCAGCGCGACATCGTCGATGGCGGCCAGCGCCAGCGGGTTGGGAACGGCCGTGCCGAAGGGGAGACTCATGCGGGAGCCTTCGAGATCGGCCGAAACGAGCAGAGGGATTTTGGCCTTGGCCTGGATCGCGGCCATATGCTCCCGTTCCCTCGTGCCGTCGGCACCGAAATAACGGGTCATGCCCCCCGGCTGCAGTTCGCCGAGGCGGACGATCTCCGTCTCGCGGTCGTCACCCCGCGAATTGAGATTGAAAAGCTGGGCTGCACGGGCGGTATCGTCGAGGCCGTGAAAAGTCCCGGCCACCCAGTCGAGCGCTTCGCGATCGAGGTTGAAGGGTGATTTCGTCAGGTGATCCAGCGTCAATGGCATCGGTCACTCCGTTTCAAACCTGCTCCGCGAGCGCGCGTTCCAGCGCCTCAAGCCTTTCCCGGTCCAGTTCCGGCCAGACCGTCGCGGCCTGCACGAGCGTCTTTGCGGCAAGTGGGGCGGCCAGCGGCTCGTCCGCCAGACGAGGAACCGCCGCGATCAGGATGCGTCGCGTCGTTTCTTCGGCCATGAGCTTCGCGATCGGGATATTCGCCACGCGTGCACCTGGTGGGAAATCACTGACCTTCGCCACGCTGCGCTGGCCGGAAACGACCTGTGCCCATTGTTTTTCGATGAGCAGGTGCTCGTTCCCCACGGACCCTGTCTGCGGAAGGCCCAGGCGCTCGAACTGGTCGGAAGGCGCATTGGAGGCGCGCATCAGCTCGACGAGCAACTCGCTCATCCGCAATTCAAGCATATCATCCCTGAGCGGATTTTTCTGCTCGGGATCCGTTTCGAGGTCGTAGAGCAGGGTCCCGAAGACCCAGGGCCCCCGGATCGTCCATCCCGGTATGCGCAGGACCGGAGCCCCCTTGGTGAAAGAGAAAGGCTGCGCGAGCTCCGCCTTCGACAGTTCGTCCGGGGCAAAGCGCGCGCGCATGTGGGTCGGCATCAGCGTATATTCATGGAGCGGCGAATTGTCCTCGGTAACACAGCACCGCATGTAGACGTAACGGCCGTCGGTGACGCACACATGCCCGCCGAAATTTCCGAACAATCCCGCCGTGCGGATCGGAACATCGTTCCTGACAGTCTCGAGAAGCGGTTTTCCCTGCATATCCGGCGTTGGCCGAAGGCCGAAGAGATCGAGCAGCGTCGGCGCTATGTCTATGGTCTGGACGAGCGCAGAGCGCCGTTCGCCAGCAACCCCGGCCCGCGGATCCCAGACGAAGAAGGGCGTGTGGATCGTCTCGTCGTACCACGGCATGACGGACTTGCCCCACCAGCCCCTTTCGCCGAGCATATAGCCATGGTCGGTGCAGACGATCAGCATCGTATCGTCCCACATGTTCTTTTCGTCCATCATGTCGAGCAGCCGGCCGAGATTGCGGTCGCACATCGAAAGCAGCGCCAGATAGCGGTGCCGCGCCTGGAGAACCCGTTCGTCCGCCTCGGTGACGCGATCATAGGGCGGCCAGTCGAAATCCTCGCCGGTATCGGGGTAGAGCGCGTGATATTCGGCATAGCTGAAAAACGGCTCGTGCGGATCGAATGTCTCGATCTGCAGCATCCAGTCATCCTGGCTGGCGTTGTCCTTTATGAATTGCAGTCCGGCATCGAAGGTCCGGGTTTGCGGATGGTCACGCTCGTCCTTGAGATAGGTCCTGTTGATGGGGTCCTGCCGCCGCATCTGGTAGAGAAAATCGACAAGACGCCCGCGATCGACACCTTCGACGACGCCTTTCCAAAGGTCGCCTTCCTGGCCGCGAAAAAATTCGTGCGAGGAAAAGCGCGTGTGATAGGTGGCTCCGCCATCCTCCCAATAGTGCTGATGATCGGTGACCAGATGCGTATAGATTCCGGCGTTTCTCAGCAATTCCGGCACGCTGTCATCGAACGGTTCGATCGGCGACCAGGACCGGTGGAGAAAGTTGTACCGGCCGGTATGCATTTCGCGCCGCGCCGGCATGCAGGGCATCGAACCGGCATAACAGCGGTCGAACGTCGCAGTCCTTTGCGCCAGCCGGTCGAAATTCGGCGCATGGGCGGTCCTGTCGCCATAGGGCGGCAGAAGGCGGCGGTTGAGGCTGTCGAACATCAGGACGATCGCGCGCATGGGTCTAGGCCGTCATTTCTAGCGCGCGAAACGCGGCGCGCCGTTCCGCCTGCCTTGCGGGATCGGCAACCGGGGCGGCGAGAAGCAGGCGTTTCGTGTACGCATGATCGGGGCGCGCCGTCACCTGGTCGCACTCGCCGAATTCGACGATCTCGCCGAAACGCATCACCGCAACACGGTGCGAGATGTGACGCACCGCCGCCAGGTCATGCGAAACGAAGAGATAGGCGACGCCTGTCCGTTCCTGGATTTCGATGAACAGATCCATGACCCGGGACTGGGTGGAAAGGTCGAGTGCGGAGACCGGTTCGTCACAGACGATGAGGCGCGGAGAAAGCGCCAGCGCGCGGGCAATGGCGATACGCTGGCGCTGGCCGCCGGAAAACTCGCGGGCAAACCGTTCCGCCGCGTCGCTTGGCAGGGCGACCTGATCGAGCAGCTTGCGGACCTGCCGGGAGGCATCGGCCCGCGAGGCGAGCCGGCGCGCGACAATCGGCTCCGTCAGGATGTCGTCGATCGTCATCGACGGATTGAGCGAGCTGTAGGGGTCCTGGAAGACCGCCTGGATGGCCGCCTGGCCGTTGCGCGCCCGGGGCGGCACCCCGGCGATATTCTCTCCGTCGAAAAATATCTCGCCGGAGCTGACCGGGCCGATGCCGAGAATGGCGCGCCCGAGCGTCGTCTTGCCCGACCCGCTCTCCCCCACCAACCCGACGGTTT
This sequence comes from Neorhizobium sp. LjRoot104, assembly GCF_964253725.1. NCBI lineage: Bacteria > Pseudomonadati > Pseudomonadota > Alphaproteobacteria > Hyphomicrobiales > Rhizobiaceae > Neorhizobium > Neorhizobium sp. LjRoot104. Next base: position 1,438,096 of record NZ_CAXURS020000002.1, read on the forward strand.
CGCCGGGGCGGATGGTGAGATTGACGTTCTTCAGGACATGGTGGGCGCCGAAATGAACATTCACGTTGCGGCAATCGACAAGGATCTGATCGTTCATGCCCGCATTCCTTCTTTAACCGGCGGTCGATATGTGCGGGTCTCTCCATCCTCGAGAACTGAATCGAGAAGCATGCGGGTGTAGTCATGCGCCGGCGCGGCGAAGAGGTCGGCCACGGCGTTGACTTCCACGATCCTGCCATCCTTCATGACGGCCACCCGGTCGCAGCTATCCGCCACGACACCGAAATTATGGGTCACCAGCATGACCGCCATGTTGAACTCCTTTTGCAGATCGCGCAGAAGATCGAGGACTTCCGCCTGCACGGTTACGTCGAGCGCAGTGGTGGGTTCGTCGGCGATGAGAAGGTCCGGGCTGCAGGCGACCGCACCGGCAATCAGGACGCGCTGGGCCATGCCTCCCGAGATCTCGTGCGGATAGGCGCGAAATACCCGTTCCGGATCCGGCAGCTTCACGCGGGCAAGCAGGTTCAGCGCCCGCCGCGTCGCTTCCGCCCGGGAGATTCCGAGCACCGTCATCATCGGCTCGACGAGCTGGTATCCGATCCGGAACGCCGGATCGAGATTGGCCATCGGCTCCTGGGGAACATAGGCTATGCGCTTGCCGCGAAGAGCCCGGACCTCATCCTCGGAAGATCTTCCGAGATCGACGCCGTCGAACAGGATGGAGCCGGAGAGAACCCGGCCACCGGGCGATAAAAGTCCGAGGATGGCAAAGGCCGTCTGGCTCTTGCCCGATCCGCTTTCGCCGACGAGCCCCAGAACTTCGCCCCGCCTGAGGCTGAGGCTCACGCCCTTGACGACTTCGCGCCAGCCGTCGTTCGCAGGATAGGCAACGACCAGGTCCCGCACGTCGAGGAGCATCTCGGATGCGGCTTGCGGCAGCGGTTCGCTCACCGCCAGGGGAAGGGTCTTCGGCGCTCCCACCTGAACGCCGCCCTGCTGCATGCGGTCGCGAATAGCATTCGCCAGCAGCACCAGCGACGCCACCGTTACCGTGATTGCCAGCCCCGGCCAGAGGATCGCCTGCGGCGAGACATAGATGTTGGAGAAGGCGTCCTGCAGCATGCCGCCCCAGGTCGGCGTGCTGGGGTCGCCCAATCCCAGAAACTCGAGACCGGACTGGACGACGATGGCGATGCCGGCGACGATGGAGGTCTGGATGACCACCGGCGCCCGCACCGAAAGCAGTATATGCCGGGTGATGATGCGGAGATCGCCAAGGCCCGAGACCCGTGCCGCGTCGATATAGAGCTCGTGCTTGACACCGTTGACGAGATTGCGTGTCAGCCGGAAAAAACCCGGAGACAACATCACCCCGAAGACCGCCATCGACAGGTAGATCGAGGCCCCGAGCGCCTGATAGAAGGCGAGCAGTACGATCAGCGCCGGCAGTGCCATGATGCCGTCGGAAATCCAGCGGGCCACCAGATCGAGCTTCCTGCCGTAAAAGCCGGCGAAGAGCCCCGCCGTTACCCCGATCGATGCGGCGATGACCACCGTGATCAGCGCGCCGAGGAATGTGTTGCGGCCGCCATGGACGAGACGGCTCCATATGTCGCGCCCCGAACCGTCGCCGCCGAGGAGATAACCATCGCCGGCGACGGCATTGACCTTGAAGATCTGGACGGCGGACGGATCGTTGGGTGCAAGCAGAGGAGCGAAGATAGCCGAAGCGATGACGACCAGCAGCGCCAGCGAAGCGACAAGACCTGTCGGATTGGTGAGCACGGAGCGGACGAAATGACGGCGCTGCGAAGCGGCGGGGAGTGGCGCCTGGGCGGTATCTATATCGCTCATGACATCCTCACCTTCGGATTTGCCCATGCGTTGAGGAAGTCGATCAGGATGTTCACCAGAACGACCACGATGATGAGGGTGACGACCACTCCCATGAGCACCGGGACGTCGCCGATCAGCGCAGCCGAGACGGTCAGGGATCCCATTCCGGGGATGGCGAATACCCGCTCGATGACGGCGGCGCCGCCGAGAAGCGCAATGAACTGCACGGAAAGGACGGTCAGAGCCGCCGGCATCGCATTGCGCAGTGCATGGCGATAGAGCACCGAACGGGGGCTGACGCCGCGGGCGCGGAGCGTGCGCACGTAGTCCTGCTTGAGCGCATCGATGACCGCGCCCCGGATCTGCTGGGAGGCCGAGGCTATTCCTGACAGCACCAGCGCCGTTACCGGGAGCACCAGGGAGGCCGCCCATGCGGATGGTGAAGCACCGAACGAAACATAACCCGTCGCCGGCAGCCAGCCGAGCTTGACCGAGAAGGTCAGGACCAGCAGCAGGCCGAGCCAGAAGTTCGGCATGGCAAAACCTGCGACGCTGACGATCTGGATGACACGGTCCGCCCAGCCGCCGCGGACAGCCGCGGCAATGCCGAGCATCGCCGAAAGGAGTGCCATCATCGCCACGGCGATCGTCACCATCGACAACGTGACGGGCAGTCGGCTCGCAAGTGCAGACGCCACGCTCTCGCTCATCGTCCATGACGGGCCGAGGTCGCCGCGGATGGCATGGCTAACCCAATCGCCGAACTGGACCATCAGAGGTCGGTCGAGCCCCAGCCGGCTGTTCAGCGCCGTCACCTGGTCGACCGTCGCATTCTCACCGAGGATGTTGCGGGCGACGTTGCCGGTGGCGCCGAAAACCATCATGAAGGTCACGGTCGAGACCAGGCAAAGCAGCGCGATGCCGGAAGCGACCCGTTTCAGGAGATACCTTGTCATCGGCGTCCGGTCTCACTTTGCGGGCGCATAATTGCGCGGCCAGGGCACGATGTTCTGCGCCTGCATCCGGACCTTCACCTGCGCGTTGGAAATGTAGATGCTGTCGATGCGAAACCAGGGCGCAAAAAAGGCGTTCTCGACCATGTACCGATTGGCGGCCTGCATCGCGGCATTCTGCTCCTTGCCTGGAGGCGTATACTGGGCTTTCTTCAGGAGAGCCTCCAGCTTTTCGTCCTTTGCCTTGGAGGTGTTCCAGGGGGAGTTTGCGAAGGCGAATTTGTTGAAGTCGGCCCAGGGCGACTGGCTGCCAAGACGGAAGAGAAACATCGGGTATTTGCCCGACAACAACTCGGCGATCGTGACATTCGGCGGAACTTTCACCCAGCTGACGGTGACACCGATATCCTTGAGCTGCTGGGTGATGATCGGCGTGTAGGGAGCCAGCGTGCCGATATCCGGCATCGTGACGCTGAAGCCGTTTGCATAACCCGCTTCGGAAAGCAGGGCACGTGCCGCCTTCGGGTCATATTGATAGGTCCCGTCGAGCGATGCATCAAATGCCTCGCTTGGCGGAACGAAAGGCTGGTCCGTGACTTCGCCATAACCCCGGGCGACGAATTTCAGGATCGCTTTTTCATCGAATGCCATATTGAGCGCGCGACGGACGCGGACGTCGGACAGCGCCTTGACCATTTTTCCGTCGCGATCGGAGAGAAACAGACCGAGCCAGTCCACGGGCAATCTGGAGACCGTCAGCTTGCTCGCCTCGGCCTCGGTGACGACCTGCCCTTCGCCCGCCGCGGCGTCCACCTGGCCGGATTTCAGCGCGTTCATCCGCGCGCTGAGATCGTTGATGGGCGTGATCGTCATGGTCTCGAACGGGAAGGCGCCGGCATTCCAATAATCCGGATTGCGCTTGTAGACGTATTGACGCCCGGTCACCGAGCGCGCCGTGTCGTAGATGTAAGGCCCGGAGCCGATCGGCACCATTTTGGAATCGGCCTTGCCGAGCGTCGCGGGGCTCGCCATCGCGCCGCCGACGGTCGCCAGATTGAAGAGCATGCCCGGATCTGGCTCCTTGAGGTGCAGCTTCAGCTCGGCAGGGCCTACGATCTCGACACTCTTGACGGCGCCGGCCATCCAGGTGTTCTGCCCGACGCCATCGCGCAGATATTCGAGATTTGCCTTCACCGCCTCCGCGTCGAAAGGCATTCCGTCGGTGAATTTGACACCTTCTCGCAGCTTGAGCGTCAGCTCCGTACCATCACCGTTGAAACGCCATTCAGTGGCCAGGTTCGGCATCGTCTTGCCGTCCGGGGCCGTATAAAGCAGCGTGTCGAAGACCGGCATCCAGTATTGGGCGCGATGGCCGATGGAAAGGCCGGCACGGTCGAAGGTGTCGTTGTCCAGAATGCCGGCGAGCGCAAGCGTTTCGGGGCTGTTCCCGACCTCTGCCTGGGCGACCGGTGGCACGGATAAAAAAGCCGCCATCAAGGCGGACAAAATCAATCGGTTTCGCATGCTCTCCTCCCGAGAGCCTGACTTGCCCACTCCCCGGCAAGACAGGCTGCATGTAGCGAATTGGATTCTGCCAGATACACATTCTTGGCGTTCCGAAGTCATAGCAGTTGAGGCAATGCACGAAAAATGCAATTAACGGCGGGACCGATAAATCAAGTTTATCACTGCCATGCTGGATCAGATCACCCACCTCTTCCGTCTGCAAGCGATCGTGGAGGAAGGCAGTCTCCGTCGTGCCGCCGAGCGGCTGAACCTCACGCAGCCCGCTCTGTCTCGATCTCTCGCCCAGTTGGAGGCCCATTTCGGGCGGCCGCTGCTGGAGCGGCATGCACGCGGCGTCCGTCCGACGCTTTTCGGCGAAAGGGTATTGTCGGAATCGCTGCGGATGATGCGTCACTGGGAAGTGGCCGAGCAAGATCTGATGTCCGACAGGGCAATTGGCAAGGCCTATCTGCGGATCGGCGCCGGACCGATGTGGCGACCAGCAATCCTGCCGGAACTGCTCGTCGATATGCAGCGACAGTTCCCCAAGATCGTGTTCGAACTCAGGAACAGCCGTTATGCGACCTCGCTCACCGATCTCCTGGAGGGGCGCCTCGACATGCTGTTCACCGGAGTGGCGATCGATGACCCACAAGACTTCCGCCTCGTCGCACTTCCGCTGGCGAAAGTGATCAACAATGTGATGGCGCGGGAGGATCATCCGATCTTCGCCGCGCGCGATGCCGCAGGAGCGGTTCCACCGGAGCGTCTGCTCGACTATCCCTGGCTCGTCCATTCCGAGCTTCCGATCTATCAGGCAACCACCCAGCACGGTCTTTTCGAGCGGCTGGGGCGGGAGCCCGACATCCGGTTGAGCTGCGAGAGCTTGCATTCGACATTGTCCATCCTTCAGCGGAGTGATTGCCTCTGCCTGCTGCCCGATGCGGCCGTTCTCGCGACCTCCTGCCCGCGCATCGTCCCGGTTCCGGTCAACCTCAATTACAGGCATACGCGGACGGGAGTGATCTATCGCGAAGAACTGAGCGACTGGGCTCCGGTGCGCCAGCTGATCGCACTCTGCAAGGAGCGGTTCCATCTCGAAAACCCGCCGGAGACCGGGCCAGGCGAACAGCAGTGATCAGCAGTGATCAGCAGTGATCAGTTTTCAGCATCGCTTGCTTCTGAAATTGCATTATTTCCGCATGGTCTGACGCGATATCCTTGACCAAGGCGGTGGGTTCAATGGTTGCGACCATACGTATTCCTGCCGCCCGCATGCGAGGGAGGAATACTTGCGACCGAATATCATTTTCATCATTTCGGATGACCATGCCGCGCGGGCGATCTCGGCCTACGGCGCGGGTCTCAACCAAACCCCCAATCTCGATCGCCTGGCAAACGAGGGGGTGAGACATGACGCGACCTATGTGACCAATTCGATCTGCACGCCGTCGAGGGCCGCGATCCTGACCGGCACGCACAACCACGTCAATGGCGTCACGACGCTTGTGACGCACATGAACAATCGTATCCCCAACGTGGCCAAGCTTTTGAAGGCGGCAGGCTATCGCACCGGCATCTTCGGCAAATGGCATCTCGGCGAAGGACCGCTCCACGAGCCGAAGGGTTTCGATGACTGGGCCGTCGTTCCTGGGCAGGGGGATTATTGGGACCCGGCCTTCATAGATCGCGATGGCCGGCGGAGAATTCCGGGCTATGTCACCGATATCATCACCGACAAGTCGATCGACTTCATCGAACAAGGCGACGGGCGCCCATTCCTTCTGATGTGTCATCACAAGGCGCCTCATCGACATTTCGTTCCCGACCCCAAATACAATCATCTCTGGGCCGAGGAAGATCTTCCGCTGCCGTCGACGTTCAACGACGATTATTCCGACCGGGCCGCCGCTGCGGCGGCTGCCCGCATGCGCGTTCGTTCCGACCTCAACTGGGAGGATCTCGGGCTCGTGCAGCCGGAAGGGCCGGCGACCGTCGCCGGAGAACTGATGCTGGATCAGATCCCGGTTCGGCGCGTGCCGGAACTCAAAGGCGGCGAGAGCATCACGGTGGTATGCGCGTCCACCGGCCGGAACTACACCTTCACCGATCCACAGGCTTTCGCGGAATTCAAATACCAGCGTTACATGAAGCGCTATCTCCGGACGGTTCAATCCATCGACGACAATGTCGGCCGCCTGCTCGACTACCTCGATGAAAAGGGCCTGACCGAGAACACGCTGGTGATCTACACCTCCGACCAGGGCTTCTTCCTCGGTGAGCACGGCTGGTTCGACAAGCGTTTCATGTATGAGGAAAGCCTGCAGATGCCGTTCCTGGCACGCTACCCGGCGGCGATCCCGGCCGGCACGACCAGTCGCGACCTCGCCTGCAACGTCGATTTTGCGCCGACCTTCCTGGACTATGCAGGGGTGCGGACGCCTTCCTTCATGCAGGGGCGATCGATGCGGCCGGTGCTGGAGGGACGGACCCCGGACGACTGGCGGCAATTGGTCTACCATCGCTACTGGATGCACAACGATGCCATCCATGGCGCCTGGGCGCATTACGGGGTGCGCGACGCCCGCTACAAGCTCATCTACTGGTACAATGACGACCTGGGGCAGCCAGGCGCCCGACCGAACGGCGCCCCGCCGGAATGGGAGTTATTCGACTGCGTGGAAGATCCGCACGAGTTGACGAACGTCGCCGACGATCCGGGCTATGCGGCAGTTTTCCGCGAGATGCTCGACAAGCTCGACACCTATATGGCCGAGATCGGCGACATCGCCGAGCATCCCAGTGAACCGGTTTAAGGATTGTCCCTTCTGAAGATCCAGTCGTGGTCCGGGTGATTCTTGAAGCGCCACTTGCGGATCGGGCCGGCCATGACGTTCAGATAATACATCTCGTAGCCATAAGGCGCGCCGCAGGGGTGATGGCCCTTCGGCACCAGCACGAGATCGTGGTCCGAGACGGCCATGGTCTCGTCAAGCGAACCGTCTTCGGTGAATACCCGCTGGAAACCGAACCCCTGCGCCGGGTTCAGCCGGTGGTAATAGGTCTCCTCCAGATAGGTCATGTCGGGGAAATTATCCTCGTCATGCCGGTGCGGCGGATAAGAGGACCAATTGCCGGCCGGCGTGAACACCTCCGTGACCAGGAGGCTGTCGGCGACATCCCGCTCTTCCATGGCGATCGGGAAGATGTAGCGGGTATTGGCATCCTTGCCGCGGGTATTGAGGGAAAGCCCTCCCGGCCCGATCACCGCCGCTTCGCGTCCGGGCTTGGCCGGCGCGGTGCAGACGGCGAGCGTGCATTCGGTGGTCGCCTTGGCGGTCCAGTCGGAGCCGGCGGGCACATAGACACAGTGCGGTGGTTTGCGCTCGAAGACGTTCATACGGTCGCCAAGCTCTCCGAAAGCCTTGCCGCCTCCGGAAATATCCGCCCTGCCCTCGACCAGCACAAGGATGACTTCCGTTTCCCCGGTCTTTTCGGCGGCGCTTTCGCCCGGCCTCAGGCGGTAGAGGCCAAAGCCGACATAACCCCAGCCGGCCTCCTCGGGTGTCACGTCGTGAACCTTGCCGGAAGAGCCCTTCGGCTTGCGCAACAGGCCGGTCATGCCTTTGCTCCCTTGTCGAGGCCGGCGGCCTGCGCCATCGCCTTCAGCGAGGAAAGTCCCATGCTCTGGTATTCAAAAGGATTGCGGACGTCCGGGTCCTGCTCCGCCTCGATGACCAGCCAACCCTGATAACCATGCTCGGCGGCGACCTTCAGCACCGGCGGAAAACTGACGCCGCCTTCCTTGTCGCCCGGGACGGTGAACACCCCGCGGCGCACGCCTTCCAGGAAAGAAAGACCTTCGCTGCGCACCTGCGCGGCGATATCGGGCCGCACGTTCTTGGCATGGATGTGGCCGACGCGGGCCATGTGGTTTTTCGCGGCACGCTCCGGGTCGCCGCCACCGAACAGGCAATGGCCGGTATCGAGCAGAAGCTTCGCCTGCGGGCCGGTATGAGCCATCAGCCTGTCGATCTCGTCTTCGCTTTCGACGATCGTGCCCATGTGGTGATGGTAGACGAGCGCGATACCCTGCCCTGCCGCAAACTCCGCCAGCGCCTCGACGCCGGCGCCGAAGGATTTCCACTCGCCGTCGGCGAGTTTCGGACGGTCGTTGACGGCCTTGCCGTCGTCGCCGTGAATGGCGTTCGACGTCTCGCAGACGATGATGACCTTCGAGCCCATGGCCTTCAGCAGATCGAGCGCCGGCTGCATCGCCTTTTTCTCGTCCTCGACGGAGTTGACGAGCAGGTTCAACGAATGCCAGCCGGAAACGTAGCGAAGCCCGCGAGGCTCCAGCACCGCCTTGAGCGCCGCTGGCTCCTGCGGAAACTTGTGGCCCTTCTCGATGCCGTCGAATCCGATCTTCGCGGTTTCGTCGAGGCACTGGTCGAGGCTGATATGTGCGCCGAGCGAGCGGTCGTCGTCGTTCGACCAGGCGATGGGGTTGGTACCGTAGAGGATCATGTCAGCGTCTTTCCTTGAGTGCCGCTTCGTAGGCGGCGCGAGCTTGCGTGACTTCAGCGCGGGTCGAGACCTCCGGCACCGCGACGTCCCACCAATACCCGCCGCCTTCCGGCGTCGGATAGGGATCGGTGTCGATGACAATAACGGTTGCGACGTTTGCTTCCCGCGCGCCGTTCAATGCCGCTTCCAGATCCGCGATCGAGGAGACCTTGCGGGCATCCGCGCCCATTGCGGCTGCATGGGCGGCGAAATCGATCTGCATCGGGCTCGCCTGGTTGGTGTGCGCATAGAGATTGTTGAACTCTTCACCACCGGTCGCCATCTGCAGCCGGTTGATGCAGCCGTAGCCGCGGTTGTCGGTGATGACGAGGGTGATCTTGACACCCATGGCGACGGCCGTCGCAAGCTCCGAGTTCATCATCATGTAGGAACCGTCGCCGACCATGACGATCACGTCGCGATCCGGCTCCGCCATCTTGATGCCGAGCCCCCCGGCGATCTCGTAGCCCATGCAGGAGAAGCCGTATTCCATGTGATAGGAGAGCGGCCGCCCGGCCTTCCACAGCTGGTGCAGCTCGCCCGGCATGGTGCCGGCGGCGCACATGACGACCGTATTGTCGCGCGAGGCGCGCTGGACCGCGCCGATCACCTGCATGTCGGTCGGCAGGAGATTGCCGTCCTCGGGGGCGGCGGTGACCGCATCCGCCTTGGCGAACCAGTCCTCCTTGAGGCTGGCATCCACCGCCTGGAAACGGTGATCGCCGAGCGCCGCACTGATCAGCTCCAGTCCGACCTTTGCGTCCGAGACGAGCGGGATCGCTTCGTGCTTGGCACTGTCATAGGGCTGGACATTGAGCGACAGGATACGACGCGCGGGGTTCTTGAAGAGCGCCCAGGAGCCGGTGGTGAAATCCTGGAACCGGGTGCCGAGGCCAATCACCAGGTCGGCATTTTCGCAAACGGCATTGGCGCTCGAAGCACCCGTCACGCCGACCGGGCCGAAATTCGATGCATGGTCCCAAGACAGCGCCGACTTGCCGGCCTGGGTCTCGACGACAGGGACGTTGTGCCGGCTCGCAAACGCTGCGAGCGTCCCGGTCGCGCCGGAAAAATGCACGCCGCCGCCAGCGACGATGACCGGGTTCTTTGCAGCCCTGATCGCCTTGACCGCACGCTCGAGCTCGTTCTCATCCGGCCGCGGCCGGCGCCAATGCCAGATTTTCCTGTCGAAGAAGCTCTCGGGATAGTCATAGGCCTCAGCCTGCGTGTCCTGGCAGAAGGCCAATGTCACCGGGCCGCAATCGGCGGGATCGGTCAGGGTCCGCATGGCGCGCGGCAGCGCAGTCAGAAGGTGTTCCGGCCGGCTGATGCGGTCGAAATAGCGGCTGACCGTCCTGAAGCAGTCGTTGACGCTGGCAAGACCGTCGCCGAAATCCTCGATCTGCTGCAGGACCGGATCGGGGCCGCGATTGGCGAACACGTCGCCTGGAATGAAAAGCACCGGCAGGCGGTTCACATGCGCCAGCGCCGCCGCCGTCACCATGTTGAGCGCACCCGGTCCGATCGAGGAGGTCACCGCCATCGCCCGGCTGCGGCGAAGCTGTTTCGAATAGGCAATCGCCGCATGCGCCATCGACTGCTCGTTCTGGCCTCGATAGGTGGGCAGGTCGTGGCGGATGCCCGCCAGCGCCTCGCCCATGCCGGCGACGTTGCCGTGGCCGAAGATCGCCCAGATACCGGCGATGAAGGGCACGCCTTCCTCGGTCATCTGGTTCGCGAGATAGCGCACCATCGCCTGCGCCGCGGTCAGTCTCACTGTTTTCATCGGCCGTTTCCTCCTCCGCCGCCGGCTCTTGCGCGCGCCGTGTCCCAGGCCGTGCAGAGTTCGCGGTATTTGCGAACCATGTCGGCGACCGCCTCGTCGTCGCCGATCGCGCCGGCAAACCAGCGCCGCGCCGCATCGCCAAAGATCGTCCGGCCGACGGCAAAACCCTTTACAAGGTCGAAGCGTGCCGCGGTGGCGAAGCTATCTTCCAGCTCCGCCATCGGCGCATCGAGCCCGAGCACGACGATGCCGCGCACATAGGGATCGTGCTTCTCGATCGCCGCACAGGCATTCGCCCAGGCAGCCTCGCTCTTCATCGGCTCGAGCTTCCACCAATCGGGATAAACGCCGATCTCGTAGAAGCGCTCGATGATATCGGCAACGGTCCGGTCATCGGTCGGTCCGACCTTGGAGGGGATCACCTCCAGCAGCATTTCGAGCCGGTTGCGGCGGGTGGCGGCAAACAGGCGCTGGATCACCTCTTCCTGTTTCTCCCGCATCTCGGCCGGATCATCGGGATGGTAGAAGCAGAGAACCTTGGCGACATTTTCGACCGGCCATTCCGTGAGGCCGCCGAAATCGGGACCAAGCTCGGGCTCCAGGGTAAGCGGGCGCGAGCCCGGCCATTCCACCGGCCGGCCGATCCACAACCCCGTACCCGTCGCCTTGTAGAGCGTCTCGCGGCCGAGCCGCCCGTCGCAGAGAATGCCGTAGCCATGCCGATCGCCGGCGACCTCGAGGGCAGCGTCGAGGCAGAGCGATTTGAACGCGTCAATCCGCTCCGAACTCTGGCCCGCCTCGTCGGCAATCGCTTCGAGCTGCATGCGGTGGTCGAACGCAAAGACACGCATCTCCGGCCATTCGCCCGTCCGGTTGGTCGACCAGTGCACCTGCTCCAGCGCACCGTCCTTGCGCAGCGCCCTGTCGCGGATGCCCGTGCGGAAGAAATATTGCAGCTCTTCCCAGCTCGGATAGGCCGGCGTACAGCCATGCCGCGAGACCGCGAAGGCGCCGCAGGCGTTGGCGTATTTCAGCGCCGTCGGCCAGTCCTCGCCGGTCAGCCACCCCTTCAGCAGGCCCGCCATGAAGCCGTCGCCGGCGCCGAGCACGTTGAAGACCTCGATCGGAAAACCTTGCCCCGTCTGGCCTTTATCGAGGCTGTCCGGAATATCGCCTTCGAAAACGACGGCGCCCATCGGGCCGCGCTTGCAGACCAGCGTCGCCTTGGAAACGGCGCGAACCGCCCGCAGCGCCTCGAGCGTGTCGGTCGAACCGCCGGCGATATGAAATTCCTCTTCCGTCCCGACCAGCAGGTCGAACAGATGCAGGCTCGACTGCAGTTTGGCGGTCACCTTGCCGGATTCGATAAAGCGGCTTTCGCCTGCCTCATGGCCCGCAAGGCCCCACAGGTTCGGGCGGTAGTCGATGTCGAGGGCCGTGCGGGCGCCATTTTCGCGGGCGAGCCGCAGCGCCTTCAACACGGCAGCTTCGGTGTTCGGGTGGGAAAGATGGGTGCCCGTGGCGCAGACGCAGCCGGCTTCCGCAATGAAGCCGGGATCGATATCGTCTTCGCAAAGCGCCATGTCGGCGCAGTCCTCGCGATAGAAGATCAGCGGAAACTGGTGCTGGTCGCGGATGCCGAGCAAGACAAGCGCCGTCAGGCGCTCAGGATCGGTCTTGACGCCGCGCACATCGACCTTCTCGCGGACGAGCTGCTCGCGAATGAACCGGCCCATATGCTCTGCGCCGACGCGGGTGATCAGCGCCGATTTCAGCCCGAGCCGGGCCGCACCCGCCGCGATGTTCGTCGGCGAACCGCCGATATATTTGTTGAAGGAGGCCATATCCTCCAGACGCCCGCCGACCTGCACGCCGTAGAGATCAACGGACGAACGGCCGATCGTGATGAGATCCAATGACGTCAAGACTTCCTCCCTAGCGGCGGCCGGGCTTGACGCCCATCGATACCGCCCGGAGCCGTCCGGTCCTCCCCGGCCGCCTCCAGTCAGAAATGGACTATAAATTCTATTTTTGAAGATTTCAACATAAACATTCAGTCAGATCGCTTTGTGCCCACCGCGACGGACAGCACGATAGCCAGACAGAGCGTTGCCGACAGCGAGCGGAAAGCGCCGAAATCCACCTCCGCGACGGAAAGTGTGATCGCTTCGAACTTCCGCAACGGGTTGACGATCGTATCGGTCAACGCCACCACCGGAATGCCCCGCGCGCTCACGGCCTCGACCATATCGACAGTCTCTGCCGAATAGGGAGAAAAGGTGACGGCCAGCAACACGTCGCCGCTCCGGATGGCATTGTGGTTGTCGAGCCCGCCGACACCGGAATGCAGCATAGCCGGGACGTTCATCTTCTCGAACGCATAGGAGATGTAACTTGCGACCGGAAAGGAGCGCCTGAGGCCGATGATGTGGATCATCTGAGCCTTCACCAGCGCCTCGACGGCATCGTCCAGGGTCTTCGCATCGATCGTCTTCAGCAGGTTTTCAAGCGAGGCGCGGCCGGCATCGACGAACTCGGCGAGCAGGGCGGAAGCGCTGCCCTCGGCCTTTTCCCGCAGGTGGCTCAGTCGTGTCGAATAATCCGGCCAGCCGCCCGCGTAGGACTCGCGAAACAGCCGCTGCATTTCGGAAAATCCCGAAAAACCAAGGATCCGGCAGAACCGCATGAAGGCCGAAGGCTGGACGCCGGCCCCTTCTGCCATCTCGGCCACCGTGGACACCGCGATCCGGTCCTTGTTGGCCGCGACATAGTCGGCGCATTGCCGCAGCCGCTTCGGCAGGCTCTCCGAAACGTCGATCAGCCGTTCTTCGAATTGCTTGATGCTGGCCGGCGCCCTGTCCTCCATTCGGTCCTTCCGTTCTCCTTGACATGGATGAAATCACAAACTAGCAAAATGGAACATATATTCCAAATTCCGGCTTGGACAGCCCGAAACGCAGCCGGGAATGGCTGTGTCGCCCGCGCAGGCGGGTCTGGCTGAAACAGCGGACAATGTCACGGGAGGACATCATGGTCACGAAACTGGCGCTTCTCGGCGCAGGCCGGATCGGCAAGGTCCACGCGCGCGCCATCGCGGAGGACAAGCGAGCCAAGCTCGTCGCCGTCGTGGATGCGATGACCGATGCGGCGAAAGCGATCGCCGACAGCACCGGCTGCAAGGTCAGCACGATCGATGCGGTCGAAGCCGATCGCGATATCGATGCGGTCATCATCTGCACACCGACCAACACCCATGCGGATCTGATCGAGCGCTTCGCCAAAGCCGGCAAGGCGATCTTCTGTGAAAAACCGATCGACCTCGACGTAAACCGCGCCAAAGCCTGCGTCGAGACGGTGCGCAGGACCGGCGCGAAGGTGATGCTCGGCTTCAACCGACGCTTCGACCCGCATTTCCGGGCGGTGCGCCAGGCGATCGATGACGGCAGGATCGGCATGGTGGAAATGGTGACCATCACCAGCCGCGACCCCGGCCCGCCGCCGGCCGAATATATCAAGGTCTCGGGCGGTATTTTCCGCGACATGACCATCCACGACTTCGACATGGCGCGTTTCCTGCTCGGCGAGGAAATCCACAGCGTCATGGCGTCCGGCGCTGTGCTGGTCGATCCGAAGATCGGCGAGCTTGGCGACTATGACAGCGCAAGCCTCATCCTGACGACGAAAAGCGGCAGGCAGGCCATCATCTCCAATTCCCGCCGGGCGAGCTACGGTTATGACCAGCGCATCGAGGTGCACGGATCGCTCGGCTCCGTCGCCGCCGAAAACCAGCGGCCGGTCTCGATCGAGATCGCCAACAAGGACGGCTATACGCGCCCGCCGCTGCACGACTTCTTCATGACCCGTTATACCGAGGCTTATGCAGCGGAAATTTCCGCCTTCATCGACAGCCTGGAAAGCGGCTCGGCACCCTCGCCTTCCGCCGAAGACGGCGTGATCGCGTTGATGCTGGCCGACGCAGCCCTGCGGGCCGTCAAGGAAGGCAAATCGATCGTCATCGGCGAATAAGGTCCAAGGAACCTGGTTTCGGCCACAGGTGCCTGGGGTGGAAGGACAGGAGCGCTTCCACGACAACGGCGACGCGGCTTTTCAACCAAAGGCCGCGTCAGGATTGTCTTGCGTTCGAGCCCTTTGCGCATGCATGATGGACAAAGTTCATCGCATCAGGGGGATGAGGCGTCGCTCCGGCAACGGATCATGCGCGAAGAAATCGGAAATGGCCTGCACGAAAAATGTGAGACATTGACTGATCGTCCTGGCGCCTCAAAAACCGGCATATATCGAAAGAAATTCTGTTGAAAGCCAAGATAGGCTTGAAAGATGTGGCTCTGGATGCCGGCGTTTCGCTCAGTACCGCATCTCATGTTCTCAACGGAACTGCGCCCATATCCATAGAAGTCCGAGAGCGTGTGCTGAATTCCGCTCAACGGCTGGGATATCTGGAAAAGCGCAGAAGCCGGGCGACGATCGCTACGCTTCGCACTATCCTCCTGGCGATCACCAGCGATGCCGCCCCTCACAGCGACATCAATCTCGTCAGCTGGACGATGCTCAACAGCCTGCGTCAGGAATGCGAGCGCCTCAGTATCCGGATCGTGCCTTTCGTCAGCGCCGGGAGCCGCATCGACGCGAACGAGGTGCGCCGCATGGCACAGGCCGAAAACGTCGACGGCATCGTCATCCTCAACGACGACCGGCCGGAATTGATCCGCGCCCTCGCCGCAGGGCGGACGCCGCTCGTCATCCTGAACGGCGAGGACCCTTCGATGCTGGTGGATACGGTTACCGGTGAAAACCGCTTCGGCGCCCGTCAGGGGACCGAGCACCTGCTTTCGCTCGGCCATCGCCGCATCCTGCATCTGACATGGAAGGGCAGGACCACCATCCACCGCCGGTACGACGGTTACGCCGATGCGCATCTCGCCGCCGGCCTTGCGGTATCGCCGGAGATGGTCGTCGAGGCGGAGGGATACGAGCCCTATCAGGGCGAGCAGGCAATCCGCCAGTTGCTGTCCGAAGATCCCGGCCTGCGCGGTGCAACGGCGGTCTTCTGCGCCGCCGACAATCTGGCGCTCGGCTGCCTGAGGGCGCTGGCGGCATTCGGCATCCGCGTGCCGGAAGAAATGTCCGTGCTCGGCTTCGACGATATCGTGCCCGGAGAATTCAGCACGCCGCCGCTTTCGACTGTCCAGTTGCCGACAGACCGGCTGGGAGCCGCCGCGATCAGCCTTCTGGAGCAGCGGCTCGTCGCCAACGATCCGCTGCGGCCCGCCTACCGGCTGGAGCTCGGCTGCAAGCTGGTGCTGCGGGGCAGCGTTGCGCCACCCCGCAGGTGAACCTCACTTCATTCCCGTGCCGGCAATGCCGGTGGTGATGTATTTCTGCAGGAACAGGAAGACGACCGTGACCGGCGCCAGGCTCAGGAAGGTCATGGCGAGGATGTAGTTCCACTGTACGGAAAACTCGCCCTGGAAAGCGTTGAGCCCGACCTGCAGGGTGAAGTTTTCGCGGCTGCTCAGCACGATCAGCGGCCAGAGAAAGTCGTTCCACCGCCACAGGACCGAAAAGATCGCCAGCACCGCGAGTGCCGGCGCCGTCAGAGGCAGCACGATGCGCCAGAAGATCCGGAACTCGCTCGCCGCATCGACACGGGCCGCCTCGATCAGTTCGTCGGGGATGGTGAGCATGTACTGGCGAAGCAGGAAAACCCCTGTCGGCGAGGCGACCGTCGGGATGATGATGCCCCAGAGACTGTCAACAAGGCCCACGCCGACGATGACCAGATAGGCCGGGACCATGACCACCGTCAGCGGGATCATCAGCGTCGAGATGATCAGCACGAAGATCGCTTTCTCACCCCGGAACCGGTATTTCGACAGCGCAAAAGCGGCAAGCGCGTTGACGATCAGCGTCAGCAGCGTGGCGACGAAGGTGACGAAGACCGAATTCTTGAGAAAGGTCAGGAAGTCGAAGCGGGTTAGCGGATCGGTGTAGTTCTCGGTGGCTATGGTGAGCCGCTGGACCGGTGACATGCTTTTGACGTCGACGCTGACCGGCGGTCCGGGATCTTTCGGATCGACCATCTGGGCCTTCAGCCCGATGCGCCGGACCATCGCCATCTCGCGCGGCTGGCCGTCGACGTCGACGGTCCAGAGGCTGAGCGGAGCGTCGAAGCCCGGTACGGTCTGCTGAACCGCCGCGCGCGGCAGCAGCGTCGGCGGAAAGCGGGTGATCTCGGCGGCCGGCTTGAACGAGGAAAGGCCGGCCCAGACCACCGGGATGAGCACGGCAAGCGTGCCCAGGATCAGCCAGGCCCAGGAGAGAATGTCGGTGGTACCGATCCGACCCGGCCGGCGGGTGCGGGTCAGGAAGGCGATGAGGGAGAGGCCTTGCGACATGATCAGGACTCCATCTTGCGGCCAAGCCGCAGCTGTATGAGCGTCAGGGCCAGCAGTACCAGGCCCATAAGCACCGAGGCCGCCGAGGCGAGGCCGAAAAGGCGCAGGTCGCTGCCGAAGGCCATCTGGTAGATGTACTGGACGATGAAGCTGTTCGCCGTGCCCGGCCCGCCGCCATTGGTCAGCACCCAGGCTTCGTCGAAGATCTGCACCGAGCGGATCATCAGCAGGATCAGCACGACGAGCAGGTTCGGCCCGAGAAGCGGAAGCGTGATGCGGAACAAGGTACGCCGGGGCGAGGCCGCGTCGATCGCCGCGGCTTCGTATAGGTCCTTGGGAATGGCCTGCAGGCCGGCGAGAAGGATCAGCGTGTAAAAGCCCATGTGGAACCAGACCGAAACGACCACCACGAAGAAGCGCGACCAGCCGACGTCCAGCAGGAAGATTTCCGGCGGCACGCCGAGCATCTGCAGGAAGGCGTTGAGCAGGCCGTTGCGATCCAGGAACCATTTCCAGATCAGGCCGATGACGACCGGCGACAGCAGGACGGGATAAAAGAACATGGCGCGGAAGAAACCCCGCGCGGCCATCGCCCGGTTGAGGATGAGAGCCGTCACCAATGCGACAAGCAGGGTCGCGGCGACGTTGAAGCCGACGAACCAGAGCGTGTTCCACACCGCCGTCCAGAACAGCGATTCGCGGCAGCTTCCCGGACGAAAATAATCTTCGCATTGCAGGAGCTGGCGGAAATTATCGAAACCGACGAAGGGCCGGTCCGACACGAAAAGTCCGGTGCCTCCGGTGAAGGCATAACCAACCGCGATCGCGATCGGTAGGAAGGTGAATATGCCGAAAAGGATGAGGTTCGGCGCAAGAAACAGATAGGGCATCCGTTTCCTGCCCATCAGCCGTTCGAACCCGTTGATGGGCGCCTCGACGATGCCCATGACGAAGTCGAGGGTACGGCCTCCGAAATCATTCGCCTTAAGCGTGCTCATGGGCATCACTCCGTTGCTCGACGGTCTGCGGCAGAGCCAGGCCGCTATCGGGGTCGAACACATGCACCCGGCCGGACAACGGCATGATCCGCAAACGGTCGCCCGACCGCGGTGCGAAATGGCCGGTCTGGTGGACGATGATCTGTTCGTCCCGCCCCTCGAGCGTCCCGTAGACATAGGTCTCGGTCCCAAGGCTCTCGTGATACTGGACGACGAACGGCAGCCCTTCATCGCCGATTGAGAAATGCGCGGGTCGTATGCCCACCAGCACGGCCTGGCCTACTTTCGCCGCAGCGGGATCAATCGACGCAGTGAGCGGAGCGCCGTAGCCGACGTCGATCGTAACCCCCGTTCCACTGAGTTCCGTCACCTTGCCCTTCAGGATGTTCATGCGCGGCGAGCCCAGGAAGCCGGCCACGAAGAGGTTCCTCGGGTTGTCGAAGAGTTCGAGCGGCGTTCCGACCTGCTCGATCCGGCCGCCGTTCAGCACGACGATCTCGTCGGCCATGGTCATCGCCTCGACCTGGTCGTGGGTGACGTAGATCATCGTCGTCTTGAGCTGGCGATGCAGCCGGGTGATTTCCGCTCTTGTCTGTACGCGCAACGCCGCATCGAGGTTCGAGAGCGGCTCGTCGAAGAGGAAGATATCGGGGTTGCGCACGATGGAGCGGCCGATCGCGACACGCTGCCGCTGGCCACCGGAAAGCTGGCGCGGCTTGCGGTCCAGATAGGGCTCGAGCGCCAGCATGCGCGCCGCCTCGGCGATCCGCGTTTCGATTTCGCTACGCTTGAATTTCAGGTTCTCGAGCCCGAACGCGAGGTTCTTGCGCACGCTCATATGGGGATAGAGGGCATAGGACTGGAAGACCATGGCGATCTTCCGTTCCGCCGGCGACAGTTGGACGACGTCGCGCCCGCCGATCTCGATGCCGCCCGCGCTGATATCCTCCAGTCCCGCGATGATCCTCAGAAGAGTCGATTTGCCACAGCCGGACGGCCCGACAAACACGACGAACTTGCCGTCGTCGATCGTCAGGTCGATGCCGTGCAGAACAGTCAGCGCACCGAACGCCTTGGTGACATTCGTAAGTTTCAGATTTCCCATTCCCTGCTCCCGTCAGGTTCAGTCACTTTATGGATGACGCTTTCGACGTTCCAGCCCTCCGGTATCGGTTGCGGCCGCTCGAACTGCGTCTCCTCGATCACAATCCCCTCTATGCCGGCGGTGAAAAGCGCCGGCATTCCTCCCGGGTAATCGACAAGGCCGATCACCCGTCCGTCCGCCCCCTTCGTCCAGGCATTCGCACGGCCGGCAGCGTCCGCGCTCGGTGCGATATCCGCGTTGGTCGGCCTCAGATCATACCGAAGTCCGGTGCCGAGCGGCCCCTTCCGCTGCCGCAGTCGCAGCCGCGAAAGCCTGACGCCGTGGATACCCGCGGCGGACGTCGAGACGAGGGCGATCGCCCCGTCCATTTGGCCGCTCAGGTCCTCGACGACGAGATCGCGAACAGCACCGGCCCGGCGGGTGGGGATGCGGTCCACCACCGTCACCGTCAGCGCCTCGCCCGATCCCCAGAAGCCGTCGAGCGTCTCGTGGCAATCGACCTCTATCCGGGAGAAGCGGATATCGGTCATATGACCGCCGTCGCGCGAAAACAGTCCTAGACCCCGATTTGAATCATGGACGCGGCAGTCCTCGAAAACGACGTCCGTAACATCGCCGTAGGATTCCGTGCCGATCTTGAGCGCGCAGCTCTTGCTCTCGACCACGCAGCGGCGCACCCGCACGTTTTCACATTCTCCGATCGCTTGACCGTCCGGTCCGGCACTGGTCTTCAGGCAGATGCCGTCATCGGCCGTCGATATGACGCAGTCCTCGACCACCGCATGCCGGCAGGCATCGAGCACGAGGCCGTCGGTGTTCGGCATGCGCCGGTTGTTCGCCACCTTCACGCCGCCGACATAGAGGTTGACGCAATTGACGAGGTGCAGCGTCCACATCGGCGAATCGACGATTTCCAACCGCTCGATCCGGACGCCGCGACAGGATTCGAAGACCACCACCCGCGGGCGGAACTCCGCCGGAACGAGCGTGCCCATCGCCTCGTCGGTGCCCGCGATGAAATACTCGCCTCCCGCCTCGATACGTCCGGGGCCGGTCAAGGCTATATCCGTCGCGTTTCTTGCAACGATCATCGCACGGTTCGATTTCTCGGCAATGACCGAAACCGACGTCTCCTCGTAGGCTCCGTAGTCAGCCACCGGGCGCAGGATCGCGCCCCTCGCCAGATGAAGCTCGACGCCGGATTGCAGCCTCAGGCCGCGGGTATTGTGGACGCCTTCGGCAAGTTCCACGCAGCCGCCGCCTCGCGCAGCCATCTGGTCGATTGCCGCCTGAATTCGCGCCGTCTCGTCCTCCTGCATGGGCTCTATAAGAAGGGACGGGAACCGGTTCATGCCCCATCCTCGCCTTCCAGAAGGACTTCCGTCAGCAGCAGCATCGTCAGCGCCTGTCCATAGGGGGTCGGCAGGTTGGGGATACGGCGGTAGAAATCGAGATCGTGACCCATCGGCGTGCCGTCCGAAACGCCCTGGACAACACCCTCGTCGTCGATATGGGCGAGCACCGCCGCGAGCGCCCGCTCCGCATGCATGCGGTCGGAAGCGTCGAGTATGCCCGCATCGATCGCTCGCAGGATGCCGTAGGCGATCCCGGCCGTCGCCGACGTTTCAAGCGGCGACGTCGGGTCGTCGAGGAGCGTATGGAACATGCCGTCGGGACGTTGCAGTCGCTTCAGCGAGCGGACCTGGCTCGCAAGCACGTTCGACAGAAAACGCTTGTCTTTGTCCTCGAGGTCCGGAACGAGTTCGAACAGTTCGGGAATGGCGACCGTGATCCAGGCGTTGCCACGCGCCCAGAAGGCTTTCGCAAAATTGTGCCGGCCGACGAAGGTCCAGCCGTGGTACCAGAGGCCCGTGACCGGATCAGACAGATAGCGGGTATGCACCATGAACTGGTAGACCGCCTCGTCGATCCAGTCGCGGCGCTCGCAGGCGACGCCCGCCCGCGCCAGGAAGAGGCCGGCCATGAACAGCGTGTCGTCCCACAGCTCGCCGTCGTTCAGGCGCTCCTTGACGACGTGCTGGAAGCCGCCGTCCTCCGTTTTCGGAAGACGGTGGACGAGCCAGTCCGCCCAATCCTCGACCAGGGCGCGGAAATCCGGCCGGTCGACATGATCGATAAGGATGGCGAGCGGCAGCATCGGCGCCGTGCTGTTGATCTGCCGCGGCGGCAGGCCCCGGCCGATCTGCCGGCCGTACCAGGCGATGAGATCGTCGATGGCCTGCCGGTCGCCGGCGGCCAGCGCGCGGCGCAGGAACCCGTAGAGACCGACGCCGACTTCCCAGTCCCATTCGTCGAACTGGATGCCGCCGCCGGCCTCGGACCCGGCAAGGCCTTCCTTGATGCCCTTGAGGCGGCTGAACGCTATCGCGACCTGATCGATCGTCGCCTGCAGGGCCGGTTTGTTGACGGTCATCGAATCCATCGGTCGGAATGTCCTTTATGCATAAAATGGGTGGGCGCCGGTTGCGGTCGTACTGTCATAGGTCACGATCGGCACTGGCTGGTCATGGATGAAGGGACGCGGCTGTCCGCCGACGGTGAAGTCGCCGGCATAGGAGAGCGCGAGCGTCCCGCCGTCCGGCGGAGAAAGACTGAGCACCTTGCTTCCGCGATCGAACGAGACGGAGGTGGCGCGGATGCGCTCGACGAAACGACGGAAAGCGGCTTCGTCGCCCGCGCCCACCACGGCCGCCCAGCCGGTCAGCGCGCCCTCTGAGCGCACCTCGCGCCCGGCGGTTGCTCCGTCGGTGACGAGTTCGAGCCCGTTCGTGGCATGCAGTGCCGCAAAGCCGCGGCCGGAGCGGGCGAAGAGCCAATTGCCGTCGATGACGACCTCGTCGAGGCCGTCGCGGCCAAGATAGGCATGCGTCCACGCATGGCGGGTACCTTCGGTGTCCGCAATCAGCAGGGCGACGTCGCGATATTGCATGACGCGCGGCAGGATGCCGTTGCCGGCCCAATAGGACGGGCGTTGCGTGCCCCAGGGGTCGTCTTCGCCGGGATGGTTGACCCAGAGCCTCGCCATCGGATGGCCGGCGAGCCGGATGTCGAGCACATGCTGCTGGTGGCCCTTCCGGCCCGTCTTGTGATCGACCACCGTGGAGAGCTGCGAGGCCTCGGTCTTGAAGAGCACGAGCTTGCCGCTTTCGAGCCCCTGGGCATAACGCGCTTCGATCGAGCGTCCGGGCGCCAGTTGGGCAAATTCCAGCAGTTCGTCCGGCGGCGCGTAGGAACCGGCGCAGAACATCGGCAGCGATGCGACGCCGCCGTTCAGCCAGCCGCTGCCGAATGCCACGCGGGCGAACGGTGCGAGTTCCGTCAGCGGTCCGGCCCTCAGTTCCTTGTCATAGGCGCGCCCCTGCGAGCCGGCAGGTACGCCCGCCAGCGTGTGCAGCGCGATCATCCGGAAGATGAGATCCAGCTGATGGCGCGCGCGCGCGGCGATATCATCCCCGCCCCAGCGTTCGAGGGCGAGCAGACCTATGAAATCCACCGGATAATAGGCCGCGGAATTCCACTCGGCGAGGCCGTGCGCCTCGACGCTGTCGAACCAGCGGTAAAGACGGTCTTCTGCAAGCTGCGCCTGCTCGCGCCCCGTCCTGCCCGAAGCGGAGAACACGGTATCCGGCATCAACCTGCCGGCGATGAGCTGGCTCGTATGGAAGCACAGGACGTGGTTCTCGCTCCAGAACCACATGACATCGTTGCCGGGTTCATCCACCCAGTAGCGATAGCCGGCGACGGATGCGCGGATTCTCTCCGCCGCCTCGGGCGAGAGGACATGCTCGTATTCTCCGAGGAGCCAGAGGAGCGGCACCAACACGAAATCGGAACAATCCTCCCGCCGGTCGATGACTTCGAGGGTGGAGGCGATGATCCTGTCCATCGCCTCCCCCTCGATCTCGCCGGCCGCAGCCATGGCGAGGACCCGACCGATGCGCTCGGCACCAAAACGGGCGCTGAAGATAAGCGCCTCGCGTTTGCGTTCGGCAAGCGTCGCTGCCGCCTGCGGCAAGCCGAGGCCGCTCACGAAGGCCGCGTCGATATGGCGGGCGACGACTGCTGCGCCGGAGCCCATCTTCAGCCTGATGCCGTGATATCCGTCCGGCAGGCCCTTGATGGCAGGCGCGACGAGCCGGGTCTCGTGGGCACCAAGGGTCAGGTCGGCCCTCGCCAGCACCGCCCGGTCGTGACCATGGCTATAGACTTCGATGCCGACCGGCAGATCGGCACCAGGCGGACTGTCGAAAAGGATCTCCAGCGGGCGGTCGACGAAAACGTCGGCGGCGGGCCGAATGGCACGTGCAAGGAATTCGAGCCGCCGAACCTCCTGCCGGTCCAGTTCCGTGGGCAGGGCGATATCCAGCGGCCTGGCGTCGGCCAGTTCCAGTTCGAAGAACCAGATCGTGTCCCGCTCCGCGAGGTCTTCGGTCAAGAGAAGGATATCATTGTCGCCGGGCTTCAGCGAAAGGACGATCTCGGTCTCGCTCTCGATATTGCGCCGGAAGGGCTCGAACCGTACCTGTTCCTCGCCGTTTACCCAGATCCGCACGCCGCCGCAGGTTCTCAGCCGCATCGGTACGCGGCGGGCAGCCTCGGCGCGGAAACTGCCACGCAGCCAGCGGCTGACATGGGTGGGTACATGCCAGAAGCCGGTGAATTCGACGCGCCGGTTCGGCCCCGGCAGGTTCAGGGAGGCCGGTTTCCAATCGTGCTCGGCAGGGATTTCCCGCCCGATCATTTGCGTCTGGAAGGCTTTCCGGCAAGGCAGGTCGCCGACATCCACGAAGCCGTTGATGAAGCGGTAATTGACTCGATCTTCCGCCGGCGCCGGTTCGCCCGGGAAATACGCCTGGCGCAGATCGGAGACGACCCACGCGGTGAAGGTTTCGCCGGGGGCGACGTGATAGCCGGCGGCGCGCCAACGGTCCGCGGCTGTAGGTGAGTGCTCCATGACTGCCTCCCAGATCATGAAAATGTTTTCATTATTCGAACTTCGCCTGCTCCGGCTTTGTGAGCAGTTTCGAATTTAGCCGACAAAACAGCTTGACGTTTGGATTGTCAAGCGTCAAAAAAGAGAAATTCGAAGGTAAAACTCCGAAAGAGAACCTTCCGAATTGTGAAAATATTTTCATTGGGAGGATGAAAAATGCAGAGACTTCTATCAGGGATAAGTGCATTCGTATTCTCGGCCTTCGCCCTTTCCGGCGTGGCCATGGCGGATGCCAAGACAATCACTTTCCTGTTCACCGATGACGACCAGGGTTATGTCGAGCGCATGGCCGCCTTGAGCAAGGAGTTCGAAGCGTCGCATCCCGACATCAAGGTCAATTTCGTGTCTTCCGGCTATGATGCGGTGGTGAAGCAGCTGCCGGTCCAGCTGGCCGCAGGCAAGGGACCGGACCTCGCCAAGATCACCGACTGGCAGCTCGCGCCGTATTATCTCGACATGCGTTCCTACATGAAGGATCCGGACACCTTCGCCAAGCTGCACGGGGACAGCCTCAACCAGCTTCGCCTGCCTAACATCAACGATCCGAAGTCGATCAACGGCTATGTCGCGTCCCAGACGCTGAACCTGCCATTCGTCAACAAGACCCTGTTCGAGCAGGCCGGCGAAGCGCTGCCCGGCCCCAAGGCCACGCTCAAGGAGATCGTCGAAGCCTCCGCCCGCGTCGCAAAGGCGACCGGCGCGCAGATCCCCTTCACCATGGACCGATCCGGCCACCGCTTCTCTGGCGGCGCCTATTCCTACGGTTCGGTCTATGTGAAGGACGGCAAGTTCAGTTTCCCGGATGCGGCCGCCCGCAAATATATCGCCGACCTCTATTCCTGGACCCAGAACGGCAGTTTCCCGAAGGAAATGTGGGGCGCAGCCGGAGGCTCGCAGTATAAGAACATGGGCGACGAGTTCGTCAACGGCAACGTCGTCACCTATCTCGCCGGCAACTGGATGGTGAACCCCTTCCAGAAGAAGATTGGCAATGCCTTCCAGTGGACGGCCATCAATGCGCCCTGCGGCGATGCAGGCTGCTATGCGATGCCGGGCGCGACCGCGATCGTCGGCTTCAAGCGCACCGAACATCCCGAGGCGGTCGCCCAGTTCATCGAATTTCTGGGCTCGGAGAAGGTACAGCGCGAGATCGCCGAAAATTACGTCGTCCTGACAGGAGCCGACATCAAGAACCCGCAATACAAGATCTCGAGCGAAGACGCCAAGGCGTCCATGGCGGTCTTTCTGGACAACAAGAAGAACGTTCCCCAGGTCGCGCGGGATTTCGAACGCCTGAAGGGCGGGACGGCAATCTACCAGCAGATCGTCCAGCGCATGAGCCAGCTCATCGTCGGCGAGCTGAGCCTGGAGGAAACCTACAAGAACCTCGAGGCTGACGCCGGTAAGATCAACGAGGCGCTGGCGGTGAAGTGATGATCCGGCATGCCGGGCGGCCACCCGACCCGGCATGCCTTCCCAAAGACCTTGGGTCAAGCGGCTCGTCATCCGACGACAGGCGTTCGGCTGCCGGTCTGTCGGATTGAACGGCTGGATATCGATTTCCCAGCCCTGGCCAAGAAAGGCGCCTCGCGCCCTCCGGCGGGCTCACCCAGCGGCGGCGCCGACGGTGGTCATCCCGATAGCCAGCAAAACCATGATGATCAGCAGCCAGCGGGCCTGATAGACGCTCTCTTCCATTTAAACCTCCTTTTTCGAGACGCGCCGAACACCGCGATTGCCGCTCAAGTTCCGCGCTCGGGACCTTTTCCTCAATGCCCGGGACCTTGGTCGATGACGCCCTCCGGTCAAAGGTCTCACCCCTGATAGGACCGAAGCCCTAGCGCGGAACATGCGCCGCGGGAGCTCAGTTTGTTCCACAGCTTCGGAGACGCGGTTGCGGTCGGAAGCCTGTGGAAACTCAAGGAGATAAAAAGATGAACATCGTTACTCGTGTGGCCTTTGCCACGGCGCTTCTCGCGGGCACAACCCTGTCCGCCTTCGCCCAGACAAGCAGCACCGTCGGCACCGGTGGAACCAGCGCCGGCGGCGGCACATCCAGCAGCACAGTCGGCACCGGGGGCAGTTCCGCCGGAACGGCCTGTGCACCGGGCACCACCAATTGCGGCTCTGGTTCCGCCTCCACGTTGGGCACCGGCGGGTCTTCTGCCGGCGGCGGCCAGTCGAGCAGCTCGGTTGGCACCGGCGGATCCGCAGCCGGCTCGGGCAGTGGATCCGGCTCGGCCTCGACGCTCGGCACCGGCGGCACATCCGCGGGCGGTGGCCAGTCAAGCAGCTCCGTCGGCACCGGCGGCTCGGCGGCAGGCTCGGGCAGCGGCTCCGGCTCCGCGTCGACGCTCGGCACCGGCGGCACCTCGGCCAAGGACGGCATGTCGACCAGTTCCGTCGGAACCGGCGGCAGTTCGGCCGGCGCCGCCGGTCTGGAACACGGACAGGGCAAGAAAGCATGTCCTCCGGGCCAGGCCAAGAAAGACGGCGCTTCCTGCTAGTCCCATCCATCGGACGAGGGCGGATCGTTCCGCCTTCGTCCTATCCATAGGAGAGCCGAAATGACCTCGGCATCATTCGCATACAAAGGCACGTTCGCGCTGCCGCTGATCCTGGCGACCATCACCGCGATCTCCGCCTTTGCTACCGAGACCGTCAAGCTTGACGACGGCACGACCTGCACCGTCATTGAAAGCACGGGCTCGATCGGCAACGGGACGTCGACATCGGTAACCGCAGGCGGCGGCAGCGTTTCGTCCTCGACGACGATCGATGGCAGGACCACGACGATGCACTCGGGTGGTGGCTCCGCATCGTCCAGCGCCGGTTCGTCCGTCACAACCGGCACTGCCGGCAACCAGGCATTTTCGACGGCGAGCGTCACCCGGCCCGATGGAACCGTTATCACCCGTCGGTCGGATGGCACCTGCGACGTCATCAAGCCTCAGAAATGAAGGAGATAGACATGTCGAAGACAATATCCCTGGCGTGCCTGGCGCTTATGGCCTCGGTCGCCGCCACACCCGTACCTGCACAGGACTGCAACTCGGCCGGCACGGTCGGTTCCGCCGGCAGCGCGGCCGCTGGCGGCACATCGGCAAGCACACTCGGCACTGCGGGGGCCTGCCAGACCGACGACGGCACCACAGCCTCGATCGGCTCTGGAGGCAGTGCGGCGACGGCGGATGGCAAAGCCCGGAGCCAGACCAAGATCAACGAGAACCAGAACCAGCTGAAGGCTCAGTCCAAGGCGCAGGCCATGGACCAGGGCACCTTCAGCAAATCACAGACGAAGACGCGGGTTAAGGATAATGAGCTGCAGAGCAAGACGCGCAGCATGTCCCACGTCCCGGGGCAGAAGCCGGTCAAAAGCACCACAGACAGCAACGTGGTGCTGCCGCAGCAGTGAATTGGAAACGAGGATCGGCTCCCGGCCCAAAAGCGGGAGCCGGCACCCAGCCTGCGGCGTCAGTTCCGGCTCCCTGCCTCACGTCGCCGCCCCTGACGACTCGCGCCTTTTCGCGCGCCGGCGGGAACCGAACGCCGGCTTGGGGCTTTGAGCCGCGTAGACCTCGGAGGATGAAGATGGACGAAGATACTTTTGAGCAACTGAGCACCATGAGTAAAAACCTGCACAAGCGCGCGCTTGCCCTGTCACAGCAGGGGAAGGATGATGACCTTGCGATGTTGATGTCGGCACAGGCCATGACGATGGAAGCGGTCAAATCCCTCGGGCAAGCCTTGAACAGGATCAATGGCCCGCTGGGGCTTGGGGCAGCGGGAGGCTAGGCGGCGGGTCGTGCTGTTTTCCTGCATGCACTTCCCTTTTTGAGCGACACGACCAAGGCTGCCGGAACTTTCGACGCGACGACGGGTTGTGCTTCCAGGAGGAACACGAGATGCATCGCAAACCCGACCACCACCATGAACTGGCATTCTACATCGGGCTTAACGCGGCGCTGGGCTGCCTGATCATCGCCAGCGTCCTGCTCGCGGCAGCGGCCTGAAGATAGCTTGATCCAGGGAGCGTCGAGTCCGTTAAAATTGCCCGGTTTCGGGTTTCAGATCGGTAACTACCCGACCAGCTAAAACCTCGCCCGTTCTTGTCATATGATAATTGTGACAAAAATTCGCATCAGAACGATACGCCGAGGAAACGCTAAAAATGCCCGATCGATTTCCGGGATATGCACCCGTACCGGCCACGGTGCATTGCTGGTCAGAAGACGTCCCCAGCCGGACTTTCGTTTCGCTGGAAAAGGCCTTGGCCTATTGCAAGAAGAATATCGGCGAGCTTCCCGCGATCGAGGTCTTCATTCACTGCGGCCAGATCCCCGAGCCGATCATCAGCGGTGACGAACTCGCCGACCTGATAAAGGCAAAACGGCGCAACCTGGTCTGAGCTCGCTTGTTTTAGCTCGCCCGCCACCCAGGCCCCCAACGCAGGTGACGATGCGTCTTTGGCGAATATCAGCTTGCGCCATTAAAGGTGACTGGCTTTATCTTGTTAAAACGAGCAGGAACGGCTATTCGCCATGGCAGACTTAAAACAGGACCTGCCATGCTCCCGCTCAAATCCACATTGACCGCGCTGCTGATCGCCACTGCATCCAGCTTCACTGTTTCCTCGGCATTCGCATCGACGAAGTACCCCCTGACCATCGAAAACTGCGGCGCGCAGGTCAGCTTCCAGAAGGCGCCCGAGCGGGCGATCGGGCTTGGCCAGAACAGCGCGGAAATCCTGCTTCTGCTCGGCCTCGAGGACAAGATGGCCGGCACCGCGTTCTGGCCGAGCAAGGTTTTGCCGCAGCTCGCCGACGCCAATGCCAAGGTCAAGCTGCTGGCGATCGAGTTCCCGACCTTCGAATCGGTCCTGGCGGAGAACCCGGATTTCGTGGCGGCCGCTTTGCCAAGCCTGGTCGGCCCGAGCAGCAAGGTCGCCAAACGTGAGGACTTCGACAAGGTCGGCGTCCCGACCTACCTCTCGCCCAGCACCTGCCTCAGCACCAAGGACGTCAAGGATCAGTACGGCAGCCGCGCGCAGCTCTGGAACATGGATCTGCTCTACAAGGAAATCGACGAACTGTCGCAGATCTTCGATGTCGCTGATCGCGGCCAGGCGCTGATCGCCGACTTCAAGGCGCGCGAAGCCAAACTCCGCTCGGGCGTTTCGAAAGACGGCAAGAGCCTCTCCTACGTTTTCTGGTTCTCCAGTCCCAGCCCGTCGGCCGATGCCTATCTTGGCGGCAAGAACGCAGCTTCCGGCTTTATCGCCAATGTCCTGGGCGGTCGCAATGCGGTCACCGCCGAAGCCGAATGGCCGACCCTTGGCTGGGAAAGCATTATCGCGGCCAATCCCGATGTGATCGTCGTCGCCAATCTGGACCGCAACCGCTGGGAGCTCGACAAGCCGGAAGCCAAGATCAAGTTCCTGACCACCGATCCGGCTGTCAGCCAGATCACCGCCGTGAAGAACAAGGCACTGGTGGTGATGGACGGGCAGGCGATGAACCCGACCGTGCGGACGATCTATGGCGCCGAGCAAGTGGCCGAACAGTTGAAGGCCCTCGGTCTTCTGAAGTGACTGAAAAGCGCCGCTCCCTTCAGCAGCTTTTCGCTTTCGCGGCCGTGCTGGTGGCTTCGCTTGCAGCCGTCGCCCTTGTCGTCGGCATAAGCGTCGGGATTGGCGATCTGCCGATCCCGCTCGCGACGACCTTTTCTGCCGTCACCAATCGGCTGGGGTGGACTGCGGTGGAGCTCAACCGTATCCATGAGACGGTTATCTGGGATTATCGTCTCAGCCGGGCGCTGGTCGCCGCCTTTTGCGGTGCTGGTCTCGCCCTGTCGGGGGCAATCATGCAGTCGCTGCTGCGCAACCCGCTTGCCGAACCTTATGTTCTCGGCATTTCCGCCGGCGCGTCTACCGGAGCCGTGGCGATCGTCATCCTGGGTTTGGGGGCCGGCACGGTATCGCTATCGACCGGGGCCTTTGCAGGAGCCTTTGCCGCCTTCTTCTTCGTCGCGCTGCTTTCGAACGGCACGCGCGGCGGTGCGGACCGCACCATCCTCGCCGGTATCGCCGCGTCGCAGCTCTTCAATGCCTCGACCTCCTACATCGTCACGACGTCGGGCAACGCCCAGCAGGCGCGCGACGTGATGTTCTGGTTGCTCGGCAGTTTCGGCGGCGTGCGCTGGCCGGAATTGATGCTGGTCTCGATCATCGTCGGCATCGCGCTGGTGGCCTGCCTGCTTTATGCCCGCGTGCTGGACGCCTTTGCCTTCGGCGACGAAGCGGCGGCGTCGCTCGGTGTCAATGTCGCGCGGGCACGCATCGTGCTTTTCGCCCTGACGGCGATGATGACGGCGACGATCGTCAGCATGGTCGGCTCGATCGGTTTCGTCGGCCTTGTCGTGCCGCATGTGGCGCGGTTTGCGGTCGGGCCACTGCATGTTCGATTGCTTCCTGCCTGCGCCGTCATCGGTGCGGTTTTCATGGTGGTGGCGGACATTGCCTCGCGTACCCTCATCCCGCAGCAGGTCCTGCCGATCGGCGTCGTCACCGCGCTGGTAGGCGTGCCCTTCTTTTCAATTATCCTCTACCGGTTCCAACGCGCGTCATGAGCATCAAGACCGAGAACCTCACCTGGAAAATCAGCAGAAAGACCGTGCTCGACGGCGTTTCGTTCGAGGCACAGCCTGGCAAGACACTCGGCCTGCTCGGACCGAACGGTTCTGGAAAGACGTCGCTCCTGCGTCTGCTCGCGGGTTTGAAGCTGCCGCATTCAGGCTCCATCACCCTTGAAGGCAAGGACCTCAAGACGATCGGCCGGCGTTCGATCGCAAAGCGGGTCGCCTTCGTCGAACAGCATGCCACGACCAACGCCAACCTGAGGGTCGTCGACGTGGTGAAGCTCGGTCGGTTTCCGCACCGGTCGATATTTTCCGGCTGGTCGATCGCCGACGACGAAGCGGTCGAAACCGCACTTGTTCGTGCCGGCATGGCTCAGAAGCGCAACGACCGTTGGCAATCCCTTTCGGGCGGCGAGAAACAAAGGACCCATATCGCAAGGGCGCTGGCGCAATCGCCGAAGGAACTCATCCTCGACGAGCCGACCAACCATCTGGATATCCAGCATCAGATCGGCCTGATGCGGCTGGTTTCCGGCCTGCCGATGACCAGCATCATCGCGCTTCACGATCTCAATCATGCGGCGATGTTCTGCGACCAGCTGATCGTCATGCAGAACGGCAGGATCGTCGCCTGCGGGGCACCGGAAGAGGTGATGACCGAGGCTTTGCTAAGGGAGGTATTCTGCGTCGAAGCACGGGTAGAAGCTTCGCCGCACCATTCACGACCCCATATCCACTACCTCGTCTGACAACGTCCACCTACGACGGGGGCGATCGCGCCGCCGGCGTCAACGGAACAGAGGACCGCTGCGCGAACGCCGGCTGGAACAAACGAACCCGGTCATTTGTTGGTTGTCCATCCGGAACCGGAGGGCATGACATGAAACGTCTTCTCATCACGGCAGCGGCCGTTCTTTCGCTGTCGGCCAACCTGACACTCGCGCAGGAAACCCCAAACGCGTCTCCCGGCGCCCCGCCACAAGCTGAACGGGACCGAGCCCCAAACGCATCGCCTGATCCTCGGGAACCGGGCGCCGACAAGGACGGAGACGAATGGCGCATGCCTCCCATGGCGGACCGTCGATCGCCCCGGGAGCGGGGTGCCCGCTTCCGCATCGAAAACGGACGAACCACCATCGACCTGCGTTGCGCCGACGGCGAACCGACAAAGGATTGCGCGGATCTTCTCCTGCAGGTGCTGGACCGGCTGGAGCGAACCTCATCGAACGATTCCGACTCTCGCGACGACAGCCGGTACCGCTCACGTTATCGCTGAGACGGGCTGGCTGAGACAAGACGGAACCGGGCAGGCTCTCCCTCCACGCGCCTCGCAAACATCGCATGGAAGAGCGTCAGCCAGGCCGTGAGAAGTCCAGCGCGGCGCTCAAGCGAACTTACATAAGCTGAAGCGCAGATGAATACGGACTTCAGCAGCGGTTCAAGGATCGCACCGCAATCTGTCAGCGTGTGCACTCTGGAGGAACCGATGCGCAGAATAATCCTGGCGGCCAGTTTGGTCGCAGCTTGTCTTTTTGGAGGCGCGGCAAATGCCATGCCGATCGGAAACATTGCAGTCCCGGCGAAGCCCAGCGCCGAGAAGGTCGATTGGGCCTGCGGCCGCGGCTACCACCTGAACCGGTGGGGAGATTGCCGGCCCAACCGCTGGCGACCGCCGCCGCCCCGCTACAGCCATCGGTGGGATCGTCGGGATCGATGGGATCACCGAGGACCGCCTCGCTGGGAATGGCGAGGTCACCGCGACTGGCGCGATCGCCGGGACTGGCGTTGATACCGGAAAGCCCTTCTGTTCTGCAGAGGGGCTTTTCTCCTGACACGCCGTCTGAGATTGCCGGGGTTTGACGGATGCGTTGAATTTTAGCTACACCTAACGAACGTTTGCCGGCGGGGAGCGTTATGTAGCGAGGAGGAAACGGTCATGAAAAAGGATACCAATCGGCAGGTCAGAATTCCCGGGCCACGCGATCACGACGTCGCCGAACACTGCCGCAAGAATGGAATTCGGCTGGAGGACGAGAGGAAGATGCTGAGGCTGCTGGGAAAGCACGCGCCTGCACACGAGATCCAGTCGAACTCACCGCCACGACCGCCGCGCTTCCGCTAGCCGGCCCCCACGCTTTACGAGGCTACAGCCCCATTCCCATCGGTCGCGTCCGGTGCACTCCTTTTGGAATGAAGGCGAAGTCTTCCGCGATGCCTAGAAGGTCCGCGGCTAGATGCAGGGTCGAAAGCCACATTTCCGTGCCCTGCAGGCTTGCCCCCTGACCGTCGGCGAAGGCGAAGCCTCGTTTTGCCTGCCACCGGTCCGGCGAACCCAGAATAATGTCTTCAGCTACCGTTTCCGCCTGGCGGCGCATGAAATCCGTCTGCTTGAGGCACAGCCAAAGCGGATGGATCGTGTCGAGCAGATTGCAGGCCGTGTAGGCCGGACCGGAAAAACCGCCGTTGTTTCGATAGTGCGACATGACGGTGTTGATCGCGGCTTCGGGGAAAGGAACGGGGATGCCGAACTGGGCATGCGCTCCGCGCGTAAGGCGATAAAAGCCGTTTACGGGCTGCAGCAACCCCTGTTCGGCGGTCTGCTTTCCCCACAGTCCGGTCGAACGATCGACATGGGTCGTCAGCCAGCCAAAGAGGATTTCCCTGCCCCTGCTGCTCCTGAAATAGCGGGCGTTGAAATAAAACGCCGTGGCGATGGCGTCCACCCGGTCACCGCACCACCATGCGCGGGTGCTCCATGGCAGGGTCTCCAGCCAATCGCAAAGCGCAACGGCGTCCATCTCGACCCCGGAGACAGGGTGGGCGGGATGCGCGCCAAGAATCTCCAGCGCATAACCGACCGCCAGGACGTTGTAGAGAGCCGGGGAATCGTCACGGATATTCTTTGCCGCATCAGGCGGCCGAAACGGGTCGGGGAAAAAGCCTGTCGCCGGGTCCTGCAGCGCCTGCAGACGATCGACGATCGCCTTGGCCTCGCTCCCTGAAGGTTGCTCTCCAAAACCGGCGGCGATCTCGATCGCATCGCATTCATGCCTGGCACTCGTGCGCGCGGTGCCATCGGCGTCCGCCGATATATAGCCGTCCGGGGTCCGATGCTGTTGAAGCACCTCCCGCCATTCGGTTTCCGCCGCCTTGCTGACCCGCAGCAACGCCTGCTCGACCTCGGTCCGGCGCGATTTTCCCGCGACTGCCGTTTCGCCGCGACGGCGCACGACTTTGGCCGGCACCCCCGCCGCGATCGCCAGATCGGGAATGTCCCTGGTGACAACGGCACCGGCGGCAATAACGGCGCCGCTGCCGATCGTCACGCCGTCAAGGATGACCGCGTTGGCGCCGATCCATACATCGTCGCCAATCGTAATGCCGAGCGTCTGGTGAGGTTGATCGTTGATGGGTGTATTCGGATCGTCGAAACCGTGGTTGAAACCGACGATCGAGACGAGCGACGCAATACGTACACCATTTCCGCATCGGACCTTTCCCGAAATACAGGCGTAAGGGTTGATCGAGCAATTGGAGCCGATTTCCACGTCGCCCCGCACGAGAGCATGCCCCGCAATCCAGGAGCGATCACCGACGATCAGCGATGAAGTGAAAATCCGGGCATCTTTTGCGATGTAAGCGGTGTCGGCGATCTGCGCTCCGGCGGACTGCGCCAGCTTTTCCTTCAACTCCCGCTGGAAATCGCTTTCAATATCCGCCGATTTGCGCTCCCAGGTCAGGAATTGAAGCCTGGCTTCTCGATCCGTCTCGGATTGCGGCCGTCCTCGGTCGATCTGCATTCCTTTATTCATCCTGCACCTCCCGCCAATTCCTCGCGGCAAGCCCGTGCCCACCCGCGCCCGGCAGATGGGCACTCCAGAATGATGCGAGCCATGTCATCATACCAATTTTCCGCATTCGCCGGATTGATGGATTACAGCAGACAAATTTGAGCGTCCAGCTTTAGTTTTCGGCCCGTCTCGGTCCCGTTGATGCCTCTTGAAGCAAAATGGAATTCACTCCTGCATTGATATGAGCATGAATTTGTCATACACGTGTGATGAATACGGCGAAGACGCGTCGCATTGTTGCAATGGGGATTGAGCGTGACGACCCAGACCAAGGATCGGAACAAGGGACCGGGATCGCTGGTGTCACGGGTGGGCGAAAGCCTGCGGGCAGCCATTGCCGGCGGCCAATACTCTCCCGGCGACAAACTCCCGAGCGAGGTCGAACTGACGGAAACCCATGGCGTAAGCCGGACGGTGATCCGCGAAGCGGTCGCCGCGCTGCGTTCGGATGGGCTTGTCGAAGTAAGGCAGGGTGCGGGAATTTATGTTCTGAGCCAGGATGGTCCGGTTCCGCCTCACCGGAAGATCGACCGGGCGCGCGTATCGTCCGACCTGGAAGTGCTCGAGGTGCGGGCGCCGCTGGAGATCGAGGCTGCCGGTCTGGCGGCCATGCGTCGGTCTCCGGCACAGGAGGAGGCGATCTTCGAATGTCATCGACATATTCTGCGATGTATCGAACAGAATGAATCCATCCGTGAAGCGGATCTCGCACTTCACTTCGCAATCGCCGACGCCACCAACAACCCGCTGTTCCGGCAGCATCTGGAATTTCACGGCACCGCGGTCATTCCGCAATCGAGGGCGACGCCCGCCGAACGGTCCGGAGAGCAGACCGCCTATCGCCGCATGATCCACACGGAACACGAAGCGATCGTCATGGCGATCTCCGATCGCAACGAGGAGGCTGCGCGCAATGCCATGCGCGACCACCTGAGAGGCAGCCAGATCCGCTACCGGGATGTGCTGAGGGATTTCAAGGCGTTTTCAAGCTGATCCCGCATCAAATCGGCGGCGGCGTGGTCCGGTCCGACACTCGGTTCTAATCCGCTTCACGTCCCCAGACCTCGATCTGGGTCAGCGCCGGAAAGGGCGAAGGATCATCGGCCTTGATCAGGCTGTGCAGCTTGATCCATTCAACCGTCTGCCCCCTCACCGGAAAGCACTGCGCCGCACCCGTTTTGATCAGTGAAAGACACGCGGTTTCGGCGTTGGAAAAGGTGACGCTCGCCTTTTCCCACCATGCGTCATGCGGAAAGTCGGCTCGCAGGTAGAGGACGATTTCGTCGATTTTCACCGGCCGGCCGAAATCGAGGGTCAGCGTCGCCTCGGGGTCGCGATTGATTCCCCAGCTCGTGTAGGGCCAGAAACCATGATCGTCGCTGGCCTTTTCGCCGTCGATAGCGTTGCGCGCCGCGAAAACGGCCTCTCCCCGCGTCTCCACATTCGCCTTGGCGTGCGGAAAGATGGAGACGTTGGCATGGTCATCCCATGGATTGAGGGCAAGGTTCCGGCGCGCAGCGATTTCTTCCGGCCGCGCCTTGCGCACGCACAGCCTGTGGATCCCGCCCTCGAAGGCGCGCGGTGAATAGGGAATGCGCTTGGAACCGAAGGGGACCCCGAGCGCGTAGGTCCCGCCCTTCATATAGACGAGGGCGGGAGCCATCGCGTCGTCGAGGGCAAGCATCAGATATCCCGGCTCGGACGCTTCGACGACGACCTGATCGCCCTCCTTGTAGATGTCGCGATAAACGAGATAGGCCTCGTTAACGGCCGTCTCCTTGGCGCGAACCTCGCCCGCCACATCCACGACTTTCAGTGTCAATTCCATGCTCGTCCTCCTCAGACGATCCGCAGTTTCAGGCGCGTCCCGGCAAAGGGGATGCGCAGTCGATAAATTCTCGTGGGCCAGGAGATACGCAGCCGGGCATCGTCGATGTCGATTGCGTCAACCTCGACCTTACCGGCTCCATCGAGGTCGATGCGGCCAAGGCCTTCGAAATGAAGGGCGTGGTCGATGACCGGCTCGACGCAGGTCATCAGCGAAAGCACGGCCGGCAGGTCACCCTCATGGATATCCACGACCTCGATCTCCCGCCCGCGCCGGAGCGTGACGGTGCGCCGATAGGACCGCACGCGTGCCTCGAGCGGATAGGCGGACGCTATATCCAGCGAGATCTGCGCCTGGTTTTCGGTGAACTCGGTATGGACATTGCGCGCCGCGAAATCCGCGCCGTCGGCCTGGTTCACGTCCCCGAAAGTCGGCAGGTTGTGGAAGCCAGACTGCATGGTCCAGATGTCGTAACGCTCGGACGAGAAGGTCTTTGCCGTGTAGGTCTCGACCCCGACGTCGATCAGGAACGGCTTGCCGTCCTTGTAGACAGTCAGGCTGCCGACATCGTTGTGATTATGGCTTTCCCCGTTATTGCCGCCTTTGACGGCCAGCGCGAAGCGGTCGTCACGGGCAACCAACAGGCCGATCCCGGGATAAAATGCATCGCCGGCCGGCTTCGGTTCCCCGCCGATCTTGGGCATGACCAGCAGTTCCTGCACCCGATACCACAGGTTCCACTCCTCCGGCAGATGCTTGTGCTCGGACGACAGCCGGTCGCGCGCGGCGAAGCCCGCCAACAGATCCGACCCCACGGCCTTCCCGAAGAGATACTCGCGCACGGTGCAGGGTTCCATGACGGCGGCGGAATCGGCAAAGTTGAAATACCTGCGACCGGTCACATGCATGTTGACGACATATTCCGCCATGCTGCGGATTTTTGGAGCCTTCCAGAGCGGCGTCATGGAGCCCGGGGCCGCCGCGTCCAGAATGACCATCGCCCCGGCCATGCAAAGCGCCGCATGGCGATAATAGACCACTCCCTCCTCGCAGGCCCCGTCCTCGGCATAGTCCTTGATGAAGGCGTCCAGGCCGGAAAGGGCCTTTTCGACGATCTTGCGCCGCAGGTCCTGTTCCGTCTTCAGGGCAAAGGCCGACAGCAGGACGTTCTGGGTAATCCAAGCCGTCCAGTTGTTCATTCGCTCCGTGCCGTTGCCCATCCACCAGAAATGCCGGTCGAGATAGGGCGACAGGATGCGCAGCCGGACTTCCCGCTCGATCCGGGCCGCGATCTGCGGGCTGACCTCGTCGAGCCGATCGCGCATCAGATCCGCTATGGTCGCAAGCAGCGCACCCGTCTCCGCCGCAAACAGGTCAATGACCGGCTGCTCCGTATCGGGCAGTGCAAACCGCTGCCCGCCGCGTTCATAGGCGTTGTGAGCCGGAAGCTGCCACCCGCTTTCCTCGCAGATCAGAAAGATGCCATCGATGATCGAACCGAGGAACCGTCCCCTGCCCTCAAGCAGCTCGGCGAGAACCAGGTCGTTCAACATCCGCCGCCGCGAAAAATACAGCGATTCAAATCGGGAGCGATTACCGTTCAGCGAATATTCCCGATAATCGGATGCCCTGATAACCGACCACGGCCGACCAAGCGCCGCCTCCGCATCCCGCATGACAGCGGAACGCATATCCTCCGGTACGGCATCCCAAGCGGCCCGGTCCCGGATCGGCGCGCCGGGCATGAAGTCCGCCAAAACCGGCGGCAGTGCTCCGGCGATCTCGCTGAACATCACCCTTCCTCCATGCGGTCGATCAACGACCTGCAATGCCACCTATCATACGTATTTTGAGATGACTATAGAATTCATATGATTTATTCAGAAATTTGTTTGACCAATGCGGGAGATGTGCTATCCCCTCGATAGGGAGGCGGCACGCCCGCAGCATCATCGCTGCCTGTCGGCCGTGGATGAGCCCTTGGGCATCGATTGGAGCGTCCTGGTTCGAGGAGGGATAAAGTGTCCGTGTCGAATTCGACCATTGCCGCAAGTGATGCGCCAGCCGCATCCCGGCGATCGACCAGAGTGTTGTCGCGCCGCCGGCGCAAGATACAGAGCGCTTTGGTCGCATATTCCTTCATCGCCCCGAACTTCCTTGGTTTTGCTGTCTTCACGCTCGGACCGATCCTGTTCGCCTTCGTGCTGGCGTTCATGCATTGGGACGGCTCCAATGCGATCACCTTCGCCGGCCTCGATAATTTCTGGCGTCTGTTCGAGGACAAGGTCTTCATCGCCGCATTCTGGAACACGATCATCTATACGGTCGTTTCGGTTCCCGCGACGCTTGCCTGCGCGCTCGGTCTGGCCATCCTGTTGAACCAGAAGATCTTCGGGCGCGATTTCTTCCGCACGGCGATGTTCTTTCCCTATGTCGCCTCGCTGGTGGCCGTCGCCGTGGTCTGGAACATGATCTTCAACCCCGAAATGGGGCCGGTGAACATGATCCTCTATACGCTAGGCCTGGACCCCAAGGACATGCCTGGCTGGGCGGCCGACCGGCATTGGGCGATGGTGACGGTCATCCTCTTCGGCGTCTGGAAGAGCATGGGTTACTACATGGTCATCTACCTCGCCGGGCTTCAGGGCATCAATTCCGAGCTCTACGAGGCGGCCGATCTCGATGGCGCCAATTCGTGGCAGAAGTTTCTCTACGTCACCGTGCCGCAGCTCGGGCCGACGACCTTCTTCGTCACGGTCATGCTGACCATCCAGTCGTTCAAGGTCTTCGATCAGATCTACATGATCACCCAGGGCGGCCCGGGCACCTCGACCCTCGTTCTCGTCTATCACATCTACAACGAAGCCTTCATTTCATGGGATCTCGGTTATTCCAGCATGATCGCGCTCGTTCTCTTCTTTCTCGTGCTGGCGGTCACGGTCGTCCAGTTCCGCCGACAGAGGGAGGATTGAACCGTGAAGATCGCCGGACGCAAGGTCACCGCCAAGAGCGTTGCAGTCTATGTGACGGTCATCGTCATCACCGCCGTGATGCTGATGCCCTTCGCCTGGATGCTGTCAGCCTCGCTGAAACTCAGCCGCGACGTCTTCGTATTTCCGATCGAATGGATCCCATCGCAGCCGCAGTGGCAGAACTACGTGGATATCTGGACGAAGATTCCGCTCGGCCTGTTCATCTACAACACATCGAAGCTGACGATCATCGTCACCCTGCTTCAGCTGCTGACGTCGAGTTTCGCGGCCTATGCCTTTGCCAAGCTCGATTTTCCCTACAAGAACACGCTTTTCCTCGGCTATATCGCGACGATCGCCATGCCCTGGCAGGTCTACATGGTGCCGCAATTCCTGCTGATGCGCGAATTCGGCTTGAACAATACGCATCTGGCGCTGATCTGCCTGCAGGCGTTCACCGCCTTCGGCGTGTTCCTCATGCGGCAGTTCTACATGTCGATCCCGACCGAGCTTTGCGAGGCGGCGCGCATCGACGGCATGAACGAATATCAGATCTGGGCGCGCATCATGCTGCCTCTGTCGAAGCCCGCGCTTTCGACGCTGACCATCTTCACCTTCGTCACCACCTGGAACGACTTCCTCGGGCCGATGATCTACCTGACCAAGACGGAGCTTAAGACAATCCAGATCGGCTTGCGCATGTTCATCTCGCAATATTCCGCGGAATACGGGCTGATCATGGCGGCATCTGTCGTCGCCCTCATTCCCGTCCTGATCGTCTTCCTGTCGCTGCAACGCTTCTTCGTCGAAGGCGTCGCCTCGTCGGGCCTCAAGGGTTAACGCCATGAATGCCGTCACGCCGATCGCGCCCCAACCGATCACCGATGCCGAGGTCAAGGCAGCGCTCGATCTCGCCGTCGCCCAGATCCGGCTTAATCTGCCCGCCTTCACCTATGCGTCCCAGAACCATTCCAGCGTCGGCAATTTTTATCCCGCCGTCGAAAACACCCAGTGGACCGCGGGTTTCTGGCCGGGAGAAATCTGGCTGGCGTTCGAGCATACGGGGGACAAGGTTTTCCAGCATGCGGCGCAGATCCAGGTGCAGAGCTTCCTGCACCGGATCGAGAACCGCATCGAGACCGATCACCACGATATGGGCTTCCTCTATTCGCCTTCCTGCATCGCCGCCTGGAAGCTGGTCGGGGATGAGGATGGCCGCAGGGCCGCCATTCTTGCCGCGGACCAGCTTATCGAGCGCTTCCAGCCGATCGGCCAGTTCATCCAGGCCTGGGGCCGCAAGGGTGTCGCCGAGGAATATCGCTACATCATCGACTGCCTGCTGAACCTGCCGTTGCTCTATTGGGCAAGCCGCGAGACGGGCGACCCGAAATACCGCGACATCGCGCTCATCCATGCCCGCACGACGCTCGCCAACTCGGTCAGGCCGGACGATTCCACCTATCACACATTCTACATGGATCCGGTTACCGGCGTGCCCGTGCGCGGCGCGACGAAACAGGGCTACAAGGACGACAGTTTCTGGGCGCGCGGGCAGGCCTGGGGCATTGCCGGAATGGCGCTTTCCTATCGCTACGAGCGGATCGACGACTATCGCAACACGTTCGGCCGGCTTCTCGATTTCTACCTGAAGAAACTGCCGGCCGACATGGTGCCCTATTGGGACCTGGTGTTTACCGACGCAGATGGCGAACCCCGCGACAGTTCGTCGGCCTCGATCGTCGCCTGCGGGCTGCTCGAAATGGCCGAACTGGTCGAAGCGGACATGGCCGCGCGTTACCGCGAGCTTGCGCGCCGCATGATGAAAAGCCTCGTCGAGCACTATGCGGTGAAAGACCCGGCGATCTCCAACGGCCTCGTCCTGCACGGGACCTATTCGAAAAAATCGCCCTACAACACCTGCCGCGGCGAAGGCGTCGACGAGTGCGTCTCGTGGGGCGATTATTATTACATGGAGGCCCTGACGCGCCTATCGCGCGCCTGGTCCTCCTATTGGTGAGAGAATCCGATGGCCAGCATTTCCCTGAAAAAACTGAACAAGTCCTACGGCGCTCTCACCGTCGTCCATGACATCGATCTGGAGATCGCCGACAAGGAATTCATCATCCTCGTCGGGCCTTCGGGTTGCGGCAAATCGACGACGCTCCGGATGATCGCCGGGCTGGAAGAGATTTCCGGCGGCGAGCTCCAGATCGGCGGCGACCTGATGAACGATGTGCCGTCGAAGGACCGCGACATCGCCATGGTCTTCCAGAACTATGCGCTCTATCCGCATATGACCGTCTACAAGAACATGGCTTTCGGCCTGCAGCTTCGGAAAGTGTCCCGGGATTTCATCGACAGCCAGGTTCAGGACGCTGCGAAAATCCTCGACATCTCCCACCTGCTCAACCGCAAGCCGAAGGCATTGTCCGGGGGCCAGCGCCAGCGCGTCGCGCTCGGGCGCGCCATGGTGCGCAATCCGGCGGTCTTCCTGCTGGACGAACCGCTCTCCAATCTCGATGCCAAGCTGCGCGGCACCATGCGCGCCGAGATCACCAAGCTGCACAAGCGTCTCCATGCCACCTTCATCTACGTCACCCACGACCAGATCGAGGCGATGACTATGGCGGACCGCATCGTGGTGATGAAGGACGGGCATATCCAGCAGGTCGATACGCCGCAGAACCTCTATGATCGCCCCGTCAACATGTTCGTCGCGGGCTTCATCGGGGCGCCGCAGATGAACATGATGCCATCGGTGATCGAGCGGCGCGGCGATGCATATTTTGCCCTGTTCGACGGGCGGGAACTGCCATTGCCGGCCCATTTCGACAGAAGCCGCATCGCACCCTACGAAGGCCGCGAGCTCGTCATCGGCATCCGGCCCGAGAATTTTCACGAATTGCCGCCGGCCGATATCGCGCCGGAAAACTTGGCGCCCTTCGCCGCCGTCATGGAACTCGCCGAGCCCATGGGCTCGGAAATCCACCTCAATATCGTCGCCGGCGGGCGCAGCCTGATCGCGCGCGTGTCGCCACGGTTCAAGGCGGGGATCGGCGACGAGGTCAAGCTGGTCGTCGATACGACCAATATGCAGTTGTTCGACAGGCAAACGGAGCGCTCGATCCTTTATTAGGCGGGCGGGAGGAAACGGCCATGCAATGGCTGCGCGACATGTGGACGAAGGAAGGGCCGGGCATTCCAAAGAATGCGCCGAAGAAGACCGGTCTGGCGCTCTTCGCCGACACATTCGCCCGTGAGTGGTGGGAGATGGTCAAATTGAACATCCTGTTCATTCTGGCCGCCCTGTTCGTCGTTACCATTCCCGCCGCAATCGCTGCGACCGCC
The DNA here is from genome assembly GCF_964253725.1 of Neorhizobium sp. LjRoot104. Classification (NCBI taxonomy): domain Bacteria; kingdom Pseudomonadati; phylum Pseudomonadota; class Alphaproteobacteria; order Hyphomicrobiales; family Rhizobiaceae; genus Neorhizobium; species Neorhizobium sp. LjRoot104. Next base: position 1,480,914 of record NZ_CAXURS020000002.1, read on the forward strand.
CGTATTTCGGTCGCCTTCGTCGAGGACCGGAATACCTATCTCCTGCGCGACTTTGTCGAAGCGTTTTTCCGCTATTTCTGGCGCGCGACCGCATGGGGCCTGGCCTTCACCCTTGCCATCGGCCTCGGCGTCTATTCGATCGTCACCTATGCCTCGACCGCGAAAGACAATCTCGTGCTGGCCCTGCCGCTGACGATCGCGCTGCTCGCGACCGTCTTCATCGCCGTCGTGGCCTGCCACCTCGTCGTGCTGATGGTGATGCGCGATCTGTCGGCGGCAACGCTGCTGCGGCTTGCGGCGATTGCATCGGTCGTCCGTCCTTTGCCGACGCTTGCCGCACTTGCCTTCGTGGCCGCGCTCTGGCTTGCGCATGTCGTCTTTTATCCGGTGTCCGTGTTCATGCCGGCCACCCTCAATTTTTCACTCGGAATGTTCGCCGTCGCATTCGGCGTCCATCGGGCAGCGGTCATGGTTCTAACCCTGCCAATGGCAATACAGGCGCATCGCGAACCGCAAGCTGGTGACGCTACGCATATCTAATCCAGAGACACTTCAGGGAAGGAGAACGGAATGTATTTGGAAAAACTCGGGAGATCGGTAAAGTTCGCAATGGCGGGTCTTGCCTTGGCGGGTTCAATCGCAGGATCGGCCTACGCACAGTCGGGCAACGCCGTGACGCTCAAATGGGCGTTGTGGGATTGGGACAAGGTCGCTTATTACAAGCCGCTGATGGCTGCATACCAGGCAAAACATCCGAACGTTAAGTTCGAATCCGTCGACCTCGGTTCGCAGGACTACCAGCAGATGATCGCCACGCAGCTCGCGGGCGGCTCCAAGGATATCGACATCGTCACCGTCAAGGACGTCCCGAACTACGCGAACCTCGTCCGCGCCGGTTCGATCTCGGACCTTACGGGCTTCATGACGGAACAGAAGATCGATCCTGCGTCCTTTGGCGGCCTCGTCGACGAACTCAAGATCGACGGCAAGGTCTATGCCCTGCCGTTCCGTTCGGATTTCTGGGTCGTCTATTACAACAAGGACATTTTCGACAAGGCCGGCGTTACCTACCCGACCAACGACATGACCTGGGCGCAGTTCGACCAGATCGCCACCAAGCTCGCCGGCGGCATGGGCGCGAACAAGACCTATGGCGCGCTCTTCCACACGTGGCGCTCCACGGTCCAGCTTCCGGGCATTCTCAACGGCAAGCAGACGCTGGCGGGTCCGGACTACGCCTTCCTGAAGCCGTGGTACGAGCGCGCCCTTGCCCTGCAGAAGGCCGGTGTCGTTCCGTCCTATGCGTCGCTGAAAACCTCCAACACCCACTATTCGGCGCTGTTCTTCAATGGCACGGTCGGCATGCTGCCGATGGGGACCTGGTTCGTCGGCACCCAGATCGCCAAGGTCGCCTCCGGTGAATCCAAGAGCAAGAACTGGGGCATCGTGAAGTTCCCGCATCCGGATGGCGTTGCAGCAGGCACGACCGCAGCCCAGATTTCCGGGCTGGCCGTCAATGCCAACTCCACTCACAAGGCCGAGGTGCTCGATTTCATCAAGTTCGTCACCGGCCCTGAAGGGGCGGCCATCATTGCCGGCACCGGCACGATCCCGACCGTTCGCACGCCGGAAGTTACCGCCAAGATCGCATCGCTGCCGGGGTTCCCGCAGGATCAGGCAAGCAAGGACGCACTCCAGTCCGGCAAGTCCTTCCTCGAAATGGCCGTTAATCCGAATGCCGCCAAGATCGAAGTTGTGCTCAATCGTGCGCATGACTCGATCATGACCGATAACATCTCCATCGACGACGGCCTGAAGGAAATGACCGAAGGCGTGAAGGCCATCAAGTAACAGCCCGACCCGCGGAGGCGAGTTCCTCCGCGGGTCTCTCTCGATGAAAAATGGTTTGCCAGTGATCTACGACCCAGTTCGAGCCAATCCCCTTTACGGAAACCCTCTTCTGTCCCGAGACGACCTTGGCCAGGCGGTCCTGGATCTGTTCAAACCGCTTCTTCCCTATTTTTCGGAAGGCAGCGCGCGGGTCCGTCTGAGTGCCACCGGCGCGCATTTCGACCGTGCCGCCGCCGACCTCGAAGGTTTCGCCCGACCGCTCTGGGGTATCGTACCGCTGGCAGCCGGAGGCCATGATTTCCCCCATTGGGATCTCTACCGCCGCGGCCTCGCAAACGGTACCGATCCGTCCCATCCGGAATATTGGGGCGACATTTCCGACCGCGACCAGCGTCAGGTGGAACTGGCCGCAGTGGGTTTTGCGCTTGCCATGGTTCCCGAACATATCTGGGATCCGCTGAGCGAAGCAGCGAAGAAAACCGTCGCAGCCTACCTCCTGTCAGCCCGTGACAAGGAATTCATCGACAACAACTGGAAATTCTTCCGGGTTCTCATCGATCTCGGCCTCACACGCGTGGGCATAGGCTTCGACCGATCCAAGACCGAAAGCTATCTAGACGAAACCGAGGCCTTCCGGCTGGGCGAAGGCTGGTATCGCGACGGGCCGGTCAAGCGCGTCGATCACTATATCCCGTTTGCCATGCATTTTTATGCGCTGATCTATTCGGTGCTCGCGAAGGCCGACACCAAGCGCGGCGATGCCTATCGCGAACGTGCCCGGGTGTTTGCGCAGGACATCCGCCACTGGTTCGGCCCGGATGGCGCCGCCCTCGCCTTCGGGCGCAGCCAGACCTATCGGTTCGCGGCCGGCGGCTTCTGGGGCGCATTGGCGTTTGCGGGCGTCGAGGCCCTGCCCTGGGCCGAGATCAAGGGCTACTACATGCGCCATATCCGCTGGTGGTCGACGCTTCCGATCGCCGACCGGGACGGAGTGCTGTCGATCGGCTACGGCTATCCCAATCTCTTGATGAGCGAAAGTTACAACTCGCCCTGCTCGCCCTATTGGGCGATGAAGTTCTTTTTACCCCTGGCTCTGCCCGCCGACCATCCCTTCTGGCTGGCACAGGAAGCGCCCGCGCCGTCCTTTGCCGACCCGGTTCCACTCAAGGAACCCGGCATGGTCGCCATGCATACGCCCGGCAATGTCGTGGTGCTCGCTTCCGGTCAGCAGCACGACAGGATGCGCGGCGCCAACGAGAAATATTCGAAATTCGTCTATTCCACCCGCTACGCCTTCAACATCGAGGCCAACGACCGGCATTTCGCGGCCGCAAGTTTTGACGGCATGCTCGGTCTCTCCGACGACGGCGTGCATTTCCGCATGCGCGAGACGCTCGAGCAGGCGCTGATTGCTGGCGACAGGCTTTACTCCCGCTGGAAGCCCTGGAGCGATGTCACGGTGGAGACATGGCTGGTGCCGGCCAACCCCTGGCATATCCGCATCCACCGCATTGTCACGCCTCGCGCTCTGCAAACGACGGAAGGCGGCTTCGCCATCGAGCAGGCGGATTTTAATGCCGATATCGCGGAGCAAGGCCGAGGTTGCGCCGTTTGGCGCGGCCAAACCGATACAAGCGCAATCATCGATCTCTCACCCGCCTTGAGGCGCGAGGGCCATGCCATGAGCCCGATCGCCAATACCAATCTCCTGCACGCAAAAACGCTTCTTCCCCAGCTCCGTGGAGAGATCGAGGCAGGGACGACGCTGCTCGCCGCGGCGATCATCGCGCTCCCCAATGTCGAGATGGACCCGGCCTTTCTGCAGTCCGTCCCGGTCTGCCCGGATGTGGCGGAACTGGAACGGCTGTTCGCCACGGACGGAGAGGTGATCCCCGCCTTCAACCTCGGTGGCGCCAGGTGAGGTTGATCACGGCGGCCTGCCCTGTGCTCGCGTGCCGCTTCATCCGCCCCGCACCGATCCGCGCCAGACGAGGTCCGCGTCAAGTCTTCGGGAGTTCGTCTCCGCCGGAGTGACCTGATCGAGCCAGGCCACGGCTTCCGCCGCAATCCGGTCGACGGGCTGGGCAAAGGTCGTGAGATTGTAGGAGGACCAGGATGCCTGCTCGATGTCGTCGAAACCAACGACACAAAGTTCCGACGGAACGACGAGGTTGAACTGATGCCGAGCGGCGTCCATCAAGCCACAGGCGAGCAGGTCGTTGACACAGAAGACAGCGTCCGGTCGTTTCTCGCGAGTGAGCAGCCGCTGTGCCAGCACCGCGCCGCTCTGATAGGTGGTCGGGCCGAAACGTTCGACGGCCACCTCAAGGCCATGTTCGCGGCCCGCAGCGCAAAAACCCTCCTCGCGGGCCATCAGGCTCGGCGTCATCGCCTCCGAATTGGCGAAGGCGAAGTTGCGACAGCCGGCGCGTAGCAAGGCGATGAAGCTGCGCCGGGCTGCCTCACGATCATTGAGGTTGATCATCAGGGCGCCCTCCCGATCCTCGTCGCGATTGATCAGCACCAGCCTTTGGCCGCTCTTCAGGCAGAGATCGGTGATCGACCTGTCCGGCATGCCGGACAGGATGATCGAGGCATCGGCGCGGTAGCTGATCGCCTGCCGCAGCGCCTGGTCGACGCTGTCGTCGGAGCGGTCGGTATTGATCAGCATGGCGATCTTCGAGGCGCTCTGGAGTTGGCCGGTGAGCGCCCGGATGAGGCTGGCGCGGTAGGGCGTATCAAGCTCGGAAACGATCAGGCAGACGATGCCGCTTTCGTTGCGCATAAGCCCGCGGGCGAGGTGGTTGACGTGATAACCCAGAGCCTCGGCCGCCTCGATCACCCGCCGCCTCGTTTCTTCGGAAACGCTCGCACCCGGCGTGAACGTCCGCGAAACCGCCGACCGAGATACACCGGCCCGGTCGGCGACTTCCTTGGCGCTGACGAAAATCTTACGGCTCATCGCCCTCTCCCTTGCCTCAATCAATGCCTATTTTTGCAAGCGAGTGCAACAAGCAGATGACAGGCAGTCCAGCACGCCCCTCGAATTCTTTAGCGATTTGTTATTGACAAGATCCACGACTACGTGAAACCATTGCACACGCTTGCAAAGGCGGGTGATGTGGAGGCGTCACCATAATCTGGGAGGATAATCATGCGTCTGGCTCTCACGGCCGCCGCTGCTCTTGCGGCCGGCTTGACTATGAATGTATCGGCATCTCGTGCCGCGGAAGAACTCAATCTGATCTGCTCTGCAGACGTGGTCATCTGCGAGATGATGCAGCAGATGTTCCAGAAGGATACCGGCATCCAGGTGAACATGGTTCGTCTGTCGTCCGGCGAAACCTATGCCAAGATTCGCGCCGAAGCGCGCAATCCGAAAACGGATATCTGGTGGGCCGGCACCGGCGACCCGCATCTGCAGGCCGCGTCCGAAGGACTGACCCAGGAATACAAGTCGCCGCTTCTCGGCGAGCTGAACGACTGGGCGAAGAAGCAAGCGGAAAGCTCCGGCTTCCGCACCGTCGGTGTCTATGCCGGCGCGCTCGGCTGGGGTTACAATACCGAACTCTTCAAGCAGAAGAACTACAAGGAGCCCAAATGCTGGGCCGACCTTCTGGATGCCTCGTTCAAGGGCGAGATCCAGATGGCCAACCCGAATTCGTCGGGCACCGCCTATACGGCGCTGGCGACGCTCGTTCAGATCATGGGCGAAGACAAGGCCTATGACTATCTGAAGAAGCTCAACGCCAACATTTCGCAATATACCAAGTCCGGTTCGGCGCCGGTCAAGGCCGCCGCTCGCGGCGAGACGGCGATCGGCATCGTCTTCATGCACGATGCCGTGGCCCAGACGGTCGAGGGTTTCCCGGTCAAATCGATCGCGCCTTGCGAGGGCACCGGCTACGAAATCGGCTCGATGTCGATCGTCAAAGGCGCCCGCAACCTGGAAAACGCCAAGAAATGGTATGACTGGGCGTTGAGGGCCGACGTCCAGTCGCACATGAAGGAAGCGAAGTCCTTCCAGCTTCCGTCGAACGCCAAGGCTGAAGTACCGAAGGAATCCCCGAAGTTCGCCGATATCAAGCTGATCGACTACGACTTCACCAAATATGGAGACCCGGGCACCCGCAAGAAGCTGCTGGAGCGCTGGGACAAGGAGATCGGCGCGAACGCCAACTGATTCCGATCGTCGTCGTCGCGCTGCGGCTCGGCCTGCAGCGCGGCTGAACTTTTCATGCTCTCGATGAGGTCCCCGGCCGGCCATGGACAATCGCAACCGCAGACTTGACCTTGTCCTTGCCGTCGGAGCGGCGGCCATGGTCTTGTTGCCGTGGTACCGGATCGAGAAGGGTTTCCTGTCATTCTCCTGGCTGGGGGACTTTCCGGGGGCGGCTTCGGCCGCTCCCGGAATGCTGCAGATTTTCATGCATGGCCGCGTCTGGTTGCTGGTCGCCTTGCTGGCCCTTGTCGGCGCGGTCGCAGCAAGGTTCGTCGCCGATCCCATGCGTCGCGGCGCGCTTCTCGCCTGGGCTGGCGGCTTCGGTGTCGTCTTTCTTGCGCTCCAGGGGCTTGCAATCGGCAGTACCGGCTGGAGCTGGACGATCAGCGAGACACTCTTCGGCGCGCTTGCCGGCGGCCAGCCATCGATGGGTGCCGGGGCCGTCCTCATGTCCGTGGTCTTCGTCCTGCTATTCTCCTTCGGCCTTGCCGAAAGGGGCGTGATGCGCGGCGACGCGTTTGTCGTCTCGACCATCTCCGTGCTGATCTTCCTGGTCGCGGTCTTCGTCTTTTATCCGATCGGTAGCATGTTCATCGGTGCCTTCCAGGATTTCGACGGTTCGGTGAATTTCGACGGATTCAGCCGCAACATCGTCGATACCTCGATCTGGAGCCTCGATTGTCTCATCGGCGGTGCCCGCTGCGGGCTCGCCTGGCGCACGCTTTTGCTGGCGATCATGACGGCCGCGGGTTCGACCCTGCTCGGTCTCGCCTTCGCGCTCGTCGCAACCCGCACGCACTTTCCCTTCAAGAAGGGCCTGCGGCTCCTGACCGTGCTGCCGATCATCACGCCACCCTTCGTCATCGGCCTGGCGCTCACGCTTCTGTTCGGCCGCGCGGGTGTCGTCACCGAGGGCCTTTCGTCAGTCTTCGGCATAGAGCCGAGCCGCTGGCTCTACGGCCTGACCGGCATCTGGATCGCCCAGGTCCTCTCCTTCACGCCGATTTCCTTCCTGGTGCTGATCGGTGTCGTCGAAGGCGTGAGCCCCTCGATGGAAGAGGCTTCGCAGACGTTGCGCGCGAACCGCTGGCGCACTTTCTGGCGTGTCTCGCTGCCGCTGATGAAGCCCGGGCTCGCCAACGCCTTCCTGATCGGGTTTATCGAAAGCATGGCGGATTTCGGCAACCCGCTGGTGCTCGGCGGCAGTCACGGCGTGCTTTCGACGGAAATCTTCTTTGCCGTCGTCGGCTCGCAGAACGATCCGTCGCGCGCGGCGGTGCTTGCCATGATCCTGCTCTGCTTCACCCTGTCTGCCTTCCTCGCCCAGCGCCTCTGGCTTTCGGGCAAGAATTTCGCGACCGTCACCGGCAAGGGCGACAGCGGCGCCCATATCGCGCTGCCCTTCCCGCTGTCGATCGCCGTCCATGCGGTCGTCATCCCCTGGATGATCTTCACGCTCGTCGTCTATGGCATGATCATCTTCGGCGGTTTCGTGAAGACCTGGGGCCTCGACAACACGCTGACGCTTGCCCACTACGCCAAGGCTTTTTCCGTCACCATCCGCGACGGTTCGCTCGTCTGGACGGGCGTCGCCTGGAACTCGTTCTGGACGACCATGGAGATCGCGCTGATCTCGGCGCCGCTGACCGCGGCCGTCGGACTTGCGACCGCCTATGTGATCGTGCGGCAGAAATTCGCCGGCCGCGAACTTTTCGAATTCGCGCTGATGATGAGTTTCGCCATTCCTGGCACAGTCATCGGCATCAGCTACATCATGGCCTTCAACCTGCCGCCGCTCGAAATGACCGGCACGGCGCTGATCCTCGTGGCCTGCTTCGTCTTCCGCAACATGCCGGTCGGCGTGCGCGGCGGTATTGCCGCCATGAGCCAGCTCGACAAGAGCCTCGACGAGGCCTCGATGACGCTTGGAGCGACCAGCTTCCGCACCATCCGCAAGGTCATACTCCCACTCCTGAGGCCGGCGATCACCGCGGCGCTGGTCTATTCCTTCGTGCGCGCCATCACCTCGATCAGCGCCGTCGTCTTCCTGGTCAGCGCGCAATACAACATGGCGACCTCCTATATCGTCGGCCTGGTCGAGAATGGCGAATACGGCGTGGCGATCGCCTATTCCTCGATGCTGATCGTGGTGATGATCGCCGTCATCGCTGGCTTCCAACTGATTGTCGGTGAACGGCGGCTACGGCGTGAAAACCGCATCTCGGCCTCGCGCGCCCGCATTCCGACTTCCCTGCAGCAGGAGAAAATCGCATGAGCCTTGCCTCTGCCGGATCCGTCGTCTTCCAGAACGTCCGCAAGACTTTCGGCGCCTTCACGGCCATTCACGACCTGTCGCTGACTGTCGAGCCCGGCACGCTGGTGACCTTGCTCGGCCCCTCCGGCTGCGGCAAGACAACGACGCTGCGCATGCTCGCCGGCCTCGAACATCCGAGCTCCGGCCGTATCCTGATCGGGGGCAAGGACGTCACCATGCTGCCGGCCAACGAGCGGGATGTCTCGATGGTCTTCCAGTCCTACGCGCTTTTTCCGCACATGAATTCGCTCGACAACGTCGCCTACGGGCTGGAGTCGTCCGGGCTGAGCAAGAAGGAAGCGCGTCAGAAGGCCGAGCATGGCCTCGAGCTCGTCGGCCTCGCGGGCATGGGACGCCGTCTTCCGGCCGAACTTTCCGGCGGTCAGCAGCAGCGCGTCGCGGTGGCCCGCGCGCTGGTCCTCGAACCCCAGGTCCTTTTGCTCGACGAGCCGCTGTCCAATCTCGACGCCCGGCTACGCCGCCGCGTCCGCACCGAAATCCGCGAGCTCCAGCAGCGGCTGCAGTTCACCGCCGTCTACGTCACCCACGACCAGGACGAGGCGCTAGCGGTCTCCGACAAAATCGTCGTCATGAAGGATGGCGACATCGCCCAGGAGGGCAGCCCGCGTGACCTTTACGAGGCGCCGGCCTCGTCCTTCATCGCCGACTTCATTGGCGAGGCGAACGTCGTGCCCTGCGAGATCATCGACATCTCGGGCACCCAAGCGACCGTCAGCATCGAGGGCCTGAAACATGTCGTGCCCGCGCGCGGTGCGAGACCCGGCCGCGGCAAGCTCGCTGTCAGGCCAAGTGCCATCACCGTCGAACCGGCTGAAAGCGCCGCCTTTTTCGGGCGGATCAGGCACACGGCCTATCTCGGCGATCATATCGAATACGAGGCGGAAACGAGCGGCGGGACCTTGTTCATCGTAGACCCGTCGGTCGACCGCCCTCTTCCCCCCGGCACGCAGGTCGCCATCGGCCTCAAGAGCCGGGGCATCGCCATCATCGCGGAATGAAAGATCCGCAGACAGGGACACGTTTCTTCATGAACAACAACGAGCAGCAAATCAGGGATCGCCACGCACTTGCCGAAAAGGTCGCGCGGGAAGCCGGAAAGGTCGCGTTCGACTATTTCAGCCGGCGGGAGACATTGATCATCGAGACCAAAGGCGATCCGCAGGATGTCGTTTCGATTGCCGACCGGGAGGTCGAGAACCTCATCCGCGATCGGGTGTCCGAAACATTCGCGGAGGACGGGTTCCTCGGCGAGGAATACGGGCTTGCCGAAGGCAGTTCCGGTTATACCTGGGTCGTCGACCCGATCGACGGCACCAGCCCCTTTGTCAGCGGCATGCCGAACTGGTGCGTCTCGATCGCCGTTCTGCATGACAAGAAGCCGGTCGTCGGCGTCATACATGTGCCCTGCCATGACGAGATCTATTCGGCGGCGGCCGGACAGGGCGCAACGCTGAACGGCAAGCGGCTTTCGCTCGATGGCCGCAAGACGATCCGAAACGGGCTGACCGGCATCGGCGCCAACCACCATGTCACGCCGGCCGCGGTCGCCAAGATCGTCAGCGACCTCCTGGAAGGCGGCGGCAATTTCGTCCGGCTCGGATCGGGCGCGCTGATGCTCGCCTATGTCGCCGCCGGCCGGCTGGTCGGCTACTACGAGCCCTACATGCACGCCTGGGACTGCCTCGGCGGCTATTGCATCGTCGAGGAAGCCGGCGGCTGGTTCCTGCCCTTCCCCACGGAAGGCGGGAGGCTCACCAAGGGCGCCCCGGTGCTCGCGGCAGGCCCGGGGGCCGTCAGCGACCTCAAACGCATCGCCGGTGTCGGCGAAGGAGATTCGGCGGCGGCGTAGCCGCTTCATTCGCGCGCTGTCCGAACCTCGGGATCGGGGGCGCGCACAGAAATTGGTCCTGCGGGACCCAATCTTCGGTTCATGAGAAAGGGAGGAAAAAATCCATGAAGATCGTTCTTACATCGGCAATTGCCGCAACCACATCGCTGCTGATGGCGTCGAGCGCCATGGCCGTCACCGAAATCCAATGGTGGCATGCCATGACCGGCGCCAATAACGAGGTCGTCGAGCAGCTTGCCAAGGAATTCAACGAGGGCCAGAAGGACTACAAGATCGTCCCGGTCTTCAAGGGCAGCTACCCGGAAACACTGAATGCCGGCATCGCCGCCTTCCGCGCCAAGCAGCCGCCGGCGATCATCCAGGTGTTCGACGCAGGCAGCGGCGTGATGATGGGCGCACAGGGCGCCATCGTTCCGGTCGCCGACGTGCTGACCAAGGGCGGCTACAAGTTCGACAAGTCGCAATACCTGCCCGGCATCGTCGCCTATTATTCGAAGCCGGACGGCACCATGCTGTCCTTCCCCTACAACTCCTCGTCGCCGATCCTCTATTACAACAAGGACATCTTCCAGAAGGCCGGCCTCGATGCAGCCAAGCCGCCGAAAACCTGGCCTGAAGTGTTCGAGGCCGCCAAGAAGATCAAGACCAGCGGTGCTGCCCCCTGCGGCATGACCTCGACCTGGCTCACCTGGATCCAGACCGAAAATCTCGCCGCCTGGAACAACGTCTCCTACGGCAGCAACGAAAACGGCCTGGCCGGCGTGGATGTGAAGCTCGCCTTCAACTCCGACTTCTTCGTCAAGCACTTCCAGACGATCGCCGACCTCGCCAAGGACGGCACGTTCCGCTATGGCGGCCGCACGTCGGAAGCCAAGCAGCTCTTCACTTCGGCCGAATGCGGCATCATGACGGAATCTTCCGGCGGCCTCGGCGACATCATCAAGACCGGCATGAACTACGGCATCGGCCAGCTTCCCTACTACGAAGGTGCCGGCCGGCCGCAGAACACCATTCCCGGCGGCGCCAGCCTCTGGGTCTTCGGCGGCAAGAGCGATGCGGAATACAAGGGTACCGCGGAGTTCTTCAACTTCCTGTCGCAGACCAAGATCCAGGCCCGCCTGCATCAGGTTTCCGGCTACATGCCGGTAACGATGGTCGCCTATGAGGAAACCAAGAAGTCCGGCTTCTACGACAAGAACCCCGGCCGCGAGACGCCGCTCCTTCAGATGATGGGCAAGGCGCCGACCGAGAACTCCAAGGGCGTTCGCCTCGTCAACCTGCCGCAGGTGCGCGACATCATGAACGAGGAGTTCGAGTCGATGCTGGCCGGCAAGCAGGACGCCAAGACGGCTCTCAACAAGGCCGTCGAACGCGGCAATGCCGCCATCCAGCAGGCAATCGGCAAATAAGTATCAAAGGCCGTCCGCGTCTCCTCGACGCGGACGGCCTCATTCGTTTCCAACGGAGCCCGCCCCGTGCAAAGCGTCGTCTTTCCGAACAAGATCCTGCCCTATTTCCTGGTCGCGCCGCAGATCATCCTGACGATTATTTTTTTCTTCTGGCCTGCAAGCCAGGCGCTCTATCAGTCGGCCATGCGGGAAGACCCGTTCGGCCTGCAGAGCAATTTCGTCGGGCTTGCCAATTTCAGGCTGATCCTGTCGGACGAGAACTATCTGCATGCGCTGCAGGTGACGATCGTCTTCAGCGTCGCGACCGCCCTGCTGTCCATGGGCCTCGCTCTGCTGCTGGCAACGGCGGCGGACCTCGTGGTGCGCGGCAAGGGTTTCTACCGAACCCTGATGATCATTCCCTATGCGGTGGCGCCGGCCGTCGCCGGCATGTTGTGGCTTTTCATGTTCAACCCGGCAATGGGCACCCTCGCCTATATCCTGCGGCGCAACGGTATCGCCTGGGATCCGCTGCTCGACGGTAGCCAGGCCATGACGCTGGTGGTGGTCGCCGCCGCCTGGAAGCAGATCAGCTACAATTTCCTGTTCTTCGTCGCCGGCCTGCAGGCGATCCCGAAATCGCTGCTGGAGGCGGCTGCAATCGACGGCGCCCGCGGCAGCCGCCGTTTCTGGACGATCGTCTTCCCGCTTCTGGCGCCGACGACCTTCTTCCTGCTCGTCGTCAACACAGTCTACGCGTTCTTCGACACGTTCGGCATCATCCATTCGGTGACCGGCGGCGGGCCTGCCAAGGCGACGGAAACGCTGGTCTACAAGGTTTACAACGATGGCTTCGTGAACCTGAACCTCGGCTCGTCCGCCGCCCAGTCGGTCGTGCTGATGGTCATCGTCATCGCCCTTACCGCTTTCCAGTTCCGCTTCGTCGAGCGGCGCGTGCATTATGGCTGAGGACATTCGATGATCGAAAACCGCCCGCTTGCCACCCTCATGGCGCATCTGATGCTGATCCTCGGCATCGTCATCGTCGCATTCCCGATCTACTATACGTTCATCGCCTCGACAGCGACCTCGACCGCCATCATCCGTCCGCCGCTTTCGCTGCTGCCCGGCGGGCACATGATGGAGAACTACAACGAGTCGATCTCCGGTGGCGTCGAGCGCGTCGTGGGCGTCAGCCTCGAAAGGCTGCTGTTCAACAGCTTCGTGGTGGCGATCGCGATTGCCGTCGGCAAGATCGTCATCTCCTTCCTGTCGGCTTTCGCGATCGTCTTCTTCCGTTTTCCGTTTCGGATGGGCTTCTTCTGGATGATCTTCATCACCCTGATGCTACCGGTCGAGGTCCGCATCCTGCCAACCTACAAGGTCATCGTCGATCTCGGCTTGATCGATACCTATGCGGGACTGACGCTGCCGCTGATGGCGTCGGCGACGGCGACCTTTCTCTTCCGGCAGTTCTTCCTGACGATCCCGGGCGAGATGGTCGAGGCCGCCCGTATCGACAATGCCGGGCCGTTCCGCTTCATGCGGGACATCCTGCTGCCGCTGTCGACGACCAATATCGCGGCCCTCTTCGTCATCCTGTTCATCTACGGCTGGACGCAATACCTGTGGCCGCTGCTGGTCACCAATGATGCCAAGATGAACACGATCATCATCGGCCTGCGTCGCATGGTGGATTTTGCGGATGCCTCAACCCCCTGGAACTACGTCATGGTCACCGCGATCCTGGCGATCATTCCCCCCGTCATCGTCGTGGTGCTGATGCAGCGCTGGTTCGTCAAAGGTTTGGTGGAGACCGAGAAGTAATGGCAAGGATTGAACTCAAGGATGTCCGCAAGGTCTATGGCGGCAACATCGAGGCGATCAAGGGCGTGTCGCTCGATATCGAAGATGGCGAGATGATCGTGCTGGTCGGCCCGTCGGGCTGCGGCAAGTCCACCCTTCTGCGCATGGTAGCGGGTCTCGAAGGCATCTCCTCGGGCGAGGTGACAATTGCCGACAAGCGCGTCAACGAACTGGAACCCGCAGAGCGGGACATCGCCATGGTCTTCCAGAACTATGCGCTTTACCCGCATATGACCGTGCGCCAGAACCTCGCCTACGGCCTCAAGAACCGCAACACACCGAAGGACGAAATCGACCGCCGCATCACCGAGGCTGCCCGTGCGCTGGAGATCGAGCCCTTCCTCGAACGCAAGCCGCGCCAGCTTTCCGGCGGCCAGCGCCAGCGCGTCGCCATGGGCCGCGCCATCGTCCGCAAGCCGGCCGCCTTCCTGTTCGACGAGCCGCTGTCCAACCTCGATGCCAAGCTGCGCGTCCAGATGCGGGTCGAGATCCGCCGCCTGCAGCGTTCGCTCGCCACGACCTCGATCTATGTCACCCATGACCAGATGGAGGCGATGACGCTGGCCGACCGGCTGGTCGTGCTGAATGCCGGCCGGATCGAGCAGGTCGGCACGCCGATCGAGCTTTATGAAAAGCCTGCGACCACTTTTGTCGCGACCTTCATCGGCTCGCCGTCCATGAATCTCATGAAACTCGGCAACGGCACCGGCTGGCAGATGTCGCCCGACGCGCGGCTGCCGAGCAGTGCCGCCACGATCGGCATCCGCCCGGAGGATATCGTCATCGCCAACGGCCATGTTCCCGGGGCCGTCAGGGCTGAAGTTCAGGTGGCGGCGGTCGAACTGGTCGGCGCCGAAAGCTATGTCCATGCCGTGACCGCCGACGGCAGTCCTGTCGTTTTCCGCGTCGCGGGCCGCTCCGGCATCCAGATCGGCGAGACCATGGCGCTAACGGCGGACGCAGCCCGCTTCCATCTGTTCGATACGGCCGGAAACAGGGTCTGACGGATGTCGCCCAGGCGTGGTTCGGTTGCAAGGTCGCCGGCCGTGACGCACACCATATCGACGTAGACCACCCGGCGCCATCCGCATGGCGGAAGGACCCAGATACAGACGGGCCGCAAATCGCACCCTGGTGGGCCTCAGTTCGCGGTTCGCGCCAGAAATTCGCGGATCGCGGCGATCACGACCTCATGTGCTTCGACATGGACCGCGTGGTTCGCGTTCGGCACTTCGAGAAGTTCGCCCTTTGGGATGCTTTTGGCGATCAGGCGCGAATGGTTCGGCGGGCAGATCCAGTCTTCCGCACCGCAGACGACCAGCGTCGGAACCGGGATGTCTTTAAGCTTGTCGCGCAGGTCGTAGAGCCGTTCCCTGAACAGCGCGTTATGGGTCTCGGCATGCAGATGCATGGTGCGGGTGCGCTCCAGCGCGGCATCCGGGTCGAATTTTTCGTAATAGAGCGGCTGCAGCGCCAGCCAGATCAGGCGCAGCTCGGTATCGTCCTTGACCCTGTCGGAGAACATCTTGTCGAGCATGTCGAGCGAGGCGCTGGTTGCCTTGTGAATGCGCTGCTTGAACACCACCATCGCATCGTCTTCGTGGTGATAGCTTGCGGCGGTGCCGCGCAGGATCAGCCGCGACAGGTTCTGGCCGTATTTCACGGCATAGGTGAGCGCGATCATGCCGCCGAACGAGCCACCCTCGAGGATGATTTTGCGACCGCCGCACAGGTTGACGCGAAAGGCTTCCACGTCATCGGCCAGCTGCTCGAACGTGTAAGGAGGCGTCAGGCTCGTCTCGCCGCAACCGCGCTGGTCATAGGCAATGACACGATATCTGTCCGACAGGACCTTGTAGGCGTTGAACTCTCCATGGCGGTCGCCGATGCCACGCCCGCCATGCAGCGCGATGATCGGCTCCGCATCGGGATTACCGATATCGTCGTAGACGAAGGTGGCGTCGTTGAGTGTCACTGTCGGCATTGGATCCTGTCCTGCTGATATCATGGGCCAATGGAAGACCATCCCGCTTCGAGTGAAGCGGGATGGCGATATTTGGCGTATTGCCGCTCAGTTGGCCGCGGGCTTCATGTCGAAAGCGCGGACCCAATCGTCGCCTCGAGCAGTCCAGGTGATACGCTTGGACAGGCCGTAGGTAGCGGGCTGGGTATAGAGGAAGAGCGCCGGCGCTTCGTCGCACATCACCTCGGTCGCTTTTTTGTAGGCGGCCTGGCGCTTGGCCACATCCATGGTCGAGCGGCCGTCCGCCAGGGCTTTGCCGAAATCGGGATTGTCCCAATAGGCGTATATGTTGCCAGGCGCGAACAGGGTCAGGAGACCGTCGGCATCGATCGTCGGCCAGGCCTGGCTGAGCAGGCTCATGCGGCCGAGATCCTTGGTCTTCAGATACTTGTCCATGTAGGCGCTGAACTGCATCTCGACGATCCTGGTCTTGACGCCGATCTCTTCCAGCTGGCTGGCGACCGCCTGGACGACTTCCTCGCCGTTGAGGTAGATCCCGGTCGGCACCTCGATTTCGATCGGCTCGGGCGGCGCGCCGCCCGCCTTCTTCAAAAGCTCGGCCGCCTTGTCCGGATCATAGGCATAGGGCTTCAGATCGGCGTTGAAGCCGAAATAGCTCTTCGATGTCACCTGGCATTTGGCGATCTCCGCCTGATCGTTGAAGATCGCCTTGACGATGCCTTCCTTGTCGACGGCGTAGTTCAGCGCCTGGCGAAGCAACTTGTTGTCGAGCGGCGGCTTCAGCGTGTTGAACTTGATGAACGCGGTGCGGGTGCTGGGCACCGCGCCGGCCTGGGCGCTGCCGCTCGTCTTGATCCGGGTGATTTCGGTGGTCGGGATCGAGTTGATGAAATCGACCTCGCCCGCGAGCAGCGCCGCGACACGGCTGGCGGCATCCGGAATGATGCGGACGACGACCTTACCGAAGTCCGGCTTCGGACCCCAATATTGCGGATTGGCATCGAGGGTGATGCTCTCGCCGGGCTTGACGGAGGAGATGACATAGGCGCCGCCCGACGCGGTTTCGGTTGCCGGCTTGTGCTCGGCGGCCCATTTCGGCGGCAGCAGGAAAAACATCGACAGCTGGCCGATCATCGCCGGATAAGGCGAACTCGTCTTGATCTCGATCTCGGTCGGGCTGATGACCTTGACGTCGGAGATCAGCGTGAACCAGGCCTTGATGCGCGCATTGACGGCCGGGTCGCGCACGCGGTCGAAGTTCCATTTGACCACTTCGGCATCGATCTTCTCGCCATCGTTGAACGTGGCGTCCGAACGCAGCTTGATGCGCCAGGTCAGATCGTCGACGCTCGTCCATTCGGTCGCGAGCGCCGGAGCGATCTTCAGGTCGGGACCGCGCAGGACCAACGACGGATAGATGTGGCTGAGCAGGCTGAGGTCGGTGCCGACCGATGCCGTCATATGCGGATCGAACGTGTTGATCGTGTTGGTGATCGCGATGGTCAGCGTCTTGTCCTGGGCGAGCGCCGATGTGGAGATCGTGGCGCCGAGCGAAAGTGCGGCGATGGCCGCGGAGATCGATTTTCTGGTCATGTCCATTCCCTTCTGATTGATTTCTCTCGATTTTTCATTGGCTTACGCTGCGTTCTCAAGAGACGGAGCCGGCGGTCATGCTGTTTCCTCCATTCCGTTCATTTGGCTTCGACCGGGACCGAATGACCGAGCGTGTGCATCAGCCGGTTCGCCCAACCGAAAATGGCGGCGGAGTGGATGAGATCGACGATCTCGGCCTTCGACATGCCATGGTCGCGAAGGGCCTGTACCTGCTCCCTGGTGGCATGCGACGGCGTCTCGGACAGCGCCTTACAGAAATCGACGATCGCCTGGGTCCTGGCATCGAACGGCCCTTCGAGGCCGCGCACATAAATCTCCTCGACGACATCTTCGCGCGCCGACAGTTCGACATAGCGGCGGGCATGGACCGAGGCGCAGTAGACGCAGCGATTGACGGCAGAGGCGACCAGCGCACCGAGTTCCCGCTCGGCCCGGTCGAGACCGCCCTTGGCATACATGATGGCGTTGAACAGTTTCGTGCGGGCCACATAGGATTCCGGATCGTGCGCCAGCGTGCGCACATAGGAGGAAACCTTGGTGTTGGACGGAGTTACCTGCATCGCCGCCAGTTGCTCTTCGGTCGCCGTGGCGACTTCGACCGGCTCGATATAGGGCGACCACGAAAGCGCCTTGACCTTGAAACGCGACGTGCTCATTCGGCTTGCTCCAGCAGGCTGAGGCCGGCAAGGACCCGGGCTTCGTAGTTGACGAAGGCGATCAGCTCCGACAGCGCGATGATCTGCGGGTTCGTGAGGCCCGCCCTTTCAAGGCGCTCGATATCCGCCTTGCTGTTGTCGCGCGGCGTTTTGGTGACGAGATCGGCATGACGGATGATGGCGCCGGTAAAGACATCGGCCGCCGCCTCGGCGCCGGAAGCGATGACGGCGAGGTCCGGGTCGCTGCCGGCATCGTCCAGCATGAGATCGTAGACTGCAGCGAGATCCTCGCGGCCGATGAAACGGGCCATGCGCGAAGCAAGCGCGGCGCGCAGAGCATGGCTGAGGCCGAAGCCGTGACTTGGGCTCAACACCGTTTCACGGCACAGTTCCGTGCCCTCCACGAATTCCGGCCGCTCGCGGCGGATCGCATAAAGCTCGGAGCCCTCTTTCAGGCCGGAGAGGATGTCGATCTGGTCCAAGTCACTCATTCCCATGGTAAGCTCCACCTGCGGATCCGGGCCATGCACGGATCGAGATCAGGCATGAATTGGGGGCGGTCGCCTGCGACAGATGCGAGGCGGGCGTGATCGCCGTCAGCGTGTTCGGGTTGCCGCCGTGGTCGACGCCCCGCGCGTCGGGGCGGAACCATCCGCCGGTCGGAAGCACGGCGACGCCCGGCATCAAGCCGCAGTCGATCGTCAGCGCCGCGATCGTGCTGCCGCGGTCGTTGTAAAGTTCGCAAAGATCGTCCTGTTTCAGGGTAAGACGCCTGGCGTCGGTTTCGCTCAGCGTGAACCGCTCGTAGCCATCACGCTTTGCCGCCTGGCTCGCCGGACCGTATTCGAGCTGTCCATGCAGGCGGTTGGCGGGTTGCGGGGATATAAGGTGGAACGGATGTTGGACCGAAAGCGGTGCGCCAAGCCACTCTTCCGGCGCCAGCCAGACGGGATGGCCGGCAATGTCTGAATAGCCGAAGCCGCCGACAACACTTGACCCGATTTCGATCTTCCCGCTCGCTGTTTTCAGCGGGGCCGCATCCGGGTCTCTTACGAAATCTCGAAAATGGTTCGCGGGCGACGGCGCAAGCTCGCCTTCGTCGAGCGCCGCATACCCCCGAAGGCGAAACGCCTGGAAATCTGGCAATTCCGGATAACGCTCCCGATAACCCTCGTAGATCCGGGCGAGCCAGTCGTCGATGTTCAGCCCCTCGTCGAACTGCTGGCGGCAGCCGAGTTTGTCGGCGATCAGACGATAGGCTTCGTGATCGGTCAGGACGCCGGCCGGCGGATCCATCACGCGACGGCTGTAGACCAGCCAGTTGTCGCGCGATGCTGCCGCGACATCGTCGCGCTCAAACGGAAATGCCGAGGGAAGGACGATATCCGCCATCTTGGCGGTGGCGGTCCACATGTTCTCGGTAACGATCACCGTCTCGGGGCGCCGGAAAGCCTCGGCCAGCCGGTTGAGATCCTGATGATGATGGAAGGGATTGCCGCCGGCCCACCAGACGAGCCGGATATCCGGCAGGTCGAGAACCTGGCCGTCGTAGTCGATCCGCCCGCCCGGGTTTTCCAGCAGCTCGGTGATCCGCGCCACCGGAACGAAGCTGCGGACGGGGTTGGGACCCTGTTCGAATGCCGGCCCTTTCAGGCGCCGCACCGGCTGGCCAACGGCATTGACGGCGGTCAGCCCGAAGGCGAAGCCGCAGCCGCGCTTGCCGACATGACCCGCCATCGAGGCGAGCGTGATCGCGGCCCAGAACGGCTGTTCGCCACGCCGCGCCCGTTGCAGCGACCAGGCGACGTTGATCAGGCTCGGCGCGTCATGCAGGTCTTCGGCAATCTCGACGATGGTTTGCGCCGGCACCCCGGATATGGCCGAAGCCCATTCGGCATCCTTGGCGATGCCGTCCGTCTCGCCGACCAGATAGCTCTCGAAATCGCAATAACCGGTCGTGCAGCGTTTCAGGAAATCGCGGTCGAACAGGCCCTGGGCAAGCAGCGTATGACACATGCCGAGCATGACCGCGGCATCCGTATTCGGGCGCAGCGGAATATGCCGGACGTTCGGGCCGGAGGGCGCATCGCTCGAAGCGGGGCTGAACACGACGATGCGCACGCCCTTGTCCTGGCAGTGCCGCAGCCATTCGACGGCACGGTGGCTGCCGGTCCCTCCGGACTCGACCTGCGCATTGCTCAGCCGGAAGCCGCCAAACCCGACGACGAGCTGGCAGCCGTCGGCAATGTCGTTCCAGGACGGCGCGGTATCGCAGGCGTCCTTGTGGTCCGGCCCGAGGATATGCGGCAGAAGAACGGCCGCGGCGCCATAGGAATAGCTGTTGACGGAAGAGGTGAAGCCGCCGGCGAGATTGAGCAGGCGCTTGAGCTGGCTTTGTGCATGATGGAAACGGCCGGCGCTGGCCCAGCCATAGGAGCCGCCGAAGATCGCCTGGTTGCCGTGGGCCTCCCGGACACGCCGCAACTCGCCGGCGATCAGGCTTGCGGCCTCGTCCCAGCTTGTCTCGACGAAGTCCTCGCGGCCGCGCGACGCGCCGGTGGCCGCAAGAGGCCCCTTCTCCAGCCAGGACTTGCGGACCATCGGAGAGCGGACGCGCTGCGGATGATCGGCCAGATCCAGGTAGCCGAGACCCATTTCCGACGGGTCCGGGTCGTGACGGAACGGCAGGAGCTTGCGCTTCCCGTTCGCATCCGTGCCGACTTCATAAGTGCCGAAATGGGTTGCGAAGAGATGCGTCATTGTCTCAAGCCTCCAGGACGAAATGACGGTCGCCGACGGGCCGCAGGACGGCTTGCTCGGGCGGCAGGTTGGCGCCGACGTCGAAGACGAGCGGACGGCGGTTGCGTTCGATATCCGGGTCGGGAACGGGGATCGCCGAAAGCAGCGCCCGCGTATAGGGATGCTGCGGATTTTCAAAGATCGCATCGCAGGGACCGATCTCGACGATGCGCCCGCGCAGCATGACCGCCACCCGGTGGCAGAGATAACGGATCATCGACAGGTCATGGGCGATGAACAGGTAGGTCAATCCGAGCTCATCCTGCAGATCCTGGAACAGGTTGACGATCTGCGCCTGGATCGACACGTCGAGCGCGGTGATCGGCTCGTCGGCGACGATGAAGGCGGGATTGAGGGCGATAGCCCGGGCGATATTGACGCGCTGGCGCTGGCCGCCCGAAAATTCATGCGGATAACGCTTCATGAAGGACGGATCGAGGCCGACCTTGGCAAACAGCGAGGCGACGCGATCCTGGCGCTCGCGGCGCGAATCGGCCAGCTTATGGACCTCCAGCGGCTCGCCGACAAATTCGCCGACTGTCATGCGCGGATTGAGCGAGGCATAGGGATCCTGGAAGATGACCTGCATGTCGCGCCGGTAAGGCTTCAACATTGTCTTGCTGAGGCCCGTGATGTTCTCGCCCTTGTAGAGGATGTCGCCGCTGGTCGGTGCCTCGAGCTGCAGCAGCACGCGGCCGGTCGTGCTCTTGCCCGAACCGGATTCTCCGACAAGGCCGAGCGTCTCGCCCGGGGCGATGTCGAAGCTGACATTGTTGACGGCCTTCAGAGCCGGCGCCGAACCGCCGAGCAGGCGCTTTTCGCCGCCATAGGTCTTGCAGAGGTTCTGGACCGAAACGAGCGGCTTGATGTTGCTCTCGTTCATGGCTGCGCCTCCGTCGCGGCCAGCTTGGCGCGAAGATCGTACCATGCGGCGACCTGATGGCCGGGAACGCTGCCCTCGACGTCGCCAAGCGGCGGCGTCTCGATGCGGCAGCGCTCGGTCGCAAAGGGATTGCGCGGCGCGAAGGGATCGCCGACCGGCTTCTTCGTCAGGTCCGGCGGATTGCCGGGGATCTGGTAAAGCCGGTTCACGCCGCGGCGGCCGCCATGCGGCAGCGATTTCAGGAGGCCCCAGGTATAAGCGTTGCGGGGATCGTGGAACACCGCGCGGACAGGACCGCGCTCCATGATCCGGCCGCCATACATGACCTGGACGGTATCGGCGAGGCCGGCGACGACGCCCATGTCATGGGTGATCCAGATAACGGTGGTGCCGATCTTCTTCTTGAGATCGCGCACCAGATCGAGAATCTGCGCCTGGACCGTGACGTCGAGCGCCGTGGTGGCCTCATCGGCGATCAGCAGCTTCGGATTGCACGAAATCCCGATCGCGATCATCACGCGCTGGCGCATGCCCCCCGAGAACTCGTGCGGATATTGTCCGGCACGGCGGGCGGCGTCGGGAATGCCGACGAGCTCGAGAAGTTCGACGACGCGCGCCCGCGCCTGGCCGGCCGACATGCCGAAATGCCGCCGCAGCGGCTCGGCGATCTGCCGCTCGATGGTCAGGACCGGGTTGAGCGAGGTCATCGGATCCTGGAAGACGAAGCCGATTTCCTTGCCGCGCACTTCGAACAGCTCGCGCTGCGACAGCGCCAGCAGGTCGCGGCCGTTGAACAGGACTTCGCCCCGGACGATACGGCCGGGCGGCGTCGCGATCAACCCGACCATCGACAGGGCATGTACGCTCTTGCCCGAGCCGGATTCGCCGACGATGCCGAGCGTCTCGCCCTCTTCCAGGCTGTAGGACACCTCGTTGACGGCATGCACGGTGCCATCGGGCGTGTCGAACGCGACGGTAAGATTGCGGACCTCGAGCAAGGGTGCCATCGGACGCTCAGACCTCCAGATAGCCGCCGGCCGAGCGGGTCAGATATTCGCGGCCGGTCTCGGTGACGAGAACGGTATCGGAAATCTGCGTCGCGCAAATGCCAGGGTTGCGGATATTAGGTTCGAACGTGAAGATCATGCCAGGCTCAAGGACGAGCGAGGACGATGCGTCGAGCGAGGAATGTTCGTGCGCGCCAAGCCCAATCCCGTGGCCGATGCGGCCGGGGATATTGGCCCCGTAACCTCGCGCCTTCAGCCCTTCGCGGGTCTTTTCGAAAAGGTCCTTGTAGGGCGTGCCGGGCCGGATCAGCGCATCGACCTCTTCACGGATCTCGAAAATGGCGTCGAGCGCCCGCTTGTTGACCTCCGGCAGCGGCCCCATCGCAATTGTCCGCTCGTTTTCGGCGTGAATGCCGTTGGCGATCGTCCAGATCAGCACCGAAACGGCCTCGCCCCGCTGCGGCTTGCGCTGGGTGGGGTTGTCGCAATTGTAGAACATGCGCGGCCCCGAAAGCACCCAGGTGGCCATGCCGTTCTGCACCCCGCCTTCCAGCGAGCCGAAGTCGCACACCTCGACATCGGGATATTCGGCCGTCCACAGCTTGTTCATCGCGTGCATGGAGGCGATGGCGACCTCGCGCTCGTTGCCACCGGCGGCAAGGGTCGCGACCGCCGTATCCATGCCAAGATCCGCCGCCCGCGCGGCGATACGCGCATTGGCAATCTCGTCCGGGTCCTTGATCAGGCGGCAATGGTCGATCAGATGGCTGACATCGGCGAATGTCGCGTCCGGCAGCGCCTTTCGCAACTGGCCGGCCCGCTGGATCGAGATGAATTCCTCCTCGATGCCGACCGTCTTGCCGGCCACGCCGAGATCGCCGAGGATCGAGGCCAGCGCATCCTGCCAGTTCGGCCCCATCGTCACCTTGGTCGACCAGGAACCGTAAAGGCGGATATCCGGCACCCAGGCGCTGGCGCGGCCGTGATCGTCGCGCAACGCATGCACGAGCATGATCGGGTCATGGTTCGGGGTCAGGATGGCGATCACCGGGTGGGAATAGATGATCGGGTTGAAGCCGGTGAAATAGAAGCTGTTTTCCGGCTTGAAGGAGACGATGACATCGACGCCCTGTTTCGCCATTCCGGCCTTCAGGCGGCCGACACGGGGCGGCAACGTGGAACGGGAAAGCTGGTTCATCGGGTAGTCCTCAATTTCGGATCGAAGTGATCGCGCAGCCAGTCACCCAGGAGGTTGACGCTGAGCACAGTCAGGAGAATGGCGATGCCGGGGAAGGTGACGATCCACCAGGCGGTCGAGATGTAGACGCGGCCATCGGCGAGCATCCGGCCCCAGCTCGGATTGGGCGGCTGCACGCCGAGCCCGAGGAACGAAAGCGCCGCGTCCATGATGATGATGCGGGCGAGTTCCAGCGTCGCGATTACCAGGGCCGGGGTCATGACGTTCGGCAGCAGATGCTTGAGCATGATGCGCCAGGTCCCCGCGCCGATGGCATGCGCAGACAGGATGAACTCCCGTTCGCGAAGGGCCAGCACCTGGCCGCGGATGATGCGGGCGTAGCGGAGCCAGCTTGTCAGGGCGAGCACGATGACGAGGTTGCGGGTCGAGGGCCCAAGCGCCGCGACGACGAGAAGCGCCAGTAGCATCAGCGGCAGGGCAAGCTGGATATCGACGATGCGCATCAGGATGCGGTCGACCATGCCGCGGTAATAACCGGCGACGATGCCGAGCAGTGTACCGACGATGCCGCCGAGAATAACGGCCGCGGCCGCGATCGCCAGCGTGATCCGGCTGCCATGGACGATGCGCGACAGGATATCGCGGCCGAGCTCGTCGGTGCCGAGCGGATGGGCGCCGGGCGAAAACAATCCCGTCCAGGTGGGAGCCACCATGCGGGCAAGCAGGTTGGACCGCGTCGGCACCGGCAGCCCGAGATAGGGCGCGAGGATCGCGGCCAGCACGAAGATTGACACCAGCAGGAACCCAAACAGTCCGGCGCGGCTCTTCAGGAGGGCAAGGAAGAAAGCTTTCATGGCCGCACCTATCGCCGACGGATGCGCGGATCGAGCACGCCGTAAAGCAGATCGACCAGCAGGTTGACGACGATGAAGATGGCGGCGACCAGGGCGACCCCGGCCTGGATAACCGGGAAATCCTGGGCCTGGATCGCCTGCATGATGATACGCCCGACACCCGGCCAGGCGAACACGGTCTCGATGACCACCGAACCGCCAAGCAGCTCGCCGGCGATGATGCCAATCATCGTGATCACCGGGATCAGCGCGTTTCGCGCGATGTGCCAGAAGAACACGGTGCGCGGCAGCAGGCCCTTGGCACGCGCGGTCCTGACATAATCCTCACGCATGATATCGAGCAGCGACGAGCGGAGCAGGCGGGCGATCGACGCCGACACGAAGACCGACAGCGTCAGCCCCGGCAGCACCAGATGCGCGATCGTCCCGGAGCCGCCGGTCGGGAACCAGCCGAGATCGACCGAAAACAGCAGGATCAGCATGATGCCGAGCCAGAAAACCGGCGTCGCCTGACCCAGAAGAGCCGCCACCATGACGATGAATTCCGAGATGGTGCCGCGTTTCAGCGCGGCAATGGCACCGGCCACCGCTCCGATCAGCGTTCCGAACAGGAGCGCGGTACCGGCAAGCGTGACGGTCACCGGCATACGTTCCAGGACTACATCCATGGCAGGACGCTGGTGCTGGAAGGAAATGCCGAAGTCTCCCCGGACCATGGCCAGCACGGAGATGAGATATTGTTCGAGGATCGGGCGATCGAGACCGAGCGAAGCCCGAAGCGCGTCGAGATCCTGTTGGCCGGCGCCGACCGGCAGCAGAAGCACGGCCGGGTCGCCGAGAACGCGGCTCACGAAGAAAACGATCGTCACCACGCCCCATATGGCGAGCAGCGATTCTGCCAGCTTGCCGACAAGATAGCGGGTCACGGCCGGCACCTCGCGGGATCGGGAGCGATGGTCGTCATTCCGCCGCTCCCTTGAGGATGGCCGGGATCGACGCGGCGGAATCCGTCCATTCGTCGCCGAGCAGTTCCGGTGTTTCGTAGGCGACAAGGTTGGCGAAATGAGTTTCGCGGTCGGCGACGAAGAGATTGCGGGCGATGCCGCGGGCAAGCCGGCGCCCGCCGTCGCTGACCGCCGGAATGTCGCCCGACAACTTGCCGTGGCTGAGCGAGGCCGGATAGTTGAAGCAATGGACGAGGCGCAGAGACGGGCAGCTGCCGGGTACCTTTTCGAGAAACTCGAAATCGGGACCGAGATAGGGAGACGTGGCGAGCTCGCCGTTTTCCATGCCCCTTTCGGGCGTGAAGACGTCGCTCCAGAACTGGATATGCGGGGCGAAATGCTTCAGTTCCGGGCGGCGGTCGAGATCGACCCGGAAGCCGGTGGCGAAGATCGCGAAATCATAGTCGAAGTCGCCGCCGCTGGTTTCAACAACGATGTGGTCACCGCTTTCCCGCAGGCCGGTCACCGCCGTGCCGAGGAAAAACCGGCTGTTTTGATGTTGCGACACCCGCAGGGTGGAATCGCGCGGCGGCGGCGTCTGGGCGCCGAGCACATAGTCGAGAAACTTCCATTTCCATGCGTCGCTGAGGCCGGCAAAACCCTGGACGACACCCTGGCTGGCAATGCCGGTGAACTTGTTGATGCGCGGAAGCTCCTTGCGCCGGATGATCATGTCGACCTGGCCGGCGCCGGCTTCGAGCGCGGTTGCCGCGTTGTCCATGGCGGAGGCCCCTGCCCCGACGACCGCAACGCGTTTGCCCTTCAGGGCCGAAAAATCGATATCGTCGGCGGAATGGGCCCAGAATTCTGGCTGCACGCGCTCGACGAATTCCGGCACGTAACCGCCGCCGAGGCCGTCGCGGCCCGTCGCCAGAACGACGTGCCGGGCATAAAGCCTTTCCTGTGCACCGCTTTCCGCATCCGAAACGTCGAGGGCGATCAGATCCTGCGTGACCGGGGTCATCCCGGTGACGGTGACGAGATTGCGGACCGGCAGCTGCAGCACGCGGCGGTACCAGATCAGGTAGTCCATCCACTGCGACTTGGGGATCTTGCCGAGCGCATCCCACGCCTGAGCGCCGAATTGCGAAACATACCATGCCCTGAATGTCAGCGCCGGCAGGCCGAGCGCTGGCCCCGGCAGCTGTTTGGGTGAGCGCAGCGTTTCCATGCGCGCGAACGTCACCCACGGGCCCTCCTGACCTTGCGGGGAGCGGTCGAGGCAGAGGACATTGTGGATGCCGAGCATTTTAAGCGAGGCGGTCGCGACCAGGCCGCACATGCCGGCGCCGATTACGACGGTATCGAAAACCTCGACACCCTCATATTCGGTCGCCGGCACCCACTCCTTGGGAGGGAGTTCGAGAAACGACAGGTCCTCGGCAAGCCGCTGTTCGAGCGCTTCCAGACCTTTCATCCGCTGTGCGTCCTGCGCCTTCAAAATCACTGCTCCTGTGCCTTCGCATCCGCGCCGAAAGTCGCATCCGCCACGCGTTCGATGTGGCCTGGATCATGCGCCACGAAGCCCGGTATGCGGGCCGCCGAAACCCTGATGATCAACTGGATGAGTTCCAGGACACCTTCCGAAAGCGGCTTGGAAGCGGCCGAGAAAATGCCCCAGAGAAACGGGATATCGACATCGAGGGGGCGGATTTCGACGTTCTTGAGCTGCAGGCCGTAGGCGGTCGCGGGCTCCACGATCGAGACCCCGAAACCGGTGGAGGCGAGCTGCAGCGCATTCAGCGCCGCATTGGTATCGACGACGCGCGACGGCCGGACATCGGCCGCCTGCAGCGCCTGATTGACGCGGCGACGCAGCCGGAAGGGATTGGCCATGGTGATGAGGCAACGGTCGGCAAGGTCGCGAACCGAGATGACGCCCTTGTCCGCCAGGGGATCGTCGGCCGCCACCGCGGCAACGCAAGGCGCTTGAAACAGGCCGTGTGCATCAAGGCCCGGATGCTCGACCGGCAGCGAGGCGACGCAGAAATCCGCGGTGCGGGCAAGCACCGACTGGACGGCCGCCTCGGCCGAAATGCTGCGCAGATGCACGTTCCGCGGAACGAGTTCCATCGGCATTTCCGCAAGCGCGAGCGGCACCAGCCCGCTTGCGAACGCCGGGATCGCCGCGATCTCGATCGGCGCCGGCTCTTCCGACAGGATATTCCTGGCGCGCTCCTTGAGCTGGCCGATGCCCGTCAGGAAACGCTCGGCATCCGAATGAAAAGCGATCGCCCGCGATGTCGGCGTGATGCGGGGGCCGTTGCGGTCGAAAAGCGCGAAACCGACGGAGGATTCGAGCTCCTGAATGAGCCGCGTCACCTGCGACTGCGAGCGGTCGAGCAGCCGGGCGGCGGCAGTAATGCTGCCTGCCGACATGACTGCCAGGAACACTTCCAGCTGCTTGATTTCCA
This sequence comes from Neorhizobium sp. LjRoot104, assembly GCF_964253725.1. Classification (NCBI taxonomy): domain Bacteria; kingdom Pseudomonadati; phylum Pseudomonadota; class Alphaproteobacteria; order Hyphomicrobiales; family Rhizobiaceae; genus Neorhizobium; species Neorhizobium sp. LjRoot104. Next base: position 1,508,838 of record NZ_CAXURS020000002.1, read on the forward strand.
TCGCCGACCCATAATGCACAAAATGCAGCATTGACCTTCATCAATTCAAATATTGCATGATTATTTTTTTAAGCAAACAAAATTTGTGCCTAATCGGTAGTCGCTGGGAACATTTGATCCCCCAGCTTGCGGGCGCCCAGAATAATACCCCGCGCGGCGCGCTTGACGCCGCCGCACCCGGACCCCGGCATGGTATTCGCAGACGTCCAAAATCTCCCGGCGACGCCAAAGCCGCCTTGCGCGATCCCGCCACACAGCTAGTGTCGGCCTCGAACGACAGCGGAAATCCATGGCAGCCAAGACGACACTCAATGCGAAAAATCTCGAAGCGCTGGGCGCGCCGCGTCTGGCCGAACTGCTGATCGAGATCAGCACCGGCAGCGCAGCAAACAAACGACGGCTTCGCATGGAGCTTGCCGGCAATCACAGCAGCGCCGAAATCGCCCGTGAAGTGCGCAAGCGGCTGGCGAGCATCGCCCGTTCGCGAACCGTCATAAACTGGCGCAAGGTGAAGGCGTTTACGGCGGATCTGGAGACGCAGCGCAAGACGATCGCCGATACCGTCGCCCCCGACGATCCGAAGGAAGCGCTGGAGCTTGTCTGGCAATTCCTGGCTCTCGCCGATCCGATCTTCGAGAGGTCCGACGACGGCAGCGGCTCGATCATCCAGAGCTTCCATCAAGCCTGTGCCGATGCAGGCGTGATCGCCAAGTCGGCGGGTGTCGAGAAGGACGTCCTCGCCGACAAGATCTTCGCGGCGGTGCAGAATAATGACTATGGCCAATATGACCCGCTGATTGCAGCCATGGCGCCGGCGCTCGGCAGAGACGGTCTTGACCGGCTCAAGGACCTGCTTGTGCAATGGTCGAAGGAACCGGAGGACAAGGTCGCTCCAGGTGACCGTCAGATCATCGGCTGGAGCAGCCAGGGGCCGATCTACGAAGACCAGATCTACGGAAATCACCGGGAGCTGACGGTACGCATCGCCCTGCAGGACATCGCCGATGCTCAAGACGACGTGGATGCCTATATCGCCCAGCAACCGGAGAAGAGCCGCAAGATGCCCCTGGTGGCGACGGACATCGCTCGGCGGCTCCTTTTCGCAGGACGAACCGCGGAGGCACTCGAAACGCTGGACGCTGTCGATTCCAAAGGCCACCCCGACGTGCCGATCGAGTGGCAACTCGCCCGCGTCGAGGTGCTTGAAGCCCTGGGGCGCGCAGACGAAGCTCAGGCCGATCGATGGACGTGGTTCGAGCAGTCGCTGAACGACTTACACCTGCGCGCGTTTATCCGCCGGCTGCCGGACTTCGATGACATGGAGGCCGAGGAAAAGGCGTTCGTCTATGCCCAGGCGTTTCCGGAGGTCCATCGCGCGCTCGCTTTTTTCCTCCGCTGGCCGGCGATGGTCGAGGCGGCCAAGCTCGTGCAGAAGCGGAAAGCGGAACTCGACGGCGATCTTTATGAACTGATGACGCCGGCGGCGGAAGCATTTGCCGAGAAACACCCGCTCGCGGCAACGATCGTGCTGCGGTCGATGATCGACTTCACGCTCGAGAACGCACGATCCAGCCGCTACAAACACGCGGCGCGGCATCTTGTGGAATGTGCATCGCTTGCTCCTCACGTCGGTGACTTCGCAGGCGTTGGTTCCCACGATGCCTATGTCGCCGGGCTGAAGTCCCGGCACGGTAAAAAGCAGGGTTTCTGGAGCCTGGTTCCTTAATCGAGGCGGCGGCATCATCTGCACGTTATGGGAAGCTAAGCATAACGTTTGCAGCAAGCGTTGCATTCAGCCTGGAAGCAGCAACCTAGATTCTCCAGACCCACCAACTCCCCGGAATCAGGCAGAACCCACAGGATTTTAACGATACAACATGCGCTCGCCGCTCAAGCCGGCAGAAGTGTAATGCGACGGATCGTCTCTTCGGCGATGCGGCCGTCGCTATAAAGGAGCGGCACGTATTCGCCTTTCGACCAAATGCCGGCCAAGTCCCCATAATGCGGCGAGCGCGGATCGCCGGATTGGCCGGGGGCGTTGATGCAGACGCTGTTGTCCCAGTCGCCGACATCCATGACGAGGCGAACGGATGCGCCGGCGTTGACGCCGAAATCGCCCATCCGGTAACCGGCATGCATGGGCGTCGAGCGGCTGCCTCCCAGCGGCAGCGGGCCGACATTCCAGTTGGCGGCCCCTTCGGTCTTGATACGGCTGGTCGCGTGCTCGAAGAGCGCGCGGTGCAGGTCGCCCCAGCGCCAGGCGGCTGGATCAGGGCCGAGCCGGGTTTCGCAATCGGCAAAACCAGCGGAAAGTGTCGATAGCAGCATGGCGTCGCGATCGGCGGCGTCCCAGAGTGTGCCGGGCTCGCCGAGCAGCACCAGCATACGATCGACATCGCCGGGCAGCAGCAATTGGCGGACGGTCTGGTTCGGTGCGAACCTCGCCAGCAGCGCCGGCCTCAGGTGCTTCATCCACCAGACTTCGAAGAGCGTGGCGGGCGCACTCCCCGCTTCTAGGCGGCAATCCCAGCCGTCGAAAAGCTTTATGGCTCGCTCCTGCCGGTCATCCGGCGGTTGACGGCTGGCAACTTTTTGAAGCACGGCGCAGATGGTCGCGGCCGGGCGGGAATAGACATCGGTCTGCAAAGCCATCGAAGCCCGCAGCGTGTGCTTGGGGTCGGCGCGCAGGACCGACTTGATGCGTTGGGCGCGGCTGACCTCCGCCCATTCGTGGCCGATGGAAGGGGCTGCCGGGTCGCGGTCGGCCGGCAGGTTCATCTCGTTGGCGGAGGCGACGAAGCCATCCGGCGGGTTATAGGCGCAGGGCAGATCGCCGGCGGCGAGGAACCCATCCCATTCATGAGAGCCGTGGCCCGGCACAGGCAGCAGCCCTTCCCAGTTGCGGCGCACCGGCGTGAAACCGGCGGTGAACCAGCCGATATTGCCGTCCACATCGGCACTGACGTGATTGACCGAGGGCGTGCCCCAGGACCCGAGCGTTTCGGAAAACGCCCGGACAGAACCGGTGCGCATATAGGACAGGCTGCCGAGATAGGCGGCTGAGCCGGGCGAAAGCCAGACGGAACGCATGGCAATGACCTGCCGGATTTTCGGATTCTCGTGGAGGATCGGACCGTGGCGGGTGAACGAAAGCGTCAGCGCCTGGTCGGAGTGGCCCTTGACCGGGAAAGGTTCCTCGATGCGGGTGATCTTCTCCCAGCCGTCGCCGTAGCGATAATGTTCCGGATCGCCGTCCTTGGTCTCGTAGACATAGACGTCTTCCTGGTCGGCGCCGAAAATGGTGAGGCCGAAGGCGGTGCGATCGTTATGGCCAAGCGAAATGCCAGGCGCGGTCGGTTCACCCGTACCGATGACGTTGAGGCCGGGCGCTTCGAGGTGGACGAGATAACGCAGCGACGGCACGGCATGCGCCCGGTGCGGATCGCTTGCGAGGATCGGCCGGCCGGTCTCGGTGCGCGAACCGTGGACGGCCCAGTTGTTGGACCCTTCCTCCGCGATCGCCTGGACGATATCGCCGAGATCGGTTACCTCCGTCCATTTCCAGACGTCCTCGAGTGTTGCCGCCAGGCGGGCCTTGTCGAAGGTGACGGCCGCGGTGGCAAGCTTAAAGAGACGGGTCGCGGCGAGCGGAATATCGGCGAGCGAGATCCCGTCGGCCGGTTTCGGCGAGACGGGAGGATCGAGCTCGAAGCGCAGCAGGTCCGTTTCGGCGTCCGCAAGCGCCATGATGTTGGCGCGCAGGATTTCCGAAACACCGTTGCGGGTCAGCGCATGGCTGCGGATGCGCACCACGTCGGCCGGCTCCCAGCGCGATGGCTTGGTGTCGAAGACGGCGAATTCGGGCGGCAGGCGGGCCGGCTCCGCCGTGCAAAGCGTAACATAGGCGTTGATGCCGGCAACAAAGGCGGTGCAGATCGCCTGCGTATCCGGCGCGTAGGACACCCATTCCGGCGCCATGTCGCCGCGATAGAGGAAATGCCGGGCGGCATGATCCTGGGCCAGATAGCCGGGCCCGAAATCGGCGGCGAGCAGGCCGAGGCCCCGCTTGCGCCACAGATCGAGTTGCCACAGCCGGTCGCGTGCCGCGTTGAAACCCTGGACGAGGAACAGGTCCTTCTCGTTTTCCGCCCTGATATGCGGAATGCCCCAGCGGTCGATACGGATTTCCGCCTGGGCTTCGAGGCCGGTCAGCCGGAGGGTTTCGTTCGTCTGGGCGTCGGTCATGGCACTCTCTTATGCGTGGTGGCAGGCGACGCGGGCGCCGTCAGTGCGCAGCGTCAGCTCCGGCCGCTCGTTCGAACAGATTTCGGTCGCCAGCGGACAGCGCGTGTGAAAGGCGCAGCCGGAGGGGATGTTGGCCGGGCTCGGCAGTTCGCCGCCAAGGATCAGCCGCTCCTTCGAACGCTGCACCACGGGATCGGCCTCCGGCACGGCCGACATCAGCGCCTTTGTATAGGGATGTTTCGGATTGGCGAAGAAGGTGTCACGGTCGGCCATCTCGACGAACCGGCCGAGATACATGACCACGACCCGGTCGCAGATATGCCGGACCACACCGAGATCATGGCTGACGAACAGGTAGGAGACGCCGGTGCGCTTCTGCAGCGCGACGAGCAGGTTGAGGATCTGGGCGCGCACCGAAACGTCGAGCGCCGAGACCGGCTCGTCGCAGATCAGGAGATCCGGCTCCAGGGCGAGCGCCCGGGCGATCACCACGCGCTGCCGCTGGCCGCCGGAGAACTGGTGCGGATAGCGGTCCGCGTGCTCGGGCCGCAGGCCGACCTGCTGCAGCAGGGTTGCGACGCGTTCCTTCAGCGCCTTCCCCCTGGCGACGCCGCGTACGATCAGCGGCTCGCCGATCGTGGCACCAACGGTCGAGCGCGGATCGAGAGACAACGCCGGATCCTGGAAGATCATCTGCACCTTGCGGCGGATGTCGTTGAGCTGCCGGCGATTGGCGCCGACCACTTCATCGCCGCTGATGCGCACGCTTCCCGAAATGGGAGCCTGCAGGCCGACGATGGTGTTGGAAAGGGTCGACTTGCCGCATCCCGACTCGCCGACCAGCGCCACGGTCTCGCCGCGGGCGATATCGAGGTCAACGCCGTTGACGGCCTTGACCACCGGGCCGGCCTTGCCGAGCAAGCCGCCGCGGCCGCCGAAATGCACCGCCACGTCGCGGATTTCGAGAACGTTCTGATGCTCGCTCATGCCGCCACCTCGCGGATTTCCACCATCCGGTCGATATGCCAGCAGGCCGAGCGATGGCCTCCACCACAATCGAAAAGAGGCGGCTGTTCGGTGCGACACTTGTCGGTCGCGAGAGGACAGCGGTCGACAAAACGGCAGCCGACGCCGAATTCGTTCGGCGTCGGCACCGTCCCCTCGATGGTCGCGAGGTCCGCCTTCGGCGCATCATCGAGCTTGGGAACGCTTGCCAGCAAGAGAGCCGTGTAAGGGTGCTTCGGCTGCCGGAAGAGATCGTGCACCGGCGCGATTTCGGCGATGCGGCCGGCATACATGACCGCTACGTCGTCGGCGATGTCGGCGACCACGCCCATATCATGGGTGATCAGAACGATCGCCGTGCCGCGATCGGCGACCAGCTTCTTCATGAGATCGAGGATCTGCGCCTGGATGGTCACGTCAAGCGCCGTGGTCGGTTCGTCGGCGACGAGCACGCGCGGGCCGCAGATCAGCGCAATCGAGATCATGATGCGCTGGCACATACCGCCGGACAGTTCGAACGGATATTGATCCACCCGCCGGGTCGGGTCGGGAATGCCGACATCGACCAGCATCTGCCGCGCCTTCTCGTAGGCCTCGGCCTTCGAGACGCCGTGATGGACACGATAGGCTTCGGCAATCTGCGAACCGACCGTCGTCAGCGGGTCGAGCGAGGCGCTCGGCTCCTGGAAGATGATCGAGATGTCCTTGCCGCGCGCCTTGCGGAACTGCCGCTCGGAGAGGGCGGCAAGATCGGTGTTTTCGAGCATGATGCGGCCGGCGGTGCGCCGGGCGGCCGGCGGCAGCAGGCCGAGCATGGCATAGGAGGTCAGCGACTTGCCGCAGCCCGACTCCCCCACCAGCGCCATGACCTTGCCGGGCGCGACCGTGAAGGAGATGTCGTCGACGACGTTGGCGCCACCGATATCGATGGTCAGCCGGTCGATGGTCAGCAGTGGATTGGCAGCGGCGTCCATCATGCCTCCTCAGCCAACCGTCTTGGCCCGTTCGGGGCGCTTGTAATTGCCGATCGAATTGCCGCCATCGACGCTGATCACGGCGCCGGTGATGAAGGCTGCCTTGTCCGAGCAGAGATAGGCGATCGCACTCGGCGCATCCTCCGGCCCGCTGGCGCGGCCGAGCGGAATGTTCTTCAGCATGTTGGTGACGTATTCGTCGGAAAGCTCGCTCACCTCGCTGCCCGGCGCAAAACCCGGCTCCACGACGTTGACGCGGATGCCATATTCCGCAAGCTCCATGGCGAAACCCTTGGAAAGCCGCTCGATCGCGGTCTTCGACGTGCAATAGGGAACGGAATTCTGGTTCATCTTGCGGGCAGCGCCCGAGGAGATGTTGACGATCGAGCCGGCCTTGCCTTCGGCAATCATCAGCTTGGCGAACTCGCGCGACAGCACGAAGGGGGCGCGCAGGTTGACCCCGAAGACACGGTCCCAGTCGGAAAATTCCATCTCGAGCAGGCTGAAGCGGGTATAGATGCCGGCATTGTTGACGAGGATATCCGGCGCTTTCCATTCACGCTTCACGAGATCGACGAGTTCGAGCATCGAGGCGTCGCTGGTCAGCTCGGTCGCGTGCAGCAGAACCCTGGAGCGGTCGAGGCCGAGTTCGGAGACCGCCTTTTCCAGGCCATCCATGCGGATGTCGCTGAGGCAAAGCCTTGCACCTTCCCGGGCGAAATAGGCGGCGATCCAGCGGCCGAAGATGCCTGCGGCGCCGGTGATGACGATGGTCTTGTTTTCGAATTCCATGACTTGAAACCTCAATGCGCCAGATGGTTCAACGCGAACGGGAACGAGGGTCGAGCTGGTCTCGCAACCAGTCGCCGAGTACGTTGACGGAAAAGACGAGCAGGAAGAGACAGGCGCCCGGAAAAGCGACGATCCACCAGGCCCGTTCGATATATTGACGGCCGACGCTCATGATCGAACCCCAGCTCGAAGCCGGCGGCTGGATGCCGAGGCCGAGGAAGGACAGGCCCGCTTCCATCAGGATCATCAGGCCGAATTCGGCGGTCGCGACGATCAGCACCGGGCCGGCGATATTCGGCAGGATGTGGTGGAAAAGGATGCGTGCCGCCCCTGCCCCGGCAAGCTCGGAAGCCTTGATGAACGGCAGGTTCGCCACCTGCAGCGTCTGGGCATAGGCAACGCGCGTATAGCGAGGCCAGCGGGTGAGGCCGAGCACCAGGACCAGTTTCAGGAAGCCCGGGCCGAGTACCGCGACGGTGAGCACCGCCAGCAGGATAGCCGGAATCGACATCATGATGTCGACGAGGCGCATGATGAGGATCTCGATCTTGCCGCGGAACCAGCCGGCGATCATGCCGAGCGTCACGCCGACCAGCGACGAGACGACCACGGAAAGCACGGCGACGGAGAGCGAGACGCCTGCCCCGTAAAGCGTACGCGACAGCAGATCGCGGCCGAGATCATCGGTGCCGAGCCAGTAGGTGATGCCGCGCATCTCGAAGCCCGGCGGCTTCAGGCGGCCGAGCAGGTTCTGCCGGTTGGGATCGGCAGGCGCCACCCAGGGCGCGAAGATCGCCAGAAGCACGATCACCAGGAAGATGACCGATACGACAATGACCGAGAGAGGAACCCGGCGAAGGCGTTGGCGAAGGGCGAGGACGGCGGTGCTCAAAGCCTTCTCCTTATCGGACCAGACGGATGCGCGGATCGACGAGCGCGTAGACGAAATCCGCGATCACGCTGGTCAGCACATAAACGAAGGAAATCAAAAGCACGATCACCTGGACGACCAGGAAGTCGCGCGACTGGATGGATTGGATGGCGAGCTGGCCGATGCCCGGCCAGGCGAACACCGTCTCGACGATGACGGCGCCCGCGAGCAGGTTGCCGATTTCGAGCGCGGCAATGGTGATCACCGGGATCGCGGCATTGCGCAGCACATGACGGAATACAACGGAGCCGAGCGACAGGCCGCGGGCGCGCCCTGCCCTGACATAATCCTTGCCGAGTTCGTCGATGATCGAAATGCGGGTCATGCGGGCGAAGGTCGACATCGAGATCGCCCCGAGCGCGATCGAGGGCATGATCAGCGAGGCGAAATCGCCGGAGCCGGAGGTCGGCAGCCAGCGCAGCGTCACGCCGAAAAGGAAGATCAGGACGATGCCGGACAGGAAGGTCGGCACGCTCTGGCCGGTGACCACGATCGCGGTCAGTAGCCGCTCCAGCCAGCCGCCGCGTCTGGTCGCCATGATGATGCCGGCCGGAATGCCCATGCCGATTGCCACCACCAGCGCGCCGGCGGCGAGCATGGCCGTATAGGGCAGTCGCGAAACGACGATATCGAATGCCGGCACCCGCTGGACGACGGAAATGCCGAAGTCGAAATGCGCAAGACCGCCCAGATATTCGAGATATTGCACCCAGATCGGCCGGTCGAAACCGAGCTGGCTGCGCAATTGGGCGATCATCTCGGCCGATGCGTCCTGCGGCACGAGCAGCAGGGTCGGGTCGCCCGAGAGATGCATGACGACGAAGACGATGGTGAGAACGCCGAAGATCGCAATGATCGCCTGTATCAATCGTTCGACGGCGTATCTCAACATGGTCGTGTTATCCGTCTGTTACTGCTGCCAGCTCATGTCGGTGACGAACATGGCTTCGTTGGCGGTCGGCTGCCACTTCAGCTTCTTGTTCGCGCCATAGAGCGCATAGGCCTGATAGAGGCCCATGCCCGGAACGTCGTCCTTCAAGATCTGGTAGGCCTGTTCGTAGAGCTTCAGCCGCTCGTTCTTGTCGAGGATGACACGTGCCTTGTCGACGGCTTCGTCGAACTTCGGGTTCGAATATTTGGCCCAGATGCTACCGGTGCGGAACAGCGGGAAGATCACGCCGTCGACGTCCTGGCAGGCGCAGGACCATGCGCCGAAGGCGAGACCGCCGGCATTGGCCGGATCGCCCTGGCGGCGCTTCAGGAAGGTCGCCTGGTCGCTGGACGAAATCTCCACCTTGAGGCCGGCTTCGTTGACCATCTGCTGGATGGCTTCGACGGTAGCGCGGCTATAGGCGGGAGATGTCAGGAATTCGACGGTCGCACCTTCCGCGCCGGCGGCCTTCACCAGTTCCTTCGCCTTGTCGAGATTGTATTCGTATCCCTTGATCTTGTCGGTGTAACCGAAGACCGGCTCGGCGCCGAGCACTTCCACCGGCTTGCCGTATCCTTCGAGCAGCGCTTCGACGAGTGCCTTACGGTCGATCGCATAGGCGATCGCCTGGCGGACGCGGACGTCCTTGGTGACGCCACCCTGGGCATTGATGAACAGGTAGCCGATGCGCTCGGTCGGAACCGAGAGGACCTGCGAATTCGCGTCGTTCTTAATGCTTTCGGCCTGATCCGGCGGCACGTCGCGGACGAGGTCGGCCTTGCCGGTCTTCAGGTCGGCGATGCGGGTCGAGACGTCCGGCACGGTGCGGAAGACCACCTTCTGGAAGGGCGGCTTGGCGCGCCAGTAGCTGCCATAGGCTTCGAGCTCGGTCTGAACGCCCTTCTGCCAGTTGGCCATCTTGTAGGGGCCGGAACCCATCGGCTTGAGGTTGAATTCCTGGTCGCCGACCTTTTCGACATAGGCCTTCGGCACGATCGACAGCTTGACGAGCTGGGCGAGCAACGCCGGATAGGGCGACTTGGTGGTCATCTTGACGACGGTCGGGCTCACCGCCTCGGCCTTGGCGATCTGGTCGAACTGCGAAAGCTGCGGGCTCTTCAGCTTCGGATCGATGATGCGGTTGATCGAGAAGGCGACGTCTTCAGCGGTCAGCTTCGAACCATCCTGGAAGGTGACGTCGTCACGGATCTGGAACTCGAGCGTCTTGTCGTCGAGATATTTCCAGGACTTGGCGATCTGCGGAACGATCTCGCCCTTGACGTCACGGGTCAGCAGGTTGTCGAAGATATTGCGATAAATCGAATAGCTGTCGGTATTCCACTGCAGATGCGGATCGAGCGTCGCCGCGTCGTTCGGCAGATCGATGGTCAGCGTATCCTTGGTTTGCGCAAGTGCAGTCGATGCGGTGAGCGCCAGTAGCATTGCGGCTACGGATGTGAATTTGGCAGACATGTTCCTTACCCTCATTGTTGTTGCTGCTGTATTCAAGAACTGTTTATGCCGCCTTCTCAGCGGTCTTCAGCCCGGCCTCGTCGGCGCAGTAGCGCGCCAATTCCGCATGGGTGCAGAACCAGACGTCGCCCTTCGATTTGGCGAGCCGGATGATCTCTTCCAGAATGAAGATACGCGAACGGTGGCCGACATGGTGCGGGTGCATGGTGAGCTGGAACAGGCCGCCCTCTTCCCAGGCCACTTCCAGTTCGCGGGCAAAGATATCGAGTACCATGGCCGGCCCCCCATAGGGCCGCGCGCCGGTCATCCGGTCCATCGCCACGTAAGGAGCGTCGTCGCGGATCCATTCGACCGGGATTTCGACCACGCCGGTCGGCTCGCCATCCTCCAGAAGCTCGTAAGGTTCCTCGTCGGCCATCAGCGAACTGTCGTAGAGCAATCCCATCTCGCGGGCGATCTTCAGCGTATAGGGGCTGAAATCCCAGGATGCGGTGCGCATGCCGACCGGGCGGATGCCGGACAGGCGTTCGAGAGTGTCGGCGGCGCGCCGCGCAAGATCCCGTTCCGTCGTCTCGTCGAGGCGGGAATTGAACTCGTGGATCCAGCTATGGATGCCGAGTTCGTGGCCCGACGAAACCACGGTCTTCACTTCTTCCGCATTGACCATCGCCGAGACGGCCGGCATGAAGAAGGAGGCCGGCACGGAATATTTTTCGAGCAGGCCCAGGATGCGCGGCATGCCGGCTCGGGAGCCGTACTGGCCGCGGCTCATCGTGCCGAAGGACATGCCCCCGTTTTTCAGTTCCATCGTCTCGTGATCGGAATCGAAGGACAATGCGACTGCCATGCGTGCGCCGTTTTTCCATTTCGCCGGTCTCAGGGAGCGCCCGGCGCGCACCTTCTGAACTTTCTGCTGCCAGACACTATCCGGCCAGGTCCAGGGTTCGGAGGCATCGTTTTGCTTATTCGGCGCATTCATGAGATCGTTCACCCTTATCAGCGCGACACTCGAAAATGTTAGTGGCTGCTTTCTAGGCAGAATTGTTATGAGCCGATCCGATGACCATCAATGGGGGTTTCGTTCACATACATGAACTCCGAAATCAAAAGCGCCGGCCGGATTCTCGATCTCCTGGAATACATGGCGTCCCGGCGGGAAGCAGTGCCGCTCGCCCAGATCGTGCGGGATCTTTCCTTCCCGAAAAGCAGTGCGCATGGCCTTGTCCAGACGCTGGCGGCGCGCGGCCACGTGGTTCAGGACGATGCCGGTCGCTACATGCTGGTCGAGGCGAGCCGCCACGGTTTTCCGTTTCGGCGCCACGAGGAACCGCTGGTCGTGGTGGCAAAACCGTTCATGGAAAAACTGCGCGACGAATCCGGCGAGACCATTCTGCTCGCGACGATGAACGCCCATTGCGACATCCGCCGGTTGGCGAAATGCGTTAGCCGGCATCGCGTCCGGTATGACGTCAACCTCGACGCGGCGATCGCGGCGTATTGCACGGCTACCGGCCGCGTGCTGCTCGCCTTCACGCCGAAGGAGGCGCTGGAGCACTATCTCTCCCGGGTCCAGCTTCTCTCCTACACCCGCTACACGGTGACCGATATCGAGCGCATCCGCGAGATGCTCGTGAAGATCCGCCGGGATGGCTACGCGCTGAACGACCAGGAATTCGTCACCGGTTCGACCGGCATTGCCGCGCCGATCTTCGACGGCGATGGCGCGGTTGTCGCGGCGCTCAATCTCGGCGTTCCGACCGTGCGCTACAACGGGCAGCGCGAGGGTTTTCTGCTGATGGTACGCAGTGCCGCGGACGATATCAGCCGGGCGCTTGGCTACCGCCGCTGACGTTCATTCTTGATGCGGATGATGGAACCGTTGCAGGTACGGCGTGATTTGGAAAGCCACACTCTTTCCCGCCGGCATTTTGGAACAAACTGCGTCGGCCTGCAATCTTGAAGCGTTTATACCCTTCTTGTGATCGCACGAATATGGAGCTCTCGATGGCCGCCCCTCGCTTTTGGCCCACTTGGGGCAGCGGGAAAACAGCATTCCGATCCCGAAGATGGGCAATCGAGATCTCCGCGGCCAGACATTTCCAGGCGCCGGTCGAGCCTGAAAGGTTTTGGCAACTGACCGCCGGGCGAAGCAATCACTCGCCGGCCGGAAGGGCAGGCAGGCATCCGCAAAATACTCTATAATTGACAGGCGACCCAAGCGGCCGATTGATCGGGCCGGCTTTCAAGCCCCGGTCACTGCAGACACAACAATTCAAGGGAGCTGAAACATGAGCCTTCGTATCAACGACATAGCACCGGATTTCACCGCCGAAACGACCCAGGGCGCGATCCATTTCCACGACTGGATTGGCAGCGGCTGGGCAGTGCTGTTTTCCCACCCGAAGAACTTTACGCCGGTCTGCACGACCGAACTCGGCGCCATGGCCGGCCTTGAAGGCGAATTCAAAAAGCGTGGCGTCAAGATCATCGGCATCTCCGTCGATCCGGTCGAAAGCCATGGCAAGTGGAAGGACGACATCAAGACCGCGACCGGCTTCGACGTTGAATACCCCCTGATCGGTGACCGGGACCTCAAGATCGCCAAGCTTTACGACATGCTGCCGGCCGCAGCCGGCGAAAGCTCGGAGGGCCGCACGCCCGCCGACAATGCGACAGTCCGTTCGGTCTACGTCATCGGCCCGGACAAGAAGATCAAGCTGATCCTCACCTATCCGATGACCACCGGCCGTAACTTCAACGAGATCCTGCGGGCGATCGACTCGATCCAGCTCACCGCCAAGCACCAGGTGGCGACGCCGGCCAACTGGAAACAGGGTGAGGACGTGATCATTACCGCAGCCGTTTCCAACGAAGATGCGATCACCCGCTTCGGTTCGTTCGACACGGTCCTGCCCTACCTGCGCAAGACCAAGCAGCCCACGGCCTGATATCGGCTGGATCAAACGTAAAAGGCCGGTGGAGCGTATCGCTTCGCCGGCCTTTTTATATTTCTGGATATCGCCTTGCAGCGCCTCGTCTCAATAGACGGGATACATGCCCCAGAAGAAGCTTTCAGAATGTTCGCGATCAGGATCGCGGCTTTCATCACGATCCTCGCGCCCTTTTTCGAGGGGCTTGCGTTCGGCGCTGTCTGCCCCTGTTTTATCCGGCACGCGCCGGGTCACCCCGAACAGATCAAATCCAAACAGGGACAAGCCACCAGCGATCATCGTCAGCCTCCAGTTGGTTGAACATCATGCATCCCAACTTTCGGGCCAAACGCCGTTCCGGTCAACGTAGTCTACTAAAAAGCTATACTAATTCGTTGACACATTTGAAATTGTTATGTCCAAAATGTGGCAATCGGCGAAATAGAGAGCTCTGCCAGCTTGCGGTTGCATTCCTTCAGGCAAAGAAGCGGTTGGCAGGCCGCGGCAGGCCAAGATGCTCCCGAAGCGTCGTTCCCTCATAGTCGTGGCGGAAGATGCCGCGGCGCTGGAGTTCCGGAATGACCCGTTGTGTCACGTCGTCCAGGCCCTGTGGCAGATAGGGAAAGACGACCGTAAAGCCGTCACTTGCCTCTTCCGAAAGCCAGGCCTGCATCTCGTCGGCGATGGTTGCCGGCGTGCCGACGAAGGCGAGGCCCGAATAGCCGCCATAACGCTGGGCAAGCTGGCGCACCGTCAGTTTTTCCTGCTCGGCGAGCTTGAGGACCTGGGCGCGGCCGGACTTGCTGGCATTGGTTTCCGGAATGTCCGGCAGCGGACGGTCCGGATTAAAACCCGACGCGTCGTGGCCGAGCGCAATCGACAGCGAGGCGATGGCGCTGTCGTAGTGTACCAGGCTGTCGAGCACCGCGCGCTTGGCCTTTGCTTCCTCGATGGTATCGCCGACGACGATGAAGGCGGCCGGCAGGATCTTCAAATGGTCGGGATTTCGCCCGGCGGCGACCATACGGCCCTTGATATCCGCATAGAGCGCCTTGGAAGCTGTGAGATCGCGTGGCGAGCAGAAGACCAGTTCGGCGGTCTCGGCGGCAAGCTGGCGTCCCGGTTCCGACTGCCCCGCCTGCACGATCACCGGCCAGCCCTGTACCGGACGGGCAATGTTGAGCGGCCCGCGTACGCTGAGTTCTTCGCCCCTATGATCGAGCACATGCATCTTTTCCGGATCGAAGAAAATGCCGCTTTGCTGATCGCGGATAAAGGCATCGTCGGCGAAACTGTCCCACAGTCCGGTCACGACGTCATAGAACTCACGCGCCCGCTTGTAGCGCTCGCCGTGCTCGACATGCTCGTCGAGACCGAAATTGCGGGCGGAATCCGGGTTGGACGTGGTGACGATGTTCCATGCGGCGCGTCCGTTGCTGATATGGTCGAGGGAGGCAAACCGGCGGGCGACGTGATAGGGCTCGTCGAACGTGGTCGAGGCGGTCGCCGCAAGACCGATCTTCTCGGTGACCGCGGCAAGCGCCGACAGCAGCGTGAACGGCTCGAACGACGTCACCGTATGACTGCGCTTCAGCGCTTCGACCGGCATGTTCAACACAGCCAGGTGATCGGCCATGAAAAAGGCGTCGAACTTGGCGGCCTCCAATTTCTGGATGAACGACTTGATATGCCCGAAATTGAAATTGGCGTCCGGATAGGCGCCGGGATAACGCCAGGCGCCGGTATGCAGGCTGACGGGGCGCATGAAGGCGGTTAGGTGTAGCGATCTTGCCATGGGAGTTGCTCTGTTGAGAGGAGAAACGGGCTCAGTCCCATAAACTAGGCATTCCTGTTGGATGCGCTAAGGAAAGTTGTTGCGCCGATTGCATCGTGCCGGAGAAATTCTCTCTTCTTCCGCTCAACTTGGCGTGACAATCCGCGAATGTCTCTTTGCGACCCTTAAAAAGAGAGAATTCACTTCGTTCGACGCGTGCAATTGAAGCTTTATTCCTTCTCCCGGCCTTCGTGGCGTGGCTCAATGACAGACTTGATCCGGGAGGCAGCACATGAGCAGGGTGGCGATCTACTTGCTGCTGACCTCGGCGTTGTCGAGAACGCCGCTTGAGCGCTTGGCGACCATCTGCTCCAGCGTCATGTTGTCGAGCACCGAGGCGATCGCATCGCGCACCTCCGTCATCGAATGGCGTATCTGGCAATCTTCCGGGTGGTCGCAATCATCGCAGGGCTCGAACGCCATCTTGCTGGCGCAGCGGATGGGTGCGAGCGGACCATCGAGGATGCGGACCGCCTGGCCGACGTAAATCTGCGACGCGGGCTTGGAAAGTGCATAACCACCGCCCGGTCCCTTTTTGGAGCGCAGCATGCCGCCCTTGCGCAATTCCAGGAGGATAGCATCGAGGAATTTCTTGGAAATATTGTTCTGTTGGGCGATATCGCTGACGAAGGCGGTCTTGCCGGGTTCAAGCTGTGCAAGGTGGACAAGGGCCTTGAGCCCGTATTTTCCCTTTTTCGTAAGCATCAAAGATCGAAATTCCGCCAGGCCGGTATCCTTCCCGGCGAGACCGCCGGAGGCATAACACCGATACAGGACCGGTGACAAAGGTTCAACGCCGCTTTCCTTGTCTTGCCTTATTCTGCCGAAAGATCGCGCAACGTCCGCGGCAGCACATTCATGCATTCGGCCCCCGTGTCGGTGATCAGGAATTGATCCTCGATCATCAGCGCGCCAATGCCCTGGCCGTAGAATGGCGTTTCCAACGCCACCACCATGTTCGGCAGGATGGTTTCCGGATTGCCGGCGGAGAAGAACGGCCATTCCTCGATACCGACGCCGCCGCCGACCGAATGGCCGAAATGGCCGCGGTCATATTCCGCAAAGCCGTCCTTGCGCATCGAGGCGAGCATGGCCGCGTGCACGGCGCCGAACGTGTTGCCCGGCCGAAGTTTCTCCAGCCCGGCCGCGAACGCGTTTTCCAGGGCCTTGAAGATCTCCCGGCCCAGTGGCGACGCAAGGCCATGGGTGAAAGTGCGAGCCCCGTCGCAGGAGTAACCATCGACCAGCGTCCCGACATCTGCCTTGATCAGCGCGCCCGGCGTCACGACCGCCGACATATCCGAAAGATCGGGGCCGACCGAGATGAAGTCCCAATACCCGCTGAGGCCGAAACCGCCTTCCCCTGCGGCCGCCTGAGCGCCCGCTTTCCAAGCGGCAGAGAGCTCGGCGACCGACGCGCCGGGCCTCACCGCCGCTGCCATCCAAACGAGCCCTGACTCTGCGGCCTTGGCGGCACGGCGCAGACGGTCGATTTCGCGCGGCGTCTTGACGGCCCGCAGGCGGCGCAACATTTCCGAGCCATCGGCCCAGATCACCGTCGGCAGCGCGAGCTTCAGGGCTTCGAAATCGGCGGCCGGCATGAATTCGAGATCCGCCCCGACCCTCGCCCTCTCGAGGCCGCGTTCCTTCAGCAGGTCGCCGAGCAGGGCGAAACTGGCGGAGCGGTCGAACGTCTCCGGTCGCGGACCCGCTGCACCGAGCCGGCGATAGGCCTCGTTGATCTGCTCGACACTTCCGGCGCCCGTCAGATCCAGCATGTCGATCCAGACGCGATGGATCCGCAGGTCGATATCGGGCGCGGCCTTGCGGATCGATCCGGCGGCGTGGTCGCTGGCGACCGCCGCGAGCCCCATGGAGGCATCGGCAGGCACGAGCCCGATCGCGGCCCCTGCCCTGCCCCACATGGTCGCAACGCCGGCTGGCGCGCCGATCGCGTAACGAAAGGCTTCGGGCTGAAAGATCACCAGCGCATCGAAGCCGGCTTGCGCCATCAGGCGCTCTGCCTGGCTGCGGTCGATATCGCTCATCGCCCTCTCCAAATTGGTCTTTTCTCAAGGCCTTAACCGGGCTTCAGCGAAATCGCCAGCGTCTGGAACAAAATTCTGCAATGCCTTAGTCGTGGCGAAGAGCGTTTCCCGCTTGCGCCCAAAATCATCCTCCGCCAGCCTTCCGGTTGACAGGGACTTTGATACTAGTCTTCCACGATATCGGCGGAGCGTGGGAGCTTATTGCGCCGTGTTGTGAGGGGTTTCGCAGATGGCGAAGGTCAGCCGAACGATTTATGTATTGAAACATAGGCTTCAGTGGTCACGATGGCAACGCTGAGACTCAACTTCAATCTAAGCGGAAATAACATTGCGATATACGGTCATTATTCCGAGCTTTGTAAGGCTCTAGCGTCGTGCGCTACTTCACCCTACTACACGCCAGAGATCCGCCGTGTCGTGTCAGCCGGGAGTGCATTGGGCAAGTGCTTGGAGCGGTCTACTAAATCGTATCTCGTTTCCAACAAAGATGCGGAAAAAGTCGCTTCAATGCTTGATAACGCATGCATGGCCGAACGAAAGGCAATGTCGGATGCTAAGCTCGCGGCTCGTCTACCGGTGGATTATTTCGATTATGGAAAAGGGCGACACCAAGTCTCATTAAGGTGGGTGCGCGATTTACAGTAGCATCACACGGGGCGTTCGGATCTGACCGTCTTGAATGCGCGGCTGTCTCGAACGCCGCCGGGTCGTCGAGAGCGGTAAAACCTGCAATATCCTCGCCGCTCCAAGCCATGCCTACACGCGGAAACTGTTGGCTAGCATTCCCTGCATGCCGGCTTGGTCCCTTTTCCTATTCAAAGGAGTTCTTCGATGTCCGTCTCTCGCTTTGCTTCAGCCCTAGAGAACTCTCCGACCCCAGCCGATCTGGTGCGCCAGCGCTACGGATCGGATCAGCAGGCCGCAACGGCGGAATGGAATGCGGCGCTCGACGCGATCCTCTGGCATCGCTCCGTCCGTACCTATCTGCCAAAACCAGTGCCGGAAAACCTACTGCATCTGATCGTTGCGGCCGCCCAATCGGCCCCGACCTCCTCCAGCCTGCAGGCCTGGAGCGTCGTGGCAGTCGAGCATCCGGAGCGCCGCGCAAAGCTCGCCGAACTTGCCGCCCCCAACCCGCAGATCATTTCCGCCCCGCTTTTCCTTGTCTGGATCGCCGATCTCTCGCGGCTGAGAAAGATCACCGCCGAACATGGCAAGACCGGTGAAGGTCTCGATTATCTCGAAAGCTTCCTGCTGGCGACCATCGATGCGACGCTCGCCGCCCAGAATGCCTTGGTCGCGCTGGAATCGCTCGGGCTCGGGACCTGCTATATCGGCGGCATCCGCAACCACCCGGCCGAAGTGGGAGAGCTGCTCGGCCTGCCGCCGGAAGCCTTTGCCGTGTTCGGCATGACCGTCGGTTATCCTGACCCGGCCATCGAGACGGAGGTGAAGCCGCGCCTGCCGCAATCCCTCGTGCTTCACCGCGAGCAATATCAGGCAACACCGCGGGAAGCCGGGCTTGCCACTTATGACGACACGATGAAGTCGTTCCAGACGGGCCAGGGCATGGCGGTGCGGGGTTGGACCAGCGTCGTCGCCAGCCGCATCGCCGACGTACCGGCCCTCAAGGGCCGGCACGTGCTGCTCGATGTGGTACGCCGCATGGGCTTCAAGGTGAAATAGCGGCTCAGTCCGCGATCGGGACGATCTGGGTCGGATCGATCTGCAGCCAGGCCGGAGCGCCGACCTGGAAGACATCGGCCGGCGGCGCTGCGACGCGGAACTGCAGCCCGCTGTCCTTCGGCTGGAAGACGTAGTCCCAGGTCTCGCCGAGGAATGCGGACTGCCGAACCAAACCCTCCAGGTTGATGGCTTTGTCCTTGGGAGCCTCCCTCGCCGAAAGCTTCATCGCCTGCGGCCGGATCGAGACTGTGACCGGTCCGGAGCCGGTCACTTCCTCACCGATCATCGCCAGCGGCACGCTAAAGCCCGCAAAGTCGATCATGTGGTTGCCGCAATTGCCGGAGAGGAAATTCGTGCGGCCGATGAAACTCGCCACAAACCGGGTCTTCGGCCGGCTGTAGAGCGCGTAAGGGCTGTCGATCTGCTCAAGGCGGCCGTTGTTCATCACGGCGATACGGTCCGAAGTCACCATCGCCTCCCCCTGGTCGTGGGTGACATAGACCGACGTGATCTTGAACTCGTCATGCATGCGCTTGATCTCGAAACGCATTTCTTCGCGCAGATTGGCGTCGAGATTCGAGAGCGGCTCGTCGAGCAGGAGCACGGCCGGACGGATGACGACGGCGCGGGCGAGCGCGACGCGCTGCTGCTGGCCACCGGAGAGCTCGGCCGGGTAACGGTCGGCGAGATGGCTCATGCGCACGGTCTCCAGCACCGCGCCGACGCGTTTCTTGACTTCCTCGCTCGGAAGCTTGCGCAGGTTGAGGCCGAAGGCGACGTTCTGCGACACCGTCATGTTCGGCCAGATCGCGTAGGACTGGAAGATCATCGACATGCCGCGCTTTTCCGGCGGCACCGAGCCCGACGGTGCCGACAATATCTTGCCGTCGAGCTCGATCGAGCCGGAGGTCGGGTCGATGAAGCCGGCGATCATCCGCAGCGTCGTCGTCTTGCCGCAACCGGAAGGGCCGAGCAGCGAGACGAATTCGCCGGGTTTGATATGCAGGTCGAAATCGAGAACCGCATCGACGGCGCCGAAACGACGGCCGAGTTTCCTGAGGACAAGTCCGTCCATTAGCTTCTCCTCAACATGAAGTCGCGGCCCAGATATCTCATCCCGAGGGCGACGACTGCGACAATGATTATCAACAACAGAGAGCCCAGCGCTGCGAGCTTTTCGAGCTCGCCTTCCTCGCTGAGATCGAGCAGCACGACGGAAACGACGCGCGTGGTGGGACCGACGAGGAAGATGGCGGTCGAGAGTTCCTGTGCCGCTGGCACGAAGATCAGCAGCCAGCCGCCGGCAAGCGTGCGCTTCAGGAGCGGCCCGACCACATGCCGCAGCGCCGTCACCCGTCCACCACCGAGGATGCGCACCGCCTCCTCCATTTCCGGATGGATGCTGCGCACGCCGGCCGAACTGGTGGTGAAGGCGATCGGCAGGAAGCGGGTAACGAAGGCGAGCGCCATGATCGTATAAGTGCCGTAGAGCGCGATCGGCGGCAGGGCATAGGCCGCATAAAAGCCGATGGCGAGCACGATGCCGGGCACGACATAGGGCGAGACCGCGAGGAAGGCGAGCAGGCCCGAGAACGGGATCAGCTTGCGCTGCACGATATAGGCGATGAACAGCGCCAGCGTGATCGCCACCGTCGCCGCGACGATGCCGAGCCCGATGCTGCCGACCAGCGCCTTTTGCGAGCTGGAATGCTCGAAGAGCACGTAATGGAAGTTGGAAAGCGTCAGGTTGCTGAACGAGAAGCCCGTCGTCCAGGAATCCGAGAAAGCGGCGAGAAGCAGCACGAACAGCGGCATCAGCACCGACAGAGCCACGACGAAGAAGCAATAGCCGAACAGCACCCAGCGCCAACGGCCGAGCTTGACGATGCGGCGCTCGCCGCCCTTGCCGCTGACGGAGACATAGCCCTTGCGACGCAGGATCAGTTTCTGCAGGCCGAGCATCGCGGCGGTGATCAGCAGGAGCGGGATCGAATAGGCGGCCGCCACCTGGATCCGCAACGGGAAGGAGAAGAATTCGGTGAGCTGGATGACCACGACCGGATATCGAGCCGGAATCGAGATCAGTGCCGGCACGCCGTAGAGCGCGATCGCACCGAGGAAGGACAGAAGCGCTGCGCCGATGATCGCCGGCATGACCAGCGGGAAGGTCACCTTCATCGCCGTCTTGAACGGTCCGGCGCCGAGAATATTGGCAGCGTCCTCCATCTCGGAATTGATCATCTCGAAGGCCGAGCTCACCAGCACGAAGACGAGAAAGAAGCCGCCGATCGCGGTGACCAGCACCAGTCCGCCGAAGGAGAAGATATTGACCAGCGGCTCGGTCGAGCCGGAGAGGCTGTGCCAGACGCGGTTGATCCAGCCGGTATTGGGGCCGGCGAGCAGGATCCAGCCAACACCGGCGAGATAGGGCGGCATGATGAAGGCACCGAACACGCTGTAACGCACAAAATTGCGGCCCGGCATGTCGGTGCGGGTGCAGGCCCAGGCGAGCGGCACGCCGAAAGCCAGTTTCAGCACCACGACGACGGCGCCCATCTTCAGTGTGTTGGTGAGCGCCGTGATGTGGCGTTCCTTGCCATAAGCCTCGACATAGTTGTTCAGCGTCCAGCCGCCGGTCTTGGCGTCGGTGAAACTGGAGACGACGAGCGTCCACATCGGCGCGACGATCAATACGACCAGGATGCCGGCCAGAAACACCCAGAGCAGATTGGCCGGCTGCAGCCGCTGGTGCCAGGGCACGCGTACCTTTACCGGCTGGTCTTCCGACCAAGTGGCGGCCGCGGGATGGGAAACACTCGTCATGATCGGCGCTCGCTTTGTCACTGGAGGCGTCGGAAACAGGTCACGCCGTCGGGCGTGATGGGCGGAGGCCAGCGACTGCCAGCCTCCGGATACGGTTCAGATCCCGAACGTGTCGCGGAACTTTTCCTGGACTTCCGGCAGCTTCTTGATGCCGTCGGCCGTCGCGATCGACTTTGTCTTGTAGCTGTTGAGCGGGCGCATGCCTTCGGCAAGCGGCACGCCGGCCCGAAGCGGATAACGGTAGTCCTTAGCGAAGTATTCGGCGATTTCCGGTCCGAGCAGGAAGTTCTCGAACAGCCGCGCGGCATTCGGATGCGGCGCATCCTTCATGATCGCGGTTGCCGAAGGCGGCAGCAAGGCGCCATCGGTCGGGTAGATGACGCCGATCGGCACCTTTTTCAGGATCGAGTCCGACAGGATCAACGGCAGCGGCGCCAGCGCCACCTTGCGTTCGCCCGAAGCGACGAGATTATGCCCGTCAGCCACGGAACGGCCGATCTGCGGCTTGTTCTTCTCGATCTTCGTGAAGAAGTCCCAGCCGTAGAGATCGTTCATCAGGATCGTCCAGAGCCCGACACTGCCGGAGAAGCTCGGATGGCCGATGGCGACCTGGCCCTTCCACTTGGGATCGGCAAAATCCGTCCAGTTCTTCGGGGCTTCCGCCTCGGTGACCAGCTTGGTGTTGTAGGCGATGACAAGAGGTGAGACGCCCGACGTGATCCAGTAGTTTTCCTTGTCGGCCAGTGCGCGAAGCTCCGGCACCATGTCTTTCAGGTTTTCCGGCGCGAACTGGGCAAGCGCGCCCTGTTCCTTCAGCTGCAGCATCTGGCCGTCGTCGTTGGTCGACATCAGGTCGCCCTGCACGGCCTTGGCCTGCAATTCCTGCACCAGGCGCTGGAAAATGACCTGCCCGGAGGCGCGCACGACGTTGCACTCGACGCCGGCATATTTCTTCTTGAACAGGCCGCACATGCCGTCGGCGAACTCGGTAGTCGTCTGCGAGACGTACCAGGTGACCGAACCTTCCTTCTTGGCGGCATCGTAGAGCTGCTTTTCGCCGGCCGTCATATCGGCCGCGCCGGCAAGACCGGCCGCCAGCAAGAATGCCGGAACCAGGCCGGCCACATAAGTCATGGCATGCTTCATGATCTCTCCTCCCTTTGATCCGGCCCATCGCCGGCGATAAGCTCGACCCTCCCGAGCTTAGAAATTCATGCGTTCGTCCCGTCCCGCTCGATCCCGGTGGCGATGTTCCTCATCATTCGCCGGGGATCAGCTGGCGTTCCACCGGGCGCATCAGCGCCAGGAAGTCGCTGAAATATTCACCCTGGATGACGACATGGTTGCGCATCGCATCGCGGGCGCGGGCGTCGTCGCGGGCACGGATCGCTGCAAGCACCTCCTCGTGCTCCGACAGCGAACTGTTGACGCGGCCAGGCACCCGCAGCTGCAGGCGCCGATAAGGCTTCAGCCTGCGCTGCAGCGCGTGGGCATTCTCCGCCAGAAAGCCGTTGCCGCTCGCCTCGTAGATCACCCGGTGAAATTCCGCATTGGCGTAGTAATAATCGTCCGAATTACCGGCCTGCTGGGCCGTGGCGCAGGCGGACTGCGCCTCTTCCAGGCGGGCGAGCTGTTCCGGGCGGATGCGGCGAGCCGCAAGCCGGGCGCACATCGCCTCGAGCTCGCCCATCACCTCGAACATTTCGACCAGCTCGGTGATCGTCAGCTGCGTGACGAAGGCGCCGCGGTTGGGCACCATCTGCACCAGGCCCATCGTATTGAGCTGGATCAACGCCTCGCGGATCGGCGTGCGCGACACCTGATGGCGGGCCGCCAGCCCTGCCTCGTCGAGCCGGTCGCCGGGGGAATAGAAGCCCGTGACAATATCCTGCTCGATCGCGTCGCGAACGCTCGGTTTGCCCTGTTTGCCTTTGAGTTGCACGTTCATGGGCCTATCCTGCCGATGCGGCCGCGATATCACGCGGTCCTGCCTGTTGGGTATTACCCTGACGCTGTGCCAGATGGCGCACCGCAGTGATCGCGGCCGTCACGCCGTCGCCGGCTGAGGCGGCCAGATGTGCGACCGAGCGGGCACGGATGTCGCCGGCTGCGAAAATACCCGGCACGGATGTCTGCATATCGAGATCGACACCGATCCGGCCATCGGCGGTGAGCGCCACAGTATCGCCGAGGAAAGACGTATTGGGCTCCAGCCCGACATAAACAAAGACGCCGTGGCAGGGGAGATCGCTATCCGCGCCTGTCGAAAGATCGCGGACGGTTACAGCGCTGACGCCACCTTCGCCGCGGATCGCGGTCGCGACCGTCTGAAGCCGCATCTCGATGTTAGAGGCTTCCCGCGCTTTCGCCTGCAATGCGGCGCTGGCAGTAAGGCGCGAACCTCGGTGGATTACGGTGATGCGGGCGGCGTGAGGGACCAGCGCCAGCGCTTCGTCGAGTGCGGAATCCCCGCCGCCGATGATGCAGACATCCTTGCCGCGCATCAGCGGTCCATCGCAGGAGGCGCAGTGGGAAACGCCGCGCCCCTCGAATTCCGCTTCGCCCGGAATGCCGAGCGTGCGCTTGGCCGAACCGGCAGCAATGATCACCGCGCCTGCCGAGAGATCGAGATCGGCGCCGGCGATGCGGAAGCCCGTATCCGTCTTCGAAATGGTCTCGATCGCGTCGAGCGCGAATTCGACGCCGGCCTCGTCCGCCTGCATCTGCAGCATCGGTCCGAGTTCGAAACCTGACATGCCCTCGCCCGGGCCCGGAAAATTGTCGATACGGTCGACATTGATCACCTGGCCGCCAGCGCCCAGCATGTCGATGATCATCGTGCGCGCGCCATGCCGAGCCGCCGCAATCGCGGCGTTGAGCCCCGCCACGCCGGCGCCGATGACCACGATGTCGTAATCATTTGCCATGATCAGCGCCAATCGTCGACGGAAACGGTGGTGCGGTAATGCGCGCCGTAGATCTGCCAGTAACCGTTGGACTCGCCGCCGACGACCACGACATTGATATCCTGCGGGCGGAAGATATGGATAAGTTCGTCCTTGCCGGGCTTCAGCTTGCCCGCCATGGGTTCCTCGCCGAATGTGGCGCGCGGATAGATGTAGTTCTGGACGAGCTGCAGGTCCCAGTAGCGGCCTGCTGGCATCTGAGCCGTCTCGTAGATGAAGTCGAGCAGATCCTGCTTGTTCACGAAACCGCCGCGATCGATGAACTGCCTAGCGCAGATCGGGTCGAGCACCAAAGTCGGCGCGGTGATCGCATCCGTGCCGAGCAGCATGTCGCGCACGTGTTCGCGCCAGTACTCCTTGCGCAGGCCAAGGCTGAAGGTGGTGGAACGGCAGCCGTGGAAGATGCTGACCGCACTCGTCTCGGCATCGAAACCCTTCTGCACATGCAGCGGCTCCCATGGACTGCGCTCCTCGTTTTCGGCGAAGGTGAGGTTGTTGTAGGTATAGTTGTTGCCGAGCGAACCCATAAAAGTTTCGCCCACAACCGAACCACCTTGCAGGTTCTGCGACAGGAGCCCGAAGGCGCGGCCGATCGTGGCATTGGCATGGCTATAGGGGCCGAGCGCGCCGACGCCACAGTTCATGCTGATCTCGTTGCGGACAGGTCCGTTGACGACGGCCATCGCCGCGGCCGAAGAAGAGGTCGATCCACGCGCGGAGACCTGAGCCGCCGCCAATGCCAGGATGACCGGAAAATATTCGGGCGACGCGCCGGCCATCACGGCGTTCACGGCGACCTTCTCGACCGTATATTCCCACAGGCCGCGATTGGTGGTTGGCTGCATGTGGCCGACGACCTCGTCCGGCTTGCGGGAGGTCGCGGCCAGCATGTCGGCGACGCGGGCGTCGGTCGGCAGGATGATCGGCAGCTTGTCGGTCCAGCTGTTGCGCAGGAACGTGGCGTGGAGATTGTCTTCCGTGTCCGGCTCGATGAGACGCGGCGTGCTGCGCTCGAATTGCGCATCCTCGGCACTTGCCGAAAGGCCGACGGTCAAAGCCTCGACGATTTCCTTCATCACCGGCTTGCCGCTGATTGGATCGGCGCCTTCCACATAGGCGCGCAGCTCTTCAGGCGTCTTGCCCATCACCGGCTGCGGCACGAAGACCAGCGGCTGCTGCGAAAGCCCACCCATCTTGGCGACGGAGCGCACGACCTTGTCGAATTTTTCGGTGTGAATGGCCGCGGTCGGTACGCCGTATTTGGTTTCCAGCGTGATCGCATGGGTGGTGACGGCTGGTGCGCAGGTGCTGCAATGTCCCACCCCGATGATCGCGGCATGGCCATTTGCCTTGATCTCTTCCCAGAGCTGCGGGTCGTCCTTGGAATAGGTGTTCGCCATCTGGCGAATCCGTACGTCCACAGACGGCATGTTGCGTGCAAACCAGGCCTCGACCTCCTTGAGGAGTTCGACGGAATCGTCAAAGCGGCTGTCGACGAGATAGACGACCTTGCCATCCAGGCTTGTCGGCCGGTCGGCCGGCTGCTTGCGGTTGACCTTCGGCGGGTAACCCATCGGGTTGTGGACCGTGACCAGCGGCAGTCCGCTTTCCGGCTTTCCCTGTTGCAACATCCCATTTCCTCCCGAAATGATCCGCGCTCGTATGCAATTCATAGTCCACGCGTATACACGAACCGTCAAGTCCTAAAATGACGATCGCCTATTTTGCGACAGCAGCAGGCTCGAAAGTTCCGGAAAACTGATCGCGGAGTATACTCTTCTGGACCTTGCCCATCGTGTTGCGCGGTAGTTCGGCCATGAACGCCACCTTTTTAGGGCGTTTATAGCCCGCCAAGCGACCGTCGAGCGCTTTGATGACCTCCTGTTCGGTCAGCGTTGCCCCCGATTTCAGGACGATCGCGGCAATGATGCCCTCGCCGAAATCCGCATGCTTGACACCGAAGACGGCGCTTTCATAGACGCCCGGCATGGCGTCGATCTCCATCTCCACCTCTTTCGGGTATACATTGTAGCCGCCGGTGATGATGAGGTCCTTGCCGCGGCCGACGACATGCAGGTAGCCGTCAGGGTCCACTTTGCCGAGATCGCCGGTGATGAAGAAACCGTCCTTGCGGAATTCCGCCGCAGTCTTTTCCGGCATGCGCCAATAACCCGAAAACACATTCGGGCCGCGCACCTCGATCATGCCGATTTCCTCGGTGCCGAAGGAGGCACCGGTTTCCGGATCGGTGATCCGCACCTGGACCCCCGGCAGCGGGAACCCGACCGTGCCGGCGACGCGCCGTCCGTCATAAGGGTTCGAGGTGTTCATGTTGGTCTCGGTCATGCCGTAACGCTCGAGGATGGCGTGGCCGGTGCGCGCCTGCCATTCCTCGTGGGTCTCGGCCAGAAGCGGCGCCGAACCGGAGACGAACAGCCGCATATGGGCGGTACTTGCCTTGTCCAGTCCCGGATGCTGCAGGAGGCGCGTGTAGAAGGTCGGCACGCCCATCAGCGCAGTCGCCTGCGGCATTGCCTCCATGATCTTGTTCGGATCGAATTTCGGCTGGAAAATCATCGAGGCGCGCGAGGCGAGCACCACATTGGTGGCGACGAAAAGCCCGTGCGTGTGGAAGATTGGCAGCGCGTGGATCAGCACATCCTTGTCCGTGAACCGCCAGCTTTCAACGAGCGACGTCACGTTCGACAGAAGATTGTCGTGGCTGAGCATGGCGCCCTTGGAGCGCCCCGTCGTGCCGGACGTGTAGAGGATCGCTGCAATATCGGCCCCGCCCCGCTCCGAGGTTTCGGTTATCGGCGTAGCAATGGCGGCGGCATCGGTCAGCGTCCCCTTGCCCTCAGGATCGAGCGTCAGAGTTTTCGAGCCGGCCGCCTTGGCGATCGGCTGCAGCGCCTGCAGTTTCGACGGATCGCAGACGAAGATCGCGGGTTCGGCATCGGTCAGGAAATATTCGATTTCTGCCGGCGTGTAGGCAGTGTTGAGCGGCAGGTAGATGCCGCCTGCCCTGACCGTCGCCAGATACAGCGCCAGTGCCACGACCGACTTTTCCGCCTGGACGGCCACCCGGTCGCCCGGCTGCAGACCGGCTTCGAGAAGTGCTCCGGCAAGCCGCGCGCATTGATCGGCGAAGGCACGGTAGCTCATCGTGCCGACCGTTTCGTCGGTCAGGAGCAGCCGATCCTCCCGGTCGAGCCCGCCGAGCAGCGCGTCGTAGAGATTACCAGCCATCAAAACACCTCCTGGGAAACCGGTTGGGCCAGTTTGCGCAGCGCCGGCATCGCTGCGATATGGCCGTTCTCGGCATAAGCCTCATGATTTTTCTCGATTTCGCCGAGCCGGTAGCGATAGTTGACCATCAGGCCGTATGACTGGCGCATGCCCTTCGGCGATCGGTCGCCGAGGAAATTGAGCCTCTCGGCCTGCGCGCCGTTGCCGAGATGGAACCGCGCCACTGGATCTACCGGCCGGCCATTGCCGCGCCGGACGTTCAACAGGTAATGCGCCCCGAGCGGCAGCATGGCGCGCTGGATCTGGTCGAGTTCGTGCTCGTCGGCAGATGCCCAGTCACCTTCAAGCCTGGCGACAAGCCGCTGCTTTTCCAGTTTGATCTCCTCGCTGTCGGTGACGCGGCTTTCGCCGCGCAACCATGCGCCGAAGCCCGGGATGGGGGATAATGTCACGAAATTTTCGAGCCGCGGAAGGTCGCGCTTCAGATCGTTCACCACCTGCTTGATGAGGAAATTGCCGAGCGAAATGCCGGCGAGGCCGCGCTGGCAGTTGGAAATCGAATAAAACACCGCCGTCGTCGCCTGCTGCACCTCCAGCGGCTGGCGGTCTCGGGCGAGAAGCGCATCGACCGAGGCGGGCAGATGGTCGGTCAGCGCCACCTCGACGAAGATGAGCGGCTCGTCTTCTAGTTGCGGGTGGAAGAAGCCGAAACAGCGCCGGTCAGCCGGTGCCAGTCGCCGGCGCAGGTCGTCCCAGCCGTCAATATCGTGCACGGCTTCATAGCGGATCAGCGCCTCCAGGATATTGGCGGGCGTGGTCCAGTCGATCGATCGCAACATCAGGAAGCCCCGGTTGAACCATGAGGAGAAGAGATGGCAGAAGTCGAGATCGACCGCCTGCAACGCCGGTTCCTTGGACAACATGTCCATCAGATGTTCGCGCATCTCGACCAGCGTCGCGGTGCCGCGCTTGGCGAAATTGATACGGCGGAAAAGCTCCTGCCGGCGCGGTTCGGCCGCCTCATGCAGCCTGGCGATATTCTGGGCGCTTGGATCGAGATTATAAGCCGACGCCGCGGCATCCAAGGCAGTCCGGTCGGGGCCGAAACGATCGAGAAGCGCGCGCATGAAAGCCTCCCGGTCCGAGGCTCTGGCCTGCCGGTAGGCTTCGAGGAAGGCTTCGGCAAGGATAGCCCCCGAAACTTCGCCGCGGCGCGACAGGATCATCTCGGCAAGGCCGGTGAGATCGCGATTCTGCACCGGCGGCGATGACAGGCCGAACAGGGCCCGGCCGCGGCCCGACAATGACTGGATCAGCTCGCCGATAAATGGAGGAGCATCCCACCAGCCGAAAACTGGATCCTTGTTGCTCATCTCTTTTTCTCCTGCCCATTCATTGCATACAGCAGATACTGGATCGTATGCAAGTCGTGCGGAGAGACTTGGCGCCTTTTGGCGCTATTCCATGGCGAGGATCATGTTGCGCACGACAGGATAGATTTCCTTCTCCCAGCGGCGTCCGCTGAAGACACCATAGTGCCCGACATTGGCTTGCAGATGGTGGCGGCGCAGATGCGGCCGCAGCGAGTGACAGAGGTCGTGGGCGGCCGAGGTCTGGCCGAGCCCGCAGATATCGTCGCGTCCGCCCTCAACGGTCAGAAGCGCCGTGGCGTGGATATGGTTCGGATCCACTTTCCGGCCATGGTGGGTGTAGGTACCGCTCGCCAGCTCTGCCCTCTGGAACACCCGGTCGATGGTTTCGATGTAGAATTCCTCGGTCATGTCGAGCACGGCAAAATACTCGTCGTAGAAATGCTTGATCTTGTTCGCCTCGGCCGTCTCGCCGCTGGCGAGGTGGCGGTAGAGTTTGCGATGCGCCTCGACATGGCGCTCCATGTTCATGCTCATGAAGGCGACGAGCTGCAGGAAGCCCGGATAGACGCGCCGTCCGCTGCCCGGAAAGCCCATCGGAACGCCGGTGATCAACTCGCTCTTGAACCACGACAGCGGCTTCGAGACCGCGAGTTCGTTGACCTTGGTCGGACTTTCCCGCGTATCGACCGGCCCGGCCATCAGCGTCATGGTGCGCGGGGTCGCCGGGTTCTTCGCCTCCGACATGATGGCGACGGCAACCAGCGCCTGAACGCAGGGCTGGCAGACCGCCAGGATGTGTCCGCGCGGTCCGATCTCCTCCAGAAAGCGGATGATGTAGTCGACATAATCGTCCATGCCGAAACGGCCGGCGGCCGTGGAAACGTCCCGCGCATTGGCCCAGTCGGTGATGTAGACGTCATGGTCCTTCAACAGCGTCTGGACCGTGCCGCGCAACAACGTCGCGAAATGACCGGATAGCGGCGCGACCACAAGCACCCGCGGGCGAGGCGTATCGACGTCGGCGACGAAATGCAGGAGGCGGCCAAAGGGCAGGTCGAGTGCCGTTTCGACTGATATCGGCACGTCGCGATTGCCGATCGTGACCGAGGCAATCTCGAATTCCGGCCGCTCGTGGGTGATCTTGAAGCGCGACATCAACTCGAGTGCCGCGGCGGCATGTCGGCCCATGTCGCTGCCGGCGCCGAAGAACAGGGTGGAGGACATCAGTTGCAGGCGCCGGGCAAGATCGCGCATCGGGGCGAGGAAGTCGTCCTGGAATTGATAGGCCTGATAGAGCATGAATGGACCCCCGCGCCGCAGATATGCGGCAGTGCAAAAATGCTAGTGCAATATGTCTCGCGATGCGAGAAGATTGTCATCGGATGCATGATTGTCCGGCAGGAGTTTTGAACGATGGTACAGGCGACACTGACGATTTCGTCGAAAAACTATTCCTCGTGGTCGCTTCGCGGTTGGCTCCTTTGCCGCATGGCAGGTCTCGATTTCCAGGAACTGCTTGTCGAGATGAACGACGATGCGCGCCAGGAACTGCTGCTCCTGTCGCCCTCCGTGCTGGTGCCGCGGCTGACCCATGATGACGTCATCGTCTGGGATACGTTGGCGATAGCCGAATACCTGAACGAGATCATGCCTGACGCCGGCCTCTGGCCCGCCGACATCGCCGACCGTGCCCGCTGTCGCGCGGTTTCGGGAGAGATGCACTCCGGCTTCCACAATCTTCGCTCTGCCCTGCCGATGAACCTCAAGGCCCGGCACGAGCGTTTCAAGATCTTTTCAGGCGCGCGCCCGGATGTCGAGCGGGTCAAGACAATCTGGACCGAATGCCTGGAGGCGAGCGGCGGCCCCTGGCTGTTCGGGGCAAATCCGACTGTCGCCGACGCCATGTATGCTCCGGTCTGCACCCGGTTCCGCACCTATGCAGTCGAACTCTCGCCGAGACTGGCGGCATACGCGGAGACGGTTCTCGCCTGGCCGCTCATGCTCGAATGGACCGAAGGCGCGCTTGCGGAACCGGACGAAATCGTCGAGTTGGAAGTGGAATTCTAACTGGCGAAAGACATATCGGACATCATGACCTCGAAGCCCTACGATCCCAGCGAAGACGGCGCGGAAATGTCCTTCCGCGAGAAGATGTCCTATTCCGACTATCTGCATCTCGAAAAGGTGCTCGACGCGCAGGCGCCGATTTCGGCGGCGCATGACGAACTGCTCTTCATCATCCAGCACCAGACCTCCGAACTGTGGATGAAGCTTGCGATCCACGAGATCGCCTCGGCGATCTCAGCGATCCGCGACGACAATCCGCAGCCCGCCTTCAAGATGCTCAGCCGCGTCGCCCGTATCTTCGAACAGCTCAACAACGCCTGGGACGTGCTTCGCACCATGACGCCCAGTGAATATACGGAGTTCCGTGCCTCGCTCGGCCAGTCGTCGGGCTTCCAGTCCTATCAATACCGTGCGATCGAGTTCCTCGCCGGAAACCGCAACATTGCGATGCTCGGGCCTCACGCGCATCGGCCTGATATCCTCGAGATGCTGGAGGGCATCCTTGCCCGCCCGAGCCTTTACGACGAGGCCCTGATGTTGCTTTCCCGACGCGGATTCGATATCGGCGAGGACGCAACACGAACCGACTGGCGCGCGAAACGCACTGAGAACGAGCAGGTGCTGGAGGCCTGGAAACAGGTCTACGGCGCACCCGGCACCCATTGGGAGCTTTACGAACTCGCGGAAAAACTGGTCGATTTCGAGGATTATTTCCGCCGCTGGCGGTTCAATCACGTAACCACGGTGGAACGGGTGATCGGCTTCAAGCGCGGCACCGGCGGCACGTCTGGAACCTCCTATCTCAAGAAAATGCTGGAGGTGGAACTGTTTCCCGAATTGTGGCGGGTGCGCACCGTTCTTTAAGCTTCCAAGCCTGACCACCTCCACGCCCCCCCGCTGGTCGGCTGGGTCGCCCGGGGCGGGTCTCAAGCTGTCTTGGGGATTTTCTCCAATCGCGATATGCTCATCCCAACGTGAGGAGCGGATGCGCGCGAAGGGACGAAACGGGTTTCGGATGTTTCGATGCGGCATGACCGGCGTGCAGGCGGTCGTGGCCCGCTCCGACCATCATTTCGCCCGTCACACCCACGACCAGTTCGGCATCGGCGTGATCGAGAGCGGAGCCCAGAAATCCGCAAGCGGACGAGGTCCGGTGGAAGCCGGACCAGGCGACGTCATTACCGTCAACCCCGGCGAAGTGCATGACGGCGCGCCGGTCGGGGACGAAGGCCGTTTCTGGCAGATGCTTTATTTCGAGCCGGACGTGATTGCGGTCGCAGTCGCGGATATCGGCCAGGGCCGGCCCGGCGATTTCGAGTTTGCCGATCCGGTGCTGCGGCAACCGCAGCATGCCTCGACGATGCGGCAGCTCTTTGCGGCGATGACGACCGAGCAGGCCGGCGCCGAACTCCGCAGGCAGGAATTGCTGCTTGCGCTGCTGGCCGGGGTCATGCGGGAGGCGCCGGAGCCGAAACCGGTACCGCGAGGGATTCGGGAAGCGCGCGAGCGGATTGATGACGATCCAGCCAAAGCGGTCAGCCTTGCCGCTCTGGCAGGCCTTGCCGGCCTCAGTCAATTCCAGCTCCTGCGGGCTTTCGACAAGGCGACCGGGCTCACGCCACACGCCTACCTGATCCAGCGGCGTGTCCAGCTGGCGCGAAAACTGATCGGCGGCGGAGCGGGACTTGCGGAAGCGGCGCTGGCCAGCGGCTTTGCCGACCAGAGCCATATGACCCGCATCTTCACCCGCAGTTTCGGGCTTTCCCCACACCTTTACGCGGCTTGCGTGCGTCCGCCCCGGGTGTCCGGCGGGCCTTTCTAAGGAGGGTGGATGGCGCTTGCCCTCTGTTGCGGCAGTGCTAGGCTCTCCGTTTCGGATATCAACCTGACGTCGGGAGGGCGCAGATCATGTCCGCATGCTTCAGATACATCGTCAACGATGTAAAGGCAGCGATTGATTTCTACACCGCACACCTTGGCTTCCAGCTCGAGATGCATCCCGCGCCGCCGTTTGCGGAAATCTCGCGTGGTGACATGCATCTCTATCTCAGTCAGCCGAACCCACGGGGTGGCGGGGGTGCGCCCATGCCGTCCGGGGAGCAGCAGACGCCCGGCGGCTGGAACCGCATCCATCTGACCGTCGAGAACCTGGATGCGATGGTTGAGCGACTGAAACTGGCAGGCTGCGGCTTCCGCAACGAGATCATCCAGGGAACCGGCGGCAAGCAGATCCTGCTGGAGGATCCATCCGGAAACCTGATCGAACTGTTCGAGCCGAATACGCCCGCCTATCGCGCCCCTGGATCCGGCAAGAAGACCGCCGGCGCTTGACGGGCGGCCGACGAATTCAGCTCGGAACCAGATCGAAGACGTGATGATGGATACGTCCGTCGAACATTTCGAGCAGGCCCTTGGTCATGTCCCGGCTTTCGTAGCGAACCGGCGATTCCAGGGCTGCGGCCAGTGCCTCGCGGCTTTCATACATGGTCGACAGCACCATCGGGTAGGACGGAGCACCCTCGTCGCGTTCGATATTATAGAGCACGCGCACTTCCTTGACGCCCGGAAAAGCGAGCCACATCGGCATCAGCTTCTCAGCCACATAGGTCTTGAAAGCGTCTTCCTGGCCGGCATGGATCGTGCCTTCGAAAAAGGCCTGACGGATGATCATTGTGCTTCTCCGGCTCAGTTGACGGTGGTCGGCGGCTTCTCGCCGGCGAAGTGCGCCGCAATGTTGGCAAGCACCAGCTCGCCCATCGCAACGCGGGTCTCGACCGTGCCGCTGCCCTGATGCGGCATCAGCACCGTGTTCGGCGCGGTGAAGAAATCTTCACGGATGCGCGGTTCGTTGAGATAGACGTCGAGGCCGGCGGCGGCGATCGTGCCGTCGTTCAGGGCGGCAAGCAGCGCATCCTCGTCGACGACGCTGCCGCGTGCGATATTGATCAGAATACCCTTCGGCCCGAGCGCCTGGAGCACCTCGGCATTGACGATATTCTGGGTCTGCGCATTCGCGGCAACGATGACGCAGAGCACGTCGCTGTCTTCCGCCAGCGCCACCGGCGAGGCACAGGACTTCCAGGCCGTGCCCTGGACCGGCGAGCGGTTCCAGAAGCGGATATCCATACCGAAGGCTTCGGCGCGACGGCCGAAGGCCTTGCCGATCTGGCCGAGGCCCAGGATGCCGAGGCGCTTGCCCTTGGGGCTGTTGCCCAGCGGAAAGCCTTCCCTGCCCCACTTGCCGGCGCGCATGAACGCGTCACCCTTGGCAATATGGCGCAGCACGCCGAGCATCAAAGCGATGCCCATGTCTGCCACGTCGTCGGTCAGCACGCCGGGCGTGGTGGTCACGTCGATATTGCGGCTGCGGGTGAATTTCAGGTCAACCTTGTCGGTGCCGACGCCGTTGATGGCGATGACGCCGAGCGCCGGCAGTTTTTCGATCCATTCGTTGGAGAGCCCGCTGCCGCCGCCGGTCGCAACCGCGCGGATGTTCGGCAATGCTGCTTCCAGCGTGTCCTTCTGCGCCGGGTCGTACATCCGGTGCACCGTATAGGCGGCGTCGAGTTGGTCCTCGATGAATTGCATCATCGGCTCCACAAGCAGGATATCTGGTTTCACGTCCGGAACTCCGTTTCTATGAATGGCTGTCGCGCTCAGGAGATCTGCCCGAGGAAGATTTTCAGGCGCTCGTTCTTGGGATTGCCGAAGAATTCCTCCGGCGCCCCTGTTTCGAGGATCTCGCCGCGGTCCATGAAGATCACCCGGTCGGCGACCTGGCGGGCGAAGCCCATTTCATGAGTGACACAGAGCATGGTCATGCCCTCCTTGGCGAGGTCGATCATGGTGTCCAGCACTTCCTTGACCATTTCCGGGTCGAGCGCCGAGGTCGGCTCGTCGAACAGCATGATCTTCGGGTTCATGCAAAGCGCGCGGGCGATCGCAACGCGCTGCTGCTGGCCGCCGGAAAGCTGGGCGGGGTATTTTTCCGCCTGCTCGGGAATACGCACCCGCTCCAGATATCTGCGGGCGATCTTTTCGGCCTCGATCTTCGAAATGCCGCGCACCTTCATCGGCGCCAGCGTGCAGTTCTCCAGCACCGTCATATGCGGGAAAAGGTTGAACTGCTGGAAGACCATGCCGGTCTCCTGGCGGACGATATCGACATTCTTGCCGCCGGCGGTGAGATCGTGACCGTCGACGACGATCCTGCCCTTCTGGATCGTCTCCAGCTGGTTGATGCAGCGGATCAGCGTCGACTTGCCGGAGCCGGAAGGGCCGCAGATAACGATCCGCTCCCCCCGGTTGACCGACAGTTCGACGTCCTTCAGCGCGTGGAAGCCGCCATACCACTTGTTGACGCCTTCCATGCGCACGGCCAGATCGGAAGCTCCGCGCTTGGCCTCGGCCGATGCGTTTGCGTTCACCTCAGTCATCACGAGGAACTCCCTTTCAATGCTCAGTTCTGGACGTGGTTCTGGTCTTACTTGGCGTTGGCGACGAAGTCCGGCAGCGGAGCTCCGAGCCACTTCTCATGGATCTTGCCGAGTTCGCCGTTTGCCTTGACCTTGGCGATGAAGGCGTTGACGGCCGTCAACAGCTCGGTCGAGCCCTTGCGCACCGCAATGCCCTGAACCTGCTGGCTGAGCTGCAGCTTCTGGGTGAAGCGACCCGGAGCTGCCTTTTCGATCTGGGCCGCGACGACGTTCGAGACGCCGATCAACTGCACCTGGCCGGACAGCAGCGCCTGCACGGCGCTGGCGTCGTCGTCGAAGCGCTGGATCTTGGCATCCTTCGGGGCGATCTTGGTCACGCCGGTATCCTGGGTCGAGGCGCGGGCGACGCCGATCGTCTTGCCGGACAGGTCCTCCGGCTTGGAGACCTCGGTCGCCTTGGCGCCGAAGACGCCGATCGAGATGCCGGCATAAGGCTGCGAGAAATCGACGCTCTTGGCGCGCTCCTCGGTGATGCCGAGCGAGGCGACGAGCAGGTCGACCTGGTTGCTCTGGAGGTATGGGATGCGGTTCGGGCCGGTGACCGGAACGATCTGCACCTTGACGCCGAATTCCTTGGCGAGCAGCTTTGCGACGTCGGCGTCATAACCGTCCGGCTCGTTCGACGTGTTCATGATGCCGAAGGGCGGGAAGTCGACCAGCATGCCGACCTTGAGGGTGCCCGCGGACTTGATGCTTTCGACTGTCTGTGCCGATGCGGTGGAGGCGCCTGCGCCCATCATCAGGCCGGCGCCGATGACGGCCATAACCATGCGTCTAGAAATGTTCATTTTCCTACCCTTTCTGTTGCGCCGGTTTACCTCCCTCCGGCCCGGGTCCCGTCAACGTGCCGTTGCGCGGGAGAATCTGATTTCCATGCGTCGCGCCAGTACCGAAAGCGGCCAGCAGAGGACGAAATAGACCGCCGCCACGGTGCCGAACACCATGAACGGGCTGAACGTGGCGTTGTTGATGATCTGGCCCTGGCGGGTGAGTTCGGTAAAGCCGATGATCGCCGCAAGCGAGGTGCCCTTGATGAGCTGCACCAGGAAGCCGACCGTCGGCGCCACTGCGATCTTTAGGGCCTGCGGCAGGACGATGTAGCGCATCCGGTTGAAATAGCGCAGGCCGAGGGCGGTCGCAGCTTCCCGCTGACCCGGCGGCACCGCCTCGATGCAGCCGCGCCAGATTTCGCCGAGGAAGGCGCTGGCATGCAGTGTGAGGGCGACGGTTGCCGCAAGCCATGGATTGATCGCGAAACCGAGGATGTTCATGCCGAAGAACACCAGGAAAAGCTGCATCAGGAGCGGCGTTCCCTGGAAGACGCGGATGAAGCCGGTGGAAATCAGCCGCGGCCATTTCGCATCGGAGACGCGCAAAAGCGCGATCAGCAGCCCGCCGATACCGCCGCCCGCAAAGGCGATCGCCGACAGCGCGATCGTCCATTGGGCCGCAAGCACGATGATCCAAAATTCGTTGATGCCGAAAGGCCTGATCAATGGCATGGCCAGCTCCTATCGGCTCAGCGGATATTTGAAGGCGGCCTTCTCGATCGCCGAGAAGATCGTCGAGAAACCCACCGACATGACGAGATACATGATCGTGATGACGATATAGACCTCGAAGCTGGCAAAGGTTTGCGACTGGAGATTGTTGCCGGCGGCGGCAAGGTCGTCGGCCGAGATCGCCGAGACGACGCTGGAGGTCAGCATCAGGTAGATGAACTGGCTGGTCAGCGACGGATAGACGGTGCGCAGCGCCGGCTTCATGATGATGTAGCGGAAAATCTGCAGCTTCGAGAGGCCAAGGGCGGTGCCGGCCTCGATCTGCCCCTTCTGGATCGACTCGATGCCGGCGCGGATGATTTCCGTGCCGTAGGCGCCGAAATTGACCACCAGCGCCACGAGCGCCGCGCTGTTTGGCGTCAGAAAAATCCCGAGCGACGGCAGGCCGAAGAAGATGAAGAAGATCTGCACCAGGAACGGCGTGTTGCGGATGATCTCGATATAGGCGTCAATGACCCAGCGCAGCGGCGCAATCCCCGAGGTCTTGCCCGCAGCGCAGGCGATCGAGACGATCAGGCCGATGATCATCGCCGCCACCGAAAGCTGGATCGTCAGCCAGGCGCCGAGCAGAAGCTGGTCGAAACCCGCGAACACGGGCTCGAAATTGAAATTATACAACTTGGGACCTCCCCAACGATGTTGAAAGACCGCCGCTCCTCTGCGGCATCTTTTCATTTAGATCGATCTAAAAGCTTTTGGCCCGAACGTCAACCGGAAGCTGGCGGATTGTTGTCAGGCCGAAATGGCGATCGGCCCACAGGACTGGCGGACATGCAAGATCGTTTCATTGACAACCCTTCGGGCTGGGCGAACGGGATCGGCCAGCCGATCGAGGAGAAGCCTGGCCGCATTCGCGCCGATCGTCACCGGTGCGGTGGAAACGGAAGTGAGTCTCGGCCGCATCGCCTCCGCGTCGGTCACGTCGTCAAAACCGATCAGCGAAAAATTCTGGCCTACCTTCAGGCCCCGGTCGTAGAGGCCGGCGGAAAGGCCGAGCGCGATCACGTCATTGAAGCAGATCACCGCTGTCGGCTGTTCGCCTTGGCCGAAGAGAATATGCGCCGCATCGGCGATTTCGCCGATCTGGTTCGGCACGCGCACGATGATGTTCGGATCGAGCCCGCGCGATTGCATGGCGTCGCAAAACCCTTCGACGCGTTCGCGATAGGCGGAATGGATCGGCCCCTGGACGGCAAAAGCGATCGTCCGGTGACCGAGCGAGGCAAGATAGTCTACCGCCTGGCGCATGCCCGCCGCATAATCGGCCCCCGCATAGTCGACTTCGTCGGAGATCTGCCGGAGCACCTGCACCAGGGGCAGATCCCATTCTGCGAGTTGATGAAGGAAGGCCGGCTCGGTGCCGGCCGCCGGGCAGACGATGACGCCATCGACGCCGTGCTCGCGCATCCGCCGCATCACCATGTCCTGTCGTTCGACGAGATCGCCGCTATTGGCAAGGATCACCACCATGCCGGCTGAATCGATCACCTCCTCGATGCCCGACAGCAGTTCGGCGAAGAACGGGTTCGTCAGATTGGGCACGACGACGCCGACGGTGTAACTGCGCTCGGCCCTCAGCCGGGCGGCCCCCATGTTGTAGACATAACCGAGCTCACGCATCGCCTCCTCGACCCGAGCCCGCGTCTCGGTGCCGACCAGCGGGCTCTTGCGGATGACGAGCGAGGCAGTGGCGCGGGACACGTTGGCGCGCCGCGCCACGTCGAGAAGCGTCACACGGTTTTTCTTTTTGTCTTCGGATGGCATGGATATCACTTAGCAGAGGTGCCACGATCCCGCATAGGCTTCTTATATGTCGCGGTCGGATGCGTCTTCCATCTGCCTGGCCTACTGCGCGGCGGCGAGCAGGCCTTCCATCTCCATCAGAAAGGCGAATTCACCGGTCAACCCGGGCGAACAGGCGACCACCGGACCGCCCCGCGAAAGCAGTTCCTCGAGCGGTGGCACGGCGACCGTCGCGCCCGCCTCCGAGGCAATCAATACGCCGGCAAGCATGTCCCAGGACGAGAGATGCCGTTCGTAATAAAGATCGGAAACGCCTTCGGCGACGCGGACGAGGCCGATGGCGGCCGCACCCATGCGGCGATAGTCGATGCCGCGCTCGTAAAGCCTGCGCGAGACGGTGATGTAGTCCTCGAAATCGGTGCGGCGCGAATGGCCGAGAATGGCGATCGCGTGATTGGGGTCGCTGGTCCTGGCCGCCGCAATCGGCTTGCCTTCCTTGAATGCCCCCTCGCCCCGGATCGCATGGAAGACCCGGTCCTGTGCGGCGTCATAGATCACGCCCACCAGGATTTCGCCGCCGGAGACGAAGGCGATCGAGACGCCCCAATGACGGAAGCCGCGAATGAAATTGGTCGTGCCGTCGATCGGATCGACCACCCAGGTGCCACGTTCCCCCGAATGGCCCCCACCCTCCTCGCCCATGAAGGAATCGTCGGGAAACTCGCCGAGTAGCGCCGCACGGATCGCTTGTTCGGCCCGCTTGTCGGCGACTGTGACGAAATCCTGATGGCCCTTGTTCTCGACGCCGAGCGTTTCGGGAAGGGCCTCGGCGCGGAAGGCTGCAGCCTCCATGCCGACCCGGCGGGCGACCGCGATCGCCGTTTTGGCGCGGGACATCAAGGAGGAGAGATCGAATGCAGATGCCATTTATGCACTTCTTCTTTTGATCAGCGTCACAGGCGTGAATTCCACCCTTGCCACGGCGTCCGGTTCGGACATGCGGCTGGTCAGGAGATCGATCACCTGCTCCGCCTGCACGTCGCAGGGCTGTACGAAGGTGGTGAGGTCATAGGCCGACCAGCTTGCCTGAGGGATGTCGTCATGGCCGATCACCTTGACCGAACCGTAGCTTCGGCCTGCCTTTGCAAGCCCGTCGAGAACGCCGCAGGCCATGTAGTCATTGACCGAGAACACCCCGTCGATCCCCATGTCGACAAGCGCCTGCGCCGCTTCGTGGCCGTGGGCGTAGTCATTGATGGCGACCGGGACCAGCGGCGCATCGAGCCCGAGCATCTGGCAGCGGCTCTGAAAGGCCTCGGCGCGGCGGCGCGAGGAATAGGAGACGGCGGTACCGGCGATCACCGCGAGCTTCTTGGCACCCGCTTCGAGGAGATGGTCGACCGCGGTATAACCCGACATCCGGTCGTCGGAAACGACCCGGTCGACGAAGGGAAAATCCTCGCCCTTGTTGACCAGCACGATCGGCACGCCTTCGACCGCGCATTCCTCGAAAATATGCGAGGGCGGCGCGTCCGAGGTAATGATCACTCCGGAGACGGCATAGTGCAGCAGCTGGCCGATGACGGTGGCGCTGTCCGCTTCCTTGGAGGTCGGCAGCAGGATCGGCCGGTAGTTGCGGGCGATCAGCGCGCGGGCCAGATTTTCGAGCTGCTGGGTGCGGAACGGGTTGTCGAGACCGGCGGCCACCAGGCCGACGAAATCGGAGCGCTTGTTTGTGAGGCTGCGGGCGAGATAGTTGACCCTGTAGCCGAGTTCCTTGGCCGCCTGGTACACCTTCTGCCTGGTTTTTTCCGAAACGCTCGCATCCGGCGTGAAGGCGCGCGACACGGCGGCACGAGAGACCCCCGCCGCACGGGCGACGTCGAAGGAGGTGACGCGGCGAGGTTCGCGGGCCATGGCGCTCATCTCCCTGGGGCGCATCAGGTCCGGCAGGTCGGTGCAGATGCCGAGCACGGGCAGGACCATGATGTCCTTGAGCACATCCGGCCGCTCCTCGTGCCAGAGCACGATCTCCTTGCCGTCGGCAAAAGCCCTGCCGATCAGCTCCTCGGTCACCAATTCCTGCGGCGTATCACTCGCCCTTTCCCAGCAGAGATGCAGGATGTCGGCGCCGGCCGCCTCGCCTGCCGCATGCGGATCGTGGCCGACGCGGATCAGCACCGAGAGCGGATAGTCGCAACCAATGTCGCGCAGCTCGCGGACCTGGGCGACATCGAAGGAACCTAGGCAGGCGAAGCGCTGATCCATATCCTTCAGGTGCTGCCAGCACAGCGGGCCGGGGCCCGGCCGCTTGAGCTCGACATAGAGCCCGCAGCCCGTCTCGCGGCCGAGTGCAGCAACCTCGGCGAAGCTCGGCACGTCGGGCACCGTCTCGCGCAGTTCGGCAAAGGTCATTTGCGAGATAAACAGGTCCCGCTCGAAGACGCGTTGCAGATGGTCGTCATGGGAGACGACCACCACGCCGTCGGCCGTCATCTGCGTATCGAGTTCCCACATTTCGGCGCCGAGTTCAGCGGCGCGGCGAAAGGCGGTGAGCGTGTTTTCCCGCTCGTGGCCGCTTGCGCCGCGATGGCCGATGCAGAATGGCAGCCGGCCCTTGTTTTCGGGCCAGCCGAATTTGCCGAGGAAGGCGGAAAAGTCGCGCGTCGAAGCGTCCATCACAATCTCCGGCCGTCTTCTGCGAAAACGAAGGTCGAGGTGCTGTCGAGGTTCCAGCGCACGCTGTCACCGGGCTTCACGTCGTCGCGCACCGGCTGGATCGAGCGCAGCACGGAACCGTCCGGCAGGACGACGTCGTAGAGGTTTTCGCGCCCTTGCGTTTCCGCGAACACGACCTTGCCTTCGACCGGTATGCCTCCCACCGTCCCGAAGTGCTCAGGGCGGACGCCGAGGCTGAGCGCGGTGCCGTCCGGAATGCCCGAAAGCGCGGCGATCGGCAGGCGCAGGCCGTTTTCGCCAAGCACCAAAGCCCCCTGCTGAGCCCGGCCCTTGAGGAAGGAGATCGGTGGGTTTCCGAGGAAGCTGGCGACGAAGGATGTCCGCGGATCCTTGTACATTTCTGACGGGGTGGCGATCTGGACGATTTCGCCCGATTTCATGATGGCGATGCGGTCGCACATCGACATCGCCTCGACCTGGTCATGGGTGACGAGGATGGCGGTGATGCCCGTCTCCTTCTGCAGCCTTCGGATTTCCGAGCGCATTTCGAGGCGAAGTTTGGCGTCGAGATTGGCGAGCGGTTCGTCGA
This sequence comes from Neorhizobium sp. LjRoot104, assembly GCF_964253725.1. Lineage (NCBI taxonomy): Bacteria > Pseudomonadati > Pseudomonadota > Alphaproteobacteria > Hyphomicrobiales > Rhizobiaceae > Neorhizobium > Neorhizobium sp. LjRoot104. The sequence continues at coordinate 1,551,234 of NZ_CAXURS020000002.1, forward strand.
GGAGCAGCACATCCGGGCGGCGGATCAAGGCACGGGCAAGCGCCACGCGCTGCTGCTGGCCGCCGGAAAGCTGAGCGGGGCGCCGACCCAGGAGATCGCCGATATGGACGAGGTCTGCGATATCGGCGACCTGTTTCTTGATGTCTGCCGAGGCGGTCCGCCTCACCATCAGCGGGAAACCGATGTTTTCCTCGACCGTCATATGCGGATAAAGCGCGTAGGACTGGAAGACGACGCCGACATTGCGCTCCTGGCTCGGCAGGTCGGTGACGTCGCGGTCTCCGAACAGGATGCGGCCGGAGGTCGGCCGATGGATGCCGCAGACGGCAAACAGGGTCGTCGACTTGCCGCAGCCGGAAGGCCCGAGCAGCGCCAGCATTTCGCCGGAACCGACCTCGAGGTTCATGTCCTCGATGATCCTGGTGGAGCCGAAACTCTTGGAAAACTTGTCGAGCAGGATACGCATCAGCCCTTGCTGCCTCCGCCATAGATGTTCATGAGATGCTTCTGGAGAAAGACGTAGAGGATCAGCACCGGCACGACGTAGAAAACGCCAACGGCCTTGAAGGTGCCGAAATCGAAATTGTTGTCGTCGATGATCAGGCTGGCCAGATAGACCGACAGGACCTGCACCTTCGCACCCGGCGCCAGCACCTGCGGCATGATGAACTCGCTCCAGCCGGTGAGGAAGGAAAAGAGCCCGAGCGCCATCACCGCCGGCTTGATCTGCGGCAGCACGAGCCGGCGCCAGACCGTGAAGCGCGAGGCGCCATCGACCGTGCCGGCCATCTCGATCTCCCAGGGCACGGTGTCGTAGAACCCCTTCATCAGCCAGATGCCCAGCGGCAGTTCGACCGCAGCCTTTACGAGGATCACCCCGATCAGCGAATTATAGAGGCCGATCCACTGCAGCACGATGAAGATCGCGATGATCAGCGTCACCGACGGAAAAGCGTGCAGCACCATGACGCCGGCGAGGAAGAAGCCACGCGCAGGCACGTTGAGGCGCGACAGCACGTAACCTGCCATCGACGAGACGGTGAGGACGACGCCGGTGATGCAGCTTGCGAAGATGAAGGTGTTGAGCGTGACGAGCCAGATGTTCGGCTTGCCGGTCTTGGTCTCCCAGAGGAAGCTCCAGTGGCGGAGCGTGAACTCGCTGGGGATCAGCGAGCCGACTTCCGTATCGCTGATCGTGTCGATGAAGAGATAGGCATACATGACCAGCAGCGGCAGGCTGAAGAGGCCGAGCAGCAGGATCACGGGGAGGCTCGAGAAATTCGCCGAGGTCATGCCTGACGAAACTTGAGGTTTTTCGGCCATGGTCAATCCTCGATCAGCGGCTTGGAGATCAGCGTATCGTAGCGGAAGATCCGCAGGTAGATGAGCGACAGCACGATGCCGACCACCACCAGCACCAGCGCCATGGCGGCGCCCAGGCCGTATTCCAGATTGCCGGTATAGTTGTTGAGCGCGGTGTGGAAGGCGGCGAGAGACCAGACTTCCGTCGCCTTCCCCGGCCCGCCGCGGGTCGATAGGAGGATTTCGTTGAAGGACGCCAGGAGCGACAGCGTCTGGTAGCAGGTCACGAACAGGATCGGCCAGCGAAGCTGCGGTAGGATGACGTGGCGGACCTGTTGCCACCGGCTGGCGCCATCCACCTCGCTTGCATGGAACTGCGTCTGCGGGATCGCCTTGATCGCTGACGAGAAGACCAGCATGCCCATCGAGGCGCCGATGAAGCCGTTGATCAGGATCACGAAGAACCAGGCGTTATAGGCGCTGTCGAGCAGGTAGTTTTTCGGCGGATAACCGAACTGGCCCATGAACATCGAGATGAAACCGCTGTCCCAGGTCAGCCATTTCCACATCAGCACATAGATGACGACCGGCGTGATGCGCGGCAGCAGCCAGATGGCGCGGAAGATGGATGCGGTAGACGCCGGCATGTAATGGGTGGTGATGGCGAGGAAGAGCGCGTAGCTGACGTTGAAGAGGAGCAGCGTCACCGAGACGTAGAAGGCGGTGTTCAGGAAGATCTGCGCCATGTCCGGCGAACTGCCGATGATCCGGAAATTCTCCGTGGTCCACACCCAGCCCGTATAGGTGGCCTTGGCGACCGTATCCTGTTCGGCCGGCGTCAGCGTGAAACCGAGCTTCTTGAGGCTCGCCATCAGTTCGTCGCGGGTCTCGAAACGGGTGTTGAGAACCGAGCGATTGAAGAGGTCGGAAATCTGCTTGACCTCGCGGGTCGAGGGCCGGTCTTTCAGCGCCTTGATGACGCGCTCAGCCTCGCGCCGCGAGGGAAAGACCTCGCCCATGTGGCTGGCGCGCAGTTCAGCGCTGAACCCGGCCTTGAGTTTCTGTGCCTCCAGCGTTGCAAGCCCTTCCTCGTCGATGACGAAGCGCGGCTCGGCAATAGCGTCGGCGAGTTCCGGCATGTCGGTCTTCAGGCGGTTAACGGCGCCTTGCGTGACCTGCCAGGCCCCGCCGGAAATGCCGGTCGCGGTGCTCATATTGGTCATGGCGAAGATGGCGGTCAGGATAACCGGCATCAGGAAGAACAGGGAGATCATGACTGCAGCGGGTGCAATCATAACCAGTCCGAGCGTTCGTGACGTTCGCATGGGTGAAGCCTTGGGAGACGGGTGGGGTGTGGGCGGCGGAGCGAGCGCCGCCCACAGTTTGGGGCGGGGGGTCCCGCCCGGTCAGTCGGCGACTTATCCTGCCCTCTACAAGCGAGATAAGTCGCCCGGTATCAGCGGGTGATGATCGCTGCGCCGAGTGCCGACTTCAGCTCGGCTTCGGCATCGTTGATCGCGGCATCGACCGTCTTGGCACCCGTCCAGGATGCTTCGAGGTTCTTCCACATGATCGTCCAGTACTTGCCGAAATCGGCATTGTTCGGCATGGCGTTGGCATGCGGCAGAAGGCGTTCGGTGGCTTCCGAAGCCCAGCGGTCGGCAGCATAGAGATCGACCTTGGTTTCGGAAGGCGAGATGCCGAGATGGGCGGACTTGATCGCATGCAGCGCGTTGATACGCGGCTCGGAGGCGATCTTGATCAGGTCGGCGGCGATCTGGGTCTCTTCGTCGGTATGGCCGGCCATCAGCAGGTAGGCGAGCGGATGGGTCAGCGTGTTGGCCTTGCCGCCTTCGCCGGCTGGGATCAGCGTGAACTGAACGTTGGTGAAGAAGTCCTTCAGGCCTTCCTGGTTGACGAGACGGGCATAGTGCCAGGTGCCGCCGTGCCAGATGCCGGCCTTGCCGGTGGCGACTTCCTTCCACCACTGGTCGCCCGGCATGCCGATATGGTTCTTCTTGGTGACGCCGGCCTTCACGAGATCGGCGAAATACTGGTAGGTGCGCTTCATCGCGGCCTTGTCGAAGACGAGCTTGCCTTCTTCTTCCATCACGCCGCCGAAGGACGTGTAGAACTGCCAGTAGTCCGGGCCGTTGCTGTTGCGTGGATAAAAGCCGTATCCGGCCTGGACAAGGCCCTTGTCCTGCATCTTCTTGGCGTCTTCGAGAACGTTCTTGAGCGTGTATTCGGCCTTTTCGACCTTGGCCGGCAACGCCTCGATATCGGCATCGCTGTAACCGATCGCCTTCATATAGGGCTTCCAGAAGAACATCGGACGGGATTCGGCGTCCTGCGGGATGCCGTAGACGGCGCCGTTGAAGGAGGTGATCTCCATCAGGTTCGGATAAATGTCACTGATCGGCCAGCTATCGAGGTCGATGAAATTCTCGACCGGAACGATGAGGCCGGCCTGAGCCCAGGGGCCAATGTCTTCATGGCCGGTGGCGACAATGTTCGGAGCCTTCTTGGCCTCGGCGGCGAGCGTCAGGGCCTGCTTGAAATCTTCCCAGCCGGAATAGGGCGTCTTCTGGACGATGATGTTGAGTTGCTCGCCGCGGATGGCGGCTTCGCGCTCGAGAATATCGGCAGCGATGTCGAACGCATCCGTGCGATAGTTATCGTTGGGCCCGGAACCGCCGGACCAGACGGAAATGGTGACATCCTTGGCGGACGCGAAGAGGGCGGTTGAGGCCAGGAGAACGGCCGCGAGCGTGGCGGACTTGAGTATCGGAAGAACAGTCATGGTTTACTCCCCGAAGAGCGAAATGGCTTCTTCCGAACCCTGAGAGGCCTATCGGCCGGGACTGCGGAAGCGCTGAAGATCATCAACAGGAAGCGGTCTAGCGGCCCTCCTTAACAGCCGGATGACAAAATGTACGCGTGTGCAAAATTTGTTTGGGGCAGTTCGCAAGTCTCCATCGAGACATTGGAATCAGATGTGCCGCGATGCAGCAAGGGCGGGCTGCAGATCGCTCCCGGATGACCTCGGTTATATCCCGGCAGCTTTCCGCAGATCCTGGTTCATGCGGGATTGCCAGCCCTTGCCAGTCGCCTTGTAGTGTTCGACCAGATCGGGATCCAGTCGGATCGTGACTGGTTGCTTGCTCTTCTGCATGGGCGGACGACCGCGCCTTGCGATCTCCCGGTCGATGCTGGCCGCGAGATCAGGAAAGACCTCACGAAAGGGCTTGGCATTCTTCAAATCGTCTTCCGCCCACTCGCGATTTTCCGGATCGGAAGCAATCATCCGCTGGATTTCGGCCTCTTCCTCGTCGGTGAGTGACCTTTTCGAAGAGAATTTAGTACTCATGGGAACCTCCTTTCCTTGCGGCTCGCCGGGCGCATGGAGATCACCGACAGCGCTTGCGAACCGAGCGGTCGAAAGACGACCGCAATGATGATCCGGCCGTTCAGTTCTCCAATCGCCTTGAAGCGATCCTGCTTGGCAGATCCGATCTTAGACGACTGAAAGAACTCAAGCGAAAGATCGGCAAAGTCCAATCCGTGCTTGGCCAGATTGTTCCGGCGCTTGGGCTCGTCCCAAGTGATCTTCATTAAATGTATGTACGATAATGCGAGTGGCTAAGCAAGAAATCATTCGTACGTACCACATTGTGCCAAGAACGAGTTTACCGCTCCAGAGCCACCGTCTTGATCACCGCAAATACCGGTTTTTCGAGCGTCAGGTCGAGGCGTTCCGCCGAAAGCGCGGTGATGCGGGCGAGCACCGTGTCCTCGCCGCAGAGGATGCGGATGCGGACCATGCCGTCGCCGTCCGGCTCGATCGCGGCAATCGCGCCTTCGAGGATGTTGAGGGCGCTCAGGCCCTCCGGCCGCCGGGTGGCCACCATGACGTCGCGTTCGGGGATATGCACCCGGACGTCTCTCCCCTCTTCGACCCGCGCATTCGGCACGACGAGCTGCGCATTCGAAAGCCGGATCCTCGCCAACCGGTGCGGAATGTCGATCGTCTCGACCATGCCGGTCAGCACGACCCCGGCATCGCGGCGTTCCGTCGATGGCATTGAAAGGACTTCCGAGGGCGTGCCGACGGCCTCGACCCGGCCGTCCTTCATCATCACCACGTTGTCGGCGAGCCGCGCCACTTCCGAGACCGAATGGCTGACATAGACGATCGGCGTCGAAGTTTCGTCGCGAAGGCGTTCGAGATAGGGCAGGATTTCGGCCTTGCGCTGGTCGTCGAGTGCGGCAAGCGGCTCGTCCATCAGAAGAAGACGCGGAGCGGAGAGCAGCGCCCGACCGATCGCGACGCGCTGTTTTTCGCCACCCGAAAGCTTTCCCGGCCGGCGGTCGAGCAACAGGCCGATGCCCAGCAGTTCGACAATCCGATCGAAATCTTCCGGCCGCTTTGCCTTGGGCGCGAACCAGCGGCCATAGGCGAGGTTCTGGCGCACCGAGAAGTGAGGGAAAAGCCGGCTCTCCTGGAAGACGTAGCCGAAACGCCGTTTATGCTTCGGCACGAAAATGCGGCTTTCGGTGTCGAGCAGCGTTTCGCCATCGACCACCAACCGCCCGTGATCCGGCTTCGACAGTCCCGCGATCACCCGCACCAGCGACGTCTTGCCGGAGCCCGAAGGCCCGAACAGAGCGGTCACGCCGCCATCCGAGGTGAAGCCCGCATCAAGGACAAACTCTCCCAGCGTCTGCCGTGCGTTGACGATGAGGGTCATTCGATATGGACCCTCTTGCCGATCAGATAGGCCAGGAACTCCGAGGCGAGCAGCGCGGCAAACGAGATGGCGATCGCGACCAGCGTCAACCGCATCGCGCCGGCGTCGCCGCCCGGGACCTGCGTGAACGTATAGATCGCCGCCGAAAGGGTCTGAGTTTCACCGGGAATGTTGGAGACGAAGGTAATCGTCGCGCCGAACTCGCCCATCGCCTTTGCGAATGCGAGAATCATGCCGGCGATCACGCCCGGCAGGATGAGCGGCAACGTCACGGTCATGAAGACCCAGGCCGGTCCCGCGCCCAGCGTGCCGGCCGCCTCTTCCAGCTTGCGGTCGACGGACTCGATCGACAACCGGATGGAGCGCACCATCAGCGGGAAGCCCATGACGCCGCAGGCAAGTGCTGCGCCCGTCCAGCGAAAGGAGAGAACGATGCCGAGATATTCGTTGAGGAAGGCACCGATGACGCCTCGTCGCCCGAACAGTATCAACAGCAGAAAACCGGTGACGACCGGCGGCAGGATGAGCGGCAGGTGGACGATGCCGTTCAGGATCGACTTGCCCCAGAACTTTCCGCGCGCGAGCAGGTAGGCGACGATAATGCCGAACGGCAGGCTGACGATCATCGCGACGGCAGAAACCTTCAGGCTGAGCCTGATCGCGGTCCATTCCTCGTCGCTCAATGCCAGCCAGTCCAAACGTCGATCCCATCCGTAGCCGCAACGCAATATATCGCATTGGATATATCGATACAGGTCCGATGGCTAGGTCCTGCCGGAAAAGTTACTGGAGGGTTCCGGAAAGGCGGTGGGAGAGCGCCGGGACTACCGCTGCTCTCCCTACACCATCGCATTTACAAGATGGTTTGCTGAACGAAGGCCCCTGGAGCCTCGGTTCTCATGCGCGACGGTTTAACGGTTGTCGCGGGTCGTGTTGCCGAAGATCGACTGGCCTTCCTGGCGATCGTTGTCACGGATCTGGATGCTGCCGGTATGGACGCCGTCTACATTGCCGTCGCTGACCCGGGCGGAAACATGCGTCTTCGAGGTGCCTTCGTAGTAGTCGCCCTCGGCGGCAGCCGAACCTGCGAAGGAAGCGGCGGCGATCATGGCGGCGATAGCAGAGATGGAAGTCTTCATTGTCCTAGTCCTTTTCAGAGTTCGTCCGGGGCTCAAGTTTGCGACCTGCCTGGCGGACGATGTCCGGTATCTTGAATGAGCTGCGGTCAGCGCCGGTTAGCGGTTGTCGCGGCTTTCATGCTTGAAGATCGGCTGGTCGCCGCGATTGTCGCTGGCACGGACCTGATCGATGCTGCCGGTGCTGAGGTTGTCGATCTTGTCGTTGGTCTGCACCGCTGCCTGTCCCTTGGTCGCACCCTGATAATAATCGCCTTCAGCAAGGGCGACGCCGGCGAAGGAAGCCGAGGCGATCATGGCTGCGGCAAGTGTGGAGAGAACGGTTTTCATTGTCGTATTCCTTAATTGATGGACGGAGCCGTTTGGGAGCCGGCGTCCGCGAACTGGTATTGGGAAGCGCACTGTTTGCTTCCGGTCATTGAAATGGGGAGCCTGATCGAGGTCGCTAGGGCAGGATTTCCAAACGGAATGTTCGGGATTCAAGAACAAACAATCGCGTGAGGTCGGTTGAAATGGAAATTCGGGCCAGGCTGAGCGGGCAGGCTCCCTCTTGAGAACGACCCGGCGGCAAGCGAAACGCAGCCAAAAAGGCGGCGTTTCGATGCCCCCTCGGCGGCCTGCTTACGGTTGTTTCAGAACCGTAAAACCTTCCTTTTCGAAAAACGGCGCTGCCTTGGCCGATTTCAGATAATCGAGATAGGCGGCCGCATCCGTGGACTTCGATTCCGACAGGATGGCGATTGGATAGATGATCGGCGGGTGGGTAGCGGCTGGGAACGTGCCGACGACGGCAACGCCTGGATCGGCGGCTGCGTCCGTCTGGTAGACGATGCCGTAAGGCGCTTCGCCGCGCGAGACGAACGCGAGTGCCGCCCTGACGCTTTCGGCGGTTGCTACGTTCTTTTCAACCGACGACCAGAGCCCAAGTTTTTCGAGCGACGCCTTGCCGTACTTGCCTGCCGGAACCGAATTCGGCTCCCCCATGGCGAGCCTGCCGCCTTTCAGCAGACCCGCGAGATCGAAGCCCGGCCGGATGTCGACCGGCTTGGCGGCATCCTTGGCGGCAACCAGCACGATGCTGTTGCCGAGCCAGTCGAACCTGGTGTCTTCCCTGACGAGTTTCCTGTCGGAGAGATACTTCATCCAGTCGAGATCGGCCGAAATGAAGATATCGGCAGGCGCGCCGCTTTCGATCTGCTTGGCGAGCGCCGAACTTGCCGCGTAGGAAACGGTGACTTGCCCGCCACCCTGGGCGGCCCACCCCTTGTTGGCGTTGTCGAGCGCGTTCTTCATGCTGGCTGCCGCGAAGACGGTGACTTTTTCCTGTGCCGCGGCGGGAACGGCAAAGGAGGCGAGCGATACGAACGCGGCTGCCGCCGAGGTTACCGCGAGCCTGATCCAGAAATGACGATTAAAGTTCATGATTTCCTCTCCGATCCTTAAGCGAGATATTTCTTCGGATATCTCGCCTGCGAGGTTTTGACCAGCGTTAGATATTGTCTCACGTCAGTTTCAACGAAAAACCATCGAATTCTGTGAGGTGCGCATCACACCAGCCACTTCGAAACGGGCCTCGGAGAACTCAGGGCGACCGCACATTCGAAGGACGTGACCGGAATTGCCGCTTGATCACCCCAGCCCCGCCGGATGCGCACTCATCCAGATTAACCTGACATCACCGTCCTGCTCCATCCGTCCGAGGAGCCGCGACCCGATGTCATTCCCTGCATCTCGTGGATCAAGATAGACGCTCACGGCTTCTCAAGTTCGAGGGCAGTTCCGACCTTCATCCCAAGATCCCGACCGAAGAACTGCGCTGGAATCGACATCACTGGTCGCACCCGTTATCGTCATTGTCGGAAGGAGAAAGCGAAGAAGTTGCAGCTTGGCCTCGTTGCTCCCGGTCAAGACCGTTTAAAGATACTGCGAATGGCTGGAGAAGCTGGATGGAACTGAAGTGGCTTCAAGACTTCGTCAGCCTGGCGCGTTTCATGAACTTCACGCTTGCGGCCCATGACCGAAACATCACCCAGTCGGCGCTCAGCCGCCGTATCCGGCAGCTCGAACAATGGGTGGGCCTGCCGCTGATCGACCGTTCGACCTATCCGGTCAAGCTGACGCCGGCGGGCTACAGCTTTTTGCCGAAAGCGCGCAAAAGCGTCGACATGCTCTGCGCCTTGCGCGAAGATACGATCGAAGCGCACGGCTTGACGGAGGAGGTCCTCTCCTTTGCCACGATGAGTACCCTCGTGCTGACATTCTTCCCGGCCTGGATGGAAAAGGTCGAGGCGCTGGGAGGACCGTTCCGGACACGCTTCACCGAAGCCTATTCTTCCTTTTCCAACAATGTCGCGACACTGTTCCGCAACGAGTGCGACTTCCTGCTGATCTACGCCCACGATTCTGTTCCGGCGATGCGGGACCTTTCCGAACACGACTATCTGACGCTTGGAGCCGAGCAGGTGATCGCCGTGTCCGCACCGGCCGAGAATGGCGATCCGCTGCATGGCGTGCAATCCGATGGTAGGCTGATCGACTACCTCAGCTACCGGGACAATTCGTTTTTCGCGCAGGCCTTGCCCAATGCCGTCTTCGACAAGAAGGCGCTCCGGTTCAATACGGTCTACGAAAATGCGATGTCGGCGGCGTTGAAAGCGATGGCCGTGTCTGGCCACGGAGTGGCGTGGATCCCGGAAAGCCTGGCCATTCAGGAACTGCAGACCGGTCAACTCGTCCGGGCGGCCGATCCCTCCTTCGATATCGAAGTCGAAATCAGGCTCTACCGCTCCTATCGCCTGCGCGGCAAGCGCGCCGGTCAGTTCTGGAGACAGGCGGAAGAGATCGCACTGCAAGCCAACCGCTAGACTGCGGACCCTTCCTGGCTAGGTCCCGGTCATTTCCTGGCGCCGCCGTCGAAAACGGGGGCCAGAAACGCAAGGTCCGGCTGCTCGTCCAGGGCAGCGAGAGCGGCATAGACGGACATAGGGTTTGCAACACCTTCCAGGCAGTCTGCAAACTTCGTCCTGCGGTCATCGTCCGAAAACGGCTCGGCCAGGCCGCCGCGTGCAAAGCTGCGCTCCACCACATACTCCTGGCCATCGCGGAGCGTGATCCGCAAGCGGTGCGGCAGGTAGCTCATCGCACTTGCTTCTTCCGCGGCGCTGTAATGAGTCATCGATATCTTCGCAAGGAGCGGGTCTTTCGTCACGACGCCGACACTTGCGGGGGTGAAGTCGAGCAGTGACAGGCTCTTGTGGCGGAATGCCAGGGCCAGGCAATATTGCATGGAGAAGCGGGCTTCCATCTCGTCACGGGGATGCGGATAGGCAAGATTGCGATAGTTGGCAACCCCGACATGGCATTCGGCGGATACGATCGCATCCGGGTCGATCGGGACGTCCTTCATCAGATCGAGGGCCGCATCAACGATCAGATGCGTCGAGCCACAGCATGGATGCAGTTTCGGCATGACGCCGACCGTCTCGATCGTATGCTCGCGTGTGCCTGAAATGTCCGCGATATCATAGCCCTTCGGCGCCTCGCCACCGAACATTTCCAGGAAGCCTTGCGGGCCTTCGAGAATGTCGAGACGCCCCTGGAGCCCCGTCGCGGCAAGAATCGCAGCCTCCACGGCATTGCGGGCCGCCATCCCGGCATGGAAGGGCTTTGCCGGGGTGCCGAACTGCCCCTTCGTCCCCGAAGCCATGCTGGCGCCCAGCGACAGCGCCCGTGCAATTCCGTCCGCGTCCATTCCCAGAAGCTTGGCGACGCCGGCTGCGGTGCCTATACTGCCGACCGTCGACGTCCCGTGCCATCCGGCAGTATAATGCGATCCGGCGACGCCGCTGCCGACGAAGGCCTGTGCCTGGAGAGCAGCGAGATACGCATCCGTCAGCGCGCGCCCGCTGACGCTCAACCCATCGGCGACGGCCAGGAGCGCCGGCACGATGACGGCCGAGGCGTGGCTCATGCCGGGACGGAAATTATCGTCGTAATCGAGGGCATGTGCTGCGGTGCCGTTGACCAGCGCTGCGACCGATGCCGACTGACGTCCGCCGGTGACGAGCGGTGTCTCACCGTCCGGTCGCCGGCCGAAGGCCAGCGCGACGGAAAGCGTGCTCTTGTCGGCACGACCGGCATACAGACAAGCAATCGTGTCTGCGATAGCCTGATGCGCAAGCCGGCGCGCGTTGCCGGAGATCGCCGGCGGGGCGGCACACCAGTCTGCGATAGTCTCAATAACGGTTCTCATGGGAAACTCGCTGGCTCTTGATGGAAAGACACGCGGCCACGTTCGCGCCTCCTGACAAGCGCGGTCGCTGACCTGGATTTCGGCCGTCGTTCAAGAAGGCTGGTCCACCGCCGCGAGCAGTTGCCGCAGCAACCTGCCCATGCCGAACGCGCTGACTTGGCGTCCTGTTATTTCCGTATCGACGCGATGGACGACGACCATGTCGAGGGCGGGCACCACAAGGCAATAGTGTCCGCCGGCCCCCATTGCGGCATAGCTGCCCTTTGGCGTCACCACGCCCGGCAGGAAAATGCCGTCCCGTTCGAGCCACCACATGTAACCGTAGGCGCCATGCGTCCCTGCATGCGAATAGGGCATAACGCATTCCTGCACCCAGCCGATCGGCAACACCTGCGCCGAATTCCAGACGCCGTGGCGCAGAAAAAGCTGTCCGAAGCGGGCCAGATCCCGGCTGGACATGCGGAAGGGATAGGCGCGGTGATCGCTGATGTCGAAGCTCTCGTGCCAGCCGTCGGGCCGGCCTCCGGATTGCCCGTCAGCAAGCGAAAAGTCCTGCATACCGGTGGGACCGGCAATCCGCCGGGCAAAAACCTGGTGAACGCTTTCGCCCGTCAGCGTTTCGAAAATCGTTCCGAGCGCGTTGAAATCCCAGTTGTTGTAGCACCAGAAGGTGCCCGGCGCGTGGGCATGACGTCGCTCCTTGATCCGGCGCATCCAGGGCGTCTCATATCCGGCCGGATGGTATATGCCCGAGCGCGCCGTCAGCAGATCATAGACTGTCGCCTGCCTTTCGACCTCGCTCAGCCCGTCTCGGTCATCGATACCCAGACTTTCCATGGTGCTCGACAGATCGATCCGGCCGTTCTCGACCTCAGCGCCGATCAACGCCGCCAGAAAGCTCTTGCGGATCGAATGACACAGGAATTTCTTCGTCGGATCACCGAGAGTAAAAGCCACTTTGCCATGACGGATGACCAGCAACATATCGGTGGCCTGCAACGCCGCGACGGCGCGCAGCTTTTCGAGCCCGGCGGCGTGGAAACCTGCGTCGCGCGGCGTGGCGAAATGCTCCCACACCCCGGAGGGCTCGCCGGCGCTGTCGATGGGATAAGCCTGGAGTACGGTCATGCCACCGCCTCGTCGCGCCTCGCGGCGGCCTCGATCGTGGCCTGCAGGAACTCGCGGGTATAGTCTTCCTTGGCCTGCGACTGGCGGATCTGATGCGAGGTCAGTTCCTCGATGATCTTGCCCTTGTACATCATGCCCGCGCGCTCGCAGATATGGGCGATGACGGCGAGGTCGTGCGACACCATGAGGTAGGTAAGGTTACGCTCGATCCGCAGCCGCCTCAGGAGATTGAGGATTTCCGCCTGCACCGAGACGTCGAGCGCCGAGGTCGGTTCGTCGAGCAGCAGGACTTCCGGCTCGGTGATCAGTGCCCGGGCGATCGCAACGCGCTGGCGCTGACCACCGGAAAGCTCGTGCGGGTAACGATAGCGGAAGGACGGCCCGAGCCCTACGGCATCGAGCGTTTCGGCGATGCGCTCCGGGGCCCGGTCGATGCCGTGGATGGCGAGCGGTTCGGCCAGAACCTTTTCGACGATCTTGCGGGGGTGGAGGCTGCCATAGGGGTCCTGGAAAACCATCTGCACGCGGCGGAAGAAATCCTTGCTCCGCGCCTTTGGCAGTTCCTTGTCGGCGAGCGTCAGCGCGCCGAAATAGTCGCCGTTGAGCCCGCTCAGGGCCCGCAGGATCGTCGACTTGCCGCAACCGGATTCGCCGATCAGGCCATAGGCCTCACCCTTGTTGATCCGGAACGATACGTCGTCCACGACGCGGGTGCGGGCATGTTTCGCGCCAAAACTGATCGAAAGACCAATGGCCTCGATAAGCGGTCTCGTCGGTTTCATGCGAGCGCTCCATTGCGATAGACGGGGCCGTCGAGCCAGCTTGGGTCCCGCACCGGCACCGTGAGGTTCTCGACGGCGACATCGAGCCGCGGCAGACTTTCGAGCAGGGACTGCGTGTAGGGGTGCCGGGCGTTGTGCAGTTCGCTCGCCGGCAGATCCTCCATGATCCGGCCGGCATACATGACCAGAACCCGATCGCAGAAGCTGGCGACCAGATTGAGATCGTGGCTGATGAACATCAGGCCGGTGCCACGGCGGGTGACCAGTTCGTCGAGAATGGTCAGAACCTGTCGGCGCACCGTCACATCGAGAGCGGAGGTCGGTTCGTCGGCGATGATCAGATCGGGCTCTGGGATCAGCATCATGGCGATCATGATACGCTGCCCCATACCGCCCGACACTTCGTGCGGGAAGAGCTTGAACACTCGGTCCGGATCGCGGATCTGGACCGCTTCGAGCATGGCCAGCGCTTTTGCCTTCGCCTCGGCCGGCCGCGCCTTGTGATGCAGGCGATAGGCTTCGACAATCTGGTTGCCGATGAGCATCAGCGGGTTGAGCGAATATTTCGGATCCTGCAGGATCATCGAAATATGGTTGCCGCGGATCTTGCGCATCTCCCGTTCGCTGGCAGACAGAAGGTCGATATCCTTGAAGCGCATATGCGTTGCGCTGATCTCCGCCCCCTTCGGGGTCAGCTTCAGGAGCGACCGGCCGGTCAGCGATTTTCCCGATCCGGATTCGCCGACAATGCCAACCTTTTCGCGGCCGATGGTGAACGAGACGCCGCGCACGGCATCATGGCTGCGCTGCCCGCCGTGAAAGCGGATTCCCAGGTCCTTGATGTCGATGAGCGGCTTATCCATGGCGGGGATCCAGTATGTCGCGCAGGCCGTCGCCGAGAAGATTGAAGGCGAGGCTGGTCAGAAGGATGGCGGTGCCGGGAATGGCAGCGATCCACCAGCTGGTCATCACGAATTCGCGGCCCGAGGACAGCATCGTGCCCCATTCCGGGCTTGGCGGCTGGGCGCCAAGCCCGAGAAAGCCAAGCCCGGCGGCGGTCAGAATGATGGCTGCCATGTTGAGCGTGACGCGCACCACTACCGACGGAATGCACATGGGCATGATGTGTCCGATGATGATCCGCGCGCTGGAAGCGCCCTGGAGACGCATGGCGGCGATATAATCGGACTTGCGGATCGTCAGCGTCTCGGCGCGCGCCAGGCGGGCGATCGGCGGCCAGGAGGCGAGCGAGATGGCAATGATGGCATTCTGGATGCCCGGTCCGAGAGCTGCGACGAAGGCCAGCGCCAGGATGAGGTTCGGGAAGGCCAGAAACACATCGACGATGCGCATCAGCACCGTATCGACCCAGCCGCCGAGATAACCTGCCGTGGTGCCGACGATGAGCCCGATCGGCGCGACGATGACGGTCGTCAGAAGCGCGATGTAGAGAGTGATGCGGGCACCGAAAAGCAGACGGCTATAGACGTCGCGACCGAGTTCGTCGGTGCCGAGCCAATGCTGGAAGGAGGGCGCCAGCAGCCGCGCCGCAAGGTTCTGATCGTAAATGTCATGCGTCGCCAGAATGGGCGCCAGCAGTGCCGCTAAAAGCATGACGACGACGACGCAAAGGCCGAACAGCGCCGACGCGTTGGACCGCAGCCGCTGCCATTGCAGCCAAAGCTGCTGCATGCGGGCATGAAAGGGCGAAGTCGGAACCGGCGCCCGCAGCCAGAGACCGAGGCTACCGGACGAAGCGGCGATCTTTGCGGTCCGGGAAAGGGATTTGTCTGTCATGGCTGCCTCACCGGGTTCTGGGGTCGAAGACGCGATAGAGGAGGTCGCAGATGAGGTTGAGGGTCACGAAGATGACGCCGACCAGAAGCGAGCAACCGACGACGGCATTCATGTCGCCGACGAGGAGTGCATTGGTGAGATAGCGGCCGAAGCCAGGCCAGGCGAATACCGTTTCGGTCAGCACGGCACCCTCGAGCAGGAAGGCATAAGACAGCGCTACGACGGTGAGCACCTGAACCGCGACGTTGCGGAACGCGTGGACCCAGACGGTGCGTGCCCAGGACAGGCCCTTGACGCGGGCCGTGACGATATATTCCTGCGCCAGCTGCTCGATCATGAAGCTGCGCGTCATGCGGCTGATATAGGCAAGCGCGCCGAAGCCGAGGATCGAGGCAGGCAGGATGATATGGCCGAAGACGTTGCGGAATATCTCCCAGTTGCCGGCAAGTGCGCTGTCGATCAGATGGAAACCGGTAACCGGCTCGAGATCGAACTCATAGATGAAATCGATACGCCCCGGCCCGCCGATCCAGCCGAGCGTGGCGTAGAACAGCACCAGTCCCATCAGGCCGAGCCAGAAATTCGGCGCCGAATAGCCGATCAGGCCCGTGAAGCGGATGGCATTGTCGAGCCAGGAATTGCGGTACATGGCCGACAGCACGCCGGCGGGGATGCCAAGCCCCGTGCCGATGACGATTGCCAGCGTGGCAAGCTCGATGGTGGCCGGAAACACGCGGGCGATGTCTTGCATCACGGGTTTGCCCGTGGTCAGCGCGTCGCCGAAATCGAACGATAGGATACCCTTCACATAGACGCCGAACTGGTACCAGAGCGGCTTGTCCATGCCGAGCGCGCGAGACATCTTCTCATAGGCGTCCTGCGTGGCATTGTCGCCGAGGATGGAAGCGACGGGATCGATCGGCAGCATCCTGCCGATGAAGAATGTCAGGGCCGCGAGGCCGAACAGTGTCACGAACACCGGCAATAGCGTCCTGCCGAGAATGCTCAGCAAGGCGAATGCCGGGTTCGGCCTGGCCACGTTCCCCGCATCGCTGCGGGGAACCGAGAAGGTGGGGTCCGTCATGAACGCCTGTCTCCCTTATTTGGAGACGAGGTTGTAGTAGACGCGAAAGCCGTTCCAGGTCCAATCCTTGACCTTACCGCTCATGCCGACGGTGTTGTACATCTGGAACATGATGGCCATCGGCCCCTGCTGCATAACGTCCTTCTGCAGCGCGTAATAAAGTTCGTTGCGCTTGGCCGGGTCGCCTTCCAGAAGTGCTGCCTTCACCCGCTTGTTGAAGTCCTCGTTCTGGTAGGCGGAGCGCCAGGCCGGGATCTGAGTCAGCTTGGCTTCCGGGCGGTTGTCGGGATTATAGACCAGACGCGAGGCATTGCCGTGCGCATCCGGGACGCCGGTCTGCCAGGCCAGCATGCCGGTCTGGAACTCGCGGCCACGGATACGGGCAAAGAGCTGGGCATTGGCCATCCGCTCGAGGTTGAGCTTGACGCCGACCTTGGAAGCATTCTGCTGGATGCTCTGGGCGATCGGTGCCGAATGCGGCAAGGTGCCGATCAGCACGTTCGCTTCGAAGCCATCCGGATAACCAGCCTCGGTCAGCAGCGCCTTGGCCTTCTCGATATCGAGCTTGAACGGCTGGCCTTCCTTGGCATCGAGAGCCCCGGTGGCGCCGAGCTGGGCAAAGCTTGCCCGCGGCACGCCGAGATAGGTCATGACCGACTTGGCAAGACCGTCGTAATCGATCAGGTAACGCATCGCCAGACGCACTTTTTCGTTCTTGAAGATCGGGTCGGCGGCGTTGAAGGTCCAGAAAAACAGCTGGGGCTTCAGCACGCGCTCAACCTTCAAGCCAGACTTGCCGTCGAGATCGGCAAGATCGTCGGGCGACAGGTCGCGGGCAATATCGATATCGCCCTGGGTCAACAGCAGGCGCTGCGTGCCGGGCTCGGCGACGTGACGGATCAGGATGCGCTTCAGCTTCGGCTTGGCGCCGTAATAGTCCTCGTTCGCCTGCAGCACGATGGACTCTCCGGAGTTCCACTGCACCAATTTGTAGGGACCGACGCAGGCCGTGTTGGTGGCGAGGTATTTGTTGCCCATGTCGCCATTGATCTCCTTCGAGATCAGCGTCTTCTGGTCGAGGAGCGCCGACACGCGATTGGCGCCGATGGCCTGCAGGATGAGGTTGGTCGGATAGGGACTATCCAGCGACAACACGAGCGTGTTGTCGTCGGTGGCGGTGATACGTTCCTTCACGTTGTCCTTGCTGAAGCCGTATTCGGTCAGCGTTGCGGCATTGCCGTAACCGAGCAGCACGACGCGCTGCATCGACCAGGCCAATTCCTTCGCCGTCGCCGGGGCGCCGCCTGGGAATTTCAGGCCGGTATTGAGATGGAAGGTGATCTGCTTGCGGTCTTCGGACACATCCCAGCTCTTCGCGAGAAGCGGTAAGGCCTTGGACTCGTCCTTCGGTTCGAAATCCACCAGGGAATCGCAGGTATTCTGCATCAGCTCGCTGGTCACGACTTCGCCGATCTGCGCCGGATCGAAGGTGCTGATGGCATCGATATTCCACGCCATGACAAGCGCCGTGTCCGGCGTTGCAGCCCGCGCCGGCAGGCTGATCGAGGCCGACAGGGCCGCGGCGGCAGCAATATAACCGATCTTGGAAATGCTTCTGGTAATCATGCTTTTCGTTCCCTTTATTTTTGTGACTTTCAAAGCTCTGATCTGGGCCGGGGGCTGGACCGCCCCCGGTCTTCAAGGGTCAGGCGGCCTCCTTCGGACGCGGCTGCAGCGGCGGGTTGACGTCCGGCGGGATCGGGCAAACGTAAGAAGTCTTGCCCAAACGCGCCTGATGGTCCGCCTTGGCCGCAGCCAGTAACTGGCTGTCGCTGAGAAGATCGATGGCGGTGCCGGCCATCATTTTCGCGGCATGGGTCATGCCTTTATGGGCAGCAGCCGTCTTGCCCTGCGCCGTCACCTGCCAGGAATGGCCAGGCGTACCGATGGCGATAGTCGCGGCATGCGCCTGCACGGTCGGCATCAACCAACTGACATCGCCGACATCCGTCGACCCGATCATCGGTTCGCCATCGACATCCAGCGGCACGATGAAGTCGCAGAGCGGGGTTTCCTCCTTGCGCGGCAGGCCGACGCGAAGATAGGCGTTGTCGATATCCTCCTCGCTGAGCGTTGCCTGGATCTGTGCCGCAAACGCCTTGTCTTCTGCATCGAAAGGGACAGGCCCGAGCCGATCCAGATTGCGCTGCATCACCTCTTCCAACGGGCGGTTGGCCAACAGGTTGGAAACCGCACTCATGATGGAGATATCGACCGTCGTTCCGGTCATCATTGCCGCGCCCAGCGCCACCTGTTTGACCCGCTCGTTGAGATCCAGCATGCCTTTGAGGTCCCGCGAGCGGATCGCATACCGCACCGCCGACTTTGCCTGCACGACGTTCGGGGCAATCCCGCCAGAATCGAGCATGGCATAATGGATACGGCTGGAATCCGGCACGTGTTCGCGCAGGTAATTGACCCCGACATTCATCAGTTCGACGGCATCCAGCGCGGAGCGACCGAGATGCGGCGCCGCGGCAGCGTGCGAGGATCGGCCAGTGAAGCGAAAATCCATCCGGGTATTGGCGAGCGACAAGGCTTTGGCGACCTCGGTAAAGGCGCTCGGATGCCAGGTGATGGCCGCGTCGACGCCGTCGAACGCGCCTTCGCGCGCCATGAACGACTTCGCCGCTCCGCCCTCCTCCGCCGGGCAGCCATAATAGCGCACCCGGCCAGGCTTGCCGGACTGGGCCAGCCAGTCCTTGATCGCCGTCGCGGCCAGCATCGCTGCGGAGCCGAGCAGATTATGGCCGCAGCCATGCCCGTGACCGTTGCCGGGCAAAGGCTTCGGTTCTGCGATGCCGGCCTCCTGGCTCAGGCCCGGCAGCGCATCGTATTCGCCGAGAATGGCGATGATCGGCCCGCCCTCGCCTGCCTCGCCCATCACCGCGGTGGGGATGCCCGCGACGTTTTCGGTGACGCGAAAGCCCTGTTCCCGGAGCATGGCGGCGTGTTGGGCAACCGAGGCGTATTCCGTATAGGCGATTTCCGGCATGCCCCAGACACGGTCGCTTAGGGCGACGAATTCCGCCCTGTGCTCGTCCACCAGATCCCAGATTCGCTCGCTATTCTGCATTTCGAAGTCTCCATACGGCTTGATGTCAAAGGTGATTTTCAAGGAAACGGGCAAATGCGGAAAACGCCTTCAAGCGGTTTTCCCTGCGCGCAAAGCCATGGCCCTCGTGGTCGATGCGCAGGTATTCGCAATCGTGGCCGAGACCGCTCAGGCACGAATAGACGTCTTCGCTCTGCCCCATCGGCACGCGGGGGTCGCGGTTGGCGTGAACGATCAGAAGCGGCGCCTTCATCCGGGCAATCCGGTTGATCGGCGAAAACCGCTCCAAAGCCTCGCGCATGACGGACGGTTCGCCATATTCGGCGGCCCGCTGCTGCCGGCCCCAAGGGCCGGTCGCAAGAAGATGGGTCAGGAAGTTCCCGACCCCGTAGAAATCCACGCCGAGTTTCCAGAGTTCGGGATCTTCGGTCAGCGCCGACAGAACCATGAAGCCGCCATAGGAGCGGCCGAACACGCCGATACGGCTGTCATCCACATCCGCTCGCGCCCCGATGGCGAGCCGGATCGCCCGCAGGTCTGCAACCGAATCCAGACGCTTTTCGCGGTCGTCGAGCTCGTGGAAGGCACGACCATAGCCGGTGCTGCCGCGCACGTTTGGTGCCACCACCATGACACCTTGCGAAACGAGAAACTGGACGTCGGCGCGGAAATCCGGCCTCCACTGCATTTCCGGCCCGCCATGAACGATGAAAAGAACAGGGTAACCGGCGGCAGGCGCCGGCGAGGATGGTGTGTAGACGAAGGCCGGTATCAGCCGTCCGTCGAAACTTGCAAAGCGTTCGACCACCGGCTCCCGGAAGGATCCGACGTCCAGCCCCAATGTGTCGGAAGCGACCATCAGCTCGAAACGCCCGCTGACCAGATCTAGCCTCCAGATGCCCGGCGGTGTCGCCGCCCCTTCAAGCGGGAAGACCAGCGAATGGCCGTCCGGCGTGAATGCGACGGAGGTGATGACCCCGACCGCTTGCCCGTCGAATGACCGCATATCGCTGCCCTCGCGGTTGCACAGGCCGATGCAGCTCCAGCCGTCTTCGTTGGAGACGTAGGCGAGGCGCTGCTGGTCGGGCGACAGGGCCACGGCTTCGATATTGCGGTCGGAGAGCTCGACCAAGGGTGCGACGCTGCCATCGTCGGCAGCAAACCGGCGAATGGCCATGAAATCGTTGCCTTGGTCACAGACAGTAAGGCCGCCGCTGCCGTCCTTGAACAGCCGTGCCGCAAGATAACGGGCTTTCCCGGCATGCGGCATGATCGGCGTTAGTTCGCCGCTGGCAATCTCCAGCCGATACATGTCCTGGTCGTTGCCGGAGCGTAGCGATTCCCGCACCAGCAAAGCGTTTCCGTCGGGGAAGAAGGCAAGTGCCTCGCGCATGCCGATGCCGGCAAAGACTGTCGACGCCTCGCGCGTCGTCACATTCATGACGTGGATGTCCATGTCATAAGGGGAACGAGCGTTGGACGCATAGGCGATCCGCTCACCCTCCGGAGACCAGGTGCCCCAGATATGCACGACGCCCGGCGCCTGCGTCAGCGCGACGGGTTGGGCTTCGATGTCCGGCAAAAGCCAGAGCTGATGTCGCTCGTCACCGCCGCAATCCATGGTGAAGAGGATTCCCGGTCCCTTCGGATTGAAGGCGAATGCGCCGATCGGTTCGGGCATGGCGGTAACCTGCCGTGCCGGCCCGCCGGCGAATGGCCTGACCCACAGCTGGCTGAAGCCGGTGGCATTCGAGAGATAGGCAAGCCATTGGCCGTCGGGCGACACGGCCGGCGATTTTACGGACTGGATCTCCAGGAACGGAGCGATGGCTTCAGCCTTAAACGGCGACGTCATCCGATCACACCCTCCGGCTTTCAAGCGCATTGACCGCGACAAGCTTGCCGCGCAGACGCTCGGAGGCATTTTTCAACTCTTCGAAAAGCGGACCTTTGGTCGATTGATGATTGGCTTCCGTGACGATCGAGAAGCCGGCTTCCGGCCAGGCCCGATAGAGCTGCCACGCGGACGCCATCGGGGTCACCGTATCATACCGTCCCTGGACGATCTCGCAGGGCAGGTGGCAGATCCGGCCGATATCGCGAAGCAACTGGCCCGGAGCGAGAAACGCGCCGTGCATGCAGTAGTGCGTAAACAGCCGGGCAACGGCGAGCGCGGCAGTCGGCTCCATCAGGGCTGCGACATGGCCGGGGTCCGGCAGAAATGTCTGGGTCTTGGCGGAAAAGCCTCGCAGGCTGAGCGCCGCGGCCACCTCTTCATGGGCATTGCCGCTGGTCAGCCGCCGGTAGTAGGCCGACAGGAGATTGCCACGCTCGGCTTCGGGAATGAAGGCCGCAAATTCCTCCCACTGATCGGGAAAGATGGCCCGCACACCATTGAACCACCAGTCGATATCCTCCTTGCCGGCGAGGAAAATGCCGTGAAGGCGAAAGCCGAGGCAGCGGTCGGGATACGCCTCCCCATAGGCCAGCGCTAGGCAGCTGCCCCAGGATCCGCCGGAAACCAGCCATCTGTCGATGCCGAGGTGGTCTCGCAGCAATTCCATGTCGGCGACCAGGGCCGTCGTAGTGTTGCCGTCGAGATCCGCATGCGGCGTCGACCGGCCGGCGCCGCGCTGGTCGAAGATAACGATCCGAAACGTAGAGCGGTCAAAGGTTTCGACCTGCTTCAGGGAAATGCCAGCACCTGGCCCGCCGTGAAGAACAACGACAGGGATACCCTCAGGATCGCCATGTTCCTCGACATAGAGGCTCCGAACCTCGTCCACCGGGAGATAGAAGCTCCGTTCACCCTGCTGCTGCGACTGCATTCGCCCACTCCAAGCGCAACACTTTCTGCCTATTTTGCAGGCATGCCAATGTTATGTGCATTGTGGGGCGATTACGGCCTTCCTGTCTAATGAGAAAACAAGATAGCCCATTCCAAATCCGAATAGTTTTTGGATTTTAGCTCAAAGAAACGGCTGGCACAGGCAATTCAATTCTCTGTTGGACGGAACCTGGCCGTGATCGCTTGAGGCGGAAATTGGGCCAGACATCGGCGAATTCATCCCGCCCACCTCTGATTTCCATCATTAGATTAGAAGAACCGCCGATCGTCGCCAGGCATAGCGTAGCCAGCAAAGTCCGTAACAACACATCTTTCCGAATCTGCTTACGGAGCAGTCGTTCGCTCATCTTTTAGAGCGTCCGCCTCTCGGAGTGCCTTTAGGTTTATGGGGGATGGCGCCGTGGATTTCCCGTGTGATGCCGATAGTAAGCTCCTATTCCGTGCAGAATTTCGAAAAAACCGATTCCGCCCAAGGCCGAGCTTTGCCGCGACGACAATGTCATTTCGCTGGGCAGGGTCACCTACCAAATTGAACGGACAGCTCAGATGCCGAGAGCCATGCCATCCTTGCGGGGGTCGGAGCCACCCTTCAGCACGCCTGTTTCCCAGTCGATCCAGATCGCCTGGGCGCCGCCCATGGCCGACTCCGGCGCCTTCACCTCGAAACCGCGCTTGGTGAACTCCGGGCCGATCGTGTTGCGCAGCCGGGCTTCCATCTCGACCTGGTTGGTGCCTGGCAGCGGGAAAAGTCGCGGCAGGTCGATGGCGCTCTGGAGGTCCATGCCGTAGTCGAAGACTTTTGAGAGGAAATGGGCGTGGCCCATCGCCTGATACTGGCCGCCCATGACGCCGAAGGGCATGATAGCGCGGCCATCCTTCGTCACCATGCCGGGGATGATCGTGTGCATCGGTCGCTTGCCCGGCGCAATCGCGTTCGGATGGTCTGGATCGAGCGAGAAGCTGAAACCCCGGTTGTGGAACATCACCCCGCTCTTGGGGTCCATGTGGCCGCTGCCGTAAACGAAGAAGATCGAGTTGATGAAGCTGATCGCATTACGGTCGCTATCGACGACCGAGAGATAGATCGTGTCCTTGTGCGGCACTTCATCGAAGGGCGGCAGGTTCTCGATCGCTTTTTCGGGATCGATCATACCGGCCAATTCAGTTGCGAGTTCGTCCGAGAGCAGGTAATCGACCGGCACGTCGACCTTGGCCGGATCGGCAAGAAAACGGTTGCGCGCGGCATAGGCGAGACGCGTCGCCTCGACCTCGATATGCAGGCGTTCAGGCGCCAGCGGATCGCCTTTGCCAGGAAAATGCGACAGGATGTTGAGGATCATCAACGCGATGATGCCCTGGCCGTTCGGCGGGCATTCGTGAATTTCGTGGCCACGGAATGTCGTCTTGATCGGCTTCACGTATTCGCCACGGGCGTTGGCGAAATCCTCCAGCGTATGCAGCGCCCCGATGCCGTTGAGGTAGCTCACCATGCCTTCAGCAATCGGGCCGCGATAGAAGGCATCCCTGCCCTCCCGGCCGATGGCTTCGAGCGTATCGGCGAGTTGCTTCTGGTGCTGGATCGTGCCTGCCGGCGGCGCTTTGCCATCGACGAGGAAAACGCGGCTCGCAGCTGGATCGCCCTTCAGGACGTCCGCCTGGGCGGCAAGGTCGTGCGCCGTGCGCGGAGGCAGGACGTATCCATCGCGCGCCAGCTTGATCGCCGGAGCGAGGATATCAGCCATCTTCAAACGGCCGTGATCGGCAACCAGCCGCGTCCAGGCATCCACCGCGCCCGGCACGGTGATCGTATGCGGCGAGGTGCGGGTGAGGCTGGTCACGCCGAGCGAACGGAGATGTTCGACGGTTGCGGCAGCCGGGGCGCGGCCTGACCCATTATAGGCCAGCACCTCGTCCGTGCCGCCGAGCGACAGAAGAGCGAAGCAATCGCCGCCGATCCCGGTCGAACCGGCCTCCACCACGCATTGCACGGCGCAGGCGGCGACCGCCGCATCCACGGCATTGCCGCCATTGCGCAGGATGTCGATGGCGGTGAGCGTGGCCAGCGGCTGTGAAGTTGCGGCCATCGCGGTGCGGCCCACGGCGAGCGAACGGCCCGGTAATTCGAAGTCTCTCATGTCACTCTCATCGCTGGAAAAATCGGGCTCAAGACCCTGTAGCGGCACAGATTTTCACTCAACAGACCATGCCGGGCGCCCGGCATCAAGCCGTGAGTTCTTTATTTTTAAGTCCCTAATATAGGGCAGGAAATCGTTAACCTTTGCGGACCGTAAACCGGTTCAAAGGGCTATTCCGGGCTTGCCGGGCGTTGACGGCGGCTGGCATGGAAAGGATGTCATGAACAGTATTCCAGCCTTCCTGCTGGCCGCCGCATGCCTGATCATCATAGGCTTTTATGCGGTCGCCTTCGTGACCGCCCTGATAGGGTGATCATGCATCAAACCTGACGCCCGCCTCCCACGTGCCATTTCGAATGGCGGGAGGCGGGCATGAAATTGCCAGGGCATTGCGTGGATTGCCCTCCCTGAATGTCAGGAACCCTCGCGTCCATCATCGCGATATTCGCCGGCTCGGGCTTAAGCTGCGATCCGCGAAATTCCCATCTTGCAGCCGGAGGCTTCGAGCGCCGCGCCGGCGACCTCCACGAAGAGGGCGCGGAACCATGAGGCACGGCTGTCCGCATGGTCGACACGCCGGTAGAGCATGCTCACCGGCTCAGCGGGCAGGTCGATCGGCAGCAGGTCGATCGTTAGATTGTGGAGTTGGGCCATGCAGCGGGCGATCGATTCCGGAATGGTGGCGATGGCCGGCATCGCCCGAAGTGCCGTCGGCAGCGCCGAAAAACGCGGCACAGTCGCCACGACATTGCGGGTTTTCCCGTGACGGGCGAGCACAGCGTCGATGCTGGTCGAGGGATTGCCCTCAAAGGAGACGGCCACATGCGGCGCATCGGCGTAGTCGTCGAGGGCGAGCGGCGCCTTGAGTTTGATTTGGACGGGGTCGTAGACGCAGACGGACGACTGGTTGAAGAGCGGCGCGCGGACGTGCCAGGAGGGCGGTTCGCCATGCACCGCGACGCTGAAATCAAACGCACCGTCATCCAGCATGCGCGAAACGTCACGCCGGTCCCAGGCGACGCCGATCAGCCGCGAACCGGGCGACAGCTGCAGCAGACGGGCGGCCAGCGGGCCGAAGAAAGCCGATTCGAGATTGTCGCACATGCCGATGCGGAACTCGCCTTCCCAGTTTCGGGGATCGAATTCGGCCGGCGGCCGGATCGCTCGTTCGATGTTCGAAAGTGCATCCTCGATGACGGGCGCGATCGCCAGCGCCCGGGGCGTCGGCTGCAGGCCGCGTCCGACGCGTACGAACAGTTCGTCGTCCAACGCCTCGCGCAGCCGTTTCAGCGCAGCCGACAAACCTGGCTGCCCGAGCAACAGGCGTTCGGCGGCGCGACTGACGTTCCGTTCCCGCATCAACACCGCGAAGGCCAGAAGCAGGTTGAGGTCAATCTTTCGAAGGGTCGCATCATTCATCATCGCCAGCAATACCTGCCATGGTAATTATCAATTTGCAATGGGTCTCGAAGATGGACAATTTCTCGATCCTCTGCCGGCCCGGTTCGACCTCCCCGCTCCGGGGGCAGCATGAACAAGGATTAGAATCCCATGAGCAATCCTCAATTCCGAGGGGTTGCAGGGCTCGCATTGCTGCTGCTCTGCACCGCCAACTTCCTCGACGCGATGGATGTCTCCACCATCGGCGTCGCACTTCCCGCCATCCAGGCCGAACTCGGCATGCAGCCAACCTCCCTGCAATGGGCGGTCAGCGCCTATGTGCTCGGTTACGGCGGCTTTTTGCTGCTCGGCGGTCGCGTTGCCGACATTTTTGGGCATCGTCGCGTGTTCCTCTGGTCGTTGGCGATCTTTGCGGCGGCCAGCATCGCCGGCGGTTTCGTCGATAGCGGCCCGACGCTGATCGCCGCCCGCCTCGTCAAGGGAATCGCCGCTGCCTTCACGGCACCCGCAGCGCTGGCACTCCTGCTGGCGGTGTTCGGCGAAGGGCCGCAGCGCGCCAAGGCGCTTGGCCTCTTCGCCTCCACCGGGGCGGCCGGCTTTGTGCTCGGCATGGTGCTCGGCGGCGCTGCGACCCTGATCAGCTGGCGGGCAACGCTGGTAATGGGGGCGCCGGTCGCGATCCTGACCCTGCTCCTTGCGCCGATAGCCTTGCCGCTCGACGCACGCCGCACCGGGCCGCGCCCCGGCTTCGACTGGGCCGGCGCGATCACCATCACTCCCGGCCTGCTGCTCTTCGTGTTCGGCATCACCAATGCGGCCTCGGCCGGCTGGGCCGACCTCCTCACCTGGGGCTCGCTGGTGGCCGCAGTCGTGCTGATCCTCGCCTTCCTCGCCATCGAAGCCCGCCATAAGGACCCGATGATGCCGCTCGCGATGTTCCGCCGCGCCAGACTTACCCATGCCAATATTGTCGGTTTCCTCTATCAGGGCGCCTATATCGGCTTCCAGTTCACCGCAACGCTCTATTATCAGGCCGTCTACGGCTGGTCGGCCTTTGTAACCGGCTTCTGCTTTGCTGGCGCCGGCGCCTTCGTGATGTTCCTGGCCCCTCGTTTCGCGACGCTTGCCCAGAATCGCCGCACGACCGGCTTCATGACGGCGGGCGTCGCGTTGCAGGCGATAAGCTACATCTTCTGGGTCCTGTCGGTCGGCCATATCGACCCGATCCTGCTCGTCGTGCTCTCGCAGATTCCGCTCGGCCTCGGTTATGCCATGACCTTCCCGTCGATCCAGGTCGCGGCGCTGGCCGATATCGAGGAGGATAAATCGGGGCTTGCCTCCGGCATGTTCTTCGCCGCCTTCCAGATCGGCGGCGGCGTGGTGCTGGCGGCAACGTCTGCCGTGTTCGGCGGCGCTCCCAGCTTCGGCTGGGAACCCTATTCCGCCGCCGTCGCCTTTGTCGCGACGCTCGCGGTGGTGATCACGCTGATCGCAGCGCTCGGGCCGAAACCTTCGCCAGCAGTCGACCGGTACCAGGCCGCCGAATAGATCTGCCCGTAAACCGGAGTCCTGCTCTTCACCCGCGCTACCACCCGGCGCGGGTTTCTTTTTCGGATATCCCGGCCCAACAGCAGATCGTCCGCGCGACAGGGCATGTCCATCGCTTGGCTTGCAGTCCGCCCGGCTTTGTCGGACAATGAGACGGAGCAATATAATTTGATATCAAACTATATTGCCGCATCTCCCCATTCCTATTAGCTTCCACAGCAGGAGGAATGCAGGAATGACGGTTGAATCATCGATACGACAGGACGCGCAGGCAACGTCTGCGGAGAGCGAGATGCTTGTCCCGGCCATGTTCCAGAATCTGATCGGATATCATCTGAGGGTGGCGCAGGAGACCTCCTTCCAGGCGTTTGCCAGGGCGGCCGGCAAGGCTGACTTGAAGCCCGGATGGTATTCGCTACTGACAGTGCTTGCCGAACGGGAGAGCATGACGCCGTCGGAGCTCAGCCGAATCTGTGGCCGCGACCGTTCGACGCTCACCTCCAGTCTCAAGGCATTGTCTCATCGCGGGCTGATCGAACGGCGATCGAACCCCGACGATCAACGCAGCTACAGCGTCAGGCTCACCGAAAACGGTCGCAATATGCAGGAGCGTTTGCACGCGATCGCTGTCGTCTACGACCGCCATCTTGACGAGATCGCCGGCAAGGACAAGGCGGTGCTGATCGCGGTTCTCGGCCGGATCGCCGCATCCTTCAGCACGCCGCAGCATCTTGACGATGCGGTATCGCGTTCGCGAGACCTGCCGCAATGATGTCGAACCATTCTTGGTAAGCCGGCGGCGGCTTTTCAAGCAATGGACGACGAGTCGCCCCGCCGGCCATTGCAGTCTCCGGGTAAAACATCCGTCCTCAGAGGATGTGTGTGCCGCCGAGGTTCTGCACCGCGCGGCGTGTCATGACTGCGACGAGATGGGCGCGGTAATCGGCCGGCGCATGCATGTCGCCCATCATCCGCGACGGGTCGATGGTCAGGCCCTCCAGCGCTTCCGCCGAAAAATTCTCGGTCAGCAGCTCCTCGGCCTCAGTCCAGCGGAACACCCCCTCGTTGCCGGCGCCGGTGATCGCAACGCGGATGTGGCCGTCGCGATGTTTGGCGACGAAGGAAGCGGCCATCGAATAACGCGAGGCTGGATTGCGGAATTTCGCATAACCGGCGATTTCCGGAATCTTGAACTCGACGCGGACGAGGATTTCCCCTGGCTCCAAGGCCGTGGTGTAAAGGCCCTGGAAATAGTCACTGGCGGGGATTTCGCGGCGGTCGGTATGGACGACGGCATCGAGCGACAGAACGGCGGCGGGATAATCTGCGGCCGGGTCGTTGTTGGCGGTCGAGCCACCGATCGTGCCCATGTGACGCACCTGGACGTCCCCGATCGAGCCGGCGAGGCCCGAAAGCGCGGGGATGGCGGCCTTGATCTCCTTGGAAGCCGCGACGACGGCATGCTTGGTGGCCGCGCCGATGACCACCTTGTCGGCGGTGACTTCAATGCCGGACAGTTCCCGGATACTGCGCACGTCGATCAGGTGCGCAGGCGCGGCAAGCCGGCTTTTCAGGGTCGGGATCAATGTATGGCCGCCGGAAAGATAGGAGGGCTCCTCGGAACTCTCATAGAGTTCGACGGCTTCGGTGAGCGTCTTCGGCTTGTGGTAGGTCGTTGCGTACATGATGTGGCCCTCCCCGCTCACTCGGCCGCGACGGCATGCGCCGCGCGATGCTTCTCGGCAGCGTCGAGCACTGCCTTGACGATGTTGTGGTAACCGGTGCAGCGGCAGATATTGCCTTCGAGTTCGTGACGTACGGTGTGTTCGTCAAGCATGCCGTCATGGCGGCGGATCATGTCGACCGAGGCCATGATCATGCCCGGCGTGCAATAACCGCATTGCAGGCCGTGATGTTCGTGGAAGGCCTGCTGAACGTCGTGCAGCTTGCCGCCTTCGGCGAGGCCTTCGATCGTCGTCACGTGGGAACCGTCAGCGGCGACGGCCAGGACCGTACAGCTTTTCACGGCGTCACCGTCGAGATGGATCGTACAGGCGCCGCATTGGGTGGTATCGCAGCCCACATGGGTACCGGTGAGGCCGAGATGTTCGCGGATGAACTGCACGAGCAGTGTCCGGTCTTCGACGTCGCGTGTTTGCGGCGTGCCATTCACGGTGATGGTGACACGGGACATTGGTCCCTCCTCTTCAAATCCATAATTCAAGGCTGACCGAAGCATATGACGTCGGCCCCATGCATGTCAGCTTATGATAGCGGCATCCCCCCGCATGTCATCCGTTCCGGAGGGCATGCCCTCATTTATGAACAGCGCCCCACGGAAAACCGCAGGCCTGAAAATCCTGAAAGGTTTGGAGAGCGGCGCCTCACGGATCTCAATATGTGAGAAATTCGGCGACCCAAGCGTTGCGTCCGCGCGAAAGCGACGGTAAGTCGTCACAATAATCGGTGAGGAAAGTCCCATGCGCCGCATCATCATCGCCATCACCGGAGCTTCCGGTGTCGTCTATGGCGTTCGCGCCCTGCAGCTTTTGAAGGAAGTCGAGGATGTCGAGACCCATGCGGTGATCTCACCTTCCGCTTTCCGCACCGCGATCGACGAAATCGACATGAGCGCCGAAGAGATCAAGAGCCTGGCCGACGTGCTCTATAATCACAAGGATATCGGCGCGGCGCTCTCCTCCGGCTCGTTCCGCACCGCCGGCATGCTTGTCGCACCCTGTTCGGTGAAGACGCTCAGCGGCATTGCCAACTGCTACAATGACGAGCTGATCGTGCGCGCGGCCGACGTCTGTCTGAAGGAACGCCGGCGTGTCGTGCTCCTGTTTCGCGAAACGCCGCTGCATGCCGGCCATATCGCACTGATGGACCAGGCAACCCGCAACGGGGCAATCGTCATGCCACCGGTGCCGGCTTTCTATTCGAAGCCCAGTTCGCTGGACGAGATGGTGACCCAGACGGTCGGCCGGGCGCTTGATCTCTTCGATATCCACCTGCCGATGGTCAAGCGCTGGAAGGATGGCCCTGGCTCACCCGGCCAGCACTGATCTGCTGCTCCGAGTGTCCATCCTAAAGGGCGGCGAGCGCGTTTTCGATCACGGCCAGCATGGCGGCGGTCCGCGCATCCGGCTCCGCCCCACGGAAAAACGTCACGACAGTCCTGAGGTTGCCAGTTGCGTCTCCGGTTGATCCATCGGCGGCCAACAGCGCCTTCCCTTCGGCCTCCAGCACCGCCAGCTCGATCTTTTCGGAATTGAGCTCGGCAGCCTTCACGCCGTTGCGCAGCATTTCCGTCTCTTTGGTGGGCGCGGGATGCGGCCCGCTCTTCAACTGCCGGCGCACGAGGCGCAGCGGTTTGACCACCTCGTTGCGCCAGTCGGCCACGAGGCCGTCGATGCGGGCAATGTCGGCCGGCGAAAGCGCCACGGAATTCCGGGCGAGCCAGCCGGAAAACAACAGCACCGGTACATCCACGCCGCTTTCATCCTGAAGCACCAGACAGGCATCGCCTACACCTGGCGCGCCATAAAGCCGGACCGCGAAATCCCAAAGCTCCTGCCCGACACCCGCAACCATCCAGCCCTCTCCATTGCCTTCCTACGGCTTGTCAGTTCGCCTTCACGCCGGTAGCAGCCTGAATCCATTGCCCGGCATCTGAATGACCTGGTCCGGGCCGCCAAAGCCTGAACCGTACCATCGTATCAGGCGGCTCGGCGGCGACGCTGGGCCTGGGAGGAGCCGGCGCCGAGCTGGAACTGGCCGACCATCTGGCGCAGCTTCGAGGCCTCGTCGGCAAGACCGGAGCTCGCCGCCGTCGTCTCCTCGACCATTGCGGCATTCTGCTGGGTCACCTGGTCCATCTGGTTGACGGCCGAATTGATCTCCGAAAGCCCGGTCGATTGTTCGCGGGCCGAGCGTGCGATATCGTCCACGTGGCTGTTAATGGTGACGATATAGCCCTCGATCGACTTCAGCGATTCGCCGGCGTCGCGGACATATTTCACGCCGTGGCCGACTTCGACGGTCGAGTTCTCGATCAGCGACTTGATTTCCTTCGCCGCATTCGCCGAACGCTGAGCGAGTTCCCGCACTTCCTGCGCGACGACCGCAAAGCCCTTGCCCGCCTCGCCGGCTCTAGCCGCCTCGACGCCGGCATTCAGTGCCAGCAGGTTGGTCTGGAAGGCGATCTCGTCGATGACCCCGATGATGT
Source organism: Neorhizobium sp. LjRoot104 (assembly GCF_964253725.1). Lineage (NCBI taxonomy): Bacteria > Pseudomonadati > Pseudomonadota > Alphaproteobacteria > Hyphomicrobiales > Rhizobiaceae > Neorhizobium > Neorhizobium sp. LjRoot104. The sequence goes on from NZ_CAXURS020000002.1 coordinate 1,582,741, forward strand.
TGGAGATCTGCTTGGAGCTTTCCTCGATGCGGCGCATCGCTTCCACGGCATTGGCCACAACCTCACCGGAACGAGCGGCGGACGAATTGGCTTCCCCGGCGATCCTGCGTGTCTCCTCGGCCTTCTTGGAGGCGGAGGAGACATTCGCGGTGATCTGATCGAGCGCCGCCGCCGTCTCTTCGAGCGAAGAGGCCTGCTGCTCGGAGCGGCGTGACAGATCACTGGCGGACTGGCTGATTTCCTGGGTCCCGCCGTCGATCGCCTCGGCGCTGCCGGCGATCTGCGTCAACGTGCTGGCGAGCTGGGCGATCGAGGTGTTGAAGTCATGGCGCAGAGCTTCGAAATCCGCCGAAAAGGCCTCGTCAAGCTGGAAGGAGAGATCGCCTGCGGCGAGCCGGCGCAGACCACCACCAAGGCCCGATGTCGCGATGCGGAGCCGTTGGGACGCGTCGGCCTCGGCCTGTTCCTGCGCGGCGATGCGTTCCGCTTCCGATCGGCTGCGGGCTTCGATCGCCTCGCCTTCCAATCGCTTGTTGCCGATCGCCGCCTGGCGGAAAATCTCCACCGCCGCCGCCATCCCGCCGATCTCGTCCTTGCGATCCATGCCGAAGATGGTCAGCGTCAGTTCGCCGCCCGCTAGGCGTCGCATGCAATCCTGCAGGCCTTGCAGCGGCCCCACGACGCCTGACAAAACGACCCGGATCGAGAAGCCGACGACGATCAGCGAAATCACGCCGATCACGGTCATCCAAACGGAAAGATTGGCCTTGTCCTCCAACCCATCCTCGAAACTCTTGTGAGCGACATCGAGCTGCAGCTTGGTCAACGCGTTCAGCGGCTCTGCAAGCGGTTCGATAGCGGGGTAGAGCCGCTTCGTCACATAGGTATCGAGAGCCGCCTGATCGCGCTTGCCCATGATCGCCAGAAGCTCGTCGACCGCCTTGGTGGACTCCGTACGAGCACCGAGGTAACGCTGGACAAGAGTTTTTTCCTGGTCAGTCAGGTGGGTTGCCTGGTAGGCCGCCCAGTCGCGGTCGGCGGAGACGAGCGCTGCGCGGACTGTCTGCTCACCCAGTTCCCAGCTGAACGCACCGCTGCGCGTCTTATGGGCGGTATCGACGATGGTGACAGCATAGGCGTCGGAGACCGTCTTGATATGCGCCACGGGCTCGAGCCGATCCTCGACGATTGTGCGGGTGCGTGCCGACAGGGTATCCATTCCGATGAATGCGACGGTCGTGGTTGCGGCGAGCGCGAGCGCGAGGCCGACAACGCTGGCGACAAGCTTCAATTTAATCGTCATCCGAAAGATCCATTGCTGCACTGGAGGTCATGGCCAGTCCTGTTGGGCCGCTATGGTTAAGGATTGCGGAAAATACTGAGGATATGTTTAACGGCACTACCGGGGATAGCATGGATGAGTTTTTCGCTTGTGTGCGAGGGCGCGTTTGACGGAGGCAGGTGGCGATGGTTCGGGAACGGGCGTCAAGGAGGTGAGTTATGAAACTTGCGCATGTCGCCCTTTCGACAACTGAACTCGACGGGCCCGCCGCGATGCGGTCAGCCCTTGCCCAGCGACCTCACATTGCCGGCAAGTTCCGTTGCAAGCCTGAGTGCAGCGCCGGTCGCCATCACCATGGAAGGCAGGATCAGCCATTCAAGCGTCCAGGCCGCACCTGAGCGTTCCTGTTCGTGCACCATCGATTGCTGCATGCCGGAAAGCTGCACCGCATTGAAGCGCGCGAGCGACACCAGCACTTCGGCAGCCACCGGGTTCTGCTTATGGGCCATGGCAGAGGAGCCGCCGCCGCCCGAAAGCTCCATCTCGCCGCCCATCAGGGCGAGCAGCGCCACGTCCTGGCCAAGTTTGCCGAGCGAGCCGGAGATCATTGCGAGGATGTTTGCGAATTCGGCCAGCCGATCGCGCTGGCTTTGCCATTGCGGTGCGTCGGTAAGAAACAATTCCCAGGCCAGAGCCTTGCGCACTTCGGCGGCCTTGTCGCCGAATTTTTCGAGGCTGCCGGCAGCCCCGCCGAATTGCACGGCGAAACCGGTCTCCGAAAAAACATCCAGCCGCTGGCGGTGCCGGCTCAACGGTTCTTTCCAGGCACGGATACGGTCCGAAACCGTGATCGGGATCGCCGCCTGCATACGGGTATGGCCCATCAACGTCCGGCTGCCGAATGCCCGGTCGATGTCTTCGAAAGCCTTTTCGAGGGCAGCGAGCCGCTCGATGAACAAGGAGCATGCCTGTTTCAGGCGGAGTACCAGAGCCGTGTCGATGACGTCCTGGCTGGTCGCGCCGAAATGCACGTGCTTGGCGGCCTCGCTGCCGCCCGCCTGCTGGTTGACGGCGTCGCGAAGCTGCCTGACGAGTTCGGCCACCACCACGCCGTCGCGCCCGGCGCCCTTTTTGAGCCCTGCCATATCCGGTACGAATGTGTACAAGGCTGCGGAAATGCGCTCCGCCGCCGCCGCCGGAATGACGCCGCAGGAGGCTTCGGCTTTGGCAAGTCCGGTTTCGAAAGCCAGCATGGCGTCGATCTCGGCTGTCACCGAAAACAGCTGTCCGGTCTCGTCGTCACCGACGAGACCGGACAAAAATGGATGCTCGAAAGCCGAAACGCTCATATCTACTCCCGGGCAGGTCCCTGATTCTTCGATCCTAGATATCGAAGAATATGGTTTCGTTTTCGCCCTGAAGATAGATGTTGAAGGTGACGGTATTACCCTCACGCTTGCCGATCAGGGTGGGAACACGAACCCGGTGCTCGATGCGCGACAGGATCGGATCCACCGCATTGGCCTCTTCCTCGTCGGAAAAGTACATGCGGGTATTGAGGCCGAGATTGATGCCGCGGGCGACGACCCAGAAAGTGACATGCGGGGCCATCAGACGACCGTCGCGGAAAGGCACCTTGCCGGGCTTGATCGTTTCGAAGGCGAATTCGCCGGTTGCCATGTCTCCGGGCTGACGGGCCCAGCCGAAGAAGTTCGGGTCGGCCTTGCCGCGGGTTTCCGACGGGCTGTTGTAATAACCGTCGGCATCCGCCTGCCAGATCTCGATCATCGCGTCCTTGAGCGGGGTCATCGCGCCGTCATAGATGAAGCCGCGGATGGTGATGCGCTCGCCGCGGGTCTGGTCGTTGACCATGGGGCCGGAGCCGAGGTCGGTATCGTAGACGCCCGTGATGCCGGAGAAATTCGGCGTGCAGCCGATATGAACGTACGGACCCGCGGTCTGCGAGGCGGATTCCTTGAAGTAGGTGAGCGGCTGGACCATCTCAGTTGCCCTCTTTACGGTTCTCGAAGAATGTCGAGCGACGGCCGCGCAGGACGATATCGAATTTATAGGCCCGCATGTCATGCGGGATGGTGTTCTGCATGTCGAGCGCGGCGATCAGGCCCTTGATCGCGTTTTCGTCCGGAATGGTCTTCACGATGGGACAAATCCAGATCATCGGATCGCCCTCGAAATACATCTGGGTGATCAGACGCTGGGCGAAACCATGGCCGAAGACCGAGAAATGGATATGCGCCGGGCGCCAGTCGTTGACGCCGTTCGGCCACGGATACGGGCCCGGCTTGATGGTCTTGAAGGCGTAGCCGCCGTCCTCGTCGGTGATCGTGCGGCCGAAACCGCCGAAATTCGGGTCGAGCGGGGCGAGATAGGTTTCCTTCTTGTGGCGGTAGCGACCGCCGGCATTGGCCTGCCAGAATTCCACCAGTGCACCCGGAACGCCGCGGCCGCGCTCGTCGATGACCCGCCCGTAGACGATGATGCGTTCGCCGAGCGCCATCTCGCCGGGCTTGGCATAGTTGACGATCAGGTCGTTGTCGAACTCGCCGAGAATGTTGTGGCCGAAGACCGGGCCGGTGATCTCGGTTTTGGTGCCTTCCAGCGAAATCAGGGCGCGCTGCGGCGAGCGCAGCACGGAAGTCTTGTAGCCCGGCGTGAATGCCGGCGGATGCCATTCCCGGTCACGGGCGAAGAAGGGTGTCGTTTCTGGGGGTGTGTTCTTCATTTTTGCTCTCCCGCGGCCTTGTCCGCGTCCATTTCGGCATAAGTGGCTTTGGCGATCTTGAAGGCATGGTTGGCGGCCGGGACGCCGGCATAGATCGCCACATGCATCAGGGCTTCGCGGATATCGTCCTTCGTCGCACCCGTGTTGGCGGTTGCGCGGATATGCATGGCGACTTCGTCGTGATGGCCAAGTGCCGCCAGAAGCGCGATCGTCACCATCGAGCGTTCGCGCTTGGTCCAGTTCGGACGCGACCAGACCGTGCCCCAGGCACCTTCGGTGATCATTTCCTGGAACGGCCCGTCGAAGGGCGTCTGGTTTGCCTGGGCGCGGTCAACATGGGCATCGCCCAGCACCGAGCGGCGGGTCTTCATGCCTTGGGCGTAACGTTCCGATGGCGCGGAATTTTCGGCCATGTCTATTCCTCGAGTTGTTCGATGAAGCCGCGGATCAGCGCGGCATGGGCAGCGGGCGCCTCGACGCAAGGGATATGCGCGGCACCCTCGATGATTTCGTAGCACGCACCGGGGATGAGGTCAGCGAATGACTTGACGAGTTCGGGCGGTGTCGAGCCATCCTCACGTCCGACAATGCAGAGCGCCGGCACGGCGATCTTCTTCGCAGCCTCGGTGAAGTCCGCGTCGCGGATCGCAGCGCAAGTGCCGCTGTAACCGAAAGTCGGCTGGCGCACGAGCATGTTGCAATAGGCCTCGTAGGCGGCATTTTCAGGCTTGCGGAAAGGCGCTGTGAACCAGCGCTCCATGATCGCGTCGAGAATGCTGTCGATACCGTTCTGCTCGACGGCGGCAATCCGCGCTGCCCAACTTTCGGCCGTGCCGATCTTGTGGGCGGTATTGGAGAAGATCAACGCTTTCACGAGGTCCGGGCGGGTCGCATACAGCCCCTGGGCGATCAGGCCGCCGACCGAAAGACCGCAGACGATCACCTTGCTGAGTTGCAGGTGGTCGAGCAGGCCAGCGAGATCCGCTGCATGGTCGGCGATCGAATAGGGCGGATTGCCGAGGCCGGAAAGTCCGTGACCGCGCTTGTCGTAGGTGAGGATCGTGTAGTCCCCGGACAACTTCGGCAGTTCGTGATGCCAGATGCGACTGTCGGTTCCGAGCGAATTGACGAACACGATGACCGGCTTGCCGTCACCTGCGCGCTGGATGTCGTAGTGGATCACAATGTCATTGATGTGTACAAACTGCATCAGCGCCTCCTCTCGCCTTGATAGATTGCACTAGTTTCCGGTTAGGTAAAATGATATTTCAGCATAATCCCCTAACCACAGGGTTATTTGATCTTGATCAATTCCCGAGTCAAGTTTCGACACTTGCATACATTCGTCGAGGTCGCGCGCCAAAAAAGCGTGGTCAAGGCAGCCGAAATCCTGCATGTCAGCCAGCCGGCGGTCACCAAGACCATCCGCGAGCTCGAAGAGGCGCTCGGTGTCGCCATGTTCGAGCGCGATGGCCGCGGCATCCGCATCACCCGCTACGGCGAGGTATTCCTGCGCCATGCGGGCGCGGCGCTGACGGCGCTCCGGCAGGGCGTGGATTCCGTCTCGCAGGACCTGTTCGATTCCGCGCCGCCGGTCCGAATCGGTGCACTCCCGACCGTTTCCACCCGCATTATGCCCCGGGCCATGACGCTCTTCCTCGCCGAAAAGACCGGCAGCCGCGTCAAGATCGTGACCGGAGATAATGCCGTTTTGATGGAGCAACTCCGTGTCGGCGAGCTCGACCTCGTAGTCGGACGTCTGGCGTTGCCCGAAAAGATGACCGGCCTCTCTTTCGAACATCTCTATTCGGAACAGGTCGTGTTCACCGTCCGCACCGGGCACCCGCTGCTCGACGGCAAGCGATCGATATTCGAGGGTTTTGCCGACTACCCGGTGCTGATGCCGACGCGCGGTTCGATCATCCGGCCTTCCGTCGAACAGTTCCTGATCGCCAACGGCGTCGCCAGTCTGCCGACCCAGGTGGAAACCGTCTCGGATGCCTTCGGCCGTGCATTCGTACGGTCGAGCGATGCGATCTGGATCATTTCGGCGGGCGTGGTCGCGGCCGACATCGAGGACGGGGTTCTGGCGACGCTGCCGATCGATACCAGCGAGACCCGCGGGCCGGTCGGCCTCACCATCCGCGCCGACGCCAATCCCTCGACGCCGCTGTCGATCTTGATGCAGACGATCCGCCAGGCGGCCGCGGAAATCATGCCGGCGCGGTGACGCCCGGCTCGATCTTCACCACCTCGTCACCGCAGAACAGGATGACATAGTGGCCGCGCGCCTCGGCGGCCCGAGCCCAATCCTTGAGATCGGAAGAATACGGCTCTTGCCGCCAGGTCGCCGGATGGTGGGGATTGACCAGCACCGTCAGTTGCGGCCCCTGATCATAAACCAGCATTTTAGACGTCAGCGGCTTCCACGCCTCGGAGACCTCGGGATCCGTTATCCACCGACAGAGGAAATCCCGGCAAAGCTGGGGGCGGTCGGGATAGATTGCGCAACCCCGCCCCTCCGAACAGTGCCCGCACCAGACGTCGGCCGGCTTTTCCAGCGCCGCTATTTCAGGTAGCCGGCAACAGAGCGTGCAGGTGCCGCAGGATCGCGCCGTCTGTTCAACTGTCTCCAAAATCTCGCGCCTTGACCGCCAAAACTTCCGACCGAACGACCGGCCGGATCAGCGATTATACGCTGCGGTTCTTCCACGCAAACGGGGATGGACGATTCTATGTCGGCCGCAGCTCCGGGAACGTGCGGCGCAACTCGTCCATCGAGGCAATCACCGCATCGTCGGCACGCAGCGTGACCGAGATATTGTCGGCGACGTTCAGCGTTTCCTCGAAATGCACCGGCATCTCGGCGCCGCCCTGGCGTACCAACGTCGCCTCCTTGCGAAACCCGTGCTTCAGCAGCCAGTCTCGCGGGGCGCTGAGGCTCACCGCCACATGGAACGCGCCGTCATCCTCCTTGCTGGCCTTCAATCTGTAAGTCACGGGCGACCTGTCGCCGCCAATGTCGATCTGGCCCGGGTAACCGGCTTCTTTCAGATGTTCACCCATATCTTCGCTCCTTCATTTCGGTGAGCCCGTGGGACAACCGACACTCGCTCGCTTTGTTCCGCACCAGAGGTCCAGGCGCGATCAAGCCCGGTTGACGGCTGTTGCCTGCCGTGATCGAAAGGGCTCGCGTGAGGAGAAAAGGAAGAGGCGATGACCGACCGGGAACTGCTCGAGGCGTTGTTTGCCGCAGCCGTGAAGGCCGCCGATCCGCTCACCGGCATCGTGAAGCACCTGCCCGCCCCGCCGGCGAACGGCCGGACCGTGGTCATCGGCGCGGGGAAGGGTGCCGCGCAGATGGCAGCCGCCCTCGAAAGCGTGTGGGCCGGACCGCTTACCGGCGTGGTCGTGACCCGTTACGGTTATGGCTGCGAAACGACGTCGATCGAAATCCTGGAAGCCTCACATCCGGTACCGGATGCCGCAGGCCTTGCCGGCGCAAAACGGCTGGTCGAGACGATTTCGGACCTGTCCGAAAACGACCTCGTCATCGCGCTGGTCTGCGGCGGCGGCTCGGCCCTGCTGCCTGCGCCGCCCGAAGGCCTGACGCTGGAGGACGAGATCGCGTTGAACGAGATGCTGCTCGCCTCCGGCGCGCCGATCTCCGCCATGAACGTGGTTCGCAAACATCTCTCCACCATCAAGGGCGGCCGGCTTGCGGTCGCGACCCGGGCGCGTGTCGTCAGCCTGATCGTCTCGGACATCCCTGGCGACAACCCGGCCTTCGTCGCCTCCGGCCCAACCATTCCGGATGCCTCGACGCGCCACGATGCGCTCGCCATTGTCGAGCAATACAAGCTGAAACTGCCGGCGGCGATGATCGCGCGTCTGAAATCACCGGCTGCCGACGCTCCGAAGCCGGAGGATCCGGTCTTTGCCCGGCACGAACATTTCGTCATCGCGTCTGCCGGCGTGTCGCTGGAAGCGGCGGCCGAAGTCGCCCGCGCCCATGGCGTTACGCCCTATATCCTCTCCGACTCCATCGAAGGTGAAGCCCGCGACGTGGCTCTGGTGCATGCGGCCCTTGCGCGCGAGGTGTCGCTTCGCGACCGGCCATTTGCAAAGCCTGCGGTTCTGCTTTCCGGTGGCGAGACCACGGTGACGCTGCGGGCGAAGGGCGGCAAGGGCGGACGCAACGGCGAATTCGCGCTCGCTCTGGCGCTTGCGATCGATGGCCACGAGATCACTGCACTCGCCGCCGATACGGACGGCATCGACGGCTCCGAGACCAACGCCGGCGCATTCGCGGATGGCACGACGGCAAGGCGTCTGCGGGCCAGCGGGTCGGACGGCCGCAAACTGCTCGACGCCAACGACAGCTTTTCCGGGTTTTTCGCGATTGGCGACGTGTTCGAGACAGGCCCAACCGGCACCAATGTCAATGATTTCCGGGCGATCCTGGTGCGGTAGCCAAGGCCCCGAAACGGCCTTTGCTGTTCGCCCTTAAACACGCTCAGCGCTTACTGCAGCTGCGGCTTCCTCAGAAAATCGTTCCGATCGGCGGACTTCACCCGAAGCCAGGCCTCCCGCCCGTCGCGCAGGATGCGCATCGGGATTTCCGCACCCGGAGGGCCACTGTCCCAGATCTTGCGGTAGAAGTCCGCGAGCCCATCGACTTCGCCGTCGCGTATCTCCGAAATAACGTCGCCGCGCTTCAGGCCGGCCTTTGCTGCCGGGCCGTTTTCGGTGACGCTCATGACCACCACTTCGCCATTGCTTTCGGCCGACATGGCGCCGAGCCATGGGCGCGGCGGGCGATTGAACTCGCCGCGATTGAGAAGATCGTCGAGGATCGGCTTCAGAAGGTTGACCGGCACGACCATGTTGATGTCGGCGATCTCGCCCCCCTTGCTCATCTGAAGACGCAGAGACCCGACGCCGAGCAGCTTGCCTTCCGTGTCTATCAGCGCCGCACCGCCCCAAGAGGGATGGGCGGGCGCAATGAAGATTGCTTCGTCCAGCAGATATTCCCAATATCCGGCGAATTCCTGCTTGGCGACGATATTGCCGCGCACATATTCTCCCTCGCCATCGGCGAAGATGATTGGATCGCCGAGCGTCGCGGTGGCGGAATCGCCGATCTGAAGCGCCGGCAGATCGAGCGGCGCCATGGCCTGCACAAGTCCGAAGCCGCTTTCCTGATCGTAGGCAAGCGCATGGGCCGGCACGACGCGGCCGTCCTGGCGTGTCAGCCAGACGTCTTCGGCTTCGGTGATCAGGTAACCGATCGTCAGGACCAACCCGTTTTCGCGGATCACCACGCCACTCCCCTCCCGGCGGGTGCCGAGGGTATTGGCCGTAAAGGCGTTGTCCGGAATTGAAGCACGCACGGCCACGACCGACCGTAGAGTTTTTTCGATATCCATCATGCAAATCCTGATGAGGCAATACGCGGTCCGGGACCCCGCAAGGGTCTGCAAGAGGCGTATCATAACCTCTCTAAGGTATGAATGTGAACGGCGTGGAGCAAGAGGTCCGAGAGAGCTCGTGCTCGCAAAGTGTCTACCTCATTTTAGACCCCCTCCCCGTTCCCGGGAAGGGGAAGCATGGAATAACGCTCAGCCCGCGGGCGTCAGGGTGACGGACGTGCCGGTTGCGGCGACGTTGAGGCCGAGCTGACCAGTGACGCTCACCGTCTGCAGGTGGATCGAGCCGGCGGTACCGCCGACGAGGATGTTGGCGCCGATGCCCGCACCGACGGTAGCCTCCGCGGTCGCACCCTGATAGAGGCCGCCCAGCGAACCGTGATGATAACCGGCGGTCGGCGCGAAGACAGCCCAGATCAGCCGCGAACGGGTGGTGAAGCCGAGATCGACGCCCATCTTGCGCACGACGCCGGTGTAACGATCGAGCGGCTCGCTGCCGATCGCAGTGGTGAAGACGCAGTCGGCTTCCTTGGCGGAACCGAGCACGTAACCGACACCGCCGCCGATCGAGCAATCGAGGTAACCGATGCGAACGCCACCGCGCTGGTCCTGTTCTTCATAGACCGGGACACGATCCCGGCGGGCGATCACATCGGCGGAAAAGGCGGCTCCGGCGCTCGTCACGACCGGCAGAGCGGCAAGCGCCACGGCAACAATATTCTTCATCCCTGTACTCCTTTAATTCTTCATCCGCTCTTGTTGAGGATCATGCGAGCGGGTTTAGCAGCGTTGGGAAACGCATGTGGCGGAAGAATGATCCAACGTCCGTTGCACACGAATTATCACTGAATTGTTCCAAGCGTGAGTTGGCTCTGTCTCGCCCCGCCCGCGCCGGCGTTTCACGATATGGGATAGGGTGGTCGCGACCTGCGGCGGACCGAGAAACCGGAGCCGCGGCGAGCTCTCCGGAACCGCGACCATCCGGACACGTTTCTGTCGATCTTTCGAGGAGATCGGCATGGATAAGGACAGAAAACTGGAATGGCTGGCGAGATCCGGGTACGCAGCCAGGGGGATCGTGTACGTCCTGATCGCCGGCATGGCATCGCTCTCGACCCTCGGCGGCGGAAAGCCGGATTCAAAATCCGCGCTGCAGATCGTATTGGGACAGCCGTTCGGGCAAATCTGGCTCGGCGTGATCGGCATGGGCCTGATCGGCTTCATCCTCTGGCGAGTGGCGCAATCGATCCTCAACACCGACCGGCATTCGAACAATGCGAAGGGATATCTGGTCAGGGCCGGTCTTCTCGTCAGCGCCGCGACCTATACCGGTCTCGCCTTTTATGCGGTCGGGCGGGCCCTGCATCTCGGCTTCGGCGCAGGCTCGTCCGGAGGCCGCGAAAGCTGGACCGCCTGGCTGATGCAGCAGCCGTTCGGGCGCTATCTGGTCGCAGGCGTCGGCCTTGCAATCATCGGTGCCGGCTGCGCCCAGGCGGCCAAGGGCATAAAACGGGGGTATCTTCGCTATTTCGAAAGCGGTTTCGAACAGCGGACCGTCCTCAACGGCATATGCACCTATGGCTTGCTGGCGCGCGGCATTATATTCCTCATTATCGGCGGCTTCTTCGTCTATGCCGCCTTCACCGTGGATTCGAACCAGGCCGGCGGATTGGCGGATGCGCTGGCGTGGGTGCGCCGGCTTCCCTTCGGGGCGATCCTCTACGGATTGGCGGCGATCGGACTTTTCGCCTTCGGCCTCTACGGATTGATCGAGGCCTGGTACAGGATCGTGCAGCCGCCTTCGATGGATCGGCCGCTTCGCGCGATGCGGTCGGTCGTGAACTGAAGTTGAACAAGGAGTTTGGATGGCATTCCATCAGCGCGTGACACGCAGAGTGTTCGAAAGGGTCATGACCTTCGAACCGATCGGCTTGATGATGGTCGCCTTTCTGGCAGGCGGGCTTTTCGTCTTCTTCAGGTTGACGGACGAGGTGCTGGAAGGCGAGACCCACGCCTTCGACGAACAGATCCTTCTGGCCCTGCGCAATGCCACAGATCTTGCGACGCCGCTCGGGCCCTATTGGCTCAATCATGCGATGGGAGACATCACGGCGCTCGGAGGGGTTACCGTGCTGACCCTGATGACCGTAATGGGAACCGTCTACCTCCTGCTGTCGCGGCAAAAGGCGATCGCTCTCTTCATGTTCCTGTCGATCGCCGGCGGGTGGCTTTTGAGTTCGCTGCTGAAGCTCGGCGTGGCACGTCCGAGACCTGATATCGTGCCGCATCTTGTCGAGGTCAGCGATCTCAGTTTTCCGAGCGGTCATGCAATGCTGTCGGCCGTCACCTACCTGACGCTCGGAGCACTGCTGTCGCGCGCCCAGCCCTACCGTTCGACGCGGATTTTCCTCATCGGTGCCGCGATCTTCCTGACATTCATCATCGGTTTCAGCCGGGTCTATCTAGGCGTCCACTACCCGACCGACGTCCTCGGCGGCTGGTGTGCCGGCGCAACCTGGGCACTGGCGTGCTGGATGATCGCGAGACGCTACATCTCCGTGGCGCCGGAGTGACCCGGCGATTTGCCGGGAATGACCTCTAAGATCCCTCACGGCTCGATAAATCCGACCGCCCGGACCCGCACTTCCCGAGCGCCCGGATCCTGAGAAAACAGGATGGGGCCGGAGGACTTGGATTCCGCCGGGACATAGTCGAAGGTGACGTCGGCGTCTTCGACTATGTTGCCGCCATCCAGGATCTCGCCACGCACGGTAACGGCAGCAGCCGTGGCCGTCGCCTTGTTGGCGATATCGAAGGCGACACGGTAGCCGCCTTCGGTCTGGCGCCTCTCAGTGATGGCGATTGAGAGTTCCGGCTGCATATCCGCGTACGTCCAGGCCTCATAGGCGACCCAGCCGATCGTGGAGGCGACAACCAGCGCCGAAATCATGCCGGTCGCCCATTCGATCCAGTGCGGGTCCTTGGCATCTCTGTGGCGTTTGTTGGCTGTGGTCGTCATGGGAATTCACTCGCTACAGGATAAGGCGGGCGGCGGCGGCCCCAATTGCACCAGGGAAGCTCAGGACGATGGCCGACATCAGCATCTGCGTCGGTGCCGTGTCGTCGAGCCGGCCGAAGGTCCACAACACGTAGAGGCTGATCAGCATAGCGACCATGTAGCCTGGCAGGGTGAAGCGGAAGAAGGCGTGCCACCACGGCGTCTCCTCCGAAATCTCATGGGTGCCCTTGAAGGCGACGGCATAGACGAACCCGTGCATGATGGCGATCGACACGCAGATGGTGACGAGCGCATGCCAGGGCGTCATCTTGTAGGCGATGAGGATGATCTCCTCTGTCGGTGCGACGTTAAGGTTAAGGAAGAGTGCCCCCACCGCCATCAGGAAAAGTTCGCGGCTGTAGCTGGTGGAAATTTCGTCGGGCACCGCGCCCCCTTCCCCCTCATCCTCATCCTCCTCCCCGTCGTCCCGGCGTTCATCCTCCCCGGCCTGTCCGCCGAGCTGGGAGCGGCCGAGCAACGCACCGATGCTTGCCGGCACGGACTGTATCGCGATCTTTCCGAGTATTTCGGAGAGCGGCATATGGGGCTTGATATCCCCGAGCATGATGAGGACCGCCGCGCTCATGACGATGCCCAGGCCATAGGCGATGGTCGCGTCGCGACAGGCTTCCGCTACGGTCGAGGTCCGCTCGAAACCGATCCGGTGGGCGAGCAATATGAGAAGCGGAATGTTGACGATCAGCAGCAGGAACAGGCGCCAGCGTTCGATGTAGAAGCCGAGCTGCCAGAGCTCCATCGTCATCAGCATCGGGATTCCAAACAGCATGGCGCCGGCAGCGCCGCGTCCGAGACCGATCAGGAAACTTCGGCTTTCGGCTGCATCATCGCCCCGTTTCGCCCTGACACCATTCAACGCCGGCTCCCTCCCGCTTTACGAAAAAGCGGAAAGAAACTCGCAAAACAGGTGAAATGTTCCGGCCCATCGAGGACGGGGAGGGCGTCACCTATCGAACAGGTCCTGCCATTGCTTTTCACCGACCAGACAGTCGCTGGAAGGCTGGTTGGCGGCCGCCTTCTGGACGGTCGTGCCCGGCGTGAGCCCGCTGATCTCGAGCACCAGCTTACGGCGCACGGCGACGGCAAAATCCTCGATTTCGTGAACCGGCAAAACGAAGGAGCCAGGTCCGCCGATGACGCAGTCGCCGTAATATTTGTCGAGTCCACCGGCCGCCCCCGACGGTCGCAGCATGATCGCCAGACCGTTGATGATGATGCCTGCCTCCATGGCCTTGTTGCGGGCCGGCACGACAGGATTGCCGGAATTGTTCGGGCCGTCGCCGGAAACATCGATCACCTGCCGCATGCCGCGATAGGAATTGGCGACGATCATTGTCGCCCCTTGCGCGATTGCGGCCGAAATCGAAGTGCGGCGCTGCGTATTGATCGGCCGGGCTTCGAGCTTGGCGGCAAAATTAATCGCGTCCTGCTCGTTTTCGATGACGGTCCAATCGATGATCGATTCCGGCACCACGTCACCCGCCCATTCGAAATAGCTGATGGCAATGCGGCCCGTCAGCCCGGTCTTCACTGCGTCGATGAATTCCTTGTGCTTGAGCGCCTCGACATAACCCTCGCGCTGGACGCGGACTTCCTCGTAATCCATGGAGCGGGATGTATCGACCGCGAGGACCAGTTCCACATCGACTTCGCCCCCCCTTTGTTGCGCGACCATCGGGGCGGTGGCAGTGGCGGAAAGGCTCATGAGCATCGCGAGTGTTGTAAGCATTGGCAATCCAATCACTGCGTTATCGATTTCTTAAAACTGTAACACAGAGGGAACCGAGGGCGACTCTCCTCAGCGAGCAGGCCTTCAACTTTCGGTGATGGGACGTTTTTACTCAGCCGGTCGGACTGCTCTGCGGTCGGCCAGCGCCTTCAGCTTCTCGCCTTCGAGCCGGTAGAAGATCCGATCCTCCTTCCGGTCCCCGCCGAGCCCGTCATAGAACTGCAAGAGCCGTTCGTTGGAGCGCGCTGCCGTCCAGTCGATCCGGCCGAAACCTCGCTCGATTGCCAGCTCCGCCAGCCGCTGCAGCAGGGCGGTGCCTATATTCCGGCCGCGCTCGGAGCCGGCAACATAAAGCTCCTTGAGGAAAAACCCGGGCTGCAGGCCTGGTCCGGGATAGATTGCGGCAAACGCCGCAAACCCGATGATGCGGTCAGTCGTCGCGACCAGGATCTCGGTGTGCGGAGGGCGGTGGATCATGCCTGCCAGAACCGCCTCGCGCGGCGGGCAGAAGACGCCGTAATAGGCCTGCATCTCCTCAAAGAGGGAGGCCAGTTCGCCTGCGTCAGCGAGTTGGAAAAAGCGAATAATCATAAACCAGACCCATTGAAAACGAGCCACTATTCCGCTGGCGCAAACTTGAGTCAACGTGGGGTAAGGGGCTATTTCTGATGGCCGCTGTTGACTTCGCGGCGCGCGTATCAACAGAGTGGCGCCGAAGAAGGAAACGCCATGTCCAGGTCCGAAAAATTCATCGTGCTGCCGTTCAAGAAAGTCCGGGGCAACGTCACGCCTGGCGAGATGCGGGTGGCTTCGAACGCCGCTTCGGCGGAAAAGATCGCCCGCGCCATGGCCGACCGTTTCGTCGGCGTGGCCGCCTATTCGGTTCAGGTGGATATGGAAAGCGGCGACATGTCGGATCCGCGCATCCTCTGGCAGTCGGGCGAAATCGCCGACATCGCGGCCTGAGGGCTCCGAACCGCCATCCCATTCTCAGGTGATGCGGGTTTCCTTCCGGTTATTTCTTGAGGATCACCCAAAGCGCGTGCACGATGCCCGGCAGCCAGCCGCAGAGGGTGAGCAGAATGTTCAGCCAGAAATGCAGGCCGAGCCCGACCTGCAGGAACACGCCGAGCGGCGGCAGGATGAAGGCGAGCAGAATGCGGATGATATCCAACGGGCGTTCTCCGGGTTGATGGGTTCGCCCGGTAACGCGCTGGATCGAATATGGTTTCAGAAGATGCTTATCGCAGCAGCGTCTTCGCGATAATCTCCAGCTGAATTTCGTTACTGCCCCCGAAGATGCTCTGGGAGCGTGAATTGAAGTAGACTGCGGAGGCGACCTTGCGCTCCTCGTCTATCTCGCTCTCTTCGGCAAGGTCGTGCAGCGGCCGGTGCGCTTCCCAGCGCAGTGCATCGGGGCCGAGGATCGAGGCGGCGAGTTCCGCGATCGACTGGCGGATGCGGCTGCGCTCGATCTTCATCGTCGAGGACGGCACCGAGCCCGGATTGCCCCCGGCCTGGACCTTGGACATGGCCGCAAGTTCCAGCATGTCGTTGGCGTCTACATCCGTGGCAATTTCCGCAAAGCAGGCCATGAACAGCGGATCGTCGATCATCTTTCGGCCATCCGGTAGCGGCTCGGAGGCGAGCCGGTGCAACCGTGTCAGCATGGCGCGCAACACGCCGCCGGCGAATGCGCCGCCGCGCTCGAATTCGAGCAGGTATTTGGCGATGTCCCAGCCCTCCCCCTCTTCGCCGATGCGGTCGGAAACCGGAACGCGCACGTCGTCGAAGAAGACCTGGTTGAACTCATGCGTGCCACAGATCGAGCGGATCGGCCGGATGGTGACGCCCGGCGACTTGAGGTCGATCAGGATGAAGGTGATGCCTTCCTGCTTCTTGGCCGTTTCGGCGGTGCGCACCAGCGCGAACATGCGGGTCGCGTGATGCGCCAGCGTCGACCAGATCTTGGAGCCGTTGACGACATAGTGGTCGCCGTCGAGCATGGCTTTGGTCTTCAGCGAGGCAAGGTCGGAACCGGAACCCGGTTCGGAATACCCTTGAGCCCAGACATCCTCGCCGTTCAGGATGCGCGGCAGGTAGAAGTCCTTCTGCGCATCATTGCCGTAGCGCATGAGAACCGGGGCGATCATCTTGATCGAGGCGCCGCGGAAATGCGGCTCGCCCGCACGTTCGCATTCCTGGTCGAAGATGTAACGTTCAGCAAGCGTCCAGCCGGTTCCGCCATATTGCTTCGGCCAGGATGGGGCGACCCAACCTTTGTCGTTGAGTTTCGCCTGCCACTTCAGCCCGATGCCAGGATCAGCGAGAAAGCTCGGGTTCAACCGCTCGGCACGTTTCAGATCCTTGTCCAGGTGAGTATCGAGAAACGCCCGCACCTCGTCACGGAAACGGACTTCTTCTTCCGTCATCGACAGATCCATGAACGTCTCCTCAGGCGGGCCAATGGGCAGGTGCGCGCAGCAGGCTGCCGGAGAGCATTGCGGGATCACGGATGATCTCGCCGTAGCGCTTCAAGTGGTCTGCGGTAGTGCCAAGTGAGTTTTCGATCGCATAAAGCCGGCGGAACCATGCGCCGATCGGCATTTCCTCGGAAAAGCCCATGGCGCCGTGGAGCTGGATCGCCTCCTGCGCCACGCAACGCGACACTTTGCCGATCTTGGCGCGGGCGCCGGACACGCCGCGGATGCGCATCAGGCGCGGCGCATCGACAGACAGCGTGGCGAGAAGCGCCGAGGCCCGCGCTTCCTGGCATTTCACCGCCATCTCGGCCATCCGGTGCTGCAACGCCTGGAAGGCGGCGAGCGGCTTGCCGAACTGCACGCGCTCCCTGGTATAGGCGACTGTGGCATCCATCAGCGCATCCATGATGCCGACCGCTTCCGAGGCGAACGCCGCATTGGCGCGGTCATGGGCCGCTTCGATTTCAGCCAGCGTATCGGCAGCGCCGTCGAGCAGCGCCGAAGCGGGTATGGAGACATTGTCGAGGACGAGATTGCTGGCGCGGCTGCCATCGACGAGTCTCACTTCGGTGCGGGTCAGGCCGGAAGCGTCAGCGGGTACGGCGAACAGCTTGATCGCTCCCTCCAGCCTGGCCGAGACGAGGAAGACATCCGCAAACGACCCGCCAGGCACAAACGTCTTCTCACCCGAGATGAGGAAGCCCTCGCCTTTCTTCACCGTGGTTGCGGCGATATTGCCAAGGTCGAAACCCATCTGGCGTTCGGCATGGGCGAGCGCAGGGCGCGACGTTCCGGCCATCAGGCCGCCGAGGATTTCCGCCCTCTGTTCTTCGGAGCCAAGCTTCTCGACCAGTCCGCCGGCAAGGATGACCGACGCGAGATAGGGTTCGACCACCAAGGCGCGGCCGATCGCCTCCATGATCAGCGAGATCTCCACCGCGCCGCCGCCAAGGCCGCCATTCTCTTCGGCAAACGGCAATGCAAGCCATCCGAGGTCTGCCATTTCGGCCCAGATGCCGGCATCGAAACCGGTCTCCGAGCCGACGATCTTGCCCCGCTTCTCGAAGTCGTAGCGCTCTCTCAGAAACCGCTCCGCACTCTCCTTCAAAAGGAGCTGCTCATCCGAATAGTTCAGGTCCATGGTTACGTCTCATGGTTACGTAGCAAAAGCATCGGGCGCCGCCCCCTTACCCGGCCACCGCGTCGCTCGGCCACCCTCTCCTCGACTGGAGAAGGCGCCGGCAAGCGACGGAGCGGTCTGGCAACGGTCTCCCCCGAAGGAGAGTGTAGACTATTCCTCGCGTGTATAAGCCCCATGCCCCGGACGATAGGTCTTCGTATCCAGGAACTGCGACAGCCCCTTTTCGCGGCCCTTTTCCGGATCGACGAATGTCGTCTGGTCAGCCTTGGCGGTCAGATATTCGGCCGATTCTTCCCAGGTCATCTCACGCACGTACTTGTATGCCATGCGGGCCTGGCGCAGCACGGTCGGGTTCTTTTCGAGGAGAACGCGGGCGATTTCGATAGTGCGTTCGCGCAGCTTGTCCGCCGGCACAGCCTCGTTCACCAGCCCGAGCTGTTCGGCCATCTTGCCGCCGAACTTTTCGCCGGTCATCACGTAATACATCGCCTTGCGGTCGTTCATCAGCGTCGAGATCGCCTTGGAAACGACGCCGCCGGGGATGACGCCCCAGTTGATTTCCGAGAGGCCGAACACCGCGTCTTCGGAGGCGATAGCAAGATCGCAGCAGATCAGCGGCGTGAAGGCGCCACCGAAGCACCAGCCGTTGACCATGGCGATGGTCGGCTTGGCATAGTGCATCAGCAAGCGCCACTGCCAGGCGCGGGTGGAGCGGTAGGCGCGCATGCGCTTGACGTCGGAAACGCCGTCGGTGGCGCGGAAGAAGTCCTTCAGGTCCATGCCGGCGGAAAACGCTTCGCCTTCGCCGGTGAGGATGACGACGCCGGCGCGGTCGTCGATCTCAAGCGCGTCGAGCACCCGGATCATGTCTTCGGCAAGGCCGACGCTCATGGCGTTGCGCTTGTCCGGGCGGTTCAGCTTTACCCAGGCAATGCCGTCCTCGAATTCGACCTTGACGTTCTCTCCGCCCAGATCGCTTGATTCAATGGTCATCGTATTCTCCTAAAGGTCCCAGGGTCTCATGACAGGCTGGTCATTTTGGTGACGAGATAGGCGTCCATGCCCTCGGTGCCGCCTTCCGAGCCGTAACCGCTCTGCTTGACGCCGCCGAACGGCGTTTCGGCCATCGAGATGAAATTGTTGTTGATGCCGACCATGCCGGCCTCGATCGCCTCGCTCACCATCGAAGCGGTCTGGCTCGACCGGGTGAAGGCATAGGATGCAAGGCCGTAAGGCAGCCTGTTTGCCTGTTCGATCACCTCGTCGAAGGAGGTGAAGCGGGCGGTGACGGCGACCGGGCCGAAGGGTTCGTCATTCATGATGATCGCGTCCTGCGGCACGTCGGCGAGAACCGTCGGCTGGAAGAAATAGCCGCGATTGCTGCCGCGCTCGCCGCCGGCCTTGACCTTGGCACCGCGCTGCACGGCATCCGCCACCATGCGCTCCATGGAGGGTACGCGGCGGCTGTTGGCGAGCGGTCCCATCTGGCTCGACGGATCGAGACCATCGCCGACTTTCAGGGCCGAAGCAGCTTTTGCAAAACCGTCGACGAACTTGTCGTGGACGCTGTCATGCACGTAGAACCGGGTCGGCGATATGCAGACCTGGCCGGCATTGCGGTATTTCGCATGGACCATGACGCGGATCGCATGGTCGATATCGGCATCCTCGAAAATCAATACCGGGGCATGACCGCCGAGTTCCATCGTTGCACGCTTGACGCCGGCCTTCGCGGCGAGAACCGCCAGATGCTGGCCGACGGCGGTCGAGCCGGTGAAGGTGATCTTGCGGATGCCGTCCGAGGCGATCAGGTGTTCGGAAACGTCTGCCGGCTTGCCGTGGACCACGTTCAATACGCCATTCGGCAGGCCGGCATCCTGCAGGGCGCGGGCGATTTCGAGCACGGTCGACGGCGTTTCCTCGGAAGGCTTGATAACCATGGTGCAGCCGGTCGCAAGCGCTGCCGAAATTTTTCGCGCCGGAATGACGCCCGGGAAATTCCACGGCGTGAAACCGGCGACGGGGCCGACCGGCTCCCTCGTCACCATCCACTTAACGCCGGGCACGCGGGCAGGCACGATCCGGCCATAGGAGCGTCGGCCCTCGTCTGCGGTCCAGTCGAGAATGTCGGCGGAGATATGGACTTCGGGGATTGCCTCGCCGAGCGGCTTGCCCTGATCGAGCACCATGCGCCGGCCGATCTCGCCGGCCCGTTCGCGCAGGATGTCGGCGGCCTTACGAATGATCTTGGCCCGGTCGTAGGCGGTCGTTGCCTTCCATGCCTTGAATTCACGGCTGGAAGCCGCCACGGCTCGCTCGAGGTCCTCCGGGGTCGCATGCGGTAAGGCCGCGATAGGCTCGCCTGTTGCCGGGTTGATGACGTCCTCGGTGACGCGGCCTTCCGTGCCGAGCCACTCGCCATCCACAAACAGCTTCAATTCACCATAGGATTGGGTCTGCATCACGGTATCCTCCCTCGTGACATTCCAATAGATGGCTGTCGTCGCAGCCCCTCACCCGGCCTCCGCTTCGCTCGGCCGCCCTCTCCCCGCAAGCGGGGCGAGGAGGAACGGCGAAGGCGCGGCATTTGTCCTTCTCCCCGCTTGCGGGGAGAAGGTGGCGGCAGCCGGATGAGGGGCGTTACGCCCTCACCTCACTGCACCACGAATAGCGCGTCGAGAGCCAGAACCCCGTCCCCCTCGCCATAGACAACCAGCGGGTTGATATCGACTTCGACGATCTCGGGTGTCGAACGCATGAGCCCGCCGAGCTTCACGACCACGTCGGCAATCGCTTCGACATCGCGTGCCGGCTGGCCGCGGAAGGGTCCGAGCAGCTTCGATGCCTTCAGCTTGTGGATTTCGGCGATGGCCCGCTTGCGGCTGATATCGGCCGGCAGCAGGCGGGCATCGGCGAGAGCCTCGATCCAGACGCCGCCGAGGCCGACGAGCACCACCGGACCCCATTGCGGATCGCGCTTGGCGCCCACCACCATTTCGAGGCCTGGTCGAGCCATACCCTCGACCAGCACGCCATCGAGCTTGAGGCCCGGCTTGTGCATGGCGATGCTGGCATACATCTTCTCATGAGCCGCGCGCAGCGCCGCCTGGTCGGCGATGTTGACGATGACGCCGCCGACATCGCTCTTGTGAGCCAGTTCGGCCGCCTGCGCCTTCATCACCACCGGATAGCCGATCTCGGCAGCGATTTTTACCGCTTCGTCGGCGGATTTCGCCAAGGCTCCCTTGGGAATCTGGATACCGAGTTCGGAAAGAACCCGCTTGCCTTCGTATTCGACGACAAGGCCGGAGGCCGGGACCTGCTTCATCCGTTCGCCTTCCGGCGCTCGGTCCCAAGTGGCAGCAAGTGCGGCGGCATAGTTCATGACCACCGCCATGGCGCGCAATGCGCGTTCCGGGGAGCGGAAGAACGGGATACCGCTGTCGCGCACCGCCTTCATGAAGGTCGGATCGAGCGGGTAATCGTCGCCGATGATGTTGAGGATGACGGGCTTTGTCGCAGTCGCGGCGACCGGGATGATCGCGTCCGACTTCTTGATCTGCATCGGCGGCGAACCGCCGGCATGCGACAGGAAGACGATGCCGACGCTCGGGTCCTTCAGCATGGAAGCCGTAGAGGTGCCGAAGATGCCGGGATTGGAAAAACCGGTGGTGCCAATGTCGAACGGGTTATCGACATGGACGTAGGGCGGCACCTGCGTGGCGAGCTCAGCATGTACCTCGTCCGACAGCGTCGCAATCGGCAGGCCGACGCGTTCGCAGAAATCGAAGCAGAGGCCGCGGATGGCGCCGGAATTGGTGACGATGCCCGCCTCGCCCGGCGGCGGCGACGGATAGCGCGCCAGGATCGTGGTGACGTCGAACAGTTCGTCGGTCGTCTCGACCAGCGCGACCGCCTCGTTGCGTACGGCCGCCTGCATCAGCGCATGGTCGCCGGCGAGCGCCCCGGTATGCGACTGCGCCGCCTGCTTGCCGCGCTCGCTGGAGCCCGGATGCAGCATGACGATCGGCTTGCCGAGTTCGCGGGCGCGCCGTGCGACGGCGAGAAACTTTTGGGGGTTCTTGACCTGCTCGACATAGACGGCGACGACCGCGTTGTGCTTGTCCTCGATCAGCCAGGCGATCAGGTCCTCGGCCGCGAGCACCGCCTCGTTGCCGGTGGCGATGACATAGGAGACCGCAATTTCGCGGGAATGCATGGCGAAGCGGATATTGGCGGCCGTCGCACCACTCTGGGCGACGATCGCGACACGGGCGCGCTCGCCGACGCCGCGCAGGTCGACCGGCTCGAAGGTCAGCGGAATGCCATCGACATAATTGGTATAGCCCATGCAGTTGGGCCCGAGCATGGCCATGCCCGCCTTGCGGCAGATCTCGGCAAGTTCGTCCTGCTGTCTGCGACCGTCTTCGCCGGCTTCGGCAAAACCGGACGAATAGACGACGACGCCCGCGACTTCCCGCTCGACGCAGGCAAGGACCGATTCCTTGATCGCCGCCTGCGGCACGATGAGGATCACCACATCGACGCCCCTTGGCAGGTCGCCGATGGTCTTCACGCAGGGGCGGCCGTTGATCTCGTCGCGCGAACGGCTGACAAGATGCAGGTCGCCGGCATATTTGAAGAGTTCGAGGTTGGCCAGCACGCCGCCGCCGATCGAAGCGGGATCCGGCGACGCGCCCACGATCGCGATGGATCGTGGGCGCAGCAGACGGTCAAGATCGAACGGCTTGGCCGGATCGAGCGCCTTGGGAGCTGTGGTCATCGTATCAGCCATGGGAGCCACTTCTCAATCGCGACGGTAAGCACCAAGGCCCGGGCGGAAGGATTTCTCGTCCAGGAACTGACTCATGCCGGTGTTGCGGCCGTTGTCCGGATCGCGCAGTTCCGTCTGGTCCGACTTCGCCATCAGGTATTCGCCGGCCTGTTCCCAGGTGAGATCGCGGGTGAAACGGCAGGCGGTCTTGGCCTGGCGCAGCACGAAGGGGTTCTTGCCGATCAGGGTCATGGCAAGCTTGCGTGTCTCGGCCTTCAGCTCGTCCGGTGAAACGGCCTTGTTGACCAGCTTCATTTCGGCGGCCTGCTGGCCGGTAAACGTCTCGCCGGTCATGATGTAGTACATCGCGTCGCGGAAGCTCATCGTCTCCAGTACCGACTTGGTGACGATGCCGGCCGGGATGATGCCCCAGTTGATTTCCGAAAGGCCGAAGATGGCATCTTCCGAGGCGATCGCCAGATCGCAGCCGACCAGGAATTGGAAGGCGCCGCCGAAACACCAGCCGTTGACCATGGAGATGGTCGGCTTCGGGAAATACATCATCCGGCGCCACTGCCATGCGGCGTTCGCCCGGAACAGGCGTTCGCGCTGGATCGGAGGCACCTTGTCGGTGGCACGGAAATATTCCTTGAGGTCCATGCCGGCCGAAAAGGATTCGCCGGCGCCGGTGACGACCATCACCTTGCAGCGGTCGTCTTCTTCCAGCGCGTCCATGATCGCGTTCATTTCCCAGACGATGCCGGGGTTGATGGCGTTGCGCTGCTTCGGACGGTTGAGCGTCACCCAGGCGATGCCCTCGTCGAAATCGACGGTAACGTATTCGCCCCACTTGCCATTGTTCTGGCCGGCGGCGGCCGATTCGGTCTGGTTTTCCATAGCAAATTCTCCCTACTGGGGAAATGGATATCAGGGACCCGAATATGCGTCAAGCGGCTTTCGGTCTGGGGCCTGGCGAAAAGAAGGCCGTTTGAGGTCGTGCTGAACCGATGCTTAACCGCGGCCGAGGAACGGCATTTCGACCGGCAGGATGATGCTCTCGTAGAGGTTCACGTCATCCGGCAGCGTCGCCATCAGCACGACGATCCGCGCCACGTCCAGAGGCATCATCGTGGCCGGGCGGAGCTTGTCGGTGACGCCGGGCACCAGCGAGCTGACCGTCGAGCCCGGATGCACCATGGAGACCGCGATGCCGTGCTCGCGGCCATCGACGGCGAGCGAGCGGGTGAGGCCCTCGAGCGCGAACTTGCTCGCCGTATAGGCGGCGGTATGGCCGCGCGGAACTTTCGACGACAGGCTGCCCATGTTGATGATTCGCCCGCGCTTCTGGTCCTGCATCAGGATGAAGGCGGCGCGCGAGCAATAGAAGACCGAGTGGAGGTTCGCTCCGATCACCTCATGCCAGCGCTCATTGGTAAGCTTTTCGACCGGCGTGTGGTCGGCGATGCCGGCATTGTTGATGAGGATGTCGAGCCGGCCGTATTTCTGCTTGACGGCGGCGAACAGCTTTTCGACCTGCACGTCGTCGGTGACATCGGTCGGCACGACGAACGCCCGGCCGCCTTCCGCTTCGATCTCCGCCGCAAGCTTCTCCAGCTTGTCGGCGCTGCGGGCGGCAAGCACGGTGATGGCGCCTTCGGCGGCAATCGCCTTGGCGATGCCCCAGCCGATGCCGGAGCTTGCGCCTGTGACAATGGCAATACGGTCCTTGATGGAAATCATCTGAAAATCCCTCCTCGAATTGATGCGCTAGACGCGCGAAATTCCTTCATAAAGCGCTTCGAGCCCGCGGCGGTCGCTGACCCCCAGCTTGCGGTAGGCGCGCTGACGATAGGTGACGATGCTCGAAAGCGCGAGGCCGACCTTTTCGGAAATTTCCCGATGCGTGCGGCCAAGCAGCAGGCCGGCGGAAACCTCTGCCTCGCGGCCCGAAAGTGCAAATCCTGCCTGCAGCAGCCGCCCCGCGATCTCCTGCTGCGGCGGATGCAACGGCGCCGTCTGTGGCCGGCCCTGCAGGCGCACATGTTTGACGACCATGGCCATCAATAGCGCGGCAAACGCTTCCAACCGTTCGACCGCAGCCAGCGGGAACGGGCCGCTTTCGCGAGTGCGATAGAGGCTGGCGAAGATTCGAGGCTCCTCCGAGTGATAGATGGTCAGGCGTTCGAGCACATGGGCACGCTCGTAGCAGTCGCGGCGGTATTCGGGGTCGCGGATTCCGTTCCAGGCCTGGCGAATGACCTGCACCTTGGCAAGTCCAGGTCCGCCGTTCAGCATCTGGCGGGTCACCCGATCGCGTAGCCAGTAACGGCGGGCATAATCGAGCGAGGCGCGCTCGGCAAAACCCGGAATGGTCGAGTGATAACCGCAGGCGAAGAGATAGGTGAGCGATCCGTCTTCCTCGGCCTGGAAGGCGGAACAGAAATCGGTGCCGGCGACCCCGCGCAAGGTATCCAGGAATTTTTCCGGGAAGCCGGGCTCGCCGACCTCGTTGATGAGCCCGGCCATGAGGGTCATGTTGTCTGGATCAAGAGCAGGCATTGACGCCTCCACGGCCGAGAACGAATCTGTGGTGGGCATGTCCACCCTGGAGGTGGACATGGGAGGGTCGGCAAAGGCCTACCATCACGGCCAACGCAACATGCCTGGATATGGAGGAACCACCATGGCCGACGCACCGAAGCTTCGCAAACTCTATCACTTTTCCTACCCATGCCGCGATGGCGAAGAGACCCGCAAGTTCTACGAGGACCTGCTCGGCCTGCCGCTGGTCAACTGCATGACCGCCGACAAGGTCCCGTCCACGGGCGAAGAAAAGCCCTACGCGCATTTCTTCTTCGAAATGGGCGACGGCTCCTACATGGCCTTCTTCGACCTTGGCGAAAACGTCATGCCGCTCCCCTCGCCGAACACGCCGGACTGGGTCCAGCACTTCGCCATGGAAGTCGACAGCGTCGAGGAAGTCCTCAAGTTCAAGAAGCGGCTGCAGGACGCCGGCGTGAAGACGACCGACGTCATCGACCACGAGTTCATCAACTCGATCTACTTCTTCGACCCGAACGGCCTGCGCCTCGAGATCACCGCCCGCACCGAAGAGCCGGGCTATCTGGAGCAGGCGGCTTCGGAAGCCCATGATGCCATGAAGGCATGGGTCAAGAAGAAGGCCGGCATGATCGCTTCGAAGACGGCTGCCGCGTAAGGTTACAATATTGCGGCGGCGCGGCAGTCTTAACCCTCCCCCTTGTGGGGAGGGTGGCCGGCAGGCGGGAGGGGTCTTTTCCCGTTGAAGGAAGATCCCCTCCCCAACCCTTCCCCACAAGGGGGAGGGGCTTAACCTGCGGCCCCGCTTCCGATCCTCATAAATAGCCGCCTCCCACAGAGACGAAACACACGCACCACCGTTCCAGCCTGGACGGTGGTGCTTTTTATTGCAGTTCACGTTCAAACCTCCCGCCAAACTCCCGATGGTCCGGAGCCCGCTCCCCGCGCACTCCGGACTGTCCTCAAGCCAGCAACCCCTGGCGGCGGCTCCAGTCGATCACCCGGTCGATGCAGGCTTTGAGAAGCTCCGGCTGGCCAAGGTAATAGTGGGTCGCATGGGGGATCGTCATGTATTCCTTGTTTTCAGTCGCGAGCGCCGCCCGGATCGTTGGATTGTGCGTCGCCGGAACCGCCTCGTCGGCATTGTTCTCGATCTGCAGCACCGGCGAGCGCTTGATCAGCGCCGCGTTCATCGGGCCCTTGGCATTCGACAGGTCGTAGCTCCACTGCGAGAGCCAGGAGCGCAGGGTCGTGAAGCGGGCAAGTCCGACTGGACCAACGTTCACCGTGCGCGGGTCGCCCATATAGCTCTTGCCGATCGGCCGGTCGTTCGGGTCGATCGTGCCGTCGAACCAGCGCACGTCGCACATGGTGCGGTGGACGACGAAGGCACGTTCCTGTTCGAACGATCCGCGGCGCTTCAGTTCCGCCAGCATGTCGAGCGCCCAATGGGTGATCTTGCGGTTGCGGGCGACCTGGGCGGCGCGGAACCGTTGGATGAATTCCGCCGAATAGGGGGGCTGGTGCAGGCAGTCCGGCGAATAGATGTCGAATTCCGGGTCGCGCAGATCCGGGTTCAGCTCGTCGAGAACCGACGGGTCGAGCCATTCGGTCAGCGTTTCGGCGCGCGACAGGTGGGCGGCGATGAAGATCACGCCGTCGGCGGGCTTCAGTCCCGCTTCAACGAGATTGACCTCGTCGCCGGCCGGCGTATGGGTGATCGTCGGGTTCTCGGCCTGCGCCTGGTAGAACAGCGACAGCGAGCCGCCGCCGGACCAGCCGACCAGCACGACCTTCTCGTAACCCAGTTCGCCACGGGCGTAGTCGAGCCATTTGCCGAGGTCGATCGCCACCTTTTCCATGATGAGGGCAGTGTCGTTCTTCGGATAGCGACTGGCGGCGCACAGCACGTGCAGGCCGGCATCTGCGAGCGCCGTCGGCATCGGCAGGAGCTGCAGCGTCGAGGTCGGGTGCATGAAGACGTAGACCGTTTTCGACGGCGCGTCGGCGCCACGCAGAAGCTGGCCCTCGAGGTTAACCCTGCCGGAATTGCCCGCAAAGCCGTAGGTCTCGGTATATTTCGCGGTCTCCGGAAAGGAGACGATCAGCGGGATCCGCTGCCATTCCGCCTTGGTGGTCATGCTGTGCTACCCGTTATGCTTCGCCCGCCGGGCCGGTGAAACCGCGGAACGGGCTTTTGAGATTGAGCCGCGAATGTGCTTTTAAGCGACCGCTTCCCGCGACCTGGTTCCTGCCACGACCGGCACCGACGTGGCATCGTAGGTGAACAGCCATTCGTAGCGCTGCTTGACCTTGTCTTCCTGCCATTCGGCATTGACGTAGTCCTCGGCGAGCTTCGGATCCTTCAACGCGGCATTGTGGAAGCGGCTGAGATTACCTTCCGCACCACGAACGATCTTGCCGGTGCGCTCGACGCGGGCCGCCTCGTAACCGGCAAAGGCCGCCTCGTAATTGCCGTTGTTCTCGGCAAGCGCGCGGGCGAGCACGAACCCGTCCTCGATCGCCATGACCGCGCCCTGGGCGAGGAAGGGCAATGTCGGATGGCAGGCGTCTCCGAGCAGCGTCACGCGGCCACGGGTCCAGTCGTCCATCGGCGGCCGCAGCATCAGCGCCCATTTGTAAGGAACGTCGATCGCCTTGATCAGCGTATGAATGTCCTCGTGCCAGCCCTGGTAATCGGCCAGGCACTCTTCCGTCGTGCCGGCAACCGACCAGGATTCCACCTGCCAGTTGGAACGCTCGACCACCGAGACGTAATTCATCAGCTTGCCGCCGCGCAGCAGATACTGGATGACATGGCCGCCGGGACCGATCCAGTTGGTGCCGACGGGCCGCAGCATGTGTTCCGGCAGTCGCTCGACCGGGATGACCCCGCGCCAGGCGACGATGCCGGTAAATTTGGGATCGTCGCGGCCGAACAGCGTCTCGCGGATCTTCGAATGGACGCCGTCGGCGCCAACCACGATGTCCGAGGTGGCAGTGGTGCCGTCAGCGAAGGTGATCGTCGCGCCCTTGTCGTCCTGGGTTATCCCGACGCATTTCTTGGACAGCTTGATCGCATCGGGCTTGATGCGGCGCACGCCGGCTGCCAACGTCTGGTGCAGGTCGTTGCGGTGGATGGTGATGTAGGGGAAGCCGTAGCGCTCGATGGAAAGCGGACCGAGGTCGAACAGTTTCCAGGTCTGCCCGGTGTTCCAGAGACGAATCTCCTTGCCCTGCGCCTGGGAGGCGATCGACATGATGTCTTCTTCGAGCCCAAGCGAAAACAGGATTCGCGTTCCGTTGGCGCTGACCTGAACGCCGGCGCCGACTTCTTTCAGCTCAACCGCCTGTTCGTACACATCGACGTCGAACCCCTGACGGAGCAGCGACAATGCCGCCGTCAGTCCACCGATCCCTCCTCCCACAACAGAAATCTTCATTATGTCATCCCTTGAAATCCTGACGGACAATCTCTCTCGACGCGCATGCACATGTCAACTATTTTTGATAAAGTATAATTGACTTTGCTCAAAACCAATTTCATATCTGCTTAAACAAGCTTCCGGACGGACGCCTGGGAGACGGCGGCTGCAATTGAGAGTTTCAATCCACACATCAAAAACAGGAAAGGAGTCACCAAATTACACCCTCGATATCTGGCTTCCTGATATAAATGCGATAGGATCGAAAACGGCGGGCCACCGTGGTACCTGATCGATACGGGAGACAGCGGAATTCGATTGACTGACAAGACGAATACTCTTGTATATAGTCAAATCTAGTTGCCTATAGACGAATTCAGGCTGCGAATTCGAGGCGCCGCCTGAGGAGCATGCATAATGACGGTTTGGCCGGCGCCCGAAGGGGAGCCAGACCGGTTCACAAAGTCGGGTTTTCAGGGAGGAAACCATGGTCATCAAAAGTCCGCAGGATTTCGGCGCGGGCATCCTGTTCATCCTTTTCGGTGCGATCGGCCTCTATGTCGGTTCGGACCTCAGCTTCGGTTCCGCCCGCAACATGGGCCCCGGCTATTTCCCGATGATCATTTGCGGCCTGATTGCACTGATCGGGCTGATCGTCACGGTAAAGTCGCTGGCGATCGAAGGTCCGGCCATCGAACGCATCCGGTTGCGCCCGATCATCTTCATCCTGCTGGCGATTGCCGCCTTCGGCATGCTGATCGCTGAAATCGGCGCGGTGATCTCCTCAATCCTGTTGATCATGTTCGCAGCCTATGCACGGCGCGACGTCAACCCGGTTGAGACCGTCATCTTCGCGGTCACCACGGCGGCGTTCGTCGTCATCATCTTCGTGTACGCGCTTGGGCAGCCGATGCCCGTCTGGTGGGGCAGGTAATCCATGGAAATCTTTGAACACCTCGCAACCGGATTTATGGCTGCAGGCTCGCTACAGAACCTGATGTTCTGTCTGATCGGCGTCGTCCTCGGTACGCTGATCGGCGTTCTTCCCGGCATCGGGCCCATTCCTGCGCTTGCCATCCTGCTGCCGATCACCTTCGGGCTTGACCCGCTTTCGTCGCTGATCATGCTGGCGGGCATCTATTACGGGGCACAATATGGCGGCTCCACCACCTCGATCCTGGTCAACATGCCGGGCGAGGCTTCTTCGGTCGTCACCTGTATCGAGGGGCATCAGATGGCCCGCAAGGGCCGTGCGGGTGCAGCGCTCGCGATCGCCGCCCTCGGCTCGTTCTTTGCCGGCACGATCGGCACCGTCTTCATCGCCGCCTTCGGTCCGCCCCTCGCCTCGATCGCCCAGCAGTTCAATTCGCCGGATTATTTTGCACTGATGCTGCTCGGTCTGGTCATGGCGATCGTCCTGGCGCACGGTTCCGTTCTGAAGGCCGTCGCCATGGTGCTGATCGGCCTGCTGCTCGGCCTCGTTGGCACCGATATCAACACGGGTCTTACCCGCTATACATTCGGCCTTTCGGGTCTGTGGGAAGGTATCGACTTCCTGCCGCTGGTTCTCGGCCTCTTCGGCATCGTGGAAATCATCCGCAACCTCGAGAACCCGCCGCCGCCGCGCGAAGCGATCAGTACCCGCATGCGCGACATGTGGCCGACCAGGAAGGAATTCAAAGAAGCCTATCCTGCCGCCCTTCGCGGCACGGGCCTCGGCTCCCTGCTTGGCATCCTGCCGGGCGGCGGCGCGGTTCTTGCCTCCTTTGCCAGCTATACGCTCGAAAAGAAGATCTCGAAGAACCCGCGCAAGTTCGGCACCGGCGCTGTCGAAGGGGTCGCGGGTCCGGAAGCGGCCAACAACGCCGCCGCCCAGACGTCGTTCATCCCGCTCCTGACGCTCGGTATTCCTTCCAACCCGATCATGGCGATCATGATGGGCGCGATGATCATCCAGGGCATCCAGCCGGGTGCGGCCGTCATGACCACCCGCCCGGACCTTTTCTGGGGCATGGTCGCCTCGATGTGGATCGGCAACCTGATGCTTGTCGTCATCAACCTGCCGATGATCGGCATCTGGGTGAAACTGCTGTCGGTTCCCTACCGCCTGCTCTACCCGGCGATCCTGCTGTTCTGCGCGATCGGCGTGTATTCGACCAGCACCGAACCGTTCATGATGGTCCTGATGATCGTCTTCACGGTCTTCGGCTACATCCTCTTCAAGCTCGGCTGCGAGCCTGCGCCCATGGTGCTCGGCTTCATTCTCGGTCCGCTGATGGAGGAAAACCTGCGCCGTTCGCTGGTCATCTCGCGCGGCGATCCGACGATCTTCATTGATCGTCCGATCTCGGCCACGCTTCTGGTGGCGACGGTCCTGATGCTTTGCCTGATCATCTTCCCGCAGTTCCGCAAGACCCGCGAGGAGGCGTTCCAGGAGGAATAGCAGACATTCCCAACAGTTTTTTGGAGGAGGAGCCAATGACTGAACAACATCTGAAACTGACAAGACGCACCCTGATTGCGGCGGCGGCCATGGCCGCCGTTGTCCCGGGTGTCTCGTTCGCACAATCCAGCTATCCCAACAGTACGATCACCTTCGTATGTGCCTTTCCGGCCGGCAGCGGGGCCGACGTTCTGGTCCGCTTCTTCTCCGAAAAGGTTGCGACTGTCTCCAAGCAGACGGTGATCGTCGAAAATAAGCCGGGGGCCAACGGCAATATCGCCGCCGAATATGTCAGCCGCGCCAAGCCCGACGGCTACACGGTCTATGTCCATTCCGGCACGTCGACAGCCGCCAACATGTCGCTGTTCAAGAAACCCCCGATCGACGTTACCAAGGCGTTGCGCGGCGTTCAGTTCATCAACAAGCAGCCCTTCATGATCGCCGTCGCGGCAGACAGCCCGATCAAGGACATGAAGCAGCTCACCGAGCACCTGAAGGCCAAGGGGGGCGATGCCACCTACGGCTCGACCGCGACCTCGGGCAAGGTTCTCGCCGAAGTCTACCTGCAGCTGGCGGGCGTCTCGGCGACCGAAGTCGCTTACAAGACCGGCCCGGATTCCCTGAACGACATCACCAGCGGCCAGCTCGATTTCGCGGCGCTCGATCCGGTCTTTGCGCTCAGCCAGCAGCGCGAGGGCCGCCTGCGGCTGCTTGCGGTCGGCTCGCCGCAGCGGATGAAATCGACGCCCGAGATTCCGGCCATCAAGGAATATGGCCTCAATGTCGACCAGCTCGGATGGTGGGGTGTGTTCGTGCCGGCCAAGACGCCGGACGATGTCGTTCTGAAGCTGAACTCGCTGTTCCAGGAGGTGCTCGACAAGCCGGAAACGGAAGCCTTCCTGAACAAGTTCGGTGGAGATGTCTACAAGGGCACACCCAAGGAGGTCGACGAGCTTCTTGTGAAGACCGTCGAGGAGTGGCGTGCCTATGTGGCGCTGGCGAAGATTCCGCAAAACTGAGGCTTCTTCAACGGGCTTCACGGAACCTTTGCTACGGGAATGACTGGGGCATTCAAGGGAGGACTTGTGCCTATGACGACTGAAATCTCACGTAGAAAACTGATGATGGCGACCGCCGCCGCCGCGCTCGCACCCTATGGTGCATTCGCGCAGGGTGCTTATCCGAACGGCCAGATCACTTTCGTCTGCGCCTTCCCGGCAGGCTCCGGCGCCGACGTTCTGGTCCGCTTCTTTGCCGACAAGTTCGCCAAGGTCTCCGGCCAGACCGTGATCGTCGAAAACAAGCCGGGCGCTGCCGGCAACATCGCCGCCATGTACACCGCCCGCGCCAAGCCGGACGGATACACGATCTACGTCCATTCCGGCACCTCGACGGCGGCCAACATGTCGCTGTTCAAGGCACCGCCGATCGACGTCGTCAAGGAGCTGCAGACGACCTCCTTCATCAACAAGCAGGCCTTCATGTTCGTCGTGGCTTACGACAGCCCGATCAAGGACATGAAGGAACTGACCAAGGTGCTGAAGGAAAAGGGCAACAACGCCAGCTACGCAACTGCTGCCACGTCCGGCAAGGTTCTTGGTGAAATCTACAAGCAGGTCGCCGGTGTCGATCCGGTCGAAGTCTCGTTCAAGGACGCCAAGGATTCGCTCAACGACATGCTGAGCGGTTCTCTCGACTACGGCGTCCACGACCCGGTCTTTTCCTTGTCTCAGGCCAACGAGAAGCGTGTCCGGATCCTCGCGACCGGCTCGCCGATCCGGCTGAAGTCGCTGCCCAACATCCCAACCGCCAAGGAACAGGGCTACGACATCGACCAGCTCGGCTGGTGGGGGTCCTTCGTTCCGAAGGCAACCCCGAAAGCGGTGGTCGACAAGATCAACACGCTGTTCAACGAAGTCCTGGGGCAGCCCGACACCGTCGCCTTCCTCGCGAAGTTCGGTGGCGACGTCTTTGTCGGCACCCCGGACGAGGGACAGGCACTGCTCGCCAAGACTGTCGAGGAATGGAAGACCTACGTGGCCATGGCCAAGATTCCGCAAAATTAATCAACCGATTCGAAAGGCCCTCTCGCCATAGTGCGGCAGGTTCTTTCGCAGGGACCCTTACGAACCGCCATAGGAGATGAAAAGTGACAAAATGGCTTAAGAAGATCGCGCAGGCCACCGCCGCCGTGGCGATGCTGGCAGTCGCGCAGATTGCAACCGTTACGCCCGCCCAGGCTGCCTATCCGGACCAGACGATCACCTTCGTCTGCGCCTTCCCGGCAGGTTCCGGTGCCGACGTTCTCGTGCGCTATTTCGCGGACAAGGTAGCCAAGGTCGCCGGCGCCACGATCATCGTCGAAAACAAGCCCGGCGCACTCAGCAACATCGCCGCTGAATACACGTCGCGTTCCAAGCCGGACGGCTACACGATCTTCGTCCATTCCGGCAACTCGATCGCCGGCAACATGTGGATCATGAAGAAGCCGCCGATCGACGTCG
Organism: Neorhizobium sp. LjRoot104; assembly: GCF_964253725.1. Classification (NCBI taxonomy): domain Bacteria; kingdom Pseudomonadati; phylum Pseudomonadota; class Alphaproteobacteria; order Hyphomicrobiales; family Rhizobiaceae; genus Neorhizobium; species Neorhizobium sp. LjRoot104. The sequence goes on from NZ_CAXURS020000002.1 coordinate 1,616,329, forward strand.
GCAAGGACCTGATGACGATCGCCACCATTAACAAGCAGGCCTTCATGATCGCCGTCGCCAAGGACGCGCCCTACAAGGACCTGAAGGAATTGACCGCCGCCATGAAGGAAAAGGGCGACGGTGGCTCCTATGCCGTCAACGCCACTTCGGGCAAGGTCATGGCCGAAGTCTACAAGCAGAAAGCCGGCCTCGAGACCGTTTCGGTCCAGTACAAGACCGCTGCCGACTCGCTCAACGACATCACCAGCGGCGCAATGGACTTCGGCTCCTACGATCCGGTCTTTGCCCTCGCCCAGCAACGCGAAGGCCGCTTCCGTCTTCTCGGCGTCGGCTCGCCGGAACGCATGAAGGGCGCTCCGAACATTCCGACCCTGAAGGAACAGGGCTTTGATATCGACCAGCTCGGCTGGTGGGGTGCCATGGTTGCCAAGGGCACGCCGGAAGACATCACCACCAAGATCAACGGCTGGTTCAACACCGTTCTGCAGCAGCCGGAAACACAGAAGTTCCTCGCCGACCAGGGCGGCGACCCCTTTATCTCTACCCCGGCCGAAGCCCAGGCTCTGATGATCAAGACGATCGCGGAGTGGAAGGACTACGTCGCGATCGCCCAGATCCCGCAGCAGTAAGACCTGCTGAAGCAGATAAAAAAAGCCGGTGGAAACGCCGGCTTTTTTTCGTTGCGGAGAAGGAGAGCAAGACCTGCCATATCCCCTCGGGGAGGCATTCAGATGTCAATCGCGATAGCTCGGATCGATCCGGTCCAGCTTCCTCAGCATCGCAGGCCATTCCTTCAGCCCCGGCTTGGCCGGCGACATCTCGTACATATGGGCGGTTAGTTCGGCGATCTTTTCTTCGGGAATGCTGAGGCCTTGCGGCTGGGCGGCCATGGCCGCGAGCTGGGCGCGGGCGGCTTTTTCCAGCCAGAAAGTCCATACGAACGCCTCGCCCACACTTTCGCCTGACGTCAGTGTGCCATGGTTCTTGAGGATCATGTTCTTGTGCGGGCCGAGGTCGTGGATCAGCCGTTCCTGCTCTTCCATGTTGAGCGCCAGCCCCTCATAGCCGTGATAGCCGATGCGGTTGTAGAAGAACATCGAATGCTGGGAGAGCGGCAGCAGGCCGCAGTCGAGCATGGAAAGCGCCATGCCTGCCTCAGTGTGCAAATGCATGACGCAGTTCAGCTCGTGGCGCGCCTTGTGCACGGCGTGGTGAATGACGAAACCGGCGCCGTTCACCGGATAGTCCGACTTGCCGATTATCTTCGCCTCGTGGTCGATCTTGACGAGGTTACTCGCCTTGATCTCGTCGAAGGCCATTCCGAACGGGTTGATCAGGAAGTGGTTTTCCGTGCCCGGTACGCGAGCCGAGATATGCGTGTAGATGAGGTCGTCCCAGCCGTAGAACGCCGCGAGCCGATAGGCGGCGGCGAGATCGACACGGACAGCCCATTCCTCGTCGGTGACCGAGGCCCGGTCGAATTCGGTGATGATTTCCTGCCCGTTGTCCTGTCCTGCCAGTCCGATGACGTGACGTTGAAATGCCATGTGACATCCTCCCTATAGTTCAAAGGCCCAGATCGCGATCGGGATCACCGGTGTCGGCAGCGGCGCTCCCTTGAAAAACGCCTCGACATTTTCGACCAGCAAAAGGGCCATGGCGAGGCGGGTTTCCGTGGTGGCGCTGCCCTGGTGCGGTGTCATGATGACATTCGGCATCCACAGCAGCTTTTCCGAAACCCTCGGCTCGTTGGCGAACACGTCCAGCGCCGCAAAGCCCAGTTTCCCGGTTTTGAGCGCCTCCACCAGTGCCGCCTCGTCGACGATCGAACCGCGTGAGACGTTGACCAGCGTGCCCTGAGGTCCCAGCGCCTCCAGCACCGCGCGGTTGACGACGTTCCTGGTGTCCTCGCCGCCGCGGCTGGCGATGACGAGGAAATCGCTCTCTTTCGCCAACGCGACGAGGTCCGGCATGTAGGTATAGGGAACAGGCTTCTGCCGCGGGCCATGATAGGCGATGCGCATCCGAAAAGCGGCGGCCCTTTCAGCAATCGCCGCGCCGATATTGCCGAGCCCGACAATGCCGATCGCCTTGTTCTTGAGCGACCGGCCGAGCGGCACTTTGGCAGCGATCGTCGTCCATCGGCCGTCGCGGATATATTGGGTCTGGGGTACGATATCGCGGGCGGAAGCCAGCATCAGGGCCATGGCGAGGTCGGCGACGTCATCCGTCAGCAGGCCCGGCGTATTGGTCACGCCGATGCCGCGCGCCTTGATGGTCGGCATGTGGATGGAGTCGATGCCGATGCCATAACAGGCGACCAGCTTCAGGTCGGGGAATTTTGCAAGAACATCCGCATTGGCGCCGACGCCGGGATCGGTGACCAGTACCTGCACGCCCGGCATCTCACCGCGGGCAACCACGTCAGCGACCGACATTCGCCGTCCGCCCATGCCTTCGAGCGTCGATACCACCGAAACCGGCAGGACCGCCGTCAGCACGACGATAGGCATATTTTTCTTATCTGATGTCACGGAAACGATGCCCTCCCAGGATCGAAATCTTGGGCCCGACTTTATACGGCTCCCTGCCATGGCGATAGCTATTTTCGTCGATGATGAACGGAATTCGTCATCAACGGATTATCCGTGAATGAACTTCCAGGGGCTCACTTCGCTTTCGAGCGACAGCGGGACTTCGATCAGCCACGGACCGCCGCGGTCGATCGCAGTCTCGATTGCCCCACGCAATCCGTCCGGCGTATTCACCCGGACAAAATCCACATGGAAGGCGGCAGCCAGCTTGTCGAAGTCCGGGTTTTTCAGCTCCGAACCGACCAGCCTTCCGCCAAAGCCCTGCTGCTGGTCGCGCTTCACGTTGCCGAAGGCGGAATTGTTGAAGACGACGGCGATCACGCCGATGCCGTATTGGGCGGCGGTCGCCAGTTCCTGGGCGGCGAACATGAAGCCGCCATCGCCGGATATCGAAACGACCGGCACGTCCGGCCGGGCAATCTTGACGCCGAGCGCGGTCGGAAATCCGAACCCGAGCGTACCCTGAAAACCGGTCGAAATGAAAGTGCGCGGCTCATAGACCGGATAGCAGTACCAGGAAGCAAAGCCGGACTGGCAGACCTCCTCGACGAGGATGCCGTCATCCGGAAGAGCTGCACGGATTGCCTGCAGATATCCGTAATGCGGCGAGATTTCCTGGATGGCCTGCGCCGTTTCCGCCCGCGCCTTTCGGATCGTTTCCCGCCAGTCGTTCGAAGGCGAACGCGGCCTGATCTCTTTGAGCAGGGCATCAAGCGAGGTCTTTGCCCGGCCGAGCACGCCGAGTGCCTCTGGCGTGCGGGTCAGTTCCTCCGCGTCGATCTCCAGCCGGATCACCGGCACGTCCGGCCTCGGTTGCCAGCGCCAGCTCGGAACTTCGAGCCGGCTGCCGATGCCGATGACGCAATCGACCGTCGGCCAGAGCTTTCGTGCTTCAGCGATGGTGAGGCCGAGTTCGTGGCGATTGGAGACGACGCCGCGTCCGGAGCGGAAGGCGACGACCGGAGCGTGCAGCAATTCGGCAAGCCGCAGCACTTCCTCACGGGCCTCGAACGCGCCGGGGCCGACGAAGATCATCGGCCGCTCCGCCCTGCCGATTACCGGTGCCGCCTCGCCGATCGCTACATCGGCAACCGGATCGGGATGTGTTTCGAGCGCCCGGGCGATCTCGAATTCGCCCTCCGCCACGAACTGCTCCCAGGGCATTTCAACCGTCGCCGGGCCGGGCTTCAGCGAGCGCATTTCTCGAAACGCATGAGCTATTGCTGCGGAAACCTCCCCCGCCCTGTCGGCGCGTTCAGCGGACTTGGCGATGCCGGCGAGAACGGCGCGCTGGTCGCGCATCTCGTGCAGATGGCCGCGACCCTTGCCGAGAAAGGCGGTCGGCACCTGACCGGTCAGGCACAGAACCGGCTCGTTGCAGCCCCAGGCGGTCAGCAGCGCGGCGCCGGTATTGAGCACGCCCGGCCCCGGCACCACCGAATAGACACCGGGATTGCCCGAGGCGCGGGCGTAACCGAACGCCATATAGGCGCACGCCTGCTCGTGCCGCGGCGTGATCACCCGCATGCCGTCCCGCTGCAACGCGTCGAACAGGCCGTAGAGCTGGGCACCCGGTATGCCGAAGACGGTATCCACTCCATGCGCACGGAGCGATGCGGCGATGGAATCGCCCCCGGTGATGATCATGTGAGATTGCCTCTCTCTTGTTTGCCCTCACCCTCTCCCCGAGGGGAGAGAAGATGTCGGCAGGCGGATGGAGGGGGCGGCCGCCTGACGCAGAATCTCGGATCACAAAGTCTTACGCGGCGTCGGGTCCAGATTGAACAACTTCGCCGCATTCAGCCCGAGAATATTCCGCTTTGCCTGCTCGCTCAGGAACGGCAGGTCGTAGATTTCCTGAGGCAGGTCGAAATCGAAATGCGGCCAGTCGGATGCGAAAAGCAGCTGGCTCTCAGCATTGATCATCTCCAGCGTCAGCTGAAGCGCCTTCATGTTGACCGTTTCCATCGGCTGGGTCGTGTACCAGCAGTTTTCGCGCATATATTCGCTCGGCAGCTTTTTCAGCTGTGGCGCCTCGGAAGGCCGCATCAGATACTGGTCGTCGAGACGCTGCATCAGGAAGGGGATCCAGGCCAGGCCGCTTTCCACCCAGATGCTCTTCAGCTTCGGAAACCGTTCCGGAATGCCGTTGAGGATCCAGTTGGTCATGTGCACCATGTTGCACCAGACGAAGCCGAGCGCGTGCATGCCGAGGAACCGGTTGATGGTCGACAGCGACTGGTCCTGCCAGTGATAGGCGGCGTGGAAGGCAATCGGCAGGTTGCGCTCTTCGAGCATCGCGTAGACGCGCATGTAGTCGTTATGGTGCACCGGCTTATGGCGGGTGGAAGGCACGCAGAAGCCGATGACGCCCGGCTGGTCGGCGAATTCCTCGATGGTGCGTTCCGCTTCCTTGGGCACGTTGAACGGCAGATAGGCGAGCGTCTTCAGCCGGTCGTCCTTGGAGAGCACCTTGTCGATCAGCCAGCGATTATAGGCGCGGCCGAGATAGACTTCCATTTCCGGCTGCGGATGCAGGCCGAGCGTCAGCATCGGCGTCGGGAAGAGGACCATATAGTCGACACCGAGCGCCTTCATCGCCCGTCGCGACAGCGTCACGTCGCGATGCACACCGTCGTCGACCTGCTCGCGAATGCCGGCCTGGTGCGGAATGCGGCCGCCGACATCCTGATATTTAAGGCCCATATCACCGTTGAGGCCATAGGAAGCGGTGCCCATCTTCTCGTCGTGGAAGAGCATCGCCTGGTGTCGGATGACCGGGTCCTCGATATATTGCACCAGCTCGTGCCAGGAAATCGTCTCGGTGTGGTGGGCGTCCACGTCGCAGATCAGCCAGTCCTCGAAACCGCGCTTCCTGGCTGCTTTGTTGGCATGCGCGAGGATGTCGCGCGTATCGGTAAAGACATCGATCTGCTGCACCGGCAATTCGCGGGCGCGATCCTTGTTGGAAATATCCATGTTCGCTCTCCTCAGGCGAAAGAGTGGATTTCTAAGCGTGCCTACAGTTCGTCCGGACGGCGGCGGTACCAGAGCGCCAGCTCCATCGGCCCGAGATGCAGGGCGCGCAGGATTTCCGAAACGGCCGACAGCGCTTCGGTAGCAGTCACGGTCTCGTCGCGGGTGCCGGTCAGCGGCCGGAAGGTGCGCTCCTCACCGTCACTCTTGGCGACATAGAGGCGGATCGCCGCCGTCATCATTCGCGCCACCGCCTCGTCGGAAACACGCGACGCTTCGCCGTTCTCCAACAATTCGGCCGTCGCCTTCTCGATCTCCGCGGTAGCGTCCTCGATCCAGCCATAGGGGTCGTTGCGCCCAAGGGGACCGTTGCGAAACGTGGGTTCAGAGGACGACATAAATCTGCCCCTCCCGGATCGCCAGCTCGGCGCGGTGCAGGCGGTATTTGGCCGGCCCGGCATTCCGGCCGGTCTCCAGGTTGAATTCCCAACCGTGCCACGGACAGGCCACGTGCATGTTCTCCTCATTATATTGAAGCGTCCGCACCTCTTGCCTTTCGTCGACAGGCTCGATGACTTGCGGATAGATGCGGCCCTGACAGATCGGCCCCTGCCGATGCGGACACATGTTGTGCCAGGCATGCAGTGCACCCTTCACCCGAAAAATGCCGATCTCCCGCTCCCCGCAGGCGACGACCTTGCGACCGCCGTCGGCAATCTCATCCTCCGAACAAACCAGATATTCCGCCAAGGTTCTCCTCCCTTCCTTCGCGCCGATTTCAATATTCTTGAAATCATTCAGTTATATTGTATAAAGATGATTGAGGACGTCAAGCGGAGAGGTCATGGACGCGTCGGTAAAACAAAAAACGGCAAGCAAGGGCCCGGAAACAAAGGGCGCCGGCATCCAGTCGCTTGAAAAGGGACTGAAGGTGCTGACGGCAATCCAGCATGCCGGCCGCGCCATGCGGCTGAACGATATCGCGGCTGCCGCCGGCATGACGCCGAGCATGGCGCATGGTTACCTCGTCAGCCTGGTGCGCACGGGTTTCGTCGCTCAAGACCGGCTTTCCGGCCTTTACGATCTTGGCGATTCGGCATTGCAGCTCGGCCTCGCCTCGCTCTCGCGCACCGATTTTCTCAGCCTTGCTCGCGCGACGATTTCGCAGCTTGCCGCCGAGCTCGGCGAGACGGTGACGCTGGCGGTGTGGAACGGCGATGCGCCTGTGGTGGTCGACAAGATCGAAGGCCGTTCTGACAGCGTCTATGAGATCAAGGTCGGGTCGCTGGTGCGCCTATGGCCGACTGCGACCGGCCGGGTCTTCATGGCCAACCTGCCGAATGCCGAGTGGGAACATCACCTGCGCGCCATGATGCACCAGGATGGCGAAGGGGAAGCCTCGGCTGCGCGTTTCATAACCGAACTCGCCGATGTGCGCCGCGAAGGGTACGCCGCAACGCTTCCTGCCACAGTGCCTGACTTCTCTGCCGTTGCCGCTCCCGTCTTCGATCACCGCGCGCACCTGAAAGCGGTCATCACCGTGCTCGGCCGCCAGGACGGCTTCGATATTGCGCCTTCCGGCATGCCGCTGACCGCCACGCTACGCGCTGCCAGATCCCTGTCGATGCGGCTCGGCGCTTCAGGAAGTTGAGGGTTTCGTGCATCGCGACTTGTGCGGCTGCATTTTCTCCGCTACCCCGCTCATATAACCGTTTGAAGAAGGTCGCCGCATCGTGATGGCTGAAGACACGAAGCCCGAAGAAGCAAGCACCAGCGACTGGGTGATGCAGCAGCCCCGGGCAATCTACTTCCTGAACCAGGCGAATCACGCCGTGCGCAGCCGGCTGGACGTAGCCCTGTCTGCACTGCAGATGACCGGTATTCAATATACGGTGCTGAGCGTTATCGGCAGCCGCGAAGGCCTTTCCTCGGCCGAACTCTCCCGTCGTTTCTTCGTGACGCCGCAGACAATGAACGAGCTGATCGGCGGGCTGCAGCGCCGCAATCTCATTACCCGGAAGGAAGACCCGGCCAACCGCCGCATCCTGCGCATGAGCCTGACGACCGAGGGCAAGCGGATGATCAAGGCCTGCGATGCGGCCGCCGACGCTGTCGAACGGGAAGTGTTCTCGTTCCTCCCCCAGGAAAGCTACCAGCAGCTGCGCGACCTCTGTCGCCTCGTCGCCCGCAATCTTCGCGAGCGCGACGAACCCTCCAAGGGCGACTGACAAGGATTACCGCTGCCCCTGGAAGCAGGCCGCCGGCGGGGTGCCGATGCCGGCGTTCGAGACCGGCGCACCGAGCCGGCCGAATGTTGGCGGGTGCGACGTGGAACCCAACATCCATAGCTGACAATACATTGCCGACGATTGGCCCGACATGACCGAAAGGGAGGGGCCGACGCCCTGCCCTGGGATCAAAGTGCCCGTCCGACGGCCCGGTCGTTTTCGAGGCGGGCGATGCAGCCGGCGAGCTTTGCCAGCAGAAGATCGAAATCGATCGGCTTGGTCAGATAGTCCGCCGCCCCTGCCCGCAGACCCGTCAATACATTCTCCTTGTCGGTTAAAGCCGACAGCAGGATGAAGGGGATATTGAAGAGCTCGGCGTGGTTCATCTGGATTTCTGCCAGGAGCTGATGACCGTCCATGACGGGCATCGAAATGTCGCAGATAACGATGTCCGGCCAGTACGACAGGATGGCTTCCAGCCCCTCCTGCCCGTTGGCGGCCTCCAGAGTTGCAAACCCGGCGTCCGTCAGTTCCTCGACGATGAGCTGACGAATATCCGCTTCGTCGTCGATGCATAATACGGTGATCATCCTGCTGTTCCCTAAGCTGCTCGTTTGATGAGATTTGCGAGCGGTCCCTTGTTGGGGAGCGCCACCGTGAATGTTGTTCCCCGGCCGAGTGCGCTTTCGACCGAGATCGAACCGCCATGCAGGTCGATAATCTGCTTGACGAGGTTGAGGCCGATGCCGGTGCCGGCAATGCCGGTCGCGCTGCGGGCTCGGTAATAGGGCTGGAAAAGCTTCGGCAGGTCCTCTGCATCCATGCCGATGCCGGCATCCTGGATAGACACATAGGACATGCCGTTTTTCGTCGAGGTCCGAATATGGATGTCCGGCGCCTGGGGCGCATATTTCACGGCGTTCGAAAGCAGGTTGGTGAAGACCTGCTCGATCGTGGTCCGATCGGCAAAGATCGTCTGGGGCAGATGCGAGAGGTCCCGGTGAATCGTGTGGGACCTGCGAACATCCATTTGTCGGGCGCAGCAGGATTCGATGATCTCCGCCAGCGAGAGGCGTTCCGGCTTCAGTGTGGTCTTGCCGGTCTCCAGCCGGCCCGCCGACAGGATGCTCTCCATCAGGTCCACCATGCGCAGCACGGCGGACCGGATCTGGGCCGACTTTTCTTCCACATATTCGGGCTTCTGGTTGGTTTTCGTGCGCGACAGGCGCTGCGCCGCAGCATCGATGATGGCAAGCGGCGTGCGGAATTCATGAGAAGCCATGCTAACGAACTGACGCTGCAGGGCGTTCACATGCCGTTCCTGCGCCAAAAGCCTGTCCAGTTCCTCTCGCTGCCGCTCGATCTCCGTTGTCCGGAGCCTGACGCTTTCTTCGAGCTGATCGCGGTGGCGCATCAGTGCCAGGCGGCTCTCGGACAGATCAAGGGACGTCTTGCGCAAGCCCCTGCCCAGGAAGATCACCACGCCCATCGCCACGATGATGCCTGCAATGCCGACCGGCGCGATCTGCTCGATGAGCATCAGGCCCGGCCGGACGGGCTGCCATGCCATGTATCCAATCGTCGGGCCGGCCGTGGCTATGACCGGAATGGCCGCGGTCGATTCGGCCGCGTCGGCTGTAAAATGCAGCGTTTCGATCCGCGCGTAACGAGCGATTTTTTCGACCGCGCTGGTATCCAGAAATCTTACGGCGACCGCGATGAATTCCTGGCCGGCCTCGACCGAGACCTCGTCGCTGCTCGGGATGATCGGCCTTGCGCTGACGACGGCCGGCCGGCCGGCAATCGAGAGGATCTTCTCCGCGAAAATCCCGGTAAGCGCCGAGGAGCCGGAACCGCCGACTGCGATCCGTTTGTGAAGCATCGCACGGATGTCTTCCCGCAAGGCGGCCGCAGCCCTTTCATCGTCGAGAAAGGTCAGGGGCGCAATATCCTCGCCGTCCCGCATGGCGAAGACCAGCTCGTCCCGCTCGTTGAACAGATAGGTGCGGTCGTGGCTGAAATACTTGTGCACCCATGTGCCGATATTATCGGCAATCCATTGGTGATCATCCTTGGCAACAAGCAGGACCGCGTCGTTCCACACCGTGACGCTTTCCAGTTCATGCTGCACGGCTTTCATCTGCTCATCGAGGCCCTGTTCGACATAGCCCTTCTGGCGGATCAAGGCGAGATCGTCTACCTTCGCCGAGGCAAGCCACATGAAGCCGGCGAGAAGCAGAGCCGTCAGGGCCGTCAGCAATGTCAGCACGATCGTGACGTGCGATGTGATACGGATGTTCTGCTGCATAGCACCGCCTTCTCTCGGCGCACCATGCATCCAAAACATTACATTCCGCTAAATTTTGAATGCCAAGGTTGAACCGAGTATTTTCCATACAGCCAAGGGTGTGGCACCGAGCGGGTGGTTTTCCTGCGGCGTCGGACCGATTCCATTGTGGGAAAGAAACTACGCCGCTCTCCCAGCTATAGCCAGGAAGCCGGGTTTTTTGGCAATCGGCCGTCGGGATCCGTGATCGTCAGCTTCGGCTGGTCTTTGCCGTTCCAGCGCCAGAGGGCGACACAGGTTCCGCCCGGAGACATGAAGGATGGATAGACAACGCCGTCGCGGCCCTCCTGGAGCAGCCTCTCCCTGAGGAGATGCGTTGACGGCAACCGCCCGGTGTCGAGATCAGCGCGCCATTCACAGCGATGGATCGACACGTCAACACCAAGGCAGGCCAGAATCTCCGGATTGGTCAGATCCGCCAGCCGCGCGCCGTCGAGCCGAAGCTGTGCGATCAGGGCCGGGTGCTGGACGAAACCCTGGTTGTACTCTGCCCAGGCGGTGGAAAGCTCGCGCGCGGCATAGATGGTCGCCGCGCCGAGCGGGTTCCAGCGCCCGCCGAAACGGGCGGCGCCGTCGCCGGAAAGCGGCGCATGCGCCCAGCGGGGCACATAGGCACGCCAGAGGATTATGGGTTCAGGCATAAACGCCGGAGCGTACCGCCTCCAGATAGGCGAGCACCTTGTCGGCCTTGCCTTCGCCGACAAGATCGTAAGCCGTCTTGCCGGCCCAGCCCGGGATCGGCTGGTGCTTGAACCAGATCGCCGCGCGGTTTTCGTCGCCGGCCATCTCGCTTGCCATCGCCAGGATGCGCACGACGGGGCTCAACGCCAGATCGACCTTGCGGGCACCGCTTTTTGCCGTCAGCGTGTTGCGGGCGACGCCGATCAGTTTTGCCAGTTCCGCCTGCGTCAGGCCGAGAAGATCGGAGACCCGCCGTGCCGACAGAAGCGCGGACTGGGGTTCACGGAAAGCAGCGGCGCCGATTTCAAAAGCATGAGCCATGAGAAGTCTTGATCCAATTTTTGATCACCGATTGCTCAATATGAGCCCAACTTCCGCTCATTGCAAGCACCGCTGCTAATCGTCGTCGTCCTCCAGTTCCGGCTCGACGAAATCATCGACCGGCAGCGTGCGGGTCAGCAGTCCGGCATCCTCCAGCATTTCGGTATCCGGCAGGTCGCGCAGCGTGTCGAAACCGAAGGCGGTGAGGAAGGCAGGCGTGGTGATATAGGTATAAGGCGCACCGGGAGTCGGACTGCGCGGGCCGGAGGCGAGGAAGCCGAGCTGCCGGAGCGTGGCGATCGTATCGCGGCTCACCTCGCGCCCGAAAATCTTCGAAATTTCGGCGCGCGTCACCGGCTGGAAATAACCGACCGTCATCAGCACCAGCGCCTGGTGATCGGTCAGGTCTGCCGGAGGGGCGTTGGCGGTGCCTGAGGCATGGATGACATCCGCAAACTCCGGCCGGGTGCGATGCTGCCAGCCGCCGGCGACCGCGACGAGTTCATAGGGCCGGCCGGCGATTGCCTCGCGGATTTCCTCGATGATCGCTTCGATATCGCAGTCCTCTCCGACGACGCGCTCCAGCGCCTTTCGGGTGACGGGTTCGGAAGAGGCAAAGATCACCGCCTCTATCCGTGCCGCCCATTGGCGATGCCGCCCTGCCTGCGTCAGGTGGAGAAGTTCCTTGTCGATGACGATTTGCCGCGCCCGCTTCGCCATGCTCAGAGCCCGTAGATGCGGAAGGTGGAGCGGCCGGAAAGCTCACGGACCGCTTCCAGCTGCTGCAGCCGTTCGAACAGCCGGCGCGACGCGAAACGGGAGAGGTTCGGCGTTTGCAGGGAGCCTGAAACGGCGTCTTCGGAGAGCAGCAGGCGCAGCCCATCCTCCGCTCCTTTCGCACGCAGCTTCGGCGTGACGAAGGCAAGCCGGTCGGCGCGCCGGGCAATCTCGGCCGCCAGCCGGCCGGCTTCGGTCGCGGCATGCACCAGGGCAAGGCAGATCGCCCGCTCGAACCCCTCTTCGCCGGGCCGGATGCGACCGCGCCCACCCTCGGCGCGGAACACCGAAGAAAAGCGCTGGCTCATCAACAGCGGCACCGGCACGGGCCAGCGCAGCTTCTGCGCCAGAAGGAGATCGGCGAGCCACCAGCCAAGCGCTTCGGCATCCGGGCGGATCGTGTACGCCTCGCGGACGATCGCCGCGGACGCGAACGGCGCGGCTGATCCGGTCAAGGCGAGGTCATCGACAATCTGCGTGAGCGTTGCAAGCGGCTCGTCCCATTTGATGCCGAGCATGCCGGCCGTCATCTGCAGCACATCCGCATCGAGCACGGTTGAACGAGAGCCAAGCCGCTTCCAGGCGGAAAGGATCTGCCCGGCAGGGCCGGGATCGTCCCCCGGCTTTCGCAATAGCCACGCGTCTCGCAGCCCCGCTTCATCCTCCGAACGCCCCGCAAGCCGCACCGCTGCCGACGCGCATTTCAGCGCCAGCCGCTGCCGCCAGGCGCCGGCCCAGTCAGGCTCGGCACGCACGATCTGATCGAGCGGATAAAGCGCCCCACCGGCCATGAATGCTGCGTCCGCGGTGTCGGCGCCAAAGCTCTGAGGCCCCGCCCAGCGAGCTGCCGGCATGGGCTGAAACGGCGTTTTTGGTATTGTGGCCTTGGGAATCATGGCGGTGAGCGTAAATGCTATGTGCGCTTGTGGCTATCGATCGCTCAGCAATCCGCACCGTCAGTCGGCGGATTTACACGGTTATTTGCGCTTACGGGCGCCGCCTCGAAAGCGCCGAAGATCGGCAAATGTGCCCCCGCCGCCATCGATCAATAGGAGTTGAGTTTTGCGGATCGCCGCGCCGCCCTACATAGGGTGAGGCTGGCCAAGGAGGATTTCAGTTGTCGTTTAACCGGATGATTGCATCTCTCGCCGTAGTCCTTGCACTTTCGGCGCCGGTCCAGGCGCAGCAGCAGCGCGGTGGGGACGATAACCGCGAGCGCGGGCGCCAGGCGGAGCAAGGTAGCGGTGGCGGCATATTCAGCCTGATACCGGCGGATTCCACCACCGAACACGTCTTCAAGGGCCCTTCCGGCGACCTGCCCTACACCGCGACGGCCGGCACGCTCGATCTGTTCGGCCAGGACGGCAACCGCTCGGCAAAGATCTTCTATACCGCCTATATCGCCAGGAACCGGGCACCCGGCAGGCCCCTCACCTTCGCCTTCAACGGCGGCCCGGGCGCCGCCTCCGCCTATCTGCATCTCGGCCTGGTCGGCCCGAAAATCCTGGAATTCGGCGCGACCGGCGACAATGGCACGACACCTCAGCTGAAGGACAATCCCGAAAGCTGGCTCGCTTTCACCGATCTCGTCCTGGTCGATCCGGTCGGCACCGGCTGGAGCCGCGCCGCCAGCAATGACGCAGCCGGCGCCTATTACGGCGTGCGGCAGGATGCCGACAGCCTGTCCAAGGCGATCGCGCTCTACGTCCAGAAGAACAACCGACTCGATGCGCGGAAATACCTGCTCGGCGAAAGTTATGGCGGTTTTCGCGCCGCCAAGGTCGCCGTGTCGCTGAAGAACAGTCAGGGGATGCTGGCTTCCGGTATCATCATGCTGTCGCCGCTGGTCGAAGGCCGGTTCCTCGCCAATTCCGACGATCCCTTGAGTGCGGCGCTGCAACTTCCCTCGCTCGCAGCGGCTGAGCTGGAGCGCCGCAACCAGTTCACGCCGGAAAAGCTCGTGGAGGCCGAGCGGTTCGCGATCGGCGATTATCTCGTCGGGCTTGCCGGCCCTTCGCCCACCGGCCAGGCGGCAGAGACATTCTATGGCCGCGTGTCGGAGATCACCGGTATTGCGAGGGATGTCGTCGCCCGCACCCGCGGTTTCGTCGGCGATGTCTATGCCAAGCAGATGGGCGGCGCTGGGAAAGTCGTCAGCCCCTACGATGCTTCCTATTCGGTGCCGGATGCCTATCCGGAAGATGCCGTCACCCGCAACGACGACCCGATCCTCGAAGGTTACACGCGCGCCTATGGCGCCACCTTTGCCGCCTATGCCCGCAACGAACTCGGGTTTGCGACAGAAATGACCTACTCGCTGCTGAACGAGGAGGTGAACCGTCGCTGGGAATGGAACGGCAGCCGCGGCGGAGACTCCCGTTCGCTCGCCAGCGCTTCCACCGATATCCGCGACCTGCTCTCGGTCATCCCGTCCTTCAAGCTGATGATCGCCCACGGATATAGCGACGCGCTGACGCCTTATGGCGCCAGCCGCTACGTCATCGACCACCTGCCGCCCGACCTCGCAGCCGGCCGCGCCGAGCTCAAGGTCTATCGCGGCGGCCACATGTTCTACACCAGGCCGGATTCGCGCAGGAGTTTTGCGGAGGACGCCAGGACGTTTTACGAGGCCAGCGCGACGGATTGAATTCGCCGGTTGATCGATGACAGCAAGGTCACCGTGATGTGATGCGCCGCGCCTTGCTGGTCCGGGCTCGAAACCGCTAATAGCTCACACACGTTGATTTTCAGAAAGATTTTTCGGTCCATGACCAGCGAATACCAGATGTCGCGGCGCGCCTTCGTTATCGGTTCCGTCTCGATGACCGCAACACTTGCCGGCTGCGCCACCACCGCTGAGCGAGCGCCGGTCCCGGAAATGGCCCGCCGCCCGATCGAGCCCCCGAGCGAAGCGGAATTGCAGGCCAGATATGCCGCCGTCGAGGACGGCGGCCATCTCCTGCCGGCGATCCCCTATAAGCAGATCGACCCGAAATATTATCGCCAGCGCGTGGTCGATCCGACCGGTGAACTGCCCGGCACGGTGGTCGTCGACACGCCCGGCCGTTTTCTCTACGTGGTGGAGCCCGGCGGCACGGCGATGCGCTACGGCGTCGGCATCGGCAAGGACGGTTTTGCCTGGCAGGGCGAAGGCGTCATCCACTGGCGCCAGCCCTGGCCGCGCTGGAAGCCGCCGAACGAGATGGTCGCGCGCCAGCCGAGCCTCAAGAAGTTTTCCATCGAGAACGGCGGCATGGATCCGGGTATCAAGAACCCGCTCGGAGCCCGCGCGCTCTACATCTTCCAGAACGGCCAGGACACGCTCTACCGCCTGCACGGCTCGCCGGAATGGGCCTCGATCGGCAAGGCGACGTCATCGGGTTGCGTGCGCCTCGTCAATCAGGACGTCATGGATCTCTATACGCGCGTCCCCTACCATGCCCGGATTGTCGTGCATCAGGATGTGCTGAAGGCCGTTCCTGCGGTATGACACGGCTGCCGCGACGATGTTGTTTCACCGCCGCTGCATGATGTAAGAAGTTCGGCGCCGCATCGCGGGAAGCGCGGGAAAAGAGGCGGGAGGCCTGAACTGGATTTGGACGAGGAGACGCCGCAATCCGATGCGCCGACGCCGCGCATGTTGTCCTGGGCGCGCAATTCGACGATCTATCGCATCGAGCGGCGGATGCACACGGAAAAGCAGCTCTTCGACGCCATAACGCGAAAGGCACGCCAGAAATTCGAGGATATCGGCGAGGTCCAGGTCAGGGCGCTCGCTGAGTTCGCCGTGAAATTCGCCTATGACAACAAGGCCCTGGATGATGAAGCCTTTGCCGCAATCAGCACCCGCTCGGGCATGCGCGGCGGCAGGTCGAGGCGGGCCATTGCCCAGAAATTGTCGCAGAAGGGCGTGGCGAGCGTCACCGTCGCGGCCGCCATTGCCGAGGCGGATGATTTCCATGCGGCTCTCATCCTCGCCCGCAAGCGCGCCTTCGGGCCGTTTCGCAAGAGCGAGCTCGACGAAAAGCGCAAGGCGAAGGAACTCTCCGCCTTCGCCAGAGCCGGGTTCAGCTTCGATATCGGCAAGAAGATCTTCGAAATGTCGCTCGGTGAAGCCGAGGAAGCGCTGGATGCAGGCCGCCACCTTTAGGTTCGATCGACCTGCGGCCTGCCGTCAGGCCTGTTTGAGGGCAGGATCGTCAAGCGCCGGATTGTAGAAGAGCGAGAGCGTCAGGCTTCGTGCGATACGCTCCGCCGTCGCCATGAACCAGGCCTTCGCCTCCTGGGTCGGAGCAATGTCGTCCAGCGTCGCGGCAAACAGCTCCAACCATTTCGGGAAAAGCTCCGGCGTCATGTTGGCGACGCCCGCATGCGCCTGGACCGGCTTTCCGCCATAGGCGCCGTTGCGGAAGGCGACGGAGGACCAGAAGCTCTTCATCTTCGCCATATGCTCCGGCCACCGCCCGGAAAGCCGTGCGTCGAAGACAGGCCCCAGTTCCGGATGCGCCAGAACACGGCCATAAAACGTATCGACCAGCTTGCCGATGAAGGCATCGTCGATGCCGATCGCCTTCATTTCCGCTTCCGCGCGTTCCCGGATCGCTGCGATATGCGCCGCGCGCCCCTGCAATTCGTCGCTCATCTCAAAACCTTGGTTCCGCTGAATTTGCGGCTCGTCCTATATAGGCTTTGCGGATACCGGGACCAAGGTCCAACAGCCAGTTGCGACGATCTGACAAGTGCCTGTTCAACCGGGAGATTCCCCCTCTCCTGTCGGGGAGGGGGATTTCCAGATTAAACCCGCTCCAAAGCGACCGCGATGCCCTGCCCGACGCCGATGCACATCGTGGCGAGCGCGTATCTGCCCTTGCGCAACGACAGCTCGAGCGCCGCCGTGCCGGAAATGCGGGCACCGGACATGCCGAGCGGGTGGCCGAGCGCGATCGCGCCGCCATTCGGGTTGATATATTCGGCGTCTTCCTGGAGGCCGAGTTCGCGCAAAACGGCGATGCCCTGGCTCGCAAAGGCTTCGTTGAGTTCGATCACGTCGAAATCCTTCGGCGAAATGCCGAGACGGGCGCAGAGCTTCTGAGTGGCCGGAGCCGGACCGATGCCCATGATGCGCGGGGGAACGCCGGCGGTCGCGCCGCCCATGATGCGGGCGATCGGAGTCAGGCCATATTTCCTGGCCGCCGCTTCCGAAGCAATGATCAGGGCTGCGGCGCCGTCGTTGACGCCAGAAGCGTTGCCGGCGGTGACCGTGGCGCCTTCGATCTTGTTCAGCACCTTGAGCTTGGCGAGAGCTTCCATGTTGGTCGCGCGCGGATGTTCGTCCTTCGAAACGACCACCGGATCGCCCTTGCGCTGCGGGATGGTCACCGAGGTGATTTCCTTGGCGAGACGGCCGTTTTCCTGGGCCGCCGAGGCTTTCGCCTGGCTGCGGACGGCAAACGCGTCCTGGTCCTCGCGGGAGACCTTGTAGTCGATCGCCACGTTGTCGCCGGTTTCCGGCATGGAATCGACGCCATACTGCTTCTTCATCAGCGGATTGATGAAACGCCAGCCGATCGTCGTGTCGTAGATCTCGGCATTGCGCGAGAACGCGGTTTCGGCCTTCGGCATCACGAACGGCGCTCTGGACATGCTTTCGACGCCGCCGGCAATCATCAGCTCGGCCTCGCCGGCCTTGATCGCGCGGGCGGCGGTGATGACCGCGTCCATGCCTGAACCGCAGAGACGGTTCATCGTCGTGCCGCCAACGCTAACGGGCAGTCCGGCAAGCAGCGACGCCATGCGGGCGACGTTGCGGTTGTCTTCGCCGGCCTGGTTGGCGCAGCCGTAGATGACGTCGGCAACCGCTTCCCAATCGATCGAAGCATTGCGCTCCATCAGCGCTTTCAACGGGATTGCGCCGAGGTCATCAGCGCGCACGGAGGAAAGCGAGCCG
The DNA here is from genome assembly GCF_964253725.1 of Neorhizobium sp. LjRoot104. Lineage (NCBI taxonomy): Bacteria > Pseudomonadati > Pseudomonadota > Alphaproteobacteria > Hyphomicrobiales > Rhizobiaceae > Neorhizobium > Neorhizobium sp. LjRoot104. The sequence continues at coordinate 1,634,200 of NZ_CAXURS020000002.1, forward strand.
CCGAAACGGCCGATCGGGGTGCGGATATAGTCGCAGATAAAGGCTTCGGTCATGATCTTCTCTCTTACAGTTTTGGCACGACAAGATCGGCGACGGGGCCATCGATATGCAGGCGCGCGCCGGTCATGGCCTGCAGTTCTTCGACTGTCATATCGGCCAGCTTTTCGCGCAGGACGAAATGCTTTTCGACGATGTCGATGACGGCATGGCTCGTATAGACCCGAGTGATACAGGCAACGCCGGTCAACGGAAAGGTACAAGCTTCAACTAATTTCGGCTCGCCGTTCTTGGTGACGTGCTCGGTGATGACGCAGACCTGCTTGGCGCCGTGCACGAGGTCCATGGCGCCGCCGACCGCCGGAACGCCCTTCGAGCCGACACGCCAGTTGGCGAGGTCGCCGTTCTGGGCCACCTGCAGCGCGCCGAGGATGGCGACGTCCAAATGGCCGCCGCGCACCATGGCGAAGCTGTCCGCATGGTGAAAGAAGGCGGCGCCCGGCTTCAGCGTCACGGCCTTCTTGCCGGCGTTGATCAGATCCCAGTCCTCTTCGCCCTGCTTCGGCGCTTCGCCGAAATTCAGGATGCCGTTTTCGGTGTGGAAGATCGCTTCACGGCCCGGAGGCTGGTAACGGGCGACCATTTCAGGAAAGCCGATGCCGAGGTTCACATAGGCGCCGTCCTGGATGTCCTGGGCCGCGCGCCAGGCGATCTGGGCGTTGGAGAGCTTGATGTCTTCTCGCGTGTTGACGGTCATACGTATGCCACTCCGGCTCGGATGAGCTCTTCTTCCTGTTGTGGGTTCGGAACTTCGACGACGCGGTCGATGAAGATGCCGGGGGTTACGACATGTTCGGGATCGATGCCGCCGGGCGGAACGATCTTCGACACCTGCACGATCGTCTTGGCGGCAGCCATGCACATCAGCGGGTTAAAGTTGCGGCCGGCCTTGTTGTAGGTGAGGTTGCCGAGCGGATCGCCCAGCTGCGCCTTGACGATGGCGAAATCCGCCTTCAGCCAGCGCTCCTGCACATAATGGCGGCCGTCGAACTCGGCGATCACCTTGCCGTTGGCAAGTTCGGTACCATAAGCGGTCGGGGTGTAGAAGGCCGGGATGCCGGCCCCGCCGGCGCGGATGCGCTCGGCCAGCGTGCCCTGCGGCACGAGTTCGAGCTCGATCTGACCCGCCAGGTATCGGTCTGTAAAGGCACGCGGATCGGACGATTTTGGAAACGAGCAGATCATCTTCCTGACCATGCCCGCGTCGATCATCGCGGCAATGCCGATGCGACCATTGCCGGCATTGTTGTTGATGACCGTCAAGTCCTTGATTCCCTTGTCGATCAGGGCATGAATCAGCTCGATCGGCGCCCCCGATCCGCCAAAACCGCCGATCATGATGGTCGCGCCATCACCGATCCCGGAGACGGCTTCCGCCGTGCTCCCGATTGTCTTGTCCATACGGGATATCTCCTTCGCTATCGTCGGCGGAGGTGACCGCCGTGCCTCGGGGGAAGAGATAGATCAGCGCGGGATAGACAGCAAGCCATTTGTGCGATAATTGACCTTTGTTCATATACCGCACATATTGTGTGAACCAATGATGCGGAGATGGGCACATCCTCGCCATCACACATTGCCTCGAAGGGGCCGGTTCGGGAGAAACCATGCAGGAAACGGATTTTGTCAGCGGTTTCGCACGAGGACTGAAGGTCATCGAGGCTTTCGGCGAGACGACGCCACGGCTGGCGATCGCGGACGTGGCGAAGGCGACCGGGCTCGACCGCGCGACGGCCCGCCGCTGCCTGCTGACCTTGGCCGAACTTGGCTATGCCGACTATGACGGAAAGTTCTTCGTGCTGACGCCGAAGATTTTGCGGCTCGGCCATGCCTATCTCTCCGCCACCCCCCTGCCCCATATCGTCCAGCCTTTCCTCGACAAGCTCGCCGAGGAGGTTCACCAGAGCGCATCCGCAAGCGTGCTCGACGGCACGGAAGTCGTCTATATCGCCCGCGCCTCGCAAAAGCGGGTCATGTCGATCAACCTGATGCCCGGCAGCCGCCTCCCGGCCTATTGCGCCTCGATGGGTCGCGTGCTGCTGGCGGCCATGCCCGAGGACGAGGCCCGTGCGCTTCTCAAGCAGACCAACCTCAGACCCTTCACGCCGCGCACCCTCACCGACCCTGCCCGGCTGATGGAAGAGCTTGCCCGCGTCCGCGAAGAGGGCTTTGCCGTCATCGACCAGGAGCTGGAACTCGGCCTCTGTTCGATTGCCGTGCCGCTGGAAAACGATCGCGGCCGGGTGGTGGCCGCGATCAATATCGGTGCACCGGCGGCAAGCGTGCCCGCGGCGGAAATGGCCGAGCGCTATCTGGAACCGCTGAAGGGCGTCGCGAGGCTCCTGAAATCCCTGCTGCGCTGAACCTATCAGCGCAGTGAATCGATGAGGCCGGATCGATTCAATCATGTCGTTGGACGGCAGAATCCAGACTTGCGATTCTGCCGGCATGACCAGCGAACCGCTTCTCCTCACCCGCCGCGACCCCGCCAGCAACATGGCCCGCTTCTATGTGCTCACCGTCGAACCGGACCTTTTCGACGGCGCGGCGCTGACCCGCAACTGGGGCCGTATCGGTACCAAGGGCCGTTTCCGCATAGATCTGTTTGGCTCGCGGCAGGAGGCGGAACGCCGGCTTGTGGCGCTTGCCCGCGGCAAGGTGAGGCGCGGTTATCGGCAGGGGGCCTGGGCCGGCTGACAGTTCTCGACTTCGGGCCGCACCCGCTTGGTTGCATTGCCCGCCCCGCGCTCGGTCGAAGGGCGTCAGAGGGGCAGGCCCACATAGTTTTCCGCAAGCGCCGTCGATGCCGCCCGCGAATGCGTCAGGTAGTCCAGTTCGGCTTCCTGTATCCTCTGGTCGAATTCGCCGGCGTCGGGAAACCGATGCATCATCGTCGTCATCCACCAGGAGAAACGCACCGCCTTCCATACACGCGCAAGCGCCTTTTCGGAATAAGCGTCGAGGCTGGCGTCGGAACGCTCCTGGTAGTGCTCCCGCAGCCCGCGGAAGAGGTAGTGCACGTCGCTCGCAGCCAGGTTCAGCCCCTTGGCCCCGGTCGGCGGCACGATATGAGCCGCATCGCCGACGAGGAACATGCTGCCGAACCGCATCGGCTCGGCAACAAACGAGCGTAGCGGTGCGATCGATTTCTCGAAGGACGGCGCGGTGATCAGCGCTTCCGCATGATGCGCAGGCAGGCGGCGACGAAGTTCGTCCCAGAACCGGTCATCGCTCCAGTCCTCGATCTTCTCGTCGAGGGCGCACTGGATATAGTAGCGGCTGCGGGTCGCCGATCGCATCGAGCAAAGCGCGAAACCGCGAGGATGATTGGCATAGATCAGCTCATGACTGACGGGCGCGACATCTGCCAGGATGCCGAGCCAGCCGAACGGATAGATCTTTTCGAAAACATGGATTGCGCTTTTCGGTACGGCGTTGCGGCTCGGGCCGTGAAAGCCGTCGCAGCCGGCGATGAAATCGCAATCGATGCGATGCGTGCTGCCGTCCTTTTCGTAGGTGACGAAGGGCAGGCGGGTGTCGAAATCATGGGGCGCGGCATTGGCGGCTTCGTAGATCGTCCGGGCCCCGCTTGCCTCGCGACGTTCCATCAGGTCGCGGGTCACTTCCGTCTGACCATAGACCATGACACGCTTGCCACCGGTCAGCCCGTGGAGATCGATCCGATGGTCGCGGCCGTCGAAGGCGAGCGAGAAACCCTCGTGCGGCAGGCCCTCAGCGTGCAGCCGCGAGCCGGCTCCGGATTGGTCGATCAGCCCGACCGTGCCCTCCTCCAACACGCCGGCGCGCACGCGACCGAGGATGTAGTCCTTGCCGACACGATCAAGGATGATGTTGTCGATGCCGGCTTCCGTCAGAAGCTGGCCAAGCAAGAGCCCTGACGGCCCGGAGCCGATAATGGCGACCTGCGTTCTCATTCATCTCCTCCCAGATGTTTTCGTGTGGCAAATTGTGCTCGGCTTCCGCATGGGCGGCAATGGACATTCGAGCCAAAAAATTGGACAAACCGAACATGCTTGCCGGAGACATCAGATGAACAGGCACATACCGACCTATCAGCTATACGGGGAGGATCCGGGCAAGCGGCATGATTTCTGGCTGCATTGCGAAACCATCAGCTCGAGAAGCAGCCGCCACCGGTGGGAAATCCGCCTGCATCGGCATGAGTCATTCTTTCAGATACTGTACATCGAGGCGGGGTCGGGCGACGCGTCTTTCGACAGTGAAACGCATCCTATCCGACCACCGTCGGCAATCACCGTCCCTCCCGGCCTCAGTCACGGCTTCCGGTTCTCCCGCGATATCGAGGGCTTGGTCATCACCATCCTGAGTGCCCATCTCGCCCCCCAGCCGGGGGAACGCAGCCGCTTCAGCGAATGGCTCGCGACACCGCACCTAACCCCGCTCGACCCGCTGAATGCCGATGCGGCCTACGTGATGCAAACGCTGAAACGAATTGGCGAGGAATTCGATCACCGCAACAACGGGCGCAACGAACTTCTGACTTCCTATGTGAAGCTCGCCCTGAGGCTGACAGCGCGCATCTCCCACGCCGACAACCTCAACCAGCTCCCGGCGAACGAGGGCGAACGGCGGATGGAGATGCTGAACGGCCTGATCCAGCAGCATTTCCGCGCGCACAAGCCGATATCCTTTTATGCGGCCGAGCTCGGCATCTCGCTGACCCATCTCAACCGCGTCGTCCGGTCGATGGCGGGCTGCACGGCGCACGACCTGATCACCGCCAAGCTGATCGAGGAGTCCAAGCGTGAACTCGTCTTCTCGCTCGCCTCCGTACAGGAGGTCGGTCATCGCCTCGGCTTTGCCGACCCTGCCTATTTCTCGCGTTTTTTCGTGAAGCAGACGGGCGAAACGCCGCGCGCCTGGCGCCTCCGAGAAATGCGATCGCTGGACAAGACATCTAGCAGGATGCACATTTCGAACCTGTGAGCCCGTTGTCCGCGCTGTCGCAGGTGACGAGCCGCATCGGCTTCGTCGCAACCGCATCTACCACCAACGAAGACCCCTATCTCCTGGCCCGCAAACTTGCCTCGCTCGACTATATCTCCAAGAGCCGCGCGGCGTGGAATGTGGTGACGACGGGCGCGCCCGGCCAGGATCTTTTGTCCGTCCCTTCACGGGCAAGACTTCGTCAGGCGCTCAGCGCCCGCTTGCGGTCGTTGACGAAACCGACCACTTCCGATTGAGGCATTGCCTTGCCGAAGATGTAGCCCTGCCCGATATCGCAGCCCTGGCCAAGGAAATAGGCGAGTTGGGCATTTTCCTCGATCCCTTCGACAGTAGTCTTGAGGTTGAGGCTGCGGCTTAGGCCAAGCACTGCGTCGATGATCTTGGCGTTCTTGTCATTATGAGTGAAGCTCGACACAAAACTCTTGTCGATCTTGATCTTGTCGAACTTGAAGCGCGCCAACTGCGCCAGACTGGAATATCCGGTTCCGAAGTCGTCGAGCGCCACCTGGATGCCGGCGGCATGGAATTGCTCGATCGTCGCGGCGGCAAGGTCCGGGTCGTCGATCAGAGCGTTTTCGGTGATCTCGATTTCCAGCCTCGACGACTGCAGGCCGGTCTGCTGCAGAATGTGGAGAACGCGGCTCGCGAGTAGCCTGTCCTCCATCTGCACTGGCGACACGTTGAAGGAAAGCGACAAAGCTCCCGGCCAAAGCTGCGCATCGCGGCAGGCCTTCGACAGAAGCTGCTCGAAGAGCGTGGTAATCAGGCCGGTCTCTTCGGCCACGGCAATGAATTGCTGTGGTGACACGAAAACGCCGTCCTTGTTCCAACGGGCAAGCGCTTCGAAACCGCAAAGTTCACCGGTCCTGAGATTAATCAGCGGCTGGTAGAACGGTTCGATCCTGCCCTCGTCGATGGCGCGGCGAAGGTCGCCTTCGAGCTTGGCCCGCTCAGAGACCTTCTCCTGCATTTCAGGCTGGAACAGGGAATACTGGTTGTGGCCCCGGCTCTTCGCCTCGTACAGCGCGACATCCGACCGGTGGCAGACTTCCTCAAGCGAGCCACCGTGGTCCGGCAGGCGCGCATAACCGACGCTGGCACCCACTTCCGTCAGCAGGGTGCCGATCCGGACCGGTCGAGAAACCGAATGAATGAGCAATTGCGCGAAAAGCTCCTCCTTTTCCGGCACCAGGTTGCGGGCCACGGCGACGAATTCGTCGCCGCCGAAGCGGAAGACGCATTCATATTCAGCCAATGCGCAGATGCGCCGTGACACTTCCTTCAACAGGATATCGCCTCCCTGATGGCCAAGAAGGTCATTGACCTTCTTGAAGCCGTCGAGATCGATCGAAAACACCGTTGCGGTCTGCGGCGCGATATCCTCACCCATCTCCCCCAGATTCTCATCCGGGTGCGAAAGGACAAACCTGTCGAAGGCATAGCGGTTGGGGAGTTTCGTCAGATGATCGTGCGTGGCGATACGGTCGGCTTCATCGAAGGCCCGCCGGCGGTTCATCATTTCATTGCGCATCTCAAGGATGCGCAGCACCGAATAGGCAAAGCTCGCAAGCCCCGCAACGATGAGTACGATGATGATGAGATGAGCTTTTCCCGCACTGATCGACTGAACCAGCCCCAGCAGCAGATCGTCATAGGCAATACAACCGACGAGCAGCACCATCGCGACTGCTGCCACCTGCGCCAGCTGTCTGCCAGCCGTGCTTTCAAGAAAATCCCTCATCTACCCCTCCACCCCCGCGATCCTAGGATAAATGATTAAAGGATTTGTTATTCAGAGTTGTGCGAAAGCGCACTGCACTTCGAACCAATCTCTCAAGCGGCCGCGTGAATTCGGCGATTGCGACCTCTACTGATTGATGCCCAGGATCTCGCAGCCTCCTTGGGGACTACCGGATCTGGCGGCATCAATTGGCGTCATGCTTTGATATTGCGCCTCTGAGCGCCTCCGACAGCTCGGCCAGCTGGTAGGGTTTGCGCAGGATCCTGATGCCTTGCGCGTCTGCCGCTTGCTTGGCGACTTCGGAATATCCGCTGGTCAACAGGATCGGCAGGTCCATGCGGCGGGCCCGGATTTCCTTTGCCAGTTCCACGCCGTTCATTCCTCCGGGCATCATGATGTCCGAGAATACCAGATCGATCCGCCGCCCGTTCGCAAGAGCGCCCAGAGCGGCGGCCGCCGTTGCTGCGCGCACCACCTGAAAACCGAGATCCTCCAGCATCTCGCTGACAAGAGCGGCGACTTCGTCGTCGTCTTCAACCAGCAGGACGCTGCCCGCCGACGCTGGGCGGCGCCGCGCGACGTGCATATCCACCAGATGGTGCTGATCCGGTCCGGGTTCCTTCGAGGAACGGGGCAACATGAGGGTTATCTTCGTCCCTCGGCCGACTTCGCTTTCGATGTCTATCTTGCCCCCGGATTGCTGGACGAAACCATGCACCTGCGCAAGGCCAAGGCCGGACCCCTTGCCGATATCCTTCGTGGTAAAGAAAGGTTCGAACACGCGCGCCTGCACTTCGCGGGTCATTCCGGATCCGTTGTCGCTGACGGAAAGACGGACGAAGTCCTTTGCGACGCCCTGATCGAAAAGCGGAACATTTTCCGCGCGGATTTCAATCGTGCCCCCTCTCGGCATCGCGTCGCGGGCGTTGACCGCAAGGTTGAGAACCACAAGTTCCAGCTCGCTTGCGTCAACCTCGACCGGCCACAGGTCGGGTGAGAACTCGAGCGTGACATGGACATCACCCCTCAGGCTGCGGTCGAGCAGTTCTCGCATCCCCCCGATCTGGCGGGCCAGATCGATCGTCTGCGGCTGCAGTTCCTGACGCCGGGAAAAAGCCAGAAGCTGCCGGGTGAGGCCGGATCCACGTTCGGCGGCCTGACGCATCCCGTCCATCAACCTTTTGCGCCTGGCTGGATCCGTCTGGCGGTCGAGCATTTCCAGCCCCCCGGAAATGACCATCAGCAGATTGTTGAAATCGTGAGCAACGCCCCCGGTCAGCTGACCGATCGCTTCGATCTTCTGAGCTTGCCGAAGCTTTTCCTCCACATGCGCGCGCACCGTCATCTGGTCTCGTAGGGCCTCGTTTGCGGCCTTGAGCTCCTGGGTACGCAGGATGACCTGCTTCTCAAGTTCCTGGGCGGCCAGCTCGCGCTCTTCCAGCAGTCCACGCAGTTCCAGCTGCCGGGCTCTCGCGCGAAGCGCCGATTGTATGGTGCTGACGAGGGTCAGGGCCTGGACTGGGCGCTCCAGAAGAGAGACGTTGCGCAACGAATCGACCAGTCTCTGCCGCCACGCCTCGATGCCGGTCTGCTCCTGGCGGCTGGTCAGCAGGATGAACGGGAGATCCGACCACGGCGGCTGGTCCGCAACCCATTTGAACAACAGGCTTGCGTCTTGTCCAAATAGTGCCTCCTCAGCGATGAATGCGGCTGCAGCACCCGCCTGCAGCGCTGCCAAAAGGCCTTGGATATCGCCGCAAGCCTTGGCCGCGATACCGCTACGGCTGAGCAGGCCAACGGAGGCGGCCGCATCTCTTCCGACCGGAGCAAAGACAATAACGGGTTCCAGTTGGTCTTCACTCTGCGCCATCATTTCCGTCTGCTGAACTCGTTTCAGGAGCGGCTGAGAAATAAGGCGACCCCGCCAGCACGCCGGTGAATTCCAGGGTTGGCGGTCCGAGCCTGATGCCATTGCCGGACAAGCTGAACTCGCGCACGCTGTGCTCGTGCCTGCCGCTTCGTTTTTTCACGACGGATATCGCTCGGCGCACGGTGCCCTGCACCTCGAAATACCGCAGCATGACGACGGAATCGCTGAGATAGCTGAGGTCGAGTGGAGCCTCCAGCGGCCCAACGAGCCCATGCTGGGCAAGGACAAGGATGGTCAGCACACCCCGCTGGCCAAGGTAGGTCAGCAGTTCATGCATCTGCAGGACAAGAAACCGCTCATCCGGCATCGCATTCATGTAGCCGTTCAAACTGTCGACGACGACGACGCGCGCCCCGTCGACCTCCACGCTTTTCCGGACGTTGGCGGTGAATTCCCCAGGGGAAAGTTCGGCGGGATCGATCTGCTGCAAACGGATCAACCCGCTCTCCAGGTGGCTCTGGAGATCGAAGCCCAAATTCCTGGCCCGCGCCTGCAGCGTTCCGCGTCCTTCGTCGAAGGCATAAATGACGGCATGCTCGCCTCGATCCGCCGCCGCCACGGCATAGGTCAGGGCAAGTGACGACTTCCCCACCCCGGCGGCGCCCAGGAACAGCACGTTCGTGCCTCGCTCAAGCCCGCCGCCCAGCATTTCGTCGATAGCCTTGTTCCCGCTTGACGTGAACTCGTCGTTGAAAGCCTGATGATGGTCCGCGGCGACGAGGCGCGGGAAAACGTGCAGACCGCCCTTCTCGATCGTAAAATCATGGTAGCCGCCGCGAAACTTGATGCCGCGCATCTTGACGACCCGCAGACGCCGCCGCTCGGCGCCGAAGTCGATGGCAAGCTGCTCCAGCAGCACAACGCCATGCGAAATCGAATGGAGCTGCAGGTCATTCTGTTGAGACGACAGATCATCGAGAAGAATGACCGTGCACTGACGGCTGGTAAAGAAGTGCTTCAGCGCCAGGACCTGGCGCCGGTAACGCAGGGGACTGTGGGCGAGGAGGCGCAATTCGGAAAGACTGTCAACGACCACGCGCTTCGGGTTGAGTTCGGAGACGCGATCGAGAATGAGCTTCGTCGTTTCGTTGAGTTCCATTTCCGCCGGATGAAAGACCGTCAGCTCGCGGTCGGGATCGAGCGTGGTCTCCGGAGGAACGAGTTCGAACACGTCTATACCCTTGAGCGACCAGCCGTGACGGAAGGCGACAAGCTGCAACTCCCGTTCCGTTTCGGAAAGGGTGATGTAGAGCACCCGCTCTCCCTGGCGGACACCTTCGAGCAGGAATTGCAGGGCAATCGTGGTTTTGCCCGTCCCAGGCCGGCCCTCGTAAAGATAGAGCCGGTTTTCATCGAGGCCGCCGTCGAGGATGGTATCGAGGCCGGTCACGCCGCTCGAGATACGCGGAGGGTCGATAAACTCCGCTTCTTCGAACCGTTCTGTCATGTTTAACCTTTGCAGTGAAAACCATTGAACAAGGTCATATAGATCGCAAAGGACAAGCCTCAAGAGGGACCTCAACAGCGCGCCGGCCAGCGTCGACTGCTCCGCAGGTCGCCTCTTGCGAGTTCACCGAGCGGTTTCGCTGTTGCCCGTCATACCGGTCGCCACGCGCCTCCTGGCACGGCAAATGCGACCAAGGCTCGTCCGTGCATCGAGGTCAGGCGGAATGTTGCTCCCAGTACCAGGCAACATACATTTTCTTTTTGTCGCGCCCGCGGCTTTTCAGGAAGGCGCGGATGGAACGCACGTCCGCCTTTTCGCAAGCGACCCAGACGAAGGTCTCGTCATCGACGGAAGCGACGGCTTTTTTGGCTTCTTCGGCAAGAATGCCTTTCGCTCCAGCCGGATAGCTGTTTCGGTGCAGCCAACGGACATCCAGTGAACCCGCTGACGGAAGCGGCTGTTCCTCAGCCTCATCCAGCACTTCGATGATAGCCTGCATCCGGGTGCCCGGCGTTACTTCGGCCGCGATCCGGGCGATGGCCGGAAGAGCGCTTTCGTCGCCGACCAGAAGAATGGACCGTGCCACCGGAAGGCCGCCGCCTCCCGGCCCGAGCAGCGCCACTTTTTCCCCGGGCAGCACGTCACGGGCAAAGTCGGCACCCGGTGTCGCCACATGCGGAACTGGATGTTGCAGGAAGTCGATCCACAATTCCCGGCGTTCGATATCGACGGCGCGGATCGTGTATATACGAACAAGGATCTCGTCGTCTCCCTCGGGCCAGGCGACGCGGCCGTCTTTTCGGATTCCCGGCCATACCGGCGGCCTGCCCTTCGGCGGAACCAGAAGGCGGACGTGCATGTCGCCACCGGCGAACGGCGAAACGTCAGCGCAGGCAAACTTCACACGCCGCATGTGAGGCGTCACATCCTCCGACGAGACGACCGTCACCTCGTGGATGTTCGGCAGCGCCGCGAGGGGGGAATGCTCCGACCAGGTCAGTTCAAACGGATCCTCGCCTGCGAAGTAGAACAGGTGCTCCGCAATCATCGTCCGATTCAGCTGCAACGCCACTTCCGACTCGCATGCCAGTTCGATCAGCAGCTTGCTGTCCGCCAAACGAAAGCTTGCGGTACCGTTCTTGCTCTTCAGCAGGGCGTGGTTCTTGCTCCGCTGCACGTCGGCATGCTCGACGAAGTGCTCGCAGATTTCCTCGAGCATGCGTTCGGCATCTCTTGGTAGCGCTACGCCGGACAACTTCAGCGGCTGAACTGCATTCATGACCGATTCTCCTTTAAATCAGGCCCCTCCGCCATCCGATGGCGGCCGATCGGCAGCATGATCGGCCGACCCGACGTCGGGTCCGTAATGACGCGGCTTTCGAGTCCAAAGACTTGCCGCACATTCTCTTCCGTCAGCACGTCCTCGGGCCTGCCCGCGACATGCACGCGCCCTCCGGCTATTGCGACGAGGTAATCCGCGTAGCGTGCCGCGAGATTGAGGTCGTGCAGGACCATCACCACGGTGGTTCCCCGCGCGTGGTTGAGATCGGTCAGCAGATCGAGAACCTCGACCTGGTGATTGATGTCGAGAAACGTCGTCGGTTCGTCCAGCAGCAAAACCTCTGTCTGCTGCGCCAGAGCCATGGCGATCCAGACGCGCTGGCGCTGTCCCCCGGAAAGCTCGTCCACCGGCCGTTCGGCAAGCTCGACGGTTTTGGTCGCGGTAAGCGCGCTCTCCACGGCTTCATCGTCCCTGCGCGTCCAGCGCGAAAACAGGCTTTGATGCGGATGCCGCCCGCGGCTGACGAGGTCGGCGACGGTAATTCCCTCCGGTGCGATCGGCGACTGAGGAAGCAGGCCCAATGTTTGAGCCAATTCCCGGGACGGGATACGGTGGATCGATTTGCCGTCCAGCAGGACATGCCCCTGGCTGGGCGAGATGAGCCGGGACATGGTGCGCAAAAGCGTGGATTTGCCGCAGGCATTGGCGCCGACGACTGCCGTGATCTTGCCGGGCGGCAGGGCAAGATCAAGCGCATGCAGGATCTCGGCATGGTTATAACCGGCCGAAAGCCGGCTGGCGGCAAGAGAGTGAGCGGAGCGAACGGTCACAGCGAGCCTCCCATCCGGTTGGCCCGCACGATCTGATAAATCAGAAAGGGAGCGCCCAGTGCTCCGGTTACCACGCCCACCGGATAACGGCTTGGCAGAAGGAATTGACCGACATAATCCCCGCCCAGGACGAGTATCGCACCGATCAACGCCGCCGGTATCAGCAACGATCCGTTGCGCCCGACGACGCGGGAGGCGATCGGTCCCGACAGGAAGGCCACAAAGGCAATCGGCCCCGTCACCGCCGTTGCGGATGCAATCATGCCGACGGCCGCAACGATAACCAGCATGCGGGTCCTTGCCACCTTGACCCCCAAGGCCGCAGCCATGTCGTCACCCAGGCGAAGTGCTTCCAGGTCGCGCGCCCGGGCGAGCAGCAGCCCGCCGAACGTGGCCAGCGCCAGAAGAAGCGGAAGCGCCTGGCCGAGTTGCGCGCCGTTGACGCTGCCTGTCAGCCAGCGCATTGCTTCCTGCAGGTTCCAGGCCGGCGCGCTGGAGAGGATATAGGCGACAACGCTTTCCAGCATGGCCGATACGCCGATCCCGACGAGGATCAGCCGCGTCCCCGCAACCCCGCCGCGGAACGACAGGGCGTAGACCAGTAGCGCCACGCCGAGGCCTGCGGCAACCGCCAGGACAGAAACAACCGGCCCATTCAACGACAGGACGACGATGGCGAATACGGCCGCAGCGCTTGCACCCGAAGTGATCCCGATGATATCCGGGCTGGCCAGGGGATTGCGCAGCATAAGCTGGAATGTGACGCCGCCGAGCCCAAAGGCCAGTCCGGAGAGAACTGAAAGGACCGCGCGCGGCAGCCGCAGCTTTCCAACGGTAAAGGCGGCGCCCGCGACATCATCGCCGAGCAGGACGCGCAGGACGTCGCCGGGCGGCGTGAAGGACTGGCCGAGCGACAGGGTTACCGCAAAGAGGACGGCCAGGATAGCCAACAGGGCGGCGGTCACGAGAACATGCCGGCGCGCGCGACGACGGCGATTTTCGACGATAAGGTCAATAGTCGGGGAAAGCACTGTCACAGTTCTCGCACCCGCTGCCGCCTGACAATCCAGATGAAGAACGGCGCCCCCACGAGGGCCGTGATGATTCCCACCTCGATTTCGGCAGGCCTGGTGACGATACGCCCGACGACATCCGCCGCCAGCAACAGGCACGCGCCGCCAAGCGCGGAAAACGGCAGCAACCACCTGTGATCGAGCCCGACCAGAAGACGGCAGACATGCGGCACGACCAGTCCAAGAAAGCCGATTGGGCCGCAAACTGCCGTTGTTGCCCCGCACAGGAGGATGGCGCCGAACGAGGCGACGGCGCGGGCCACCGCGACGCGTTCCCCCAGTCCCGCCGCTACGTCGTCGCCCAGGGCCAGTGAGTTCAGTTTTCGCGCCGACAGAAGGCTGATCGCGAAACCGACGGCAAGAAACGGCAGCACCGGGACAATGCGCTCAAAGGTCGCTCCGCTCACGCCGCCGATCTGCCAGGAACGGATCCCCCCCGCTATGTCCGCCCGCGGCAGCACCATGGCAATCACCATGGAGGAGAAGGCAACCGACGTCGCGGCGCCAGCAAGCGCCAGCTTCAATGGGGTTGCCCCGCCACGCCCCAGCGATCCTATCGCATAGACGAAAACTGCCGAACACCCGGCTCCGAGGATTGCAGCCCAGATATAGGCCTCCGCGGAGGACATGTCGAACAAGGCGACGCCGGTCACGACGGCCAGCGATGCACCCATGTTGACGCCGAGAATACCCGGATCGGCGAGAGGATTGCGGGTCACGCCCTGCATGATCGCCCCCGCAAGCCCGAGCGCGGCGCCGGCAAGCACGGCAAGCACCATGCGCGGGATACGCACGCTGACTGCCGCCTGGCCGATGCTGTCGACCTGTCCCCCGAGCGCGGCAGCGATATCGCTCCAGGCCACTTCGCGGGTGCCGACCGTAACAGAGAGCGCACAGAGCGCGGACAGGGCTACGACCAGTCCGGCCAGCCAGAGCCCGCGGTTCCGGTTCGAACGTCGGGAGACGGCCGACCGAGAGAACAATCGAATGCTGCCGGCCGTCATTTGGACTTTTTGGCCGCTGCCGCCAACAGATCCACGTAGTCCTTCAAGACCCATGAGATCGAAAGCGGTGTCGGATTTGCCGCCGTGCCGATCGGGTTACGACCCAGCATGACGAGAGCGCCCTTGTCCACGGCCGGCATTCTGGACATCAAGGGGTTGGCCGCCAGCGCATCGAGCAGTTTCTGGTTTCCATAGGTGACGATGATATCGACGTCGTCGAAGACATCGATGCGCTCGGCGCTGACGGAGCCTGCGAATTTCCCGGACTTCGAGGCCTCGACGACGCTCCGGGGGGATTTCAGGCCAAGATCCTCGAAGAACCTCACCCGGGTATCGTTCGTCGTGTAGAAGTTGACGGTGCTCAGGTCAGTCGCGTCGAGATGGGTAATGAACATCACCGATTTGCCCTGGAGCTCCGGGTGCCCGCCCACCACCTTGGCGATGTCGGCTTCGATCCTGGCGATCAATGCGTCGCCCTGAGAGGCCATGCCCATCCCGGCGCTGTTCAATCGTATCATGTCGCGCCAGTCGGTCGACCAGGGCGCTTCGGGATAGGCGACGACCGGCGCGATCTGGCTCAGCGTGTCGTAGTCCGATTGGCTCAGGCCGGAATAGGACGCCAGGATCACATCGGGCCTAGTGGCGGCGACCGCCTCGAAATCAATGCCGTCCCCTTCGTCGAAAAGCACAGGCTTGCCGGCATGGAGCGCGGTCAGCCTTTCGGCTACCCACGGCAGCACCCCGTCGCCGTCGTCGTCGCCGAAATTGGCCCTGGCGAAGCCGACCGGGACGACGCCGAGCGCCAGCGGCACCTCATGGTTGGCCCAGGCGACGGTCGCTACCCGTTCAGGCTTCTGGGCAATGATCGTCGTGCCGAACGCATGCTTGATGGTGATGGGATAGGCCGTTCCTTCGCCCGCCCTGGCGCCTGCCCCGACGCTGCAGAGCGCAACCACCCAAACGCATATCGCCGCCATTTTCACGGCCGAAAGCAATAACCGCAGCATCGTCGAACTCCGCAGACTTAAGTGGACTTCCACTTTCAGGTTAAGAGAGCCGCGTCAACCGCCCTACAAGTCCTGATCGACAGGAGGACTGAGATTTCCGTGGGATCCTACAAAGCGCGGAGAATTTACAATACTAGACAAACATGCTCAAGTTAATAGCCGTCCCGGGGCACATCAGAGCAAGCCATTGCGGCCGCCATGACCGGGAGAGATTTCCTCGCGGGCGGGTTGTCAGGATGTCGTTCGGGATGGTTCCCCAGACCTGGCATCAGTCTCGGCGATCTCTCGCCGAATCAACTTCTGGAACGTGAATATGGACAACGAAAGAACACGCGGTCGCTCGAGACAGGCCCTTATCCGCTATCGGAATGCGGTCCTTCTGGGTTGCACGGCGCTTGTCGCCTTCACGCCGACCGTAGTGCTTGGCCAGGATCCCAACGCCGACACAACGCTCGAACCGATCGTCATTCAGGGCAGCGGGGCCGGCCTCGATACCGACAATGATTCGAAGTCGATCGTTGCGACGAAGACGACCGGTGTTGGCAAGATGCCGGCGGATATTCTGGAAACACCCGCTTCGGTCTCTGTCATCACGTCCAAGGAAGTCCGGGAGCGCGGCGCGGACAGCATTGAGCAGGTCGTGCAATATACCGCTGGCGTGGTCACGGACTATTACGGTTCGGACGACCGTTACGACTATTTCAAGATCCGGGGTTTCACTCCCTTTACGTACCGCGACGGACTGGTCATCGGCCGAACCTGGAGCGGAATCCGGGAAGAGCCCTTTGCCTTCGAGCGCATTGAGGTGTTGAAGGGCGCCAACTCTACGGGCTTCGGGGTTTCCGATCCCGGCGGTTCGGTCAACTATGTCACCAAGCGGCCGAAGAGCGAACGTTTCGGCGAGATTTATGGCAGCGGCGGTTCCTTTGATCATAAGGAGGCCGGCTTTGACTTCGGCGACAACATCACCGAGGATGACACCCTCTCATACCGCCTGACTGGCAAGTTGCAGCGGTCGGACGCCGAATACGACTACTCTCAGGATGACGAAAACTTCATCATGGGCGGCCTGACCTGGCGCCCCACGGCTGCCACGAGCCTCACATTCGTCTTCGATCACTTGGACAAAGACGGGACACCCAGCGGGGGCGGCCATCCGCGGGGTACCGATTTGGACAGGGATCGCTTCTTCGGCGAGCCGGACTATAACTACGATACGACGAACAGGAACACGTACAGCGTCATGCTCGACCACGATTTCGGGAATGGCCTGACCTTCAACTCCAACGCGCGCTACAGCAAATCGGATACGGGTTTCGGTTACGCCTATATTTACGATGCGCTGGGCGCCGCTGATCCCACGGGCATGGTGGATCGCAATTACTTCGGCAGCGACAAGTCCTCCGAGCAGTTCATCGTCGATGCGCATCTGCTCTACGAGACGAATTTCAACGACGTGGAAAGCCGTACGCTGCTCGGCGTCGAGTATAACAAGTTCGAGTCGAAGAATGACAGCTTCTACACTGGTGCACCGGCCATAAACTGGCAAAATCCGGTCTATTCGGGCGGACCCGTATCGCTGTCGCCTTATAGCAGCGTAGCAAGCGACCAAAAGACCAAAGCGATCTATCTGCAGCAGGACCTGACCTTTTTCGACAAGCTGACAGCAAGCATCGGCCTGCGCAACGATTGGCTTGACCTCAAGGAAACAAACCAGCTTACAGGTTCCGCATCGACAGGCGATTTCAGTGAATTCACGAAGCGCTTCGGTCTCAGCTACAAGCTGACGGACGAACTCGCGGCCTATGTCAGCTACGCCGAATCTGTCGCGCCGCCGAGCGCGGGGACCGAGCCTACGCTGGGCAAGCAATACGAAGCCGGTATCAAGTATCGGCCGGATGCGTTTCCTGCCTTGTTCACCGCCTCCGTCTACGACCTGACCATGGAGAACATCACGACCTACGAAGCCCCAACGTACCTGCCGGCGACGGTCGACAAGATCCGGCATCGCGGCATCGACCTCGAGGCCAAAGCGGAGGTGACGAACAATATCAACCTCATCGCCTCCTATTCCTATATCGACTCAAAGATCGTCGAGAACGGTGGCACGTATGATGGCAAGCGCTTCGCGCAGGTTCCAGAGCATCTCGCTTCGGTGTGGGGCACCTATACGATAGAAGGCAACGGAAGCCGCGGCGATATAACCTTCGGCGTCGGCGCTCGCTACACGGGTTCGTATTACTTCGACAACGCGAATACCCGGAAGTCGGACGGTGCCGTCGTTTTCGATGCCGCCTTCACCTACAAGATCCAGGAGAACACGACGTTCCAGCTTAACGCCAGCAATCTGTTTGACGAGAAGCATATCGCCAATGACGACGGTGGCGCGTATTATTACAATCCCGGCCGCGCGATCTATGCGACGCTGCGCCAGACTTGGTGAGATACCCGTCCTGCCCGGCAGCCATACCGGGCAGGGCAATTTACTGTCCTAATGGCTTTGCTGCATCCGGCGCCAGGCGGCAGGTGTGTCGCCGGCAATCTGCCTGAACGCCTTCGTCAAATGTGCCTGGTCGGTGAATCCCAGCTGGGCTGCGATCTCGGCAACGGCCAGATCGCTTTCAACGAGCAGCCTTTTCGCCAGGTCTATGCGCCTTGCGAGTTGCCATTGCAGCGGCGTTTTACCCGTGGTTTGCTTGAAGACATTGGCAAACCAGCTTTCCGACAGACCCACGGTCGCCGCCATTTCGGCTACCGTCAGGCGGCAGTCGCTCAAGCCATCGATATGTGACGTCAGCTTTTTCATCTGCGCCTGGGTCAGCCGGCCATTGGGTTTTTCGGCTTCCTGGTCGGGGATGTCGAGAAGACCGGCGACGATGCTGCCCACAAGACTTTCGGCATAGACGGCATGCTTTGACGGATTTGATATTTCATCGACCAGCAGACCCGCCAGCGTCTCGATGGCGCCGACATCCTGAAGCTCCACCGGCCGGCGCACCGCTGCCAGAGCGGCGGAGGCCCCAACCGAGGGCGACAGGAACCGGAGCAACCGATCCTTGTGCATGTGCAGGTTGAGGTGTGAAAAGCGGTGTTTGGTTTCGCTGCTGGTCCACATGGGAACGCCGGCAGGAACATAGACCGCGCGGGTCATCGGACGGTAATGCTGCGAGCCGTCCCGGTTGGACATGCGAATTCTAGCCGACACGTCGTTGAAGAAAATCATAATGCGCGGGTCGTCCGCCAAATAGTAACCCGTGGCGCCTGACTGACTTTCCGCTTCCCAGAAGACACTCACCAAGCCGTCGAAACGACGCCATTTGACCGGAGCGACAACCCTTATCCCCTCGGTATGCCAAGTCATGGAATGCCAATAACTCAACGCCGGTATCCTTCGCCATCTGCCACTGGAATCATCTACCTGGCACCACGGCATCTCAAACAGATTCTCCGGGTGTGCCCATAACATGATAATTGGCGTCAGGTATATAAGGCCTGTGGGCGGATAGTAAAGCTCCGCGCCGCAAAGCCGCTGACCCCACCGCGGCGACACCTTCCTTCTTGACAAAAGGGTGCATCCGACCTCCACCTCACTTGGTCATAGGGGATAGATCTCCACGATCCTGCGGACCAGCATCGCCGCGGCATGATCCTCGTCACGATTATCTTTTGGATGCCTTTCCCGGTATTCAGGCCATGCGGGAGAAATTTCTATGAACATTCGGCATCCGCTTTTCGACCTGCACGGACGCCATGCCGTCCTCACCGGTTCGAGCCGGGGCCTCGGCCTTGCCATGGCACGCGGACTAGCCTCCGCCGGAGCCCGGGTCACGCTGAACGGGCGCGACGAGGCTACGCTTTCCGCAGCAGTAGAACAATTGAAGACGGAGGGTTACGAAGCCTCCGGGTTGGTCTGCGACATAACCAAGGCCGACGAAACGGAGGCCGCGTTCGCCGGCATCGGAGCGGTCGATATCCTCGTCAACAATGCCGGCATCCAGATCCGCGCACCCTTCCTGGAGCACAGCGCCGAAACCTGGCGGCGGATGTTCGACACCCACGTGATGGGCGCGGTGCTTCCCTCGCAAGCCGTGCTGCCTGGCATGATCGAACGCGGCGGCGGCAAGATCATCAACATCTGCTCGCTGATGAGCGAAGTCGGCCGCAAGACCGTCGTGCCCTATACGACAATGAAGGGCGCGCTGAAGATGCTGACCCGCGGGATGGCGACGGAGTTGGCCCATCACAACATCCAGGTAAACGGCATAGGTCCGGGCTATTTCGCGACCGAGATGAACCGCGCGCTGATGGACGATCCGGCATTCGATACCTTCGTGAAGAACCGCACGCCCGCCGCTCGCTGGGGTCAGCCGGAGGAACTTTCCGGCGCCGCGATCTTTCTGGCCTCTCCGGCGTCGGATTTCGTCAACGGCCAGGTGCTCTACGTCGATGGCGGCATCCTGTCGGCTCTTTGAGCCGCTTCGCTTCGCAATGGCCGATCCGCATCGACGAAAGCGGCGCAAGTTGCCTTCACGGATCCGTCGGGGGCCGGCGGACCCGTCAGGCGTCAGCTTTTTGTCAGCTGGTAGCCGAGTCCGGCCGAGGCGGCGAGCCCTGCCGTACGCAGGAGTTCGACGTATTCGGATTTCCGACTTTCATCGAAACGGAACAGCGGAAAGGAAATCGACAGCGCTGCGATCGGTTTTCCGAGGTAGTTGAAGATCGGCGCCGCCATGCACCGCACACCCGCCTCGCTCTCTTCCACCTCTTCGGCAAAGCCACGGCCGCGGGTTATATGCAGTTGCTCAAACAGTTCCTGCGGATCGGTGATGGTGCGCGGCGCGAGCTTCGTCAGCTCCATCTTGCTGATCCGCTCGCGGATCTCGTCGTCGTCGCGCCATGCAAGAAGCGCCTTCCCGAGCGAGGTGCTGTGCAGCGGATTGCGCAGCCCGAGCGTGGATTTCATCGAAAGACTGTAGGCCGAATCGTATTTGTGAATGTAGACGACCTTCTGGTCGCGATCGTCGAGAATACCGAGATTGACGGATTCGCCGGTTACCCGGGATAGCCTTCCCATCGCTTGATCCGCCACGCGCAGCAGGTCCGTATGCTCGGTCAGCGAGCGAGCGCCCAGGCTGAAGAGCTTCAGCGTCAGGCCGTATTTTTCCGTCTCCGCATCCTGCTCCACATAGCCGAGTTCAACCATGGTCTGCAGCAGCCGATGCGCGGTGGTCTTCGACGTCATGGCCCGCTGGGCGAGATCCGCAAGGCTCACCTTCTTTCCCTCGACCAGCGCCTCCATTACGGCGAAGACCTTGAGGACGGCGGCGACGTTTTCGGTTTTTTGGTTCAACTCGGACATAGCGCTTATTCTGTTTTTTTCGAAATCCCATTCTGGAATTTAGAAAAACCTGTGTCAAGATTACAGATGGGACCTTTGGAAGGTCGGCTGAGAACCACACTGCAGCAGAAAAACACGGTTGAAAAGCCTTAAGGAGTGTGATTTCCTAAAATCCGGAACAACATTCCGAATATTTGTGGAGGACGTCCGGCATGCATCCGCTGCTGCGGCAAAAGCAACACCTGATCCAGCGCGCGGACGTGTGCGGCCTGATCGATCGGCTGATCGACAACCTTGTCCATATCGAGGATCGCACCGGCGAATTCTTGCTGCGTCTCGAGGACGGCCGCGTTATCGATACCAAAGGCTGGGCGGGCTGGGAATGGACCCACGGCGTGGCGCTGTTCGGCCTTCTCAAATATTGGCAGCTGACGGGCAATCAGAAGGTGATGGATATCATCGTCGATTGGTTTGAAGCCCGGCTTGCGGAAGGAACCCCCACAAAGAACATCAATACGGTCGCACCGTTTCTGACGCTTGCCCATCTCTACGAACTTACGGGTAACCCTCGGTGGCGGCCCTATCTGGAAACATGGGCCGAATGGGTGATGCACGAGATGCCGCGCACCCGCGAAGGCGGACTGCAGCATATCGTCTATAACAGCGTCAACGATCAGCAGATGTGGGACGACACGCTGATGATGAGCGTGCTGCCGCTCGCCAAGATCGGCCTCGTGCTCAAGCGCCCGGAGTTCGTGGAGGAGGCAAAATACCAGTTCCTGGTCCACGCCCAATATCTCTGCGACACGCAGACCGGCCTCTGGTTCCACGGCTGGACTTTCGACGGCAATCATAATTTTGCCCGCGCGAGATGGGCGCGCGGCAATAGCTGGATCACGATCGCCATTCCGGAATTCATCGAGCTCCTGGACCTTGCTGAAAACGATCCCGTCCGACGCCATCTCGTGTCCCTGCTCGGCCGGCAGGCAGCCGCGCTGAAACTCCACCAGCACCCATCGGGCCTGTGGCACACGCTGATCGATGATAGGTCGAGCTACCTGGAGGCCTCGGCGACCGCCGGTTTCGCCTATGGCCTGATGAAGGGCGTGCGCAAGCGGTATCTGGGTATCGAGTATTTGGAGACCGCCGAGCAGGCCATGAAAGGCGTAATCGACAATATCGGCCCCGACGGGGAGCTCCGGCAGGTATCTTTCGGCACGGCGATGGGCAGCGATCTCGATTTCTATCGGCAGATCAAGCTGACCTCCATGCCTTACGGGCAAGCGATGGCCATGCTCTGCCTGACTGAGCTTTTGCGCAGCTTCATCTAGTCAGCCGCGCCGAGGAAGAATGGAGCGTGTCCGGCAGGAGGAGCCGGCATGCAACAAGCCATGAACAACACAACGCATCCGGTGCCGATGAGACGCTCCGGGGCAGAAGGAGGAGGACAAAATGACCAAACTGACGAGACGAGCATTACTGGGCACCATGGGTGCGGCGGCAGCCGCTTCTGCACTTCCGGCCATGCCGGCGTTTGCTGCCGATCGTTCGATCCGGCACTATTGGTGGGGTAACCCGGAGCGCGACAAGCGCACCTTTGCGGTTATCGACGCATTCCAGAAGAAGAATGCCGGCATCAAGGTCTCCGGCGAAACGATCGGCTGGGGAGACTACTGGACCAAGATGGCGACCCAGACGGCAGGCCGCAACATGGCCGACCTCGTGCAGATGGACTACCGCTTCCTGTTCGAATACGTCAATCGCGGGGCGCTGAAGCCTCTCGACGAATTTGCCGGCAAGAGCCTGATGATCGCCGACTTCGACAAGGGGCCTCTTGATGGCGGCAGGGTCGACGGAAAGCTCTATGCCCTCAACATCGGCTCGAACAGCCAGGTCATGGTCCACAATACACGCGCCTTCCAGGAAGCGGGCATCGACACCGACCTGATCAACTGGACCTGGGACGACTTCGCCAAGGTGTGCGAAAAGATCACCTCCAAGTCCGGAGGCAAGATGAAGGGATCGGACGATCTCTCCCTGATGATCGAAACCTTCGAATCCTGGGTCCGCCAGAACGGCCGGGAATTCTACAGCCCGGACGGCAAGGTCGCGGCGACAGCCGCGGACGTAAGCAGCTGGTGGCAAATGTGGGCCGATCTGCGCAAGGCGGGAGTTGTTCGCGACAAGAACAAGACTGTTATTCTCGATCCGCCGATTGCAGAGTCCGGCATTGCCGTGGGCGACACCGCCATGTCCCACTACTGGTCCAACCAGCTTGTCGGCATTCAGGCCGTGTCGAAGGACAAGATCGGCGCCGCCATGGTGCCCCACAAGGCGGGCGGCAAGCCTGGCCAGTTTATCAAACCCTCGATGTTCCTGTCCCTCAGCCGCGACGCCAAGGACACCGAGGCCGCAATTGCCTACATGAATGCCTGGGTCAACGACCCCGAGATCACCGGCATTCTCGGCCTGGAACGTGGTATCCCCTGCTCGCCCAAGATCCGGGCGGCACTCGCCCCGAAGCTCACCGAGGTCGAGAAACTCTCCGTCGATTACTTCACGGCGATCCAGAGCAAGGTCGGCCCGCTGCCGGTGCCGGCCCCCAAGGGAGCCGGAGAGGTACGAGACGCCTTCATGCGTATCGGCACCGACGTCGTGCTTGGCAAGGTGGAAGTCGCGAAAGCCGCAGGCACTTTCATCGAGGACGCCCAGGCGATCATCGAGCGCGCCCAGTAACAGGCGCGGGAATATCAAGGCCCCGGCGACCCCCGCCGCCGGGGCCTCTCTTCCGACAACAAGGTCGTTTCGATGAGACGTTTTTTTGCCCGCAACGCCCCGGCCTACGTGTTTCTTCTTCCATGGCTGATCGGTTTTTTCCTGCTGGCGCTCGGGCCGATCCTTGCGTCGCTTTATCTTTCCTTCACCCGCTATGACATGGTGAGCGCCCCCCGATGGATCGGCTGGGGCAATTACGAATACATGTTCACGCGCGACCGCCGCTTCTGGAAGGCGCTGGAAGTAACGTTTACCTACGTTGCACTGGCTGTGCCCGCCCGCCTGGTCATGGCCCTCGGTGTAGCCATGCTCCTCGACAAGGGCTTGCGGACGATCGGTCTTTACAGGGCCATCTTCTACCTGCCGTCGCTGCTTGGCGCTTCCATTGCCATCGCCATACTCTGGCGTCAGCTCTTCGCCGCCGACGGTGTGGTCAATCAGGTTCTGGCAAAGGTCGGCATTCAGGGGGCCTCGTGGATCACCGATCCCGACACCTCGCTTTATACGCTGGTCGTGCTGGCCATGTGGCAGTTCGGCTCGCCGATGCTGATTTTCCTGGCTGGCCTGCGCGGCATTCCGCGTGACCTCTACGAGGCAGCGGAAATCGACGGCACGCCCCGCTGGCGGCAATTCATCCGCATCACCTTGCCGCTTCTTGCTCCGGTGATCTTCTTCAATCTGGTTCTGCAGACCATCGAGTCCTTCAAGACCTTTTCCAGCGCCTTCATCATCTCCAACGGCACCGGCGCTCCTGCGGACAGCCTCCTGTTTTACACGGTCTACCTGTTCAACGAGGCCTTCAAGTTCTTCCGTATGGGTTACGCATCGGCGCTTGCCTGGTTTCTGCTGGTCATCATAGCGGCCTTTACCGCAATCGCTTTCTTCACTTCCAAATATTGGGTGCATTATGAAAACGAGCGCGACTGATCTGGAACTCGCCATCCAGATGGATGAGGCTGCGCGCGTGGCCCACGACCTGCGGCTGAAACGCGACAGACAAGAACGCAACGGCCGGATCCTGAAGCATATCTTCCTGATCATCGTGTCATGCGTCATGCTCTATCCGCTGTTCTGGCTGCTCGCGTCCTCCTTGAAACCGGAAAACGAGATTTTCGGCAGCCTGACGCTTTGGCCTTCCGAATTTCATTTCGAGAACTATACGAAGGGCTGGTATGCCCTGCCGATCTCCTTCACCGTCTTCTATGTGAATTCGGCGATCGTCACCGGCCTTTCGGTGATCGGCAATCTGGTTTCCTGCTCGTTCGCAGCCTATGCTTTTGCGCGGCTGAACTTCACCGGGCGCAGTTTCTTTTTCGCGCTGATGATGATGACCCTGATGATCCCCTATCACGTGGTTCTCATCCCTCAATATGTCCAGTTCCTGAACCTCGGCTGGGTCGATACCTATCTGCCCCTGGTCGTGCCGCGCTTCCTCGCCTCCGATGGCTTCTTCATCTTTCTGATGGTGCAGTTCTTTCGGCAACTGCCGCGAGAGCTGGACGAAGCGGCCATGATCGACGGCTGTTCGCCCTTCAAGATCTACTGGGCGATCATATTGCCGCTTTCGCTGCCGGCCATGGGCACCGCGGCGATCTTTTCACTGATCTGGGTTTGGGAGGATTTCCTCGCGCCCCTCATCTACCTCAACGACATCAAGAGCTACACCGTGCCACTGGCGCTTCGCCTTTTCCTCGATCAGGAAGGCCAATCCGCCTATGGCCAGATGTTCGCGATGTCGGTCCTTTCACTGGTCCCGGTCGTCATCTTTTTCGGCCTGTTCCAGAAACTCATCGTGCGCGGCATCGCCACCTCCGGAATGAAATAGGGAACAAGACGCATGGCAGGATTGACGCTTCGAAACGTCGGCAAGCGCTATGGGGCGCTGTCCATCATCCAGGGGCTGAACCTGGACATCCACGACGGCGAGTTCCTCGTTCTCGTCGGGCCGTCGGGCTGCGGAAAGTCGACGCTTCTGCGCATGATCGCGGGCCTCGAAGACATCAGCGAGGGAACGATCTCGATCGGCGGCAAGGTCGTCAACGACTTGCCCGCCTCCAAGCGCGAACTCTCCATGGTGTTTCAAAGCTACGCCCTCTACCCCCACATGAGCGTGCGAAAGAACCTGGCTTTTGGCCTCCAGAACTTCAAGGTATCGCGCACCGAAGTGGAGCGGCGGGTAGCGGAGGCGGCGCGCATCCTGCAGATCGAGCAGCTTATGGACCGCAAGCCACGCCAGCTTTCGGGTGGCCAGAAGCAGCGCGTCGCCATCGGCAGGTCGATCGTGCGCGAGCCGCAGCTTTTCCTGTTCGACGAGCCGCTTTCCAACCTCGATGCGGAACTGCGCGTCCAGATGCGGGCGGAACTGGCCTCGCTCTACGCCCGCCTCGGCACCACGATGATCTACGTGACCCATGACCAGGTGGAAGCGATGACCATGGCAAGCCGCATCGTGGTCCTGCGCGGCGGCAAGATCGAGCAGCTCGGCACGCCCCAGGAACTCTACACCCGACCGCAGAACCTCTTTGTGGCAGGTTTCATCGGCTCGCCGAAGATCAACATGCTCAAGGCAAGAACAACACGCGGGGCCGGCAAAACGGTGGTCACGGTCGCCGGCATGCCCGATTTCGCAATCCCCGAGCTTCCGGGCGACGATCAAGCGCTGACTTTATGCGTCCGACCTTCGTCGTTGCGGATCGGCAATGGCGATGTCACGGCCGAGGGCACGATCCGGCTGGTGGAATATCTGGGCAGCGAGACCTTGCTGCACATCAACCTGTCTTCCGGCCAGGTGTTGCTGGCCACCGACAATGGGCGGACGCCCTACCGAATGGGTGACCCGGTCACGATCGGATTCAACCTCTCCGACCTCCACTATTTTGATAGCACAGGTCAACGCGTCGAAGTCATACAGAACGAAAGCCAAGCACAGTGAAGATCGCCATTGTTGGATGCGGCTCGCGGCATCAGATGTTCCGCAATTCCGTTGTTGAAGATTACGCTGATAAACACGAGATCGTTGCCCTCTGCGACAGCAACGCGCATCGCCTCGGCGAAGCGGCGCAAGCGGCCTCAAAGCCCGGTACGAACGGTGTCGCGACCTACCTCGCCGCCGATTTCGACCGCCTGATCGCGGAACAGAGACCGGATACGGTTGTCGTCGCCACGCCGGATTTCCTGCATGCCGACTACATCGTTCGTGCCTTCGAGGCCGGTTGCGACGTCATTTGCGAAAAGCCGCTGACGATCGACCTCGGCCGTCTCAAGCAGATCGTCGATGCCCAGGCGCGCACCGGCCGCAAGGTCACGGTGACCTTCAACTACCGCTACTCGCCGGCGCGGACCCAGATCAAGGAGCTGATTTCGTCGGGAGCGATCGGCACGGTGGCGGCGGTCGATTTCCACTGGCACCTCGACAGGGTTCATGGAGCCGATTATTTCCGCCGCTGGCACCGCCAGAAGGAAAATTCCGGCGGGCTGCTGGTCCACAAATCGACCCACCATTTCGATCTTCTCAACTGGTGGCTGGGAACCGCGCCGACCGAAGTGCTGGCCTCCGGCCGCCGCGTCTTTTATCGCCCGGAAATGGCGGTGGAGCTCGGACTCTCGGATCGCGGACCACGCTGCAGCGACTGTCCCGTCGCCTACAAATGCGATTTCCGCCTCGACCTCGCAGCCGACGAGAACCTGCGCAAACTCTATGTGGAGGCTGAGCACGAAGACGGCTATTTCCGAGATCTCTGCGTATTCGATGAAGAGATCGGCATCGAGGATACGATGCAGGCGCATATCCGCTACGCCTCGGGCGTCACCGCCAATTACACCCTGACTGCCTATTCGCCCTGGGAAGGGTTGGAGATCAAGTTCCAGGGCACCAAAGGCGACATTACCCATCGCCATGTCGAGGTCCACGGGGTTTTCGGCGGCAAGCGTGTCCATGCGGACGAAGATGCGATCACGACGGAACTCCACCTGGCCGGCGAGCCTCCGCGCCAGCTCGTGGTTCCGAAGGCGACGGGCGATCACGGCGGCGCGGATCCGGTCATGCTGGGTTATATCTTCGATCCGGAAAACATGCAGCCTGACCGCTATGGTCGTGCCTCCGATCATGTTGCCGGCGCCTGGTCCATCCTCACCGGCATTGCCGCCAACGCGTCCATAGACACAGGTTCGTTGGTCAATATCCAATCCATGCTTCGTGCCCGCGGCATCCACCTGAACAGGTAACTCCCATGGCTTTTAATCTTCGCATCGGCGTCATCGGCATAGACCATGGGCACATCTACGGCATGATCAACGGCATGCTGGATGCCGGGGCCACGCTCGTTGCGTGGACGACGGGCGAGGAAACGCCGGAGGCGGTCCGCAAGACATTCCAGGAAACTTATCCGGATCTGCCGGCCCGGTCGGTGCAGGCGATCCTGGATGACGAAAGCATCGTCCTTGTGCTTTCGGCCGGGATCAACAGCGAACGCGCCGATATCGCGGTGGCGGCGATGTCGCACGGCAAGGACGTTCTGGTCGACAAACCCGGCTGCACCGGCCTCGAACAGTTGGCAGACATCCAGCGCACCGTCGGCGAGACCGGGCGACGCTGGATCGTGTCCTTCTCCGAACGCGTGTCGGTCGAGAGCGCCACCCTTGCGGATCAGTTGATTGCGCAGGGCCGGATCGGCAAGGTGGTTCAGACCGTTGGTCTCGGACCACATCGCATGAATGCCCACCTCAGGCCGGCATGGTTCTGGGACAGGGTACGCTGCGGTGGGATTCTCGCCGACATCTGCGCCCATCAGTTCGACCAGTTCCTGCATTTCACCGGATCGACCGAGGCACGTGTGGTTTCCGCGCATGTGGCCAATGTCGCAAATCCGGATCGGCCTGCATTTCAGGATTTCGGCGAGGTGCTGCTGGAGGGCGATGGCGGGCGCGGTTATGCCCGGGTCGATTGGCTGACGCCGGACGGCCTCCCCGTCTGGGGCGACGGCAGGATCACCATTCTGGGAACGGAAGGTTATATCGAGCTGCGCAAATACATCGATATCGCCGGTCACGAAGGCCAGGACCACGTCTTTGTGGTCGATAAGTCGGGCGTGCAGCGTTTCGAGGCTAGAGGCGCCGGAAAACCGTTCTTCGCCCGCCTGGCTGCCGATGTGGAAAGGCGAACCGAGACGGCCATGGGCCAGTCCCATGCGTTCCTTGCCACCCGGTTGGGGCTGCAGGCGCAAGTCATCGCGGAAGAGAAAGCAGACCGATGACGGATCGCATCCGTGTCGCCGTCATCGGCGCGGGAATTGGTAGAGCTCATATCGCCGCGTATGCGGAATTGGCCCACCTGTTCGATGTCCGTTACGTCTGCGACCTCAACCTCCCTCGCGCTGAGGAAGCAGCGCAACAGGCTCCGGGCAGCCGAGCTGTCCCCGACATCAACGAGGTCTTCGCCGACCCCCTCGTGGACCTGGTCGATATCTGCCTGCCGCCTCGACTGCATGCACCGATGACGCTTGCCGCCCTCGAAGCCGGAAAACATGTCGTCTGCGAGAAACCTCTCGCAGGTTCGATAACCGAGGTGCGCCGGATCGCCGACCTTTCCGCACGAACGGGGCGGCATGTGTTTCCGGTATTCCAGTATCGCTATGGCGCCGGCTACCGGGCTGCGCATGAACTAAAGGTTCGCGGCCTCCTGGGCAGGCCCTACGTGGTAGCGTTGGAGACGCACTGGCAACGCGGACCCGACTATTACGCAGAGCGTTGGCGGGGCACATGGAAAGGCGAACTCGGCGGCGTGCTCCTCAGCCATGCCTGTCATATCCACAATCTGACGACTCACCTCGTGGGAGATGTGGTGGAGGTTGCCGCCTTTCTCGATACTCGCGTCAATCCGATCGAGACCGAAGATTGCGTGGCACTTTCGATGCGCACTGCAACGGGCGCCTTGGTCACGTCCTCGGTCACCTTGGGCGCGGCCGGAAACAGCTCACGGCTGAGGATGTGTTTCGAGCATGTCACCATCACGTCGGGAACGGAACCCTACCAGATAGGGGCCGGGCCATGGAAGTTCGAAGCCACCGACCCCTCGCGCCAGCCCGAGATCGATGCGGCAACTCGAGAAGTGCCCGGCGTGCTTCCACGATTTCCGGGACTATTCGCGGATGTCCATGCACGCCTCACCGGCGCACCTGACCTCTATCTGCCATCGCTTCAGGAAAGCTATCACTCGATCGAGCTTGTTACGGCGATCTATGCCTCTGCGAGGGAAAGCCGGGTCGTACGCCTGCCCCTTCCGGCGGATCATCCCTTCGCCACCGGCTGGCTGCCCGTCTGAACAAGGCAGTATGCCTTGCGAGAAGTCGCGGAGCCCGAAAGGCTGGCTCAGGCGGCCGTTGTCCGCTCAGCCAGCTCTCTGGGCCTGGCCCCCGAGCTTCGGTGCCCACGTCGCGCGCCACACGCGTCACCTCCCGGCTAAGCCAATTCCGCTCGGCCAAGAGCGGCTGTTGCAACGCGCCAAAGTTCGAAAAACCGCGAGTTGATTGGAGCGGGGCCAGGGCCGACCAAGATCGATCCACATTCAAGATTGGCTGCGGTCGCTCCACTCAGCCTATCCCGTTCGATCCATCCGCGGCAGACAGCTAGCGACAAAATTTGTTAAATATACCAGTTAGACAATTGACAATATAAGAAAATTTGGCCCAAAAAGATAACAACAGATTATGTGGTCCAATATGCTGGTTATTCTTGCCGACGACCTTACCGGCGCGCTTGACTGCGCGGCGCCGTTTGCCGGCAGGGGTTTGCATACTGAAATCGTGTTGGATCTCGACGCTATCGGATCGGCCCTGCAAGCCAAACCGGCGGTTCTTTCGGTCAACCTCGGGTCTCGTGAAGTGGAGGCGCAGGCTGCGCGGGAGGCAACGGCCGTGACCCTGTCGTCCCTGCCATCGGACATCGTTCTGTTCAAGAAGATCGATTCCCGCCTCAAGGGCAATATCGCCGCCGAGCTTGACGCGACGCCTTTTCACCTCGCTCTCGTCGCGCCTGCGATACCTGATTTTGGACGGAATGTCCGAAGGGGACATGTCGAAGGTTTCGGTCTGGACAAGCCGCTCAACATTGCCGATACGCTTGGCGTACATGCCGGACGCTCCATCATCCCCGATACGCTTTCACAAGCGGACATGTCTGCGGCCCTGGCAACGGGCCGCGATGCCGGGGCCGATCTTCTTGTCGGCGCCAGGGGCCTCGCCGAGGCGCTGGCCTGTCACATGACCGGTCGCCAGGTTGCCGAACCGGCCTTCCCTGAACCTGGCCCTGCTCTTTTCGTCATCGGGTCGAGAGACCCGATCACGCTTGCGCAAGTCGAGGAACTGCGCCAGTCGGTAGTACTTGACTATATTGCCGCGCCAGGTGGGCGTACGGAGAGGATCGGGCCGCTACAGCATTCCGTGACACTGGTTCAGGCCACGCCGGATGGAAAGGACGATCCGCCGCTTCTGGTATCGGACAGGCTGGCGGCCGGCATAGTCCCGGACATGACTGCACCGGTCTCCACTCTGCTTCTATCGGGCGGCGCGACTGCGGAGGCGGTCTTGAAGGCAATGAATGTCTCGAGATTCCAGCTTCTCGGCGAATGTCTGCCGGGCCTCGGCTTGGCTTATATCGATGGCCAATGCATCATCGCCAAATCCGGCGGATTCGGCACGCCGGGCACATTACGTGAGATCGCAAGAATAGCCATGGGCGAGAAGGGTTGAACGATGGGGCTTGAGAGCGGTACTGCCCGCAAGGGCCTTCCCGATATCGTCTTTGAGCGGATGTTGCGCGCGATCAAGTCGGGAGCATACAGGCCGGATGAACGGTTGCCGACCGAACATGAGCTAGCTAACGAATTCGAAGTGTCTCGGCCGGTCATTCGGGAAGCGCTGAGACGGCTGCGCGAGCAGGGACTGATCTATTCGAGACGCGGGGCCGGCAGCTTTGTGCGGGCACTCGGCCTCCGCGAGCCGCTGGGCTTCGGCCAGTTGGAAAACGTCGCCGACCTTCTCAACTGTTATGAGTTTCGCATGACGCTTGAGCCCGCCGCCGCCGCCGCCGCGGCAGTGCGTCACGACAAGGAAAGCCTGGCAGCCATAAAACAGGCCCTGGAATTGCTGCGCGACGCCACGAACCGCCAGGCCCATCGCGAAGATGCCGACTATCAGTTCCATCTGGCTATCGCGCGGGCGGCTCAGAACAGCTACTTCTCCACGGCGATGGAAGCCCTGAAGGATCACATTGCCGTCGGAATGAAATTCCACGGAGCCTCCGTGAAAAGAGAGGCGACCGGGCTGGCGAAAGTATTCGGAGAGCACGAGGCGATCGCCGATGCGATCACACGCGGAGACCAGGAAGCGGCGCGCCAGTTGATGCTGGACCACCTGAAGGGGTCACGCGAACGACTGTTTCAATCGTCGCACCGGTGAGCCCTGTACACGCCGCTGGAATGACGGCGTCCGGCGCCTGCAGCCGGACACGATCGTCACTTCAAAATGCCGCCTCGTAGATCCCCAGCACGTCGCGGACACTCATTTCAGCCGGGTTGTTATCCATCAGCCGCCGGATGGCATGCGCTTCAGCGGCATAGAGGGACAGTTCGTCCTGTCTGGCTCCGTGGGCTGCAAGCGACATCTGGATGCCAAGCGCTTCGCAGAAGTCGCGTGCAGACGAGCACAATTCATCCGAGGAGAGATTGTCGCCGAGGCCCAGCGCCACAGCCACTTCCGCAGTCTTTGCGGTAACTACCGGCTGATTGAAAGCCAGTACATGCGGGAAAACGATGGCATTCGCCAGACCGTGCGGCAGGTTGAGCCGCGTCCCCAGCGGATAAGCAATTGCATGGCCGGCCGCGGTATTGACCGGGCCAAGACAAATGCCCCCATAATAGGAAGCGAGCATCAGCCCTTCGCGGGCCTCCGTATCCTGCCCGTCCCTTACCGCACGCGCCAGATATCGGCCGACAAGCCCGAATCCCATCCGGGCGAAGCCGTCGATCATCGGGTGGGCGCGGCGGTTGGTAAAGGCTTCGACGCAATGAGCCATGGCATCGACACCCGTCGCGGCCGTCACCGCCGGGGGAACCGAATAGGTCAGTTCAGGATCGAGCACCGCGAAATCCGCGATCATGTGTGGACTCTCCACCGCGATCTTGGTCCGTTTGACCGGATCGGTGATGAGCGAGCGGATCCCGGCCTCCGAGCCTGTACCCGCCGTGGTCGCGACCTGGGCAAGTCGCGTGCGGCGACCGGCGACGCGATTGGGACCGGCAACGTCTTCGAGAGACTGTTCGGAATCCCACAGCACCGCGACAAGCTTGGCGACATCCAATACGGATCCGCCGCCAAGTCCGACGACCAGTTGCGGTCGGACTCTGCGGGCGGCCTCCAGCGCGGCATCCACCGTTGCCGTATCCGGCTCGCCCGGGATGGCGTCGAATACGGAAAATTGCCCAGGCAGCCGCAGACGGTCAACGAAGCCTGCCGTGATCGGCGTCGCAATAACCAGGGTCGAGGCGACATCCCCGGCCCAGACCCCGACCTGGCTGATCGTCCCGGCACCGACGGCGAGGCGTAGCGGTTGATGGAGTGTGATGGGTGCAATGGCCATGACGTTTTCCTTACCGAACCCCCGCCACGAGCTTGCGCGCGTAGACGATGGCAGAATTCATGTTGCCGTGATTGGCAATCCCCTTGCCGGCGATATCGAAAGCCGTGCCGTGATCAACGGAGGTCCGGTCGATGGGCAGGTCGACCGAGACGTTGACGGCCGTATCGAAGGCGACGAGCTTGATCGGGATATGACCCTGATCGTGATACTGTGCGACGACCAGATCAAAGGCCCCCGAATAGGCCCGGTGGAAAACCGTGTCGGCGGAAATCGGACCGTGAACCTCGATGCCTTCGGCGCGGGCAGCCAAGACGGCCGGCGCGATCTGATCGTCGTCTTCCGTACCGAAAAGGCCGTTTTCACCGCAATGGGGATTGATGCCGGCAACCGCGATGCGCGGGCGTTCATAACCGATGCGCTTCAGATGCGCGTCACCGGCGCGGATCGTCGCCAGAACCCGTTCCGTCGTGGCGCGCCGGATAGCCTCCTGAAGCGACACATGGGTCGAGACGTGGATCACCTTCAGGCGATCGGACGCCAGGAGCATGTATGCCGCCGCCGAACCGGTGAGGCTGCGCAACATGCCCGTATGGCCGTCATAGTGATGGCCGGCGAGATTGAGCGCCTCCTTGTTGATCGGCGCGGTGACAATGCAGCCGATCGAACCGGCCTCGGCATCTCTGACGGCTCGCTCGATAAACCGGAACGCCGCATCTCCCGCCACCGCCGACAAGTGGCCCCAGGGCAGAGGCGCTCCCTCGACCGGAAGGTCGATCACGTAAGGCGTGAGGTCAAGCGCGACACCAACCGCATCGCGCGCCGCCTCCAGCGTCGGCAGATTGCCGTAGACCCGCGTCACGGAGCGATCGGCATCGGACATCTCGGCCAGCGCCTTGACTGTTATTTCCGGACCGACGCCACACGGGTCTCCCATGGTGATACCGATGATATTGCTCATCAAACTCTCCCGTCAGTCGCGTCTGCCCAGCCCGTAGCCAGGTTCACGTATTTGATTGCCCGCCTGTGATAGGTATAGGCGATGTGCAATGCCCCATCCGGCGCCTCCAGAAGCCAGGGATAGGACATTTCCCTGTTCCGGCCATCGGTGGAATCGTTGGACAGGCAGGTGCCCGGCCCGTCTTCTATCAGGATACGGACTGGGAAGCTTAAACCACTGTCATCCGAAATACAGACGCAGACCGGCGCGCGCGGCACGCCCCAGACCGGCACGCAACCACCCGCCGGATCGGCATCGGGTCTCTCGTCGCTCTCGCCGAGTTCGTCGTAAAGCGAAACGCGGCGATCGTCGGACTGGGCAGCGCTTACCGGGTTGCAGATCATCGCAAGCCGACCGTCCTTCAACCGAATAACCGCGATCGAGGAATTGTTGTTCGGCACATCCGTCGCCTCGGGCGCCGACCAGGATCGGCCGCCATCGGCGCTTTCGCTCCGGTAGACGAAATCCGCCTGCCGCCGACGGAAAAACGCCGCATGACCGCCCGCCGGCAAGGTGACAGGACTCATGTGGACGCAGCCGATCGACTGCGGCAATTCTTCGAGGCGCCAGGTTTGCCCGGCATCGCTCGATATCCCGATTGCCGCCGTGTCATGGCTTCCGTTCCACTTCTGGCCCGGGCGTTGAACACACCGGAAGATCGGCAGAAGCCATGCGCCGTCATCCCGCACCGTCAGCGGAGCCCGGACAAAACACCCTTGCGGCAGATCGAGATACCGGCCGGCCTCCGATGTCAGCCTTGTCGCGTCGTTCTGATCGCGCCGGATCTCGGCGATGCGGATACGGCATTGGTCCTGGTTACCGGAAGGCTGTGAGGTATGGAAAAGCCAGAGCCGGCCATCGGGCGCGGTGAACAGAACAGGGTTCTGCTCGGAATGTGCATGATCGAAGCTCAGCCTCTGCGGCGACCCCCAGCGGCTGGAGCCCGGCAGGAGGACAGATGCGAAGATGGATATGTCGGACTTGCCTTCCAGCGAACCGCCGAACCAGGCGCAGATCAGCGCGCCGTCGGCCATGAGATGCAGGAAGCTCGCATGGTTCTGCACCATCGGGGAAGGCAGGAAGGCTTCGTGCCTTTCGGCTGCCACCATTCGTACCGCACCGGTCATTGCCGCCGCTATTTCGTCAGGGCTCATCAAGCTCTCCTTTCGGCGTCGAGAATTACCAGAAACACAAAGTTGTCAAGTTTTATAAAATCCGCATGTTATCGATATCGAGGGCATTAAGTACAATAACATATTGTATATAAATGGTAATTTTCATTGGCATTTTTTCTTGAAAAATAACTTCTCAAAACAATTTGACAAAGTACGCGGGACGGAACATGGTTTGAGGAAGAATAGCACAGGAGGAATACGGCGATCGCGGTGCAGCGAATTACGGGGCCCTGCCGTCGGGAGGAATTTTCAGTCGAAGATTCGAGCGCCCCACGATAGAGCCTCCGAAGTCGCCGCCGATCTCCTTTACGGGCCGGCTCGCCAATCATCAAATCAGCCGTTTATCCACCGCGCTACGGCAGGTCGAACGAAACGGTGTCTGATCAATTTATATTCACTTGGGAGGTGAACCACATGAAGAAGATGCTGATGATAAGCGCGCTGATCCTTGGATCTGCGCTTCCGCCGGCTTACGCAGGGTCCGGTCCGATCAAGATCGTGCTACCTGAGGAAGCCGATCTGCTGGAGCCGTGCATGGCGACCCGATCCAATATCGGCCGCATCATCATGGAGAATGTCAGCGAGACCCTGACCGAGCTCGATGTCCGCGGCAAGAAGGGCGTCATGCCGCGCCTTGCCGAAAAATGGGAGCAGACCCAGGACGGCAGCTGGCGGTTCCATCTCCGCCAGGGCGTCAAGTTCTCCAACGGAACGACGTTCGACGCCAAGGACGTGAAGCACAGCTTCGACCGGGTGATGAGCGACAAGAACGCCTGCGAATCCCGCCGCTATTTCGGCGGCATGAAGATCAACGCCAATGTCGTCGATCCCTATACGATTGATTTCAAGGCCGACCCTGCCCAGCCGATCCTGCCTTTGCTGATGTCCCTGGTGACGATCGTTCCGGAAGAAACCCCGCTGGCATTCATCCGCGAGCCCATCGGAACCGGGCCTTATGCGCTGAAGAACTGGACGCCGGGTCAGCAGATCGTCCTGGCCGCCCGCAGCGACTACTGGGGCGCCAAGCCACAGGTGACCGAGGCGACCTACCTGTTCCGCGCCGATCCGTCCGTGCGTGCGGCGATGGTGAAGGCAGGGGAAGCGGACCTTTCTCCGTCGATCTCGCAGCTGGATGCCACCGACCCGAAGACCGACTTCTCCTATCTCGACAGCGAGACGGTCTATCTGCGCCTCGACCACAATATCCAGCCGCTGAACGACGTGCGGGTTCGCAGGGCGCTCAATCTGGCCATCGATCGTCAGGCATTCATCGGCACGCTGGTGCCGGATGGTGCCGTGCTGGCGACAGCGCTCGTTCCGCCGACCACGCAGGGCTGGAACCCGGACGTCAAGGTGTTCCCCTATGACCCCGAAGGTGCCAAGAAGCTTCTCGCGGAGGCCAAGGCCGCCGGCATAAAGGTCGATACGCCGATCACGCTGATCGCCCGCACGGCGAACTTCCCGAACGTCACCGAAATCATGGAAGCGGTTCAGTCACAGCTCCAGGAAGTCGGTTTCAAGGTCGATCTGAAATTCGTCGAAGTAGCCGAGCACGAGAGCTACTATTCCAAGCCGTTCAAGGAAGGCCGTGGCCCGATCATCGTCGCCGCCATGCACGACAACTCCAAGGGCGACCCGTCCTTCACCATGTTCTTCAAATATGCCTCGCAGGGCACCCAATCCGGCTTTTCCGACCCCAAGGTCGACGACCTGATCAAGCGGGCCTCGGCGGCAGTCGGCGACGAACGTGCAAAGCTCTGGTCGCAGCTGATCGCCTATCTGCATGACGACGTGGTCGCCGACGGCCTTCTCTTCCACATGGTCGGCTTCTCGCGAGTTTCGCCGCGCATCGAGTTCAAGCCGACCATCGCCACGAATTCGATGCTGCAATTGTCCGAGATCGGTATCAAGTAATCAGCGGAAACCGGCTGGCGGATTTCCAATCACGATCCAAGGGCGGCGGGTACCCATCCGCCGCCACAATAGTGAGGGCGACATGCTCAGTTTCATTCGTAAGCGCTCCGTGGCGAGCTTGATTTCACTGGTCGGGCTGCTCGTTCTGGTGTTTTTTCTGTCCCGCCTGACGGGCGATCCGGCGGCTCTCTTCCTGCCGGTCGAAGCTTCGGCGGAAATGAAGCAGCAGTTCCGCGAGCTTCACGGGTTGAACGATCCGCTGATGGTGCAGTTCGGGCGTTATGTCGGCGACGTGCTGACCGGGGATCTCGGGGAATCGCTTCGCAAGGCGCGGCCTGCGCTGGATGTCGTCACCGAAGCTTTCGTATGGACCCTCTGGCTTGCCGTGATCACCATGTCGCTCGTCACGGCCGCCGCAATCGTCGTCGGCTCGCTCGCAGCGTTCCAGTCCGGCGGCTTCTTCGATCGTCTCTCCTCGATCATTTCACTCATTGGCGCTTCGGTCCCGGATTTCTGGCTGGCCATCGTCGCGATCGTCGTCTTCTCCGTAAACCTCGCATGGCTGCCGACCTCCGGCACCGGCTCGATCCTGCATTGGATCCTGCCGATCGGCGTGCTGTTCGTCCGCCCCTTCGGCATTATCGTCCAGGTGGTGCGCGGTTCGATGATCGGCGCACTATCCTCGGCTTATGTGAAGACGGCTCGCGCAAAAGGCGTCAAGGCCGGCCCGATCATCTTCATCCACGCCCTGCGCAACGCCATGCTGCCGGTCATCACCGTCATCGGAGACCAGGCAGCGAGCCTCCTGAACGGCGCCGTCGTGGTCGAGACGATCTTCGGTTTCCCCGGGGTCGGCAAGCTGATGATCGACTCGATCCTTCAGCGGGATTTCAACGTCGTCCTGGCCGCGATCCTGGTGACCGCGCTGGCGATCTTCCTCATGAACCTGCTGATCGACCTCGCCTATGCGCTTCTCGATCCGCGCATCCGTCATTGAGGAGCGCAACGATGAGTGTTTCCACCTCCGATACGACGATCACGCACGAACCGTCCCTCCCGGTCCGCATGGCGCGCATGCTCTGGGCCGACAAATTCGCGCTTTGCGCGGTCATCTTCCTGCTTGTCGTCGTTGTGCTCGCCCTGATCGGGCCGTCCTGGCTCGGCGACCTCGCCACCAAGCAGAATCTGCGCGGCCGCAACCTCGCGCCGTTCGACTGGAGCCGCGAATGGGTGTGGTGGATGGGTGCGGACGCTCTCGGCCGGCCGCTGCTCGCCCGCATCATCGTCGCCACGCAGAATACGCTGATGGTCGCCGCCGGCGCGGTTATCCTGTCGTCTGTCATCGGCACGCTGCTCGGCCTCGTCGCCGGTTTTTCCTCGCCACGCGTCGGGCAGGCGATCATGCGCCTGGCAGACGTCATCATGTCCTTCCCCTCGCTGCTGATCGCAGTCATCGTCCTTTATCTTCTGGGTTCCTCGATCCTGAATCTTGTCGCTGTCCTGTCGATCACCCGCATCCCCGTTTACCTCCGCACCACCCGCGCGGAAGTGCTGGAGATCCGCGAGCGGATGTTCGTGCAGGCGGCACGGGTCATGGGCGCATCGCAGAAGCGCATCCTGTTCCGTCATATCCTGCCGGTCGTTTTCCCCACGCTCACCACGCTGGCGACGCTGGATTTCGCCTATGTCATGCTGGCTGAAAGCGCCCTTTCCTTCCTTGGCATCGGCATCCAGCCACCCGCGATCACCTGGGGGCTGATGATTTCCCAGGGACGCCAATATCTCACCAACGCCTGGTGGCTCTCGTTCTGGCCCGGGCTCGCGATCATCATGACCACCCTGTCACTCAACCTGTTGTCGAACTGGTTGCGCATCGCACTCGATCCGGTTCAGCGCTGGCGCCTGGAAATGAAAGGCCGGAAGAATGGCTGAGCACCTGCTGGAAGTTCGCAACCTCTCGGTCGAGTTCCACACGGCCGCTGGCGTCGTACAAGCCGTGCGAAACATCTCCTATCATCTCGACCGCGGCGAAACGCTGGCGATCCTCGGCGAAAGCGGATCCGGCAAGTCGGTTTCATCAGCCGCGATCATGAACCTCATCGACATGCCGCCCGGCCGGATCAGCTCAGGCCAGATCCTGCTCGACGGCAGGGACCTGCTGACCTTGCCGCCACAAGCGCGCCGGGAGGCAAACGGGCGGCGGATCGCCATGATCTTTCAGGACCCGCTCAGCCATCTGAACCCGGTCTATACCGTCGGATGGCAGATCCGCGAGGCGATGACGACCCACGGCATGCCGACCGCACAGGCCAGGAGCGAAACTCTGCGCCTGTTGACGCGGGTCGGCATTCCCGATCCGGAAGGCGCCATGGGCAAATATCCGCACGAGTTTTCGGGTGGCCAGCGTCAGCGGGTGATGATTGCCATGGCGCTTGCGCTGCGACCCGATCTGCTGATCGCCGACGAGCCGACCACCGCGCTCGACGTGACGGTTCAGGCCGAGGTACTGGCTTTGCTGAAGGAGCTGCAGCGGGAAACCGGCATGGGCGTGCTGATCATCACCCATGATCTCGGCGTGGTGGCGGAAATCGCCGATCGCGTGGTCGTCATGGAAAAAGGCGAGCTGGTCGAGAGCGGCACGGTACGCGAGGTCTACAAGAACCCGACCCATCCCTATACCAAAAAGCTGATCGGCGCCGCCCCTGGAAAGGGCGAGATGCACGTCGCGCAGCAGGCGGGCGAACCGCTCCTTAGCGTCCGGGACGTGCGCAAGCGCTACGGCGCCTTCGAAGCGTTGAAGGGTGTCTCGTTCGATCTCCGGGCCGGCGAGACCATGGCGATCGTCGGAGAGAGCGGCTCGGGCAAATCGACGCTCGCCCGCGTTCTCCTGAGGCTGGACGAACCGGATGCCGGCACGGCACACTGGAAGGGACGCGATCTTTTCCAGCTCTCGCCTGCGGAGCTCTACAAGCTCCGGCGCGACCTTCAGATGGTGTTCCAGGATCCCACCCAATCGCTCAATCCCCGCATGACGGTGTTTCAGCTCGTCTCCGAAGCATGGGCCATCCATCCCGATATCCTGCCCAAACGCCGGTGGCGGGAACGGGTCGCGGAACTGCTCGTGCAGGTCGGCCTTTCGGCCGAGCACATGGGCCGCTACCCGCACCAGTTTTCGGGCGGACAACGGCAGAGGATCGCAATCGCCCGCGCGCTGGCGCTCGAACCGCAGCTGATCGTCTGCGACGAGGCGGTATCGGCGCTCGACGTGTCGGTGCAGGCCCAGGTCATTGCGCTTCTCGACAAGCTGCGCCGTGACATGGGTATCTCCTTCATCTTTATCGCCCACGACCTGCCCGTGGTCCGCGATTTCGCGGATTACGTCATGGTCATGCAAAAGGGCGAAGTGGTGGAACTGGGAACGGTCCGGGACGTCTTCGAGACACCTCGCCAAGCCTATACGCAAGCGCTCCTGGCGGCCAGCCTCGATCCGGACCCGGATGTTCAGGCCGGACACCGGGCAGCCCGTCTCAAACGTGCATGACACAACGCCGAACGGCGGATAAGCGGAGTTGATTGAATGACCAGAAATGCCTTTGTCGCACTCGTGACCTGTTTCAACGAAGACGAGACGATCAACTACGAAGCCACCCGCGCGCAGGTGCGCCGGCAGGTGGCGGCGGGCAACAATATCATGTGCGCCGGCACCAACGGTGATTTCACCGCTCTCACCCACGAAGAGAAGATCCGCCTGACGGAACACGTGGTCGACGAGGTCGCGGGGCGCGCGAAAGTCATCGTCAATGCCGGGATGCCCGCCACCTTCGAGACGGTGCAACTCGCCCGGGAGTTTGACCGGATCGGCGTCGATGGCATCGCCGTCATCACCCCCTTCTTCATTGCCTGCACGCAGGACGGGTTGGTCCGCCATTTCTCGACGGTGGCGGATGCGGTCAAATCGCCGGTCTATCTTTATGACATCCCCGCCCGGACCCAGAACCACATCGAACCGGCGACGGCCGCAAAGCTCGCTGGGCACGGCAATATCGCCGGCATCAAGGATTCCGGCGGCGCACAGGAAACCCTGGCGGCCTACCTTCAGGTCTCGAAAGAAAACCCGGGCTTCGAGGTCTATTCCGGCCCGGACCACCTCGTCCTATGGTCGCTGCAGAACGGCGCTGCCGGCTGCATATCGGGGCTCGGGAACGCCCTGCCTCACGTGCTCGCCGGCATCCTCGATGCCTTCAACTCCGGCGACATCGCGGAAGCGGAGCGCCAGCAGGCGATCTATACCGCCTTTCGTACCGAGCTTTATGCGCTGGGCTTTGCGCCGGCCATGGTCAAGCGCTCGCTTTACCTTCAGGACAAGTCGGTTGGCGCGAGCAGGCAGCCCGCCCTGCTTCCGGACGAGGCTCAGGACGAGAAAATAAGAGAGATCCTGAAGAAATACGAGCTGCAGTAGGTTTTTGACCACGATCTCGCTTGCCCGCAACACGTGCTTTGAATGGGGCCGCGTTCGCCGACCTGACACTTCGCCAGGTTTACGAGACGTTTCAAGTGCAGTCTATTTGGTGATCACGAAGACCGCCTCCGGCATCCAGCTGATACAGCATTCCTCGCCTTCCTTGATGATCACCACATCGGCGCCGAGCACCCTGACGCGCATCGGAATATCCCCTGCCCGGCCGATCACGAGTGCGTTGTCGCCGTAGTTGACGATCGTATCGACGATCATGCGGACGTTCTTGCGGCCTTCGATCGGGTTGCGCGACAGTTTGATATGCTCCGGGCGGATCAGCAGCGTCACCTTCTGACCGTCGGCAAGAGTATCCATGCAAGCGTATTGGAAGGCTCCAAGCGTGGGGTTTTCCGCCGTTCTACCCGCTCCGCTGGTAATGGTTGCCGGGATCAGGTTGCTCTCGCCGATGAAAGCGGCGACGAAGGAGGTCTGAGGGCGATGGTAGATATCCAGCGGGGGCGCCACCTGCTCGATGCGTCCTTTCTCGAACACCACGATGCGATCGGACATCGACATCGCTTCCGACTGGTCGTGGGTCACGAAAATGGTGGTCACGCCAAGACTGCGCTGGATGCGCTTGATCTCGATCTGCATCTGCTCGCGCAGGTTCTTGTCGAGCGCGCCGAGCGGTTCGTCGAGCAGAAGCAGCGAGGGTTCGAAGACCAGCGCGCGGGCAAGCGCCACCCGCTGCTGCTGGCCCCCGGACAGCTCCTTCGGGTGACGATGGCCAAAGCCCTTGAGGCCGACGAGCGACAGCATGTCCTCTGCCTGCCGCAGACCCTGCGAGCGGCTGACGCCGCGCATCTGCAGTGGGAAATAGACGTTGTCGACCGCCGTTTTGTGCGGGAACAAGGCGTAGTTCTGGAACACGATGCCGATATTGCGCTCATGCGGGGCCAGTTGGGAGATCGACTGTCCGCCAACCTCGACGGTCCCGCCGCTCGCCTTTTCGAAACCGGCAATGATCATCAGTGTCGTCGTCTTGCCCGAGCCGCTCGGCCCCAGGAAGGTCACGAACTCCCCCTTGTCGACCGACAGGCTGACATCGTCGAGCGCCGTGAAATGCCCGTAGGTCTTGGTGATGTTGGAAAGTTTCAGGTAATTCGTCATCGGAAGTCCTTGGGGAGGCCCTTGGGAATGTTCAGTGTGCGCCGGCCGGCCGGCTCGGCTTGGGAGCGCGGCTGCGCAGCGCGCCCGCGCAATAGGGTGCAGCAATGCCGACCAGCACCACGAAGAAGAGCAGCGTGGAGATGACGGCGATCACCGGATCGGCTTCCTGACGGATGCTGTCGAACATCTTGCGCGGCAGGGTTTCGGCATCGCGGCCCGAAATGAAGATCGCCACAACGGTCTCGTCGAAGGACTGGATGAAGGCGAAAAGCGAGCTGATCACCAGTCCCGGCCGCAGGATCGGCAGTGTCACGTGCAGGAAGGTTTTCGAGGGGCTGGCACCGAGGCTCTGCGCCGCCCGCTCAAGGTTTCGGTCAAAACCCTTGAGGTTGGCCGAAAGGACAAGGAAGGCGATCGGCACCGACAGGCAGGTATGCGCCAGGATGACGCCGAGATGGCTGTGCACCAGCCCGAGGTCGCCGAAATAGGAATAATAACCGACCGCCATGACGATATGCGGCACCGCCATCGGCATCAGCATCATCAGGTCGGCAAAACCCTTGCCGCGGAACCTGTGGCGCACCAGAGCGAAGGTCGCAGGTACGACCAGCGCCATGGTGAGGATGGTGGTCGCGGTGGCGATCAGGATGCTGTTCCAGGTTGGGATCAGCCAGTCCACGCTGGTGAAATAGGCACGGTAATAGCCGAGCCAGTAGCCCGGTGGCGGGAACTGCAACGAACTTGCATTCGAAAACGACATCGGCACGACGATGACAAGCGGGGCGGCAATGAAGAGCACGACGACGAAGCCTGCCCAGCGCATGAACGTGTTCATGATCGATCACCCCCAGAGTTTGTCGAGGCCGAAACGGCGATGATAAATGGTCAGGATGATGAGCGTCACCACGAGCAATATCATCGCCATGGCGGAGCCCAGACCGAAGGCGAGGAACTCCTCGATCTGATGGCCGATCAGGCCGGCGATCATCTGCTCCCGCGGACTGCCGAGCAGCACCGGGGTCACATAGAAGCCGAGGCAGATGACAAAGACGAGGACCGATCCGTTGGCGATGCCGGGCGCCGTCAGCGGCAGGTAGACATGCCGGAACAGCGACCAGCCCCGGGCGCCGAGGCTTTCCGCCGAGCGGATCAGCGCCGGATCGATCTTCTTCATCACCGAGTAGACGTTCATGATCATGTAGGGCGCCAGGATATGCACCATGGCGAGCGTCGAGGAGAACCGCGTGAAGAGAAGCTGCGGCGGCTTATCGAAACCGATCATCTGCAGGAAGGCTATCAGCGGACCGTTATTGCCGAGCAGAACCATCCACGCGTAGGTGCGCACGAGAAAGCTGGTCCAGAAACTCATGGTGACGAGCAGCAGGATCAGCATCGCCGTGCGCGGCTTCGAACTGGCCATCAGATAGGCCAGCGGATAGCCGACCAGAAGGCAGCAGA
The DNA here is from genome assembly GCF_964253725.1 of Neorhizobium sp. LjRoot104. Classification (NCBI taxonomy): domain Bacteria; kingdom Pseudomonadati; phylum Pseudomonadota; class Alphaproteobacteria; order Hyphomicrobiales; family Rhizobiaceae; genus Neorhizobium; species Neorhizobium sp. LjRoot104. Next base: position 1,678,476 of record NZ_CAXURS020000002.1, read on the forward strand.
GCGTCACGAAGGCTGTCGTCATGAACGTGTTCAGAAAGACGCGCTGGTAAAGCGCCCCGGTCAGGACCTTCTGGTAGTTGGCGAGCGAGACCTTCGGCTCTGTGAAACTCATGATCGCCACCTCGGCGAGCGGCACGGCGAAGAAGACGAGCATGTAGATACCGAGCGGCGCCAAAAGCAGCCAGGGCCAGATATTCGACTTTTCCGTCAGTTTTGAAAGGCTGATGCCCATTGCCGTTCCCCTTTTATGGCAGGCAGGGTCGCTGCGGCATCGCGCGGTTGTTCCGCGCGATGCCGGCCAGCGGGTCGGGTTGATCCAGGAGAGCGGATCAGCTGGCGACCCACTCCTCGAAACGTTCGGCGAGTTCTGCCGGATCGATGCCCAAATTCGCCATGTCCTGCTCGAAGGTCAGTTTGTAGTTATCCGGCGAGGTCGGCATGCGCTTGGCATCGGCCGCAGCCACGAACTGGTTGGAGGCCGGGTTGAGCGCCCCGTAGTCGGCAGCCTTGGAGAAGCCGGCCAGCGGCTTGGCGCTGGTGGCGAATTCGACGAATTTCCTGGCGTTCTCGAGGTTGGGCGTTTTCTTGGCCACGACCCAATAGGCCCGTTCGATCTCGCCCTGGTTCCAGGTCATGGCAACCGGAGCGCCAGCCTTCTCGGCCTCGAAATAGCGGCCGTGCCAGATGCCGATCATATCGATCTCGCCGTCACGCAGGATCTGGGTGGACTGGGCACCGGCGGTCCACCAGACGCGGATATGCGATTTGATCCTGTCGAGCGATTTGAAGGCCCTGTCGACGTCGAGAGGATAGAGGTCCTTGACCGCGACGCCGTCTGCCAGAAGCGCGATCGGAATGACCCGCGACGCATAACGCTGCAGCGACCGCCCGCCGGGAAATTTCTCGACGTTCCAGAAATCGGCCCAGGTCTTCGGGGTGTCCTTGTATTTGTCGGTGCGCCAGGCCATGACGGTCGCGAACGCATGCGAAGCGACGCCGTTTTCGAAGAGGCCGCCCTTATAGGGTTCCTTCAGTTCCTCGATAATGCCGGCCTGGTTGGCGCGAACCAGCTCGCCGCCGCCGAGCGTCGTGACGTCGAATTCGTAGGTACCGGTCTTCACCTGCTGGGCGAGCTTGGCAAAGGAGACCGGGGAGACCGTCTTTACCTGGATGCCGGTCTCGGCGGTGAACGGATCGATGAGATGCGTCTTTGCGGCAGCCTCCCAGGGGCCACCCCAGGTATTCACGTAGAGGATCTTTTCCTGCGCACGAGCGACATAGGGAGCGGCAAGCGAAGCGGTGATCGCAGCACCGGCCGTCTTCAGGAAACGGCGGCGGTCGGGCATGAGAAACGTCTTCATTCCAGTCATGTGCAGTTCTCCTCTTTTATGATTTTCTGAACGTGGCTTCGTAGAGCCGCAGCCAGTTCCTGTGGGTGATCTTCGCGACTTCGTCTTCCGAGAAGCCGACGGCGCTAAGCCCGTCCGGGATTACCCGGATATCCTCGATGTTCTTGAACCATTCCGGTGGCGCGGCCTTGAGCGGCTTGCCGGCGGCGCTGGCACCATAGTCCTCGCCACGCGTCCAGCGGCCCTTGCGCATCCAGGCATAGTCGGGGGCGGTGAAATTGTGGCTCTTGTCGGTGCCGATCGCGACGGAATCGATGCCGGCGATATCCACCGTCCTGGCAACCATCGTGCACCAGGCCTCGATCGAGGCACAAAACTCGTCGCCGGTAATGTTGCGATAGGCGGCGCAGCCGATAACCCCGCCGGTGTCCTTCAATGCCCGGATGACGTCGTCCGACTTGTTGCGCTTGTGCATGAAAAGCGATTGGGCGTTGGCGTGGGTGACGGCAATCGGTTTCTCGGAGACCTTGATGGCGTCCAAGGTCGTGCGGTCGCCGACATGGCTGCAGTCGACCAGGATGCCGGCCGCGTTCATCTCGCGGACCACTTCCCTGCCGAACCGGGCAAGGCCGGAATCCTCGGCTTCATAGCAGGAACCGCCGAGTTCGTTCTGGTTGTTGTAGGTGAGCTGTACGACGCGTACGCCAAGCTCGGCAAACATCTCGACGAAGCGGATCCGGCCTTCGAAGAGGTTGGCGTTCTGGAAACCCATGATGACGGCGAGCTTGCCGACGCCTGAGATGCGCGTAATGTCGTCTGCGGTAAGGGCGATCTCGGCAATGTCGGAGTTTTCGCGGACCAGGTCGCGCCAGCGACCAATAGAGTCCATCGATTCGACGGTACCTTCCCAGAAGCCGCAGGTATTGACGACCCCGCCGACGTCCCCTGCCCTCAGGGATTCAAAGGCGGCGCGATCGAAATGCCCGCATTGCAAACCATCGATGATCATGATCTCGCGCTTTCCTTCTGGCGTTCGGCCTTTTCGCGTTCCGAGAGTTTCGACGACAGGAACGACACGTCGGTTTCGTCGTCATTGTCCTTGCGGCCGATGACGGTGCCGTCCTCGTTGACGATCATCGGGCCGGCGTGGCGGCGCGAGACAATGCTGTCGGTGGCCAGCGCCTGCTTTGCCAGATGATAGACGCGCCACCAGAGGTCGCTCTCGATCTCGGCGCCGTTTTCGAGAAGCGACCAGAGGAGAGGATCGTCTTTGCGAACGTCGCCGGTGACGGCTGCCGGAAGCGCCTTCAGCACATTGCCGGACGCAGAGGTCGAAAGCGCCGATCGACCGCCGAAATGCGCGGCAATTGCGAGCTCGTCGGCGTCCGTCGCACCCATGATCGTCAGTTCCGCCGATCCGAACCGGGCAGTGAGCTCACCGAGAAGATCGATCGCCGTGGGCAGCACGAACCAGGCATGTTCGCCGGCTGCATCGAGCGTGATGCGATTGCCGTCTTCGGAGGCAATCGCGATACGGGCGACAGCCGCTGACCTGAAGCTCTCGAACCGCTTTTCGAACAGCTTGAAACCGCCGAGGCCCAGCTTCTGCGAATACATCGGAAAGTCGCCCACCGTCAGGAAGAAACCCTTGGGCAGGCTGCTCAGCGAAAAGATCCGCTCGGACATCAGCCGCATTTCGCGGGGCATGACGCGCATGGAGGAAGAGGAATGTGAGGAGGTCATAGGACAGGTTCCGCCGGATAGTACCAAGTGCCGGTGTAGCCGGCGCGCAGATCGTCGGGGGTCGGGGCGCCGTGATAGAGGACACCGCGCAGGTTTCGGCTGAGAAAATCCCGGGTCTTGTCGATGCCGTGAATGCCGACATTCATCAACCGCACGAGGTCGATCGGCACGAAAGCCTCGGCGTTGATGTTGGCGTGGGGCGTGTGATAGTCGTGCCCGCGCAGGCTCTGGATACGCGCCACCATGTAGCGATGTTCAGGATGTTTCATCAGAAAGCGGGCGATGCTGAGCGAATTTTCCGCGCTTCCGAGGTCGGCGAACAGGGACTGGATGCCACCGCAGACATCGAGGCCGAGATCGAGCGCTTTGGGCACTTCCTCGCGAGCCCCACGGCGCGGCTCCTCCGCCGTTTCGGACTTGTACCAGACATATTTATAGGCATCCGGGCCGGTCATGTCGGTGGCGAGCGCCCATTGATACTCATCACAGATCAGTACCTTCAGGCCTTCGACGGTTTGCGCCGGCGAGACACTGAACTCGTCTGGACCGTCCGCCTCCGCGAGTAGCCGGTCGGCTTCGTCAGGAACGAGCTCGATGAGCAATGACAAGAAGGTCTCATAGGCCTCGGGAACGAGCTCAACCTCGAATTCAAAGGCGAGGATATCGAGCGGATGGTCCGCCTCGCGGCCAAGCACCGTGCCGCTCTTGCGAAACTCTTCCAGCGCCGCGACGATCTTTTCGAGATCGTCGGCAACTTCCGCGCTGGATGCAAATGTCTCATAGACCATCTGGTCCTGTTGGCGAAAGACGATCGCCTGGCGAAGGAGATCAAGCAGCTTCGCAACACGTGCATCCGACGCACCGAGTTTCAGCGCGCGCGCCATTGCAATCGCGCCCTCGCGTGCTGACAGAAGACCGTCGATCAGGCGCGGATGTTTGTGGACGAAAAAGATGAGGCCCAGCGCCGAGCCATTGCCGACGCCGATATAGCGGCGAAGCTTCGGATCGAGACTGACGGCGGTCTGCGACTTCTTTGCCGCCAGATGCTCGACGAGATCGCAGGAAAACTCCCGCATCAGGTAGGCGGTCAGCAACTGCGCCTCCAGAACGCCGCCAAGCGCGTGGCGTGCTCCAAGCGACGGGAAGGAGCGCGTCCCGAACGTGCCGTTGCCGTCCAGCCCGGTATTGCGCATCAGATAGCAGACCTTGGAAAGATCGGCGACGGAGGGCTGGCGGCCTTCGGCAAGCGCTTCGAGCGTCTGGTCGAAGACCCGCATCGACCGGTTCGAACGGCACCAGATCAGCGTGCCGGCCGTCGCCCGGCCCGTATAGAGTTTCGGAATTTCCCGCCGCGCCGTTTCGATCTCCGCCTCGGTCGCCGGTCCTTCGATCAGCGCGCCCATCATGTCCCAGGCCTGGCCGATGATACGGCCGGTACGGGCCGTCCGGCTCGGAGGGCGGGAAAAACCGATGAACGAGAACTCCTGGCCCGGCGCCTTGATGGAATAGACGACGGTGCCTTCGGCATCGCCATCCACGTCGAAGAGAACATTGGAAATATCCCAGCGCTCGCGGATCATCTTGTTCATGAAGGCGCGCGTGCCGCTGAGACGGCTGGGCTGGATTGCTGCCAGCCGCGCGGTCTTCATCACCTCGTGGCCTGGGCGTGGCTGTGGCATCGCCACCTGATCGGAAGTCGCGGTCATGACCGTCAACGTTCTCCCTGCTGCATTTTCGTGATCGTGCGGGCGGTTTCTAGAAGCGGCTCGCGAAAGCTTTCGAGATCGAAGCGCATCTCCGGCATAACCAGCGAAATCGTCGAGGTGCATTTGCCGTGGAGATCGAAGATCGGCGCGGCGATGGCGACAACGCCGCTATGGGTATAGCCGCTCGACAGCGCGTAGCCGTTGGCGCGGGCCTCGCCCAGAAGCTCTTCGGATGCCAGCGGCTCGCCGCTTTCCTTCAGGCGGGCGAGGGTCACCTCGTCTGCGAATGCGGTGAGGATGCGGCCGGACGCCGAACCTTCGAGCGACATGGTCGTGCCGATCTTCTGTTCCGCACGCAGCACGCTCTCGGACTCGACGCGCGAAACGATGCATGGAAGCCCTCGATCGAGCACCGCCAGCGAAGCCGTCTCCTTCACCCTATGGACCAGCATTTCGATGATCGGCTGGATCCGTGTTCCGAGATTTGCCTGCTCCAACGCCGCTGCCGCAAGCCGGCAGGCGTGCATCGACAACCGATAGCGCATCTCCTGGTCCTGCTCGACCCAACCGGCTTCGATCAGCGTCAGCAGGCGCTGATAGGCTGTCGGTCGCGACAGCTCCATGACCGACGCGATCTCCGGCAGCCTCATGCCGCGAGCGCTCGATGCCAGCACGTCCAGCACCGCCATGGTCTTCAGAACCGTCGAAAGCGGGCGGACGCCGCCATTTTCTTCTTGTATTCTATCTGAATATGATGTATCCATGTTGAATATAATCTCGCTGTCATTGATTTATGTCAATCACGCGGGAAAGCGATTGCGGGCAAAATCAGCGCTCTCCGCGCTAAGGTCTTCACCGCGTTCGAATTTTTTTTCGCGCGGAAGTCGGCGCGCTCGGTGCCAAAAGGTCGTGAAGGGCGAATTGGCGGACCAGCATCCGTATATGAAGGCAGGAGCTTCTTCAGTCTCCACATCGGCCTTCACCTCGAAAGCCCATGGGCCTCGCACCTCCATATGAGCAAAATATTTGCATTTGCCGGTTTTATTCGCGGTTTTTTTTCAATCGCGACGTCCTATTTTCTGTCATCTAGTCGCCAGCAAGCACTGCTGAAAGGATGACCCAAATGTTCCGGCTGAAAACCATTGTCGCGGCGGCCCTTATTCAGGTGGCGGCCCTCACCCCTTCTCTCGCCGGCGAAAACCTCGCTGCCATCAAGTCCGCGGGCGCCTTCAAGATCGGCACCGAGGGAACATACGCGCCCTTCACCTTTCATGATCCGAGCGGCAAGCTCGTCGGCTTCGATGTCGAGATCGGGCAAGCCGTTGCCGAAAAACTCGGGGTCAAGGCCGAGTTCCTGGAAGGCAAGTGGGACGGCCTTATCGCGGGCCTCGATGCCAAACGCTACGATGCCGTCATCAACCAGGTCGGCATAACCGAAGCCCGCAAGCAGAAATACGATTTCTCCGAGCCCTACATCGCTTCGAAGGCGGTGCTGATCGTTCGTCAGGACAACAGCGACATCAAGGACTTCGCGGATCTCAAGGGCAAGAAATCCGCCCAGTCGCTGACCAGCAATTTCGGCAAAATCGCCGAACAGGCGGGCGCCGAGCTGGTGGGCACGGACGGTTTCGACCAGTCGATCCAATTGGTGCTGACACGTCGCGCCGACGCGACGATCAACGACAGCCTCTCCTTCCTCGATTTCAAGAAGCAGAAGCCCGACGCGCCGGTGAAGATCGCCGCGCAGCAGGACAATGCCGATTATTCCGGTATCATCATCCGCAAGGGCGAACCGGAACTGCTCGGCGCAATCAACAAGGCATTGGCGGACATCAAGGCCGACGGTACCTACCAGAAGATTTCCGACAGGTATTTCGGGCAGGACGTCTCGAAGTAGGCCGCCGGTTCCCGCTCTTGGCATACATCGATATAGCGTCCGGCGCCCGCGCCGGACGCGTCATTTTTTGAGGATCACGCCGTGCCGCATTGGCTTCAATTGATGTCGGATTCGCTTCCGACCCTCCTCTGGGCGGGCATCCGTTTTACGGTGCCGCTGACATTGCTCTCCTTCCTGCTCGGACTCATCCTCGGCCTGATCACGGCGGTCACCCGGCTGTCTGGTCCGGCGCCGCTCGCGTTGATCGCAAGGTTCTACGTCTGGGTGATCCGCGGCACCCCGCTTCTGGTGCAGCTTTTCGTGATCTTCTACGGCCTGCCGAGCATCGGCATCCTGCTTGACGCCTTTCCGGCGGCGCTGATCGGCTTTACCCTGAATATCGGCGCATACAGTTCCGAGATTATCCGCGCCGTCATCTCCTCGGTGCCGAAAGGACAATGGGAAGCGGCCTATTCGATCGGCATGTCATGGCGCCAGGCGATGGGCCGCACCATCCTGCCGCAGGCCACGCGCGTCGCGGTGCCGCCGCTTTCGAACACCTTCATCTCGCTGGTCAAGGACACCTCGCTCGCCGCGGCGATCACCGTGCCGGAACTTTTCCAGGCAGCCCAGCGGATCGTCGCGACCACTTATGAACCGCTGATCCTCTATATCGAGGCGGCCTTGGTCTACCTGGCCTTGAGCTCGGTGCTGTCGTCACTGCAGAACCGGCTCGAAAAGCGCTTCGCCCGTTATGGCGGCATGCTGGAGTCAAACCGATGATCGAGCTTTCCAACATCGAAAAGCGGTTCGGCGACGCGGTCATCCTGAAGGACATCAGCCTCGGCATCCCGGAAGGAAGCGTCACCGCGCTCATCGGCCCCTCGGGCGGCGGCAAGAGCACGCTGCTGCGCTGCATCAATCTCCTGGAGATCCCGACGGCCGGCTCCGTCCGTATCGGCGACGAAAAGCTCGTCTTCGAGCCCGGCATGAAGATCGGCTGGAAGTCGATCCAGAAGATCCGCCGCCAGACCGGCATGGTTTTCCAGAACTTTCAGCTCTTCCCGCATCGCACCGCGATCGAGAACGTCATGGAAGGCCTGACGACGGTTCTCAAATGGCCGCACGAAAAAGCCCGCCACCGCGCCAGCGAATTGCTCACCAAGGTGGGAATGGCGGATAAAACGGATGCCTGGCCCTCGGAGCTTTCGGGGGGACAGCAGCAAAGGGTGGCAATTGCCCGGGCGCTCGCGCCTTCGCCCCGGGTTCTGCTCTGCGACGAACCGACCTCGGCTCTCGACCCCGAACTCTCCGCCGAGGTCATCGACGTGCTCGGCCGGCTTGCGGCCGAGGGAACGACAATGGTGATGGCGACGCACGACTTGCGGCTTGCCTCACGGATCGCCAATCACGTGGTTTTTCTCGAGAGCGGGAAAGTCGTGGAATCCGGCACAGCCGAAGCGATTTTCAGTGATCCGAGACAGGATCGCACCAGGAGCTTTATCTCATCGATCAACGCGGCGCAGACGACATATATCTAGGCGCGGTCCGTCCCGCCCGCCGAACGTGGGCGATTGCAATGAGCTCGCTATCACCGAGATCCAAAGCCTTTGTCGTTGATCGATAAATAGGTGCTTCTCGGGAGGTCGATCATTTTGCACCCCCGTCTGACAGAGCAGGCCGGGGACCGGTGATGATGGATAAGTTTCCGCTGTCGCTGGCGATCGGCTGGCGCGGTGGTTTTGCAACCAAGTCCAGCTTCATCGTGAGTTGGCCGACCTTGCGTTCTAGTGCCGCGATCTGCGCAGGCAAGACTCCTCGTCCGAGCATATCGCCGGCCGCGATCTGATCAATGCCGACGAGATCATGCGACTGCCGGAGAACCGCATGATCCTGACGAGACAGGGCGAGCACCCTACCTGGGCGGGGAAGCTGCGCTACGAAGTCGATCCGGAGTTCAAAGGGATGTTCAATCATGCGTAGAGGATCAATGACAGCCGCGAGGTTGATCCCGCCTTCTTTGCCACCCCCCCGCTTCCGTGCGGCGCGCCGTATGTGTAGAAGCAAACGATGCAACCATTCGAATTGCAAGAGCAGCCCCTGACCTTCCTGAGGATCATCGCCGTCCATGATGAAGTCATCCCTCGATCATATGCCACTGCGCAAACAGCGCGAGCTCGGCAGGGTTCTGGAAATCCTGCACGAGGAGTTCGAGGACGCCCTGAAACAGGGGACGGCCGAGTTCAAGAAGCGCGGCCGGATCCTGAAGATCATACTGTTCGGCTCCTATGCCAAGGGCGGGTGGGTCGACGAGCCGTTCACCATGAAAGGCTATCGCTCCGATTTCGATCTGCTGATCATCGTCAATGACCGCAGGCTCTGCGAATTCGCCGACTACTGGTACAAGGCGGCCGACCGGCTGATCCGCGACAAGTCAATCGAAACACCAGTGAGCTTCATCGTCCATTCCAGGCGAGAGGTGAACACCTATCTGAAGGAAGGGCAGTACTTCTTCTCCGATATTCGCAAGGAAGGCATCGTCCTCTATGAGCTGGACGATGAGCCGCTTGCGGAGCCGCAGGAACTCTCGCCGGCGGATCGGCTACGGGTAGCGAGAGAGCATTTCGAACAGCGGATTGCTGAAGCCGCCGCTTTTCTTGGCACGGCTCGGTTTCAACTTGGTACATCTGAAATGGCCGGTGACGCTTGGGGTAATCTGGCGGCCTTCAGTCTGCATCAGGCGCTAGAACAGGCCTATTCCTGCATCCTCCTCACGCTGACGAACTACGGCCCGCCTTCGCACAACATCAAGTTCCTGCGCTCCCTCGCCGAGGAACAGGACCGGCGGCTGGCCGAGGCCTTCCCCCGCGACCAGCATCGCGAGCGCGCCTGGTTCAATACCCTGAACGAGGCCTATGTAAAGGCGCGATACTCAAAGCACTACGTGATCAGCGAGGAGGCGCTCTCATGGCTGGGCGAGCGGACCAGCCTGCTGCTCGCGATGGTCAAAGACGTATGCGCGGAGCACCTTAGAATGCTTGAGCGGAGAAGCGGCTAGCGAATTCTACCAGCCGGCGAATGGACAGTCCGAATCGGCTGCCTTGAACAGGACTGAACCCGCGACATGTGATTGACGTTATGTTGCAAGGTGCAGTGTCAACCCTTAGCCTTAAACGGGTATGCGATGCCGGTTGCATTTACCAGGACGTTCGTGCCGGCGGCATCGGGCTAACAGGGGTTTGTTAGTGCTCTGGCCGCTGTCGGGCCAGCAGGCGGTGACCTGGCGCCAGTTTGCCGCGAGACCATTGCGGCTCAATACGGTTCGGACGACAAGTTAGCCTGCCTTTACGGACTGTAGCGCTTGGTCTTCCTGTTTTCCGTAGCCTGAGCACGGGTAATTCTGACCGCATCTTCTATCAGGCGCCAATGCGCTTCAACAACAGGCAGCAGTAAGGTGGGCGACACCTCGGTTGGGAGATCCAGTTTGGTGTGGCAACTCCAATTGACTCCCAAGCAGGCGAAGGCCTTTTTGTAGCCCCTCGAGACGATCGTAGACAGCTCACCAGCTTCCGACAGTATTTCATGAGGATCCTCAAATCCGGGCAAACCGCCAAACGCTCTGTATGCGGCTTCATGCAGAGCAGGCGTCACCATGCATATACGGTTAGGGTCCGCGACTTCGAGCATCCGACCGCCACGGATTTCTGTTCGCGCTAGGGAGGCTAAGCCCGCACCAAGATGTGCCCAAACGTCCGTTTGATCCGGTGGAGGTGCTAAATCCAATGCCGCATGCGTACCCGCGAAGCGTAGCTCGTGGGCGCCGCTATTCATCAAGAACAGGGAATGGTCGGGAAAAGCCTCTGGTAAGCAGCGCGCAATCTCCAGGAACCCAGCGGTCCCTGTCCCGCGTTCAACAGAGCATGTGAAGAAACCGGATCTGGGCGTAGACATCACGATCCATCGATCGCTACGGATCAAACGCGCGATCAAAGTCGGGCTGTCGGACGTTTCCGTGTCTCCAACGAGATAGAGCCTAACCAATCCTCGCGCAGCGGCCAATTCTGCGTATTGGGGCAAATCAAGGGGCCTCCCGATTACGACGGGCAGCGGTATGAATGGTCTATCGGCATAGGAGTTCAGCCCGACCCACTCCCCGGTCGGGCCGAATGGCAATATGATCGCGGCCAGAGCCCCGGCTTCCGTGACGGCTTCTAGAAGCGGCCCGACGGCCGATGTCCAGATAGCCGCGTGACGGGCGTGCGGCAAGAGGACGACGGCGATGCGCCCGGCAGCTTCTCGAGCATCAGAGAGGCTATGAACCATCGCCAACTGCCCTTCTACCCCCTGATCGGACGTCGGCGTTACAATGGGCTGCGGATATACCTCAAGCGAAACGCCCTTGCCAACCAGCTCAACCCGCCGCGCTCGAAACACTGGCACGGGAACGGGTATCGACTGTAGCTCATACCCACCGCTTGACAGCTCGCCAGCGATCCACTGCGCTGTCGCATGATCGCCAGCACTTCCGGCTGCCTTCGCTCCAAAGCCTGCGTGGATAAGAAGATCATTCCACAGGCGGTCACCATCCAACATCTACCGGTCGTCCTACTTGTACATTTCCGTTGCACGCTTGAGCATTTCAGATCGAACGGTTGCGTCTTCCTGTGTACCGAGCAACGGCGCTTGCAGAAACTCTTTGACGTTTGCGGGATAACGATCCTCAAGGCCTGTGACCGTCGGACGCCGAGCGGAACCTGCATAGATGAGTTGAGCCTTGTCGGAGAGGAAGAAGTTCAAGAGCACACGAGCCGCGTTGGGATGCGGTGCGTTCTTGACGATCGCACCGTCGAAATTCCCATAAACAAGTCCCTCCGACGGAAGTATCACTTCGAGCGGCAAGCCCTTGTTGAGGAGGGTATCGGGCAATATGAAGGGAATGTAGATCGGGAACTCGCCGCGCGCGACGCGCCGCGGACTGTCTCGGATTTCGCGCGTGAAAACGGGGTTGTTTTCCGCGAGACGCTTCTGGAAATCCTCGCCGAGCTTGTTATAAGTAACTGCAAAAAACAGACCGCCGCCGCCGACGGAGCGGAAGTCGTCGGACAAGATTTTGCCCTTCCACGCCGGATCAGCGAGGTCTGCCCAGGTTTTCGGGCGCTTGTCCTTCGGCATGGAAGAGTTGACGACGATCCCCATGCTTTGCGAGAAAACCGGCAGCCTCAGCTCATTGCCAGCAAAGTCGGGTGCCAGACGAGATGCGTTCGGAATATTTCCGTGCTTGTCGAGGACACCCATCGCTTCCAGTGACACCGACCCCCCGCTGAAGGACATGTCGGCAGTCCCGCGGTTAGTGGCAAGCTCTAGGCGGAGTTTTTCAAACAGCTCGCTCCCACGAAGTTCGAGCTTCAATACCTTTATCCCATACTCCTCGGTAAAAGCTGAGAGGATTTCATCAAGCTGAGGCACACCCACCTGAGACGTGTAGAGTGTAACCGTTCCTTCTTTCTTGGCAGCTTTGACGACATCCTCCCAGGATTGTTGAGCATGCGCAATGGTTGCAAGTCCAATGGCCACGCCTGTAATGGCTAACCTTCTTAGAAACGTCGAAGTCATGATCTCCTCCTCGTTATGATGTGACTGAAGCCGGGAGTGACATTGTCGCCCGCACCCTCAGGTGGCTGTGCTTAGCTGATTTCCTCAAGCTCTCCCGTCAGCCGTTCGACACGCCTGTCCGTTCTTTGCAGGAACACGTTCTGACCCTGGAGCGTCGTTTGCAGTTCAGCGATATTGACGTCTCGGGGCGTCACGCCGCGATTGGCCGCGATACCCGCCGCAGCACCCGCCGCCTGTCCCGTCAGCCAGCATTGCGGGATTTCGCGCATGAAGCCGTGGCTGTTGGCATCGCAGGAGATATGCCGCCCGGCGGCCAGCAGTCCGTTCAGCCTGGCAGGGACAAGCGCTCTATAGGGCACGGAGATCACCGGGAATTTCGGCGAGACCGAGGGGCTGACGCCTATTTCGTCCGGCAGGACCTTGCCCTCGGGCCACTGGCTGCGCTCGACCCTGCCGACCCCGGCCAGCCGCCGTGTGTGCCGCACGCCCAGCTGCGGCGCGCTGAGCAGCATATAGGCGTCCTTGAAGCCGGGTGCGTTCTTGCGGAAGAACTCGCAATGCGACTGCATGAACCGGTGCGAGCGGATCTCGACCTCGGTCATGTCGTCGACATTGAGCGCCGAAAGACCCGATTGCCGCGGCCCGAGGAACAGCGCGATGTCGTTGCGCCAGGAAACGTAAGGCGTCTGGAAGAACCCGAGCGTCTCGCGCCCGAGCGTATTGAAGTCCGCGAAGGCCTGTTCCTGGGTCGCCCGGAAGTTCAGCCATGTCTCCATGTCGACGCCGCCCAGCATGAAGCCGGTATTCATCGAGTGATGCACGTCGCCCTCCTCGATATCGGCTTCGAAATCGGCCCCTGCACGGGCAAAGACGTCGCCGTCGCAGGTGCAGTCCACCACGACTTTTGCCATGATCCCCTGGCGGCCTTCCTTGCTTTCGAAGACGACGCCCTTGACCGCGCCGTCCTCGACCACCGGCGTCGCGGCCCAGGAATGGAAGACGATCCTGACACCCGCCTCGATCAGCATTTCCTGCGAGGTCAGCTTCAGCCGCTCGGGATCGATGGTCGGCGCCCAGGTGACGATGCCGTGGAAGGCGGAGGTCCGCAGTCGCCAGTATTTCGCAAGCTCGGCATCCTGCACCCCCCAGAGGCTGCGGTCCGGCCCGGCGACGGCTTCAGGGGGAAGGCGGCCGAGAACCTCCTCGGCAAACCCGCGAATGACCTGTCGTCCCTCCCAGTCGGTCATCCGGTCGATCCAGATCACCACGCCGCCCGTGGAAAGGCCGCCGAGATGATTGTAGCGCTCCAGCACCACGACCTCGGCCCCGGTTCGGGCTGCGGCAAGTGCCGCTGCCGTTCCCGAGGGACCGCCGCCGACCACCAGCACGTCGCATCGATGATAGACGGGAATGTCGCGCGCCTCTTCGCGAAGAACGCCCTCACCGTTGCGGCGGGGGAAGACATATTGCCCTGATTCAAAGATGTCGGAACTCAGGAAACGGTTCTCGTTTTGACGGACTTCTTTTACCGAAACACCAGGTACATCCATTGGCGTCCTCCCGAGATAGCCGTGGCGTAAGCTGAGCGAAAGCTTAGGTAGGCAAATCAGCTGAGAGAAGCCTGCATTAAACCCATAGTGCTTTCGCGAAAAACGAAAGATCAGCTGTCGAGAGCGATGTCCCGTCCATGCGGGTTGGCTCGGCTTTGTCGATTTGAGAAAGATGTTTCGCTCATGTTGATGGTTTTAAGGCGAGGCAAGAACTCTTAAGCTGGGGAACGCCTGAAGGAGAATTCATGGAAGATTGCAAGCTGAAGGCTGTCCGACTTCTGGATAAGCCAATTATCGGACCCGCCCTGTCGTCGCGGATTGGCACCAATATTAATGGACCGAGCCTGATCAAAGTTCCGGATTGGGTGGAGCGGCCTCTGGGACGTTACTATATCTATTTTGCGCACCATCGGGGGGATTATATCCGGCTGGCATATGCGGACCACCTGATAGGTCCGTGGTCAATCTACGAAGATGGTGTGCTGCCACTCTCACAATCCGGTTTCTCCCACCATCTGGCTTCCCCTGAGATCGTCATCGATCACCAAAATAGACAATTTCGAATGTTTTATCACGGAGGGGACGAGATCAAGCGTCAGTTCACCCGGCTGGCGCTGTCGGTGGATGGAATTCAGTTCACCGCTCGACCAGAGAACCTGATGAACCCTTACGCACGAGTTTTCACCCACGGGCCCTGGGTATACGCGATGACAATGCCCGGCAGGATCTATCGCTCACATGACGGTTTATCTTCTTTCGAGGCTGGGCCGACACTGTTCTCACCTGATATGCGCCACTGCGCGGTCTGGGTCGAAAACGATGACCTTCACGTCATCTATAGCAACCGCGGCGATGCGCCCGAGTCCCTTCTCTACGCTCAAATCCATCTCAACGACGACTGGATGAATTGGAAGGAAAGCCGCTCGTGCATCTTGCTTGCTCCCGAGCGCGATTGGGAAGGCGGACAGCTTGCGATCGAACCGTCAGTGATAGGCCCAGCGGACGAGCCAGTCCGGCAACTTCGAGATCCAGCAGTTTATCAAGAAGATGGAAGGCGATACCTCATCTATTCTGTAGCGGGGGAAGCGGGGCTCGCGCTTGCAGAGATATCGTCTGCCGAAATTGTCGGGCGAAATGGAAAGCAGGGGGTCAGTTCCTCGCTTCGCTTGTCAGAAATCAACATTCCCCGCGCGGGATAGGACCCCATATGCAGAACCGACGAGCCATAAGGGCTAACTGAGATCGCTGTCCATGTCAGCTTTTGCAGGCCAGCGAACTGGCGCGATCCCGCTCGTAGCTAAGAACGATCTGTCTTAGATGAGCGTTCTGTAGGCTCAATTTTCCTAGCCAGTTGCGTGCGAGGGTTCCGGATCTCGGCGTCCAGACGCAACATTTCTCCAAAGGAGCTTTCCGGGTTTGGTTTCGCAGACGCCGACCTCGACATCTCTCAAGAACTTAACGTCCTGGTGGTGAAGGGCCAAAAGGCTGAACCGAAGGACGGCGAATATCTGCATCGCGGGATCGCGGGCCGTTCTTTCGAGCGGCGCTTCGAGCTGGCCGATCACGTCAAGGTGGACCCGATAGACCATTCCAAATCGCAACGCATTGTAGAACAGGACAGCAATCTTGCGCGCCGTCGCTGTCACTGCCTCCTGCTTACCTATGCGCCCTGCCAACCGTCGGTAAAACGCACCAAGAGCGGTGTCATTTCGCCCGATCGTGGTGGCAGCCAACCGCAACAATGCTGCCGCTCGACTGGACGAGCGACGGGTTCGGGATGACAGCACTTTGCTTCCGGAGATCTTGTTGCCGGGTGCGAGGCAGAGCCACGATGTGAAGTGCTTGGCAGTCGGCGCAATCTTGCCCCGAAACTTCCGGCGCTCGCCGACCATGTGGATTTCGGAAAATCAACTATTGGCGATCCCCGATGCCGGTTCGGCCCAAAATCGCCTTCCAGTCGGAGATAAAAGCTTTGCGTTGCGCACGATCTTGGGCTGCCAAAAGGGCAGGCCCAATCCGTATCGGGCGACCAATACCAGACTCCATCAGGGAACTTGGACCATCGACGCCATCTGGCAGCGGCGCGTTATCAGCAAAAAAGAAAGAAGAGCTTTTCGCTATTTCCTTGCCACGTGCCGACAAGAGATAGTCTATGAATGCACCAGAGACATCTTTCTCGCGAGATTTCAACGGGATAAGCGTCCCGCGCGCAAGTATCAAAGTATAGTCCTTGGGTAGCACGATTTTCAGGTTCGGATTCTGCAGGTGGGCGGCATAGGCGTATGACCCCAAGATGTTATAGGCGATCCGGATGTTGCCCTTCAGGAGCTCGCCGAGCACTTCATTATTGCAGCAGCGCGTTATGGTTTCGGCTCTTCCGAAACTCTCCAGCAACCGCCCGTAAGATGTCGGTGCCACACGGGAATCGTTGTAGGCGAGCAGATACCCAATCCCCGATGCCTCGACATCATAAGTCCCGATCCGCCCTTTGTAGACCTCCGGCTTCTGCCTGAGAAGCTCTGCAAGCTCTTCGTGAGTGTTGGGAACATCTGTCGGAGGCACTGTCCGATCGTCATAGACGATCACCGCCGGCTCGAATGTGAAGCCATATATTTCTTCGCGCCAATTTGCCCAATCCGGCGCCGTTTCCGTCGTCGCGGATGAGTGAGCGAGTGCGCAGCCATCATTGGCCAGCTTGACCAGTTGGTCTACGGATGAAGACAAGAGCAGGTCAGCACTGTATTTCTGTTGCTCGCATGCGCTTGCAGCCTCCTTGAACAGGTCGTTGGTGAGGTAATCGACATATTCGATTGCCAAGCCGGGCATTATCGTCTGGAAGTCCTCGATAAGAGGTCGCATGGCCTCCACATCCGTCGCGCCATGAACCAGAAGCCGCCTGGTTTCGGTGTCTTTCGACTCGAACACCAGATGATCACCCTCCAGCGCCTGCGCCATGCCTGCTGCAAGCAGAAGAATGACGGAGCTCGCGATTATTGCGCTCGAAAGTCCTCTCATGGTTCACTCGCTCGATGAAGTGGCAGGTCGATGATCGTCGTAAACCCTCTGTGTTCCGAGCGCTGTTCGAATCTCAGTTCACCCTGCAACATCAGGCTTACCTCCGATGCGATCGCAAAGCCGAGGCCTGAGACCTGATTTTCTGATTTATGTGATCCGAAACGTGCTGTGACAGTCTGCCAGAGTTCGGGTGGAATGCCGAGCCCGTCATCTTCGACCTCGACAAATGCGCGGCTTGAAGATGATCGAACGCGAACCTCCAGCCGCGAAACGCTGCCATGGCGAAGCGAATTATCGATCACGTTGACCAGCGCCTCCCGCAAGCTCAAACCATCGCCCTTGACGACGACCGGATTGTCCGGCGCCTCGAACGATACGACGATCTCGGGATCGAGCGTCAACGGAACTGCTGCCTTGAACGCCTTACGCGCAATATCTGTCAGATCCAGCGGCAGGAGCTTATGTGAATCGAAGCGGTGAATAACCATCGCATGGGTGAGAAGCTGGTTCGTCAGGTGGCTGAGTTCAGATGCCCGTTCCTTTACCCGTAGCAGATGGCGCCGATCATCCCCATCCAGTCGGGTCTCGTCGATCAGGCTAATTTGGGCCGAAAGTGCAGTCAGTGGTGTGCGGATCTGGTGGGCGCTGTCGCCGATAAAGCGCTGCAGTAACTTGATGCGCCCATCCAGCCGGCTCATGAAATGATTGATCGACAATACGAACGGCTCAAGTTCCCTCGGCACGGAAACACGGAGGGGCGTCAGATCCTTTGGGTCGCGGCCACTCAATGCCGTGGCAAGTTCCGAAACAGGGCGCAGTGATAGGCGCAGTGTCAATGCGGTTGCGACCAGTGTCGCAATGCCCATCAGGCCGACCAGCAGAGTTGCATTAGCGGTCAAATCGGAGGCTAGGGCCTGTCGAGCCTCGGTTGTCTGGGCGATGATCACATAAGCCCATCCCGTCAGGGAAGGATCCGAAATCGCACGCCCCGTGATGGCGATCCTGACCTTTGCCCCATGATAGAAGCCATCGAGAAATACCGGCGTCCTCCGTGCCTTGGAATAATCAAGCTCCGGTTGTAGATCCTCGTATCCGGTCAGCGTTCGATTTCGTGTGTCCACCACCCGATAGAATACCCGATCCCGGCTTGCCAGTCCGAGCAGTTCGAATGCGGACGACGGCATCTTGATCGCCAGGGCGCCATCATCGACCGACAGGTTTTCCGAAATCTGGATCGCCGCGCCCTGAAGAAGGCGATCATACGCGTCATCGGCTGCGGCGATGGCGTAGTACCAAGCTGCGGTGAGAAGGCCTGCTGCACCAAATGCCAGCACGACCATGACCCGCAGCAGCAGTCGCGCGAAAAGCGATGTCTCAAGCTTAATCATCGGCTGACAACTGATAACCAATGCCTCGGACGGTGATGATCTTCGCTTTCGCGCCCTCCAGTTTCTTGCGCAGCCGGCCTATGTATAATTCGATCGCATTCGGGTTTGCTGCATCGTCGAAACCGAACAGGTGATCGAGCAGTTCATCCTTGCTGAATACACGCCCAGGTCGTGATGCGAGAACCTCGAGCAGGCTCATTTCACGACGTTTCAGTTGGATTTCCCGCTTGCCGACACGGGCGCTGCGATTGGCCCGGTCAAGCAGTATGTCGCCGCATGCGATGATATTGGTGGCCTCGCCGCCCGAGCGGCGTCGCATCAGCACGCGCGCACGGGCCTCCAGCTCGCGAAAGTCGAACGGCTTGACCAGATAATCATCGGCACCGATGTCGAGTGCGCCCACCCGATCATCAATTTCCGAACGCGCTGTCAGCACCAGGACCGGCACGGTGCTGCGGCTCTGACGAAGCCGTCGCAAGATCTCGAAACCGTCTATGCCCGGCAGCATAACATCGAGGATGACCAGATCATATTCCGTAAAAGCGAGGATCTCTGAGGCAGCCAGGCCATCGCTCTGCCAATCGACGCTATGGCCGATTGCCTCAAAACGTCGACTGATGGCTTCCCCTACATCTTCGGTGTCTTCTACAAGCATGATACGCATGCGCATGAGCGTGGCACGCTCGAAAAGCACAGGCAAGCCCACCCCGTATCCGTGACAGTATCTTGACAGGTTAGCGAACTAAACCTCGCTCACCTGTCGACGGGAGAGAGTTTTTCGGCAGGCCTTGGGAGATCTGTACCACACGACATCGCCGGTTCGGCCCGTGACGCATGACATGCGACGCTATGGCTGCCCGCGATGACGCAACACCTCCCGAGCGAGAATAGATTCACGCAAAGGAGAGCCTTATCATGAAGCGTATTCTACTGACTTTTCTGGCCGGCACGGTTGTTGCCTCGTTCGGCAATCTGTCCGTCGCAGTCGCAGAGCCGACCAAGCCGGAATGCCTCGCCGGTGCCAAGCCGGGCGGTGGCTTCGACCTGACCTGCCGCCTCGTCGCCAATTCGCTTCTAGCGTCAAAAGAGATTTCCACGCCTATGGCTGTAACCTACATGGAAGGCGGCGTTGGCGCAGTTGCGTATAACCACGTGATCGGCAAGCGCGGTAAGGACGGCAACCTGATCACCGCCGCATCGTCCGGATCAGCCTTGCTGATCGCACAGGGCAAGTTCGGTAAATATGACGAAACCGCTGTCCGCTGGCTCGGCGCGCTCGGCGCCGACTACGGCGTCCTCGTTGTCTCCAGCGATTCTCCCTACAAGACGCTGGGCGAACTGGTCGAAGCCTACAAGGCCGACCCGAACAGCTTCGCCATTGCCGGCGGCGGTGCTGTCGGATCGCAGGACTGGATGAAGGGATCGCTGCTCGCCAAGGCCGCAAACCAGGAACCCAAAAAAATGCGTTATGTCGCCCTCGAAGGCGGTGGCGCAGTATTGACGGCGCTCGAAGGCGGCCATGTCAAGGTCGGTGCCGGTGATGCCGCTGAAATGGCCAAGCACCATGTCGCGGGCAAGGTGCGCATTCTGGCGGTGATGTCGGACAAGCGCTTGCCGGGCGAACTTGCCGATGTTCCGACCGCCAAGGAACAGGGATACGAAATCGATTGGCCGGTCTGGCGCGGTTACTACGTGGGCAAGGATGTCTCCGATGCAGACTATAACTGGTGGGTTGCGGCCTTCGAAAAGCTGACCAAGACACCCGAGTTCGCCAAGGAGCGCGAAACCCGCGGTCTTTTCGAATTCACTAAGCTTGGCGCCGATTTCGACGCTTACGTGAAAGAAGATGTCGTGCGCTTCAAGGCACTAGCCAAAGACGCCGGGATGTAAATGACGTCTGGAGGTCCGGCAGCGCCTGACGACGCCGGGCTTCTCCTTCTCGCATCGGGCAAAGATCAGTCTCGATGACATGCGCCGGCCGCGACCAGCCGTATCCCTCGCCATTAACCCTCGAGATTTTCATGTCAGAATCTTCTTCCAACCCTCACAGACTAACCGGTCGGATCAGCGCGCTCTGCCTGCTGGTCCTGGCAATTGCCTATGGTGTCGGCGGCGGCATGATCGAATATGCCTTCGCGTCTGATCCGCTCGGCCCCCGCGTCATGCCAATACTTCTGGCCGGTGTGCTCGGCGCTCTAAGCTTATTTTACCTGCGTTTTCCCGGCAGTTCGGAGAAATTTCCGAAAGGATCGCTTCTCTATCGCGTGCTGGCCATTCCGGTCTTGCTCATCATTTCCGTCATGCTGTTCGAACCCGCAGGCTTTGCCATTTCCATTTTCGTTCTGACCTTCGGAACGGCGCTGTTATTCGGGGCAAACCGGAAAATGTCGCTGCTCGGCGGACTTGGTCACGCCGCACTCTGGTGGGTGATCTTCTCCTACCTTCTGGAAGTCTATCTGCCCGTCGGCGCCATTTTTGGCTGATCCATCCTCGGCTGCAACCGGGTGCCCATTTTTGGGAAAGGTTTAAATCATGAGCTTCGAATATCTCTGGCAGGGTTTTGGCGTCGCGCTGACGTGGCAGAACCTGCTGATCGGCTTTGTCGGATGCTTTATCGGGACCTTGGTCGGCGCACTGCCGGCCATCGGTCCGATTAACGGCATCGCCCTCCTCCTGCCGATCGCCTACACGATGGGGCTTCCTCCTGAAAGCACCATGATCCTGCTGGCATCGATCTATTGTGGCGCCGAATATGGTGGACGCATCTCGTCGATCCTGCTGAACGTGCCCGGCGACGCCGGTGCCGTCATGACGGCCCTCGATGGCTACCCGATGGCGCAGCAGGGACGAGCCGGCGAAGCGCTTGCACTGTCCGGTCTGTCGTCTTTTGTCGGCGGCATTCTCGGCTCGATTGGCCTTGCACTTTTTGCGCCGCTTCTGGCAGGCCTTGCGATCGGTTTTGGGCCTGCGGAATATTTCGTACTGATGGTGTTTGCCTTCGCGACGCTGGGTTCGATGGTCGGAAGTCAGCCGGTCAAAACCCTGATCGGCTGCACGCTCGGCCTCATGCTGGCGACAATCGGCCTTGATGCCACGTCAGGTGCCTATCGTTTTACCTTCAACGAGCCTGAACTTGGCGACGGGATCGAATTCGTCGTCCTCGTTATCGGCCTGTTTTCGATCTCCGAAGCGATGATTATTCTCGAACACCAGGGTCGCGGCTTCACGGTCATTCGCGAGCTCGGCCGGATGACGGCACGTATGAGCGATGTGGTGAAATGTACAGGTGCGACGCTTCGCAGCTCGGTGATTGGTTTTGTCGTCGGCGTTCTGCCAGGAACGGGCGCATCTGTCTCCAGCGCCATTTCCTACACCACCGAAAGGCGTCTGTCCGACACCGAAGGCACCTTCGGCAAGGGTGATGTGCGTGGTCTTGCTGCTCCGGAGGCCGCCAACAATGCCACCGCCTGCGGGGCCTTCGTTCCAATGCTGACGCTTGGTGTTCCAGGCTCTGGCACCACTGCAGTGATGCTCGGCGCGCTGATGCTCTATAACATCCAGCCCGGCCCGATGTTGCTGACGGAACGCCCCGAAATCGTCGGCGGTCTAGTGGCTGCCATGTTCATCGGCAACTTCATCCTGCTCGCACTCAACCTGCCGCTGGTGAATATCTTCGCCCGTGTGCTGACCGTGCCGAACTGGCTGCTGGTTCCCGGGATTCTTGTTCTGTCGATCGTCGGTGTCTATTCCACACACGCCTCGGTATTCTCGATCTTCCTGATGCTGGGCATCGGGATCTTCGGCTGGCTGATGCGAAAGGCGGGCTTCGACATGGCCCCTATTATCCTAGGCTTCGTTCTCGGTCGCGTCATGGAGGTCAACCTTCGTAATGCACTGGCCATCAGCGGCGGCGACATATCGATCCTATTCCAAAGCACAATTTCGATTGTCCTGTGGATCCTGGCAGTGGCGATCGCTATCCTACCGTTCGCTCTCGCCTACAGAGCAAAGAAGCGGAAGAACCTTCAGGCGGCTACGACAGCCACAAGCTGATTGTCGCAAAGAAATTCTCTCAAATGGCCTGACGATGGAAGACAACGTCAGGCCAAGGTCTGCGTAGGTAGGCAGCCTTCACATGTCCCGTCGGGTGTGTCGAAGACTGCGACCGATGCTGCAGCTATCATTCTTCACCAGTTCGGCCTTCTCAATCACCGGCGTCGCACTCCTGCCGATGACGAATGTGACTGTTCGGGTCTTTGGCTTTCTTTTGCATCGGGATAGTGTTCGGTAATCTCAACGCCATGGCGATGTGCTCTCTCGGCCAGGTCGCTGGCCTGTGGGCATCGCTGATCGTTTTCCGAGTCAAGCTTGGTCGCCACCCTTTAGGCCATTGGCGTCGGGAGATTCTATGACGGGTCAGTTGTGAATCTGGCGGTGGGTTTCTTTGTCGCTCGCTTCGGTTCTCTCATATTGGCGGCACTAGCAAGACAGAGTGACGCTTCGTCATTCGAAGCAGCGTTATAAGTAGAAACAAAAGTCGGATTGATCTGCAGTGAGCGGATCGACGGCGGTGATATCGGTGATCGCCTTCACATAGGCGGCAAATGAGCTCGGGCAGTTCTTCGAGGCGAGCGGAACGCGCTTGATGCTGGCGACGACGTCTTCTGCCATGAAGTCGCTGCCGTCGTGGAACTTGACGTTCGGCCGCAGCTTGAACTCCCTGGTCGTGTCGTCGATCGTCTTCCACGACGCGGCCAGCGCCGGCTGGATCTGTTCCTTGGCGTCCTGATTGACGAGGCCGTCGAAGATGTTGCGCGCCATGGCGCTATTCGGGCCGACGACATAGAACTGCGGGTCCATGGACGTGGTCGAGGCGGCCAGACCGACGGTCAGGTCCTTCGCATGGGACGCGAACGGTACGGCAAAGACTGACGCTGCCAAGGCGGCTGCGATCGTAAGGAATTTCTTGATGGAGCTCCTCCGGGGTTTCCGAAATCCGCGCTCTCCCTGCGGATTAGAGATGCCATTAAAGCCTCCCCCAGAAAAGAAAAATTGCATTTGATGTTCCATTCATGCCCTAATGTTATGGGAGCCGAAGCGAATGCGATTGAAGCCACGACAGGTTGAAGCCTTCAGAAGCGTGATGATGACGGGCGGCATCACCGCCGCCGCAGAAGCTGCCTCATTCGCGACCTGGAGGAAATCGTCGGGATCAGGCTGTTCGAGCGGGTCGGGGCCTGTCTCGTGCCGACGGCCGAGGCGACGCAGCTTTTCCGGGAGGTCGAGCGGCTTTATCTCGGTCTCGACCAGATCGCCCAGGCCGCGGACGATATCCGCCGGCACAAGAACATCGTGCTGAGGATCGCCAGCGTCACTTCGCTGGTTCGGCCCTATCTGCACCAGGCGATCATCGATGTGGTCGGCAACCGTCTGGACATCCCGCTGGTGATCGACGTTGAAAACAGCCGGCATATCTGGGACATGGTCGAGAAGAACCGCTACGACCTTGGCTTCGTCTTCGGCTCACCGCGCATGGCGGACAAGAATGCGGTCCTGCCCATGCCGTCGCCGCCATGGCGCCCGGCCACAGGCTGGCGTCTCGCAAAATCATCACGCCCGCCGACCTTCTGGACGAGCGCGTCCTGATTCCTGGCCGCAATTCGCCGCTGAGGCTGGCTCTGGACCGCGCCTTTTCGAATGAAGACCATCAACCGACCAGCACGATGGAAACCTCGATGCTGAACTGCTGCTATTTCGCGGCATCGGGAATGGGTGTCGGCATCGTCGCCCACACAAGCCTTCGCTCCGCCGGCGCCGACATCATCGCCATTCCGTTCGAGCCGCGGATCGAAGTTTCCTATTTCGCCATTCGTCCGTCGGGCGGGCAGCGCATTGCCGTGCTGGACGATATCGTGAGGCGGATGGGCGAATTGATGGCGGAATAACGGCTGCTATCTGCGAAGGCTTCGAAGACCTAAAACAGAAAGGAGCGGGATTCGACATCCCGCTCCTGACGCTATCGATAGGATCCGAGAACGACCGTTCTCCGGATCATTCCACTTCGACATTCTCGACGGTTATGCCGGACTGAAAGGTCAGGAAGCCCGGGATATTGGTGAAGCCCTTGACCTTCTTGCTGAGGCCAAAACTCTGGTCGCGCCACATCAGATAGACGAATGGCGACTGTTCGAGGGCGCGATCGACGAACTGGCCGTAGATTTTCTCCCGCTCGCCGGCATCGAGTGTGACGCGTCCCTTGTCTAGGAGATCGTTGATGACCGGGTCGTTGAAGTAGGCGGAGTTGTTGAGCCGCACCAGCTGCTGGCCGCCGTAGAAGAAGTTGCTGAGCCAGTCGGGGTCGGCGATATCTCCGGCCGTGCCGGCAACCAGGAAGTCGTAGTCACCCGCATTGTTCTTGGCGATACGGCCGGACCAGTCGGGGAGATCGAGCTTCGCCTTGATGCCTATCTTGGCAAGCTCGGCCTGGACGGCGATAGCGGTGTTGTTGTGGAAGCCGTATTGCGAGGTGGCGAGCAGCCGGGCTTCGAAACCGTCCGGATAGCCTGCCTTGGCGAGCAATTCCTTGGCTTTCGCGATGTCGTACTTGAAGAAGTTCGCCTTTTCCTTCGAATACCCCATGTAGCCTTCCGGGATTGCGATGCCGAACAGTGGGGTCCCGCGGCCGTTGAAGGCGGTGTTGATGACGGTCGCACGGTCGATTGCGTAGGAAATCGCCTGTCGCACTTCCGGCTTCGAGAAGGGCTCGAACTTGGTGTTGAACTGCAGCATCATGAACGGGCCGGTGGTGCTTGCCAGCTTCAGGTCCGAGCTGCCTTCGATCGACCCGGCATCCTTCCACGGAACGTAGTCGATGATATCGACGTCGCCGGACTTCAGCGCGTTCACGCGGGTGTTTTCGTCGCCGTAGAAGACGTAGTGCACGTCATCGAGATGTGGCTTGCCCTTTTTGTAGTAGCCGTCGAACTTTTCGACGGTCAGCTCGCGGCCGCGCTCCCAGGTGGCGTACTTGAAGGGGCCGGCACCGACGGGCGCCGCATTCGGGTCCGTACCATGCGCCTTGATCCAGGCGGCCGGGATGATCGCCGATTCCGGAAGCGCCAGGTAATGCACCAACGGCACGAACGGCTTGGAAAGCACCAGCTTCACGGTATTGGCGTCCGGCGTCTCGATCGACTGGATGACGCCGAGTTCGTTCCGGTAGGTCGCCTTGCTGTCCTTGGCGGTCATGCGCTCGATGGACGCCTTGACGTCCGCCGACGTGACCGGAGAACCGTCATGGAACTTCGCGTCGCGCAGCTTGAACGTATAGTTGAGCGCATCCGGAGCGACGCTGTAGCTCTCGGCGAGCTCCAGCGAGAGCTTGCCGTCGGCGCCGTAGTTGAAGAGGCCGCGATGGATCGCAAGCCGGATGGTGCGCGCCGGCGTGCCCGCATTGATGGTGCTTTCAAGCGTCGACGGCTCGCCGGAAATACCGAAATAGAGCGTGCCGCCATCCGCCAGCGCTTGATGAGCGAAGACGCTCGATGCCAGGGCCAAGACGAGCCCGAAGATCTTCCTTTTCATGCCGTACCCCTTTTTTGCTTCTGTTTGTTGATGAGAAATTGCCATGCCCGTTACTCCTCCCTGAGTCGTGGATCGAGAATGTCGCGCAGCCGGTCGCCCACCACGTTGATGGCAAGCACCGTCAAGGCGAGAAGAAGTGACGGCCAGATCACGTACATCGGGTTCTGGCCGAGATAGCCGCGCGCGGTTCCGATCATCTGGCCCCAGGACGGCTCCGGCGGCACGATGCCGAGGCCGAGGAAGCTCAGGCCGGATTCCAGAAGGATGGCGGCCGCGACCGTCAATGTCGCCTGCACGACCAGCGGCGACAGGATGTTCGGAAGGATGGCGGTGAAAACGACGCGGCGGGCTGACGCGCCCATCGCATGTTCGGCCTCCATGAACTCCATCCGCGAGACCTGCAGCGTGGCGGCGTGTGCGACGCGGGCGAAATGCGGGACGTAGAGAACACCGATGACGACGGCGAGGCTGAATATTCCGCTTTCCCAGAACCCGACCGCCAGCAGCGCCAGCAGGATGGGCGGAAAGCTCAGCATGATATCCACGCTCCGCATGATGAGAAATGCGATCAGCGGCCGACCATAAGCGCCCGCGATCCCGATCATGGTTCCGAGAACTCCGGCGATCACGGTCGCGCCGATCGCCACCAGCAAGGTCGGCTGGACCCCGATCAGCAGTCGGCTGAGCAGATCGCGGCCGAATTCGTCGGTGCCCAGCCAGTGGGCAGTGGTACTGCCCTGGTTGACGGTCTGCGGATTGAGCAGGAACGGGTCCTGCGGAGCAAGCCAGCTGCCGAAGACGCCGATGAAGATCACCGCGACGAGCAGCACGATGCTGGCCAGGAAGGAGGGTTGGTTGCGGGTCGCGCGGAGAATTGCCTCGGGGATCACGAGCGTTTCCTCCGGATGCGCGGGTCGAGCAGGCTGTAGAGCAGCTCTACCACCAGGTTGATCAGGATGAACGCCGCGGCGATGGCCAGCATCGCCCCTTGGACCAGAGGATAGTTACGCGCCGATACGGCGCCAACGAGAAGCGTGCTGAGGCCCGGCCAGTTGAACATGGCTTCGACGAGAACCGTGCCGCCCATGAGGTTACCGAGCTGCAGGCCGATGATCGTGACGATCGGGATCGCGGCATTGCGCAGGACGTGCTGCCAAATGATCCGCCGTTCGGACATGCCTTTGGCACGCAGCGCGCGGACGAAATCGCGGCCGAGGATTTCCAGCATGGAGGAGCGCGTCATCCGGGCGATCGACGCGGCCAGACCGAAGCCCAGAGCCAGCGCCGGCAAGGCCAGCTTGCGGAAATGCTCCAGTGCGTTGCGCGAGATATCCGTGTAGCCGCTTGCCGGAAGCCAGCCGAGCTTCAGGCTGAAGAACAGCACCAGCAGCGTGCCCATGATATAGACCGGCACCGATATGCCGATCGTCGCGAGCGAGGTCAGCACCGTATCGCGCATGCTGCCCCGCTTGAGTGCGGCCGCAATGCCGAGCGGAACGCCGATGAGCGCTGCAATGACGATCGCCGCGAATGCGAGCTCGAGTGTGCGCGGCAGGTTCTGCATCACGTAGTTGGCGACCGGATAACCGTTGGTCAGCGACTTGCCGAAATCGAGATGCAGCGCGTTCCAGAGCCAGACGAAATATTGCGACACCACCGCCTGGTCGAGGCCGAGTTGGCTGCGCATCGAGGCGATCGCCTCAGGCGACGGATTGCTGTCGGCGCCGAGCAGCAGGAGCACGGGATCGCCCGGCATGATGTACATGACGGAGAAGATCAGGGTGGCGACGACGAGAAGCTGGATCAAAGCGGTCAGGAGCTTTCGCGCGGCAAGGAGCAGAGCCCCAATCGAGGCGTTCATGCGCCCTCCTTTCCGCCGAGCAGCGAACCGACGGTCGGCACGGCATCCAGCAACATGCGGGTATAGGGCTCTTTAGGATTGCCGAAAATCTCCGCAGCAGGTCCGTACTCGACGATCCTGCCCTTCTGCATGACCGCGACCGTGTCGCTGACATGCTCGACCACGGAGAGATCATGGGAGATGAAGAGATAGGTCAGGTCGAACTCCGCCTGCAGGTCCTTGAGCAAGTTCAGCACCTGGGCCTGAACGGAGACGTCGAGCGCGGAGACCGCTTCGTCGCAGATGACGAGCGACGGGTTGAGAGCCAGTGCACGCGCAATGGCAATTCTCTGCCGCTGCCCGCCAGAGAATTCATGCGGATATTTCTGGGCCGCGGCAGCAGGCATGCCTACGGCGTCGAGCAGCGAGCGGACCCGCCCCTGACGCCCCGCTGCATCGCCATCGGCGAAGATCACCATCGGCGCCTCAACGATCTGGGCGACCGTCTGGCGCGGGTTGAGCGAACCGTAGGGGTTCTGGAAGACCATGGCGATCTCGCGCCGGAACGGCCGCATCTCCTTGTCCGAGAGCCCGGCAATATCCTTGCCCTTGAAGAAGATCTGGCCGGAATCGGGCTTGTAGAGCCGTATGACTGCACGGGAGAGCGTGCTCTTGCCGCAGCCGGATTCGCCGACGAGACCGAGCGTCGTACGCGGCGCGATCGACAGGCTGACGCGATCGACGGCACGCATCTCAACCGGCATGGCGAGAGGCGAAGGCTTGACCCAGTAGGACTTGCAGAGATCGCGGATTTCGAGAAGCGGACGATCACCCGTTGCCGGAATGGGTCCCGAGGATGCGGGGCGGCGGCGCGGTTCCGGCCGGACGCTGCGCACCTTGCCCGATGAATCGCGCTCGATCACCGGCAGCCGTTCGGCATCGCGGCCAAGCGACGGCATGGAATCGATCAGCGCCCTGGAATAGTCGCTTTGGGGGGCGGCGAAGAGATCGGCGGTCGTCGCCTCCTCCATCTTGTCGCCGGCATACATGACCACGACGCGGTCTGCGACTTCGTAAATGACGCCGAGATCGTGGGTTATCAGCAGGATCGCCGCGCCGACTTCCCCGTTCAATTCGCGGAGCAGGTCGAGCACCTGCTTCTGCACGGTGACGTCGAGCGCGGTGGTCGGCTCGTCGGCTATGATGATGCGTGGCCGGCAGGCGACCGCCATGGCGATCATGATGCGCTGGCACTGGCCACCTGACAGCTCGTGCGGATACGCGCGCATGGCGCGATCGGGATCGGGGATCAGGACCTTTTCCAGCAAATCGCGGGCCTTTCGGCGCGCATTCGCACGGCCGACGGGGTCATGCAGGAGGATGGCCTCGATGATCTGGTCGCCGCAGGTGAAGATCGGATCGAGCGACGCTATCGCATCCTGGAAGATCATGGCGATATGGCTGCCGCGCAGCTTGCGCAGCTCCGCCGGCGGCAGCTTCAGGATGTCGATGCCGTCTACCAGAACCTCACCACCGGTGACCACTGCGTTCGGTGGCAGGAGCCCCATCACGCCGAGCGAGGTGATGGTCTTGCCGCTGCCGCTTTCACCGACGAGCCCGAGGATTTCGCCCGGCTGGATGGTGAAATCGATATTGCGCACGGCTGACTTCAGCCCCGCGCCGGTCTTGAAGGCGATCGAGAGGTTTCTGACTTCGAGCATCCGACCTCCTCTCAGACGTGTTCGTTGGGGGTGATGGGAGCGGCATGGCCGAATGCACCGTCGACCCCGCAGATTTCGGCTGCAAACTTGCTGCCTTTTTCCATGGCGATAGCGATGGCGTCCGCCGAAGGCCGGCTGCCGCGCGTCCAGCCGGCCATGAGCAGCGAAAGGAGTGTCGCGGTAATGAACGCATCGCCGGCGCCGAGCGTATCGACGACATTGGCAGGCTTTGGCAGAACCGAAACGAAGTCCTTGCCGTTATAGGCCGTGGCGCCTTCCGGCCCGAAGGTCGCCAAGGCCAGGCTGCAACCGTTGGAAACGGCTTCACGCAGGACAGCAAGACCGCGTTCACGACCGACGTCGCCCGCCGAAAGCGCTGCAAAATCAAGATGCGGCGTTACGGGTCCGATCAGATCGTCCACCTGCCAGCGATAGGAAAAGTCATAGGAAAGCAGGGCGCTCGCGCTCTTCAACGCCGCCAGATGCGGATTGAGATGACTGTAGCAGCTCGTGTGCACGAGGCGGAAACCGGCAATATAGTCTAGATCGGTCTGGTCCGGCGTGAAGGGATTTTCGCGCGCGACGCCGCCCTTGTTGGAAAACACGAACTCGCGGTTTCCATCAACGACGCGCACATCCGCATGGCCGTTCGCGCCTTCGACAATCCGGCAGAGCGATGTCGGAATGGCAAGCTCTTCCAGCGTGGAGCGCACATGGCGTCCGGCGGTATCCGTACCGAACGTGCCGAGAAAAGCCGCATCCGCGCCGAGCATCTTGGCGTAGGCCGAAAAATTGAGCGCATTGCCGCCCGGGTACATCTTGCCCGCATGCAGGTAACGGTCGACGACGTTGTCGCCCAGTCCGAGGACCCTGAGGCCCGAATATGTCTTGTCCGGCGTCATCATTCCTCGACCGCCTTCCCTGTCGTGCGGTGCCGAGACGGGTGGGACATCCGCCGATCGCGCAGCCCGACCCGGCGCGAAACTCTCGCACCGGGATTGAAGGCGATGTCGGCGGACGTCTTCGTCATCAGTAGTCGACCTTCCACATGTAGCGGCGCACGCTGAGCGGATGCTCGCGCAGAACCGAAAGCGTATGCGCGAACCAGTACCAGGTGACGCCGATCACGAAGGGAGACAGCAGCGGCGAGACATCCTCGTAACGGCCGGCATCGAAGGTGATGATCTTGTCCGTGACGCGGCGGGTGAACTCCAGCGCCCGCTGGTCGATCTTGCGGTTCTCGCCGTTGTCCATCAGGAAAACGTAGGCCATCTCCGGATCGGCCACCTCGAACGGGCCGTGGCGGAATTCACCCGAATGGATGTCGGACGCGTCGAGCCACAGCATCTCGTTGAAGATGCAGATCGAGTACTGGTAGTTCAGCGCCGACAGAATGCCGCTCGATAGCACATAGTAGATGTTCTCCTCCTTATAGCGGCGGGCGAGCTCCATGCCGCGCTCGCGCTCGGCATTCTTGATGTCGTGCAGCTTGGCCGGCATCGCTTCCAGATCGGCGATGAGCTGGGCGCCGACCGGGTTGCCGAGGCGCTTTAGGAAATGAGCGGCGAAGAGATAAGCGATCATCGTCTTCGGCATGCCCGGCAACTCCTTGCTATAGGGCAGCAGGTAGTCGCAGATCTTCGCAAGGCCGCTATCGTGACCCGAGGTCAGCGCCACGGTGACGGCACCGGTCGTCTTGGCCCAGCGGGCAGCGACGACCGTGTCTTCGGTCTCGCCGTTATGGGACGTGAGTAGCACGACGGCCTTTTCATTGACGGGCTTCGGACGGCGCGTTTCGAGTTCCGTCGAGTTGATGCGCTCGATCCTGAGGTCGCAATACTTGTCGAGGATGTATTTGACCGGCTCGATGTAGGAGTTCGAGCCGCCCGCGCCGACCAGGTAGATGGAATCGATCTGGCGCGAAGAGAAGATTTCATCGACCAGCCTTTCGGCAATCGGGTTACCGTCGCGAAAGGTCATCTCAAGGACGCCCTTCAGATAGTCGCCTTCGAGGTAGTTCGGGTTCGGAGCGGACTTGATCTGTTCGTCACTCGGCGTCAGGTTTTCGAGAGCCATGTTATTCATTCTCCAAAGGGAATTCAGGAAGCGCGGCCGAAGCCGCCGCCGCCCGGCGTTTGCAGGAACAGGCTGTCCCCGCGATTCATCAGGATGTTGGTGATCGAGATGTCGTATTCCTTGACCGTCCCGTCGGCATTCGCGAACTTCAGCCGGGCAACCTCGCCCTGGCCACCACCAAAGACACCGTCTGCCGGAGTCCGGAGGCCTTCGCAGGACGCATTTGCCCGCACGCCATCCGTCATCGCAACCACTTCGCGGACAATGCCCATGCCGCCCGTGGTATGGCCTTCGCCACCCGAACCGGTGGCGAGCGCATAACGGCGTACCATCAGCGGATATTCGATTTCGAGCGCTTCTGCCGGAAGGTTCGAGGTGTTGGTGATGTGCACCTGAATGCCGTTCATGCCGTCGTGTTCAAGGCTTGCACCCGCACCGCCGCCGACGGTTTCGAGGTAGACGAAACTGCCTTCCCGCGTCTTGTGCGGACCGAAAAAGATCATCGTCGCGTTCATGTCGGCCGAGGAGGCAAAGACCTTCTCCCTCGGCAGCACGTCGGCAAAGGCCTGGAAAATGGAGCGGACGACACGCTGGCAGCTGGTCGAGCGGATGCCCACGGCAGCCGGGAACTTCGGCCGCACCAGCGTGCCCTCTTCTGCAACGATCGTCACGGGAAGCGCCATTCCCTCGTTCGGCGGCAGCGCCGGATCGAGCAGCGCCTTGATCGTGTAGTAGCAGGTGGCGTCGAGGGCGGTCTTGGGGATGTTGACCGCACCTCGCGCCTGAGGATCGGTGCCGGTGAAGTCGAAGGTGATGCCGTCGCCGCCGACCTTGATCGCCACCTCGATGCGGCAGGGCTCGTAACCGACCCCGTCGCCGTCGATGAAGGCCTCGCCCCTGTAGATGCCGTCGGGAAGATCGCTGATGCGCTTGCGCAAACGGCTTTCCGAATAGGCGATCAGGTCGTCGATCGCCTTCTCGACAGTCGCGATTCCGAACTGGTCCGCAAGCGCCACGAGTTTCCGCTGGCCGATCTCGTTGGTGGCGATCTGTACCTTGAGATCGAGAATACGCTCCAGCGGATCGCGGCTGTTGGTGCTGATGAGCTTGACGATCTGCTCGTCCAGAACCCCTTCGCGGGCGATCTTCAGCACCGGGATCCGCAGGCCTTCCGCAAAGATGCTCGTCTGGCTGGGATCGCAAGAACCGGGAACGCCACCACCGACATCCGAATGATGGCCGAGGTTGGCGGCGAAGAAGCAGAGCCGGCCTTCATAGAAGACAGGTGTCAGGATCGAGATGTCCGGCGTGTGCGATCCGCCGGCGAGATAGGGGTCGTTGCAGATGAAGGCATCGCCCGGCCTGATGTCCTCAAGCTTGTAGTTTTCCAGAACCGCCGCCACGCCGCCCTGCAGCGAGCCGAGGTGAACCGGAATATGGGACGCCTGCACGATCAGCCGGCCACGGCCGTCGAAGAGACCGACCGAGCAGTCCTTGCGCTCCTTGATATTGGTCGAGAAGGACGAGCGCACGAGGCTCAGTCCCATCTCATCGGTGATCGACATGAATCGGTTGGAGTAGACCTCCATCTCGATGGCGTCGAATTCGCGTGGCGGTTTGACGTGCTGCTGCATCACGCACGGTCCTTCACAAAGCTGAGGATGATGTTGCCGTAGGCGTCGACGACGCCCGACTGGCCGGGAAGCACGTAGGTCGTGGAGGTGAGTTCCTCGATGATCGCGGGACCGGAGAACCTCTCGTCCTGCGGCATCGAGGCGCGCTTGTAGACCGGAACGGTCAGCCATCCGGTTTGCGGATCGATATAGACCGCGCGCTCGCCGACGATGGCGTCCGTCATGGTGCCGGCAACGCCCGGCACCGTCTGGAGCGGCCGGCCCGCATGGCCGATCGCCTGAACGCGAAGGTTGACGATCTCGACGGGATGGTCGTTCAGCGCATAGCCATAGACGACGCGATGGGCTTCCGCGAAACGGGCGGCGAAGTCTTCCGGGGTGGAAAGAATGCCCTCGACACGGATTTCATGGTTCTGGCCGGCATAGCGGGCTTCGGCGATATGCTGGAGCGCACGCTTCTCGTCGGGGATCGTTTCCGCTTCGAGCCATTCGCGTGCCTGGACTTCCAGACCTTCAAGGGCGGAGCGGATATCGAGCCAGCTTTCACCCTGAACCCGCTTGATCTGCGTGGAAACGAAATCGCGCGTCACGTCGGACAGAAGCACGCCGCGGGCACACATCGTGCCGGGGGATTCCGGAATGATGACCGTGTTCAGGCCGGTTTCCGCAGCCACCAGCGAGGAATGGAGCGGGCCGGCGCCGCCGAAAGCCATCAGCGCGAAGGATTTAAGGTCATGCCCTTTGTCCATGGAGACCGCCCGGATGGCGCGCGCCATGTTGGCGACCGCGATGCGGATGATGCCCCATGCCGCATCTTCGACCGAACGGCCAATCTTCTCTGCCACGGCACCGACTGCCTTGAGGGCGGCTTCGCGATCAACGGGCATGGCGCCATCAAGAAGCGCGATCGGGTTCAGCCGCTGCAGCACGATATTGGCGTCGGATATGGTCGCATCCGTTCCACCCTTACCGTAAGCAGCGGGGCCCGGCACGGCGGCTGCGCTCTGCGGGCCTACCTTCAGGCCGCCGGCATCATCGAGCCAGGCGATCGAGCCGCCGCCGGCGCCAATGACGTTGACGTCGACCATCGGGCAACGAATGGAATAGCCTGCCACGTCGCGGTCCGTGGAATAGGCCGGCTTGCCGTTGGCGATCAGGGCAACGTCGGTGGAGGTGCCGCCGACATCATAGGTGATGATGTCCGGGAAGGACGCCGCCTTACCCACGAGGGACGCACCGACAACACCGGCAGCAGGACCGGAGAGGCAGGTTCGGACCGGATAGTTGCGCGCCGTCTCGGTGGACATCAGGCCACCATTGGAATGGATCGTATAGGGCTTGGCCTCGATGCCCGCCTTGCGCGACCGCGTCATGAAGCGATCGAGATAACCGTCCATGCGCGGCATAAGGTAGGCGTTCATCACTGTGGTCGAGATGCGCTCGTATTCCCGGAACTCGGGCAGGACGTCGCTCGACAGCGAGATAAAGACACCGGGCAGGTGCTTGCGGATGATTTCTCCGGCGCGCCGCTCGTGCGCCGGGTTGCGGTAGGAATGCAGAAAGCCGATCGCGACGGCCTCCACGCCCTCTTGTTTGAAGCGTTCCGCGGCGGCTTCGACGCCCGCTTCGTCGAGCGACACGATGACTTCCCCGGCCGGGCCGAGGCGCTCCGCCACTTCGAGGCGCAGCGGACGGACAACCAGCGGGTCCGGCTTTCGAACGCTCATGTCGAACAGGTCGGGGCGGGTCTGGCGGCCGATCTCGAGTACGTCGCGAAAACCGTCGGTGGTCAGAAGACCGGTCTTTCCGCCTCGGCGTTCGATGACCATGTTGGTCGCGACTGTCGTGCCATGGCCGAAATGGACCACGTCGGATGCCTGAAGACCGCGCTCGGCAAAGCCGGCAATGCCGGTCTCGATCGCCTCGGACGGATCGTGAGGCGTCGAGGACACCTTGAAATGACGCATGTTTCCGGTCTCGTCATCGAGGACCGTGAAATCTGTGAAGGTTCCGCCGACATCGATGCCGACCCTGATATTGCCCATGATGCTCTGGTCTTTTGCGCTGTGGCACCGGCTTCACACCGCCGCCTTGCCTGTCATGAACGACATCTAGGATTGACTTCCCAAGTTTGTAAAATTCAATTATTCAAGCTTTCCATTCCAAAATGGAATGCTCAGGGAGTACGACATCATGCGACGGATCAAGCTGCGGCATCTCGACACGCTTGCGGCCTTCATGAAGACCGGCTCAGTGACGGAAGCGGCGCTTGTTCTGCACACCACTCAGCCGAATGCCAGCAAGTCGCTGAAACAGCTTGAGGAATTCGCGGGCATCAAACTGTTCGAGCGGAGCGCAGGGAGGCTACGTCCGACACCCGAGGCCGAGCTGCTCTTTTCGCACGCGGCACGCTTGATGGATGAGCTGACGGTTTTCGAAAATCTGTCGCTCGATCTCAGGGCAATGACGCAAGGCTACGTCAACATTGGTATTTTGTCCGCCTTCAGCACGGCCTTGATCCCGATGGCCATCGAGAGCTTCAACAACCAATATCCCGGCATCCAGGTGCAGGTTGATCTGCTCGACTCCGACAAAATCCATTCTTATGTCAGCCGCGGAAACTACGATTTCGGACTGGTGCACCACCCCGAACACGAGTCCGACCTGATGACGCAGACGTTGAAGACCTCATCGATGGTCTGCATAATGCCACCTGACCACATGCTCGCGCAACATCGGATCATCCTGGCGAGCGACATTGCCGATCAGCCCTTTGTGACCTATCCCCGCTCGGTACCTTTCGGCGCGGCGATCTTCCGATCGCTGTCCGATGAGGGAGTGCGGCCGTCCAATACCCTGATTTCCAATCAAAGCCAACTCGTCCGGCGGCTGGTCGAGCGAGGCCGAGGCGTGGCGCTCGTCGACCAGTTCTCTGTTTGGGACGCGAACGAACTGGACCACATTGTCGTCCGTCAGTTCGAGCCACGAATTCCCGTATCCGTCGGTATGATCTTGCCCAAACGCAGGCCACTGTCGCTCGCCGCGCAGACATTCGTAGGCACGCTAAAAGGTGTACTCCATCAGGACCCAACTTCATAGGTATCGGTCGCCTTGAACGAATACGAACCGCCGACCCTGCAATTTTTGTCTCCGAGAGCCGGACAGGATTGTGAATCATCATCGCGATGCCGATGTTACTGATCGATCAGAAACTCAGCGGTACAAGATCTAAGCAGACGACATCCAACATCTGTAATGTGGGGCGCACGCCAGAGGCTGCGAACGATAGATGTGAATAGGCACGGAGCTCAACGAACCCCGTGCCTATAATGAATTCAGTGCCAATTGGCATCTTCAACTGCCGAGCATGTCCGACAGCTTGTAGACGAGGAGGCCACTTGCAGCCAGGATCGACAGAAAACCACAAGCGCCGAGCACATTCTGAGTCAATGTGTTGCGCAGTGTACCCATTTCCCGACGATTGGAGATGATCATCAGCAGGCCTGCCAGGAACGGCGCAACCAATACCGTCATAGCTTGGGCAAAGATAATCAGTTGGACTCGGGATCCGGGTGCAAGCGCGACCACCAGAGCGCCAAAGGCAAGTACGCACGCAACCAGAATTTTCGTCCGCAATGCATCGAACGAACCGCCCCAGCCCACGCCATCAGACAGCAGCGTCCCACCCGCGGTTGCATTGGCGAGCATGGACGAGAAGGCGGCGGCGAAGAAGCCAAGGACAAAGAGTGTGCTGCCCACGGACCCTGCCAACGGTTGAAACACATTGGCAAGCTGCACCAGTGTCTGCACACGCTCACCCGTATGGCCGAGCACAGCGACCGCAACCATTATAACGAGGCAGGTCATGATACCTGGCGCGATGATACCCGGGAGCGTGTCGGTGATAGTCGAGTCCCGGTACTGGTCGGCGCGTGTCCCCTTGGCGCGCGTAGCGTAGCTGGTGAAAAACGCCGCATTGATGGAGAAGTTTGTCCCAACAAGCGCGATAATCAGGAGCTGGGCGCTTGGGGGGAAGGTTGGAATGACACCGGCCGCGCTGGCGATCCAATCGGGACGTGCAAGGATGGCGCTACAGACAAAGCCGATTGCCATCATCGCGACGAGAGCAAGCAGGATACGCTCCACAACTCCGTAGACGTTGCGCATCAGCAGGATAAACCCCACGGCGACGCTGCAAACGAGTGTCCACACGATCGAAGAGCCCCCAAAAAGCATGGAGAGGGCCAGACCTGAACCCGCGGCATTTCCGACGGAAAAGCAAAGAGTAACGAAAAACACACTGATACCGGCCAGCACACCAACGGGCTTGCCTAGTGTCTCCTTGATCGTCTGTATCATGGAGCCGCGGGCAATGATGCCGATACGCACGCTCATGTCGGTGAAGGCGATCATCAAGATCGTCGACAAGACAATTACCCAAATCAGTGAATAGCCACACGTGGGTCGAAACTTGCCTCACAGCTTCTGGCGTTTGGGCGGCGGCAAGCCCTGGAGCCGAAGGTTGTCAATCTCGGACGCCTGATCCGCGGCCTCGACGACATGCTGCGCCGGGCTCTCGGCGAAGGCATCGAGATCGAGACGATCGTCACGGGCGGTCTCTGGAACACATTGATCGATCCCGGCTAAGTCGAAAACGCTCTCCTCAACCTCGCGATTAATGCGCGTGA
Organism: Neorhizobium sp. LjRoot104; assembly: GCF_964253725.1. Lineage (NCBI taxonomy): Bacteria > Pseudomonadati > Pseudomonadota > Alphaproteobacteria > Hyphomicrobiales > Rhizobiaceae > Neorhizobium > Neorhizobium sp. LjRoot104. Next base: position 1,716,259 of record NZ_CAXURS020000002.1, read on the forward strand.
TGCAATGGAGGGGCATGGCAAGCTGACGATCGAGGCTGGTAACGCCTCGCTGGACGACGCCTATGCCGCGCGCCATGCCGACGTCTCGCCAGGACAGTATGTGATGCTGGCGGTCACCGACACTGGATCGGGGATGAGCCCCGACGTCATAGAGCAAGCCTTCGAGCACTTCTTCACAACCAAACCCGCTGGTAAGGGCACAGGTCTTGGTCTCAGCATGGTCTGGGGCCTCGTCAAACAATCTGAAGGTCACATCAAGATCTATAGTGAACCAGGAGAAGGCACGACCATTCGCATGTACCTGCCACGCTCAAAGCAGGTGGAGGACGTGACCGTCGAAGTTGACAATGGGCCGGTGGTTGGCGGCAGGGAAACAGTCCTGGTGGTCGAGGACGATGAGGCTGTTCGCACGACAGTCGTCGAAATGCTCACCGACCTCGGTTACCGTGTCTTACGGGCCGTCGATGCGCAGACCGGGCTTGCGGTGATCGAGAGCGGTGTTCCGATCGATCTTCTGTTCACCGACGTCGTGATGCCCGGGCCGCTGCGGAGCGATGAACTTGCCCGCAAAGCACGCGAGCGGTTGCCGGAAATCGCTGTTCTGTTCACCTCTGGATACACCGAAAACGCGATCGTCCACGGCGGTCGTCTCGATGACGGCATCGAGCTCCTCAGCAAGCCCTACACGCGCGAGGCGTTAGCGAGGAAGATCCGGCGCGTCCTCGGCAACCGGCAGGTGGGCACCTCTGCTGATATGCAAGAGCGTTCCCCGGCTGGGACGAGGCAAATGGCACCTCCTGCACCGGACAAGTCGTCACTACGCATCCTGGTGGTGGAGGATGAACCGCTGATCCTGATGAGCACGATGGATATGCTGGAGACGATGGGACACCTCGTGTTCGAGGCTGTCAACGCTGAAGAGGCATTGTCTATTCTGGAAGGGAGGCCATCGACGTACTATTGACCGATCAAGGTCTGCCGGGCATGTCCGGAGCAGAGTTGGCGGTAGCCTGCCGGCGGCGACAGTCGAGACTAGGCGTCATGTTTGCGTCGGGTGCTTCGGAGATTCCGAATGTCGAAGGCCATGAGCTGATTGCGGACGCGGTCTTACTCGCCAAACCCTATGACGAGTCATCTTTAGCAGCCGCGATCGACCAGATGCGAGACAGGTCGCGATGAAGTAACCGGCTTTCAAGATCGAGCGTCTCACGACCCTTGCCCTCGCCGAGGCGCCGGCGGATGAGACGCTTCCGCGCCTGCATCTCGTTCAGCTTCGTGATGCCGTCTCGGGCCTGGCATCATTGGTCTCAGCCTGTATGGCCCGTATCAGCGGATTTCGTCCTTCACCGATCAATTCCGCATGTTCGGACCTACATCAGGAATTGAATGGGAGACGCCTGTGATGTTCGGAGGTCGCGATGTGGGCGTTGAGGCCGAAGACATTTGCGATGAGCTGCTCGGCCAGAATTTCGCTTCAATGCACCGAGCGGCTGAGCATGCGGTGGGGATATGCGGCCTTGAACTGCGAGATCATCGCGGATGCCTGCTGCAGAACTCGCTCGGTCGTCTCGGGCTTTTCCCGGGCAAGTTCGTCGGCGTTCACGCGGATAGCTTCCGCCATATTGGCGGACAGCACAGCAAAGCGGCCTTCCCCATAGACTAGAGCTTCCTGCGACGCTCTCTCCAGCCACCGTGCAAAGTCCACGATGATCTCTTCTCTCTCGGAGATGCTGGCATTTCTGATAAAGTTAATGTTCTCTTCCATTTGATCTCACTCCATACCAGACGTGGGAAGGGCCCGAGCTCATCAAAGCCTCGGTTACGCAAGAGCTAGGAAAGAGAAATTTCAGATTCAAGACCTCAGTGAAGCTTGAACTCACCTTCGACACGGCTCCATTCACTGGGTCCGATCAGCCGCTGATGGGTATAGCGGACGGAATGGAGCGGCCCTTCGAGGGTGGTCTGCCAGAAGTTCAGGAACTTGTGCATCTCCGGAAAATCGGGAGCGAGATCATAGTCCTGCCAGACATAGGTCTGCAACACGGATTCGAAATCGGGAATTCGGTAAAGGATATGTGCGGTGGTCAGCCCATAGCCGTTCAGTTGACGCTCCAGATCCGATGAAAATCGCATGCTTCTCCTCCGTTTCAGGCATTGCAAATGCTGGCGCAAAATTTTGCGGCCATCAACGCTTTTATCAACGCAGCATGCCAGTTTCTTGTTCCTTTCCAGCACGTTAGCAGCAAATCCAGATGAGTGCTAATTTTTTCGCTTCGCCCTCTTGAAATCGAAAAATCGCGAAACCAGATTTTTTCGCGCAGAACGCTCGGCAGAGGTTTTGCACCCGCCCGGACTGGTCATCCGGTCCGGCCAGGGGGAACTACGTCATCATTGTTTGTCCATTGGAGGAAAACATGTCGTTCCGACCGCTTCACGATCGCATTCTCGTCCGCCGGATCGAATCCGAAGAGAAAACCAAAGGCGGCATCATCATTCCCGACACCGCCAAGGAAAAACCGCACGAGGGCGAAGTCATCGCCGTCGGTCCAGGCGGCCGTAACGAGACCGGCCACATCCAGGCGCTCGACGTCAAGGTCGGCGATCGCATCCTGTTCGGCAAATGGTCTGGCACCGAGATCAAGATCAACGGCGAGGACCTACTGATCATGAAAGAAAGCGATGTCATGGGCATCATCGAGGCCCAGGCAGAGCAGAAGAAAGCCGCCTGAGCATTCAACGCCAAAAACCATCAGTCAGATAGCTGCCTATTGAGGAGTTAAAGAAATGGCTGCGAAAGAAGTCAAGTTCAACACCGATGCCCGTGAACGGATGCTGCGCGGGGTCGACGTGCTCGCCAATGCGGTGAAGGTAACGCTTGGCCCCAAGGGCCGCAACGTCGTGATCGACAAGTCGTTCGGCGCGCCTCGCATCACCAAGGACGGCGTATCGGTCGCCAAGGAAATCGAACTGGAAGACAAGTTCGAGAACATGGGCGCGCAGATGCTGCGCGAAGTCGCTTCGAAAACCAACGACCTCGCGGGCGACGGTACCACAACCGCAACCGTTCTGGCCCAGGCGATCGTCAAGGAAGGCGCCAAGGCGGTCGCCTCTGGCATGAACCCGATGGACCTGAAGCGCGGCATCGACATTGCCGTCGACGCCGTTGTCAAGGAACTCAAGTCAAACGCCCGCAAGATCACCAGTAATTCCGAAATTGCCCAGGTCGGAACGATCTCTGCGAACGGTGACCAGGAAATCGGCCGCTATCTTGCGGAGGCGATGGAGAAGGTCGGCAACGAAGGCGTCATCACGGTTGAGGAAGCCAAGACCGCCGAAACCGAACTCGAAGTCGTCGAAGGCATGCAGTTTGACCGCGGTTACCTGTCGCCCTACTTCGTCACCAACCAGGACAAGATGCGGGTCGAGCTGGAAGATCCCTATATCTTGATTCACGAGAAGAAGCTCTCCAACCTTCAGGCGATGCTGCCGGTGCTGGAGGCTGTTGTCCAGTCGGGCAAACCGCTCCTGATCATCGCCGAAGACGTCGAAGGCGAAGCTCTTGCAACGCTCGTCGTCAACAAGCTGCGTGGCGGCCTCAAGATCGCTGCCGTCAAGGCTCCGGGCTTCGGCGACCGCCGCAAGGCCATGCTGGAAGACATCGCCATCCTGACGGGCGGCACTGTCATCTCCGAAGACCTCGGCATCAAGCTCGAAAACGTCACGCTCAACATGCTCGGCCGGGCGAAGAAGGTGGCGATCGAGAAGGAGAACACGACCATCATCGATGGTGCCGGTTCGCGTGCGGAGATCGAAGGCCGCACCGCGCAGATCCGCGCCCAAATCGAGGAGACCACCTCCGATTACGACCGCGAGAAGCTGCAGGAACGCCTTGCCAAGCTCGCTGGCGGCGTCGCCGTGATCCGCGTCGGCGGCTCGACGGAAGTCGAAGTCAAGGAGAAGAAGGACCGTGTCGACGATGCCCTGCATGCGACCCGTGCGGCTGTCGAGGAAGGCATCCTCCCGGGCGGCGGTGTTGCGCTGCTGCGCGCCGTGAAGGCCCTCGAAAATCTCGCAACGGCCAACCAGGATCAGAAGGTCGGCGTCGAAATTGTTCGCCGCGCTATCGAGGCGCCGGTCCGGCAGATCGCCGAGAACGCCGGCGCCGAAGGTTCGGTGATCGTCGGCAAGCTGCGCGAGAAATCGGAGTTCTCTTACGGCTGGAACGCCCAGACCGGAGAATATGGTGATCTCTACGCCCAGGGTGTGATCGATCCGGCCAAGGTCGTGCGCACGGCCCTCCAGGATGCCGCTTCGGTCGCAGGCCTTCTTGTGACGACGGAAGCGATGATTGCCGAAAAGCCCAAGAAGGAAGCCGCTCCGGCCCTGCCCGCGGGCGCCGGCATGGACTTCTAAGGCCGCCTGCTGCCGGGGGCTCGTCCCACCTCGAGGGGCGAGCCTCCTCCAAACTGTTGAATAAGTTCCATCGGTCAAGATCAATGGAGCCAGGCCATGAGAAAGGAAAGCATCAGCAATTCGATACCGGAGAATGCCACAGCCGCGCTCAGCGCCGCGCATCTGCTTCATCCGGCCAAACACTTCGACCACCCGCGTGACGTGCTTGCCGCCGCTGACATCGGTGACGAGGAAAAGCGGGCCATTCTTGCCTCCTGGGCATCCGATATCTTTGCCATCGAGTCCATTCCGGCCCTTCGCCTTTATCCCGACACGGATAAAGCCGTCTCCTACGACGAAATCATTGAAGCGCTAAAGACGTTGGACAAGGGCGATGAGCGAACCGGCGTGCATGGTTCGCCAGCATCTTTTAGTGCCCATAGGACGACGCACCGCAGGAGACCGCAAATGCGCCGGCTTGGCGGCCTTGGCCTGTGCAGCTACCGGAAAGGAGATCGCCGTCGACAGCCATTCGAGATCTAGCCATTCAATCTGAAGCAGCCTGCCTCTTTGAGGATGCGGCCTTGATTTTTACCGACGACTCTTTGCTCAACTGAGGAGGTTTTGCCGATGAAGATCGCTCAGATCGCACCGCTCGCTGAAAGTGTTCCGCCCAAGCTGTACGGGGGAACCGAGCGCATTGTTTCCTATCTCACCGAAGAACTTGTCGCTCAGGGTCATGACGTCACGCTTTTTGCCAGCGGCGACTCCGTCACTAACGCGCGGATGGTTGCGTGCTCGGATGTCGCCCTCAGGCTCAGCCCGGCTGTCCGGGATCACCTGCCGCACCAGGTCGTGATGTTGGAGGAGATCCGGCGGCGGTCGCACGAATTCGACGTGCTTCATTTTCATATTGATCTCATGCATTTTCCGCTGATCAGGGGCTTTGCCGATCGCACCGTCACGACATTGCATGGACGCCTCGATCTGCCGGATCTCAAACCCGTCTACCAGGCTTTTCCCGATATTCCGCTGGTCTCGATCTCCAATGATCAGCGTCGCCCGATGGCGCCGGTCAACTGGGTCGGAACAGTCTACCATGGGCTGCCCGTCGGCCTGCTGCCGTTCACGGAAAAGCCCGTGGGCAATTACCTTGCCTTCCTCGGGCGGATATCGCCAGAAAAGCGGCCTGATCGTGCCATCGAGATTGCGGCGAGGGTCGGCATGCCCCTCAAAATCGCCGCCAAGATCGACAATGCTGACAAGGCCTATTGGGAGACGGTGATCGAGCCGATGGTCAAGAGTCATCCGAATGTCGAATTCATCGGAGAGATCAACGAGCACCAGAAGGCCGGCTTCCTCGGCAATGCGCGCGCACTGCTGTTCCCGATCGACTGGCCGGAGCCGTTCGGACTGGTCATGATCGAAGCTATGGCATGTGGAACGCCCGTCATCGCGTTCGGATGCGGCTCCGTGCCGGAAGTCATCGACAATGGTGCGTCGGGTATTCTCGTCGGCAGCATGACGGAAGCGGTCGAGAACGTCGAATGGGCGCTCAGAATGGATCGAAAGAAGGTGCGTGCGACATTCGAGAAGCGGTTCAGCGCAGAACGGATGGCGCGGGACTATATCGATATCTATCGAAGCTTGCCTGGCGTTCGCACGAAGGCGGCCCCGCTACGCCGCGCCAATGGCCAAGGCCTGGATCTCCGGGTTGTTGCATAGGAGGCATCGCCATGACAGCCGCGTTTGTGGATAGCAAGTCATCCTTCGCACCGATAGAGCCAGCCGCGCCAGTGGCGCAGTTCTTTATCCCAGCGGCCGCCTCGCTGCAGGAGCGACGACCGCGCACCCTGAAGCACGGCGATACCTTCGCCGTCTTCGATCACAATGGAGATGCGCTTTCCGGCCCGGGTAGCCCTGAAGGCCTTTTCTACCGCGATACGCGCTATCTCTCGCATCTCTACCTGACCATCGACGGCAAGAGGCTAATGCTGTTGTCGTCGACGCTGCGCGACGACAACGCGACGCTCACCTGCGACCTCACCAATCCCGATCTTTTCGACGAGAAGGGCAAGCTCACGCTCGGGCATGATCTCATTCATCTGCGCAGGTCTCGTTTTCTGTGGAGTGCCCGTTGCTATGAACGGCTGGCCGTCAGGAACTATGACGATCGGCCACAACACATTCGTATCGAAATCTCGTTCGGGGCGGATTTCGCCGATCTGTTCGAGGTGCGGGGAACCGCAAGAGCCAGGAAGGGGCGCACTCTTCCTACTGTGCTGGAGCAGGGTTCAGTCGTGTTGTCCTATATCGGACTTGATGAGCGGAAACGATCGACGTCCCTATCATTCAGCCCTTGGCCCGATGAAATCCGCAACGATGCAGCAGTCTATGATCTTCGGCTCGAGCCGCATGAGACGCGGTCCCTCTTCATCGAGATCGCCTGCGACCAGACGGGAGCTGATCAGCCGAGCCACCGCTCTTTCTTTCTGGCCATGCGAGATGCCCGACGGGCGTTGCGGGCCTCGTCCTCGCGCGCGGCATCGATCGCTACGTCAAATGAGATCTTCAACGAGGTCGCGCGGCGTAGCGTCTCCGATCTGTACATGCTGATGACCGACAAGCCGGAAGGGCCATATCCCTATGCCGGCATTCCCTGGTTCAGCACTGTGTTCGGTCGAGACGCGCTGATTACGGCGCTGGAGACGCTCTGGCTCGATCCGCAGATCGCCCGCGGCGTGCTCGGGCATTTGGCCGCCAATCAGGCGAGGGAGATCTATCCCCCCTCCGATGCAGAGCCCGGCAAGATCCTGCATGAGGTGCGCTATGGCGAAATGGCCGAACTCGGCGAGGTTCCTTTCCGCCGCTATTACGGCAGCATCGATTCCACCCCGCTCTTCGTGATGCTGGCTGGCGAATATCTCAAACGGACCGGAGCTCTCGCGGTCATCGAGCGCCTTCTGCCGCATATCGAGTCCGCTCTCACCTGGATCGACGAACATGGTGATCGTGACGGCGACGGCTTCGTTGAATATGGACGGATGACGGACGAAGGGCTGATCAACCAGGCCTGGAAGGACAGTCACGACTCGGTCTTCCATGCTGACGGAACATTGGCGAAGGGGCCGATCGCGATTGCGGAGGTTCAGGCCTATGTTTACGGCGCCTGGCAGGCGGCGGCCGAGATCTTCCGGCGGCTTGGCCGGCCGGAACGGGCGGCGAAGTTTCTTGCACGAGCGGAGGGCTTGCGCCGCGCCTTCGATACGAGCTTCTTTGTTGAGGACCTTGGAACGTATGTCCTGGCTCTCGACGGAGACAAGCGCCCCTGTCGCGTCCGCTCCTCCAATGCCGGCCATGCGCTGTTCACCGGCATCGCTTATCCTGAACGAGCCGCCCAAGTAACCCGCACCCTGATGAGTGCCTCGTCCTTCTGCGGCTGGGGCATCCGCACGATCCCGTCGACAGAGCCGCGCTATAATCCAATGAGCTATCACAACGGCTCGATCTGGCCGCACGACAATGCCCTGATCGCCAGCGGCCTTGCCCGCTATGGCTATCAGACGGAAGCGGCCCGCATCTTCGAGGGTTTGTTCGCGGCATCGACCTATATTGACCTGCGTCGGCTTCCGGAGCTCTTCTGCGGTCTGCCGCGTCAGCGCGCTCAGGGCCCGACCTTCTATCCGGTCGCATGCTCGCCACAGGCGTGGGCGGCTGCAGCGCCACTTCTTCTACTGCAATCGTGCCTCGGTCTCGATTTCGATCCGAACGCCCTGCACATCAGCTTCAATGAACCGCGATTGCCTTCTTTTCTCGATGAGGTGACCCTGCGGCGCCTGCAGATCGGGAATGGCTCAGCCGATGTAACCATCCGCGGATCCGGCCGTCATGTCGTTGTCGACGTCGTCGATCGTCGAGGCGATGTCCGCGTGCTCACGACGGGCTAAGGCAGCATTTGCCAGGCGGCATAGCTGCCGCCTGGCCTATTCGGCCTCGTCATTACCCGAATCCAGCTTGTCAACCAGAGTGGCAGCCCTGCTCCCCTGTTCCGGTCGAGCATCGGCTTCGACCGAATGCTGAATGCGCTCGAGGCTGCAAGCCGCATCGAGACGATCGACAACTGGCCCCCATATGACATCGTCAAGTCCGGTGAGGACGAATACCGCATCGCGATGGCGGTGGCAGGCTTCTCGCAGGACGAACTGACGATTACCCAGGAGCAGAACATGCTCTTCGTATCGGGTCAGAAGGCAAATGCCGAAGACGTGCAATATCTGCACCGCGGGATTGCTGGCCGCTCATTCCAGCGTCGGTTCGAGCTTGCCGATCACGTCAAGGTCGTCGGCACTAACGGTCTGTTGACCATCGATCTCAAGCGGGAAATTCCGGATGCGATGAAGCCGCGCCAGATCGCGATCTCGACTGATATGGCTCTGCCCAAGGCCGAGACGAAACAGATCGAGGCCGACAAGCAGGCGGCTTAAGCTCCGACCACAGCACAATTTGCAAAGACGGCGCCGGGCGATGCCCGGCGTCAACAGTGAAGGTTTGCCAACTGAACCACAAGATAAGGAGAAGAAAGATGAGTGTCCGTGATTTGATTCCCTGGGGCCGCAACAATGGCAACCAGGTTCCGAGTCTCCTCCGTGACGACGACCGGGATCCCTTCCTCTCGCTACATCGCGAGGTGAATCGCCTGTTCGACGGCAGCGTACCGACACTGCTCCGGCTGATGGGTATCTTCAAGAAGATCGAAGCCGAGCTTTTCGACGAAGAAGGCAATCGCTTCGTTATAGTCTCGGACGATCAACGCAACCATGTGCGAGGACTGCGGCATAAGCCTCTCCCCCGATCGCCGACGGCGGCCGGGTTTGTTCTGGGAGGAGCACGTCTTAAGTGGATCCGGATTAAAGTTGCATCTCTGGCTCAATGACGCTCGGGCGGTGTTCGTTAGGAAAAGGAGTGCAAATTCACGAACCGGTTTCACTATGGGACGCTGCGACGGGCTTCGATTCCGGGGATCCCCTGAAGCGCAGGAAAATCGACAGGACGACCAGAACGGCGGTCGACAGGAACTCGGACTGCCAGTTCTGGAACGACTCGAACCAGAACTGACCACTTGCGAAATGATCCCAGATTGACTGGACCGGTTGTCCGTGCGTCAGCGCCTCCGCGTTCTCCGCTTCGGCGCTGTAGCGGAGGTGAAGCAGAAAGCTGAGGAGAAAGAGAGCGGCCAAGGCCAGACCAAGCGAATAGGAATAAACCCGGCGAACCACTCCGCCAAGGCGCACCGGCAGGGGTGCGGTCATTGGCCTTGTCGGCGGGGTCTTCGTCCTGCGGCGCGCTTTCATCCGGGTCCTTGGATTCCGACGAGCCGCGTTGGAAAAGAAAAGCGGTCAGGACGACATAAGCCGACATCTGCAGAAATTCGCTCTCCCAGTTCTCGAAGAGAGCCGAGAGAAAATGGCCTGAGGTCGCGTAGGACGAGAGCGTGACGGCATGGCTGCCATGCTTGGCCAACTCCTCGTTGTAGACATTCCACCCGGTCAGGAACATCCCAAGGATCGTAGCAAGTGACGCCACCGCCAAGACGATCGTAAGCCCGTTGTCGCGCAATAGACGCATTACTTTTCCCTTTGACTTAGGCGGTGACAGGCGCCGCAAGAGCGGCGCCCGTTGCACTTGCTAACTTTTGATTGGAGGCGATGCCTTACCAAGCTTGACGGACGGTTCGCGACCCCAAACGCGCAGCTTGCCAAGCTCGGCGACGAAAGCGGAAAGGCCTTCTTCTCCCGGCAAGGCAAGAACGCCCTCGTCAAGATCGTTGGCAATCCCGGCCTTCTCAAGCAGTGGCAAGGCCGACTGGTCGTAGCCGATGAACTTGCAGTGCTGGAAGGCGTCAGCAACGAAGTCTCGGGCGGTCGCCTCCTTCACCAGATCGTCAATTGCGGCGGCGGACGTGAGAAGGGCAACGGCATCGAACAGAACAGACGGTCCGCCGTCGATCATGTGATGCGCCTCGATCCAGGATCCATCAGATGCCGTCACGCCACCAACCTTGGGTGCGATCAGTTCGAAGACCGCCGTCTCCTTGGTGATCGCGGTAGTCAAGCTTTTTAGAAGCTTGGCGTCGACGCCGTCAGTGATCAAGATCCCAAGCTTGCGACCTTCAAATCGCTTCGGGCCGCGTTCGACGATACTGAGTGCCGGCGACGGCTCCAGGTCCTGGCGCGTCGGCATAGCTGCATCCGCAGGCTTCGGCATGGACTGGAAGCCAAGCTTCTGTGCGACGGTCGTGGCAAGTGTCTCATCGATGTTCATGAGATGGGACACCATTCGTTCCCGAATGACAGGCGCTTCAACCTTGCTGAGCTCAAAGGTCAGCGCCATGGCGATGTGGCGCTGCTCTGGCGGGGTCTGGCTGATGTAGAACTGCCGTGCCTGGCTGTAGTGGTCCGCGAAGCTTTCCGGACGAAGCCGGACTTTCGGCCCGTGTTCGTCCGAAGGGAAGTGTGTATAGCCCTGCACCGGCGACTCCCGCGGCCCCTCATTGCGCGAGTTCGGCTGATAGTTGGTCCGACCCACCGGGTTGCGCATGGCCATGTGCCCATCCTGTTGGAAATTGTGGAACGGACACTTGGGTGCATTAATCGGAAGGTGTGTGAAGTTCGGTCCACCGAGGCGTTTGAGCTGAGTGTCGAGGTAAGAGAAGTTGCGGCCCTGCAGCAGCGGATCGTTACTGAAATCGATCCCTGGCGGCACGTTCTGGGTCATGAATGCGACCTGCTCGGTTTCGGCAAAGAAGTTGTCAGGCATGCGGTCGAGTACCAGGCGGCCGATCGGCTGGACCGGCAAAATTTCCTCCGGGATGATCTTTGTCGGATCAAGGATGTCGAAGTCGAAGCTGTCGGCGAATTCCTGGTCGAACAGCTGGACGCACAGCTCCCATTCCGGGAAGTTGCCGGACTGTATCGACTGCCACAGATCGCGGCGGTGAAAGTCTGGATCGGCTCCGTTGATCTTGACGGCCTCGTTCCAGGCGACAGACTGCAGCCCCAGCTTCGGTTTCCAATGGAACTTGACGAAAGTCGACTCGTCCTTGGTATTGACGAACCGGAAGGTATGCACGCCGAACCCTTCCATGAACCGGAAGGAGCGTGGAATGGTGCGGTCCGACATGATCCACATGACCATGTGCATGCTCTCGGGCGTCAGGCTGATGAAATCCCAGAAATTGTCATGGGCTGTCTGCGCCTGCGGAAAGGCACGGTCAGGTTCCTGCTTTGCTGCGTGAACGACATCGGGAAATTTAATGGGATCTTGGATGAAGAAGACCGGAATGTTGTTGCCGACCAGGTCCCAGTTCCCTTCCTGGGTGTAGAGCTTGACAGCAAAACCACGCACATCCCGTGCAAGGTCTGCCGAGCCTTTGTTACCTGCGACCGTCGAGAACCGCACGAATGCCGGCGTCCGTTCGCCGGGTCGTTGAAACAGATCTGCCCGGGTGTAAGCGGCGAGGGATTCATAGGTTTCGAAGAAGCCATGGGCACCATATCCACGCGCGTGGACAACACGCTCTGGAATTCGCTCATGGTCAAAATGAAAAATCTTCTCGCGAAAATGAAAGTCATCGATAAGGGCTGGGCCGCGGGCGCCGACGCGCAGCGTGTTCTGATCGTCTGCTACCGGGCCGCCTTGGGCGGTTGTCAGTATCGGCGTGTCGCCTTCGGCAATCTGGTGAAGCTCTCCGCCTGCCCCCCGTAGCAGTTTTTGATCGTGAATGGTTGCGGTCTCTGCTGTTGACGTGCGTTTTGGGGCGGATTTTTTCGGCATAGAGCGCTCCGACGGGAAGATGACATTGATGATGAAGCTTGACTTCACCGAACGGTGAGCGTTGGACGTTTGTTCCATGGTGTCAGCGAGCCGGCGAGGCAGGCTTACCGAGTTGGTATGCCGTGACATTTGAACGGCCACGTTCTTGATGTCCCTCGCCCCTTCACTCCGCCCGCCAACAATATGCGGAAGGCGTTGGGCACATTTGAACGTTGGGGCGTGCTTCCAGCAAGGTTGCCTGTCATTGTACAGAGTGAAGTTCGGCACGCATGGTTTTCGCCGCCCGGGCAGCCTTACTCCGCCGCGTGCTTCGGCCTCTCAGCGGCCCCTGCTTTTTCGTCGGCGACGTCTTCGATCTGCTCTGCATGCTCGGCGAGCGCCGTGCTCATCTTGCGAAGCGCCTCCTCGTCCAGTTTCTCGATGCCGACAAACTTGTTCTGAGCCTGCGATGTCAAAATAAGTTCATCGAGCTTGGCCTGCAGCGCCTTTCCATCCCGGTTCTGCGAGTTCTGCAAAACGAAGACCATCAGGAAGGTAATGATCGTCGTTCCGGTATTGATGACAAGCTGCCAGGTTTCCGAATAGCCGAAGAAAGGGCCTGATATCGCCCAGGCGAGGACGACGGCCACCGCCAGGACAAATGTGCCAGGTTTGCCGGAGAGGCTGGCGACGCGTGTCGCGAACTTGGAAAAGAACCTAGACATGAGAACCTCATCGTCGAAATTGTCTGCCGGAAACGCGGCCGACGATGACGATGTTCCTCAACTAGCGGGCACGCGTCCTTAGGCCGCGCTTAGAAATGCTTCTGTCGGTGTGATCTCAAGTCACTGCTGACAGTCGCCGAAGCGGGCGGCTACGGCGCCGCGACTTCAGCGCTTCAGGCAAATCTTGCCGAGGAAAAGGCGATGGCGGCATGGCTCGATGAAAACATCATTGCGGTCACCACGAAGTTCCTGTCGCTTCGAGAAGCTGGGGAGCACGCCAAGGTCTAGGGACCGGCGACATCTCCTCCCCTCGGCGAGCCTGGGCCTGGCTGCGCCGTGCACAGTTGGTTGCATGCACTGGGAACATTCCCTCGATCGCCGGCGTTGACTCGGCGAAATCCATGTCAAAGGAGAACCCCATGGCTGAGAAGACATTGAACGACCTGTTCCTCGATACGCTGAAAGACATCTATTTCGCCGAAAAGCAGATCTTGAAGGCTTTGCCGAAGATGGCGCGCGCAGCGCAATCCGAGGAAGGCAAAGCCGGCTTCCTGCAGCACCGGGATGAAACGCAGGGACAGATCGAGCGGCTCGAACAGGTGTTCGAACTCCTCGGCAAGCCGGCCCGCGGCAAGACCTGTGAAGCCATCCAGGGGATCATCGCTGAAGGCGAAGAAATCATGGAGGAATATAAGGGTACCGTCGCGCTGGACGCCGGTCTCATTTCATCTGCGCAGGCTGTCGAACATTACGAGATCGCCCGCTACGGCACATTGATCGCCTGGGCGAAGCAGCTGGGGCTTAATGAGGCCGTGCCACTCCTTCAGGCAAACCTTGCGGAGGAAGAGGCAACCGACAAGAAACTGACGCAGCTCGCCGAAGCTTCTGCGAATGTTAAGGGCAAGAAGGCAGCTTGAATGCAGCGAAATGGGAAGAGGCGCCGTCTGGCGCCTTTTGCGTTTGGGGTTAAAGGGGATGGCTATCCTGCCGACGCCATTTCCCGGAGGGCTTTGACGGACGAGGTGCTATCGGTCTGGCGCACTGACCAAGGCAAGTGGATCGTTGAGCTGATCCTGACTAGATAGTTCGAAAGCCGCGCCAGCCCCGCGCCCTCTCCGCCCAGCAATTCGGCATAGCCGGTCGCAAGGATCACGTGCAGCTTTGGGTGCCGTTCGGCAAGCCGTCGGGCTAGTTCGGCCCGGTCATGTGGGGCATGGCAGGATCGGTGATCAGGACTTCGGGTAGCGGCTTGTTGTTCAAGGATTCGCAGCGCTTCATCACCTGAGCTTGCCTCGATTACCGTGTGCCCGAGAGCCTCGACCATCAAAACCGTATTCATCAGCACGAGGCTGTCGTCGTCCACCGCCAGGACGTCAGCGCAGGGATTGGAGCAGACGTCGGGACTACGTCAGGTTCCGCCTCGTCCAGCCATCGCGGCAGGATCTCGAGGCGCCCGTTGACGCCATTGACGTTGTAGGTGGCGACCTTCACTTGCGTTTGTGATCGCCCTTGTCGCCCTCACCTGGCTTGGCATCATGTTTCGCGTCGTGACGCTTGTCTGCAGACAGAGATCTGCCGACATCGACGGATTCCGTGAACTGACCCTGCTCATCACGGCGGACGTATCGTTTGTCGGTTCCTGTATCGATGAGTTCTCGCTTGCTCATGGGACCCTCCTTTGGTTGCGGTACCTCGATAACTCGTGAGCGGATCAAAAGATGCATCGATTCCAGCACCTTGATCCGACTCCTGAGGTTGCAGAGAAAAATTGAATCAAGTCGTTGAAAAAGAGGCGCTTTTCGGGCCGGAACGATTCGCTCACTGATTCGGTCGAATCGCCAAAGTTGCGTTTAGTATGGAGAGTTCGATGGCAGGTCAGCGCGCCCAGTGGAAGGGGTTCATCAAGTTTGGCGAGGTCTCGGCAGGTGTCGCACTCTATACTGCGGCTTCGACATCGGACCGCATCACCTTCAACACCATCAACAAAGCGACCGGAAACAGGGTCAACCGCGTGTTCATCGATAGCGAGACCGAAGAGCTTGTCGAGAAGGAACAGCAGACCAAGGGCTTCGAGATCGAAAACGGCCAGTACATCATCATCAATCCCGACGAGGTCGCCGCGACAATCCCCGAAAGCAACAAGACACTTGAGATTGAGGCGTTCATCCCGTGCTCGGATGTCGATGATGTCTATTTCGACAAGCCATACTACCTGACCCCGGATAAGACGGTGTCGGATGCGTTCGCCGCTCTCCGGGACGGCATGCGGAAGTCGAAGGTGGCCGCCATCGCCAGGACAGTCCTCTCCGGCGGATGCGGACCGTCCTGATCCGTCCACACGGCAAGGGCCTGATCGCGACCACCCTCAATTACGACTACGAGGTCCGCTCTTCGAAAAAGGCCTTCGAGGAGATGCCAAAGATCAAGATCGAGGGCGAGATTCTCGATCTCGCCAAGCACATCATTTCGACGAAGAAGGGTGACTTCGATCCAGCCACCTTCGATGATCGATACGAGGCCGCGCTGGAAGAACTCGTCAAGGCCAAAATTGAAGGTAAGTCGATACCGAAGCGCAAAAAGGTCGAGGTCTCGAAGCCCAACGATCTGCTAGCCGCCCTCCGAGAAAGCGCTGGCATGACGAAGGCATCCAGCGATAAGCCGAAACGCACTGCAGCCAATGCCAACAAGGGCGCAGGCCGTCAGGGCGTCGCGCGCGGGGCTGCCGCGAAGTCCGCCGCTTCGAAGGCGGCCCCGCAGCGCAAGTCGGCTTGAGGAGGAGGTTGCCATGGCTCTGCGTCCATACTGGAAGGGATACCTCAAGCTCTCCCTCGTCACCTGCCCCGTGAACATGACCCCCGCGACATCGGAATCGGAGAAGGTTCGATTCCACACCCTCAACAAGGACACCGGCAACCGGGTCGTTTCCCAGTACATCGATTCCGTTACTGGCAAACCTGTGAAGGATGAGAACGAGGCAAAAGGCTACGCTCGCGGCGAGAACGACTATGTCATCCTGACCGACGACGACCTTGATAACGTCGCGCTGGATACAGTGAAGACCATCGACATCGAGAAGTTCGCACCCGCCGACAGCATCGAATGGATCTACCTGGAAAAGCCGCACTATTTGATGCCCGACGATGCGGTTGGCAATGAAGCCTTCGCCGTGATCCGCGACGCGATGAAAGCCGACAAGGTCGTCGGGATATCGAAGCTCGTCATCGGGCGCCGTGAGAAGGCAGTTGTTCTGGAGCCGCGCGACGAAGGCATCGTGCTATGGTCTCTGCGGTTCGGCGACGAGGTGCGGCCGGAAGAAAACTACTTCGAGGACATCGACGACGATGCCGATCCCGATCTCATCCCTCTCGTCCAGAAGCTGATCAAACAGAAGACAAAGCGCTGGTCTCCGGACATGGTCAGCGATCCGATCCAGGAAAGCCTCCTTGAGCTTATTGAGGAGAAGAAGAAGGCGCTCAAGCCGAAGAAATCCATCAAGAGCAAAAAAGCCGACGAAGTCGAACCGAAGTCAAACGTGGTCAACATCATGGATGCGCTTCGCAAATCAGTCTCTGCCGAACTGAAGAACCGGAAGGCTGGTTGAGATGATTGACGAAACAGAGATCACGCTGTGCGAACCAGCGCCTTTTCTTTTTCACGAGAACGGCCAGATTGCGGTCACTGATGGCTCGACCGTCTGGCTGGTGATCGTGACGTGCGAAGCGATCAAAGCTACGGCAGAAAACTCTTCGACGGCTGATCCGGTATGCAGAGTTCTACCGCGACCTGGCTGCAGCCGCGATCGCCAGGGGGGA
Source organism: Neorhizobium sp. LjRoot104 (assembly GCF_964253725.1). Classification (NCBI taxonomy): domain Bacteria; kingdom Pseudomonadati; phylum Pseudomonadota; class Alphaproteobacteria; order Hyphomicrobiales; family Rhizobiaceae; genus Neorhizobium; species Neorhizobium sp. LjRoot104. The sequence continues at coordinate 1,733,000 of NZ_CAXURS020000002.1, forward strand.
AGATGTCGATGGAAAAGTGTGGGTCACCGAGGCGACGGTAATGTCCTCGAAACCGCGAGCTATGAATTTACCTAGCGGCTTGGGAGGTCGGCTTGCCCGGCATGGTTCGTGAGTCCCACGGCTTTCGCATCTCGATATACAGTCCGAACGACCACTTCGCGGTGATCACGGCGCCGGGAAGCAATGCCGTTATCGATCTGAAACAAAATCAGCCGCGGTCGACTATAGTGGAAGGCGCGTATGTTTGCCTGGATCGTGCCGAAAAATTAATCGTCACCTTCCCTAACCTGAGCGTTGAGCGGAACGAGGAGGTTCCGAAAGATTTGGCCGCGACGCAGCATCTCGGGACAACCGCATCTGTTTGAGAAGCGCCGTCTTCTTCTCCCGTTCTGATGCCTGTCTGTCGATGACTTCCTATGCCGCGTCGGCCGTCGCGTCGAGCTTTTCGGATTTTGTGAGCTTCGGCTTCAGGGCTTCATTTTCCATACCTCATAGATAGAGCGACCCGGTTCCACAGCAAGGATTCATCTCCCTGCTTCGATCCAGAAGCCCGACGCCCGGAACAGGAAAGCAGCCATCTTGTTTACCTGGTATCGCTCATCGAAAGGAACGAAACGATGAAGACACTTGGTATCGCTTACGCTGGAACGCTCATTTCATTTCTGCTCATCGATGCGATCTGGCTTGGCGTCCTTGCCAAGAACTTCTATCGCGACCAACTCGGAGACCTGATGCTGCCGTCCCCGAACTTCGCGGTTGCCGCAGTGTTCTATCTCTTCTTTGCGATTGGTATCGTCATCCTCGCCGTGCGCCCCGGTCTCGAGGCCGGCTCAGTATGGACGCCCATTGGTTACGGGGCGATACTCGGACTCGCGGCCTATGGAACCTACGACATGACCAATCTCTCGACCCTGAAGAACTGGCCGGTCCCGCTGACGATCGTCGATCTGGGTTGGGGCACGGTCCTGACAGCCACTGCGAGCGCATGCGGCTACGCGGCGGCCCGTCAGTTCGGTTAGCAGGCGGTGTTCTTCTTCACCGGAGACACGCATTTTGCGGATCCACGCGTGTTGCGCATCGACCGTCGTCCATTTCCGGACATGGCATCGCATGATGCGGCGCTCATCGACAACTGGAATGTCGTCGTCGGGCAGGACGACGATGTCTGGCATCTTGGCGACTTCATGTCGGTAAAAGGCGGAGATTGTGCCGACTTGCTCGGAAAGCTGAACGGCCGGAAACACCTGATCGTCGGCAACAATGATCCGGAGACGACGACGGCATCTAAGGGGTGGGCCAGCGTCCAGCATTACGCCGAAATCCGAGAGGGAGGCCACCATCTGATCCTGTGCCACTATGCATTCCGGACTTGGAATCAGATGGGCAAAGGATCGATCAATTTACACGGACACTCGCATGGTCGACTGAAGCCGGTTCCTCGCCAATTCGATGTCGGTGTCGATGCGGAGGGTTTGAAGCCAGTGAGCCTGGCCGAAATCCTCAACTCCAGGACAAAGACGAAAGTCTCTGCCAGCGTCATGTAGTTGGCCGCAGTGTATGGTTTTCGTCGCACGGCAGGGATGTCAGTCGCGACTCAGGGGCGTCCGGGGTCCTGTGGCTCTGTTGAAGCGCGTTCTTCACGCTCCTCGTCCTCCCGGTCATCTTCGTCGATCAAGTCCTGAAGTGTTTCATGTTCGTCATCGCCGGCGATTTCATCTAGTGCCTGGTCCCAATGACGGGCGGCAGCGCCTTCCGGGCGCCCCTCGTTTTCCCAGATTTCATAGGCTCTCAGCTGGATGCGCTCATATTGATCCCTGGCCATTCTCCAACCTCTTAATCCTGACGTGATCGCATTCGCTTGCGATAAGCGCGCAAGCCCCCACAAGTTCCTCTTTTTCATCGCAACATTTGAATGGAGCCTGAGGGCCGTCTACCGCCTTGCGAACGATTTCTCATCCCGATCGTTTGGTTGAAACATAAGGATGGAGACAGGACGATGACCGCAGCATTCACCGCAGCAAAGCAACGCGAAATCCAGGAACAGGTCGCCGAGGCGGATCAGCAGGAGGTCTCTGCCGAGCCGCACGCAATGCAGGCCGGCGCCCGTCGATATCCTGAGCCGCCATTTGCAGAGCAGCATCAGGACAAGCCGGGTGACGAAGCCGCCCTCGTGCCGGCCACGATGTATGACGCGCCGTTCTATATCGGCTCAGCGAAGCTGAAGGACAAGGTCGCCCTCATCACCGGAGGCGACAGCGGTATCGGGCGATCCGTGGCGGTGCTGTTTGCCCGGGAAGGCGCCGATATCGCGATCGTTCACCTTGACGAGGATGGCGACGCCGAGGAGACGGCAGCCGCCGTCGAGAAGGAAGGTCGCCGCTGCCTGGTGATCAAGGGCGACGTGAAGGAATCCGCTTTTTGCCGCGACGCCGTCGAAAGGACCGTATCCGAATTCGGAAAGCTCGATGTCCTGGTGAACAATTCTGCCTTCCAGGTCCACACCTACGACATCGTCGACCTGACCGAGGATCATTTCGACGAGACGTTAAAGACCAATCTGTACGGCTATTTCCACATGGCTCGCGCCGCGGTTCCGCATCTCAAGAACGGCTCGGCGATCATCAATACGGGATCCGTCACCGGTTTTGACGGCGAAAAGACGCTGCTCGATTACTCTATGACCAAGGGCGGCATCCACGCCTTCACCAGGTCACTTGCATCGCAGCTCATCCCAAAAGGAATCCGCGTCAACTGCGTCGCCCCAGGGCCTGTTTGGTCACCGCTTAACCCAAGCGACAAGGAGCCCGACAAGGTCGCCCAGTTCGGCTCCGGCACGCCAATGAAGCGCCCGGCCCAGCCGGAAGAAATTGCGCCGGCCTATGTCTTCCTCGCCTCACCGCAATGCTCAAGCTATATCACCGGCGAGATACTGCCGATCGTCGGGGGGTATTGAGGATGGCACCCATGAGCGAACGACAGGGTTCATGCCGATGTGGTCGGGTCTCATTTGCGGTGAAAGGCGAGCCGACACGCATTGGCATCTGCCACTGCACCGACTGCCGCGTCGAGAGCGGTTCGGCTTTCACCTATTTCGGCATCTGGCCTGCAGCCCAGTTCACCAGTGCGGGTGAGACGACCGTGTTTGAAGGCCGCCGGTTCTGTCCTTCCTGCGGCTCACGTCTGTTCGCATATGATGAGACGGAGGCCGAGATCAAACTGGGGAGCCTGAGCGAGGCGCCAACGGACCTGGTCCCGGTCTACGAGCTGTGGGTGAAACGCCGCGAACCCTGGCTCGCGGCGATAGACGGTGCTGAACAGTTCGACGAGGATCGGACGTGAAATCGGGTCAGGCCGCGACCTTCCGGGATTTCGCGAGCCGCTTGATGGCCGGCTCGAGTGGTCGCTGGCCGTCACAGTAGTCCTGCCACGCCGTGCTTTTCTTCAAGAGATCCGGCACTGTCCTGACCGTAAAGCGCCTAGGGTCGAGGTCGGCTTTCACCTGCGTCCAGTTGAGCGGCATCGAGACCGTCGCGCCCGGCCGCGCGCGTGGCGACAGAGGCGCGACGGCTGTCGCCATCCGATCGTTGCGCAGGTAATCCAGGAAGATGCGACCCTCGCGCTGGTTCTTGGCCATCTTGATCAGGTAGAGATCCGGATTGTCCCGAGCCATTTCCTGGCAGACGTCATGGGCAAAGCCTTTTGCCTCGTCCCAGCTGAGTTTCGTGCCCTTCGGCACTGTGAGGGGCGTGACCACATGCAGACCCTTGCCACCCGTCGTCTTGCAGAAGCTGACCAGGCCGAGCTCCTCTAGGCGATCGCGTATCTCGCGTGCGGCTTCGACAATGGTGGAGAATTCGACGCCCAGACCCGGATCCAGATCGAATACCAGGCGTCCCGGAACTTCCGGCTGGTTGGGCTCGCAGTTCCAGGGATGTAACTCGACGCCGCCGATCTGGGCGATCGCCGCCAGCCCTTCGACCCGGTCGATCTGCAGGTAGGGTTTCTTGTCGCCGAAGACAGTGACCAGCTCAAGGAGATTGGACGTCCCCGGCATGGCATGGCGCTGGAAAAACTGCTCGCCGCCAATGCCATCTGGCGTGCGGATGATCGAGCACGGTCGACCCTTGATATGCTCGATCAGCCAGGACCCGACAGCTTCGTGATAGCGAGCCAGATCGACCTTTGTGACGGGCTGCTTGTCGCCGGCGTCCGGCCACAGCGGCTTGTCAGGGCTGGAGATCATCACTCCCATGACCTCCGCCTTTGCACCCTTCCGAAACCGCTTCTGCGCCGGCTTGTCGGTTTCGGGGTCTGGCACCTCCTGTTCGACCGGAGATGCCGGAGTCTCTGCCTCGACCTCGTCCGCCGGCTTGTCCTCCCGCAAGCCCTTGAACGATGCCTGCCGTACCTGTCCGTCCGCGGTCCAGCCGGCGAATTCGATCTCGGCAACGAGCTCGGGTTTCAGCCAGACGACGTCGGATGACTTTTTGGGAGCCCCGATGCCCGTGAATGGTGACTTCGCGGTTTCAAGTGCCCGCAGCTTCGGTAGAAGTGTCTCGACGACCTTTGCGCCGTACCCCGTGCCGACCCGGCCGACATAGACAAAATGATTGCCGCGATTAACGCCCAGCAGCGAGCGGAATTTGCCGTTGGTCGTAGCGTACGCGCCGATAACGACTTCATGACCAGCACGGCACTTGGATTTCGCCCATGTTTCCGTACGCCCGGACTGATACGGCGCGTCCGCCTGCTTGGATACGATACCTTCCAACGACAGCCGACAAGCAGACTTCAGCACCGCATCGCCACCGGTCTCGAAATGCTCGACAAAACGAAGGAGCGGATCTTCGCCTGCCTCGGATAGGAAGGATGCCAGTCTCTCCTTCCGCTCCGTCAGCGGATGGTCACGCAGATCGTCATCGCCGACAAACAGGAGATCGAAAGCCAAGTAGACCAGCTCATCCGTCTTTCCTTCCGAGAGCGCGGCTTGAAGGGCCGCAAAGTCAGGTGCGCCGTTCTCATCGAGAGCGCAGATTTCGCCATCAATGATGCAGTCGGGAAGGGAAGAAGCGGCGGCGGCGATTGCGGGCCATTTCGCTGTCCAGTCGAGGCCCTTGCGGGTCTTCAGCGTTACGTCACCATTCTCGACGCGCATCTGGATGCGGTACCCGTCGAATTTGATTTCGTGGATCCAGCCTTTTCCCGCCGGCGGACGGGTAAGGGTTTCACAGAGCTGCGGCGCGATAAAGTCAGGCATAACGGACTTGGCGCGCTTCGTGGCCGCGCGTTTTTTCCCCTTGCTTGCATCCAACTTTGCTGTCGCCTTGCGCTCTTCGGCGGCAAGGCCATGACTGCTGTCCCAGACGGCATCCGCTTCGGCCGCATCACCTTCCAGCATGAACGGCTTCGGCTTCCTGCCCTTGCCGGACGCTATCGACTCCATCGTGCGACCGGATGCAACGGAGGTGTTATTGTCTTCCAGGATCGCTGCCCCGTCTGCCTCGACCGAATGTTCGTCGTGATGCTTGATCAGCAGCCAGTTGGTTCGCTTGCCGCCGTCGCGATCATGCCGCATCCGCACAAGGACGAAACTTCCTTGCAGGCGTTTGCCGTGCAGTACGAACTTGAAGTCGCCCTTCTTCAGGGCTTCTTCCGGCGATTTATTGCCTTCCGGCTCCCAGTAGCCTCGGTCCCAGAGCATGACGGTACCACCGCCATATTCACCTTTTGGGATCGTGCCTTCGAAATCGCCGTAATCGAGCGGATGATCCTCGACCTCGACTGCAAGCCTCTTGTCGCTCGGATCGAGCGACGGCCCCCGGGTTACGGCCCAGGATTTGAATACGCCGTCGAGTTCAAGGCGCGGATCGTAATGCAGGCGGGTCGCGTCGTGTTTCTGTATGACGAAGCGCAGGCGATTGGATGGCTTGATGCCCACCTCGCCGCTCGGCTCCTTTGTCTTCTTGAAATCCCGCTTCGACCGATATGTCGAAAGACTGTCAGCCATGATCTCGCAACTCCGCCACACAATACGAAAGGAGCCGGCTCGACCGGCTCCCGACTGGTCAACGTCCCGAAACCCGGATCGCATCGAGATCGCCGAAACTGCGCTGCACGGCGGCGATCTTCTGGGACGCAATGTCGGCCGACACTTCGATCTCTCCCTCGAGCGGCGCATCGGTACGCACGTCGCCGTCACGCAACACGTCGCCGCCCGAGGGTGCAGATCCTGCCGAGTTTTCAGACGCGACCGGCTGCACGAATATATCGGACCGGGAAATTCCATGGCTCTGGACCAGATGTTCTATCGCAAGGTCCGCAGCCTCACGGGTCTTGAAGGTTGCGCGGATGGTCGTGGTGCTATCGTCAGACATGAGTTTCTCCCTGCGTTTTGGTCATCGGGTACCAAACGTCGCTCCGGTCGTGTTGTTTCGGTCCCAATGGAAAACTCAATCTCGTCGGGTTGGATTCGTGCCGGACGCCTGTTATGTTCCCTCTTTGTTTTCATTTGCGTTGAACGACCCACATGAACGACATGACTGCACCATCCCCTCGCAAGATCATCCATGTCGACATGGATGCCTTCTACGCGTCGGTGGAACAGCGTGACAATCCGGAGCTACGCGGCAAGCCTCTTGCGGTCGGCGGCGCGGCTGCTCGTGGTGTGGTTGCTGCGGCAAGCTATGAGGCCCGCGAGTATGGCGTCCGCTCGGCCATGCCGTCGGTGACGGCGGCTCGGAAGTGCCCGGAGCTGATTTTCGTGAAACCACGGTTCGAGGTCTATCGCGCCGTCTCGCAACAGATCCGCGAGATCTTCGCGGAATATACGCCGCTGATCGAACCGCTGTCGCTCGACGAAGCCTATCTCGACGTGACGGAAAATCTCAAGGACATGCCGATTGCCACCGAGATCGCACTGGAAATCCGTGCGAAGATAAAGGCCGTCACTGGTCTCAATGCATCGGCCGGCATTTCCTACAACAAGTTCCTTGCCAAGATGGCGTCGGACCTCAACAAGCCGAACGGCCAGGCCGTCATAACGCCGAAGAACGGGCCTGCATTCGTCGAAGGGCTCGCGGTTAAGAAGTTTCACGGCGTCGGTCCTGCCACCGCCGAGAAGATGCACCGTCTCGGCATCGAAACCGGCGCCGATCTCAAATCGAAATCGCTGCTCTTCCTGACGGAGAATTTCGGGAAATCCGGCCCCTATTTTTATGGCATCGCTCGCGGCATCGACGACCGTCCGGTGCGGCCCGACCGGGTGCGAAAGTCGGTCGGCGCTGAAGATACGTTTGTCGATGACATCGACGATATTGCCCTGGCCACCACCGAGCTGAGACCTCTGGCGGAAAAAGTCTGGTCGCATTGTCAGGCAAAGTCGATCAGCGGCAGGACGGTGACGGTGAAGATCAAATATTCGGACTTCACCCAGGCAACGCGAAGCAGGACGGGCACGTTTCCTGTCACGGGCGTTGCTGGGATCATGGAGGCGGCATCGGCGCTTCTTGCCACGGTCTATCCCTTCAAGCGCCCGGTCCGTCTGCTTGGCGTTACGCTCTCCTCGCTCACCAACGATCAGACAGACCATGACGGGGAACAACCCCAGCTCGACCTGGCTTTATGATCGGGTTCAACAAGAGGAACGATCAGGATTTCCGACATTTCTCTCCCCAGAGTCCGCGTCATCGATCTCGAGACCGGCGGCAATGGCCCGAACGATGTCTGCGAGATCGGTTGGCAGGATGTCGTTCTTGGTGACGATGGCGTGTGGCGGGTGACCGAGGAGCGTGGCGCACTGCTGGTCAATCCCGGACGGCCGATGACGCCGGATACGATTGCCGTGCATCATATCCTTGACAGCCAGGTGGCCGATGCTCCGTTCTGGAAGGATATCGCCGCAAGCGTGCTGCGACCTCCGGGGCGGCTGGATGCGCTCGCGGCGCACCGGGCGGGTTTTGAACAGCGCTACTGCACGCCGCGCTTCACCGGTGGAACGCCATGGATCTGCACCTGGAAATCGGCTTTGCGAGTCTGGCCGGAACTGCCGCGCTTTTCCAACCAGATGCTGCGCTACCAGCGCATGCCGGAGGGTCTCGTACATGACATCGGCCTGCCGGCCCATCGCGCCATGCCCGATGCGTATGTCACCGCGCATCACCTCCGGGACCTCTTGAATGCGACATCTCTGGACCAACTCCTGGCCTGGAGCCGCGAACCGGGTCTACTGCCGCGCGTTCCCGCTGGTCCGGATCGCGGCAAAACCTGGGATCGGATCCCTGATGAAGCGCTTGAGGACTTCGCGCGTGATCGCGATGTCGACGTCCGCTTCAGTGCCGAGACGGAATTGGCACGGCGCGGAGAACGCCAGGAAATGGAGCCGCTCGAGCCTGCCCAGGGGACACTCCTGTGACGAAGCGTCCTGACACCCCGTCCTACCCCGATACGCCGGATGGGCGGTATTTCGTGGTGTGCGGCAGGCTCTGGCGCAAGAGCAATCCGGCGCTGGACGACGCCACGCGAGAAAGGCTGGTCAAGGACCTGATGTCAGCAAGACGTGCCGTCCGCGACGCGAAGGGAGACCCGGGGGCCATCAAAAAAGCCCGGCATCTGGTCGATCAGGCGAAAGTTGCTCTCGGCGAGCGCGGCGCCCCCTGGTGGGACGACGGCGCACCGGACTACAACAGGCACCTGGCGAAGAACACGCCCTACGCCGACTGGCTTGCAAGCCTCTAGGAACAGGTTGTCGTCAAAGGAGCAAAGGCGCCTCCGGAGCTGCCTTCTTCCGTGCCCACAGCTCGTTCGTCCGCTCCATCGTCACCAACTCGGGCGGAAACGTCCGCTTCTGAAACGCAAGCGCATCCTCGAAACTGCCATGAAGCCATTGCTCGTGCTCGTCGGCATGCAGAAGAACCGGCATGCGATCGTGCACCGGCTGGATCGCTTCGTTCGCATCCGTCATGACACCGGAATAGACTGGACCCCATTCATCGCTGATCCGCCACAGGCCTGCCCAGGCAAAGACCGGCTGGTCTTTCAAGGAAAACCAGGTGCGGGTCATCCTGCCCTTCTCGCCCTCGGCTTCGGCAAAACCCGTGACGGGGATCAGGCACGGCCATTGCGGCTTACGGGCAAGACCGATCCACATGCCTTTCGCGAGATCCGCGATGTTGTTGACAGGCTTTGGTTTGGCCTCCGGCTTCATTCCTTTCAGGCGAAGCGGAAAGCCCCACACCATCGAGCGAAGCTCGCGCACACCTTCATTCTCCGTCACCACCATGCCGGGCGTGCCCGGATAGACTTCCTCCGGTGCGTTCGACTGCATCGGGTTCGGAACACGGAAGTGTGCGGCCACTTCCGCGGCGGACAGACGGACGGTGTACAAATTGCACATTCTGCAAACCTTTCGATTGGAGCCGCAAACCTCGACTACATAAGCATGTTGTCCCGACGGGGTGAAGCCTTGGCAGGGGACACCCCACTTTGCCAGCGGTCGAGGCTATGAAGGATTTCGAAGTCATCGGATGGCGGCGGCTCGCGGAACTGGAAAGCGATAACGTCTTCGATTGAACCATGAAGCCAGCGATCGTATTCGTCTGGCGCAAGCAGGACTGGCATGCGGTCGTTGAACGGCCTGATCTTCTCGTTGGCGGTCATGGTCATGCCGGCGAATACGGGTCCGAACTCTGGCGTATTCCTGCAGAAGCCAGCCCAAGCGGTCAGCGGCTGGCGGTTCAGCGAAAACCAGGAGCGCGTCTTTTCGCCTTTGACGCCGTCGGGGTTTGCAAAATGCGTGAGCGGGATGAGGCAACGATACCTGGGATCCACGACGATGCGGTCCCAGAGCGGATTGGTCAGGTCGGCAACAAGGCCGATGCGGCTCGGGGGCTCGCCCTCACGTCGCATGTCGCGTGTCTGGCGTGGAAAGCCCCAAGGGATCGACTTCAACAGCCTCAACCCTTCTTTCTCGAGGACGATCAATCCGGGAGTGCCTTCGACGGTTTCGCGCGGCACCTCAAGGGCTGGCGCCATGTCGACCGCGAAATGCGCGACAACCTCGTCCAGGCTTTTGGTGACTGCAAACAGGCGCGACACACGGGTCTCCTCAGTGGAAGTTTCTGGATTTTATCTTCAAATTATCGATATGGAGGTCAGGGATATAGATGTCACGGGCTTGAACAGCGGGCTTCGGATTATCCCGTGGATCCGGCCCTCCTCCATGCTTGACCTGGTCGCCGCGGCCATGCGGAAGCGGGAAGTCACCCGATCGTCCGTCCCTCTCCCCGAGGCTCGCCAGATCGGTGGAAAAGTCGAACAGGCGCTGGGCAACCAGATGAACCACCTCACCTTCCCGCTGGATGCGTCCGTTGATCGCCATCATGCTTGCGGTCATCAGGACGCGCCGCTGGCGCTCGAACAGAGACGGCCAGACGACAGCGTTGACGATACCAGTTTCGTCTTCCAGCGTGAGAAACATCACGCCCTTCGCCGATCCCGGCCGCTGTCGCACGAGGACAAGGCCGGCCGTCCAGAGCCACCTTCCGTCGCGCTGGCCCATGGCTTCGGCACAGGGCACGATACCCTTTCGCTCAAGATCGCGGCGGAGGAAAGAGACCGGATGCGCCCTGAGGGTCAGGCCGGTATGCGAATAGTCCTCGACCACTTCCCTGCCCTCGGTCATCGACTTCAGCGCCACCTCGGGTTCCTGCATCTCGGCAATAACCCGGGCCTCGCGCTCAGCGGCGGCCGCCCAGAGTTCCAGGGGTTCGTCGCGGAGCGCCTTGATGTCCCACAGCGCCTGTCGCCGTTCCAGTTGCAGTGACGGCAGGAAAGCGTCTGCCTCGGCGAGCTTGACCAGCGAGGGCGGTGACACGCCGGAGCGTCGCCACATGTCGTCGGCCGAGACAAATGGATGCTCGGCACGCGCCAGGACGATACGGGCGGCATCATTGGTCGACAGACCCCTAACGACACGCATGCCGAGACGAACAGCGAAGCGGTCGGAATTGCCGATCCGCTCCATGGTGCAGTCCCAGCGGGAGCGGTTTACACAGACGGGGCGAACTTCGACACCATGGTTTCTAGCATCCTGGACGATCTGGGCAACGCTGTAGAAGCCCATCGGCTGGCTATTGAGCAAGGCCGCACAAAACACATCGGGGTGGTGACACTTCACCCATGAGCTCGCATAGGCAATCAGCGCGAAGCTTGCGGCGTGGCTTTCGGGGAAACCGTAGCTTCCAAAGCCTTCGAGCTGCGTGAAAGTCTTCTCAGCAAATTCTCTTGTGTAGTTGTTCTTGACCATGCCCTCGACGAGCTTGTCCTTGAACTTGGAGACCCCGCCCGTGAACTTGAAGGTGGCCATGGCACGCCTGAGCTGGTCCGCCTCGCCGGCCGTAAATCCCGCGCAGGTCATCGCCACCTTCATCGCGCTCTCCTGAAACAACGGAACGCCGAGCGTCTTGCCAAGCACAGCTTCTAGTTCAGGAGTCGGGTATTCAACCTTTTCCTTGCCCTCCCGTCTCCTCAGATAGGGATGCACCATGTCGCCCTGTATCGGCCCGGGCCGAACGATCGCCACCTGGACGACAAGGTCATAAAACGTCCGGGGTTTGAGTCGCGGCAGCATCGCCATCTGGGCGCGGCTTTCGATTTGGAACGTGCCGAGCGTGTCGGCCTTGCGGATCATCGCGTAGGTGGCCGGGTCCTCCTGCTCGACATCGGACAGACCCATCGGGATATTCTTGTGTTCGCGCAGCAGCTCGAACGACTTCGCCATGCAGGTCAGCATGCCGAGTGCGAGCACGTCGACCTTCATGAATTTCAGCGCCTCGATATCGTCCTTGTCCCATTCCACCACCTGGCGGTCTTTCATGGTCGCCGGTTCGATCGGCACCAGATCGTCCAACCTATCCTGCGTCAGGACGAAGCCGCCTGGGTGCTGGCCAAGATGGCGAGGCGCACCCATCAGCTGGGCCGACAGGTCGAGCGCCAGCTTCAGGCGGTAGTCGGCAGTGTTCATGTTGTTGTCCTTGAGCTGCTTCTCGCCGACCCCTTCCGACCAGCCCCAGACGCCTGACGAAAGCTGTGTGATCAGGTCTTCCGGCAGTCCTAAGGCTTTACCGACATCACGCAGCGCGCCTTTGGCCCGGTAGCGGGTGACGGTGGAACAGAGGGCGGAGCGGGAGCGGCCATAGGTCTCGTAGATCCATTGAATAACTTCTTCGCGGCGGGCGTGTTCGAAATCGACGTCGATATCCGGAGGTTCGTCGCGTTCCATCGAGACGAACCTCTCGAACAACAGATCGCCTGTCTCCGGATTGATGCTGGTGATACCAAGGCAGTAGCAGACAGCCGAGTTCGCCGCCGATCCCCTTCCCTGGCAGAGAATGCCTTGCGACCGGGCAAACCGAACGATGCTATAAACGGTGAGGAAGTATGGAGCGTATTTCATCACCCGGATGAGTTCGAGTTCGTGCAGGATCGCCTTGCGGACCTTGCCGGGTATCCCCTCCGGGTATCGGCTTGCTGCGCCCTCCCAGGCGAATTTCGTCAGTGACTGCTGCGCATCAAGGCCCGGCACAAGGGCCTCTTCCGGGTACTGATATTGAAGCTCGCTCATGTCGAAAAGACAGCGGTCGACGATCTCGCGCGTTCGTGCCAGCGCTTCCGGATACTCCGAGAACAGCCGGTGCATTTCGTCCGGCGCCTTCACGAAGCGATCGGCATGCCGCTCGCGATCGAAGCCGACGCTGTCGATGGTGGTGCGGTTGCGGATGCAAGTGACGATGTCCTGCAGCTGCCGGCGACTGGGATCGTGAAACAACACGTCATTGGTGACGACCGTTTTGACCTTGTATCTCACCGCCATGTTGGAAAGATTGTGAAGCCGCAGGCGATCGTTCGGACGACGGCGCAGGCACAGTGAGACATATGCCCTGTCCCCGAAGATCGCGGCGATCTTCCTGAGCTGGCCTGCAGTCGTCTCGTCGGCCTCATCCGGGACAAGAACCGCAATAAGGCCAGCGCTATAGGCCTCCACGTCCGACAGATCGAGAATGCACTTGCCCTTGCCGCCCCGGCTCTTGCCGAGCGAAAGCAGGCGGGTCAGTCTCGAATAGGCAGGCCTGTCGGTTGGATAGGCCAGGATCGACAAGCCGTCGGAAAGATCGAGCCGGCAGCCGACAACCAGTCGGATGCCGGTGGTCTTTGCTGCCTCCCATGCCCGCACGATCCCGGCAAGCGAGTTGCGATCGACCACGCCCAACGCATCGATGCCGAGCGCTGCCGCGGTGGCAAACAGTTCCTCGGCGGAACTGGCGCCGCGCAGGAACGAGAAATGTGTAGTCACCTGAAGCTCGGCATATCTCATCCGAACACCCCATGCAGAAACCAGAGATGGGAGCCAGTCTCGGCGTCCACTCCGTCGCCGGCGCGATAGACCCAGTAGCGTTCGCCGGCCTCGTCCTCGACAACAAAATAGTCGCGAACGGCGGCATGTTCTCTTGGCCGGATCCACCACTCGCCGAATATCCGCTCAGGTCCGTCTGCCCGTTTCACGCGGCGACGTTTGCCCCGCCAGGTAAAGACAGCAGGCGGCTGGTCGGGGAGCAGAGCGGTGACGTCGATCCGTTCCGGGTTCGCCAGTAGCCGCGACGGCCTCGGCCATTTGGCGGCCCATGTCGCGCCGGTCTCGTCGGCCGTCGGCCCAATCCGCTTCACCGACCGCTCGGGAACATCGGAGGCGACGGGCGTGACACGGTAGAGCCGCTGGCCACGGTTACCGAGAATGTCCACGAGCGGCGTCACGTCGACCACCTGCTCTTCAATGAGTGACGACGCGACCTGTCGCTCCTCCAGTGGCTCGGCCATGATGGCGACAAGCACGAGCCGTTCGATCCCGAAGCCCGGGTCGATCTTCTCGATACGATCGCACAACAGCTTTGACAGCCGGGCGGGGTCCCGCACCGGTTTTGCCAAGCCGGCTCGAATGCACTGGCGGGTGTTGTCGACACGGTGGATGACAAGATCGGAACGCCTGACGCCAAGGCCGCGCTCCTCCAGCTTGGCGGTGAGTTCCCCGACCAGCCGGCGCACATATTTGGCGATCGTCTTCGCCGTGCCGATCGGCTCCTGAAAGTTCTTCGCAGCCTCGACAAGCTCCGGAGTGCGCAAGGGTTCGATGGGTTCAGCCATTCGCCCGAACAGTTGGTCCAGCCGCCGCCCGACCTCCGGCCCGTATCTCAGCGTCAACGGTGCGCGCGGCATGGCGGAGAGTTCACCGACCGTCTCGACGCCCATCACCCGCAGCCCATGGATTGTGTCTGGTGGGAGACGCAGACAGTGGATCGGCAGTCCAGTCACCGCTCTCGCCACACCGCCCACCGGAACGACGGTCGTTTCCGCTGACGTCAGGCGGGTGATCGCATGCGCCGCTCCCCACGTATCGGCGACCGCAGCGCGTGCCGTCAGTCCGCGTGCTCTCAACCCGTTGACCAAGCCGGAGATTAAAAGGTCCTCGCCACCCTGCAGGTGATCGGCGCCTTCGGTATCCATGACGATGCCGTCCACCCCGTCGACGGCGACGACAGGGCTGTATTGCCGCAGCGCCCAGAGCGCGAGGCGTTCGAGCGCAGCAGCGTCGGCGGCCGGATCGGCATCGATCATCGTCAGATTGGCAACGATCGCCTGGGCTTTGCTCGCCGGCATGCCGAGTTTGAGGCCGAGTTTGCGCGCGGCGGTATCGGCAGCCGAGACCCAGCGTTTGGAGCCCGATTTGGAGATGACGACGAGAGGCTGTTCAGCTGGCACGGTACCCTCTCCATGCCGTCGTATCCGGTCTGTTGGCAGAGTGGGGAAGTAGATACAAACGACCCTTGGCATCACAGGCTCCTAATTCGAACTCGGCACACTCGCCTGCTTTCACGCGCATCAATTCCAACAGCCATCGGGCCCGGCCGACTCCTGCCACTGGCAGTTCCTCCGACGGCAGCACGCTCACCCTCCACCGTGTCGTCGAGGCCGTTGGATTGCCGAAGTCCGACGCTTCCGTCTGCCGCCGCCATCTGCGGACAACGAGCCCCATGGTTCCTGTCTTTTCGGCAGCCAGCTGCAGCCGCCGGGATGCCACCATCGGCAATCGCACCAGCTCCCCGACCACGGCTGCCAAGCCACCGAACGAGAGCCCTTCCTCCATGGACGCAAGGACATCCTCCTCCTTGTCGCCTTCGCAGAAGACCACGCGGTCCGGATGCAAGCCGGCCTGGGCGATGGCGGGAAAAAACAGGTCAGGTCTCGTCAGGCACCAGAGCACCTTGCCCTTCGAGCGCGCGGCAATGCCTGCGGCAAACAGTGCCGCTGCCGCTCCGTCCACCGTGCCGGCCCCCCCGCCTGCAATCTCGTGAAGAGCGCCGTATGATAGCCCGCCTCCCGGTAGATGCTCGTCCATCTCGCGAACGCCGAAAGGCAAGACGACGGCTTTCTTTGCCGCACTGCCCTCCAGGTGGGCGATGCGGTCTCTCAGTTCCTCGATGACCCGAGGATTATGGGCGCGCGACATCGTTCACGGACCTCCCTCGGCTCGCGTTGATCAGGACTTCATGTCCCGCAGAATTGCTAATGTTCTTCTTTTGTTCCGAGGACCTAAAAGAGTCAAGCGGGCTCAAGAAACCTGCATGGGGCGCTTAAAAGTCTAACGTGACGAGAATCGTTTTGGAATCATAGCCGTAGCGCATCGCGGTAAACGTTTGAGGCGAATCACTTTTTTTCGATATCGCAGGATGTCGGGACATTTCAGTCGCTGCGGATGCCAGTCCAACCAGCCAGACAGAAGGGCATACCAGCCGGAGCGGGAACCGCGGAGGCAGTTCGCCTCTCGCAAGACCGGTTAAGAGGGTTGCCGCAGGAGGTTTAGCGTAGCGCCGGCGTCAGCCGGAAACCGGGACCGACAGCCCCCGGCGCGCGTGGCCGTTTAAAACTGTCCCTGTGAGCTCAAGGTAACTCAAGGATATTCGCATTCGCCTAGCTCTGTCTGTCAGTTTTGTTCACTGTGGTACGTTTGTTGACTCGATCGTTTGCTTTGCGAGGATCAAACAAATGCGTGCTGCGTCCGATACCGTACCGAACACGCGCTTGCTGGTTCTGCCGACGGGTCTAGACGTATATCTTTAGCTTCTCACGCATTATGTCCCGGACCCGAATTTCCAGCTGCCTCCTTTGCTGATCGATGAAGAGCGTTATGTGTGGTGATCAAGGCCAAGACTGTTGGCGGCGTGGAGACCGATGAGTGCTTGAATACTTACAGCGCCTGTCCGGCGGACGAGGTGAACTCGATCCCGACCTGGAGCTATTTATCGAGCGACAGGAGACCTACCTCAAAGGGGTCATTGATGCCGTAGCCAACGCACCCTTCCCCATGTTCATCGTCATCGGGGCCGACCGCCGCCTGATCTACAACGAGGCCTACATACCGATCCTGGGCTCTCGCCATCCATCCGCGCTTGGGAGGCCGTTCTTCGAGGTTTGGCCGGAAGTCAGCGAGCAGGTGGCGCCTGTCATCGACGAGGCCTTTGCAGGAAACTCGACCCTGTTCCAGGATATGAAGGTGATGCTCAGCCGGCCGGCACTGCAGCCGGCGTGGTTCACGTTTTCCTATAGCCCAATTAGCGATGAAGATGGCCGAGTCGCCGCTGCTTTATGCATCTGCAGCGAAACGACTGAGGCGGTAACGGCGAGGCTTCGTCAGGCTTTTCTGATTGACCTGGAAACAGCGTTTCACAGTACCGACGATGCATCAGGTATTATCGAAATCGCCCAGCATGCCCTTGGGTCGCATCTGGGCGTCAGCCGCGTTGGATATGGATCAGTCGATGACAGCGAGCGCTACTTCACGACCCCAAGCAACTGTACCGACGGTACGGTAGAAAGCCACAGCGGAACGCATGATCTCGCTGCTTTCGGACCAGATGTACTGGCTGCTCTGCGGGGTGGCGTTTCGCTGGTGATCTCCGATTCCTTTTCCGACGCAAGGGTTTCCGATCCCCAAAGCGCATCAGCCTTTCAGGCGCTTCAAATCCGAAGTGTGGTAACGATGTCTCTGATCCGTAGCGGTCGCTTCGTCGCTGCGCTCTACGTCCATGACAAGGAACCCCGGGATTGGACAGAGCAGGAACTTGCGCTGATACGAGAGGTTGCCGAGCGGACGTGGTCAGCCGTCGAACGTGCCTACGCTCAAGCCAACCTGCGTGCACTCGCCGAGCGTCAATCCTTTTTGCTGGCCTTATCTGACCAGCTTCGTCCGCTAGCGAGCGCAGAGGAGATCAAGCAGGTCGCGGCGCGGCTCCTTGGAGAATATCTGGCTGTAGGAAGGGCCGGATACGGCGAGATCGATGCGGGCCAGGAATATGTTACTGTCGAACGCGACTGGAGCAACGGCGAGATGTCGTCGCTTGGCGGCGAGACGCGGCGGCTGGAGATATTTGGCCCCGCGATCATCGCCGAGCTAAAAGCGGGACGAACGCTGCGTCTGGACTCCGTTTCCGACAACCCGGTTTCCGCACCTTACGCAGAAGGATATGCGAGTATCGGGACCAGATCATTGCTGGTCGTTCCTCTGCTGAAGGAAGGCCGGCTGGTGGCCATCTTGTACGTTCATGAAAGTAAACCACGGCACTGGACGGATGAAGAGGCGGCCATCGCATCCGAGGTCGCGGAACGCACGTGGGCCTCGGTTGAACGCGCGCGCGCAGAAAGCGCTCTGCGCGCTGTGAACGCGACGCTCGAGGAGCGCGTGAACAAGAGCCTGGCGGAACGGCGTATTTATGCCAGCATCGTCGAGGATACCGATTCTCCAATCCAGATGATCGACCGCGACTACACGTTCCTGGGCATCAATCCTGCGGCTCAGGCGGATTATGAGCGGGTCTTCGGTGTTCGGCCCCAGACGGGACAGAGCCTGCTTGAACTCCTGGACCGTATTCCTGCGCAAAGAGATGGAGCGAAGGCGGTATGGGGTCGCGCTCTCGCCGGAGAGTCCTTCGATCAGACCGGTTGGTGGGGTGAGGGCGACATCGAGCGACGCGCCTACGAGATGCGTTTCCGTCCGGTTATTGGCGACGATGGGAAGGTCAGTGCGGCATACCTGATCGGCCGTGATATAACAGAACTCTTGAGAGAGCAGGAACGTCTGTCGCTGGCCGAAGAACAGCTCCGACAAGCTCAGAAACTGGAGGCGATCGGGCAACTGACCGGCGGGGTCGCACACGACTTCAACAACCTTTTGACGCCGATCATCGGGAGCCTTGATATCCTCCAGCGCAAACAACTCGGCGGCGAACGCGAGCAGCGCATGGTCGCGGGCGCCGCCCAGGCAGCGGAGCGAGCCCGTGTGCTTGTTCAGCGGTTACTGGCCTTCGCGCGCAGGCAACCCCTGCAGACTGCAGCCGTCGATGTCGGCGAGTTGGTTCAGGGCATGGCTGAGCTCATATCAAGCACCACCGGACCTCAGATCCATATTGCAGTGGAGGTCTCGGCAGCGCTTCCACCGGCTTTGGCGGATCGCAACCAGTTGGAGATGGCGCTCTTGAACCTCGCGGTCAACGCACGCGATGCGATGCCAGATGGAGGAACGCTCCGGATTACCGCTGGAACGTCTACGGGAAGAGCAACAAGGCCCTCTGAACTCGCAGACGCGGACTATATCTGCCTCTCGGTTTCCGATACCGGCTCTGGTATGGACGAGAAGACGTTGAAGCGCGCAACAGAGCCCTTCTTTTCGACCAAGGGTCTTGGCAAGGGAACCGGCCTCGGCCTTTCTATGGTACACGGCCTCGCGCTCCAGTTGGGGGGCACGCTCACGATCAGGAGCCGACCTGGAGTCGGTACGAACGTTGAGATCTGGCTGCCTGTTAGCACGGGAAGCGTTCAAGATGAGGAGCGTCCGTCGACCGTTTCGACAGTTGCTCTTTCAGGTGTTGCCCTGCTTGTCGATGATGAGGAGCTGGTCCGGCTCAGCACGGCGGAGATGCTGCGCGAGCTCGGTTACGACGTGATCGAGGCGGCATCTGCGGAGGACGCTCTAAAACTACTCGATCGGGGATTGAAGCCGAGCATCCTTATTACCGACCACCTGATGCCTGGCATGAGCGGGACGGAACTCGCGCGATCGGTCAATGCGAAGATTTCTGATGTCCAGGTTCTTATCGTCTCAGGTTACTCGGAGGTCGAAGACGTGGCACCGGATCTGCCGCGGCTTACGAAGCCCTTCAGACGGGAGGATCTGGCGAACATGCTAAGCAGGCCGTCGTAGCCATTAGCCTGCTTGATCGGGGCCCCGCAGCTTCACCCCAAGAGCCGCTAACGGCCTGCAGCAATGCAATCGGCCTGACTTTGGCGTGGCAAAATGAAATGACAGAATTTTTTCGACCGCTCTCTTGAATCCGTTTTTTCTCAAAACCAGATCAGTTTCGCCAGCCGCCGACAGGGGCAGGCACAACCGGAGACGCAGGTTTCCGCGTCTCCATTCCATCTCGCTTTACGGAGGATTTGGTTATGAGAAACGATCTTGATTTTGCACCGCTCTATCGCTCCAGCGTCGGTTTCGACCGCGTGTTCAATCTTTTGAACAACGCGCAGCGCCTGCAGGCGATCGACACGTGGCCGCCCTATGATATCGTCAAGACAAGCGACGACGAGTACCGGATCGAAATGGCGGTCGCAGGGTTTGGCGATTCCGATCTCGACATCACGCAGGAACGCAACGTCCTTGTCGTGAAAGGCCAGAAGGCCGAAGCCAAGGATGGCGAATACCTGCATCGCGGGATTGCCGGCCGCTCCTTCGAGCGTCGCTTTGAACTGGCGGATCATGTGAAAGTGGAAGATGCTTCGCTGGTGAACGGCCTTCTACGAATTCTGCTCAAGCGTAAGATCCCTGAAGCCATGAAGCCCCGCAAGATCCCGATCGGCACGTCGGCCGGACAGACGGCGCCGCTGCAAATTGAAGCGGAACGCCAGGTGGCTTGAGGGGCCTCGCCATGAAGAAGCGTCTTGTCAATAACTTCGTGGTAGAAGTTCGCAAACGCCGTGGACGCAAGCTCAGGGTCGGCGACGGAAATCCTGTCGCTCGCGCGCTCGAGAAAATGAAGGCTCAAGCACTCCTTCACCCTTCCAGATAAATGCAGCAGGGAGCGCTGCGGCGCTCCCTGTATCTTTTCGCTCGCGCGATCGGGTGCATTGAACGTCGTTATCGATCGCACCATCTAGGCGCGATGGCGAAACACGAGAAGAGCGACATCGAACTGATCAAGACATGGACCTTGTCAGCGGCGATCACCATGGGGTCATCCGTGCGGGCAAAAGGTCTTCTTCAGGAGATCCAGGCGCGCCTTCCGGCAACTTCCAAAAAAGCGATCTCGCTGGAAGGTGTCGATCTGGTCCTGGCAATGCCTGCTGATGAAGAACCCGCCTTCAATGCCGCGGTATCGGTCGCCTCCAAAACAGTGGAAGAAGCACCGTCCCTTCCCGTCATCCCGCGCGAGATCCAGGACATCCTTGGAATGAAGACGAGCGAGCGCCATCGCTGGCTCGCTGACGGTCGTCTTCTCAGTGCCGGCACTAGGACCGTAAGATTGGCAGGACGCGCCCGCCAGATCACCTTCCACGTCTTTGATCCGAAGGTTGTCGAGGATCTTCTTGATCGTGGCGTCATCGACGAGTGGCGAGTTGAGGATGCCGAGGCGAAGGCGGAGAAGAGAGCGAAGGCCGCATATCAAAGGAAGGTGACGCGGCTGGCGAAAAAGAAGAAGCAGACGAAAAAGGCCGACAAGGCAACCGTAGATCCCGCATCGAGCCTGCAGGGCTGGGACGATTTCGATCTCGACGGACTGCTGCGATGATCTAAAGGGTGCAATAACGCTAGGAAATAACGAGAAGGTCTCCGTGCCAGGCCTGCGTGCACGAACAGCCAGATGTTATCCAGCCTCAGGAAGCCGCGTCGTGGCGCGATTGATGTAATCGACCAAGGCACGAGCGGCCGCGAATGATTTCACGGTATCCTCTACCAGACTGTTGGAGATCAACATCTCGTCTGGGACGCCTCGACATGCGCCAAAGTTCTTGAGATTGAAGAAATCGAGCGCATCATGGTTTTTAACATATCCTCTGGCGCTGATATCATGTCCCCCGGTCAAACCGTTCGGAAAATATCTCTGGAAGAGCGGACCTTCGACGATCCCTCTCCAGTTGCCGGTATGGCTTGCGATCGTTTGCCTCAGGATGCGAGCGAGGCGCGGAGGCGGCAACAGTGCGCCGCCCCCACTGTAAGAAGAGCCGGATGAAATTCGCATGAAATAGGTTGCTGCAGCGTTCTTTGATAGGGAAACGCGCACAGAGATCGACCCTACCCCCTTTGAGATTGGCGCTCTGGCGAGACATTTTCGCGGATCGATGTTTGCGTTCGAGATACGGGGGTCCACCAATCCGGCGCTTCCTATCAGCTGCAATGTGAATTCCATCAAATTGCGCCGAGCCCAATCGCTCTCAGCTTTGTTGTCGCTCAGCCACTCATCACCATGATGACAGGATGCTTCGGACAGAAATTTCAAAGTCGACTGGTCGATCATCCCTCGTTCCACACGCATAATGGCTTGCGGAGTCCACAAAAGGAGCAATGGAACATAAAAGGAACAAAAATATGTCGAGTTTGGCCGGGAGAAATTCCGCGGTCTATTGTTGTGAACCGACAATATGCCCACGCGCTGCGCGTCCCAATGCCATGGACCAGTCGTACGCTCCGAAGCCCGTTTCCTTCGCCAGGGACAGGCTTTCGCGCAAGGCAGCAAGAAGTCGGCTGTTGAGCCCGTTATCGGCAGAGACCGCCGCGAGCAAGTCCATATCCTTCATTGGCAGCGCGAGGCCGGTTGCGGGAAGCGGCCTTGTACCGGTCACCGATGGCGCGTAGTTTTTGTAAATTGGCGATGAGAACAGGGTCTCCGTCATCAGGATCATGAACGCATCGGCATCTGCTTTCTCTGCATTCAGAATGCCTGAAACTTCCGCCATGGCACCAACGGCGGCGCCGATGAGGAAGTTGCCGCAAAGCTTGGCTACGTTCGCCTGTCGAGGGTCGTTGCCGATCACCCACACGCGCGCGAAGCTTTCGAGACACGGGCGCACAATTTCAACGAGGGATGCATCGCCCGCGACGCATATGTTGGCGGCTTTTTGCCTGACGGCCTCCGGCCGCCCGAACAGCGGCGCAGACAGATAGCCGATGCCTGCTGCCTGATGAGCCTGATGAAGCTGGTCGGCAAGATCCGGGCTGACTGTCGACATGCAGGCATGCACGGCATGTCCGCTGGCCGACGAAAGGACCTCTTGCGTGAAAACCTCCCGCACGGCCGCATCGTCAAACAGGACCGAGAGAACGATGTCGGAGGCAAAAGCGTCTCGGACGTCGTTGAGCGGCTCCGCGCCCAACGCAACCATTGCCTCGACGGCGGCCGTTGAACGATTCCATACCCGCACCTCTCGTCCAAGTGCCAAAAGGTGCGGTACGATGGCGGATCCAATCTGCCCGAGACCGATAACGGAAATCGACATGAAATTCTCCCTGTTGCCAAAGCAGTAGCGGGAGATTTAAGCTGTTACCATATGACTTTTATCCTGTTACTATAGCAACACCCATGGAGTGTTCATGACGGCAGCGCGATTGGCACGACCAGAGGCCCGAAGGGAGCTTTCGGAATTTGTCCGGCATTGTCGCGAGCACGCATCCCCTCAAGATCTGGGTCTGGCCGTGGGATCTCGCAGGCGGACAAAAGGTCTGCGCCGCGAAGAGGTTGCGACGCTCGCTGGCGTCGGTCTCACCTGGTACACATGGTTCGAGCAGGGACGAGATATCCAGGTTTCGGATGATTTCCTCAATCGGCTTGGCCGCGGCCTTCGGCTTGACCGGGCTGAGCAGGAACATCTTCATGCCCTGGCTGGCCGGGCGCCCTTCCGGGCAGAAACTCAGGCCGCCGCTTTACCTACCGGTCTCTTGACCATGATCAATGCCTTGCCAGACCCTGCCTACATCCTCAACAAACGATGGGATGTCCTGGCGTTCAACAGGGCAGCCCTCGAGCTGCTCCCGATGTTCGGCGAGCAGGATCCAAACCTTCTTCGTATCGTCTTTTTCTCGGACAGTTATCGCAAGAGCGTTCGCGACTGGGAGACGGCGGCTCGGATCATGTTTCTGAAGGCCCGCCACGACTACCTCACGGGCGGCGCCGATCCCATACTGCGCCGTCATCTGGATGAGATCGTCAGTAGGTTCCCACATGCGGAAGCGTGGTGGACCGATCCGGAAGCGGTGCGGATTGGCGACAGCCGCAAGGAACTGTATTCCCAGAAAAAGGGTTGGCAGACCTTCCAGCTCAGTGTTCTGGCCTACGAGGAACGGCCCGAAATCCGGGTCGTCGTCTATGGGAAACTTTGCACTGGTGACCGGCAATAAGCTGTCATGCAATCATGCCGATCCGCATATGGATATGTTTTAGAGACTTGATGCCGAAGGCTGAGCCGCGACGAGCTTGAAGCCGGTGAGCGAGAAAGATCTTCCTTCTCTTGGACCTGCGATCCCTATGCCCAGACGGGCTCGCATACTTCAATTCCGCTCCTACGGTGTGAGACGAAGTTCGACGTCGGCGGTCATCTCGCCAACCAGCGCAGTAATGGTACCCATTCGGTATGGCTTCGAGACAAACGTAGCGTCCCCAGGGATCTCTTCAGCTGTCAGACGATGTCGGCCCGAGGCGATGATGACCGGCACATTTCGGTGCGTGCTGGAGATCATCGTCGCAAGATCGAGCCCGCTCAAGCCGCCAGGCATGTCGACATCGGTGACCACGGCGTCGACCTTCCGCTGGCCGAGGATCGCGACGGCTTCGAGAACGTTGCAAGCCTCGACAACCTCGTAGCCCTCGCCGGAAAGCGTGTCGGCAAGCACCATCCTGATGAGGGGTTCGTCTTCGACGATGAGAACCGTACGCTGATACATGGCAGTCTCCGCTTCGTGGTTACGAGATGAACTCGCTTGTCCAGATTTAGATCGCCCCTCACTGCAGAGTATTCGCCAACATATTTAATAAAATGCGAACTTTGCGGCGCGCCCTCGGTCTCCCCGTCATCCGTTGGCGAACTCGCGGGCAACTTGGATGAACGCAGCAAAGCAACCGGGAACATCTTCTGGCAGCGCCATGGTGAAGCTTCACGGTCCAGCAGGTCCCATTCGTCCTTCTTTGCGGCGGCAATCCAGAAACGCTCACTCTGCAAAGTTGGTCATTCCGTCGGCTTTCGTCGACGACAGCGTGTTGGCTTCTGATCCTTAGCGGAGCGATATACGCGCCGATACCTGCTTTATCACAAGTGCGTAATTGACCGTAGATATCATCCGTATATCTTAAGCGAGCGTTGGCGCTTGTGTCTGTCGATACAGCCAGTCGCATCTCCCAACCGCCCCGTGAGCATCGGCTGTGCGCAGCATTGGTGCGCGGGTGCCTTGTGAACTGAACAAACTGGAGTGTCTAATGCA
This sequence comes from Neorhizobium sp. LjRoot104, assembly GCF_964253725.1. Lineage (NCBI taxonomy): Bacteria > Pseudomonadati > Pseudomonadota > Alphaproteobacteria > Hyphomicrobiales > Rhizobiaceae > Neorhizobium > Neorhizobium sp. LjRoot104. Next base: position 1,757,568 of record NZ_CAXURS020000002.1, read on the forward strand.
TCCCTCAACATTGAGACGGGCGGCTACGCGCGCGCTCGTCATAACCATCCTCGGCACTGCGGCGTTGGCCGTGGGTTCCATCGCTCCGGCCCTGGCCGTGGAAGAGGCGGCAACGTCCGGAACGGTGATTTCCCATGCACCGCACAGGATTTCCTCGCAGATAAAGGGACGCGCGGAGCTCATCGTCCACACCATGCAGTCGGTGTCCGGGGGGCAGACGAAGGCCTCGACCCTCCTCTTTGTCCCGGAGGGACCAGCGCCGCAGGATGGATGGCCGGTGATTGCCTGGGCACACGGGACGACAACGCCTGGCAACAAGCTCTGCGCACCCAGCCTGACTGATGACCTCGATGGCGGCCTGACAAAGGATGGCTTCAACAGCGACTACCTGTTCGAAATCTCGACCCTTGTGAATGCGGGCTATGCGGTCGTTGCTCCTGACCTGGAAGGCCTGGGCGAAGTGGCGGAAGTCCCCTACCCCTATTTCAATGCCAGCAGTTTGGCGCGCTCACTGGTCAGCGGCGTTGTTGCCGCTCACAAGGTGAACGCCAACCTCTCGAACGAATATGTGGCGGTCGGACATTCCGATGGCGGTCACGCGGTACTCGGCGTCGAAGCCTTTGCCGGGGAAGCCCCGCAGTTCGAATTCAAGGGCACCGTGGCGATTGCGCCCTACACCTCGATCGAAGCTTTTGTCAAAGAGCTTGGCCAGAGAGCCGCGGCAAAGCCGGAAAAAGCGGGCGACTTCCGCCTCCTGCAGAATTTTAATGTCGCACTCATGACGACCGGGCTGAAGGTGATCGATCCTTCGTTCAAGCCTTCATCCGTGATGGGCCCTGATCTTGAAGCGCAGCTGAAGGAGTTTGTGACACGTTGCTCGGTCCCTGCCATTGGCGGCCTGTCCAAGGCGATTGCCGCAAAAGGCGCGGCATTCGATGGCTTCAAGGAAAACTGGGCCAGCGAACCGAAGATGGCTGCGTTTCTCGCTAAAAATGATCCGGCGGCCAACCCGAACTTCCGCCTCAAGAAGCCAACCTTCATCTCGCTCGGCACTGACGATGCTTTCGTCTTCCAAAATACAACAGCCGCACTGGTAGCTCGATTGAAAGCGGACGGAACACCTGTGAAGTACAACGAGTACCCGGGCACCGACCACTTCACTGTTATCCGTGCAGCGCAGCCTGACACTATGAGCTTCCTGAAAGAGCTTTTCGCGGACTGAAGAGCAACCGCGACCGCCGCGACGCAAAGAAGCGCGCGGCGGTCGCCGGGAAAATCATGAGGACTCTATCCATGACAGAAACCATCAAACGGATCGTGCTGGCATCCAGGCCAGCCGGATCTCCGACGCCGAGTAATTTTCGCCTCGAAGAGGAAGCCATGCCGGACTTGCCCGACGGTCAGGTTTTGCTCGAATCCATCTATCTCTCGCTCGACCCTTATATGCGAGGGCGCATGAGCGACACAAAGTCCTATGCCGATCCGATCACAATCGGCGATGTGATGGTTGGCGCGACCGTCTCCCGGATCAAGCAGTCCCGCCACCGGGATTGGAGGCAAGGCGATATCGTTGTCGCCTATTCGAGTTGGCAGACCCATGCCATCTCCGATGGAAGCGATTTGCGGCGCATCGATCCGGCTGTGGCTCCGATCTCGACCGGCCTGGGAGTGCTGGGCATGACGGGCTTCACGGCCTATGCCGGCTTGCGCAACATCGGTCGCCCGAAACCTGGAGAGACTGTGGTCGTCGCCGCGGCCAGCGGGGCGGTCGGCTCGGTCGTTGGCCAGATCGCCAGGATCCGAGGCGCGCGCGCCGTGGGAATTGCCGGTGGTGCCGACAAGTGCTCATTCGTGAAGAACGAGTTGGGGTTTGACGCCGCGATCGATCATCGCGATCCGGACTTTGCCCGCCAACTTGCGGAAGCCTGCCCTGACGGGATCGATGTGTATTTCGAAAACGTCGGCGGCGCCGTGTGGGACGCGGTCCTGCCGCTCCTCAATGATTTCGCGCGCGTACCCCTCTGCGGGATGATCTCGCACTACAACGACGGCGCGACTGCCAAGTCCTCCACCGATCGCCTTCCGGCTTCCATGAAGGTTATCCAGCAGAAGAGTATCACCGTCCGCGGCTTCATGAATGTCGAGTTCATTGATCAGCAACCGACATTCCTAAAGGAAGCCACAGCTTGGATCGCCGATGGCAGGTTGAAGTACCGAGAAGACATCGTTGACGGTCTTGAGAATGCTCCTGCCGCGTTCATCGGCCTTCTGGAAGGCAGGAATTTTGGCAAGCTGATCGTCAGGGTGTCGGGCGAACGGTAGAAGACGGCCCGTTGCCAGCGGGTTAGTCGCGCACGCGATCATATTCCTGTTGCGCGGCCTCAAGCTCGGGACCGTAGGTCATCGACCACGCATAAAGCGCCTCGAACGGTTGCTGAAGGGAGCGGCCGAGCGCGGTGATGGTATACTCGACGCCGACCGGTGTCGTTGTCGTCAGCACTTCGCGGTGAATGAGGCCATTGCGCTCCAGCCGCTTCAAGGCTTCGGAAAGGGCCTTGTGCGTGATCCCGTCAAGGCGCCGCATGATCTCGTTGAACCTGGATGGCCTGGAGCACAGGACCGTCAGGATCAGTACCGACCACTTGTTGGCAATCTGCTCCAGCACCGGCCGCGCCTTCTCGACGTCCAGCAATGCCTCGGTCGAGACGGCCTTGGGCCGGCGAGACATGCTGGCATTCATCGGCAGGCCGTCGTCAGCTAATGACATGGGTATACTCCTCGATATCTGCTTTACCTATAGTGCGTAATTGACCGTAGGTATAGAGCGTATATCACATGTCCATCAGCTTTGATGGAGTGAACATGAGCAGGTTGGAAAACAAGGTCGCCCTCGTGATCGGCGGTGTCGGTGGCATCGGCGGAGCGATTTCTCAAAGATTCGCCGGCGAAGGCGCGCAGGTCTATGCAACCAGCCGTAAGGGCGGAGAGAGCTCATTTGAAACAGGAGGCTCGGGCAGCGTCCGGGTCATTCAAGCGAACGCCAGCGAAAAGGCCGATCTTCAGCGTGTCCTCGACCAGATCAGGTCAGAACAGGGGCGGATTGATGTCCTCGTCATCAACGCAGGCATTTCAGAATATTCACCCCTCCAAGACATTTCCGAGGATCATTTCGATCGAACATTTGGCTTGAACGTCCGGTCCCTCGTCTTCGCAGCACAGGGCGCAATCGACCTCATGCAATCCGGCAGTACGATCGTGCTGATTGGCTCCATCGCCGGCGACATCGGCACGAAGGGATACGGCGTCTATGGTGCGACGAAGGCGGCCGTCCGTTCATTTACCCGCACATGGGCCAACGAACTGGCTCCCAAAGGCATTCGCGTCAACGTTGTCAGCCCCGGACCAACCGATACGGCGATGATGGCAAGCGCCTCGCAGGAGGTTCGAGATGCATTGTCCAGCATGATCCCTCTTGGACGCATGGGTCGGCCTGAAGAGGTGGCGGCAGCAGCCCTCTTCCTTGCCAGCGAGGAAAGCAGCTTTACGACAGGGGCCGAACTGGCCGTCGATGGCGGCATGGCCCAGGTCTGACACCCACCGTCGAGGGTAGACGATAAGACACCGATCCCAAACGAGTTAATCGCGGGATACCTGGTCTCCTAATGGAATCAGGGGTCGGCGTGGCAGCTCGACCCCTGCAAACACTCATCAGATGGAAAGGAGCCCTTCGAAGATCCCCGGTTACTAGTCAGAACTCTTCCCAGCTTTCCCCTGAGCGGGCGCCGCCGGAACAATAGAGTGGCGGAGATGTCTCTAGCCAACCATCTCTACTGTTGTTGGCACGCCTTGTCTCAGAGAATTTGCGACGGTGCAGACCGCCCAGGCGCGCTCGATCAGTTTCTGGGCGTCGGATCCGTCCAATGTCGTGCATCTCACTGACAGGACCGCGTTGGTGGCGACCAATGGTGCACCGTCCAACTCCAGCTTCACCGTCACCTCGATCTCTCCGATCTCCACCCCGAGATCGTGCGCGACATAGCGGAGATCATTGCAGTAGCAACCGCCGATGGCCAAGGCCAGCAACTGACCGCCATTGAAGCCGAGACCCATGCCACCGGCCTTGCCGTCCGGCCTGTCCACCACAACAGAGTGACCACCGGCCCAACCGAGCGCAGCTTCAGTACCCGGAACGTTTCGCAATTCCACGATCGACTGGACCATCTCCATCTCCGTCCATATGAGGTAGGTCGTCAGCTTCTGCCATATGCACCGCGAGTCAACGGCAAATGCAGATGTTGGGTGGATGTGTTGAGCCACTGCCTGGTTTGTAAATGAAGCGCGCGCACAACGTCTTCCGCTGCCGGTTCAGTCCAGAGCATCAAGTCGGAAGCAATGGCGAGCCAAAATTCGCCCTAACCGCTGCCCGGATCAGGATTGCCGTGTCGTCATCGCCATGATGAGGATCAGCAACGCGTCACTGACCGAGCGACACTTCCCCCAGCCAAACAAAGTCTGCGCCAAACTTCATTCTAGGGAATAGGACAACAAGTTCAAAGGTCTCGGCCACCAGATCGCTTGTCACCCGCGAAAGCGCTCTTGCCAGTCCTTGGGCCCAATGCCCAATCTTCGCAGAAACACGCGCCGCATTGTCTCGGGTGAGCCGAAACCACATTTGCGAGCCGTCGAAGCGACGGAGGCCCCGGTTTCAAGCAGGCCTTGAGCCCGTTCGAGCCGAATGATCTCCACTGCCTCGCCCGGTGTGCGTCCTGTCCTTTGCCGATAGTGACGAGCAAAAGAGCGCCGGCTCATTCTGGCCCTGTCCGCTAATGTTTCGAGCGTCAGCGAACCCGCCAGATTGGCAGAGACCCAGGCGTGAAGGTCCGAGAACCTGTCATCTGCCGCCTGAAGTTTGAGCGGGGCACTGTATTGTGATTGACCTCCCGGCCGCTTGAGAAACACGACCAGTTCCCGTGCCACAGCAAGAGCGAGCGCGCGGCCATGGTCTTCCTCAACCATCGCCAGGGCAAGATCGATGCCTGCCGTAACACCTGCGGAAGTCCATATCGGTCCGTCACGCAGAAAGATTGGATCGCGTTCGAGGCGGACCTGCGGATATCGCCCGGAAAATTCATCGCAGCGGTGCCAGTGCGTGACAGCACGGCGGCCATCCAGCAATCCGGCCTCGGCCAGCAGAAATGCGCCGCTACAGACCGATGCCATCCTCCGGACCCGGGACGCACGATTGCGAACCCATTCAATCAGTGCAGGCCTGGTACAGGCGATATTCACCCCGCGGCCGCCGGCGACAATAGCCGTGTCCGGAACGATACATGACGGTTGGGCGCCTTCGGCCAAACGCCGGCATCGCAGCGTAATCCCTGAATTGGAGGTCACCTCCACCTCTTCCGCCACCAGCGATATTTCGTAAAGCGGCTCTTTGGCAGATCCTCGCGAAAACTCATTGGCCGAAGCGAAGACCTGTGCAGGCCCGGTCGCATCAAGCACCTGTGCGTCGGGAAAAACGAGAATTTCGATCTGGCGCGTCATGGCTTTTGGCATAAAACGAGGGATGATTGGCATTCACGCCAAAGCATTTCCTGTCATGATCCCCTGGTCAAGACAGGAGAAGAACAATGTCCTTCCGCTTCGGTATTCTTTGCTTTCCCGGCGTCCAGCAGTTCGACCTCACGGGCCCATATGAAGTCTTTGCTTCAGCGCGAGACGCACAGGTCAATCTTGTCTGGAAGACCACCGATCCGGTGCGCGCTTCGATGGGGCTTTGGCTGATCCCCGATGTGGCTTTCGCCGAGGCACCGAATTTCGACCTGATATGTGTGCCGGGCGGCGGGGGGGTTAACCCTCTGCTGACCGACGAGGAGACCCTCGACTTCGTCAGGGCTCAAGCAAAAACGGCTCGTTTCGTCACCTCGGTCTGCACCGGTTCGCTTGTTCTCGGAAAGGCAGGCCTACTTACCGGAAAACGAGCCGCGACGCACTGGAATGCGATGGATCTGCTGGAGCGGTTCGAAGCAATTCCGGTCGCAGAGAGGGTCGTTCGTGACGGAAACCTGATAACCGCGGGCGGAGTCACGTCGGGGATCGACTTCGGCCTTTCGGTCATCGCGGAACTGATGGGACAGGATGAAGCCGAAACGATCCAGCTTTCGTTAGAATATGCACCTGCTCCGCCCTTCGACGCAGGCCTGCCGGAACGTGTCCGGCCTGAGATCCTGGCAGCAGCACGCCGTCGGATGGAACGGTCGCGGCAGGAACGCGAGGCATTGCTTCCACCAGTCCGAAACGAGCGCACACTTTAGCCGCCTCTCTACAGGGCATGTCTGGACCCGGATGGCAATCCGGTCAATTTCTTCAACCGGCCGCGAAGCCGCGAGGTGACGCCGGGATTAGGGGTACGCGCGGCGAAGAAGGTGCCCGGTGAGGTTCTTGCCCGGTGCCTCGCTACAAACTCAACAGTTGCCAGATCCGCGTCAACGCGATCCCCCTCGCGCATAGCATCGGATTTCGCGCACTGAAATTCAGTTGAGAGGGACGCTGATATAGGGTCGCCGTCCAGGACCGATTTTTACTTGTTAATCGCCGTCTGCAGAGCATCAATCTTCGCAAGGATGGCGTCGAAACCAGGGGGCGTTTCATCAAACATCATCGGCGCCATCGCTTTGTAGTCAGCCCGAAGGTCTGTGATACGTGCTTCGTCCGGCATCAGTCTCAGTGTTCCAGGCTTGGCGGTGTCGTAGTTCGCCCAAGCCGAGCGGAAAAATATGTTCTTGTGATTTGCGACCTGCGCAAGGAGGCCAAAGTCTCTCGCGGCCTCCTGACATTCGGCGGTCTCGATGAGCATGGCGAGGTCGTAATAGTGACGCGAAAAATATTGCGGTGTCGGAGACTCTTCCGGCCGATGCGCTTCCGCGTGAAGCGCGGTCGCCTTTTCCCAGAACGTGCGGCGCGCGGACAAAACCGTGACCTCGCTGTCGGGCTCGACAAAGAAATTGGGAAATTCGTCCGCAGCATAGGGCCGGATCGTCTTCCTCTCCGTTGGCCAGGGATCGCCACGGGCGCCAAGCTCAAGCTTCACGCGAGGCGTGATGTAAGCCATGCCTTCATATTCTGACGATGGCAGTACGGTCGGGTAATGGAAATTGATCGTCTGCGCGTCGCTGGAATCGATCTCCAAGGTCCACCCGGCCGCCTCGGGCTCGCCAAGCTGGTCGGTGATGGCGCCTCGAAGCGCTGGCAGCAGCTTGTCGGCGATGTGTCGCTCGACATCGGCGACGAGATCTTCGATCAGTTGTCGGGCCCTTTTTCTGCTGATGCCCTCGCTCTCCGGATCGCGATCCCCGGTGTAGCCGAGATCGGCACGGTCAAAGGACAGATCAATGTCCTCCGAAAAACGGCGAATGGCGCCATAGGCCTTGGAGAGGGACGTTCCGCCTTTGAAGACAAGAGTGGCGGCGTCTTTGCCGGTCAACGAGAAGAGGCGCCGCAACGTCCAGCAGACCCAGAAGTCCTTCTCGATGATTGTTTCCGCGACGCCGCGCATCGCTCCGGTCTCGCCGAAGAGGGCGGCGCGATCCTTCGCATCAAGCTTCGCTACTTTATCCACCGACGCCCGGCGCCCCCGCGTTTGCGATCGACACGAGAGTTGGTCGCATCCACGCAGGAGCCCGGTACGCGGAAGTCGCGAGCGCCCGCTTGTCACTCGGTGACAACCTGTGAGCAGCCACCTGAGCGACGTCGGCCGCGCGAACCTGGCCGACATGACGCAGCGCTTGGACCACCGTGCCAGCCGGACTTCCTGGCGCAATGAGATGTTTCGGCGAGGCATGCCGAAGGTCAACGACGCGTTTGCCTAGTACGACCCGACGAGATGGCCCATCGGTCAGATAGGTGCTCTTTGCCGGAACCTGGGTGGTAAGACCAAGAGCGTTTGCGGCTCGGGCACCTGCGATCTGCACGTGCGACCCTGTCTCACGCGCGAGAGCGTGAGCGACATCGTCCGGTGCGGGTGACAAATGGCCGAACTGGGGGTGGATTTTAGGATAGTCGTAAAGACCGCGAGCGAGGCGGCGCAACTTACCAATCTTCACGAGCCGCGAGAGAGCCTGATCGACCGCTGAGCGGGTAGCAACATCGAGAAAGTCGCTGGGCGTGTAGACGCTACCGCGCCCGGTTCCCCGCACGCGCTTCATGATCCGATCGGGAACAGAAGCAACGATAGTTTTCATGTGTCAGAAAATAGACTATTTTTTTCTGACATTCAAGGGGAGCGTCGGCTCGCTGGTGCTGTTCGTATCTTCTCGTCATCCGTAGTCGTTTAAGGGCCGCTGACTGGTTCGCGTACTATGGACGGACCTCGCTTCTCGTGCCTAAATGCGGTTCTAGCGGTGCGTAAACAGCTTCAGGGCTATCAGTCGCACTCGACAGGGTATGAATAGTCAGGCACGGCACCCTCTCCGGAAACAAAGCACGATCGTCTAAATCCGTGCGCTGGTAGGTAACACATCGCAGTTTCCTGAAAAGGCTCTAAAGGCTGCGGTCCAGTTCAGCAAAACACCTTGATCCGTATTATGATCCAGGACGGTTTGCTGGGCGATGATCAGTTGCTCCAATAGGCTTCCTGTTCCGTTCAAGACTCGAGTCCCATCAACGGCGTTCTCATTAATTCCACAGCAAAAGAGCCCCTCAGTTGCAATCTGCAGAATTACGGGATCAACTCTAGGTCATCTTTGATTCGCTTGGGGGAGCGAGTGTTCTGCACCATTTCACTTCATCTTGATTTCGCTGGATGTCGAAAAATCGGGGGATAGAGTTATTGTCGGAAGGGTGGAATGAGCGCCTAGACAAACACTTCGCAGAATTGAGGGCGAACCGTGAGGATGTCCGGCGTCCGGTTAGCTTTCGCTCGAACATTTTTTGGGCGAGCGCCAGCCGGTCATGTTCCTTCATGCCGATCTCGGCGGCCGCCAACAGCCCGTGGGCGATGGCGAGCAGCCGCGTCTCCCGGTCGCGATGCCGGCGCCGATCGACAGGAATGGTTTTCAGGCCAAGATTGATCGCGGCCAGATGGGCTCCAGAGGTAATGCCGGCCTGGCGCAGGATGGAGGCGCAAAACAGACGACCGAGCCAGGGCGCATGCTGCAGGACGGAGAGCTCGTTCCAGGCATCGAAGGCGATGATCGCCTGCAGCACCACCGGCAGGTTTTCGGTCTGGCGCACCACTCTGCGCCATTCGTCGAGCCGGGCATCCTCGTCCCAGTCGAGATCATAAACCAGCGGATCTCTTTCCGCTGCGCCGGCGCGGCCGGGCCGAGTTGCGTTCGCGATCGCCGCCTCCGATCGGGCCAGCACGGCATCGATGGCAGCATAGTCGACGCCGGGAAGATTTCCCGCGTCGCCATGATCCCCCTGCCCTTCCGGATCTGCCGGGACCGCGCGCCGGATGGCGCCTGCCGTCGACGCCTCGGGGCCGACCGCGTTGATGTCCGATGTCTGGCGCAAAGTTCGGATACCATCCGCCGACAAAGCCCATTCAGCGGACTGGCCGGCAATCCGCCGGCGGGTCCTCAAAACATCGCGGGCGATGGTCAGTTCGTGGGTGGGTGTGCGAATATCGCGGGTTGCGTCGTGGAGGACGAGATCTTCGAGATGCACGAGCTCGCCGTCGATCCAGAGCGAGGCGCAGGCATCGGCGAAATGTTGCCGCTCAAGGAAGCCGACGCCAACCGGCGAGCGCGCAATCCGCTCATCCAGACGCGTCAGGGCGAGACCGGCGTCGAAAGCCGGCCGAAGCAAGTTTGAGATGGGCAATTTCGCGAGATCGTAAGCCATTGAAATCATGGTAAATGATTTGCTAAAAGAACTCTATATGAATATTACCGTTCCTCACATGGCATGATTGGCAGATGATATTGTAACCATCGATAAGTATTGCTTATCGGAAGTAAGCCATCTCGATCGGAACCCTTGCCATCTTGATTGCCGTTCGCTATGTTGGAGCCTCATTTTTGATGAGGCCTACCATGTCCGAACCGCAGCTTTCCATCCGCAGCAGCAAGGCCCGTGATCTGGCCCATGCGCTTTCTCGTCGCACAGGCCAGCCGATCAACCGCCTGGTCGAGCTCGCGCTCGAACATTATGATCGGGAATTACGTCAGGAAAAGACCCGTTATCCGATGGATGCAGTGTGGGATCTGGCGGCTGAAGATCGGCGCAACATTCCGCCCGGCACGACGTCTGCGCACGACGAATTCTACGACGAGAACGGCTTGCCGATATGATCGCAATCGACACCTCGGTCATCATCGCCATATCTGCAGATGAGCCAGAAGCCGAAATATTCAGGCCGCTTACAGGTCGCGAGCCCGTCATTATCGGCTGGCCGACGCTGTTGGAAGCGCGGATGGTCCTGACAGGCAAAGGGTTTGTCAGTGCAGCGAAGATGATCAAGCGCCTTGCTGAAACGCCGAATGTCACGACGGTGGCTTTCGATGGGAAGCATTACCGGGCGGCCGAAGACGCTTTCGAGCGTTTCGGCCGTGGTCGTCATCCAGCTGCGCTTAACATGGGCGACTGCTTCTCCTACGCCGTTGCCGCTGTTGCCAAAGCGCCCTTATTGTTCAAGGGACATGATTTCGGGCAGACGGATCTCAAACTCCATCCCGCGTCATCAATGGCATGACGAGCCCTGGCCGCGATCCTATTGATACACGCGCCCATGAGCTCGACACGATCGCTGCCGTGCTGCCGATGGAGCGGCGCGATGAGCTTGCGGAACTGTTAACCGACCAGGATGTTGAAAGGCTCCGGCATCTGGTCAACGAGGGCATGGGCGAAAACACCCTGCGGGCGCTCACCTCCGACCTGGCCTATCTGCAGGCCTGGTCGCTCGCCGCAACAGGCAAGTCACTGCTTTGGCCTGCGCCGGAAGCTCTGCTCCTGAAGTTTGTCGCCCATCATTTGTGGGATCCGCAAAAGCGTGCCGAAAACCCGGATCACGGCATGCCGGCAGACGTCGAGCAAAATCTCCGGGGCCAGGGCTTCTTGAAGGCGGTTGGACCGCATGCACCCGATACGGTCCGCCGGCGGCTTGCCAGCTGGTCGACGCTGACCAAATGGCGCGGGCTTTCCGGTGCCTTCGCTTCCCCTGCCCTCAAGTCTGCCATTCGGCTGGCGGTGCGCGCGACACCGCGGCCTCGCAAGCGGAAAAGCGCCAAGGCGGTGACCGGCGATGTGATGGCGAGACTGCTGGCAACCTGCAACACGAGCAGTCTTCGCGATATCCGTGACAGGGCGATCCTGATGGTGGCCTTTGCCTCCGGCGGCCGCCGTCGCAGCGAGGTCGCTGGCCTGCGTGTCGAACAGCTGACGAACGAGGCGCCGATTGTCGTTGAAGGTGCCTCTCCCCTCCCCTCACTTTCCATCCATCTCGGCCGCACCAAAACCTCCGGTGCCGATCACGATGAAATCGTCTATCTCACCGGCCGACCCGTGGAGGCACTGAATGCCTGGATGGAAGCAGCAAGGATCGAGGTTGGCAGCGTGTTTCGGAAGGTCGACCGGTGGGGCAATGTCTCGAAGCGGACGCTTGATCCGAAATCCGTCAATGACATCGTCAAGAATCGCGCTGAGCTCGCCGGACTGGATCCGGGGGAGTTCTCGGCGCATGGGCTGAGATCGGGATATCTCACCGAGGCGGCAAACCGCGGCGTTCCCCTCCCCGAAGCTATGGAGCAGTCGCGCCATCGGTCAGTGCAGCAGGCGTCGAGCTATTATAACAGCGCGACACGGCGCAGTGGCAGGGCAGCGAGGCTGCTTTAGGTCCACTGTCGGCCGATATCTTTCAGGCATACCGGTGCGGCCGGAACGAAAATCCTTATTCCAACTCAGCGTTCGGTGGACACCTCAAAGGCGGGACGGCCCCATTTATGGGTTAGATCCAGCATATCGGAAGCCGGGTTCGTTGCGACGCCGCCGACATTTTCCCTCAAAATAGGTCTGAAGAGCGCTGAAGCTTGCGCAAGAATCTGTCAGAAAGCAGCCGCTCCATATTAACTTGACGATGGGGTATGAAACCGTGTGGAGCGATTTCACCATTGGCAAGCATTAGCAACAAGGTTGCAGCATAGCCGGCAGCGACGCCGGTCAGAGCGTTGAAAGGCCCGGCATTCTGGTTCGGCGCAAAACGCTGGCAGATCGTCTTTTCTGCCATCTGGCTGCCCCGCATGCCGCGCGCGGTGACGACCAGCAGCAACACATCGTCCTCGACTGTGGGTAGGCCGTTGAGCAGCAGGTTGCGCAGCATGTCGCGGCGCGCCTGTAGGCCCAGATCGTCCAGCAGAAATCGCATATATTCCAGATGGCCTGGATAGCGCAAGGTCTTGAAGGTGACATTCCGAAGGCCCGACGCCACGAGCCAGTCGAGATCTTCCAGCCCGCCCGCAGTCGTGAAACCTTCATAAGCCACACCATCGATAATGATACGCTCGTACTCGCCGAGCGGCTCCAGCGTAACAGGCTGCCTGTCGCGAATTGCAGCACTCGGCTGAGTGTATTCCTCGATCAGCCCATCGACGTTCCAGATCTGTCCGTAGCCGAGCCTATTGGTAGGAAAGCGCGGTATCGAGCCGACGCGAATGGTCAAGTCAATGACAGGGGCAAAATTCCTGATCAGGCTATGAACCATGTTGTCGATAAAGCCCGGCGAAACGCCGCATCCTCCCAGCACGGCGCGTGTTTTGGCAAGCTCCTCCAGCCTGTCGCGAACCTGGCCGCAGATGGGCGAAAAGTCGAGATAATGCGTGCCGGCCATGGCAGCCGCATCCGCCACCTGTTTGCGCGCAGCCGCAGGGACCGCAGAAACCGTAACCTCGCGGTTGGCCAGCATTGCCGGCAACTTCTCATAGTGACGTACAAGCCGGGTCGTGACCGCAAGCTCTCGCGCCATCAACCGATCAAGTGCCTCTTCGGAGTGGTCGATGACTTCGACATCGAATTCAGGCTGAGGCGCCAGCATCGCCGCCAGCGCAATTCCGAGCCGTCCGGCTCCGAAAATCGTCACACGTAATGTGGTCATTGTCGCACCTCAAGCCCGGAAACGGGAGACGAACCCCTGAAGACGTGGGTTCTGTGGATTGAGAATGACCTCGTCGGCCGACCCCTGCTCGGCGATGACGCCCTGGTCGAGAAACAGAACACGGCTGGCGACATCGGCAGCAAACGCCATCTCATGTGTCACGATTGCCATCGTCATGCCTTCCTGTGCCAACCTGCGGATAACAGCCAAAACTTCTCCAACAAGCTCCGGATCGAGCGCGCTCGTGACCTCATCCAGAAGGAGTGCCTCAGGCTGCATGGCAAGCGCGCGCGCAATGGCGACACGCTGCTTCTGCCCGCCCGACAGATGGTTGGGATAAGCCGCGGCTTTTTCGGCGAGACCGACCTGTGCGAGCAGATCCATCGCATGGTCTCTGGCCTCCTTCTTCGGCGTCTTGCACACGACGATCGGCCCTTCCGTCACATTCTCCAGCACCGTCTTGTGAGGGAACAGGTTGAAATGCTGGAATACCATGCCGACATGGCGGCGCAGCGTGCCGATGCCAACCTTTTGCCCCTTGTCGAGAAAACCCGTTCCAACCTCCTTCTGACGAAAGCGGATTGTGCCCCCTGTCGGCTGCTCCAGCATGTTCAGGCAGCGGATAAAAGTCGACTTCCCGGAACCCGAAGGGCCGATCAACGCCACGACCTCGCCGCGGCCAAGGTGAAGATCGAGGCCCTTGAGCACGGCATGGGTGCCATAGCTCTTGTGCAGGCCGACCGCTTCGATGACGGGTGTATTCGTCTGAATGTTCATGGTCATATTCCTTTCTGCACGCCTTAATCGCTGACCCTGAGCCGTCGCTCGATCCAGTCCGCAGCCTGGGTGAGCGGCAGCAGCATGGCGATGTAGAGCAATGCCATGACCGTGTAGGATTCAAGCGGCCGGTAGGTCTGGCCGTTGACGACCGCGGCCATGTAGGCAAGGTCTGCAACCGAAATGACCGAGACCAGCGAAGTGTTCTTGAACTGGATGACCGACTGGTTGATGAAGGACGGCAGCACGCGCTTCAGCGCCTGCGGCAGGATGATCCGGGTCATGGACTGCCATGGGCTCATGCCGATGGCAGCGGCCGCCTCTCGCTGACCGCGATCGATCGAAACGATGCCGCCCCGAAAGATCTCGGCATAGAAGGCACCGACATAAAGAGACAGCGTCAACATGGCAGCCACGCGGTTGTCGATGGTCCCGCCCAGCAACAGGGGAAACGCGTAGTAGAACCAGAGAAGCTGCACCAGAAGCGGCGTACAGCGGAATATTTCCTGATAGCATCGCGCAATCAGGTTCAGCACCTTCCAGCTTGAAAGCCGGGCGGCACAGGTGAGAAAGCCGATGATGACACCGAAGAAGATCGAGCCGATCGTGTAGAGCACACTGATCCAGAGGCCCCAGAGGAACAGATCCCAGAACGGCCAAATGGAGTTGAAATCCCAATTATAGGTCATTCGGCTCCCCCGTGACGCGCAGAGCCACAAACGTCTGTCGACGCCTTGCGGCTTCTCTTTCAGGCTTTTGGATCATCTTCATTCCCCTGCTCTTTTGGCCCTGCCGAAGAGGAAGGCAGCGCAAGCTTCATTTTAATGTCTTATGGCTGCGTGCAGCGGGCAATGCAAAGCTCGGCACCAGCCTTAGCGCATTTCTTGGAAGGCGGCCGCCGCCGAGCCAAAACGGCTGAGAATACCGGCAAGCTTCTCGCGGTTGGCATCGGAAACAGGCACCATGGGCAGTCGCATTTCCGGGCCGGCAAGGTTGCAAAGCGCCAACGCGGCCTTGACCGGACCGGGATTGGACTCGATGAATATCCCGGCCGTCAATTCGGCGATCATCTCGTGCAATTGCAGAGCCCGGACCATATTACCTGCACGGAACGCCTCGACGAGTTGCACCATTTCCCGCGGCGCAACATTGCCGACAACACTCGTCACGCCGATCGCGCCGACCGACAGGAATGGCAATGTCAAACCGTCATCGCCGGAATGGATGATCAGATCATCACCGCAGGCCTGCCGCAGTTGGGTGACGCGGCCGACGTCGCCTCCAGCTTCCTTGATGGCAACGATGTTATCGTGACGCCTTATTAGGCTCGCGCAGGTTTCCGGCGCGATTTCAACGCCGCAACGACCAGGGACCGAATAGAGCATGACCGGAAGGTGGGTCTCTTCCGCCGCCACCTCATAGTGAGCGATCAGACCGGCCTGTGTCGGCTTGTTGTAATAGGGGGTAACCAGCAAGAGGGCATCGGCTCCCGCCTTTTCGGCGCGACGAATCTTCTCGACGGTCTTGCGCGTATCGTTGGCTCCGGCTCCCGCCATCACCATTACGCGGCCAGCGGCCAGCTTGACGGTGCGGGCGATCACGGCGTCGGCTTCATCGTCGGAAAGCGTCGCCGCTTCGCCGGTGGTGCCGACCGGCACGAGGCCTGTGACACCGGCTTCGATCTGCCGTTCGACCAACGCATCGAAGGCCTCATAATCGATGGCGCCATCTTGGAAGGGAGTGACGAGGGCAGTGAAGACGCCACGGAAACGTTCTGCGAGTTCCATCATCGAATTTTCCTTTCTATCCTCAATCCGTGAGGCAATTGGAGAGACTATAGCGACCGGGTCCCGGAGCCTGCGAAACAAGCCATTGGGCAGCGGCAAGCGCGCCTTCGGCATAGGCCGCCAGGGTGTGAACGCGGTAAGTGAGAGTGATCTCGGCCGACCCCATGTCGA
This sequence comes from Neorhizobium sp. LjRoot104, assembly GCF_964253725.1. Classification (NCBI taxonomy): domain Bacteria; kingdom Pseudomonadati; phylum Pseudomonadota; class Alphaproteobacteria; order Hyphomicrobiales; family Rhizobiaceae; genus Neorhizobium; species Neorhizobium sp. LjRoot104. The sequence continues at coordinate 1,773,393 of NZ_CAXURS020000002.1, forward strand.
GGCGTAGCTCGTTGATGCCGACAGTATCGCCTTCGCGATTTACGGAAATGCGAGGCTTCGGCGCGGCAAAACCCATGGAACGACTGCGTGCCTCATAAAGCTGGCGGGCGAGCAGAATGGACGTTCCCGAAGGATCCGCTTTCTTGCGAACATGATAGGTTTCGGAGACCGACGGCTCCGCTGCCGGCATGTGCCTGACAAGATCGACGGCTGCCCGGCGGAAAGCCTCGAAACCATGGGCGAAATTGGCGCTGACCAGTATCGGCCGATAACGGGAGAAATCGGAAAGTCGCGCCTCGTCCTCGATGGAAAAGCCCGTGGTTCCGATGATCATCGGTATCGACTTCTCGCCGATTTCCGCCTGTAGCGAAAGGCTCGCCACCGGCGTTGAGAAGTCGATCATGACGTCGCAATGGCTTTTCATGGCCGCCTGCGGCGGGCGGTATTCGACGCCGCCGCCATTGACGGGCGTACCCACCAGTCGAGAGCCGGGTGAAACTAGCGCTGCGGCCAGTTCCAGTCCCGGATTGGCGAGCACCAATTCCACCAGTCGCGTGCCGACACGGCCCGAGGCCCCGACGATACCGATACGCATGGCCAGGTCCTCAGTCGATCACGACTTTGGGTTCGGACATTTCGCGCAAGGCGATACGAACCCCTTCACGGCCGAGGCCGGAGCGCTTGACGCCTCCGAACGGCACATGCTCAGCCCGGAAATCCGGCCCCTCGTTGATCATCACGCCGCCAACGACGAGATCGCGTGAGAACATCTTGATCAGCGCATGATCATTGGTGAAAACACCGGCCTGTAGGCCATAGCTGCCGGCATTGACCTCGGCGATCGCCTGCGCGGCATCGGTAAAGCTTCGGATTGCGATGACCGGACCGAACGTCTCGTCCGCGATGACCGGAGCATCGGCACTGACATCTCCAATCACGGTCGGGGCAAACAGCGTACCATCGTGCGTGCCACCATGCAGCAGACGGGCGCCCGCGTCGATCGTCGCCTTCACCCTCTCCTCCACCACGCGCGCTGCTGCCTCATCGATCACGGTGCCCATATCGGTATCGGCGCGCGAAGGATCACCGAACTCGACTGCGTCGACCGCCGCCAGCAGTTTCTCGCTGAACGATCTCTCGATATCCTTGTGCAGGTATAGCTTCTTGACCGCCGCGCAGCTTTGCCCGGCGATTTCGAAACGATGTCCAACTGCGGTCGCGACGGCAAGATCGAGATCGGCATCCGGCAGCACGAACAGAGGATCGTTGCCGCCCAGCTCCATAAGGCAGCGCACGAGACCGCTGGCGTTCTTCAGCGCGAGGCCCGCTCCAGGCCCGCCCGTGAACGACAGAAGATCGATGGGCGACTTCGCAAGCGTGATCGCCGCCTCAGCTTCCCCGTGGACGATCTGAAACAAATCCGCCGGCCAGTTGGCCTTCAGCGCCAGTTCCCGCAACCGGGCGGCGGCAAGGGGAGCTTTTGGCGAAGGTTTGGCAACGACGGCATTGCCGGCAGCAATCGCCGGACCCAACTTGTGGCAGAGCAAATTGAGCGGATAATTGAACGGTGTGATCGCGCCGATGACACCGACCGGTTCATAGGTAATGGTCGCGAGCCGGTCGGCTCCTCCTTCCACGATGGCGCAATGCAATGCCTCTCCGTCAAGAAAGGTGGCCGCGTCGCCGGAAAGCCTCAAGGTATTCTGCGCACGACGCACTTCATTGCGCGCCTCACGGATCGTCTTGCCCATTTCGCATGAAATGATGCGTGCCATGGTCTCCGCATCGGCTGCGATTTCGTTGGCCAGCGCATTCAGCATCGCCCGGCGTGTCGCCGGTGTCGAGCGGCGAAACTGCTGCTGCGCCACCTTGGCACGCATCACGGCACCATGAATTTCGGCTGGGCTGCTGATGCCGACCTCGCCGACCACTGCGTCGTTGAACGGATTACGGACGGTGATTGCGTGGACAGCCGAAACGACGGCATGCTGAGTCTGGGGCATGTCAGGGTCTCACTCTCGTTCGATTTTATTGTCGGAAGCGCGAACCAGCGCGCCGATGGAGATGGGCCGGAGCGGCCAACGTCGGCCGGTCAGATCACTCGCCGAAGGTGGCCGCACGTCGGGCCGCAACTCAGCCATCAGCCGTGCGGTGTTCTCCGCGCAGAAGCGGCCCTGGCAGGCCCCCATTGCGAAGCGGCCATTATGTTTGACCTCCCGGCCGGACAGTGGATCAGGCGCGTCGCAAAGCGTCTTCAGGTCCGCCAGGGTTCGGTTCTCACAGCGGCAAATGACGGTATCGTCGGTCAGTGCAGAGCGGAGCGGGACGACCGGCGCGAAGGTTTTCGCTAATATCGCCTGCGCCTTGCGCTGCTTTTCGATTGCGCTAGCTCTCGTCGCGATATCTCCTGCCTTCAGCAAATGCATGATCTGCCGCGCCGCCCGGCGGCCATCGGCTTCGGCTGCGGCAGCGCCCAGCGCCTCACGGCAATCTCCGGCGATGACGACGATCGGCGTCCGGTCCTCTGCCTGATCGGGCAGACCGAAATCATTGGGGCGGATCCCATCATGAAGACCGATACGGTCTACTGCGATGCGGTGCTCTGCTCCGTTGTTGTCACGCAACGTAACGACAAGACCATGCGGCTCCCGCTCAATGGCGGAGACAACCGTTCCGCGCATCCAAGGGACGCCAAGACGCCAGATATCCCTGAGATAGAATACCGCCTCGAAAAGAAGACCGGGATAGGCCAAGAGCCTTGCAGGCTGCAACGGATGCCGTAGCGGATCGCCTGCCTCGATGACGGCAACCGGCGGATTGCCAAGCCGCGCCATCTGAGCAGCAACCGCAAGCAGCAGTGGGCCGCTGCCGGCAAGCAGAATGCGCCCTTCCGGCGCCCGGCCCGTCTCCTTCATCATGACCTGCAGGCCGCCCGCGGTAGAAACGCCGGCCATCTCCCACCCCGGTCGCGGCAAAACCTTCTCGACGGCGCCGATGGCGATGACCACCGCCTTTGCCGTTATGCGCTCGACCAGACCGGTTTTCCGGTTCTCCAGCATTGCCACGCCGTCACTATCGATGCCGAGGAACATGCCGCTGTACTGGACAGATATGCCGCATGCGGCAAAGTCGCGGGCAAGCCGATGCCAGCGGGCCTTGACGGCTGGAGGCTGCGCAACCTGGACGGCGCCGGGTACCGACTGTCGGTAAATCGCGCCTCCAATCGTTTCGCGTTGCTCGATGATTGCAACAGAAAGCCCGCTACGTACAATTTCAATCGCGGCAGCAAGCCCCGCCGGTCCTGCGCCGATAATCAGGATATCAATCTCCCGCATGGCTGCGCTCCACCGACGTTATCGACAGATCCTGCCGTGCAGGCGTCAGGCATGCCTCGCGAACGGTATCACCTACATGGACGAGACAATTCTGACAGGCACCGATGCCACAGAAGTAACGCAGTTCATTCCCGAGGGCATCGTGGCCAAGATTGAGGATACCGGCACGGGTCAAGGCGGCTGCAACGGTTTCGCCTTTGTAAAAGGGGATCACGCGGCCATTCCAATAAAAGCATGGGGCCGTCATGCAGCTACCTCGCGCGGAATGAAACGGGAGGGCTCAAAAGGTTTGAGATCGATCCCCGCTTCGTCACCGCAGACGATATTCGCTATGGTCTGGCCGGTAACCGGACCAAGGCATATGCCGTCACCCTCAAAGCCCGTGGCGACGAAGGCGTTGTCGTAGCCCGGTATGCGTCCGATCAACGGCAGTCCGTCCACGACTGCCGTCCTGACACCAGCGAAGTTACGCAGCAACCTCACATCCGCCAGCCCTGGCACCAGTGCCACCGCATCGCGCAGGATACGGGTCACGGCATCGATATCGTTGGCACAGCGATCACCATGATCTTCCCGTGTGCCACCGATCAGGAATTGCCCGGTGCGCAGCGGATCTATGACGAGACCAAGACCGCGCGGAGCGATTGTCTGGCCTTTCTGGCTGCCTTTCGAAAGCAGATACCGTCCCGACATGATCGAACCGGGCATGGCCGCATTGAGTTTCTGCGCGCGTTCGGTGACCAGCAGCTGGCCCTTTCGCGGGACAAGCACATTCTGCAAGCCAAGCAGTGCGGCCGAACCATTCCCGGCAGCGATGATCACGGCATCCGCAGGGACTTCACCCGTTGCCGTCACCACGCCCGCCGCATGCCTGACTGCACGGCCGGGAAGGATGGCTTTAATGGGGCTGGCGCGCTTTACGACGACGCCAGCCGCCGTCAAAAAACGATGCACGATCTGATAGCCGATGGCATGACCTTCGCCAAACACCTCGACCGCCAGCTTCGCATCGTAAGACAGGGCAGGAAAACGCTGCCGTATCCCGGCTTCCGACAGGAGTTCAACCTGCACGCCGGCACTCGCAAGAGCTGCGGCATGGGCATGCAGAACCTCGCATTCGGCATCCGATGCCGCCACGATGAATGTCGAGCGGCTCTTGAAGACGTCGGAGAACAGGCCGCCTTCGGCAAGCTTGCGATAAAGCGCCACACCGGCCAGCGCCGCTTCCATCATCGGGCCCGGCCGCTTGCTCGCAACAGAGACGGCGCCATCGGCCGCACCTGTTGCTCCGGCCGCGGGAGCCGTGGCATCGAGGAGCGTGACTTTTATCCCGCGCCGCGTCAGGAAATAGGCGGTCGCTGCTCCGACGATACCTGAACCGACAATAATGGCTGTGGCGGGTTTTGAGGATGGCATGCTGCTTTAACCGACAAAAATTAAGTCTGTGACCCAATATTGGCGGCAGTGGGCAGCGGGCGTCGATACAAGAGAACGGTCTTCATAGTTCATGAAATTTGTATCGGCGGCGCGAAAGCGAACTCGTAGAGCGGTTTAAAAGGGGGAAAAGCCATGGCCGAAATTAGCCTTACTCTTATCCAGACCTTCTATCAGGTAGCACGTCACGGCTCGTTTTCCGGGGCGGCACGGGAGCTCAATCTAAGCTATCAATCCGCGGCAAATCATGTGCGCCGCCTGGAGCAGATCCTGAAGGGGAAGCTGATCGACAGCGAGCAGGGAGCGAAACGCATTTCGCTCACCCCGCGCGGCCGGGCGCTTTATAATCTGCTCCATCCCGAACTGGATATCATGCTTGAGCGCTTGACCAAGCTGATCGAAAGCCAGCGATCATCGCTGAGAGTGGGCATGCCTCAGGCGATTTTCTTCTACCTGTTTCCCAGAGTGCTTTCGCGTTTCCGCGAGGTCTTTCCGGAGATGGAGTTCGCCGTATCGGAAAGGGACACGGTGCTGGCCGAGCTGGTCAAGAACGGCAGCCTCGACATCTGCATTTCCGAACGCTATTTCGGCGATCCCGTGGTCCCCCAGCGATTGTTGGGAAGTTACAGGCTTAGTCTCGTCTACCCGCGCAGCTGGGGCGAACCGCCGGCGCAGTCCGACATCCCGTTTTGGGCTGACGGCAAGCCCTTCATCACCTATGAACCAGGCCAAACCCTGCGCAATCTCTCCGTCGATTTTCTCAGTCGTGACGGGCGCTCAATACAGCCAGCCATTTCCACCTCCGGCAGCTCAAGCGTCAAACGCTGCGTGGAGGAAGGCCTCGGCTTTTCGATCATCCCATCCTGGTGCGTCGGAGCAGAGGAAGAGACCATCACGACGATGAAGCTCACCAGCCTGCCGGAAGTCCGTGTCTATTTCGGCAGCGCCAGTTTCCTTCAGAAGCACCCCACCGTCCAGCAATTGTTCGAAGACTGTCGCCGCGAGCTGGTCGGGCCGATCCTCGATCCGCCGCGCGGCGAAGGATACACCATCGCTCCCCTGTGATGGCGACATATAAAAAAGACTATAAGTCCGTCCGCGTCTCTAGCATTGTGCGGACCGATCTGCGGGATAGGCTGGGCAAGGCTACCGGAGATCAAGGCAGCCAGAGATTGCGAAGGCAATTCCGGGGAACAATGGAGAAACCAGCAATGAATTTGATTTCGAAGATCTGTGGTGCCGCAGCGGTCGCACTCTCGCTGTTCGGAACAGCAGCATCCGCAGGCACGATCGAAGATATTCGCGCGCGCGGCGTCTTGCGCATTCCAGCCATTCTTAACGAAGTGCCTTATTACAACAAGGATCCACGATCCGGCGAATGGCAAGGCTTTGTCATAGACATGGCCAACGATGTGGCCAAGAGCCTTAACGTAAAGCTCGAAATTGTCGAATCCAGTTGGGCGAACGCCATCCTCGACGTTCAGAGCGGCAAGGTCGATATGGCCTTTGCAGTGACCGCGACACCGGTTCGCGCCATGTCAGTTTCCTTCTCCGCTCCGACTTACTATAACAGTTTTGTGCTGGTTTCGTCCAAAAAAGAGCTGGATGGCAAAAGCTGGAACGAACTCAACGATCCCAAATACACTTTTGCCGTCGATATGGGGTCTGCTCAGGATCTGATTACCCAGCAATTTCTTCCCAAGGCCAATGTCCTGCGTTTCAAGACCCGTGACGAGGCGATCGTCGCCGTCAGCACCGGCAAAGCCGACGCGCTGGTTAATACCATGCTAAACGGTCTCGTCATAGCCAAGCGGGCAACGACGATCGGTAGCGTGAAGGTTCCGACGCCGGTTCTCTCCACACCTTCGGTTATAGCGCTGAACTACAAGGCCGACGAAACCTTCAAGAGCTTTGTATCCGCCTGGGCCGAATACAATCGACGCATTGGCAACAACCAGACCTGGATCCTGAAAAGCCTCGAACCGTTCGGCATCTCATTGACAGATATGCCCCCAGGCTTCGGCTTCGGCGGCTGATATCCTCAGCAACAGAAATCCACCGCTCGCCAGGCAGGTTCATGCCTGCCTGGCTGCTAGCGTTTGCGATGATTTCACGAGGTCAAGCAGAAATCGAGGCACGTCACGTGCAAAAGCTTTTTCATGCGTGCCAGTATATCACCGGCCCAACCGGTTCTCACGGACTAATGGGCGAATTCGCCCCAGCGATGAGCGTACCAGTCAGCGACCTATTGCAGATGATTAGGGACCTTGAAAAACGCGACGTTCAATTTCTGATCTATCCGCGATCGCGCCTAGCGAGGCTGGCGACGATTAATGTCTCAGTCGGCCTTCACCAGCCGCGCCCAACGCGCCATCTCGCCGACAAAGCCCTCAGGGGCGGCCGGCCTTTGTCCAGCAAGCGAAGCCACAGCATCGATCCGGGAAGATGGCTGGCCGGCCTCGGCATTGCAAAACACGCGCATCAGCATCTCCATGACGGCTGCAACGCGATCATCGGCGATCGAATAGTAAATTTGCCGCGATTCACGCCGCGTCTGCACGACACCGGCCTGGCGCAATTCGCCAAGCTGCTGGGACAGCGCCGGCTGCTTGAAATCCAGATCTTCCTGGATCTCGCCAACAGACCTCTCCTTCTGGGCGATGTGGCACAGCAGTATCAGGCGACTCGGTGTGCTGAACAGGCGCATGAAGTCTGCAGCCTCAGCCGCCTTTACCTGCAGAAGATCTCGAAGAGCGTGGTGTTCATTTTCGTTCGATCTGCGATCCAATCGATACGTCCAGGCCACAGGGCATGTTTTCTCTCCAGGTCCTTGGTGCCGTCGTCGCGCGGCTCGAACGAGCGCTGATCGCCGAGCGAACCAAGGCCGGCATCAAGGGGGCAAAAGCCCGCGGCAGGCTGCTAGGCAATCGAGGTGTTCGGGAGAGGCGACCGGACGCGATCAAGGCTGTGTCGAAGGCGCGGCAAAAACTCTATATCGACGAGCTGATCTCCTCTGCCCAGACTTGGCTCCCCATTGTTCGGCAACTTCGGCCGAAGCATAGCTGGGACAATGTCGTGCGCAACCTCAATCGTCGAGGCCATAACTGGACGGTGGAAAGGCCACGTCGTGCCGTGCATCGCATGGTCCGCTCTCGCGGCCAATCTCACTGACTGGCGGGCCACGGAAATCCTGCGCAGGAACAGCCCTGTATTTGGCGATGGCGCGATGCTGAGGGCGAGCGGCCTCTAGGAGAACGCTCTATGGCTATGGCTCCCGAAAGGTGGAGGCCCGGTATCGATCTGTGGACGAACGTGCTGACAGACAGATGACATCAGGGATTACATCCTCGCGTGAATATATTTCACAAATTTGGCCAATGGTGATAGGTTTTCACTGACGGTGACGGTTTCCCGCAACGGGGTCTAGATCCGGTGATCCAATTTCGCGAGATGACCTATGGGTGAATGGCCAACGCAGGGCGTGATTGACTTTCACGGAAGACCGTTGCCCGAACGAGGCGAGCCGGCCGGCTATGCTGCGATCATTGCGGTTTGACCTAATCGTTCCCCCCCCCCTCGCGGATGGCCGCGATCTCGGAGCGGCATCACCCCAGATCGACCGAAGCGTGGCTCATGCTCACGCCTCGCCATCGTCCGGAGTCAACCCTGGTCTCTCAGCTGGTCTTTGCCTTCAAATATGAAGGCATCGACCTTCAGGTGCTGGCCGCACTTTTTCGAGCAGCTCACCCTGAGGCGATCGAGGCGATTATCCGGATGACTCCAACCGGCGCCTTTGCGCGACGGATCTGGTTTCTGTACGAATGGCTGACGGGCGTCCAGCTCGATATTCCAGATCCCGGCAAAGTGCGAATGGTCCCGGTTCTCAACCCGGATCAGCAATATGGTCTGGCGGAGGGCGATCCGTCGCCTCGGCACAAGGTCCTGAACAACCTTCCCGGCACCGCAGATTTCTGTCCGCTCGTTCGAAAGACAGAGGCTCTTGCCGCATTCTCGCAGAAGGCGCTTGGCGTGCGGGCGCGCGAAGCGATGGGCCGGGTCCGACCCGATCTGATAGCACGCGCCGCAGCGTTCATCTTGCTCAACGATTCAAAGTCATCGTTCGCTATTGAAGGAGAGCGGCCGTCTGGGCAAAGAGCGGCGCGTTGGGGACAGGCTATTTCGCAGGCGGGCGTGAGAGCGCTCAGTCTCGAGGCGCTCGATCGTCTTCAGCGGATCGTCATCGGCGATGCTCGTTTCGTGCGCCTCGGGCTCCGAGATGAGGGCGGTTTCGTCGGTGTTCATGACCGCGACACCAATATGCCCATTCCCCATCACATCAGCGCCAGACATGAGGACCTCGAAAGCTTGATCGGCGGTCTCATCGCCTATTCCGATCGCGCGACACGAGGAGCGATGGATCCGGTCGTGGCCGCAGCTTGCCTGGCGTTCGGCTTCGTCTACATCCACCCGTATGTCGATGGGAACGGCCGCCTTCACCGCTGGCTGATCCATCATGCCCTCGCGACAGCATCCTATAGCCCGCCTGGTCTCGTGTTTCCCGTCAGCGCAGCAATCCTGCGAAACATAGACCAGTACAGGGCTGTGCTGGAATCCTGGTCTGGCCCTTTGTTTCCTTTCATTGAATGGCGCCCCACCGCTGCTGGCAACGTTGAAGTGCTGAACGACACTGCTTCGTTCTACCGGTACTTCGACGCAACTGAGCATGCCGCCTTCCTCTACGATTGCGTCGAACAGACCGTGGATCATGATCTGCCGCAGGAAGTCCGGTTCCTCCAAGCCTTTGATCTTTTCGCGGCTGGTGTTCAGGAGGTCGTCGACATGCCTATGGCCCAAGCCGAGTTGCTGCACAAATTTCTCGACCAAAATGGGGGTCGCCTGTCGCAGCGGGCGCGCACAAAGGAGTTCGCTGCACTCAACGATACGGAGGTTGAACAGATCGAGGCGCTCTACGCCGGCACATTCGAGCACTGCTCGGACTGAGAGAATTGGACCGCCTGTTCAGATGAAGGCCGACCAGCCGAGCAGCGGCACGACGCTGCCTACGACCGCCAGGTAAAGGGAAATGGATGCGCCCGCGGCCAGGCTCGCTCGCATGAAAACGGTACCCAGCCCGAGGTACACGGCGGGGATGGCCCCGCCAATGAAAAATCCGGAAAGCGTCATGACTGATACCCCGTCACTTGGGGAAGTGCTCGACATGGGTCTCGGCGGTACGCCCGAAATAGACGACGCGTCGGCCGAGGAACGAGACGAGATATCCCGCGCAGCCGGCCGCCTTCGCTTGCTCGCAGAAAGCGACGTAGCTGTAGTCGGCGGGATTGGCTTGCGCCCACCGCACGAGGCGTTCAACCTCGGCGGCATCGAAGGCGGCGGCGACGCTACAGCCAGAGGGCTGCATGTTCAGCACGACGCTGTCGCCGTCTGGAAGATAGAAGGTCTGGGTGTTGCGGCGATAGTCCACCATGTAGCCTTCGAAGCCAGCGGCGATCAGCTTGCCGACGAATTCCGGGAAGCAGAGGCTGTTGTCGTGCGCACCGTCCTGGCAGGCTTTGGCAATAGAAATCCGCTCCGCGTCCATGGCGGTTTCCTTTCGTTTCGATATTGAGTTTGGCCGGCGCCTTACTCCACCGGAGTTGCTTTCAGTTCGCGCCGCTCGGCGAGAACCTTTAGGATACGGTCGAGCGCTTCATGCTCTTCCTTTGTCAACACGCCGAAGAATTCAGCGTCATTCTGGTCGGCAAGCGATGCCAGCACCGGAATTTTGGTGCGGCCCCCTGTCGTCAGGGACAAGCTGTGGGCGCGCTTGTCGTCCGGGCTCTCCTCCCGCGCAACCAGCCCTTTGGCTGTCAGCCTCTCGGCGAGCTTGCTGATCGCGCCCTTGGTCATGCCCATTCTCTCTGCAAGAACTGACGGCGGCGTCGGCTCGCGTTCGTATAGCGCCCGCATGAACGACCACTCCGCGACGGTGACATCTTCGCCAGATACCTTGCGCGCAAACTCCTGCGACACGGCATTCGACACCATTCGCATCCAGTACCCGGTGTGATCGGTCAGTTTCGAGGTCTGGGTCATAAGAAACTCCTTGTTGACTAGGAAACTAAAACAACATAGTTTCCTAGTCAACAACAATTTGAGACCATATAATTGCGACCCACCGATTGTGACGTTGGCGGACTCCTTAGGTCACATCCACCACCCATTATCAGCGTTCGGCCCTACTGGCTCCGGGGCAAGATTCAGCATTCAAATGGCCTCTATCCGCGGAGCTCGCCCGGACCGGGCAGTCCAGTTCCAGCCCCAAGTTGGTTCGTCCACTTGAGAGTGCAGACGTCAACAATTGGCGGATTCCAGACGATCGAGAAGATTCCATCGAACTTGGACGGCAAAAAGCAGTATGAGTACAACGAAATGGATTCCGCTCGACCAAGCAAATCGACACAGATGGTTTGCGGCCTCCGGATGACCGAGTCTGTTCAACGGGAAAGAGTGCGATGACATCCGTGCTATTTTTCGTCGGAATTCTGCAAAGTTCCTTTCTTCCGACAGTGACAATGCTAAAGTTTTCATGAGCGCTATCGCTCACGTCGACCGGGGGACGAATGAAGGCTTTCATAACAAGAGCCGTGGCGGCTGCAATTGTCGTATTTGCCCGCGCGGTCACGGCGGTTCGCGCCATATGGCCCGAGGAAGGCCTGCCGTCCAACCCTTGCATCTATTTCGCCAACCACTCGAGCCACGGTGACTTCGTTCTGGTCTGGACGGTGCTGCCGCCAAGGCTGCGTCACCAGGCCCGTCCGGTTGCCGGTGCCGAATACTGGCTGAAATCAAGGCTTAACCGCTTTATTGGCCGTGACGTTTTCAATGCCGTTCTGATCGCCAGGGAGCGGGACAAGAGGACAGAGGATCCGGTCGAGCAGATGGCCTCGGCGATCGATGCCGGCTCATCGCTTATCCTTTTTCCGGAAGGCACGCGAAACCAGTCCGATGCCCGGCTACTTCCGTTCAAAAGCGGCATTTTTCATCTGGTCGCGGCGCGCCCCGACATCGATCTGGTTCCGGTCTGGATCAACAATCTCAACCGGGTCATGCCGAAGGGCGAGATCGTCCCTATACCGTTGATCTGCACCGTCACCTTCGGTAGCGCCCTTCGCTTGGCGCCGGATGAAACCAAGGACGTTTTCCTTGAACGAATGCAGACTGCTCTTCTAGCCCTGTCCCCCAAGCCTGCCGGGAGTGGTGAATGAGTGCCGCGAGTTCCGATCTATTGACGCTGGTGGCCGGTATCTTCGGCGTGCTCATTCTTGCATCGGCCGTCGGTTACGTGCTGCAGCAGCGCCTCTCGCCGAACGGCTCGAATGCGGCGATCGAAAACCTCAACGCCCGGATCAAGGCCTGGTGGATCATGGTCGTCCTGATCGGCATGGCTTTCGTCGCGGGCCGCATCGGGGTTCTCATTCTCTTCGGTTTTTGCTCCTTTGCCGCACTCAGGGAATTTATCACCCTCATCAACACCCGCCGGGCCGATCACTGGGCGCTGGCCGCAGCCTTCTTCATCGTGGTGCCGCTTCAGTACTATCTGCTCTGGGCGGAACAATACGGCATCTTCTCGATCTTCATTCCGGTCTATGCGTTCCTGCTGATGCCGATCATATCCGTGCTCAGGGGCGATACGGAGCGCTTTCTGATCCGTATTGCAGAGGTGCAATGGGCACTGATGATCTGCGTTTTCTGCGCCTCGCATGTCCCGGCGCTGCTGACCCTGAACATACCGGGCTACGAGGGCCGCAACGTGTTGTTGATCGCCTTCCTGGTCATCGTCGTCCAGCTGAGCGACGTGCTGCAATATGTGTGGGGCAAGCTGTTCGGACGCACCAAGATCGCACCGAAACTGTCGCCGTCCAAAACGGTCGAGGGCTTTGCCGGGGGCGTCATCAGCGCCACTCTGATCGGTGCCGCCCTCTGGTGGATAACCCCGTTCACGCCTGTTCAGGCGGGGCTTCTCGCCTTCATCATCACGCTGATGGGCTTCTTCGGCGGCCTGGTGATGTCGGCGATCAAAAGGGACCGCGGCGTCAAGGACTGGGGCAACCTCATCGAGGGTCATGGCGGACTGATCGACAGGCTGGATTCCGTCGTCTTCTCGGCGCCGATCTTCTTCCATATCGTGCGCTACTGGTGGTCGTTGTGATCCCGAAGGCGCTGAGGCGACTTGCACGCAGCGGGACCGTACATGTGCTGTTCGCGTTTCTTGCGATGGGCGGCTGGGCCGTCTTTGCCAACCGGGCCTATGACATGCCAACGCCGCTTTATTCCGGCCTGGTGCAGGGCGTGGTGTCCGCCTGCCTGACGCTTTTCCTGAAGTCGGCGATCGACGGACTTTCGAAGCGCTTTGATGGCCCGACACGGTTATGGGCGCCGCCGCTTATTGCCTGCCTGGGCTCGACCGCTGTTCTCGTCGCAATCCACGCGGCAAGCGGCACCCCGGAAATCCTCAGGACCGTCGCAGTTCCGCTTCTGGTATCGACGAGCTACGCCACGATCTACAACTATTCGATCTCCGCAAGACGAGGTACCGGGACATGACCGAGACAGGCGACAGGCGGCCCCTGGCAAGCCGAAACACGCGCTGGGCAGGTTCGATCGCGCGATGGATGGCGTCAAAAACCATCACGCCGAACCAGATATCCCAGGCCAGCATGGTCGCGGCGGCCCTTGCCGGCGGTGCCTTCTATCTGGCGGGACAGACGGTCGGTTGGGAGCGCGTTGCCTGCCTGCTCCTGGCCGTTCTCTTTTGCCAGGTCCGGCTGCTTTGCAATCTGTTCGACGGCATGGTCGCCGTCGAAGGCGGGAAGGGGGAACCGGACGGGCCGTTCTGGAACGAGTTCCCGGACCGCGTCGCCGATCTCCTGATCTTCGCAGGCGTTGGATATGGGATCGGCATGCCGGGGCTCGGCTGGGCCGCCGGCGCTTTCGCCGTGTTGACGGCCTACGTCCGGGAACTCGGCCGTGCCACGGGCAATCCGAGCGATTTCTCCGGCCCGATGGCCAAGCAGCATCGAATGGCAACGATCACCGCGGCAGGATTGGCATCCATCCTGGAACCATTGTGGGGCGGATACAATCAGATCCTGATGATTGGTCTCGGTATCATCGCGCTCGGCGCAGCCTTCACCACACTCCGCCGCTCGAAGACGTTGATCCTGCGTCTCAGATCCCTCTGAAAAGCGGCCTCGGACACGCTTGCGGCGGTTAAAGGCCAAGGTCGCTTTCCAAACGCGAACCAAGATCTTGGTCTGCCCGATATGGAACAGGATACCGGTTCAGGTCGTGGTGATTTGCAGGGCGACCGTCGGCCGCCCTTCTAGCTGGGTTTTGCCATTGGCCCGCTGGTATGGCTTCGCGAAATGCCGCTCAAGCTTCGCGCCGAAGGCGGATATCGTCCAGCAGAGAGCGAAATACACCACAAGAATGGCTCCATAGACCAGATAGGCAGGGCTTCCTCCGCGCGCGATGGTCGTCTGCTCGATCAGGATCTGCGCCGAGCGCAGCAGTTCGTTGACACCGAGGACCGCGCCGAGAGAACTCGCCTGGGTGAGGCTGGTGACGAGGCTCACGTAAGGCGGCAGAATGACAGGCATCGCCTGCGGGATGATGACCAGGAACAACCCTTTCCAGCCGCGCAGACCGGATGACAGGGCGGCTTCCCGCTGACCGCTCGGCACGGACAGCAGGCCGGCGCGAATAATATGCGCGCCGTTCGCGCCGCCCCAGACCGACACGCTGAGCGCGCTCGACCAGAACGGATTGAACGACAGGCCCGCATGCGGCAGCACGAAATAGACCATCAGCACCGTGACCATCAGCGGAATGTCGCGCAGGCATTCGACGAGAGCATAGACAGGCCGCCTCAGCCACCCTGATGGAGCAGAAAGACCGGCGGCGAAGATCACCGCGAAGAACGTTCCGCCAGCGATCATGACCGAGGAAAGAAACAGGGTATTCAGGAGGCCGTCCAACAGGAAGGACTGGAATTCCAGAAGCAGCATCGTCTACCTCCCGCCGAAAGGACGGCTGAGACGCCGTTCGACCATGTAGCCAAGGCCAGAGATGGTGAAGACGCAGATCAGATAAATCACACAGATCGAGGCGAACATTTCGATCGCCCGGAAATCGTAGGCGATCCGGTCGACGGCGACGAAGGTCAGCTCCACGAGGCCGATCGCCTGCAGGTATGCGGAATTCTTCACCGTCGCCACGATCGTATTCATCGCCGATGGCAGAGCGGCGCGGGTCGCCAGAGGCAGGATGATGAACATCGAATGTTGCCAGCGCCTGAGGCCGAGGGACGCCGAGGCGTCATGCATTCCGCTGCCGACGGCCGCGAGACCGGCGCGGAAATTTTCGATCTGAAAGGCGCTTGCCCAGGCCGTCAGCGCAATGACCCCGGACCAGAAGATGCTGAAGCGCAGGCCCAGGCTCGGAAGTCCATAAAAGATGAAGAAGATCTGCACGAGGTAGGGCGTGCCGCGAATGAATTCGACATAGGCCGTGACAGCATATTGCAGCGGCTTGATCCCGCTCGTCCGCAGAACCGCACCCACCAGGCCGATAAGGCAGGACAGGAATATTGCGAGAAAGCTGACGATCAGCGTCGTTTTGAGGCCGGTCATCAGATCCGGCAGGGCCTCGAGAATATAAGCAAAGTCCATGGCCGTCATCCCGCTCGAAAATACCGGTGAACATGGGGTCCTGGCGGTCGAAACCGCCAGGACCGGGTTCGCTCACTTTGCGGCCGGCGGATCCGTTTCGAAGGATTTTACCATTTCCACCGCGACGACCGGATCCTTGACGAAGGTCGGCACCGTTTTCGAGTAAAATTTCTCGTTCTTCAGCTTCTTCACCACACCATTGACGAAAGCCTTGAGTTCGTCCTCGCCCTTGCGGACGCCGACGCCATTGAAGCCGAGATCGACGGGCTCTTCCAGCGTGCGGAATTCCGGATAGTTGGCCGCAAGCGTCGCGATCGTGATCGCATCTCCAACATAGCCGTCGGCGCGGCCCTGCTGCAGGGCCTGCAGATTGTCCGCATTGGTGTTGAGCTGGACGAATTCCAGGCTCGGGATGCGTTCCTTCAGCCACTTCAGCTGCGAACCGCCCTTGATGATGAGCATCGACTTGCCGTCGAGGTCGGCCAGCTTCTGAACCTTGCTGTCCTTCGGTACTATCACCCGGCTGCTGCCCCAGTAGTAGATATCGGAATAGTCGATCACCTGTTCGCGCGACGGCGTCTTGCCGAGCGTCGCAATGATCAGGTCGATCTTTCCGCCGGTCAGGGAGGGAATGCGGGCATCCGTCGCCACGCAGCTCAGTTCCGCCTTTTCGGCGGCTCCGAAGGCGGCAATGCCGATTTGCTTCGCCATCTCGATCTCGATGCCGGCCGGCTTGCCGTCGGTGCCGGATGCACCGAATGGAGGAGAATCGCATTTGACGCCGATGCGGATCACGCCGGCATCCTTGATCGCCTTGGGCAGGGCCTGAGCCGAAGCGGGCAGCGCCGTAAGCGAAAAGACGGCAAGAGCGCCGAGAGCCACGGCCGTGCGGCGAAACATGCTGATGGATTTATACATGGCAGTCGTTCCCTTTGTTTCGTTGTTTTGCCCAGCGAACGTTTCCCGTTCGTATGCTTTTTGCCGCAACCGGTAAGGATGCAGAAAGCAGACCTGCTAGTGCAGTATCTGGCTGAGAAACGCCTTTGTCCGGCTTTCCCTGGGATTGCCGAAAAACTCTCCGGGCGGCGCGGTTTCGACGATCCTGCCCGCGTCCATGAAGACCACCCTATCCGCGACCTGCCGCGCGAAACCCATTTCGTGCGTGACGCACACCATGGTCATGCCGTCGCTCGCCAGTTGCGCCATGGTATCAAGGACTTCACGAACGAGTTCCGGATCGAGTGCCGAGGTCGGTTCGTCGAACAGCATAATCTTCGGGCTCATGCAGAGCGATCGGGCTATCGCCGCTCGCTGCTGCTGCCCGCCGGACAACTGGCTTGGATAGAAATCCGCCTTATCGGGAATCCGCACCCGCTCCAGATAGGCTCGCGCCACGGCCTCGGCATCCTTTCTCGCAACGCCCTTAACCCAACGGGGGGCCAGCATGCAGTTTTCGAGCACGGTGAGATGCGGATAGAGATTGAAGTTCTGAAACACCATGCCGACATCCTGCCGGACACGGTCGATGACCTTCCTGTTGTCCGTCAGCTCCGTACCGTTGACGACGATGCGACCCTTCTGGTGCTTTTCCAGATAGTTGATGCAGCGGATCATGGTGGACTTGCCTGAACCCGAGGGACCGCAAACAACAACCTTTTCTCCACGCCGAACGGTGAGGTTGACGTCGTGCAGCACCTGGAGAATGGAAAACCATTTGTCGACACCGGACAATTCGACGGCAATTTCCGGATCGGTCATCCCTGAATTCTTCTCCTTCGCCGTCATCTGCAATCTCCTCCCTGCAGCTCAGCTTACGACGCCAACGCTCGGCTTTTCTGCGCGAAACGGGCCGGCCGGAAATTCGCAAGCAGAGGGCTTGCCTCCCCGGTCACGATCTCGCGGGCGATGAGCTCACCGGCAATCAGGCCCAGTGTCGCGCCGCTGTGGCTGAAGGCGACGAAATAGCCCGGGATGCCCTCGAGCGGACCGATCACCGGTTCCCCGTCACCCGGCACGGGCTTCGGGCCGCAGTGATAGCTTTCCAGTTCGAGGGCCGGGTTGCCTTCGAGCACGTTCGAGGCTTCCGAAAGAAGACGCCGAAGCGTCTCTTCCTTCACCTCGTAGGCCCCATCGGAGCGGCGGTTGAGTTCTTCCTCCGACCACGCGGAATCGCAGACGACCGCACCATCCGGCGTCGGACGCAGCGCCACGTTCGGCGTATTGAGGACCGCGCGCACCGCGGACCTGAAAGGCTTCGACTTGACAAGAAGGGCGATCGGCGTTCCATCGGCAATGGCATGGCCAACCTGTTGCGCCATCTCCGGCACGGCTGCACCGGTGGCAACGAGGACCGCGTCCGTTTCTATATGATTGCCATTTGCAGTCGAGACCCCGGCTGCACGCCCGGCTTTCATATTGACGACGGCCTTGCCGGCATGGGTTACCACCTGACCGCCGAGTGCCTTGAATTCCCGCACGAGGATGTCGATCAGGGAAGGCAGATCCACCCAGCCCTCACCCGGATTGAAAATCGCGCCCTGGCGCGAAATCGCCGCAGCATTGATGCCGGGCGTGACCTTCGCCACTTCTGCGGCGCCAAGGAGCTGGCAGTCATAACCGATCGATTGCTCGTGAGCGTGGGCTTCCGCAATCCGGTTCGACGCGTCATCCGCGTCCCACGTCAAACCGCCCTCGAAGCGCAGCCAGGCAGCACCTTCATTGCGGCTTGCCAGTGTCCGATAACGATCGATGCCGACGACCCGTAGACGGTGATATTCGGTGGAACGGAAACGTGCCGAATTGAGCCAGGCCAGGGATCGGCCGGAGGCGCCGCTGGCGAACGCCCCTTCCGTGACCAGGGTGACGTGCGCGCCCAGCCGGGCCAGATGAACCGCCGAGGAAACACCGAAAATACCGCCGCCGATGACGGCAATCCGCTGGCTGGAAGTTGAGATCGTCAACTGCATGTTCCTTCGTCCTTGATTGCCGTAGGGCTCGTCCGTTCGAGGCGAAAAAGAATCTCGCATCCCCTTATGAGACCGGTATCAACCGTATTTGAGACCGGTCTCACATGTCAATGGTGTGATTTTCTTGACGCCGTTTTTTTCTCAGCCTATGTCACGGACCTATGATGAAGAGAACGACGTCAAAGCGGCTTGTCACCATCTCGGACGTTGCGCAGAGCGCAGGTGTATCCAAGGCGACCGCCGCACGCGTTCTGGGTAGCTACGGTACGGCAAGCCCCGTCGTGAAGGAGAAGGTCCACGAGGCCGCGAAGAGGCTTGGCTACCAGGCCAACGAGCTTGCGCGCAGCATGACGACCGGAAAATCGAAGACGATTGGGGTTGTCGTCGGCGATATCGAAAACCCGTATTTCGGCCAGGCCGTGCGCGGTATCAGCGATGCGGCGCATGCTGCCGGGTTTGATGTCATTCTGTCCAATTCCGGCGAGGATGCCGCCAAGGAAAAGGCCGCCGTCCGCGTCCTGATGGGCAAGCGCGTGGATGGACTGATCGTTACGCCCGCCTCGGTATATGAGACGCAGCACCTGCATGAGGTCCAGCGATCCGGTCGACCTCTCGTCCTTCTGGACCGGACCATTCCGGATCTCGCGGTCGATGCCGTCGTGACGGACGACCGGCAGGCGGCCGGGGCCGCCACGCGAGCCCTGATCGAAGCCGGGCATCGCCGTATTGCCTACATCTCGGCCACAGAGTCGGACGACCCGATCTACCGGGGACCGCACCAGATCAATCTGAGCACGGTGATGGAGAGAATAAAAGGCGTCGTCGCGGCAAGCCTGTCTGCCGGTATCGAGCATCCGGAGCGCTACATCCGGCTCGGCGCCAACCGCCGCGGCGAGGGTGACAAGATCATTTCCGAGTTGCTTCAGGGCGCCGACAGGCCGACTGCCATACTTGCGTCGGACAACGTGGTGGCGCTTGAAGTGTTCAAGACCCTTCGCAGACTGGGCATGTCCATCCCTCAAGACCTGTCGCTTGTCGCTTTCCACGACGCCGACTGGACAAGTGTGACCAGCCCGCCGATTACGGTGATTGCCCAGCCGGTCTACGACCTCGGCTTCGAAAGCGCGCAAATCCTTGTCCGGCGGATTACCGGCATCGGCGATGCGCCACGCTGCCGGGTGCTGGCGACCACACTCATCAAGCGACAATCGATAGGTGCGCCGCCTGAGCTTGAGGATAGCGGCGCCGTCCTGAAGAACAGTGCCGCAGAAATCGGTTGACCCACGTCGCGATCGCCAAAAAGCCTGTTTGCAGCCTTGAGATCTTATCTGGCCGGCTTTGCGCCCTGGTCGAAGGAGGCACGCTCTATCCCGTGCCGTTGGAGCTTGTCGTAAAAGGTCTTTCGCGGAATTCCGAGCGCCTCGATCGTCCGGCGGACATCGCCGCCATTGCTGGCCAGCGTCTCCCGGAGGATCTCCGCTTCATGCCGGTTGAGGCGCTGGGGTAGCGTCAGGGTAGCAGCCTCCGGTGATACGATCGTCCTGTCGCCCTCGCCTGCAAGCCCGAGGACGAAACGTTCCGCAAAGTGGGACAGTTCGCGGACATTGCCCGGCCAAGGATGGGTTTCGAGGTGATGGCGGATAAAAGATGACAGAACAGGCGTCGGGCGGTTGAACCGCCTGGCGGCCCGTTCGCAGAAGAACCCGAAAAGGAGCAGGATATCGTCGCGCCGTTCACGCAGCGGCGGAATCGAGATGGTGACGACGTTGAGCCGGTAATAGAGGTCTTCGCGAAATCCGCCGCGCTGCGAGGGATCGCCAAGATCGACCTTGGCGGCCGCCACGACCCTGAGGTCGATCGGTCGTGTCTCGTTGGTGCCGAGAGGTGCCACTTCACGCGCCTCCAGGACGCGCAGCATATGGATTTGCGTGGCGGGCGGCATGCTTTCGATCTCATCGAGGAAGAGGGTGCCGCCGCTCGAGTATTCGATCCTGCCGACGCGCTTTTTCTGCGCCCCGGTAAAGGCGCCGGGCTCGTGGCCGAACAATTCGCTTTCGATGATGGTTTCGGGAAGCGCGCCGCAATTGAGCGCCACGAAACTACCCTTCGACCGCCGGCTCCATCGATGGATCAGATTGGCAACCACCTCCTTGCCGCTGCCGGTCTCTCCGGTCACCAGAACATCGACGTCGGTATCGGCAATCTGGCGAAGCGTTCTGCGCAGCCGCTCCATGGCCGCGGTCTGGCCGATGAGCGGCAGGTCGTCGCGTGCCTGTTCGGCCACATCGCGGAGCGTTCTGTTCTCCAGTATCAGCCGCCGTTTTTCTGCAGCGCGGCGGATGGCCTGCACCAGACGGTCTGCGGCGAAAGGTTTGGTGATGAAGTCGTAAGCCCCATCCTGCATAGCCTTGACGGCCATCGGTATGTCACCATGGCCGGTCATCAGGATAACGGGAAGGTCCGGATCGAGCTTGCGGACGCGGTCGAAGAGCTGCAGCCCGTCGATCTCGGGCATGCGGATGTCGGAAACGATGACGCCGGCGAAGCCATCGTCGATCCGGGCCAGCGCGTCGGAAGCCCTCGAAAATCGAGAGACCGCAAAGCCCGCAAGCTCGATCGTCTGGGCGGTGGCCTTGAGAAGGTCGGCATCGTCGTCAACCAGGACGACAGGTGTTGGATTGCTCATGGTACCGCCTTGCGCAGATAGACAATAAAAGTCGTACCGGTTTCGCCGCTTTCGACCTCGATGCGGCCGCCATAATCCGCGACGATATCCTTCGAGATAACCAGACCGAGGCCGAGCCCCTTTTCCTTGGACGTGTTGAAGGGCGAGAAGAGCGAACTTCTAACCGTTGGATCAATGCCGGGACCATTGTCGGAGACCTTGATCACGATCTCATCCGGCAGCGTCTCCACGGAGACGTTCACACTTGCCTCGGCCCTGCCCTCCAGCGCTTCCAAGGCATTCTGGAAAAGATTGATCAGCACCTGCTCGAGGCGGACGCGATTGCCGATAACGGCAAGGTCGGGCGGCGGCAGATCGATCGCGAGTATGTCCAGCCGGCCAGCGAACCGGCTCCTCAAAAGAACGACCGCGCCTTCGATAGCGCCCCGCAGATCGACGGCTTCGGGCGGCGTCCGTCCCTTGCGTCCGAAGGCCTTGAGTTCCTCGGTGATCATGCCGATCCGCTCGGTCAGGGCGGCGATCTCGCCGAGATTCTCTTCCGCCGATTCTGTCCGGTTCCGTTGCAGGAAGACACGCGCGTTGTCGGCATAGGCACGGATTGTCGCGACCGGCTGGTTGATTTCATGGGCAACCCCGACAGCAACCTGACCGAGGATCGCCAGGCGATTTGCCTGAACGAGCTCCTGTTGCACCACCTGCAGTTTCGACTCGGTACTGCGGTGGTCGGCAATCTCCTCCTGCAGGAGGTCCCTTGCGCGGCTCAGATCCGTTGTTCGCTCCACGACACGGCGTTCGAGCTCTACGCGCAGGGCTTTCTCCGCGGCGATGCGAATGCCGATCAACTGCCGCCGCCTCAAAAGCAATGCGATCAGCGCCAGGATCGGAACGAGCACCGCAAGTGCAAGCAGCCGCGCTTCGCGGACCGCAGCAGCGACGGACGGCTCGGTCGGCACAAGATATTCAAGGCGCCAGGATGTCGAGGGGACCGGCGTCAGAAGGCGAACATACTCACCTTCGCTCGTTCCCGGCAGAATCGCTGAAACGATCGATGCGCCACCGGAAAGCGGTTCCTGCCGCACGATCGGAAGCGGCGTCAAGGGCGCATCGCCGAATTGAAGGCTATCGCGGATGGCGCCAAGTCGCTCGGCTGGCAGCGGCGCAGTTGCCATGAACCGCCACGACGGAATGCTGGTGATCAAGACGACACCATCCGCGTCGGTGACGTAGACGGGACGGTTGGCCTCGTGCCAATCGCTTTCGAGCTGGTCGAATTCCATCTTCACCACAACGACCCCGAGCGCACCTGCCTCGTTTTCGGCACGCCGCGAGATGTACAGCCCGGGGCGCTTGCTGACACTGCCCAAGGCGAAGTGCTCTGCCGTTCCGTTCTCCATCGCGCGTCGGAAATATTCCCGGAACGAATAGTCGTTGCCGACGAAGCTCAAGGGTTCGCGCCAGTTGCTGGAGGCGACCGCGATTCCATCCCTGCCCGTGACGTAGAGGACGGATGCATGTGTGCCGGTCACGAGCCCTTCCAACTTTCGGTCGAGGGCATCGATGGTTTGCGTGCTTCTCGACGCCAGCGCGCCGACCACCAGTTGATCCTCGGCAAGAAGCAGAGGCAGCGCGCGCGGTCTTTCCAGCACCGCGCTCAACAGCGCAACTTTGAGGTTGGCGTCGGCGCGCCCCTGGTCGAGGAGCGTTTCGAGCGCGGAACTGCGCCCATAAAGACCGGCGGCGTAGAGAGCGGATATCAGGATCGTGGCGGCTGCGAAGGCAAAGACGGGCCATGGAGCCCACGCGAAGGCGGGCATTTTGACGAATTTCTCTCGACTGGGCTGCTCAAGCATCCGCGGATGTGTGCATAAATCCGCATAAAAAGCAAAGGCCAACGGCGGGAAACCGCACAGCGAGCTTTAGAACCCGCCTCCCCCATGTCAATTTAAATATGAAAAATCAACCCGTTAGGCGTTGGCCACCGGTTTGGCACGCAGGTTGCTCCGGAAAAGCCAGCAGCACACCTGCAGCAAGAGTAACGCCGCTGCCCCGGGAGGCCGAAAGGTTGGGGCACCATGGAGGATACGATGAACGCAACGATTTCCGACGTGCAGACGCACGGCAAGCTTCCTTTCTACCGCCATCTCTATTTTCAGGTTCTCGTGGCAATTGCCGCCGGTATCCTGCTCGGTCATTTCTACCCTGATGTCGGCGCTTCGCTGAAGCCGCTCGGCGATGCCTTCATCAAGCTGGTGAAGATGATCATCGCCCCGGTGATCTTCCTGACGGTGGCAACCGGTATCGCCGGCATGGCCGACCTGCAGAAGGTCGGGCGCGTCGCCGGCAAGGCGATGATCTACTTCCTGGTCTTTTCGACGCTCGCGCTCGCCGTTGGTCTCCTCGTCTCGAATATCGTCCAGCCTGGCGCCGGCATGCACATAGATCCGGCCACGCTCGACGCCAAGGCGGTGGCGACCTATACGGCCAAGGCGCATGACGCCACGATCACCGGCTTTTTGATGAACATCATCCCGGACACGATCGTCGGCGCCTTTGCACAGGGTGATATCCTGCAGGTGCTGTTCTTCTCGGTTCTGTTCGGCATCGCACTTGGCATGGTCGGTGACCGCGGACGTCCGGTTCTCGATTTCCTGCAGGCATTGACCGCGCCGATCTTCCGTCTCGTGACCATCCTGATGAAGGCCGCCCCGATCGGCGCTTTCGGCGCCATGGCCTTTACCATCGGCAAATACGGCATCGGTTCGATTGCCAACCTTGCCATGCTGATCGGCACTTTCTATCTCACCTCGCTCCTGTTCGTGCTGGTCATTCTCGGTGCCGTCGCCCGTTACAATGGGTTTTCGATCATCTCGCTCATTCGCTACATCAAGGAAGAGCTGCTTCTTGTGCTTGGCACCTCTTCGTCGGAAGCGGCACTGCCTGGCCTGATGGCAAAAATGGAACGCGCCGGCTGCAAGCGCTCGGTGGTCGGCCTTGTTATTCCGACCGGCTATTCCTTCAATCTGGACGGCACGAACATCTACATGACGCTTGCCGCCCTCTTCATCGCCCAGGCGACCGACACGCCGATCACGCTCGGCGACCAGATCCTGCTGCTGCTCGTCGCGATGCTGAGTTCGAAGGGCGCTGCAGGCATTACCGGAGCCGGCTTCATTACCCTGGCAGCAACGCTTTCGGTGGTTCCATCCGTGCCGGTCGCCGGCATGGCGCTGATCCTCGGCATCGATCGCTTTATGTCTGAATGCCGGGCGCTTACCAACCTGGTCGGCAATGCGGTCGCGACCATCGTTGTCGCCCGCTGGGAAAACGAACTGGACCAGACACAGCTCGCAGCCGCCATGGCAGGTGGAATCGACGCCGAAAACACCGTGTTTATACCGTCGGGCCAGCCTGCCGAATAGCCGCCTGCCTGTACCGCAACCGGAAAGGGCGCCGCCCGCGGCGGCCTTTCTTCAATTTCCCGGCGTTTCCCGTCAAACCCAAGATTGTCGGACGTCCTTGGTCGACGGGAGCCATGGATATGACCCGCCGCCATGAACGCGATCTTCCCGTCCCGAATTAGCGCTGTCCTATTCTTCGGGCACTCCGTCGAGCAGACCATCATACACCTCGATGAGTGCATCGGTGATCGCCTGCCCCAGCGCATTGCCGGCGATGCGTACCTCGTCCTCCGTGCCGCTGCGCGAAGCTTTGGCCAGGTCGAAGCCCTGTTCGCTGACGATCTGCTTGGCCACCTCGATGGCCCAGAGCCCGAAGTCTCCGCGATTGTCTATCTTGATCGAGTCATCCATCGCGATCTGCCTGTTGGTGGATTCGGCTTCTATATCGCCTCGGCAACGATGGCCAGCATCTATGATGCATAGTATCCAGTCGGCCGAAAGAAACGGGCGAGGATCATAGCGTAATTTGCGCTGCGCAAGTATGCCAGATCCCAGTCGGGATGACCGGCGGGGCTATTCGCGATCACGGCGTTGTTCACACTTGTTTCTGTTTCGGGCGCTTGGCGAGCGCTACGGCGAGAGCTGCATTCCGATCGCACTCTTCCCTGGCGAGGCGGGCTTCGCGAAGACGCAGGGTCTTCGCCTCCCGTTCCTGCGCAACATAATCAAGCTCCTCGACCGCATGGTCGCGGGCGAAGAACTGCGATTGAACCTGGTCGAAGGCGGCCTCGGCCTGCTGCCGAATCTTGCTGTACGTCATGGGTGTTCCTGTTTGCGAATATGCAGGATGAAAAATCAAAAAGGCCGGACATGATGCCCGGCCTTAAAAAAATCAGCTTCCAGCGGTGCCAGTACATCCGTGGTCAAAGCGGAAGCCGCTTTTTGGTCAGGCAGCCTGCAGGTTGCAAGCCGACATCTTGCCGGACTTTACGTCGCGTTCGAGTTCGTAGCCGATCTTCTGGCCCTCGACGATTTCCCGCATTCCGGCGCGCTCGACGGCAGAAATGTGCACGAACGCATCAGCGCCGCCGTTGTCAGGCTGGATGAAGCCGAAGCCCTTGGTGGAATTGAACCATTTAACTGTGCCTGTGGTCATGATGATGAACCCTTTCAAAGCAAGATTGAGTGACCCCAGAGCCAAGGGCCTGAGGATGATGATAGCGATTGATTTTGAAAGGGAAGTTCGTCAGGCGCGGTGCTAATCGCGCGGCAACCAAAGTTCAGCAAGCAAAAGATCGATAAACCCCTAATAGAGGCTACTCGCGGATAAGTCAACTTTTAGTTTTGGCGCCCTGTTCAAACAGCCCTCAACGGGGCTTTGCGGTCCCGCGCGCCTACCTCAACATGGGGTGGCGGCTGGCGCATCCTGCCGAAAACGTTTCCAAAGGGTGAGCTTAACCCGCTCGGCCGGTCGCGGAACTGTCGGGGCAGCGGACTGGCGTTGTGGTTAGCCTGTCCATACTCCTTGCCTGCCGATGCAGGACCGCCATATAAGGCGCGATGACGTCTGATTCAAAGATATTTGTCGGCCTCCGGTCGACCCGCAAAAAACCGGCTCCGAGCGCCGAACCGAACCATCCGAAATGCCAGTGGGACGGATGCGAAAAGGGCGGCACTCATCGCGCTCCTGTAGGGCGGGATGCCGAGGGGCTTTATCTGCTGTTCTGTCCGGAGCATGTAAGGGAGTACACCAAAGGTTATAACTTTGCGCCAAACCTCTCCGACCCTTTAATCGCGCGCTATCAGAGGGAAGCGGCGAGCGGAAGCCGCCCGACCTGGGGCACCGGTATCAGCAAGGCCTCGGAGATGCCGCTCCCCTCCATGGCCCGCTCCGGCTCTGCAAAGGCGACGAACGCACGTAAAAGCGCTGCACAACGCCAGGCGGCAAAAGCGGATCTCCAGCAACGTAAGCTCAAGGTGTTGGAAGCCAAGGCCTTCGAGACGCTCGGCCTTTCGCCGGATGCAACGCCGGAGGAGATCAGAAGCCGCTACAAGCAGAGGCTCAAGATGCATCATCCGGATGCGAACCATGGCGAGCGCAACTCGGAGGATCAGCTCCGGGCCTCGATCGAAGCCCATAAGATCCTCAAGCTCAACGGCTTCTGCTAGGATGCAGCGAGAGATCCGCCGACGTTCCCGATGCCGGCGGACCCTCCCGCGGCAACGAGACGGCGTCGCTGCGGACGGCAGCATCACCACCAAAACACGAATCGTGCTAGCACTTTCACCCCAAGAGTGCTAGGGATGCCCGATCGGGAACCCGCCATTGGGCTGCGCTCCCGCCAAGGAACCCAAATGACCAATACCAATTTTCGGCCGTTGCACGACCGTGTCGTCGTGCGCCGTATCGAGGCCGAAGCCAAGACCAAGGGCGGAATCATCATTCCCGACACCGCCAAGGAAAAGCCGCAGGAGGGCGAGATCGTCGCTGTCGGCACCGGCAGCCGCGACGAGAGCGGCAAGATCGTTCCCCTCGATGTCAAGGCTGGCGACCGCATCCTGTTCGGCAAGTGGTCCGGCACCGAGATCAAGTTCAACGGCGAAGACCTGTTGATCATGAAGGAAGCAGACGTCATGGGCGTCATCGCCTGATCTTCGGCTGCTTCCTTATTTCCTTTTGACGAAGACCATGGGGCCAACGGCCCGGGAGTTTTTCCATGTCTGCCAAACAGATCAAATTCGGCCGTGATGCACGCGAGAAGCTGCTGCGCGGCGTCGATATCCTTGCCGACGCAGTGAAGGTGACGCTCGGTCCGAAGGGCCGCAACGTCGTGATCGACAAGTCCTACGGCGCCCCGCGGATCACCAAGGACGGTGTCACCGTCGCCAAGGAGATCGAACTGGACGACAAGTTCGAGAACATGGGCGCCCAGATGGTCCGCGAAGTCGCTTCGAAGACCAACGACGTCGCCGGCGACGGCACCACCACTGCTACCGTTCTCGCCCAGGCGATCGTTCGCGAGGGCGGCAAGGCCGTTGCAGCCGGCATGAACCCGATGGACCTGAAGCGCGGCATCGACCTTGCCGTTACCGCCGTCGTGAAAGACCTGCTTGCCAAGGCCAAGAAGATCAACACCTCGGAAGAGATCGCCCAGGTCGGCACCATCTCGGCCAATGGCGAGAAGGAGATAGGCCAGTATATCGCCGACGCGATGCAAAAGGTCGGCAACGAAGGCGTCATCACGGTTGAAGAAGCCAAGACCGCCGAAACCGAACTCGAAGTCGTCGAAGGCATGCAGTTCGACCGCGGCTACCTGTCGCCCTACTTCGTCACCAATGCCGAAAAAATGGTGGCTGAGCTGGAAGATGCCTACGTGCTCCTGCACGAAAAGAAGCTCTCCAATCTGCAGGCCATGCTTCCCATCCTGGAAGCTGTCGTCCAGAGTGGCAAGCCGCTGCTGATCATTTCTGAGGATGTCGAGGGCGAAGCGCTTGCTACGCTCGTCGTCAACAAGCTGCGTGGCGGCCTCAAGATCGCTGCCGTCAAGGCTCCGGGTTTCGGCGACCGCCGCAAGGCCATGCTCGAGGATCTGGCGATCCTGACGGGCGGCACTGTCATCTCCGAAGACCTCGGCATCAAGCTCGAGAACGTCACGCTCGATATGCTCGGCCGCGCCAAGAAGGTCTCGATCACCAAGGAGAACACCACCGTTGTCGATGGTGCGGGCACCAAGGCCGACATCGAAGGCCGCGTTGGCCAGATCAAGGCTCAGATCGAGGAAACCACTTCCGACTACGACCGCGAAAAGCTGCAGGAACGTCTGGCCAAGCTCGCTGGCGGCGTTGCCGTGATCCGCGTCGGCGGCTCGACGGAAATCGAAGTCAAGGAAAAGAAGGACCGCATCGACGACGCCCTCAATGCGACGCGCGCTGCCGTCGAAGAAGGCATCGTGCCTGGCGGCGGTACGGCCCTGCTCCGAGCCTCGATCCTTCTCGACATCAAGGGCGAGAATGACGATCAGAATGCCGGGATCAGCATCATCCGCAAGGCCTTGCAGTCCCTGGTTCGCCAGATTGCTGAAAATGCCGGTGGCGAAGCCTCGATCGTGGTCGGCAAGATCCTGGAAAGCGATACCGACAACTACGGCTACAACGCTCAAACCGGCGAATTCGGCGACATGATCACCATGGGCATCGTCGATCCGGTCAAGGTGGTTCGCACGGCTCTGCAGAACGCGGCTTCGGTCGCCGGCCTGCTGGTGACGACGGAAGCCATGATTGCCGATTTGCCGAAGAAGGATGCCGCCGCCGGCGGCATGCCTGACATGGGCGGCATGGGCGGCATGATGTAAACGGGTTCCCATCTGAAACTCGATCACGTCTTCTCCTGTGAAGGGCTCCAATCGATCGGGGCCTTTCATTCGGAAAAATATCGATCGGCAGCCCTGGTGGCGGCGGACCCGGTGTGGGCCGCAGTTATTTGCCAGCCGCCCAGACTGCAGAGCAAGATGAGGGTCAATGGTTGTATTGAACAGGCCGCGCAGTTCCGTGCCCTATCCGGACAGGGATATCGGTTGTCAGGAAGCCTTGGAGCAGGTCTTTCTTCAGCTCGCAAGGGGACTGACGCCGGACGATATCGTGGCGACGGCTGGCGGTGATCTGCCGCCAGTGTTCACCGGCCTTGCAAAACGCGCCGAAAGCGTCGGCTGGACGCTGGAAGAAGCGGAAACCGCCATCAGCGAACTGGCTCAGAACCTGCTGGACGACATGTCGCAGATGTAGCCTTTGGCGATCCATGAGCGATCCGTATACTTACGCCTCGGAGATCGCCGGCGGCGGTGATAATCTGCATTCGATTCGCTAGGGACGCGACAGAAATGTCGGCCAACCCTAAGCGGAATCCAACGCGAAAGCGTCACGCGCGATCAAGCAAGCAGCGTCTCCCGGAAGGCATTCGCGACACACGTCAGGTCTGATATCGTAGACCAAGCAGGATGTGCCGACACCGACCTGCCCTGACAAGGCAGAACAACGGGATCCTTCACAACGCATTCCTCCTTCGTCCGCAGCGACGAAACGTGCCGGCAACCGATCGAGGTCAGCTTCGCTTTCCATGGAGAACCGTGGCCAATCGGCGGAAAACGAACAACACGCACCGCATGCCTGGCAATCAAAATCGTTCGATAAGGTCATAGCCGTCTCTTATCACGACGCCTACCGAAACTCCACAAAGGCACGCCACACGGAGTGATGCTTGACCATGATCCGGCAAACGCAGGCAATCGGTGTCGCATAGTCACAATAGGGTCGTGAGTTCGCGGGTATCACTTGGCAAGGCATGCCTCGAAGGGCGGGTCATGGTCATTCGGGAGACCCGCATGAGCGTCGCCGCATCTTTCTCCATCGTGACGGCCGGCAAGTTGAAGCCGTGCCATTCGACGAGGCGGCGATCCCGGCAATGGACAACGAATTCGTCTGGATCGGGCTGCAAAAGCCCACCCGCGAAGACCTTTTGATGCTGCAAGGTCGTTTTGACCTTCAGGAACTCTCCATCGCCGACGCGCTCAGTCCGCTGCAGATGCCGAAGCTCAGCGTCTATGACGATCGGTTGTTCGTCATCGCGAAGACGGCGCAGCTGGAAGCCGACCATATTACGTATGGGGAAACAGCAATTATCGCCGGCAAGCGCAATATCATAACGGTCCGCAACGGCTCGGAGCGGGGACATCAAGAGCTGCCCGGCAGGCTGGAACATCGCCGCACACGCTGTGCCATGGTACTGACTACATCCTGCACGCCATCCTCGATTTCAGTATCGACGGTTATCTTCCCATTGTGCGCACGATCGAGGATTCCGTATGGCTATTTTGTAGTTTTGGCAGTCATCGCTGTCATGTGCATCGCACTTTTCGTTCGCTTCAAAGGCGCCCGCTGGATATGACACCGTAGACGTGCCGCGCGATATATTCGTCATATATGGCTATTTGTTTGCCTATATCGTTCATATTTACACATTACATATCCAGCGCTAACTCAGTCTGGTCGTTCATGAAGGCGGCGTCATATTGGCGGGCAAAAGACCCGGTGACGCCGGCCAGTCGAAGCGTGTCACGCCATCCATCAGAAATACACTGCGCCGCATCACGGATCATCCGGCGAGCTTCTGCTTCCGCGATCTCGAAAAACTCGCATGCCTCCAGCGCCAGACGGATCGACCGATCGTGCACGCCACCTTCCAATATCGCCGTTTCGAGATGCGGATTTCGGTCAGGCGCAGGGTTCACATCGAAAACCGGAGACAATCGCCAGCGGCCTGCCCCCACATAGAGGAAGCCGTGATTCTTCAGATGGTCATCCTTATTCGCTACGAGGATGGTGAAGATCAGGCGCAGAAAGAGTTCGCGGAAATCGGCCTGCGGATCAGCGGCATTTGCCCTCATGAAATCGACGATCTCCGTATAGGAACCGAGCTCTGTGCCGGACTTGCCAAGGGCAGTACGGGCCGAGATGTAGGGGATACGTGCAGTCCCGCGCCGGTCGAACCGCCGGATCAGAGCGACCGGGAACGGCGTATTGGCGAATTCCAGCCTGACTTCGGGAGTGCGGATACCGCAGGCCCGGGCGAGCCGGAGCGTGGCAACCTCGACGCACTCGATCGGCTGCTGGTCATGAACCGAAGTGAACTTGGCGAGCCAGAGCGTCTCGCCATCGCGGACATTGGCCTTGGGACGCGCACCGCCCGAACCGCCTGCACCGGCGAGGACCTGCATGTCCTTGGCAGATATCTCCTTGCCCTGCTCGTAGGCCCGGGCGATAGCGGTAATGGCCTCCAGATCGATCAGACGCGGTACTGTGTCGGCCGCTCGCCCCCGGATGATTTCTCCCCTATCGTCCACAAACCGCAGCGCGCCTTGCCGGCACGCATCATCGGACAGCGTCAAATACTCAAACTCGGAAAGGCCGTTACCATATGTGCGTTCGAGAAGCCTGCGACCCCAGCTATCCGGAGCGGCGTCGGCGAAGACGCCCGGCAATGCGTCGCGGATGTTTCCAGGCTGGCCAGATGTGTGAAATGGCCCAGCTTCAAGGGGAAAGGTTGGCTGCACGGCAAAGGCGCGGGGGCTCTCGAGCCAGGATGGATCATAGCCGAAAGTCGAGAACTGTCGGGGGCCTGTCTGCGTGAAACGCAACTGACCAACCGGTATCAGGCTCTCGCCGAGAACGACATGGGCGTTGAAGTCGGGCATCAGAATGCTGCGCCGTCCGGATCGACGACATCTGGATCATCCTGTGCCATTTCACCCTTGGCTTTTTGTCTGCGTAGTGTCGTCGCATAGGACCGCCCGCGGCGCGGCTGGCGTTGGGCGGTCAACGCCAAACCCAGATCGTCCTTGCGGATGTCGATCAGGTCGGCCAGTCGGTCCACAAGACCAAGCACAACCAGGATGTCCGCGAGCGTGCCGATTCCAACACCGGAGTCTCCCTTTTCCAAGCGCGCGACGGTACTCGGCGACGTGCCCGCACGCACCGCCAGATCGGCAACGGCGATGCCGCGCCGCAAACGAGCGCCGCGCACGTCGTGCCCGAGCCTTTGGAGCGCTGACTTTGATTTCGGCGATCCCATGGCAATAATCCAGATACGGTGTGCAGGGTCGATTATCGCATCATATATGGCAAATTGGTGGATTCCGCAAGCTCGGCGCGACATCAAGACATGGACAGGCTTGCCGCGGCCGGCGATTGAGGACCGGCCTTGTTCTAGCGGCCTTCTTGGCACTGCTGAGGGCTCGGTTGAGCCGCGGCCGGTAAGGGCCGCGACAATCATTCACGCCAGTTGCTTCGCCCCATGGACCCGGCACGGTGCCGGAACAGGCAAACCCCACAAAACACCGTTCATGAAGGAAATGGCGCCCTTGGTCGCTTGCACGGCGCGTATGAGATTCTGGGTGCCCTCCACGGAGGTTCCGATGGGCCACTTGATCAGAGTATCCGCACCATGGGTCGCCTTCCATTCCGGGCTGACGGACGACAGATACCTCGTGAAGAATAAAGGTGGTCCCCGAACCGTCCCTGCGCGTGACGACGCCGATCGCCAGGTCGGGAAAACGCGATATCCGGATTTACGGCCCTGATCGCCGGATCGACCCAAGACTTGATCTTTCCTAGGTAGATGTCGGCAAGAACAGGTCCGGTAAGCTTGATCCCGTCTTTCTCGATCCCATCGAGGTTGACGGCGACAGCCATGCTGCCGAGCACGATCGGAAACTGCTGCCGGCCATGCCTTGCAAGTTCCTTGTGCGAAACAGGCGCATCTGATGCGGCAAAGTCGAGTTCTGGCTGATCGAGGCACATCAGGCCAGCCAGGGAGCCCACCAATTCATAGTCGATGGTCCAGTCCCGCGAACTGAAATCGCCGTCGTCCATGGGGGCCGTTTGGTACTTCTCAACCGATCTGGTGACAATTGGCGCAGCAAAGGTTGATCCAGCCCCGCGGGTCGGACCGGCCATGACCACTGTCGGCCAAAACATGAAAGCGAGACCGATGAGTCCGCAAAAGCGGCGCCAGCCGCACCCAGTCCATGCATCTGTCGAAAGAAACATTCCATCGGTTATTTCCCTCATGGCCGTTATCAGCGCCCGACCGAATGGCCCGATGGCCGGGAATCGTTATTCGGCGGCGAGCTGCGCCGCTCCATGCACCATCCAAAAAGGTGTCCCGGGAATTTTGGTCTGCCTTTGTTAACATCCTGATGACGGATCACTTGTGAAATTCCTCAGGTTCCTGCGAGGAGGACGCCTTGAGCGGTAGGTGCACCGGCTATGCGAGCCGACCGATTGAGATCTTCCAGGAACGAACCCGGCTGCGAGCGTACGATCGAATCTCCCCGTGCCTGACCACCAATCCGACAACCTCAACCTTGCCGCCAAGCACCCAACAAGGTGCGTCTCGTTAACAAGGAAGTCGCGCATGCCTTGAAAGCGGGAGGAATGAGCTATAGGCTTCCGCTTGCGGCAACGGCCGTGCAAACATCAGGAGCCTTCATGCCTACCGGTACTGTCAAATTTTTCAACGAAGACAAAGGGTTTGGCTTCATCACGCCCGAGAATGGTGGAGCGGACGTGTTTGTGCATGTCTCCGCACTGGAACGAGGCGGATCTTTGAGAGAGGGACAAAAGGTAAGCTATGAGCTAGGCCAGGACCGCAAAACCGGAAAATCAAAGGCCGAAAACGTCAGCGCCCTTTAATCGGCACTGCACGTTTAGACTACAAAAGGTCGAGCCGAAAAGGCGAAGCCAGTGAGATGCCGGCGCATCATTTGACAACCGCCGGCCTCTCCAGCCTCATTGAAGACAGATGCTGCACCTGAAAAGCCGCGGCTGTTGGATTTTCGATCCTCACTTACAATCGCTTTTAGTGCTCCCCAGTCATGCAGATCGCCTCGACCGCAGAGCGATGGTGTCCCCGATCCTTCCGGGCGTGATTGCCTTCCTCTCATTTCCGGTTCGATTGCTTACGCCCTTCGACCTGAGTGGATTGACCGGCGCGTGTGAAACGACGTTCCTCGCCGACCGCAACGATGATGGGATGGGTATGAGCCAGATCCGCCAGTTCCTCGACGGTCACCGATAATTTGGGTTTCCAGTTCGGGTAGGTGTCACTGGTCCCCGGTACATTCGTAGGCTGTTTCTCGTCCGTCACGTCAGCCAATCGCACCGCCACGAGCAACGAAGGCGTCTTCGCGATGAAACGGTGCGCCATCACGGCCAGTGCCGAAATGTCATTCTCGCGTACCGTGGCTTCTCTCGTTGCGGCGATCGGGAGTCCGGCCGCTTCGAACGCCCGCAGAACCTGTCTTCGTTCCCTCTTGCGGTCCTTCATCTGCTGGCGGCCGGCGTCGCTGGAAACGAGCCCATGGCTGATGCGCATCTCGACGTCTGCCGCCTTCCACCATCCCGAAAAGGTCTGGTGATCATGGGTCGACACGCAGGCAAGCGCGAGGGACGGATACGTCTCGGGAAGCTTGAACCCACTCTTTGTCTGCTCGTACGATATGATCCGATAGGACAGGATATTCGCCGCGGCCAGTTCGGCTTGCAGCCCCTCCGGCAGGTTCCCGAGGTCCTCTCCGATCACCACGCAGCCGTATCTCTTTGACAATACCGCCAGTATGGCGATCAACGACTGCTGGGGATAGTTGACGTAAGCGCCCTGGTCCGGCCCATTCTCCGCGGGCACCAGGAATAGCCGGCGCAGGGCGGCAGCGTGATCGATGCGGATCGCACCGGCATACCGCATGACCGCGGACATCAGCTTTTCGAACGGTGAGGGCTTGCCTTCAGCAATCGCCGACGGGTGAAACGCCGCAAGCCGCCAGTCCTGCCCGCCGGCAGCCATCGGGTCCGGTGGGCTGCCTATGCTCGCTCCCTGGACATAGATCTCGCGGTTGCCCCAGGTCCCGGAGCCGTCGAGAGCTTCGCCAACCGCGACATCGAGATATAGCCCTATACGCAGGCCCACTTCCCGCGCGTGATCGGCAGCCTCCGAGAGCTGCCGATGCGCCAGCCATTGAAGCCAGATATGAAACTCGACCTCGTCGGCGTATTCTTCTTC
Organism: Neorhizobium sp. LjRoot104; assembly: GCF_964253725.1. Classification (NCBI taxonomy): domain Bacteria; kingdom Pseudomonadati; phylum Pseudomonadota; class Alphaproteobacteria; order Hyphomicrobiales; family Rhizobiaceae; genus Neorhizobium; species Neorhizobium sp. LjRoot104. The sequence continues at coordinate 1,808,554 of NZ_CAXURS020000002.1, forward strand.
GAAGCGCGACACGGCCTCGCTCTTCGGATCACGGTATTGTTCCGGCCAGCGGTGCCAGCCAGCCTCTCCGCCCGAAGCGACCTGGGTTTTGGAAATCGCCTCGAACAGCGCATGAAGGCGAAGGTCGTCGCCGCCGCCGTAACGGAACTCCGAAAATTCGCGATCGGCGCCGCCCTTTCCCTCCCGCAGATCCGGCGAGCGCCGCCAGATATTGCGAAGGACGTCGAGCTTTATGCGGGCCACCCGTCCGTAGTCCACCAACGGCGCAAGGCGTAATTGCTCGATCTCGTCCTGCACGTCCGGCGACGGCATAAAGCCCTCGACACCATCGACGGCGATATAGAGTGGGTTGAGAAACCGGCGGTTCGACGGCTCGTAAGGACTGCATCGGTCGGGCGCAGCAAGGAACGGGGCGTGGAGAGGATTGAGCCCGATAAAGTCGGCTCCCCGGGCCTTTGCCAGATCGATGACCGACCGGAGATCGGCAAAGTCACCGATACCCCAGTTCCGGCCTGATCTTAGCTCGTAGAGCTGGAACGAAAGTCCCCACGCGCGGTCGGTGCTCGCGAAATCCGGGAAGAAGCATTTTGGAAGATCGGAAGCCGGTGGCCGGGCCCCGGCAGGCGGAAGAGCCTTCAATGCCGACAGTATTTTCTGCCGGCCGCTTTCCGAGACGGGCACCTCCTCACCGCTTGGCGACGGCCGTTTCGTTTCCACCCCGTACTGGTTCGCAAACTCGTCCTGTTCATTCAGGGCTTTCGATTCGGCTGTTCTCATCGAACCGACTTCCAAGGAAATGCGTCCTCGACCTGATACATCGCAGTCCCTTTCTCTCAGCCCTCGTGCAATAACGAAGCTCGCGCCACGGAACTATCGCGGCGCCCGAGTGTTCCGGCGGTGAGTGAATAACAGGGGCCTGTACAAATGAGGCCGCCGTTCCGACAGTCATTCCTCCGGTGAATGGAACACGTGCCGGAACAGGGAAACCAGATCATGAACGATGTCGGAACCACCCACGCTGGCGACAGTCGCATACTTGCGTTCCTGAGCAACGAACCTAGCCCAATGCCGCGCCGTTGGTCGCCACGAATATGGAATAGAGCGATCTGGTAGCGGTGATGAACAGCCTATTCCTGCGCGGTCCGCCGAAGGTGAGGTTGGCAACCGTCTGCGGCACAAGTATCTTGCCGAGCAGCCGTCCGTCTGGAGAGAAGCAATGCACGCCGTCACCGGCGCTGGTCCAGACATTTCCGTTGACATCGACACGGAAACCATCCGGCAAGCCATTGTCCAGGCTGCAGAAAATCCGGTCATTGGCGAGACGCCTGCCGTCGAGGACATCGAACACCCGGATGTGCCGCGGCGCCTTGATGTCGTGGCTGGAGGCGGAGTCGGCGACATAGAGTTTTGTTTCATCCGGTGAAAAGGCAAGGCCATTCGGTTGTCCGAAATCAGTGACGGCCGCCTCAAGGTCGCCGCTCACCGGATCGAGGCGGTAGACGTTACGTGTATCCTGCTCCGGCTCGGCCCGATAACCTTCGTAGTCGGACTTGATACCGTAGGTCGGATCGGTGAACCAGACGCTGCCGTCCGAGCCCACCACGACGTCGTTAGGCGAATTGAGGCGCTTGCCCTGGTAGCGATCCGCCAGAATGGTCAACGACCCGTCGATCTCGGTCCGCGTCACGCGTCTGCCGCCGTGCTCGCAGGAAACCAGCCGGCCCTGCCGGTCGCGTGTGTTGCCGTTGACGAAATTCGAGGGCGAGCGGAACACCGAAACACCGCCCTCCGGTGCCCAGCGCAGCATGCGCTGGTTTGGGATATCGCTCCAGATCAGGCAATTCAGGTCTGCGAACCAGACTGGTCCCTCGGCCCAGCGGCAGTCGGAATAAAGCTCCTCGAGCGCTGCGCTGGCGACGATCATCTGCCGGAAGGTTTCGTCGTGAATCTCGTAGATGGAGGTTTTCTGCGGCATGGGGTTGTGTCCGATCGGAGTTGTTCATCGGCTTGCCTGACGGCCGCCGGCGAGCAGAATGACGGCGATGATGATGAGGCCGGTGAGGATGAGGCGGAACCCGGCGCCGAAGCCATAGGTGTTGAGCATCGACACGACAAGGAACATGAAGAGAGAGGCACCCCATATGCCCGGAATATTGGAGTTGCCGCCCGCGACCGCAGTACCGCCGATCACGACGACGGCGATCGACATGAGCAGGTATTCCGAACCCATGTTGAGTGCTGCGCCGCCGGAGAAGCTTGCGAGCAGGTAGCCGCAGATCGAGGCGAGGACGGCGCAAAGGATGTAGGTGACGAGCCGCGTGCCATCGACCGGAACCCCGGTCACTCGGGCGGCAAACGTGCTCTGGCCGATCGCCGAGATCCACCGCCCGTAGATTGTCTTTTCGAGCACAATCCAGGCGATGACGGAGAGGATGAGCGCGACGATGGCGATATTGGGGACGCCGAGCAGATTGGATGTGGTGAAGCTCGCCAGTATCTCCGGAGGCTTGATGCGCAGGCCGCGGTTCGTCCAGATTGCCGTCGACTGGATGACGAAGCTCATCGACAGCGTCGCGATGATCGGCGGAATGCGGAGCAGCTTGATAAGCACGTAGTTGCCGATGCCGATTGCCAAGCCCAGCAGGATCGAGACGAGCAGGCCGACGACGATCATGCTGTCCTCTACGTCCATCAACTTCAGCGCCACCGTCCCGGAAAGCGTCATCGTCGCAGGTACCGAGAGATCGATATTGCCCGGGCCGAGCGTGATGACGAACATCTGGCCGAGGCCGACGATGACGGAGAAGGCTGCGAAAGTGAGAGCCGCCTGCGACAGCCCGAGCGAGCTTGCTCCGCCGGTGAACAGGACGGTGACGATCCAGACGGCAATCGTCGCCGCGAAAGACCAGATCCACGGCTTGGAGAAGAGAAGGCGTATACCGCTCATCGGCTCTTCTCCCGTTTTTCCAGCCTGTTGAGAAGAAGGCGCAGCGCCAGCACGACGATGAGGATCACCCCCTGAGCGCCGATCTGCCAGTCGGGCGAAATGCGCATGAAGGACAGGAAGGAGCCGGCAAGCGTCAGGGTCAGGGCGCCGATGACCGCGCCGATCGGCGAGACCTTGCCGCCGACGAACTCGCCGCCGCCGAGGATGACGCCGGCGATCGACAGCAATGTATAGCGCAGAGCGATATTGGCATCCGCCGAAGTCGTGAGGCCGACGAGAGCGATGCCGGACAGCACCGCGAAGAAACCGGCCAGCGCATAGGTTCCCGCACGGATGCGGATGACCGACCAACCGGCGCGTTCGACCGAGCGGACATTTCCGCCGACGCCGCGGATCAGCACGCCGACGGAGGAGCGCATGATGACGAAATGGGTGACCAGCGCGATGACGATGCTGGCGACGATCGCCATCGGCACGAAGGGGGGCCGGGAGGTCATCAGCCAGCGCGCCCAGCCCGGGGCTTCGCCACCCGGAGATGGCAGCATGAGGACCGCAAGCCCGCCCCAGACGAAGCTCATACCGAGGGTCACGACGATCGAGGGCAGTTCTCGAACGTGAATGACGACACCGATCACGGCGTAGGCGGCGATGGCACCAAGGAAAATCAGTACACCGATCGCGGGGGAGGCCTGCAGGAACGTCGCCGTCACGCAGGCGCAGAAGCTGACGAAGGCGCCCATCGACAGGTCGAGGTCGTTCACCGCCATGATGAGCATCTGCGCCACTGTCGCGAGTGCGATCGGCACGGCGAGATTGAAGAGCAGGTTCAGGCCGGTATAGCTCATGGCGCGCGGCTGCATGTAGAAGACGGCGGCGAGCAGCAATGCCAGCGACGCGGCAGGGATCACAAGGCGTATGGTACCGGAGGATATCCTCATGCCGCTTCGCCTCCGCTGAAGGAGGTTTCGAGCACATTCTTCTCGGTGATCTCGTCGCCCACGAGTTCGGCAACGATCGCTCCTTCCCGGAAGACATAAACCCGGTCGCAGAGGCGTATCTCGTCCATCTCCGTCGAATACCAGATAAAGGTGCGGCCGCCTGCCGCTTCGGAGCGAAGGATGTCGTATACTTCCTGCTTGGTGCCGACATCGACGCCGCGCATCGGGTCGTCCATCAGCACGATCCTGGCGCTCGTCGCCAATGCGCGCGCGAACAGCACTTTCTGCTGGTTGCCGCCAGAAAGCGACAGGATGCGGTTTTCCATATCCGGCGTGCGGATCTCGATGCGCTTCTTCCAGCCGGTGCCGAGCGCGCCTTCGCGACCATGGTCGACGATGGTCCGGGAGGAAAGATCGCCGAGTGAGGCGATGCTGAGGTTTTTCAGGATGCTCCAGAGCGGGAATATGCCGTTCAGGCCGCGGTCGCCGGCAACGAAGGCGATCTCCCCCCGGCGGGCGGGCCACCAGTTGCTGTTGTGTGAAAGATAGAGCTCGAGAAGCGTCTCCGTCTGGCCATGACCTCCGAGGCCGGCAAGGCCGATGATCTCGCCGCGATGGGCTTCGAGGGCAAGGCCGTGCCCCCGTCGCGGTGGCATGGCAAGCACCGGTGCGCCGTTACGCTTGTCCCCCGTGCGCTGCCATTCCTTTTCGCGCGCGACGTTGCCCATTGCTTCGACGAGGCTGCGGTTGCTGAACTCCGAAGCGGAGCGGTCGGCGACGACCCGCCCGTCCTTCATCACCACGATGCGGTCCGAGGTCGAGAGGATTTCACCTAGAATGTGCGAGATCAGCAGTACGGAGCCCCCCTCGCCGACGAACTTCCGGATATAGGCCATGAGCTGCGCCGCCAGCCCGGCGTCGAGGGAAGAGGTTGGCTCGTCGAGAATGACGAGTTTCGGCCTTTGGTTCATGCCGGCGAAGCTGATGGCGATCTCGACCATCTGCCGTTCGGCGATCGAAAGGTCGTCGATCGTGCTGTCGCAATCGATGCCGTGGCCGGGGAAAATTTCCTGCAATTGCAACTCGATGAGGACAATCGCTCTGGCACGCCAATTCCGGCCGGCGAGTTCCGCGTGCATGATCCGGGCGTTCTCGTTGACCGTCAGGTTGGGGCAGAGCGACAGTTCCTGGAAGACGCACCGAACGCCATTGGCTCGCGCGGACGAGATGCCGTGCTGGGCGCCGGCACCGCCATAGCTGACTTCGCCGGCGTGCGGGCTCAGGCCGCCGTTGATGACGTTGACGATCGTGGATTTGCCGGCGCCGTTATGTCCGACCAAACCGACACATTCGCCGGCATGGATGACAAGGTCGGCACCGTCCAGTGCCTTGACGGCACCAAAGGTCACCTTGATGCCGCGGGCGGCAACTACCTCTCGTTTCGTTGTCACTTCATTCATGCGGAACACGTTGTCGGTCGTTCGGGAGGCGGGCCGGGCGCGGATCAGGATACGGCGCAGTTCGGCGCCGTATCCCGCCTTGGGGAGGATAAGCCTACTTGGCTGCGCCGATGACTTTCTGGGCGTCTTCCAGCGAATACTCGACATTGGCGACGCCACCCTTCTGGGTGCCGGCGAGATTGGTTTCGAGATTGCCTTGGTCGATGCGCAGGAACGGCACCACAAGATCCTTCTTCACCTGCTTGCCGTCGAGGATCTGCTGGGCCACCCAGAAGGCGAGCGTCGAGACGCCGGGAGCGATGGAAACGGACATCGTCTCGTAGCCGTTCTTGTCCTTCTGCTGCTTCCACCAGACCAGTTCGTCCTCGCGGTTGCCCATGATGATCGTCGGAGTGGGACGATTGGCGGCCGCAAACGCCTGGGCAGCACCGTACCCATCGCCGCCCTGGGTTACGACGGCGGCGATTTCCGGAAGGCTCGGAAGGATGCCGGCGACGGCGCGCTGCGCGACGTCCTGCGCCCAGTCGCCGTTGACGGCACCGACGATCTTGAACTGCGGGTTTTTCTGGACACCGGCCTGGATGCCCGCATGTATTTCGTCATCGACCGAAACCCCTGCGAGACCGCGAATCTCCAGCAGGTTCCCGCCCTTCGGCAGCTTCTTGGCGAGATATTCGACCTGGCTTTCGCCCATTGCCTTGAAATCCACGGCGATGCGCCAGGCACACGGCTCGGTCACGATCCCATCGAAGGATACGACCGTGATGCCGGCGTTGCAGGCTTCCTTGACGGCGCCATTGAGCGCAGTCGGCGACGCTGCATTGATGACGATCGCATCATAGCCCTGCAGGATCATGTTCTGGATCTGGGCGGCCTGCTCGGTCGCCTGGTTCTCGGCCGTCGTGAACGGATCGGCGGCGGCGACGATCTTCTTGGAGACGGCCTCCTTGGTGATCTTGTCCCAGCTCGTCAGCATGGCCTGACGCCAGGAATTGCCGGCATAATTGTTGGAAAGGGCGATCTTTTTGCCTGAAGTATCGGCCAGGGCGGAGACCGGCCCGGCAACGCATGCGATGGCGACAGATGCGAAAAGCATCTTCCTGATGATCATGATTTCCTCCCTAGAGTTCTCGACGGGTTCCTCGGGCCGCTCCTCAACGGTTGTCCGAAGATAGTGATTGCGCTGAGCCCCGTTTGCTCAGTAAAGCGAGAATGGAGGAGAAATCAGATGTTGTATAGGCGCATCCAGGCAACCTCCTTGCGGGTGTCCGCGCAAAATTTGCGGGTTCCCGCAAGACAGGAGCAACAGCTAGGCGTCTAATAATCGGAGGACTGGAGGATGTCCGTCATGCTCAATCCGGCGCCAAACGCGTTATTCGACCGCTATCTCGGAATCTCCCGGCTGTTGGCAGGTCAACTCGATTTCAACTCGATCATCCAGGCGGTGGCGGCCGAGATCAGCCATATCATTCCGCACGATCATCTCGACGTATGTATCAAGATGCTGGATGGGAAATACCACATCGCCTACGAGAGCGGGCTTGCGACCGCCTGGAGCCAGCAGCCGCCTGCGCTGCTGACCGGCAGTCCCATCCGAACGCTCCTGTCCCGTGAGGTGGACTTCCTGCTTTCGGCGGATGCTTGTACCGATCCGCGCTTTCATTTCGACGGCGCCTTTTCGAGCCCGATAATCGAACTGTCCCTAAGAAGCCGGCTGCATGTGCCGCTCAAGGTGCAGGGGGATATCATCGGGGCCCTGAGCTGCTCCAGCCACGAGCGCGACAAGTACTCGATGGAGGATGTCGAGAACGCCCGCTCGATCGCCGATCTGCTGGCACCCTATTTCTTTGCGCTGAGGGCTGCCGAACAGGCCAAACGTTCGGCGATCGTCGAGACGGAGGCCCGTGCCCGCGAAGAGGGACTGCGGCTCGGCGCGCTAAAGCTGACCGAGGCGCTGGAGGCCGAGCGTCAACGGATCGGCATGGATTTGCACGACCAGACGCTTGCAGACCTGACACGGCTCGCGCGGCGCATGGAGCGGCTCTCGGGACTTCCGGACCTGCACGGGGATGCGCTCGAGCCGCTCTGTCGTACGCTGCAGCAATGCATGCACGACCTCCGCCAGATCATCGAGGAGGCCAAGCCGACCGTACTGCAGCTTTTCGGCGTCGCAGAGGCGATCGAGAACCACTTGGAACGCTCGGTACGCGAAAGCGGCCTGCCCGTCGCCTGGCGGATGATCGACGAGACTGGTGGAGTATTGCTCGATCTCGACAGGACCGTGGCGACCGCGCTGTTCCGCATTGTCCAGGAAGCGGTCAACAATGCGATCCGTCATGGGCAGCCGAAGACGATCCTGGTGCATCTGCGGACCCAAGGCGACACGCTGTCGATCGAGATCAGCGACGACGGGAACGGCCTGCGCAGCGCCCGCGACAAGGCGGGGCACGGGATAGGCAATATGAAGACGCGAGCGCGGCTGATCTCGGCAAAATTCGAGATCGGCGGCAATCCGGGTGGGCGCGGGACGACCGCCAAAGTGCTACTGTCGACTGAACGCCGGCATGTTGCGGAGAGACTGGCATGAAAGTCTTGATCGTTGAGGACGATCCCCTGCATCGATCCTATCTGCACGAGGCGGTGCGGGCCGCATTGCCGGAATGCGATACGGTCATCGAGGCGGAAAACGGCCATACCGGCGAGGTGCAGGCGCGCCAATCGCGGGCCGAACATGTGGTCATGGACCTGCAGATGAGCGAGCGGAACGGCATCGAGGCGGCCCGCACCATCTGGCGCGAACGGCCCGACACCAAGATCCTGTTCTGGTCGAACTATTCCGATGAGGCCTATGTGCGCGGGGTTGCGCGTATCGTTCCGGAAGGTGCGACATACGGATATGTGCTGAAATCCACCTCCGACGAACGGTTGAAGCTCGCATTGCGCGGCGTCTTCATTGAATCTCAGTGCGTTATCGACCGCGAGGTGCGCGGCATCCAGCAAAAGAGCCTTGGTACTGCGCATGGCCTGAGCGATGCGGAATACGAAATCCTGGTGGACGTGGCGCTCGGCCTGACCGACAAGGCGATAGCCCAGCGGAAAAAGCTCTCGTTACGAAGCGTCCAGAACCGCCTTCAGCAGCTCTATGAAAAGCTGGACGTCTACGAGGAGCCGGGCAACGGGCCCGAGGGCTGGTACAATCTTCGCATGCGCGCGGTGGCCGTCGCGCTGCTCCGCAAGGTACTGAATGCCAGCGCGCTCGAAAGAGGCGAGCGTGAATTGCGCAGCGCGCGCGGGAATTAAGCATCGGGCCTGAATAGCGAATCGGACTGGGTTCTTTGGCGCGTTATTGTGATTCACTTCACTTGGCGGTAAATCACGTGGAAAATCTTACTCTGTTGATCTTCCGCCGATTTTCCCGAGCTACATGGTGAACCGCCTCGAGAGAAAAATCAGGAGGACAAGCGGCCCTCCCAAAAGGGCCGCCATCATGATGGCGGATAGAAGAAACCTGCCGAATAGGCGGAGAACGGTTTTGCGGGTCATTGCTTTGCCGAATTCTGCGACTGAAGTTTGTTTTCGCGAACGGAATGCGTCCGCACTCCCCCTGCAATCCAGTGCGGAGCCCTGATTGATTGCCCGATTTGAGATCACTCCGTCGAACGGCGCCAGGACTTCGGCATCCCGCAAAGCGGTGCGCGCGATGTCCGCCTGGGCTGAAAGGCTCTTCAGCCTGGCCGCCGCGGCGGCAACCTCGCTTCGCGCCTTGTCGAGCTGCTCCTGGCTCGCGATGTTCCTATCCGCGAGTTGTTCGATCCTGTTGAGCGACTGCATGGCAAGCAGCATCTCCGCCGCTGCTACATCGCGATCCCCTTCACGCTGCTGGAGGATTGAGTGGAGATCGCCCGTCTCGAAACATACCAGCACGTCCCCCGCCTTCACCGCCTGCCCGGCGACGGCGCGAACCTCGATGATTTACCTCCATCTTTGGCGTGCAGGACGGCACGTTTGATCGGCTCGAGGTCCCCGCTGACGCGCAGCCATTCCACCATTGAAGTGGGCCGGATGTCAGCAATCTCCGAAAGGGTCAGTTCCAGCGGCTTGTCGACCTGGTTCGCCGCGACCGCCTCCACGACCTCTCTCACCCGTTCATTCGCGTCGATCGTTCCCCGTGCGGGATCGATAAATACGACAGCGAGGTAGACGCCTCCCAGAAGCATTCCTGCCTTGGTCAATCTCATTTTCCATTTCAAAGCCATAGCGATATTCCTTCGATTTTTGAGCACGGCCACCTGCGGGCGGCGCCCCGCGTTTTCGCGACTGGATGGTTCCGGTTGCTAGGCTTTGACAATTGCAGCAGCATTACCTGATGGTTCTTTGTCCCCCGTAATGCTGCCGCAATCTTCGCGGCGGAGAAGGGCCGGACAGGAGAGCCAAGCGACGATGAGACTTTTACTGATAGAGGACGAGAGGGAACTGGCGGATGCGCTGTCGGCGGCGCTGAGCAAACACGGCATCGTCACCGATCAAACCACGCATCTTGCCGACGCTTTCGAATTGACGCGCCAGAACAGCTACGACGCGATTCTTCTGGATCGGCGTCTTCCTGATGGCGAAGGGCTGACCTTCATTCCGATGCTGAGGCGGACGGGCACCGACACACCGATCATTGTGCTGACGGCGCGAAACGAGCCGTTGGAGCGGGTCGAGGGGTTGGATGTCGGCGCCGACGATTATCTGGGCAAGCCGTTTCTTGTCGACGAGCTGATGGCTCGATTGCGGGCCGTTCTGCGACGACCGCCAAGTCTGACGGAACTTCAAATCTCGGTGGGCCGGATGGTGATCAATCCGCTACACTTGAGCGTGACCGTCGAATCGATCCCGCTCGATCTGCCGAGGCGCGAACTTCTCGTTCTGGCGGCGCTGGCAAAGCGGAAAGACAAAACCGTTCTTCGATCGACCCTCGAGGCCGCGGTCTACAATTATGAGGAAGAAATCCAGTCGAACGCGCTCGATGCGCATATTTCAAGATTGCGCAAACGACTGCTGGATGCTGGCGCCGGCATCGCGATCCACAATATCCGCGGCGTCGGATATCTCCTGAAGGAGGAATGATGCGCGACAGGTTTAGCCCCTCCCTTCGGTGGAAGCTGAGTTGGCAACTCAGCCTGGTCATCATCGCTGTTGTTGCTGCAGTTATCCTTGGGCTTTGCATATGGGCTGCTACGATCATGTCGCCGAACATTGCCATGGAGGAGAAGATCGGATCTGCGATAGCCGCGGCAGCGACACGCGACAGCCAAGGGCGTTTGGAGCTACGAGAAACGCCGAAGCTAAGGGCGCTCAAGGAGCAGAACAGTTCCCTTTGGTATGTGGTGGCCACGATAGATGGTGCGTCGGTGTCCTATGGCACCATCCCTCCAGCTTATGCTCAGCTCGCCGATCTGGTCCATCTGTTCGACGACGCGGACATACGGGGATCCACTGCGACAAAGGAGGTCGCGACGATTGACAGTGCCGAAGCGGCCGTCGGCGAGATTCGGATTCTGTTTGGCGGCGTGGCCGACAAAGGCTCGAGGGTCTTCGCCCTTCTGACGAGGGCCTACCCGATCTACGTCTCCTTGCTGGCGGTCGCTCTGCCTGCGATCTTCCTCGCCGTCCCGCGAATCGTCGGCCGCGCGTTGGCAAGGGTGAGCGATGTTGCGGACAGAGCATCGCAGATCGAACCGCGCCAGCATGGAACACGCCTGCCGGTGGAAGGTATTCCCAAAGAGGTTGCTCCGCTGGTGATTGCGTTCAACGGTACGCTTGAGCGGCTTGAGACCGAATTGAAGAAACGCCAGCGCTTCTTGATCGACGCGGCGCATGAGCTCAGAACACCGATCGCCATCATGCAGACGCGGATCGACGGCATGCCCGAGGGGCCGGAACGCAGGCGCTTGTTGAATGACGTTGCGCGTTTGGCCTTGACCGCCGAACAGCTCCTCGACTTTGAGCGCAACGACCAGGCGAGCGATCTCCATGAAGCGGTCGATCTCGTCGAGATCGCACGAACGGTGGTTGCCGACCTCGCGCCACAGGCGATCGTTGCGGGCTACCAGATTTCCTTCCAGTGCGAGGTGGAAAGCCTCGAACGCCGCGGCAGCCCTTCTGCTCTTCCAAGAGCGGTCGGCAATCTGGTCCGCAATGCGATTGACCACGGCGGCAACAGGGGAATGATCACCATCTCGGTCTCGGCCAGCGGGCGGATCACCGTTGCCGACGAAGGGTCAGGCATACCCGCCGAACATCAGGAACTGGTTTTCGAACCCTTCTATCGCGTCACCCCCAAAAGCAGAGGCGCGGGCCTTGGTTTGAGCCTGGTGAAACAGATCGTCGCAAACCACCGGGGGCAAGTCAGCCTCAAAAGCGAGGCAACCGGAACGCAGGTTGCAATCGAACTCTGACAGATGGCACCGTGCTCGCCCCTTCGCCGCCCTCTGTAATGCTGCGGCAATCCTTGCCCCGCACTGTCACCCTCACGACATCCGTGACGGAGGCCCGAAGGCGTGCGCGGCAATCTATCAATTGAACCATTTTCCCGTTTCGCGGGATCTCCATCCAAATCAGCTTTCCGATCTCTGTGTTTCGCTGTGCCTTTGACCCTGGCTGTAACGGGATGCACCTCGGTGCCGCTGAAGGAAGCAGGCACCCTGACTTCCTACAGTAAACTTGGCGCACCAAAGGGGACGCTGGCCAAAAAACGCCTCTACGTCGATGGGCGCCATCTTGCCGCGGTACGGACGGTCAGCATCGTGCCGACAACCTTCTCTCTCAGCGCCGCATCCCGCATCAAAACGGAAGCCGACCGCTCGCTGGTATCGAACGCATTGGACCGGTCGCTCTGCGTCGCGCTCAGCGACAAATACCAGATGGTCTCCGCCGACCAACCAGCGGATCTGACGATCCGATCCGTCGTCACTGATATCGTACCCACGAACAGAGCCGTGGCCGGCGTCGCAACCGCCGTAACTGTCGGCACCGGCTTTGTCCTGCCGGTCAGCGTGCCCCGCTTGCCCATCGGCCTTGGAGGATTGGCCGTCGAAGCGGAGGCTGTCGATGGCGGCGGCATTCAGAGCGCGGCGATGGTGTGGGCCCGCGGTGCAAATTCGATCCAGGACAAGCCCCGCGTTTCCGAAGTCGGGGACGCATACGGCCTCGCCTCGAAGTTCGCGTCCGACTTTTCGCGAATGCTCATTTCCGGCAAGGAGCCGAAAGGGCTGAACATCTCCCTTCCTTCAGGGCAGTGGATGCGGTCCTGGCTCGGCGGAAAGCCGAAATACCCGGCCTGCGACGCCTTCGGGCGGTCGCCTGGATTGGTGGGAGCCGTGGCAGCCAAGTACGGCGCGCCGCCGGAATGGACCGACAAGAAGCCAAAACCGGCCACTACACACTGACATATCATCCGAGTGGACCGGCAAGCGCGTCAGCGAAGCCGTTGCACTTTTTACGGAGGAACGGCGGTCGGACCCTCCAGCGACCCGCCGGCTCCGTAAGGCGGCATGGACGGACGGAACACTGGCCGGCACCCCCAAAGCCTTGCTCCGTTCGTCCGCTGCTCGCCGGCTTTGGCAGCGGGATTGGCCCCATCGCTTCGCCCTACCGCACCGACAATGCCGGCTGGTTTTCGTCTCGACTTGTAATGCTGCGGCAATTCTTCAACCGCAACTTCTTCCAGAAACCATACCCTGGTTTCTTTAGCTTTTATAATCAGGAGTTAATTTGGTGAGCCAGCACGATCAACATCATCCGGAAGACCGGCACCGCAATACGGTCTTAAGCGGAGTTGGGGCTTCCGACATCATTCAGCGACGGTGGACGATAAAAATCTCGATTGCAGCATTGGCCGCAGCCTCGGCCCTCTTTCCGGTCACAGCACTCGCGGCCGACCTCGAAGCAAACGACACGGCGATTGCCCCTCCCCAGCAGTTCGATACCGAACGCTACGGCGGCATTCGCGGCAAACTGCATGACTGGAAGGTAACGATCGGCGTCGGGGCGATCTATCTGCCCGAATATGAAGGATCCGACGAATTCGAGGTGCAGCCGTTCCCGCTCGTCTCCGCCCAGTTTCGGGAGCGCGTGCATCTCGATACCAGTGGCCTCACCGTCGATCTTTTCGAAACAAACGGCTTCAGGATAGGCGTGACCGGTGGTGTGGAGATGGGCCGCAAGGAGGACGATTCGGACTATCTTCGCGGTCTGGGCGACATCGACATGGGTGGCGTCATAGGAGGGATCGTCGCCTATGAGGTCGGTCCATTCGGCGTCTATGCCAAGTTGGACAAGACCATAGGCGGCAGCGAGGGATTGACCGGCACTTTCGGCGCGAAGGTTTCCCATCGATACGAACAGTTCATCTTCTCCGCCGATGTGTCCGGTACGTGGGCCGACGACAAGCACATGGAGTCGTATTTCGGAGTGACTTCGATCCAGTCGACTCAGTCCGGCCTGGCGGAACACGAAGCGAAGGCGGGGGTCAAGCGCGTCGATCTCAAGGGCTCCATCACCTACATCATGACGGAGAACTGGAGCGTCACAGGCGCCGGCGGCGCCGGCTTCCTGCTCGGGGATGCCAAGGACAGCCCGATCGTCAAGGACGACGTTCAACCCTTTGCAATGCTGGGAGTAGGATACAGATTCTAGAAAACGAGTGAGATCGTGCGGCAGCTGTTATGGCTGCCGCTATTTCGAATCCATGTCACCATGACGGATCATGTGCGCCGTCTTCTTAGGATTACTGCCTGACGGCAGCCTCCACCCGGCTGATTGCATACGTGAAATTATTGAGCCAGCGCCACCAGCCGGCCGCTTGAGGGTTGGCATATGATATCCATCCGGACATCGTAGATGCGAACCAATTCCTCGGTCGTCATGACCTCCTGCGGGGTGCCATGGGTAATCAGCCGGCCCGAGTGCAATGCGACGATCTCGTCGCAGAAGCGGGCGGCCATGTTGACGTCGTGCAGCACGGTGATGATGGTGATGCCCTTCTCGCGGCAAAGATCGTGCGTCAAGGAGAGGACTTCCAACTGATGGCCGATGTCGAGCGCGGAGATGGGTTCGTCGAGCAGAAGGCAGGCGGCATCCTGTGCCACAAGCATGGCAAGCCAGGCACGCTGGCGTTCGCCGCCCGACAGGCTGTCCACCATGCGTTCTGAAAGAGAGCCTATACCGGTAAGCTCGATCGCCTCCTCCACCTTCTGCCGGTCAACTGAGGTAAACCGCCCGAGCGCGCCGTGCCATGGGTAACGCCCGAGTGCCACCAGTTCCTTGACCATCATTCCGGGCGCTGCTGGCGTCCGCTGCGGCAGATAGGCGAGCCGGCGGGCGAATTCCCGCGGACTCCAGTCTTGAAGGGGCTTGCCCTCGAATTGGATAGTGCCCGCGCTCAACGCCTGCTGCCGGCCGATCAGTTTCAACATTGTCGATTTGCCGGAGCCATTGTGACCGATCAGAGCAATCGACCTGCCTGCCCGAAGATCGAGCGTCAGCGGATGCAAAAGGACGCGGCCTTCGATTGCAAAGCTCGCCTCCTTTAATGACAGGAGAGGGCGATTTGCCTGGGCGATCTCACGCTCGCTTGGGTTCATCGGCATGGTTACCATCCGTACGTCGTCCTCAAACCGGAAAATTGAACTCATGTTCTTCGAAACGGACGCTCCGGTCAACTGACGTCCTTTGTCGCGCCGTTGGTCGCCTAGTCGCCGCAGGTCATCCTCCCGAGGCGCCTGCCACTGTGACAGCTTGCACCTGCGTGCCACTGAGACCCGGATGATGCGGCATCTGCAACGCCCGGATTGATACCTTGAACTAAAGTTGATAAAAATACGCAAGTTTATTTATTCGGGTAGCCGCATGATCTTTCAACCACGGATGCAGAACAGGATCGAGGGTTTTTCGGTCATCGGCGGGCTTAGGCGCCGTTACTGGAACGGCATCACCGCCGACCTCTGGGATGTGGAATGCGCCGCCTATGCGGGCGGCCATTACGTGGCGCGGGACCCGCGACTGTTCATCCTGCTCGACCAGCACGGCCGCGGGCGCCCCGTGATAAAGCTTTCGCCGAAATCACGTGGCGCTCCGCAGGATAGCAGTCAGAGCCCGATCTCCTACATTCCCGCCGACATGGACCTTTGGATGGATATTGCCGACGTACAGTCTGTGCGCCACCTCGACATCCACTTCGACGCGGACATCCTCGGCCGCCGGCTGATGGAAGACATCGACCCAAAAAAGCTCAAGGCCCCCCGGTTGCTGTTCTCCGACCAGCGCGTCATGTCGCTGGCCGGACTGATCGCCGCCGAGATTTCCAACCCGGAGCCGCTGCATGATCTCTACGGGGACGGGCTCGCCCTGGCGCTCGTCATCGATGTCCTGAAGATGGTGAAGGTCCCGCCCCGGCGGCGAGGAACGCTGGCCGTGGCGCAGCTACGGCGCGCTACGGATTTCATCACAGAGAACTGCATGCGCAATATCCGTCTGCAGGAACTCGCCGACCTGACGGGACTGTCGCCATCGCATTTCAGCCATTCGTTCAAGGCATCGACCGGGATGGCACCGCACGACTGGCAGATGAATGCCCGGCTGGAACGCGCAAAAGCATTGCTGGTGTCGGACCTCTATCCGTTGACCGAAGTTGCCGCCGAAACCGGCTTCTCTGATCAGGCGCATTTCACCAAGGTCTTCCGCAAGCATGTGGGAACCACCCCCGCTCGTTGGCGGAAGGCCAGGCAGTGATGCATTTTTGGAAATATTTGCTCACTCCCGCTCAAATTGCCCAAAAACGTCCAATTGTCGTCGATCGAACCAAGCCGGAGTTTTAAATATGAGTTAATTGCTCACCTTATCGCAATGCCGCTTCCTGCGAGCGGCAAAGAAGTTCGTGTGAGTGGGGCATAAAATGAACAAGAGAAAAGCAGCCTTGGGGGCAAGGCTTGGACTGGGTGCAAGTGTGGCGTTTATCGCCCTTTGCGGCGCATCGACGGTTCATGCCCAGAACGCCGATACGACGTTGGCACCGATCGTCATTCGCGGTGAAGGCGAAGGCGACGGAACCGGCCCGGTCAAGGGTTATGTCGCGAGGCAGTCAACGACCGGCTCCAAGACCGATACGCCGCTCAAGGAAATCCCGCAGTCCGTATCGGTCATCGGCAAGGAAGAAATGGACGACCGCGGCGCCGTCAGCAAGATCGACCAGGTGCTCCTCTATACGCCCGGCGTGTTTGGCCAGCCCTACGGCTCGGACCCCGATACCGACTGGATCTACGTTCGCGGATTCAATGCATCGCAGACGGGCGTGTTCTTCGACAGCCTGGCGCTCACCAGCCATGCTTATGGCGGCTTCCAGCTCGATCCGTTCATGCTGGAGCGCGTCGAGGTTCTGAAAGGCCCAGCCTCCGTCTTGCTCGGCGGCGCCAACGCCGGCGGCGTCGTCAACCTGATCCGCAAGCGCCCGACCGACGAGCCTTATTACTACACCGAAACCGGCATCAACACGAACGGCAACGCCTTCTTCGGCTTCGATATCTCCGACAAGATCACGCCTGACGGCAGCTTCAGCTATCGCCTCACCGGGAAGCTGGCGGGCGGGGACAATTATACCGACTACAGCGAGGACCTGCGCGGCTTCATCATGCCGCAGCTCACCTTCTCGCCGGACGCGGGCACCAGCCTGACGGTCTGGGGTTATATCAGTGGTCTGGATCAGGTCCACACGACCAACGGTCTGTTGCCCTACGGCGGCACGGTCGCCAACGCCGGCTATGGCAAGATCCCGCGCGACATGTTCCTCGGAGACCCCAATTTCGACGACGGCACGGTCGTCCAGAAGATGGTCGGCTACGAGTTCGAACACGAATTCGAGGGCGGCTGGAAGTTCACCCAGAACCTGCGCTATTCCAACCTCTTCAAGCGCGAGCAGTACGTCTATCCCTTCGATCTCGACCAGACGGACGCGGTGGTCGGCCGCTATAGCGAAGACATTACCTCGAAGGCCAACGCCTTCAACGTGGACAACCGGATCGAGAACGAATTCGACCTGGGTGGCGTCTCGCACAAGGTCATGGTCGGCCTGGACTATCGGTATTACCGACTCGATACCGACCAGTTCGCGAGCGCCTTTGGGTCCGTGCCTGCGTTCGACCCCGCCAACCCCGCCTACGGCGTGGCTCTTCCGCCGATCGCCCGCAACCTGCACCAGGTCTACACGATCAACCAGGTCGGCGTTTACGCGCAGGACCAGCTGAAGTTCGGCGACGGCTGGATCGCCACGTTCAACGGCCGCTACGATTACGTCCATAACGAGATCGAGGACCTGCTCGCCGGAACGCAGAACTATTCCAGCAATGATCGTGCCTGGAGCGGCCGCGCGGGTCTGGCCTACGAGTTCGCCAACGGCCTGACGCCCTATGTCAGCGCCGCAAGCTTCTTCAGCCCGATCGTCGGCCTGACGGGGGGCGCCGCGCCGAAGCCCGAGGAAGGCTACCAGTTCGAGGCAGGCGTCAAATACGAGCCGACCTGGCTTGACGGCAGCCTGACGGCCTCCGTCTTCGACATCACCAAGCAGAACTACACGATCACGACGGGCGGAATAACCAGCCAGATCGGCGAAGTCCGCTCCCGCGGTATCGAGGTGGAAGGCAAGTTCAATCTCGATGAGAACTGGAAGGTCATTGCGGCAGCGTCTTACACTGACATCGAGATCACCAAGGATGATGCCACGCTGATCGGAAAGACGCCCAACGTCGTGCCTGACGTTCTTGGTTCTCTCTGGCTGGACTACACTGTCACGCAAGGACCGTTGGAAGGGCTCGGCTTCGGCGCCGGCGTCCGCTATCGCGGCAAATCCTGGGCCAATAACGCTAATACCCTGCGCGTTCCGGATGCGACCGTCCTCGATGCTGCGATCCGCTACGAGAAGAACGACTGGAAGGCGTCCCTGAACGTCACCAACCTGTTCGACAAGCAATATGTCGCAGGCTGCAATACGGAGTATTTCTGCGGATACGGCGAGGCACGTACCGTCAACTTCAAGATCAGCAAGGTCTGGTAATTTGACAATGTGAGACAAGTTTTGCAGGAAGGCCGTGTCCGCATTCCTGCGCCTTGGGAGACAGCCGAGAGTGCCGCAATTCACCCGCAGAAGCCTGCTTGCAGCCGCCGCCGCATCGACGGCGACGCGCGCCCTGCGGGCGGAAGCAGCGGGGCTGCGGGTTGCAACGCTCGACTGGGCACTTCTCGAAACGCTGGTTGCGATCGGCGCCAATGTCGTGGCGGGGGCCGAGCTTCGCCAATTCCGCCAGGTTGCGGTCAAGCCCGAAGTGCCGCAGGACGTCGCCGATCTCGGCCTGCGAGGCACGCCGAATTTCGAGGCGCTACGCTTCGCCCGCCCGGACCTGATCCTCAACACGAATTTCTATGCCTGGGCCGATCCGCTGATGGGCCGCATCGCTCCGGTCGAAAGCCATCCGATCTACAAACCCGGCGAAAGCCCGTACATCCTTGCCGAACAGGCGACGCTGGCGATCGGCGAGCGACTTCGGCGACCCGCAGCCCGCAGAATGGTCGAGGCGCTGGCGGACAGACTGGACCGCTACAAGGACCTCTTTACCAAGGGTGATGGCCGTCCTGTCCTGCCGATCAATCTTGGCGGTGCGCGCCACTACAGGGTCTTCGGTTCCGACAGCATGTTCGGCGAGGTGCTCACCCGCCTTGGCCTGACCAACGCCTGGACAGGCGCGACGAGCTATTCGGCCATGGCACCGATGGGCATCGAGACGATGGCCTCCATGCCCGAGGCGTGGATCGTCCTCATTCCTCCGCATCCAGGCGATGCCCTTGCGAGGCTGACCGAAAGCGCGTTCTGGAAGGCGCTGCCCGCGGTGCGGGAAAGTCGGGTGCTGACGATCGGATCGATCAATCCCTATGGGGCTCTGCCGGCCGCAAGCCGGTTTGCCGAATTCCTGGTGGAAGGGTTTCCCCATGTCCGGAACCGTTAGTCTCCCAATGCCCGTGCGTGCGGGCCTGCCCTACGTTCTTCCGGTAGCCATACTCGGCATCGCCTGCCTTGTGTCCTTCATCCTGCTTCTGACGTTTCGCCCGCACGTCCTCGGGGCGCAGGCGACCGCTGCGGCGCTCGACGCGATCTTGCTGTGGAACAGTCTTCTGCCCCGCGCCGCGACTGCGCTGATCGCCGGTGCAGCGCTCGGTCTTTCCGGTGCGCTGCTGCAACGGGTATTGCGCAATCCGATCGCCGATGCCTCGACTCTCGGCATCGCCTCGGGGGCGGAACTGGCGCTAACGCTCAGCCTTGGTTTTTCGCCGCTCCTGACCGGCATCTCCCGCGAACTGCTCGCCTTTGCCGGCGGCCTTGCCGCGGTGGCGATCGTGCTTGCGCTGAGCTGGCGGCGCGGGCTCGACCCCGTCACGGTGGCAATCTCCGGCATGATCGTCACCCTGATCACGGCCTCGCTCAGCGTGATGCTGATTCTGGCGCGGGGCGAATATGCCATGTCGATCCATATCTGGGGTGCGGGCGCGCTCAACCAGCAGGACTGGAGTAGCGTCGTGGCGCTCGCGCCGCGGCTGGCCGCGGGCATCTTCGCCGCGGCACTGCTGCTGCGACCGCTGAATGTTCTGGCGCTTGACGACACCAGTGCCAAAAGCCTCGGCGTCGCGCTGCATGGGGTGCGGTTTTCGATCCTTGCCCTCGCCGTCTGGCTGTCCGCCTCGGTCACGGCAACGGTCGGCATCATCGGCTTCCTGGGGCTTGCTGCGCCTGCGATGGCCAGGCTCTGCGGTGCGCGCACGACCGGTCAGGTGATGATGGCGGCCCCTCTCACAGGAGCCGCGGTGCTTTTCCTGTCCGATTGCCTGACCCAGTTGCTGGGGCCGGGTTTTTCCGATCTCGTGCCGACGGGCGCCGCGACCGCGCTGCTCGGTGGACCGTTGCTTCTCCTGCTGCTGCCGCGCGTCCACGGTTTTTCCGCCGTGACGGCAACGGCCGATGCGGCCTCGCGGCCGCTTCGAAAGCCTGCTGCCGCGCTGTCGCTTCTGGCAGCGGCGCTTGCCATCATCGTTGCCCTCGTCCTGACGCTAAGCCCGACGGACAACGGCTGGAGCGTTGCGCTCGGCCCGTTCTTTTCCGAGCTTCTGCCCTTCCGCCTGCCGCGTATCCTGGCAACCGGCGGTGCCGGCGCCATGCTCGGAGCCGCCGGCCTCATCATGCAGCGCGTGACCGGCAATCCGATCGCCAGTCCTGAAGTGCTTGGCGTTTCGAGCGGCGGAGGGGCAGGGCTGACGGTTGCTCTCTTCCTGTTCGGCTTCCCGTCGCCTGCAATCATGCTTCTCGGCATGGCACTCGGCTCGCTTGCCGCCTTCCTGGTGATGATCGCGATTGCCGGGCGCTCCGGGTTTTCCGCCGAACGGCTGCTGCTCGCCGGCATCGCCATCAGCGCCTTCTGCATGGCGGTCGTCAGCATGGT
The DNA here is from genome assembly GCF_964253725.1 of Neorhizobium sp. LjRoot104. Lineage (NCBI taxonomy): Bacteria > Pseudomonadati > Pseudomonadota > Alphaproteobacteria > Hyphomicrobiales > Rhizobiaceae > Neorhizobium > Neorhizobium sp. LjRoot104. The sequence goes on from NZ_CAXURS020000002.1 coordinate 1,829,420, forward strand.
GCTCGCCCAGGGCGACATGCGCAGCTATATCCTGCTCACCTGGATGTCTGGATCGACCAATCGCGCCGGCGCCTTCGAAGCCTGGACGGCGATGATCGCGCTCGTGGTGTTGACGGCGCCGCTTTTCTTCATGATCCGCTGGCTCACCATCCTGCCGCTCGGGACTAGCCTTTCCCGCAGCGTTGGCCTTCACGTCCTGCCCTCTCGCCTCGTGCTTGCGATCCTCGCAGCATTGATGACGGCGATCTCGTCTTTCCTCGTAGGCCCCTTGAGCCTGACCGGACTGATCGCGCCGCATCTCGCCCGGCTCGTCGGCTTCCGGGACCTGCGATGCCAGCTTGCCGCGGCAATCCTGATCGGCGCAGGCGTACTGATGATGGCCGACTGGCTGTCGCGTGTCGTCATCTATCCCTATCAGGTACCGGTCGGCCTCTTCGCGGCGCTGATCGGCGGCCCTTATCTTCTCTGGCTGCTTGGGTTGAAGGAACGCTCCCCCTAAGGGCCGAACGTCTCACGTTTGTGCGGCACCAAAGAGAAGGCCACAGGAAATCATGTGGTTGCAATGCGTGCCTTGGGCGCGGCTTAAAGCTCCTCTCCTGTCCTGCAGAATATCTTCCGCCGCTCGGACAGCCACTTCCATTGCCGCCTCCCGCTCCTTTCGGCTCTCCTCAGTATCCGCCGACCTTGCGTCATCCGTCCCCGGCTCAGATGGTACACGCCGCTGCTGCTTCTCGCTGCTTTCATTCACGATACGGTGCCAGAACCTGCCCAGGATAGCGCCGCTCGATCTTGCTTTCGACCATGGCAATTCTGGCAAGAATGTCGACGCGGCCTTCTCCCGCACGACCTCGTTCGCCAGTTCCAGCTGACGCATGACGATGAAACCTCCTCATCGGTCGTGGTCTCCATCCTGGCTACCAGATCTCCGATCGGCTCGCGTCCCGTGGTCATGGGCCGTGAACCGGAGCTCGCGTGTTATCGCACGGCCGATGAATGTCGGAAAGAACTCAGCATCGATCAACGTAGCGGTTCCCGTCGCGGTCGCGGTAGTAGCAGCGGCCGGGCTGCCCCGCGACATTCCCGATCAAGGCACCGGACACGCCGCCCACGGCCGCACCAACCGCGGCACCGCGAACGTTACCCGTTGCCACGCCGCCCACGACGGCACCGGTGGCAGCACCGATTCCCGCCCCGCGTTCAGTCGACGTGCAGGCCGCGAGGCACAACCCTACACAACCTATGACGATAAACTTTTTCATTTGAACCTCCGTTCCAGTTTCTCGCTGATAAACTGGCTTGTTTCGTTGGCCTGATGACGCAGCACGCCAGGTGTCGGTTTTGGCTGGAACGTCGCGCTAAGGTCCCAACCAAGCCCGATGCCGAAAGTTCCAAGCAATGGAGGGGGCTCCGCCGGCGAAGGCTGCTGCTATCTTCAAGGTTTGCCAACGAGGGCCATTCTTCCTGCCCCGCCAACAACGGTTAAGGGACTTTGCCGACGAAGAGACTTCCGCTTCAAGGGGTACCACACCGGAAGGGAACCATCCCCCGCTTCAGCGGGTTAAATGGCATATTTTGCGCTCTTGCCTCTGGGAGCATGCCATGGCTGTACTTTCCTCCAATGATCGTGACGCGGCCGCCTATCCGATACAGTCGCTTTTCGTCCCGTTCCCTTTCGTCTGCTTCACGCTTGCGCTCGCGACCGATATCGCCTTCTGGCAGAGCAACAACCTCATGTGGCAGAACTTCTCCTCATGGCTGTTGTGCGCCGGCCTGGTGTTCGGCGTGATTGCGATCCTGGCCGGGCTCATCGATCTCGCGCGGCCCCGAACCCGTCCGCTGCGGCCGGCTTTCCTGTCGGCCTTTCTCTACCTGATCATCCTCGCCCTTGCCGTCCTCAACAGCCTCGTCCATGCCGGCGATGGATGGACCGCCGTGGTTCCTTATGGGCTGGCGCTCTCTGCCGTTACATTCGTGCTTTGCCTGTTGGCCATCGCTGTTTCCGCTCGCAAATATGCCCGATTGGCTTGGAGGATATGATAATGAGGTCCCTTATTCTCGGCACTTCGGTTCTTTTGCTTTCCTTCGGGCTCGGCGCGTCGGCGCAGGAAGCCAAATTCGATCTGTCCCAGCAGATCGGCCCGAACCCGGTCCTGCCCGCCCCCTCTCCATCCCTGATACCTGATCTGAAGGTCGCGGAAGTGGTCGGCTGGAAGGAAGGCGAGACGCCTGCGGTTCCCGATGGCCTGAAGGTCACTGCCTATGCCAAAGACCTTGCCAACCCCCGCACCGTCCATACCCTGCCAAATGGCGACGTGCTCGTCGTGCAGTCCCGCGGTCCCGCCGGCGAGCCGACCTCGCGGCCGAAGGATTTCATCCGCGATTGGATCATGTCGATCGCCCACGGCGGTGGGGGCGCTGAACAAAAAGAGAGCAATATCATCACCCTGTTGCGTGACACCAATCGCGACGGCACAGTTGATGAACGCCATGACCTCCTGAAGAAGCTCGATTCTCCCTTCGGCCTCGCCTGGGTCGACAATACGCTCTACGTCGCCACGACGAGCGCCATCCTTGCCTACCCCTACGAACTCGGGCAGAACGAAATCACGACGCGGCCGAAAACGCTGACGCCCCTACCCGGCGGTCCGATCAATCATCATTGGACAAAAGACCTCGCGCTCAGCCCCGACGGGCGGGCGCTTTATGTCTCGGTCGGATCGAATTCCAACATAGTCGAGAACGGGCTCGAAGCAGAAAAGGGCCGTGCGGCGATCTGGCAGGTCGACCGGCAGACCGGCGCCGCGCGCGTTTTCGCCTCGGGTCTGCGCAACCCGAACGGCCTCACCTTCAACCCCGAAACGGGAACGCTCTGGACCGTGGTCAACGAGCGCGACGAGCTCGGCCCGAACCTCGTCCCCGACTACATGACGTCGGTGGAGGACGGAGCCTTCTACGGCTGGCCGTGGAGCTACTACGGCAACCACGTCGACGCCCGCGTTCATCCGCCACGCCCCGACATGGTCGAGAAGGCGATCCAGCCCGATTACGCCCTTTCCAGCCATGTCGCCGCGCTGGGACTAACCTTCTCGATGAATTCCGCTCTGCCAGCTGCATACGCCAACGGCGCCTTCATCGGCGAGCACGGCAGCTGGAACCGAGACAGCTTCAATGGCTACAAAGTCATCTTCGTACCGTTCCAGAATGGCAAGCCCTCTGGCAAGGCGCAGGATGTCGTCACAGGATTTATCCAGGGCGACCGGGCGAAAGGACGGCCGGTCGGCGTCGGGATCGATGGGACGGGAGCACTGCTTGTCGCCGATGACGCCGGCAATACCGTCTGGCGCGTTGCTTCATCTGACGGTCGGGTCACGGCTCAGCCGGTTGGCACGGACCAGGCGTCTGCCAATCAGCAACTATCATCGCCCGCCAAGACCGGCAGGCTCCCCGACGGAGTATCCCGGATCGGAGCGGAAATCACCGCGGCGACCACGCAATCCACGCGGCGTCCCCCTTCTTCCGATGAGCGCCTGACCGCTCAGGCGCCGCTTTCCGGCCAGCCGGACAAGCTCGTGCCTGCCCAGATGCAGATCGCTCCCGCGACGGGCCCGTGATGACTTAGGCGGCAAGATCAAGGACGAGACCTGCTGCAACGCTTCGGAATCGCAGCCGCCAGGCCCCGGCAGCTTCGATCAACGACGTGGCATATGGGTGACCCTCAAAGTCACTGTTTCATCGCTTCGAGCAGGGCCGTGATATAGCCGTAGCAAAACGCAAAGGCTACGCCGGTGGGATCGCGGCCGCCTATCGTAGGAACGTGATCCGGCATGATCATGTAGCGATAACCGACCTCTTTATAAACTTTGAGAGAGCGCACCATGTCCATGTCGCCCTCGTCCGGAAAAGTTTCCATGAAGGAGAGCTTTCCGCCCGCGATATTACGGAAATGGACATTGAAAATCTTGCCACGTGTCCCGAACCAGCGGATGATTTCGTCGATTTCTTGCCCGGGGTTCTCCAACATCTCGCCGATCGAGCCTTGGCAGAAATTGAGACCGTGATACGGGTTCTCACGCATGAGAACGAACTTCTTCAAACCCTCGACGGTGCCGAGCACGCGGGTAACACCCTTGTAGCCGGGTGGCGTGTAAGGGTCATGCGGATGGCAGGCAAGCCGCACCTTGTTGCTCTCTGCGACGGGCACTACGCGTTCCAGGAAATAGTCGATTCGTTCCCAGTTTTCGTCCTCCGAAAGCACGCCCGCCAGGCCCGGCGCCGCCTGCTGATCGGCCTTGTCCCAGCGAAACGCTTCGTTGAGTGACCCGCCCCGCCCGGGTTCCATCTGTGTACGCGGGATGCCGATCAGATTAAGATTGTATTTCACCGACGGGATTCCGGCCTTGGCCGTTTCCTCGATCAACCTGCACACCGCGTCGATCTGCCGGTCGCGATCGGGACCCTTGAGAAGGATATCCGGATAGGATGCCTTCTCGATGGGCTGCGACGGAAGCGGGAGCTGAATCATGTCGAGAATGAGCCCGAAGCTTTCGATTTTGTCGCGATGACGTTCGAGGTCTTCCAGTTTCCAGCTCGAAGGCGCGCCGGGCGGGTCCGCGCAGATGTGCTTCAATCCCAATTGAGCAAAAACGCGATAGTCGTCATCATCTCTCGCGCCAACTTGTGTGCCAACGTACATTTTCATAACCCTCCCGAGCCGATCACATATCATACGACCTAATATGGTTTTTGCCGGCTGTCGAGCACCTTCGTGCGGCCGGCGAGGAGATTGGGCGCGTGACGCCATGTACGAACAGCTCGCTGACGTCGGTTTTGAGTTTTCAAATTTTCCGCAAAGACCAATGCTTATGCGTATTATCAGGGGAATAAGTCCCTCATCTACCCCGCTCAAAGAAGTGAACGTATGCGGAAGGCCCGGAAATCGGCCGTCGGGCTGGCCCGGCAAGCTTGCCATCCCTGGAAAAGTTGGCTAGGTCATCATACAACATTTGAACGAGCGGTTCCGTCTTCGGTTCACTCTGGGAGGAGTTACAATGAAACACCTTTGCACCCGATTGCTCGTCGGTGCGGCTTTTGCCGTCATGTCGTTCGGCACACCGGCGGCTTTTGCCGAGACGCCGGCCAATCAGCTCGTCATTGCGACCTCGCTTGCCCAAGTTCTCTCGCTGGATCCGCATCAGGCGACGGAAGCCAAGGCCAACGAGATCATGGCGAACCTCTACGATCGCCTGGTTTCCACCGACGGCTCCGGGAAGGTATCTCCGCAACTTGCTGAGAAGTGGGAGATCGATGACAAGGGGATCACGTTTCATCTGCGCAAGGCGGAATTCGCCTCGGGTAATCCGGTTACCTCAGCGGACGTGGTCTACTCCATCACCCGCCTCCTGAAGCTCGACCAGGCCGCCGCCGCCAATCTCAAGCGTGTCGGCTACAATGGCGGCAACGTTGAAAAGCTGGTGACGGCGCCGGACGAAAAGACGGTGCGCATAGACCTTTCCGGCGAGGTCACGTCGGAACTCCTGCTCTATCGCCTGGCGATGGTCATCGCGAGCGTTGTCGACAGCAAGGAGCTGAAGAGCCATGTCGTCAACGACGACTGGGGCAATGCGTGGCTTAGAACCAATTCGGCAGGCTCGGGCCCTTTCACGCTGAACAAGTGGACGCCGAACGAGATCGTTATCCTCGAAGCGAACAAGAATTACGTTGCCGGGCAGCCGAAGATGCGTCGCGTCGTGGTTCGCCATGTGCCTGAAAGCCAGGTCGAGCGGCTGATGCTCGAACGTGGCGATATCGACATCGCAAGCGCGCTGACGGCGACCGATCTTGCGACGTTCACCGGCAAGCAGGGTTTTCAGATCCAGCGCGTACCCACAGGGGGCTTCTATGTCCTCGCAATGAATGCCGGCAAGGAACCGCTTTCCAACCCGAAGGTCCGCGAAGCGCTTGCCTACGGCATTGACTACAAAGGCATGGAAAAGGCCATCATGGGGCCATATGGCCGGGCGCGCACGGTTCCCGTTCCGGAAAACTTCGAATTCGCCATTCCGAGCCCGGATTGGAAGCTGGACGTGGCAAAGGCAAAGGCGTTGCTGGCGGAGGCCGGGTACAAGGACGGCTTCACGCTGAACCTGAAGACGATCGCCCAGACGCCGCGGATCGATCTTGCAACCGCGATCCAGGCGTCGCTCGGCCAGATCGGCGTGAAGATCAACATCATGCAGGGCAACGGGGCGGACATCATCGCCGCCCACCGGGCGCGCGATTTCGATCTCCTGATCCCGCAGACGGGCGCCTATATGCCGAATGTCCTGGGCGCGATGGAACAATTCTCGAGCAATCCGGACAATTCGCTGAAGGCCAACAATGCCGGCAACTTCGTATGGCGCTCCGGCTGGGACATTCCCGAGCTGACGGCCATCACGGCCAAGGCTGCGCTGGAGCCGGATGCGAAGAAGCGGGGAGCGCTGTACGTTCAGATGCAGGAAATGTTCGTTGCACAGAAGCCTGCGGTTCTGCCGCTTTTCGAACGCTACGAACCGATCGTCCTGACCAGCCGCGTGCAGGGCTATGTCGGGCATCCCAGCCAGACGACACGTCTGGAAGGCGTTACCAAGACCGACAAGTAACGTAACCTCAGGTCAGGCAGCCGATCATGAAGGAACTTTCGTTAGGCGAACTGGGACGACGACTTCTCCATCTCATCGTCAGCCTGTTCATCCTGTTATGCGTCACCTTCGTGATCGGCCGCGTCATGCCGACCGATCCGGTCGGGGCCATTGTCGGCGAACTCGCCGATCCGAAAGCCTACGAGGCCATGCGCGTCCGGCTTGGCCTCGACCTGCCGCTCTACCAGCAATTCTTCATCTATGTCTGGGGTCTGCTGCACGGCGATATGGGCACAGCGATCCTGACCGGCAATGCGGTCACCAAGGACCTGTCCCAGGCATTTCCGGCAACGCTGGAACTTGCGACGCTCGCGGTTTTGATTTCCACCCTGATCGGCGTCCCTCTCGGCTTGGCGGCCGGTCTTTTCAGGGATAGCGCGATCGACAAGTTCGCCCGCGTCTTCGCGCTCGTGGGGCATTCGATCCCGGTCTTCTGGTTCGGTATCGTGGGGCTGGTCATCTTCTATGCCGGCCTCAACCTGGTCGGCGGGCCTGGCCGGGTCGATGTCTTCTACGAAGGCCTGATCGAGCCGACCACGGGGCTGATGCTGGTCGACAGCCTGCTCGAAGGCGAGACGGACATATTCTGGAACGCCCTCTCGCATATCATCCTGCCGGCCTGCATCCTCGCTTATATGGCCATGGCCTATATCACGCGCATGACCCGCGCGTTCACGCTGGAGCAGTTGAACCAGGATTATGTCATCGCCGCACGCGCCAAGGGCGTCGGTCCGGTCCGCACGGTCGTCAGCCACGTCCTGCCGAATATCGCCGTTCAACTGATCACCGTCCTCGCGATCTCCTACGGCAACCTGCTTGAAGGCGCCGTGGTAACGGAGATCGTGTTTTCCTGGCCGGGCATCGGTCAGTACATGACCAATGCGCTCATGATCGGCGACATGAACGCAATCCTCGCGGCGACCATCATCGTTGGTTTCATCTTCATGTTCCTGAATTTCGTCGCGGACATTGCCTACGCGCTTCTTGATCCGCGTACCCGGGAGGCCGCACGATGAGCAATATCGCCCACGACGACGCCATCATTCGACCGCCGGCAATCGGCCCCAGGATATGGAACTCGACCACCCGTATTCTGCACAAGCTCGCCGACGAGCCGCTTGGCATGGTTGGTTTCATCATCCTCGCCATCCTGGTCCTGGTGGCAATCTTTGCGCCGCTGATCGCACCCTACGATCCCGCAGCCCAGACATTGAGCGACGCGCTTCAGCCTCCGAGCCTCGCGCATCTCGCCGGCACGGACGAATTCGGCCGCGATATCTTCAGCCGCCTCGTCCACGGCACGCGCATCACGATCCAGACCGTCCTGTCCGTCTCGGTGATTGTCGGCCCGATCGGCCTCGTGATCGGCGTTGTTGCGGGCTTTTTCGGCGGACGCACCGACGCCATCCTGATGCGGGCCACGGATATCGTCCTGTCGTTTCCATCGTTGATCCTGGCGCTTGCTTTCGCCGCCGCTCTCGGAGCCGGTTTGGGAACCGCGATCGTCGCCATTTCGCTGACGGCCTGGCCGCCGATCGCCCGGCTCGCACGCGCGGAAGCGCTTGTCGTGCGCAACGCGGATTACGTGGCGGCCGCCCGGCTTTACGGCGCCTCGCCGTTACGCATCCTGTTTCTCTATATCGCTCCGATGTGTATTCCCTCGGTCATCGTGCGGCTGACGCTCAACATGGCCGGCATCATCCTGACGGCTGCGTCCCTCGGCTTCCTCGGCCTCGGCGCCCAGCCGCCATTGCCGGAATGGGGCGCGATGATTTCCAGCGGGCGAAAATTCATGCTCGACTATTGGTGGGTAGCGGTAATGCCCGGCGTCGCCATCCTGTTGACCAGCCTCGCCTTCAACATCGCCGGCGACACGCTTCGCGATCTATTGGACCCGCGCCATGCCAGATCTTGATGAAATGCCTGTCCTGTCCGTTCGCGACCTGAACGTCCGCTTCGGCCGAAACTCCATTCCGGCGGTCTCCAATGTCAGCTTTGAGGTGGGGCGGGAGCGGATCGGCATCGTCGGCGAATCCGGTTCGGGCAAATCGACCACCGGCCGCGCCATCATGCGGCTCTTGCCACAACGCGCCGCCGTGACGGCCGAGCGAATGGATTTCCTCGGCAGCCCGTTGCTCGATAAGACAGAGCGGCAGATGGGAAGCCTGCGCGGCAAGGACATCGCCCTGATCATGCAGGATCCGCGCTATTCGCTGAACCCTGTCCTGACCATCGGAAAGCAGGTTGCCGAAGCCGCAAAACTGCATCTCGGCGTCGGCGGCAAGGATGCCGTCGCGCGCGCCCGCGACATGCTGGCGAGAGTCCGCATCAACGATCCCGATCGCGTGCTGTCTCTTTACCCGCACCAGATATCCGGCGGCATGGGCCAGCGCGTGATGATTGCGATGATGCTTCTGGCGCGCCCGAAACTCGTGATCGCCGATGAACCGACTTCCGCGCTCGACGTCAGCGTCCGCAAGGACGTTCTGATGCTGCTTGACGAGTTGGTGCGGGAGAACAACTCCGGCCTGATCCTCATCAGCCACGACATCCGCATGGTCGCCGCTTTTTGCGAGCGCATTCTGGTGATGTATTCGGGCCGCGTCGTCGAAACGCTGAGCAGGCTCGAAGATGCGGCGCATCCCTATACTCGCGGCCTGATAGCCGCGATGCCGGATCCCAGACATCCCGTCCGACGCCTGAAGGTCCTCGATCGCAAATCCATCGAAGTGGAGACCAATCCATGATCAAGGTCGAGAATCTCGATGTCGTCTATGGCTCCAAGGATAAGAGCAATCATGTCGTACGCGGTGTCAGTTTCGCCGCAAGCCGTGGCGAGACGCTCGGCATTGTCGGTGAATCCGGTTGCGGCAAGTCGACGGTGCTGCGCTCGCTTGCCGGCCTGGAGGGCGCATGGACAGGATCGATCTCGTTTGACGGCAAGCCGGTCGGCAAGGTCCGGACGCGCGATGAGTTGAAGCTTGCCCAGATGGTGTTTCAGGACCCCTACGGCTCCCTGCATCCGCGGCACCGCATCGGGACCGCGCTCGCCGAACCCATCAGGTCGATGGGCGCGGGCGACGGTTGGGCAAAGGTCGCGGAGGCACTGCAACAGGTCGGATTGCCGGCGCATTTCGCCAGTCGTTTTCCCCACGAACTTTCCGGCGGCCAGCGTCAGCGGGTGGCGATTGCACGCGCGCTGATCCTGTCGCCGCCGATCCTGCTTCTCGACGAGCCGACGTCGGCGCTCGATGTCTCGATCCAGGCGGAAGTGCTCAATCTGCTGGCAGACCAGCGGGAGGAGCGCAGTCTGACGTTCATCCTTGTCAGCCACGATCTCTCCGTCATCTCCCATATGTGTGATCGGGTCCTCGTCATGCAGAATGGCGTATTCGTCGACGAACTCAGCAAGCAGGATCTGCAGGCGGGCGTGACCCACGCGAGCTATTCCCGCGAGCTGTTTGACGCCAGCTTCTTGTAGCCGCCCACTGCCAAGCGACGACCTTTCGTCCGACTTTGGGCGAGAACGTTCAGGATGAGGCCATCCGGATCCACGGCGCGGCAGAGTGGTTGGCGAAGCGGTGCGGGACAAGCACGATGAGCGCCGGGAAATCCCGGCGCTCTATATTGGAACCGTCGGTGATTATCGGGCGCGGACCGCGCCGTCGTAATAGTCACCGCTGTCGATCATCGGAACCGCGGGATCATCGCGGCGCCAGTCACGCTTCGACGACGGATAGCCATAACGGGTGACCGAAGGGATGCCCAGGGAATCCGCCGTGACCGCCAGATGGCCGCTGTCACGAGAGGCGCCCTCATAGTACTCGCCTTCCTGCGCAAAGGCATTGCCTGCGATGGTGAATGCCACCAGAGTGGCAAGGATGGCGGAGATGACAGAGTTTTTCATAGTCGTTGTTCCTTGTTTAGCCTGATCGGCTTCCGGTGCGACCCAGCCGATCGATGTCTTGAATGAACTGTTTGGATGCTTGCTTCTGGGGTCTACTGTCGTTCGTCACCCGGAAGCCGGTTGTCGCGACGGGTTGCGGCGCGGACCTGCGCCACCTCACGCGTGACATCGGCTTTTGCCTTGGCTTCGGCGGCATCCCCCGGAACGGTGGACGACACCTCGTTTCCGGAAACCAACCGGTGACCGTCATAAGCCAGGACATGTCCGGCAAATGAAGCCATGCAGGCCGCGGCGACGAGGAAGGCAATCTTCTCTATAGGCACAGTCATTTTTCACTCCATTGACTGACGAAATCCGCGTCTGCGGACGTCGCGTTTGATGTTAAGTCCGGCGAGACAGCAGTAGCTGTCTGCGATTTCCCGAATGACTTGAGGATCCCTCTCGGCCCGCTGAACGGTATTGCCGAAGATCTCCGGGAACTCCTCATCCTTCGGAGACGAAAGAAGGCACGAGACCAGCCTACCGGCCTGAAGCGTTGTGAGCGCAGATATCCCGGCCGATCGGTGATGTGTTGCCGGAGACGGCCTATGCCAGCCAGCCGGAATATGTTCTTCACCGTCTTTCGTGATGAGACTTTCTCTCGAACCCGTCATCGCCCCGCCAGCGCGGCGTTAAATTTCCGTAAAAAATTGTGGCGGCGAGAAAAATAATGGAGAGGCGAAAGAAATATAATTTACCACATCAGCGAACCGCATAAAGTTATTCTGATAGAATATCACAACGGTGAAGTTCATTGAAAGAATAACTTCCGTTCCGGGAAACCACGAATATTTAAATTAAACCGAACATACTCGAAATCACCGCGGAAATCGCCCTCATGCCTGAAGGCTTCCGATCCGATCTCGAGCGGAATGTGGCGGCTTGATATGATGATTGTGTCCGGCGGCCCCGGACACTTTGAGCCATGGGAGATGATCGCCGCAAATCCAGCTGAAATGGAATGCGGGCCGGGCGTTGCCTGAAGGCTCTCCCGGCGTGATTAACGTTGCAACCGTCGCTGCAACATCCAGGCCAGCGAAGCCTGGATGGGGAAATTTCGACGTCTGCCCATTGGGAGCGATTTCGCGTGCCCGGCGCCAGAAGCTTCGCTTCCACAATTGGACGATTGCCTGAACCTGGCCTGCCGTTTTGAGAAACCGGAGGACGATCCGATTTGATGCCGATCCCGGCTCTATGAATACGCGCCCTGGAGGCTAACTATCCCTGCTGGTTCCGTCCAAAAGCTGCGCCGGACCACGGTCGGGCGGCGAGCGGAAACACGGCGGTTGGACGTGACGGCCTCGAAGGCCATCGGGACTTTTGCGCGTTCGTGTTGCGTAACGCCTTCGGCAATGATCTGTTCGCCGGCGCGCGCGACCAGCAGATAAGGGTGTCGGTGATGTGCCAGCTTGCTGATCAGCCGGCGGCGTTTCGCCATCGCCTCCGCCAATTCCTGCATCTTCGGAACCGCGTGCAGGATATCCCGCGCCAGACGCGCTGCGGCGCTGTCTTCGAAATGGAACCGCGGCAGCCGCTTGATCTTCCCGACACTCAGTCCTGCGTCTTCGTGAACCGACACGATATCGTTCAATCCGTCAGGCACCCACCCCAGACCAAACATCTCTTTCTCCTCCTGGCGAAGAGAAGGAGGTGTATCGGCGTCGTAGACATAGTGGCAATCCATCAGCAGGCCGCCGGGCTTCAGGCATCTCGCCACCATTCGGTAGAGATCCAGCGGCCGGTCAAAAAAGGCGGCACTTCCTCCGCATATGATGACATCCGCTTCCGATACGATGTCCGGGAGTGCGGCAATGCCGGTGCAGGAAAATATCGCCGTCGAGACCTCCAGGCGCGCCATCTCGCGCGCGACCTCGATGATCACCGGATTTTCGTCCACGCCGATCACTTCGGCTCGCGGAAAAGCCCGTGCAGCCCTGCGGCTGATCCAGCCGGTATTGCAGCCGAGGTCGACGATCTTGCGCGGGTTACTGGGAAGGGCGGCAAGAATCGCCTCCATCATTGCCTCCCCGCCAGGCGGTACGTTCTTCTGCTTCAGAGCTGCGACGACCGAGAAATAGTAGTCCTGGGAAGAGAGGGGCTTCATGGTTGGCACACCTTGCAATCGAGACTCTTGGACACGGGGTGGAGCGAGGCGTGGCCGATCGCGGGATGGAACAGCCAGCGGTGGCCACGCAATGAACTGCTTTGGGTAAGGCGTTCGATGGCGATCTGCGAAACCGCAAAACAGGCGATCAGGGCATTGTCGGCCGGCAACGGCGGGGCTGCGACGCCGGTGTCTACCGACGGCAATGTCGAACAACAATAGGGGCAGGCATCATCCGGCTGCGCCACCAGTGGCCCGGCGACGCAAAACGGGCCAAGCTGGCCGACATGCAGGTAAGGTGGAGGCACGGGCGCCGTCGCGTGATATTCCGCCAGAAATTGGCGGGCCACGGAAACATCGTCCTCTGCAAGTATCAGGAATGGCTTACGCGTACGGGCCAAGGTGAGCCGGGCAGCCTCCGCACCATCGGCGAACTGGGTCATGATCGCGACCGCGGCAGAAAAGCGGGAGGCGAGATAAGTTGCCAACCGGTCGCTCTTCAACCGACCGATATCCTCCGCCGTCGCCCGGGTGGGTCGTTTCTGGCTGTTCTCCTCAATGCGGTCGCCATCCACCAGGAAGAACTTGCGGGCCCCAAGCGCTGCAAGCTGCGAGGCGATCTGGGAGCCGAGGCTTCCGCATCCGACAATTACGAAATCCGTGTCGTGAATGACATCAAAGAGATCGGCATGATATTCGAAGGCTATCATGATCGTTTACCTTGCTTGAACCGGCCGGGAACTGCTGAGAATTCAAAGGAACCGCGCTCACCCATCAGGCATTCTCCATCACTGTCAAAATGGACTTTCCCGCCAGCCCGACATCCTGGATGCAGAATTCGTCGGGAGATTGCCTGGCGGCTTTGCGGATCATATGGAGCCGGCCATCGTACCAGAGGCTCAGACCGTCGCCGCTGCCCTGCAGCATCGGACGGCCCATTCTCGGGTCGATGGGCTGCTCCCCCCGCAGAAGCGCCTGCCCGAGATCCCAGGCCTGCCGATCGACGACACACAGGCGCTGGGCATAACAAGCCTGGCGCCGGGGCGCCGGCTCGCATTCCAGAAGCCGGTCGATGAGCGCCAGGATTGCGGCGCCCCAGGATGGAATGACGGCGATGTCCCGGAGGTCGAGAAGAACATCGCCGCCCAGACGCTCGATCCCCTCACGGGCGATATCGATGAGCGGAATCAGGCGGGCAGCATACGCAATAACAAAAGCTGCTTCCCGCGCGCGGTGCTCAGGCGTTGCTCTGAAAGGCAAGCATGCAATGCGGACGGCGCACTCCCAGGGAATGGCGTAGGCCGTATGCAGGATGCTTTCGAGCGTCTGTAAACTATGTGTGTATGGCGATACGTATCGCAGTTCGGTGGGCAGCAATAACGGCGCAGCCGCCGTATACAGCCGCAACAGGACCCGCCCCGCCTCGCGCAAAAGTTCAGCAGCGGTCGCCGGATAGTCTTCGGCGTCCAGTTTTTCCTGCGACAGGACAACGACGGCACTCCCCGGCAGGTCGCCGGAGCTGAAGAACGAGCTTATCGCGCCGCGCCGAGTGCCGATATAAAGTGTATGAAGGCCTGCGGTCAGCCGTTGATGGCCACCGGGATCGACAGTCGAAATCAAGTCGATTGCCCTGGTGAGATGATCGGCGATCCGGTCCATGTCATGGTCGCTCATCCGGGCATGTTCGAGGCCTGGATCAGCCGGCAGGCAATGAGCGATGCGCTTGCCCATGACGCGGCTCGCTTCCAGCCTGTCAATCGGAACCAGACCGATACCACAGGCAAGCCGGCGGGCAGGACGGCGCTCGAGCGCAAGGTCCTGGGCCACAAGATCAGGCTGCAGGCTGTAGTCCACAACGTCGGAACTGGCACCGTCGACATAACTTTCCAGCCCCCGCTGAAGCTCATCCATCCAAGCCGCCAGCGCGGGAGATCGGTAAGGATCGCTTCGCACCGGCAGGAAGGCTGCGGTGGGCAGGAATGCCTCGGCGTCATGATATCCGCCATCCGCAAGGCCCGGAAAATAACGGGCCAATGCCTCGACCCTTTCTTCGCGATCCGGCAGTTCGGAAGCTGCGGCAAGAATTCGGGCGTAACGGGGACGCTGTTTCAGCATATTGCCCGTTGCAGCCGCATTCACGAAACCGGACCTCGAAAAGAGCGGATTGCGCCGGAGCAAAGCTCGGGCCTCATCCGCCAACGGCTCGATCTGATAAGCAGACATCCTAGCTCTCCTCGCCTCCGGGCGCTTTCGAACCTCGTCATGAGGGCGCGCCGCTTCAGGGAAGATTAGTTGGCGCCCGAACCGGCCGCACCGACGGCCATCCGGCTTGAAACCACGATCTCGTCTAGTCTTCCGTTGAGAAGAGCTTCTTGTGGGGCCGTCATCGGCACGACATCAGTGCGTTAAACTTCCGTTAAAAGGAGAGCTTCACCCAAAAAAAAGCCCCCTTTTTTGGGGGGCTTCAGCTCTGGCAAATCTCTCGGAAAGCCGGCGTCAGGGAGTCAGAACAGCAGCGATCGCTGCAGGTACGTCGGGCAGGCCGAACCCAAAGAAATAGCTCATATCGAGAGCATCTTCGCCATCGGCGTTCATACAGTCGGCGGTCAACGCCCGTATCCCCGGCGCCACCATCGCATCCAGCCGCGACGTTGACTGGAGGATTGACTTGACCGAGGGGCCAGAGAGCCGCGCATTGCCACCGTTCTGGCTCTTATATGCGCGCTGGATCAAGGCACAGATACCCCCCACCTGCGCCGAGGCTCCCGACGTGCCCCCGAACGTGGTGTAGTAACCTCCACCAATGCCGGGATTGGCTCCCGACGGCACCATCGACGACCATGGATCGGCACCCCGGTCGTAACCGAATGCGCCGGGGAGGTCGGTCGTCAACAGCGAGAAGTGAGAATACCTATATTCCCGCAGCCCGAATGCCTCATGGTCGTGTTGCGCGGCGAAAGGGGACAGGCGGTCAACGCGCAACTGATGACGATTGAAGACTTCGCCGTCATCGGATGGCGAGACGACCGTAAGCCCCTCCCCGTAGTTGCTGTATCCTGAGCGATAACCCTCGACCGTGACTGCGCCGACAGCGATTATCCCGTTATCATCGGCCGCCAGATTGGCCGGATAGATCAACTGACTTTCGCCGCTGTTTCCCGCCGCGCAAACGATCGGAATATGGTGGCTGATCGCGACGATGAGCCGCTTCAGGATATGCCACGCCCTATCGGGATTGGATCCCTTTTGCGGGTTTTTTGGCTCCAGCTCGGCGCCGCCCTGCTCGGCCAGTGAAATACGGACGAACAGATCGGCAGCGATTTGATTTTTCCACCGCTCGAGATCGGCCTTCAATTCGTTCTTCGGGATAACCCGGCTGCGCTTCGGATCCGGCAGGCCGCGTGGCAGGACGATGACATCGACGCCCTGATGGTAGGCGTAGAGAAATGCTGCGATGAACTGCAGGACATCGTCCTCGAAAGACGTCCTGATCGAGATCAGCCGGGAGAAGGGATCGACCCCGAAATAGGGAAGAACGTTGCGATTGGCGCTCGGGCGTGGCGTGCCGCCATCACCGTAGAATACGCTCTCGGGGAGAGACGTGGGGTCCCCCTCCTGCGTCGCCACGGCCGGCTCGCCGGCAATCAGGCCGGCACAGCAGGTGCCATGGGAAGCGAAAAGCGACTCCGGATGGAACAGCCGGCGGACGACCCCCTGCGAGGCGGCATATTCCGCGACGATGTCGTCGAGATATTCCCGATCATCGTTGGACAGGCCGAGATTTCCCAGGGGCGTGATATCAAGTCCCGCGAAAAACGCCTGCTTTTCCTCACGATCGAAGGATGTGGTCGCATCGAGGATTTCGGCCACGCGCGAACCGTAGCGATGGCTCGTAAGGTCGATCGACGCCTCACGATCAAGCCGGGTCGCCAAATTGGGATGATCGGGCGCTATCCCGACATCGATCAGCGCCACGCGGGCGGGATGAGTGGAACCGGTAGCCGCAATCGTATCCCAGACACTTCCCCCGATCTGCGGGTCGGGGACCGGGGAGGCCGCCGTCTCGTTCTCGGACGGCGGCACGATCGGCGGCGAGCCGTAATCGGCATCGATGACACCCAAGGCCGTCAGATGCCAGAGATAGTAGTAGTTCATCGGTGCAGCTTGCGGCACGTCCATGTCGGCGGAGGTCATGACGTTCGTTCTCCCAAAGAATAAAATCGGCCTCAAACCCATTCGTCGTGGACCGCCTGGAAAAGCGGCCCGAACGCATCATGGAGGTAGGGGGCGAAACGCCGCGCCAGATCCCGGCCAGCTTGCGTATCGCTCGGATAATGCAGTCCGGCCCATTCACGATTCTCAGCAACATTCTGCGCGATCCGGGCGAGTTCGTCCGTCGCCGGATGTTCAGGCAGGATCGTCGAGAAAGCGAATACGATCGAAAAGCACTGGAAGGCATGGTTGCTGGGGTAGGATTCATGCACCGGCACGGGCAGAAGCGGCCGCAACAGGGATTCGAACTGGTTGGGCCGGAGCCTGTTGAACTGGCTTTTGTAGAGAAGCCCGACATATTCGCAGGCAGTCAAGATCGCCTGAAACAATCCCTCTGTCTGCTCGAACCCGCCAATGTCCTCGATATACAAGGCGCGGGTGAATTCCGACACGGAAATAGTCGCCTCGGCCTCGATGTCGGGCAATCGCCTCGCCCGCTCACGGTCGCGCCTTTGCATGGAAAGCAGCACCGCTGTTTCCAGTCGGGTATAATCCGGACCGGGTGGTGGCGCGATGTCGAGCATTTCCCAGGTAAAGCGCCGCGCGGCCGTGAACGCGTTGCGCGACGGCTGCTGATGCAACCGCCGCAATTCAAATGCCGGAATGAGTTGCGATACACCGAGACTCGCGCCGTCCATCGTCGACTTGTTTTTGTTCTTGTTCTTATTTTTGTTCTTATTTTTGTTCTTGTTCAGGGTAGCCTTGTTGAGCACCGACTTGTTTGCAACGCTCTTATTGAGGACCGAGGCCGCTGCCATTGTCGCCATCATCAACGGAGGCTCGTCTATGGACAGGCCTTCTTCAGGCGAAGGAGCCGGTGCCGGGGGAACAGAGGGAGACGGCTCCACCGTTTCCGGAATGGCCTCGATAGGCCTCGGCTCGCAAGGAAGAACCGTATCTGGCTCAACTCTAAATTTATATGAATTCATAAATTGCACAATCTTTGATTGCGCATCCAAATTTACTTGCCCTACCATGCCCCGGCCTCCCCAAATGAGATCATCGTGAATGTTGCCTTAGCGAGTTCTGGCGCCAGCCTTGATCAGGCCGTCGAGGAGCAGCTTCCCGCCGCCCGTGTTGAGCAATGGATAGCCCGTGCCGCGAAACGACGTTATGGAAAACCCGTTCTCAACCTTATCAAGCCGTTCCACATATTGGCGTGCGGCCTCCAGATTGCCCGAGTGAGCGTGGCTGGAGGCGAGATAGCGCAACAGGCTATTGAAGTTCGGCCGGGAATGCAGGGCATCCTCGCCTGCCGTTATTGCCGCCGCGTGGTCTCCAGCCAACCCGGCACTGATGCATTTTGTCGTATCGAAGTAATATTTATGAGGGCTGTAGACACCGAGTTCCTGAACCCACCGCGCCATTGCACTGGCCTTCTCCGGCTGCCCCGCATAGCAGTGCAGCATGGCATAGAGATCCCAGCCCAGCGGCAAGGCCGGGTTCAAACGGATCGACTTCTCGAACAAACCGGCTGCGTAGTCGTACTCCCGGAACAGGAAAGAATGGACGTGTCCGACCAGCGCCAGCGAGACGGAATTGTTCGGATCGAGTTCAAGAGCCTTCCGCGCATAGGCCTGGGCCTCTTCGATCAGATGCGCATCCAGAGCACTAAAGCGCTGGCCGACCTGGAATGTGCGGATGAAGGACAGCCAGGCGAAGGCAGACGCTCGCGGCTGATATTGAACCTCTTCCTGCAGCCGTTTTTCCGCGTTTTCGAGATCGCCTCTCGAAAGCCGGAAGATGGCGTTCACCGCGTCGATGAAGAGACCATCGCGGGCCATGCGACCGTCGCCGGCGGTCATCTCCTGAAACAGCGACAACTGGTCAACCGCCTGGCTGATCAGGGCCGCCGCGATCCCGTATTCCGACCGCTCCATCTGGGTACGTCCGATCATACGGCTGCCAAGCCATATGATCCTGTTGTCCAGCAGATGCTTGATCGCCAGCTCCACCAACACCTGAGTGCCATCGAACGTCAGCCGCAGTTGAAGACACAGTGGCAGGCCCATCTTTCGGTCTGGTTGGCCAAGGTGCGGGTCGAAGGAGAGATCGGTAATGCCGAGCCCCAATCCGTCGAAGATTGCCTTGGCGAGCAGGTTCTGAAACTGCAATGCCGCAATCTGCCCCCCATCTCCCGCGCCTGTGACGATCGGCGGCTGGAGAGCGACGGTCCACTGAATATTGTCCGGTGAAGGCGGCTTATCCGGATCATTGCCTGCAGCCGCCGAGGGGATATTGGTGGTGCGCTGGTCAGGCGAGCCTGTCAAAGGCAATAGCGCCGATAGCGTGCTGACGTCCCGGCGCGGTTGCTGCCGCGGCTCGAAGACGTCATCGACGCGCCCTTCTTCGATGCGTCGGTACCAGTTCTGTCTCTCGACCGTCAGCCAGTCCTCGAATTCAGGATCGCGGATATCCATGCCTTCGAGCAGTTCGTCGGTGATCTGATCCGCCAGGCGCTCGCTGCGAAGCATCTCGTCGGTGTCGAGCGCGATGCGGTCCATGTCGAGCCACACCGTGTTCTTGTCGGCGACGATGAGATCGCGAGACGAACCCAGGGCCTTGTGAATATCCAAAAGCGCCTGTCTCAGGCTCGCAGCCGCCTGGTCCTCGGACCGGTCGCTCCACAATTTGTCTCTCAGCCAAACCCGCGAGCGGGATCCCCGCGCAGAAAGAGCCAGCATTGCAAGAATTGCCTGGGCCTTCTGGGACCTGGGTGTGGCAGATTTTCCTTTGCTGTCGACAAGACTGAACGGGCCAAGCAGGTACATCCGGAACACTGCATGTTTTGCATCCATGCGATCCATCGGCCCAACTCGTGTTGTGCCCCTCTCGATCATCTCATCGAACCTGGGCTGCCCGTCCAGCAGGCAGTCTGACACAAAAGCGGCCCTTGACAAGAGCGCGACGGGCGTAGTTGCGATTCGGCAGCGCATGCCAGCGTTGTGGGCATCGACGAATTGAAGCATGAAGAGCATCCTTGGAAACCGCAAGGCTGCCCTAGCGCGCCGCTGTCAAAGCAGCGTCAAAACAGCGTTAAAAGCAGGGTTCGACGAGTTGCAGCTTGCAAATCAGTGCGTTGATCCGATCCGCCAGGTTGCCCGCGCAATCTGGGCACAATCTACGGCGGCGCCGTCTTGATGGCGGAAGCACTGTCGGCGATCACCGGCGCAAGAACAACCCATCCGTTCGGATAGCACCGTTCCCGATGAAGCCCTGTCCGGAGAGCATCGGCGCCATCGTCGCCGGTCCGGCATGGCGAGGAAGCGTTTTTTACCGCGCGTCCGCTTCCAGCGAGGGTGATAGGCCGCTGATCATCGCGCGAACCTTGGCGACCTCGCCATTGAGAGGCCGATCGTCTCGATAGAAGGGCACCGTCTCGCGGACCCGTCGATAAATCACCTCGGTCCGAGAAGCCTTTTCCGCAGAGCCGGCCTGCAAATCGTAGGCCTGCACCGCCGCCATGACTTCGATGGCGAGGATGGTCTGCAGATTACCGAGGATCGCCAGGGCCTTGTCGGCCGCCGGCGTCGCATGGGTGAGGATATCCTCCTGCAATGCCGAGGTGATTCCGCCATCGAGGCTTGCGGGCGTGGCAAGGCGCCGGTTTTCGGCGACAAGGGCGGCTGCCGTATATTGGATGATCATGAAACCGGATGCGACCCCGCTTCCGGCCGCGAGAAACGGTGGGAGGCCGCTGACCAGCGGATTGACCAGACGGTCGATCCGGCGCTCCGAAATTGCCGCCAGTTCCGCGGCAGCGGTTCCCAGGCTGTCCATGGCAAGACCGAGAGCCGCCCCGACGGCATGAGCCTGCGAATAGACCTCGGGCGCTTCGGGCGAACCGGTAACGACCGGATTGTCGGTTACGCTCGAGAGTTCCCGGCCGACAACATCGGCGATCTGGGCGAATGCGTCGCGAACTGCACCATGGATCTGCGGCACAGCGCGCAGGCTCAAGGGATCCTGGGTGCGGCTTCCGGCCGATTGCGCGATGAGCGCGCTGCCGGCAAGCCAATGACGCAGATTGCGGCCGACCTGCTGCAGGCCGAGCGATTGTCGCAAGGCAAGCGGCCCTTCGGCGAAGGGATCGGACTGGGCGCCGAGGTTTTCGTAGGTCATGGCGGCGGCGGCATCGGCCCAGTCGAGAAGATGCGACAGGCGCGCGATGGCGAGCGCGCCGAGACCGGTCGCGCAGGGCGTGCCATTGACGAGGCTTAGGCCTTCCTTGGCCCGCAGCGCAAGCGGCGCGCGGCCAAGCTTTTCGAGAGCATGCCGGCCGCCGAGCAGTCTATCGCCATGGCGGCACTCGCCTTCGCCGATCAGCACGAGGCCGATCGCTGCCGCGTGGGTCAGGTAGCCGACCGACCCCTTGGAAGGAATGACGGGCAGCATGTCATCGTTTAGCAGTGCAAGCAGCGTCTCGACGACTTCGATACCCACACCCGAGTAACCGTGCGCAAAATTGGCGATCTGCGCGGCCATGATGGCACGCGTCTCCTGCCTGCCGAGCGGTTGGCCGACACCGCAGGCATGGCTCAGGATGATGTTGTGCGACAGCGCCTGCTGATCTTCGCGGCTGATGATGATGTCGCACAGCGCGCCGACGCCGGTATTGATGCCATAGCCGCGGATCTCGCGTTCGACCAGCGCATCCACAATGGCACGCGCGTTTTCGATCCGGTGCCGTGCGGCAGGCGCAAGCCGCAGCGTCGCACCGTCCGCAACCGCGGCGATCTCGTTCCAGGAAAGCGGAGAGTCGATAACGACCGCATCAGCCATGGCGGGGCGCCTCCGCGCCGGCGCGGCGCTGCACGAAACGTGCGACATAGTCGTCCGCCCGGGTGTTGAGGATCTGCCTCGGCGTGCCGACCTGCACCAGCCTGCCATCCTTCAGGATGGCGATTTCGTGACCGATCCTGAGCGCCTCGTCGAGGTCGTGAGTGATGAAAACGATTGTCTTGGAGAGGTTTTTCTCCAGCTGGAGAAGCTGATCCTGCATGTCGGTCCGGATCAGTGGATCGAGTGCGGAAAAAGCTTCGTCCATCAGGATCACGTCGGTGTCGGCGGCAAGCGCGCGCGCAAGGCCCACACGTTGCTTCATGCCGCCCGACAGCTGGTGCGGATGCTTGTTCTCATAACCTGACAGGCCGACGGTCTCGATCCATTTCATGCCGATAGGATTGGCCTCGGTCTTGCTCAAGCCGCGCACGCGCTGGCCGTAGACGACATTCTGCAGGACGGTGCGATGCGGCATCAGGCCGAAGCTCTGGAACACCATACTGACCCGGCGGGTGCGGAATTCCCGCAGGTCGCGCGCATTGAGATCGAGCACGTTCTGTCCATCGACCAGGATTTCTCCGCTTGTCGGCTCGATCAGCCGGTTGATGTGGCGCACCAGCGTGGACTTGCCGGAGCCCGACAGTCCCATGATCACGAAAATGCGGGACGAGCCGATGGTCAGGCTGATATCGTTGAGACCGACGCTGCAGCCGGTCCGTTCGAGGATCTCGCTCTTTTCCGCGCCGCCGCGCGCCATGGCGACGGCCTCCTTGGGGTTGCGGCCGAAAATCTTGAAGACATTGCGGATTGCGATCTCAGCCATTCTGGCGATCCTCCAGCTTGGAGCGGCCGAAGCCCTGGGTGATACGGTCGAGCACGATGGCGAGGATCACGATGCCGAGCCCCGCTTCCAGGCCCTTGCCGACATCCAGCGTCTGGATGCCGTTCAATACCTGTTCGCCGAGGCCGCGAGCACCGATCATGGACGCGACGACGACCATCGACAGGGCCATCATGATGGTCTGGTTGAGCCCGGCCATGATGGTCGGAGTGGCGAGCGGCAGTTCGACGCCGAACAGGATCTGGCGCGGGCTGCCGCCGAAGGCCGTTGCGGCCTCGACGACTTCGCCATCGACCTGACGGATACCGAGGTCGGTCAGGCGGATCAGCGGCGGCACGGCGTAAATAATCGTCGCGAGTACGGCTGGAACCTTGCCAAGCCCGAACAGCATGATCGCCGGGATCAGATAGACGAAGCTCGGCATGGTCTGCATGACATCGAGAACGGGAAGCGTCACGCCCCGCATCACGCGGCTCTTGGCGAGCCATATGCCCATGGGAACCCCGATGGCCACCGAGATGATCGTCGCCATCAGCATCAGCGCGAGCGTTTGCATGGCGAGGTCCCACAGGCCCAGCATGCCAATGAGAACAAGCAGGACCGCGACCATGGCGACGAAGGTGACCTTTTTCGTCGCCTGCCATGCAAGCGCCATGAAGGCGATGACGATCACCCACCATGGTAGGCCGCGCACGATCCATTCGATGAACAGGATCGCTTGCAGGATGGTCTGCGAAATCGCCTTGAAAACGAAGCCGTAGTTGACCACCAACGACCGAACCGCCTCATTGATCGATCCCCGAATGGAGATATGCCAGCTGTCGGGAAACATGGCTCGGGTCCTTAAGTGCTGAAATGCCCCATACGCTATCGCGCTTCAGGGCGGACGACGAGAGGTCGGCCGCGCATGCAGGATGCGCGGCCTGTCGAGATTACCGCAGCGATGCTTCTATCTTGGCCTTGGCGTCGGCCGAAACCCATGCGCTCCACACGTCGCCCTTGGTCTTCAGGAATTCCCCGGCGGCGGCGGCGGCATCGGCCTTCTGGTCGACCATATAGGCGAGGCTTGCATTGACCTCCTTGAGCGGGAAGGTCGCCTTTTTAAGGATTTCAATGATTTCCGGCGCTTCCTTGGCGAAAGTGCTGTTCACGCCGTAGGCGACTTCCACCGCCGGGAAGGCGCAGCCTGCTTCGCGCTTGCCCGTGGCGCTCGTCAGTTCCTTCCAGCAGGCCTCGTCATAGGCCGGTTCTTCAAGCTGAACCAGCTTGAACTTGCCCATGACGGCCGTGGGGCTCCAGTAGTAGAACAGCACCGGCTCGCCCTGCAGATAGGCAGAGCTGATAGCCGCATCGAGTGCGGTGCCCGTGCCGGGACGGAAATTCACATAGGTGCCGGTCAGCTTGTAGGCTTCGAGCTTGGCGGTGTTGACACCTTCGCAGGTCCAGCCAGACGGGCAATTGAGGAAGCGGCCCTTGGAAGGCTCTTCCGGATCCTTGAACAGCTTGGCGAATTTCGGATCGGACAGCTGAGAAACGCTCTTGAGGTCCGGTGCCTTCGCCTCGATGCCCTTTTTGGCGTCGCCCTTCACCAGATATTCCGGCACAAACCAGCCCTCGGAGGCGCCGACAAAGGTCTTGCCGACCGAAACGACCTGGCCGGCGGCTGCCGCGTTGTTCCAGATGTCGGAGCGGCCGATCCATTCCTCGGCGAAGATCTGCACGTCATCGTTGGCGGTGGCCTGTTCCAGCGTCACCGAATTGCCCGGGATGGAGTCGACCTTGCAATCGTAACCCTTGGTGAGGATCGTTTTCATGACCTCGGTGATCAGGGCGCCGCTCTCCCAGTCGATCCCGGCAAAGGTGACGGTCTTGCCGTCGGCGCAATAGGATGCGGCATTGGCGTTGAGGGCGGCACCGCCGAGCATGAGGGCGGTGGCGAGCAGCAGCCTGTACTTCAATTTGACATTCAGCATGAGATTTCCCCTTTTGTGTTTGCTGATTGGATTGGATGTGCTGGCCTGGTTCAGACCAGCTTAAGAAGGACCTCCCGAAAGGCGCGATCGATCTCTTCCTCATTGCGATGACGTCCCTGGCGGACGACCCATTGACCGGCCGCCATGACGTCGCGGATGGCTTCCGATCCAAGCGCGAACAGCCAGCGGCCAAGGAGCTGATCGCCGGTCGCCGCAGCGATGAAAGGGTTATCGCCATCGAGGACCACCAGATCGGCTCGGGCGCCAACGCGAATGCCGCTGGTGGGCTGGCCGGCAGCCTGGCCGCCGCCTTTGAGCGCGGCGTCGAAAAGGGTGCGGCCGACGGAGGCGCCGGGACCGCCGGCGAGGCGATTGCGGCGGCGATCGCGCAGCCGCTGGCCGTATTCGAGCAGGCGAAGTTCTTCTGCGACGGAGGTTGCCACATGGCTATCCGTGCCGATACCGTAGGCGCCTCCGTCACGGGCGAAGTCGGTTGCCGGAAAAATGCCGTCACCGAGGTTGGCTTCCGTGGCCGGGCAGAGACCGGCAACCGCGCCGGAGCGGGCGAGCCGGATCGTTTCTCCCGGCGTCATGTGGGTCGCATGGATAGCGCACCAGCGGCCGTCCACAGGCATCTCGTCCAGCAGGAATTCCACCGGACGGCGGCCGCTCCAGGCGAGGCAGTCCTCGACCTCCCGCTCCTGTTCGGCCACATGAATATGGATCGGGCCGCCCGTCGCTTCGGCGGAAAGGATCGTCCGCATTTCTTCCGGTGTCGCCGCCCGCAGAGAGTGAACAGCAAGCCCGAGAGTGGCGCCGGTTGCCGCACATTCCGGCTTGAGGGCGTCCAGGAGGGCCAGGAACTGGTCCGCATCGTGGATGAAGGGGCGCTGGCCCTGGCCGGGCTCGGCGCCGCCGAAACCGGCATGGGCATAGAAGACCGGCAGAAGCGTCAGACCGATTCCCGTCGCCCGGGCAGCGCGCAGGATACGCAGCGACGTCTCCGCAGGATTTGCATGACGGCGGCCGCCGGCGGCATGATGGAAATAGTGAAACTCGACGACATGGCCGAAGCCACCTTTGGTAAGTTCACTGTACAACTTAGCTGCGACGGCTTCTATATCGTCCGGCGACATACGGCCGACCAGGCGATACATCGCCTCGCGCCAGGTCCAGAAGCTGTCATCGGTGGAGCCTGCAAGTTCGGCAAGACCGGCCATGGCGCGCTGAAAGGCGTGGGAATGAAGGTTATGCAGCGCCGGCACGACGGGTCCGGCAGCATGCTGCGACGCCCGGCTCTGGGCAGGCCCTGTCTCGATCGAAGCGATACTGCCGTTCGCTGCGATGGTCAGCGTGACGTCGGAGGTCCAGCCCTCCGGCAACAAAACATGTTGGCAAAACAGTGACCGAGACGCAGACATTTGCGTGACCTTCGAAAGTTGTATAGGGAACATGGCAGAGTTTTTAAAGGCCGGCAAGAGGCTTGCGAAAACTTTGGCCTTTATTTTCGATGCATAATTTGTAAGCACATGAGAACGCTACCGAGGAGACGACAGCATGTCCCAGGGGGATCAGACCATCCAGGCCTCAGGAACGCGCGACATGCCGCTCTATGAGCGTCTGAAGTGGGACATAAAGCGGCGCATCGAAGCCGGTGAGTGGCCTGCGCATCATCGCGTGCCTTCCGAGAACGAAATCGCGGACACGCTGAATGTCAGCCGCATGACGGCCAATCGAGCACTGCGCGAACTGGCCAGCGAGGGCGTCATCGTTCGGGTACAGGGGAGCGGCTCGTTCGTTGCAAGCAAAAAACGCAGCGCGCCGTTCATGGGTGTGCGCAACATAGCCGACGAAATCAAGGAGCGCGGCTCGGTCCATACGCCAAAGGTTATTTTGGCCCAGACCGAAATCTGCGGCCATGAACTGGCCGAGGCTTTGCAGACCGAGGTTGGCCAGCCGGCCTTCCATTCCGTCATCCTGCACCACGAGGACGATCTGCCGATCCAGTTGGAAGATCGGTTTGTCAATCCAGCCGTTGCGCCGGATTATCTGGAGCAGGATTTTCAGACGATCACGCCAAATGCCTATCTGACAGCCATAGCGCCGATCTCGCATACGGAGCAATTCGTGGAGGCTGTGCTTCCCCAGCCCTGGGAGTGTAAGCACCTCGCCATAGTGCGCTCGGAACCATGCCTGCTGATCCGGCGCCGGACATGGTCGTCGGACATGATCGTCACGTCAGTCCGGCTTCTTTACCCGGGAAGCCGGTACCGGCTGGTAAGCACATCCTAGTTGCTCACCCGTGCTTGGCTGAAATGGCAGAACCTGGTCCGGCATCCACGTAAAGGTCGGGGCGCAGGAGACCGAATACCAGTTCCTGGCGCCGGTTCGGTGGTTACAGCGCGCTTTGATCCGTTAACGCTCGCACTACAGGTCAAATCGAAACGGCAGGAGATCGACATTGCATCATCGTATGATATAAATCGCGCGGTGGTGAATCAGACGATGTGTTGGATCTGGAATTGCTCGTCATGCAAGAACGCTTCGAGGGTGGGATATTAGCGCGGCCCGCGTTGCGACGAGGCCATGAAGGCGTACACGACTGCCTCGGAGGAAAAACTGTCCGCGGAAGTCGCAGGGCGACCTCAAGGCCGCCATCGAGGCACATCTGCAAGCATGGTAAGGATAGCCGGCTGGACCGACGATCGATAGGCTCGCCGGTTGCCGAATGACGCAGGCGAGCCTATTGCTCTCAGGGAGGAGTTGCGAGAGACACGCTCCCTTCTCTCGTTACCACTTTGACGGATCACATGCCTCCTCGCTATCGAAAATCGAAAATTTTGCGCCGTTCCCGCGTTTTGTTGGGGTCGTATCAGCTTTGGCGCCCAAGGGTCGTCTTCTGGATCGGCGCCGGCGCAATAGGTGTGACTGGCGTCGGCTTCGCGAAATTGGCCGACTTCGCACAAGCCACCTTCGATCGGCTGATAACATCGACCGAATGGTCGTTCTTGCTGCCGCTTGTCCTGACGCCACTTGGCTTCACCCTCTCCTCCTACCTTGCCATCGTCGTGTTCCCCAATTCGCAGGGCAGCGGAATTCCACAAGCGATTGCTGCTCGGCATCTCCGCAACGAGGAAGATCGTACCCGGCTTCTGTCGCTCAAGATCGCCGTCGGGAAAATCCTGCTCACTGTGCTTGGCCTCTCTTGCGGTGCCTCGATTGGCCGCGAAGGCCCGACCGTACAGGTCGGGGCGTCGATCATGCTAGCTGTCGCCCGCTTCGGCGGGATCGCGCAGGCGCGTGGCTTGATCCTCGCGGGCTCTGCGGCGGGGATTGCCGCCGCCTTCAACACGCCTCTGGCCGGTATTGTCTTCGCTATCGAAGAGATGAGTCGCACGTATGAATCCCGTGCAAATGGCCTGGTGCTGACCGCGGTGATTCTCGCCGGCCTCGCAGCGCTTGGGCTCGCCGGAAGCTATAGTTATTTCGGCGCCAGTTCGGCGGCACCTTTAGGCCCGCGAGACTGGGGGCTTGTTCTGATCTGCGGAGTGAGCGGTGGGGCGCTTGGAGCTACATTCAGCGGATTGGCGCTTCATGTCGGTCAACGTGTCCGCCGCTGGGCCCAGCCTAAGCCGCTCAAGCGCATGCTCATCCTCGCCTTCAGCTGCGGACTGATCGTCGGCGCAATTGGTGTTATCTCCGGCGGCACGACATTCGGCACAGGTTACGAGCAGGCCAAGGGAGCCGTACAGGGTACCCCCATGCCATTCTTTTTCTTTCTGGAAAAGCTGCTTTCGAGCTTTTTCTCGATGATTTCAGGTATCCCGGGCGGTATCTTTGCTCCGTCGCTGGCGATCGGCGCCGGCGTTGGAAGTTCTGTCGGTTCACTTCTCGGTGCCGGTGTCGCTCTCGGGGCCATTCTTGGCATGGCCGGCTATTTCGCTGGCGTCGTTCAGGCCCCGATGACAGCCTTCGTTATTATCCTCGAAATGACGGGAGATCATCAGGCGGTCATCCCGATTATGGCTGTTTCGATGATCGGTTATGTCACCTCGCGTATACTTTCTCGCGAGCCGCTGTATCACGGCCTTGCTCGCGTTTTCATCGCAGCCGCCCTCAGAGCGCGGCGTGCGGCCGGAAAATCAAACCAGGAGGAGGCGACGCGCCTCCCCTGATCGCTGGGCTCGATATCGATCAAGGGGCATGTCTGGATGGCGCCCGTTTGGCAAGGTGTTTTCAGGAGCGCCATGATAGCAGACATGAGGAATCCGCCGGAGCAGAACGTGCGAGAACTTCCCTCAGAATGAGCGGGAGAATTCCGCCAGCTTTGAGGATTTCGACCTCGGCACTTGTCTCGATAGCAGCAATCGCGGCGAACGATATTACGCCTCCCCCGCTACGCTTAACGGTAACGTTGATAGGACAGCGTGGTTCGATGAGACCGGACTCAGCGATGATCTCGATCAGATCGCCAGCCGTAAGTTTAAGCACTTCGGGCCCGCACCCGGCCGGAAGTCTCATCGGCAGAATCCCCATGCCGATCAGGTTCGAGCGGTGAATGCGCTCGAAGCTTACAGCGAGTACCGCTCTTGCCCCAAGGAGTGATGCGCCCTTGGCGGCCCAGTCGCGTGACGATCCCATGCCATATCGTTCGCCAGCGACGATGACCACCGACCGGCTGTCTGCCGCATATTGATCGGCGGCGGTCCAGAGGGGAACGATCCGCTGCGACGGCCAGTGAATAGTCGCGCCAGGGGGTAGATCATCCCCCAGCAGGTTGCGGACGGCGCGGTTGGTGAACAGTCCCCGGACCATAGATTCCCAGTTACCGCGCCGCGATGCGTGTACATTGAGGTCCGTCGGACTTTCGCCTCGCTCAACTAGGTATCGCCCGGTTTCACTTTGAGCAGAAATTGCTCCGGCAGGAGAGATGTGGTCGGTGGTGATATCGTCACCAAGAACTATCAGCGGCGTCGCAGAATATGTCCCGAGCAGACTACCTTTGCCGAAGCCCGCGAATGGCGGCCGCCGGATATAGGTCGAACTTTCCTCCCAAGGGAAGACCGTCGTTGTTGGTGCATCGAGGTCGTGCCAGGCCCTGCTCGCTTCGGCATCGTCGTAGGCGGGCATAAAGTCCCCAGGGCTTGAAGCCAAAGCGAGCACCTCGTCAATCTCTGCACTGCTTGGCCAGATCATCGACAATCGCACCTCCGTGCCAGTGTCGGAAATGCCGATCACATCGGAAAGGATGTCGATGTCGACAGTTCCCGCCAAGGCAAACGCGATCACCATTGGTGGCGATGCCAGGAAACCCGCTTCGAGCTCCGGATGAACGCGGCCAGGAAAATTGCGATTGCCCGAGAGCACGGCGACAGGCAGAATATTCCGCTCAACTATAGCAGACGAGACCTGCGGCGTGAGGGGCCCTGAATTCCCGATGCAGGTTGTGCAGCCAAAGCCGACGATCCCGAAGCCAAGCGCCTCAAGGTCCTCCAGCAGACCGGACCGCCGCAGGTAGCGCTCTGCAGTTGGCGATCCCGGTGCCAGCGATGTTTTGACCCATTGGGGCGGACGAAGACCGAAGGCTCTGGAATTTCTGGCAAGTAGTCCTGCCGCGATCACCAGTCTCGGATCGGAGGTATTGGTGCAGCTCGTAATCGCGGCGATTGCAACGGCACCGTCATTGGGTTCCCCGGAACCGCCATTTCTCGCGCCCGGTTTCTTCAGGGGCGCAATCGCTGCCGCCGAGGCGCTGACGGCTATCCTGTCTTGCGGCCGGGTTGGCCCGGCAAGACTAGGCTCGACCGTCGATAGGTCGATGTCAACGACATTTGTGTAGGTGGGGCTTGCTTCAGGATCGAACCAGATACCGATTCGCCTCGAATACTTCTCGACCAGATCAATCTGTTCTTCCGTTCGCCCAGTCGCGCGGAGATAGGTGAGCGTGCTCTGGTCTATTGGAAAATAACCGCTATTGCCGCCGAACTCGGGGGTCATATTGGCGACCACGCACCGGTCACCGGCCGTCAGAGTGGATACACCTGCCCCGAAGAATTCTACGTATTTGTCCTGCAAGTCTATTTTGCGGAGGATGTGGGTAACCGCAAGCGCGAGATCGGTCGCAAGGACGCCGTCGCGCAAACTTCGCGTCAACCGGACGCCGACAACGTCCGGCACGCGCAGTGCCACCGGCATGCCGAAGAATACACTTTCCGCCTCAAGTCCGCCGACGCCCCAGGCGAGAATACCGATCCCGTTGATCATCGGGGTATGACTGTCGGTGCCGATCAGCGTGTCCGGAGCCAGCCAGCTCCTGCCGTCTTTCTGAATGG
Organism: Neorhizobium sp. LjRoot104; assembly: GCF_964253725.1. Classification (NCBI taxonomy): domain Bacteria; kingdom Pseudomonadati; phylum Pseudomonadota; class Alphaproteobacteria; order Hyphomicrobiales; family Rhizobiaceae; genus Neorhizobium; species Neorhizobium sp. LjRoot104. The sequence goes on from NZ_CAXURS020000002.1 coordinate 1,860,350, forward strand.
TGCTGACGACAGTAGCCAACCGCTCCAGGTTCAGCGTGTGCATGATGCCGGTGCCGGGTGGGTGGACGTGGAAGTCGGCGAGTGTGTTGGTCGCCCATTTCATGAACCGGTAGCGTTCGCCATTACGCTCGAACTCACGCGTCATGTTCTTCCGCAGGGAGCCCGAACCGCCGAAGAAATCCACGGCAACCGAATGATCCGTCGATACATCGACCCGGACAACCGGATTGAGCAATGCGGGGTTACCTCCCGCCTCCGCCAAGGAAGATCGCATTCCGGCAATATCGACAAGGGCCGGACCGCAGGTCGTGTCATGCATCAGAACGCGGTTCGGCAGGAACGGGATCTCCAGCTCGCTGGTGCCCGTTGCGGGCCACCCCAGGATGGCGGATGCAGCTCTCGGTGCGTCCGATCCGGCCGTACGCAGGACGTTCTCCAGCAAGACGCGATGAATGTAAGGCAGGCGCACGAGATCATCACCCGCCACCTCCGGGAGGTCGATAACTTCGTATTCGGTACTTTCAATCGTGAACTTGCTGGTCACTGTCATTCGGGCATCTGCTTTGAGGCTTGGGATTCAGATCACATATTTACATAATATACTTATAAAGTACAATTCCATTGAGCGCGCGTTTAGTTGTGTCAAGCGGCTGGAAAGCTCACCTGAAGTTAAAGCTGAGGCGTTTTGATCCGTCCCGCACCCATTATGTGCGTGTAGAGAAAGGCGGCGGCCTCGGTGCGTCGGTCCGTCTCCAGCAGATCGAGAATATGGAGATGCTCGATTGTCTGTTTGGGAAGGCGGCTGCGATCAACGGTGACGTGGTATTCGACAAGCCGTCGCAGCCGATTGATGCGCTTGATGGAGTCGAGAAAGAATTCATTGCCGGAGCAGGCCACGAGCATTTCATGAAAGTCGTTGTTAGCCTTGAATATCTCTGCGCGCGACCAATGCAGGTACCCCCCATCGCCGAGTGCAGTCTGAACCTCCCGCGCCTTCAGAAAACCTTCGTAATTGGGTTCGAAGCTCGGCAGCAACATTGCCTGTTGCTCAATGACCGCGCGAAACACATAGCCCTCTTCGTAGCTCTTTCTCGATGTCAGGGTCTGGCGAAAGGTCCAGCCGTTGCCTGGTAGTCTTTCGATCCAACCTTCGTCCGAAATCCTGTGAAGGATTTTTAGAAGTTTCGTGCGCGGCAAGTCATAGATGCGCATCAGCTCGCTCTCGCTGACCTTCTCGGGAAGGACGCCGGACAGCCGATCTTCGGCTATTCTGAAATAGATCGGCTCCTCACGGTCGCCCCCTTGGGCGTGCTCGGCCCTGCTCGCGACATCGATTTTGTCGCTGTCGATATTCAGGAAATAACCGCGATTGGCTTCCGCCCTAACGATCCCGCGCTCCTCGAGCTTGCGCAATGCACTCATGATCGGCGCGCGAGAAACCCGGAACGTGTCGGCGAGTTTCTGCAGAGGCAGATGCCCGCCTTTCCGCATCTGGTTTGCTCTCACGAACTCGATGATCTCGATGCTGATCTGGGGAGAGAGGCTGTTTCTGGCCATGCCTATCAAATTCCTTTCGCCCTGTGTCCTAAGATTGTCGGCTGCAGAGCAGCTTGCAAAGTAAGTTCGCGACAATGCTCGTAACGTCAATCCTCATCCTGTTGAAAGCGTGACAAACCACGGAAGATGAATGGTGCGATAAGGGCGATCGCCGCGATGCCGATCATGATTGCCGAACCTGGATGCTGAAACAGGATCATCGGATCGCCAAGGCTCATCTGCAACGACCGCCGCAAGGCGCTGTCCGCGAGCGGCCCGAGAATAAGGCCGACAACCGCAGGTGCGATGGGGTAGTCATACCGCCGCATCAGAAAGCCTACCGCACCAAAGCCAGCCAGAAGGAGCAGTTCGACAATAGATGGGTTAGCTGCAATCGTTCCCATAGATGCGAACACCAGAATACCCGCATAAAGCCAGGGCAATGGAATCTTGAGCAGCTTCACCCACATCCCCACCAGCGGAAGGTTAAGCACAAGCAGCATGACGTTGGCAATGAACAGGCTCGCCACCAGCCCCCAGACCAATTCGGCATGCTGCGTGAAGAGAAGTGGACCCGGCTGGATGTTGTATTGCTGGAACCCTGCCAGCATCACGGCGGCGGTCGCGGATGTCGGCAGTCCCAGCGTGAGTAGCGGGACAAGTGTGCCTGCGGCCGATGCATTGTTGGCGGCTTCTGGCCCCGCAACGCCCTCGATGGCTCCGTAGCCGAATTCCTCTGGTTTGCGGCTGAGTTTACGCTCGATGTTATAGCTCAGGAAGGTAGGAATTTCCGCCCCTCCTGCCGGAAGAGCGCCAATCGGGAAGCCGATGACAGTGCCGCGCAGCCAGGGTTTCCAGGACCGTTTCCAGTCCTCCTTGGTCATCCAGATCGAGCCTTTCACGGGAATGGGCTGTTCCGGTTTATGAAGGTGTCGGGACGCCACCAGGAGGGCTTCGCCTATGGCGAAGAGACCGACGGCAAGGGTCGTTACCTCGACGCCGTCCAGAAGTTCTGCGACGCCGAATGTCAGGCGCGCCTGCCCGGTGAGCTGGTCGATACCCATCAACCCGAGCCATAGTCCAAATGCCAAGCTAGTCAGGCCTCGCAGCGGAGATGAGCCGAATGTCGCCGATACGGTGACGAAGGCGATCAGCATCAAACCGAAATAATCCCATGGGCCGAACTGCACGGCGACCTTGACCAGCATGGGCGCGACAAACGCCAGGCCAAGCGTGGCGATCAGGGCGGCAACAAACGATCCGATGGCAGCTGTGGCGAGCGCCGGTCCGCCTCGACCGGCCCGCGCCATCTTGTTTCCTTCCAGCGCCGTCACCACCGACGCGCTCTCTCCAGGTGTATTCAGGAGGATCGCCGTCGTCGATCCACCGTACATGCCACCATAATATATGCCAGCGAACATGATGATTGAACCGCCGGGGTCCAGCTTGAATGTCACGGGCAGCAGCAACGCCACCGTCAATGCCGGACCGATGCCGGGAAGCACGCCCACCGCAGTGCCAATGATGACGCCAATGGCGGCGTAGAATAGATTGGCGGGCTGGATCGCCAGCGAGAAGCCGTCGAGCAGGAACGAGATCGATTGCATGGATTGTTGTTCCTCAGAACAGCCGCTCAAGCGGGCCTTGTGGCAGCGCGAGGGTCAGAAGTTTGTTGAAAAGCAGAAACACGAACATGCCAATCACCGCCCCGAGACAGACGTCGACGAGCAGCGCCTTGCGCCCGAAGGCACGAGCGGTGAACGCGAAAAGCAGCGTTGACCCAAGAATGAAACCACCGCCCAGCCATATCGAGGCAATTAGCCCTGCTAGCGCCAGCCCAATCCAGGCCACAGCTTTCCAGTCGGCCATCTCTATGTCGATATCAGATGGCTTGAACGCGGAAACGAGGTGCCCGATGCCAAGGACCAGAAATAGCAAAGCAACGAAGTAGGATGCGGCGCTCGCGCTCATTCCATACGTCGCGCGGGTCGCCATATGACTGGCATCCCAATAGGTGATCGCTGCAACGGCAAACAGGACGACTGCAATCACAGCCGGGGTGCGGTTTACGGAACTCGGGGTTTTGGTTGTCATGTTTTCCTCATTGCGAACGGGAGGAGCCGGGCTCCTCCCTCCTGCCGCAAGATCAATCGGCGAGGCCGATAGACTTCAGAACCGTGTGGACACGGTCAGTCTCGGACGCGATGAAAGTCTTGAACTCGTCTCCCGGTGCATAATAATCGCTCCAGCCGCGCGTCTCCAGGATCGTCTTCCATTGCTCAGACTTGACAGTTTTGTCGATTGCAGCCTTGAGAGCGTCGAGGTCTTTGCTCTGAACATCGGGGCCTGCGAAAATGCCGCGCCAGTTAACCAGTTCGATGTCAAGCCCCTGGGCCTTGAGCGGTTTGGCTTCGATGCCAGGAATGGGTTCAGGATAAGAGATCGCCAGCGCACGAAGGTCGCCCGACTTGATTTGACCCTCCCACTCCCCATAGCCCGAAACACCAGCAGTTGCCTGTCCGCCGAGCATCGCTGCGAGTGACTCGCCGCCGCCCGAATAGGCCACGTAGTTTACCTTGCTGGGGTCAGCACCGGAGGCCTTGGTGACAAGCGCCGCGAGGATGTGGTCCGCGCCACCAGCCGAACCGCCGACCCAGATTGTCTTGGCGACGTCCTTTTTGATGGTTGCCTGGAGATCAGCAATCGTCTTGATTGGCGAGGCCTTCGGCACGACTATCACCAGCGGGTCGCCGGTCAAACGCGCCAGTGGGGTGACCTTGGTCAGATCGACAGGCGATTTGTTCGAGATGCTTGCACCGACGAGGGTGATGCCAGCGACCAGCAATTGATTGGGGCTGCCTTTGGCCGATCCGATAAATTGGGCAAGGCCGACCGTCCCGCCCGCACCAGGAACGTTGACCACCTGCACACTCTTGGCATTGCCGCTAGCTCGCATCGCTTCCTGAAGCGAGCGCGCCGCCGAATCCCAACCGCCCCCCGCTCCGGCGGGCGCAGTAATGGTCAGTTCCAGGTTCTGGGCTAAGGCCTGAACGTCAGCCAAACCGACAAAGCTGCCAACTACGGCGGCCAAAAGGCCGTATTTCATGACAGTGCGCAATGGATATCCCTCCTCGCATCGAAAAAGGCTCACCTCCTGAGCCGGACCAAGGCAATTTGCATTATATAATTATAAAAGTAAATGCTGTTTCCGCCGCACTTTTTGCTGGTTGCAGTCTGACGGTCTTTGCCAAATAACCGCGACTACTGATCCTCTCCAATGGAAATTCCGGGGCTCCACCGCCTCCCCTAAGGGCAAGTCCGCGTTTCACGCGTGTTTAGCTTCGGGAATTGCGATCCCAGCGAAACTGATGTAATCTTCCTCGTGAGGTACGTACCTCAATCAAGCTTGTCGCGGGCGATGGCTGATAAGCGGGTCAGTTACATTCCAGACTTACGGTTGGGCGACAGGCTCCGAGGCCATTTCAGGAGGTGGATCATGACGGGCATGCAACTCAATCCCGATTTTGCCATCGCGGACGAGCAGTCGCTTCGGAGGCTGTTCGACCCAACTCACTGCCTGGCAATACTGAAGAGCCAGGATTCCCTTGGCCAGCACGCGCAAGAGTTTATTGGGCGCTCACCCTTCTTGTGCATAGGCACCTAGAATGTGGCTGGAAAGGCCGACGTCAGTCCTCGCGGCGATCCTCCGGGATTCGTCAAGGTTCTTGATGAGCACACTCTTGCGATCCCGGATCGACCTGGCATCAATCGCCTTGATACACTAAGCAACATCATAGCCAATCCAAGCGTCGGGCTGCTGTTTGTCATCCCCGGTTTCGACGATACATTGCGCGTGAACGGGCGGGCAACCCTCACCAACGACCCTCAACTTTTGAAGGGCATGAGCATCGCTGATCGAGTCCCGAAGCTCGCTGTCATCGTGAGAGTGACCGAAGTGTTCATGCATTGCGCCAAGGCGTTCAGACGATCCCGCCTGTGGAGCCCCGATCATTTCCAGGACCGCACCGAGATGCCCTCGCTCGTAAAAATCATTCTGGATGAGACGACAGGCGCGCCGAAAGATGGGGACGAAATGCGAAAGATGGATGAAGAACTCGAACAAGACTACCGAAGGACACTTTACTAGAGGGAATGTGTCGGACCGACAATGTCGTTCGCGTCTAGTTCAGGCCATTGCCGGCGAGGGCGGCGCGTCCCGAGCCGGATAGCAAATGAAGGAGGTGCTTTTGGCGAGCGGAAAGTATTGTTGAGAATGAAAACGACCGGCTTCAAAGATTCTTTTTCGCTCTTACTGAAAGCGAAATCCCTGCGTCAGCTAAATTGGGCGGCGACACAGGGCTTCCTTGTTTAATAAGATTGCAGGCAAAATGTTAATGACGTCGGCGCTAGAAATAATCCACCGCTCAAAGTCGATGAATTGGCAAGTTTCAGTGCGGATCTAAATTTAGCTGCAGATAGATTGTTTTCTGGCTTGATAATATCATTTCAATTTTGAAAGATAGTCCTTTTGGATTTATTGCGACGTTCTTGGTATAAAACCTATACCAAATCCAAATAGCCGGCCGATCCTATCTAACGTCTCCAATGTCGGGTTCGCGGTACCCGCCTCGATTTCAGCAACTTGGCGCCTCGTAAGCGCCAGTGTCTTGGCGAACTCCTCCTGTGTCATGCCGAACCCTTTACGAATTTCTGCCACGGCCCCCGGCAAACGTAGATCACCCTTGCGCGCGCGCTCCGCCAATGCCCGCCGGTTTTCTAGAACTTCCTCGTTGGTGGGCTTCTTCCAGCGGGCCATGTGTCAGTTTCCATTCTTCGTTACGAGCACGCCGTCAGAACGCTGTCTGTGATTTCGATGCAGCGACCCATTGCACGCTCCCGAATCTCGGGGGAAGCGCCCATGTCCTTTGCCACAATTGGCGCCTGCCGCAAGTATTCTGCGAATGTGGAAATCGCAGCCGCGAGTGCCATCTGCCCTGCAGGATCAGACATCAACTCCGTGCAAACGCGCTTCCAATCCGGAAGATGATCGAGACCCCCGTCACGCATCATCGCCCATCGGGTGGAGCGAACGATTCCCTCCTTGGCAAGCCGCATTGGCGCGAAATCAAAGAGCGGAGACAGTCGGATCGTGCCGTCCTGATGCTTGCTGAGCGCCGAATTCCGGCCGTGATTGTCGGGATTGCCGAGCGCCAGGTTGGCGATGTCACGTTTCAGGTATTCGACAATGTCCGCGAAGGGATTGGCCGAATATTGGCGCAGAACGTCGATATAGGCTTCATGCGTGCCGACATGGCCGAAATCGGCGACGCCGATTGCGGACACGAGGCTTTCCTGGCCCAGCCGCATGGTCCCGCCGCCTTCGTTCTTCTTCCGATCGAAACGGGGAATGATCAGGACGCCTTCAGCATAGGTCGATGGTTCGCTGACATTCAGACCGATCCCCTGAGCGATCCGCGAATACAGGGCTTCGCCTTCGAGGATCAGGCGGTCCACAGGCTCATTGCTGCGTACCAGCTTGACGATAACGTGGCGCACGGCTTCATCGTCGGTCACGAAGCTGTCGGGATAATAAAGCCCGTCATTCGCCTGGGTCATGGAGACCTTCGGCCATTCACCCTGCAGGCCGCTTGAGCCGGAGGCGAGCATTCCAAAGCGATCTGCGACTTCCATGAAGCGATCTGACCGTTCAAGGATTTCCGCTTCTGTCACCCCTTGGCGCTCAACACCGCGCAACCGTTCTGTCTCGGCCCCGGCCGCTTCTTTGATCCGAATATTGCCTATGCCCCCCGTCGCCGATCGCAGAAGCAGCGGGAGATCAGAAGCATGCGAGCCCTCAGCGAGGGCAAGGTGCTCGGCAAGCTTTCGCCTTGCATGCCCTTGAGGCATGAGATCCAAGAGGAACGGTGGCCAGCTGCGGCGATATCGATTTTCCAGATCAACGGGATAACGGACGGACAAGGCGCGATGGTCGCGGACCGTTTTTCCGGCCGCGAATTCCGCCGACGCCACGGTGACGAAATAGTCGAGATCGTAATCGACGATGGACACGCCCCGAAAGCCGGCCGCGTCGTCCTTGACGTCTAGCGTGGCGGCGTGATGCCACTCACCATTAAAATGGGTTTGAAGCGTTAGGAGCATTAATTAACCCTTTCAATGGTTCGAATAATACATTTTTCCGAACTATTCAACGCATCAAAGTGGGTCGAATAACGTTCGTCAGAACACCCATCTAGCGGACCGGTAATTGAGGCCTCTGATCCGGCTGCCCATGTTTCGGCCTCACGCCGCACTGCCATACGCCAACGGCGATGCGAAGATGACAGCGCTGCTCGATCGGCTTACACATCATTGCCACATCCTTGGACACGACAGTTGCGCTTCAAGAACAGCTCAGCTCATGAACCCAAAACAACGAAAGAGAAACGCAGGAGCTTGACCACCGCGACCAACACGAACGATACCTCAGGGCGGGTCACTTCTCGGTGGATATGCCGGGTCAGCACTCAGCGGAAATCAACACTCCCGGCGCACCGGCGGACGGGCGACCCATCATGAAGGGGATTTGGTTGCGGTCGGTCCCGGAATCGTCGCCGTCGGCAATGTCCATGGAGCCGGTGCTGAGGGATGCGTGTCCGACTGAGCCACTTCGTAGAGGGATCAGGACGCGACCTCCTGACCTTCGCCAACGACTTTAATTTTCCTGAGGTTGTAGGTGAGACCAGACCTGCCTTCAAGGCGGGGAGTGTGACCGGCCGACCGGAATGATGTCGAACACGCTGGAGTGAGGGATTTGGTTTTTGAAAAATTGGATTAGTAGCCGACGGTAAACCGCTGCCTGACGTGGGCCGGAGCTTCGATTTCGTCGACAAGTGTGACGGCGAAGTCCTCGAAAGAAATGTTGCTGCCGTTCTCGTTCGTCAGGAGCTGATCTTTGCCGAGGCGGAATGTTTCGGTCCGCTCGCCCGGACCCGCCGTGACGGCGCCAGCTCCGGTTGAGACAGCGAGCGACCCTTCCAGAACGATCATGACGTCATCGACTGCCATGGTTTCTGTGAGCGATTGGCCCGGAGCGTATCGGCTGTCGCCGATGGTGACGGCCCCCGCCTTTGCGTGACTTATTTTCCCGATCGGGAAATTTCTCTCGACAAGACAGCCGATATCCTGCTATTTTCCCGGTCGGGAATAAAATGGCAAAACAAGTCAGAAGTCCTGCCGACATCGGCGCCCTGGTCCGCAGTACACGCAAGGAGCAAAACTTGCGGCAGGACGAGCTTGCGGGCGTTTCGGGCGTAGGCCTCCGGTTCATTGTCGATCTCGAAGCCGGCAAGCCGACAGCTCAGATCGGAAAAGTCTTGCAGGTTCTGCAAACGCTCGGTTGTTCGATTGACATTCTTGCCCCTGGTGAACGTAGAATATGACGGAAAGGGTTCTCAACGTCTGGTGGGATGGTCGCATTGTCGGGCAATTCACCCAAGACCGGCACGGCGATATCGGCTTCGCCTATTCTGAAGCTTGGCTTGATGACGAAAAGGTCGCATCGACTTTCTTATTATGATGGCTTGTTCGACAGGGAAGCGGGTGGAACGGAAGCAGAATGACGAATACCTTGGTTGGAAGCCATGACTGCGTCCTAGTAGTTCTTGCGGTACTGATTGCTGTCGCCGCTTCCTACACGGCTCTCGATATCGCTGCGCGCATCAGCGTCGCCTCGTCGCGACTAGGCTCGTATGCATGGTTGGCAACCGCGGCGATATGTATGGGCGGTGGCATATGGTCTATGCACTTCGTGGCGATGCTGGCTTATGTCGTCCCAAACATGGCCGTGTCCTATGATCCCTTCCTGACAGCGCTTTCTCTCCTTATTGCAGTGGTTGTCACAGGTGGCGGCTTTGCCGTGGTATCGACCTCAACGGCCGGACCGGTCGCCCTGGTCCTCAGCGGCATCTTCATGGGAACAGGCGTTTTGGCCATGCACTACGTTGGCATGGCCGCGATGCGCATGGACGCGACGCTTTCATACGATGCGACTTGGGTCGCGGTTTCCGTGTTCATCGCCATCGGAGCAGCCATTGCTGCACTGTGGCTTGCGTTTCGTGGCGGCAGCTTCCTCCAGAGAGGCCTTTCCGCGCTTGCGATGGGTTTAGCAATATCCGGCATGCATTTCGCCGGCATGCAAGCCGCCTCATTCGGAATGCATGAAGAAATGGAGAGCAACCATAGCCTTGCGACCGTCGATCAGGGTATGCTTGCCCTTTCGGTTGCCGCCATCACTTTCCTGATTTTGCTCGCGGCCATCGTCGCTGCGATGTTCGACAGGCGGTTCGCCGCGCTCGCCGCCAAGGAAGCCCTGGCGCTCAGGCGCAGCGAGGAGCAGTTCCGGTCGCTATACCGCCGCACACCGCTACCCCTTCACTCGCTGGATGAGGAGGGTAACATCGAGGACGTGAGCGACGCATGGCTCTCGCTGCTGGGTTACGACCGCGAATCCGTTGTCGGCCGCCCGTTCATCAACTTCATGACCGAGGAGTCCGCTCGGCTAAGGATCGCTGATTGGACGAGGTTGCTCGAACTCGGAGCACTTCGCGAGCGGGAATACCGGCTGGTCAGCCGGGACGGGGAGTTCATTGACATTCTTTCGACCTCGCAGGTGGAGCGGGACGATAAAGGTCATTTCGTGCGAGCGGTTGGCGGGCTTGTCGATGTCACCGACTGGCGGAAGGCGGAAGAGGCATTGAGGCAGGCCCAGAAGATGGAGGCGGTCGGCCAACTCACCGGCGGTATTGCCCATGATTTCAATAACATTCTAGCTGTTATCCTCGGGAGCTTGGAGATTATCCGCAAGCGCGTTCCGGCAGACGAGCGGGCAGTGCGACTGGTCGATAATGCCCTGGAAGGTGCCAGACGCGGAAGCACGCTCACCCAACGGATGCTTTCCTTTGCGCGGCGGCAGAGTCTAACTCCTCAGGCCGTTGACCTGAAAGCGCTCGTGGAAGGGATGTACGACATGCTCGAACGGTCGCTCGGTCCACGCGTATCACTCCTCATCGAGCTGCCTGTCGGATTGCCACGGGTGCAGGCCGACCCCCACCAGTTGGAGATGGCTTTGCTTAATCTTGCGGTCAACGCCCGCGACGCGATGGACGAGGGCGTGATCAAGATTGCGTCGGAAGCCGACAAAGGTCCTCCCTCCAGACTAGGGGAAGGGCGATTCGCCTGTCTTAGCGTTATCGACACCGGAGGCGGGATGGACGATGCGACGCTGGCACGGGCGCAGGAGCCGTTCTTCACCACGAAGGGGGTAGGCCGTGGCACCGGATTAGGCCTGTCCATGGTCAGCGGCTTCGCGGCGCAGTCCGGCGGCCTGCTCGATATCACGAGCCGGAAGGGCGAAGGAACGAGGGTCGATATATGGCTGCCGCTGGCAGAAGAGTCTGCCCCTATGGGTGGGCAGAAAGATGTCACCACGAGCTTTCCGCCAGATGTGTTGAAGGACAAGGTTGTGCTGGTTGTTGATGATGAGCCGCTCATACTGATGAACACGGAGGCGTTCCTGCTGGAGGCGGGTGCGATAGTACGCTCAGCCTCGTCTGCCATGGATGCCCTCGAGCTTGTCCAGCGACATCAGGATGTCTCCTGCATCGTGACTGATTATGCCATGCCCGGCATGACGGGTGCGCAGCTTGCGGCCGCTGTGCACGTCAAACAGCCCGCATTGCCCATCATCGTCGCCACTGGCTACCCAGAGGTTCCGGAAGAGACAAAGAAATACCCACGACTTGAAAAACCCTTCACCGCGCAGGAGCTCGTCAGCCTAGTCTCGGCAGTCATCACCCATCCGACGGCGGAGATTATCGAGTTCCCGGTGAGCGGTGCGACGTAAGCTCCACCTTTCTCAGGACGAGGGTTCGGATGATCCATCGCCATGTCGAAAGATCTCCAGAGGCGCGGCTGGTCCTTCGTCGGCCCCACCACCGTTCACGTTTTCAGCAGGCGATGGGCCTGATCAACGATCATACTGAGGGCTGCGTCATCAGAGGCAAGGCAGCGGTAGCCAGGGCCGCCTCCCGGCGCCCGACCGCGATCAAGCGGACTTAAACCTCACCCGTATATTCGCCTCTCGCCGGGTAGTCATTCTTGATCACGAAGTCCAGCGCCTGCACCATCTCTGCGAAAATCGGCCGCGCAAACGGCATGGATTGAACCGAGAGCCAATAGACGGTTTGATCCGGCCTGATCAAGAATACGCCCGGCTCTGAGAAAAGCTCGGGCTCCTCGATGCCGATCGACGTCTTTCCGCGCGAGGCGGAAATATAGAGACCCCATTGCCGGGCCACGCTGAAAGACAGGCCGTAACCGATGCGCAGGTGTTCGGCACCAATCTTGTCGGCCATTTGCCGGGCGCGTTCCTGCCCGTCGGAACTCATGGCAATTGTGCGCACGCCGCGCTCTTGGAAGGCTGGCGTCAGCCGTTCCAGCTCTTTGAGGTAGTTTCCGCAGACCGGGCAGTGAAGGCCGCGGTAGAAGCACACGAGCGTCATGAACGACGGGCTATCACTCGTGAGATCGAATTCTCCATGCTGAAGAGTCTCGACAGTCAAATTTGGGGCCAGTGTCCTTGGGACCAACATCGATAGCTCCTTCAGGTGAATCTTCCCACGCCATGTTGACGCCACAGCATCACCATTCCATGATTGTGATCATTATTGGTCCAGAAGTCATGATTGAGAGTCTGAAAATTCTTCCAAAAGTCGATCGCTTAACGGCATTCTTTGACGCGTTCGAGCTGGAAATCTCGCTGGAACCGCCACCGATCAGCGACGGCCGTGCCCGGCTGTTTGTGATCGGAAAGCCCGGTGGCCCTGCCGAATGGATCGTCCTCTACCCACGGGGCGATACGCCTCCCGAGCCATCGGCTTTGATAACCGCGGCGGTCAATTTCGAGGGCGCGCATAACCCCCTGATGAACGCTTTACCGGACCGGGTCGTAGTCGATGTCGGTGACATTCCTACGCTCCGCGCCACCACGGCCGCCTTCATGGCGGAAGCGCTGGAATCGCGCTGCGGACGCAGCGCCGCCCTTAACCGGCTTTGCGAAGTCATCGTCCTGCTTATCCTGCGGTTGGCGATCGACCGCGGGGCGACTGGACCGGGTTTGCTGGCGGGTCTGTCTCATCCCGCGTTACACCGGGCGTTGGTGGCAATGCATGATGCGCCAGCGCACGCCTGGAGCGGCAATGACCTTGCCGCCGTGGCGGGGATGTCACGAAGCCATTTCATGGCCCTGTTTCGCGACGTGGTCGGTACCACGCCGCAGGCTTATCTGACCGGATGGCGCCTCATTCTTGCTCGCCGGAAGCTCGCCGGAGGAGCAAGGGTGAAGGCAGTGGCGCGCCAGGTCGGCTTCGGCAGCGCGGCGGCCTTCTCTCGCGCATTCTTTCGGAAATTTGGAGATTGGCCATCAGTCCGGCCGTAGGCGCGATTGAGGTTGAGGTTGCCGAGTATAATGCTGACCTCCGCGCGCCAGCACGTAACCGAGGTTGCAGAGGTTGTTTCGTCGCGTCCGATTTCAGTCGCCTTGATGAGGTTTGCACTGTCAGTAGTGCGCCTGATTCTTAACGCACTGAGAAATCGACATCTCTTGCTTAGGTCGAGCGTATCCGATAATTCTCAGAAGAGAAGTTGAAGGATCGTGCACGTCTGCGCACTTGAGCGCGGCGGCTCGCTGCGAGAAGCCGATAAGGTGAGCTTCGAGCTCGGCCAGGATCGGAAAGTAGAAGGCTGAGAACTTTTTGGTCCTGTGAGTTTCCTTCCCTTAATTCACCGGCAATCTGCTCGTTCTCGTCCATGTCCGGCCTTTGTCCAGATAGCGTGGCGGAGGCAATTATTGATAGGTGCTTTTGCTAGAGCCGTCCATACACGTTACACGCCTCAATACCTATAACGAGGCGCGTTTCGAATATCACTGTGACACCTACGGCTCGCCTGTTAAACTGTTGAAGCTAGGGCCTCCACTGATCCCAGCTGGCTCAGAATTCTGTCACGTAACTGTCGATGTCGCCTTATGTTCATCAATTGTGAAAGGAGACATCCACGAAAATTTCCAGAAGTATCCTATCGTCGGTTTCGCTTTCATCGGCTTTGATTTTGGGCAGTTGGGGCCAGCAAGCGCGATGACTTTGCCGACAATAAAAGCGCCCCAGATATCCGACGTGCACGAAACCCAAAATCGCCGGGGCTGGCAAGACCGTCGCGGATGGCACAACGGGCACCGCAGTTACCGCACATACCGAACGTCTGGGGAAACGCCTCGCGTTGGCGTTCGAGCACGGTGTAATTCACCGCACAACTGAGTGGGGTAGTCATGTGCAAGAGCCGCCCGTTGCTTAGCCCCGGCGGCTTTTTTACCGAAGAACTTTTGCGACGCTATTCGTGGCTGTCCGCGATAAAGCGGCCAGCTAGCTCCAAGTTAAATCGTATTCTGGATGCCCAATTCGACCACCCGCCCGGTCGGCAACCTGAAATACTCCGTCGCGTTACTGGCATTTTCGGCCAAGGCGATGAAGACGCGATCCTGCCAGAACGGCATGCCGCCTTTTCCAGAAGGGATAAGTGTTCGCCTGGACAGGAAGAAGGATGTCGACATAATATCGAACTTCCAACCGAGTTTTCGTGCGAGGATCAGCGCCTTCGGTATGTTCGGCGTCTCCATGTAGCCAAAGGTGATGATCATCCGGCTGAACTGTGGGTTGAAGCTCTCGAAGAAAATCTTCTCGTCATCCGGGACGAAAGGCGATGACGAGGTTACCACGCTCAGAACAACATTCTGCTCGTGCAGCACCTTATAATGCTTCAAGCTGTGCAACAGCGCTGTCGGCGCACCTTCCACCTCGCTGGTCAGAAAAACAGCCGTTCCCGGCACGGTCGGCAACGCCTTTTTGGCGAGGCTGGCCATCATCGTATCGAGAGAGATTTCGTCGGCCTTTGTCCTGCTTATCAAAAGTCGCCTGCCGGACATCCAAGTCTGCATAAGGAACGCAATAAAGACGGCGACAACAACCGGGACCCAGCCGCCCTGAGCGAATTTCGCGACGTTCGAAAAAAAGAATGCGGTGTCGATGACCGTCAGCGGCAGCAGTATTGCGATGCTGAGCGGAAGCGTCCATTTCCAGATACGGCGCATGACAACAAAAAGCAGAATCGATGTGATGAGCATTTCCCCGGTCACCGCGATACCGTAGGCGGCCGATAGGGCGCTCGAGCTTCTGAAGTTTACCACGAGGATAATGACAGAAATTAAGAGAAGCAGATTGACCTGGGGCAAGTAAATCTGGCCCGCTTGCGTCTCCGACGTATGCCGCACGTGGAAGCCGGGCAGCAGATTGAGGTGCATTGCCTGGCGGATCAAGGAGTAGGCGCCCGAGATAACGGCCTGGCTTGCGATCACCGTTGCTGCGGTCGCCAGCACCACCATCGGCAGTCGCCCCCAATCCGGCAACATTTCAAAAAAAGGATGCTCGACGCTTTCAGGATGGGTGTAGATGAATGCCCCCTGCCCAAAATAGTTGAGAAGGAGACACGGAAATACCAGCATAAACCAAGCAACAACGATTGGTCGGCGACCAAAGTGGCCAAGATCGACATAGAGTGCTTCGGCGCCAGTTACGGCCAGAAAGACCGAACCCAGAATGACAACCGCAATATCGATATGCGAGACAAGAAACACAGCACCATAATACGGGTTGAAAGCCGCAAGAATGGCAGGTGCTTCGACAATGTGGACCAAGCCTGAGGCGCCGAGCGCCACGAACCAAACTGCTGTCACCGGCCCAAAAACAAACGCGACGCTGCCGGTTCCGAAGCGCTGGACCAGGAAGAGCGCTACGATAATGCAAAGCGTGATTGGCACGACCCATTGCGACAGTGCCGGTGCCACAACTTTTAATCCTTCAACCGCCGAAAGCACCGATATGGCAGGCGTGATGATCGCATCTCCAAGAAAGAGAGATGCTCCTGCGATCCCGAGCACGAGTACCCATGTAGGACGACCAGCGTAGCTTTCCCGCGCGAGGGCCATCAGCGAGAGCGTCCCACCCTCCCCCTTATTGTCGGCCCTCAGAACGAACCCTACGTATTTTACCGCGACGACTATCGTCAACGACCAGACGATCAGTGAAAGGAGCCCCATCACTTCAGCGCCAACAACGGCGTCCGGCACTTGACCCGAGGCGTGTAGCGCCTCTCTGAAGGCGTAGAGAGGGCTGGTTCCAATGTCACCATACACCACGCCTAGTGCTCCGAGAAGGAGCACGGCGAACGAGCTTGTCTCTGCGTGGGAGCCTTCGACCTCTGGATCTTCAAGCCGCAACTGAACCGATGTCAAATGAGTGTGTCCCGGGAGGTTATCGCAACTTCAAGCACAAGGCCCTCCCATGCACGTCGCCTAAGGGGATCCGCTTATGTTGCAGACATCGCGCTGTCCTGCGGGGCGGAGTCAATCGCACGATGATGAGGGCTGACAAACCGGTACCTCCTGCGGCCTCGATGAACGAGCCTATCTAACGGTTCGATCCGATAAAAGTTCAAGAAGTTATAAGAACGAGGAGAACCGGGAGCAAGTCCCGGGCGGGGAGACCAACCCGAGTGGCGGTCTGCCCGATTCGCCCTATCTACCACGAGCCTCTATATACTTCGTCCGGGACAACCTTGTGTGGCTCGCTTGGCGCAACCTTCTGGGCCCGCTGTCGCGCTGGGCCGCCGACACTGACAAGATTATGCGCAGTGTTGATCAGGCCGACATGCGAGAAGGCCTGAGGAAAATTGCCGACCAAGCGACCCGTCCCGACATCGTACTCTTCTGCAAGTAATCCGAGGTCATTGCGCAGGTCGAGCAAGCGGGAAAACAATCGGCGAGCATCCTCTTTCCGCCCCGCCAGCACATACGCATCAGCAAGCCAGAAGCTGCACGCCAGAAACGCGCCTTCACCACCTCCGACCCCATCGTCCGTCGCATGTGTAGAATAGCGAGAAACAAATCCTCCCTTCAGTAGCTCCAGCTCGATCGCGGCAATCGTCCCGGTCACCCGCGGGTCGGCAGCAGGTAGAAAGCCCAGCTGCGGCATGAGCAGCAAGCTCGCATCCAACGTGTCACCGCCGTAGTATTGCACGAAACTGTTCTTCTTCGAGTTGAAGCCATTGATGCAGATATCGTTGTGAATTTTTTCGCGCACCTGACGCCAGTTTGCCACCGGGCCTTCAAGCCCGTATCTTTCAACGCCAGTGATAGCCCGATCGAACGCAACCCAAGCCATCATTCTTGAGTGGGTGAAGGCGCGTTCTGGTCCGCGGATCTCCCAAATACCTCGATCGAGCATCTGCCAGACGGTTTCGAGGTGCTTCAGCAAAACCTTTTGCAGTCGCCAAGCCTCCTCCTGCGGTTGGAGTTCGGCACCGCACGCTGCGTGGAGCGTGTCGATCAGCTCACCATAGACGTCAATCTGCACCTGGCCGGCGGCGCCATTGCCGATTCTCACTGGTTTGCTTTTTTCGTAGCCTTTTAGCCACGGGATCTCGAACTCCGGCAGCCAGCGTTCACCTGCGATCCCGTACATGATCTGCAGCTGGTCGGGCGCGCCTGCAACTGCGCGAAGCAGCCATTGCCGCCAGCGTTCCGCTTCTTCACGATATCCCGAATTCAGCAATGCGTAGAGTGTCAGTGCCGAGTCGCGCAGCCAGCAGTAGCGATAGTCCCAGTTGCGCGTGCCGCCGATCGCCTCAGGAAGCGAGGTGGTGGGTGCGGCGACGATCCCGCCGGTCGGCGCATAGATCAGCATCTTGAGCGTGATGAGCGACCGGACGACGGGTTCGCGCCAAGTCGGTGGCATTTGGTCAAAGCTACCGCGCCTGACCCACTCCCGCCACCAGACCTTAGTGCGCTCAAGCACTTCGCCCCGATCTGCGACGAAGTGCGGCGGCTTATTTGAAGGGTGATACGACAACGTCAGCGGGACGCTGTCGCCAGCCGAGACAGTGAAGTGCGCATATGTCCTCAAGTCACGGCCTTCGAGTGGAAGGTCCGTGTGAAGTTCTACAGCATTTGGCCCCGCAATCGCGCTGAGGCCGTAGTCCTTGCGCCGCACCCACGGGACTGCCTGGCCATATTCGAACCTTAGGGTAAGTTCCATTGCCATTTCGACGACGCCCGAAACGCCTGTGATGATGCGGACCAGATCGACATCTTGATCGCCATCGTTCACCGGCATGAAATCGGTGACCGTGACGACGCCAGTCGCCGTCTCGAAGCAGGTCTCTAATATTGCCGTATCCGGAAGGTAGCGCCGGTTCGTCCTGGTCACCTCCCCGATCGGCGCGATTTTCCAACGACCGTTGTCGGGAGTTCCAAGTAACGCTGCAAAACAGGCCGGCGAATCGAACCGCGGCAGGCATAGCCAGTCGATCGATCCGTCTATGCCCACGAGCGCTGCGGACCTCATGTTACCGACCAAGCCATAGTCTTCGATGCGTTGTACCATGGCTTAATCAGCCGCCGTGCGCGAAGGAGGGATAGTTGGTCATTCCGCCATCGACGAAGACAGTAGTGCCGGTGACATACCCGGCAACATCGGACGCCAATATTACGGCCATGTTCGCGATATCCGCTGGTTCACCGATGCGCCCCATCGGGATCTTTGTCAGCAAATCGTTATAACCTTCGACATCTTGCCAGACCGACTGATTAATCGGCGTGCGGATCGCACCTGGAGCGATACAGAGCACGCGGACACCATACGGCGCCGCTTCTTGCGCAAGTGACTTCGACATCATCGACATGCCGGCTTTGCTCGCCGTGTAGGCGCTATAGCCGGTCCAGGCGATCATTTCATGGACACTGGACATGTTAAGGACGACTCCAGACCTCTGCGCAACCATGCGCTTTAACGCCTCCCGGGCGCAAAAATACGTGCCCTTAAGATTTATGTCGATCACCCCGCCCCACGCGTCGGTTTCAGCATCCCAGCTGAGCGCGCGTTTGCCGTCGATGCCGGCGTTGTTGATGAGTATGTCAATGCCCCCCCACGCATCGTCTATGCCGCGGAACATTGTCCCCACCGCCTTCGGGTCGCTGATATCGGCCGACAGGCCGACCGAACATCTGCCGGCGGCATTAAGCTCAGCGACAAGAGCGTCGGATCGCTCTGCATTGACCAGATAGTTGATCGCTACCCGCGCACCTTCGGCGGCAAACCCTCTCGCGATAGCGGCTCCTAGACCGGAATTACCTCCCGTTATAAGGACGCGTTTATTGTTCAGATTGAGGTTCATTGATCATCCGGAGCTAGCTACGCGAGCGTCGACGGGTTGTTCGAGGAAACGGATTTCCTTCGTGTTTCTTAGGTCGCAATCCGGAGGCTCGCAGAAGTTTTCGTTGAGGTTGCGCCCTTATCTGGCGATCTTCGCAACCGCCCGTCGCCAAAGACAGACAGCCACGAGTATCGACACGGCTGAAGTCCCGGCTATCGACAAGGGCAAAATCCGAGCTTCCGTAAACACTAGAAGCAGGGCTGCGAAACACGTGCCAAATATCGCTGAGGAGAACAGTGCTCCTGCGAACATCACGTTCAACATACTGCCCTCCGTGATCCAAAGACGCTCAACTTGAACCGGCTCACACCGCGAGGGCGCCGGCCACCGAACCGTCGCTAGACGGGTGGAAAGTAAAGCGACGCTCCTTAGCTCGGTCAGCTGTCTGTTACGGTCATGTCACGCGCCGGCAATTGCTTGAGATCTAGCAACTGCTCGGCACACGCGTCGGCGGCATTGACTACGGGTTCATCGATCCCGCCAACGTTTGTCCATCCACCATCCTTTATGTATCCCTCTCGTGCCCAAGATGACTTGTCACGGAGCACCTTGAGATTTTCCTCGGCGTTCGAAGCCGTTGTGAAGTTGTGCACACAGATATCAGCGATCAAATCTGCGCGGGCATCACGGACAGCGATAGCAGTTTTGGTTCGGGCACTTCCGGCGGTTGTCCAACCACCCCAAGCAAAGCCGACCACCATTGTCAGCGCGGACGCGCCAACCAAAGACCAGAACCACGCGGTCTTCGTGGGCCGGTACCCCGCCCAGCCGCTTTTTTCCGAGTTGGTCATGATGTTAATCTCCTACCATTTATATCATATCATGATATAACCTGCGGTGTAGAAGATCAAATCACTCACAATCACATGCGGGTTATTGCCGGGTCCGTCTCCTTTCATGGGCCACCCTATTGGCATGATCCATAGATTGCTGTCGCGGGAAGGGTATCACCAAAACCTCGACGCTCATGGCCGCTATTAGACGAAAACACACGGCGCCGAACTGTTGCTGGAATATGCCGACGAATAGTTCCTCGGGCTTTGCCCCAAGCTTCTGCAAAAAAAGGCCCGCGGTCGCGGCATCTGCCGGCTGTGCTTGGCTTCTTGTTCTGGTTGTCCGTATCGAGAGAGTGGTACGCCTTGGCTGCCGGTCCCACTATGCCGGAATTCGTGCTCGCATAGTCTGGAACTCACCAAAGCGTGGCCAATTTTGTGTCGCTATCTCTTGCTGGCTCCCTCAGGGAGGGAGACAAGGTCAGTTCTGAGCTCGGCCAGCACCCGAGAAGGAACGGAAGAGCGATGATCGTCTATAGTGCAGTCACCGATAGCTCTCGCGCGTACGCAGGGCGACGGTCGCTAGCCTGACCGATCGTGACAACGGTTCCTCCTGAAGCCGAACCAACGATGCTTGATTCATCCCGTACTCTTTGTGTTACCCTCGGACGGTACCCGGTCACCGGGTTTAATGATGGGCGTGCTTCCTGCCGGTGGCGCCGGCTCCACGAGTTCACCGTCTCCAACGGAAGGCGGGGAGAGTACACCGTTGCAAGGCGCCAACAGCTGAGTTCTGTTCTCAGATCGCTCTGCTTCAGTGCCGGCACGGTCCGAGACTGCGGGAGCTTCACATCGCTCACCGCTGGCGACCGACGCCTCAGACGAGGCCATAACAGCGAAGAGGGCTGTGGCTGTGAGAAATCCGGCATTCAATGAGTAACGAAGGGCGTTTTTCAGCTTGGAATTCATGGCTTCACCTCGTGGTAGGCCTCCGCATACCGCGCGGAGGCCTTTTCTCTGATAGCGAATAAATGACTACTTCTGTTCACTGCGCACGTCTTCGAAAGCCGGCGCATCCTCGAGCTGTTGGCGGCTAACATTGAGAATAATACGGTCTGGCAAGCCGTCTTCGCCAATCTGAACCGTGTTTGCCGCGGTCTGGGTATCAGTGGCTTCTCGTGCCGCTGCATTGTTATTATTCGCCGTTGTGCCTGCGACCGGTGGCGCGGTTCCCGTAGCCGCTCCACTGTTGGTGGATGCGGTTGTTTCGTTCGATACGGTGTTCGAGCGTCGTGAAGCGGCGTTCGCTTCGACCAGTGTATCTCCTCGCCCCAGCTGAAGTGCGCTCATGTTTACGGCAACGTCTTTCTCGCCGATGCCGAGGAATCCACCAACCCCGATCACGACCGCGTTGACGCTGCCATTCTGGCTGATCAATACGTCGTTGATCTCGCCGATGTTCTCGCCTTCCGATCCGTAGACCGACTTGCCTTCCAGATCGCTTACCCGCCATGCGCCAGAGGAGGGAACTGTCACGAAAAGGTTATCCCTATCTGCCATCGAGGATTGCCCCATGGGCCGCGCGTCGTTCAGGCCGCCTCGAGCATTGTTCTGGTTAGTCATCTTTGCATCCGCGGGCGTTGGCGCGGCCGGACTCGCTTGAGCCAGTGCAGCCATCGGAATCGCCGCGGAAATAAGGATCGCCGAAATCAATCGTTTCGTCATCATGGTCTCCATCATTATTAATCAACGCACCGCGGATATAGACGGCACACGGGAGCAACTATGTCATGCTGTGATAGTTCCTCTAACGATCGCAACAGAATGTGACTGAGAATTGTGTTGCTGTTACCCTCAACACCTCCGTGTTCCGCGACGTCGGGTTGTGTCTCCGCAGACCGTCCAATTTTCGGAGAAAGTGAAGCGTGTTAGCGCGTTCCCGCCGGAGGCGTCGGCGGCGTTCGAGGCTGATTTTCTTATTTAAAAATCACGCTTAGGGTGCCATCGCTTTCCAGGATAAGTGACCGTACTTCGCCAACGTCTTCGCCTCCGGCTGCACGAATAGCGCTATCGAGCTCGCCCTTGGTTATCCGCTCGCGTTGCATCGCTCGCTTGCACAGCTCCCCGTCAAGGACCAGAAGCGATGGCTCGGATCGAATTGCCTCTGCAAATCGTACTGACCGGACAGATAGGAACGTCACCGCAAACTGCAAAAGGATCAAAAGCGCCAGGGCGGTCACTCCTTCTGCCAAAGCGATGTTTTTTTGGAGGATGATGGCCGACAGGGTTGAGCCAAGGGCAACCGTAACGACAAGGTCGAAAGCATTCAGCTTGGCGAGTGTCCGTTTTCCGGAGATCCGCAGGAAGAGGACAAGAGCGGCATACGCTAGCGATCCAACGATGATCGTTCTCACAATCCCTGACAAGTTCTGAAAAAGCATATTCTGCCAGTCCATGACATCCCTCCGAGATAAAGATATTGGACCTCCGCGAGAGTGCGGTGTTGGTTCGTTCAAGGAAATCGAACGAGTACCGCTGTTAATCTAGCGTTCCCTAAGAGGTCGCCTGCCATCGCGGAGACGACGCATTAGCTGAGATTTGTCGGCTACGACACGGTGATTTGCCTGAATTTCATCGTCACGGAAAGCTCGTTGAGTATTGCAATCAAAGTGATAAGCCTCCAGTAGCCTTTCCTGCTCAAGGGTTGGCTTTTCCCGCGAGTGCTGCTTTCCGCAAACGAATTTTATCCTGGTCTATGGTCAATGCAGCCTCTGCTCTCGCAAGCGCCTCACGTGAATGTCGCTTGGCATTTTCCCGATATTCGCGGTCTTTAAATTTCGAAAGAATCGTAAGAGCCTTCTGAAGGCGGAGACTGACCTCGACGAGACCGGCACCGTCGCGCGCAATCGGGGTGAACAAATCATCAAAAAGATCGGCGATATCGATAGGCGTTACGTAAAGGCGAGGATGGCTAATCTCGTTGTCGGCCCCGTCGTTTCCCGCCCATATCGCGAGAATCCGGATAGCGCGGGATATCACATCGATAGCCGTCCCAGGGTCATTAATCGCCGGCGACAAAGCACGAGACGCGATCTCGGACAGAACCGACGCACCGAAGCGGGGATCCTGATCGAAGGACCGGGTGTCGCCGATCGAGAAGCATGCCGCAATACGCCCTGTTATATCCTCATCGATCTCACGGTTGACCCATGCGATCGGTTCAGAGGGTGCCGCGAGCTTGCCGGGGATTGTAAGAATAGCGATTTCGAGATTGGCTTCCTCGGCGATATCAGACAAGGCTGCGGCGTCGAGGTGTTGGACATAACCGACTTTCGCTACAAAAATCGGATGGTTTGGCTTGCCGATCCGATGCCTGAATGCCGGCAGAGGATGGCCGCCGAGATACCGATCGGCTTTGTAGGTCTGTATTGCCTTAACGGTCGCCTCCTCCACGCGCTGCGTGGTTTCGGTGACCCGTCCAAGACGCGACAGGTGATCGATCCACCGAAGCAGGGTGATGACAATCAAGCCGATGACGAGGATCGTAACGACGAAAAGGACTATCCGCCCCTGCTCTCCATAAGCACCTGTCGTCAGCGCAACGATCCCAACAAGGCTGAATAAAAACGAACCGATAAACGTGGCAAGAACGTTCTGTGTGGTGCTGTCTTCCATCACCAGCTTCGTCGCCCTGGGGGTCACGTTTGTCGTTGCAGCCGAGTAGGCGGAGACCATGGTGCTGAGGGAAAACGTTGTCACCGTAAGCATGCTCGATGCGATGATGCCCAATATGTTATCGACGGCATCGGCGCCAATCTTTGCAGACAGCCCGATAGGAATATAGGGTGCGGCGACGATCGCCACCAACGCCGTTGCGACCGCCGCCAGGGAAAACAGCGTCGCTCGAAACCAGATGCGCCGACCTACCTTCGATATCAGCCAGACCCACCGTGATTGCATGCGTTTGCCCCCTCTTTAGAAGGAGCAGATAGGGGCCTTTCACGGCGTGGCAACCGCGTCCCCTGCTGGCGATCTCGGCAAGTTGAATGGTAGAAGGTTCCGCTATATCATACCATGATAGAAAATTGCCTTTTCAACGAGGCGCTCCCGGTGCGCACATAGGCGCAACGGACAGGAGAAGGTTGAAATGCTCAGACGATTTTCGAATGCAGTTCGAGCGGTTGCCCGAGGTATCGACGATGCGTTCGGCTGGCTTGTTCTTTGGTGGCCGCTTGTTCCATTAATCGTTTGTGGAGCATCGACAATGATAGCAATCTTCAGCGACAGCCCACCCTCTTTCGGGCTGAGGTTTGCCGCCGGCATCGTCACCTCGCTGATTTATATCCTGGGCGTTTGCGGAAGCTTGGTCAGTCTCTTTTTCTTTACCGGCCTTTCATGGAAAATGTTCTCCTCGCCAGCGTCGAAGAGTTGGTGGAACTCCAACCCGAGAAACGGATTTGCGGGCATTTTTTGGTTGCTTGGAAGCGTCATGACCGGGCTATGGATTGTCCCGCTTGCGCTGGCAACCGCGCAGATTCCGGTCGTCCAAGATCAGATTCTACCGTTCTAGCGTTGTGGGAGCGCGGCGTTACTCCAGTTCCCCTAAGTCATGAAGTTTCGACAGTGACTCCACTAGCATTGCTTGGTTCGCCAGCAGTCCATTGACATGGATCCGGGCCAACGCCTCCAGAACCCTCTCACCTTCCGACGTCAGCGTAATCAGAACACTTCTTTTGTCAGTCTGCGATGGCATTCTTCCCACAAGTCCTGCCAGGGTCAATCTATCGACCATCTGGACGGCGCCGTGGGGCTGCATCAACATCTGCTCGGAGAGCTTCCGCATCATCACCCGGCTGCCCTTGGCGGTCTTGATGACCAGCATTGCCTGATATTGTTGTGAGGTGACATCAGCCTGGGCAAGAGCCTCGTTGCTGTGCGCTAAGAACCGGCGCATCGCCAGCCTAAACCCGGCCAGACCTTCATAAAGGCCGGCAGGCAGCTTTGTTTTCGACTTCCTTTTGTCTGCCAAGCCCATCCAAAAATCCTTTCATTACGTCATGCCGTGATATAAGATTAAGCGTCCGCTGGGAGGACGGTTCGCGTTCGCGCCGATAAGACGGTATAGGACGCGATTCACGCTGCGGCGCGCGCGAACCATAGAACGTCCTATTGGCGGCCAAAAGGGGGCGTGCAGCAGAATGGGTGGCGGAATTTTGCGGTTTGATCATGATCTCGGCTTTGATGCGAAAGATGTTGCCGCCCTATTTGGATTGTCTGGAGATGAATTTCGACGGTATGTCGGTATGGGCCTTATAAGGATCACAGCGCCAGAAGAGCCGAAATCTGAGGAGGCTCTCACCGCCTGGGAAATCCAGATGGGTAACAAGGTGATCGCAGCCTGGTTTTACAGTAGAAGGCTCACCCGACACGAAATTCGGTTCGCGCGGGGAAAGAAGTCGGGCTTGATGAAATGCGTTCACGATAAGGACCGTTAGAACCGCAAGAAGACGGGAGAATGGGATGACGGGGAAAACTGATCGAAACCAAATTTTCAACGAGTTGGAAGCGCAACTGCTCGAGCTCATAGGTCACGGACATCCAGATCGACGCATTGGCGTGTTCCATTGCGGCGAGAATCTTGTGGTCGCGCCGTTCACTTGGGGTGAACTCTGCTCGCTGACAAAAATGGCGGACGATGTAATGGCTGACGCTTAGCAGCGCTCGTATCAGCGGGGGTAATCGACAGCGCCAGGCAACCGACGCGAATGTTTCGCTGGATCAGGCGCCGCAAGCCCGCCACTGTATTTTTCATCACCAGACAAGGCAAAGGCCTTCTTTCCTGCGAAGACGCATAGGCAGGATTTCGCGAGGCGCATCAGGCTTGATCCTCTTCCTCGACGACCATGAAATTCACGACGCGGACGTAGTTGCCTTCTCTCAACTCGATGACCCTATCATGGTCCAACGAAAATAACCCTCTGACGATTTCCTCCTGGCCAAATCCTTCCGCGGTCAATGATGTCGTGACATGTGCAACCGGGGACGCGTTACCGACCGAAGATAATCCAGAATTGCTGCCCTTGTCTGTTCACGTCGGTCCGACGCTTACCAACAACGTCAGTATGTAGGCTGGCTCGCTGACTTTTGGACTGGCGACCTTGGGAGGAGGAGACGCAGAAGCGCCCGTCGGGGATCGTGAAAGCAACAAGAGCATCAGGATGGTCGTTCCAACAGACCTTCGAAGCGAAGTCGTTCTTGTTCTACAGCGCTGACGGTCCGATCTCTCGTACGAGTGCCGCCTCCACATCGGACCGACAACCATCATTCTCGAACTGGAACCAAGAGGCCGCGACCTGGCCTCTTCCCGTTGGAGTTTATGGGGCCACCGATCGTGTTTTCGAAATCGAACACGACCCGCCGAGGCCTCTGGCCGTCGCGCTGCATAAGATAGACGACCTGGCATCTATCCCGCCTTGCGGTGACAGACAAAAGCTGGCCGGGCGTTTCGGTGACAACACGCTGGGCGAGCGTCGCACATCCAGAAGGTTGTTCCGCGAGTGATGAATGACCTGTAATGCCTACTACCGAGACACAAAAACCGGCGTAGAGCATACGTCTGTAAATCAACATCGACGCTCCTCCTCAGTGCAGTCTGCGCACTGTCTGAAACTCATTCCGATCGACAAGCGCTTCGCAAACAACTTCAATCATCAGACGCGCAGCACCGGCAACCGGCGGGGAGAGCGGCTTGCCTTGACGCGCAGCCTTGGCGGTTGCTCTATGGAGCAGCCACGGCGGCACGATGGCGCTGTTTGATGCGATGAACATCGCCTACGAAGAACGAGAGAAGCGCGGCATCATTACAGGCTCAACCTGATTGCGTTGGTTTTTACCGTCTGCGGGATCGGTGGTGCAAGTGTGCTGATCGGCCTCGTTGCTGTTTTGCCGCTTATCCTGACATTCCTGTGGCTTGATGCTTGGAGCGGAATTTGCTCTGGTCCTGAGATGGCCTGTCCTCCTGGTCATCGTCGTGACGGCTATCAGTGCGATATATCAATTTGGACCGAGCCGGGAGCTGGCACAATTACGATGGATAACCTGGGGCACCGGATTCTCCACGCCGGCCTGGCTCAGAATGTCGATGGGGTTTTCGCTCTACCTTACGAACTTTGCGGACTATAATATACCCATGGTGCACTTGGCGCTTTGATCGGTTTTCTGAGCTGGACCTGGCTGTCGATCGTCATCCTGATCGTGGGCGCTGAACTGAATGCGGAGCTGGAGCATCAGACGACCATCGATACGACAACCGGAAAACCCCAGCCAATGGGAAGCCGGGGAGCGTATGCGGCTGACACATCGGTGAGGCAGCCGAGTAGAAGATCACCCGCAATAAAAAGGACCTGCGGCTTGCGCCAAGCGGGTCCAGGAGAACCGCCCGCGACCGGCCGGCGGCGATTTCTCCAGATATGGAACGTGAACCATCAATGGAGGAACTTGGCGACCATCTCATCCTCGGTCTCGTTTCCGCGGCATTCATCGATCAAACGGCCCGCGATATAACGCCCTTCCCCGCTCAACGGATCAATGCCCCTGCGAGCGCAGATCACTTTGACGGCATGCGTGAGCGTGAGCACCTGTTCCCTGGTATAGATCGTCGTCTCGGACATGGCTTGCCTCCTTGAACGTATAAGCTCTCTGACCTAGGGCTCGACGTCGTTTGGGCAAGCTGTTGAGACTTGCTCGTAACGGGCCGCATGAAGCTTTGAAAAAGTTCGCGAACCTTGCCATCTGGGGCCATCGCCCCACATCGCAAACGTAACGGGCCTTGTACAGCCTGACTTGCGTCATCTGAATGACGTTGCTGCGCCAAGGCACAGCCTGGCCAGCTGCAAGAAACCACTTGTTCTCAAGGATGTCATGCTCTTCTATCGATTCCCCGCCCGCTTGTTGATCACCCTTGCATTGGTATTTCTCCCGACAGTCGTCCGGGCGCAGTCGGCACCAGCCGAGACCAGCAAACCGTCGAGCAGCGTCAATGACCTGATCAGGATCCTCGAAGAGGACGACGCCCGCAACGCGCTTTTGGCCAGGCTGAAAAGTGAAGCGGCCGAACAACGGGGGGGCGAGCCCGCGGCAACCGACCTGACGATCGCCAGGCAGATTGCTGAACAGACACGGGCGGTTGCGGAGCAGATCGTGGCTGGCAGCGAAGCGATCTGGAGCGGCGTGACAGCTGTGTCCTTGATGTTCTCGGGTTCGAGCACGCTCGATTATGGCGCGCTGCGGACGCTTGTCCTCAATGTCATTTTCGTTGGCGCCGGCGTCTTTGCCTCCTTCTTCATACTGCGCATCCTTGCTCATTTCGTACAGAAGGCCCTGGATCGTCGTGCGATGCGACGGCACTGGTCGGTGCGGTTGATCCTCGTGTCGGTTTCCCTCGCCGCCGACATGATGACGGTCGCTCTTGCGTGGAGCGCTGGCTACTTGATCGCCCTGCAGGTCGTCGGCGGCGCGACTGGGCGCATGGACATTAACCAGACGCTTCTTTTGAACGCCTTCTTGATGGTGGAGATGCTGAAAGTCGTGATGCGCCTCATGCTACAGCCCCGCTTTCCCGGTCTGCGCCTCTTGCCGATTTCCGACACGACCGCCTCGTACTGGTATTTCTGGCTCGCCCGGGCAGTCTCCCTGCTCGTTTACACATTCATGTTCGCTGCGCCGGTCATCGCAACCAACCTGTCGGAAGCCGCCGCCCAGGCTATTCGTGTGCTTGTCATGCTGACCGCACTTGTCATAGCCATCGTCGTCATCCTGCAGAATCGCGATCGCGTGCGTCATGCCTTGTCGTCGCGCGCTGCGAGAGGTCGGGCTGACTTTATCGCTCGCACGGGCGCCTTCCTGGCGGGTATCTGGCATCTGATAGCAATTGCCTATCTCATTGCCATTTTCGTTGTATGGCTGGTTAATCCGGCGATCGCTTTGCCCTTCATGGTCGCCGCTACCATGAAATCCATCATCGCCATCGTGGTGGGCGGCCTGGTGATCGCCTTCATCGGTCGTTTTGCAAACGCGGGTTTACGCTTGCCGGATGATGTGCGCGCGCGTTTGCCCGCGCTCGAGGGCAGGCTGCAGGCATTTGTGCCTCGCGTCATGCAGATCATTCGCGTCGTGGTAACCATCGCAGTGCTTGTCGCGATAGCCCAGGCGTGGGGTCTGATTGACTTCCTCGGCTGGCTGTCGTCGGACGCAGGTCAGCGCTTCAGCGGGTCGGTATTTGCCGCTCTCGTCATTCTGCTCCTTGGCTTCGTCGCCTATCTCGCGATGTCGTCCTGGGTCGAATATCGTCTCAATCCGGAATTTGGATCAATTCCAACAAGCCGGGAAAAGACGCTGCTCTCGCTTTTCCGAAACGCCTTTACCATTGCTCTGGTGGTTTTTGTCCTGATGCTCGCACTGGCGCAGATCGGGGTTAACATTGCCCCGCTCCTGGCGGGTGCCGGTGTTCTCGGTCTGGCGATCGGTTTTGGTGCCCAGAAACTGGTGCAAGACATCATCACCGGCGTCTTCATCCAGCTCGAAAACATCATGAACGAAGGTGACGTTGTCAGTCTTGGCGGCGTCGGCGGCGTCGTCGAAAAGCTGACGATCCGTTCCGTTTCCATCCGCTCGCTGGACGGCACGCTGCACCTCATCCCCTTCTCCTCCGTCGACACCGTTTCCAACATGGTCAAGGGATTCAGTTACCACGTCGCCGAAATCGGCGTCGCCTATCGTGAAAACATCGCGGAGGTGAAGGAGGCCATGCAGGAGGCCTTCGACCTCCTCATGCAAACCGAGTGGAGCGAGAAGATCATCGACAAGCTCGACATGCAGGGGATCACCGCGTTCGGCGACAGTGCGATCACCGTGCGGGCCCGCATCAAGACGGTAGCAGGTGGTCACTGGGGCACCGGACGGGCCTACAACGAGTTCATCAAGGAGGTATTCGACCGACGGGGCATAGAGATCCCGTTCCCGCATGTCACCCTCTACATGGGCGAGGACAAGAGCGGCAAGGCGCCGCCGCTCAGGCTCGAAAGAGGACCACGAGGATCTGATGCCGAGGAAGCCAGGGACGGAAAGCGTCTTTTGGTGTGAGGTCCGCCCGCGGTTGAACTATGCGGTCTGTTGGCATCCAGCTTTTCCAACTCGTTGCGGTGTCATCACAAGGTCCACGCCGCGCCGAAATCTGGCTGTCAGCGATCACGCTAGAGGCTCTCCCGATAGCCTCACCTGCACCGCGCAGCTTCAGCGAGGGCGGCCGTCAGTCCCGAGAGGGAATAGCTGTAGCTGGTTTGCGTACCCCTGCGCGATACGGCACGCAGCATCAACGTGTGGCCCTTCTTCATCGCGTTGATCATCGCGATGTCATCGTCAGGCGCCCTGGTCCAGCCGGATTTTTCCTTCACCATCATTGCGAAGCTTCTGCTATCGATCGTCGCCGTCAGCTCCGATCCGGGCCGAAGATCATAGCCCATGGTCGTTTGGGGATAATATCCTCTGCCCGAGGGACCCGGCGACACAAGGAAGTAGTTGGCGCCGTGATCGACACCTGTGGGAAGCATTTGTTGCGGTGAACTCAAAACGTAGCACTGCCTCTTGCCAGAGGATGAGTACGAGTAGACACCCCAAGCGTCGAACGACTTTATCATCTTGGGCGTCGCGCCAGATTGCGCGTTGGCGGGAGCCAAAGACAAGCCAAAAAGAACGCAAGCAATAACGACAGAGAACGTGTTCGACGTCTCATCTCCAAAAACGATCCAGATGGAATGAAGCCACAATAGGCTCGGGAATTCCGTCGCCTTATATCACATCATGACATAAATCCAGTTTGAAAGGGGCTGGCCGCTTTCAATCAACAGCCGAGAAGCATGTGCAATGACAAAGGCTCGCCTCGTGGATAGGGAGTGGTGGGTTTGATTAAAGATTGTCCATGAGGAAACTGACCGTGTTTTCGCACGTTAAGCTCCGCATTCTCATGAGGATAGGTTCATGAACAAGCCAGTGGAAGATCCAGAATCAGAAGGTCCCGCCGGAGGATGGGGCTCGCTCAAATCCATCGCCCGCATTTACGGAGAAAGTTCAGCGGAAATTTCTGCGTTCGAGACTCTGAAACGTCAGAACAAGCCGGGCGGGTTCATGTGTGTGTCTTGTGCCTGGCCCAAGCCGGCCAATTATCATCCGTTCGAGTTCTGCGAGAATGGCGCGAAGGCAACGCTTTGGGAATCGACGTCGGCGCGTTGCATGCCGGATTTCTGGAACGACCACACTGTCCGGCAATTGCGCGACTGGAAGGATCATGATCTCGAGATGACAGGACGCCTCACGCATCCGATGCGTTATGACGACGAGAGCGACCGGTATGTCGAGGTAAGTTGGGACGAGGCATTCTCCGGTATCAGCGGTGCCCTCAAAAAACTAGATCCGAAAAGCGTCGTTTTCTATTCCTCAGGGCACGCGGGACTGGAAGCCTCTTATCTCTATGCTCTGCTTGCAAGGCTCTACGGCAACAACAACCTCCCCCAAAGCTCAAATATGTGTCACGAGACGACCTCGGTCGGCCTCACCAAGGTGATTGGCTCGCCAGTCGGCACCGTTCTGTGGGACGATCTCGAAAAGACCGACTGTCTGTTCTTCTTCGGTCAAAATCCGGGCAGCAACAGCCCGCGGTTCCTGCACCCCTTGCAGGAGGCAAAGCAGCGCGGTGCTAAAATCGTCACGTTCAACCCTGTGATCGAGCAAGGTCTCGTAAGTTTCGTCAATCCGCAGAGCCCCAGACAGATGCTGACCGGTGAGGAGACCGTTATTTCCGATCTATATCTACAGGTGCAGAGCGGCGGCGACGTCGCGGCGATCCTTGGCCTTTGCAAAGTCGTTGTCGAGGCCGACGACCAGGCAGAAGCTGCAGGCGCAAAACGGGTTATCGATATCGAGTTTATTGCGCAGCACACGACCGGAATCGATCAGTTCATGGACTGTGTGCGAAACACCTCCTGGGTCGATATCGAACGAGAAAGTGGTCTTCCGGAAGACGAGATTCGAAGGGCTGGCCAGATCTACGTGGACGCCGAAAGGGTGATCGGCGTCTATGGAATGGGCCTCACACAGCACTCGCAGGGCGCGCTGAATATCGCCATGTTGGTGAACCTTCTGTTGCTGAGGGGCAATATAGGTCGGGAAGGCGCCGGCGTCTGTCCGGTGCGTGGACATTCCAACGTCCAAGGCCAGCGGACAGTCGGCATAGCTGAAAAGACCAAGCTCGTGCCCATGCACAAGCTGAAAGAGCTATTCGATTTCGACCCGCCGACCGATGACGGTACGCATATCGTCGATGCCGTCAAAGGATTGATGAAAGGCGATATCAAGGCCTTCGTCTCGCTTGGCGGCAACCTCGTGCGAGCGGTTCCGGATCAGAAGGACATGGAGCGCGCCTGGGCGAACCAGGAACTGACCGTGATGATCTCGACCAAACTCAACAGGAGCCACCTGTTTCCCGGCAAACTGGCTTATATCCTGCCGTGTTTGTCGCGATCGGAGATTGACGAACAGGCAACCGGCAACCAGTACATCTCGATCGAGGACAGTTTTTCTCACATCCACGGCTCGATCGGGAAGAGAACGCCTGCGTCCGACCATTTGAAAAGTGAGCTTGCCATTATTGCTGGCATCGCCAAAGCAACGCTTCCGGCAAATCAAAGGGTCCGTTGGGACGACTGGACCGGTGATTATGGGCTTGTCCGCGACCTGATCGAAAAGACCTATCCAGCAGATTTCACGGACTACAACACGCGCCTCAACAAACCTGGTGGATTCTATCGCGGTAACGCTGCACATGAACGCATCTGGAAGACGCCGGAAAATCGGGCCGTGTTTACAACGCCGAAACAGTTGAATGCTCTGTCCTTCAATGACCGACTCGGCCGTTACCGCCTTCTTACCCTGCGGTCAAACGACCAGTTCAACACGACGATCTACGGGTATTCGGACCGTTTCCGCGGTGTTGAAGGGACACGCGACGTGGTCTTGATGTGCGATGAAGATATCGAGGGCGCCGGCTTACAGGTTGGGCAAAAGGTTCGTCTCGTAAGCGATTTCGACGACGGGAAACGGCGTGAACTTGGTGGCCTTACCGTCAGGTCGCACACGCTGCCGAGGGGGACGATCTGTTCGTATTACCCGGAATGTAACGTTCTTAATGCCATCGAGCACCACGACGAGCTTTCGAAGACACCGGCTTCTAAATCGATTCCGGTCCGGATCGAGCGCGACGAATAACGATGATATCGACCCTGCTTCCATCGTCGAAGTGGGAAATATCGGCCGACGCTGTCATATGCATGGACATTGAAGTGGTCCGGAACTTTCATCAGGCCGCCCGCTTTTCATCAAGCATCGGCAGTTTGCATCGACGCGTGGTCGTCTGAAGGGCATAAAATATCATTGTTTGAACTTTCAGCCGTCCTGATTACGCTTACGGCCGCGATCTCATGGCTGAACCACCGGCTGCTCGAGCTGCCTCAAAATGTCATTCTTCTCGTGGCAAACTCGGCCTGGCGGGTATCACGCGCCTTTCAGGCCGACACCTTCTCGCCGATGGATTTATCAATCGGATCTAGGAAATCTGGATCCTGCTGTTTGCCGGAGCACTTCAGATCGATTTTCACAAACTTCGAAGCAGGGCGTGGGGGGTGCCGCTCTCGCTACAGCGGGCGTGGCGCACACGGCTCTGATTATCGGCATGGGCCGCTGGGGCATCGCTCTCCTTGCTAATATCCCGTTATCGTTTGCGTGGGCGCTGGTGTTCGCTACGTTGATGCGCCAACTGATCCGGTTGCTGTCCTCGCAACCTTGAGAGCGGCCAATCCTCCCGAAATCCTAGAAATGGATATGGCGGGCGCCTTGTGCACCAGAGCGACGGCGTTAGCCTCTTCTGCGTTTCGTGGAGCCCTTCCTTCACGTCCTGCGACTTCGCATCGCGCGACTGCAGCCGCAGGAACGCAGACACAAGTTGGAGCGAGTTCTAGACGCGGTGGTTGACCTCTTTGCGAAGGTAGTCCTTCTGTCCCAACAGGCTTTCGTTCTCGCGCAGGCTCAGTTCCCGCATGCGGTGATTGTTACGTTGTTCGAGCACGAGCCGGACGATACGTGTGGCCGCCTCCACCTCGGCGTGGGTCCATGGCGGCGCTGTTCCCCTCACGCTTCACTCCACGCCGCGAAAGACGCCCGGGGTTGCAAGTAGCCCCAACCTCCAACGGAATATCCTTGTGCGGCTCTCCTGCCCCTTTAAGGACCTCGATATGCTCCGCGCGGAACCACATCAGGATGGTCGGGACTTCTGTGGAGATGGTCAGGGCGAGCAATCCGCTCGCCTGTTCACGGAATGCGGCGGCTTCCCGCCGTCGGCTTGAAGGCCTGCCGGTCACGAATGGCTGGCGGGCGGCGGGCAACCTCACATACTGGGCGGTATTGCGGACATCGATCTTGTCGGGCACCTTGCCGTAGATGAACAGGTCCTTGCCCTGCGCTGCCACGAACCGTCAGCCGCCAGCAGTCTGGCGAGTTCCGGCCTTGAATTCTGGAAGAATTCTTCAAGCGAACCATCATTGCCGAGCTTCGAGAGAACCGTGTCTTCCTGGCAGCGCAAGCGGATACGCTCGCGGTAAAGCTCCCCCTACTCCTTCGACCTGATCTGACGCGATAGGGCATTCGCAAGCGCCTGACATCCCATGCGGGTCGATAGGGGAATCGCCCTTGGAGCCGCATGATGACATGCGATCAAGCCCTGGAGGGGACCGTCCTTTACGATTGAGAACGAAGCCGACGTTCTGACGCCCATGTTTTGAGGTACTGGATATGGATCGGCGAAACGCTTCGGAAAATGGAATCGCTGAGATCGACACCCTTAGGTCAAGGTCGGAGCGGATAGGCCTGGCCACATAGTCGATGTCGGAGATCACGCGCGATTTGTTGCGCAGGATGCCGGGAAATGGTGGTTCAAGAGCATCGAGGTTCCCGCCGACGTGCTTTCTCCGGCGTCATCGTCAAGGAACTGGTAGACCATGACGCGGTCATATCCCGTCAACTGTCGGAAATCGCGGCGGCCTCGCGGCAAAGTTCCTTGACGCTGCTCGACCTCTCGAAACGGGAACTCGCTCCGTCGAGCGTGACCAGGAACGGGATTGTTGCCAAGGTTTCGGTTTCGGTCTTGTCGAACTCGACGAAAGTGTAATCGCCAGAACGATACGCAACTACGTCAAGCGTTCCGCGCATGCCCTCCATCCTCCCCCAGAAGGCGATCGCTCGTTGAGTGAACCAGTTGTTCGGCAAGGGCGGCTCCGATGGCATTCGCCACGGAAAGACCGATCTGCGAACGGCCAAGGATTCCGGAGGTGTCGCCCGCTCCACCGACGACGGTGAGAGAGCTGGTTTCGACCACCAGCAGCACCATGCGGTTGGATCGAACCGGGAATGTGGATGGGCTCGAGGTCGCACGAGGTGACGTCGGACGTTTACGCTGTCTACTGAATTCATTTCGTCCTGTTCCGGCCTCCCATGGCGGACATGTAGCGCGGAACAACCTCGCGGCAAGTGCATTTAAGGATGTCGCGCAGATCGCTTTCAGCATGATGGCACGCTCCTTGAAAACCGCATAGCCGCGGATAGATTCGAGGCACATAAGATTTCTGAGAGTCAGGTCGAACAGACCAGAACGGGATGATTGTGAATGGACGATGAAAACCATCTGAGAGACGCGCGCGACGCCGGGGATCGCCTTGTTGCATCCCGCGTTTCCGAGGACCCTTTCGCGGCCGCCTTCAAAGCGACCCGCATGCCCATGCTCATTACCGATCCGAGGCAGGATGACAATCCGATCATCTTCTCGAACCGAGCGTTTTCAGAACTCACGGGTTACAGCCAACAGGAACTGGTCGGCCGGAACTGCCGACTTCTTCAGGGACCGGAGACAGACAGGGCGGCGGTTTCGAAGATCAGGGACGCGGTCAGCGGCAACCACGATGTCGCGGTGGACATCCTGAACTACCGCAAGGACGGCAGCACCTTCTGGAACGCCCTGTTCGTCAGCCCGGTCCGCGACCGTGACGGAACGGTCATCTATTTCTTTGCGTCCCAGCTGGACTTCACGAACATCAAGAGCAAGGAAGCAGAGCTCGCGAAAGCGCGTCATATCGCCGAGAAGGAAGTGGCTCGGAGGACGGCGGAGCTGAGCGAAGCCCTGAGCGTAAAAACCGACCTGGTCCACGAGGTCGATCACCGGGTCAAGAATAACCTGCTGACGATCGCGTCAATCATCAAGTTGCAGATGAGGATGACCACTGACGGAACCGTGGAGAAAACCCTGAAATCGGTGCTCGATCGGGTCGAAGCCCTCAGCACCGTCCAGCGGAGGCTGCTCAACGATGAGCGGCTCGGCCATTTCGACGTTTCCGACTTCGGGCGCGACCTTGTGACGGACATCGTAGGATCGCTGAAGCGTCCGGACATCGTTCTCACGACTGATCTCCACCCCGTGACGGTCTCGGCCTCGAAGGCATCGCCGCTCGCCCTGATCGTCAACGAACTCCTGGGCGATGCCGTCAGGAGGGGGCTCAGCGATGGCGGCGGCGAGATTCATCTCGAAATCCGCAGGCTGAACGGGCACTTCCTCATCCGTGTCGTCGACACGGTCACCCCCGTAGAGGTGGACAGGGAACAGAGCGACTTCAGCCACGCCATGCTGGACGCCTCTCTTCGGCAGCTGCGAGCCAATATCGAACGTCATGTGGAAGGCCACAAAACGGATGTCCGAGTGACCATCCTTGTCGAAGACTAGAAAGGACGAATTTTGAGAACGTTGATTGTCGAAGACGAGATGTTGCTGGCGCTAGAGCTCGAAAGCGAGGTGGAGGCCAGCGGTCATGAGGTAGTCGGGATCGCGAGCGACTTCAATGAGGCGATCAGCCTGATCGGCCGGAAAGAGGCCGAGTTCGCCTTCGTCGATATCCAGCTGCGCGACGGGCCGACCGGAATCGAAGTTGGACGCCATCTGGCGTCGGCGGGTATTCCGTTCGTTTTCGTGTCGGGAAACCTGAAGAGGATTCCGGAAGACTTCGCCGGAGCGCTGGGTGCTATCGAAAAACCCTACACCGTCAACGGGCTTCAAAACGCGCTCTCGTACGTCGATGCCCTGTTGTCTGGCGCACCACTTTCATCCGCTCCGCCGAGCCTGATCATGTCGGGCCGATCGGTTCATATCCGCACCGTCGAAGCGACCCGTCTCAGGGCCGGAACGGCAGGGTAGCGATTTTGCCACACTGGAAACGATCCTGAGCTAGTTGTACCTATTAGCTCTTCATGACCCTTCAACTCTCGCTCGGTGAGCGCGATCTTGACTCAACAACTGAAGCCTGTTCGGGAACGACAGCCGGTCGTCGCTGGGCATGTCTTCCGGCCGCGGCCCGTCCACGGCCGGGAACGCTTATCAACGGGGAATTCAATGGTGCCAGCTTTCGTTTGGCTGGGGGCGAATGCAAGGAAGCACTCGACGAGCTCTTGCGAATGCAGCGCATTGACAGGATGCGAACTGGTGACCCGTTCCCTGTATTGGCCAAATCTACACAAACGACTGATCATGCATTAATTTTTGCAAACTCGAAAATTGCATCGATCACTGCGCCCTGCCTGGCGATCTTCTCGTTGCCTCGACGCCAGAACACAACATATTCATAGATCACGGCCGGACGAAAGGGGATCCGCTTCAGATCGAACATTGCGCATTGCCGCGCGACTACGCAGATGCACCGCGTCACGTGCGTTTGCTGAAGGCGTCGCGCGGAAAGCCGGAAGCGAGATGGTCGACGAGCGCCCGGACTGCAGGTGACAGGCCGCGTCTCGTCGTGAAAACCAGATGCACGATACCTTGTAGCCCACCCCAAGCTGGCAACACGCGCACAAGCTTACCAGCCTCCAGGGCCTCGCGACAGACATGATCGGGCAGGAGCGCGATACCGAGGCCACTGATTGCAGCATCGCGCACGGTTGCCATGTCCTCGCATCCCATGCGCGGCTGGACGCGAACGACATGCTTGTGCCCATCCTCAGCTTCCAGGTGCCATTCGAGATCGTCCGA
The DNA here is from genome assembly GCF_964253725.1 of Neorhizobium sp. LjRoot104. Taxonomy (NCBI): domain Bacteria; kingdom Pseudomonadati; phylum Pseudomonadota; class Alphaproteobacteria; order Hyphomicrobiales; family Rhizobiaceae; genus Neorhizobium; species Neorhizobium sp. LjRoot104. The sequence goes on from NZ_CAXURS020000002.1 coordinate 1,898,207, forward strand.
CGCATGGTCAGTTGCCAATGTCGGGAAGTTGTTCAGATGCTCGATGCTGGGCACCTGACTGGCAAGTTGAGGACTGGCAACTAGAATGCGTATCGAGGCTCCCAGCGACCGCATTGTCAGGGCCGCATCCGAGGTGAGGCTGGCGCGTACGCGAAGTGCGAGATCAATGCGTTCTTCGATAAGGTCCACCGCCCGGTCGCTTGCCACCAGCTGGAGCCGCACTTTCGGAAAGCGTAACAGGAAGGATGACATCAATGCTGAAATGGGCGCGACCATCCCTGTTGGGCAACTGAAGCGGATGCGGCCATGCGGTTCAGCCTGCGCCTGCGCGACCAGCGCTTCCGCCTGTTCGGCTTCCGCAAGTATTGCTCTGCATCGCTCGTAGAATGCCTGGCCAGTGTCAGTCACCCGGAAGCGGCGGCTCGACCGTTCGATCAATCGCAAGCCTAGCCGCTCCTCAAGGCCGGCAATCCTGCGACTAAGTTTAGACTTCGGCTCACGCAGCGCCCGACCTGCGGCGGCAAAGCCGCCATGAGCGACGACCTCGGCGTAATAGGCGTAATCGTTGAGATCAATCCGCATCCAGCGTTCCTCCTATGGAACGGTACGTGTCAAACCCGCTGACTACAAGCCTCGTCGTTCATCATCGATATTTGAAAGCAACAACGCTTCGCTGGTTTTGAAGGAGAAAGACGATGACGAACAGGTTCAACAACAAGGTCGTGGTGGTGACGGGTGGATCCAGCGGTATCGGTCTCGCCGCGGCGAAAGTCTTTGCAACCGAGGGTGCTTCGGTATTTATTACCGGCCGCCGGCAGGAGGCGTTGGATGCCGCCGTTGAGCAGATCGGCGGCCGGGTCACTGCGGTGCGAGGCGACATGGCTGATCTCGCCAATATCGACAGGCTTTATGACGCCGTCCAACAGAAGCACGCACAGATCGATGTGCTGTTCGCCAATGCCGGCGGCGGCGAAATGATCCCCCTCGGCGAGATCACCGAGGAGCATTATCGAAGCACCTTTGATACAAACGTCAAAGGCGTACTGTTCACGGTGCAGAAGGCGCTACCTCTGTTGAAGGACGGTGCCTCTGTCATCCTGACGAGTTCTACTACCAGCATTTCCGGCACGCCGGCTTTTAGCGTCTATTCGGCGACCAAGGCCGCGGTGCGCAACTTCGCCCGCAACTGGATGCTCGACCTGAAGGATCGCCGAATCCGCGTCAACGCGATCAGCCCTGGCGTTACCGATACAGCCGGTTTGGATGAGCTGTTTGGTGGCGGCAATCAGGCGCAGGGCACAAGGGATTATCTCGCGAGCCTGATTCCTGCCGGCCGCGTCGGCCAGCCGGAAGAAATTGCCAGGGCTGTTCTGTTCCTTGCCTCCGATGACGCGAGCTTCGTCAACGGTATCGAACTCTTCGTCGATGGCGGCCAGGCCCAAATCTAAAATCCCAGTGTCGCCAGGACCCTCGGCCCAATATCGTGGCCGAGGTCGGCGGCTTCTCAAGGAATCATGCCATGATACAGTCTAACGAGTCCGCAGAGCGTATCCGCGAGTTGCTTGACCGGAACCTCCAAGAAGTCTTCGGCGAAGGTGACAACGACCGCCGGCGTGCCACGATCGGCGAACTTTGGGCATGGGACGGCGTCCTCTACGCTCCTCCCGGTGCAATCATCGGCCACGATGCGATCGACAAGTTCGCTGGCGACCTAAGAGCCACGCATCCGCACTATGTTTATACGGCGTACGGCAATCCGCAGGTGCTCCACAACGCCGGACGGTTGTCTTGGGGTTCGGGGCCGCGAGGTGAGCCGCCGAAATATACGGGCTGGGACGTGATCACCGTCCGCGATGGCAAGATCACGGCACTTTACGTCTTCCTCGACGAGACGTCAGAGGAGTTTCGTCAGGCCAGCGGCGAACCTGCGCGCTGAGTTGCTCTCCTGAGCCGGCAGGCATACCGGGCGAAGACGGCTAAGCGAGCGCAATCCTGTACGATGGACTGATGGCGTCGGCCCAACCGGCCTCCCATCGAGGCTCGGCCTTCCGCATGCAGAAGAAAACGGACCTCAAGGTGCGCGAGCAAAATCCTTTGCTAGCGTCTTCGCTTTGAACGGAACCGAACCTAAGATCCTGTCCGCGAAATGCGACAGCTATTTCGCGGTCAGCTATCGCGAACCCGGCCTTCACGGATCAGGTCGATGAATGCCCTCAGCTTGGACGGAATATGGCGTCGCTGTGAGAAATAAAGACTGAGCCCAGGATAGGAGGGCGACCAGTCTTCAAGAACTGTAATGAGGTCGCCCACAGATAGATGGGGCGCCAGGGCGTGCTCTCCCAGATAAGCGAGGCCGAAGCCGGCAAGGGCCGCCTCCAGTATCAGATCGGATGCATCGAATGTCAGGTGACCCAAGACATCGATCAGAATGGTTTCGCTGCGCTTTTCAAACTCCCAGCGATAGAGCCTTCCTCCCGTCATGCGCATCTGAATACAGCGATGCCGCGACAGATCACTCGGCACGACGGGCTTGTCGCGACCTTCGAAATACCGCGGCGACCCGACGACGAAGGAGCGCATTCGGGATATGATTGGCACCGCAACCATGTCGGGGGAAATTGCCTCAGTGAGACGAATGCCGGCATCGAACCCCTTGCCGACCACATCGACAAGCGCATTCTCGGTGACCACCTCCAGTTCCACGTCCGGATAGCGGCGGGCATATTCCAGGAGAAGCGGTTGCAGCAGGATGCGCGCCGCGCCCGGCGCCATGTTCAGCCGCAGCCTTCCCGATGGCCGATCCGCATGTTCCCCGACATTCTCGATGGCTTTTTCCAGCGTCTGCAAAGCCGGCGCGATCTCGGATAGGAATTGCTCTCCCGCCGCAGAAAGGGCCACGCTGCGCGTTGTGCGGTTGAAAAGCCTGACGGCAATGCGCTCTTCCAGCGCGGCAATGGCATGGCTCAAAGCCGATGATGACATGCCAAGCTCTCGTGCGGCAGCCCGGAATCCGCCGTGGCGAGCTACCGCAGCAACCGCCTCCAGTTCGACGAGGCTCGCCCTCATTGCGCAATCCACTTCATCAGCTCGTCCGATTTTGTCCTACTACTCGCAACACATAGCGCATGCCATTTTTGACATGAAGTCATTGCAGGAGAAACGACATGCATATCATCGATCGCATTTACATTGACGGCGCGTTCGTCGAACCCCATGGCGACCAACGGGCGCTGCTCTTCAATCCGGCCACAGAGGAGCAGATTGGTACCGTGCGTCTGGCCGATGCGGAGGATGCCGATCGCGCGGTGGCGGCCGCCAAGCGCGCTTTTCCGACCTTGTCCAACACCGGCAAACACGAACGGATCGAAATGCTGCACCGGCTGCACGCTGCCGTGTCCGCCCGTGCAAGCGATCTCATCGACGCCATGCGCGCGGAATATGGCGCACCGTCGAGCTTCATCGATTTTTCGGCTCCGCGAGCGGGCAACGTCTTCCTGGACATGGCCAAGACACTTGAAGGCTATGAATTCAGACGCCGTATCGGTGGTGCCGAGGTCGAGATGCGCCCCTCCGGTGTCGCCGTGGCAATCACCCCCTGGAACAGCAACTACGGCTTCATCTGCGGAAAATTGTCCGCCGCCATTGCTGCCGGCGCCACCATGGTAATCAAACCGTCGGAGATGAGCGCCATCCAGACGCAGGTGATTACCGAATGCCTGCACGCTGCAGGTCTTCCCAAGGGCGTCTTCAACATCGTCACCGGCGACGGAGCCGTCGTTGGCTCCGCGCTGACCGCCCACCGCGATGTGTCGAAGATCACCTTCACCGGATCCACGGCCACAGGCCGGACTATTGTCCGCAAGGCAGCGGAAACCATGAAGCGCGTGACGATGGAACTTGGCGGAAAGAGCCCGAGTATCATTCTCCAAGATGCCGAACTTGACGTGACACTCCCACAGGTGCTGGCAGCAGGCTTCCTCAACAGCGGGCAGGCTTGCATAGCCGGAACCCGCATTCTTGCGCCGAAGAGCAGGTTCGAAGAAATCGAAGCCCGTCTCCGGGAGGCAGTCAAGGATTTCAAGGTGGGCGACCCCAAGGACAACAACGTCCGCATCGGCCCCATGGTCAGCCAGAAGCAATGGGACCGCGTGCAGTCCTATATCAGGCTGGGCCAGGAAGAAGGCGCCATTCTGCTCGCCGGGGGCGAAGGACGGCCGGAAGGGCTGTCGCGCGGCTGGTTCGTACAACCGACCATCTTTACCGGCGTGACCAACGACATGCGTATCGCACGCGAGGAGATCTTCGGACCGGTTCTTTCCCTTATTCCGTATAGCGACGAGGAAGATGCGATCACAATCGCAAACGACACCGATTACGGCCTGCAGGCCCAGGTCTTCTCATCCGACATCACCCGGGCACGACGTGTAGCCGACCGGATCGAGGCCGGACGCGTCATTCTCAATGGCGCCCCGCACGAACCAATGGCACCGTTTGGCGGCTTCAAGCAATCCGGTTTCGGACGGGAATTCGGCGTCTTCGGCCTCGAGGCCTTTCTTGAACCCCGCGCAGTCCTTGGCTGAGGAGCGAACCCATGACGAAGAAGCCGATTGCGCTGATTACAGGCGCCAAAAAGTGACTTGGCAAAGAGGTTGCCCGCCAGCTCGGCGGGCTCGGAATGCGGGTCTATCTTGGCAGCCGGGATGGCGAGCGCGGACAGACCGCGGCGGACGATCTGGCGAAGGTAGGAGCGGATGTGATGGCGATTGCGCTCGATGTTACCCATGAAGCGAGCATCGTGGCCCCGGCACGATATATCGAGGACCGGGAGGGATTGCTCGACATTCTCGTCAACAATGCGGACGTCCTCTCTCGTGTGCCTGCGCTTGAGACGGGCGCGGCCAACATGTTTGCAACCGATGATATCAACGTCTCTGGCATTGTACGCACCATCCGCCCATTCCTGCCGCTACTGCAAAGATCGCCGCATCCGAGGATCGTCAATATCACCAGCACCAGCGCCTCCATGACACTCAAAAGCGATCCGGCAACGCCGTTTGGTCAATCGGACACCATCGTTGCGTACGCCTCGTCCAAAGCCGCCGCGACGATGGCAAGCCTGCAATATGCGAATGCCTTCCGGCGTCACCCCTCGCGTGCGCATATAAAGATCAATGCGGCGACGCCGGGCCATATCGCAACCGATTTCGACGGCCACGCCGGCACGTGCGCGGTGGAACACGGTGCGAAAATTGTCGTGGATCTGACAATACTTCCCGATAGCGGTCCCAGCGGGGCTATATCAACGAAATAGACCATTGCCCTGGTGAAGTTTATTCTTGACTGTTCGTTCCAGAATGGTCATCTCAATCCTTATGGCAAGAATCAAGGAATTCGACAGAGACAAGGCGCTGGAGTCAGCAATCGGCGTATTCCGGGAGCACGGCTTCGACGGCACTTCGACGGAGATGCTGGTTAAGGCCATGAAGATCGGCCGGCAGAGCCTGTACGACACCTTTGGGGACAAGTGGGAACTCTATCGTCTCGCGGTGGAACGCTATGCATCCGCGGAGACGGAAGCTCACATTCGCAACTTGCGCAGCAATGGGCGCGCGATTGATGGCATTTCCGCAATGATGGATCGGGTGGTGGCAGAAGCCGACCAGGCATGTCTAGGCGTCAACTCAATCTGCGAATTCGGCCAGAGCCGCCCGGACCTGACAGAGGTGCATCTTGCGGCCGATCATCGGTTGAGACAAGCGGCAACGGATTGCGTCAGGCAGGCTCAGGACGCCGGGGATCTGGAAAGATCGATGGCGGCTGATGCGGTGATAGATTTTCTCATCGCCAGCATCGCCGGCATTCGGATTGCGGCCCGCGGGGGTGCCAGGCCCGAGGCGCTGCAGTCCCTCGCGGGGCTGGCGCTCCGCGCCCTCATGCCACGGTAAAAAAATTTGTTTATTTCTGGAACGAACAGTCAAGAAAGGACTGAAAATGAAAGCAGTCATCATGAACGGCATCGGGGACACCGATGTCATGGAAGTCGTCGAATATCCGGAACCCGTCCCCGCACCGGGCCAAGTTCTCGTCGAGATTGCCGCGGCAGGCGTGAATTTCATGGACATTGGCGTTCGGCAAGGCATGGCCTGGACCGACATCGAAAATCCCAAAATACTTGGCGTCGAAGGCGCAGGGCGCGTTCTCGCCGTCGGTGAAGGCATAACGGGTTTCTCCGCGGGCGATCGGGTTGCCTGGGTCTACGCTCCTGGAAGCTACGCGGAGCGGATCTCAATACCCGTCAATTCCCTGGTTCGCCTACCTGATTTCATCGATGACCGGACAGCGGCCGCATCCATGATGCAGGGATTGACGGCCAGCCATTTCGCCACCGATTTCTACCCGGTCCAGCCGGGCGACACTGCACTGGTCCATGCCGCCGCCGGAGGCGTTGGCCTGCTCCTGACACAGATCATCAGACTGCGAGGCGGCCGAGTCATCGGGCGCGTTTCTTCCGAAGACAAAGTCGCTATCGCCACACAGGCAGGCGCAGAACATGTCATCGTCGATCGCCAGGGAGACTTCGCGCAGCAAGTCTTGAAATTGACGAACGACAGGGGTGTCGACGTTGTCTACGACGGTTCTGGCCCGATGACCTTTCAGGGTTCTCTCGATAGCCTGCGCCGTTCGGGGACCTTTTGCTGGTACGGTCCCGTTCTGGGCGGGCCGGGCCTCATCGACATCATGAGCCTGCCGAAAAGCATCAAGATCGGCTACGCGGTTTTTTCCGACCATGTTTACGCACCGGACCTCCTTCGCGCCCGCACCACGCAGCTTTTCGACTGGATCCGGGATGGCTCCATGAAGATCAACATCGGAGGAAACTATCGTCTTGAAGACGCGGCTTCGGCACACGCGGACATGGCAAGCCGACGCACGACCGGCAAGTTGCTGCTCCTACCCTAGTCGGCTTTCGAGCGCAGCAATACACGCATCTACCTGACCCCGCAGTTCGAAAGCGGAGTCAGGTAGATGATCAGTATTGGATTTGAAGCCACAACGAGGCGACGGGACTCAAGTCAGCGTCAACAACCGCTCCAGCCAGCTATTTCGCGCCGCGATGCAAGCACGGGCAAGTTCGGATTGAGGGGCGATATCGTAAAAGCCATGAACGGCTCCGCCCCAGATATGTAGTTCGCATTGACCGCCGGATGCTAAAATTCTGACAGCATAATCGATGGCCTCATCACGAAAAACTTCGCACGCTCCGACATCGATAAAGGTCTGCGGCAGCCTGGAAAGATCTGTGGCCCGCGCCGGTGCGCTATAGGAGGAAACGTCGCCGGCGCCGCAGTTCTTGGCCGATTGCCGCTTGCCATGCAGTCCGGTTGCTGGTCGTATCCCACACTCCGACACCGTTATATTGGTCGGCGGACGCCGTTCCGTTTCGATCGTCGATCGTAGGGCACTGCAGCAACTGACCCAATAAGCGCGGACCGTTTCGGTCTCGTGCCATCAACGTCGTGCCGGCCGCGAGCCCTCCGCCGCCGCTCCCGCCGAAGATCACCAGGCGCTCCGGATCGAACTTGAGCTCCACCGAGTGAGAGGCCATCCACACCAACGCGGCATAGCAACCTTCCACCGGAATTGGTGCCGGATGTTCCGGTGCCAGCCGGTACTCTACCGTCACGCAGACTGCATCATGCCTAATCCCCAATCAACAGGGGAGCAGCACCGGCAAAGCGATTGCCCGTGACCATGCCGCCGCGATGCAGAAAATAGATCGCCGGGCCACTTTGGTCCCTAGGCGAAATGATCGAAACGAGGATTTCGCCGCCATCGAAGCCGATGATCCGGTCATCGACGCAATCAACAGGGTGATCCCGCAGCAGGTCCTCTCTGGTCGGGATGCTTATCGACCGGAAATAGGACAGTTGATCCAGGGGGTCATCCCCTTTGGAACGAAGTCCCCGATCGTTGCCAGAACGGCGGCACGTTGCGGGTCATAGGCAGGTTGAGACATGATTATATCCAGATTCGAGATTTTATCTAAATGGGGCGGTGGGTGCGATTTTCGCGTGTGCGGCTAATCTAACGGGTGGCCACCGAGCTCCATCAGTCTGTCTATCTCGATATTTTCGAGAAACGTGTCATCATGGCTCACGATCAAAAGCGCGCCGTCGTAGGCCCTCAGCACGGCTTCCACCGTATCGATGGACTCGATGTCAAGATGACTGGTCGGCTCATCGAGGATCAGCAGCGACGGGGGAGTGGGTCCCCCGAGCACGCAGGCGAGGCCGGCACGCAGGATCTGCCCCCCACTTAATGTTTCCACGCGCTGAAGGGCGGCATCCGAACGAAAACGAAAACTCGCCAAAGTGGCCCGGCAGGCATTGTCGGTCGTGCCGGGGTTCAACCGCTTGAAATTGTCGAGGATACTTTTGCCACCATCGAGAAGGCTGACACTCTGATCCAGCATCATGGAAAGGACAGAAACCGTGACCATGCCGGTGACGGGCACGATATCTCCCATGATCAGCTTCAGCAGCGTCGTTTTGCCAGACCCGTTCGGGCCGGAAAGCGCTACACGCTGCGGACCGACGATCGAGAAGGACAGATCGCGGAAAACGGGATGTCCGTGGTCATAGCCCGCAGTAACACGGTCCAGAGACAAAACTGCCTTACCGGAAGGCAGGTTTGTGGCCGGAAGATGCACGGAAAATGGCTGGAGCACCTCGACTCGCGCCTGGGCCGAAGCAACCGCGTCAAGCGCATCGGCGCGCTGGCGCTCGGCAAGTTCCGTGACCTTGCCAAGGCTGGCCTCCGCATTGCTCTTGCGCCGACCGAGGAGAATTTTTGGCATGCCTCCCTTTGCTGCTTTTCGGTTCCCCGATGCGTTCCTTCGGTCCTGCCGTTCCGCCAGGACCTGCGCCCTGCGATCGATTTCACCGGCGGTCTTTTGGGCATGCGCCAGATTCTGCTCGGCGGCATTCAACTCGATTACCATCGTCGATCGATAGACGCTCCAGTTGCCGCTGTAGCGTTTCGCCCCAAGCGTGGTCAGTTCGACGATGGCATCCATATGCTCAAGCAGTTCGCGATCATGGCTGATAACGATGGCCCCGCCCTTCCATCTGCTGAGAAGGTCAATGACTGCCTGCCTCCCCGCACTGTCCAGATTGTTGGTTGGTTCATCGAGAAGAAGAAAATCCGGCTCTTCGAATAGGGCCGCCGCAAGAGCAGCCCTGGTCTGCTGTCCACCAGATAAATGGTTGAGCAGCGTATCCGGCTCGGCAGCCAGCCCAAATCGCGCAAGGGCAGACAGGATTCGCTCCCTGATTGTCCAATCGGCCTCTGCAAGGTCTTCGAGGCTGGCGGCGCCGTTTTCGGCCCAGGCAAGCAATTCGAGCGCCTGCCCAGCACAGAAAAGATCGGCGATCGTTTCGTTTGGATCGACATCCAGCATCTGCCGGACAAGCGCCACTTTGCCATCGACGGTAATGGCCCCCCCAGACGGAGACAGGAATCCGGAGATAATTTTCAGCATGGTCGTTTTGCCGGCGCCGTTTCGGCCAACCAGGCCGGTTCTTTCCGGTCGGAACGACAGGTCGAGACCCTCGAATACTGGATCACCGTCCGGCTTAAACCAGGAAAGACCTGACAGCACGATGGAAGACATATTAAACCTGTTGCATCGAAATAAACGGCACGTTATCGTGCTGTTATCAAATAATTCAGGTATGGACAATGGTCACCGTCAAGTCTCTCTCCATTCAACCCTTCGGGGTCGCATGAAGACAGCACGCCCCGGAGGACGACCGACACGCGAGGAGGCGGCGAACCTTACCAGACAGATTCTGGACGAAGCCCGCATCACCTTTGCGACGAAGGGCATTGCAAATGCTTCGATAGAGGAAATCGCAGCCCGACGAGCGATTTCCAAACATACACTTTATCGGCGCTATCCGAACAAGCAGGCGATCCTGGAGGCAGTGGTTGAGCGCGATCTCACGGGCTTTCGTACAGCACTCGCGCAGGCGGCAAAGCAGCACGGTAGGCCCCTGCTCGCCCTCCGCGCCGTTGCGTTCCAATATTTTCTGTTTGGCACCGACAGGGACTATGCCGCCTTCTACCTATCGGTCACAGCAGAGGCCGTGCTCTCTGCGTCTCTTCGAGAAAGGCTTGCCGTTTGGTCGAGTGTCGCGCTGGAACCCATGGTCGACGTGATCATCGCTGCTCAGGCTTCCAGCGCCGTCGTAGCCGGCGATGCATCCGAAATATGCGGTGTCCTTATCGATCTGCTCGAAGGCGCCAACAATCGCATCCGCCTTGGCCTGCGAGACACTCCCGATGAAGCCGAACTCCGCCGGGTTTTCGAAAGCCGGTGGACCATTTTCCAGACTGCCATGACACCGAAATCCAACTGAACGCGTACAAGAAATCGTGACGACTATCAACAATGCCAGCCCCCTTTCGCAAATGCTCAACAAGGCGTTTGAAAAATTCGACCGAGACGGAGACGGAAAACTCAACTCTGATGAATTCAAGACATTCAACGAGATTCTGAGGCCGGGTATCGCCATCGATGGGCAGGGAAAGCCAACCGTCGACTATGGCGAACGCATGGACCACGACGGCGATGGATTGGTCAGTCTGGGTGAAATGAACTCGACGGGCGTATTGACGCCGGCTGTCCATTGCGATCCCAGCCTGAAATCGATGCCGGATTACCTTCTTCTCAAGGCCGATCCTTTGGCGATCGAAGCTGCGACCTTGCTTCCGGACGAAGGCGGCAAATCCTGATGGAAAAATGGGAGCGGCTGTTTCGCAGCCGCTCCCTCTTCGACCTTCAACCCTCTCTATCCCAGAAGACCAACGGCCGTGGCCAGCGCGGCCAGGGGGGATGGTTCCGGCGAGAACACGTCATAGACGCAGGGCGCTGCAAAGACGGCAAGCGCGAGCATGCCAATGATCAAACGCTTCATCGAACACTCCTGGATATTGGCAACTTGTCAGACAAGCTTCAGCTCAACCGCGATGTTGCCCCGTGTCGCCTTGGAATAGGGGCAGGTCTGGTGAGCTTCGTCGATAAGAACCCGTGAAAGGTCGGCATCGAGCCCCGGAAGGCTGACATTCATCCGGGCCTGCAGCAGGTAGGCGCCGTCACTCATTCCGAGGTCGACTTCGGCATTGACTGCCGTCGTCGCCGGCAGCGCGATCTTATGTTTGCCCGCGGCAATGCCCAGGGCACCGATAAAGCAAGCGGACCAGCCAGCAGCAAAGAGCTGCTCCGGATTTGTGCCGGGCTTACCGCTACCGGGAGGCGAAAGCTTGACGTCAAGCTGCGCATCGTCACTGCGCGCCGCACCGTCGCGTCCGCCGGTGGTATGGGTCTTGCCGGTATAGAGAACCTTCTCGATCTTTGTCATGGAACACTCCTTCGTTCGGTCGCCTTGAGCGACGTGGTTGACGGGCGTGTTTTGCCGCATCGACGTATCCGGCATGTTTTCGAAAAGGTCTAAATTGTATCGCATCGTAGAAGCGACGCGTCGGACCTGTCAGGGTAGCGATATTTCCGCAGCAAGCCCACCGCCGGAGCGATTGTAGATTCGTACTGTCCCACCGAGCGAGACGGCAAGCTGCTGCGCGATTGCCAATCCAAGCCCCGTGCCCCCTGTGTCCCGATTGCGTGACGTCTCGAGCCGGTAGAACGGTTGCATGGCGGACTCCAGCTTGTCGTCGGGAATGCCTGGTCCATGGTCCATGACTGCAATAACAATATTTCCCTCGCCCGATCGCTCGACCCTGATCTCTGCCGCACCGGCAAACTTGAGGGCGTTGTCAATGAAATTGGTCAAAATACGCCGCAATGCGTGCGGTTTAGTCAGGGCAGTTCCCTGAACGATGCCGGTTACCGAAACCGCCTTGTCCGTATCCTGATAATCGTAAGCGATGCTGTCGATGAACGACGCAAGATCGATGCGCGAGTTTCTTTCACCATTGCCATGCGAGCTTCGCGCATAGGCAATTCCATCCTGCACCAGGCGCTCGATTTCGCGCAGATCGCTGACAAGCTTGTCCTTTTCGGGGCTTTCATCCGCCATGTCGGCGCGAAGCCGCATGCGGGTGATCGGCGTTTGCAAGTCATGGGAGATTGCTGCAAGGATCTGCACCCGTTCTTCCAAGTAGTGGGCGATGCGATCACGCATGGCGTTGAAGGCCCGCGCCGCTTGGGCAACCTCGCTCGGACCATCTTCGTTCAGGAGCGAGCCCTTCTTACCGGGGTCGAGTGCATCAGCGGCGGCGGCGAGAGCGCCCAGCGGACGAATTGCCGAACGCACCGCAAACCAGGTGCAGAGAATGAGTATAATCATCTGAGCTGCGAAGACATAAGGCAGCCATTCGGCCAAGGGCATCACACCGCGCGGGGTCACATCGATTGTCAGCGGTGAACCATCCGACAGCGTCAAATGCCCCTGCAACCGCATGTGGTCGCCTGGAATGGCTTCGACGCGGATCGCAAACCTGTTGCCAGCCGCCTGGCCTATCCGGTCGGCGATCTCCGCACCACGACCCGATAAATCCGGAACGCCGGGAAGCCCGGGCCCCAGAACAAGACGGTAGCTGCCGCGGCTCAGGCGATCCAGCCAATCGGGCCGCTCGTTGGCGGGAAGGCGGTCGAGAACAGCGATGGACGTTGCCAGATCGGTTTCCAGTGTACCGAGCATCACGGCCTTGGCTGACATGTAGCGCTCGGCAAAGAGAATGCTGAAGGATAGGCCATAAGCAACCGCCAGTCCGGCAAAAAGGATCAGGAACAATCGCGAGCGCAATGTCGTTGGCCACCAGTCGAAACGGGACTTGCTGCTCCTACTCATGTCCTGGGTACCGAGATTTCAACCGGGACAGAAAACACATAGCCTTCCGCCCGCACAGTCTTGATGTAGGTCGGCTCGCGCGCATCATCGCCAAGCCGCTGGCGCAGGCGGCTCACCAGAAGGTCGATCGAGCGGTCGAACAGTTCGGCATCGCGGCCCTGCGTGAGGTTCAGGATCTGGTCACGGTTGAGCACGCGTTGCGGATGATCGATGAACACCCGCAGCAGTCGGTATTCGGCACCACTCAAGGCTATTTCCGTTCCGTCCCGATCAAGAAGATGCCGACCGACCGTATCGAGCCGCCAATCGCCAAAGGTCAACAATTGACCGGCCTCACTGATCTGCAGGTTGGGCGGCAGCATACGCGTGCGACGCAGCACCGCCTTGATGCGGGCAAGCAGTTCTCGCGCCGCAAACGGCTTGGGCAAATAGTCGTCGGCGCCCATTTCGAGCCCGATGATCCGATCCATTTCATCATCGCGCGCCGTCAGCATGATCACCGGTGTCGCCTTGTGCTTGCCGGCGCGCAGCTCGCGGCACAGTACCAAGCCATCATCGCCCGGCATCATCACGTCGAGCACGATCAGGTCGACAGTGCCGGCTTCCAGGAAACTGCGCATCTGCCGGCCGTCGGCAGCAACTGTCGTGCGAAGGCCGTTCTTTTTCAGATAGCTCGATACCAGTTCGCGAATTTCGCGGTCGTCATCGATAATCAAAATGTGGTCGACATGCTCCATCTCTGGCCTTTCAAACATTCGCACTCACGCGACATTAGTTCCGTGTGGGCCGCCGCTAGCAAAGCGGTTTCTGGCGGCAGCCCCCGTCATCAGAATTTCGCCACATCGATGATAGCCTGAGCGAATACCTCTGGCGCTTCCTGGGGCAGATTATGCCCGATAGCTGCTATATCTCGATGCTCGTATTTTCCGGAGAACTTCTTTGCGTAGGCCGAAGGTTGCGGATGGGGCGCACCATTGGAATCGCCTTCCATTGTGATCGTTGGAATGGTGATGACCGGACCCATCGCGAGCTGCTTCTCGAAGGCATCGTATTTCTCCTCGCCTTCTTCGAGACCGAGCCGCCAGCGATAATTGTGGATGGTGATGGCGACGTGGTCCGGATTGTCGAGGGCGACGGCCGATCGGTTGAAAGTCGCATCGTCAAATGTCCAGGTGGGCGAAGCCGTCTGCCAGATGAGCTTCGCAAATTCGTGCGTGTTGGCGGCATAGCCGAGCCGCCCCGCTCGGTGGCGAAGTAGAACTGGTACCACCAGGCGAGTTCCGCGGCCGGCGGGAGTGGCGTGCTGTTTGCCGCCTGGCTGCCGATCAAATAGCCGCTGACAGAAACCATTGCCTGAGAGCGATCCGGCCAGAGAGCCGCCATGATGTTTACGGTGCGCGCTCCCCAGTCATATCCGCCCAGGATCGCCTTTTCGACGCCAAGGGCATCCAGGAAGGCGATCATGTCAACGGCCAGCGCCGCCTGCTGGCCATTTCGCGGGGTCTCGTCCGAAAGGAAGCCCGTCGTGCCGTAGCCCCGCAGATAGGGAATGAGCACGCGGTAGCCTGCATTGGCCAGGATCGGTGCGACATCGACATAGCTATAAATGTCATACGGCCAACCGTGAACAAGCAGAACAACGGGACCATCGGCCGGGCCGGCTTCTGCATATCCGATATCCAGCACGCCTGCCTTGATCTGCTTGAGCGCTGCGAACGAAGTATGCCCTCCGGCCTTGATCGCCGCCGATACCCTGGGTGACGCGGCATTGGCGATAGTGGTCACGCCGAATTCGGCGGCAGCAATGGTTATGGCGGCTATTCCGAAGAAGCGGCGGCGCTGGTGGTTGAACTGAGGGGACATCGTTCTCTCCATCTCGATTGATCGTGACGAGCAGTAAGCCGACCGGACGTATCCCGCATGTGTCCCGTCAAGCCCAATATTGAATGCGGATGTAGCCTCCGGCGCCCTCGATACAGTCTGATACAATTCGCGCCACTTACCGAGCGGGCTTGCCAACGAGTTGTATCACTCTGTCGTGGATAGGCTGCGTTCTACACTGCGGTACATTTCCGATGAGAGCCGGACACATCCGGGATACGTCGCTTCGACCAGATTGGTGTCACTGCTGGCCGCGCCCAACCGCCGTCCAAAACCCGACCAACCGGTTCAAGGAAACGACGATGACACTTCTCATCATTGCCTATCTCGGAGGAGCGCTGACTATCCTCAGCCCGTGCATCCTTCCCATCCTCCCTTTCGTCTTTACCCGGGCCGGACAGCCCTTCATCAGAAGCACGCTCCCGATGCTGATCGGCATGAGCGTCACGTTCGCATTGGTCGCAACCCTTGCCTCCATCGGCGGGAGTTGGGCGATCCACACCAATGAATACGGTCGTCTCGCGGCGATAACGCTGCTCGCTATCTTCGGGGTCAGCCTTTTGTCGCCAAGCACGGCGAGTATCATCACGCAACCGGTCGTCGGCTTAGGCAACAGGTTGCTGAATGCGTCGGGCAGACCTGGATCCGTACCGACTGCAGCGAGTTCCTTCATTCTCGGCGTCGCGACCGGCCTGCTATGGGCGCCCTGCGCCGGGCCAATCCTTGGCCTCCTGCTGACGGGTGCGGCCCTAAATGGCGCTAATCTCCAGACGACGTTTCTGCTCGCCGCCTATGCCGCAGGTGCAGCAACATCGCTTGCCGTTGCCCTTCTCGTAGGCGGCAGGGTTTTTGCCGGCATGAAGCAGTCGCTCGGCATCAGCGAGCGTATTCGCCAGGGTCTGGGTGCCGCGGTTCTCGCCGGCGTGGCCGTTATTGCCCTTGGCCTCGACACCGGTCTCCTGGCGCGGCTTTCCTATGCCAGCACGGCCACATTCGAACAGGCTGTGCTTGACCAACTGCACGACAGGGCTGCAAACGATCCTATATCCGAGGTTGCCAGCAACGGTGCGATGCCAGCTGCCGGCGACCAAGTTCAGCCGTTTCGCAGTGATTTGCCGATCGAGGCCAGCGCACCGTCATTGAATGGCGCCGTCGAATGGCTGAACTCGCCACCGCTGACGACAGAAGAACTGCGCGGTAAGGTCGTGCTCATCGATTTCTGGACCTACTCCTGCATCAACTGCATCCGAACCGTCCCCTATGTCCGCGCCTGGGCCGAAAAATACAAGGATCAGGGTCTGGTCGTCATTGGCGTGCATGCTCCGGAATTTGCGTTTGAGAAGAAGATCGACAATGTCAGAAAGGCGATCGAGGATTTCAAGATCGGTTACCCGGTAGCGATCGACAACGACTACAAGATCTGGCGTGCTTTCGAGAACAGCTATTGGCCGGCTCAATATCTGATCGATGCAAAGGGCCAGATCCGCTACCATCACTTCGGCGAAGGCAACTATCGCCAGTCCGAGCAGGCGATACAGGACTTGCTGCGCGAAGCCGGCAGCGAGATGGCTTCAACCGCGCCAGTGACCCCCAATGCGAAAGGAGCCGAGGCAAGTCCCGACCTCAAGAACATCCGCTCTGGCGAGAGTTATCTCGGCTACCAAAGGGCTGCCGGCTTCATCTCTCCGGAAAGGCTGCGTGCCGACGCTGCCAGCGTATATTCTGTCTCGCAACCACGCCTGAATGAATGGGGCCTCTCCGGTACCTGGATAGTCGGTGCTGAACGGGCCGTGCTGGACCGGCCGGATGGCAGCATCGCCTACCGCTTCAGCGCGCGCGACCTTCATCTGGTACTGGGACCGAGTGCCACCGGCAAACCTGTTCGCTTCCAGGTGACGATCGACGGCAAGGCGCCCGGATCCAGTCATGGTGCAGACACCGATGCTGCCGGCCACGGTACCATATCCTCCACCAAGCTTTACCAGCTCGTTCGCCAGTCCGGCGACGTGGAGGAGCGGACATTTGAGATCCGTTTCCTCGATCCAGGTGTCGAAGCCTACGCCTTCACCTTCGGCTGACACCCATCCTTCGCATCAAAACCTTCCACGACAACAGGAGTAAAACGCATGAACCGACATTCCATCTCGATCCTCGCACTCGCCTTCGCCAGCAGCGTCATCGCTTATTCGGCGCAGGCCGCCGAGGTCAAAAACATCGTCATCGTCCATGGCGCACTTGCCGATGGTTCGGGCTGGCGCAAGGCATTCGATATCCTCGTCCAGCGAGGTTTCAATGTCACCATCGTTCAGCAGCCGATGACGTCGCTCGCCGACGATATTGCCGCCACACACCGAGTGCTCGATCTGCAGAACGGCCCGACGCTTCTCGTCGGTCATAGCTACGGCGGTATGGTGATCACTGAAGCGGGCAATAACCCTGCCGTCGAAGGCCTCGTATACGTCGCGGCTTTCCAGCCGGACAAGGGTGAAAGCCTGCTCAGCCTCGCGAGTTCAAAGCCAGCTGGCGGCATGAATATCCGCGAGACGAAGGACGGAAAGTATCTCTATCTCGACCCCGCCGCCTTTGCGAACGACTTCGCCGCAGACCTGCCGAAAGACGACGCAGCGTTTCTGGCAAGGTCGCAGGTCTTCGCCTCGAAGGAAGCTTTCTCAACCAAAGTCGGCGATCCAGCTTGGAAGACGAAGCAAAGCTGGTCCATTGTTGCGACTGAAGACCGATCCATCAATCCTGAGCTGGAACGAGAGATGGCGAAGCGTGCCGGCAGCACGGTGACTGAGATCAAATCCAGCCACGCTGTATTTGCCTCTCAGCCCCAAAAGGTTGCTGACGTCATTGAAACAGCTGCGAAAGCACTCTAACGCTGGCATAACGTGGCGATCCGGCAATATGGATCGCCGCTGAAACTGGTTTCGCCTTGAAAGGATGTGGACCGGTGGCCACATCGTGCAGATCGATTTTCGCGCAACCTTCCACAATCTCTTCAGTTACTTAACCCTTCCAAATCACTATTTTGGGTGACGCGCTTGGCAATGGTCAACCATTGGTCAATCTGTGGCATACACGGATTCGTACTGCGCTGATCGCTCCCGTGGGCAGTCTCCATGTGGTCGAGGACGCGGTCACCGACGTGGCCGCTCGCGCATCACTTACGCCAGTCCCAGTCTGTCTGGAAGGAAATGTCGATCTCGATGAAGGCGATCTTGATCGCGAGGACTTGTCGGCGCCTGTATTTTGGTTAGCGAGGAGGCGCCCCGCAGAAGAAAATTCTGGCGACGGCCGGTTGCGGAAGGGCGCCGGCTGCAACAGCCGATCTTCTGATTGAACGGCTTGGCGGCGAACGCTTCAGTTGGGGCGGCGGAACACTGGCTGACGTCGGCGAACTTCGCACCCGCTATGTCGCGGCCCTACGTGCAGCAGACGACCACGACACAGCGCCTCTGCTGGTATTCGCTCGTGCGTAGGGAGGGCGGGCTGCATCGCACCCACTGAGCGGCTCTGAGCCCCCAGTTCGTCATACCGAACGCGACTTTCACTCGACTGCCACTGCGGATGGGATTGCAGCCGGCTAGTCGATGGGTCGAGAACGCAGGCGATCTTAGCAACGTTCGGCTCCGCGGGGCGTGCCCATCAATCACGATTTTCCAGGTCGACGAGAACCCATCCGAAATTTACTGGATCAGCGCCGTAGACACTTTTTTGAATACCTTCGCCTGCAAGCTTCAGACCCTCAACATCCGTCATCAACAAGGATAGTGAGCGGTGTTGAGAGAGTCGATGAGGACGCGAGGCGAGTGCCGTGGACTATTATCACACGAAACGCTATCGACCCGCAGTGCTCGGCCTGCGCGAACCGGAAGGTCCGTTTGTCAGCGGTCCATGATGTCGCGTTCGGTCGATGCGTCGTATTTTCGAAGTTCGCCTCGCATTGTACGGTTCCAGCGGCTGACAAACGCGATCGTGTCGCCCGCCTGTAGATGAGCGCTCAGTGCGGCCTGATCGACCCAACGTTCCGAGATCAGCAATCGCCCTGACCGCGGATCATCCACGGCAGCCTCATAGGCTATGTTTCCACAACGCTTGCGTGTCGTGGACGCCAGCGCATTCAGCTCTCTCATGAATTGAGCCAGATCGGCCGGATCGACATCCAAGTAGCCTTTTATGATCAACATGAGATATTTTCTCCATCAACCCCTGACCGCCTGTTCAAGGCGGTCAGGGGTTGATTGGTCGCATTCCAACTAAGTGGTGATCAGCACGATCTTGCCCCGGATGCTCCCCTCGGAAGCACGGCGGTGCGCTGCCGATGCCTCGGCAAGCGGATAGGTGCCGTCGATCACCACCCGGACGATCCCCTCATCGAGCAGGCGGCCAGCCTGTGCCAGCTGCGAACCGTTCGAGCGCACTTGCGTTGTGGAGACGGTGATCTTCCGCCGGGCGGCGTCTTCATGGCCGGAAAAGCCCAGCGGGTTGACGAGAAACAGCGCGCCATCCGGCTTGATGCTGGAAAGGAAGCGCTCCATCTTGGCACCACCGACGGCATCGAGCACAAGATCCAGATCCGCCGCCGCTGTCTCGGCAGCCACCTTCGTGTAGTCGACGAACGTATCTGCCCCGAGATCGGTCAACAGCGCCTCATGCTTGCCGGAAGCAACGGCAATCACCTTTGCCCCTTGCCATTTCGCGATCTGCACCGCGAGATGACCGACACCGCCTCCGGCGCCATTCACCAGCACCGTCTTGCCGTTCAACGGCACTGGTCTATGCGTGAAGGACTGAAACGGGTTCGGTTTATCATGTCCCCGATCGACCAGAAATTGCCAGGCCGTCAGCAGCGACATCGGCGCAGCCGCTGCCTGGATATGATCGATCCCGGAAGGTTTCAAAGCCAGATCCGATGCCGGGACGCGAACATATTCCGCATAGGCGCTGCTTCCCGTCATCAGGTCATGCGGGAACCGGACCATCGCGTAGACCTCGTCGCCGACCTTGAATTGCGAAACGTTTTCGCCGACGGCCGCGACCACGCCGGAAATGTCCGTGCCAAGGATCAGCGGAAAGCTTGGGCTGGGCTGCCAATCGGGCGGCAGTGCCCGATAGCCGTCCCGCAGATAGAGATCCGGCGGGTTGAGGCTCGCGGCATGGACGCGAACGAGCACGTCGTCCGCCGCGATTTCCGGTCGGGGCGCATCCTCATAGAGGAGGACATCCGGTCCACCGAATTCGTGTAGTCGCACCGCTTTCATAAAATCAGTCATCATGGCCTCGCTTGGATGATTGTTTCCATGACCAAGGATACGATCATCCATCTCGATTGATAATCGTCGACAAAATCGCTTTAATAGTGCCATGAAGGAACAAATCGGAATCGACAGACTGACGGGCTTGATCGCATTCGCCCGCGCCGGATCGCTCGGAAGCTACACAGCCGCCGCCCGCTCCCTGTCTGTCTCACCCTCGGCGGTCAGCAAAAGTATCCAGCGGCTGGAAAAACAGCTTGGCGTTTCGCTCTTTGCACGCACGACTCGTTCCCTGACCCTGACAGCCGAAGGGCGCGACCTGCATGAGCGTGCGCTCAAGCTCCTGCACGACGCGGAAGAGATCGAGCAGGCGGCAAAGGCAGCACGCACCGAGCCCGCCGGCACATTGCGCATTGCGGCCTCTTTACCCATCGGCCTACACATCATCGCGCCCGCGCTTCCTGGATTTCGCAAGCTCCATCCGAAGGTGAACATCGATCTGCGCTTGAGCGATCAGATGGTGGATCTCGTCGATGGCGGCTTCGACCTGGCGGTCCGCATCGGCGATCTGTCAGATTCCCGCCTGCTATCACGCCGGCTCCTGCCGTACAGGCTATGCTGCTATGCCTCGCCCGAATATCTGGCCGGGCACAGCCCGCCGACACATCCGGACGAATTGGACGGGCATGAGACTGTCAGCCTTCGCTACCAGAGTAGCGGCCAGTTATTTCGCTGGCCTTTTCTCGTCGGGGATAGGGAGGTGGAGATCGTGCCGTCCTCCCGCATCATCGTCGATACGAGCGAAGCCGTGCTTGCGACGATCGCTGCGGGTGCCGGCATAGGAATGGCAACCAGTTTCATGGCCAGCGCCTGGGTCAGCCGCGGAGCGCTTGTGCCTGTTCTGGCCGACCACACGGTGGAACGGCACAACATCACAGCATTGTGGCCCGAAAGCCGGCGGTCCAACCCGGCCGTGCGCGCCTTCATCAACACTCTGCTTGAGTTGTCGTGGGCGATATAGCACTCATTAGCGCCTCAAGCTGGCTCTATGTTCAATAGGCTTTGCTTAAGCCTTTTGAAGTGAAAGGCCCGACCAATGGCGGGGCGTTGCAATCTTCGTCAGTCCTGGTTGGACCGTGACCAGATGAGGGAGAGGCCCTCCTCGCCTTCGACCTCGATCAGCGTTGCATAGATCGGAGCGGGGAAGCTCGGGTCGTCGAGCTTGACCGAGAGATAGTCGCGGCCCTCGTTCGAAGTTTTCTTCCAGGCTGCGGCGAACTCCGAGGCCCCTGCGAGGATGCGGTAGTCGGGCCTTTATCGGAGGTGCGATCGACGGTGCGGATGGTTGCCTTGACGTTGACGTTGAGGTTGAGGGCCTTGATGATGCCGGTAAAGCCGTTGCCGGAAGCGGTGAAAGAGCCGATGGTTGCCATTGTCGTATTCCTTTTCGGTTGTTCGGGCCGCGTCCATCGCGGCCTCGATGGCAGTTGACATGACCGGAGACGAGCGGCCCGCACCTGAAAGGCCGAAACGACGTGGAGGACGGTGAAAGGGAAGCTTTCTTGGCACCGCGAGGAATGGGCGCTTCAGCGCACAGGGGAAGAAAACGATCCGACCGTTGCGGATGCCGATCGAGCCGAGCACCACGAGGCGGTATTTGGTCAGAGATGCCCCATCGAGACCGCAGTGGACGTACCAGCTTGCCAGATCAAGGGATACGACTATGGCGTCATCTGGGCGCCGAAGTGAATTGCAAGCAGGAGCCGCCCGGCCCATCCTGATCGAGTACTAAAACCAAAGCCAAGGCTTGCTGACAGCAGATCTCCGTGGAGGACTGATAACTGTCCCGCCGAGGCCTGTGAGAGCCTGCTGGACGAAGGGCGAGATTGGGCGTGCTTTCCGAACCCCAAGATAGGCGCCGCGCACTCCGCGGATGCCGTAGACTGCATTGAGCGCCAACGCGTGGCGCCCTTTGACTTAAATGGTGTCGCGGCTGCATTCCTGCCGATATGGCTCGCCGGGTAGAGCTACTTCTCCGTGATCGTCGCAAGCGGGGCGGCTTCGCTTTCAAGTGCGAGGCACGCTCTCGACCAAGCGCCGTTGTCCGCGCCGAGCGCACTCTGAAGCCACGCGAGCGTAAGACGCCGTGTCGCTTCCAGCACATCTGGTGCTTCAGTCTCTGTTTCCTTTGCGTCGAGCGCTGCGATCCCGCCAAGGCCATGCCCGACCCCATGCATCATCAGCATTGCTTTGGCGCCCGGCGCATCATGGAAGGCATCCGCATGCCATTCGGGGCCGCGCGTCGTAAAGTGCGGGTTGTCCATATCACCGCAAACGACGAGGTTGCGTGTCGTTAGGGTCGAGAAATCGACGTCGAAGAACGGAAACCGCGCAGCACTCTCAGGCGTCATGTCCTTGCCGCCGCGTCCCGGTGTTGTCAGGAGAACGCCGGCCGAGATTCTTGGATCGGAAAAGTCCTCACCATTCAGCTGCGCGCCGAGCAGGAGCCCAACCGTATGGCCGCCAAAGGAATGGCCCACTGCGCCGATGCGTGCATGATCCATCCGACCAGCGACTACCGGCGCCTGCCGTTCAATCTCGGCCAACTGGTCAAGGATCGCCTTTATCTCATCGACACGCTCGCGCCAAAAGAAGGGTGCGCCGGGTGAATCCGACGGCAGGCCACCCACGCGAGAACTCGCATGCGTCGGCTGGATCACCACGAACCCTCTCTCCGCCCAGAACTGGACAAGGGGAGCGTAACCGTCCTTTGACGGGATATAGTTGGACGGGCCGTACCCATGCGACAACAGCAGGATCGGCAGATCGTTGCCCGTGGCGGGTGCGGTCAGACGCAGTTCCAGTGGTTGGCGGCCCGGCATCGAAAGACGGATCGGCGTGTAGGCCACGGTGACAGCGGCTTCAGGCGTTGGAATATGCTTTGCGAGATTGATCAGACTGTTCATCGGTCTGGACCTTCAAAGAAAGATTTCGGATTGTGATGTTCAGGCGAGCAAACTGCCCGCTTCGCGGAACGAGGTTTCCGCATCGGCGCCGGCCGGGATCTTCATCGGCGCGTCTATCTCTGTCACAGACCGCCAGACGGCCTCTGCAACCGCATCCGCCGTCGTAACCTCGGTGCCTGAACGCAGCTTCGTCAGGTAGTCGTGGACGAAGGCGGTATATGGCTCGGGAATTTCCATGCCCATGCGCGAGACAGCATTCTTGCCGAAGCCGGTCGTCGGCGCCGAGCCAGGCAAAACGAGTTTGGCGCGGACGCCAAACAGAGCAGCTTCGAGCGCGAGGCTCTCCGTGAAGGCGTTGAGGGCCGCCTTGCTGGCGCTGTAGACCGAGAGCGCGGGCAACGGCCTTATCGTGACGGCGGAGCTGACGTTGACGATGACGCCTGAGCGGCGGACCCGCATCTGCGGGAGAAAGGCTTTGGTCATCGCCATCGCACCGAATACGTTCGTTTCGAACAGCTCACGGATCTTCGACATCTCCGTGCCCTCAAGCACATTGAGCATGCCGACGCCGGCATTGTTGACCAGAGCATCGATGGGGCCGGCGGCTTCGACCGCCTCAGCAATGCTCTCCGCGCTGGTAACATCCAGCGGCAGGATTTCGAGCCTGTCGTTCGACGGAAGAAGGTCGTTTCGCGGCGTGCGCATCGTTGCGACGACGTCCCACCCGGCGTCCACGAATTTCTGTGCGATCGCGAGGCCAAACCCGGACGAGCAACCGGTGATAAGGATCTTTGGCATGGTCTATCTCCTGACATTTAACTAAGCTGAAGATGGACCTGATCGCCCGGACTGGCTATATTCATATGTCCGATAGTATTTAGCGGAAGTCCGAATGATGACTGATCCGGTTGCCGAAGTTGTTTCGCTACTCAAGCCAAGCCCGTCGATCTCAAAGCTGGTGACGGGCGGTGGTCAGTGGTTGGTTGAGCGCACGGAGATTGGAAGCCCTTTCTACTGCGCCGTCGTCGAAGGCCGTTGCCTGATGACGATCGCAGGTCGTGAGCCAATGGTGCTCACTGCGGGTGACTTCGTCCTGGTCCCGAAGATCTTCTCGTTCACGATGAGCAGCATGGAGCCGCCGCCACGCGGCGCACTTGCCCAACGTCTGGAGACTAGCCCGGGTGTCTTTCGCTTGGGGGACCCCGAAGCACCGGCGGAGATCAAGGCACTCGTCGGGCACTGTGCATTCGGTTCTGATGACAAAGCTCTTCTCGTGTCGCTGCTGCCAGAAGTCATCCATGTTCACGGTGAAGAGCGGTTGATGGCTCTGGTCCGCATGATCAATGAGGAAACGAGGGCTGACCGTGTCGCACGTGAGATGGTTCTCCACCGTTTGCTCGAGGTGCTGTTCATCGACGCACTACGATCGGCAGCAAGCGCCAAGGCGCCGCCGGGCCTCTTGCGTGGCATGGCCGATCCGCTGCTGGCGCCGACCTTGCGCCGGATCCACGAAGATCCGGGTCGAAGCATGACGGTGGAAACGCTTGCTCGTGAGGCCGCGATGTCCCGTTCGACCTTCTTTGATCGCTTCCGCAGGGAAGTCGGAGTCGCGCCGATGGAGTACGCGACCGGATGGCGCATGGCACTGGCAAAAGAGTTCCTCCGCGAAGATATGGCCATGGCGGATATCGCCCAGCGCGTCGGCTATGGATCGACAAGCGCCTTCAGCGTTGCTTTCAATCGGCATGTGGGAATGCCGCCCGGCGCGTATTCGCGCGCAGTTGCTGCTGCGGCTTAAAGCGTCTGCCCCTTACCCGCCGATATAGGCGGCCAGCTCTTCAGGTGTTCCCTTGGGAAAGGCCTGCTTCAAGAACTCGAGGAAGGCAGAAACCCGCGCGCTCAAGAGGCGTCGCGACGGGTAAAGCGCCCAGAGCGCGATTTCGGATCCCTCGACGTCGCCCCAAAGCTGCAATGTCCCATTGGCGATATCCTGGCTCACCAGCGAGATCGGCAGGCGTGCGGCCCCGACGCCCGCCCTCACCGCATCCCGAACCATGATGAGGGACGATAGCACGAGGACGGGTTCGACCCTGATCTTCGTGTGTCCTTCGGAGGTCATGACATTCCAGGTCTCCGCGCCTGCCCCTCCCCGGACGACGCCCGGAACGGGCTGACCGCCACTGGGACGGGCGAGATCCGGACGTGCCACGACAACGAGATGATCATGCAGAAACGCTCGACCGACGAGGCTTTCGTCCGGCGCCGGGTTGACACGGATCACAAGGTCATACCCCTCCTCGATCATGTCGACGACGCGATCTTCCGTGGTGATTTCAAGCCGGACATCCGGGTATTTCAGCGCAAAGCCGGCCGCGATCTTGCCCATGGCTGTTTGCGACAACAGCAGCGGGGCGCTGATGCGCAATCGACCGCGGGGCTTATCCGCACCGGAAGCGATCGCCGCCGCAGTCTCGTCCAACTCCGTCAGCAGGACGGCGGTTCGCTCGTAAAGCGCCCGCCCTTCTTCCGAGAGCTTGAGGGCGCGTGCGCCGCGTTCGAACAGCCGAAGCTGAAGTGCCGCCTCCAATTCCGTGACGCGGCGGGACAGGGTCGCTTTCGGCCGTCCGGTGGCGCGAGCCGCTTTCCCAAATCCGCCATGACGCGCAACGAGGTTGAAGTCGGCAAGAGCAAGCAGGTCCATAGTGTTCCACCTGTGGGACAGAGCGTCTAAAACTATCGTCTATCGGGTCATCTGTGAACCATCCATATTCGAGGTGTCAAGCAAACAAACCCGGAGACACTCCCATGACCATTCTCGTTACCGGCGCCACAGGCAATATCGGCGCGCAAGTCATCCAGCACCTCGTCAACCACGGCGCAAACGTTCGTGCGCTCGTCCGCGACCCCTCCAAGGCAAACTTTCCGGCCGACGTTGCCGTTGTGAAGGGCGACCTCCTCGATGTGGACTCGCTACGCAGTGCATTCAACGGCGTCTCTACGCTCTTCCTGCTGAACGCCGTCGTACCGGACGAATTCACCCAGGCTCTGATCGCGCTCAACTTGGCGCGGTCGGCTGGCATCCAGCGGATCGTTTACCTGTCGGTGATCCACGCCGACGTCTACGTCAACGTCCCGCACTTCGCCGGCAAGTTTGCCGTGGAGCGGATGATCGAACACATGGGCATGGCCGCCACGATCCTGCGCCCTGCCTACTTCATCCAAAACGACCTGACGATCAAGGATGTCATAACCGGTTACGGGGTCTATCCGATGCCAGTCGGGGAGAAGGGCCTCGCCATGATCGATGTGCGCGATATCGCGGAGATCGCCGCCCTGGAACTGCTGCGTCGTGAACAGGCTGCACAGCCGCTTCCGACCACTCGCATCAATCTGGTTGGTCCCGAAACACTGACCGGAGCGGATATCGCTTCCATCTGGTCGGACGTTCTCGGACGCCCGATCAACTATGGCGGTGGCGATACGGCGGCCTTCGAGCAGAACCTCAAGCAGTTCATGCCGGGTTGGATGGCCTACGATATGCGCATGATGGGCGAGCGGTTCCTGACCGACGGTATGCTGCCTGACGAGGGCGATGTCGAGCGCCTGACGACGCTGCTCGGCCGTCCGCTTCGCTCCTATCGCGACTTCGCTTTGGAAACTGCGGCCTACGCCTGAGGCAGGCCCTCCCACATCTCGAAACAAGGACCTTCGTCATGATCTATTCGACCGCTACCGTTCCCGTAAATCCGGAATGCGAAACCACGCTCACCCGAGAGCAGGTCTGGAAGGGCCTTGAACTGAAAGCGCGGGATGCGCGCCTGTTTCTGCCGCCAGGCCTCTGCACGCGCTGCGACGTCGTCGAGGAAAGTGCGACCCATTTCGTTCGTGAAGCCACGATCGCAGGCTCTGACATCAGGGAGATCATTACCCTTGAGCCGCAGAGCAAGGTCACGTTCTTTCAGGCCACCGGTGCTCGCGAGGGCGCCATCGTCAACGAACTGTTCGAGGATGAGGCCGGAGCGCTGCAGCTGAAATTCTACTGCTACCTCGGGCTGCGCGGCAAAGAACCTGGCGGACCCGAAGAGCAAGCCGAACAGGCGCAGTTCGACAGTGATAAGGGATACAGATCCGCCCTGCTGTCGACGCTCAAACGGACACGTGAACTTGTGGCAAAAGGCAAGCTCTGATTTCCACCATCAAAATCAATCGGGCGGCCTCGTGAGACGCGCCCAGCCTTTACAGGACCACTCCCATGCTTACCTCTCCTACAGAAACACAGCCAACCAGCCTCCCAAAGATCCTGATCCTCGGTGCCACCGGCCCGACCGGCCGCCATATCGTCTGCCAGGCCATCGCCCGCGGCTATGATGTTACCGCACTCGTTCGTTCGCCTGAGAAAGCCGCAGACCTGATTGGAGTGAGGATCGTTGTTGGCGATGCCCGCGATGAAAAGACGCTCCGTCAGGCGGTAAATGGCCGCGACGCTGTGATCAGCGCGCTTGGCACGCCTGCAAGTCCGTTTCGCGACGTGACGCTCCTTTCGACTGCGACCCAGGCGCTTGTCAATGCGATGAAGGCCGAGGGGGTGGTGCGTCTCGTCGCCATCACTGGTATCGGCGCCGGCGACAGCGCTGGACATGGGGGCTTCCTGTTCGACAATCTGATCTTCCCCCTCCTCTTGCGCAAGGTCTATGCCGACAAGAACCGGCAGGAAGCCATCATCAAGGATAGCGGCCTCGACTGGACGATCGTCCGCCCTTCCATCCTGAACAACAAGCCCGGCGGGAGGACAGTTCGCGGGCTGACCAGCCTTGAAAATTTCCACGGCGGTTCGATCGCACGTGAAGACGTTGCGACCTTTGTGTTCGATCAGGTCACGACGGATCGCTGGCTGCATAAGGCGCCGGTCATCACCTGGTAGCCCGTCCAAGGTATGCGAGGAATGCCGCGAACATGGCATTCCGACGGCGGCACCGGAAACCGACGGCGCGCTGATCGGCAAGGACAATGAGGACATCATGCTGCATCCCGGTTACTATCGAAAATTCGATGGCGGCTCGGCCAAAGGTCAAGCCTGTCGGCGCTCACTCGCGCCGTTCCCATTCGGTCTCAATGTTGAATTCGACATTGGCGAAGAAGGGGATCTTGATGGCGACCTTCAGACCGAGCTTACCCTTGCGGAAGAGGTGACTGACGACCTTGCCAAGGGTGCGAAGACGGCGGCCGGTGGCGCTGAGGAATTTTGCGAGCTGTTGCATCATGAACCTCCTGTTGATTGCGTTTCATTGCGGGGATGAAAAGCGAACCGGAAAGGAGGGCTGCACCCATATCGCTCATCTAGCGTTCCGAGACTGCGTCGTGCTCCATGCGGAGGGCCGTCCGTTTCGTTCGGCCGTTTCCGTATTCAATGGGTGCCATTCGCTATCGAGACACCTCCAACAGCTTGTGGGCAGTCTCCAGATTGGAGGCCTGGTTCGGCTGAATACCAAACTCAACCCTTTCGATGTCGCTGAGAGTTTCCGCGACAGTGCCTCGGCTGTCGCCGAAGCTTCCAGTACTCTCATTATGCGCGAGATTTAGGCATCATATTCATCGAACGCCTGAGGCTCTCCCACTTCATCTTGCCCGATGTGATGACGGCGGGCGGCGTTATGTTTGTGGGGCATCCGGGATCAATCAACCTATTTTCGATCGAGGCCGCATAGATCCAAGACGTTGAAATTTGATCCTCGAACCAACGCCTCATTGATGTGCTTGATAGCCGGGACCCGGTTACGTCCGCCTCGTCTGGGGGCTTATCCGGGAATTCCGGCGCAATCACCAAGACGCGATGTTCCAAGCCTCGTAAGCCCGCCGAAAGCGAAGCGACGCTGTTTGCCACGCCGCCGACATGCGGGGTGAAGGTGTTCGTGAACATGACGATGTTCATGGCGCGTAAGCGTCTTCACCGATGGCGAAATGGGATCTCCTATCGGCGCGCGATGGCGGGCCAGAGCGACCTGAACGGGGCGGGCAGTCCGCCGATGAGCTTGGTGGTAAGGCCGGGATCGAGTTCCTTCCACAGCAGGTCGAAAACGGCTTCCGCGGTTGCTTTCGGATCGCGGGGGAACTGGGGCGGCAGGTGCTCTGCCACATGCTGCATAAATTCCTCGACGTTTTGCGCATCGTGTCTTTCAGAGCCGAGATGCCCAACCCTTGAAATAGATCCCGCGGACGAGGATCGGCAACTGGGCGGATAGGTGAATGGCCTGTTCGATCGTAAGCCGGTCGCGCGCAAGGCTTGGAGTACTGCGCGAAGCGCGTTATAGGCCTGATGCCGATCCTGGAAATGATGCTCATCCTCGAGTTTCTTCAGCCAGAGGTTTGTCTGCTGAATGGTGTGATCGAAAGCCGCAACTTGAGTATCGCTCATTTTTTGGAACGCGCCGCATTGGCCGATACGAGAATGCGAATCCTATTGGACACGACTGCGCCAGTTGCGGACGTCCTCGGATGTCACGCGAATATGGCCGGTCGGATCGAATTGCTTTCCGTCGAACTTGTCGCTTGCGATCCGGCTGAAGACTTCGATATGTTCCTGCAGCCTGAACTCGTCGGCGCGAGGGGGATCGGCAATGGCCTCCAGCGCATTGTGGGTAACCACCACGACTTGGTCGCGGATCCCTGTATCCATCAACAGACGTCCCTCCTGTCCGGAGGATGTCAAAAATCCTGACTTCAGCTTCAGCGGCATGGTGACCTCCCTATTTTGCGTTGAAAGGTCAGACTACGCGCATCAGCGGCGTCATCCGTGATCCAGATCAACCCAGACAGAGACCTGCCTCGTCCGCCCGGCCAAAGGGACCCGGCGCGGAAAGCTTCCGGGTTGCAAGGCCGAGCACGCGAAACCCCTGTTCGTTCCAGATGCGGAACTTTCCATCGATCGCCTGCCGTTTCTCCTCGTCGAGCGGTATCTCGCTCCCGGCGGCGCGGGAAGTTACGCTGATCTCCAGGACGTTGGCGACCGCGCCCTTGCAGATCAGCACCGTCTCCTTCTCCGGCGAGGTGACGACGACGGAAAGGCGCTTGCGGAGAAAATCGTAGGGCACTTCGTCGCGTTCACGAAGGCGGGTTCCCGCAGATCGGTTGCAGGCGCGGCGACGATGGCCTCGTCCAACGGATTGGGCATGCCGCTCTGCAGGGTGGCGTTGAGGCGTGCAAGCAGCAGCACCCCGTCCGACGCCAGCCCGTCCGCATCCATCCATCCATCGAGATGGATGACCCCTTCGGTCAGCGTCCCGGTCTTGTCGGTGCAGAGGATATCCATGCCGCCGAGGTTCTCGATCGCCTCCAGCCCGCGCACGATGACGCCGTTGGCGGCCATGGTGCGGGCGCCGCGGGCGAGCGTGACGCCGATGATGGCGGGCAGCAATGGAACCTGGCGTTCGGTGGAATTTTCCGCCGCGACCCGCAGGGCTGTCTTCTCCCGCGCATCCAGCACGCGCCCTTCGAGTGTCACCACGCGCTCAGCGACGCATATGGTTATCGCATCGCCCCAGCGATGCTTCACCAATTCCGCCTCCAGCGCATTCCCGATGTCCATGTCGATCCTTGTCGCAGAATACCCGGCAAGTTCCCTGACGAGGGCGCCCATAATGTCGGACCGGGTGACGATCCCAACGACTTGCCGTCTTCCAGACGGGTAGGCGCTTGATACTGCGTTCCGCCATGATTTTGGCGGCGGCCTCGACTGTGGTCTCGGGCTCCACGGTGACGCTCCGTCCGTTGAGGCATCCGCAGTCGATGCAAAGAGATTTGGTCTTGAAGGGATCCGAACTTTCGACACCGACATGCACACTGTCGTTATCTGGACCAGGGATTGACCACTTTCAGCCCAGCAGCCTCGAAAGGACTTGTGTCGCGAGTTGCGATGGCGAGGCCGTTGGCTGCCGCTGTGGCTGCAATGTAGCCATCAGCCGTGCCGATCGCTTTCCCAGATACTCGAGCGCGTGCCATCAGTCCGGAATAAAACTGAGAAGTAGCCAGATCGAAGGACAGGATGCGCTCGGAAAAGAGGGGCAACACTTCGCCCTCAACGCGGTCGCGAAGGATAGATTGTCGTTTCCCCAAAGGCATAGCGGCGATCCCGAAGCGAAGTTCAGCAATCGTTATTGCGGAGAGGAACAGTGTTTCGATAGCTTGGGCGTCCAACCAGGCGATCACTGCCTCATCAGGAGCCGGTTTCCAAGGCTCGGATATAACGTTGGTGTCCAGCAAGATCATTCGAAGGTCATCGGTTCAGCAGGTGTCTTGTCGCGACTTTTCTGCAGGGCTTCAACGTCGCTGTCGGAAGGCTCGGCGTCGCGACCAATGGCCGTCAGCAAGGAACCGAGCTTAACACGTTCAGGAGGACGAACAGCGGCTTCAAGAATGTCACGTATCTCGGCCTCGGTGCTCCGGCCATGATGAGCCGCTCGCACCCGCAGAGCACGATGTGTTTCGTCAGAAAGGTTTCGAATGGTGACTGCCGGCATTGATATCATCCCCATAGAAATGATGGCTTTGATATCAAAATATCCAGAATGGCCCAAACTTCAAGATGCTCATTAACGAGGACGAAGATCCTGTCTGTTTAGACATCCCGGCTTGAAAGGGTATGAACTGTCGACCCTTGCCGGGGATTCGCTAAGCAATTGGAAAACGGCTCACCCGCAAACGGAAACGTCCGTCATGATCACCGAGGCTCCCCGATAAGAGCCTCCGTTCCGCTAACGCCGCCCTCTCTCGGGTTGCTGGCTAACCCGGAATGATCTTCACCGAAAAGATTACCGACCATGGGGCGGTATAGCTGAGGCCTTCAAATTCCTGCGAAATCAGCGGTAGACGGAGAGGAAGTTGCGGCGGTGACCGGTGGCCGTACCTCCGCACCGCCTTCAAAAATGTGCTATTGCCAAACGACAGTTTACGCTTGTATGTTACATACAACAGAAATTCGGAGGAGTTGGTGGGAGTGGTGAGCGAGGATCAACTGCTGTCTAAACTGCGCCTTGAGCTTGGTGCCAATGCCGTTTTATCAGGAAACGAATTGCCGGAGCGCAATCGCACCGACTGGAGTTTTCTTCCAAGCGCCGAGCCCTTGGCTGTTGTCAGCCCCGCGTCGACCGAGGACGTCGCAGCAGCGCTGAAACTGTGCCATGAGGCGGGTGTCGCGGTGACCCCGCAAGGCGGGCTTACGGGTCTGTGTGGTGGTGCACGGCCGCTCGACGGGGGTATCGCCCTGTCGCTGGAGCGGATGCATGGTATCGAGGCCCTCGATCCCGTCGGCATGACGATAACGGTGCGCGCCGGCACACCGTTAGAGACCATCCAGAATGCGGCCGATGAGGCCGGCCTTTTCTTCTCGCTGGATCTCGGTGCGCGTGGCTCCTGCGCCATTGGCGGCAATCTCTCGACCAATGCCGGCGGCAATCGCGTGATACGTTATGGCATGGCCCGCGATCTCGTTCTCGGCCTCGAGGCGGTCACTATGGACGGCACTGTCGTCACGATGATGAACCGGATGATCAAGAATAATGCCGGTTACGACTTGAAGCAGCTGTTTCTCGGCAGCGAAGGCACGCTTGGCGTCATAACGAGGACGGTGCTCCGGCTGCATCCCAAGCCGGGATGCGTGCAGGCGGCCCTGTGTGTCGTGACGGGATACGATCAGGTTCTCGCATTGCTCGAAAGTGCCCGGCGCAGTCTGGGGCCGCTGCTGTCCGCTTTCGAGGTGATGTGGGCAGACTACTGGACGCTTTATGCCGATCACGTGCCCGGCGCCCGCCCACCCGTGTCACTCGGTAGCGGCAGCCATGTCGTTCTCGTTGAAATGCAGGGGCTGGACGAGGCGATAGACGGCGGGCGGTTTTCCGCCTGGCTGGAGGACATGTTCGAAAAGGGCGCGGTGGTCGACGGCGCGGTTTCACGCAGTCTTGCCGATCTGCAGGCCTTCTGGACAACACGCGACGCTGCCGCCGAATTTGCCAATCCGGATGTTGCCGGACCGCATATTTCCTTTGACGTCGGGTTGCCGGTCGGGCGCATGGACGAATTTGCCGGCCGGTCATCGGCGGCGCTTACCGAAGCCCTCGGTTGCCGCTCGGTTTACTATGGCCATGTTGGCGACGGAAACCTTCATGTGGTCGCCTGGGTCAAGGGCGCGGCACCCCAGCCGCTGCCCGCCGTCAGCGAGATCGTTTACCGGATCGTCCGTGAACTTGGCGGCACCGTTTCGGCCGAACACGGCATCGGAACACTGAAGAAACCCTATCTCGCCTACAGCCGCAACCCGGTCGAAATCGACCTGATGCGACGGTTGAAGTCCTGCATGGACCCCAGGGGACTGCTTAATCCCGGAAAGGTCTTCGACTGAAGAAACCGCGTTCAGGAGGATGAACGCGACTGCCACACACCCAAGGAGGAGAAATCATGTCTATCAAACGTCGCCACGCGCTGGCTCTTGCCGCAAGCCTTGTCATGGGCAGCCTGTATTCGGCTCCCGCTTTTGCTGAATGGCCGGATGGGGCGGTCACGATGGTCGTACCCTGGGGCGCTGGCGGTGGTACAGACGCCACCGCGCGGATGATCGCCAACCTGCTGCAGAAGCAACTCGGCGTA
The DNA here is from genome assembly GCF_964253725.1 of Neorhizobium sp. LjRoot104. Taxonomy (NCBI): domain Bacteria; kingdom Pseudomonadati; phylum Pseudomonadota; class Alphaproteobacteria; order Hyphomicrobiales; family Rhizobiaceae; genus Neorhizobium; species Neorhizobium sp. LjRoot104. Next base: position 1,931,819 of record NZ_CAXURS020000002.1, read on the forward strand.
CCGGTCCCTGTCGTCAACCGCACGGGTGGCTCAGGCGTTGTCGGTCATTCCGCCATTGCCGAGGCCACCCCTGATGGCAGCACCATCGGCATTGCCACCCTGGAGATCGGCACCATGCACCACCTGGGGCTGACCACGCTGGACTACAAGGCCTATACGCCGATCGGGCTTTACAACTCCGATCCCGCAGCCATCTTCGTGCGCGCCGACAGCGAATACAGCGATATGCAGGCTCTGCTGAAAGCACTTTCTGCCGCAGCGGATCGCGAACTCAAGGCGTCGGGTTCCGCACAGGGCGGGGTCAACCATCTCGCGCTCGCCGGCATGCTGGCAGCTGCAGGACTGCCCGTCGATCGGGTGGCATGGGTACCGTCCGAAGGAGCCGCGCCCGGCCTGCAGGATCTTGCTGCCGGCGGCGTTGCCATTGCAACGGCATCGATGCCTGAGGCCGAGGCATTGATGCAGGCCAAACGAATCAAGCCTCTTGCTGTCTTCTCGCCGGCTCGGCTCGACAAATATCCTGACGTTGCGACCTTTCAGGAGGCATCCGGATATGCCTTCGCTATGGGCTCCTGGCGCGGCATCGTGGCGCCTGCCGGCATCCCGGCTAATGTCGCGACCAAGCTCGGCGAAGCTTTGGGAAAGGTCGTCAGCGACCCCGCCTACCTGTCCTTCATGAAGGAGCGTGGGTATGCCACGCAATGGACGCCCGGCGAGAAATTCGAAACCTTCATGGCGAAATCGGATGCCACCCTCGGTGACACGCTGAAATCAGTCGGTCTCGCCAAGTAGTGCATGAAGCCCGTCTGCTTCAGCAGGCGGGCACCACCATTTCGGAGGGGGTTCATGAAGCTTCACGATTCGCTCATCGGCCTGATGCTGATTGCCTTCGGCGGCTGGGTCGTTTGGCAGGCACAGGGCTTTCCTGCGATGCCCGGTCAGATCATCGGTCCGTCGACATTTCCGACCCTCCTCGGCACTCTGTGCGCCTTGGGTGGCCTGCTACTCGTTTGGCAGGGCCGCAGAACGTCCCAGGGTGAGTTCGTCTGGATCCATGAAGGCTGGCGGATCGGCTCGCGGGTCGGCTGTGTTGCCGTGGCGGTGTTGGGCACCCTGCTGTTGGGCGTTACATTCGAGACTGTCGGCTTCCCGGTCGGGGGTACCCTGCTGCTGTCGGCGCTGTTCTACGCCGCGGGTCTCAGCCGACCGAAGTGGATCGCGGTCGCCGCACTCTTCGTGCTGACGGTGCATCTGGTGATGACGCGCCTTCTTTATGTTCCCTTGCCGTCCGGTCTTGTGAAGGGGCTGTTTTGATGTACGCCGACCTCGATACCGTCATCTCCCTGGTCTTCAACTGGAACATGTTGATCGTGATGGTCAGCTGTTCCGCATTCGGCCTGTTTGTTGGCGCCGTTCCGGGATTGTCGGCCACCATGGCGACCGCGATTTTGGTGCCGATCACCTTTTTCATGGAGCCGGTTCCGGCGATCGCCGCCATCGTCACCACGGCCGCCATGGCGATCTTCGCATCGGACATTCCAGCCGCCCTCATTCGCATTCCTGGCACGGCGGCATCGGCCGCCTATATCGGCGACCTCAATAGCCTGACCCTCCAGGGCCGCGTCGGGCGGGCGCTCGGTATTTCGGTGGTCGCGTCGGCGATCGGAGGATTGTTCGGATCCTCGGTCCTGATGCTGGCGGCGCCGCAACTGGCCGAGGTGTCGCTCAATTTCACCTCCTTCGAATATTTCTGGCTGGCCTTGCTCGGCCTCTCCGCCGCCGTCATGCTTGGTTCCGGTTCGTTGCTGAAGTCGCTGATGTCACTGCTGTTCGGGCTGATGATCGCGACGGTCGGCATGGACACCACCGCCGGTCATCCGCGCTTCACCTTCGGCCTCGCCACCCTTCTGGACGGCGTTGCCTTCGTGCCGGCGCTGATCGGGGTGTTCGCCATCCCCGAACTGGTGCGGACATTCGTCAACCGCGAACGGACGCCGCCTGCGGCACCTGTCGGCAATCCGTTTCGCATGTTTGACGGGCTCCCGGCCGTCCTCTGGCGCTACAAGACAAACCTGCTCCGAGGGTCGGTGATCGGCACCACGGTCGGCATCCTGCCCGGTGCGGGCTCCGACATCGCATCCTGGATCTCCTACGCAGTCTCCAAACGCTTTTCGAAACAGCCCGAGCTTTATGGTCATGGCTCGGAGGAAAGCCTAGTGGACGCCTGTTCGGCCAACAACTCGGCCCTGTCGGGTGCCTATGTTCCGGCCACCGTCTTCGGCATCCCCGGTGATTCCATCACCGCAATCGTCATCGGCGTACTCTATATGAAGGGCCTCAATCCCGGCCCACTGGTTTTCATCAACAAGCCGAACGAGGTGATGGCGATCTTCATCACCTTCTTCCTCGCCAATATTCTGATTGTGCCGTTCGGATTGCTGGCCATTGCCCAGGCCTCGCAGGTGCTGCGGGTGCCCAAGCTCGTGCTCGCGCCGCTTATTCTCGGTTTCTGCGTTGTCGGTGCCTATTCGATCAATGCGGCCGCCTCAGGCATTATCATCATGCTGGTGCTAGGGCTGTTTGCCTATCTCATGGAAGAGAACGGCTTCCCCGTCGCGCCCCTGATCCTCGGACTGGTGATGGGCCCGCTGGTGGAGCGGAACCTGGTGACTTCGCTGATAAAGGCGGATGGCGCTCCCCTCGTCTTTGTCGAGAGACCGATTGCCGCAGGTCTTGCAGTGCTTGTATGTGTCGTCTGGGCGGTGCCTGCCTTGATGCGCCTGAAAAAGGCAGGGATGACATGAAAAAAATCGCGCAGCCGCATTCACTGGCGGAGATCGCGGCCGCCCAATTACGTGAGGCGATCGTCACCGGACAGTTCCGTCTTGGTGAAAACATCTCCGAGGAAAAGCTGGCGCGGCAATTGGGCATCAGCCGCACGCCAATCCGCGACTGCATGGCCATCCTGTCGAAGGAAGGCCTCGTCGTCGTTCGTTCCAAGCGCGGTTCGTTTGTCTTCGAGACCAATGTCGCCGACATCGGCGAAATTTGCGACTACCGGCTCATGCTGGAACTTCAGGGCATCAAGGCGGCGGTCGGCAACGCGCGCGCAGCCTATCTCGCCAGCATGACGCAAATCTTGCAGGACATGGAAGCGGCACTCGGGCGGGGAGATAGCGTTGCTTACGGCACGTGCGATACTGCGTTTCATCAACTGGCCTTCGACCTGTGCGGCAATTCCTATCTGCGCGACGCCTACAGTCTGGTCGCCGGCCGCATTGCCGCCCTGCGCGCCAACATCACGGCACCCTATGACGACCGCCGGCGGGAGTCTTTCGGCGAGCACAGGACGATGGCGGAGATGATCGGCGCGGGAGACTTTTCAAACCTCGAGACAGCGATGTCTCGCCATGTCGGCCGAACGCGCGACGTTTACATCAGGGCCATCAAGGAAGGACATCTCGGTCCGTCCGTCCCGATTGCCGACGTCTCGGCTTGACGTCAATCCTTTCCTTGGAGATCAACATGCACCCTGCCGACAGCTTGAAGAACCTGATTTCGGAAAGAGAGATCATCATGGCGCCTGGAGCGCCCGATCCGCTGACGGCGCGACTGGTGGAACAGGCCGGTTTCCCGGCTGTCTACATGACCGGTTTCGGCGCCACAGCCAGTCATCTGGGCCTGCCCGACCTCGGGCTGATGAGCCAGACCGAAATGACGACCCACGCCCGCAACATGGCACGGGTGGTGACCATACCGATCATCGCGGATGCTGACACCGGTTACGGCGGACCGGGCAATATCCAACGCACCGTCCAGGAGTATATGCAGGCGGGTGTGGCGGCTATCCACCTCGAGGACCAGCAGCTGCCAAAACGCTGCGGCCAGTTGGCCGGCATAAGGTTGATTCCGGCCGAAGAAAATGTCCGCCGGCTAAAATGCGCCATCGCGGCCCGCGACGCCGGCAAGCTTCTGATCATTGCCCGCACCGACGCCCTTCCCGCTTCCGGAGCCGAAGAGGCTGTCCGCAGGGCCAACATGTATCGCGATGCGGGCGTCGATCTTGTCTTCGTCGACGGCATCAAATCTATCCGAGACATCGAGACGATTGCGAGGCATGTCGAAGGACCGAAGGTGGTGAGCATCGTTGACGGCAACGAGACAACCGATCTGACGGCAGCACATCTGGGGCAGATGGGTTTTCAGGTGGTGTTCTATGCCGTATCGACGCTGTTTTCGGCTGTTAGGGCCGTTCAGGACACACTTTCGGTTCTCAGGCGAGATGGCACGCCCAAAGCCCGGCAATCCGCCATGGTCACCTACCAGGAGTACAGCCAAAGCGTCGGCCTCGAGGATTTTCAGTCGCTCGACGATCGTTTTAGTTGAACAAGAAAGTCTTGACTCTTTACTGCTTCGACCGTGCCTGCGCTGGTCTCTGACCAGTTCTCGAAGTCAGTCGCCAATCCCGCTGGGCCAGATCAGGATTTGCCAATGAAAACCTCGATAGCCACCGTTTCCATTAGCGGCGAGCTTCCCGAAAAGCTGGAAGCGATAGCCAGGGCCGGCTTTGATGGCGTCGAGATTTTCGAGAATGACTTTCTCGCCTTCGACGGCAGTCCACGCGATGTCGGCCGCATGGTGCGTGATTTCGGATTGGAGATCACTCTGTTCCAGCCCTTCCGCGATTTCGAGGGCATGCCCGAGCCGTATCGGTCGCGCACCTTCGACCGGGCGGAACGCAAGTTCGATGTCATGCAGGAACTCGGCACCGACCTCGTTCTTGTCTGCTCCAATGTTTCGCCGGTATCGCTCGGCGGGATTGATCGGGCGGCGGCGGATTTCCGCGAACTGGGTCAACGGGCAGCCAAACGCGGGTTGAGAGTGGGCTATGAAGCTCTCGCCTGGGGCCGGCATATCAGCGACCATCGCGACGCCTGGGAGATTGTGCGGCGTGCCGACCATGCCAATATCGGGCTCATCCTCGACAGTTTCCATACGCTTGCGCGCAAGATCGATATCGGCTCCATTCGATCCATCCCAAAGGAAAAGATCTTCATCGTCCAGCTTGCCGATGCACCGCTGATCGACATGGACCTGCTTTATTGGAGCAGGCATTTCCGAAACATGCCGGGCGAAGGAGATCTGCCCGTCGCCGACTTCGTCGCTGCGGTCGCGGCGACGGGATATGACGGCTATCTCTCACTGGAGATCTTCAACGACCAGTTCCGCGCCGGCTCGCCCAGGGCCATTTCCGTCGACGGACATCGCTCGCTGGTCTATCTGGGCGATCAGGTGCGACGAAAGCCCGGTGCTGCTGCCCTGACGGTGCCGTCGATGCCGGACCGCGCTTCGGTGGCCAGCGTCGCATTCATCGAGTTTTCGGTTGGTGAGGGTGATGCCGAGCTGTTGATCACGATGATGTATTCACTCGGCTTCCGGAAAACCGCGATCCACAAGACGAAAAATGTCAGTGTCTACCAGCAGGGGGATATCCGCATTCTCGTCAACAGGGAAGAGATTGGCTTCGCCAGCGGTGCCTATGCCGTTCACGGCGCGTCGGCCTATGCCATGGCGTTAAAGGTCGAGGATACAACTGCGGCCATGGCCCGCGCAGTGGCTCTGGGCGCAGAGCCCTTCAGTCAGCCGGTTGGCCCCGGTGAGCTTGAAATTCCGGCGATCCGCGGGGTCGGCGGGACCTTGGTCTACCTGGTTGATGCCAAATCCAACCTCGGGCGCGTGTGGGAGATAGACTTCCAGCCCGCCGAAGACGAAGCCGCCCCGAATTCAGCGACACTGCTTGCGGTCGATCATGTGGCTCAGACGGTCGCCTACGAGGAGATGTTGACCTGGCTCTTGTTCTACACATCGATTTTTGAGACTAAAAAGTCCCCGGTGATCGACATCATCGATCCGTCCGGCGTGGTGCGCAGCCAGGTCATCCAGAACGATCAGGGGACGCTGCGCATCACGATGAACGGTGCGGAAAACCGACGTACGTTTGCCGGCCATTTCATTGCCGAGACATTCGGGTCAGGTATTCAGCACATCGCCTTTCGCACCGAGGACATCTTCGCCACGGCCGTGGCGCTTCGTAGCAACGGCTTTACAGCGCTGCCGATCTCACCGAACTACTATGGCGACATCGAAGCGCGTTTCGGTCTTGATCCCGCACTGACCGAGCGGCTCAGGGCTGACAACATCCTCTACGACCGCGACGAGCACGGCGAGTACTTCCAGCTCTACAGCGGCACCTACGGCGAGGGCTTCTTCTTCGAGATTGTTCAGCGCAACGGATATCAAGGCTATGGCGCCGCCAATGCGATATTCCGGATTGCGGCACTGAAGAAACAGATGAGACCGGAGGGAATGCCGAGAGTTTGATGAGCTAACGCAGACCGGGCGCTATACGAGACGAGGCGGCGTGGCCGCGATGGGTATTCCGTTTTTGGCTCGCCTGTCGATCAGACCAACAATATCATCCGGCTTGACCACTTTCCGGCTTCCGGCTCCGCCGTCAGGAGCTAGCGAAGGGTGCCAATGTGTCTATCAAGCAATCACGGTGTCTGGCGGAATTAGAGCGCGGCCGGTAGGATGAAATGTCTCTACCGGTTTTTGGGCGATACATGCGCGTTTTCTGTTCTACTGTGATTGTCTATCTTGCCGGAGCTCTTGCCGCCCATGCGGCCGACGCGATTACCTATTCCGGTTCCATAGGCTCCCTGCCGATCATTCTTGAATTGACATCACCGGGTCCTGATGGCCTTCGGGCGGGGCGTTATGCCTATCTCGCCAAGGGCGGTGACATTCCGTTGCACGGCATGAAGAGCGCTGGCGGGGGTACTCTGCGGCTCGCCGAGGAAAAGCCCTGCACCGAAACGCTCTGTAAACCCGCTGATGGTGACGTCATCGACGTCGCGCCAATCGCCGCGGAATGGAATTTAAGCACCGATGGTGGCGGACGGCTTTCTGGGACGTGGCGGGACAAAGAGACTGGCAAGACCTTACCGGTCAAGCTCCTCAAGAGGGGTAAGAGGGCTATTTCTCCCACGGAACCCGATCTGCTAGCCGCCCTCGATCCAAGCTATGCGCAAGCCGGTACCGACGAGCCGACGGTACTGACCAAAGACAGCCTGCCGTATGATTATTTGAAGATAGATCGTCCACTAAAAAAAGGCGTCGTTGAAGATTTCGGCGGTAATAGCTACCGGATGGACGAAGACAGCCGCACGGGGCTTTCCTATCCAGTCGTCCTGACGATCGGGAAGGTCAATCCGGCGCCCCTCAACCGCTATCTTTCGCAGCAGCGCCTGCAGTTCGCTCTCCCTGCTTTTTGGTGCATGGCGAAAGCCTATCTCGGCTTCGGCTGGTCCGGGCAGGATGCAGAAGGATCGACCGGATACGACGGTGGCGGTTCCGTAGCGGTTGAACATCTGACGACCCGCCTCATGGGCATCGCGGAAAATGGCAGCTATTGGTGTGGTGGTGCGCACCCTAGTAACTTCGGAGACCATCGTCTCGCCGATGCCCGCACGGGTAAGGCGCTCGTGCCCGAAACTCTACTTCGCGGCTGGGTCGCAACCAACAGGGATGGGGCCGTGGTCGATCCTTCCACGGTGGCTGACCCGTCGCTGCTCAGCTTTGGACCAAACGAAGACCTGATCCAGTTCGTTATCAAAAACCGCGACAAATCTGACGACGAGACGGAGAAGGACTGTGGCTTCGACGACCTCATTCGCAGCAATCTCGCTGTCTACTTCACCAAGGACAACCTCGTCTTTACTTTGAAGGGCCTGCCGCACGTCATATTCGCCTGTACCGAAGATCTGTTGCAGGTGCCCCTTAAGGATGCGCGTTCACTCCTCACAGATGTGGGTGTGGGATATTTCGAAGTGCTGGATCGCTAGACCAAGTTGGGGCAGCGTTTCGCTAACGATAGAGGGCCTTGGCCCTGACTGGATTCGAACCATCTACCCGATTCAACTTCAATGGGAGTTGCCTTCATGACAATTCCCGGGTGGTCTTGACGCCCTTGTTGAGTGAATTGCCAACGTACATACTGACCAAGCGCGAGATATGACCGGTTTCGGGTCCGAACCATCGCTTGTCCGGCACCGCACGCTCAGGACAGCACCTGTCGCGAGTAAAGGTGATCCTTCTAGTTCTATTCTGACCCTTACAGCGATTTCCCCGGGCTCTACCCCGAGATCGTGAGCTGCAAACCGAAGGTCGTTGCAATAGCACCTTCCGATCGCCAACCCTAGAAGTTGCGCACCATCGAAACCCAGCCCCATGCCCCCTGCCTTCCCATCAGGCCGATCGACAACCACAGTGTGGCCCCCGGCCCATCCGATGGCGCCCTCTGTGCCCGCAACATTTCGCAGTTCAACGACTGACTGGACCATGGCTTCCTCCTTGGCGTCCGCACAAAACGCGCGCCGCAAGTGCCACCCCGTCCACTAGTGGTGAATGACTAGACGAGGGAGGACATTGGACGGATTGCCAAGGTGAGCTCCGTCGCCAGTTGACTGTCCCGCCAACTTGCCCCGCATTTACCCAGCGGTAAGCCCTTGAGACGCTTATTTGAAGGCAATAGTATGTGCCTCAAATTCCGATTCCATGTCCTGCCGATATTTGCGCGCTCGCATAGTGAAAGGCGTCCTCAAAACCCTTTTGATTTTCGAAGCTGCGTCTGGGCAGAATGAAGGCCTACCGCTTTGATATCGGCAGCATGAGATAATCTTTCTCACGAATGATGCGTTTCACACTCGCCCAGGGAACGGTCGAATCTGCCACGTTTGACCTCACTTGGATGGCATCATCGCTGAAAGATATGGTGATGGTGGCGTCCGCGGACGCGATTTGCCGATAGGACAGAAACGATGCTCCCCATGCCAGCAAGTGCGTGGCCAGCGACACGAGCGCCACGACGACGAGGCCGGCAGGTAGCCAAAGCCAGGAACTGCTGTCAGCGACGGCGCTGTTCATGGTCAGTGGATTGTAGAGGTCGGTGAAGAAGCCCAGAAGACACCAGACGGAAAACAGCCAAAGAACCACCGTAACTCTGCTGCGGTGCCAGCGGCGACGGGTGAGCGCCCGCGCCATGGCGGCATAGTCCCACTCGGTCAGGGTGTAGGTGATCTGGAACGTAGGTTCGGCTTGCATTGAGATATCCGACGACAAATTGAAGGTCTAACATAAATCCTGATATGACTCGGGACTACCATTGCTGTCGCGGGATATGCAGGAAGGACAACCCAAGGCAGTGGTGAGAAATCCCAGCACTGTCGACGCGAGCCTTAGCTTGTCGGCTGAGACCGCGCGGATAGTTTGTGTCCGTCTGGATCGCGAAGATAGGCTACGAAGGCCCCGTTCGGGCGCTCATTCGGCGGGCTCTCGATTGACGTGCCGCCATGCCCGACACCAGCGGCGTGCCATGCCAGAACATGCTCGCGGCTTTGAGCGGCGATACCAATTGTGCCCCCATTGGCAATGGTGGCTGGCTTGCCGTCGATCGGTTTGGTGACCATCAGTCGATTGCCTTCGTGGACATAGATCAGCCTGCCGCGCGCATCCATCTCGCCAGGCTCCCCACCCAATGCGGCGAAGGTGGCGTCGTAGAAGTCCCTTGATCGCTCCAGGTCGTTGCTGCCGATCATGACATGAGTGAACATGGTTTTATCTCCAGTATGGTGTCCAACAAACTCGAATCCGACCTATGCGATTTACCGCTGAGGCATTCGAAAAGCGCCCGAATTTATAGGGGAGTGTCGCCAAGATGCAAAAAGCGAATGTCATTGTCGCGCATCCATGCCCTCGGACGACGCGCTCCGTCCCGTTCAATAACTTAGTCCCGTCAGTATGCTGCACCGGAGGTTGGCCCTACGTGACCCCGTTCCGCGGGATCTGATTGATCAAGATTTCAACATGACTTCCCTGCACAAACGAGTTAGCGGCAATTGGGCCAACAGCTGATGTTATTGATTGACAAGGGAAGACATTGAAACCTCCTCTGAATATTGCGCCCGTTGTGGCGTTCCTGTGCGCCATCTCCGGTTTGATGGCCTGTTCCACGGTGTCTGATGTGTCGCGTGGGCGGTGCGATACAGCAGCTGCGCTGGCGCTAATTGGGCAACCGAAGCTGACCGGCCAGACGGCCAGCAAACGAACTGGAGCAACCGTCGTCCGCCAGATCACCCCCGGCCAGCCCGCCACCCATGATTACCGAAATAACAGGGTGACCCTGGAGACCGATCCTGCCTCCGGGCGCGTGGTGAGGGCGATCTGCGGGTAAGGTCTCGACACGAAGTCCCCGGGAAGGTGTTCATAAACTAGGGGAGAACACGCCGCGAGATAACGTCAACGCGATGGAGAAAAACGTTTTGATCGAGAAAGCCCTGATCTACGGCACTTCGTCCCGCGGTCTTCTGGTGTTCGATGAGCCCGATTTTCCCGAAGTTCCTATTCAAGTGCCAGGAGGGACGGTCGAAGCCGGCGAGCAGGTGATTGACGCCGCCCGTCGAGAATTCGGCGAGGAAACAGGGCTGTTGGGCCGAACGGGGTTTCGGCTGCTGGGAGACAGCCATCGGCCCTTCGAGCGAGACGGGCATCTTCACAACCTTCATCGCACTTACTTTCATTTACCGTTGGAGGAAACGCTTCCTGAGACCTGGACCCATTTCGAGGCTACGCCATCTGGCGGTGGGGCGCCTATCTTGTTTCGGTTTTTCTGGATCGACATTGCTCTCGCGCGGTCGCGCCTTGACCTTGGCTCAGGAGAGATGCTCGATCGACTGCTATAGACGACAGGACCTGAACCAACCCGCAAAAACAACAATCCTCATGGAAGACGACGCCCCACGCGTGTTGTCGCCAAGACAACCGCGCTTTATCGAACGATCAATCCGCGCAGCTTCGCGATCGACAGGGCTGCAACCGTGGCGGCATCGCGTAACTCACCGGACAGGATCATCGCTTCAACTTGATCAACGGAAAATGATGCCACCACCAAATCCTGCTCCTCGAGCGAGAGCCGGGATGGCCCTTGTGACAAGCCGGTGGCGAGGAATATCCGGTACGACTGATTTGCTGTGCCATAAAGTGGAAACAATTGTCCGATCCGCTCCACGCGTTCCGCGCTCAGCCCGGTTTCCTCTACAAGTTCGCCCCGTGCTAACTCTTCCGGATCGGCATCCGGATCTTCCTCCCAGGAACCCTGCGGAAACTCCCACTGTCGCTGGCCTATCGGGTAGCGGAACTGCTGAACGAGGTAAAGGCGTTCTCCGTCGAAGGGCATAATGACCGCAAAGTCCGGCTTATCGACAAAGCCGTAAATGCCGGAACTGCCATCGCGCCGGCGGATGCTGTCTTCTCTGACCTTCATCCACTTGTTTTCATAAACGACCCTGGAATCGATCGATTCAATATCTGGCTTCGCGTCGCTCATCGTTCGCCTTTTCAGAGATACCGAAGATTGAAGACCACATGACCAGCCTCCCTCTTTTATTGCAAGGGTGGGACTAAGGGATGCATCACGGGCTCGCGAGGCCGTTTTATCGTTTGTGGCTATCGATCCCGATCTGGTGATTGCACAAATGGGAAGCGGCGTCGGCGAAAGTGGAGACTCCTGCGGATCCCTTTATAAGTCTACCGGAGGTTACCTCGGTAGAAAAACAAGACCAATGTGAGAGTGATGATTCCGATCAATGCTAAGACAAGGACCTGCCTTGGCGATGCCCGGTCTCGATACGACAAAGCCGCCGCGCAGGCGCAGGCCGACCAAACGCCTGTGACAATGACCAGCAGCCACGAATATAAAAACCGACCAAGATCGTAGCCTCCACCGCCGATTGATGGTCCGGATGCCGTGTCGATCTGTGCGCCGATCAGTATGATTACCGGCATGGCGAGTGCCGACAACCATACACCTACCGTTTTGTTTTTCATCAGCAATAGCCCTGATCTGGTGCGAGCCTGTTTATGTGAGGTCGATGTCCTCGACCCGTCGGCTTAATAGCTGATCTAGCTACTTATCTTGGCTAACTTCAGATATGTGAGCGCAAAAAAGGGCCGGAGACTATGTCTCACGGCCCAGGATTTTTCTTCGACAGCGGAGGGAGGAGAACCACGTCGATAAGTTGAGAGTTCCAGACTATGGTTAGCGAACCATTTCAGACGCGATCAGTGGACTGAACGAGCTCTTGCCGCAATTGATCGACCTTCGCGCCGGCCCACTGGCGGGCATCGTCGCCGAAGATGAGCCGCGATGGCGTCTCGGCGTTCGTCGATACGGGTAAGCGCGATGCTGGCGTCGAAAGCCGGCCGCATCAGGGTTGTCATGCTGATTTTGGCGATTTCGTAAGCCATTGAAATCATGGTAAATGATTTACTAAACGATATCGATATTAAGGTTCCTCACATCGTATGATTGGCGGTTGGTCTGCTAACCATCGATAACCAACGTTTATCGAAAGTTAATCGTACACCATTGTTGTACGTGCTTCAGCGGGGTGGTACAGATGCGTTAACAGCAATTTCAGAGGTCGCCATGCCCAAGACCAACTACAAGATTAGCGAAGCCCGCAAGAATTTCGCAGAAGTTCTCGAACGCGCCAACCGGGGTGAGGAAATCATTATTATGCGCGGCAACGAAGTGTATGCCCGCATTGGTCCGGCGGCCGACGGCGGCAAACGTCCCTTTGGACTGCTTCGTCACCGTGGTCTGCCCGATAACCTGTTCGATACCACCGATGCCGAGCAGGCGGCCATCGACGCTGGCGATTGGAATGACGATACCGGCGTCTGGCAAGGCAAATCAAATGGTAGCGAAAGCACCCAATGAAAGTCCTGCTCGATAGCCACGCCGTCTACTGGTGGACGATCGGCAGTGATCGCCTGTCCACGAAGGCACGATTGCTGATCGAGGACAAAGCCAACTCTGTCCTCGTCAGCGCCGTCACATTCTACGAGCTCGACAACAAGATGCGCCTGAACAAGCTCAACCTCAATCCACAGGAACTACGAGCCGCCGTCACAGCCAGCGGGCTGCAGTCCCTTGCCATAACGGATCTGCATGCCGAGCTTGCAGCCGCGTTCGATTGGGATCACCGCGATCCGTGGGATCGAATTCTCGCCGCGCAGGCGCGGCTGGAGCATTGCACATTCGTCTCGACTGACCTGGCGTTCGATGCGATTCTGCATCAGCGGGTCTGGTAGGGGGAGGGACTGATGAAGATCTTCGCGGAACCTGTCGAGGCAGCGGAGCGGCTTGAGGAACTCATCTCTCTCGCCTAGCGCGACGACGAGGTAATCATTTGCCGAGAAGGAGTACCGATTGCGGTGTTCACGGCCGTGCAGGAGGATTTCGATCGTAGCAGCGACAGGCTCTTGAAACTGATGGCTAAAGGAAGACCCGCGGCTAACAGACAAACGTCTAACCACGATGCATTTTATGAAGAGAACGGGCTTCCGAAATGAGCAGCTCGGCACCACGTTCGATCGAAAAGCGCACCGAGACCTTTAACACGATCGCGGCGGTGCTGTCGTTTGAGCGTCGCGACGAACTCGCCGAGATGCTGACCGATCAAGATGTCGAGGCTCTACGTCACCTTGTCAACGAGGGCATGAGCAAAAACACCTTGCGTGCGCTGACCTCCGACCTAGCCTATCTGCAAGCTTGGTCGCTAGCCACGACCGGTGCTTCCCTCGCCTGGCCAGCGCCCGAAGTTCTACTGCTGCAATTTGTCGCCCACCATCTGTGGCAACCCGAACAGCGCGTCATCGATCCTCACCACGGTATGCCCGCCGCTGTCGAGCAGAGCCTGCGTGAGCAACGCCTCCTTCACTCGCCTGGACCGCATGCGCCCGACACGGGGCGCCGGCGGCTTGCCAGCTGGTCCACGCTGACGAAATGGCGCGGCCTGACCGGCGTCTTCTCCTCGCCTTCGCTGAAATCCGCGATACGCCTCGCTGTCCGCGCGACGCCGCGCCCAAGGAAACGCAAGAGCACCAAGGCGGTCACCGGTGACGTCCTTGCCAAGATGCTCGCGACCTGCAGCACGGACAGCTTGCGTGACATCCGCGACCGGGCAATCCTGATGGTCGCCTTTGCCTCCGGCGGCCGCCGTCGAAATGAGATTGCCGGGCTGCGGAAAGAGCAGCTCACAGTCGAGCCGCCAACCGCCGTCGAAGGCGGCCCTCCCCTCCTCTCTCTCGCCATCCATCTCGGCCGCACCAAAACCTCCGGCTCGGAGCACGATGAGGTCGTTTATCTGACCGGCCGACCCGTGATCGCGCTCAATGCCTGGCTCGCGGCTGCCGAGATCGATAGCGGAAGCATCTTTCGAAAGATTGATCGTTGGGGCAACGTATCGAAGCGGGCACTGGAGCCGAGCGCGGTCAATGCGATCGTCAAGCGGCGGGCGGAAATGGCCGGGCTGGAGCCGGCAGATTTTTCTGCTCATGGCCTGCGATCCGGGTATCTGACCGAGGCTGCCAACCGGGGCATCCCCCTCCCTGAAGCCATGGAGCAATCGCGCCATCGATCTGTCCAGCAGGCATCGACCTACTATAACAATACTACCCAACGCAGCGGCTGTGCGGCTCGGCTGCTGTAAGTCATGCCTCAAGGAGACTTCGCTTGTCGCCCTCACCGTCTTGGCTGCTATCTACCTGGCAGAAGTCATACGCGGCGGTCTCCAGGGCTTCCGCCGGCGTGCGCGGCGATCATCCGGAGATCTATCGGGGCTGAAGTTTTCTGCCACTCGCTTCGTGCTGGCCTCGCGTCGTCTGCCGAGGTCAATGAGCGTTACGTCCAGAAACAGCTCGGCCATGCCTGATGAGCCGTTGGCGTTCGCGGCTTCCCTTAAGGAATGCCAACGCGAAGCATTATTCTAGCGGGAAGAGCTACATCGACCTCGTAAGCTTGTGGGCCTTGTGGCCGACTGAATGCCATGCCTGAAGCGGCCCAGGATATCAGCCCGCAAGGGCCGGACGGCACAGATGCCACCGAGAGCTTCGCTGTCTCCGCTGCACTACTGGTGCCGGTGGCACGGCGGCGCCTCAGCGGTCATCATGTTAGCCAAGATGACCACGTACTCATCCGCGGCGTCGGCGAGGATCAGTGCGATTTCTTGCCGGCCGAGCCCTTCCTGTTGAAGGCGCTCGATCATCTCCAACATCGCGGCTTCGACTCTGAAGCGGTGCTCAGGTGGAGCTTCGTATGTTTCATCGGGCGTGGGATTTCGCGGGTCCATGATTTTAGCTCCCCATGTTAGGGGAGCATCGCACACCCTCTGCCGTCCGCAAGCAAATGCTTAATTAACGGTTAACGAGAGTTTTGCGGCTGTTATACAACAGCCATCCTTAGCTGATGGACTATGCATCAAAATCCGATAGTTCGCCCAGACACTTCGTGATATTTCATTCTCGGTCGACCATTCGGCATCGGAAGTCGTTGAGCAAGGTTGGAAACCCACTATTGCTCTCGATTTACCACGGCGATCGTGCTCGCACTCCCTGCAATGTCCGTAGACATCTCCGGTTTCGCTCTCTCGAAAGAGAAAGAGCCGGCCGTTGTGACAGCTCGGAGACCTACCTGCACCATCGCGCCCCGTCCTTCTGCCGCTGCATGCCTGCATAGCATCAGCGAACCGAGCAACACTCGAAACCTTCCACCCACGCTAGAAAAGGCTCTGGGTCAGAAACTGCGCTGTAGGGGCAGGAGCTAGCATCGCCTCGGTGCTTCGCCGCTTGCGTGCCGCGCTCGAACGCAACGGATAGCACTTCCTCAATATCTAATGGCGATCCGCCATATTCACGGTCGATGTATGCGGTGAAAATCTCTTTGCAGCGGGCATCCAACAATATGTATTCTCCAATCTTACCATCGAGAAGTTATTCGATCTGTTGAATGACATTGTCCGCGATGGACCTGTACTGCATATGAACAGGGGAGGCAGGCCCGGTTGAAGGGATCAGGCTATGATCGCTCCAGGGACTTTTGAGCACCGATGGTGCCGGAACCCAATGCCGTTCCAAGAATTATTGCGATGCCGGAACATGTGCAGTTTCGAAGGTGACAAAATGCGCATCATTGATGATTGGCTGGAGGACTGGATTTCAGAGCGAACGAACGTCTTGGCAGATGACGTGGTTACCCTCTCAGGTCACCTGCGACAGTCGGCGCTCGACGAAGGTTACTCCCTGAAGAATCTGGAGCGCGCCAGCAGCGGCGACGTAGACCGGTTCGTTCGACGCGCCGTCGTTAATCACCTGATTGCGCAGTCCGATATTGCGCCAGTCACGCCACCCTCCCTCATTATACTAGCATCACAAACAGCTTCGTCCGGCGTCATGCTTGACGAATTCACGAACCCAGTTGAGAGCATTTCCGTTAGTCCCAGATGACGAATGAAGGCGGAGCTATTGGAAGCAGCGGATATAACCCGGGACCTAAGCATCGTGCTGAAGTGGGGGCGGAACCCGATCGACCGGACCTGAGAGCCAGGCAGTGGCGCCGCGAAAGACCTCAAACACAAAAAAAACGCAGGCGGATGGGGCTACGGGGACAACAGTTACAGAGGAACGCCAGATATTTCTCACGGGACAACGGGCCCGTAACCAGACCAGACAATCATGTTTTTCCAAAAGCCTTTGTTCCGGATGGCAATTGGCAAGTCTCCGCCGAGTGTGACCCGCAGCAATGGCGAACAAAGGCCAAGTCGGAGCGGCGGGGCTTCTCGATGACCTTGCCGAAATGACGGCCGGGAAGAAAAGACACACCAACGACTACTCTCGCGACTTGATGGTAGAGCTAATGCGCGCCGCGAATGCGGTTGACAAGCTCCGCGGCGAACGAGCTCGCGCCTACTCAACCAAGCGATAACGCGATCCGCGGATATGCGGGAGGTGATCGGGATACCGGATACCCGGACGGCGGGCGACGTGGTCATCGACTTGTATAGGACAGCTGTGGCATTGGGCTTGGGCAATTGATCGCCTGATCATTAGATCAAGATCGCGCGGCTCTCGATGCGGCTGGCATCGGGACCCGCGTATCGTGCTGGATACCGGGACAGAAAATCCAGACGACCTGAAATGAAAAACGGGGTGAGCCGCGTCAGCGGTATACCTCAGTATATAAGCCAATCCTCGCAACGCGGCCCCCTTCGCAGGAGGTACTAACATTTATCAGTACGTCGCGGGTCTTTACAGTAACCGGTGTTTTGCCCCCATTGTATGCTGTCGCCTGCCCCCAGCGTGGTCATGCCGTTTTCATGTCCTTGAAACCGGCGCGCATCTCAGGTCGGTCTGCCGGCAGCCTAGGCTGGCGACCCTTTCCCCGCTGGGCAGTTACGGCATCCATATAGATGCGGGATCCGTTCCTTGGCCATTTCATCGTTTCCATCACTCGTGCTGCCCTTTCATATGCTCATGCTTAGAATGCCCTTCAGCAGTGTCAAAGGCAGAGTATGCCGTTCGCGTCGCCGGCGAGAAAGTGAAATCGCGAGGACCCTTCACGGTCGTCGGGGAAATGGGTTTCCAAGGTCGTGTTTTTCTTGGAACGAAATTCTTTGGCTGAGGTTTGGGAGCATTGGCAAGTCGCCATCAACCAGGAGGAAATCCATGCTGAAGATTATTTCGGTATCGCTAGTGACCATCGGTCTCGCCGCCGGTGGCGCTTTCGCCCAATCGGCATCGAACCCAGGCTCGAGCAACCAGCAAAACCAGTCCACCGATTCTGGAAAGCCCGATCCAGGTCCGATGCATCCGCCGCAGAAGATGGATAATACCGTCACGAATTCGACGCGCACCAATTGCGCTCCCAATCTCGCAACAAAGGGCTCCGCGACGACTCCGAATAAGGATGGCCAGGCTTCCACAGCTGTTGAAGGCGCCGCTGGCACCAACACCAATGGTCAGTCTTCGGGCTGCTAATCTAATGACTTAAAAGGCCGGCCCAATGCCGGCCTTTTGTTGGAACGAATTCAACTTCACACGGGTCGGAGCCGGCGGTCAAGGCGAGTCTGATTATCGGTTCGGTCTGCCTGGGCTATTGGAAACCGGCCCTTCTCGGAGGTGCATGTCTCCGGCAAGATGGCCAGTTAATGACTTCCCAACTGGTAAAGCTATGTTTAGTAATGTTTGGATACTATTGGCGCTCCAGGGGCAGTCTCATGATTACCGAGCATGTCAGGTTTGCACCAAGCGCTCCGCTACAACCTGAAGAGTTGGATTTGCTCCAGCGAGTGTTCGATGTGACATGCGCCGAAGTCGGCATTGAAAAAAAGAGCCTGCAAGCCGAAGGATTGGCGGCGACTCTGCTGAAGCTCTTTCAGAGCGGCATGCGCGATGAAAAGGAACTCACCGCGGCGGTGGCGAAAATCGAGTTCATCTGACGAATATTGCGGCTCGATCCGAATGCTTATCGGGGAGTGGTGATCATCCGGGCTTCTTCCCTGTCTTCTGGTCACGCCCAAGGCATTCCCGCTGTGTCCAAACGCCTCCGCAGACGCGGGCGACGCCGAGCTAATACATCAGCTGCGCGAGGTAATCCGCCGCGCGGTGCGGGCGGTTCAGCTTTTTGAACCTGCTGTATCGCGCCGGGTTAAGGGCCTTTATCCTGGAAGACCGAGGCAGGCCCTTGCTTGCAACCGCTGCTTTCAGAGATTAGCCAAGGCGCGCATCAGCACCTCGAAGCCAGTCGGCTACAAGATACATTGCCGCATACTTAAATTAAGCCTCACTCAAGCAGCGATAACTAATGGACGTTTCGAAACCCGGAGGAATTCGAGACGCATGGCTTACGAGTGGGATATTGAACGATACCTGGAAGCGCAGGATCGGAAGCGTAGCACGTCGGTCACGCTACTCTCAATTCTGCTGATACATTACTTTCTGTTCTTCTAATCAACCGTTGCAAAGATGCACTCGACTCTCCTGCCCACCAGTGTTTCACTCTTGGGCAGTGAGGTGTGAGGGATCAAGCAATGGTCTATGATTGGGACGACCGCCGCGCACGACGGAGCAATCTTTTCAAAATGCTATCGGCCGTGGCGGCGGGTGGCATCGTAGCTGCAGTGCCGGTATGGTTTGTCGTTGAGGCAATCAGCCGTTGATCTTCAGTCTGGCCAGTCGATCGACAAGATGCCCCCCTTACGGCCAGTAAGCCGGAGTGAGCGGCGAAGTCTGAGGGGATCGGGTCCATGCACTTCAGAACGCAAGCGGCGAAAAGATGCCCGGCCTTGTGAGCTAAGGCCGCATAGCCGAAACGAAGACCGGGGGCGCATCCATGGGTACCCGTCAATGTTGGAAGCTACGACCGCATTCTGCTTGTAAGGCCAGTTCTCGCAGCACCACCGCACGCTGTCGTCGAGCGCGGCGAACAGGAAAGTCGTGCCGTTACGGACATAGGTATGGGTACGCCGTTCGCCGACAACCCGACGCCATTGCAGTGCCTGGATTTGCGATTTCTCATCCACGCATAGCACGACTGCCCGCCCCGGCGGCCAAATGTAAAGGCCGACTATGTCCTGGGCTTTATCGACGAACAAGTTCGGCCGACTAGATTACCGATACATCTGCACAGTGCTGACCAACCCCAGGTCCACCATCGGGGTTCCTTTGCCTTTTCAGGCCTGCTTTCCCGATAAACCGGCCCGCGTGAGGCGACGGCGCAAAACGATGGACGTTTCGGTAAGCTGCCCTAGGTAGGGCGGCTACACTGGAGGCCCGATCATGGACTACGTCTATGCGCCGGCTCTCATGGGCGCCTCGATGATTATCGGAATTGCCCTTATCTATCTCGCATTGAAGTAGATGAGGGAAGCTAGATCATTTGGACCTGTGGATTACTCTGAAAAGCTGATTTGCCCATTGCGAGCGACCGGCATTTTATGTTCGGTGGCTGGGGGGAGAACTAGCCGGGGAAGAGCAGTGCCTAAAACAGCCAGTGACCGCCAAGAGCTTGAACATCAGGTTCGGATGTTCACCGAGGTCATCAAGGATATGAAAGCCAGGCAGTCCAAAGCTGGACATTGTCAGCGAGTCGCCGACTACGAGCAGATCGTCGCCGAGCTCCAGGGAGTTCTTGCTGCGATGCTCCCGATGCGTCTTCACTAGATCGCCGGAGCTTTGGATATTCATGTCAGTTGGCTGTCCAGGAGGAGATGAAGATGCACAGCACCCCGAACCAACGGCACGAATTTGTGTTCTATACCTGCCAGACCGCTGGCCCCGGCTGCCTAATCGTTGGCGCGATGTGGTTGGCCATGAACTCAGAGCCGGTAGCAGCGAAAGAGTGGGGTGAGCGGCTCTAGCCGTTATCGTTAAATTCTGCTCGCTGCGTTTCTGATGCGTGGCCCAGCCAACCCAATCCGGCTGAATCGGTCTCGAGCATTCCGCCGACAGGCTGTCGCTCCGATGATAGAGCGGCGTACCGCCCACGGACCACAGGGCATTTTGAAGCCCTTCGGCTAAAGCGACAAAGCTCTCCCCGCCGAGAATGACATGGGCATGTTCGAAGCCCGACCAGACAAGCCGGAAGTGATAGAACAGGTGATCAAGTGGCTGGCCGGCGACCGTCACACCAAGACCGCTGGCATCGGTAAAATCCGAAAGGCCCAGCCGGCCTGGCTCGTGCATCTGGCGGAAGATGACCTCCTGCGCTTCGCCATGGACAGCACGCCACGACCGAATGCGTCGCTCAAGCGTACGGCGGATACCTTCAGAAAGCTCTGGATGTCGGCGCAGCATCTCGTTGTAGACAGCGACAGCACGGATGCCGGGTGCGGTCTTCAGGAGCGGGATGACTTCTGTCTCGAATATCGGCTCCAGAGGATCGGGGCGGCGACGACCGCGGGGCGCCTTGCTCTGAGATGGGAGCTGCGTCTCCTTGTCGAGACGGTAGGCCGTAGCCCGGCTGATCGACGCTTTTGCCGCGGCGACCTCTACGGAATGTGTTTGTCGGTACTTCATGAAGAGTCTCATCTGATGATCGGTTACATGGCGACCCGGCACAAACTGGTTCTCCAATCCAGAAAACCGCAAATGTACCGAACCGACCGCGATCTTGAGACGCCGAAATCTGCGCCACGCCGGGGTATGACTACGATCGGGCTACGCCCTCACTCCGTCACACCCCGGCGCGAGTCTCATCCTGATTGACGCTGAATCTCACCGAGATTGCCGCTACGCACCTCCCCTTATGTGACGGTGGACCCATCACCACGTGCATACCCCAACGCCACCGAACGCTTGACAGAGTTCGTGGTTCTTGTGGCGTTGATGGGTGCAGGCCTCAAGATTGACCGCCGGTTCTCATTCAAAGGGTGGGGAACCACTTGGCGGCTGTTGTTGATCACGATGCCGATGAGCATAATCGCGATGACGTTCATCGGCACGACGATCCTCGGTCTAAGTGCTGTGGCCGCGCTGCTGTTGGCAGCAAGCCTCGCGCCCACCGATCCTGTTCTTGCAGCCGACATCCAGGTTGCGGGGCCACAGGAAGGGGGTGAAGACACTGTTCGCTTCGCGTTGACGTCAGAGGCAGGCCTGAACGACGGCTTTGCGTTTCCTTTCGTGCATCTGGCGATCGTTTTAAGCCTTGCGGCCACAACAGGAGAACCGTGGTTCGCCCGTTGGCTGACCCTGAATGTGGTCTGGGAGACAGCTGCCGGCATTGGCTGCGGATGGCTTGTCGGCCGTGTGTTTGGTTGGGCAACCTTCAAGATGCCCGGCGATACGCTGGCGAAGACAGGCGACGGATTGGTGGCCATCGCCGCAACCCTCGTATCGTATGGCGTGTCCGAGCTGCTGCATTGCTATGGCTTCCTCGCGGTCTTCGTTACCGCGTTGACACTGCGCAACTCCCATCGCGACCACGATTTCCAGCGCGACATGCACGACATCACCGAGCAGATCGAGCGCATCGCGATGATGCTCCTGCTGCTCGCTTTTGGCGGCGCTATCATCAATGGATTGCTGTCCGGCATCGGCTGGATAGAGATTGTCGCGGTCGTGCTCATATTGCTGGTCGTTCGACCTGTAACCGGCTTGCTTGCCCTTATTGGAGTCCGCGCGACGCTCACCGAGAAAATCACCATCGCCTACTTCGGCATCCGGGGTGTTGGTTCATTCTATTATCTCGCCTATGGTCTCAATCACGGGCGGTTCGAGGACGGCGACCGATTGTGGGTCATCCTCTCGCTCGTCGTCTTCGTCTCGATCCTAATGCACGGGCTCACGGTGACGCCGGCGATGCGTTGGCTGGATCGGCGGCACGGCCGGAAAGCTGACTGAAATCAGTCGAGCCAGGCAACACCGCCTACAATCGCTTTCGGAATAACACGACGCGCGGCATCGTAAACGTAACGGAGGAGAAGCCAGCGAAAGCGTGGTAGATGTCGCTGTGACTTGAAGCGCTTCATGATCCGCTCTCGTTACCGGATTGGCTGGCGAGAAATCTCGACCGATTAATCAGCCCTTTGTGGGAGTGATCCTCGACACCCGTTATGATCTCTCGCTTTGCTGCGCAGTACAGGCGCAGCTTGTCGCTGATCATCGCCCGAGGCGGCCGCCCTGGCCGTTCACGAGCATGCGCATCAGGCGCTTGGCGGCCTTGTATTTCGGCGGCTTTGAACGAGACCTCCAAGACGAGGTTGTCCTGATCGACTGCGCGCCACAGCCGATGCTTTGTGCCACGGATTGAAACGACGGCTTCATCGAGAGGCCACTTGTCCCCAAGCCGACGACGACCATCTTCGGAAATTTTACAGCCTTCCGACCGCGCGCGTCGCCGGCGTGAGGTTATCGCGATGGTCAAGAACGCGGAGGCGACGATCGCGGTTGGCGACGCTGTCGCGAGTGCCGCGCTGAGATAGAGCTGGTCGCGGCCGTCGAGCGATCGGGGCGATTGGGCGCACGACTCGTGATCGCTAGAGATCACCCAGCTCTTGTCGGCACCTGCTGCAATGTCGTCATCAGAATGCCCTCTTCCGTTTCAGACCTCTGGGCCTGCCGGCAGCAGCTTTCCTCCCCCGCATGCAAGAGTTTTATGTCGGTGGATGGTGCGGAGCGGTATCCTTCTGCAGCAACGGCTTTCCAGTCTCGTGTAAATCCGGGCTGCCAGGCCGCGGACTTTCGAGATCGCTGAAACCCACTGCAAAAGGCGACCAACCCCTGGCTCGCGGCTGTCACGGCCAGGCGTGAAGGGCGTTTTGGCTTGACGCATCGACCTGACTGAAGCGGCGGAGATCGAGGCGGTAGCGGGCCGGAGATTGCCCCTGCAGCGATTTGAAGAACCGGCTGAACTGAGCGGCACCGGCAAAGCCCAGGACACCGGCGACCTGCCCCAGTGACAGGGGAGAGCTCGCGAGATAAGTGCGGGCCTCCATCAGCTGCCGTTCGCGGATGAGCCGTGCGGGCGGCCGGCCATAGGCGCGCAGGCAAATGTCGTTCAGCCGGTCGCGCGAAATACCGAGTTCCCGGGCATAGCGGGAAACCGTCCAGTGCTTGCGGAAATGGCTTTCGACCAACGCGGTGAACTGGCTGGAAAGCGCCTTGGGCGCTCCGGGCTGCACGCCTTCGCCGTGACCGGCCGGCAGGTTGCGATGGAGGTGGACGAGCAGAATATGCAGCAGCGATTCCACCACAGCCGCCGACATCGGGCCGGGGCGCAGGGTTTCGGCCAATATGCCGGTAAAGCAGGCGGCGACGGCATCGCTTGCACTGTTGCCGGCACCCAGCCGCATGAACGAGGACCGCTCCACCATGAAGCGCAGCTGGGATGCTTCCGCCCGGCGCTGCAGGACACGGTCCAGGGTCGAAGCCCCCAGTAGCAGATGGGTCCCCTGCGCGCCCGCACCCAGTTCCAGCCGCATGCCGTCCCGCCACGGTATCCAGCCCATGACCGGACCGGCCAGGGGAAGTACCAGTTCATCCCCGTCGCGCAGAGCCGCTTCGCCCTTTTCGAGGATCAGCGCCCGGAAGTTTTCGGCGTCGCCGAGACCCGCGCGACCAAGTACACGCGTCTGCAGCGCTGCCCTGAACCGCTCTGCGCGAACAGGCGCCTCGGGCCGCGGGGCGGGGTTGGGAGAAGGTCGTTTACGATCGGGCACCTAGAATCCCACAGCAAGGAAATACATTCCCACAAAACGTCATTTACTCTGCGGCGATGTCAATCAAAATACGGCTCGCAACCTGAAAAAAACAAACAAGATGGGCTGCGGGAGGATCAACGAACGGTCGTTTGGGAGGACGCATGTTCGTAGCTAGGGGTATCGTCGGTGGAGTTTCCGTTTCCGCGCTGGATGAGCGCAGTTACGAACGCCGCGACATGGCATCGGGGACAGTGTTGACGCAGGCCGCGGCCTTCGGTGCGGCGGAAGCGGAAGCCGCCGCCGATGCCGCCGCCGGAGCCTTTCCGGCATGGTCCGGCCTTCGACCGCAGGAGCGTTCGGCGCTGCTCCTGCGCGGCGCGGACCTGCTGATGGAACGTCTCGAGAGCTTGTGCGTGATCGCTCACCTCGAGGTCGGCGCAACTCCCGAATGGGTCCGCTTCAATGTCGAGGTTGCCCAGGCGACCCTGCGTCAGGCTGCGAGCCTCGTCGATGTCATCCGCGACGACGACGTGGAAGGCGGGCCGCCGGGCGTCCGCTACCGCCTGATACGCCGGCCGGCCGGCGTAATCCTGGGACTTGCGCCCTGGAACGCCCCGGTGGCCCTGGCTGTCCGGGCGGTTGCAGCGCCGATGGCGCTTGGCAACACCGTGGTGCTGAAGGGCTCGGAGCTTTGCCCCAAGGTGCATGAGACCGTGGCACAGATCCTGATCGACGCGGGCCTTCCGGACGGCGTGCTGAACTATGTGAGCAGCGCACCCGAGGATGCCCATGACGTGGTCGAGGCACTGATTGCCCACCCGGCCGTGCGGCGCGTGAACTTCACCGGCTCGACCCGGGTCGGCAGGCAGATCGCCGAGATGGCGGCGCGACATCTCAAGCGTTGCCTGCTGGAGCTCTCCGGCAAGGCATCGTCGGTCGTGCTCGCTGATGCGGATCTGGATGGAGCCGCCAGGGCCGTGGCCCATGGCGCTTTCTTCAACCAGGGCCAGGTCTGCATGTCGACAGACCGGATCATCGTCGAGGACAGCATGGCCGACGGCTTCATTGCCCGGCTGAAAGTGGAGGCCGACCGCCTGTGCGGCGATCCGGCGACCGGCCAGCCGCTCTACGGCCACGTCATCAGTCCCGAGGCGGCGGCGCGCCTCCACGGTCTGGTCGATGATGCCCTGGCCAAGGGTGCGGTGCTGGTCACGGGCGGCAAGAACGCCGGCACGCTGATGCAGCCGACCATACTCGACCATGTCGCCTACGGCATGCGGATCTATGAGGAAGAGACCTTCGGCCCGGTGGTCGGCGTGGTTCGGGTGGCGGATGCCGACGAGGCGGTGACCGTCGCCAACGACACGGAATACGGCCTGACGGCTGCCGTCTTCGGGGCTGACTTGCTGCGCGCAAGGAAAATCGCGCGGCGGATAGAGGTCGGGGCGGTGCATATCAACGGGACGACCGTCTGCGACGATCCGACGATGCCCTACGGGGGCGTGAAGGCAAGCGGCTACGGCCGCTTTGGCGGGAGGGCGGTGATCGAGGAGTTCACCGAAATCCAGTGGATGACGGAACGGGACCTGCCCGACCATGTCGGATGAGCCCGTCACACGGACTTAACATGCAACAACGGGAGGAGAAGAGAATGAAACGCAGGACATTTACCCGGCTGGCCGCCTTGGCGCTTGCAGCCGGCGTTGCCGGAACTCCGGCCATGGCGCAGGAGGTTCTGAAGGTCGGCGCCGTCGCGCCCAAAACCGGGCCTCTGGCCGGCGGGGCGGCGGTCAGCTACTGGCCGAACGTCAAGCTTTGGATCAGCGACGTGAACGCTCGCGGGGGCCTGAAGGTCGGTGGCAAGACCTATAAGCTCGAAGCCATCGAATACGACGACCAGACCAATCCGGGCGAAACCATCAAGGCGGTGCAGCGTCTCGTCGACCAGGACAAGGCAAAGATCGTGCTGCCGCCCTATTCGACCGGCCTCAACCTGGCCGCCGCACCGATCTATGCCCGCTATGGCCTGCCGATGATCACCTCGACGGCAACCACCGACAAGGCCGATGCCCTTTCCGCTCAGTTCCCCAACGTCTTCATCACGCTCGGCGGCGCCAAGCCGGTGGTGCAGGGTGTGGTGGACACGATGGTCAAGCTGCGCGACCGGGGCGATATCGGCAAGAAGCTCGCCATGGTGAACGTCGCGGATGCCTTCGGCATCGAACTGATGAACGAGGCCAAGCCCGCCTTCAAGAAGGCCGGTTTCGACCTGGTTTACGAGACGTCCTATCCGCTCGGCACCCAGGACCTCTCGCCGGTCATGAAGGCCGCCAAGGCCGCCGCTCCGGATGCCTTCATCGCGTGGTCCTATCCGCCAGACACCTTCGCCCTGACCGAACAGGCAATCGTCGAAGATCTCAAGGTCGGTGCATTCTTCACTGCCGTCGCCACGGCATTCCCGGCCTATGCGGGCCGGTTCGGCAAGTCTGTCGAAGGCGTGCTCGGCATCGGCGGCGTCAATGCCGACGGAGAGGCCTTCAAGGCCTATGCCAAACGCCACGAAGAGGTCACGGGCGCCAAGCCGGACTATTGGGCGAGCGCCATGGTCTATTCGTCTTTCCAGGTCCTGGAGAAGTCGATCGAGGCTGTCGGCTCCTTCGACAATGCCGCCATCATCAAGCACATCAAGGCCACCAGCTTCGATACCGTGATCGGCCCGCTCAAGTTCGACGGACACAACAACAACCCCTCGTTCTGGACGGTCGGCCAGTGGCAGGGCGGCGTGTTCAAGGGCGTGGCCTCGACCGGTCGCGACGGCGCTGTCGATGTAAAGAAAAAGGCCGCCTGGAAGTAGGAAGCAACAGGCATCCCCCGGGGTCCGGAACCGGATCCCGGGGCATTTTCAAGCCGGGGAGTGGCATGGATATACTCATAACGGGGCTACTGCTGGGCGGAACCTATGCGCTGATCGCGATGGGCCTGAACCTGCAATACGGCATGGCCCGGATCATGAACCTCGCCAACGGCGAAATGCTGGTGGCCGGAGGGTTCGTCGCCTTCTGGTTCTGGACCGGAAGCCAGATCAGCCCGCTGCTGACCGTGTTCGTCGTGGCACCGGTCGCGTTTCTGCTGAACTGGCTGATCTATCTGATTTTCCTGCGTCCGCTGGTAAAGCGCGCCAGATCGCGCGGCCAGCTGGAGGTCGATTCCATCCTCACGACCTTCGGCCTGTCCTTCGTGGCAGTCGGTCTGATGCTGGCCTTTTTCGGCGGCGATTATTTCAGCTATTCCTATCTTTCGACGCCTGTCCATATCCTGGGCGATACCTACGGCGCCAATCGCGTCGCGGCGTTTTTGGCCGCTGTCGTCATCTGCGGCCTTCTGTGGCTGTGGCTCAACCGCAGCCGGGCCGGCATGACGATCCGCGCCATCTCGGTTGCCCCGGAAAGCGCGCGGCTCGTCGGCATCGACGTCAGGCGCACGGCAGCGCTGGCCTTTGCGCTGGGCGGTGCGGTCACGGCCACCGGCGGCGCGCTGATCTCGACCTTCCTGACGCTTGATGCCTCGACCGGCGTGACCTTCACGCTGAAAGCGCTGGTGATCGTCATCATGGGCGGTGTGGGCGACGTGCGCGGCACGATCGTCGCAGCCCTGCTGCTGGGTCTGCTGGAAACCTTCGTGGCACGCCTGATCGATCCAGGCCTGACATTGGCAGCCGCCTACTTGCTGTTCGTCATCATCCTGCTGTTTCGCCCCCAGGGCCTGTTCGGGAGGCCGACCACATGAGCGCTCTTTCCTCCCGCGACTGGGGCAATCTGGCACTGTGCGCCATAGCGCTCGCCATAGCGGCCTGCCTGCCCTGGACGGCCGGCGCCTATGGCCTCAGCATCGGTGTCACCATCGCCATGTACACGGTGCTGGCCACCAGCTGGGCGCTGTTTTCCGGGCCGACCCATTACATTTCTCTCGCGAGTGCGGCATTTTTCGGCGTCGGCACCTATGTGACGGGCATCGGCATCCAGTATCTGCCCTACTGGACACTGCTGCCGATTGCCGGCGTCAGCGGTGCCGTCATGGCCGCCCTGGTCGGCCTGGCGACGCTGCGCCTGTCGGGTGTCTACTTCGTGATCTTCACGCTGGGGCTCGCCGAGTTCGTGCGCCAGATCATCACCTGGAGCCAGAATATTTCCGGCACCAAGGGCATCTACGTGCTGACCTCCATCGGCGAGATGCATATCTACTGGCAGCTGCTGGGGCTTGCCGCGCTGGTCTGGCTGCTGGGCTGGCTGATCGGTCGCTCTCGATTGGGCTTCGCCCTGCGGATCATCGGCGACGACGAGGCCGTCGCCCGTCATTCCGGCATCGATACCGCGCGGGCCAAGATCCTGCTGTTCATGGTCCCGGGCGCGGTGGCCGCCATCACCGGCGCCATGCTTGCCCCGCGCTATGTCTATATCGAGCCGTCACTTGCCTTCTCGCCGATGCTGTCCTTCCAGGTGGTGATCATGGCGCTGCTGGGCGGCACCGGCCGGCTGTGGGGACCGCTCGTCGGTGTCATCCCTTTCACCTTCCTGTGGGAGGCAATCTCGGTCTCCTTCCCCAACCAGACCACCCTGCTTCTCGGCGTCTGCTTCCTGGTCATCGTCTACCTGCTGCCCAAGGGCTTCGTCGGCCTGATCGATATGGCCGGCAGGAGAATGCGATCGGCGGAGGGCTATGTATGACAGCGCTTCTATCCCTTCGCGGCGTGACCAAGCGCTTCGGCGGCCTGGTGGCCGTCAACCGCATGGATTTCGACGTGACCGAACATCAGGTGCTGGGCCTGATCGGGCCGAACGGTTCGGGAAAATCGACCACGCTGAACCTGATTTCGGGCGCCTTTCCCGTCACCTCGGGGGCAATCAGCCTGCGGGGACAACCAATCACGCATCTGGCCGCGCAGGATATCGCGCGGCGCGGCGTGGCTCGCACCTTCCAGCTCGTGCGTCTGCTGCCGTCCATGACCGTGCTGCAAAACGTCAAGGCCGGTGCGGTCTTCGGCCACCGCCGCCATTGGGGACACGAGGCCGATGCGGTCGCGGAAGCGATGCTGGAAAAGGTCGGCCTGGCCGGCCGTGGCCATATGACGGTGGGGCAGCTGACATATATCGATACCAAGCGCGTCGAACTGGCCCGCGTGCTTGCCGGAGAGCCGCGCGTGGTGCTGCTGGACGAATGGCTTGCCGGTCTCAACCCGACCGAACTGGAAGAGGGAATCCGCCTGATCCGCAGCCTGCGCGACGAGGGCCGGACGGTGATCCTAGTCGAGCATGTGATGGATGCGATCCGCTCGCTCTGCGACCGCTGCGTCGTCATGGCCGCCGGCACCAAGATCGCCGAGGGAACACCCGCCGAGGTATTGTCCGACGCCGCCGTGATCCGCGCCTATCTGGGGGACGACGATGCTTGAGGTGAAGGGACTGTCTGTCTCCTATGGCCAGCACCGCGCGCTGGAAGGCGCATCGCTGAAGGTCGGCCGCGGCGAGATCGTGGTCATCCTGGGCGCCAATGGCGCCGGCAAATCCACTCTGCTCAAGGCCGTCTCCGGCATCTGCGAGGGACGCGCGGCCGGCGCGATCACCATGCAGGGTCGCGATATACTCGGGCTTGCCGCCAACAAGATCGTCGATGAAGGCATCGCTCTCGTGCCCGAAGGTCGAGGTGTCTTCGCCGACCTGTCGGTTGCCGAAAACCTGCGGCTGGGCGCCCATGCACCCCGCGCCCGCGACGAAGAGGCCGGCAACCTGGACCGCGTGCTGCGCCTCTTTCCCAAATTGCAAGAGCGCAGCAAGCAGATCGTGCGGACCATGTCCGGCGGCGAGCAGCAGATGGTGGCGATCGGCCGCGCGATGATGTCAAATCCCGCGCTGCTGACACTGGACGAGCCCTCGCTCGGTCTTTCTCCCCTGCTTTGCAAGGAACTGTTCCAGGCGTTGAAGGTGGTGCGCGACACGGGCATCGGCATCCTCCTCGTGGAGCAGAACGCCAAGCAGAGCCTGGCCATCGCCGACCGGGGCTATCTGCTGGAGAATGGCCATATCATCCATGAGGGCAGGGCGCAGGACCTGCGCAACGATCCGGCGGTGCAGGCCGCCTATCTGGGCGGCGGCAAGGCTTCGGCATCTGGCACTCGGCCCGCGACGCCGGCCGCGCCCACGTCCACACCACCCCTCTTCCCGGCTCCCAACAATGCCCCGCCGCGGACCATGGGCGCGTCACCGGCCGATATCGCCGCCGCTGCCCTCGCTGCCCTGCCCGCCGCTGCCCTGCCCGCCGCTGCCCTGCCCGCCGCTGCCCTGCCCGCCGCTGCCGTGCGCGGGGAGGCCGCCGCCCGTCACCGCGCCTCCGCGGCGCTCGGCGACCCTTTCCCCGCAACCGGGGCGAAGGGGATCGCAGACATTGCAGCAGCTCCCTCCTTCCCGCCCGCGGGGAGAAGGTCCCGGCAGGAGGATGAGGGATCGTCCGCGTCAGCGGGGTATGCTTCGCCCACTCGTCCGGTCGCTCCTGCCCCCGCCATGCGCGGCTCCGCGGATGCGCTTTTGGGCGGCCTGTCGCTCAACGACATCATCGCGGAAGCCAGCTGCGCAAGCCGCGCCGAACATGGCAGCAGCGCGCCATCAGGCCCGTCGCCCGGCCACACCAGCAACCCGCCACCCTACCCGGCCTCGCCGTCCCTTGAGATGGGCAACAGCCAGGATCGACTGAAATCCGTCCTGAAAGAGATCGAGGAAGCCGCTGCCCGCGCTCGGGCATGGCGCCATGATCCCAACCGCAACTGAGGAGATTGCATTATGCTTGATGTCGTCACATCCCCCACGCCCTCCGTCAGGGGCATGTTCATCGGCGGGCAATGGGTGCCAGCCGCCCGCACCTTCGAGGACCTCAACCCCTCCGACAACTCCGTCTATGCGCGTGTTCCGGACGGCTCCGCTGCCGACATGCGCCGGGCGATCGATGCCGCCCAGGCGGCCTTCGGCGACTGGGCGGGCCGCGCCTTTCACGAACGCGCCCACCTGCTCCTGAAGATCGCCGACGTCTGGGATCGCCGCAAGGCGGACTTCTGTGCCGCGGCCATGGCCGAGGGCGGCGGCTGGAAGGGCAAAGGCATGTTCGAGGCAGGCTATGTGGCGGAAGTGTTCCGTTCTGCGGCGGCTCTCTGCTACCAGTCGATCGGCGACGTGCTGCCATCCGAACACCACAAGTTCATGATGGCCACACGCTTTCCGCTCGGCGTCGTCGGCGTCATCAGCCCCTGGAACATGCCGGGCATCCTGACCTCGCGCGGCTTTGCCGCAGCCCTTGCCGTCGGCAACACGATCGTGCTGAAGCCCTCGGAAGACACGCCCTACTCGGGCGGCCTCTACTTCGCCGAGGTCCTGGAGGAGGCCGGCATACCGGCCGGCGTCTTCAATGTCGTCACCTGCTCGCGCGACAGCGTCGGCGCGGTGGGCGACGAGATGATCGGCAATTCCAAGGTCAAGGCGATCAGCTTCACCGGCTCCACCGCCGTCGGCCGCCAGATCGCCGCCAAATGCGGCGCCTATCTCAAGAAGGTCTGCGTCGAGCTCGGCGGCAAGGATTCGATGATCCTGCTCGAGGATGCCGATCTGGACGCCGCCGCGCGGGCCGCCAATTTCGGCAGCTTCATGCACCAGGGCCAGGTCTGCATGTCGACCGAAAAGCTACTGGTGCACGAGAAGATCTACGAGCCCTTCATGGAACGCTTCCTGGCGCGCGCCCGCAAGCTCAAGACCGGCCATACCAACGACCCCTCCAATGTCATCGGCCCGCTGGTCAACACCCGCCAGGCGCTCCGCGTCAAGGCACTGATCGACGACGCCGTGGCCAAGGGCGCCAAGGTGGAACTCGGTGGCCGGGCCTGGGAGAATTTCGTCGAGCCGACAGTGCTGACGAAGGTCAACAGTTCCATGAACATATGGCATGACGAGACCTTCGGGCCGGTGGTCGTGGTCAGCCCGTTCCGCGACGACGGCGAGGCGGCCGCGCTCAACAACGATACGGAATACGGTCTGACGGCCGCGGTCTGGTCGAAGGACGAGGCACGGGCCCTGCGGCTGGCCGAGCGGCTGGAAACCGGCATCTGCCATATCAACTGCCAGAACATCAACGACGAACCGCATGTGCCCTTCGGCGGCACCAAGGCCAGCGGCGTCGGGCGATATGGCGGACGCTGGTCGCTCGACGCCTTCACCGAGCTGCGCTGGATCACGCTCGATCGCGGCGGCCGCCATTTCCCACCGCAATTCTGACCCGGCACCGAAAGGACAAAACCATGAGCGCTCTGGGCTGGATCATCGTCCTACTCATTCTTGCGGCCATCCTGATCGTGCTGGCCGCCCTATTCTACCAGCGGGCCACCAATGAGGTGAGCCTCGTGCGGACCGGCATCGGCGGCCGCAAGGTGGTGATCGACGGCGGCACGCTGGCGATCCCCTATTTTCACGAGGTCGGACGCGTCAACATGCAGACCATCCGCATGGATGTGTCGCGGACCGGCGACAGCGCCCTGATCACCAAGGACCGCATGCGCATCGATGTCGGCGCCGAGTTCTACACCTCTGTCGTTCCGGAAAAAACAGCGGTTGTGCGGGCCTCGCAGACGCTGGGGAGGCGCACCTTCCAGGCCGATCAACTCAGATCCCTCATCGACGGCATGATGGTGGATGCGCTGCGCGCCGTCGCAGCCCGGATGACAATGGACGAACTCCATGAAAACCGCGGAGAGTTCGTGCGGCAGGTGCACGAAGCCCTCTCCGGCACGCTTTCCAGATACGGCCTGCAGCTGGACAGCGTCTCGCTGACTTCGTTCGACCAGACACCGTTCTCGGCTCTGGACGAAAACAACGCCTTTAATGCCGTCGGCATGCGCAAGCTTGCCGAGGTCATTGCCAAATCGAAGAAGGAGCGGGCGGAGATCGAGGGCGAGAGCCAGGTCAGCGTGCGCCGCGCCGAAGTGGAATCCAACCGCCGCAAGCTGGAAATCGAGCTGGAACAGCGTCGGGCCGAGATCCAGCAGACCCAGGAGATCGAACTGCTGCTGGCTCAACAACTGACGGAAGTGGCCCGCCGCAAGGCAGAGGCCGAGACCGCGGCCGCCGAAGCCCGCATCGGCATGGAACGCTCCATCCAGTCCGCCTCTATCGCCCGCGAACAGGTCGTCCGCGAGGCCGAGATCCATCAGGCGCGGGCGCTTGAAATCGCCGAGCAGGATCGCTCCATCCTGATTTCTGCAAAGAGCCAGGAGGAAAGCCGTGCCAAGGCGGAGGCAGCGGGCGCGCGCGCCGCCGTGATCACGGCGGAGGAAAATCTCGAGACGGTGCGGCAGGTGGCGGAGGCCGAGCGCCGCAAGCGGCTGGCGCTGCTGGCGGCCGAACAGGATGCAGAAGCGCAGGCCACACGCGTGCGCATCATCTCTGAGAGCGACCAGATCGCCGCCAAGACCCGCGGCCTGATCCGCCGGGAGGAGGCCGACACGCTGCGCATCCAGAAGAAGGCCGAGGCCGACGGCGAGGCCGCCCGGATCGAGGCGGAAAACGGCCGCTCGCCGGAACTGGCGGCCATGGAGATGGAAAAGGCACGGCTCGCCGCCATGCCCGCCATCATCGGCGAGATGGTCAAGCCGGCCGAGAAGATCAAGGGCATCTCGATCAACCACATCACCGGCCTCGGCCGCTCGGGTGAGGCCGGCGAACGCATGCCCTCACCCATCGACCAGACCGTCGGCTCGATCCTCGACATGGCCGTCACCCTGCCCACCATGAAAAGGCTCGGCGATGCGCTTGGCCTGAACCTGGAAAGCCTTGTTCCCGAGGAACCGCGCAAGAGCTGATAGACCGTTCGATGATCGTGCCCGAGGAGATATCCGGCGGCACCGGAGCCGCGGTTCTCACATCGCTTTTTCATCACGGTTTCCCAGATCGATGACCCGCGTGGATATTGTCTCGGCAATATCCCGATCGTGAGTGACCAACAGGATGGCGAGGCCCGTCTCGGCGGCGATCTCCTGCAGGAACGTGATGACCTCCTTTTGGCTGACCGGGTCGAGGCGAGAGGTCGCCTCGTCCGCGAAGAGGAAGGCAGGATCGAGCAGGAGGGCACGCAGCAGCGCAAACCGCTGCAGTTCTCCGCCCGAAATCTCTCCCGGCCGGCGACCGAGCAGGCTCTCCGACAGCCGCAACCGAGCCAGCAATTCCTCCACCTTTGCCCAGGTCTCGCCATGCAGGCGAACCAGATCTCTTACCCCTTTGCGGATCGTCTGATGCGGCGCGAAGGCGGCAGGCGGGTCCTGGTAGAGCTTCTGGAAACGCAGAGGTGAGAGGCTCGCGTGTCGTTCGACCAAGCCCGCGTCAGGCGGGCTCAGGCCAAGAAGGATGTTGCCGATCGTCGTCTTGCCGCATCCGCTGGGGCCGACGATCGAGACGATCTCACCGGAGCCAATTTCGATATCAAGCCCGGAAAACAGCGTCTTGCTGCCGTAGCTTTTTTTCAGGCCGCGCCCGGCGATAACCGTCTCGCCCGATGCCGCCGGTGCCTGTCGCTCCCACTGTGATGGTTCCGACCAAAGCAACGCCTTGGTGTAGCGATGCTGGGGCGCCTTGAGGACTGCTTCGGCAGGGCCGGACTCAACGAGCCGACCGTTCAGCATGATGCCGATGGTTCCGCCGAGTGCCCGGGCAACAGCGACATCGTGGGTGATCGTGAGGAGAAGACGTCCACTCTCCACTTCCTTGCGCAAACGGGCCGTCACCTGGCCCCTGAGCATCGAGTCCAGGCCTTTGGTCGGCTCGTCGGCGATCAGCAGTTCGGCGCCGGCCGCATGAGCCATGGCAATGGCTGCCCGCTGGCCCATGCCGCCGGAAATCTGGAAGGGGTAAAGCGCCTCCGCAGACGACAGGGAGACCTCCAGCAGATTTTCCTTTGCCCCGGCCGCACTTGCGGCAGCATCCTCGCCCTTTACGTAGCGATGGATTTCCGCCACCTGAGGCAAAACCCGCATCGTCGGATCAAGCGCCAGCCAGGGCTCCTGCGGCAGGAGGCCGATGCTGCGGCCCCAGCGGGAACGACGCTCGAAGGTTGTCTCAGCGAGAAGATCCGACCCTTTGAACAAAACGCGTCCTGTCGCATGCAGCCCCGGGGGCAGATTGCCCATGATCGCCTGGGCTACCAGGGATTTTCCCGATCCGCTTTCCCCGAGAAGCGTCAGGGGATGTTCCCTGACCAACGACAGTGAGACGTTGGAGACGATAGGCCCGTTCGCCGTGTGGATCGAAAGGTCGGTGACCAGGAGATCGTTCATTGCCTGAATATTCATGCGCGCTCTCCCTGAGCCAGGAGCTGCAGGCCAAGGACGAGCAGGAAGATCAGTCCCGCGGGAAGCAGGACCTGCACCGGCGCCTCGGCAAAATAGGGCAGGAGTTCAACGATCATGCTGCCGAGCTCGGGCGTGGGAGGCTGAAGGCCGACGCTGATCGCGCTCAGCGTCGATACAGCGATGATCGCCGTTGCCATGGCGAAGGCCGCGAGTGTCGCGATCATCGGTCCGATGACCGGCAGGACATAGTGCGTGAGGATATAGCGCGAGCCGAAGCCCAGCATCCGTGCCGCTTCTATATGCGGCTGGGACAGCACCGTCTTCGTCGTCGCCCTCGTCACCCGGTAGAACTCCACCCACAGGGTCAGCGCCAGGCCGAGGAAGAGCGGGCCGTAGTCACCGGGTGAGAAGGCGAGCAGAAGCAGGACGAGCATGAGACCGGGCAGCGCCAAAACGACAGTCGCCATCAGCTCCAGCCCCTTCTCCGCCCAGCCGCCTCTCCAGGCTGCGAGCAGGCCCAGCAGGACGCCGGGCATGGCTGCCGCCAGCGTGGTGAGGAAGGCCATGCCGAATGAGAGGCGTGCGCCATGAGCTAGTCGCGCGAGCATGCTGCGTCCGTAATGGTCGGTGCCGAGCAGATAGTCGCCGCCGACCGGGGCGAGGCTTGCGCCGAAATCCTGGGCCGACGGATCCATCGGTATGACCACTGGTCCGATTATCGCAAAACCGCCGAGCAGAACCAGAAGTCCGGCGCCGGTCAAACGTGCTGCTCCGATGCCTGATTTCGGTTGCGGATGGGAGATATGATCGATCGTGCTCATGCCGTCCTCCTCATCCGCGGGTCGAGCCACAAGGTGAGAAGATCGACGGTCGCGTTTATGGCAACGAACATCAGTCCCATCACCAGTGCCGTTCCCTGGACCATCGGGACGTCCCGCTCGACTATGGCATGCACCAGCGCGTGACCAATACCGGGATAGGCAAACAGCGATTCCACCACCACGACGCCCTCGACCAGATAGATCGCCTGCAGGCCAAGGTAGGAGACGACGGGGATGGCAGCGTTGCGAAGCCCGTGACGCCTGACCACCACCGCCTCCGGAAGCCCCTTGTAGCGGGCGAAGGCGAAGTAGGGCGCCCGTGCAACAGCCGCAATCGCATTGCGGGTAACGCGGCTCGACATGGCTGCAAGCCCGAGCGCCAGGGTCAGCGCCGGGAGCAATATCTCGCGCGGCGAACCGAAGCCTGCCGGCGGCAACCAGCCAAGCTTCCGGGAAAAGATCAGCATCAGGATCAGGCCGAGCACGAAAGGAGGGATGGCGCGGAAGACGACGGCCCCGGCAAGCCCGAACCGGTCGGCGGCACCACCGGGTTTCAGGCCGGCGAAGAGCCCGGCGAGCGGGCCGATCAGGAGCGAGATAAGCAACGCTGCCGCAGCCAACCAGACGGAAGCGCCTAGCTGCACCTGCAGTTCATGGGCAACCGCTCGGCCCGTGACGAGCGAATGGCCAAGATCGAACCGCAGCAGGCTGCCGATCCACTCCAGGAACTGCGTCGCAATCGGACGGTCGAGCCCGAGTTCGAGCCTGACCTTTTCCGCCGCATCGGCGATGCGGGCATCGGGACCGTAACGGCCGGCCGCAATACGCATGGCCGCATCACCGGGCAGCGCGCGCATCAAGGCGAAGCACACCGCTCCGACCACGATGGCGACAATGCCGGCCTGCAACAGGCGCGAAAGAAGGAAGTTCTTCATGGCGCCTTCCATCATTTTGCCCAGCGGATGGCGGAGAGGCGGTAGTTGACTTCAAGGGGATCGACCTCGACGCCGACAATCCGCTTGCTGGAGACGATGGCAAGCTCCGACCAGGTGACCGGAACGCTCGGCAGTTCCTCCTGAAGGATTTCAACGGCACGGGCCTGGAGCGGCATGCGGGCGCTGGCATCACTTGTCGCGGCAAGTTGCCCCACGATGCCCTGGATCTCTTTGTTGTCCCAACCCATCGAGCCCCAGTCGCTGCCGCCCGGACCATAGTCCTGGAGCAGCGTACCGATCGGATCAGGCACGATCGAGTAGAGCCGTGACACCAGTCCCATTTCCAGCGTGCCATCCTGATGACGCGCCGGGATTTCCGAGCTGTTGCCAACGGAGACCTTCACGTCGATGCCGATCTGCCGAAGCTGGGCCTGCAAGGCAGTCGCGATCGGCGACAGTTCCGGCCAACTCGCATAGGTGAGCAGAGTTACGCTGAAGCGTTTTCCATCCTTCTCCAGGATGCCGTCACGGCCAGGTATCCAACCTGCTGTCTTGAGCAGCGTCCTTGCCTTCTCGACATTTCTCTCAAGCGGTCGAACATCGGCAGAATTCCAACCTTTCATGGCCGGTGGAAAGAGCTGGGTTGCGGCAAGATCAGCGTTACGCAGGATGACCTTGGCGATGCCGACGCGGTCGATCGCGGCACTGATTGCCTGCCGCTCTTCCACCTGGTCGAAGAAGGGCGACGCTGCATTGACTTTGAGGATGCGGGTGCGGGGGATGGTGGCAATCCGGACGTCGAGCTTCGGATTTGCCTTCAAGCGGTCGACCGAAACAGGCAACATGGAAAAGACCAGGTCCGCCTCCCCGCTTTCGGCCATCAGGGCGCGGGTCTCCCCCTGCCCCACGGCCAGATAGTTGACCTCATCAATTCCGGGCCGACCGCCCCACCAGCTGTTCGAGCCTTCAAGTTCGAGCCGCGCCGGCGGCGTCAGTGCCTTCACTTTATAGGGCCCGGAACCGACGATCCGGGTGATCTTGCCGGCAGTGTCGAAGGAGGATGGCGCCAGAATGATGGTGCTGAAGTGAACGAGATAGGCCGGCAGCGCGGAGAATGGCTTCGTCAGGCGAATTCGGATGTCGCGCCCTTCACTTGCAATGTCGGCGATCGGCGCCTGCGAAAGAACACCGACGCCCGACAGCGCTCGCCGAAGGCTGGCCGCGGCGGCTTCGGCGGTTACCGAGGATCCATCGTGAAATCCGGCGTCGCCGCGGATGGTGAAGCGCCAGGTCAGGCCATCATCCGTAACCGTCCACTTTTCCGCAAGAGCAGGAGAAAGCGCACCCTTTTTGTCAGTCGTCACGAGCGTCTCGGCCACCTGAAGACGGCTGAACATATATCCTGTCTGGGCCGGTTCAATACCGGTGATCTCCCAGGGACCGGCAACCTTCAGGGTGTCGGCCTGGGCATGCGCCGCCGGCATCGAGGCACCGAGCATCAGCGTGAATAAAAGCGCGTTCGCAATGCGCATTGCGTTCTCCGTTCGATTGGATGTTGTGACAGAAGTCATGGGTTGTGCTTCAGCGGAGAGCGTGCGGGCTATGTCCTCCGTAGCGTCCGCGATGCTTTGTTGTCGATTGACCTGAGGCCCCGGCATCGATGATCACGCTCGCCGCTCACGCGGCCTGACCTTGATAGCCAAGCTTACGATTCTCGAATTCCGGGTGACGTTGCTCATCGCATCCTCGGGACTGTCCGCGGCTGCATACGTAATGTTATTACATTCGTCAATTGCAAATGTGACATAATAACATCTGCACGATGGGTCCGCCTGCAGCAGCAGGCCGCGCGGGCCTCGCCGCTGGAGGCGCCTTCACCTCAGGCGGCTTAGGTCCACGGCCCGATTGCGAATGATCGCCTCCATGGCGAAAAATCCGGTCACGGTCGCCAGGTCGAAATTGGTGATGAGCTTTTGGTAGAAGGCGTCGTAGCCGGAGATCCCGCGTGTGACGACCTTGATCAGATAATCCCAGTCTCCGCCAATCCGATAGAAGTCGATGACTTCCGGCAGCCGGTCGACGTGCTTGCGGAAATCCTCGGACCATTCCTTGGAATGGTGACGGGTTCGGATCATCACGATCACCGTCAGATCGAAGCCCAGCATCTCGAGATCGACCTCGGCGTGTGAAGCTCCCACCACGCCGCTTGACTGGAGCCGCTGCAGCCGACGCCAGCAGGCATTTTGCGAAAGCCCGACCTGTTCGGCCAGATCCCGTTGCGAGAGTGCGGCGTCGCGCTGGAGGCAGGTCAGGATTTTTAGATCGATATGATCAAAATTTACAGATTTGTCGATCATGTGACCCGCGTTTTCGCTCGTTCTCTGAAAAATAGGTGAAGTTTTCAGACGGTGATCGAGATTAGAATCGCTGTCAATCACCCTATGGAGACTGACGATGCGTGAACAGGCCGATCTCAATCCATCCAAGGAACTCGTCACCGTTCTCGGCAAGTTCAAAAGCAGCCTCGAAGTCGCCGATCCGATCGCCGCATTGAAAGACGGATTGATCGGTTCACGCGCGAAGGTCGCCGGGCCGTTCGGCTTGAAGGATCTCGTCTATGCCGACTACGTCGCCTCGGGACGCGCGCTCAGGCAGGTCGAGCAGTTTGTTCTCGATGAGGTCCTGCCCTATTACGCCAACAGCCATACGGAGGCCTCCTATTGCGGGGGAATGATGACCCGCCTGCGGCGTGAAGCGCGGTCGGTGATCAAGGAATGCTGCGGAGCGGATAGTCGCCATGCCGCCATTTTTGCGGGATCCGGCGCCACTGCGGGCCTCAATCGGCTCGTCAACCTGCTGGGCGTCACGGATGCGGTCGCTTCCGGCCGGCGGGTCCGCGTGATCGTCGGACCCTACGAACACCATTCGAACATCCTGCCCTGGCGCGAGAGCGGCGCGGAGATTGTCGAAATCGCCGAAGGCAGCGGCGGAGGCCCGGACCTTGCCCTTTTGGGCGAAGCTCTTCGGGGCATCGACACCGCCCTGACAATCTGCTCGTTTTCAGCCGCATCGAACATAACCGGCATCTCTACCGACGTTGCAGCCGTGACCAGGCTTGCGAAGCGGGCGGGCGCCAAGATCGTCTGGGACTATGCCGGCGCCGGACCCTACATGCCGATTTCGATGACGCCGGAACAGGGAGCTGAGATCGACGCGATCGTGGTATCGCCGCACAAGTTCCTCGGCGGCCCGGGCGCCTCCGGCGTGCTGATCGTGCGCCATGACGCCGTCGTCACCGACAAGCCGTCCTGGCCGGGCGGCGGCACCGTCAAGTTCGTTTCGCCCACCTGCCACGACTATAGCGACAGCCTGGAAGCCCGTGAAGAAGCCGGAACGCCCAATGTCGTCGGCGACATTCGTGCGGCACTTGTCTTTCTCGTCAAGCATGCGATCGGACTGGAGAAGATCCGGCTGCTGAACGACGTCTTCACGCAAAGGGCGCTCGCCGCCTGGCAGGACGTGCCGCAGATCGAGCTTCTGGGTCCCCCCTCAATGGCGCGCCTGCCGATATTCTCGTTTCGCATCAGGGACGGGAAAGGTGGCTACGTACATCAGCAACTGATCACCCGCATGCTCAGCGACCGGTTCGGCATTCAGGCCCGCGGAGGCTGCGCCTGCGCCGGCCCCTATGTGCACCGGTTGCTGGCGATCGACCCCGAGACGTCGGAGCGGATCAGGCAGGCGATCCTCAGCGGCAACGAGATCGAGAAGCCGGGCTTTACGCGGCTCAATCTGAGCGTTCTGCTTTCGGACGAGACCGTCCTTTTTATCCTTGAATCCGTCGCACAATTGGCGCGGGATGCGGCCTCCTATACCGAGTTCTATACGTTCGATCCCGCACGGGCGATCTTTTCTCCGCGCGCCGCAGATTTCCCGGAGGCCAGCTATGCATAGACCTGACGTCGCCGCATTTTTCGATCCGCGTACCTCTTCGATCCAATACGTGGTGAGCGACCCGCAAACCAGGGCCTGCGCCATTATCGATCCCGTTCTCGACTTCGATGAGAAGTCCGGTTCGACGGCGACCCATAACGCAGACGCGCTGCTGGACCATGTCCGCCAGCACGACCTGCGTCTTGAGTGGATCCTCGACACTCATCCGCATGCCGACCACTTCTCGGCCGCCGCCTACCTGAAGAGCAAGACCGGCGCGCCGATCGCGATCGGTGCTCACGTGATCGATGTCCAGAAAATCTGGGCGCAGATCTACAACAGGCCGGACCTGCCTGCCGATGGCAGCCAGTGGGACCGGCTGTTCTCCGATGGAGATACGTTCTCGATCGGCGACATCGAGGTCGGCGTCATGTATTCGCCCGGCCATACGCTTGCGTCGATCACCTATGTGGCGGGCGACGCCGCATTCGTTCATGACACGCTGTTCATGCCGGACAGCGGCACGGCCCGCGCGGATTTTCCCGGCGGCAGCGCAGGTGCTCTGTGGTCAAGCATTCAGGCCATCCTGGCACTGCCTGGGGATACGCGGATTTTCGTCGGACACGACTACCAGCCCGGCGGCCGCCAGCCGCAGTGGGAAAGCACGGTGGACCGTCAGAAGGCGGAAAACATCCATCTCAAGCAGTCTCCTGGCAGGGACGCGTTCGTCGCCATCCGCGAGAAGCGCGACCGCACCCTGCCGATGCCGAAGCTGATCCTGCATGCGCTGCAGATCAACATCAATGGCGGCCAGCTTCCGCAACCGGAAGCCAACGGCATGCGATACCTCAAGCTGCCCCTGGACGCGTTTCCAGGCTGCGCCTGGTCTTGAGCACAGGACGATCCGCCTGATTGCCACAGGTACGGTTAGCAGCGCGTTCAACTCGGGAGATGGATCTAGTGCGGTTTTATGAGAAAACTCGCCTGAAACCGCACGGTGTGTCGACCAAAAGAATGATGGTCTTGGATGGTTCCGCCGCCTGGGCGGAGACCATATCGGCAGCCGTCAATGCGTTCGGAGCCGATTTCACCCTGAAAAGGGAATATGCGGATGAAATTTCGATTCGTCGATCTATCGCTGACCCAAACACCATTCCCATTTGCGGCAATTCCGACCTCGATCGTCCCAGGCGAAGTTAACCACCCTCCCCTTTCCGCCGCAGTTTATACCAGCTGGGAAGATTCTGCCGCGCCCGGGGATCCGTACGCGGCGATCGCGGACTTAAAGACATGGCGACGTTTCATCCGAGCGCTTCACCCATACAAGCACTGACGCGGTCTCTTGCCCAGGCGGAGGCTGCTATCCCTGGAGCGAAAGCCGTCCCTCGGTTCTTTGACGACCAGAGCGCTGCGTCTGGACCTCACTTCGGAGATCGAACAGGCTGCCTGAATCGCCGGCTCTCGTCCCATCCAAGATGGTCATCGGGCAAGCGCGCCTAGCTTCAGCCATCGCCGGGCTCGACCGCTGAGACGGCTTCATGGAGGCGCCCCTTGCATCGCCAAATATCTCCCGCTCCGTCCGCCGATGGGCCGACGGCGAAACCCGCGACCGGCTCGACCGGGTGGCAGCGCTCTGCAGCGAGCCGCTGTCACAGCCCACGGACCAGTTGGATCCACGTCGCCGCGCCACCTGTCGCGGCGACGGTTTCGTTCGAGGCTCGACACGGCCAGCAGCCTGTTCGCGGCCTTATGTCGGATCTGCATTCGCTGAAGAGATAAAGGCGTGCAGTCTCCGCGTCGCCCGCACCGCGGCTTGTCACGGGACATTCTAAGCCCCAGGCCGCTGCACCCATATCAGCTGCCATCGCCTCCTCCCGAACCTCAAAGGGGAATTTGGATTACCGTACAGGGCATCGAGAGTTCCCCTGAATCCGAGCCTCGTAAAGCCGCGCCCCCCGTAGCGCGCGCAGCCAAGGTTCTGGGATAGTTTCTCAGTTGTCCGCGGACTACCAATCGCAAGGATGACCCCCTTCGGGGCCCAGTCACAAGCGCGGCTCCACAGCCGCATTGAGGCGAACTGGATCATTGCCAGGGCGCTCTCGGCGATCCTGTGGGAGCAAAGAGCGACGCGGCGGAAGTGAACCAGGTCGGATGAAGAGGCTCTCGATCAGGCCGTACCTCAGGTTTGGCCGCGTGCCGAAGAGGCATCAACAGCAGCGGCGGGACTCGGGTCTTATTGCTCAAGGCGCCTCGGTCGCACAGGGATGCGCCGATACGATCCGCCTCCCAAGATTCATCAGCCACGCGGCTGCATCCGGACCAACGTCCCCGAACAACCCGTGGGGAACAGCCGATCCGTGCCTGGCAAGCAATTGGGCCCGAGCCGGATCGAAAGACGTCTTGCCTCAGCGACCGCTTGGTTGCGAGCCCGTTCCGGCCGACCGGGACAACGACCCCGGACCCCTCCTCGCCGTGTCAGCCAGGTGACGAGTGCGAACGGAAATGCTGTCCGTCACCCGCATGCATCTGGCCGTAAGGTTGCGGATGACGGCCCCATCTCAGGCACCCACCTCCCCTCGTCCTAGAAAGCAGTCGAAGCAGATGGTAAGTGACGCCAAGGCGGTCGCCCACGCCACGCCGAGCCGGATCGAGACCCAAACCTTGCCGCTCGATACGCGACGGCCGTCCACGCGGCGAACGCCTCCCCGCCTGCTCGGCTGAAGCGGCGGTCGCCGGCCACACGAAATCGATCAGATCATATCGCCTCATTCGGCGCATGGGTCAGAATGGGCCCGCTGAGTCAAACCGCCAACAGGCATCCCAGCGGCCGCTAGTTGCCCAGTCTCGAAACGCCTTCAGGGAGCGAGCGACGCTGCCGGGACGCAAGCGGCCCGAAAACACGCTGTATTCCGTCCAGCACGTCCAGCAGCCCAGCTCCGGCTCGCAATTGTCAGTGGTCCGACCGAGTATCTTGCCATCGCAGCCGTTTCAGCGAGATCGACCTTTAGCGCCAGCCAAGGTTTATCACGAGCGTCGATCGAAGCGCCGTAGCCGTGCCCCCGATTGTGCTTCATCGCCGCCCGCAAACCAGTCGGAAACGTCCATTGCGCCAGTCTTTGTGAGCCCCGATAGGGGAGACTGAACGCTCCGATGCGCCATCCACTTTTATTGGTTCACGGGGTTTGAATACCCTTCCTTCCGATAATGTCATGAGCGGAGTAGTCCGCGGACTACTCCGCTCATTACCCCAAACGCACCTGCCCCCTCACCGTCGGAAGATCGGACGAGGAGACGCCTCACCGGGTGCATTTGCGAGTAAAGCAAGCCAAAACGACGGTTTGGTTAAGCGTTTGTAAATCGGTAACGAATCGGAGCATAATGTAACTGCGCAGTTAAAGCGCTTTCTGTGAAAATTGCGCAGTTAAACGGGAAACCAACAC
>NZ_CAXURS020000003.1:0-115118 GCF_964253725.1 Neorhizobium sp. LjRoot104
ATGGCGAATAAGAGCGCAAAAAGCACTAAA
Source organism: Neorhizobium sp. LjRoot104 (assembly GCF_964253725.1). Taxonomy (NCBI): domain Bacteria; kingdom Pseudomonadati; phylum Pseudomonadota; class Alphaproteobacteria; order Hyphomicrobiales; family Rhizobiaceae; genus Neorhizobium; species Neorhizobium sp. LjRoot104. The sequence goes on from NZ_CAXURS020000003.1 coordinate 31, forward strand.
GTCGACAAAATCGAACGCGTCTCGATTGATAAGACTATAGCCGATGATGCCGCGAAGCTCAGCAGCAATCTTCAGGAACTTTCCGCTCGGCTGTTTTCACCTGATGCGCAAAAGGCACTTCGCCGATTTAGTAGCACGGAAGCCGCAAAGCTGCTCGGGGTAACGGACAGCTACGTGCGTCATCTAGCGGCTCAAGAAGATTCTGTAACCTCCGAGAAGACGTCGGGCGGCCGGCGGACTTTCTCCTTGTCCGAAATCAACACGATCCGCCAGATTCTGGGTAAGACAAAACCAGCCTATCTGTCCGGACGCCGGGAAAGCGAACATCTGCAGGTTATCGCAGTGACCAATTTCAAAGGCGGATCGGGTAAGACAACGACCTCCACGCATCTCGCTCAGTATCTGGCTCTGCGCGGCTATCGAGTCCTCGCTGTCGATCTCGACCCGCAAGCTTCGATGTCCGCAATGCTGGGCTATCAGCCGGAATTTGATGTCGGCGAAAACGAGACACTGTTCGGGGCTATCCGATATGATGATCTTCGTCGCCCGGTAGGGGAGGTGGTTCGCGAAACCTATTTCCCCGGTTTGGATATAATCCCGGGTAACCTTGAGCTGCATGAATTCGAGCACGATACGCCGCGAGCGCTCGCGGAAAGAAACGGGTCCGAAACCGACATGTTTTTCATGCGAGTCGGCAACGCGCTAGCTGACCTCTCTGACCGATACGACGTCGTCGTAATCGACTGCCCACCGACCTTGGGGTTCCTGACGCTTTCGGCGCTATGCGCTGCGACGGCAGTGCTAATCACTGTCCACCCCCAGATGCTGGACGTGGCATCTATGAACCAGTTCTTGGCAATGACATCGGACCTTCTTTCGGTGGTCAAGGACGCGGGTGGCAATCTCGAATACGATTGGATGCGCTATCTGGTCACGCGGTACGAGCCAAACGATGGCCCACAAGCGCAGATCGTTGCTTTTCTACGAAGCTTGTTCGGGGATCGTGTTCTGACCTCGATGATGGTGAAGTCTACGGCTATTTCTGACGCCGGGCTCTCAAAGCAAACGATCTACGAGGCTGCACGGGAATCGATGAATCGGCAGACTTATGATCGCGCTGTGGAATCAATGGATGGGGTGAACCTCGAAGTTGAGGCACTTCTCAAGAGTTCATGGGGGCGTGCATGAAGGGCCGTGACATTCTGAAAAATATGGTCAGTTCAGCGGGTAGCGATGGGCCACCTAAGGCAACCACTCAATCTCAGCCACAACACAAGCCAGCTGGCGCGGTGCGAGCCATGAACCTGTCTCTTGCTCGTCTCGGTGATGAAGCCGCTGCGGCCAAAGAGCTACGTTTGGCGCTTGCAGCCGGTGACAAGGTCGTCGAGTTGACCCCGGCCCAGATTGATGCATCCTTCATTCAGGATCGCATCCCGACGGACCACGATGCAGCCCTTGAGGATCTTATTTCCTCTATGCGCGGGAGCGGGCAGCAAGTCCCCATCTTGGTGCGGCCACATCCCACGAAGGAGAACCACTACCAAGCGGCCTATGGGCACCGCCGATTGCGCGCGGCCATCGTTCTGGAACGCTCAGTCAAAGCCATCGTACGCCAACTGACCGACGAGGAACTCATCGTCGCGCAAGGCCAGGAAAACGGGCCGCGCGTTGATCTCAGTTTCATCGAGCGAGCTCTTTTTGCGAGGCGGCTCGAAGAGCACGGCTTTGATCGCGACCGCATATCTCAAGCGTTGTCTGTCGATAAGCCTGAAACCTCGCGGCTCCTACAAGTGGCCGACGTCATTCCAACAGAGATCATTATGGCTGTTGGGCCCGCCTCTAGAATCGGTCGCCCACGCTGGCTGGCCTTTGCCGAACTATTGAAAGACAAAGCGGCGGCGGCACGGGTAGCAGATTCCATCGCGGACCCTCATTTCAGAGCAATCGATACGAATGAAAGGTTCGCTCGTCTGTGGAACCAGGCTCAGGATGCAAAATTGCCGAAGAAGAGCACCGCGGGCAAGATTCGCACGCGCAAGGGTATCGTGCTTGCATCGATAGAGCGGACCACCAAGGGCACCAAGATCACAGTTACATCAGAAGAATTTTCAAAATTCCTAGATGCTCGTATGAGCGATCTCGTTGAACAGTTCGAAAAAGAAAACGCTTCTGAAACAAACCATTAGTTCGATTGTCAGCTGACAATCCGATCGCAACTAGGAGATCAAATCCGCAAAAGAAAAAGGCCCCCAAACGTCGCCGTCGTGGAAGCCCTTCTCATATGTGTCGCAACTAGAGAATCGCATTTCCCCGAATCCCAGTCAAGAGTCTTTGGCGCTGTTTTGGTGAGCGGATTTCTTTTGCCTTTGTGAGGGCTGAAGAGATGCAAACAGGAAGTGTAACGACGCCCTTTGGGCGGCGGCCGATGACGCTCGCCTTGGTCAAGCGGCAAGTGGCCGCAAACGATATCAAGGCCGGGAAAACGGTCGAGAAATGGAAAGTCTTCCGTGATGCCTCGGAAGCGAAAGAAGAACTCGGCCTGCAGTCGAACAGCCTAGCTGTGCTCGACGCGCTCCTGAGCTTCTATCCGGAAAACGAACTGCGCCAGGACGCGCAGCTCGTGGTGTTTCCTTCAAACGCGCAATTAATTCTTCGAGCCCACGGCATGGCAGGTGCCACGTTACGTCGTCATCTTGCGCTTCTGGTCGATGTGGGCCTTATTGTTCGCAAGGATAGTGCCAACGGCAAACGCTATGCGAGGAAAAACGGCGCCGGCGAGATCGAGAACGCGTTTGGGTTCGACCTTTCGCCAATCCTTGCGCGATCCGAAGAGCTTGCCATCATCGCGCAAAAAGTCGTCGCTGCTCGGTCGGCATTCCGCAAGGCGAAAGAGAACCTGACTATCTGCCGCCGGGATGTCCGCAAGCTCATCACTGCAGCGATAGAGGAGGGGGCTGACGGCGACTGGATGGCGATCGAGGCTATGTACATCGACCTCGTTGCCCGCATTCCACGGTCCCCAACCCTCTCCGACGTCGCCAGTATCCTCGATGAACTTGAGCTTCTTCGCGAGGAGATCCTTAATCTATTGGATACGCAGTTAAATTCAGAATTTAATAGCACCAATGCTGCTCATATTGAGCAGCACATACAGAATTCAAAATCCGAATCCTTAAATGAACTTGAACCTAGCTCTGAAAAAGAGCAGTGCGAAAAGCCGAGCAAGAGCCGCGGGCCTAACAGCGAGACGCTGAAGGCCTTTCCTCTGGGTGTAGTGCTGAAGGCATGCCCACAGATTATCGACTACGGACCAGCAGGCGCTGTGGGTGGTTGGCGCGATCTCATGTCGGCCGCGATCGTGGTGAGATCGATGCTGGGCGTCAGCCCGTCCGCCTACCAGGAGGCCTGCGAAACCATGGGGCCTGAAAATGCAGCGGTTGCGATTGCCTGTATCCTGGAGAGGGCAGGGCACATCAATTCCGCTGGTGGCTATCTGCGTGATCTTACCAACCGGGCGGGGCGTGACGAGTTTTCCCTTGGACCGATGGTCATGGCACTGCTGCGCAGCAATGTTGGAAGTGAACGGCGCACAGGGTGAGATCTCGATCTTCAGCCGGTTTCCCGCCCGTTTGACGACGGTAGCCACGAAGCTTCCTGGCAGATCATCACAAGCATCTTTCTCAACGGCGGCCATTGGGGATAAGTTGCATCCGAGCAGGGCCTTGTTTCGAATGGTTTGGTCAAGACTGTCGACCGTGGCTGTAGTGCGATCGGTATTTGAAGTAAGCCCGTCAACCTGTCAGGACGCCTACGATTCCATATGACCGGGCAATGCGGCTGCCGCAGATCGCAATTCTGAAAAGCTTGTATAACTTCGGCCAGCGGATCTACTCGTAATCTCACGCCGGGCAGAGCGAGGCGGGTTTTTCTCTAGAAACCCTGCTGATGGCCTCGACACCCGTGAATGCGGAGAACGAGAAGCAATCGGACTGGAGGCTGATGCCGTTCTCACTTGCCCGCAGCTATCATATGCCAAAGCCGCCCCCGGCACCTGCGATCACCGTTCCGTCCCCCATAATTATGATAGGCTGATTGTGTGGATTAAGAATTTCTGAGGGGAGTAGCATATGGAGTATGTTTCTTTTGATCTGCTGCTGCATGAACACAAGATAAGTGAGGCTGTTTATATCGGTGCAGCCCATACCATCGGCGTAAGGCCCGTTTTTCAAATCAAAAAAGGGGTCCGATACGTACCGAAAGATGAAGCAGCGCGAATCCTAGCAGTGATCAAATCGATTGAGCGTCCAGCGGATCTTGCGAATAGCTGGAAGGCCCTTCTTATTGGGGCGATCGGAGGCGCGTCAGGGAATCTGCTTAGCAGCCTCTTTGAGGCGAAGAGTACAGGTAACGAGGAGGTCGCTCCAATTGACGCTAGCTTATCCGAAGATAGGAGGGCTTTGGGGCATGTTTTCGAGACCGCCGAGCTCGATGCTTCGGTGATGTCGCTCCTGAGCTATTTTCGCCAAGCCCGTGATCTCCCAATAAGTGAGAAGATGTTATGTCAACGAATTGCTGATGAGGGATACGTCGCGCTTTACAATCCGATGAACCGGCCCGCATTTTATTTTAGTGCTGAGTTTCAAAATAGCATTCGGATCGTGGAAGAAGCCTTGCGTCGCAAGGTATCGTTACCAACTGCCAGGGCAGCTGTTTCCATCTGCTATAGCAAAGCATTTCACGCAACTGCAATGGGTGCTTTTGCGGGAGGTGGACTGAGCTCGAATGAGATTCAGCTATTGATGGAACTCAAAGGCAATCCCGTTCATCGGTTTGACCGTGCATTCGAGTAACATTGGTTCCCCATCGCCGGTCGTCAGACACCTCTGATCCCCGCATGTCTACAGCGCTTGACAAACTCGTTGCGCTTGTCCTTGTGCAATTTAAGAGTATCCTCAGTCCACCACCAACCGCGCTGCGCGTCCCATTTTACGTTCGGCGTTGTTGTAGTACCCTGACGCCTGTGTGACCGACTTGTGCAGGGATTGTTGCATCGCCTCCGGCAAAGGAACACCGCGGTTGGCCGCCTCGGTCAGATATCCCGAGCGAAGTCCGTGCGCCGAAAACTGTGCCGGGTCCAGCCCGGCCTGCCTGATGCGCGTTTTCAGGATAAGGTTGACCGACTGCGGCGTCATCGCCCGCCGATCTAGGTTGCCCCACTGATCGATACGCCGAAAAACAGGCCCTGCTTCGATCTTCGCCTCTGTCAGCCAATGCTTGAGTGCCGTCACAGGCCTGCCGATCAGCACAACATGTTCATCATCGTCTGACGTGGTGGTCTTGGTGCGGCCGAGATGGATGGTCAGGCAGGGGAGGAGAGGGGAGTGCTCGTCAGCCGGATTGGCGCGAACCGGTCCCTCGTACACCATATCCTCGACGCGCAGTCCCGCGACCTCGGAACGGCGTCTGCCGCCGGAAGCGAAAGCCATCAGCAGCAGCGCCCGGTCACGCAGGTCGACCAGCCGATCGCCAGCGCAGACCGCAAGCAATTTGGCGAGGATATCGCCGGTGACGGCCTTCTTGCTCTTTCTCTGACGCGGGCGATTGCTGGCGCGAACCGCTAACCGGAGTGCGCTTTTCAGCGACGGCGCCGAAAACGACCCGGTCAGCCCGCGCCAGCGCGTCAGGATCGACCAGCTCGTCAACCGACGGCGAACGGTCGCCGGCGCATGGGGCCCGGTGCTTCTCAGCAAGCCCTTCAGGCGGAGCGCCAGCGCCACGTCTTCGGGCATGCCGTGATCGGGATTGGCTTCCCGCTCTGCCAGATCCCACAGATGGTGGGCGACGAATTTCAGAAGCAAACTTTCGGGGGCAGGCCAGGGGAGGGGAGTGCCTGTCGCCAGCACGCACCACGCCTCCAGGTAGGCGAGATCGGATGCCAGCGCCCGCATGGTGTTGTCGCCCATGCCTTCGCTGGCCAGGTGCTTGAGCGTCGCGACGTCGTCGTCAGTGAGCAGCTCTGCAAGTTGATCGCGACGATCGAACGGCAGGATCGAATCGAGCGCATCCAGTTCCTTGGCGCGCTTTAGAACGTCAATGCCTGAAACCGATAGTTCAGTGCTCATGTTCGAGTGGCCCGACCACGGTGATTCCCTCACCGCGGGCAGCGATGGCCATCTTTCGGTCCCCGGTTGCCAGAGGAAGTCCCCGAGTTCTGGCAAGCGCGACATAACTCGCATCGTATGCGGTCAGCATGTAGCGGGCCGCCAGGTCCAGCACCAAGCCATCTCCGCCCGATCCGGCATCCTCGAGCGGCAGCCCGCGTAGCTGTGTCATCAGCAGGATTGATTCGCCGGGGCGGAGCCGGTCGCGGCGTTCGGCCACCAGAAACAGATTGCGGGTCTCGAACCAGAACAGTGCCGGCACGAGACCGACCGTCGACCGTATCTCCGACAGCAGTTGATCGGCGGCGTCGTGTTGTTCGTCGGGCAGAAACCAGGCGGCGGCGATCGAGGCATCGAGAACGAAGGACATCAGTAACGCCGGCCTTCATCGCGCCATTCGCGGATTTCGTCCTGCGTGGTGACGGGTCGGCCGACGCGCTGGGCCTTGATTTCGGCGATCAACGCATCGACATCGTTGTCGCGGCGAATACGGGTAAGCCGGGCAACGGGCATGTTGCCGCGCGAGATAATCACCTCCTCGCCGGCTTCGACTTTCGCCAGCAGATCGGACAGATGGGTTTTGGCTTCGGCGACCTTGACGGTAACGGTCATGATGATTGCTCCAGGGTATGTCTACTCTCGTAGAGCAGACGGTAATTTGCAGCGTTTTTCGACATTCTGCGCGATCATACGGCGGTTTTTGTAAGTTGGTCAAGGCCTAACCATATCACTATCGATACTGGAATACTATCGTTAGTGATGAGTACCGCCAGCCACAGCAACATACGACGCTAGCAAGTGGCAGGTTTGCTTTCGTTGTGCAAGTCGTGCACAAGAATTTCAATGCCTTATGATATCGCGAAAATCGATCTGAGAGATCTGAATGCGCCAGCCGCCCGTGCCGGTGAAGCTTTGGCGCGTCTGGATGAGCGCATAGCCCGCTCGCCGATCCGCGACGGCTTTCTCGAGCGGCAGAACTTTGCCGACGCCATCGCGTCGCTCTGGGTCGACGGCGAACTTGTCCACCTTGAAGACATCGTCCTGCACGATGCCCGCCTCGATATCCGCACGCCGACCCACGAACTGACCATTGCGCACTCGATCCTGCGGGTCCGCCGGCAGATTTTTGCACATCCGCCCGACTGGGCGCTCAGCGCCGCAGGCATTGCTCGTTTGCGGGGGAGGGGAGTGCCAGGTGACCATCCCGTTCCGGCGCGATCCGGTTTAACGCGCCCAGTCGGCGCAAATGACGGTGGTTTGGCGCTGGACGATGACTCGCACGGCGACGACTTCGCCGAGATTGACGCGGTTCTGGCACGAAGCACAGCGGTTCTCAACGGATCGGCCATCCCCCGACCGGCCGATGCCCGCGATCCGCTGGTCTACGACGCCGACTGGGACGAAGACGAGCGATTGGAACAGTGGCGTGCGGGGCTTAACGAAACCTACGGCCTCTCACCGGTGTTGCGTGGCGCGATCCTGCTTGACGCCTGGAATGCGATAGAAGTGCTTCAGCATCGAGCCGAGCTCGGCCGGCAGCTGGTCGCCTCACTCCTGCGCCGCGACGGCACGACGCCTTACCACCTGCCAGCGCTCAATGTCGGGCTGCGCAGTGTCCGACGCGAACAGCGGCATTCAAGAAGTCGAATGACGCGGCTGTTGGCGCTCCTCGAAGCATTCGCGGCGGCTGCCGAACTGGGGATGAAGGAGCATGACCGCATCCTGCTCGCCCGCCAGCAGCTGGAGCGTCAGACATCCGCCAAACGGACCAATTCGAACCTGTCACGGCTCGTCGACCTGGTCGTGGCGTGGCCCGTCGTGTCTGCCAACCTGATCGCCAAGGAGCTTGGCGTCACGCCGCAAGGAGCGCGATACCTGGCGGCGCAGTTGCCGCTGCGGGAGATGACGGGCAGGGGGAGGTTTCGGGCGTGGGGAATTCTGTGAACGCGTGCTCACTTTGATGTAGATATTCAAAGGTCAGCTGATCCACGACAAGGACATCTGTTGGTTGACGGAGGGCGCGGTCAACGTGGTCTTTTCAAGCTCTACCTTCCACCTCGGTGGGAAAAATGGCCGTTCCGTCGCCTTGCTGCTTGGTCGATATTGTTGCTTGATACGGGTTCGCCCTGACACGCCCGCGACGTCGGGATGCGATACGCGTGCGTACTTGGATATCTCGCAAAACAGATTTTGGCAGTCTATCGGCTGCAAAGGCCGATCACCCAAACCTTTGAAGTCGAGCTTCAAGCGAGCGAACGCAGCCGCTTGGCTATTGGTTACCTCATAAATTATGTCTTCTGCTGATAGCTTGCCGGTATCGATGAAGCATTTCGCTATACCGTCGAGCGCGCCCGGGCCAGCTATGACAAAGTCAGATTCATCGAAGTTCAGCATGGATGAGTAATTCAAATCAATCGCATATTGAAATGCAAGGAACCGTCCGAGGCCCGGATAAGGAAGTAGCAACTCAAAGACATGACGGAGCGTGGCGGCCTCGGCAATTTTCGCAGGAAGTCCATCTTCCATCATCAACTTGACCAGAGCGAGGTGATTTGCGTGTTTTCTGATGAAGCCCAACCTCGGAGCTGGCATAATGTATGCCGCAGAATAAACCGTGTGACCCGCCGCCATCATCCGGTCTAAAGCGTCGGACACATCTGAGAAAGACGTGAGGGCCCAGGATAGAGGTCCGACTACGCGTTCAAGGCGTTCCCAGGTTTCTATTTTATTGAAAATTTTGAAGATTATCGTCCGAAAAAAGATTTCTTCGATGCTTTGCGGCCTGGCATCGTCATATTGAACATGGCGGATAAGGTACTGACTCACCCGATCGGCCGCTCGATAGGCATTCGTGAAGCGATATTGTTTGATGATTGGGTCATTCGTCCAGGGACCGGAAGGGTCTTGTAGACGCTTGAAGTAGACCTGCTGCCGCTCATGGGCGAAGCGCCAGTATGTGTCAATGATTGGTGAAAATTCCATACAGCGCCCCGCCTTTACATCGGTCCTTCCTAGACTGTGAAGGCACTGCTTGGAAGCAAGAAAGGTGAAAACAAAAGCTATGGCGTTTTCGTAGGAGCACCAGATCCTCTCGGAGCCGCCTCGATTACTGAATGTGACGCAGATGAACTCGGCTATGACGCCGGAGTAACGACTGTTGTAGGATGCGGATTGGTCAAAATAGGTGACGTTGAAGGTTTGTTGAACAGGGTGACTAAGACCGTAATCCCAACACCCAGAAGTACGGTGCCTAACCACCACATAATAGACTGCTGCTTCTCGATCGAGACCACTCGATCAGCGAGCTTTTTTTCGGTTTCGTTGATCTTGGTTTCGAGACTCGAAAGCGATTGCACGCCTTCAGCGATATGCTTCACGAGCGAAGGCGGAATAACCTCGTATCCAATTTTGTCGCCCATCGGCGTGTGATCGCGGATATCTGCAAACCAAATGTGAAAGCAATCTTCGCCCCGGGCTAGGTGAACTGAACCCGGTCCGGCGTTGAAGACGGAGAAAATCAAACGTCCGCTGAAACCAGGATCGACATGGAATCCAGAGACGTTGACCAAGCCCTGGAATTTGTAACCGGCCCTTATCGAGATGAACGCAAGCGCGTCCTGTGGTACCGAGACACTCTCCTCGGTGATTAATAAAGCAAACTGGCCGGCCGGAATCTGGAAGTGCTCTCCAGGCTCAAGAATCTTTTTGGTCTTAAGTTTGGTATCACTACCGACGCCTGTCGGGGAGACGTAGATTTCAGCGCCAATCGTTAGACGATACGTGGCCCTATCCAAAAGCTCCGGATTATAGGGTACAACGAGATGCTGTAGCTGCCGTCTCAGTTCCTCGTTGCCCCAGAACATCCTTACACCCCTTTCACCAGAGAACGATGAAAGATCGACCGCTGCTCGATGAAACTCAAGCGCCTTCGATAGCTAGCGACGATGTCGAGCTTCGTGACGGCCGCATAACCCACGACGATTTTGAATAGTGATAGGTTGCTCTCTCGCATCATTGAATTGAACGATGCCATTTCTAGATGGTCCCAGGACTCGCACGCCTTCGAGAGCAATCCCGCCGCAATTGCATAGGCTTTGATAAATTGATCCCGCCCCGCGGGTTGTGCGTACGGCACGTCGGCCAGTCCAGATATCGTCGCCCAGTCGTCAGCCAGTGCCTTGCCGAGATCCTGGTTGAGAGTATTGGCAGTCGCCAGCGTAATGATGAACGCATCGGTAAGAACGGCGGCGAAGCGCTCGTCATCAGCAGCTTCGAAAAAGTAGGCGATGTATTTTCCGTTATGCAAAGCCATGTGTTTGACCCGTTCGGCCAAAGGTAAGATCACGACGTCCTTATGGAAGCTCTCGTCGTGGCGAAGCTGCTCGAGCTGAAGCCCATAGATAAAGCTCTCGGCGGAAAAACTCGCGGCGGTTTCGGAATGGGTCATGCAGCCTCCTTACTCGTGTAGAACTGGCGGCTTGCCGCAAGCAACTCTTTGATATCGCGCATGCTCCACTTCCCGGTTGCCGTATCGAGCTTTGCATAAGTGGAATTTATCGTCAGCGGACCAATATCTAAGCCGGCCTCATGCGCAAGAAAATACTGTAGTCGAGCAAGCCCAAGGAGATTTCCTAGCAGGCGTTGCACGTAATAATGTGATCTATACGTAGCATTCAACCTGACCCTTCCATGATCGAGTTTGACGCTGAGATGCATCAAGCAAGGAAGGTGGCCATACATCGGGCGCCTGTCGGCTGCGCCATTGTAAATTGCAATATCGTCGCCGGTGGTATCAGAGCCGCATATGTCGATCTGGGGATCATCCAGTGCTTGGCCGCTGCCCAGCTCAAAGGTCGCCTTGTAATCGCCATGGTCCTGAATCTTTTTTAGAAGATCCTTTAATGGGTTGTAGATCGTTCCGTCCCTATCCTTTTGACGTAAGATTCGCATGGCGTAATTCCCCCACTGCCGATCTTTTCTTGCGGCGTGTATTTTCGCCATTCGCTCAGGATAGGTCTCAAAGACACCGTTCTTACCGCCTCGAAGATAGTCCTGTAAGGGAAAAATCGTTTCGGCTACTGTGTCAACTGAGGCACCGCCACAATTCACCAGGAATTTATCAACGCCAGCCAAGACCAATGCATCTGATTTAGACAAGGGTGAGGGATTGGTAATGTGCAAGATGACGTCGAAGTCCTCATGGTCTGTTGTCTTCGCCAGATATTCGCAAGCCGCTAGCCAGACTTCGGGAGTGCTTTCGCCTTTGATTAATTCCATCAGTTTACTCCTTTGGACAATAGGGCTGTTTCGTACAACTGAGTATCGAGATACACCTTAGACACCCACGCATGGCCGTCGATACCCCAGGTCATACCCCAACTATTTCGTATTAGTAGATAGCGGCTCCCCATTTGGTCATGTCCATGACCCACTGCGAGCACAGCATGGCCACCGCGTTCGATATCCGTTGGTGATACTTCGATCTTCCCGCCCTGGTCCGGTGTTCGAAAGTTGTCGGTGATGATAATTCCTAAAACAACCACAAGCCCAGCATCGAGCATCTCGCAAATCGCTTCGAAGCCAAGCTTTCCCACCTTTACGTCCGCGTGATAGAGTTCACCTAGACTAGTTGGTGGTGCCCATGCTGGCGGATACAATTGTGTCTTCTGAAAAGGCCACGTCGCCTCCGTCGGCTGTCCATCTTTATTTACTGCGTAAGCGACAGCCTCCATGGTCGCACCCCTATCGGGATTTGCGCCAGGTGAGCGTGCTACTGATTGAAAATAGAGATACTCAATCGACAGTGAGGAACCGTCGGCTCGAGCGTGTTCGTGCGCAGCTGATGCTGCAAAAGCGAGGCAGCAATTGCGCCGTCCTTGAGCTGTGGCGGCAGGGAGCTGCCCGCGTAAATCGACGACCGCGATCACAGTCCGATTCCCTTCCGTCGCCGCTCGGCTCGCGAGAGACCGCTATCCTCCTTACCTTCGAGCGACAGAGTCATCTGGAACTCTAGATCCTCTTCGGTATAGTCCTTGCCCGCTTGACGCTCTTGCAATCGGATGTGGGTGACTCTTGGCCCGAGGGGACGGGCAATAACTGTCCGGTGAGCAGGAGCACCATAATGGAGCGGATCACGTGAAAAACTAGATTCATCGGCTAGGACTTCATATCCAGCACGCTCTAATTCACCGAAATCCCATTGATATCCTCCGTCAACCATCTCATCCAAATCAAACCTGACGAGGTCGTCGGGATTACCATGGACGCTTAAGCCAGAATCTTTGCCAGTAAGGCGCCACACATCAGCCCATGAGTTTCCCGGACGAAACGATTTCCCGGCGGTTTTTTTGAGTTGAGAAACTTTTGAGTGCGCCAATAAATCGGCGTCAACTCGACTTAAAATCTGATGACCTGCCAAACCCCAGCACGTTGCTGAGTAGCTTGTGCCCATGCGGAGGGATAGTTGGTAGACGACATCGGGATTTCGGAGATGGCCGGTGGTCCAGCCCTGCGTTTTAGCATGATGAAAATAGAGCCAGCGTGGTAGAAGAAACTCGGCTGCGAATGCCTCCGCCTGTATTTCCTGGAGGTCACCGGTATCTCGGGAAAATGGATCTCGGGCCAAGATTTCTTCTTTGTCGATACTGCCGGAATGCCCCAAGACTACGTGTCCAAGCTCATGAGCTGCTGTGAAGCGTTGGATGTGAAGGCTACGCAAGGTGGTTACCATAATTCCGCGTACTGGTGCCGGCAGGCAGAAACCAAGTGCGGAGGTCAATGGCTTAAAGATCAGCGCAATATCAAGCTCAGATATGGATTCGAAAATGTCGACTTGACCGCCGGCCTCGATCACTCTTTTTTCGAGGTCGAGAGCGCGGTGGACACGCTTTGCAGCGGCAACCGCTTTCAAACGAGCCAGCGATGAAACTGATCTAGCCATTGTCACCAACTTTAACTGGTCTGGCTTGGAGGAACTGGGCGAACCTAAGCAGCTCGTTCTGATCCTCAGTCGACAATCCTTTGGCCGCGCGGGCCAGCGCGATTACGCTATCGGGGATTGCTTGCTCCTGCGCATCACCTGATAGATGCTCAATTGTCTGCCCGTAAATTCTGGCGAAATCGCTTAGCTCCACCGCATCGACTTTGCGTTTGCCATTCTCGATCTGTGACAGTGCCGATCTCGAAATACCTACCGCCTGCGCTGCTTCCTCCTGCTTGAGCTCGACATACTCGCGTGCCTTTTTTAGCCGTTCGCCTATCTTCTGCCAGCGCTCTTCCTCGTTCGCCATCACGCAGCTGCTTTCACAAGCGACTTCTTAACCTTGACTTCTTTGGTGAAGACACGCTTCAACATGGGAACGAGATGGTCTGTCATTTCCTGAAAACTTTCGTAGCCGCCCGGCTTGATGATTTCCGGAGGAAGCTCGATACCCAATACCTCCTCCGTGATGACCGTCGCATCGACAACACGTTTCGAATCTATAGCGGGTCTAGCAGACACCACGGATCCTCCCGTGCCGCTTGGGGCAGAATTGGCAATAACGTCGTCGATCGACGTGGTCTCACTATCAAACCACTCACTCAGGCGCTTGATTAGCTCCGGCATTTTAGCGTCAAACTGTTTGGCAAGATCACTGATGGTCGCATCCATGGCACACCTTCATGTTTGAAAATCAAACATAAATGTGACGCGTATGTTGGAAAAGTCAACCGTCTATCGCAAAAGTGGAGATTTTTGTATAACTACAATCGCGGTCGCAAATCCAGAATTTTGGGAAACATTAAGCAATACAAGTGCTTGCTGACCTTTCCCACTGATTTTGTTCAAGTGTCGAACTGCACCATTTGACAGGGTTGCTTGGTGAGGCAACGCGATTTCAAAGTCATGCCAGCGAACGCCGTTTGTCATTCCGGTTCCGAGGGCTTTGGAACAAGCCTCTTTAGCCGCGAATAACTTGGCAACATACACGGCGTCGTTCCATGACGATGCCCTTTCAAGCTCTGCGCTAACAAGAACTTTTTTCACCCACCGCTCACCGAGGCCTTCGATTGAGCGCCGAATCCTTTCAATGTTCACGAGGTCGCTTCCGAGACCGATAATCATTGTGGGCAGAGTCTCCTACAGCGTCGAGCGAATATTACGGTACATCTTGCGATGACATGGACCGTTTCTTCTCGGTGGCTATAGCACCGCCTTTAGCGCATCTATGACACCCTGATGAGGTAAATAGCCGATGATACCGTGAGCGTTGCTTGTCGTATTGTTAACGGAACCATCGTTTTCAATTCCGGGTCCAAACGTCGCCTCATCCAGGTTTTTACCGAGGGCAACAATGTCCGATGGATCGAAGAAATTCACCCAACGCTTCACGAATGCGGCCCTACGACGGGGAGGTCCAAGCTTTTTCTTAAATGCCTCAAGTCCTAGGGGCGAACCTAGTGTAACCAGAAGGGGTATCTCAATGTTGGCACCTTGCATTTCTAATTCGCGCAGGAGCTTGAAGGCGATGACCGTGCCAAGCGAATGTGTTACCAGAACTTGCGGACTATCCAACAAGTAAGGTCGCACGATTTTCTCGACGGCTGCAGCGGCGCCTTTCGATGACAGGTAAGTATTGCCCTGTTTAATAACGCGCATCAGGATCGTTCCCTTAGCCGGCGATGCTTTTTCGAGCGCTCTGATCAATCCAACTAGACGCCTTCCGATAAAGCTGTCCATCGGAACGGCCGTGTCTACCTCATTGAGTGCGGCTTCTATTTCCCCTTCACTGATATTTTGCTTTGCGGCAGCCTCTTCCAGAGCTTCTCGAAGAAAGGCTAGCTCGCCAGCATCAGCTAAATCAACGCTTGTGTCAGCTCCCATCACAACGGCAGCCCTGGCTCTCCCATTGGCCCAGTCCGCAAGTGTTGTGCCATAGTAAGGGAATCTGATGTCGGCATTCTCTAATAAACCTGGAGAGGTTCGTTCAAGGCATTGCGTCCAATCTGCGACGAGCTGCTGCTGGGTCGAACCTTCCTGCCCAATCCCATGGATCATCAGAACCTTCATTCAAACCCCTCCAAACCAAATCTGTCGATAAGAATTTCCATCCCCCGCCGCTGGAACGACGAAAACTGTGATGGCAACAAGTGTGGAATAACGTCCCGGATGTTATCTGCAGACGCTTTCTCTAACGGTTCAGGATCTTCGACGAAGTCCCATCCTTGGCGGAGCCACGGCCAGTTTCCAGCTACGTCACCAGTCATGGTTTCGGTAGCTCGCGTAACCCAGCTAGGCAGCTGAACGGGATCCTCTTTGGCCCGGCGGGCGGCTACCGCCGGTACGGATACGTGATAGTCAACATTGAAATCGGCGTGCGGCAGGAGCCCTAGAAAAGCGACATCGAAGGGTATAGGTTGCCCATAATAGCAATAAAAATAGGCCATTCGCCGTATACTATCGATGTCGCCAGCATAGTCGTATAGATAGCTTGCGATCGCGCCGGATACTGGATTGATGTGCTTAGCTCTTCGTAAGGTTACAGCAATCTGGTCGACTTCGTTTGCTGCCAAGGTCCCGTATTGAAGATTTGCTATAGCTTCAATTGATTGGCTGATCTGGGTTTCGATATTCTCCCAGCGGTTGACGCACGTCCATCCAATAACCCCGTTTTCGTCGAGACTCAGAATAGTCACGAGTTGGAAATAAACGACAGCGGATGCAGCGGTGCCGTCGCTGAACTCGATCAGAACCTGCGTTGCACCGCCAGCGTCCACGCCAACGGCGAAACAAAAGGGTTTGATCCTGCGACGACGAGAATAAGTATTCGTCCAAACCCGCACCGGTTGCCGACCGAGCACGATTAGATTGATACCGATTTTGATAGCTCGCTCATCAAAGACGAAACTTCGGCGAGTGTACTCGCGTCTTTCTTCTTGCGTCTGTCTCTCTAATAGACGGTGTCCGTACCACTGCTCCGGTCCTGTTTGCCAACTGGTAACAATTGCGTCAGGTCCCTCAGGCGGCTTGGGCCAAACGGGCATCGGGGGCACGTTGCCAAACGCAGGCCCTTTGCGATGGTAGATGATGTGCTCGCGTGGGATTCCCGTTGAAAATTCAGGGATGCAATCAAGTCGATAGAGTTCGCAGATTTCCTCCGTGCGTGCTCCTGAGAATATGGCCAGCGACTCTGGGATGATGCAGTCGGGAAGGTATTTGTCGAAAGCGCCCGCGAACTGACCGCTCAGTCCCTCCAACAGAATTGTCGAAAAGACACAACGTGGAGGGCTGTGGCTGTCACCGTTGAGCATAAAAGCTCTACCGCCGTCTGAGACTGCGTTGAAACGATCAATAGCAGGCGCAACAATGTTGTAGGGACCACGTGGGAGGATTGGGTCAGCAACCATATCGGCGATTTCGATATCGTTCGGCATCGACCGGCATGCGTCGCTCAATATAGTGAGATTGGAAATCCCGTATCGATAGAGTTGCTTTTTAAGTCCCTCGACAGATATGCCGCGCATTTCGTGGTGGAAGTCACTTGGCAGCCAGATATTCTGCTCTGCTCCGGTTCGATACCCATGTCCTGCGAAATGCAGGATGAATAGTTCGACCTTATCATTTTTAGGAAGCATATCTTCGAGCTCTGCACGCAGGCGCGGAATGGTGACCGGAGTAGACCCTTCATCAGTCACGATGCGCGTCACAAAGCCAGCCGCTTGTGCCCAGGCTCCGATCTCATATGCGGCGGTAATTGCTCCTGGTAGACCGGCAAGCGGCTGCGCCTTTGATACACCAATCGTCAAGCACAATTTCACCAGTGATCCCCCAATCAGCTAACGCTACGATACATTCTTTGGTTGCAAGATCAAGCAAAAGCCTCATAATAACAAGCGTTTATTCGCCCCTTGATCACCTGCTGTTGCGTTTCTGATTGATATCCCTGTACTCATTCGCTTGAATCAGCCTTGATTTGCGCGCCTGCAGAACACGCGGCTGCACGCTGGTGCAAAACGCCTTCAACTGGCGGAGTTAATGCCGGCCATTCCCATAGGTTTGAAGCACTCGGCATTCCTATCGTATTCTTGGTAGGCAATCGCCAAGTGCATGGGCTAAGACGGCTTGTTGTGCCGCTTGTCCTCAAGTAGCCTTCACCGTTGACTGAATGCGGCCACAACGAGTTGGATAAGGGACGAGCGTTCGCAGGATCTTTATTGACGCCAACATTTTCATCGAGATGAAAGATCTGGACGTGCTCGACTGGCAAACATTGTTTCCCGGGCCCGGAGAGCTATGCATCGTCGTATCGATGCACGTCATAAAGGAACTCGACAAGCTCAAAAACGACCGCACCGAGCGTCGCCGAAAACGGGCGCGCGCGGCACTCCACATTATCGACCGTATTCCCCAAAGGGGCAAATCCGTCCTCCGGGAGAAACCCATCTTGGTAACGCTGGAGATAGCATTTCCGCGTTTACATCAGTGGCAAGACTATCACCTACTTGACGAAACGAGCCCTGACGACCGGCTCGTTGCTCATCTCATCGAAGATGGTAACAGCGTGCTGGTTTCTGATGACACCGGGATTCGGATCAAAGCTTCCGAATACGCAGCCAAAGCCATCGAGCCGCCGGCTTCGTTTCGTCTTCCGCCTGAGGAATCTAGCGATCGGAAAAAAGTCCGAGAACTAACGCAAATTATCCAAGATCTCGAAGACAAACGGCCCCGCATGCCACTGAAGCTCGGATGTGCGAGTGATCCTATCGTTCTGGTCCGACCGCTTCTAAAGCCAATGCCGGACGATTTACAGGACGAGCTTGTACGCCGTATCCTTGCAGCAAATCCGAAGTTGAAGAAACCGCAGAACGAAATTGGCATGGCGTCCTTATCGCGGCGGCCTGCTCCAGTGGACTGGGTTAAGTACGAACTTGCCCACGCGTCTTTTACTGACCGAGTAAAACGGCATGTCGCCGAATTTCATGGTAAACTGAACGCAGTTCCGATGGCGCTCGAAATTCCCTTTGAAGTCGTCAACGCCGGCCGTGTAACACTAGAGAACGCGGATGTTTCCATTCGCTTAGAGGGCGACGCACGTCTTTACGTCGATGAAGACGAAAATCCTGAAGAAGAGCGCGACGAATCGAATTATTTGGACTTGGTATTCCCGATCGCGCCTACCGTTGAGCCATCGTATGGTCTCTCCGGGGTCCGCATCAGTGAGATTTCATCTTTGCAGATACCCCGGATTCGGTTTCCCGGTGCGGTGTCGTTCGAATGGGACATCGTACCCGAAGACAAAGACCCCCAGAGAGCAAATCTATCCAACAAGGAGTTCCGCGTGGGAAAGCGCCACTCCGACAAAATCGCTGTCATACCGGAGGGGCCGCTTCCGCTCGAAGGTATGATTTCGTTTGAACTGGAAGCCAGAGATTTGGACGAACTCTACCGCCGCGACTACACATTTAGAATCGAAGCGGCCGAGAGAGATTGGACCTTAGGTGACTGGGAGCGGGTGGAGAATGCCCTTCCGGACGAAGTGCGTAAACTTGGATGACGGCGATACCTTGAAAAACCCGGGCGCAAAGATCGGGATCCGTTCCAATATCTTTCACGCGATCCAAACTGGCAGCGCCGTCGCGAGCGGCGAGACCAAGCGGATTGCTAGCGTTCTGGTTGTATGACTCTTCGTCACGTCAGCGATGGCTCTGATCTTCCTTCTACATAACAAGTCACTCCCTCGGCAAAGTCCCGCATTGGTAACGTCGTTAAGCGAGGCACTCCCTCCTTACTTCACTTATCCGACCGGTCCTCCGGGGTCATCCGCGCGACTATGCCGATCAGGTTTCTCACAGCCTCGTGTGGGAGACCCCGCGTAAGGTGCGACAACTCGAGGTGATCTTTTGCCTCTTCCGGCGTTCGTCCGTAAAGATGAGGGGCGACTGCGAAGAGCATATCGATGGGCTGAAAGCCCAGGAGCTCGCACAGGTGGATCATCCGTGTGACTGTCATCCTTGAAAACGCGCGTTCGTAGCGACCGTATACGGCTGTCGAGAGACCGACGATTGAGGCGAAGTCCGCCCTGGTCAGCTTTTCGTCTTCGCGAGCCTTGCGCAGGAACGCGGCAAGTCTCTCGTCCATTTCCTTAAAACTCACAATGCCTTCGAAGCCTGGGCGGCGGTAAAGCGGCCGGTCCACTTCGTCGTCAGTGGTCTCAACGAGGCCCTTCGAACTCTTGTATTTGATAAGGTCTCGCGTTTCCGACATCGCCCTCAGCCTCAATCCGCTTTTCGAGCGGTATTATGTACCAAGTTGAACCAACTTGGCACCAGTCTGTTCCTATGAATCACCAAACGGTGTTTCTACCAATTTGGGGGTAAGGTGTACAATCGGCGGCAAGTTGCAAACTTAGCCAAATTGGCGAACTCATTTTTCGTATAATTATCTATTCGACAAGCGCAATATAGGGTGTTTTCAAGGATATCCAGCTATTTTGCTCTAAGGGAAACTAGAGCCAAAACCTCATCTTTTCGCTCGAAGACCCCTTCCAATTGGGTATTTTCTTTGATCCAACCGAGTTTCGCAGTCATTTCACATGCGATAGCGTTTCGGGATATGCTAATACAGCGATCAACATGAACTGACGATTGAGAGCCGTAGTTTTCTATATCCCATTTGGATACGATAAACAGTTGCTCCTTGGCCGCTTGGTCAGTCGGCCAGTCGCCCTTATCGGTTAAATCCCTCACATTCATTGTTCGCGCCAAAATGGAATGTTTCAGGGCGGGTAGGTCTATACCGACCAATGCCGCTTGTGGTGCGAGCACAACTCCGAGCACTCCGCCCAAGGCGACAGCAATCAGGAATTTTGGGTCGAGGATCAATACCCGTTGTCCCGTAAATATTGGTCTATGGCCGTTTTGATGATGACCGTCATTTTTATTTCATTCTCGACAGCGGCGCGGGCAAGGCGCTGCTTCGTGTCGAAGTCCAAGGGGCAGTTCACGAAGTGCTTGCTTTCCCTTGCCTTCGTCTGCTTCAGGTCCTGCAGGCGGACACGTGATGCCTCCTGACGGAGTGCCCGCGTCGTGGTGCGCTCCCGGCGAACCTCCTCATCGGGCGAAATCAAATTTCCGGCGCGTTGTTCCGGCGCCGGCTTAATCTCTGCCCGATCAGGGGCAACGATGTTTTCCCGGCCCACCGGGACGGTGTTGATGGCTACTTCTTGTGACGGAGGCCCCGGTGCGACAAGCGCGTCCTGTGGGGCCTTTAGGGGCATAACCTGAGCGGCTGGTAACTCCTGACGCGGCTTACGAGGCGCAACCGCGAAATCTGTAACGCTTGTATCGCGTTTCACCATTGCATCAACTCCTTGCGTTGGTCGTGAGCGTCCGGCGAACGAATTATGGCGTGGTTGAAGGAATCTATGGGACGCGCTTCACCTCATCTGCCATGACTCGCTCGATGAGCTCGGGATCGCATTTTTCGTCGACGAGGAACTGGCGGATACCACCATCCCAGGTCCTGATGTCGGCGAGTAGATTTTGAAGGTCGTCGATTCCATTTTCGGTCAGACCCTTCGTGCCATCTTCACTGCCATCGCGCACATAAACCAATTCACCCCCGGCGATATTGTCCGAGTTGGCGGTCACCTCCTCGATGAGTTCGAGGTTCTCGCCGATCATACTGGCGACCTCTTTCAGCGTATAGATGAACCTCGATCGTGCCATCACGCCGCCTCGTATCGGTCTTTCGCCTGTGTCCAGTTCCAGGGCAACAGGTCCTCAAGTCGGTTCTTGGGGTGATCCTGGATCCGGGTCAGCACGTCTGTGAGATAGACCTCCGGATTGTGGCCATGGAGTTTGGCAGTCTCGATGATGGTCAGTATGTTGGCGATGCGCTCGCCGCCCTTGTCGGAGCCGGCGAACAGCCAGTTTTTTCTTCCGATTCCAAGCGGACGCATGGCCCGTTCAGCGATGTTGTTATCGATTTCGACCCGGCCATCGTCGATGTAAACGCTCAAGGCTGTCCATCGCGAGAGGGCGTATCGCATTGCTTCGGCCAGCTTCTGCTTCTGTGGCAGCGTCGGAAGCGTATCCTCGATCCAGGCCTTCAACTCTCCCAGTATGGGTCTGGCATGTTGTTGGCGCAGGGTACGCCGCTCGTCAGCCGGCATGCCGCGGATACGATCCTCGATATCGTAGAGCGCTCCGATCCGCGACAACGCTTCCTCAGCGATCGGAGACGGCTTCAGCTTGATCACATCATGGAACTTGCGGCGCACATGCGCCATGCACGCGGCTTCGATGATCTGGTTGCCGTAGAGTTTCTTGTAGCCCCCATAGCCGTCGGCATGCATCACACCGCTGAAGGTGGCGAGGTGGTCAGCCGGATGCTCGCCCTTGCGGTCAGGGCTATAGTAGTAGGCGATCGCGCCGGGAGTGGGGTCCTGGTAACCGCTTCCATCGAAGACATAGACCCAGACCCTGCCGGTCTTCGTCTTTCCTCGCCCGGGGTCGAGAACATCGACCGGGGTATCGTCCGTATGTATTCGGTCGACCGCGGCAATATGGGCTCTGATCAGCAAGATGAGAGGAGCCAGTAGAACGGAGACGCGACCGACCCAGTCCGCCATCACGGATCGGGAGATGTCTATCCCCAACCGGTCGTACATCTCGGACAGGCGGTAGAGGGGAATGTGATCGTCGAATTTGGCGACCATGATATGGGCCAGCAATCCCGGCCCGGGTTTGCCGCGCTCGATCGGCAGGGTCAGCATCTCACCCGCTACCGTCGTGTCGCACTCCCTGCAGATCATGCGCTTTTCGACATGACGGACAATCTTGACCGACGCCGGCACATGCTCCAACACCTGGACCACCCTGTCGGCCGCCTTCAGGAACGAAGTGCCACCACAGGTCGGGCAATTGCAGGGCGCCGCATAGACCAGCTCTTCGGTTGGAAGACCATCGGGCAATGGCTTGCGCTTCGGCTTCTCGGATGCGTGGTCCAACTCCGGCAGAGGAGTTTTCCCGGAGCGCAGTTCAGCCTCGGCACGGGAGGCCTCGATCTCCTCCAGCATCAGCTCAAATTGTTCGATCTTCCGGTCGACCTTTTCCGAAGAAGCGCCGTGCTGCCGATGGCGGAGCAGTTCCAACTGCGCGCGTAAAAGCCCGATGATGGAGTCGCGCTTGATGACCTCGGCTTCCTGGCTCTCAAGTTTCGCCGCCTGCTCGGCGACGAGCGCGCGCAAAGCAGATAGCTCGTCCTGACTGTCCAGCGGCGTTGTTTCCATACCCGCAAAGGTAGCCGATTTGCGCCAAAAACGCCAGTTTTTTGCCCCGGATCTCCCTGCAAAATATAGCTTTTACCCCGTTCGACCAGGAGCGGACGTCCACGCCGGGCGGCGCCAGTCGATCCCCTCAACGAGCATGGAAAGCTGCGCCTGCGTCAGGTGCGCTACGCCCTCTTTCGCCGTCGGCCACGGAAAGTATCCGCGCTCCAGAACCTTGTAGAACAGGCAGAACCCCTGACCGTCCCACCAGAGAAGCTTGATCCGGTCAGCGCGCTTGCCGCGGAAGCCGAAGATCGCACCGGAACTCGGTGCCTCCTTCACGACCGTTTCGACCAGCGCCGATAGACCATCAATGCCACGCCGCATATCGGTTACCCCGCAGGCCAGATAGACCCGTACATTCCCGGAAGGCCCGATCATGCCGCCTCCACGCAAGCGACCAGTGAGGACAGCACCTCAAGATCCATGTCAGCCGCAATTCTCAGCAAGCGGCCATTCCTCAGGACAATTTCAACGCCTTTCCATCGAGACCGAGCGCCGCTCCTCTTGAAGCCGTCACTCAAGCTCTCAGCTCCCCCGACAAGCGACACCGGGACGAACGATACGGTCTCTGAAGGTTTCAATTCGGGTGGCGAGAGCTTCCTTCGCCAGGCGTAAATCTGCTGTGGAAGAACGTCGTGCCGACGTGCCACATCCGACACGCTGCCATCCGCGCTGAACGCTTCGCGCAATATCGAACGCTTCTGTTCTGTCGACCACCGCCGCTGTCGCTCCGCACCCGTCAGGATCTCAACCTTGGCCATTCATACCCTGTTACGTCACAAATGATTCATCTGTGACGTAACTTGCGCCAATTATGCACACGACCAAAACCGGCTCACCGGACGCTCACCGTTGGTCTGGAGGAAGCCTTCGACTTCCTGCTTAAGGGCAAGAACTTCAGCCCGGGCCTTTTTCACGGGTTCCGTGAGCTCGAGCATCTGGAGGGTGCCATAGCCAGTTCGTATCTCTCGATAGGGATTCCGTTCGACAAGTTCAGTTTCGAGCAGATGCGAATTGTAGCCGCCCGAGCGAAGGTTGGCGACGAACGGGCGGATCAATCGATATTCCTCGAGGGCGCGGTTCGGCATGCTTATCCGCGTCCTGTAAATGAGGTGGGGAATGTCCCGGCCTACCCGATCACTCATTTCCGCCACGTCGCTTGCGGCTTGCCCTGCGGCAAGAATCTCGTCCTGCGATGGCTGGACCGGCGTAACCACAACATGAGAGCCCGCGATGATCGTATCCCTCGTGACGGTATCCTGACCGGGGGAGTCCATGATCACCACATCATATTTTTCGGCGTCCCGGTCGAGTATATGCCGAATACCGGCGTCCTGGGCTGCCGTGACAAGAGTTATGCCGTCTGGTTGATAGTCCTTATCAATCGACCGCTGGAACCACGTCGAGAGATTCTGCCTACCGTCGGCATCAATGAGCAGGACAGTCTTGCCTTCCAGGGCAAATTCTCCGGCCAGCAGGATGACAGCAGTCGTTTTTCCTGCGCCGCCTTTGCCGCTCACTGCGGACATATAAATCGCCATAGCTATCCCTTTGTCTACCCGAAGAGACTGGTGAGCCCCCGAACCACGAAAAAGTCGGAGCACCCCTTCTGTCTCGCGGTCTTTTGGATGCCCAGGTCAACACGCACTGTTGTTGGATCTAAACGACGGCAGTGAAACACGATGCGTTCTCACAACAGAAACGTGAGACACGAACCTACTACGGGAAAATAGGGTGCTCGCGTGTAGTTCGTCAACACACTTGTTGAGATCGGAACCACGCTGCGACCGCACGACACGGTATGGCGCAGTGCTCATGACGTACGACCTACTCATGTTGTCACAGACACGGAAAAAGGCCAACTGGACAACCACACGACCTCTCGTGTGGTTTTCTCGTGTGACCTGTTCGAGTGGTGAACCCCGGAGCCGCGTGAAGGCCGATTTTGGTAGGCGAACGGAAGCCGCAAGGGCGTAGAGCGGAGCGTCCCTTGCGGGTGAGTACGGCTGCCATACTAAGGGCTTCTTAGCGGTTTTGGCGGTGAACCCTGGTGAGCGTTTCAATGCTTTGAAGCCGATGCGTAAGCGTCGGTATCAGTGGGAAGAAGTTGGATGGAGGGGGTTGTAATTTTTCTAGTCTTAAAAGATGGCAGGATACGCAAAAATGTTTTACATTTTGAGTGCTACTATCGAGGGACTGGCCCTCGATGCCTTCGCTTTGCTCTGGAAAGGCCTTTGGCTGATGAGTGAAAACAGTTTGGTGACGTCTGCGACTAAAGCCCGCAAAGACCGGCTCGTAAACGTGCGCGTTACGGATACCGAACATGAAAAAATCGAGGAGGCAGCCAAAGCGGCTGATATGAGCGTGT
Organism: Neorhizobium sp. LjRoot104; assembly: GCF_964253725.1. Taxonomy (NCBI): domain Bacteria; kingdom Pseudomonadati; phylum Pseudomonadota; class Alphaproteobacteria; order Hyphomicrobiales; family Rhizobiaceae; genus Neorhizobium; species Neorhizobium sp. LjRoot104. Next base: position 24,873 of record NZ_CAXURS020000003.1, read on the forward strand.
CGGCATTTTTCCGTTCGCTTCTGCTTGAGGGCGCAGGCGTTCGGCCGATATTGACGCGTGATGACCGCGTTATCATGGCGGCTTTGCTGGAAGATATGCGCAAGATCGGCGTGAACTTGAACCAAGTCGCCCGAGCCTTGAACAGCGGTAAGGCCGTTCATCCGAGCGAACTGGATATAAATCTCGCCAACGTCCAGTCCACTCAGGCTGCTGTAATGCTTGAACTTCGATCGCTTTCAAGGCGTGCTGGCTACCAGCGACGTGGGGAGGAATAGCAATGGAGTTCTTCTTCGGAGTGTTCACAAGCGAATGGGAGCAGAAGCGCGCGGTGCTTCTGCACGAAATGTCACTTGGGGGAAAGGCTCAGCAATCCGAAGAAAACCTCTTCAAGTACGTTCATCAGATAAAGGAAGTTAAGCGTGGGGGAGGCGGACCCAAGGCTAAGCCTATGCGGATGCCGCGCATGCAGTTTCCCCGGATCTCCATGCCTTCTGGTATTGCGGCGGCTTCCAGCCGTCCGATGGAGGCGCGTCTTACTAGCGTCGCGAAGGGAAGTCAGCCAGCTGTTGTGAAAATGGCCTCCTATGGCGGCGGCGCACGCGTCGGGTCGATGCTCAACTACGTCTCGCGTGGCGGTGAGTTGAAGGTAGAGAATGAAAACGGCGAGAAACTTGAAGGCCGTGAAGATCTTGCTCGTGTTCGGGGCGACTGGAACCACCTGTTTCAGAACCGGACGGAGAGCCGAGATATTGGAAGCTTCTCGGTGGAGGTCGCGGCCAATGCTGGTGGAGAGGATTTGCATGGCCGGGTGCGAGGTATCCTATCGAGCGGTTTTGGCGACCGGCGGTATGCTTATGCCGTTGCGGAGCGCGCTGATGGTTCATTGACGATTGATGGCCTTGTCGTTCTACGAAGCGGGCAGGGTAAGAGGCTTACAGCCGACGCCAAGGCCGCCGGGATCGTGCAGCAAAGTTTTGACGCTAGCGCCGTCGCAGGTCAGGGCGCTGCGAGGTTTTCCTTCGGAGGCTATGGAAACGGTGTCGATTACGGCACTACGAAGGTTCGGGAGCTTGTCGAGGACAATGCAGAGGTTCGGGACGATCGCGGTCGCTTAATAGCAGACGGTAAAGGGGCCGGGGATCTCGTTCAAAAGGAGTGGCGCGAAGAGCTTCATAGCCGCAAGAGCCGTGATGTGATGCATGTCATCATGTCGGCCCGTGCCGGAACCGATGCGGGAGCCTTTGAGGGCGCGGTTCGAGATTTCCTCGCTGACCAGTTTGCTGGACATCGGTACGTCTTTGCGATGCACGACCCTGAAACCGACACCAAGGAAGCAGGGGAGGGCGGCAAGCGTCCGCATGTCCATGCTCATGCTATCGTCACGATGCGATCAGAAGCCGGGGACCGCATCGAGACAACGCCGGCAACCTTCCGCCAATGGCGTGAAGTGATGGCCGAGAAGGCGCGCGATCACGGCATCAATATGGAAATGACAGATCGACGGGAGTTTGCCTCAGCGCCTGCGTACACGCGTAACCAGGTCAGAGCCGTCAACTGCGACGGTAGGACCGAGCACATTGGAACAAGTGAGCCCGCTCAGGCTCGTTACGATGCCAAGCGATCAGGGCGGCGCACTGTCGCGTCAAGTGATCGCAGCCGGCAGTACACGGTCAAGGCTCAGGAGACGTGGCAAAAGATAGCTGCTGTTTCCGGTGATAGGCGGACTGTAGCATTTGCAGCTGAACATCGTGATGTCATTGAGACCGGGCTCAGAGAGCTCGAATCTGCAAGCAATTCAACAGTCGTTCACTCGGATTTCGGCGGCGATTTCCGTACAAATATGATATCATTGCAAAAGATGCTTTTGGAGGCAGAGGACATGCGCGAGCAGACACGCCAGGAGTTTGAATCATACGAAAAGACTGTTGAAACAGCTCTGTTTAGACTTGAGCGAAGCGCTGGCCCCGATGACAGGGGCGGTTTCGATGAGGTTGCAACTACGGCCCGCGAAATTGTGGATCTGCGCCGCGAAATGCTCGAGCTTACCGAGCGCGTTGGCGACAGACGGATTGGCAACGAGGCCGATCGGGAACCACTTGCTGGCGCCATGGACCAGCGTGGGGGAGCGGATGAACGTAGGGGAGCCGTCGCCACTGACGCTGTCCGCGATGACGCCCAACGCCTCGCCAACGAGGCTGACGAGGTCAGCAAGAAGTGGAATGAGGCTGTTGCCAAGCATGGCGAAGCGATTGTTGAGGCAGGCAATGATGCGATGATCGATGTCGAGCATTTCAGAGAAGGTATCGCGCTGGTTCAGTCGGGCGAGTTTTCTGAAGAAGACCTCGAAATGTACGAGACCGGGTTCAGGTCAGCGCTTCGGCGTGCCGCCGAGCTCGCGGCCGACGGAAACGCCTACCTTCGCGATGTCGCTATCGAGGATCCAGAGCTTCGCAGCGAAGTCGAAAAAATCGACCGCGAAGACGGTCGGTCAGACGAAAGCACGACCAACAAAACCGTTTCCACGTCTGATGTTCCTGACGATCGTCAGCGCGACCTTCAGCTTGATGCGGAAGAGGAGCAGGGCCAACTTCCAAACGAGCGCGAGGCGCACGAGCTGGCCGATACGATCGAGGCTACAAACAAGCAGCAAGATCGTGTAAAACAAGAGCGTGAGGGACAGAAAGCAGGGGAAACCACGCGAACGGACCCTGCGCAGCAGCACGTGCCTCGTCTTGAAGAACTTGAGCGCGAGCAAAACGAACAGAGGGACCGCGATCGAGACGATCGTGAGCGGTAATAGGCCATGACAGAGCGATACGTGATTCAGACGGAGAACAGAAAGTCGGACGAAGCCGTAGGAAAAGGCATCGGCGCGATCTTTGGCTTTGTTGCTGCTCTTGCTGCTATCGGCTTTGCGTATCAGACAGTCGTCGGATGGTATGACGCGACCGCGATCTGGCTTGGAGACATTGGCCAGTATCTCGCTAGCTTTTGGCCATTTTAGGCCTTCTACCCGAGCAAGTAGATTCTTACCGGCCCTAAGAGCGAAACTCTTAGGGCCGTTTCATATTCAGGCTGTCTCTGGGTCTGGAACGGTTGCAGCGAACACGTCCATGATATTCTTTCGCTTAGTCGGGTTCTTTCCGACGCTGTTTTTCTCGACCTGCTCGCGAAGCCTTTGTGCAGCAAGGGAATGCAGCGCTTCGATCTCTTCTCGCCGTGCGATGGCATTCGACGCTGCGCTGGTGCGCTTCCGTGGGGCTTTAGGTCCGGCTGCGGGTGTGGATTTGGCCTTCGAGGTCAATGCTGCTGGATTGACGATACGCTTCGCTGGAATGGCGGCCGGCGCTGTTACTTCAGCGAGTTTTAGCGACTCCGTTGCAGGAATCTGCTTTTCCGGCTCTTTTTGAGCGAGCCCAGCTTCCGGCATGTTCGTTTGGACTGCAGCCGAAGGCTCAGCTACCGGGGCTGTGTTTCCAGCATTCTCATATTCTGCAGTCGTCGCCGGGACCGGCTTCGATGGAAGGTACTCTATATCCGGGACACTTGGGATGTGAGCCTGGGCATAGGCCTCAGCTGCCTTGAACGGCTGGGTATTAAAGAACCGAAGCTTTTCAGCAAAAATTGGACGCTGGCCCTCTACCAACAGGATCATTCTGTTTTCTGGCATTTGCCGGACTTCCTGAGACATCATGAGGTCCCGCTCCCGAATTTGCTCGACCTTCGTCCGCCGTGGAAGTCCCATGATCTCGATTGTGCGAGACTCCGACGAGTAGCGAATGGTCCTCTTGCCGAGAGCTCGTGACGCGTAGTCGGCCGTCGCTTGATCATTTGCACCAAGGATCAACTGGTAGCCGCAATTCCCCAAGAGTGAGTGCCGCGAGGTCTCTCCATATATCTCATCTAGGTTTTTCAGGTCCTGGATAATGAATGCGAGCTTGATCTTGTAACCGGCCACGTAAGGCAGCTTCGTCATGATCTCGTCCATGCGTTTCAGCTGGCGAAATTCATCGAGCAGGAAATAGACAGGAAGGGAGTTTGGATCGTGCTCAAGCGTGAGAATATCCATGACCTGTTGGACAAACAGGGTCAGCAAGGGCCTGAGAAGCGTGATGTCAGTGATGTTCGGAGCGAGGTAGATTGTTATAGGCCGCCGCTTCATGGATCGAAGATCCATGTCCGTGAAGTTTGTTGCGGCAACAACCCGTTCGTTCTTGAAAGGTCGCATAGCCTTCTGGATATCCAGAAGCGCTGATGCAGCGGCTCGATCAGACAGGGAAAGATATGAGTTGAAGCTCTCGACGGTAAATTTCGAGAGGTAGGGCTCTTTCTCCTTGATGTGCTTCATCAAGGCCTGGAGGTCTACGCCGCTGTTGAAGAACGAGTTGATTTCGCCCAGATTGCGGCGGTCCCGGTAGAAGGGGCTTTCGAGAATGTAGCTTATCGCGCCGGCGAGGACCTGCTGCGCGGTGGCCTGCCATACCGAATTCTCAGACTCCGTGTTCTCCGGAACAAGAATGCTGGCAATGTTCTGAATGTCGGTGGTTCGATTGCCCCGTTCCGGTCGCACAAAATCCAGGGGATTATAGCTGTTCGTGCGCTCGGAGCCCGGTGCAAAAATGAAAACCTGGCTGCCATTCCTCTTCCGATAGCCGGCCGTCGCCTTGAAGACCTCTCCCTTTAGGTCGGTAACGATCATCGAGCCTTCATGCATGAGAGCATTCGGAATAACGTAACCGGCACCTTTACCGGACCTTGTCGGCCCGATGATCAGGTGATGGCGATCGTCCTGCGCCCGGAGGACCTTGCTTCCAAAACGACCGAAAATATGCCCCTTCTTGCCGAACCATTTCCCCGTTCGCAAACCCGCGATGTCCTGAAAAGCGGCGTCCCCTAACGGGCTCGTGACAGGTCTAAGGCCGAGATAGGCAGTAATTGCGGCGATCACGAACGCAGGCACCAACGACCCCAGGGCGACCTTCTGCAGGGTAGGATTATCGCTGTAAGCCCAGAACTGTTGGATTGGCGCGAAAGGATTGCTTCGTATCGTTGTATCGAGGATTCTGCCGTCGCCGTAAAACAGGTGGAGGCCAGCGCCATATCCAAGCATCCAGGCCGCAAAGGCAACCGCGAGGCAAAACGCTAGATAGACGGCTTTGAAGCCCTTCGTCATGCTTCATCTCTTGCAAAGAAAATCTCCGAAACGCCGCGCTTGCCTCCTTCGCGGCGGAGCTGGATGACGATCGGGATCACCATTTGAATGTAGGACATTAAGTCCTGCTTCGAGTAGCCCGCCGACATGCCGGATTGCTGCATCATCATGGCAAGTTGCTCATATGCCCCCATAGGGGTGTCCGCATGAACTGTGGACATGCTACCCGGATGACCGGTGTTGATGGCGCGCAGGAAAGAGAAAGCTTCAGCGCCTCTGATCTCGCCCACGAAAAGGCGGTCAGGACGCATGCGCAGTGCCGACTCGAGCAGGTTTTGAATGGTCACATTGGACGTGCCTTGCCCACCTTTGGAAGCAACCAAGTGGACTGCGTTTTTCTGTGGCGGAAAAAGTTCCCGCGTGTCTTCGAGCGTCAAGATGCGCTCGTTCAGCTCAACTGAATTGAGGCAGGCATTTAAGAATGTCGTTTTGCCCGAGGACGTGCCGCCGCTGATAAGGATCGAAACCCGCTTCGTGATTGCAGTATGGATGAAGTCGTAGATCTTTTCTTCGCGCAGATATCGAATGAGCTCGCGATCGACGTCGCTCAATCCCCCCACGGCAACCGACACCTTATCCAGCGATCCGTTGTCCCTGTAATCTTCCAGAGAGAAATTCTGGACGACCTGCTTTCGGATGGTAATGGATCCTCCGTCAGGAGCCGCGGGCGGTAAAACGACCTGAATGCGCTCACCAGTGGGCAGCGCCGCGCTTAGGATTGGATTGGCCTGGTTCAAGAACTGCTTTGTTGAGGCGGCGACGCGTTCTCCGATGTTCTCTATCTCTTGCGCGGTCAGAACATCGATAAGATGATGCTCCATATGGTCCGCGCCAAACCGTTCCACGTAAACGTGGCCCGGCTTGTTGATCGCGATTTCGACAACCTTTGGATCATCAAGAAATGGCCTGATGGGCTCCAACGAACGGGTCAGGAAATAGTGGGGATCATGAACCAGTGGGTCACCTGCCGGAGCGTTCACGTTTGATCTCCTTCATCGCTTCTGTAACCGGATCGTCGTACATGTCGCTGAAATCGAGGTCTTGGCGCACGAAGATGAAGATGCGTTCGCCCTGTGGGACGCTGATCGTTGGAGGGATACGAAGATTTTCCGAAAGCACGGTGTTTGCCATGTCGCTAAACGTCTGTGCGATCGTCTCGCGAGCGAGATCCGCCCCACGCTGCGCATCGTCGTTGTTGGAACCTGAACTCTGTTCGCTTCCATATCCCGTCAGATAGCTTGCGCCGCCACCAACGATCGAGAGAAGGATAGACGCGCCGAAGCGTTCCCGGAACTTGTTATCAACGTGACCTGTCAATCCAGATCTACCGAGGCTATCGGCTCCGATGGAGTTCAGCCTCACGCTGGCACCATCGTCACGGATCAGGCGTGTCCACACGACGAAAATACGCTTCTGTCCACGCGTAACCTCCGACTGGTATTCGCCGAGCAGGCGGGTGCCTGTAGGGATGATCACGCGCCGACCGTCGAACGAGTAGACATCCTGGGAGGTGATAGCGCGGATCTGCCCGGGAAGATCGCTGACGATCGCTGTTTCCAGAATTCCTGGAATGAGCGTGCCCTCTGGTACTAAAACGTCGAGGCGCTTTAGCTGTCGGGCCTTGGCGCTACGATCGCCGATCGCGCTCGCGGACGAGAGATACTGGCTATTCTTGTCCTCGCCGGCAACCGTCAATGGCGGGCCGCCTGCCGATCCGTCCAGCGATCCGTTCGCGTTGCCCCCCAGATTCTGGTCCATAGTAATCAGCTTTGACCTGAAGCGCTCGGGAAACTCCTCGACTTTAGGAGCCTCAACAGTGGGAGGCGGGGCCACTGGTGGCGGTGGCACGTTGAACGTTGTCGTATCAGCTGGCGGTTCGGGTGGCAGCGGAGGAGGCGGAGGTGGCGGTAGGACGACGACTGGCTGCTCCGGAGCGGGTTGCGGCTCCCCATCGCGTACGAAGCCGGGCGGCCGGAACGTTGTGGTCCGAAACTCCTCATCCGACTGAGAATTATCCCGCGGCTCATCTTTCGAGGTCGCAAGGACCATGTATGCAGCGATAACACCGAAAATCACCAGAGCAGCCATGCCTGCCGTCTGGTTTCGTTTCGCGTTCTTGTTGCTGATATCCGTTTCGTCAGCTTGCGCCATAGCTTCAAGTTCGGGGCTGCGCTTCATTAGTTGCCGCTCCTTCTGCGCTTGCTCGCGTCCGGATCAGGTTTCGGGGCCATGATGTCGGGGTCAGGGGCCGCAAAATCGGGCTTGCGAAGATTGAAAATGCAGGTCCATTGGTTGCCGTCTCTCAGCGTGTATTGTGTCGCCGTGCCATCAACGACGATATATTCGCCTTCCTTTCTGAAATTCCGAAGGGTCTCAGAGAAGTCAGACTGGACCGCAAAAATAGCAGGTACGCGTCCTTTGAACTTGAAGAACGTCTTCCTCCCATCATCGAAGACCATCGACGGCTTCAAAGCGGAGTCACCCGAGAATGAGTAGTCGATGTTGACGTTTGCCTTGTCGATATTGCTGATGTTCGGATTTGCTGCTCGAAACTCTGCCTCTTTCCGCAGAGATGCGTTCAAATCCTTTTCCGGATATACGAAACGGATACCGAAGACCTTCCGTTCGTCTGTCGGCGCGTAGTCATTCAGCTCCAAGAAGTAGATCCGCTTGGATGTCACGACATTCATGTTCGTAGAAACACCTTTCGCAATTGGTTTTACGAATAGGATGTTGCCTTTCTCAGACGGTGCGACCTGCCAGCTATCGGTGTCGCCAAGCGAGATCGTCTCGAACTTTTCATCTTCATCAAAAATGATCATCGTTGAGATGCCGTAGGTCGCAGAGACCTTCACCACGTTATTCGGCTGGTAGACAACACTCGTAACGCGTGAATCCAACGTGCCGGGTCTAGGCTGCTGTGCGCCGAAGGCGTGACTCATCGTCACGGCCATGAAGGCCGCAGTGACAAATAGTCTGACTTTCATCCTGCTGCTCCAGGCGTAACCGTTTCTTGATCGCGTCGGTAGTTGTAGACCTGGAAGCCAAGGGGGTTTTCAAAACGCCATTCGTTGCGCTCCGGCGTATCCGTGTATCGGAAGCGGACCACAGAGATGTAGTGCCGTGTGATATTATCGCTCTCAGAGCTTTCGGTGGTCGAGAAGCGGACCAGCGCGGTGCTAGCGTTCGAGAACGTGACCGACTTAACGTCCACGGTGATTTTCTTGTTCCTGCCCAAGCGCCTGCCTGGGTTGTTCGGATTGGCCGCGCTCCATTCGTCTTGGAGCTCCTTAGCGGCGTCTGCCGTTGAAAGGAGGGCGGCAATTCCGAAGTTTTGCTGTATCGCAAACGGGTCATAACCCTCGCGCGAGCGGATGTAACGGACCACATTGGCCTGAGTAACGGCCTGCTGGTCAGTGAGGTTTGCAGAGCGCGTGAGCCCGGTCTTCACCTCAATGTAGCCGGTGTTTTTGTCGACCTCGACGATGTAAGGTTCGAAACTCTTGAGCGGCACCAACATCACCAATGTCCCGAGCGACATAAGGGTGATGGCGCTCATTATCATGGCAACGAACCAAGCAAATGTCCTTGAGCGATTTGCCTTCTTTACGATCTCCTGTTCCCATTTATCGCCATCTTGAAAATAGCTCCTGAGAGCTTCGTTTGAATCTGCCATGGTCTAGCCCTTAAACCCCTCTGAACAGCCTGCGTTTAGCGCGGCACGCTGTTGCTACTGATGCGATTTTGCATCGCATTCGCACTTGCATTTCGAATATTTTCGCGCATGCCGGCTTGTGTCCGCTCGCGTGCCTCCATGCCGAGTCGGCCAGCTGTGCCGGAGGCACTACGCGCGCCGGTTAGCATTGCAGCTGGAGCACTGAAGCCTGTCAGGCCCCCGACAGTTCGCGCCACTTGACCGATTCCGGCCGCAACGCCGCCCGTGATCCCCTGAGCTAGCGTCTGAATGTTGAAGAGGACAAAGGCACCGGCAGCACACAAAAGAAGGAATGCCGCGACATCATCGAGTTGAAGCCTGCGCTGGTCGGCCGCCGCAGTGACCTTCGTCAACTCTGGATCCATTGCGGAGATCAGGAACGCAGCAACTACGTAAACGAACAACGGAATAAGCGCGTACATCAGCACACTTTGGAACCATGCCATTCCGTAGCTTCGGGTGGATTGAAACAACAAACATGCGATGAAAATCGGCGCGGTTCCTAGCAGCACCCACATCATGACTTTAGCGAGCAGAAGGATCGCGAGAGCGACGGCAATAAACACGCCGACGAAAAACATGATGAGGAAACCGACCATTGCCGGGAGAACGGAAAAATATCCGGCCTGCTCGGCAAAGGCCCCCGCCGCTTTATTGGCCGTTTCCCAGATCATCGACAGGCCGTTCGTCGGCTCCGTGATGCCTGTGTTGCTCACAGCTAGAATGGCGCGGCCAACATCTTCCGGCGTATCGCTCAGCCAGGTGTAGAAGAATGTGTTGAAGTTACCCCATGAGTTTATGAAAGCAACGATCAGCGTCATCCTGACCACGCGGCTGATGACCTCGCCGACACTGACCCGAGCCGTCCCCATGATCAGTTGAAGACCATAGTAGGCGACGTAGGCGATCAATAGCACGGCTAGAAGCGGCGCGACTTCGCTGCCAACTACCCCATAGGCGCTTTGCGTGAAGCTAGCGCCTGTCTGTTCAATCCGATCCAAAAGCCCACCGAGGAAATCCTCCATCGCCCAACGCCCCTATTCAGTTGCTAATGTGTCGATGGCCGCGAGAGCGGCTGATGGATCACCGTTGACGTTCGTCATCGGGCCACAGTCGTGACGCGGATCCTCAACGAAAGACGTCATGTTGGCCGGTCTTTTGCAGGGTGCTGTTTTCTCTTTCGCAGCCGTTCCACAGCCGGTAAGCCCGGCCGTGAACGTCGCGATTAGAAGCACTTTTCCAGCTGTTTCGAATGCCTTAATCACCGTAGGTCATCGCCTTTTTCGAGTTCGACATATCGACAAGACGCTGCTGATTTTGGGCATTAAGCGACTGAACGGTGCCATTCATGACGCCAATCATTTCGTTCAGCACCAGCCCCGATTGAACTTGGAGCTGCGTGTTCTGATCGATCGAGCCCTTGATATCCTCAGCCTTGCCGATCTGCTGACCCGCTTGCTGGAAGGATTGCGTACGCTGCTGCACAGCCTGATTTGATCCAGTCACCAGAGCAGCTACGCCAAGGACCGTATTCATCACTTCCTCATACGACTTATCGCCTGAGAACGTGCTATCGGCCTTTCCCGAAAGGTTTTTCACCAGCTGCAGCCCGTTGATGAATGTGGAGGCTACTTTGCCGATATCGCCGCCCATGCTTCCGAAATTCGGTACGCCACCGCTCATCAAGCTGTCGAAGGACGGCATCTGGGAAACACTGAAGCCATTGCCGATAGCAAGGTTCTGCATAGGGCTTTGCACGCTTCCACGGTCACCCGTTACGGCTTTAAGTGTTTCTTCGACAGTCTTAAGAACCTCTTTGTTGGTATCGAGGATGTCGGTCGTTGTTTTCGATGTTTCCTGAGCAACCTTCAGGTTAGCATTGTCGATTGTGGGGACCTGAGCGTACGCTGTCGAAGCTAGAGCCAGCGAAAACGCCGTTGCGATCGTCTTTTTCATGGCAGTTCTCCTTTATTGTGTACTCAACATCAGTTTCATTTCGGACGCCCGTTCCCTCTTCTGGGCGCAAGCTTGTTCCGTTTCATTCCATTCTACGTTCAGCGCCGGGTCACAGAGCTTCACCGTTTCGGGGTCTTTATCGTCTTTTTTCTTCACCGAGCTCGTGCGAGACGAGCCGGACCTTTCACCGAGATCCAGCGCGTTCTTCGAGTTCATGAGTTCAGCCATTGTCGCTCCAAGACGAATGACCTGATTCATCATTTCGAGATTCGCGTTTCGCGCCCCTGAGTTCTGGTCCCAGCTGTCTTGGATCGTGCCCGTCTGCATCTGCCCGAGCTGCTGCAACCACGAACTGACATTGCCACTGCTTTCCGTGATAGACTGGCTCGTCGCCATAGCGTTCATCGAGCTGTCACGAGCACCCGAGAAGGCTGTCCTGCCTCCTCCATAGTTCATCGGAATGTTGGAGGTATCAGACCCGCCAAACTGCGGCATCCATTGTTTCGTGATGCTCGCGACATAGCCTTGGGTTTCTTTGAATGGTGGGATGCCGCCATACTTCTGCACGTTGCCAGGGCCAGCATTGTAAGCGGCCAGAGCGAGGTTCGTATTCCCGTTGAAACGCTTCAGCTGTTGCTTGAGATACCGCGCGCCGCCCCGAAGGTTGTCTTCGATGTTGTTTGGGTCAACGCCGAGGTCCTTCGCGGTTCCTGGCATAAGCTGCGATAGACCCGTCGCGCCTACCGGTGATTTTGCGCACGGGTTGAAGCGGCTCTCTTGATAGACAAGAGACATGAACAGCGTTTCGTCTACGCCCTCTTCCTGGGCAACGCGCTTTACGAGGCCGACGATCTCCGGATTAGCTTGCGCGGCAGACGGCGCGTCGCCTCCCTTCCCTTTTTTGTACATCGAGCAAGTGACGCTCGTGCTGACAGAATGACGTTTCTTGTCTGTTTCCTTGATGTCGTCGGTCGTTTTCTCCCTCACCGTGTCGTCCGCCGTAAGAGCGGCGTCGGTGATTGGAACCTGCGTAAAGGCCGCGCTTGGAGCGCCAATCGACATGGCTGTAGCAAGCAGCACCAGAGTGGGACTTTTCCTCATTCAGCATTCTCCCATCCGCAAAATTTAGCCAACCAGTTTTCCGGCTCGTCTCCGTATTGCTCGCGGAGTGCAGCGCACTCCTCGATCGTTTCCTTTCGCCCGGACAGGACTTTCACGAGATCGGGCATGCTCGACAGGTCGAGCCTGGCTATGACGGAGTCATTGCCGTGCTTGATCAGGAAGGTTCGCTTCTCGGGCGGGGTATTCTTGATGAAGTTGTATTCCTTCACCGTGAGACCAAAGCGCTTGATGTAGCTCTCTTCGTCTGCACGCGGATTTGGGAAGTGAATGTTCGTGGATGATTGCTCAATTAGCGTGTGGGACACCTTCGATTTTGCAATGTCGGCGGCCGACTGAGTGCCAAAGCCTACGATGCCGTTGAGCTTGCGAATGGTCTTCATTTTGTCGACAATGAACGCGCTGAAGGTGTCGTCCAGGAGCAACTGCCAGCCCTCGTCCATGAAGAACATGACGGGGTTGCCATCCAGCAGTTCATCAAGCCGATGGTAGAGATACATAAGTGCGGGGGTTCGCAGCTCCTCGTTGCCAAGAATGTTGGTCATGTCGAAGCCGAATACGGTCCTGCCGGAGAAGGACAGCACATCGTGCGGAGCGTTAAAGAGCCACGCTTTCTCACCTTCGATCCAAGGACGAAGGCGGGAATAGAGATCGTTTGCGTCCGCCCGTGCACGGCCCATAAGCAGGTTGCCGAGGTTGGTGAGGTTTCGCTGTTGTGCCGGCTCTTCCATGAGGCGGACGACAGCGCGCTCGATGATATCTTCATCTTCCTGGGTGAAGTCGCGGCGATCACGTCCACCGAGCATTGCCTTGAGAAGGCGCTGAAGAAATTCTCTGTTTGGCCCGGTGTTCTCCAACTGGAGCGGATTGAATCCAGTTGGTGTCCCCGGGGAAAGGATCTCGTAAGATCCGCCGATGGCTCGAACGAAGATTTCGGCTCCGCGGTCCTTATCAAAAAAGACGGCGCGCGGCGTTGGTGAAACTCGCATGGCCTGCGCGAGCAGGAAGCTCAAACCGACAGTTTTACCCGAGCCGGTCGGTCCTGTGACGGTAAAATGCCCGATATCGCGGCGGTGGAAATTGAACCAATAGGGCGTCTGCGATGTCGTCTCAAGGATAGTGATGGGAAGGCCCCAATGCGTACGTTCCGCCTGACCACTGGCGAAATTGTGCATCGATGACAGGCCCGAGAAGTTCGAGCTGGAGAGCATCGCCTTTCTAGCAATATAGGAGTGGTTGCCGGGTAACTGCGCCCAAAACGCTGCCTCAAGATTCAGATCTTCACGCAGCCAATTGATGTTCATGTCCGTGAGGCATGCACCAAGTTCCGAAACGCAGCGGCTCAAGCCTTCGAGGTCCCGGGAAATGCAAAGTAGCGAAAAATGGTGGAAGCCAAATACGGCTTCCTGATTCAGCATGCTGTCGAGAGCAAAATTGATGTCAGATTCTACAGACGTCCCAGCTTCGTCCGAGGCACGGATTTGTCTCTGAAGGCGCGTTATGCGCTCCTGCGCAATCGGCTTGTCGGCAAGGGTAAACGACTGCGTCAGGATGAACTCGTGGTTCACCTGTAACAGTCCGTCCAACATGCCGGGTCCAGTGAAAGGAGGGTATTCCTTGATGGACAGCAGTGCGCCATACCGCGAATCTTCGTCCACGGCGGCATGCGCATGCAAAGCGCGCTTGGCGAAGTGGAGACGAGATCTTCCAATGAAGTTACGAATGCCCATACGCGGCAGTCGCATCTTCCGAGACACGCTACCCGTGAGGATAGAATTGAAGAATTCGCAGGGCTCGGAATACGGTTCGCCCTTGGTCTCTTCCTCCTGCCCCTCAATCTTTGCAGTATCGTCGGACTTCTTCCGGTAGGTTATGCCGAGCGAGCGGGCTCCGTATTTACTCAGTTCACGGACGATATTGCCGATCAGTTCCTCTAGGTCCGTTACCTCTTCGCGAGTGGCCTGTGTTTTTGCGTCCTTGTTAGACTGCGTAAAAATCCGCTTGAGCGTGTCGCCAACACCAAGCGCCCCGCGCATGCCCGAACGGACGATCGTCAAGTAGATCTCGTTTGTGAACATGCGCTTCTTGCGAAGCTGACCCATGTATCGCGTATTCAGGATGTCGCAGAATGATTGATCAAACGTTCCGCCGATCTCGGTCTCGACCTCGCGACGGATCACGGTTGACCATAGGGAAAACCGGCTTGAGCCGAGCGCGCGGATCATCGTGTTCTGGACGACTGATCGCATATTCAATTCTGCCTGGTCTTCGGTCTGGAAAAACAGGCCGTCGAGCTTGATGACGCTGGCGAGCGATCCATTCTCGAGACCTATCACCGTGTCCGAGACATGCCGCATGTAGGGAATATGAACGGACATAGGCCGCTCGTTTCCGGCGACCTTCCCAAATCCTAGCTCTTCTTTGACGACTTTCAGCATGATTATGGTCCGTACGAGTTGGTGCCCCAAAAGCGCTTATTGGGAGTGCGGGGGGTCTTGCGTGACGAAACCTGAAGCACGTCGAGAATTTTCGCGTCCCATGTGCAAAGCGAGAAAAGGACGAGGTAGCCAACAGGCGCGAGCAGAAGTGCGGCGAGATGGTTTGACGCAAGCCAGCCGATGATGGTGAGGCCGATGATCAGCACCACCGCCATGTATGGCACGCCCCATAGGGTAGGTGATCGGGTCAGACCGATCACCAAAGGCGTAAGCGCCGGCTTCTCATCCGAGAACTCGCTCAACTTACTGCCCGCCCACCGAAGAAATCATCTGATCAACAATGGCCGGAGCGCCGAAGACGAGCCCGATGCCAATAACGACCGCGCCGGCCGTAAACCAAGACAAACGACCAGCAAATGCCATGAAGCCCAGGGCGATAACGGCGATGATCGCCAACAACCGGCCAAATGGGCCAGTGATGAAATCCACGATCATCTGCACGGCGGTCTGGATAGGGCCGAAAGCACCGCTACCGCCCCCGCCTGCCCCTTGCGCAAACGCCAGCTCTGCGCCGACGATCTGTACCGCCGCGACCACGCCAAGAAGCGCGATCACCTTAACCGCCTGGGATTGACCCAACTTCACACTTTTCATCTGACTCTCTCCTTAAAAGTGCATCACGCCGCCGACAAACTTGCCGGTCTTCTCAACGGCAATTACCCCGCTACCGTTGGCCGTATTCGTCGCCGCTGCCTCGCGGACGACATTTCCGGCCTTCCGCTTGCCCGTATGCATCGGAAGGCCAAGCTGAAAATTGAGGACTTTTGCTACGTATCCGACCGTTTCCTGAAACGGCGGTACGCCGCCATATTCGTAGATCCGGTTCTCGCCGCTGTTGTATGCGGCGGCTACAAGCAGAGGATTCTGAAACTCATCGAGCAGGAAGCGGAGGTACTTGATACCGCCTTCGATGTTCTGCCGAGGATCGCAGACATCAACGACACCGAACCTCGTAGCGGTGTCAGGGATAAGCTGCATGGGGCCACGCGCACCTTTGGGAGAGTTGCGAACCACATCAAACCGGCTTTCGGCCCATGTAATCGCCACAGCAAACCCCTCGTCAACCTGATGGCGGCGCGCGGTTTCTACAACCAATGCTTTGATCTCGTCAGGCGTCATCGGAGACGCCCCGCACTCCTTTGTCCCCAACACGGGCGAAGCTAAGACATTTACTGCGCCAATTTGGCTAAGTGAACCGGTGGCACGAGGAGCGAGCGGGGAGTCCACTTCCGATCCTGTCACATCCACATACGGGGTGTTTCCTGCGCCAATCTTAGTACTTGGCAAAGCGGCCGCTTCGGTCGTGTCTTTCTGCTGGTTCGCGTCCTTCACTACGCCATCAGCGCCCAAGACAAATTCTTTGGCTGCGACAGGCTCGCCAGCCCATCTTTCCGCGAAGTTGGTAGCTAGTGACGGTGGCTCAGACGTTGTTGCTTCATTGTATGCGCTGGCTATTCTGGTATCTTTTACAGCATCTTGGGCATATGCGCAGTTGGCCGACCACAGCGTAACGAAAGCTGTCCCAAAAAGGACGGTGGTGCCTGAAAAGCCTGCCATGCTAGCCCTTTTTTCCATCGTCTCCGCCTGCCAAACGGTGTTGTGATTGGGAAGAAAACCGATTAAGTTGATGCTTGTATGATACCGATTTGGCTCAGACTTACAAGTTTTTGTGCCAGTGTTAAACCCCCTTTCTCAAGGGAATCCGTTGTACCAAGATGGTTAGGGCTAGAAAATGATACGGACCATCATTACCGCACTCGCAAGTTGCGCAATGGCAACACAAGCTTTTGCCGCGCCGGCAATCAACAAGGATTACGTCAAGTCGCTCGCCGCCCCCGGTAAGACGGCTTTGGTGATCGAGTATTATGACGGCAATGGGAAGGTCGTTGACCGGAAGGGCTATGCAACAGCCTCAGGGTTCAAGGCGGTATCCGGAACCGACTTCAAGATTGACGATAAGACGACAGTACATCTGTACGGTCTCCAGCCGTGTAAGGGGGATCTGGTCAACCGGACCGAAGATTATGCGGGAACCTGTGATGACTATGCTCTTAAGCAGCTTCAGGTCATGTTGCAGAGCCCAAAGGTCGTTTTCTGCCGCGCTTTCGTCAGTGAGCAGGGGGCGACGATGCAGAATGCGACGTGCTACGGGTACTACAATTACCCTGGTGCCATGGACTCGGTCGATAATTTCGAAGAGCAGCTTCTCTCTCTGGGCGCTCTTCGTCTCGCCAAGAAGCCTGATGGTTCGGTGGAGCGGCCTGATCTACAGGAAGCCGAGAAGCTCGGGAAAAAGGGCGACTTCGGCATGTGGGCTGATCCGCGGGTAAAGTCGCAATGAGGCGGATAGCTCTTCTTATGGCGGCATTGATGCCTTCCTGGGCTGTCGCAGCCCCGGAGGGCTATTTCGATTTAAAGCCAGACGGGATAACGCTCGAGACCGGAGACACATGGGTGTCCAATGGAGAGCGGTTCCGTCTCTATGGCATACAGTCATGTTTGCGCGGCACCAACTATACCGATGCCCACGGTAATACTCGCGATTGCGGCGAGGCGTCCCTTGCTGTTCTTGCCGCGTATATCAAGGACACACAGCCGATTTGCGCACCAGTCGCTAAGGCAAACAACATTTCGTATGTCATTTGTTACGCGACCGTTGGGAGCCAGCAGCTGGATCTAGGGCAGGTTCTCGTCAGCAGTGGGTATGCGTTTGCTGCATTGAAGAGCGACGGACTTCCATATCATGTCCCCTACTCTGTGGCCGAACAGATGGCCCAGCAGAAAAAGGCCGGTCTCTGGCAGTTCAAAGACGTCCAGCACCCGTCGATTACCCTCAGCCGAGAAGCCAATCAGCGCGCCAGGAAGGCGGAGCAATGAAACATATTCCACTGTTCGGCGTCATTATCGCTGCGATTGCCACACCTTCAATGGCCGCCGACCTACAATACTATACCCCGCGCTACTCGGGGCGCGTTGCACCACCCGTCGACTCCGCGCCCGTCAGGTTGCCGGTCTTCAAAGGCGTTGTAACCGTTCTGGACGGCCGCACTCTTTGGTATGGCTCTCTCGGACGTGGCTATAAGGTCCGCCTCGCGAGTATCGACGCATGCGAGCTTCCGCAATGGGCTCTCCACCCCAAGTGGGTAGACCGGACAAAGAACCAAGCGCCTATGCCGGTTCCCTGTGGCCCGCTTGCGAAAGCTTGGCTTAAGCGAACCATTGGCAACAAGGTGACGGTCTGCACGACGCTTGGGTATGGGAATGATGGCATTCCTCTCGCTCAATGCACGGTCAAAGGCCGAGACGTGGCGACGGAAATGCTGCGCGTAGGTTGGGCGCGAGTGGATTCCCCCTACGCCAACCAACAGTACCTTTCCTATCAGCACGATGCCATGGCCGCCCGTTATGGAATGTGGGGCACCTATGTGCTCGACATGAACGAATGGCAGCGAAAAGCGGTTGATAAGACCCTTGAGCGGCGGCCTCTAGCGGATTTCAACCTTTTGGCAGAACGAAAAAGCGAAATCTCGCCGCCGTTTGATGACGCACGCAACAAACCTAAGAGGACAGATCGATAGTTGCCGGATATCGCACATATCGCGACATTGTTCGCGGTCGATCCGATGGCGGCGCTATTGGTTGCCATTCCACTTTCGCTCGCCCTGATCGTGCCCTGCGAACGTTTGTGGTGGATCCACGCCCCCTGCGCTCTGGTCCTCCTCGTGGTCTCAGCCTTATTCCAGGCCGAGCGTCATCTCGCTTTCGACAGCTATCTTGTCGGCTTTTTTGCATTTGCGGCGGTTTGCCGGGATATCCCAAACCGCCCCCTCCTCTACCGCGTCGGTATCCTCTGGTTTGCAGCATTCTCGTTGATCGCCGCCGTCATTTATGCGGCCTCCGACCGAACAGACCCCCACGCGATAGAAGCCAAGATCTCACACCGGCCAATTCCGCAGTGAACGAATGAGAGAGGGAAAGCTAATGAAAGCTCTGTATTTTGTCGCCGCAGGTGTTGCGGCTTTTGCCATGACACCTGCCGCAAGGGCGCAAGATGCGTCTTGGGGGTGCCAGATACTCCTTTGCGCAGCGTCCAAAAACCCTTCATGGCAGGGGGTAGGGTACTGCGTGCCTCCCATGCAGAAGCTGATTTCGGCGATGAAAAAGCCCGGCTTTTCGTGGCCGATCTGCGAAGAAGCTAAAGCCTGGAAACCCGGCCATGAACCTTTTGAGGATTGCCCTGCCGGTTTCCAGGCCGGACGGGCCTCGTCTGGCCGCGACAACGACTCCCTCTTTGGCGGTGGCGAGGCGAATGTATGCACAAAGACGGTCAACCAGTGCAGCAACCGTGGCGCGTTCCGGACGCTCTATGGGAACGAACGCGCAAACCAGCAGGCTGGCATCACAATCCGCGAACTCAATTCAAACAATGACAACGGCTTTGGCAACAGCTGCCAGGTTGTCATCACGCAGCCAAGGCCAATGAGAGCTGACCCCTATTTCTTCGATATCCCGAACGACAAAGGCGTGAAGGAACGCCATTGGTTCAACCTCAATCTATGAGGACGACTCCATGAATCAGAATATCCTACTCGTAATCGCTACCGGCGTCGGCATTGCTGCCGGCTCCGGCGCAACTTACGTTTTGACGCCGCAGCCAAACCCGCAAGTTCGCGTACCCACGCAGGAAGAGATTGTAGCAGCCATAAAAGCTGATCCGTCTCTTCTCCCACGCGAATTTTTAGCTCCGGCCTTCGAGACCCCGAGCGAAGACGAGGCCTTGGCGGCATACCGCCGAGCCTACTCCTCCAATCCGATGCGAACTCGCGGATCGGAAGACCGTATCTCAATACGACTTGGCGAGTGCGACCAGAATCCAGCCGGGCCGGGAGTGTCTTGCCTTACATCTATTAAGTTTACGCCGTCCGCTCAACCTCTCGATCGCGTTATTGGATATTCGAAATCCGCTTCAGGTGATTGGGTAGCGAACGGATATTAGCGTCTATCCGGCCAACTCAAACGATCAGGTTGTCCGCCTGTGTCTTGATCATCTCCATCTCATTGGGATCCAAAGGTGCCTGCGTTGTCAGGATGTAGGCTACTAGATATTCGAGCTTGCGGTCGGATTCGTTTCGATCGGCGGCCTGTGCATGACGATCGATAGTCGTGCTGCCTCGTCTTCCTTCGATGCAGCAGCCAAGGCCCCGGCATAAATCACAGGGCTTACGCGCTCGACTGCTCGCTTCTCGTCCCACTCTCTTACCGTCTTCGCCGTCGCCCTCTGAGCCGCGATGTGGCGCTCCATCTTCTCGAAGAGCGAACCGTCTTCCATTCCCTGCTTCATCATCTCACCCCTACCCACAAAACCGGCCGAAGCCGTTTGACCTCCCAAATCGAAGGGAGGGCAGGACCTGGTCCTGCTCCCGAGCTCGTGCGGAACAGCTGGAGAGAGGGGGACAAGCGCTAAACCGGAGGGGGATCACCCACCCGAAGGGCCGCGTCGGATTTTTGTAAAAAATCGGACCGGTGCTGCAAGCCGCAGGCTGAAGCATGGGGAGACCGGTTTAGTGGTTGTGGGGGAGAGAGGGTAGCGCGCCTTTCTCCCTTCTCAGTGAGCTAAATTGTCATTAAATCTAAATGGCGATAGGTTTACATTACGTAGAAAATAACATGGGTTATGTGACGCGCTATTGGTTTTTCCTCGCCGCAACACTGACTGTAACAAATACGGGGCTGTTGCCAGCCTGCTTTTGTGCCGCCCAGCGGAGGTGTCTGCGGGACGTGCCCCTGAGGCCGGCCTCACCTTGACGGCCACGGACGTGCTTCGGCGGCGGATACGGTAGCGCTCGCCGCTTGACCCGCAGAATCGTATCGACTTGCGATTTGGATGCTGCACCAATAAGAGATACTCTTCTCACGTCGAGCAAGCGGAGGATCAAGTCATGAAACCGACAACCATCGGCTCTTCCCCCAGCCTCCTTACCGGCGAGCCAGCGAAAAGTATCGTTCCGGCGGTACCGATGAACACGGGGGCCATCGTGCTCAGCGAGTCGCAAGTGTTGGAAGCCGAGAAGGCGCTTGCGTCGCTCGACTTTCCCGCCATGCATTCGGGCGACGTCATCAGGATCGGTCTAGAGGCAGAGCAGGCGTTGCAGCGGACGCTGGACGGCTTCCTCGCGCGGCTCGACAAGAACAGCGCGGCCGCCGTCTTCGCGCTGTTCGGCCGTCTCGAACAGGGCGTCGAGGATGCCGATCTCCCGGAAATCCTCGACAAGCTCCAGAACGGCGAAAAACCGGGTTTCCTGAGTTCGTTGCTGGGAAGGTTTCGCGGAAAGCGGCCGGAGGAGGTCGCGGCGGAATTTCTGGCGGAAATCGGCGACCTTATCACCGGACGGACCAGGACGCTCGCTGACCGGATGATGAAGCTCGAAGGCGAACTTTCCGGCGAAATGCAGAAGCTGTTCGGCGAGTTGCAGGCGCTCGATGCCCTGAAGCAGAGCTATGGCGCGCATTTCAGCGATTTCACCGTGGCCGCGGCTGTCGCCCGCGCCTTCCTCGACAAGGCGCGCGCCTATGTCGCCGACGAGGAGGCGCAGCTCAATCCGGCCGATCCGGTGGCGCAGACAAGGATGATGGAATTCAAGGACAGGCTGCGGCTGATCGAGAGCCGCGCGCTGGCGCTGGAAGGTACCTACACGCGGCTGCCGGCCGACCAGCTGGTGATTCAGCAGATCGAACAGGCCGGCATTGCGACCCTGCAGGAGACCGCCAGCACGGTGGCGTCGCGGTTCGCGTCGATCAAAATGACGCTTCTTTCGATTCATGGCGCGTTCGCGGTGAAGAGCGTGCAGCAGCTGGCCGGCCGCCAGGCCAAGCTCGACAAGCAGCTGACCGAGATGCGCGGCCGCGCACTGAAAGACATCGCGGTCACCGCGGCGCAGGCTCCGGGCGACAACCGCCTTGCGCAGGCACAGCAGATAGAGCAGATCATCACCACCACCAGCGAGATCCATGACCTCGTCGCGGCGGCGAAGAAGTCGACCGAGGAAAAATTCGAGCAGGCGCGCCAGAAGTTTGCCGCCGCCCGTCAGGAGCTTGCCGCCCTGTCGTCGCGGTAACGCGCTCGCCGGCTTCCGCGCGCCCAAACATGGGCGCAGTCAGATCACAGGAGTTTCACAAGCATGCTGACCCTATCTCTTGAAAAGCCCGGCACCGCGACGCCAAAGCTCAAGCTTTCCCTCAACAAGGGAGCGCAGTTCACCGTGAAGGTTGAGTGGATGTGCGATGCCGACCACGCCGATGATGTCGACGTTCACGCGCTTGAGGCGCGGAGCGACGGGAACGGCGCGAAGGTGACGGAACTTACCAGCGTGCTGTCGACCTACAATACCACGCGGATGAACCCAAATGGCGGCACCTTGCCGTCAAACCCTGAAGGATCGTTTCAGACGCCCAGCGGTGGGCTGTTCCACAGTGGCGACAAGAGAGTGCAGAACAACACCGAGACCATTGTCATTGACGGCTCCAAGCTGCCGGCGGGGGTCAACGAGATACCGATCTTCGTCACCGTCCATGAAGCGGAACATGGGGGCAGCCACGAGACCGAGCAGGGCGCCGAACAGGGGGAGGAAGCGGCGTTCGGCGACATCGACGTCTGCACCATCACACTGTCGGACGGCAGTGGGAAGCAACTCGGCGCCTACAAGCTGTCGGACGAATTCAAAGAGTTCAATGTCGTCCAACTGGGCAGCATATTGCTCGGCCCCGAGGGCTGGGAATACGCGGCCGTCGGCCGAGGCTTCACCGGAACGTTCAACGACGTTCTCGCGCACTTTTCCTGAGAGAGCGATGCCCCAGAACAAAGCCCCTCCCTCGCGTGGTACGATGCCGGATAATCGCCAGGGCAGGCTTCGCCCAACGGTGATCGTTCCGCCGGCTGAGCGGTCACGGACGCCAAGGGCCAAGCCTGGCGAATCGGCTGGGACTGATGCGCCCGCAAAGCCGACAATTGTGGCGCCCGCCAGTACCGGGAACGACAGTGGGACTGCGACGGCGAAAACTGGACGGTCGGCGCAGATGCCGCTGCTGGCGAAGCCGACTGCGATCCCCGGGGTGGAACGCAAGCGGATCGCAGTCGAGCTCTCCGACATTCGGAAACTGTCGCCGTTGGCGAGACCTGAGGTGCTGGAGCAGGCGCTCCGGCTGATTCAGTCGTTCGTGGTCGAAAGCGCGCGTGACCGGCAGGCCGTCCTTTGGGGCCATCGCCTCCAGCAGGATTACGGCGACCTGGTGTCGCGCACGCTCGAACTCTCGCAGGCCGATGTGCTGAAGAAGGCGACGGGATATATCGGCCGAATGACCGACATCCTTGGCGCGATCGACATCAAGGCCGTCTGCGGTACCTCTTCAGCGGCTGGAATTCTCGGCGAGTATTTCAAGAAGGCGAACAGCAGGATCGACACGGCTAGTGAGCTGCAAGCGGCGCGCATCGAGCTCGACCAACTGGTCCGGCTGATGGGCGAGGCACTCGAGCTTCTGTTGTCATTCAAGGAGACGCTGGAGTTGCACGCCCGTCGGATTGAGGACATGGGGGATGAAGCCGAAGCCTCGGCACTCGCGGCATCTTTTCTGTCGGACCATCTGCGCGTGAGCCGGCCGCCGCTCTCGCAACGTTTGCTGGAGCGAGCCATGAGCCTGACGCAAACCGTGGCGCAGATTCGCAGCGGCGCCTCGATGCGAGAGATGCAGCTCGAACAGCCGCTCCGGCTCATCGGGGCGATCCAGAATGTGGCGCTCGTCATGGTTCCAGGCTTTCTGGGAAGCATCGCGTCGCTGACGACGATGCTGGAGAACAACCGCAAGCTGACCCCGACCGAAGCCGGCGAACTTTCCTATCAGCTTCGGAACATCCTTCAGCAACTCAAAGAGTGAGGACCGATCGGCCATGGCACTGCAACTCAACCTCAAGAAGTCGGCGGAAACGCTGCGTCTTTCTCTCGAAAAGGCGGGGGTCGCGGCTGACATCAAAGCCGAGCTGATCTTCGACATGGACGTCTCCGGCTCTTTCGAGCACGAGCACGAGGAAGGCACCACGAGCAAGCTCGTTGCACGGCTGGTGCCCTACGGCATGGTGCTAGACCCTGATGGCAAGGTCGATGTCTTCAGTTTCAGTCATGGCAAGGGCCACGTTCACCATGTCGGAACGGTCACTCCGGACGATTGCGAGAACTACATCGTCCGCAACGTGATCGACAAAGTGCCAGGCTGGAAGGGCGGAACCACCTACAGCTATGTGCTGGAGCGCAATCTGCAGCATTTCGGGTGGTTGCCACGCGAAAAGGAACGCGAAGGCTTCTTCAGCCGGTTCTTCGGCGGGAGCACCAAGGAAGCGCCGGTTTCGGCAAGGAAACGCTCGGTCGTGATTTTCGTTACCGATGGTGAGAACGATCCTTCGGATGAAGAACGGACCATGTGGGTTCTCGAGGAATCGGAGAAGCGCGGCGATCAAGTGTATTTCCTGTTCATGGGCGCCTGCGAGCATACCGTGGAATTCAAGTTCCTCGAAACGATCGCCAGGCGTTTCAAGAACACCGGCGTCGTCATCGTGCGCGACCTCGACGGCTTCGTCGAACTCTCCGACGAGCAATTGAACGCGCAACTTCTCGGAACCGAGTTGATAGATTGGCTGCGATCTTGACAATCAGCCTTGGCTGGCGGTGACCGCAGTTCGACAACCAATACTGCTCCTGCGGTGTGGCAACTCGCTTAGCTTGCGCTCCCTGCTAGCTTTAGATCATCGCCGGTAGGACCGGTTTCATCCGCCCCTGACGAGAAGCACCATGACCATTGACTTACACCTGCCGTGCTCCTTTTCGGACGTAGGAACTCCGGGTCCCGGGCTGAGTTTGCTCTTTCGTCAATACGCTAATGGATCAAAAAGCATGATCGAGCCTAAGGCGGACGTTACGGCGGCATGCCTTAATCACCAATTGTCCTAATTAGGACCGATCAATCACGCCGCTACAATTTGAGTTCCATAATATGGACTGACGAGAGTTCCGCAAAACGCGAACAAGCTAGAGGAGACATCCGGCAGTTTCGAGCGGCGCTTCAACGCTCAAATGAAGGGTTTAGGATGCCGCTGTAGCCGTCTACGAGGCGTGGAGCGGATGAATGCGGGTTATCAAGCAAATGTTTATTACGACGGCCTTAGAAAGTCGCCGGCAGGTGTACGATTCAGCGTCACGCATGAGATTGGCGAGGACTGGCTTTGGGATATTGTGAAAACCGGCCATGTTCTAGTCAATCAATTTGCTGGATGTCCGAAGCGTGGCCGCATCGTCGCGGAAATCAGTGCCGAGCAAGCCGCCTTGCGCTGAAAAAGGGCTCTGAAACGCAAAGAGGGCGAGAGCACGTCGCTGTCACCTTAGGCACGTCAGACTTTTCGACAATGGCAGACAATCTTAAGCGGCGTCGGAGGCAGTTGTCTCTGTGGAGTGGTTATCGCGTGGTCGCGTGAGGTTGAAGCGACGTTCCAGAAAGCGCGCCCAGCGCGGCCGCTCGAAAATGAAAATTGCGATACCGGTTATCTTCACCGCTGCATACAATGCCAGCGAGCTGAGGATAGAGACAATCATCACGACGAAGCTTACGACACCTGTGTCACTTATTAGCTCGCTTTTCAACGCAAAGGCCCTGAAGATGGACATCGGGATCGTGAAGACGAGATATATGGCCAGAGAATGCCTTCCAAGTAGGGTCAACCAGGCCGAAAAAGGCAGCTTCGTAAGGAGGCCCGATGTGACGCACAAGGCGAGCGTGCCCGCCACGGCCAGCACAAGGCGCAATCCCGGCAAACCCGCCAAGCCCATATGCACCCCAGTTGGTTGAACCATATAGCCAGATGAATAGACAAGCAGGCCATTCATCATCGCCCAAAGAAAGAGCAAAGCCCAAGCAAATCTAGGATGACGTTCGGCAGCTCCCACGACTGCGACCACAAAAGGTCCGGCTATGAACCCTAGATAGAAGTAGACGAAATACGCGCTAAATTGCGTTGCAACATAGCTAACGGATTCGCCTGTGAAAATCTGGATCGCCACTGCCACCGGAAGGACGCCGAAAGCCGGAATTCTAAAATGGTAGAGGGATTTGGCCACAAGGCCAAAAACCGCCAGCAGATAGACGAACCAGAGGACCCCATAGGGTTGGACTAGAGCCAGCGCAAACTCTGCAAGCATCTTGGTCGGATCGGCTTCGTATATCCCGACCTTGAGGCCCAACATAATTGCGCACCACAGGATGTAAAAATATAGGTAATGCACGACACGGCGGTCGCAAAAAAGTGGCCACGGTTTGGATATAACCTGTGAAAGAAACAGGCCCGAGATCAGAAAAAACTCCGGCATTCGGAAGGGTGAAGCAAAGCCTATTATGTAGTGCATGAACCCTACTTGGCCTGTGTACTCACCCGTGTTGAAGGCTGAATACATCATCACCACGAGTATGATCGAAATCCCCTTGGCGGCGTCTACCCACTCTAGTCGTTTGGAATCCACCACGTGCTGACTTTGCCTCTCTGCAGCTAGCGCAGTTTCTATCTTGCGCGGTCTTGCTCACAAATTTGCGCCCACCAGGCCTGTTACTAAAGGGGCTGGAGAACTGGGTAGGAATTGAACCTACATTTACGAGCTTGCTGGCCCGCTCCATTACAGTCTGGCACCAGTTCCGATTAGACCGTTGCAGCCGAAAAACCACACTAGCGTGGTGGGGTTACCAATCTCTAAAAGTCGAGGTTCGTTCATGGCTTGAACTCGCGCCAGTTTTGGGGGCGAGAAAAAACCCTAAACGATCTGCGAGATCAGCAGCTTCTTTAGGGTTACGCTGAGATGCTGTCGTCGGAGCGACGCAGTTAAACAAAACATTTCCGAATAATCCTCTTGCATCTCTAGTAGCTAGAGGTCGTAGAATTGCTCACATTAATAGTGAGGATTCCAAGATGAGCGATTCACTTCAAACGAGATTTCGTGTCGGAGGCATGGACTGCGCCTCTTGCGCTGCCAAGATCGATACGGCCATCAGGCGCATGCCCGGTGTCACCGACGTGTCCGTTTCGGTCACCGCAGGAACGATGACGGTCAAGCACGACGAGAACAGCGATCTCGCCGCCATCCCGAAGAAGCTCTCCGGGCTTGGCTACGAAGCGACACCCATTCAGGCGAAGGCAGTCGCCGCGGAATCCGTCCATGTGCACGGTCCGGACTGCTCGCACGACCATCAACACGCCGACTCCCATGATCACTCTGATCACGACCATTCGGGTCATAATCATTCCGGTCATGACCATGATCACGCCGACCATGGCCATGTACCCGACCAAGGCATACCCCCGCAGGACACGGCGCCCGGACCCCTGCAGGCCCGCTTCCGAATCGGCGGAATGGACTGCGCCTCCTGCGCGGCCAAGATCGACACCGCTGTTCGGCGCATAGACGATATCGAGGATGTGTCCGTCTCTGTCACCTCCGGGACGATGACGGTGAAGCATCGCCAGTCCGCAGACATGAAGGCTGTTGAGAAGCAGGTCTCGGGTCTCGGTTATTCGATCGTACCCATCCTCAAGACGGCGCTGCCGTCGGGCCAGAGCGTCGCGCATGCAGGCCATGACCACGGACCCAAATCCGACCATGCCGAGATCGAGGGCCTGCACGGACATGACCATGGCCCGTCCGAAGGCCCGTGGTGGAAGAGCAAGAAGGGCCGCCTGACTATCATGGCAGGCGTGGCGCTCGTGCTCGCATATGGCGTCGGCCATCTGTTCCCGCCCATCGCGACGTACGCCTTCATCGTCGCCATGCTGGTCGGCCTCGTCCCAATTGCACGCCGGGCCTTCATGGCGGCACGCGCGGGAACCCCGTTCTCCATCGAGATGCTGATGACGATCGCCGCAGTGGGCGCGCTAATCATCAACGCCACCGAGGAAGCGGCCGCCGTCGTATTCCTGTTCCTGGTGGGCGAACTCCTCGAGGGCGTGGCCGCAGGAAAGGCGCGCGACAGCATCAAGTCGCTCACCGCACTGGTTCCGAAGACAGCCCTGCTCGAAGAAGGCGGGAAGACACGCGAGGTGCCTGCAGAGACGCTTGCGGTGGGTTCGGTCATCCTCGTCCGTCCCGGCGACCGCATCTCGGCCGACGGCGTGATCGTCGCGGGGGAAAGCTCCATCGACGAAGCCCCTGTCACTGGTGAGAGCGTTCCGGTTCGGAAGGTGGTCGACGACAGCGTGTTCGCAGGCACCGTAAACGGCGATGCGGCACTCCGCGTAAGGGTAACGGCCGCTGCCGCCGACAACACCATCGCCCGCGTCGTCCGCCTCGTCGAGGAGGCCCAGGAATCTAAGGCTCCGACCGAACGCTTCATCGACCGCTTCTCGCGATACTACACGCCGGGTGTCGTCGTCGTCGCTGCGCTCGTCGCAATCCTGCCTCCGCTGCTTGGTGGCGGTGTCTGGAGCGAATGGGTCTACAAGGGCCTCGCAGTACTTCTGATCGGCTGCCCGTGCGCGCTCGTCATCTCGACACCGGCCGCTATCGCAGCGTCGCTTTCGTCGGGTGCCCGACGCGGCCTGCTCCTGAAAGGCGGCGCCGTACTTGAAGGACTGGGCAAGCTCACCGCCATCGCCTTCGACAAGACCGGGACACTCACCGAAGGCAAGCCGAAGGTCACCGACGTCGTGCCGTTCGGCCGCAAGGTCGACGAGGTGCTCCGGTACGCCGCCGCGCTTGAAATGGGATCCAGTCATCCGCTCGCTGTCGCCATTCTCGACAAGGCGAACGAGGACGGGATCGATGCTCCGGCGGCAACGGATGCCAAGGCACTTGGGGGCAAAGGCGTGACCGCGGTGATCGACGGGGTCGAGGTCTTCTTCGGCTCGCCAAAGGCCGCGGCCGAACGTGTCACGGTCCCGATGGCTCACTCGAAGACGATCACGTCCCTCAACGACGAGGGCAAGACCGTCTCCGTGCTTGTGATCGGCGACGTGCTCGCTGGTGCCATTGCCATGCGCGACGAGCCCCGGCCCGACGCGGTTGCGGGACTCAAGGCGCTGACTGACGCGGGCATCAAGACGGTCATGCTGACAGGCGACAACAAGCGGACGGCGACCGCCATCGGCGCGCAGCTCGGCATCGAGGTCCGTGCGGAGCTGATGCCCGAGGACAAGCAGCGGATCGTCGGCGAGCTGAAGAAGGAAGGCTACGTCGTCGGCAAGATCGGCGACGGCATCAACGACGCACCCGCACTGGCTGCCGCCGACGTTGGCATCGCCATGGGTGGTGGCACCGATGTGGCGCTGGAGACCGCCGATGCTGCCGTGCTGCATGGCAGGGTAGGGGACGTCGCCCTCATGGTCGATCTCTCGAAGCGGACGATGAGGAACATCTTCCAGAACATCACCATCGCGCTGGGATTGAAGGCGGTCTTCCTCGTGACCACGGTCCTCGGCATCACGGGCCTGTGGCCTGCAATCCTGGCCGATACCGGAGCGACCGTTCTGGTGACCATGAACGCGCTACGTCTGCTGCGTCCGATCCGGGGATCGTGATGCTGAGGAAGGTCGTGTTCGCTGGCATACTCGTCCTTGTCGCCACGTCTGTCGTGTTCAGCCTCGTCGGCGTTCTATCGGTGTGGAACCCGATGGAGCTTTTCCGGTACGGAGACTGATGAGCTTGAACTCAGCGAATTGAATTGGAGAACTTCATTTTGTCCGTCCAGATCACGTCCACCTTCGCCGGCGCCGTTACAGTGGCGGTCATGCTGTCCACCTCCGCGCTGTCCCACGACTTCAAGACAGGCAGCCTCGAGCTGAAGCATCCTTGGTCGGCGAGGGCGCCTGCGGTCGCTCCGGTTCTCGGTGGCTATGTGACGATCGTGAATACGGGAACACAGAGCGATCGTCTCGTAGGCGGGACGACGTCTGTGGCCGAACGTCTCGAGATCCACGAATCCTCCATCGTCGACGGTATCGCAAGGATGCGACCCGCCAAGCAGGGGATCGAGATTCCGGCTGGCGCGACGCTGAACCTGCAGCCGGGCGGTGCTCATATCATGCTGGTGAACCCGCGACAGCGCCCGGCAGAGGGCGAGAAATTCAAGGCGACGCTCGAGTTCGAGAAAGCAGCATCCGTGGAGGTGGAGTTCGTTGTACAGAAAAGTACGCCTGAAAGTGCGGGCGACCATTCAGTGCACAAGCCCTGATGTGGGGGGCCGAGCTTCAGCGGGTGATGTTAATCGTGGGAATGTGATCCGCACAGCTGCCCCGTTAACCTTCCTGGTTCACCCGGCATGAAGATTCCGCAGGTCAGATCAGAGCATCTGACCGGAGACTCGTAAACGCTGAACGCCGCCAACTGATCTTCAGGATCAGGCTTGACGACGTTATTGGGAGCGGTCGCTCTCTGCGGCGCAAGCGGTGCCGCCGTGCTCTATATCGGGTCCGCGAAGGCGCTGGGCGTGATGCGGGTAGACTTTCGCTGCGGTCATAGGGTTTTTCCTGCTGGTCCAGACTGGACTGCAGTCCCTTTGCACGCGGCTATCGCCTCCAGCTATGATCTGGCCATACGTCCCGGGCTGAACCGCGAGGCCGACAATCTGTTGGCTCCGCTGCTGGGTCAGTCTGCAGCTGTTTCGCGGTGTTCCCGTTCGTGATGTCACATCCGACCGCGCCAAGACGGGAGAGCTGAGGCGCCGCTCGGCTCACGGCATTCGCGTGGCTCATCAACGTCGTGATAGCCCTGTGAACATCAAGCTGGTGGTCGACTTCATCGGTTCGTAGTCAAGCCGATCGATCCCCGCTGACATCAGTCACGGCAGTGGAATTTCGCAACGGGAGCGCCAGCTATACGTTCTTGAGATGAATGGTTTCACCGGAGGACAGACATGCTCGACGAACGCGCCCGGATCATCGAGGAACTTGGAGTGAGCCGGGTTTTCGACGCAGCGGCCGAAGCCGATCGCCGCTCGGCCTTCCTTGCAGACTATCTCCAGGCATCGTCCATGCGGGCGCTCGTCCTTGGTATCAGCGGAGGCGTCGACTCACTGACTGCAGGGATGCTTGCGCAGCGGGCGGTGCAGCGGCTGCGAGCCGGCGGCTACAGCGCGGAGTTCATCGCGGTACGGCTTCCGTACGGCGAGCAGGCCGACGAGGCCGACGCGCTGAAGTCTCTGGATGTCATCCGCCCCGACCGCACAGTCACCATCGACATCAAGCCCGCAGCCGACGCCATGCTGGCCGAAATTCGGCGCGATGCCGACGATCTCGTTTCGGGCGAACGCCTTCATTTCCATCTCGGTAACATCAAGGCCCGCCAGCGGATGATCGCCCAGTATGCTTTGGCAGGCGGTGCCCGCGGCCTTGTCATCGGAACCGACCATGCTGCCGAGGCCCTAATGGGCTTCTTCACGAAGTTCGGCGACGGCGCGGCCGACATCCTACCGCTTTCCGGTCTCAACAAGCGTCGGGTGAGGGCGGTCGCGCAGCATCTCGACGCACCTGACGATCTCGTCTTCAAGGTGCCGACGGCCGACCTCGAATCCGACGCTCCGCTCAAGCCCGACGAGGATGTCTATGGTGTCACCTACGACGAGATCGATGACTTCCTTGAGGGCCGGGAGATCAGCGATAACGCGCTGCAGCGGATCCTCACGGCGTATAGGTCCACCGCCCACAAGCGCTCTCTGCCCGCGGGTCCGATAGGGTGAGGCACCTTTGAGATCGAAACGGCAGGCGAGGCGGCAATGGCAAGCATTCCTTTTGAGAAAATACCGGACTCGACGCTAGCGCTTATCCGCGATCCCTATCGCTTCATTTCCGATGGGTGTCGGCGCCACCAATCAGACCTGTTCGAGACACGGCTCCTGCTGCAGAGGACGATCTGCATGACAGGCCCGGAAGCGGCCAGGCTTTTCTATGACCCGACCTTTTCGCGCGCCAGGGCGCAATGCCGAAAGCAGTCCAGAAGACGCTGCTCGGGGAGGGTGGCGTGCAGGGCCTCGATGGAGGGCCGCACCGCCACCGCAAGCACCTGTTCATGTCGCTGATGAGTCCCGACCAGATCGGGGAAATTTCTCAGCTGACGGCAGCAATGGCAGATTCGCATGCGGAGATGGAGGTCGAGCGCTGACGTCACGCTGTATCCGGAATTCCAGCAGCTTCTGACGCGCGCGAGCTTGGCCCGGGTCGGGATACCATTCCGCAGGGCGGCGGAGACCACTCCGTCCACCATCGCTGTCCAGGTGAGTGGATCACCATCGAACTCATGAAGCAGGCGACGGTCATGCTGACCCGACAGATCGGGTATGACGTTCCCGAACAGGATCTGCGGATCGAGTGGTCGCGGATGCCCGCGATGCCACGAAGCCGCTTCGTGGTCAGCAATGTCATCCCCCGTGAGGAACCGTGAGCGATGCATTCCTTGCCCTTTAGGGTAAGGCTGGTTTGGGTGCAGCCGCAGCGTGATGCTCGCGTAAGGCATCACCGGAGCGGGCCTGCCGAGCTTGCGCGGCACTTTCAGAACTTTCGGGCGGGACGTTCACCGTCCGAGGTAGCTAAGCAGCAACCGAGCTTCCACGCTCGATCCTGAACCGAGTGCACCAAAGCCGGATTAAGCCAGCTGAACGTAGAAACAATGAGGTTGCTGAAGCGGACCCACCGGGCGATCGCACTAAATTTTCATCGGGTTTTCCGACTCGTGCATAGCCCGATCGTCAATTTGAATTGTAACATGAGACAAGCCAAATTTTTCCTCCATGATAGCGCGGGCACGGGAGAGTATCGTACGAGCTTCAGACATATCATTCACCACGACGTGACAACTCATGGCGTCGACCCCAGATGTAATTGTCCAAACATGCAGATCGTGGATAGCATCGACGCCGGGGATGCTAATCAACTCATTCTCCAACATCGGCATATCTATCTCGGGAGGCGTTCCTTCCATGAGGATATGAATGGCTTGTTTAAGGAGAGTCCATGTACGAGGGAGGATAAGGAGGCCAATCCCGGCACCGATGATCGGATCCGCGAGCGCCCAACCGGTGAGCATCACCACACCTGCGGCAACAATGACGCCAAGCGAGCCTAGCATATCGCCAAGCACCTCGAAATACGCCCCTTTGACATTCAGACTTTCTGACGAGCCAGCGGAAAGCAGCTTCATGCTGATCAGGTTGACGGTCAGACCGAACATGGCAACTATGAGCATGGGACCGCCGAGTATGGGAGGTGGATTGAGGAACCGCTCGTAGGCCTCGTAAAATATGTAAATTGTCAGTAGTAGCAAAACCACTGCGTTCGCCAGCGCCGACAGAACCTCCATGCGGACATAGCCGTAGGTGTTTTGGGGGGTCGCCGGGCGTTCTGAAAAACGGATTGCGACTAGCGCGAGAACGAGCCCTCCAGCATCTGTCAACATATGAGCTGCATCCGCCAAAAGTGCCAGGCTGCCCGTCCAAAGCCCGCCGACCACCTCGACTATCATAAACGCTACCGTCAATCCTAGGGCGGCGGCAAGCCTATTCTTATGTCGCCCTGCGGATGTCTTTGCTGAAGTTGTCGCTGAATGAGATTGGCCGGCGCCCATGTCTTGCCTCCCTGGTTTTTTTCTCGAAGGGCTACGCAACTGGTCCGTTAGCGATGCCCATTCTTCCTTTAATCGAAGAGCCGACCCAGAAACGATCCGTGACGGTGGCTTTTTCCGTGGCCGCCATGGCCGGAACCATGCCCATATTCTCGATCATCAGCGGAAATAACGTGTACATATGCTGTTTCCCGAGGCTGAGCGACGTTCTGCGTAATCCTCCGGTCAAATGATTTTTGTCGAGCTCTCCTCGGTCCAGCCAGACCCCTCTGCAGTTCGGGCAACAGTCGATTTCGATCGATTGGCATTCGCTCATAACTAGATCAACCTAACACGTTGGGCAAAGAAACCTGCTGGCCTTCTTCTGTTTAGCTGAATTCTCAAGATCATTCATGATTGTCTGCTGATGTTTCGGCGTCCACGAGATATCTGACGCACTTGGACATCATGGGATCTCTAGTACCTTGAGGTTCAAGGGCCTAGTCAAACATTTCCATCAATGCTGTCTGGCGGTGAAACCCCGAGCTACCGCGTGACGCTGGCGAAGGACGCTAGACATCCCGATTTCTTAGCAACCCGCAACCGGATAGTCGTGGTGAAACGGCTTGAATGCTGCGTGACCGCAGGCAGGCATCCAAGCCATCAGATGCATCAGGAGACGACAGGAACCTCCTTGCACCGAAATCGTTGAGGAGCTGCAGAAACAGGAGGAATACTATGCCCGAAGAAAAACCCGGCCCGCATCACGACCATCCGGGCCACACCCCAGGCGACCTGGACGATCACGGTCATCGTGATAAATCAGTTCAGGAAAAGCCAGGTCCTCATCACGATCATCCTGGCCATAAGCCGGGTGACCTAGATGACCACGGACACCGCGATAAGAGTGCGCCGCCTCTCAAGTAACAGAGATAGGAGGCACCGTCTTCGGTGCCTCCTAGTATCTGGTTCGACAGAGCACACTTTCCTGCACCCACGGATCAGAAAGGCCGGCTGTGGCCTCGCTTCAGCTGCACCGCAAACGATAAATCATTTGCCATTAGCTTTGGGAGTTTTTTAGTAGTTTGTCTAGGCGAACTCTCGATCTGCTAAATTTGCCATAAGCTTCGCCGGCCAAATCGTTTACTTGAGGCAACCTTGCTTTGAAGGGATCCATTCTTTTCCGATCACCGTCAACTCGTAGTGGAGATGGGGGACGGTCGAGCGTCCGGTCGATCCCACAAAACCGATTATTTGACCTCGTAACACCCTTACTTCTTCTTTTATGCCTCTGGCTATTCCGCTTGGATGGGAATAGGCGCTGACATATCCATTGCCATGCCGGATGATCGTCTGATGCCCATAAGTGGAAGCCCAACCGGCCTTTTCAACGATCCCGTTACCAGCAGCCATGATCGATCCTTGCGGTCCGGCAAGATCGGTACCGGTATGGCCTTGTGCGTATCCAAGAATTGGATGAATTCTTCCACCAAATTCGGAGGTTAGACGTGCGTTCGGAAGCGGCAGGAGTGGCCTTAGCCCTTTACCTTCGCTGTCGTAATAGTCAGCTACCTTTTGTGTCCGGATCCTGGAACCGGTAGAAAGAGGTGACGGAATCTCCGAATCGCGCTCGGATGTAGAGCAATTCCGAGCCCTTAGTCGCATTTCCTCTGTCATCAATGACAGAGAAGAAGGCCTCCAGCTTGTCGGTCGGCCTTATATTCGCCTGCAGATCAACCTTTGCAGCTACGCCGCAGTCGATGCGCTGGTCATCAACGCGACCGAAGAAGAGGCCGCCGTCGTATTCCTGTTCCTTGTCGGCTAACTACTCGAAGGTGTGGCGGCCGGAAAGGCGCGAGACAGCATCAGGTCCTGACCGCGCTCGTGCCGAAGACCGCGGTGCTGAGGAGGGCGGAAAGACAAGGGAGGTTCCGGCTGAAACTCTGGCTGTCGGATCCGTGATCCTTGTCCGTCGGGTGACCGCATCTCGGCGGATGGCGTAATTGTCGATGGCGAGTGCAACGGGTGTAACTGTCTGGTGGGTTTACTCTCGATAAGTTGTGCCTCGGTGGGGTGAGTTAACCGTGTTGTTTCATCGGTTTTCAACAATCTGAAGTCAAGCATACGGCCATTAGTTTGGAGTAGGGCGCATGCAGGTACGCAAAAAGCGGATCTACAGGATCGGCTTGGGAATTATCCTCGGATCACTCGTGCTTTGCGGAGCGAGCGGTGCGGCGGCTGTCTACATGGGGTCCGGAAAGATCCTCGGGCCCTCCTATGAGGAGGTTCACGGGAGCGAATGCCGCACCGTAGCGGCGACGAAGACCAAGGATTCCGACGGCATCTGGATCAGGCAATACATTGTCGCCGATGCACAGGACGACCTGACCCGCATGCGGACTGCATTGCGGGTCGCCGAGTCGATCCTTAAGGAACAGTTGCCGCATCTTGTTCAGGTATCTGTCATCGATGCTGGCAATCCTGGGACCGGCGCCAGCATGCGCGGACGTGCCATCGGCGCTCAGGTTACCATCATTCCAAAACCAGTGACGGAGGCTGAGAGCAATTCCGGTCCTTACTCCGGATTTTCCATTCAGGGAGCGGCAAGCACCGACGGCGAGTTCCATGGCATTCGTTTCGATGCGACGCGTGAGGATCTGAAGGCGATGGCCTCCAAATTCGAGGAGCTGAAGGGTTGCGTAGCAGCATCTGGCGAAGGAGCCTAAGAGGCGCTTCAAATGGCATCAGCTCTCAGATCTGTTGAGCAACCCGTCTATCCGCTGCCTGTCGCTGTTGAACTGCTCGTAGATGTCACCGACCAGATCTTTGACCTGCGGCAATCTGGTTTTCATCGCGTCCACACGAGTGCCGTTGACCGTTAGCTCGTAGTGGAGATGCGATCCGGTCGATCGCCCGGTCGATCCGACGAAGCCGATGATCTGGCCCTGCGCGACCCTGACCCCTTCCTTGATGCCCTTGGCGATCCCGCTCTGGTGGGAATATGAGCTGATGTAGCCGTTGGCGTGCCGGATGATCGTCTGATTTCCATAGGAAGCGGCCCATCCGGCCTTCTCCACGATGCCGTCTCCGGCGGCCATGATGGGAGACCCCTGTGGAGCGGCAAGATCCGTTCCTGTATGGGCCTGTGCGTAACCCAGTATGGGATGCATCCTTCCGCCGAAGTTGGAAGTGAGACGCGCGTTTGGAACGGGCGTGCGCAGAAGCAGCGGCCGCAGTCCTTTTCCATCGCTGTCGTAGTAGTCTACGGCCTTCGTCTTCGGATCCTGGAAACGGTAGAACGCTGTGACGGTGTCGCCGAACCGAGCCCTGATGTAGAGCAACTCGGATTGTGCGGTGGCCTTTCCCTGCTCGTCGACGATAGAGAAAAACGCTTCGAGTTTGTCCGTCGATTTCGTCGTCGCCTGCAGGTCGACCTTTGCAGCCACGAGGCGCAGGACCTGCGTAACCATCTCCCTGGTCATCCCGTAGGACAGCGCCGCGCGGAAGATCCCATCGTAAATCGTCTGCTTATCTCTCGGTCCGGACACGGTAGCGGGTTGCTGGTTCATGGCAGCGAACACCTCATCATTCATCTCGGGCTCGGTACCCGTCACGAGGCGATTCAGGTCGTTCATGGCCAGCGTCAGACGATGTTCGCCGCTTCGGTAGACGCTTATGCGCACTATGCGCGCCATCTCGCCAAACTGGAAAATGCCCACGCGCAATGCGTCCTCTTCACCCAGTTTGTTTGTGCCGAGGCGACTTTGGATCACATCCACAAGGCCTGCCACACCAGCCGCGTCGTATCCGTTGGCCGAAAGAAGTTCGGAAATGGTCTGTTTGCGGCGCGACGGGATCACGTCGTCGGCGAATTCCGGGGCGGTAGGATCATATGCTTCGGGAAACGAAGTACTGACGTTTTCTTCGATCACCCGGGCGGTAAGGCTCCCTGTGATATCCGGACTGATTTCGGGAAGATCTGCGAAACGCTGCGGGTCAACTCGGTACGTGCTATCCGATGCAGAGGTCACCGAAGCCAGAAGCGCTCCGTTGAATCGGATGTCCTGCTCCACTTCGTCCGTGCTCATCTCGTCGGACTTCGAGAGGCCACCTCCGCTGCCGGGGAATGGAGTTATTTTCAGGCTGATCTCGGAGGCTATGTCAGAGGAGTAGATGGCGCTGACGCGCGATTCGGGCGGCTCTGCCGATGTCCCGTCTGCGAAAATGGCTAGAGGATCGAAGCGGGGATAGTCCTCCTGAAGCTTGTAGTTCGAAGCGAGGGACATCCGGACCAGGGAGAAGGATTCTGGTCGGACCACATCCACGCCCGCCTCTCGCATGACGACAGGCACCTTCAGAATTGCCTTGTCCGCGGCCCTAGCAGTGATCCGTGCTTCGACGACGCGATCCCCTTTCCTTGAGGTCTCATGCGGAGGCTCTTCGCCGGACGCGATCATAGCTTCGGCTGGGATGGCAAGCTGCTGGCGGCCTTCGACGGCGGCAAACAGGGCGTAGCCCATCATGGTGCACGATGTCACGCCGACCAGGAAAGTTCCAGCGAGCCAGCGCAGCGAGATCTCTCTGCGATCGAGGGTCCGCCTCCCATCAGCCTGGATCGGCTGATCGTTCCCTATCGTCTTTCTTATCGAATTCCTGGCCTGCAACCCGTTTTCCGCTTCTTTGGAAGGCTGCTGACTTCTTGATGAAGAAAGCAGCGGGAAGCGCTCTCATAGAACCTCTAGCTGGATGAGGGTCAATAAAGACTGGGGCATTTTGGTGTGTTGACGAAAAGAAGGTGGTTCACGTTCCTGCGATTGGATGGTGGATCCCTACCCACCTGACGAGAAGCGGCCGTTGTCAAACGTTCCCGCGGACTCGGTCGGAACTGGGACATCAACAACGCTTTGATCGCTTGAACCGACCACCAGGGCGCGGCGGACGAGGAGCGGTGCTGACATTCCGGTCGAACTGCCAGGCTGTGACAGGGCCCACGCGACGATGGCGTCGTCACCGTCGAAATCTTCATCGGGATCGACTTCAAACGCATCGATGGGGAGGCTTGCGATCGATAAGGCGGGCTCCTTCAAAGCGAGGCGCGGAGCGGGTTGGAGCGTGTCCCGCACCTCCATGGCTAATGAAGCCGGGTCTATCGATGTGGTCTCGATGCTCTGCTCGGTATCGATCTGCGAAGGTCGTAGTGACGGGACCGGCACGGTAACCGATGCGAGATCTGCGAAGGATGACGTTGGAGGCGCGGTCGCTGCTTGCGGCCTTGTCTGAAGCTCCAGCGCGCGCTCTGCCCTTGTTTTTGAAGTCGGAAGCATGGCCGTTAGAAGGCTGCTGCGAGACGAACTGACATCATCGTCGTCATCACCAGCGGTGCTCGCGATCTGGATCGAGTTGGGGCCGACCCGTCTCCGGTAATCCGCCACGGCTTGCTCATAGCCTGGCAGGGGGCGACCGTCCGCTGGCAGATGCATGGTGTTGCCGTTGGGAAAGATCCTGGCAAGCTCCTGTCGGGACATGCGCGGCCAAGCCCTGACGTTGCCGACATCGAGATGGACAAAAGGCGAGCCGGAGGTCGGATAGAACCCCACGCCGCCGATCTGCATCTGCATTGCAAGTGCCCGGAGCGTGGCGAGCTTAACGCCGGGCAGATAGAAGTCCATCGCCTTTCCGAGCATGTGCTGGCTGTTCTTGGCGACCCCTGTGACTCGCGAGCGGTTCCTGAGCATGTTGTTCGTGGTGGGCGAGCGGTAGGCTGAAACGATATGGATGTAGTCCTTCGCGCTACTGCGGTCATACACCTCCCAGACTAGATCGAGCAGGCGAGGATCCATTCGGGCAGGTTCGTTCCGCCGCCAGTCGCGCAGGAACTGATTGATCTGCGCCAAGCCTCTGGAATCGTATTTTCCGTCACGCTTGAAGGTTATCGTGGCGCGCTCCCCCGTGTGCGTGAAAAACAGCTTGAGAGACCGCTCCTGCGCCTCTGCGGCACATGCTGATCCGACGTAGGCGGGAAGGGCGAGGAGCGCGGTGGCCGCTGCCCGGATCGCCCATCGGCATGCCTTGGAGAGCAGGACGGGCGTCGAAGGATACGAGAACTCGGGCACTTTCATGAACACAGGCACAACATCCCTCAGAAGGATTCAACGCACGCAAACGAAGCGGCTCGCTTGTCAGAGATTATGGTCAACAATTCGCTAATAAGCCGTTGACGGGCTGTCGCACCTTTCCACCTAAAGGCCCTCTTGCCAGATCGAGTCCTTCATGCGAATGATTTGCAATAGCAACTTAGTCGCTGTCGAAGGATGTGAAGGCAATGGATCAGAACGTTTCGGGATGGCGGAAGACCGCGGGGGATCCATCGCTTTCAGATGTCCACCGCACGATCAAAGTGTCGAGCGCGCCGGGATCGATGCGGCGTGCGATGGCATTCTTCGGCCCCGGCTATCTTGTGGCGGTCGGATACATGGATCCCGGCAACTGGGCGACTTCGCTCGCTGGCGGCTCCAAGTTCGGCTATGCGCTTCTGACCGTAGCGCTGCTTTCGAACATCATGGCGATCGTCCTGCAGTCGCTCTGCGCCCGTCTCGCCATCGCGTCCGGACGGGATCTTGCCCAGGCCTGCCGCGACGCATTCCCGAAACCCGTCGGGATTGTCCTGTGGCTCCTTGCAGAAATCGCAATCATCGCGACCGACATCGCGGAAGTGATCGGTACAGCGATCGGCCTGAACCTCATCTTCGGGATACCTCTCGAACTCGGCGTGCTCATCACCGCGCTCGACGTGTTCCTCATCCTATACCTTCAGAAGCTTGGTTTCCGCTGGGTCGAAGCCCTCGTCATCACGCTGCTGGGCGTGATTGCCGTCTGCTTCACCATTCAGATCGCACTTGCCGATCCCGATTGGGGGCAGGTGATCCTGGGATTCGCGCCGACCACCGAAATCGTCACGAACCCTGAGATGCTCTACCTC
This sequence comes from Neorhizobium sp. LjRoot104, assembly GCF_964253725.1. Lineage (NCBI taxonomy): Bacteria > Pseudomonadati > Pseudomonadota > Alphaproteobacteria > Hyphomicrobiales > Rhizobiaceae > Neorhizobium > Neorhizobium sp. LjRoot104. Next base: position 64,960 of record NZ_CAXURS020000003.1, read on the forward strand.
GCGCTGGGCATCCTCGGAGCGACGGTGATGCCTCACAACCTCTATCTCCACTCCGGTATCGTACAAACGCGGGCTTACGGACATACGCTCCCCGAAAAGCGGGAGGCGTTGAAATTCGCGACGATTGACTCGACGGTCGCTCTGATGTTCGCACTCCTCGTGAACTCCTCGATCCTGATACTTGCGGCGGCGACCTTCCACACGACCGGACGCACGGAGGTTGCGGAACTGGGCGAGGCGCACAATCTGCTTGCACCGCTTCTCGGTCTCGCCATCGCGCCGACATTGTTCGGTATCGCCCTGTTGTGTTGCGGGATCAATTCGACGGTCACCGCAACGCTTGCCGGGCAGATCGTGATGGAGGGCTTTCTGAACATCCGGCTAGCTCCCTGGTTGCGTCGTCTTATCACGCGCGCCATAGCGATCGTTCCGGCGGCAGGTGTTACAATCGCTTTCGGTGACAGCGGCACTGCACAGCTACTCATCCTGACGCAGGTCGTCCTGAGTCTTCAGCTTTCCTTCGCAGTGTTTCCGCTGGTCATGTTCACTTCGGACCGCCGGAAGATGGGCGAACTGAAAGCCCCGATCTGGCTCACTTCCTTCGCCTGGCTGATCGCAATTGTCATCGCGGTCCTGAATGTGAAGCTGCTGACGGATTTCGTGGCCGTGTGATGCGGCCATTCCTTACTTCAGATTGGAACCGTGAACAATGAGCACGACAAGAGCCAATCATGCCCAGTCGGAAACGCGCCTCACCGGCTGGTTCGTTGCGATATCAGCTCGCCCTCAGCTTCCAAGCGTCGCGCGGATCCGCTTTCTCTCCCGCCTATTGATACTCGCGGTCTTACTCGCAGGTGCGATTTCAGGAGGGCTGACCTTCGGGTAGGCGGCCTGCAGGCAGCGGAGGCTGGATCGCTCGCATTTCAGCCGCCGCTCCATCTAGTCGTGGTCGGTAGAACAAAGGTCGTGGTTAGCGAGAGCACGGATCACGTAGCAGTCACGAACCTGGTTCGTATGGCAGTGCGTCGAAATTCGTTCGAGCTCCGCTTCCAGCTTCTTGAGGCGCATGATCTTCTCTCGAACGGTCACGAGCTGCTCGGCAGCGATCCGATCGGCTTCCGCGCACGGCTTCTCCGGATGCTGGCTGAGATCGATAAGTTCGCGGATGGCCTCGATCGTCAATCCGAGTTCGCGAGCATGTCGGATGAACGACAGCCGCTCTCGCTCGGACTTGGAGTACCTACGCTGATTGCCTTCCGATCTTTCGGGATGCGAAAGAAGTCCCATCTGCTCGTAGTACCGAATCGTAGGGACCTTCACGCCTGTCGTCTTTGACAAGTCACCGATCGTCAGCATGCGAATCCTCCAGTCAAAAAAGCAGCCTCACAAGCCGCGGCATATTCAAGCTTCACGAAAAACTGAATCCATTGAAACCGCAACCGAGATATTCAGGATAGGCCCAATGTGAGGATTCCGTATGGCAAATCAAGTGATCCGATTGCTTCCCACGATCCCCACGGCCTTGCTCGCCCTGATCTCGATTCCCTGTTCTGCGTCGGGCTCAATCCTTCGCATCTCCCGGACTATCCGAATGTTATCGTCGAGCATGCGGAACTCGTGCTCAGTCCAGACGGGATCCCTGACACGGCGTACCTGACCATCTACAATGGGACCGGCAATCCGGTCGCTGTCACACGAGTGACGGCCAGCGGATACAACAGTGCCGCGGTAGTCAAACGCAGTCAGCACCTGTTCGGCTTCGAGGAGGTTGCTGCTGACGAGGGCGACCTCGCCATTCCCGCAATGTCGGAACTCGAAATGAGCCAGGATGCAGTGTTCGTCACCATGGAGCGGGATCAACAACTGCCGGAAAGCGTGACGATCACCGTCGGGTTCGACGATGGCAGCCTCCGGTCCGTTCCGGCTAGGATTGTTGACACTGATAGAACTAGGACAAGTCATCATCACGGGGCGAGTGAACTGGAGTGATCAGGTGGCCGTCGATTGATTGTTTCCGGTCTGACGGAAAGAGACTGCGATCATGAACAGAGCTCCGCACACGATCATGATATCCGCTAGATTGAATGTCGGCCACGACCATCCATAGAGATGAAAGTCCAGATAGTCCGTCACGCTCAGGTTGAGAAGCCGGTCAACCACGTTCCCGCTGGCTCCGCCCGCGATCGTGGTGATCGCCAGTGATTCCAGCGCATACTTCGCCTTCCACGCCCAGACAACAAGGCCGAGAACCAGGCCGCCCTGCAGCAGTGCGAACAGCCTGGGAGCGGAGGCCATGGCATCGGAGAACAGGCTGAAACTCACTCCGGGATTGTACGCCAGAGTAAGGTTGAAGAAGGCCGTGATCGGAATGACCCTCGGCGGATCCATGAGATGATTGACGACGAGATACTTAACGGCGAGATCGAGCAGGCAGAGCGTTGCGATCCAGAAGAGGATGAGTACGGGCTTCTTCAGGGTCACGATCGATAAGTTGGTCATTCGATCTCCTATTGGTGGACGACTATGCGGGCCTTCGCCGGAACCCGCTCAAAGAGATCAATCACGTCCTGGTTCAGAAGCCGAACGCACCCGGACGACACGGCATTCCCGATGGAGCGCCAGTCCTTCGTTCCGTGAAGGCGATAGAGCGTGTCCTTGCCGTCCTGGAAGATGTAGAGCGCTCGTGCGCCGAGCGGATTGTTTGGCCCAGGTGCTTGCCCGCCGTTCGCATACGAGTATTTCCGAAGCTCCGGTTGTCTCGCAATCATCTCTGAGGGCGGTGTCCACCGCGGCCATTTTTGCCGCCACTGGATTGCACCTTCGCCCGACCAGGTGAAGCCTGCGCGACCGATGCCGATCCCGTATCTCATCGCTGTGCCAGCATCTTCGGTGAGATAGAGAAACCTGTTGGCGACGTCCACGACGACAACGCCCGCAGGCTCCCCAGTGGGATTTTCAACCCGCTGCCGATAGTATTTCGGGTCGATCTTTCGAAACGGAACTCCGGGGATCAAGTGACCACCGTCGGTTCTTGCAGCGTAGCGAGCGGCAAGCTCGCGTTCGCTCGGTTCCAGTTGGCCAGCGATGCTGGTGGCGGCCGCGCCTACGGGAATTCCAAGCACGGCTGATGCCAGAGCTCCGCCAGATAGAACGACGAGTGATCGACGTTTGAAAAGACCCGGTTTGGGCATGCATGTCCTCATTCGGTTGGCGCGTCCGCGTCATCCGCACTGTTGATTCCCTGTGGGTTTACGATCTCTAGTAGCTTGAGGTTCAAGCGTTAGGGCAGAGCCGAGGTGTGGATACAACGAATTGTGTAGAGCTCGTGATGAACTGTCTTCGCGCCTTGAGGACAAATTGGCGCAGTGTCGAAGTAGCGGGTTCTTTTTGAAGTCGAGTTTTGCTACTCGTCGTTCGATCGATGCCGTCCTGCTTATTAGGAACGAATGACCCGCAACGTTTCAACCAGTTGGAAGACCATAGCGGTCCTGACGATGATCTTGTTTCAGATCATTTCGGGAAGCCTGTGCTCGACTCCGCCGGCGGATCGCACCGTTGTTGCATCCGGGATCGTCGCGGTCATGCAGGAGCGGGCGGCCCCGGCGGAAAACAGGGCTCTGATCCTGTCTGATGCCGATCACCACGTTCGATGCGAGCAGCGATACCCGCAAGCCGAAACCGACGACATGAGACGTTCGGATGTGCTGCGGTATGCCATATCCAAAGACGCGGTCCTTGAGGGCCAGTCCTATCTCATCTCGCGCCCTCCGAAACGCCTGATCTAAGCGTTCTGTCCGGCATCGCCCAGGCATCTTGTCCTGAAATAGCTCGACCGCAGATCCACACCTGAAAACCACCCTTCGACCAGATCTCTGGGCGAGCGTGTGCGTGATCTTTTGTGGCCTCTCCAGAGCGGCCGGATACCATCCTGTAACCACAATCCCCATCCCGGGAGCCGAAAGTGCGTCTGTCAAAGAAGCTCGTTCGCCTCGCCGCCTTAACCAGCTTGCTCCTTCTCGGCGGATGCAAGATGGTCGTCATGTCCCCGTCCGGGGATATTGCGAGGCAGCAGGCAGATCTCATCATCGTCGCCACCGTACTGATGCTGCTCATCATCGTGCCTGTCCTCTTCCTCACCTTTTATTTCGCCTGGCATTACCGCCACTCCAACACGAAGGCGAAATACGACCCGGAGTGGCATCACTCCACCAGACTTGAAGTCGTGATCTGGTCGGCCCCGCTGGCGATCATCATCGCACTCGGGGCGATCACCTGGATCAGCACACATAAGCTCGATCCATATCGCCCTCTCGACCGGATCGATGCCAATCGACCAGTTACGCCCGAGACCAAGCCAATTACGGTCGAGGTCGTCGCACTCGATTGGAAGTGGCTGTTCTTTTATCCGGAGTACGGCATCGCCACAGTGAACGAGCTGGCGGCTCCTGTAGATGTGCCGATCAACTTCAAGCTGACGGCCTCATCAGTGATGAACGCGTTCTATGTGCCCGCGCTCGCAGGGATGATCTACGCAATGCCGGGAATGCAGACCAAACTGCATGCCGTCATCAACGCGCCCGGCTCCTACGACGGCTTTTCCGCCAACTACAGCGGAGACGGTTTCTCCCAGATGCGGTTCAAGTTTCTTGGGCTGGATCAGGGCGGTTTCGACCAGTGGGTCGCACGAGTGAAGCACCAGGGCGTTGCATTGAACCGCAATGCGTACATGAGGCTCGAGAAGCCCAGCGCGAAGGAGCCTGTCCGGTATTTCTCGAGTGTCGAAGACGGTCTCTATAAGTCCGTGCTCAACCTGTGCGCGCGGCCCGGCCAGATGTGCGCCGACGAGATGATGCATATCGACAAGATGGGTGGTGCGGGCGTGGACAGCCGCGAGAACCGCGCGCGCCTCGAATACGACAACCGCCGTGCCAGCGACGAAGCCGCAGTCGGGGAGATCGCACCCGGTGTCGCCGTCCCATCCGATGGCAGCCCGGCCCGCAGCGAAGATCCTGCGGAAATTTTTGAGATCAATGCGAGCCCGCCGTCGCAGCCGATTAGCCACGGCATGCAAGGCATGCAGCACCCCATGACACCTGGAAGCAACGAGGACGGTTCATCACCCGCCGACCTCGATGCCTCCGCGCAACCTTGAAGGATTCGGCAGATACCATGTTCGACAATCTCACACTCACCCAGTTGGTCTTCGGACGACTTACCTGGAATGCCATTCCATACGATCCCATCATCCGAACCACCTTCGTCGCTGTCGTCATCGGTGGCTTGGCCATCGTGGGACTAATCACGAAATACAAACTGTGGGGCTATCTCTGGAAGGAGTGGTTCACATCCGTCGATCACAAGAAGATCGGCATCATGTACATCATCCTCGCGCTGGTAATGCTGCTGCGCGGCTTCGCGGACGCGATCATGATGCGCATCCAGCAGGCGATCGCATTCAATGGGTCGGAGGGCTATCTCAACGCCAACCACTACGACCAGATTTTCACAGCCCATGGCGTGATCATGATCTTCTTCGTGGCCATGCCCTTCATTACCGGGTTCATGAACTACATCGTGCCGCTGCAGATCGGTGCGCGCGACGTATCGTTTCCCTTCCTGAACAACTTCTCGTTCTGGCTAACGACTGCAGGCGCGATCATCGTCATGATCTCGCTGTTCGTAGGTGAGTTCGCGCGGACCGGCTGGCTTGCATATCCGCCGCTTTCCGGTGCCGACTACAGCCCGGGTGTCGGGGTCGATTATTACATCTGGGGTCTGCAGGTGGCGGGCGTTGGAACGACGCTCTCGGGCATCAACCTCGTCGCCACCATCGTCAAGATGCGTGCCCCAGGCATGTCGTTGATGAAGATGCCCGTCTTCACCTGGACCTCGCTCTGCACCAACATCCTGATCGTCGCCACCTTCCCGATCCTGACGGCCACGCTCGCACTGCTCACTGCAGATCGCTATCTCAACACCAACTTCTTCACGAACGATCTCGGCGGCAACCCGATGATGTACGTGAACCTGATCTGGATGTGGGGGCATCCCGAAGTCTATATCCTGATCCTGCCCGCCTTCGGCATTTTCTCCGAAGTCGCATCGACGTTCTCGGGGAAGCGACTCTTCGGCTACGTGTCGATGGTCTACGCGACCTGCGCGATCATGATCCTGTCCTACCTTGTCTGGCTGCATCACTTCTTCACGATGGGGGCCGGGGCCTCGGTGAACGCTTTCTTCGGCATCGCTACGATGATCATCTCGATCCCCACGGGCGCGAAGATGTTCAACTGGCTGTTCACCATGTACCGCGGCCGGATTCGGTACGAGCCGCCAATGTACTGGCTCATCGGCTTCATGGTCACCTTCGTCATCGGTGGCATGACAGGCGTGATGCTTGCCATCCCGCCTGCTGACTTCGTGCTCCACAACTCGCTCTTCCTGATCGCGCACTTCCACAACGTCATCATCGGCGGCGTGCTGTTCGGGCTGATGGCAGGGATGGCCTACTGGTGGCCCAAGGCGTTCGGCTTCAAGCTCGATCCTTTCTGGGGCAAGATGACCTTCTGGTTCTGGCAGATCGGCTTCTTCTTCGCCTTCATGCCACTCTACGTCCTCGGTCTGATGGGCGTGACCCGCCGCGTGAGCCAGTTCGATGACCCGTCGCTGCAGATCTGGTTCATCATCGCGGCATTCGGCGCGGGCCTCATTGCGCTCGGCATCCTGTCCTTCATCATCCAGATGGTCGTCAGCGTCATGAGGCGTGATCAGCTCCGCTGCACGACGGGCGATCCCTGGGGTGGACGCACACTCGAATGGTCCACGTCCTCGCCACCGCCGGATTATAACTTCGCCTTCACGCCTGTCGTGCATGAGATGGATAGCTGGTACGACATGAAGGAGTGCGGATACCAGCGGCCGCTTGAAGGTTATCGGGCGATCCACATGCCGAAGAACACGGGGACCGGCGTCATCCTGTCCGGCATCAGCATCGCGCTGGCCTTCGCGCTCATCTGGTACATCTGGTGGCTGGCCATCCTGTCTTTCGCGGCGATCCTTGTGATCTCCATCGCTCACACCTTCAACTACAACCGCGACTTCCACATCCCGGCAGAGACAGTCGCCGAGGTCGAAGGTGCGCGTTCGAAGCTGCTCGCCCAGGGGAACTGACATGGCAAATCCGATTGAAGCCCGCCGGGCCGACAAGAAGTTCCACCTCGAGGAGGAACATCATCCCGAAGGGAGCACGAGCCTCGGGTTCTGGCTCTACCTGATGAGTGACTGCCTTATCTTCGCGGCTCTCTTCGCCACCTATGCCGTACTTGGCCGCAACTACGCGGCCGGGCCTGCGCCTGCGGATCTGTTCGACCTCAAACTCATCGCCGTCGCGACGACGATCCTGCTCGTATCCTCGATCACCTACGGTGTTGCGATGATCCGCGCCGAGAGCAACGCGAAGGGCGGGACGATCTTCTGGCTCGGTGTCACGGGCCTGCTGGGGCTCGCTTTCCTCGGTCTTGAGGCATACGAGTTCTATCACCTGATCGCCGAGGGTGCTGGCCCGCAGCGTTCAGCCTTCCTGTCATCTTTCTTCGCCCTCGTCGGCACGCATGGCCTGCACGTCACGTTCGGCATCGTCTGGCTTGTCGTCCTGATGGTTCAGGTCTCGAAGCTCGGCCTCACTCCGGAGAACCATCGACGGCTGATGTGCCTGTCGATGTTCTGGCACTTCCTGGATCTCATCTGGATCGGTGTCTTTTCGGTCGTCTATCTGATGGGAGTTGTCGCATGACCACGAATTCTTCTCACAATGGGGCGCACGGACAGCATTCCGGTCATCGTTCGGGTCAAAGCTCCCTCAACAGCTACCTGAAGGGATTCGTCCTCTCGCTCATCCTGACTGCAATACCGTTCTGGCTGGTGATGGGAAACGTCATCGAGAGCAAGACGGTGACGATCGCGGCGATCATGATCCTCGGCGGCATCCAGATGGTCGTCCACATGATATACTTCCTGCACATGAACAGCCGCTCGGAAGGCGGCTGGACGATGATGGCGCTGATTTTCACGATCGTGATCCTGGTGATCGTGCTCGTCGGGTCGCTCTGGGTGATGTATCACCTCAACACCAACATGATGCCGATGTCGCCGGAGATGATGAAGAACATGCCCTGAGGCCTTATCTTCTGTTTGAAATGGTCTGTCCTCATCTCTATCTGCGGTAGGCCTCGTGGCCTATCCCGCATGCGAGGTCGCTCATATACAATCCGGGAACCGTCTGCGAGAGGTCAGCACGGCTGGGCTCCACGGTTTCCGGATCTCTCCTTTTTCTAAAATGCTGGCGAGCACATGCCTTTTTATCTCGTTACCCATAGATCGCTTGTGGAAGCCAACAGCGATCACGAAGCGGCCGTCAAAGCCCTCGAAAAGATCGAAGACGGCGGGAAGCTCGATTTCGAGGTGAAGTTCGACGAGGTGACCATTACCCATGTCGTCATTTCAGGAAGAAAAACCTCGAAGCCGTCTTCCGAAAGTCAGGAGAAATTAGCGGTCTCCGAGGATACAAAATCCGTGATGGAGCTGCCTGGCGCGGTGACGACGACTGAAGAGCATCTGCCGGAAAACCGCCCGGCTCAGTTGGAATTGAAGCGTCCGGACAGGCGAACCACCACAATCGTGTCGCTCTTTCTCGGTGGCCTTGTCGTGATGACGATGCTGCTGGGAACGTTTTAGGTGTGGCGACGTCGATCCTGCCCACGCCAGCCCGGCCGAATTGCCCAGCGCCAAATCTCTGAATGACTATTTGATCCCGCTGACAGCGACCGTGTCACGGCCGTCATTGATCTTGACCCATTTGCCGGGGTCCTGCGAATCCTGCCGCTTGAGATATGTGTATTCTGTCTCCGACCAGTTCCTGATCTCTGCGCGCAGGTTGTCGAGCACGATGTCGCCCAATCCTGAACGCACGGCCAGGACCGCGTGACCGGATCCGTCCGGCTGAAGGACGACGGTGATGAGCAGGTTGGAAGCGGAAAAGCCGCGCTCCAGGAGCAGCTTGCGTTTCTGCAGAACGAAGTCCTCGCAGTCCGCCGCGTCGATGGGGTAGGTCCAGAACTCCTCGACACCGTATATATCCATGTCGGTCATGGCTGGGATCAGGTTGACGCTTCTGTTCACCTCGACGAGGGTACTCCACGTCTCTTGCGTCAGCTTCATCGGGCCGCGATCGGTGGAGCCCGGTCGGCATTCACGCGGATATCTCTGGCAGAAGTCGTAATGCCCGATCGGCTGGGATGTCGGCCCGGAGATGGGCATTGCGTCGAAGGTAGCTGCTTCCGGCTTCCAGGCCGCGCCCATGGATATCGTGGTGATGGCAATGACTGCAATCAGAAGCCTGAACATCATTCTCTTCGTCCCTGTTGTTGAGACGATCTATGACGACGAAGCGGATATATCCCGGAAAAAAGTTCGGTGCAATTTTAATGAGATGCGTCAAAATCCGACGCGCGTTTCCGCCAGCGCCAATCCTTGAACCAGAGATAGGCTTCAATACCAATCCATCCGCCGAAGCCGATGGACGCCACCAAGCTGATCATCGTTTCGAGCGTGTCGTGCCCCGCGGTCCAGCAAACCAGTTCGAAGATCACTCTGACCACTACGAATCCAACCAGCGAAAACACCGTTATCAGGGCTAGGGCCTTGCACAACCGTCTGAAGAAAGATCGCATGGCGGAAGGTTAGCTCCGTCGCCGGACACTTGGAAATCAAGTCTTCTTGTGTTTTCGGTATCGTAGTCACGACAGGGCTTGAGCTCAAGCTTCACGCAATCTAAACCATGTTCAGGATATTGCGTGATGATGTTGTTGATGGATAGATCGATCAGGATGCTATGCTTGGCGCTGCTGTTGGTAGCGGCGCTGATGGCCTCGCTCGGCCCGGTAAACCGCTCCGGCAGCCCTACGCCGATAGTCACGACTGCGCTTCAATCGGTAGCAGAGGTGACTGGTCATCAGCGATGTCTGCATGTTGCAGAGCATTCCCACGATCTCCTCGCTTCGATGCAGGACGAAGTGAACACGCCGAAATGCGTGAACTCGAGCCTCATCGAACACTCGGATCGCTTTGTCCACCAAGCAACGGTCAATCCACTCGAGCATCCTCCACGGGCCTGATCCTCTGATCACGGTCATCCGACCGCGCATGTGTCCGGGCCTGTACGCGTGATCGCAACAGGTCTGCCCACGGGCGGTCCTTCTTGAATCCGTAACCAGGCCTTCGCCCGAACTACGATGTGGGAGGACTTGGTTTGTCGACGGGAAACATCGAGAAACTCTCGATTCTCCCTGGTGGAGATCATCATATGTGGAAGATTGCACTGACTGGCGTGTGGTGCGTGGTCGTGTCCCTGACAGCCGTCTACGCCGCCTCCCGGTTTACACCGACCGCTGAGGAGCCAAAGACTCAGTATCCGCTCCTCACCGAACACGAAGTGGTAAAGTCGGAGATGGTGACCGTGCCGATCATAAAACAGACAAAGGTTGACGGCTATGTGGTCGCGGAAGTCAGCCTCACAGCGAACGACGAGGCGTGGCACAATAGCGTAGGCCCGTCGGCAGAACTGACGGACGAACTGATCTCCGTTCTCCAGTCGACACCCGTGCTGACCGATCCGATGTTCGCCGCTGACAGTCTGCGCTCCGAGCTTGTGAACCGGATGAACGCTCGAGTGGGGATGCAGGCGTACTACAACACTCTCCTGACGAGGCTCGATTATCTGACTGTCAATGACCTCGAAAGGATGCGTAAACCTGGCGGCAACCAGATGAAATCCACTCCTATCGTGGATCAAGCCGCTCTCGATGTCGTGCCAGCCCCGGCGAAAGGCAAGTGAGGACGATAATCCTTCCACCGCGCCTCTTGCACCTCTAGGTGCTTGAGGTTTTATGATCCGGCCACTTGCTGAGGCTACGGGAAATCGGTGTTTCCACACCATTCCGTGCCGGATCGGAAATGAACCGAACGAAGCAGATCAAAAATGCGTAATCGCAGAGTGGCGAAATGAACTGGTTCCATATTTCGAGCAAGCGCGTGGCCGGGTTCACGCGAAAGGCAGCACTCGCCGTAGCGGTGAGTGTCGCGCTGTCCGGATGCGTTTCGGACATGGCGCTCGACGACCTGTCGAGTTCAGCTCCGCAGATATCAAGCAAGATGCTCACGGAGATGTCCAAGAGAGGCATGAAGGCCGAAAGTCCCGTGCTGGTCAGGATATTCAAGCAGGAGAGCGAACTGGAAGTCTGGAAGATCGACCGGACTGGACGCTATTCGCTTCTGAAGACCTATCCGATGTGCAGGTGGTCCGGAAAGCTTGGCCCGAAGATGAAAAACGGGGACCGGCAAGCGCCAGAGGGGTTCTATCACGTCTCGTCTGGCATGCTGAATCCGAAGTCGCAGTACTATGTCTCCTTCAATCTCGGCTACCCGAATAGGCTCGAGTCGGCCCTCGGGTATACGGGAGAAGCCCTCATGGTTCACGGAGCTTGCTCTTCATCTGGATGCTACGCCCTCACAGATCAGGGCGTAGGCGAGATCTATTCGATCGTCGCCAAGGCGCTTTCCTCCGGCCAGGATCGCTTTCAGGTCCAGGCCTATCCCTTCCGCATGACCCCAGAAAACATGGCGGCACATAAGGGCGATCCGAATATGGCGTTCTGGCAGACGCTGAAGGAGGGATACGACGCATTCGAGATCACCCGGCAGCAGCCGAAGGTGTCAGTGTGTGGTCGCCGATACATGTTCAACACCGAATTCGCAGGCGGCGAGCCGCGTGATCCTCTTGGAGCTTGCCCCGTCGTTTCCACGCCTCCTGATGCGCAACTCGTTGCACGGATGGATACAGAGAAGAAGAAGGTCGAGGCGGCGATGGCCGAAAGCAGCGGCTCCACGGTCTCGTCTTACGTCGACGGCGGCATGCATCCGAGCTTCCGTACACTCCTCCAGAAGGACGGAGCCGAGAAGCTGGCGGCTCGCATATCTGGTATCAAGTATCCTGTCAGCAGGCCGGACGCAGCGCTTGCGGACCCCTTCAAGGAAATGACGAAACGCTCGAACGCAGGAGCCGTCGCAGACGACTCCGCGGGGGATTGAAAATGGCGCAACCGGATGATCGGATGCGTCGCATTCGGCGCAATAACTGGATCCTGTTCGCGATCCTCGCAACCTTCGTCGTCTCGGTCTTCTCGTATAGCTTCCTCCATATTGGTCGAGAGGCGAGGCCGGATCCGCCGTCGAGCGCGACGCAGCCGCGTCCATAGGGGCTGGAACACGTGTCCATGAATGCAGGGGACGGCCTGCGCACCGACATCCTCGTTATCGGGGCCGGGCAGGCAGGGCTCGCTACGGCTCACTCGCTGGCAGGAGCAGGGCTTCAGTTCCTAATAGTCGACAGCGCCGTTGCAGTTGGTGATAGCTGGCGGAAGCGATACGAAAGCCTGACCCTGTTCACACCCCGGAGCATCAGCGCGCTGCCGGGGATGCCGCTTGTTGGCGATCCGGACGGCTACGCCACGAAGGACGAATTCGCAGACTATCTCGCCAGGTATGCCAACAGAAATAGCGTTCAGGTCATCGGCTCGACGAGGATCGTCAGACTGGTCAAGGTCGGCAGGTTCTTCGAGGCATTCACGGATGCAGGCCGTGTTGTGACCTGCCAGAGCGTCATCGTCGCAACAGGCTCGTTTTCATCTCCACGCATTCCCGTTCTGCCTGGCAGGCTCCCATCTACAGTCAAGCAAATGCATGTGGCAGATTTTCAGGACACGGGGGATGTGCCCGCCGGGACAGTGCTCGTCGTCGGCGACGGCGCGAGCGGGCGGGACATGGCAGTCACCTTGACAGGTTCTCATCGGGTGCTGATGTCAGGTGGCAGAAAGCGGAAGCTTCTTCCGGAACGGATCCTGGGAAGAAGCATCTGGTGGTGGCTCAAGACGTTTGGCCTTCTCCGTGCTTCGCCGAACAGCCTGATCGGCAGACGAATGCGGCGAGAAGACCCATTTCCCGGACGAGGGAATGATGATGCGGCGCTCATTCGGAAAGGCGTGATGTTGAAGGACAGGCTCGTCGAACTCGATGACGATAATGCGATATTCCAGGACGGCTCGCGTGAACCGATCCGCTCGGTGATATGGGCGACTGGATATGTCGACGACTTCGGGTGGATTGAGATCGATGGTGCGACCGATGGAAAGGGTGCCTCAGTTCATCGCGAAGGTATCTCGTCCATCGACGGTCTCTATTTCGTTGGCAGGCCCTGGCAACGAAACCGCGCGTCCGGGCTGATCGCAGGCGTAGGGGAAGATGCGATTTTCGTCGTGAATGCGATCCGTCGACGCGGTGGGAAGTAGCACCGCTATAGCTTGTCGACCTCGTGCCCGATGACCTTGGAATCGTTGTCACAGCGGTCGTCGGGTGTCTCTATTTCCAGCGTGCTGTGAGCGATGCCATGTTTCTCCTGTAGGATCTTTCTGGCCATCCGCTTCACTTTGGCAACCTCGATGAAAGAATCGTTGGCGACGACAAGATGAGCCTCGAAGGCATTGTGACCTTCATCAAGAGCCCAGACGTGGACATGATGGACATCCTGCACGCCTTCGACGGAGCGAAGATCGAGTACCACTTGCACGGCATCGACATTCTCAGGGGTCGCCATCATCAGCAGCCGGATCGAGGATCCGATTTCCGTGAACGCCTGCCAGAGAATGTAGCCAGCGATCAGAAGTGTGATCGCCGGGTCGATCCATATCCATCCATAGATGAGCACGACGGTACCAGCAATGATGACACCGACGGATCCGAGAGCATCAGCCACGTTGTGAAGGAACGCCGCACGGATGTTCATGCTGCTTTTCGAAAGGGCATAGGTGAGCATCGCGGTAACCACATCGATTGCCAACGCGATGCTCGCCACGATGACGACGATCCATCCTTCGATCGGCTCCGGATTGATGAACCGCATCACTGCTTCGTAGAGAAGGTAAAGGCCGATGACGATGAGGGTCGTGTAGTTGATCAGCGCGGCGACGATTTCGGCACGAACGTAACCGAAGGTCATCGTATCGTCCGCCGGGCGGCGTGATATCCTCCTCGCTCCATACGCAATGACGAGCGATGCCGCGTCGCTGAAATTATGCAGGGCATCTGCGATCAGCGACAGGCTGCCGGAGAGGATGCCCCCGGCGATCTGTGCGAAGGTCAGGAGCACGTTGACGAGGATGGCCCACCAGATGCGCTTGTCGCCGGCATCGGCTCCGTGATCGTGATGATGTCCGCTCATGCCGTGCTACTTGGGTGCCGTTTTCGGGCCGATCTTATGAACTCGGCTTCGTTGCGTCGATTTCAGCTTTGACGAGATTGTAAAGCCCTTGCGGACTGAACTCGGTCAGCGGCTTCCCATTTACGAAGAACGTCGGAGTCTGCTCGACCTTGTTGATACGTACGTCCGCCATATCCTGCGCAAGGACGGCATCGACCGCGGGAGAGGCCGCGTCCCTTCGGGCCTGGTCGAGGTCGAGTCCAGCGCTTGCTGCCGCCTGCCATGCCTTTTCGAGATCCGGTTCGCCATGCGCCGCCCAGACAGGCTGCTGCGCGAGCAGCGCCTCGAGGACTGGCTGGAAGCGGTTCTGTTTGCGGGCCGCCTCGAGAATGCGGACTGCCTCGTCAGATCCCTTGTGAAAAGCGGCGTAGCGAAGCACGAGACGGACGCTCGGCCCTGTCTGGGCCATCATTTGCTTCACGATCGGATAGAAGGCCCGGCACGCTTCGCAGGACGGATCGAAAAATTCGACGATGGTAACGGGCGCCGCAACAGGGCCCATGACGGGCGAATGCATTCGGACGAGCGTGTCGTTGCCTGATGGCGCTGGACCCGGCACAGGGGCCGGAGCAGGAGTGTTGCCGCTGTAGATGGCTGCTCCTCCTGCGAAAACTGCTATGCCGACCGCAGCCGTGGCTAGAACGAGGGTGCGTCTGTTCATGATGAGGTTCTCCAGCGCACGGTTAGAAGGAGGACGATTATTGCGGTGAATGCCGCGAGCGAAAGGAGGGGAATAGGCAGAGCCCCAAACAGGATCATTCCGTCCCCCGAGCATGAGGGACCTTGCCCGCATGGCTTGATGGCGGTTGGAATGATATTGAAATAGAGAAGGTTGTGGAATGCCGCGATCAGCCAGCCGATGGCCGCGAGGGGTGCGGCATAGAACCAAGCACCTCCGTCCGATCGGTAGGCGGCAACGGCAAGCAGAATGGCCAGCGGGAACATGAAGGCTCGCTGATACCAGCACAGATCGCAGGGTGCCTGCCCCATCACCTCGCCGATAAATAGAGCGCCAAGCGTTGACAGGAGCGCGATGAGCCATGCCCCGAACGTCGGGAGCCAAGTCTTGTCATCCTTGTTTATTTCAGCCGCGACCATCCAATCTCCTTCCAATATTCGAAGACATTGTCAGACCTCTAGTACCTTGAGGGTCAAGGACCGGTTGCAGTCATGGGCGGGGTTTTCTGTAATTTTCGATACTTGTCGAACTGCGTCACATCAACGCGGAACCAGCAGTTGCCGCAGAAAGCATCTTGAACCTCAGGCTACTAGAGGGATTAAGGCTAGTCCCGTAGCGAATCGTGCGGGAGAATGGATGAAGCGCCTTCGGATTTTTCAGATCGTGTTGTGGTGCCTGGTCGCGATCGTTGGTGCAGGGCTCCTTGTGTTTGGAAACGTCCTGCCGTTCCGATCGGGAAACCAGGTGGTTGATGCGTCTGCACCCGTTATCGGCAAGCCCTTTGAACTCGTCTCGCACAAAGGCGAGGTGATCAACAATGCCGCCCTCAAGGGCAGGCCATACCTGGCGTTCTTCGGCTTTACCCACTGCCCCGATATCTGCCCTACGACTCTCTTCGAGCTGACGGATCTCATGACTGAGCTGGGCCCGCTGGCTGACAAGTTCAACGTAGCGTTCATCAGCGTAGATCCTGAGCGGGACACCCAGGATCTGTTGAAGGAATACATGACCTCGTTTGATCCCAGGATCATGGCTCTTCGAGGCAATCCACATCAGACCGAGGTCGCTCTCAAGGCCTTCGCTGCCTACGCAAAGCGGGTTCCGACGGAGGGCGGCAACTACACCATGGATCATACGGCGGGGGTTTACCTCATGGACGCGAACGGCACCTTCAAAGGAACGCTCGATATGCATGAACCCCGAGAAACCCGCCTTCACAAGATCCGCAATCTGGTTGCGGGAATGAGCTGAGCTGGTCACTTTGAGCCCGCAATACATATTCAAGAGGAAATCCATTGCAGGAAAGAAACATCACCAGGCGCGGACTCATGACGATCGGGGCAGGGACCGCGGTTATCGCTCTAGCAGGCTGCTCGACGACAGCTCGAGAGACGGCGCAGCCGACAGCCGCTCCACTGGAAGATCCTACGCTCGCTTCGATCTACGGACCCGTTCCCGATGAGCAGTTTCCGCTACCGGCTGTTCCGTACCAGAAAATCGGCAAGCGATATCATCGGCAACTCGTAAGCGATCCGACGGGCGAGCGTCCTGGAACTCTCGTCGTCGATACTGCAAACTTTTTCCTCTATCTCACCCAAGAGAATGGACAGGCGATGCGTTACGGCGTTGGCCTCGGCCGACAGGGGTTCGAATGGGCCGGGAAGGGGGTCATCCAGTACAAACGCGAATGGCCGCGCTGGACCCCGCCGGACGAGATGGTAGCCCGACAGCCCGAACTGGTCCCCTATAGTATCGCGAACGGTGGAATGGCTCCGGGTTTGAACAACCCACTCGGCGCGCGAGCTTTGTACATCTTCCAGAATGGAGAAGACACGCTCTACCGCATCCACGGTTCGCCGGAATGGTGGAGCATCGGCAAGGCGGTCTCGTCCGGATGCGTCCGGATGATCAATCAGGATGTCATCGACCTCTACAGCCGGGTGCCGGACAGGGCGGCGATCGTCGTTGCCAGCCTGCCGCGCCCCTCGACAGCATAACCGAGGATCAACAAGTCGCTGGCATGCCCCGTTTCACGGAAATGCTATCGCGACGTTATCTGCAAGTCAGACTTCGTTAATTTCAAGTCCGTAAATGTTTCAACCTTAACTGTATATTTATGCAGTTTTTAATGATCGCCGCTCGACGTTTCAATTCTGCGTTGGCTGTCATCGAGGCTGTGTAAAGATCCCTGAATATCCAGCAGACAGGCGTACCTGTGTCGGCGGAACGGTTCTTGTAGGTCGATTGCAATGCTTTCATTCGTTGTGCGGCTCAGGAGCCGATCCCATTTCAGTATAAAGAGCCGTTTGGGCAGTGAAGGCGGCGTGCGTGTCGCCGGATCCGGTGCTCAGCGTCGGAAGCAGGCGAAGCAGCGTGTCGGAATCCTGATCGCGGGGTTCGCAGTACTCTTTTCTATCGTTGGCAGCCGTCTCGTATGGTATGGCTTTCGCGAACCTCTGACGACGGCCTCGATCGGCAACCCGACACTCGTCGCCTCACGTCCGGACATAGTCGATCGTAATGGCGAACTGCTCGCGACCGACCTGAACATGACCTCACTCTATGCCGATCCGCGCCGGATCGTTGATCCCAACGAGGTTGTCGAGAAGCTCTCCTCAGTAGTCCCCAACCTAGATTGGCGTGAGACGCATCAGAAGCTGCGTTCGAAGACAGCGTTCCAGTGGCTGAAGCGTCAGCTCACTCCGAGGCAGCAGGCCGACATTCTGGCCCTTGGTATTCCGGGCATCGGCTTCCGTCCGGAGAAGCGGCGTTTCTACCCCGGCGCCGAAACCGCCTCCCACATCGTAGGTCATGTCAATGTCGACAACCAGGGCCTGGCCGGGATGGAGCGTTATCTCGATCAGCAAGGTCTCGCGGACCTTCGCCAACTCGGTATGACGAGCGGCGCACCTCTCGAACCCGTCCGGTTGTCGATCGACATCCGCGTCCAGACCATCGTTCGCGATGTCGCCGCGAAGGCGATGGAATCGTACCAGGCCGAGGCGGCAGGTGCGGCCATCATCGATGTCGACACTGGCGAAGTGATCGCGATGGCATCCGTCCCTGACTATAATCCGAACGAGCCGTCGCGAAATCTGCCGGACGGCAGCGTGGACAAGGAGTACGAGAAGGGCTGGTTCAATAGGATGAGCAACGCGACCTTCGAGATGGGGTCGACGTTCAAGAGCTTTACCCTCGCGATGGGACTTGATGCCGGAAAGATCAATCTGAACACCGTCGTCGACGCGTCACGTCCGATCCGCATGGGTGGCTTCACGATCAAGGACTTCAAGGGCAAGAACAGGGCGCTCACCATCCCGGAGGTCTTCCAGTACTCCTCGAACATCGGCACTGCCGCTGTTGCGGACCGCGTTGGTATAGAAGGCCACCAGGAGTTCCTGACAAGGCTTGGTCTTCTTTCGAAGATGAATACCGAGATGCCCGGTGTCGCGACCCCCACTCAACCGCGAACATGGAAGAAGATCAACTCGGTGACGATCTCGTTCGGTCACGGGGTTGCGACGACACCGCTCCAGACCGCAGTTGCGGCCGCCTCCCTGATCAACGGCGGTAAGCTGCTTCCTCCGACCTTTCTGCCCCGCGGACCGGAGGCTGCAGCATATCTGGCGAAGACCGTGGTCAAGGACTCAACAAGCGCAGACATGCGCTACCTCTTCACCTGGAACGGTCTCAAAGGATCTGGACGCGGCGCCCAAGTCGAGGGCTTTAACGTCGGTGGCAAGACGGGGACTGCGGACAAAGTTATCAATGGGCGCTACGCAAGCAATATTAACTTCAACGCCTTCGTGGCGGCCTTCCCAATGGACAAGCCTAAATACATTGTTCTCAGCATCATCGATGCGCCAAAGACTGGAGAGCATGGCGGCCGCACGGCTGCCTCGACTGCCGCACCCATGGTGAAGCAGATCATTTCCCGCTCAGCGCCATTGCTCGGAGTGAAGCCGCGCTTTGGAAACGGTGACGAATACCTGCTAGCAGACTATTAACATCTTGATGCCGGAGACCTACCCACCCAGTCGGCGCTGTGATAAAGTTCCATAACTAGGCGTTATCCCACGAAGTACGTCTTTCAGACACTTAAGCTATCTGACCAACCTGTCGCCGGTTCGACTCCTTTCAAGGCGACGTACGGCAAATAGGAAGGAAACAAGACCATATCGCCGGAGAGGTCGTTTCCTCTTGCCGAATTCGGAGATGCGATGTTGAAATCGTTCATCAAAACGCCAAACAGGGAAACTACGGGTGCGCCACTGTTCGACGGTGGCGGTTTCGTTTGCTGTCGCCTCCCTATTCGCGATTGCAGCTTGACGCATGCCGATCGTTGGCGTCCGGTTTTTATTGTCTTCCCCTATGATCGAGAAATGGGTACGTGAGTACATCAGCATCTCAAGCGGTGTCGTTTGACCGGCGTAGGAAGGGGGCGTGGCTCTTACGCTTTGACGGCCACGTTCGCGACGTCAGGTCATCCGTTAGTATGGCGTCGAAACGACTTTTCCATTAAAGTGCTTCAGGCGCATTTTTTCGAGATTGAGCGGGGCGTCGTTTCAGCTTGACTGAAAACTTGGTTCTCCTGAAAGTTCATCGATAATCGGGCAATCCGGCCGCTCGTCGCCATGGCAGTTCTGGACAAGGTGGTATAACGCGCCGCGTAGTCCAACCAGCTCAGCAATCTTCCGGTCGACCTCTACCAACTTCGCCTGTGCAATCGCCTTGACCTCCGCACTTTCACGGGCTTTGTCATTGTAGAGTGACAGCAGTTGCCGACACTCTTCCACCGAAAACCCAAGGCTGCGGCCACGCTGTAAAAACCGCAGCCCATGGAGGTCCTTGATCGAGTAGTCACGGTAGCCGTTATCAGCGCGCCCAGGCTTCAAAAGTCCGATTTCCTCGTAGTAGCGGATGGTCTTTGCCGGCAGGCCGGATCGTAACGACGCATCACCAATATTCATTGAAAGCCCCCTTGAGCTTATAGTTTCAGACTGCGCAGGCGGAGCGCATTTCCAATGACGGACACGGAGGACAGGCTCATGGCGGCAGCCGCGATCATCGGCGACAGCAGTGTTCCGAAAACCGGATAGAGGACCCCGGCGGCAATCGGCACGCCAAGCACATTGTAGATAAAGGCAAAAAACAGGTTCTGCTTGATGTTGCGAATGGTCGCAACGGCGAGGGTCCTTGCCCTGACGATGCCATTGAGATCGCCTTTCACAAGCGTGATACCGGCACTTTCCACCGCGACGTCAGCCCCTGTGCCCATGGCGATACCGACCTCGGCCGCCGCAAGTGCAGGGGCGTCGTTCACACCGTCCCCCGCCATGGCGACCTTGGCCCCACTGGCGTGCAACTGGTCGATAAGCGCCTT
This sequence comes from Neorhizobium sp. LjRoot104, assembly GCF_964253725.1. Taxonomy (NCBI): domain Bacteria; kingdom Pseudomonadati; phylum Pseudomonadota; class Alphaproteobacteria; order Hyphomicrobiales; family Rhizobiaceae; genus Neorhizobium; species Neorhizobium sp. LjRoot104. The sequence continues at coordinate 85,390 of NZ_CAXURS020000003.1, forward strand.
TTTGTCTTCCGGCAGAACGCCAGCGCGAACTTCATCGATGCCGAGCCTGGAGGCAACCGCCTTTGCGGTCAATTCGTTGTCGCCGGTCGCCATGATGATCCGCAAGCCACTTTCGCGCAGGGCGAGAATAGCCTCCTTCGTGGTGGCCTTGATCGGATCGGCCACAGCGACGATCCCACCGAGCTTGCCGCCGATCGCGACATACATGGCGGTCTTGCCTTCGGTGCGCAGCGCGTCCGCTTGCTTGGCAAGTATTCCCACGTTGACCCCGAGGTCGACCATCATTGCCTGGTTCCCCAGCGCGATGCGCCTGCCGTCAACCAATCCGCTCACGCCCTTTCCGGTGATCGCCTGAAACTCAGTGGTCACCAGGAGGGTTGCGCCACGCTCCTTTGCTCCTTCAACGATGGCCTCGGCCAGTGGATGCTCCGATCCCTGTTCCAAACTCGCGGCAAGCCCGAGCAAGTCTGCCTCGGTCGTGCCTTTAGCGATCAGTATATCAGTGAGCTTCGGCCGCCCTTCCGTAAGGGTCCCGGTTTTATCGACGATGAGGGTATCGACTTTGGCGAAGCGCTCCAGCGCTTGGGCATCCTTGATCAACACGCCGGCCTGGGCGCCACGCCCGGTCGCCGTCATGATCGACATGGGTGTGGCAAGCCCAAGCGCACAGGGGCAAGCAATGATCAGCACCGAGACCGCCGAAACGATTGCGTATATCATGCTGGGTTCAGGGCCTATGATCGCCCACGTGGCAAAAGCCCCAACTGCGACCAGGACCACGGCTGGCACAAAATAGAATGACACTCGATCGGCAAGACCTTGGATCGGCGCACGAGAGCGTTGGGCCTTGGCGACCATCTCGACGATCTTCGAGAGCATGGTGTCGGCACCAATCCGCTCGGCACGCATGATGAAGGTTCCATTCCTGTTGATGGTGCCGCCAGTGACCTTGGCACCCTCGGTGACCTCCACCGGCAGGGGTTCGCCGGTGATCATGGATTCGTCGACGGAGGAGCGGCCCTCGGTGACGATCCCATCGACCGGGATGCTGTTGCCCGGGCGGACCCTCAGCAGGTCTCCGGCCAGCACCTGGTCGAGCGGGATATCTTCCTCAGACCCGTCCTTGCCGATGCGCCTCGCTGTTTTGGGAGCAAGGTCGAGCAAGGCGCGTATTGCCGATCCGGTGCGCTCGCGTGCCCGGAGCTCAAGCACCTGCCCAAGGAAAATCAGCGCGACGATGACGGCCGCGGCCTCGAAATACACCGGGACACTACCGCCGTGGTCACGGAACGTATGGGGGAAAATACTGGGGAATAGGGTCGCGACAAGGCTGTAGCTATAGGCTGCGCCGACGCCCAGTGAGACCAGCGTCCACATGTTGGGCGAGCGGTTGATGATCGACTCGTAGCCGCGCTGGAAGAACGGGGTAGCGGCCCAGAGCACCACCGGAGTGGCAAGCGCCAGTTCGAGCCAGGTGGCCATCGGCTCGCCAATCCATTCCCGGAAAGGCAGCCCAACCATCGGCCCCATGGTAATGATGAGCAAGGGCACGGACAGTAAGGCGCTGATCCACAGCCGCCGTGTAAAATCCACCAACTCGGGGCTTGGGCCCTCATCTCCGGTCGGCACACCCATGGGCTCAAGGGCCATGCCACAGATCGGGCATGATCCCGGCTTGTCGCGAATGATCTCCGGGTGCATCGGGCAGGTATACTGGGTTCCCGGTTTCATCGGCTCGGCAACGGACTTATCGCCGAGATACCTGGCCGGTTCTGCCGCGAATTTGGTCTTGCAGCCATCCGAACAGAAGTAAAAGCCCTTGCTCTCGTGGCGAGTGAAGTGGTTGGCGGAGGCGCGGTCAACGCTCATTCCACAGACCGGATCAATGGCTGTCAGGTAGTCCTGTGGCACTTTGACAAACTTATCATGGCAGGATGCGCTGCAGAAATGATAGGTCAAGCCACCGTGCTCGAAAACTGGTTTGGCTGCTTTGGGATCCACGGTCATTCCGCAGACCGGGTCGCGAACCACCGCTTCTGGTGCTTGAGGATTGGCAGCAGGACTCGAGCCTTCTGTGCTGTGTTCGTGATCGTGGGTCGCCATTGGCAGTACCTTTCAATTCAATCCAAAAGAGTACCGGTTCCCGTGACTGGAAGGTCAAGCGATTTCTTCAAAATAGACATGCTGTGGCGCTAGACGAAAATCGTAGCAATGAGTACCGATTTTCCTTGACCTTCCCCTCGCTGGAAGGAGCACGCTGTCGCAACCCCTCCTTGAAGAGGTTTGTTCCAGCTTGAAAGGTAAACCCATGAAACAGTCTCTCCTGCTCGCAAGCGCCATCCTGCTATTTGCCGCCCCGATTGCTAACGCCGAGGAAGGCAGTTTTCCGGAGGTTTGCAAAAGCGACATGGCGATGGATATGAACGCCGACCATTCCAAGATGATGACCGGCATGATGACCGAGGAGCATCAGAAGGCTGGAATGACCGGCATGATGCGGATGGATAAGGACATGATGCAGGGGATGATGCACAAGGACCCCGACGTGGCCTTCGTCTGTGGCATGATCGCTCACCACATGGGCGCCATCGACATGAGCAAGGTAGAGCTCAAATACGGTAAGAATGCCTGGGCCAAGGAAATGGCGCAGAAGGTTATCGACGCGCAGACCAGGGAAATCGCTGATATGACCGAGTGGCTTAAAACCAACGCGAAGTGAAACGGTTCACATCAACCGTCTTATCGCCGATAGCCGGGTCTGTTGGCCCGGGCCTCCCGCCCAAGCGAAAGACTTAAGATGCCCCCAGCTCCAACCGTGGCGGATGGTCGTTCGTCGCTTGCTGCACGACTGAACCGCAAGTGCTTTTGCGTTACCCTCGACCGGGCAGCGCTTTCGGCTGCGTTGTCGCTGGAGGCCGGCGAGCCTCAGTTCTCCGAGACTTTCATGGCGTCTCGGCCGCATTTGTTTTCGAACGTTCCGGTCTTCCTCGCTGCATCGGCGCTTGACGAGATGCAAGCTATTGTCGTGGCCGTCGAGGCAACTGCCAAGCTACCGGGTTACCGCGAAACCGTTCTATCCTGGGCTCCCGAAATCGCTCAGCGGGATTTTGGTCCCGTTGGCGCGATGATGGGCTATGATTTTCATCTGGACGATGACGGTCCGAAGCTCATTGAGGTCAACACCAACGCGGGCGGAGCCTTTCTCAATGCCGTGCTCGCCAAGGCCCAGAAAGCATGCTGCTCCGAAGTCGACCGAACGGCAGTCGATACAAGATACGATGATTTCGAAACCAGCGTCGTTGCGATGTTCAAAAATGAATGGCGCCTCCAGCGTAAAGCCGGTTCGCCACAACGGATCGCAATCATTGATGATCAACCGGAGGAGCAATACCTGTATCCGGAATTCGTTCTTGCTCGTAATGTTTTACTAAAACATGGGTTTGAAGCGATTGTCGGGGATGCCAGCGCGCTGGCATATAAGGACGGCAGGCTTCGGCTCGACGGAGAGGAGATTGACCTCGTCTACAACCGACTGGTCGATTTCACACTCGAACGCCCCGAACATGCCGCGTTGAGAGCGGCTTATCAGGATGGCGCCGTGGTGGTCACGCCCAATCCGCACAATCACGCGCTTCTATCCAGCAAGCGCAATCTGACGCTGCTATCCGATCCGGCGAGGCTTGAAGCCTTTGGTCTTTCTTCGGAGATGCGCTCGCGGCTGGCCAGCGTGCCGCAGACCATGCTGGTTACGCCCGATAATTCGGACTCTCTTTGGCAGTCTCGAAATGACATGTTCTTCAAGCCGCTCTCAGGCCACGGCAGCAAAGCGGTCTATCGTGGCGACAAGGTGACAAAGCGAGTTTGGGCCGACATCGCCCTTGGCGGATATGTCGCCCAGGCCTTTGCCTCACCTGGACAGCGTATAATCGAGATCGACGGCGCACCCACGCCGCGCAAGATGGACGTGCGGCTTTATACATACGATGGCCGAGTGTTGCTTGCGGCTGCCCGTCTCTACCAAGGCCAGACTACAAATTTCCGGACACCCGGCGGCGGTTTTTCCCCGATACTGGCCGTCTAGAAACGTGGTTCGGTGCTGGTCGTGGCAGCCTGGATCGATCAAGCGTGAGAATGGCCAGGAACTGTATGAACCTGGCATAACGTTCGCACCATAATGCTCTAAATGAGGAGGTTTCCATGAGCTACGTGCGCTTTGCTGCAATGATAATTGTCTCAACCGTCATCATGTTTGCGCTGATGTACCTGAACACATTCGCTTTGAATCATGTCTTCTTTAGCCAGACCCGCGCCTGGATGGCCTTGCTCATGGGCGCAGTCATGGCGGCGATCATGCTTTTGTTTATGTGGAACATGTACGCGAGCAGAAACATCAATTTTGCGATCCTGGCCGTGAGCGCCCTGGTTTTTGCAATTTCACTTTGGCTGGTGCGCAGCCAGGCAACTGTAGACGACGTTTCGTATATGAAAGCTATGGTTCCTCACCATTCGATTGCGATCATGACCAGTGACCGGGCCCACATCCACGATCCACGTGTCCGAAAACTCGCGGACGGGATCATTGCGGCACAGGTGAAGGAAATCGCTGAAATGAAAACGTTAATCGAGGATCTGAAAGAACATCCCGTATCCTCAAATGCACCGCAGATGGTCCCTACAGTCTCTCCTCAATAACTGGTCGGCTTGGGCTGGCCTGTCAACTCCTAGGCCATATCAATGGCCCGCATGTAGAGGGCATTGGGCCATGCACGCGCAGCGCATCGTTGATCCTCAACATCAAACATCCCGACTATTCAGCCAACGCCTGTCCGGCGGGACCACGCGGGTTATCTTGTGCTCGAAAATCCTTAATTTGTTTGTATTTCAGCATCTTTCGTTCGCCGTGAATTTTGTCTAAAACATGGTCATGACCAGAGAAACCGAAGCCTTCGACTTCCTGGCGCACAAGGCCGAACTTGCCGGCCTGATCGCCAGTTTAGACTGGTCGACCAACCTATCTCGGCGGTCCGGGGACGTGGTCTCAAAGTGTGCGGACGACGGTTACCGTGTATTGCTCAAGAGGTTCGGCCCGGATCAACTGGCGGGGAGGATTTCATCCACCCGTCACCCGATCAGCCGTCCAGATGCCGCCCTGAAGGATCCGTTCATGCCCCAGCTCCGGCCTCGCAAGTGGACCTCCTCGAGCACGCCAAGATGAAAGGATCGCCATGCCAGTCTCGTTATTGACGTTAGGCCCGGTGGCAGCCGCCGTCGTTGCAGCCGGGGTCGCCACGCTGTTCAAGTCTGGGCCTAGAACCATCAGCGGCATCCGCCATTTCGCGGCGGGGGTGGTGTTTGCCGCCGCCGCTGGCGAAATCCTTCCGGACGTGGTGCATGGCAACGCTTCGGCCATCGCGACCTTTGTCGGCGGCGGGCTTGGGCTCGCCCTGATGCTGGTGGTTAAGCAGACAGAGCGGTGGATTCCGGGCCCAGCCGGGTTGATCGCTGCTATCGGGGTCGACCTGCTGATTGATGGTCTGGTGCTCGGGATCGCCATGCTGGCTGGGGAGAAGGCGGGACTGCTGTTAGCCATCGCCCTTACCTTGGAAGTTCTGTCGCTTGGGTTGGTGCTGACCACTTCCCTGGAGCCGCTGCTCAAATCCCCACTGAAAGTCATCGCCAGCATCGGCGGACTTACCCTGCTGCTGCCTCTGGGTGCCCTGCTCGCGACGCCGGCGTCGCTCCTGCCGGCCCCGATGTTCACGGGCTTGCTGGCACTAGGCTTAGTAGCACTGCTGTATCTTGTCACCGAGGAGCTGTTGGTGGAAGCGCATGAGGTCGAGGATACGCCACTCATCACGGCTATGTTTTTCGTTGGCTTCCTGGCGCTGCTCATACTGGAAGAGGTGATGTCGTAGCCCATGCGCCCGCATTAGCAAGTTCTCAATTTCCGCCGGCCGAGAGTGGATGCTAATGTTCGTGTTGTTGACACGTTCTGATAGCCGCCGGGTGGTGTCACTCCCGCCAACCTTTCAGCAAACAGCACCCCTTTTACTGTTCGCCAGGCGCCTGTAAGGCGTCGAACGCAGGCACTGTTGCAGGTTTGGCGCGCGCTTTGGGCAACCGCCAGCCCTTGACCACGCCAAACACGGCCGGAATGACGATCGGAGTCAGCGGCCTCTTCGGCCCAATAGCCGCCGGCCGATATGCGCGGGACGAAACGGCGACTTCATAAAAGCCCTATTATGGGATTGGTCGACATCTGGTAAACTTGGCTTCTTAACGGGGACGATTTCGATGACAGCGACCGACCGACAAAATCATTGGGAGGGCGTCTATAAAGCCAAGGCAGATACCGAAGTCAGTTGGTACGAGGACACTCCCGAATTGTCGTTGGCACTGCTGCGTGAAGCGGGACTGACACCGGAAATGTCGGTCATAGATATAGGCGGTGGTGCGTCACGGTTGGTCGATGCCCTGGTGGAATTCGGTCAGGCCCACGTCAGCGTCCTTGATCTCTCGCGCGCCGCCCTCGATACGGCGAATTCCCGACTGGTGGACGCTGCTCGGGTACAATGGATCGTATCGGATGTGACCGTATGGACGCCCGACCGCAGGTACGATCTCTGGCACGACCGCGCCGCCTTTCATTTCCTGACGACAGTCGCGGATCAGCAGGCCTATGTTCGCGTGCTGGCACAGGCTCTCAGAAACGGAGGCAAAGCCGTGATCGGCACCTTCGCATTGGACGGCCCGGAGAAATGCAGCGGCCTACCCGTTGCCCGCTATGATGCGGACGGCCTCGAGGCCGTTCTCGGCGATCAGTTCAGGCTCGCCACGACACGGTGGCATGAACACACAACCCCCTGGGGATCGATGCAGAAATTTCAGTTCAGCACTTTCGAAAAGATCGGCGAGCCGAGCGCTTCGCCACAGACTTGATCTTTGGCAATGCCCGCACACGATTTCTGGACTACGTTGAGCTCCTGCGCAAGGGAACAAATATCTCTCGCCGGGGTTACTTCCTCATAACAAACAAGGAGGATTATCCAATGGATCATACCAATCACGTACGCCTCGCAGCCACAGAACTGACACCTGCTGTCCTTGAAGGTGCGACGATTTACGGAGCCGACGACCATAAGGTTGGTAAGCTCGATCACGTTCATGGTTCGGGGAGTGGCGGGACGGCCATCATCGATGTCGGCGGTTTCCTTGGCATCGGCGCGAAGCCGGTCGGAGTGCCGCTTGTGGACCTCCAGTTCATGCGTGACGAGGATGGTGATGTCCATGCCGTCACAACCTGGACAAAGGATCAGCTCAAGGAAATGCCCGAGCACAAAGACTAACTTCCGCAGCGAGTGAATCGAAGAAGGAGCCCGGCCTATGCCGGGTTTTTTCTTGCGTGTTCTCCGCTTATAATTCGCTTGTGATCCTTCACATCCAGCTCAGCGTGATTGCGGTAAGAACAAGATAGCGCGTCACCTTGGCGATCGTGACAAGAAGCAGAAACATCCCAAACGGCTCCCTCAGGACGCCGGCCACAACGGTCAGCGGGTCGCCGACCACTGGCAACCAGGACAAAAGCAGCGACCACTTGCCATAGCGTCGGTACCAGAGTGTGGCGCGTTCCAGTGTTCTGGCATTGGCGGGAAACCATTTTCTGTTCCGGAAGCGCTCGATGCCGCGACCCAGACCCCAGTTTATGACGGAGCCCAGCACGTTGCCGGTGCTCGCTACGGTCACCAGAAACCAGACAGGATGACTATCGAGGACGAGCAGTCCGGCAAGGACGGCCTCGGACTGCATGGGGAGAATGGTGGCTGCGGCAAGGGCTGCAAAAAACAGCCCGGCGTAGACGCGGAAGTCGGTCATCCCGAACGCGGCCATTCCTGGTGATGGCTGTCAATGACGAACGTATGGACATGGCGGTGGCCACCCGCGACCCGGTCAGCACCCGCCACGTGCGGATGATCTGGGCCGAGCGCATCGTGTACGTGTTCTATCTCTGCGGGGTCGTCGGTAGGCCAAAGGCGCGTGGCCGCGACGAGTGCGATAATCGCGATCAGCGCGAGTGCCCCGAAGGTGAACGGCAAGCCAACTGTCGCGCCGAGCCAGCCGGCAATCGGGTAGGTCAGAAGCCAGCAGGCGTGGGACAGTGCAAACTGCGCGGCGAACAGAGCTGGACGATCTTCAGGCTGGGAAGATCGGCGCAGCAGGCGGCCGGATGGCGTTTGAGCGAGAGAATATCCGATGCCGAGCACGAACCAGAGCGGAAGCAGCATTGTGTAGTTCTGAACGATGATCCCGAGCGCAAGACCAGTGACAAGAACCAGGGCGCCCGCGAACATTGCCCGGCGATCAGCGATCCGGTCCAGCAGACGGGGAAGGACGAAGGCGGACAACATGGAGCCGCCACCGAATGCCGCGAGTGCTAGCGCCGTCGCGCGCTGGGTGAGCCCGAACTCTGCCTGCACGAGTACTACGGTGTTGACGATCACCATGGCGCTGGCCGCCGCGATCGCGAGGTTCAAAGCCAGAAGCCCGCGCAGCCGGGGCGTGGCGAGGTAGATGCGAAGGCCCCGCGTCGTGCGATCGTAGATACCGCGGGGTTCACTGGCTTTCGGGCTTGGCAGTACCACCGAGACGACAAGCGCTGCGGATGCCAAAAAGCCGGCGACCGTTCCCGCAAACAGGCTGTGAAAGCTGATAAGCGTCAGAAGTGCTGCGGCAAGCATCGGACTGACCACGCTCTCGAGGTCGTAGGCCAGGCGGGATAGTGACAGCGCCCGTGTATACTCCTTCTCGTCCGGAAGAACATCCGGAATGGTCGCCTGGAACGTTGGCGTGAAGGCTGCCGATGCCGACTGCAGAACGAAAATGAGAAGATAAATCTCCCAGATCTGCGTGACGAACGGCAGAGCCAGGGCGACCGCAGCGCGTATGAGATCGAGGCTGACCAGCATCGTGCGTCGCGGCAGGCGCTCTGCGAATGCCGCGGCGATCGGTGCGACACCGACATAGGCGATCATCTTGATGGCAAGTGCGGTTCCGAGTACAGCGCCGGCATCAGCGCCTGCCAGATCATAGGCAAGCAATCCGAGCGCCACGGTCGCGAGACCGGTTCCGACAAGCGCTATGACCTGGGCGAGGAACAGGTGACGGTAGGTTCTGTTCGAGAGGACCTGCAACATCGTTGGAACTCAATTCTGAATTGGTGCGGAGATAGTGGTTGCCGGGGTCGTTGCAGCATGCGCCTGGAGGCCTATCCATCCCTGAATGCCCACGTAGACGCCGACCGCGATGATCAGCATGCTTGAGACATAAGGGGCGCGCCGCGCGAACGTGCTGAACCATGTCCAGCGCTTCGTCGCTTGCCGGACGCCGAGTGCGGCGATAGCCCCAACCGTGACAAGCGTGATGGCAAGACCGATCGAGAAGCACAGCACCAGAGCGAAACCGAGGGAGAACTCCTTGAGCTGGATGCACAGAAGAAGCACCGTGATCGCGGCGGGGCAAGGGATGAGGCCGCCTGTCAGTCCAAAGAGGACGATCTGCCACGTCGTGACGTTCTGGTCGGCAAACTTCCGACGAATGTCGTTGGCATGCGCCAGTTCATGCGCGTCCTGGTAACCATCCGTGCCGACTTCAAGTCCTCTGACCTCCTCATGCATATGATCGTGCCCGTGACCCTCGACGAACGACAAATCATAGTCATGAGTATGATTGCCGTGGCCCAGGATGAGGCGCGCCATGAATTCATGAGGCTCGGGAATCTCGGTGTTGGATTCGAGATAGCCGCCCTTGTTTGCGAATAAGAACGTCTGCCGGCTACCGTCGGGACGTTCCGTCACCACAGTGACGTCGGCGGCAGACCAGGCGTGGCCGCGCTCGGTTCGCAAGCGCCATACGGGCGGCACACCATCCTCGAAAATTTCCAGTGCCACGAGCCCGTGGCCTGTATCGACGCGGCGCATTTCCGCGTGGTCTCCATGCCCGCCGGAGGCGGTGGCTCCGTGGTCATGACCGTTGTGTCCGGAATGGTCATGCCGGGCGGCGGCCTTTGCCATCTTCTGACCCTGCCAGGTGCGCCACACCATCCACAGTGCTATGGCGATGATGGCTGCTGCCGACGCGAGCTGAAAATACGGCTCGAACACCTCGGCATCGACGCCTTGCCAGATATACAGGCCGGCAAAGGCAATTCCCCACACAATGATGGTGTGGGAGACTGTAGCCGCCAATCCCAAGAGGACGGCCTGACTGACTGTGCCTCGGACGGCGACGATAAAGGCGGCCATCATTGTCTTGGAATGACCCGGCTCCAGGCCGTGGAGCGCGCCGAGCAGAATGGCGCTTGGGATAAATAGCCATGCGTGGCCTGACCCCTGGCTGATCAGGTCGGCGAAGCTCGTCATGTCAAACCTCAGAGGTACTTGGTGATGGTCTTGAACTCGTCGATCGCCCGGCGCTGTTCGCTTCCAAGGCCGCCGACCGCGTCTTCGAGGCAGTGATCGAGATGGTCCTGGATCAGTGTTTTCTTTGCCTGGCAGACAGCTTTTTCCACTGCGTGGAGCTGTTGCGCCACATCTACGCAGGGTCTCTGCGCTTCGATCATGGCGATGACGCTGCGCAGGTGTCCCTCCGCGCGTTTCAGCCGTTTGATGATGTCCGGGTGGGTTTCGTGAATGTGCGCTTGGTCTGTCATGGGCCAAGTGCTATCCCCCGGGAGGGGATATGGTCAAGTCGAATTGTGGCGTGGCAATTTGCATTCGTCTCTAAACTGGATAGCAAATCTTTCAATGATGCTTCGCTTCGAAAACAGAATAGCTCGCTTGATGGTCGTTGTTGCGATGAAGATCTCCGTGGTTCTGTTCGCGTTTTCCTTACCTGCGAGTAACCATGCACCCGAATTGCACGACCAAGTGCGTGCAGACGTACATTTCCATATGAAAACCGAAACGGACACTTGACGGCTATACGATAAGTTCCATAAATCGCATTATGCAATTATTGATAAATCTTTGATTTTATTGCAAAAACTTGAGAACTATGTTCGTAGCTTCGATACAGAGAGAAATACGTTTACACGAGAGGAAGCAAAACGTTGAGTGGTTCTTTATGAGCTTCGTTGACGACGCCGCTGTAAAGGCGCGAAGCCAAATGCTTCAGGACAGATTGCCTGTTATGGTCTGTGTGATGACTGACAAGTGTTGCTCAACCTTCGCCGCTGCGGTCGCGGCCCCCATCCAACGCCAACCCAATGAGAGCGAAATAGACGCGCGGCTTGCGCCGCGCCCCTATCTCAGCGGCCCGCCGTGGGTGTCGGTTTATTCTCCATCGAGACAACCAGTTTGAAGATCCGTTCGAGACCTTCAGTATCGAGCTGTCGGATTTCCGAGATCGTATTTTGCAGGAGCCGGGAATGTTCCTGGTTTTCGCCCCATAAATGCGGAGCGGCAGGGGCTAGGATTTCCTCTGGCGTGGCGTCCAGAACTTCGCAGAGATGAATTAGCCGGGAGACGGTCAGTCGGGAAACACTCGTTTCATAGCGATGATAGACCGCGTTACTCAAGCCAAGCAGGGGAGCGATTTTCGAACGTGACAAGGACCGTTTATCGCGGGCCTCTCGGATGCTTGTGCTGATTTTGTCGTCCAGTTCCGCGTTCAGATGGACTTTTCCGTGATAGGGCTTCCGATAGACCGGCTTTTCGAGATCAGGATCCTCGACCAGTTGTAGGCCTAGTTGTTCAACCCAGTTTTCTATCGTTGGACCTGCCATGGTTTTACCGCGTTGTAATCTCTAAGCCTGATTCTTTGTTACCGAATTGGCTACGTGATAGGAACCCTGAAACATAGGTTTTCGGCTAAATTTGGCGCCTCGCTTCGCGACCCGCTCTATGCCTTCGGCACGGAGCCGCTGGAAAAGCGTCTCCGCCCTGCGGGTAACGATCGCTTGCGCAGCGCGGCGGTCGCCGCGAAACAAATAATGATTTGCGCCATATTGGGCTATTCACTGGCATTTACAGTTTGAACGCAAGATACCATATTGCATCAAACCGAGGTCAGGTTGTGACAGGACACTAGCCCGTTCTGCCATGCCGGCAGGGGGCCGCTCTGCCTCGAAACAGGGCGGCCCCTTTTTATTTCTGGGGTATCATCGTCGTGGATATTTCCATTCCAGCAGTCATCGCTTTGGCCGGTTACGTATGGCTCGTGTTGAGAGCGAACCGAACCTTCCACGCCATTCGCAAGGAGCGGTTCGAGCACACAAATGCCGCTGGCGTTCTGCAATTCGACACCTACGAAGAGTTGCGCAAATTCGAGAGCCGCGAAGCCAGCAATCAATTCTGGATCAACGTCGCCGTGCCTGGCGGCGTCATTCCGCTGGCCGCTATTTTCGCTATCATCGCGTCGATCGCTGAGATGTCCTCCTGAAGAAGCCTTCCGCGTGGGTAGATCAACGGTGACACCTTCGGTGTCCTGCTTGCTGGATGAGGGAAAGAGGAGCGCTGCCCTCTCTCCCTCGCAAGCGAAAAAACGGTATCCCCGTCCTTCCTTCGCGCTTTGCGCTCCGTGCAGGATCGCCGCTTACGCGCCGACCCTTCGTCTTCGCCTTCGGGCGGGCGAACCCCCTCCGTTTTATTCCCTTGCCACCCTCTCTCCCGCTGCTCCGCGCGAACTCGGGAGCAGGAGCGGGGCTCCTGCCCACGAGGGGCATGAGTGACCGCTTCGCGGAAATGGAAGGGCTAGACATGACCAAAACAGCAACCGTTTACTTGCTGGACCCGGAGGCGGGGACCATTCAAACCGTCGAGATCGATGCGCGCAGCGCCTTTGCTCAAACCTATACCTTGATTGGATGCGAACTGGTTCAGGTGGTGCCGTTCGATAGCCACCATGTGCTTGTCATCGATGAGGACGGGTTACAGGACGGACTAACATCCTTCACCATCGCAGATGGATACCCGCAGCCATTGGCCGGGAAAATTGTCCTTGTCGGTGCGCAAAACGGAGAACACTTCACGCCTCTCCAAATCACCATCGAGGACGCCGCCAAACGGTTCACCGTCTGCAAGCCGGTGCTTGATCCGGTTTTTGCGTCAATCGATGAGACGACCATGAAGGGGGTTATCCTTGCCGGTTTTCTGACCGGCCTGCAAACGCGGATCACTCGCACCATGCCCACCGTCATGGCGGGAGTGAAGAAATGAGCATCACCGTTGCATTCTTCGAGCGGGAAGCCGCCGACCGTCATCTAGAAATCGTAGCAGACACCTTCGCCGCCAAGATCGCGGCGAAGGACATCGAGCATAATTTCAGCTGGCTCACCCACTCGCCCGAACGTCGCGCAGACCGCGAACTTGAGGCGCTGGCCCAGCGGCTGAACGATTTTGCCAATTATGCCATGGACCTTTGGACGGAGGCCGCGACCCCTATTCCCGGTCCCGAAATCGAGGCTTTCACGCGACGGCACATTGACGTCACTCGCAAATATTGGGCAGCGGAAAGCCGTTGCGCCAACTGGATGATAACCGGCCCTGCCCGCTTTCCCGTTGCTCGCAACGAAAAGCGCATGCGGGTTTCCGACGCCCGCCGTGCTGATATCGCCGCCCATGCGGAAAATGCCCGCAAAGCAATCAGGCGCAAGGCATACCCGCACGGAGCGGACGGCGAGCCGATCCGCTCCGGCGACCCCGAAGCGTTGCAGCGGATCGCATCGCGCATCGAGGACCTGGCCTTGTCCATCGACAGGATGAAACGCGCCAACGCCATTATTCGCCGGATGGAAAAGGACCATGCCAGCGAAGCCGACATATTGGCTCGCGTGGTGTCGGAGACCGGCTTGCAGGAAGAGCAGGCGGCACGGGGCATCACGATTGCGCCGTGGCAGAGCAGGCGCGGCTTTTGCACCACCAACACCCGCGTCGAGCTTCGCCGCATGCAGCAGCGCCTAGCGCGCCTCGCGGCGATGAAGAAGCGCGGCGACAGGTCGGAGGAAGTCGGGACGGAGGCGGGAGCCGTGGAGGTGAAGGAAAACACCGAAATAGCCCGCATCCAGATGATTTTTCCCGGCAAACCCGACGAGGAAGCCCGCCGCATTCTCAAATCTCATGGCTTCCGTTGGTCGCCCTCGCAAGGCGCGTGGCAGCGTCACCTTAACGAGGCGGGACGCTATGCCGTCAAAACCGTCTTGAGCAAGATCAGCGGCGCTAGCGCCGCTTGATCCTCCCAACCCATCGAGGATTGATGACATGACCGAGCGGATTTTTACCGTCATGGAGTTTTGCAGCAAGGGCGACCCGATGTTCGGCGGCAATGCTGCCGATTGGGGCCTCTATACGACTGAGGACAAGGGGCACGCGTTCATATGTGCAGCCGACGCGCAGCGCCGCGATCTGGTCAAAGCCTATTTCCCGACCGAGAAGGAGGGAAAGGCAGCTGGCGAAGGCGCGAGCCTTAGAAACGGACTGATTTCCGTTCTGCCGGTGCCACATGACGCGCGCATTCCCGTTGCGCAGCTCCGCTGGATCGTCGGAAATATGCATGTTGGCACGAGCGACGAGGATCTGACCGCCGATATCGTCGCCCGTTCGGAAGGTTGGCCGCTAGGCCGGTACGCGGATTACGTGGTGCAGGCTTGCGCCTACGCGCTTGCCAGTCACCGAGCCAATCAGGGCTTTATGCCCACTTCCGGTTCTAGGGGGCAACCATGACGCACTCTGTTTGCAAACGCTGTGGTGGCAGCTTCTGGGAAAGCGAGAAAGGCGCACGGGGGGAAGACCTCTGCGACGAATGCGAGGGAAAGCCTGCGCCAATGCAGGCGACCCGCCGCAGCGTCGAGGTGTTCGATGTTCCGTCCGGTCTTGGCGGGAGCCATACCGTCGAGATCGTCGGAGAACTGCAAGGCGGTCAGGTGCGGTTGCGCGTCTGGTATGGGCGCGCAACCGCGACAGGCTGGGAACCGTGGAAGGATTGGGACGGCTACCGTTTTGACGCCGACCGCGCCGAATTGAAAAACAAGCGGACAATGCCGCTGTTCAAATAACCCTTGGCCGCGCCGAGCGCGCGGCCCTTTCATCAGGAGGACCGACATTGAGCCGATATCCTATCACCGTAAAATCAGACCTTCAGACCGATGAAAGCGCCGTAATCGGTTTTGACCCGCCGTTGCGCACGTTCTTTCTGCAGGCGTTCCCCGACGAGGCGACGGACGCTTGCGCGCTATGGCTTGGCGGCTTTCTTGAAGAGTATCCGAGCCTTGAATCGATCATCGATGCGGCCCGCTCAGAGGGGTATGAAGTTCACGGGCTGACCCATGATGTCATCATAGCCCTGACGAAGGAAGGCGGGACGCCGACGCCGCCCAGCATCGGCGAGCGACTTGGGATCGTTCGCTAACCGAGCAATCGAAGCTGATGTTTAGGGGCCGGTTTTGCCAGACTGGCCCCATACCCGTTTTCGCAGGTCGGACCCGTGCCGCATCGAGCGGCCCAGGTCCGAACGAGGGGAGCCCTTGCCCCTCCCCTCGGGCTCCCCTCCCACCCGGTCTTTTCAGGTCTGGGCCGCGTAGAAGAGAGCAAAATTGACGGCCAGCATGACGACGACCGTGCCGATGAAAGCAAGAAAAAAGAAGCCGATCTTTTTGAGTAGGCTTTGCGGCTGCTTCTTGCGGCTGAACGCAACCACGCCCGCCGCGCCTGCCGAAATGCCGATGATGGCCGGGAGTGACATCATGTCATGGACCTTTCAGATGCTCGCACGACCCCGCTTGTGCGGGAGTCCGTGCTTAATTACGATGTAGTTCAAGACGTTCTTAAAGTTGCACCGCTGAGACGCTGCGAGGCCACGTAACGGGCAACGCGACGATTCCCCCGGAAAGATCTCGAAACCCTTGCGAGCATATGCAATCCGGGATATTATAATATCCTCGAAAGGATATGTATCATGCCGCTCTACATCAAAGATCCGGAAGTCGATACGCTCACTGAAGAGCTAATCCGCTTGACCAAGACATCCAAGGTTGATGCCGTGAAAACAGCGCTTAGGCGAGAGATCGCCAGCCGCAAGGGCAGCTTGCCCATGCGCGAGCGTCTGGCTAAGTCCCTCGCGATGGCGCGGGATGCCGGACCCTTTGCGCCGGGGGATCACAAACGCGAAACCGATGAAATGTGGGGCGAAGACTGATGCTGTTCGTTGACGCTTCCGTGGCCGTTGCGATCCTTGCCGGCGAAGACGATGCGGGCGAGCTAATGCAGCGGCTTGAGCAGCATGACGGCCCCTTTTACGTGTCGGCCGTGGTTCGCATGGAAGCCTCGCTTTCGCTGACGCGGCGCATGGCCGAAGCGACAGGCCGCGACCGGCCTGCGACCCCTGACATGCTCGCGACAGCGCGCAGGATGGTCGATCAGTTCTTTGCCGACCTTGAAGCCAAGGAGGCGATGATTTCCGGCGATGTGGGCTGGAAGGCGCTGGACGCCGCGCAGCAGTTCGGGAAGATCGTCAATCATCCTGCAAAGCTCAATATGGGCGATTGCTTCACGTATGCTTGTGCCAGAGCCTACCGCACCAAGATTGCCTACAAGGGCAACGACTTTGCCGAGACCGATCTTGGCTGGTGACCGTCAATAGCAACGCGCGAGGTGTTCATGTCTGAAGATGTATCGCAGATTTTCTACACATATTCTCCATGCCGATGGGCCGAAGGCGAACGACGCTGGAAAGATGACGACGCAGGCTTTGATATCTTCGACACATATGAACCTGCGAAGGAGGACGCGCTACAGCTCCGAGAAGACATCGTGCGTCAGGGCGAAACTGAGTGGACACCTGTCCAGATCGAGAAGCTTGTCCTCGCCCCCATGAACAGGGAAAATCTGCTGCTTCTTTTCAATTCGGGCTTTGAGGCCGCTGTCATCGACCACGAAGTGTTGGACGTGATCGATTAAGGTCAGCCACGACGAGGGGAATTTCACATCCGGCGTGGAGCTCCGAGGAGCAAATCCATTTCCTTGGGCGTCAAAACATTGCCGGTTTTCAGAATGTAAGCTGCGATATAGGTCAGCTTCTCATTCACCTCGCTCTCACCCTGCGGCCTGTAATGGAGGATTGCTTGTCGGCTTTCCGCTTCTTGCCTCATCAGAGCGTCGTCAGAATGACCGGCGCCTGCCATCGCGTGGAGCGTGGCGATGTGCTGATCAATCAACTCCTCAAGGCATGCCTCAAGGGTCTCCTTGCACACAAGGGCCTTGTGCGTGCGATGATGGAATGAACGTGGATCGGATGACGACATATCTATCATGGCTGAACAACTCACTGATCTATGAGCGTTCAAGCGTAGACCACTGCTTGCGGATGAAGGCACGATACACTACGAAGTTCCACGAAACGAAACGAAATCAGGGCCTGTAAGCCTTTGGAGAAGAACGGAAAGTTTTTCATCGCGCCTCCCAAGGATGGGCGTGACTTCAAGGAACTGTTCAAGGACCTTGCCGCTGCGGGGGCTGGACGTCCGCTGGACAGCGACGGCTTTCCATCGGGTCCGTGGACGCCGGAGCTTCTGGCCGAAGCGATTTCGCAGATAGATTCCAATCATGTCGGCGTCGATTTGCGAACGGTACAGCTCTGGTTTCAGGAGAACGACAAGGGTGTGAGCGCGGCCAACATTCGCTGGCTTGCGAGGGTTTTCGGATGCGCTGATAAGCAAGCGACGAGCGAATGGCAGATGGAGCTCAGCGCGGCTCAATCCCGATTGGTCGCCAAGAGGCGGGATTCCAAAAAAGCAGACAGCCGTCTCAATCGCATTCCTGATGTTCCTCTAGCCGATCTCGAGGCCGTCGAAATCGTCTATGCGGCGCAAGGCGATGCGCAGACCCAAAAGCCGCCCTTCAGTCTCGGCCGAATGTCGGAAGCGGTTTTCACGCGCGGCTCGCCCCTGAATCTGCCCGCCTCGGTCTTCGCCGGCGCGTCGGCTCTCGGGTTCCTGGCCTATATACTCGGCATACACAGCGCGATCTACACCCGGGCCGATGGCATTGTTAAGCAGGTCGGGTTCCTTTGGGCACCCAACTGGACCTTTCTGTTCATGGTCCTCCTGCCCGTGTTTTTCGTGCTGGTCACGGAGCTTCTGGTTTACTGGAAAAACAATGGCCGGATGGTGCTGGCAGGCCATGGTGACAGGATTCGGAGCAACCGCGATTGGGAACATCACCTCAAGGCCTATTCGTACTCCTATTGGGCCGTTTTCGTTATCTGCATTCCCTTCGCGGGTATCTTCCAGTGGATCGCAGTGGATCTGATGCCGCTGCTGAAGGGGAAGGGCGATTACGCGATAAGTTGGGGCACGTTGGCGCTCATTCGCCCTGAGGTGGTCTCGGTGCCAATGTCGATCGTCTTCACAGGGCTCGCCTATCTCTACATGTGCCTCTGCTTCTATCTTCTGTTCGCAGGGCTGATCCTACTCCATACGATCCTGCATGACCTCTGGACGATTGAAGGCGCCACACAGCTTCGGCCTGATGAGTTTCAGCGGGATGCCGGGGCAATTGCCCTGAGAGTGATGGAGGGAATATTCCGGTGCACCACCGTTGGTATTCTGGTCGCCATCTGCATGAAGCTGCAAAGCGCCTACCTTGCCTCGAACGGCAAGGACATCGTGACGTGGCTCGTAAACGATAGCTCTGTTGTCATTGACGGCTATGCCAATGGCCGCAATGGCTTCCACTATAGAATGCCAACGCATTTTAGCAGTTTGCTGGTGGCAATTTCCTCCTGTGTAGGCTTCCTGTTCGGGTCCGTTCGGTTTGCAAGGCGCTTCCACATGCCGCTTTGGCGAATGTCGGCGGTCGTCGCGTTGCTCTTTGCAACCTACATGCTGATCGATGCCTTTGACGGCTTCTCGATCCTCCTTGGTATCGCAACCCTGCTTGCGACATACGCTCTCTTCGATCCGGAGCTCGGGCGGTGGCGCGCAGACGAAATAGAAAGCGATCAACGTGTTTCATAGCTGGCTCGATCGT
Organism: Neorhizobium sp. LjRoot104; assembly: GCF_964253725.1. NCBI lineage: Bacteria > Pseudomonadati > Pseudomonadota > Alphaproteobacteria > Hyphomicrobiales > Rhizobiaceae > Neorhizobium > Neorhizobium sp. LjRoot104. Next base: position 104,406 of record NZ_CAXURS020000003.1, read on the forward strand.
TGGGATGAGCGGCGCGCGCAGAGCGGTGACGAGGCCAAGAAGACAACGCCTTTCGTGATCGACGCCGATCGCGCCTTTCCCGGCGCGAAGAATACCGCGTCTCTGGAAGAATTTTGTTTGCTTGCAGACAGCGCCGCTTCCGATCCAAGTTTCTTTGAGCGACCGAGCGGGAGCGTTGACGGCTTTGACCGAACAGACGGATGGCTCAAGTTCCCGTCCGACATCGCGACGGACGTTGACGAGAACAATATCGTCTGGGCAAAAATCACGGAAAGCGCGTCCAGCAAAAAGGCATTGGTGATCTTCCATCACTGGAATGCTGACGCCCGCAATGCTCAGATCGCGACGTTGTTTTCAAAGCGCGGCATCACCGTGATCGAGATCGCGATGCCCTATCATTTCGAGCGCAGCCGTCCCGGCTCGCTGTATGCCGACTACATCCTCAGCGCCAATCTCGGGCGAACGCTCCAGTCCATGAGGCAAGCCGTTTTCGACGGACGGAAAATCATTGGCTGGCTGAAAAGCGAAGGCTACCGCGAGATTTCGGTTCTCGGCATGAGCCTGGGCTCTTGGGCCGCAGGATTGATCACGGCGCACGAGCCCGCCGTGTCGAAAGCCTCGCTGTTTCTGACAGCCGGTAGCCTCGCGGATATGGTTTGGACAGGGCGCGCGACACGATCCATTCAAGAGAGCCTTGCGCCCCATATGGAGCTGAACGATCTCAGAAGAGCGTGGGGACCGCTCAATCTGGAGAACTACGCGCAAAACCTAGCGCGACCAGACTTGAGGCTTCACATCGTCCTCGCGAAACGAGACACAGTCGTTTTACCCGATCTCTCAGCCCGATTTATGCAGAGGCTCGAAAGTGTCGGCGCTTCGCCCCACATCCTGGAACTGAACTGCGGGCATTATTCACTCGGTATTCCGCCTTACATCCTGCTGGCTGGCCTAAGCTTGAGCAGGTTCCTGTCGCGCTGATCAGTTCCACAGTCATGCCTGCCGCGCGCACCCGCTGACCGCGTTGAGCGGCCGGCAAGTGCTATGAGGGGAGCCCCCTTCGGCCCCTCCCCTCAAACTCCCCTTCCCCCGCACGATGGACGCCCCGCAAGTGGGTCGGCCTCATTGAGGCTTGTTGGCGTTTCCGGCCGGAGACGTCTTGATGTGTGTCCACCACGCTGCAGCCTGATGGCGAGGAGATCCGCCCTTGCGGTCGGATCGCGATTTGCCGGTTGAAGGCAAAGGGGACGGCCGGGGCTACGAAGGCCGCGTTTAGCGGTCTCTTCTTGGTGGCTGTACGTAATCTAATGCTGCGCACGATACGGCAAGCCCCGCCTTTGCGTGCAACCCCAAGGGGTTCTCCTCCCCGCTTTGCTCCGTTGCGATCGCTGCGCGATGCACTCGGCGGTTCCAGCCGTATTCGAGCTTCGCGATTACGCACAACCACCAAGGAGGATCACCTCATGAAAACGCTCGTAACCTTCTGCCAGAAAACCGGCCGTCGCCTTCGCCAGTTCATCAACCGGCAAATCGCGAAGTTGGCCCATAAGGGCCAACTAAAGTTCTCCATCGCCATCATGCTTCCGCTCCTCGCCAAGGTCGAGTTCACCTATCAGGTCGAGCTCGATAGCAAGGCCGGAAACGCCAACAAGGCTCAATGAGGCAAAGCCGCGCCCTGCGGGGCGCGGCTTACTCATGCCGGCGCGACCTGTACCTCTATATTGACCTATCTAGCCTGACACGTACGTTTGCAGATTATGCAAAAGCAAGTAACTCCGTTTGAAGCCTGGCATCTTAAATAAACTAGTCCTCAAAAATTCCGGTGCGTACCAGATCTCTTACTTCATTGAGCGTCATAATTCTCCTCGATCATTAAGATAGGCGGTGCGTTTTTGCCGGACGAAGTCGGTCCCGGCTTCCGCTTCGCGGCGCAAGCTAAGCCTCCTACGTCTTCCTTTTCCCCGGCAAAAGCGCGTCGAGAATTCCCGCTTTCCCGGCGTGAAGAACGGCCGTCGCTATGCTGAAAGCTCCGATACTCTTCATCGTTCGTTTGGCTCGTCGCGACGAGCAGGCGCCTATCGGCACGCCGAGCGGCGCTCGGCACGGTGCTCTTTCTCATTGCGCTAATCGACGTTGAACCAGATCTGCCCGTGAAGCGGAGCGCCCAACACTCGGAGCGCAGCGGGCAGATCGATCCTGGGAACCGGCTGGCCGGTTCACTTCCAGAATGAGCGTCCGAGAAGCGGACGCACGATTTTTCATACCTGTCCGCTCTTACGACAGGTCGCGTATCGCGCCAATGGGCAAGCGCGCAAGCGCTGTCCCTCGTCTGGAAAAACGGCTTTCACCGCCCAGCCGGCGAACCTTCCGTTTTTCCCTCCTCCGGACCCATGACCCGCTCCACCCCCTGACGGGAGCGGGCTGCGCCCTCCCCCTTCGTTCCGCCGGATGTGGGGGCACATCCTACGGAACGTAGGCAGAGGCTTCGCCCACTAGCGGGGCTTGCTCCCAAGGGAACCGGGAAAACTTTGGAGATTGACCTATGACCGAGATTGTCAGCATTCCGCTTAGCAAGCTTGATACGGACCCGAAAAACGTCCGTAAAACCTACAAGGCCGAGGGCGTCGAAAGCCTCGCAGCGTCCATTCTCGCCAATGGCGTGGTTCAGAATATCGTCGTGCGCAAGGCTTCCAAGGGTCGCTATTTCGTTACGGCGGGCGGTCGTCGGCGGGCTGCGCTCTTGCTCCTTGCCGAGCGCGGCCAGATCGCGGCCGATTATGCCGTGAACGCCATCGTAAAGACCGCCGACGAGGCCACAGAGCTTAGCCTGACCGAGAACGTGCAGCGTGAGGAAATGCACCCTGTGGACCAGTATGTGGCGTTTCAGGTCATGGTCAACGAGGGCAAGGCCATCGCGGATATCGCTGCGCGGTTCGGTGTTACCGAAGTCATCGTTCGTCGCCGTTTGGCCTTGGCGAAGGTCTCGCCGGTCTTGCTGGACCTGTTTCGCCACGACGAAATGACGTTTGAGCAGCTAACCGCCTTCACGGTCTGCGATGATCACGAGCGTCAGGAACAAGTGTGGGAGTCTCTTGATCGCTGGAGCCGCGATGTGTCGCGGATCAAGTCGGCACTGATGACAGACGAAATTGCCGGAAGCGACAAGCGTATCAAGTTCATTGGCGGCCTTGATGTCTATGAGCAGGCAGGAGGCGCGGTGCGCCGTGACCTGTTCGACGCGCAAGGCGGCGGGTTCGCGATCGACGTAATATTGGTTGAAAAGCTGGTCAGCGAGAAGCTGACAGCGGTAGCGGAGCCGTTTTTGTCGCAGGGTTGGAAATTTGTCGAAACCTATATGCAGCGGCCTGACTGGATTTTCGGCGTCCCTCGCGTCTATCCGAAGCAGATCGAGCTTTCCCCTGACGAACAATCGGAACGTTTGCGCCTGTGCGCCGAGCACGATGAACTCGTTGAGCTTATGGACCGTGACGAGGGCGAGGAAAGCCATTCCGAGCGCATCGACGCCATCAGCGCACGACTGGATGAACTGGACGCGATGCAGGAAGTCTTTTCCGACGAGGACAAGGCTAAAAGCGGGGTGGTCGTTTCCTTGGACTATTACGGCAGGGCGGATATTGCCGTTGGCATCCGCAAGCCGGGTGCTGACGAACAGACCGAGCAAGCGGAAACGGAGGATGACGATAGCGGATGCGAGGCTTCCGAAAAGGTTGAGGAAGTCGGCCCGCCGAAGATCGTCCATTCTGCGGTGCTGGTCGAGGACCTGACAGCGCAAAAGACCGCAGCGCTCCGCGTCGAACTTGCCAACAATCCCGATGTTGCTCTGGTCAGCGTCGTTCACGCCATGCTGCTCGATCTCGTTTATCCCGGCACCTATGGCCGTTCACGAGGGATGACCGCATTGCAGATCGCCGTGACGCATGAGCGTCTGCAAGGTTCGATGAAAAGACCGGATGCAAGTCGGGCGACCGAGGAATGGGACCGGATTGCCGAAAACTTCGGGTATCAACTCCCCGGTGAGCCGGAAGACCTATGGAACCATCTTCTCGAAAAGTCGCAGTCGGAGCTTCTCGGACTGCTGGCCTATGCCGCCGCGCACACGCTCAACGCGGTCGAGACGAAACATAGCTTCCGCAAGGACGCATGCGCCCATGCCGACCAGATCGGGCGCACCCTAAATGTTGATATGACCGACTGGTTCGAGACCACAGCCGAAAGCTACTTTTCGAGCCTGAACCGCGCAGGCATTCAGGCGGCGGTGGCGGAAGTGAAAGGCGCTGATTTCGCTTCGCGTATCGCAAGTATGAAGAAGGCCGAGGCGGCGGCCTTTGCCGAAACCGCCATCAAAGGGTCCAACTGGCTTCCGTCGCTGGTGCGGATCGCGCCTGATCAGAAGGCCGAGAAGGAACAGACTGAACCCCGTTCAGAAGATGAGCAACCTTTCCCGATAGCAGCGGAATAGCCGCGCTGCTGTCAGCCGGTCACGTCCTCCAGCGTGACCGGCTCCCCTCACGTCACGAGGCAAAGTCATGTTCGATCACCTACCCGACCCTACCAAAGCAGCGGAATGCTGCTGCCAATTGATTCAAGCGTATCTGTCCGATCCCGAGCACGTGGATTGGAGTGACGTTCAAACGGCAGTTGACACGGCGCTGGAAGCTTTCGATCTTCCGCCCACGTTCTTCGAAGAACAGGTTTAAGCCGTTTGATTCTTGGTTTGTACCGCCCGCCCGTCTTTGGTTCGACACCAGAGGCGGGCGTTCTGTTGTCCGTAAAATTAGTGCAATACGGAGATAAACCCCCCGCTTCTTAGGGGCCGGATCGTCGCGAACCGCGCCCCTCCGTTGAGAGGAGGCCCAGGCCCCCTCCTCTCAAACTCTCCTTCCCACCCGTGGTCAAAAGCCTTCGAAAGGTGCTCTTGATCGAGAAGCTGCGCCAATTTGGTAAGGCATCGGCAAGTTGAGGCGGACGTGAATATGACGATGAACCCGCGATTTGCAGCCTCTGTCGGGGAAATAACGCGAACGATGGCGAATGGAAACTGAACAAGAGCTCAAATCTTGCGCCAAGTTGGATAATCAAGCTATGTATTGCAACTAGCCGGAATCACCTACTGCTCCGGCTCGCACCGTTCTTAATCCAAGTCTGGAGAACACGCAGGCCCAGAAAAGAGAAAACCGCTCCCGAGAAAACCCGGAAGCGGTCTGCAAAAAAACCAAATAATTAAGCAGATTTGTTTTCGCAGACCACCCTTCCCCTGTCAATAAGAAAAGCGCCTTTTCGGGTAACGGCGAAGCTTTGTCTGGTCCCTTGAACAGGAGACAGGACAAATGAGGGAAACCCTCACGAACAAGCGGCTGACTGGCCGCAGAATGACAAAGGAGAGAGCCCAGTTCCGGCGACTGGCACAGTCAACGGAAGTCGGAACGGTTACGCGCGGCCAGTTGGCAGTGTTGTCACAGAGCCTTCCATGCACTGGCCTAATTACCAGTACCGAAAGCCATCTCCTTACAGTGATCATCAATACCGCCCGGGCCGACGCCTTCGACAAGGGCGGGCGACCGATTGTGTTCAAGTCCAACAATCAGCTGGGGTTCGAGATTAACCGCTCGCCTGGGCGGGTCAGCCGTATCCTGTCGAGGTTGTTCGACGCCGGGCTCCTTACCATGCAGGACAGCGCGAATTTCAAGCGCTATCCGATCAGGGACGGCGAAGGTGAAATTTCGGACGCTTGTGGCATCGATTTGCGTGTGCTGATTGCCCGCTACCGTGAGCTCGACGCCCTTGTGCGGCAGAAGCGTGAGGAGAAGCGCGCCAATGACGCCGCAGCGCGCCGCTTCAGGGACGCACTCAGGAGCGCCCGTTACGCGCTGATGAATGCCGCCGATATGACGGGAACGGCACTCGCGAGCCTTGCATCTCGTATCGACCGTATCGCTGCTTTCGTTGGTATCGCCAGCAGAGCGCCCGCGGTTGTTTCGAGACGGGCAGCGCGCCTGTTGGAGTGGCTTGTTGGACGCTCCGTTCAGGCATCAAGGCGTCCTGAGAGCGTGTCTGATCATGATAATATGACATGCACGAATGTCGAAAACGACATGCACAAACAGATTACAAACCCCCACCCCTTTGACTTGAGTAAAGAGGAACGGCGTCCGGCTAAAGCCGGACAACACAATTCATTTAAAGCTGGCTACGCCAGCAAGAGGGCTTTTGAAGAAAGCCTGCCGAGAGGATCCGACCCAGACAATGGGCAATCTCGCCCGCAGCAGGGGATTGTTGCTCTTGATGATGTGTGGAGGGCGGCGCCATCGTTGAAAGACTATTTCATCACCGCGCCACGCAGCTGGTCCGATCTCGCCCGCCTCGCCCCGCAGATTTGCCGTTTGGCGGGTATCTCAGAGGACGCGAGGCTTCGCGCCGTCGATCAAATGGGCCAGCAGGTCGCCGCGATCGCCATCGCGGTTACGTTCGAGAAACATTCTCGCCAAGAAGTCAGCTCGCCCGGAGGATATCTGCGCGCCATGACGGACCGGGCGGCATCCGGTGAGCTTCATCTTTCGCGTTCCGTCTTCGGGCTTGCCGCCCGCAACTCTATGGAGGCTTTAAATTGAGAAAAAACCCCGTTTTTTCGGCTCTTTTGTTCGCTCTCGTGTTTTCACAACCTGCCAGCGCGGCCGACTATTCCGGACAAGCACGCGTGATCGATGGTGACACCTTCAGCATTCGACAGCAGCGGATCAGGATTGCGGCGATTGACGCCTGCGAGCGCTCGCAAAAGGGCTGGAAGAATGGAGCCGAATGGGCGTGTGGTGTCGAGGCTCGCAGCTATCTTTCTCGCCTTATCGACGGGAAGCATGTGACATGCACCATCATCGACGAGGACCAATACCGTCGCCTAGTCGGACAGTGCTTCATCCAGCAAACTGATATCGGCCTTGAAATGGTGAAAGCCGGCCAGGCGCGACTCCTGTTGCAATATCTACCGCGTGGGAACTCAATGCCCCTTGACGCTTACCATCAGGCCTGAGACAGCGCCCGAGGCAGACGTTTGGGCCAGTGGGCGGCTGAGATCGACGCGCCGAGCAATTATCGCCGTTCCAATTCTCATCAGTAGCCCAATGACGATTGGATCTAGAACCGTCGACATCCACTTTTCGTAGCGCCAATTTGGCTATCCCGTAGAGCAAAAAGCCGTTTGTTTTTGGTTGTATGCTTGCGAGAGTTGAATAATATTGGCGCAGGAATATGCGGTTATTGTTGTTGGTCGTACAGGTGATGTTTGGAAAACGCTTTCAGTAGACACCCCTCCATGGCGGTTGCTCTTGATGCCCGTTCGCACAGCGACGCGGTTTGCGCAAAGCTGGCTGTCCACCAAATTTCCCCGCCTTCGGCTTCCTCGCGAAGCAAATTTGGCACCCTTCCAGCCTCCTCCGCTGCGCTTCGGCCTCCGTGCGCACCGCTTTCCGCTGTGCCTTGTGAACGCTCATCGCAACCACCAAAGAGGAGTGACCACCATGAAAAACATCACCAACTACATCCAGTTCAACGGCGACAACATCGAAACCGCAGATGGTACCGGCCTCATCTCCACCATCGAGCGAGACCTCGAAATCACGGTAACGCCTTTTTCTTCCACCAACGAGAGAGCCCCGACGCACCGCGTTTATGCAACATCTCCCGCAGGTCACAAGCTCGACGTGGGCGGCATCTGGAAAAAAGAAAACGGCGAAGGCAGGCGCTACTACACGATCTCGATCAAGCGCATGGGCTTTAACGCCAATCTGGGCCGGTTCCCCGGCCAGGACGACCCGACCCTTCAGGCAATCATCGAGTGGGAACCCCGCGATTGATTGCGCAGAGATGCCCGGCTTATGACCGGGCCTCTCATCCCGAAAAGGCTGAAAATCCGCCAAATAGCTGGATTTTTGGCCCTTTTCGTGTTAGGTTGAACAGTAATGGAGATTTGTCGATGAACATTCATTCTACCCGTCCCGACCGCTCCCCGGAAGCAGTAGCGGCTCGAAAGAAGAGCACCGATCAGGCTCGCGCCATGAACATTCGCCAAGGCTATCAGGGCGACGACGCCCTGCTCGAAGCGGCAACCGCTGCTTACGTTGCCGGCGATCTCACCCGCGAAGAGTATCGCGCCCGCATCTTGCCGCAGCCCAGGGGCTGATCATTTCATTCAAGTCTCAAGAGGCTCAAGGCCGTCTGCTAGCGCAGACGGCTTTTTGTTGGTTTACGCATGGCTGAAGAACACCCCAAGGGTTCCTACACTTATCCCAACACGTCAGACGATCCGGATCGCCAGAACGTGCTTCGTAACAAGTTCGGTATCGAATCCAAATCGGAGCTTCGCACGGTCGAGTACCGTGCAACGCAGGACCGAATTTCGGAAATCCTTGAGGGTGATGGTCCGAAGAGGAACTTTGATGCCGCTCATCTCAAGGCGATCCACGGGCACATATTCCAAGATGTGTACGAATGGGCCGGTCATACCCGGAACGAAAGCCCGGTGGTTGACGGAGCTCGTGTCGAGCCGATTGGCGGCCTTTCAAAAGGCGGAACGTCTTTCCTACATGGCGCGCGTATAGACATGGGTCTGAATGAGGCGCTGAAGCCGATCAGCGATCCGCAGGCCCTACGAGCCGCCAGCAGGGAAGAATTCGTTGAGCGGGCCGCAAAAACGCTGGCAGAACTGAACTACGTGCATCCATTTCGCGAAGGCAACGGAAGGACCCAGGAAACCTTCATCACGGAGCTGGGCCGGCATTACGGTCACGACATCGATATGAGCGTGATCAGCAAAACCCGTATGATTGAAGCGTCCATTGCCACCACAAATGACCCTGCCAGCCCTGCCCTGAAGCACGTCATCGAGGATGCGATAGACCCCAACCGCCGCGAGGCGCTGCGTGGTGCTTTTGTGGATCTGGAACAGGTCGGCGAGAAGCCCTTCGAGCATTATGTTCGGACTGCCCGCCCGGGCGAAGAGATCGAGGGCCAGGTGTTCGGTCATGACAACCGCGTTGCAACCCTTGTGACCGAGAACGGCATTATCGCTGTCGATCGCGCCGACCTTCCGGAGCGGATTCCGGCCGACGACGAAGAGGTGAAGTTCACCGCCCGATCTGACTTCAGAACCTTGGGGCGGCCGGAGCAGGAGGCCCAAGCGCAGCCTCAGAGCGTCGAGCAAAAGGCTGAACAAGCGCCGCAGCCGTCAAATCACAACGCAGAGCTCAAGGCCGTCGAAGCGCAGCATCTGGCAACCCGTCAGCAGCAGAACGACCGGGACGACCGGGATCGTTAGCCGGGCTTCCTACCCGTTGCAGTACCCGCAACCGCAGCGCCGTTAGCGGTCCCTGCTCCCTTGTGTTTGCCGTCTCCCGTTTCGTTGGGTGATTGACGGACAAGCTACGATAGCCCCTCCCCCATTCAACCGCTTCGCGGTCCTCCTCTCCGTTGCGGCCCTCCGGGTGCATGGGCTCGTCTCGGCTATCTCCGTTTTTTGCCGTCAACCAACGAAACGGAGGCGGCTATGCAGAGCAAGGACACCTACCAGCGCATCACGGATGCCATCATCGAGCAGCTGGAAGCAGGAACGAAGCCCTGGATCCGCCCTTGGCGCGGAACTGTTCGCCGCTCGCCGGTACCGCAACGCGCCACCGGCGAAGCCTATCGCGGCATCAACGTGATCATGCTGTGGCTTTCCAGCCAGCTCGCCGGCTACGACGAGAACACCTGGATGACCTACCGGCAGGCTCAGGATCTTGGAGGCCAGGTCAGAAAGGGCGAACAGGGAACCCTCGTCGTCAAATACGGGACCTTCACTCCGAAGGAGCACGAAGCCGACGACAAGAGCATCCCGTACCTGAAGGGCTACACCGTCTTCAACGTCGAGCAGATCGATGGCCTACCCGACCGGTTCAAAAGCCCGGTTGAAGACATTCCGGAAGGCCCCATGTCGCTCCTCAGGCATGTCGAAGACTTTATCGGTCGAACCGGCGCGAAGATTACCTACGGCGGCAAGCACGCCTGCTATCGTCCATGTCCCGACGACATAGAGATGCCCGCGCGTGAACGCTTCCTAAGCGAAGTCCATCTTTACAGCACTGTTCTGCACGAACTCGGTCACTGGACCGGCGCAAAACAACGTTTGGATCGCGATCTTTCCGGCCGGTTCGGCACTGAAACCTATGCCGTGGAGGAGCTTGTTGCGGAAATGTCGGCGGCCTTCGTATGCGCAGACCTTGGCGTTGAGCACGATCCACGCGAGAACACCGCGACCTATCTGGAAAGCTGGCTCTCCGTTCTCAAGCAGGATAAGCGGGCGATCGTCACAGCCGCCGCCAGGGCTCAGGCTGTGGCGGATTATCTCCATGGCCTTCAAGGCGCAATGGATATCGAGGCGGCCTAGCGTCCCCTCTAACACCAAGGCAGTCGTTGCGACGAGGTTCGAAACGGAGGCAATATGCCTCTGTTTCATACCGATTCTCTCCAACTCGGAGACCGTCAGATGATAAGGAGGATTCTCAAAGCAATCCGTTGTCAGCTGACAATTGAATTAACTCTATGAAATGTCACATGAAATTAAGCGGCCGTAAATGGTTAATTTCCGTTAACCAAAAACTGCTTGACGGTTATGCGGTCTATGAGATCATTTGCGCAAATCGAAGAGAATTGTCAGGTTTACCGTGA
>NZ_CAXURS020000004.1:0-107288 GCF_964253725.1 Neorhizobium sp. LjRoot104
GTGCGCTATCTTCAGACGGTAATAGCGCGTCTGACGCTGATAAACCGTCTTGAACCTGAGGCTAAAGTGAACGTGATCGACAGGCACATCAGTAGGGCAGCAACGTCCGCACATATTACGCAGCGCGCGGAAGCTCTATCCGCGAGACTCCGTGCGGTCGGTGAGCGCGCCTTTCCCCCGACCGCGCAGAAGTCGCTTCGGTCGTTCACCTCTGGGGAGGTAGCCGAGATCGTTGGTGTTTCGGATGGCTACCTGCGCCAACTCTCCCTAGATGGCCTCGGCCCGGCACCTGATATTGGGACCGGTGGCCGACGCTCCTATACACTTGAACAAATCAATGGCTTGCGCCAGTACCTCGCCGAGGCACGTCCTAAGGAAGCGGCGCGTTTCTGGCCCCGTCGCCGGGAGGGTGAAAAACTTCAAATCATCACTGTCGCCAATTTTAAGGGTGGCTCGGCCAAGACGACGACATCTCTATATCTTGCGCAGGGTCTGGCGCTCCAGGGTTATCGAGTCCTTGCCATAGATCTTGATCCCCAGGCCTCGCTCTCCGCGATGTTTGGTTATCAGCCCGAATTCGATGTTGCGGAGAATACCACGATATACGGCGCCATCCGGTATGATGACCAGCGTGTGGCGATGAAAGATGTGATCCGCAAGACCTACTTCACTGGCATCAGCATAGTTCCCGGCAATCTGGAGCTGATGGAGTTTGAGCATCAGACCCCGCGATTTATGCTTCAGAACCGAGGACGGCCAGAAGATTTGTTTTTCAGGCGTGTTGCAAGCGCCATTGATCAGGTCAAAGACGAGTACGACATTGTAGTTGTTGATTGCCCTCCTCAGCTTGGCTTCCTCACCATGGGTGCTCTGAATGCAGCGACAGGAATGATTGTCACCGTCCACCCACAAATGGTGGACGTAGCTTCCATGAGCCAATTTCTCCTAATGACGTCCGATCTTGTCTCCGTAATCGAAGAGGCGGGAGGTAAGCTCGACTATGATTTTCTGAGGTTCCTTGTGACCCGCCATGATCCCCGAGATGTACCTGAACAGGAAATCGTCGGTTTACTTCGGGATGTATTCGGTACCGATGTGATGGCTGCGGCAGCATGGAAATCGACCGCAATTGCCAATGCCGGTTTGACCAAGCAATCTCTTTACGAGTTGTCGCGTGGTGCGGTCGGTCGATCGACCTATGATCGCGCGATGGAATCCATTAGTGCCGTGAATCACGAAGCTGTCGGCCTAATCAATGAAGTGTGGGGTCGATGATGGTGCTCCGCTCTCAAAAGAATCAATCGCTTAACTTGTTGTCAGCTGACGACGTGATGTCGTCGGGGCTAGTAGTTAAACGTTCTGATTGGGGAAATGATAGATGAGCAAACGAACTCAGTCAGTTCGCAATCTCTTTGCCGCAGGGCCTGATGAGGCGCCGACCGCGGACACACGTCAACCAATGCAGCGCGTAGCGTCAGGAGCGGTTCGGTCGTTGAAGGACACTTTTTCGGAAGTTGAGAGGGACTACGAAGAACTCAAGCAAAAAGTTGCTGACGGCGCTCTTCCGATTGACCTCGATCCGTCTCTTATCGACCCATCCCCTTTCGCCGATCGTTTTGCGGATCAGGATGCTTCGGCTGTCGAAGCTCTCAAAGCCTCTTTCCTTGAGCACGGGCAAGAAATACCAATTCTGGTACGGGCTCATCCCACTGAGATTGGCCGTTACCAGATTTCTTATGGCCATCGTCGCGTACGAGCTGCCACTGAGCTTGGTCTTAAGGTCAAGGCTTACGTGCGCGAACTTAGTGACGATCGCCTTGTTGTCGCACAAGGCATTGAAAATTCAGCTCGTGAAGATCTTACCTTTATAGAGCGTTCAATGTTCGCGCTGAAACTCGAGGAAGGCGGGTTTGAGAGGACTCTCATTCAAACCGCGCTGTCGGTTGATCGGCAGGAAGCATCCAAGCTCATCAACGTAGGCCGCGCAGTTCCAGGTTGGCTGGCCGAAGCGATCGGCCGGGCTCCGAAGATAGGTCGTCCGCGGTGGCAGGAGCTTGCTGACGGTCTGAAAAATGCAGGAGCGGAAAGCAAAGCGCGTAAGGCTACAACTGACAAGTCTTTTGGTCATAAGACTTCGGATGATCGCTTTATCGCGGTTCTTCGCGCGATAAAGGCGATCGATAGACCGAGCGCGGAAAAGACGCCGGTACTTTCCGTAAAGTCTGCCGAGGGTACTAAGATCGCTACCCTCGCGGTCTCCGGCAGGGTTTGTAAAATTGAGATTGATAGAGATCGGGACGAGGCGTTTGCCAAGTTCGTGATGGATCGAATTCCTGATCTTTACGAGAAATTCCGGCAGACCGAGCCCGGATCCGAAGGTTAGAAAAGGAAGAAACCGCAAAAGAAAAAGGCCCCCAAACGTTGCCGTCGTGGAAGCCTCTCTCATTGGTCTAAGCAGCCTGAGAATCGCATTTCCATGAATCCCAGTCAATAGTCTTTGGCACCGATTTGGTGAGCTGATTCCTTTTGCCGATCGAAAGGTGAAAGAAAAATGCGAAGTGGAAGTGTAACGACGCCATTCGGGCGGCGGCCGATGACGCTTGCCTTGGTCAGGACCCAACTCCAGACAGCGGACATCCGTAAGGGGAAAGTTGCGGACAAATGGAAAGTATACCGCGACGCCTGCGAAGCACGCGCGCTACTTGGCCTGCGCGATAGGGCGCTTGCTGTGCTCAACGCTCTCCTGTCGTTTTATCCAGAGACGGACCTCAGCGAAGATGCGAACCTTGTTGTCTTTCCGTCTAATGCTCAACTGAGCGCACGAGCGAACGGCATCGCGGGCACGACTCTGAGAGAGAACTTGGCTGTATTGGTGGGTGCCGGACTGATAAATCGTAACGACAGCCCCAATGGTAAACGCTACGTGAGACGTGGCAAGGACGGCGAGGTGGAGACAGCATATGGGTTCAGTCTTGCCCCATTGCTTGCGAGGGCGGAAGAACTTGCTCTCATGGCGCAGCGGGTGGCCGAGGAGGCACGACGCTTCAAGGTAGTTAAGGAGCGGACGACTATCGCGCGCAGGGACGTGCGTAAGCTTATCACGGCTGCTGTTGAAGATGGTGCGTCTGGCGACTGGACGACGATGGAGACAATCTACATAGGGGCCGTAGCAAGGCTTCGGACCGCCAAGTCTATTGAGGCCCTTGAATCGATCCTGGACGAACTAGAACTATTGCGCGAAGGTGTACTCAGCGTATTGGAAAGCAACGTCTTTTCACAAAAAACCGCTACCAATGATAACGAAATCCGTCAGCACATACAGAATTCAAATACCGAATCTATAAATGAATTTGAACCTAGCTCAGAAAAAGAGCAGGGCGAGAAACCGATGTTAAAGTCAGACCGACCGGCGGAGCCGCTAAAGAGTTTCCCTATTGGTTTGGTGATGCGAGCGTGCCCTGAAATTGCGGCCTATGCGCCCGAAGGCCAGGTCCAGAGTTGGAGGGACTTGATGTCCGCCGCAGTCGTGGTTCGGTCGACCTTGGGAGTAAGCGCTTCAGCGTATCAGGACGCTTGCGAGGCAATGGGCGCCGAGAATGCGGCCGTCGCGATGGCAGCGATACTTGAGCGAGCTGGGCACATCAATTCGGCTGGTGGCTATCTCCGCGATCTCACCTCCAGAACTCGCCGCGGTGAGTTTTCGCTCGGCCCGATGATAATGGCGCTTTTGAAAGTGAACTCTGGCGGGGCTATAAGTGCGTGATGTCCCCGATCCCAGGAGCTTTCGGAAGCCGTCGATTGTAGGCAGCTGACAACAAACTAACCCCCTGTTGCAGCTAAGGTTTCTTAATCGCCTGCGCGGTCCAGATCAGGAGTCAAAACAGGAGTTTGCAACTGAAATAGCCGAACGTATTTCGAAAGTGGCAGCATTGGTCGTTCTTTCCGCCGCGCGGTAGAGTAGATAGAAGCTTCAGCGTTGCTTTGGGAAACAGCGCGACGAAATGCGCCTTGAGCATGACCTTCGTTTACCAGCTCGTTTCGCCAATGCCACGGAAATACAGTTTCAGTGAACATGCTGTCATGGCTGTGCGGAGGACGACGGCGCCCTTATAATAATCGCGTAGCCCGGCCGCTCCGACGGGTCGCGTTGTTGTAGTAGCTTGACGCCTGCTGTACCGATCGGTGGCGCGACTGCTCCATCGCCTCCGGCAAAGGAATGCCTCGGTTTGCGGCTTCGGTCAGATAGCCCGACCGCAACCCATGCGCGGAAAACTCCCCCGCCTCCAGCCGGGCCATAGTCGCCCGCTTTTTGACAATATCGTTGATCGCCTTCGGATCGAGCGCCCGACGGGAGACATTTCCCCAGCGATCAATCGCCCGAAACACACTGCCACTTTCAATCTTGGCGGCAACAAGCCAGGCGTTCAGGGCATCAACCGGCCGGCCGGTCAGGTAGACAACTTCATCGCTGTCGCCGCTGCTGGTCTTCGTGCGGCCGAGATGGATTGACAGCGAGGGCAGGGGAGCACCGCCCTCAACGGCGATCGGCCGCTCAGCCGTCAACTGTTCCCTGCGCAACCCGGCAATCTCGCTGCGACGGCGCCCACCCGACGCAAAGCCAACCATCAGGATAGCCCGATCGCGGATGTCACGAAGGCTTTCGCCTGCACAAGTGGCCAGCATTTTTGCCATGATGTCGCCGGTGACCGCCTTGGCGCTCTTGCGGCGGCGTTGGCGTGGCACGGCACGAACGGCGAGCCGGATCGCGGACTTAAGGGCAGGGGAGGCGAAAGCGCCGTCGAAACCGCGCCACTTAGTCAGTGTCGACCAGTTGGCCAGACGACGGCGCACGGTATCGGGCGCGTGCGGCCCGGTTGATCTGAGAAAGCCGCCATCTCGAAGGGCCTGGTCAACCTCAGCTGGCATGCCATGGTCCGGATCGGTTTCGCGCCTCGCTGGGTCCCAGAGGTGATGGGCGACAAACTTGAGGAGCAGCGCCTCAGGCCCCGGCCAAGGAAGGGCGGTGCCAGTCGCGGCATGCGACCAGGCTTCGAGATAGCCGAGATCGGAGGTCAACGCCCGCAGCGTATTCTCACCCATACCTTCGTTGACCAGATGACGCAGGGTCTCGACGTCCTGGTCGGTCAGGATTTCGGCAAGCTTGTCACGTCGGTCGATCGGCAGCACCGCCGCGATGTTGTCGAGCTTTTCGGCGCGGTTTAAAACATTCTGGGTGACCGACGATACCGACAAGGTCTTTTTCGTCATGGTACATGTCCAATGCTAATCGTACGTTTGCAAAAGTTGCGGAAAGCCCGTATATTCCGGAATAAAGGAGTTATGCCATGACCTCGACTGTGACAGCAGCAGCCGTTTCCAAGAATTTTGGCGCCTATCAGGATGCCGCAGTTCGCGAGCCGGTGATTATCACCAAGAACGGCCGGCCGCGCACGGTTCTGATCGCCTATGAGGACTATCTGCGTCTGGCCAGACGCGACCGTCGCGTAGATCTCACCACGGCGATGAGTGACGATGAACTTGCCGCCATTGAAGCGTCTCAGATGGAGTCGGGTCTCGATCATCTAAACGCCGAACTGCTGACGGGCAAACATGCTGCCGACTGAACCAAAAGTCGGTTGGGTTTTTCGTTATTCCTATCTCTGGCATTGGCAGCATCTCGAAGGCCGGGAGGAGGGCGACAAGGACCGCCCGGCGCTGGTGTTGGCGATTGTTGCGACCCTGGACGATGGCACGCCCGCAGTCCGTGTCCTGCCGATCACGCACTCGCCGCCCTCTGATCCTAGTGACGCGATCGAAATCCCGCCGGCGACAAAACAGCGTCTCGGACTGGACGACGAACGATCCTGGATTATCCTGACGGAAAGCAACCGGTTTGTCTGGCCGGGACCGGATGTCCGGCCCGTTGACAGCGAAACAGGCTACCTTGGCCCTTTGCCACCGGCATTGTTCAACGAGATCAAGCGCCGCTTTGTCGAACTGGCGCGCGGCCAGCGCCATCGCGCCACGGCCCGCAGCGAGTAGCGGCTTGGCTGCGGTCGCGAACTTTGGCCGGCCGCGTCTTTGATCTGTAATATCAAGCAAGATGGGTCCTTTGTGACCGTCCCTGCGCCCAGTTTTACTGATTTGCGGCCTGAAATCAATCACCTCCGATAAGAGGTACTTATCGGAGGCTAGATCGCAGACATAGGATCGTACTCAGTGACGGACGGTAAATGAGAAATAGCGTCCGTTTAACGGTTCGTTTACCATGATTTCAATGACTTACGATCCTTCGAAAATCGGCATTTCTAACTTGCTGCGGCCTACTTTCGACGCCGGGATCGTGCTGACCCGTCTCGACGAGCGCATCGCCCGCGACGTGCTGCGCACCCGCCGGCGCATCGCCGCACAGTCGCCGGATTGGGCGTTGTGGGCCGACGGTATCCGCTCGCTGCGGAAAACCGCAGAGATCACGACGGTTGACACGGAAGAGGCGCAGACGATCGGTGCCAGATCGTGTCCCATGGAGTGGTGTAGCTGGATTTCATAGCCATCGGTGATTTCCGGTAGGGTCGGGTTGCTTATGACCAACCTGAGGGACACCACCGATGACCGACGACATGATGAACCTGCGCTCACTCGTTGAGAAGAGCGCCGACGCCGATTTGCTGCGCGAGATGATCGGCTTCGCTGCCGAGAAGCTGATGGCGCTGGAGGTCGGCACAAAGACGGGCGCGGGTTATGGCGAGAAGAATGGCTTCCGACTTGCCCAGCGCAACGGCTATCGCGACCGGGACTGGGAGACACGGGCGGGCACCGTCGAGCTGCGCATTCCAAAGCTTCGCACAGGCAGCTATTTCCCGAGCTTTCTCGAACCACGCCGCATGGCAGAGAAGGCCCTGACGGCGGTGATCCAAGAGGCCTATATCCAAGGCGTCTCGACCCGATCCGTCGATGACCTCGTTAAGGCCATGGGCATGTCGGGCATCTCCAAGAGCCAGGTATCCCGGCTCTGCGAGGAGATCGACGAGAAGGTGAAGGCCTTTCTCGACAGGCCCATCGAAGGGGAATGGCCCTACCTTTGGATCGATGCGACCTACCTCAAGGTCCGGCGCGGCGGGCGCATCGTCTCCGTTGCCGTCATCATCGCCGTCGGCGTCAACACCGACGGTCGACGCGAGGTGCTCGGTATGGAGATCGGCACATCCGAGGCCGAGGCGATCTGGACCGAGTTTCTTCGAAAGCTGACCAGGCGGGGTCTGCGTGGCGTCAAGCTCGTCGTCTCCGATGCCCATGAGGGGAGGCGTCGCCTTAACCGGCTGGTGCGGATCGAGGCAATAGTCTATCGGCATGACTGACGATGCGTCCGCCCGATACAAACGCCACCGCTTTCCAGCCGAGATCATCGCGCATGCGGTATGGCTCTATTACCGGTTCCCGCTGAGCCTGCGCGATATCGAAGACCTGCTTGCCGAGCGCGGCATTGCCGTCTCGTTTCAGACCGTCTCAGAATGGACGACTAAGTTTGGCCTGAAATTCGCCCACCAACTCAAGCGGCGGTCGATCGGCAACTTCGCAGACAAATGGCATCTTGATGAGATGGTCGTATCGATCAAGGGCAAGAAATACTGGCTGTGGCGCGCCGTCGATGCCAACGGCTACGTTCTCGATGCTCTGCTGCAAAGCCGCAGAAACAAGGGAGCCGCTCTTCGGCTGATGCGCAAATTGTTGAAGAGCGAAGGTGTTGCGCCGCGCGTGATGGTGACAGACAAGCTGCGTTCTTATTCCGCCGCAAAGCGAGAGATCATGCTGGGGATCGAACACCGTTCGCACAAAGGGCTCAACAACCTCGCAGAAAATTCTCACCTTCCCGTTCGACGACGCGAGCGACGCATGATGCGGTTCAAGTCGACAGGTCAATGCCAACGTTTCGTCTCAACCCACGGCCAAATTGCCAATCTTTTCCAACTTCATCGAAAACACCTGAATGCCGCTGATCATCGCCAACTCCGCGCACTCGCCAGCGCCACCTGGCGTGAGATCGCGTTGCCGATCCAAGCCTGAAATTCAGGACAAAGAAATGATTGCGTCCTACGTCAGGTTAAGGCGACGCCACCCCTGGATCTGCTGGCTCAACGGCGGCTGGCCGATACCGACCCTTTCGGCCGCCCGGCCGAAATGGCGTTCCTCGGCGACCGCGACGAAATACCGAAGATGCCTGAGCTCCACGTCAACCCCCGACTGAAAGATCCATGTCGTGATTTGATAGTTTCCGGATATCGCAAAGTCCACTTGCATATATCGCCGCCTTCGAGAATGAACCGGCAGGCAAAGGTTGCTGCCCTCAATCGCCGGAATGAAATTCCCGCGTCAGCGCCAGCCAGGCCTTCGCGGCATGCGACAGATAGGCGCCGCGCCGCCAGATCATCGCGATATGCCATTCGGTCCCGGGATCGACGAGCGTGACGTGGCGGACGGCGGGGTGGCTGCGCTGCTCGGCGATCATGCGCGGCAGGAAGGCTATGCCGAGACCCGCGGCGGCCAGCTCTACGATGAAATCGATCTGGCTGCTGCGCGCGGCGACGGAGGGCTCGACGCCCGCCCGCCGGCAGGCGTCGACGATGATCCTGTTCAGCGCGAAGCCGCTCTCGAACAGCAAAAACGGCTGGTCCTTCAGCTCCGCAAGGGTGATGGAGGCCTTTGCTGCGAGCGCGTGGTCCGTCTGCAGGAGGGCCACCAGCGGCTCGCGGCGGACCTCCTGCCATTCGAACTCGTCCGATACAGGAAGAAGCGAGGCGGCGAGGTCGATCTCGCCCACATGCAGGATTTCCTCCAGCCGGTCGCTGCCATGTTCGGCAAGGCGGATGTCGATCGACGGATGGCGGTTGCGATAGATGGCGAACAGGGGCGCAAACAGAGTGCTGCTTCCGATCGGCGGAAGGCCGAGGCGCAGCGTCCCGCGCTTGAGGCCGCGCAGGTCGTCGAGTTCCGCCATCAGGCTTTCGCGTTCCGCCAGGATTCTCACCGCGCGGCGATAGACGACCTCTCCCGCGACGGTCAGCGTGCTGCGATGGCCGATGCGGTCGAGCAGCCGCGTTCCGATCTCGTCCTCAAGCTGCCTGACCGCCTTGCTGACGGTCGATTGCGTGGAGAAGATCGTCTTGGCGGCCTGCGAGAAGCCCCCCTGGCGCACGACTTCGACGAAGGCACGGAGCGTTCGGATTTCCATCAGAATTCCATATCAGAATATAATCTATTCAATCAATTCATTTCCATCATGCTGCGACGCAACATATATTTCCCTCAGGAGAACGATCATGTTCATTCGCAGGTTCGCCGTCTCATTCCGTCGCCACATCCATTCGAGCCGCCTGCTCCAGGTGGGCTTCCTGCTTGCGTTCTGGCTCGCCGGAGAAGCGCTGGCCCGGCTGGTCGGCCTGCCGCTGCCCGGCGGCATCATCGGAATGGCGATCGTGCTTGCGCTGCTGGCCAGCCACCGCATCAGCGTCTTCAGCATGCGGCGCGGCGCACAATGGTTCCTTGCCGACATGCTGCTTTTCTTCGTTCCGGCGGTGCTGGCGGTGATCGACCATCCCGAATTCCTCGGCCTGCTCGGGCTGAAGATCCTCGTCGTGATCCTCGTGGGAACGCTTGCGGTGATGGCCGTGACGGCGCTGACCGTCGATTTCTGCTGGAGATGGAGGTCGAGGCAATGACCCTGCCGATCACGTCGTGGAATGATCCGCTCGCCCAGGGCCTGTTTAGCGGCCTGTTCTGGTCCCTGGCCACCATCGGCCTTTATCTCGCGGCCAAGCGCCTCCACCGCCGCTGGCCGCGTTGGTGGCTGATGCCGCTGGCGGTGACGCCCGTCCTTCTTGTCATCGCGGTCCTTTCGCTCCACGCCAGCTACCGGGACTACATCCGCGGCACGGGGTGGCTCGTCGCCCTGCTCGGCCCGGCCATGGTCGCATTCGCCGTGCCGATCTACGAGCACCGCGCGCTCATCCGCCGGGAGTGGCCGGTGCTTGCCGCCGGCATGCTGGCCGGAACGGCCACCGCTGTGCTCTCCGGCTGGGGCCTTGCAACCGTGGTCGGCCTCGACGGCGCGATCAGGCTCAGCCTGCTGCCGCGCTCGATCAGCACGCCCTTCGCCATGGAGGTTTCCGGCGAGATCGGCGGCATTCCGCAACTGACGGCGATCTTCGTGGTGCTGACAGGCGTCCTCGGCGCGGCGCTCGGCGATATCGTCCTGGCATGGCTCCCGCTGCGCTCGGCGCTTGCGCGCGGCGCGCTCCTGGGGGTCGGGGCGCATGGGGCGGGAACCGCGAAGGCCCACATGATCGGCAGGGAGGAAGGCTCGATCGCCGGTCTCGTCATGGTGCTCGTCGGGCTGATGAATATCCTCGTCGCCCCTGTCCTCGCCCAGATCCTGCGCCATATCTGACCTGCCATACTCGTCCGACCAGGAGAAACAGCATGCGCATCAAGCCGGTTTTTCTTTTCGATCTCGATGGTACGCTCGTCGACAGCGTCTACCAACATGTGCTCGCCTGGAAGGACGCGCTCGACGCGGAAGACATCGACCTGTCCGTCTGGCGCATCCACCGCAAGATCGGCATGAGCGGCGGCCTGTTCACGAACCAGCTCCTGCGCGAGACCGGACTGGAGATCAGCGCCGAGCGGGTGGAAAGGCTGCGGCAGGGCCATGCGGCCGCCTACCAGCGGCAGGCCGGCCGTGTCCGCCCGCTTCCCGGCGCGCGCGAGCTTCTCGCCTGGCTGACGGACGCCGGCATTTCCTGGGCGATCGCCACGAGCGGGCGGATGGAGACGGCCGCCGTCAACCTTGCGGCCCTCGGGGTGGACCCGCAGCGGATACCTGTCGTCACCCGCGACCAGGTCAAATACGCAAGCCCGATCCCGACCTCTTCTTGGCCGCGGCGGAACGGCTCGGCGCACCCATCGAGACGGCGGTGGTCATCGGCGACAGCGTCTGGGACATGCTGGCGGCGGTTCGCTGCCGGGCGCTCGGCGTCGGGCTGCTGAGCGGCGGCTACGGGCTCGACGAACTGCGCCAGTCCGGCGCCTTCCGCGTCTATGAGGACCCCGCCGACATGCTGCACCACATTGATGAGGTCGGCGGGCGCCGATAACGTGTCGAACGGCAGGCAAGCCCTGCATGCATGGGAAAGCGGACGGAACAGGAATGCAGATCGTTTTGAAGAGCCTTTCGCTGACGGTTGCCGAGCGGTTGTCCGCGGCATGGCGCGATGCGCTTGCCTGCGCCGTCGCAGCCGTGTTGTCATGGGAGCTCGCCGTGCACCTTTTCGGGCACCCGCAGCCCCTCTTCGCAGCGATCAGCGCGATCGTCTGCCTTTCGCCCAGCCTGCCCAGCCACGGCAGGCAGGCGATCGGGCTGTTGATCGGCGTCGCGACCGGCATCGTCGTCGGCGAACTGGCGCTCTTCCTGCCGGACGGCGTGCCGCTTTTCAGGCTCGGCCTCGCCGCCTTTATCGCAATCATCGTGGCGTCCACCTACGGGCTCTCCGCCGTGGTCCCCATCCAGGCGGGCGTGTCGGCGATCCTGGTCCTCGCATTCGGGCCTGCCAATGCCGGCTCCGTGCGCATGCTCGACGTCGCCACCGGCGCCGCCGTCGGCCTGTTCTTCAGCCAGGTCGTGCTGACGCCCGATCCCGTCCGCATGGTCGATGCCGCGGCCCGCGACCTCCTGAGCAACCTCGCCGCGGGTTTTACGAGATGCGCGGAAGCCTTGCGCGAGCGAGATCCGAAGAAGGGTGAAGCCGCGCTGCATAGCCTGTCGGGCGCCCATGACAGCGTCATCGCGCTCGGTTCCGGCATCGTCACCGCGCGCAATTCCGCCCGGTGGTCGCTGCGCGGCCGCCTCGTCGCACGCCAGGTCGACGAGATCGCGGCGCGATACGACCGGCACGCGATCCGCCTTTACGCCTCGGCCCTGCTTTTCGGCGAGTCGGTGGCGGATGCCCTGCGAAAAGGCGCAACGCCCGTTCCAGACGGCCTGCTGGCGCATGTCGAACGGGTGGCCGGACGCTGCGCCGAGATCAGCAACGGCCAGAACATGCAGGAACGCCTGCCGGATGGGGAGGACCTGCCCCTCGTCGATGAGCCCGCCCCTCCGGAATGGCGGTCCACAGTCGAGCATCTTCATCTCGTCGAACAGGCTCTCGCCGCCTTCCGAATATTTCCGGAACGGTGAAATCTTCCGTTACCGAAATCCACCAGTTTCAAGAAAAATCGCATTTTTTGATCCGGAATAAGGTATCGATCCGAGACGGTTGCTAAGGAAACTCATCTTTCTTGTCACAGACACATGGAGTTTCCCGTGAAATACACTGTCGGAACCTATCTCGCCGCCCGTCTTTCCCAAATAGGACTGAAGCATCATTTCGCGGTTGCAGGCGACTACAATCTCGTTCTGCTCGACCAGCTTCTGACGAACAAGGATCTGAGGCAGGTCTATTGCTCCAATGAGCTCAACTGCGGCTTCAGCGCAGAAGGCTACGCCCGCGCCAACGGCGCGGCCGCCGCCGTCGTCACCTATAGCGTCGGCGCGCTTTCCGCGCTCAACGCCATCGGCGGCGCCTATGCAGAAAACCTGCCCGTCATCCTCATCTCCGGCGCGCCGAACAGCAACGACTACGCCTCCGGGCACCTGCTGCATCATACGCTGGGCACGCAGGATTTCCTCTATCAGCTCGAAATCGCACGGAAGCTCACCTGCGCCGCCGTCTCCATCGTCTCGGCCGACGAGGCGCCGGCACTGATCGACCATGCGATCCGCACCGCGCTGCGCGAGAGGAAGCCGGCCTATATCGAGATCGCCTGCAACATCTCCGGCGCCGAATGCGCGGCACCCGGGCCTGCCAGCGGGTGGCGTCGCCTTAACCTGACGTAGGACGCAATCATTTCTTTGTCCTGAATTTCAGGCTTGGATCGGCAACGCGATCTCACGCCAGGTGGCGCTGGCGAGTGCGCGGAGTTGGCGATGATCAGCGGCATTTAGGTGTTTTCGATGAAGTTGGAAAAGATTGGCAATTTGGCCGTGGGTTGAGACGAAACGTTGGCATTGACCTGTCGACTTGAACCGCATCATGCGTCGCTCGCGTCGTCGAACGGGAAGGTGAGAATTTTCTGCGAGGTTGTTGAGCCCTTTGTGCGAACGGTGTTCGATCCCCAGCATGATCTCTCGCTTTGCGGCGGAATAAGAACGCAGCTTGTCTGTCACCATCACGCGCGGCGCAACACCTTCGCTCTTCAACAATTTGCGCATCAGCCGAAGAGCGGCTCCCTTGTTTCTGCGGCTTTGCAGCAGAGCATCGAGAACGTAGCCGTTGGCATCGACGGCGCGCCACAGCCAGTATTTCTTGCCCTTGATCGATACGACCATCTCATCAAGATGCCATTTGTCTGCGAAGTTGCCGATCGACCGCCGCTTGAGTTGGTGGGCGAATTTCAGGCCAAACTTAGTCGTCCATTCTGAGACGGTCTGAAACGAGACGGCAATGCCGCGCTCGGCAAGCAGGTCTTCGATATCGCGCAGGCTCAGCGGGAACCGGTAATAGAGCCATACCGCATGCGCGATGATCTCGGCTGGAAAGCGGTGGCGTTTGTATCGGGCGGACGCATCGTCAGTCATGCCGATAGACTATTGCCTCGATCCGCACCAGCCGGTTAAGGCGACGCCTCCGCTCGATATCCCCGAAGGCAATTCGATGCGCGCGCCGGGGGAAGCGCCCGGCTTGATGGCGCTCGAAATCGCCATGGACGAAATGGCGGAAAAACTCGACATGGATCCGGTTGAGTTCCGCATTCTCAACGACACCCAGGTCGATCCCGAAAATCCGGAGCGCCGGTTATCGCATCGCGATCTTTTCGGCGGCCTCAAGCTCGGCGCTGAGCGGTTCGGCTGGAAGGGGCGCGGCACGCCGGGCGCGCGGCGCGATGGCAGCTGGCTGATCGGGCAGGGGATGGCTGCCGCCTTCCGCGACAATCTGCTGGTTCCGTCCGGAGCGCGGGTGCGGCTCGACAAGGATGGGGGTCGTCACCGTCGAAACGGACATGACCGACATCGGCACGGGCAGCTATACGATTATCGCCCAGACCGCCGCTGAAATGCTGGGCCTTCCCCTCGACAAGGTGGCCGTTCATCTCGGCGATTCCCACTTCCCCGTATCCTCCGGCTCCGGCGGCCAGTTCGGCGGCAACTGTTCGACATCGGGCGTCTATGCCGCCTGTGTCAAATTACGCGAGGCGGTGGCGAAGAAGCTCGGCCTCAACACGCAGGACGTCAGCTTCGAAAATGGCGAAGTGCGCTCCGGCAGCCGCTCGGTTCCACTGTCGGAGGCAGCCGGTCCCGACGGGATCACGGTCGAGGACAAGATTGAATGGGGCAAGCTCTCCGAAACGCACCAGCAATCGACATTCGGCGCGCATTTTGTCGAGGTCGGCGTCGACAGGGCGACGGCAGAGACCCGCATCCGCCGAATGCTGGCGGTGTGTGCGGCCGGCCGGATTCTCAATCCGATCACCGCCCGCAGCCAGGTGATCGGCGCGATGACGATGGGAGCGGGCGCCGCGCTGTCGGAAGAACTGGTTGTCGATACCCGCCGCGGCTTTTTCGTCAACCATGATCTCGCCGGCTACGAAGTTCCGGTCCATGCCGATATTCCGCATCAGGAGGTGATCTTCATGGACGAGACGGATCCGATGTCGTCGCCGATGAAGGCGCAGGGGGTCGGCGAACTCGGTCTTTGCGGCGTGGCCGCTGCGATCGCCAACGCCATTTACGACGCGACCGGCGTTCGCGTGCGCGACTATCCCGTGACGCTGGACAAGTTGATCGGCGGCCTACCGGACGTCGCGTAGTTGAGCGCTTTGCCGGTTGGCGTGGATGTCTCTTCCGTCGCCAGGCCCGGATTTCGCGGCGCCTGAATGAGAAAGCCGCAAAGTCTGGAACTTTGCGGCTATGGATGAGACGGAAGTCTGTCAGCGCTTCGCCGATGCAGAGTGCCGCGAAGCTTCCTTTGGCGTCTCGGCGGTGCGGCGAGCGTTATTTCGCGAACTCGTCGTCCGTGACGAGTTCGCCCCAGGTCACGTTGCTGCCGTCGCGCATGTAGGAAATCGCGATGTGCGCCATGCCCGACGTATCGGTGGCGCCATGCCAGTGATTGACACCCACGGGTATCCAGACGACATCGCCGGGTTTGATTTCGCGCTTTTCAGCACCTTCTTCCTGGACCCAACCCTTTCCCTCGGTCACGATCAGCATCTGGCCGGCCGGATGCGTATGCCAGGCGGTGCGCGCGCCCGGCGCGAACGTCACCAGCCCGCCGGTTGCTCCGGTGAACTCGTTGGCCGGGAAGAGCGGATCGATCACCGCATGGCCGGAGAATTGCGCCGGATCGCCGATCACGGAGGGCGTCGAGCGGTTAGATGTGATCTGGATGCTCTGCCCGGTCGCGGCAGAGGCTTCCTGCGCGGCGGCGCTGCCAGCCATGCCTGCCGCGATCGGCATTGCCGCAGCCAGGACGGCGCCGGCCTTGAGAAGATTGCGGCGGCTCTTATCTGCGGAGTGACGTTTGCCAATGTATTCTTCCGACATAGAGAATCCTTTCGGGTGCTTGATCGAAACATCTTTTGACGGTCTCAGTTCATCAGATCGACCGGGCGCCCACTAGCCAGGCAGTTCCGATTACACTTATGAGCCTGGTTTCTGGAACATCCGGATTTGATCGATTGTTCCCTGCCTTCGCAAAGCTACAAGACTGTCGGCGTGACCCTGACGGTGGCGGCGCGCGCCCGGTCTCCGATCATCGCAGCGAGATACCGGCTCGTGCCGTATTTGGACCGATAGGCCGCATCGACAAGATCGTTGACGGCCCCCTCGACCGGCTCGAATGAAACGTCGATCGTTTCGCCGGCCGCCTTGATCCGCCCTTTCTTGTTTTCCATCGCCGAGCGATACCAACGGGAATTCCGCCCGTTATAGGCACGCACATAGAGATCGCCGTCCACGACCACCGACCAGATCCAGGTCGGCGTCCCGAAGGTCACGAGGTCGTCGCGCAGCGGAGCGATATGGAGATCGTCGCTCCCGGCGATCCGTTGCAAAAGGTCGTTGTTCCAAGGACTCACGTCAGCATCCTTGCAATTTCGGATATCGAACCGCTCAGCCGGCGGGCGACAGCCTGATCAGGCTGTCATTGGACGCGCCTTGTCCGCGCGGCGAGCGATTGGTGGTGATGACAAAGAGATCGCTTCCGACGGGCAGCACCTGCCTGTAGCGTTCGCCGGTCTCGAACACGGGTTTGAGGCTGCGATTTGCGCCGTCAAGGACATAGAGGCCTTTTCCCTGGAGGGCGGCCACAAGCAGTTCCTCGCCAGCGAAGGCGATGCCGGACTGCGCCCAGGTCGAGCGACCGGAATGGGCGAAGGGCGCCTTCATGCCATCCCGCGTCTCGTCCCCCTGAATCTCGGGCCAGCCGTAATTGCCGCCGGGTTCGACGCGGTTGATTTCGTCGAGCGCGGACTGGCCATGCTCGGAGACGAACAGCTCGCCCGCGGGGCTCCAAGCCAGCCCCTGGGGATTGCGATGGCCATAAGAATAGACCTTCGAGCCGGGAAACGGATTGTCCGCGGGCACCGCACCGTCCAGCGTCACCCGCAGAATCTTGCCGGCCATGCTGTCGGGGTCCTGGGGCAGATCGTAGTTCTCTGTCCATCCTGTTGTCACATAGAGGTGGCCGTCGGGCCCGATCGCGATCCGGCCGCCGTTATAGAGGCGGTGGCCGGGAATGCCGTCGATCAGAATGCCGGTTTCGCGCCATGCGCCGCCATCAAAAACGGCCGACACGACGCGGTTCGCGGGGCCTGAAGAGGCAACGTAGGAGTAGTAGAAGAAGGCCCTGCCGCTCGATGCGAAATCCGGCGCCAGGGCGATCCCGAGCAGTCCCGCACCGCCCTCGGTGCGAAGCGGGTGTGACGTTTCGAGCGTGTGCCGTTGAAGTTCGCCGCCAGCGACCGTGACGACGGAACCCGCCTTCTCGGTCAGGATCAGGCGTTCGCCGCCCAGCACGATGTCCCAAGGGTAATCCAGCCCTTCGGCGACGACGGTCGATGTCCATGCGCTTTCACTACGGCCGAGGATCGGCGTGGCGGCATCCTGCGCCTCGGCGATCATGGGCGCCGAGTTGGACAGCGCGAGAGATATCAGCGCCATGCCGATGAACCGACACGTCTTGCGCGCAGTGCCGTCGCTGGCCATGCTGGTATCGATGAATTTCTTCGGAGTGTTTTCCATTGTCTCTCGCGCGGGCTGGCCGACGAAACGGCCAGCCGAGAGCTCCCTACATCTCGTATCCGGGTTTCTTGTAAAGCCTGTCCCGATGCCCCTGAATGTCGGGCAGGTAGACCTCGTCTTTCCATCGGCCGGATGCCACGTCCTCGAAAGCGACCGAGACCGAAGCCTCGTCGCATTCGAGGATATCGACGACGTCACGCGCAATGGCCTGGGCCAGGCGCTTCTTCTGCTCTTCGCTGCGGCCCGCCATGGCCTTTATGACAATGTGCGGCATGTTCCAGTGCTCCCGTTTTTCGAAATCGAGGCGACCCGCAGGTGCGGCATCCGGCTCAATAGGCCTGGCTGGTCGGACGGAAGAGGACTTCGTTGATATCGACGTCCTCGGGCTGGCTGATCGCGAAGGCGACGATGCGGGCAAACGAGCTTGCCGGGATAGCCGCCTCGTAAACCTGCTTCATGCCGGCTGCGACATCCTGGTCGGTGATCGTGTCGGTCAGTTCGGTCGCTACCGCGCCCGGGGAGACGATCGTCGTGCGGATATTGTAGGCTTTCACTTCCTGCCGCAGCCCTTCGGAGATGGCCCGAACGGCCCACTTTGTTCCGGCGTAGACCGCACCGCCGGGGCCGACCTTGTGACCGGCGACAGACGACACATTGATGATGTGCCCGGACTTCTGCTTCTGCATATGGGGAAGCGCCGCCGCGATGCCGTAGAGAACGCCCTTTATGTTCACGTCGATCATCCGATCCCACTCGTCGATCTTCAGTTTGTCGAGCATCGAGCTCGGCATCAGGCCGGCATTGTTGACGAGGACGTCGATCCGGCCATGCAATTCGACCGCGCGCTCGACCAGCGCCTTGACCTGACGGCAGTCGGTCACGTCCGTCTCGACGATAGCCTGCGTATCGAGATCGAGTTCGCTGGCGAGCGCTTCGAGCCGGTCGAGACGGCGGGCGCCAAGAACAACCCTGGCGCCGGCCTTGACGAGATGGCGGGCGGTTTCCGCGCCGAGCCCCGAGCTTGCGCCGGTGATGACGACGACTTTTCCTTCGATGTTTTCACTCATGTTTTTCTCCATCGGGCGCGAAGCGCCTGCAAACATATGGTTGAATTGCGCTTCTGATCGGGGTCTTCACTCGGCGACTTCAAAGCGGGCCTTGAACGGCTGATCGCGTCGTAGCGCTTCGACGCCGTCATCGAATGCACCAAGCCGCACGAGGCCGGCCGAGTCGCTGAAGCCGCGATAGAAGATCGCGAGATTGCCCCAGGGCGCGTAATAGGTGATGTCGCCTGCCGAAGGCTTGTAGCTGCGGGGGGCGCCGTCGGTCGAAAGGCGACGCGGCAGGTCGCTGACCTTCTCGGTCGAGGCATAGTCCGAGAGAGTCAGATCGAGCGGCAGCAGCGATGCGAAGTCTTTCGCCGCCGTGCTGTCGTCGAGGGTCGCCGAAAGGGCTTGCCCCTCTATGATGATACGTATCTTCATACTTCCGTCCTCCGATGTGCCCTTTGAGCCCCCTTGCGCGTGAGCGGAGAGCATTGCGCCGGGGGTAAAGGCGAGCATTGCACCGATGGCCGCAATGCAGTTCAAAGCCGTCTTTCTGCAGTGAAGTCGCATTCCGGCGCCACCTCTCGCGTTGTACCGATACTCGTGGTGTCGGCGCCGGCGAATGCCTGTCGCGCCATCGCTGTCGTCAATATCACGTACGGGCAGTCAAAAGATTAGCCGGGGCAAGCTACTAGAACTCATGAGTTGTGTTCATAAATTAAGCGGCCGCATGACAGCGGCGATTGCGGCGCCTGCGATCGAGAAGCCCACCGAGACGAGGACGGCGATCCTCCATCCGGAAAGGAGGCCCGCCACGCCGCTTTCGGCGCCATGGGTGATAATGATCGTCGCCAGCGAGATGCCGACGGCGGAGCCGAGATAACGGGCGGTATTGTTGGCGGCGCTTCCCATCGCCGTGCGCTCGGCCGGAACGCTCTGTACCGCCTGATGGCCGAGGGCGGCATTCAGGATGCCGTTCGCAATCCCGGCAATGAGCAGGCCTGGCAGCACCCAGGCGAAACCGCGCTCCGGCGTCGCCAGCAGCGTTGCGGCCTGCCCGGCCGCGCAGCCGACCATGCCGGTGACGAGAAGCATGCGTGGCGAGATGTCCTCCGGGATCAGGCGGGCGCCAAGCGCTGCGACCGCCGTCGTCGCCGACCACGCCATCAAGATGACCGCCGCCCGGAACGGCGAAATGCCAAACCCCTGTTCCATGATCAGAGGGATCATCGTCATGATGGCAAGAACACCCGCGCCCGAGGCGAAGGCGCCGGCCGTGGCGCCGACGAAATCGGGACGTCTGAACAGGCTGAGTCGCAGCACGGGATTGGCCGAGCGGCCTTCGACAAGGATGAAGGCGACGACGAGGACGGCGCTGCCTGCAAACAGCGCCAGCACATGCGGTTGCAGGCCGAAGCGGCTTTCGGTCAACGCGGCGAGAAAGCACAGGATCGCCGCCGCCATCACCAGCGACCCCGCCCCGTCGACGCTGCCGCGCGTTTGCCCGCTGTCCTGAGGAAGAACGCCCCGTGCCATGAGGTAGAGGCCCGCGGAAATCGCGGCGATCAGCCAGTGCGACGCATGCCAGCCGCCGACGGGCAGCAGAAGGGCCGCCAGGACCGGGCCGACCGCGACCCCGGCGCCGAGCGCCGACGCCCATATGGCCGCGGCGCGGGCGCGCGCCAGGCTTTCCGCGAAAACCTGGCCGATGAGACCCAGACCGCAGGCCATGATGGCTGCGCTTCCGATGCCCTGGACGATGCGCGCGACAATCAGCAGGATCGATGTCGGCGCCAGGGCCGCCACGAGGGACGAACCCGCCGTGATCAGGAGGCCTGAGAGAAAAATCCTGCGCCGGCCGTAATTGTCTCCGAGCGCTCCGAACCCGAGAAGCCCGACGGCGGCCCCGACCGGCATGCCGCTCAGGATCCAGGCCTGGGCGTTGGGACCGGCCGACAACGAGCGGGTGATGTCGGCCAGTGTGGTTAGCGGCACGGTGAAGACGACGAGCGCGAGCATCGTCGCGAAGGCCACGATGGACAGGGTCGCCGTCTGCCCGGCGGAGGCCGTGGCCGGTGATGAACTATGCGACATGTCTGCGAAGAACCTTGTGACGCAGCCAGACCGTGCCGGCCTCGAGCGTTTCGTTGCCGGCCAACTGGAAGCGGAAATCGGAAGACGGCTGTGTGGTTCGGCTGCCGTGATAATCGACGATGGAGGCGATACCCGCCATGCCGTCGACCGAGGGAAAGATCAGGGTGCTGAACTCGTCGATCAATCCGGCCGCCAGGAACGCGCCATTGATCGTCCCGCCGCCCTGGAGAAGGATGGTCTTCACGTCGAACATCTCGCCCAGCGCCGCCACGGCGTCTGAAAGGCCCGATCCGTCGGAACCGGACAAGAGATAGGACACGCCGTTCCGGCGCAACGACTCCAGATAGGCTTCTTCCACACGCTCCGAGACGATCGAGACGACATGATCGCCGTCGAGGTCGTCGCCGGCATGCAGCAGCTTTCCGGACGGATCGAGAACCACGGCGAGCTTGCGGCCGGCCGGCGAACCCTTGAAAGCGGGCCGCTTCAGCGGCTGTTCGAGAAGTTGCGGCTTGCGCTGATCTTCGATGTAGTGAGCCATCGTCCTACGTCCGACCATCCATCCCTGACCGCCCAGTCGCCCGGCCGCCTCTTCGTAGACGCGGTGGATCAGGCCGGTCGCAGGTTCGCCGTTCGGCGCGTTCCAGCGTTCGGTGAGAAGTCGCCCGTCGATGGACGAGATCATATGGCAGATGATATTCGGGCGCATGGCAATGCCTGTCTCGCTTGTTTGAATTCGCGAAAAAGTTTCGGCCGGCGAAAGGGATGCGCCGGCCGTCTCTCCAGATTTGAGGGAGCGATCAGACGCCGTAGTCGGCGTCGCTCACCTTCTCCATCCAGGTGACGTTGCTGCCGTCGACGGTTTCCGTGATCGCGATATGCGTCATCGCCACATCCGGGGCCGCGCCATGCCAATGCTTTTCTCCTGCGGGGAACCAGACGACGTCGCCGGCCCGGATCTCCTCAACGGGACCGCCCTCGCGCTGGACACGGCCAAAGCCGGATACGACGATCAGGGCCTGACCTGCCGGATGCGTATGCCAGGCGGTACGCGCACCGGGTTCGAAGGTGACGGCGCCCGCACCGGCCCGGCCCGGCGCTTCGGCGTTGAACAGGGGATCGATACGAACAGTTCCGGTGAACCAGTCCTCGGGGCCTTTGGTCGAAGGCGTGGAGCCTGCTTTCGTGATCTTCATCGTTGTTTCCTTTCCAGGGGACTTTCAATCTTGTCGGTAAGATAGCGCTCGCGGGAATGTTGGATTAGCCTTCTTCACGTACTGTCTCTTATGAGCAAGACTCATGAATTCTAACGAAACCTGCTGAAGCGGTAGGTCAACTTCGCCCCGCCCGGCTGCGAATAGGCAAGCTCGGCCGTGACCATCGCGAACGGCTCCGCGAAACGCCCGGTGCGCAGCGGCCCGACGTCCAGCGGCTCATAGCCGATATCCTCGATCAGGCCGGCTGCTGCCCGCTTCGCTCCGTTATCGTCGCCATAATAGAGGAGTTGCGGCCGCGGTTCCCTGTCTCTTCCAGCAAAGACGTCGAAGAAGGCTTCGCTTGGGCTGGTGTTGAACGCCGAGACCCAGCGCGCACGCGGGCGCAGGCGCGCAAGTTCCTCGGCACCCGAGGTGGTGACGCCGACCACGAGATCACGGTTTTGCTCATCGAGCGGCACGCAGCAGTTCAGCACGATCTTGCCGTCCAGTTCGCCCGCCTGTTCCAGAACGTCGGAGATACGCGACCAGTGAACGGCCAGGAGCACGGCGTCGGCTCCCTCGACCGCTTTGGCAACAGTACCGGCCTTCGCTCCCGCCTCCCGCGCAAGTCGATCGAGCTTGCTCTGGCTGCGCGCATAACTGAACGTCACCTCATGGCCGGCTTTCGCCCATAGCGTTCCCAGTTTTCCGCCCATCAGGCCGGAGCCCAGAATCCCTAGCCTCATCTCATGATCTCCTTCCGCCTCATGTCGATTTTCCAAGAATACCCTGTTCGGTGGGCCTCGATTATCCTATGTAATATGCCAGGTATTATGAAGGTGGCTCATCAATGCTGAAAGAGAACATCGATGACCTCATGGGCTTCGTGGTGGTCGCACGAGAAGGCAGCTTCACGCGCGCGGCGGCGCAGATCGGCGTCTCGCAATCCGCGCTCAGCCATTCGGTCAAGGCTCTGGAAGACCGGCTCGGTGTCCGGCTCCTGAACCGCACGACCCGCAAGGTTGTTCCAACCGAGGCGGGCGAGCGCATCATGAAACGGATGGCGCCGCATTTCGTGGAACTGGAAGACGAGCTCGCCTCCATCGTCGAATTGCGCGACACACCGGCCGGCCAGTTTCGCATCACCACGACCGATTATGCCGCCGAGACGGTTCTCTGGCCGAGGCTGAGGCCGCTTCTGCGCAAAAACCCCGATATCTCCGTCGAACTCATCACCGACTATGCACTGACCGACATCATCGGGGAGAAGATCGACGCAGGCGTGCGGCTGGGCGAGCAGGTATCCGAAGGGATGATCGCCGTCAAAATCGGACCCGATTTCCGGATGGTCGCGGTCGGCGCGCCATCCTATTTTAGGAAGCACGGCGTTCCCGAGACCCCGCAGGATCTCACCAGGCATCGTTGCATCAATCTGCGCCTGTCCACCCCTGGCGGGCTCTACGCCTGGGAGTTCGAGCAGGACGGCCGCGAGCTTCGTGTGCGGGTGGAAGGGCAGGTCACGTTCAACACGATCTATCCTTGCGTTCAGGCAGCCGTGGAAGGTTTCGGGATCGCCTATGTCCCGGAGAGCATGACGGCCGCCCACGTCAAATCCGGGCGGCTACAGACCGTGCTGGAGGAGTGGAGCCCGCCGTTTCCCGGCTACTTCCTCTATTATCCGCACCGGCGGCAGTCTTCGCCCGCCTTCTCGCTCATCGTCGACGCCCTGCGTCATCGCGAGTGAGCGCGCGTGACTGATGAAGTGCCTTCATAAGTGCATGCAGGTTTGGCCCGCTACAAGCCTTGCGCAAAACCGCCCATTCTTTCCTGATCTATCACAGAACAGGAGAATGACATGCGATTGCGTACCGTCACGGGACTCGGCGTAAGCGGGGTGCTCGTTCTCGCCACCCTTGCTTTTGCCCAATCCGCCAACGAGGAGGTGTCGTTCCCCGAGGCATATCGTGACGGCGTGCATTATGCGACCGTCACCCGCGGCAATATTCGCGAGGAGATCTTCACCTCGCCGGAAGCCGTCGCCGCAGCGCGCGAGGGGCGGACATTTCCCGACGGCACTGTCATCATGATGGAAGATTATCGCGGCGATGAACTCCACCGGTACATCATCATGGAAAAACGCGCGCAATGGACCTCGGTTTCCGAGGCCGGCGCGTGGCTTTTCCGCGAATTCGCCCCGGACAGGTCACCGAACGGGAGCGAGGACGGCTCGCGCTGCGCGTCCTGTCATCAGTCGCAGGCGGCAAACGATTTTGTGTTCACGACCCGGCAAATGCGCGAGCATAATTAACGATCGACCTGCCCGAACGCCGTTCGGGCAGGTCGCTCTCGTTCCTGATCAGTTGGAGCGTTTCTCGAGAACCTCTTTCGCCACGGGCAGCGCCGTGAACACATTGGGCCAGCCGGTATAGAAGGCCGCATGGGCAAGCACGCCGCCCACCTCTTCCCTGGTCAGGCCATTGTCCATCGCGCGATTGAGGTGATAGGGCATCTGCGCGACCTGCCCTGATGCGATCAACGCGACAACGGTGATCAGGCTGCGGTCGCGCGGCTTGAGATCCGGACGCAGCCACAGGTCGCGGAACAGGAAGTTTTCGGTATTATCGACGACGCCCTGCGAGACGCTTCCGAAATTCCCCTGCACCTGCGTCTGCCGCGCATTTTCCGCTTCCTCGTCGAGCGGCAAGGGTTCCGGCTTGACGGGCGGCAACGCATCAGCGCCGACACCACGCTCCTCATAGACATCCGCCGCCGCCTCGACCGCGGCCATCGCATTGCCCCAGCCGGCATAGAAGGCAAGATGCGTGATCGCTTCGGACATTTCCGCCGGCGTGACGCCGGCATCGAGCGCGCGGGCGATATAATCTTCCAGTTCGCCCGTCTGGTTGCGGGTGATCAGGATCGCTACAGTGACGAGCGCGCGGTCGCGGGCGGAGAGATCGGCGCCTTGCCACACCTTTGCGAACAAACCGTCCTGTGTGTAGGCCCCA
Source organism: Neorhizobium sp. LjRoot104 (assembly GCF_964253725.1). Taxonomy (NCBI): domain Bacteria; kingdom Pseudomonadati; phylum Pseudomonadota; class Alphaproteobacteria; order Hyphomicrobiales; family Rhizobiaceae; genus Neorhizobium; species Neorhizobium sp. LjRoot104. The sequence goes on from NZ_CAXURS020000004.1 coordinate 24,680, forward strand.
AGCGCTGGGGCAACCCGTTGAATGTCGTCCGCCATTATCGATGTCCTTTCCTGGGCAAGTGCAGGCCCCGTCGTGAGGCCGGCGGTTATCAGAATTGCGGCGAGGCGCTTCATGTCAGATCCTTCCAAGTCTGCGTGGCTCATGTTCTGGCCCCGTCAATGTAGGGTCTGGCGCGGACCGGATTAGGCGCGTTTGTCGAATAAGTTTCATGAACATCCCTCATGAAACAATTGGACGGGGGGCTGCCCATTATCTGATGCTTGGGTCACCGTTCAGCGCAAGGACAGTGCTCGCGCTGGTGGCTCTCCATCTCGGCCCGATTGATGATCTCCCCTCATAACTGCAAGCAACATCGACCATCTAGTGCGCCTTTTCCGCGTGGCCCATATTCGGCGGAAGAAAGGAAACAGGTATGCAAAAGCACGACAAACCCGGAGCCGGGGCAGGGCACGCGTCCGGTTCATCCCTTCGTCGCCGCGAAGTCCTGAAGCTGACCGGCGCCGGCATGGCCGCGCTCAGTGCGGCGTCACTTTTCAATATCTCCAACACAGAGGCTCAGACCATGTCAGAAGAATGGGACAAGGTTTTTCCCAAAAGCGAAAAGATCGACCATCAGAAGGTCACGTTCAAGAATCGGTACGGCATCACCCTGACGGGCGATCTCTATCTGCCGAAGGACCGTGCCGAAAAGCGGCTTGCGGCGATTGCCGTCAGCGGCCCGTTCGGCGCGGTCAAGGAACAATCCTCCGGTCTTTACGCGCAGACCATGGCCGAGCGCGGTTTTGTCACGCTGGCCTTTGATCCATCCTTTACCGGTGAAAGCGGCGGCGAGCCCCGCAACGTCGCTTCTCCGGACATCAACACCGAGGATTTCAGCGCCGCCGTCGACTATCTCGGCCTGCAGCCTTCCGTCGACCGTGAGCGGATCGGCATCATCGGCATTTGCGGCTGGGGCGGCATGGCATTGAATGCCGCAGCTTCCGACAAGCGCGTCAAGGCCGTCGTCGCCAGCACCATGTACGACATGACCCGCGTCATGTCGAAAGGCTACAACGACAGCACGACCGCGGAGCAACGCGCGCAGACGCTGGAACAGTTGAGCCGGCAGCGCTGGGAAGATGCGGAAAAGGGCACGCCCGCCTATGGTCCGGTTTCCCTTGAGCTGAAGGGCGGCGAGCCGCAATTCGTCGTGGAATACGCCGACTACTACAAGACGCCGCGCGGCTTCCATCCGCGGGCGATCAACTCGAACGGCTCCTGGACGCTCACGACCCCGTTGTCCTTCATGAACATGCCGATCCTGAGCTACATCGGGGAGATTTCCCCGCGTCCGATGCTGTTGATCCACGGCGAAAAGGCCCATTCGCGCTATTTCAGCGAGACGGCCTTTGCGAACGCGGCAGAGCCGAAGGAACTGATGATCATTCCCGGCGCCAATCACACCGATCTCTATGACAAGCTGGATGTAATCCCGTTCGACAAGATGACCAATTTCTTTGATCAACATCTTGCCGCCTGAGTTGAAGAAAGGGGCCTACGCCGATGCACTAGGAACATGAACCCGGGAGGGACTCGGGGCATATGCCGTGCTTCGCGCGTCTGCTCGTCATCGGAGCAGCCATCTGCCCCATTTGGGTTCGGAGCCTTTTCACGGTGGCGACAGCGGTCAAACGGACGCTGTCGCCACCGCGAGCCCATCAAATTGACCGCAACGACACGCGCTTCTCAAGCTCGGCCGTTTGCTCTTTCCGCTCGCTGTAGCGGTCGGTGAGGTAGGCGGAGGCGTCGCGCGTGAGGATGGTGAACTTCACCAGCTCCTCACAGACATCCACCACCCGGTCGTAGTAGGACGAGGGCTTCATCCGGCCATCGGCGTCGAACTCCTGATAGGCTTTGGCGACCGAGGATTGGTTCGGGATGGTGATCATCCGCATCCAGCGGCCGAGAATGCGCATCTGGTTCACTGCATTGAAGGACTGGCTACCGCCAGACACCTCCATAACGGCAAGCGTTTTGCCCTGCGTCGGCCGGACCGATCCGACCGAGAGTGGAATCCAGTCGATCTGGGACTTCATTATCCCGGTCATCGCGCCGTGGCGTTCCGGGCTCACCCAGACCTGCCCTTCCGACCATTGCGAAAGATCGCGCAATTCTTGCACCTTCGGGTGGCTCGCCGGCGCTTCGTCAGGGAGCGGCAGGCCCTTCGGGTCAAAGATACGAATCTCGCATCCAAGGCGTTCGAGCAGCCGGCGGACCTCGAATGCGAGCAGGCGGCTATACGACACCTCACGCAGCGAGCCGTAGAGGATCAGGATGCGCGGCTTATGCGTTGAGAACGCCGGACGCAGGGCATCGAGATCTGTCGAATATAGGTGATCGTCCTGCAGTGCTGGGAAAGTGTCAGGCAATGCGCTTTCCTTCCTGGTCGAGGATCTGTTCACCGTCCTCCTTGAAGAACGATCCCCTGAAGGTGTCGGGCAGGATGTCGAGCACCGCCTCGGACGGACGGGCGAGCCGGGTGCCGAGCGGTGTCACGACGAAGGGGCGATTGATCAGGATCGGCGTTGCGATCATCGCGTCAAGCAACTGCTCGTCAGTCAGGTCTGGGTTGTCCAGACCGAGTTCGGCATAAGGCGTGCCTTTCTCGCGAATGGCTTCCCGAACGTTCAAGCCAGCGTCCGCGATCATCGTCGCAAGCTGCTCGCGCGTCGGCGGATTCAGCAGATACTCAATGACAGCAGGTTCGATGCCGGCAGCGCGGATCAGCGCTAGCGTGTTGCGGGACGTCCCGCAGGCGGGGTTGTGATAGATGGTCGCGTCCATGGTCAGTGCCTTTCGGTAACGGTGGTTCTGGAGACGGCGGGGGCGGCCTCGTACCAGTCCTTCGAGCGGTTCACGATCCAGACGACCGAGAGCATGACCGGAACCTCGATGAGCACGCCAACGACGGTGGCGAGTGCTGCGCCGGACTGGAAGCCGAACAGGCTGATGGCGGCAGCAACCGCAAGCTCGAAGAAATTGCTGGCGCCGATCAGAGCCGATGGCCCGGCAACGCAATGCCGTTCGCCGGTCATCCGGTTGAGCAGATAAGCAAGCCCGGAGTTCAGATAGACTTGGATCAGGATCGGCACGGCGAGCAAGCCGATGACGGCGGGCTGAGCGATGATCTGCTCGCCCTGAAAGGCGAAGAGCAGAACCAGCGTCGCAAGCAGCGCCACCAGTGAGATCGGCTGCAACCTTGCCAGCACGCCATCCAGTGCCTGCGTCGTACCGCCAACCGTGAGGCGGCGGCGGATGACCTGCGCGATAATGACGGGCACGACGATATAGAGGGCGACGGAAAGAACGAGCGTATCCCAAGGCACGGTGATCGCGGAGAGGCCGAGCAGCAAGCCTACGATCGGAGCAAAGGCGACGACCATGATGGCATCGTTCAACGCGACCTGAGACAGCGTGAACAATGGCTCCCCGCGCGTCAGGTTGCTCCAGACGAACACCATAGCGGTGCAGGGAGCCGCGGCGAGAATGATCAGCCCTGCGATATAGGAGTCGATCTGGTCGGCAGGCAGGTATGGGCGGAACAGCCAACCGATGAAAAGCCATCCGAGCAGTGCCATGGAGAACGGCTTGACGGCCCAGTTGATGAACAAGGTCACGCCGATACCGCGCCAGTACGTGCCGACCTGCGCCAGAGACCGGAAATCGATCTTGAGCAGCATCGGAATGATCATCAGCCAGATCAGGATCGCGACGGGAATGTTCACCTTGGCGACCTCGGCCGCGCCGATGATCTGAAAGAGGCCGGGCATGAGATGGCCGAGGGCGACACCGGCGACGATGCACAGGAATACCCAGATGGTCAGATAGCGCTCGAACGTGGACATCAGGCGGACTTCCACTGCGGCGATGTCGAACCTTCCATAGCACCGATCTGGCGAAGCTTCGTCTCCAGAGCCATGTGATCGATGGATGCCAGCGGCAGGCTGACGAACGCGGCAATCCGGTCCTTGAGGAAACGCGCGGCCTGTGCGAAGGCACGCTGGATCTCGACGTCCGATCCCGTGACGGCGGCAGGGTCTTCGACACCCCAATGGGCGGTCATCGGATGGCCGATCCAGACGGGACAGGCTTCGCCGGCGGCGCTGTCGCAGACGGTGAAGATGAAATCGATCTGCGGCGCGCCGGGCTCCGCGAACACATCCCAGCTCTTCGACGAGAAGCCCGTCGATGGATAGCCCAACGCTTCCAGCTCCTTCAGGGCATGTGGATTGACTTCGCCCTTGGGCTGGCTGCCGGCGGAGAAGGCTTTGAATCGTCCGCCACCTTCCTTGTTGAGGATGGATTCGGCGAGAATAGAACGAGCGGAATTGCCCGTGCAGAGGAAGAGCACGTTGTAGGTCTTATCGGTCATGGTTGTGGTCCGTGGTTAGGTCGGCGGCCTGATAAGCTTCATGATCGTCGCCGATGATGGGCAGATGGAGGAAAGCTGGCGGGTCGCCAGCACGGCTGCGGGAACGCTGTCTCGCAGGACTTCAGAAAATCCGACACCCGTAAGACGGTGCTTTTTGTAACTCATTCGATCCCTGAAGCGGTGTTTCTTTCCGACCGCGTAGTGATCATGTCACCGCGTCCGGGGCGGATTGATACGATCCTCGATATCGAAATGCCGCGACCGCGCACGGTTGAAAGCCGCGCCACCGCCGAGTTCGGGGCGTTGTCGCTGAAAATTTACGACATATTCACCGGTCGTCAGGGTGCCAATGACCCGAAATTCGTCCCGGCATGATCGCGCCGCGGCTGAACATTCTTGATGTCACCTGTTTCGAACGGCCTTATCGGCTGCGTATCCCTTTTCGCTTTGGCGTCAAGACTGCAACCGGTGGTCGTCAAGCTATTGTTTCGGCCCGTATCAGGCTTGAGGACGGACGCGAAGCTATCGGCTGGTCGGCAGAAGCGCTGAGTGCCAAGTGGTTTGACAAGAACCTGGGGCTGACGGACAATCAAAATCACCACCAGTTGCGCCGCTCTATCGAGCTTGCAGCTGAGGCCTATCGCGCCTCCGGTCCGCAAACAGCTTACGGGTTGTTCGAAGAAAATTACACGCCGCTGGTTACCGCTTGCACAGCCGAAGCCCTTAATCCGCTGATCGCCAGTTTTGGCATGGCCATGCTCGACCGCGCCGTCTTCGATGCCCTCTGCCGCGTCGAGGCCATGAGCTTTGCCGATGCCATGTCGGCCAATCTTGCCGGTATTCGCATTGGCGTCCTGACACCCGAGCTTGCAGGCTTTGATATTGATGCCTTCCTTGCTTCGCTGCGCCCCGCATCATCCATCGCAATCCGCCACACTGTCGGCCTTGTCGACCCGCTGGTTGCGGCCGATCAGGAAAGCGGGGTCAATGATGGCCTGCCTGAGACGCTCTCAGAAGTCATCGCCACCTATGGCTGCCGGTATTACAAGATCAAGATTGGCGGCGATCCTGAGGTCGATCTCGATCGCATACGCCGGATCACTGCACTTCTGGACGCAAGCGGGATCGATTATCGCGTCACGCTTGACGGCAACGAGCAGTTTGAGGATGGCGATAGTATCGCGGCCTTCTTCGCTCACCTCAGCGCCGATCCCGCCCTGCACCGTTTCGCCCGAACAATCCTGTGCCTCGAACAGCCGATCCGCCGAGACCGCACCCTGGAGCAGCCGATCAGCGCCCTTGCCGCTTGCATTCCAGTTATCATTAATGAATCCGATGGTACGCTTGACGCTTTTCCGCATGCCCGGTCGCTTGGTTACACAGGTGTCTCGTCAAAGGTCTGCAAGGGTCTTTACAAATCCATCCTGAACGCCGGGCGCGCGCAGGTATGGAACCAACAGGAACCTGGCCGCTATTTTCTATCCGCCGAAGACCTCACCTGCGAGCCCGGCATCTCGCTGCAGCAAGACCTCGCACTGGTCAGCTGGCTCGGACTGCCGCATGTCGAAAAGAACGCACATCATTTCATCGACGGATTCGATAATCGCCCTCAGGCCGAGGCCGAAGCTTTCCTTACGGCACATCCCGATCTCTACCACCGGCAGGATGGCCGCGTGCGCCTGCGTCTGAGCCGAGGTGACGCTCATATTGGCTCACTTTCCGTCCCGGGCTTTGGAGCAATGCTGTCACCCGATGTGACAAACCTTGAACCTATGTCACTTGCTGTGTGGCCCTGATCCGCCATATCGTCGATGATCAGGAGGAGCTGGTGCCTCGCCCACAGTTTTTCGCTCGGCCATGCTATAAGAGAATCCACGAGGCCTTACACGAGATGCGTAGTCGCCGCTCAACATGGGGGTACGGCTGAGGTTGGAGGCAGAAATCTTTCGATCCGGGGGCGCCATCTCTTGAACTTCGGGATGAAGGTTCCGATGGCCCTCGACCCAAGGGACTATCCCTTGCTGATGCCGGACAAAGGGTCGTTCTCCGCCCCAGCCGCACCAAGGTCACTGTTTCCCTACTCGTTTGCTTGCCCAGCTGGCACCGTGATCGCTAAGTGCTGATACTGACTATAACAAGGAGCTGAGGATGGGGTACACGCTTTCAAACGATCATGTTGAAGAAGCAATCCGCTGGCGTCAACATCTGCACGAAAACCCTGAGCTTGGGTTCGACGAGAAACAGACGTCCGCCTTCATTTCGTCGAAGCTCTTCGAATGGGGGTACGAAATCGCGTCGGGTTATGGAAAGACTGGCGTTGTCGGAACCCTTAGAAAAGGCTCGTCGAACCGCTCGATAGGTATTCGGGCTGACATGGATGCCCTACCGATCGTGGAGAGCACTTCGCTTCCTTACGCCTCGAAGAAGCCCGGCATCATGCATGCCTGTGGGCACGACGGACACGTCGCGTCAGCACTCGCAGCGGCCCGTGCCCTGCGAGGCATTGAGTTCGACGGTACCGTTACATTCATATTCCAGCCAGCTGAGGAAAATGAGGGCGGAGCCCGCGCGATGATTGAGGATGGTCTTTTCAAAGACTACAAGGTGGACGCAGTCTTTGGGATGCATAATTGGCCAGCTTTGCCCTTGGGTTCAATCGTCGCTCGACCCGATCAGATGATGGCAGCATTCGCGACCTTTGAGATCGTCGTTAGGGGTAGGGGAGCCCACGGCGCGATGCCACACGAAGGCGCTGATCCCGTGGTTGCCGCTTCACAGATCGTTTCTGCGCTTCAGACCATCTCCAGCCGGAATGTTTCACCGCTCGAATCTGCGGTGGTTTCTGTCACACAAATACATGGTGGCGACGCTTGGAACGTAATCCCGGAAGAAGTCGTCCTTCGAGGCACTACTCGTTGGTTTGACGAGGAGATCGGAGAGCGCATCCAGCAGCGGGTCAAGCAGGTCTCCGCTTCGATCGCTGAGGGTCTTGGGTGCCACGCTGCTGTCGATTACTTTATCCGATATCCGGCCACTATCAATGATGCCCACCAAGCTGCTGTCGTGAAAGAGGTTGCAGCAACATTGCCAGGCCTGACCATCGTCGATGCCCTCCCCAGCATGGCGGCTGAAGACTTCGCGTTCATGCTTCAAGAACAGCCTGGCTGCTACTTCTGGCTTGGAGCTGGTCGTTCGTCAGGAGAAAATCCCGGCCTCCACTCTTCCAAGTATGATTTCAACGACGCCGTTCTTCCGCTTGCTGCGACCATGTGGGTGTCACTTGTCCAGTCGGAACTACGGGCCGCGTCTTGATGGCGAAAATTACCTATTCCTGTTGCTAAACAGGAACTTGCAGGGCGTTGTCACGTTGTTCGTGGCTTAACGGTTGACGGATAACCGGACGTGATGAGCACGCCGACCATAAGCTACAAGAACCACCGTTTCCCACCGCATATCATCGCCCATGCCGTCTGGCTGTATTTCCGGTTCCCGTTAAGCCTGCGGCTGATGGAAGAAATGCTGCTGGAGCGCGGCATTGTCGTGTCCTACGAAACGATCCGGCGCTGGGGCCGGAAATTCGGTGCGGCCTACGCAAAGCGACTGCGCAGAAAGACGCCGTCGCGAGAGGATATCTGGCATCTGGACGAAGTGGTCGTGACGATCGGCGGGCGAAAGCATTGGCTTTGGCGAGCCGTCGACCAGGACGGATATGTTCTCGACGAGATCGTGCAGACCCGTCGAGACACCAAGGCTGCCAAGCGATTGCTGATCAGGCTGCTGAAGAAGCAAGGCCTCGCGCCAAAGAGGATTGTCACCGATAAACTGCGTTCATACGGGGCGGCAAAGCGAGATGTGATGCCGGCCATTGAACATAGATCACACAAGGGCCTTAACAACCGTGCGGAAAATTCCCATCTGCCGCTGCGAAAACGAGAACGAGTGATGCAGGGCTTCCGATCCGTCGGCAGTCTGCAACAATTTGTCCCCGTGTTTTCAGCGGTTAGAAATCATTTCGTCCCGCCGCATCAAAAACACTCCGCCCTCGCCACCCACATTCATCGGATCCGCGTCATGGCGCACTGGAAGGCCGTGACCGGCGCAACTGCCTGAGTTTAACTGAAAGCGCTTCGTCCGGCCTCAGTCGAACAACGTGACAACGCCCTTTGAACTATAAATATGCCACCTCTTTTTCGAGCTCCCGGATTACCAAGGGCTTTCGAACCAACCGCACGTCGCACGGATATTCTTCGTCGATTTCGGCGTCGGGTCCGGCGACGACAATCAGTTTCAGCGGGCGCATGCGTTGGAGAACGGTGAGGCAACGACGAAGGTCGACAGTGTCGGCGTCGATCAGCGCAACGGCTATATCCTCATCCTCTGACACTGCCCTGCCCGCCTCCCCCGGGATCGTGGTGAAGAGTGACCGAAAGCCGAATTTATTGAACATCAGATCGTAGTCGATTGCATATTCGGATTGACGTTCGACGACCAGCGCCCTCGGTCTTTTGTCCCGAACGTAGCGGTGGGAGGAAGCACCCCAACGTGTTCTGGAAAAACTGAACGCACGCGCACCAACGCTCGCCATCGAACTCTCCATTGGATTAAATCCGTGTAATGTACCGGGCACCGTTCCTGGCGCTCACTTTTCTGCTTCAGCGATGTGGTCTGATCCGTGCTGCATCGTATGCAGGCCTGTCATCGCCCGGAAGAAGGCCAGCAGCATCTGTTCTCGTGGCATGGCCTGGGCCACGTCGCCCTGCATGGCCATACCCGACCAGAGAGCATAAAGGCCGATGCCGATTTGCAAGGGAGGCAAAGTTGGAAGTAGATCATAGTTCTCAACGAGATCCTCGATGAGTTCGCAAATCACCCGATAGCAGGTCGCCTTCGTGGCATTATGGCGTTTGGCAAACGCCTCGTCCCGGCGGGCATGGAGCTGCAATTCGATCGACAGAAGCGACCATTCGGGCTCGGCGGCGATATACGCAAGTCGCTCGGCCAGAACGCGTAGCGTTTCTTCAATGGTGTCGCTGGCTGCCTCGTGCACAATCCGTCGCAAAAGCGAAACTTCCTCAAGGATATGAATCTCCATCAGATCGACGAGGAGATCGTCCTTGCTCGAAAAATTCGAATAGAAAGCACCTTGCGTGCGCCCGGCGGCCGCGCAGATGCTACGGATCGAGAACGACGCGACGCCTTCCTGCACAATCGATGCATGGGCGGCTTCCAAGAGCTTCTCGCGTGTCTGACGCTGGGTTTCTTTTCTGCTCGTCGGCATTTTGTCTCCACAAAGCAAGCCGTGCTGGAACATTTCTGAAGGTAAGGCATTCTTATTTCAGATATCAAGCGATATCTCAACCCGAGCAAAGTCGATATGGTTTCAAGATAGATTTGAGGCGATCATTTGAGCGAGTACGTTCCCTATCATGCAGATGTCGAAATTCGAGCAGATGATGAGGATGCCCTCACTGCTGAAATCCTCGACATAATGGCTGAATCGAACCGCAAGGCATTCGAGCGCCACCGCCATGCCGTCCGCGACGCGCATGCCAAAAGTCATGGTTTTCTCAAGGGTGAATTGGTTGTGCCGGAACTTCCTGACCATCTGTGCCAGGGATTGTTTGCGCGACCGGCCACTTACTCCGTGATCATTCGCCTGTCCTCCGCACCTGGCGACATTCACTCCGACACCATCCCGGCACCACGTGGCATGGCGATCAAAGTCATCGGCGTCGATGGCGATCGGTTGCTGGCCGACGATGCCGGGCACAACCAGGACTTTCTGCTCGTCAACATCCCGGTTTTGAGCTTTGGCACGATCAAGAAGTACCGCCAGCTTGTCGGTCTCCTGGAGAAGAACGCGGAGAACCCGGCGTTCCTCCAGCGGGCCATGGCTGGTGTCGCGCGAGGCGTGGAGACGGCCGTGGAAGCGGTCGGCATCGAGCCAGGTGCGACCTTGAAGGGGTTGGCGCGCGATAATGCCCACTTGCTTGGCGAGACCTATCATTCGATGGCCGCGATCCGGTTTGGCGATTACATCGCCAAGATCAGCGCCGCGCCTTTGTCGGAAAACGTTCGCAATCTGACCGGTCAGGACGTCGGTGATATCGAGGACGGTACGATGCGCGATCTCGTCGTCGATCACTTCAGACAACAGGCCGCGGAATACGAACTGCGCGCCCAGCTCTGTCGCAGTTTAGACCATATGCCCGTCGAAGATGCCGCCGTGCTGTGGCGCGAGGAATTGTCTCCGCAACAGCCCATTGCAACGCTCCGCATTCCCGCTCAGGAGGCGTACTCCCCTGCCCGCCGGGTCTATGGTGACGATGTCTTATCCTTCAATCCCTGGCACGGGATCAAGGATCATCAACCGCTTGGATCGATCATGCGTATCCGCATTGCCGCATACAAGCGGTCGGCGGCACGCCGTCACGCGCTGAACGCGCAGCCCCGTTTAGAGCCGACATCGATCGACGAAATTCCGGATTGAATAATTCCTCATCGCCAGACAATTCATGAATGTCATGGAAAGGAGGCCAGCATGGCCGACACAGACGACACCCCACAGATCGACGAGACGCGTTTGCAAGCCATTCGGCGCAGGATCGAGGAGGTGGTCGGGGACGCCCCGCAACTCGCCAAGCTTGCGCTTGAGCAGATGGTCACAAAGCACAATCCCGATCTCAAGGGTACCGCAGGCTCCGCCGGTCGGGTCGGAGCCCAATCCGGCAATGTCTCCGAGCTGACGGCCATCGCCGATCTTAAGCCCGGTGGCGCCGACCGGCTTCGGCGCATTTTCAATCTGGTGAATGGCAATTTCGACGGCGCTCAGAAGGTTGGCACGCTGCACAACATGCGTTTCGTCTTCTTTGACAATGACACGCGCATCCTCTTCGCCACCGCCTATGATGGCGACTGGGATACCTATATCAACGACTTCGCCACCAAAATCCCGGATCTGATGGATCTGCTCTTCGCCTCCGTCGAGGGCTGGCCTGGCATCGCAAGCCCCAAGGTCAAGGACTTTATCGCCGAACATCAGATTACCGCGGCCGGATGGTTCGTTGCCAATCCGCAGGTCACCGTGGTCGATGTGCGGCGGCTGCAACGAATGGAGCATGCCGTCAATGAATTCCTAGACAAGGTGGGCTGAGTATGAACCTTCTCCAATCGATCAGGCAACGGTTTCGACGCGACAGCGTCTCTCTCGAGCTGGATGACATCCAGGCACTGATCCTCAGAAGCCGCCCCGAGCCTTATGTCGGCATCCACGCCATGCTCCACTTCGATGAGCCCGAGGGTGCAAGGGATCTTCTTGGTCGCCTTGCGCCTCACATTGCCTCGGCAGACAACTGGACCGACAATCTCGATTTCTGGATCGGCGCGGCACTGAGCTTTGAAGGTCTGAAGGCACTCGGCGTTCCGGACGCTCAACTCAACACCTTTCCCTTGCCGTTTCAGCAGGGTATGGCGGCCAGGCGTGAACAGCTTCGCGACTTCGGTCCAAATGCGCCTGAGCAGTGGGAGGACGTGTTCAAACCCGGAAACTGTCATCTGGCGTTGACTATATATGCCGTCGACGACGCGGCACTCGACAAGGCGCTGGCGACGGCGCGGGCAGAACTCGACAGAAGCAGCGGCGTCACGCTCCTCGGTGAGCATCGCTTCGGGGCACCTGATGGTGCTAAAAATCCGTTCGGGTTTCGGGATTCGATCTCGCAGCCGGCCGTCGAAGGCAGCGGGATTGATCCGCTTCCCGGCGAGGAGCGGCCGATCAAAGCTGGGGAGTTCATTCTTGGTTATGAAAGCGAAAACGGCCAGGAACTGGCCATGCCGCAGCCTGCGGTGCTCGGCAGGAACGGCACCTTCGTTGTCCTGCGCAAGTTCCAGAGCCGCGTCGGATGCTTTAATGCGTTCCTCAAGGCCCATGGTGAGACTGAAGAGAAACGCGAGCTCCTTGCTGCCAAAATGTTCGGTCGCTGGCGATCTGGCGCCCCGCTCATTCTGTCGCCGGATCACGACGATCCGCATCTCGGCAATGATCCACAACGCAACAATGACTTCAATTTCAAGGATGATCCGAAGGGACGCGTCGTACCCCTTGGCTGTCACATGCGCCGGCTCAATCCGCGCGACTCCGAACTGACCCTGCTGACCGACGTCAACATCCATCGCATCATTCGCAGATCATCGACGTTTGGTCCGGTCTATTCAGAGGATGTCACGCCGCAAGATGACGGCAAGGCTGACCGGGGAATTTTCTTCATCTTCATCAGCGCGCGGGCCTATGACACGATCGAGTTCATGCAGCAGGAATGGATCAACCGGGGTAACTTTGTCGATCTCGGGGAAGAGCGAGATCCGATCGTGGGATTGCACGAAGAAGATGGCCAGTTCACCATTCCGCAGACTCCGGTTCGTAAGCGGGTCGACGGCGTTCAGACCTTCAACGTCATGAAGGGCGGCGAATATCTGTTCATGCCAAGTCTTTCAGCGCTCAAGTGGATCGCTGATGCCGGATGGAAAAGGCAGCCGGCAGATGCCTCTGCGCAATGACGGATATCGGCAATCAGGCCGCACCCTGGATGGATATCGAGGAATTCACCCTGGCTGCTCGCGGAATGGTGTTCTCGGGCCTGGCGTGCGGGCCGAAAGAAGGGGAAACTGTCCTTCTCCTTCATGGCTTCCCGCAATTCGCCGACAGCTGGGCGGAAGTGGCAGTGGCGCTGGCAAAAGCCGGCTATCGCGCGATCGCCATCGATCAACGCGGCTATTCGGCAGGTGCGCGGCCCGAAACAGTACGCGATTACGCGGTGGATGACCTTGTCGCCGACGTGCTCGCAATCGCAATCGCTCTTGGTCTGGAGCGGTTTCATCTGGCCGGTCATGACTGGGGCGGTATCGTCGCCTGGAGCCTTGCAGCCAGATATCCGGATCGGCTTCAGTCGCTATCGATCGTTTCGACACCGCATGTCGATGCACTGCTGGAGGCCCGCCGGACCGACAGGGATCAAAAGCGGCGCTCACGCTATATCACTGTTTTTCGGCTTCCCTTCCATGTCGCGGAATGGCTGCTCTTGCGACGCGGCGCCAGCGCGCTGAAGCGAGTATTCAAGGACAAGCTGCCGAAACCGCGTCTCGATGATTACGTATCCCGCTTGTCACAGCCCGGCGTGCTGACGGCTGGACTGAGCTGGTACCGGGCACTCGATCTTCACATCCGCATCGGCAGGATTAACGTGCCCACCGTATTTATCTGGGGAAGCAACGATCAGGCGCTTGGCCGGGCCGCGGCGGAAGCGACAAGCGCGCATGTCAACGCTTCCTATCGCTTCGTCGAACTGCAAGGAGGCTCTCACTGGCTGCTGGAAGAGTCTCCAGGGCATCGTAAAGTTAACGGAACTTGGGGCTTGATAGGCGATGAAGAGGCATGACAGACCGTGATCCGCTCTACCGTCGCCACCGCTTTCCCGCTGAAATCATTGCCCACGCGGTGTGGCTCTATTTCCGTTTTCCCCTGAGCCTGCGGATGGTCGAAGACATGCTGGCCGCTCGTGGCATCATTGTCTCGCATCAAACGATCCGGCTGTGGGCAGAGAAATTCGGACGAACTTTCACCAACCAAATCCGTCAACGTTCGCGCGGCCGACTCGGCGATAAATGGCATCTCGATGAGGTCGTTATTTCGATCCGGGGCAAGAAGCATTGGCTATGGCGCGCCGTGGATCAGGACGGTTTTGTCCTGGAGGTTCTGGTGCAAAGCCGCCGCGACGCCAAGGCGGCCAAGCGCCTGATGCGCAAGCTTTTGAAAGGCCAGGGACGATCGCCGCGCGTGATGATCACCGACAAGCTTCGCTCCTATGGCGCCGCAAAGCAGGAAATCATGCCCGGTGTCGAGCACCGCTCCCATAAAGGCCTGAACAATCGGCGGAGAATTCCCACCAGCCGATCCGACGGCGAGAGCGGATCATGAAGCGCTTCAAGTCAAAGCGACATCTGCAACTCTTCGTTTCCATCCATGATCCGATTGCCAACCTCTTCCACATCCCGCGCCACGACATTCCCTCCAGCCATCATCGCGAACTGCGCAAAGCGGCGATGAACCTATGGGCGAAGATCGCTCGCGCATGAGCAGTGCACGTGGCGGGCGTCCCGCTTTTGCTTCGCTGAAGTTAACTTTACGATGCCCTCGGCAGGTGTCCTCCAGCCAAGTCCAGAATGGTCCATGATTGTTGTAATCGATGCGCCAGTTTAAGAGCGCTGATCGAGCATGGGTCAGTGACGAGAAGAGGGCGTTGTCACGTTGTTCGACTGAGGCCGGACGAAGCGCTTTCAGTTAAACTCAGGCAGTTGCGCCGGTCACGGCCTTCCAGTGCGCCATGACGCGGATCCGATGAATGTGGGTGGCGAGGGCGGAGTGTTTTTGATGCGGCGGGACGAAATGATTTCTAACCGCTGAAAACACGGGGACAAATTGTTGCAGACTGCCGACGGATCGGAAGCCCTGCATCACTCGTTCTCGTTTTCGCAGCGGCAGATGGGAATTTTCCGCACGGTTGTTAAGGCCCTTGTGTGATCTATGTTCAATGGCCGGCATCACATCTCGCTTTGCCGCCCCGTATGAACGCAGTTTATCGGTGACAATCCTCTTTGGCGCGAGGCCTTGCTTCTTCAGCAGCCTGATCAGCAATCGCTTGGCAGCCTTGGTGTCTCGACGGGTCTGCACGATCTCGTCGAGAACATATCCGTCCTGGTCGACGGCTCGCCAAAGCCAATGCTTTCGCCCGCCGATCGTTACGACCACTTCGTCCAGATGCCAGATATCCTCTCGCGACGGCGCCTTTCTGCGCAGTCGCTTTGCGTAGGCCGCACCGAATTTCCGGCCCCAGCGCCGGATCGTTTCGTAGGACACGACAATGCCGCGCTCCAGCAGCATTTCTTCCACCAGCCGCAGGCTTAACGGGAACCGGAAATACAGCCAGACCGCATGGGCGATGATCTGCGGTGGGAAACGGTGGTTCTTGTAGCTGATGGTCGGCGTGCTCATCACGTCCGGTTATCCGTCAACCGTTAAGCCACGAACAACGTGACAACGCCGTGCGACGTTATGTCGATGCAGCAGCGGGGCGAGGCCGGTTCGAAATCATTGCAGGCGCCAACCATTTCCTCGGCGGTCAATTCGATCTTCAGGAGCGGGCAGCTGACCTGTTGACAAATTGGGCGACGAGTTTGTTCGAGGGGTAGGTGAGGCCGGCCAGCGGATTGTTCCGCTTCAGCACGGCGGTCGCAGACACGCGACGGTGCTATGCTTCGAGGGCATTCGCGCTCAGGAAGCGGTCAGCAGTGGGCGGCACCCGAGGACAATCGGGGACCGACAGGACTCGCTCTCGGCTCAACCATCAACCGAGCATAGACAGGAAGTCCTGCAGTGTCGGCACTTCGCGCTGAGAGGCGTTCTGAAGACGCGGATCGTCCTCCAGCGTATAGGTCAAACCCTCGCCTTCCCACAGCCACCAGTAAACGATCTCTCCCTTTTTGCCGCGGATCGGCATCTTGAAGGTGGGAAACTTCTTGTCCGGAGCCGGAATTTCCGCCGTCCCGATCCTGGCACCTTCGATCTTTCCGTGTTGCAGCGCACCACCCAATGGCATCATCACCACGCTTCTTGTCTTTGCGGAGGACAGGACGGCAAGCGCGGGGCGATCTTTATAGATGCCAGGCAGGATACGCACGACCTCGGGATAGGCGACATGCGTATGGGTGACCTGTACATAGGCCAGGCCTTCGGGGGTGGAAATCTCGACCACGTCGCCAGGGCTGAATTGCATCTGGTTTTCCTCGTCTCGGTTATGATGCCTGTGCCCTAGAGGCTATAGGCTTCGGTCGTTGCGGGATGGAAAAGCTCATCGGCCGAGACAAGACGCGGCGACAGGCCCTGATCGTAATGATAGCGCAGGAAGGTATCCAGCACGTGCCGGTTGGGCTGCAGGCCGTAGCTCCAGATGTCCGGTCCCATCAAAGCGCGGGCGCGGCTGAGGCTGTCTTCCACGAAGGGCATGGTCACCTTGGTTGCAGATGTATCCATCAGCGCTTCCTCGGCAAGCGACTTGGCACGGTTGAACGCCTTGAGCAGGGCGCCGGGAAGCCAGGGATGCGTCTCGGCCAGCGACCGCCGCAGGCCGAGAACATGCATGATCGGGAATATCCTGGTCTTACGGAAATAGGTTTCCGCTTCAGCGATCGTGTCGGGGAAAAGCCTTCCGATCGCAGGATTGCCCTGATCGAAGCAGCGCGGCGAGCGAGGGCCGACGAAGCCGTCGATATCGCCTCTCTCCAGCATCGCATTCAGCGTGTCGCCTTCCGGCGCATCGACAACCCTGATATCAGACGGCAGATCGACCTTGATCTTCTCCGGGCGGCCGGGCGTATCCATGCCGCCGCGCACCCAGACTATCTCCGAGGGATGCACGCCGTATTCATCCTGCAGGATACCACGGAACCAGACATTGGCCGACAGCTGGTATTCCGCAATGCCAATTCTGCGGCCGCGCAGCGCTGCCGGACTGTCGATGCCGCGGTCCTTGCGGATATACATCGAAGTGTGACGGAAGGCTCTCGACAGAAAGACCGGGATGGCGATGTATTGCGAGGCCCCGCGAGCCACCGAGATCGAGTAGGACGAAAGCGAGAGTTCGCTGATGTCGAACGCAGCATGCCGGAAGGCTCGGAAGAACATCTCCTCCGGCGACAGCAGCATGCAGGTCGGATCGACGCCGTCGATCTTGACGAGCCCGTCATAGATCGGACGGGTGCGGTCGTAATTCCCCATAGCCAGGGACAAATTCAGGTCAGACATGGTCATTCGCTCCCACTTGATGTTCCAGTCTTACGGGTGCGTTGTACGCAGCCGATTTCAATATCGCATGGCATACTTCCAGACTTGCCAGTCCCCAGCGGCCACTCTGTGCGGGCGGGCGTCCCAACCGGACTGCGGAATGGATCGCAGCGGTCATTTCGGACCGGGAAAACCGGAAGGGTGGCGCCGGCCGGAATTCCCTCCGATCTTCTGCATATACATGCAGTCCCTCCGGGGTCAGCCGCAGATCGGCTTTCTCCAGGGATACGATGATCGGGCCGAAATGCTCGTATGTTTCAGGGCTTGAAGGCTTGTCGGGCAAACCGTAGGTACGGGCCGCCTTGAGGTCCATCTCGCTCGCAGCGCCGCGTGCCTTGAGGGCGCGACGGGCATTCCCGTAAGCCTGCATGTCCTTACGGGCGCCCAGCTCGCCGAAGCCGTCCATCCATTCGTCGCTGTCGAAGAAGCCGTATCCGGAATAAGTCATCGACGCGATGCATCCATCGAACGCAATCTGGGCAACATAGGCGCCTTCCGTCGGCCGTTCCGAATCCCAGTTTCCTGTATAGGCGCAAACTTGCCGAGCCAGGCCGCCAGCGAGCAGGCGGATGATATCGACCTGATGCACACCTTGTGAAAAGACGACACCGCCGCCGCGGGCGGTGTCAAGCTCTTCCGGGCGGCGTGGGCGATAGAGGAAATCCGTGTAATTCAAGGCGTTGATGAGCCGAACGCGGCCGAATTCTCCGCTGAGGATGATTGCGCGCGCCATTTGCACCGGCGTATCGAAACTATGGCTGGGGCCGACAAGAAGGTGTACGCCGGCCGCGGCGCAGGCATCCGTCATGCGAATGCCGTCGGACAGCGAGATGGCAAGCGGCTTTTCGACCAGCACGTGCTTGCCGGCCGCAGCCGCCTTGCAAACATGGTCGAAATGTATTTCGTGCGGCGTCGAAATATAGACCAACTCGACCTCTGGATCGGCACAGAGGTCGTCTATCGTTTCGTAAGCCCTGCCTCCGAATTCCCGGAGGAAAGCCTGTCGCGATACCTCCCGCGGTTCGGCGGCTGCGACAAGTCGAACCCGCGGGTCTTCGACAAAGGCTGTCCGGCTCAGGACGAACGCCCTTCCCAAGCCTGCGACGCCGATGCGCACAGGTGATGCAGCAGCCTCGTCAAAGGTCAAGGACCAAGCCTCCGGTCCTCGCGCGCGAGACGCATATCATGATGAAATCGTCTTTCTCGTCGTCCATCAGAACCATGTCCCGATGATCGGGGTCTCCTGCAAGAAGGCGACACTTGCACGAGCCGCAGGTCCCGCTCTCACAGGAACTCGTCGTCTTGATACCGCTCTCGCGAACCGCTTCAAGGATGGATTTGTCCGCTGGGACGGACACCGTTTTCCCCGACTTTGCAAGTTCAACGTCGAAGGCGACGTCGTCGACGCGAACCACCTCCACGGGCTTGAAGTCCTCGAAATTCACACGGCCTTCGGGCCAGTGGCCGGAGATCGACACAATCTCGTCCATCAGCGGCTTTGGCCCGCAGCAATATACGTGCATGTTCTTTATATCGACAAAGTGGTCCCAGAAATCGTAGGCCTTGGCCGGATCGCCGTCATCGTGATGGATCTTAAGCCGACGACCGAAAGCCTCCTTCATCTCCGGGAGATAGGCAGCCTCCTGTGCGTTCCGCGAACAGTATATGATATCGAAATCCTTGCCCTCCGCCGCCAGGCGAGACGCCATGGAATAAATCGGCGTCACGCCGATGCCTCCGGCGATCAACAGATATTTCGCAGCGGACTTCAGGGTAAAGTTGTTCTCCGGCGGCCGAACCATAATGGTCGTGCCGACCTGCGCCTGCTCATGCATCGATGATGAGCCGCCACGCGATTCACGTTCACGTTTCACGGCAATCAGATAGCGTTCCGGGTTTAGGCCGTCGCCGACGAGCGAATAGCGACGCATCGCGCCCGAGGGGGTTTCGACCGTGACGTGAGCCCCCGGCCCATAGGTCTCCAGCGGAGCCCCATCCGTCGAAACGAGCGAAAATTCGGTAATGTAAGGGGTGAGATCGCGGCGGCCAATCACTTTCATAGCACGCGCGTTTGCATCTTCAGTCATTCTTGCATCCCTGTCACGCCGACCCGGCGGCCACGGAGGTTTACTTAGATGCCTAATTATTTTTTGTCAAGGTCTAGACGAGATGGCTCATGCAGTGATAATTTCCTTAGAAAGCTAACTTGGAGGACCGTAGCCGTGCTTACTCCCGAAGAAAACGATGTTCTGACGCAGGTATCTGCGGACAAGCCGATGGGAAAGCTGATGCGTCAGCACTGGACCCCCGTGTGTCTGATCGAGGAAGTTGCCGAGCGCGATGGTACGCCGTTGCTGGTCGAAGTCCTTGGCGAGCGATATGTCGCCTTCCGCGACACCGACGGCAGGCTTGGCCTGCTTGACGAATTATGTCCTCACCGCCGCGCCTCGCTTCTGTACGGGCGCAACGAGGAATGCGGCCTGCGTTGCCTCTATCATGGCTGGAAGATGGACGTGGACGGCAACGTGGTCGCGATGTCCTCCGAGCCGGAAGGCAGCCCGTTGATGAACAAGGTCAAGCATCGCTCCTACCCCGTCAAGGAATGGGGCGGATTCGTCTGGGCCTGGTTCGGCGACAAGGAGCAGGTTCCGGAATTCGATCCCCCTGCATTCGCGCCGACGGAAAGTACACAGGTTTCGATCCTGAAAATCAGGATCCCGTGCAACTGGGCTCAAATCCACGAGGGCCAGATCGACAGCGCCCACTCTTCCAGCCTTCACTCGTCGGACATGGTGCCAGCCCGTGTCGAAGGCGCGGCGGCAGACGACAAGTCATGGTATCGGCCGTCGACCGACAAGTCGCCGAAAATGCAGACCCAGACGACCAGCTACGGCTTTCACTATGCAGCCATCCGCCGTCCCATCAAGGGTGCTGATACCCACAACTATTTGCGCATCACTGAATTCGTGGCGCCGTATTACTCCCTGATCCCGCCGAACAGCTCGTATAACGTCGCCAGCGTCATCGTGCCGATTGACGACGTCACGACAGCGTTTCACTTCATAGCCTGGGGCGGCACGGACTGCCCGAGCACCGAGGACTGGCGGAAGTTCAACCATGCCCAGAAAGGCATCCACCTCAATGACAGGTGGGAAACCCATCGGACCCGGGAAAACAATTTTCTGCAGGACCGGCAGGCCATGAAACTCGGTAACTTCACCGGCATCAAGGGTATTCCCAACCAGGATATTGCGATGTGGGTCGGCATGGGCCCGATCGTCGATCGGACGAACGACGTCCTCGGCGCATCAGATCTCGCAATCGTCGAATTCCGGCGACTGATGGTGGACGCGGCCCGCCAAGTTGCAGCCGGCGGCAGCGCGATCGGCACGGATGCCCCCCGGCTTCCGCAGGCGCTGATCGCTTCGCGTGAAGGCGTCTATCCGAAATCCGTGGATTGGCGCACGCTGGTAGACCCCGATCAGCCGCTCGCGGCAGAGTAGGGACGCATAACGGCGCTTCGCGTCTTGTCCAATTGAAGCCCGCGTCGTCGAAGGACGGCGCGGGCTTCATGATTCGTGCGATGTCATGATTGAGGGCCGACGCTGTCGGCTGGCCCGGCAGTTCCAGCTCGCATTGTATGGCCCGAACCGTCGTGTCAGCCGCGTTGCGGTTGTCGATCAGGCAGGCCTTTAGCCGGCGCCGGCGCTGAAGCGCGCATGGACATCGTCAAGCCGGCGACGATGATCGCCATGCCGAAGACATGGTATGCTTGAAGGCTTTCGTTGAGGAATATGATCGCGAGCCCGGCTGCAAACAATGGCATCAGATACATGAACAGAGACGCCCGTGCCGGCCCGATACTCCTGACGGCCCGGTTCCAGAATATGTAGGCCAGCAGCGAGGGGAAGATGGCGAAATAGACCAGTGCAAGAAGGCTTCCGGCACTCACCGTCATGGTGCCGACGACGGCCGCCTCCCAGACGGCAATGGGCATATGGCCTAGAACCCCGAAACCTATTGTCGTCAACAGAAAGACCAGCGGATCGAGTGCAGTCGGCTTCCAGCGGATCAGCACGGTATAGAGGGCCCATGCGCTCATGCCGAGAAAGACGAGAATGTCGCCATACTGGGGCGCCAGGGCGGAAAGTATGTGGACATTGCCACGCGCTATAATGACGACGGCCCCGGTCAGTGCCAGCGCGACGCCGAGGACTTGCAGCCCAGCGATCCGCACGCGCAGGAAAATATAAGCAAAAACAAGCGTCATGACCGGCATGAGCGAGTTTATCAGCGCGGCATTGACCACCGTCGTGTGATGCAGTGCAACGTAGATGAAGCAATTGAACGCTGTAACGCCGACGATGCCCAGGGCAGAAAGCCAAAGCCATTCTCGCCTGAGCCGATCGCGATTCTGGCGCAGTTTCGGCAACACGAAAGGCAGGAGCAGAAAAAAGGCTATCAGCCACCGCCAGAACGACATCTGGAAGGGCGGAATATCATCGCGGAAAGCGCGAGCAAGAAAGAAATTGCCCGCCCAGAAGAGCGGCGGCAGGATGGCGAAGGCCAAATGCCCGATATTAAGACGTTGGGGGGCCGTAACCATGATATCTCCAGATTGACCGGGATCGGAAAGCTGCGCGTTCATCCCTCAGGCTGGATCCGGCGCGCCAGCTGCTCCAAGCGCACCCGGCAGACAGGCGGGCGTCGGCGCGGGATCCAGTCCCGAAACTCCTCATCCTGCGGCCACGACGACCAGCCCAACAGTGGCCAGTGCCGTTGCCAACACGGCAAGCATCGACGGAAACTTTTCCGTTTTGAAGATGAACACCGCGAGATAGGTCGACAGGAATATTTCTATCGAGTTGACCACGGCGACCCGTGCGACCGTCGTATGGCTCAGGGCCACGAACTGAATGACCTGGCCCAGGGAAATCAGCGAGGCGGCGGCAAGCTGGGGTCTGTCGAGGGAACGGAACGAAAAGCGCCTGCGCTCTCCCCCCGCGCGCCCCACCATCCCGACGAGCCCCGTCATCCCGACGAGATAGTAAACTAATGCAGCTAACGACCCGGCAAATGCACCGAGATAGGGGTCCGGCATGAGAGAAAGGCCGCTCCGGCGAACGACATAGCTGACCGCATAGGTCATCGCGCACAGAAGAGCCAGCATGCAGCCTCGGGACAGATCTTCTTTCGAGATGGAATCGGCGCTCAGCTTACGATTGTCGAAATAGAGCATGACGAAACTCGCGCCCAGCGCAGCCATTCCGAGCATGGCGGGGACTGACAGGCTTTCCGCCAGGACAAGCCACGCAAAGAGAGCGGAGAAGAATGGCGTCAGCCGCCGGATTGTCGTCGCCCGGACCACGCCGGCCAATTGGACCGACCTGTAGAGCGTGGTGCGCCCCCATACCGTCGAAAATATGCCGGCTGCGGCGAACCAGGCAATCGCCGGCCAGAAATGCTCCTGAATGTCGGCCGAGAAAAACGGCCGCCCAAGAAACGCCCAGGCAATGAGCGCGAAACCGCCGGTCAGAACAACGGACAGAAGGAGACCGTTGTCGTTTTTCCTCGACGAGTTGACAATCGCAATACTGCCCAACGCAAAACATAACGCAGAGATGAACGCCAGAATCTCTCCGGTCATGCCCTGACCATCAGAAAGCCGCTACATCTGGCATTCACTCTTGCGGAACTGGAGGCGGCTGCAATTGACATTGATTGGTTCTCTACAGGGGAAGGTTCTGACGCTTTCGCTGGCCCTTTTAGCCACTTCAGGTCAATGTTTAGAAAGCTAAGTTAGTTCTGGGGATAAGAACAGGGGTAGGTGGGGCTTTTTCTGCAAAAATTTAGAACGGCAGTGCCGCGTAGCCATGAAATCCGGCAGGATTCGGCGTTTGGCAACTCGTCTTCACTTAGGAAACGAAGAACGTTAGGTGGCGACTTCAGGCTGAATCTTCGTCGTCATATTGGCCTGGATGGCACCAAGGAATTGCATCAACATTTGGATCTCCCTTTCGGTGAACCCGGAAGCTGCCGCACCAACGACCTCTTTTGCGATGGGCATCAGCTCATGCTTCAGTTTATGGCCGCGCTCGGTAAGAAAAATGTTGATCTTGCGCTTGTCCTCGCTGTTGCGACTGCGGTTGACCAATCCGTTCTGCTCCATCGCCTTGATCGCGGAAAGAGTTGTCGGCTCCATGGTTCCAACGATCAGCGACAACTGTTTTTGCGTTAATCCATCTTCGTTCCATAGGGCTCGAAGAAAATACCACATTCCCAGCGATACGCCGTATGGCTCGATCCGCTGCTGAAGATATTTCTGGATAAGCCTGTGAGTCAGGCGCACCTGGTAACCTAAGCTTGCGGCGAACGGCAGGGCGACTTGCTCTTCCGAGCCGGCGACGAGATCGGCGTTTTGAGCCGTATCAGCTTTCATACCTAAGAAACTCCATTTGTCCTCACTATCACATGAGCATGTGTCGATAGCAATCACGCGAAGACAGGCATCAACCATAGATAATTAGATATCAAACGATACGCCAAGGTTGTGCCGAAACCTAAAAAATTGGGGCATTTACTAGGTCCGTAGCAGGAAAAGATCGCGGCTATTTTGAACTTCTCTGTCGATATGGCCGGCAGAAATTGATCCTTGACAAATCCTAAGATATCTAAGAATTTACCCACGCATTCGCAGAGGAGCGAAATGCCCGTGAAAAAATTGATCGCGATTTAAGGGAGGTTTTGGTTTTGGGTCTGGTTAAGACTATCTTTGCAACGCTAGCCATGTCCGTATCTGTGGGTGCGCACATCGCACAGGCGGAGACACTCGACATCAATGTGGTCCTGCCGCTTACCGGAGGCGGTGCCTTTCTCGGCAAGGCCGAACAACAGGCCCTGCAACTTTACGAAAAGGCTGCAGCCACCGAAACAGTGCATGGCAAACAGATCAAGTTCGTCTTCCACGACGACCAATCCAGCCCTCAGATCGCGGTGCAGCTGGTCAATAGCATCAAGGCTGGGGCTCCGCCGGTCATTATCGGCTCGGCCGTGTCTGGCCTCTGCAACGCCATGGGTCCGCTGGTTCGAAGCGGCCCGGTTCTGTACTGTCTTTCCCCGTCGATGAATCCCAAGCCGGGAGAGTTCGTCTTCAGTTCGAGTGTCTCCACCAAGGGCCTGGCGGAAGGACTGCTCAAATATTTCCGCGACCGGGGCTGGAAGAATATCGGGCTGATAACCTCCACGGACGCAACCGGGCAGGACGCTTACAAGAATATTACCGCATCCGTGGGCAAGGGCGATCTGTCCGACATCAAGATCGTTGCCGAAGCGCAATTCAACCCGACAGAAGTCAGCGCCAGCGCACTGGTTCAAAGGATCAAGGGCGCCAATCCCGACGCAGTGATCGCATGGTCCACAGGCGCACCGATCGGGACGATTTTCAAGGCGATCCGCGATGCGGGTTTTGACGTTCCGGTAGGAACTACCGACGGTAACATGACCTACGCGCAGATGGAGCAATATTCCTCGTTTCTGCCGAAGGAATTATATATCCCCGCTCCCCATTGGCTGAAGTCTGAAAAGGGCGACGCTTCTCCGAAGGTCGCGGCGGCAAAGGCAGCCTTTTACAAGGCATTCGAATCGGCGAACGTGAAACCCGACGGGCCTTCGACGTTTGCCTGGGACCCGGCACTTCTCGTCGTCAGCGCCTTGAAGGCAATGCCGGCGAAGGCGGATGCCGATGCTCTCCGCAACTACCTGAACAACCTTCAGGATTTCGGAGGCATCAACGGCGTCTACGATTTCAAGCGGGATCCCCAGCGCGGCCTGGACAAATCCAATGTCGTCATAACCCGGTGGGACACCGCCGGTGGGACCTGGGTTCCCGTCAGTGACGTAGGCGGAACTCCGCTCAAGTAATACCAGTCGAAACTCGGAGTCCACCATGGCTGAAGTCCTACAGATTTTCGTAGGCGGCGTTCTGCTGGGCGCAATCTATGCGTTGATCGCCCTCGGATTTTCGTTGATCTACCGCGTGACGGGGGTCGTAAACCTGTCGCAGGGCGGGTTTGCAGTTCTCGCGGCGCTCGCCGGTTACACATTCAGCCAGCGACTAGGCCTTCCCCTTCCCATCGCGCTTCTGTGCGCGGTGGGAGGAACGACGGTCGTAGGACTGGCGATCGGATGGTTCACCTTCGTACCCGCGTTGAAGAAGCTTTCCAATGCAAACGTTTTGATGCTGACGGTCGGCATCCTGACGCTGATCGAAGGCTTCTCGCTCATCGTTTGGGGAAGCCAGCCCTATTCTGTTCCCGCATTCTCTGGCGAGCAGCCGCTCGAAATCGGCGGATTGAGGATCACGACGCAAACGTTCTGGATCATTGGCACGGCAATTGTCATCTTCCTGGCGGTCTGGTTCGTGATCTCCCGGACGAAGGTCGGCAAGGCCCTGCGCGCCTGTTCGGAAAACCCATCCGCCGCCGCGCTGATGGGTATCAACGTCAAGCGCATGACGCTGCTCAGCTTCACGCTGGCGACACTGATTGCGGCGGTGGCCGGCGTGGTCGTCGCTCCGACGACTACGCTGCAATTCAATACCGGACAGCTTTTCACCATATCCGGCTTCATCGCGGTGGTCATCGGCGGTATCTCGTCCTTCCCCGGCGCGATCGTCGGAGGTCTCTTTCTCGGACTGGTCACCCAGTTTGCAACGGCCTACGTTTCGTCACTGTTCAGCAACGCCATCGCACTGATCCTGCTGCTGTTTATCCTCATCTATGCGCCGACCGGTCTTATCCCGTCCAAGATTACCCGCCGGCAAGACGTTCGCGAGGAACCGCGAGTCTGGGGTCACCTCACGAGGCTCGCGCCGCAAACCGCCTGGATCGCCGCCGCAGTCGGCATCGTCATCGCCGTTGTCGTCCCGCTGGTCATTCCGGCTGCGTATATCTCGAGCCTGACCATTGCCGCGATCATTTTCCTTGCCTTGATCGGCCTGGATCTGCTGATGGGTTATACGGGACAGGTGAGCCTTGGCCAGGCCGGTTTCATGGCGATCGGCGGTTATACGGCCGGGTATCTCTCGATCAATTACGGGATAGAGCCTGTCTTCGGTATTGCGGCGGGCGTCATGTTGTCGCTTCTGTCCGCCCTGGTGCTGTCGATCGTGACATTGCGGCTGCGTGGTCTCTATCTGGCACTGGCGACATTGGCATTCGGACTGCTCATCGATTCCTGCGCCATCGGTTTCATCGACATCACCGGTGGACCGTCGGGGATGGTCGGGATCCCGTCCTTCTCGGTCGGTCCCCTGTATTTCGATACGCCGATGTCCATGTACTTCCTGGTTGTCGCGGTCGATGTCGTGGTGCTTTTCTGCCTCTTCGGTGCGTTACGCACGAGTTTCGGCCGCGCCCTGCAGTCGATACGGTCTGACCAGATGGCGGCCAGCGCGCTCGGTATCAACATTGTCCGCTACAAGCTGGCCGTCTTCATGATCAGCGCCGCTCTCGCATCGATCTCCGGCAGTCTTCTGGCTTACTCCTTCAACTTCCTCGCTCCTGAAATGGTGGGGACGGCACGCTCGCTGGAACTGGTCTCGATGCTCGTCATCGGCGGCGAAGGGACGCTTGTCGGCCCTGTGTTCGGAAGCGTGCTTTTGACAATGCTGCCGACGATCTTCCAGCCGCTGGCGATGTACAAGACCTTCTTCAGCGGGGCGCTGCTGATCCTCTGTTTCCTCTATCTGCCGCGCGGCATGTACGGCGTTATCGCGCACGCGATGAGCCGCGTGTCGACCCCGAAAACCGTCGCGAACAGCCAGGGACTGGCGGAAGGAGGTGCTCAATGAGCCAGGATCTAAAACAGCCGAACGGCACGGATATCCTGCGAGTGGACGGTCTATCGAAAAAGTTCGGCGGGCTGAAGGCGACCGACGGCGTGAATTTCTCCGTACAGGAGAATTCCATCACGGCGCTCATCGGACCCAACGGTGCAGGGAAAACGACGGTTTTCAATCTGATCACCAACATTTTCCCGCCCGACGAAGGAACCGTTGCATTTTTTGGAAAGCAGATTGCCGGTTGGAGCCCCATGGACATCGCCAATCTCGGCCTGATCAGGACATTCCAGTCGGCACGTGTCTTTCCGGGTCTGACTGTTCTGGAAAACGTCATGGTCGGTCGCCATCGCCTGATTAAAAGCAGTGATTTTGGCCAGATGCTGTGGAGCCCGGAAAGCCGGCGCGAAGAGATGAGGATCCGGTCCCAGGCATTGGCGATGCTGAAAATCGTCGGCCTCGAGCGCTTCAAGGATGCGCATGCCGTGGACTTGCCTATGGGTGCCCAGAAGTTGCTGGAAGTCGTCCGCGCCGTGATGGGCAGCCCCCGGCTTCTCTGTCTCGACGAGCCGGCCGCAGGTCTCAACGACACGGAAACCGAGGAACTGGCCGCCCTTCTGAGAGCGATCCGCGCTGCCGGAATCTCGATCCTGGTGGTGGAACACAATATGTCACTGGTCATGAATGTCGCCGATCACGTGGTCGTTCTCGACGCCGGCAGGGTCATCGCCGCTGGTTCGGCCGCGGAGGTTCAGAGAAACCCGCAGGTCATCGAAGCATATCTGGGGAGGGAGCAGAATGCCGCTGCTTGAGTTGAAAGGCGTTTCCGCGGGCTATACCGGCGCGAGTGTGCTGAACAAGATTACTCTGTCCCTGGATGCCGGTGAGATCGCAACCTTGGTCGGATCCAACGGTGCCGGTAAAAGCACGATTGCCAAACTCGTGTCGGGAATCCTGACGCCCATGCAGGGCGAAGTGATTTTCGATGGAAAGTCGGTCAAGGGCCTTTCAGCATCGGACCGGCTCCGGCTCGGTATTGCGCATGTTCCCGAAGGCAGACAGATTTTCGGCGGCATGACGGTCCTCGAAAATCTGCGGCTCGGCGCCTACAGTGTGCCGTCGCGACTGTCGATGGATATCGAGAGCCAGCTGGCATTCGTCTGCATGTTCTTTCCGGTGCTGAAAGATCGCCTCGGCGATGTGGCAGGGAATTTTTCCGGCGGCCAGCAGCAGATGCTGGCGATCGCACGTGGACTGATGTCGCGGCCGCGGCTGCTGATCCTCGATGAACCGTCGCTCGGAGTGGCGCCGCTTTTGGTCAACGAGATTTTTCAGCTGATCCAGCGTCTGCGCGGCGAAGGCATCACCATTCTGCTGGCCGAGCAGAATGCCCGACAGGCGCTTTCGATCGCCGACCGCGGCTATGTCATCGAAAACGGGCAGATGGTCATGGAGGGCGCGGCGGCCGCGCTCGCCGGATCTGCAGATATAGCAGAGCGCTATCTCGGGATCGGCACATCCATCGGTGCCAATGAGGATAAGGATGCCCGCATGGCGAGGGAGCTTTTGCGGATCGTTGCATAACATCGCCCGGAATACGGGGCGAAATTTGACCATCACTATCATATGAGGGAGGAGTTCGACTTTGAAGAAAACCATCTATGCGCTGATTTGCGCCGGCGTGGCGTGCCTTTCGGCAAACCTGGCGCTCGCGGCGCCGCCGCCGGAATATGTCAGCTTTGGCGCCGCGTCCGGTATTTTTCACATGCCGGCAGACGGCAAGGCGACGGTTGCCTTTTTGGCGATCCACAGGACTGCAAACTATCTGACCCATCCGACATGCGCTGAAATGCCGAAGCGCGGGTTCGCGGCGCTTTGCATGAATACCCGCTTCAACAACAACGAGATGGTGGTCGATTGGGACCGGATCGCCCTGGACGTCAAGGCTGGGGTGGAGTTCCTGCGCAAGCAGCCGGGTATTCGCTATGTCGTGCTGCTGGGCCATAGCGGAGGGGGGCCGACGCTCAGCTTCTATCAGGCGGTGGCCGAAGCAGGCCTGTCCTTCTGTCAGGATCCGAAGAAGCTTGTGCCCTGCAGAGACGATCTGGCCGGCCTTCCCAAGGCGGATGCGATCGTTCTGGCCGACGCCCATCCTGGCGTACCGGTCATTCTGCTGCGAAGCCTCAATGGCTCCGTCATGGACGAAACACCCGGGAAATTCGACGCAAAACTCGATCCATATGCAACTGAGAACGGGTATAATCCATCGGGATCCTCCCACTATCCAAAGGATTTCCAGACACGGTATTATCAGGCACAGTCGCTGCGCATGAACGCGCTCATCGACAAGGCATTGGCGGAGAGACGAAAAATTCAGGAAGGCAAAGGACCTTACCCGGATGATGAAGCCTTCTTCATTCCTCATGGCGGAAATCCGGGAGCCGGCCCGGGTGGTGCATCGCAATTGCATAGCATGGACACCGCGATCGCCCTCAGACAGACGCGGGCACCGCAGAAGCTGATCAAAAACGACGCTTCCATCGTCAAGGAAATTGTCACGTCCGTCAGCCCGCCGGAACTCGACGCCAAGCAGACGACAAATTCCTTCGGTAAGGGCACAAAGCAACTGACGCTGACGTCCTTCCTGACGACGCAAGCGGTTCGCTCGACCAATTCGCTCGACGGTATCGATCATTGTTCTTCCAACAATTCCACGATCTGCGCCGTGGAGAAAATAACGGTCCCGACCCTAGTCGCCGGAATGACGGGATATCTGTTTATCCGCGACTCCGAAGAGATCTACGAGCATTCTGTCGCCAAGGATCGGGATCTGATTTACATCGAAGGAGCAAACCACGGCTTTGCGCCCTGCAAGCTGTGCGGGCCTGAAAATGCCTATGCGAACTCCCAGAAGAACCTGTTCGACTACATCGCCGCTTGGACAACCGAAAGATTGCCGGCCAAGCCGTGAAGGACGACGGCGGCCGATAACAACTCCATCGACCGCCGCTGTCATCCGCAGACCACTTGCATACTATATATTCCTACTAGGCAGTGTCCCCATAAATTGGGTTCATCTTATTGACGGTGTGTGATTCAATTTCCGTAAAAGGAGATTGCCATGCGCCGTCACGAATTGAGCGACGAAGAATGGGACATCATCGCACCACTCCTGCCGACCAATAGCCGTGGAGTTGAACGTCGTGTCGATGATGGCCGAGTGATCAATGGCATCCTGTGGCGTTTCAGGACTGGTTCGTCCTGGCGAGATGTGCCGGAGCGTTATGGCCCGCGCACGACGCTTTATAATCGGTTCTCCCGCTGGCGTAAGGCAGGCGTCTGGGATCGTCTTCTAGACGCCGTTTCAAAGCGTTACGATGGAGACATAGTGATGATAGACAGTTCCTGTGTTCGTGTTCACCAGCATGGTGCCAACGCTAAAAAGGGGGCTCTGCCGATCCTTGCATGGGACGTTCGCGCGGCGGCCTGACGACAAAAATCCATGCTCTTGTCGATGCAGATGGCAGACCGGTTCGGCTGGAACTCACCGCCGGCCAAGCCGCCGATGCACCAATGGCTGAAAAGCTGTTGAGCGACCTACGGCCCGGCGCGACGATCCTCGCCGAAAAGGCATATGACACCGACGCAATTCGTAACTTTGCCAAACAACGCAAATGCTGGGCGAACATCCCTGCAAAGGCCAACCGAAAGCAGACATTCAGCTTCAGCCGCTGGGTCTACCGTCAGCGCAACCTCGTGGAACGCTTCTTCAACCGTATCAAGCAGATGCGCGGCGTTGCGACACGATACGACCGGCGTGCAGACAATTACATGGCCGCCCTCAAACTTGCCGCAACGAGGACATGGATCGCCTCAGCTAATGAGTCCGCATCCTAAAACTTGCGAATATACACACCTTCCGCAAAAGAGCATAGCGGCTTTGTTCCATAATAACGATTATCTGATTTTCTCTAAGATGTTGGAATATCAATATATTAATGCCTCTCCATCGAGTTTGTGGTAACTTGCCTATATCGCCACCGGTCTCGAGAGATTGATGATCCACTTCCTCACACGATGGCTCGCACATCGCCGGGCAATAGGGCGGCGATGGCAGGCTGATGCCAGGCTTCTCGCAAGTTCGGATCCAGCCGGCTCCTACTACGAAGCACAGCGCCGTGCGTTGCATAGCCGGTCCAGTGGTGATCTCGACGAGTTCTGGCACTGGTCGAAAGTCGCCAGCGAGATAGCCCGGATAGAGCCACGCGCTGAGATGGACTTCGCTGTTCTCAAGGCCTTGTCCGATCAGGAGAAAGCCGGCCGTCGCTGACTGGTGGGCTGGTCAGACAGGTGCTCGGCAACAAATGCTGAGCTGGCTTCCGTGAACGATCTGTGCCGGATACCTCAATTCCCGCCGAAGCAAACCAATCCCGCTCTTTATGGATGGCGTCCTGGACCATGTCCGGATCTCCGTCGATCAACCCACTATCGGGGTCGGCTAGCAAGCTGCCGCCGCTTGCGCCTTCGGCTTCGCGGTGATCGCGACCGTCCCCGGTCCTTTGAGGAGCCATCGAGCGGGATTGGCCCGCTCCGGACGGAGGTTTCTCACATGGCACAGGATCTTGCACTCGCCCAAAGCCACGCATTTTCGCTTTCCCGCATTCTCATGGTTCCCGTCACCCTGTTCAAATCCGGCGACGAATTCGGCGTCCTTCCGTCCGACGAACTCGATGACGAAGACGATCTTGAGATCGTGCATGAATATGCGCCGTTCTAGATTATGCTCAGCCCACGAGCAGCTGCCCGGATGAGCGGGCGGCTGCCGGCAGACAAGCAGCACATAATCAGAGCGATTGCAGGAAGTGCATAAGCTTGTCAGGCGGCCGATAGCGTACGCCAGTTGCGGTGACCGGCTGAAGCCGGCTGAGTGCCTCCTCCTTCATTGCAAGATCGGCCTCCATATAGATATGCGTTGTGCTTGTGTCCTCGTGCCCGAGCCAAAGCGCGATCACAGTAAGGTCGACGCCGGACTGCAGCAGGTGCATTGCGGTCGTATGCCGGAAGGTATGTGGCGATATCGGTTTCGCCTTGACCGATGGAATGTCCCGGCCGGCAGTATCGACGGCGAGGTCGAGGCGTTGCCTTACGCTGGAGCGGGATAGCCGACCGCCTGAACTATTGGGAAAGAGATACGCGTCCGGCCGACAATCACGGAGATCCTGTATCCATCGCTTTAGGGTTCTTGCGGTTTCATTCCAGAGCGGCACGCTTCGGCGCTTCCGTCCCTTCCCATGCAGGTGAACGACCGGTGCAGTCTCCAGAATGACACTGCCGACCTGAAGGTTGATGGCCTCGGACACGCGTGCGCCGGTGTTGTAGAGGAACGCGAACAGCGCTCGGTCCCGGCGGCCGGCCCAGGTTTTTGGATGAGGTGCATTGATGATCGCGTGAACTTCGGGCCGGGTGAGATAGCCGAGCACAGGCTTATCGTGCCGCTTCTGCGGGACGGCGAGGCTGCGCTCAATCACCGCCAAGGCGGTTAGATCCTCGTGTGCGGCATATTTGAGGAATACGCGGATGGCGGAGAGGCGGGCGTTTCTGCTCCTGACGCTATTGGCCCGTTCACGCTCAAGGTGGTCCAAGAAGGCCAGGATTAGGTCGGCGTTGAGGTCGGGCAAGGTCACGTCGGTCGGGGATTTCCCGATCCGCTTCTCCGCGAAGGCCAGCAGTAGCTTGAACGTATCCCGATAGGCCGCGACCGTGCAGGGGCTCACCGCTCGTTGCTGGCGCAGATGATCCACGAAGAAACGCTGCAGCAGGGTTGGAAAGGAAGGCGCGGTGTCAGTCATCGAGGTCGCCTCCGACGATAGCCGCATCTTCGAAGCGACTGCCGGCAATCGCCATGAGCTCGGGCACACTCTCGATATACCAATAGGTATCGCGTAAATTGACGTGCCCGACATAAGTGGACAACATCATCATCGCGGCATCGATCTCGGCTCCACTCTGCTGCCAGAGGATAAGCCGGCGACATATGAAGCTGTGGCGAAGGTCATGGATGCGCACTAACGGATGGCCACCGCGCGGCCGGATCCCCAATCTCTGGGTAATCCGGAACCAGGCATATCAGGCGTTCATGTAGGTCAGCATCTTGCCGGACAGTTCGCTCAAGAAGACCGGATCGGTCGGGCTGGATGGGAATATCGCGTTTCGTCGATCAAGAAAATTTTCGAGCGCGGCAACCGAGGTCGGGTGGAGGGCGACAAGGCGCTGACGTCCATATTTCGCTTCCCGGACTAAAATCTGCGCCGCTTCAAGATCCAGATCGCGGAGCTGGAGACTGAGCGCTTCTGATATCCGCAGGCCGGTCGCAGCCAGCAGCCCGACCAGGGCGGGCATCATGAGCGTCCCGGCGGCCTGAACACGGCGAATA
The DNA here is from genome assembly GCF_964253725.1 of Neorhizobium sp. LjRoot104. Taxonomy (NCBI): domain Bacteria; kingdom Pseudomonadati; phylum Pseudomonadota; class Alphaproteobacteria; order Hyphomicrobiales; family Rhizobiaceae; genus Neorhizobium; species Neorhizobium sp. LjRoot104. The sequence goes on from NZ_CAXURS020000004.1 coordinate 58,257, forward strand.
TGATGCGCCTCGGCGATGATGGCCGTGATCTCTTCGATAGTAAAGATATGCGGGGCAAGCCGACGTTTCGTGCGACCGAAGGGGTTGGTGGCTGGGAAAGTGGTTTCGCCGTACTCTGCCGCGAGAAAGGTGGCGAATGGCCTCAACACCTCCAGGCGTTTTGCCCAGGTGAAGGGGTCGGCAATAGTCGCGTTGGCCTTTGCCCAGCGGAGCGCGATATCGGGAGAGAGGGTGCCTTCGTGTCCTCTGTCGTCGGCATACCGGGCAAAGGAGATGATCTGCCTCCCCGCAGTTTTCAGCTTGAAGCCAAGGTTTCAGCGGTAAGCAAGGTAGGTCTCGGCGCGAGACAGCATCGTTGTTGATCCAGTCATGCCCGCGCTCCCGGCCACGGCAGGGCCACGGCCGCCAGCCTGTTTTGATCCACGCGAGCATAGCCCGCCGTTGTCACCACGCTCCTGTGCCGCATCACGTCCGCAACCTGCTTCATCGGCACGGCGCCGTTGACCAGGCGGCTCGCAATCGTGTGGCGGAAGATATGGATTCTGGTACAGTCCCAGCCCAACCGCTCGTAAACCGCATACACCGATCGCTGCACCGCGCGCGGGGTGATCGGCTCTCCGATAGGCGCTACATGCCGGACGAAGACTTCCCTGTGTTGCGTGGCTTGCCTCTCGTGGACGATATAGTCGGCGATCGCTTCACCGGTCGCGAATGGGAGCGGCATAGGATCGGACCGGCGTGACTTGGTGGAGGGCACCTGGATCAGCCCTTTCTCCCAGTCGATGTCATCGAGCGTCAGGCGAGTTATCTCGATTGACCGCATTCCCAGGTCGGCCAAACACCTTACGATGGCATGAACTCTTTTTCGGGTTTGGCCGATTTCCGCCGAGACCTCCAACAATTGCTCCAGCTCCGCAGGGCTGAAGCCTGTTTGAAGTTTGGTCGGGCTTCTCATCGCCGGCGCTGGTATGGCTCTCTTCAAGCGACGAACGTCATCGCCCACCAGCGTTCGATATCGTAGATAGCATCTGACCGAGCCCGCATAGCTACGAATGGTGGCAGGCTTCCATCTGTTCCCGCCGAGCACAAACTGTCGGATGTGCAAGGGGGTCAGGTCGGCCATATCGACACGGCCGTCTCTTACACTTCCAACGAGAAGGCGCCGGACGATATTGCTATGCTTGCGGCGTGAAGCCTCGGACAAACCCCAAACTTCGGCGACCATGGCGTCGAATGCCAGGACTTCGCGATCAATCGCCGATAGGTTCGTGGGTGGGATCAGGCGCAGCGCCCTCATTTTCACCGCAAGGTTCAAAGCGTATCGCATCGCCTTCACCCCCGTGCGCATCTTCCAGAAGCAGGAGCAGCCGTTCTGGTGCTCAGCAAGGAACGCCTCAATGTGATCGGTGCTAAAACTGTCCATGGCGACATCACGGTCGGCCAGCCAATAGCCAAAGTGGAGCACGACGGCGGTGTACTGGCGCCGGCGCGCGGCCTCATAATCACGGCGCTCACAATGGTCTTGGACCATCCGGGCGAGCGGCGACAAAATGTTTCCGGGGTCTTCGGTTCGAAGACGGAGGTGTAGTGGGGTCGGCAATTGCGTTCTCCTGTTCTGTTCAGAGTTGCAATTGCCAGGTTGCCTCCGTTTCTCTGCCCGACGCTGAGGAGCGCGGCTCAGCGAGCCGATTATGTGCAGTTGAAAAGCGGAAATGCCCTGCCAGGCAGGGCGTTTGAGCATGAGGTGACCATAAGTCACCACGGCGCATATTCATGCTTATGCGGAGGTGAGCATAAGCACGAATATTTCCCCCGCGGGTCTCATTGAGACCCGCATGTCCCTGCCGCTGGCGACCTGTCGGCCGCAAGGGAAGCTCCGCCGCGGCCGGTGCAAATCTGCACCTTGATTGCCGCGCCCTTGCCCCCTCCATTCTTCGCGGCGGAAACGAGGATGGCCGCAGGTATGCGGATTGGAAAAGAAGGGCGATCGACAAGTGATCGGAAAACAATGAAGAGAGAAGAGTTGGAGGCGCTGCGCGCCAAGGTGAGTTGCGAAGCCGTACTGGAGCAGGCCGGTTACGACATCGATATTAAGGAAAGCACGCGACGCGCCGTCAAATACCGGCGTGGCGGCAACATCGTCATTGTCACGCATGACGGACGCGGCTGGTTCGATCCGCTCAGCGATGAGAAAGGCGATGTCTTTGGACTTGCCATGTTCCTGGAAGGAATTTCATTCCCGTCCGCAACGGAAGCGGTCGCGTCAATTGTCGGGTATCAACTCTCCCGGTCGGAATGGAAGTCCTCGCGGTCTTCAGTGCCAGTAAAAGACATTGGCGACCGTTGGCGCAGCCGGCGCTCGCCTTCGCCCGGATCCGGTGCCTGGCGCTATCTGTGCTGGGAGCGCTGGATCCCGACGGCCATCGCCCGGCAGGCCATTCGAGCGGGTGTCCTTCGGGAAGGGCCCTTCGGCAGTATGTGGGCGGCCCATGTCGATAGCGAGGGACGCGTCGTCGGCTGGGAAGAGCGCGGTACCGACTGGCGTGGCTTCGCCACCGGGGGCTCTAAGGTTCTTTTCCGTTTTGGACCAAGCGATGCCTCTCGTCTCTGCGTTACCGAGGCCGCGATCGACGCGATGAGCCTCGCAGCGCTCGAGGGCTCGCGCGAGCAAACTCTCTATCTCAGCACTGGCGGCGGGTGGTCTCCGGCGACAGACGCGGCGCTTGCCGAACTTGCTGTGCGGCCGGGACTGACACTGGTGGCCGCGACCGATGCCAATTCTCAGGGTGATGTGTACGCCGAGCGACTGCGCGCGCTCGCCGAGGCGTCCGGCTGCGACTGGCAGCGGCTCCGTCCGCCGGCGGAGGATTGGAACGAGGTTCTCCAAAACAGGGAAAGTGAAAAACGGGAAAGGAAAACCGCAGGGAATAACGGGGCCTGCCGCATGCGCGCCGGCCGCATCAAGGGAGGCTTCGCCCGGCATGCGCCGGCCCTTGACCCGGCCGGACACGAGGCCGGCAGCGTGGAAGGGGTCATGAAGGACTGAAGAGAATGGCAAGGTTGAAACGACTTGTGCTGCCTTCGGTCCAAAACCCCGAAAAGGATCAAGCTGATGACCTCTATAGCCCCTCCCCGCAAAATCTTTCAAGGAGCGGCCAAGCGCGCCGACATGTTCCGGATGTTCGACAGGCACGCGATGCGCCCGGACCGCTTTGATGGCGACCAGTCTGCCGTCTATGCCGGCGAATGGTTCGAGATCGATGAAACCTCCTACTCCTATATGCTCGATATCCTGCCGCCGCTCTGGATGCGCGGGCCGATCTTTGCGATGCGTGAGTTCATGACCGGGTCGGTGACCTCGGTATTTTACGCGATCCGGATCGACGAAGCGGTCCGTTACTTTCACACCTACTGCGACCTCTCGGACCCGAACTCTGTGGAGGCGATGCGGACCGCAATCGTTGACCGCGAAACCCGACCAGTCCGGGCGATGAGCCGCGAAGAACGGCTTGAGCACATCTGGAGCACGACGACCGACGACTATCGTGGCTATGCCGGCGACCGCTGGCCGAAGCAGATGCAAGGACATCGCACGGTGATGCTCTACGGTGGCAGTGAAGGCACGTTCCTGAAGTTGCTCGACACCCTGTCTGACGACGAGATCGCGGCCAAGCTGCCGGTGCATCTACGCCACTTCCCCTCAGCCCTGGCCGCCTGAGCCAGATCATCATTCGCAAATTTCGCGCCCTAAGCGGCCTTCTCCGTGGCCGAGCGATGGCGCTCGCCCTCATTTCAAGGAGCTTTCCCATGAGCAACGATCCCTTCACGCTCGACATGTTCGGCTCGAATGTGCTTGTCGCCGGCCTCGGACTTGGTGTGACAGCGTTCGGCGGGTTTTCGTCTAATGCCGCCAATGATGACGATCCGGATCCCCTGCCGCCAGCACCTGCTCCTGCCGTCCCCGTCGCTACCACGCCCGTCCGGCGCGCAAGGCTTCGGGCAAACTTCTATCTGGACGGCGACCGCAAGCTGGCGTCCTCCTGGAAAGATCGCGCCCGCGCCAATGTCGCCGCGATCCTCATCGCCGACGGCATTGCCAAGCAGGACCGGCCGGCGACGCCAAAAGAACAGGCGCAGTTGATCCGTTTCACCGGCTTCGGCGCCGGCGAACTGGCCAATGGCATGTTCCGTCGGCCGGGCGAGGTCGATTTCCGCCAGGGCTGGGACGATATTGGTTCTTTGCTGGAGACCTCGGTTTCCGAGTGCGACTACGCGTCGCTTGCCCGCTGCACCCAGTATGCGCATTTCACGCCGGAATTCATCATCAGGGCAATTTGGGCTGGGGTCCAAAAACTGGGCTGGCGCGGCGGCCGGGTGCTGGAACCTGGCATCGGCACGGGGCTCTTCCCTGCCCTGATGCCAGAGCCCTATCGTGACGCCGCCTATGTTACCGGGATCGAGCTCGATCCGGTCACCGCTCGCATCGCCCGCCTGCTTCAGCCGAAGGCGCGGATCATAAATGGCGACTTTGCCCGTACGGATCTGGCTCCGATCTACGATCTCGCCATCGGCAATCCGCCCTTCTCTGATCGCACCGTCCGCTCGGACCGCGTTTACCGATCGCTTGGCCTTCGTTTGCACGACTATTTCATCGCCCGGTCGATTGACCTGCTGAAGCCCGGCGCGCTCGCCGCCTTCGTCACATCGCATGGCACCATGGACAAGGCCGATACCACGGCACGGGAGCATATTGCGAAATCCGCCGACCTGATCGCAGCAATCCGCCTGCCCGAGGGCAGCTTCCGTCGCGACGCCGGCACGGACGTCGTCGTCGACATCCTCTTCTTCCGCAAGCGCAAGCCCGGAGAGCCGGAGGGAAATCAGCTGTGGCTCGATGTCGATGAGATCACGCCGGCCACCGACGACGAAGGCGCCATCAGGGTCAATCGCTGGTTTGGTCGGCATCCGGACCTCGTGCTCGGCACACACGCCCTGACCTCCGGCCCGTTCGGCGAGACCTACACATGCCGCCCACGCGATGGAGAGGATCTCGAAGCCGCCATTGCCACTGCCATCGAGCTTCTGCCGGCCGATCTCTATGACGGCGAACCGACACCGATCGATATTGATCTGGAGGAAGAACTCGGCGAAATCGTCGATCTGCAGCCGAAGTGCGGGACTGTTCGCGAGGGCAGCTTCTTCCTCGACCGGTCAAAGGGTCTGATGCAGATGCTCGACGGATCCACCGTGCCGGTCACCGTCCGTAAGGGGCGCTCAGGCGATGGGGTCCCGGAAAAGTACGTCCGGATCGTCTCAAAGCTGATCCCGATCCGCGATGCAGTGCGCGAGGTCCTGAAGGCGCAGGAAACCGATCGGCCATGGCGCGATCTCCAGGTGCGATTGCGCATCGCCTGGTCGAGCTTTGTGCGCGATTTCGGGCCGATCAACCACACAACAGTCTTGATCCAGGAAGATGCCGGGACCGGTGAGGTCAAGGAGACCCACCGCCAGCCGAACCTGGCTCCCTTCCGCGACGACCCGGATTGCTGGCTTGTGGCCTCAATCGAAGATTACGATCTGGAGACCGACACCGCGAAGCCCGGTGCGATTTTTTCCGAACGCGTGATTGCTCCGCCCGCGGCGCCGACGATCACGTCTCCTGCAGATGCGCTCGCCGTCGTTCTGAATGAACGAGGCCACGTCGATATCGACCATGTCGCTGAGCTGCTGCACAGCGATCCTGTGGCTGTGGTCGACGAACTGGGTGACGCCATCTTCCGTGATCCGGCCGATGGATCGTGGAAGACGGCAGACGGATATCTCTCAGGGGCCGTCCGCACAAAGCTCGCTGCCGCGCAGGCCGCAGCCGAGCTCGATCCGACGTATGAGCGCAACGTGCGCGCCTTGGCAGTCGTTCAGCCGGCAGACTTGCGCCCCTCCGACATTACCGCCCGTCTCGGCGCACCTTGGATCCCGGCCGCCGATGTCGTCGCCTTCGTCAGGCAAAAGATGGACGCAGATATCCGCATCCATCATATGCCGGAGCTTGGTTCATGGACAGTCGAGGCTCGTCAGCTCGGCTATAGCGCCGCTGGCACATCCGAATGGGGCACCAGCCGCCGGCATGCCGGCGAGCTGCTTGCCGATGCGCTCAACAGTCGAGTCCCGCAGATTTTCGACGTCTTCAAGGATGCCGATGGCGAACGCCGGGTGCTCAATGTTGTCGATACCGAAGCCGCGCGCGACAAGCTCCAAAGGATCAAGCAGGCATTCCAGGACTGGGTCTGGACCGATCCGGATCGAACCGACCGGCTGGCCCGCGACTACAATGACCGTTTCAACAACATCGCGCCGCGCATATTCGACGGCTCTCATCTGAAACTTCCCGGCGCCTCTGGCGCCTTTGTTCTTTATGGGCACCAGAAACGCGGCATCTGGCGGATCATTGCCGATGGCTCGACCTATCTCGCTCACGCCGTCGGCGCCGGCAAGACGATGACGATGGCGGCGGCCATCATGGAGCAGCGCCGGCTTGGACTGATCGCCAAGGCCATGCTGGTCGTGCCTGGCCATTGCCTGGCGCAGGCGGCGCGCGAGTTCTTAAGCCTCTATCCGAATGCCCGCATTCTCGTCGCTGACGAGACCAATTTCACCAAGGACAAGCGCGCCCGGTTTCTGTCGCGTGCGGCGACTGCAACGTGGGATGCGATCATCATCACGCATTCGGCGTTCCGCTTCATCGCGGTACCCTCTGCCTTCGAACAGGAGATGATCCAGGACGAGTTGCAGCTCTACGAAGACCTGATGGCCAAGGTCGACAGCGAGGACCGCGTTTCGCGCAAGCGCCTCGAGCGGCTGAAGGAAGGTCTTCAGGAGCGGCTCGAAGGCTTGGCGACCCGCAAGGACGACCTTCTGACCATCTCCGAGATCGGCGTCGATCAGATCGTCGTCGACGAGGCGCAGGAATTCCGCAAGCTCTCCTTCGCCACCAATATGTCGACGCTGAAGGGCATCGATCCGAATGGCTCGCAGCGCGCTTGGGATCTCTATGTCAAATCGCGCTACATCGAGACTCGGAACCCAGGCCGCGCGCTCGTGCTTGCCTCCGGCACGCCGATCACCAATACGCTTGGCGAGATGTTCTCCATCCAGCGCCTGCTCGGTCATGCGGCACTTTCTGAGCGCGGATTGCACGAGTTCGACGCCTGGGCCTCCTGCTTCGGCGACACGACCACCGAACTCGAAATCCAGCCATCGGGAAAATACAAGCCGGTCAGCCGCTTTGCTTCCTTCGTCAACGTGCCCGAGCTGATCGCCATGTTCCGCTCGTTTGCCGATGTGGTGATGCCGAATGACCTGCGGCAATACGTGAAGGTGCCCAACATCTCGACCGGCCGGCGGCAGATCATGACGGCCAAGCCGACGGCGCTGTTCAAGACCTATCAGCAGACCCTCGGCAGCAGGATCAAGGCGATCGAGCAGCGCGAGGGGCCCGCCAAGTCGGGCGACGACATTCTGTTGTCCGTCATCACTGATGGGCGCCATGCGGCGATCGACCTGCGCTTCGTCATGCCGGCGACCGACAACGAGGAGAACAACAAGCTCAATCTGCTCGTCCGCAATGCCTACGGGATCTGGAAGGATACCGGCGAGGCGATCTATCGACGCCCCGACGGCAAAGACTTCGATCTACCAGGGGCTGCGCAGATGATCTTCTCCGATCTCGGCACGATCAATGTCGAGAAGTCCCGCGGCTTCTCGGCCTATCGTTTTATCCGCGACGAGCTGGTCCGGCTCGGCGTGCCCGCCCCGCAAATCGCCTTCATGCAGGACTTCAAGAAGACCGAGGCCAAGCAGCGACTGTTCGGCGATGTCAGGGCCGGCAAGGTTCGTTTCCTGATCGGCTCGTCGGAAACTATGGGCACGGGCGTCAACGCCCAGCTTCGGTTGAAGGCGCTCCATCACCTGGATGTGCCTTGGCTGCCGTCGCAGATCGAGCAACGGGAAGGCCGGATCGTTCGCCAGGGCAACCAGCACGACGAGGTCGATATCTTCGCCTATGCGACGGAAGGCTCGTTGGATGCCAGCATGTGGCAGAACAATGAGCGCAAAGCCCGGTTCATTGCCGCGGCCCTGTCTGGCGACACCTCGATCAGGCGACTGGAGGATGTTGGTGAAGGGGCGGCCAACCAGTTCGCCATGGCGAAGGCGATCGCATCCGGCGATGAACGGTTGATGCAGAAGGCAGGCCTGGAAGCCGATATCGCACGGCTCGAACGGCTGCGGGCCGCCCACGAGGACGATCAATACGCCGTTCGCCGGCAGATGCGTGATGCAGAGCGCGAAATCGAGCTCTCGACCCGGCGGATTGAGGAAATCGGCCAGGACATCGCGCGGCTACAGTCGACCACAGGCGATGCCTTCACTATGACGGTGCTCGGTAAAGAACATGCCGAGCGCAAGGAGGCCGGTCGCGCGCTGATGAAGGAAATCCTCACGCTTCTACAGCTTCAGCATGAGGGCGATGTGCATCTTGCCACGATCGGCGGCTTCGATCTCGTCTATGAGGGTGAGAGGTTCGGCAAGGGTGGCAGCTATCGCTACGAGACGCTGCTCCAACGCACCGGAGCCGATTACGAGATCGACCTGGCGATCACGGTGACTCCGCTCGGCGCCATCTCACGGCTGGAGCACGGACTCGACGGCTTCGAGCAGGAACAGCTTCAGTATCGCCGGCGGTTGGAAGAGGCCGAGTGCCGGCTGGCCTCATACCGTTCGCGAGACGGAGGAGCGTTTGCGTTCGCTGACGACCTGAAACGGAAAAGGCGTGAACTACGTGACATCGAAACGCAGCTGGCGGCTGACCTCGGCAATGAGACCAACGCACTGGCCGCATAGCTGCATTGCACGATAAATGTTTTCCGATTGGTCAAAAATCAGGCATAAAGCCTACAGCTGATGCATATGGCGGTCTCCTCCCAGTTCCGCCGCCGCAGCTGTTCCCCTCTGGAGGTCAAAGATCTCCACACTTTATGGGCCGCGGGTTACTCCGTCGGCCCTTTTTTCTTGCACATTATCATCCAGAGATATCTCATTCTGGCCAGGCTGACGACCACGGTGCTGTTCTTCCTTGCGAGAAAAACTGTCGAGATAGCGCTCGCGCATCGTACACATGTCGATGTCGCCACTGATCCATGCATCCAGCAGAGCCATAAAGATTGGGTCCTCGTCGATCGGCGTACCACGGGACCTCGCGCGATCGATGGCGCGTTGTGCGATGGCCCTCCGGGTTGCAGGATCTGTATGCATCTTTCCTCGACTGGCACTCTTGGACGACGGCGACATTTATCAGCGAGTGTTCACGGTCGCGACTTGAATTTTCCTGCCATCAACAATATCTGAGCATCACTTCCCGTTCAGATGATGTCCTGCCGCCGCAATCGCTGTGGCTTTTGATGTCGTCCGGGATCAGAAAAAGGGCGCTCCCCTCGCGGGTCGAGCGCCCTTTTGCGTTTCGGTTTCCGGTCGAGGTTTTTCATGTCGTTCGCGCCTCGGCGTACGTGGACCGCTCTTCTAATGGAAAAATGGAACAGAAGGAGGAGGGAAAGAACCGGTCGCAGATCGGTCCTCCTGCCGACGCGTGCGCTCAACCGCCGCCTGCGCCATCCCGGCTACTCGTTCTTCGCAGGGCTGTCAGCCCCGCTCGTCCTTCGCAGCAGGGATGCTCGGCCGCAGTTGCGTCAGTCCGGCCGTTCGGCGGTCCGGGAGGTGTCTTCGAGAAAAATGAAGACAGGAAGGGCTGGCATGGCGCCGGTCCGGAACCCTCTAGACAAGGACAAATCCCATGCAGATCATCAAGGTTGACCCGCGCGCTTTGAAGGAAAACCCCGACCGAATGCGCCAGTCGAAGTCGTCGCCGCAGGCCGATGCGCTGATGCTGGCGACGATCAAGGCCGTCGGCATCGTTCAGCCGCCGGTGGTCGCTCCGGAAACGGATGGCGGAAATGGTTATATCATTGACGCCGGGCATCGTCGGGTGCGTCTCGCCATCGCGGCCGGTCTCGAAGAAATCGAAATACTCGTCGTTGATGCAGCCAACGACAATGGCGCGATGCGTTCCATGGTCGAGAACAGCGTCCGTGAAGCGCTCAATCCGGTAGACCAATGGCGAGGTATTGAACGCCTTGTTGCTCTCGGCTGGACCGAGGAAGCGATCGCCGTCGCTCTCGCTCTTCCTGTCCGCCAGATCCGTAAGCTGCGCCTGCTTGCCAATGTGCTGCCAGCTATGCTGGAGCAGATGGCGCTGGGTGACATGCCGTCCGAGCAGCAGTTGCGGGTGATCGCGGCGGCGGGCCAGGTCGACCAGAAGGAGGTCTGGAAGGCTAACCGCCCCAAGAAGGGTGACACCGCTGCCTGGTGGCAGATCGCCAATGCGCTGACGAAAAAGCGCATGTATGCCAGGGACGCGAGCTTCGGTGACGATCTGGCTCAGGCCTACGGCATCGAATGGGTGGAGGATCTCTTCGCACCGGCCGACGAGGACGGTCGCTACACCACCAATGTCGAAGGTTTTCTTGGCGCCCAGCACGAATGGATGACGAGCAACCTGCCGAAGCGCGGCGCGATCGTCGAGGTCAACAGCTGGGGCCAGCCGGAACTGCCGAAGAAGGGATCCCAAGTTTACGGCAAGCCGTCCAAGTCCGACCTTACGGCGCTCTACCTCGATCGTGACGGCAAGGTCCAGACGGTGCACTACCGCATGCCCGAGGCGGCGAAGCCGAAGGGTGCTGTTGGCGACGGATCGGTCACTGGCGGCGATGACACCGACGCAGTCGCCACGCCGAAAGCCCGGCCCGACGTCACGCAGAAGGGCCACGACATGATCGGCGATTTCCGCACTGATGCCCTGCACGATGCGCTCGGTCGCGCGCCGATCGAGGATGATATGCTGGTGGCGCTGATGGTCCTGGCGTTCGCCGGCCAGAATGTCCGCATCGACTCCGGCGCAGATGGCACCTTCTACGGCGGCAAGCGCTTCTCGCGTCATGCCGTCGGACTGTTTGACGAGCATGGCAAGCTCGCCTTCGATCAGGACACGCTTCGGGTCGCCGCCCGCTCGGTGCTGATCGACGTCCTCTCGTGCAGGCGGGGAATGTCGAACAGCGGCATGGTCGCGCGCATCGCCGGCGAGGCGATCGGCGCCGACGCGTTCCTGCCAAACATGGGCTCTGAAGAATTCCTCATGTGCCTGTCGCGGCAGGCACTGGAAGCCTCTTGCGCTGAGGCATCGGTCCAGCCGCGCCCGAAGGTCCGCGAGACGCGTACAGCGCTCGTCGAGCATTTCGCAACTAAGCACTTCGTGCATGCGTCGGCCCGCTTCGCGCCGCCGGCTGACGAACTGCTGGACTGGATCCGGGCAGGCGCCGCCACGGATGTCATTGACGCGGGGTCCCAAAATCACGGCGACAGCGATCTCGATGACCTATCAGTAGATCAGCCAGAACACGATACCGACGATGCGGTCGGTGGCGAGCCGCAGGATGCGGATTTGCCCGGTCATGATGATTATGATGAAGATGTCGATCTGAGGGATGCAGCATGACCGCCGCCCTCCAGTCGAACATTGCAAACTCCACCCCCGATCTTTCGGGGGTGGAGTTTGCCACCAGCGCAGACGGCCTGCCCCTGGCCCGCATCGGTGACCTGGTCCTTGCCATGGTCACATCACCCAGCGGCTTTGCTTTTGTTGCAAGCGCCGGTGCGATCCGTCGGCCACTCGCCGATCTGACGCGGGCAGAATTCATCGGGCATGACGGCCGGGTTGCCGATGAGGCCGAGTTCCGGGCGCGCGTTGCCGAGACTGCTGATCACAAACGCGATGTGGCCAAGCTGCACCGCGCGCAAACCCGCATGTCGGTAAGCACACCATGGGGCGGATCGCAGATGGCGGTCGTGTACGCAGTGGGCGTCGTCGCCCACATGACATCAGGGCATGGCGGCTTCCATCTGTCGACAGAGCGCAATGCCAAGGTCCATCCGCTGCTGCGGAAGGATATGCCCTGGTACGAGGAAGACTGCGAATGGGCGATCGTCGCGATCAGTTTCCCGGACCTGTTCACCGCCTACGAGCGGTCGATGGCAGAAAAGACCTTCCGCAATACCTGGCCCGACGTCTGGGAGACGATCCGCGGTTGCCCGCTTGCCGAGGGTGAGAGCTGGGCCAGGGATCGCCGGGCGTTCGGTCAACGCCATGCGGCGGACTACATCGCTATGTCGGCAATCTTGTCCGATCAGCGCCCCGGCATGACGGAGGTCGTGGCGAAGATCGGCGGAGGCCATATCCGCGGTGGTGAAGAACGCCGTTTTCTGGTGGCAAGCGACGAATATGCGGGGCGGGGGCGGTTCGGCTTCGTCATCGATCTCGCTCGCCACCCTGAATATGATGGCCCCTCCTCCTTCATTGGCTGGCGAAACCGGGGGGATGGGTCATGATCGACATCCGCCTCTTGAGGCCGCTGGCGAAAGCAATCGGCGCCCGGCGCGAGACCCAGCGGCATCTCGATTGTCTGACCCGTCAGATTGCGGCGCGCGCCGGAAGACAGGCGACCACGGTGAAGGTCCGGAGCCGCGTGCGGCGCCGGTCCAGTCCCCGTCCCCACTACCATGAGCTTGCGGACCGCTTTGCCTTCGAGCGCTGGGGCGAACTCGACACGCTCGTCTGCACGCTGGCGATGCAGGAGCAAGTCATCGGGGCGTTCCAGCATCGCGACTGCGAGCCTGTGCGGCATCCGGCGATATAGGAAGACCCGAGGCGAAAGGACCAGGCGATGTCCTTACCCGGCTTCGACGTCATCGTCATTGGGGGCTTGGCCATGTCTATCGCTTGCCTTGGGATTGATATCGGACCCGTGCCGGACTGCCCTTCTTGTTCGCTGCGGTCTGAACCGGCGGCCGGTCGTTTCAAGGCCGCTGTCGCGCCGCGGGGCGGCCGATCCAGCCTCTCTGCGCGAGGGCAGGCTCGCGAGGTCTGCTCAGGTCAAGACCTGCTGGCCCGCAACCCTGCCCTGCTGGCTCAGCCGGATCGAACCTGTGAAGCCGCCCGTCCCTTGCCGGTTCCTGGTCGTCCGCATCGAAGGGCAGACCGGCACGGGCCGGAACCGCTTCGCAACCAAGGAAGGAACAGACATGGCCAAGCCCTCTACCCCCAACCGCTCCAACGCCAGGTCGTCGCAACTCCGTAAGGGCGCAACCCTCGAAATGGTCCGCCTCTCCTGCCCCGACGCCACCCAGGCGTCCAAGATCGCGACAAGCTTCGGCACGGCAGTCGTCGACAGCGATGGCATCCGCAGCCTTCACGAGCGGCTGATCGTCGAGACCGCCGAAAGCCTGTCCGAAGGCCTCGGCGAGAAGGCGATGCAGATCCACCTCCAGCGCATCGTCGGGGCCTTTGTCGGATCCGCGCATGGCGCCGGGCAATTCTACTCCCGCGCCGTCACAGAGGCGCGCGACGCAACGGCCAAGGCGTCCAACGATGCCCGCGACGAGGATCTCGATGGTCCGGTCGGCTATGACAGCGCTGCCCAGCGCAAGCGGGAGTTCGCGGCCGACATGGGTGTCCAATCGCACGCGCTGCGCATGGCAGCCGAGGGCGCCGTCGCGGCTTACGAACAGGTCATCGGCGAGACCTGGAAACCTTTCGACCGGCCGGTCGAAAATCCGGGCGCATCGCTCGACCGCAAAGCGGCCGAAGCTCAGTTGGCCGCTTTCGTATAACACATTGGCGGGGTCGCACCCCGCTCTTTCTTCATGTTCCGAGGCTGGCGCTCGTGGGCGCCGGCCTTTTCCATCTCGAGAAGAAAGGCTGAAGACGCGCCTATTGCGGCCCGTCCCGCTCGGCGGTCCTGCAGGAGCCGGGCGCCCATGCAACGGCTTTGCCGTCCTCCACGCTGTTACGGCCGTTCCGGTGCATGGCCGCGCCATCGGCCCCTGACTTCGGACCTCCGTGACGGACCGCGACAGGCGCGGTCCTGGGAAAAGGAGAAGAACTCATGACAAAGAAATCGGAATCGGACCGTGCGGATATCTACACGCGGATCACTGATCGGATCGTTGAAGATCTCGAACAGGGCGTGCGCCCCTGGATGAAACCATGGAGCGCCGCCAACACGCATAGTCGCATCAGCCGACCGATGCGCCACAACGGCCTGCCCTATTCCGGCATGAACGTGCTGCTCCTGTGGTCGGAGCAGGTATCGCGGGGCTTCTCCTCCTCGATGTGGATGACCTTCAAACAGGCGCTCGAGCTGGGTGGGGCCGTGCGGAAAGGCGAAACGGGCTCGACCGTCGTCTTTGCCAGCCGCTTCACAAAGTCGGTAGCCGACGGAAACGGCAATGATGTTGATCGGGAAATTCCGTTCCTGAAGGCATATTCTGTGTTCAATATCGAGCAGATCGACGGTTTGCCCGACACCTATCATGCCCCGCCGGCCAAGATCCGGGATCCTGTCGAGCGAATAGAGCGCGCCGATCTCTTCTTCCGCAACACCGGCGCCGTGATCCGGCACGGTGGCAATCAGGCCTATTATTCACCGGTCATGGACTTTATCCAGATGCCGCCCTTCGAAGCGTTTCGCGATGCTGCCGGCCACGCGGCTGTCCTCAGCCATGAGGCGACCCATTGGACGGCGGCGGAACATCGCGTCGGACGAGATCTATCGCGCTATGCGAAGGACCGGACGGAGCGCGCGCGCGAAGAACTCATTGCCGAGCTCGGGAGCTGCTTTCTCTGCGCCGATCTCGGCATCGCGCCGGAGCTCGAGCCGCGGCCGGATCATGCGTCCTATCTTCAGTCGTGGCTATCGGTGCTGGCCAACGACAAGCGGGCGATCTTCCAGGCGGCAGCCCATGCGCAGCGCGCCGTGAGTTTCCTGCATTCCTTGCAGCCGGAAGCGGATGTGAAGGCTGCCGCCTGACGCTCAGGCGCGGTCGTCACCACCAGTGGCGGCCCCCTGTTCCATGTTCCGTTGGTCCTTCAGACCTTGTGCGATGTCAGCATCCAGCCTTCCCCAGATTGACGGTTTTTGAGCGTCGGGTTTGGGTTTGCGGGTCGGTCTACGTTCGACGATGAACGGCTTGGTCTGCTGGCGCATTGATCCTCCGGGCTGCGATTCGCGAATGCAACGATATCTCACTGGGAGATCGGGCAAGCGAGCCAATGTTTGCACGAACTTGTGTCCCGACTGAATCAGCAACGACGGTCGAAGCGGGGGATGGCGCAAGATGCCATTCGTGCCCAGGCGAGAGCGGCGGAACACCATTGCCATATCCCTTCACGCTAGAGTTTCCGGCAACCCATCTGCGGGCTCGATGAGGCATGTCTGACCGGAGACCGGCTGCGCCTCGATCGTCTTCCCGCAACGGCATTCCGCAAATTTCTTACCCCGGAGCCAACCTACCCCACTCGACAAGTCGAGTGGGGACCCCAGCTAGGCTCCTCCTCTCCGACTAACAAATTTGCGACTTGCCGCCCTTCATTGCATTACGGCCCTATTGGGTGCGGTCCGATCGTCACCGGTCTTTGCGACAGCCATCGAGGCCGCGATGGGCGTGGCCCGAACATGAGAAAAGGAATACGACAATGGCAACCATCGGCACATTCACCTCCACCGAAAACGGCTTCACCGGCTCCATCCGCACGCTCGCCCTTAACGTCAAGGCCCGCATCGCCCGGGTCGAAAACCCCTCCGACAAGGGCCCGCAGTTCCGCGTCTACGCCGGCAGCGTCGATTATGCTTAGACGGTGATTATGCGGAGTGCCGGTCGCTGAAGGCTGTATTTGCCGATGATTTCGGCGGATCCTGCTCCGCATAATCCCGGAGGCGGTGATGGATAGTGCGTCTTAAAATAGGGACGCGTTTGGCCTATGCTGATACCCACGATCAGTTAGGCGAAAGCTGCAAAGTTGGCGGAAAAGAATGATGCTTGGGAGAACATTGCTCGCATTCGACGGCGGTTAGCCGAACTGAGTGACGAGCAGATGGCGCTTGAGCGTGAGCTGGAAGCATTTAAGCAGCAGCTGATTTCCGATAGCCAGGCCCACGCAGATAAGCCGGTCTTCGCAGATGCTCCTGTGACAAACAGCTCACCGTCAGTGGAAAAGGTGCAGTTGTTCCGGCAGCTGTTTGCCGGACGTCCCGACGTCTTTCCGGTTGGCTGGAACAACAAGAAGGACGGACGCTCCGGCTATTCACCGGCCTGTTCTAATGAGTGGGCGAAAGGAATCTGCGGCAAGCCGAAGGTGAAATGTGGGGACTGCCCGCATCAGGCGTTCATCCCATATTCCGAGGATATCATCGAAAAGCACCTTCGTGGCGGAGATGCCCGTTCAAGTGACTTTGTTGCCGGCGTATATCCATTGCTGCAGGACGAGACATGCTGGTTCCTTGCTGCTGACTTCGACAAGGAAAGCTGGGTAGACGACACCAGAGCTCTGCTGGCCACTTGCCGTGCAAAAGGAATTTCCGCTGCCCTCGAACGGTCGAGGTCTGGAAACGGTGGCCATGTCTGGATATTCTTCTCCGAACCCGTTCCCGCAAAGATCGCACGACAACTTGGTGCCGCGCTAATAACGGAGACGATGGAAAACCGTCCTGAGATCGGCTTCACGTCTTACGACCGTTTCTTCCCCAACCAGGACACGATGCCACTTGGCGGCTTCGGCAATCTGATCGCGCTTCCTCTGCAAAGGAAAGCCCGTGAAAATGGCAACAGCGTTTTTGTCGATGGCGACCTACGACCTTACGATGACCAGTGGGCATACCTGTCGTCTTTGCCCAGGTTATCGGCGGACGAAGTCTTCAGGATTGCCGACGAAGCCGAATTGTCGGGGCGGGTCTTGGGCGTCCGTATGCCAGTCGATGACGAACATGCCGATGAGCCGTGGAAGATGTTGCCGTCACGTCGTAGCGAGCCGCGGCGAATTGAGGCTGCGATCCCGCAAAGCATCAAGGTCGTGATCGCTGATCAGGTTTACATTGATAGGACCGAGCTTCCGTCCGCGCTGATTGCGCAGTTCGTGCGCCTGGCAGCATTCCAGAACCCGGAATTCTATCGTGCGCAAGCAATGCGATTGCCGACATTCGGCAAGCCGCGGATCATCTCCTGTGCCGAGCTTCATCCACGCCATGTCGCGCTGCCACGAGGCTGCTTCGACGAAGCAATTGAGCTCATTAAGAGCCATGGCACGACGGCCATTCTGGAGGATCACCGCGAGGACGGAGACGCGCTACCCGTCGGCGTCTCGTTCCTAGGGGAACTGCGACGGCCACAATCGCGGGCCTTTGATGCTCTTGTCGTCGACGATAACGGCGTGCTCGCCGCCACGACCGCCTTCGGCAAAACAGTTGTCGCAGCTGCACTCATTGCACATCGAAGCCGCAACACGCTTGTTCTTGTTCACCGCAGGGAGCTTCTCACCCAGTGGGTTGAGCGTCTGAGTTCCTTCTTGAGCATCGACCCAAAGCAGATCGGCACTATCGGTGGCGGGAAAAGGAAGCCGACAGGGATCATTGATGTAGCGCTGATCCAAAGCCTGGTTAGGAATGGCGAGGTCGATGACATCGTCGGCAATTACGGTCATCTGATTGTCGACGAGTGCCACCATCTGTCCGCTGCAAGTTTTGAACTTGTCGCTCGCAGATCGAAGGCGCGATATGTCGTCGGGCTGTCAGCGACGGTCGCCCGAAAAGACGGACATCATCCGATTATCTTCATGCAATGCGGGCCCGTTCGCCATCGGGTCGATGCGAGAGTTCAAGCTGCCGAGCGTGGCATTCGCCACCGTGCCCGCGACCGTTCGACGAAGTTTGAGTTGCCAGCGTCGCTCGTCTCGGCAGAGCGCCCGTCAATGCCAGCGATCTATGCGGCCCTTGCGCAGGACCAAGGCCGAAATGACCTGATATTCGATGACGTGCTGAAATCCCTCGAGGCAAAACGTTCGCCCATCCTTCTTACGGAGCGGAAGGATCACCTCGATTATCTGCAGCAGAAGTTCTCGCCGTTCGTGAAAAATCTGGTGGTGCTGCGCGGTGGCATGTCGGCGAAGGATCGCAAGCAAGCCAACACGGCGTTGAATGTCGCAGACGATGATGAGCGTCTGATACTTGCGATAGGGCGCTATATCGGGGAAGGCTTCGATGACGCCCGGCTCGACACGTTGTTCCTGACCATGCCGATCGCCTGGAAGGGAACTCTGGCGCAGTATGTCGGCCGTCTGCATCGCCAGCATGATGGCAAGCGGGACGTCCTGGTCGTCGATTA
Source organism: Neorhizobium sp. LjRoot104 (assembly GCF_964253725.1). Lineage (NCBI taxonomy): Bacteria > Pseudomonadati > Pseudomonadota > Alphaproteobacteria > Hyphomicrobiales > Rhizobiaceae > Neorhizobium > Neorhizobium sp. LjRoot104. The sequence continues at coordinate 76,575 of NZ_CAXURS020000004.1, forward strand.
TGTCGACAGCACCGTTCCGGTGCTGGCCCGGATGGCCGCAAAGCGACGATTGGGTTATCGCGCGCTGGGCTATGTGATCGAATGAGGGCGCCCCGCTTTGAGCGGAGCGCCGTGGTTCTGGTCAGCGAGACCAGATGAGCTTGTGCTCGCCCTTGTCGCCCTGGACGAGGGAGGCGTAGACGGGCGCCGTGAAGGACGGATCGTCGAGCTTGAGCGAGAGGTATTCGGCGCCCGTTTCGCGGGCGGTCCGGCTCCAGCCTGCTCCGAACTCGACACCCGTTGCTGTGACCCGGAAGTCCGGGGCGCGATCGTTGTCGCGGTCGCAGGGCTTGATGGATGCCTTGACGTTGAGGGTGAGGGTCTTGATGGTCCCTGCATAGGTGCCGGTTTCGTCGCGGGTGAAGGTGCCGATCTGAGCCATTGTCGTATCTCCTGAGGTTGTTCGAAGCCGCCCGATGCGGCCTCGATGGCGGTCGAGAGGCGACGGATTGGACGGACTGCATCCGCAGGACCGCAGCATCAGCGAAGGACGGCGGCAGCCGAGCTTGTTGGCTCGCGAGGAATGACCGCTTGCGGTCAGGGGAAGAAGGTCGGCGGAGCCGTTGCAGGCCAGGGCCGGTCCGGTGCCAGACCAGCCCCAAAGAGAGGCCGTATGGGGGGCTTTCGCGCCGTCAGCAGAATGACGTGATTGATCGGCGCCGTCTCATCCGCATGATTAGCCGCCGCCTGGGCCATCATCCCTCCCGTCGACCCGGCCGCCATCTCCCTGGCGCAGACAACATGCCAACCTTTGCCTTGTTGGCTCTCGGGGAGTTTAAGGAACGGGAATGTCGCTCGCCTAGCGCTGGAATGGATTTGAAACCTCCGATTTGTTCGACACGCCGGACTTCACCGGCACCAACGATCAAATCGAGGAAAATAGCGTGACAAAGCGAAAGTACAGACATCGCCGCAGCGTCAATGTTCGCATCAATTGGCTGCAACCACATGTCGACGGCTTCAAGCACTGGCTTGTCCAGCGGAATTACTCGGCCGCGACGATAACGGAGGTGGTGCGCCTTCTGGCATTGTGGGGCGATTGGGTACGTGCCGCCGGCCACGACGTCGACACACTTACCGCGGGCTTGAGCGCTTCTGCATCAGTGTTCCACGGCAACAGAACTGCCCGTGCGCCACAGGGTGCTGCCAAGCTGTTCGTCGAATACCTTCGCGAGCTGGACATCCTGCCGCCGGAGCAACGCCCCTCATTGGACGAAACCTGGCCTGAATTGGCTACTTTCCGTCGGTGGATGCGAGAACAACGCGGTGTCAAGGCTTCCACTCTTGATACCTATCAAGCCGTCCTCGTGAAATTTATGATGTCCTTGGGTGCAGATCCAGCTGCTTATACAGCTTCAGCAATCCGCATGTTCGTGCTCGAGTCCGCCAAGCCGCACGGACGCCATTGGGCACAGAGTATTACCGTCGCCACGCGCGCCTACCTAAAATATCTCGTCGCGATGGGAAAATGTCCCGCTGGTCGGGAGCACGCGGTTCCGAACTTCGCAAGTTGGCAATTGGTGACGACGCCGCGCTTTCTTGCGCAAAGTGACATCGACCGCCTCCTTGCCACATGTGACGGCGAAAGCCGGTTACGCGATCGCGCTGTCATGCTCTTGCTGGCTCGATTGGGCCTCAGGGCAAGCGAAGTCAGCACTCTCAGCTTCGATGACATTGACTGGAGGAATGGCCGAATAGCACTTATCGGTAAGGTCCGGCGCGAGGAATGGCTGCCGCTGCCCCAGGAGGTTGGCGACGCTATATTGGCCTATATTGAACGGGCAAGGCCGCGCATTGCGACGACGCGAGTGTTCCTGACGGATATCGCGCCAATCAGACCACTGAGCCGCATTGCCGTGAAGTGCATCGTGCGTCGCGCGCTCGACAGAGCAGGAATTGAAAGCATCCATCGCGGTGCACATGTGTTGCGTCACTCGGCAGCGACGGCGATGCTGCGTAACGGCGCAAGCCTTGCCGGAGTCGGGGCCGTGTTGCGCCACCGTTCTCCATCAACGACGGCGCTGTACGCTAAGGTGGACATCGGCCTGCTGTCGGAAATCGCGCAGCCTTGGGGCGGGAGGTTGCCATGCTGAGCGCTGACGTCAGTCGCTATCTTAGTCTACGTCGAGCGCTCGGTTATAAGCTGATCAAGGCCGAACGGCATCTTCTGGCGTTCGCGCGCTTTGCATCCGAGCGGGGCGAGAGCCACGTTCGGGCTGCAACGGTTCTCACATGGTTGCCGACGGCTGCTAAAACGCCGAACTCCATGGCGCATCGCCTGACGAACCTGATCGGGTTTGCCCGCTTTCTTCATGCGGAAGATCCGCGTCACGAGATCCCGCCTGCGGATATCAAGCGGGCCACCAATCGACCGGTGCCCTACATCTACACAAAGGACGAGATCGCCCGGATCCTCGATACTGCCGGCAATCTCAGGCTCCAAAAGCCCAATCCGCTGCGTCGCGAACTCTATGTCACGCTCTTCGGTCTGATCGCGGCCACTGGACTTCGCATCTCCGAAGCTCTTGCACTCAGGCTCGATGACATCTTGCCCGATGGCGTTTTGCACATTCGGGAAACAAAGTTCCGCAAGAGCCGCCTAGTGCCGCTGCACGCCACCGTCATCGAAGCGCTCCAAGGCTATCTTGAGATCCGGCGCCAACGCGCTGGCGAGAGCGATTGGCTCTTCCCATCCGTCCAGCACCGACAGCTCTACCCGACGACCGTCAATTGTACGTTCCGCTCCCTGCTGCGACGAGCGGGTATTGCCCCGGAGCGAGGTCAACCGCCACGCATCCATGACCTTCGTCATACGTTCGCAACCCGGGTGCTGGAACAATGCGGCGCCGATCGCAGCGCAGTTGCCAGGCACTTCGTCGCCCTGTCGACGTACCTGGGTCATGTCAGTATCCACAATACATACTGGTATCTTCAGGCGACGCCGGAAATGATGGCCGACATCGCCGCGGCGGCAGAGGCTTTGGTCGGGGAGAATGCCGCATGACGAAGCTCGCCCCTCTTATCACCGGCTTCCTGCGAGACTACATGCCTCGACAGCGAGGTTACAGCCCACAAAGCTGCGAGACATACGCGTTCAGCTTCAAGCTGCTGTTCAACTTCGCAGCAAAACGGCTCGGCACTCGCCCGTCTTTGCTCAGGATCGAAGACCTCGATGCACCGATGATCGTGGCTTTCCTCGCGCACATTGAACAAGATCGCGGCAACAGCGCATCGACGCGCAATGTGCGGCTCGCCGCCATCAAGGCGTTCATGCGCTACCTCGAGCACAAGGTGCCGTCCGCACTGGAGCAGATCGGGCGGGTCCATGCGATCCCGACCAAACGCCACGATCAGAAGCTCATTCGCCATCTGACAATGGAAGAGGTCCGAGCGATTCTTAACGGACCCGACCTTACGACGAGATCTGGCATCCGTGATCGGGCGATGATGCATCTCTGCTTCGCCGGAGGCTTGCGAGTGTCAGAATTGATCGGAGTTTTGACGGCAAATCTGTCGCTTCGCCACGGCGCGAGCGTGACAGTTCTGGGAAAGGGCCGCAAGGAACGCTGCCTGCCGCTCTGGAAAGACACTGCGCGCGACATTCGCGCTTGGTTAAGTGTCCGGGGCGAGGTCCGTGTGCCGGAGCTCTTCGTCAATGCTCAGGGCGACCCGATGACCCGTGCCGGCTTCGAGTATGTCCTCGACAAGTATGTCGTCAAAGCAGCCGGGAGCTGCGTATCGCTTCGCGACCGTCGCGTCTCACCTCATCAGCTTCGGCACGGCTGCGCAGTCGTCATGCTGCAGGCGACCCACGACATCCGCAAGGTCGCCCTCTGGCTCGGCCACGCAGATATCCGCACGACGGAGGTTTACCTCCGCATGGACCCGTCCGAAAAATTGGAAGCTGTCGAGGCGGTTGTTCCGCCAGAACTGAGGCGGGGCCGGTTTAAGGCTCCGGATGCACTGATCGCATCGTTGCTTTCTGATTTGGAAATATCGACGTAGTCAGAACGGGTGAGCCCCAGAGCGGAGTCCCCCACCGGTACGGTCTGATCCGCTTCATCTGATATCGCGCTCGGCATGGCGGTAATCCCATGTCGGGCGCAGCTTGTCTCGTGCGCCAGGGAGATGGCGGCCGGGTCGACGGGAGGGATGATGGCCCAGGCGGCGGCTAATCATGCGGATGAGACGGCGCCGATCAATCACGTCATTCTGCTGACGGCGCGAAAGCCCCCCATACGGCCTCTCTTTGGGGCTGGTCTGGCACCGGACCGGCCCTGGCCTGCAACGGCTCCGCCGACCTTCTTCCCCTGACCGCAAGCGGTCATTCCTCGCGAGCCAACAAGCTCGGCTGCCGCCGTCCTTCGCTGATGCTGCGGTCCTGCGGATGCAGTCCGTCCAATCCGTCGCCTCTCGACCGCCATCGAGGCCGCATCGGGCGGCTTCGAACAACCTCAGGAGATACGACAATGGCTCAGATCGGCACCTTCACCCGCGACGAAACCGGCACCTATGCAGGGACCATCAAGACCCTCACCCTCAACGTCAAGGCATCCATCAAGCCCTGCGACCGCGACAACGATCGCGCCCCGGACTTCCGGGTCACAGCAACGGGTGTCGAGTTCGGAGCAGGCTGGAGCCGGACCGCCCGCGAAACGGGCGCCGAATACCTCTCGCTCAAGCTCGACGATCCGTCCTTCACGGCGCCCGTCTACGCCTCCCTCGTCCAGGGCGACAAGGGCGAGCACAAGCTCATCTGGTCTCGCTGACCAGAACCACGGCGCTCCGCTCAAAGCGGGGCGCTACCTTCAATCCCACCGGGATTATGCGGAGCAAAATCCCTTACAACCGCCGGGAATCCAGCCTTCAGCGACCGGCACTCCGCATAATCACCGTCTCAGCATAATCGACGTTTTGCGGTGCACCGCAAAACGTCGAGCTAGGTGCCGCGTGGCAGAAGACCTCCGAGCAGGGCCGCGACTACCTCTCGGTCAAGCTCGACGATCCGAGCTTCCCGGCTCCGATCTACGCAACGCTCGCCGAGGTCGAAGGCGAGGATGGCCTCCAGCTCATCTGGTCCCGCCCGAACCGTGACTGATTGACATCACGGGGCTCCGCCACCGGCGGAGCCTTCTCCTCTGCCGAGAAGTCAAAACCGGACCCGGCATCGAGCCAGGTCCGGCTTTCTTGGTGGCATACGGATAGCGGGGGAAGCTGCTCAGAATAAGCGATCGTACCAAGCAGGCATCGCGGCCCCAAGGATGAGCGGTTCCCCCAATTTGCTACACCCGCCCGAAGGGCAGCTTGCGCAAATCGGCTCCCCCACTCCCCGGCCCTGCCGGTCGCTGGCGCGATCCCTGACCCCGCCATCCCCTCTCGGACCCGTCGGTCATCTTTCACAAACGTCAAGGAGACGAAGATGACTTACGAACTCGAAATCCAGATTGAGGATAACGCGCCGAACTCAAGAACGCTTTTGACGCTGATGAGCGCCGAGAGATTGCGGCCGAACTCGAGCTGGCCGAGGCCGAGATGATCGTTGCCATGGCCGAACAGCACGGCCTTGTCGACGCCGAGCCGCCCTTCTGAGGGCGGCATATAACGACAGCCAGGCTGGCGGTTTGCGGTGTCGAAAGGAGTTGGACGCGCCATGGCGTTCTTGCCGAGCGAGGTCACCGATATCCGAAAAACTGTCGCCGCCAGATGCGGTCACCATATTCAGCATTTACATCAATGCTGTATTTGCTGTATTTTGTCGCCAACCGAACTATCTATCCAATTCACTGTGATTTTACTGCGAGGAGACGCTCAAATGACCAGCAGCACCGGTTCCTACACCACGAGTGACCTCTCGCGGAAGTCAGGCGACATTATAGCCGAGGCCTTGCGCCATCCAGTTACCATCACTCAGCGCAACAAACCGCGACTGGTGCTGCTGAACATCGAGGATTATGAACGGCTGATGCGCCAGTCCGATATGCGTGCTGCAGGCACGCTTGAGACCATGCCCGACGCATTACTCGCCGAGTTTGAGAGTGCTGTCGACGCTTACGCCGACAGCGATGAGACAAACCGATGAGTGGATATGACGAGATCCAGACAGCGACGGTCATCCGTTATCCCTATCTCTGGAGCCGTGAAGCCGGAAAGGGCGAAACAGAGGGACGCAAAGATCGACCGGTAGCCGTCGGCGTCCGGATCCCTCGAGCGGGTGGTGACCTCGTGCTGTTCTTTCCCATCACGACGAAGCAGCCGGAGCGAAGCCGGTTCGCGGCGGAGATACCAGCAATCGAAAAGCGCCGCGCCGGGCTTGATGTCGATTTGCGCCTTTGGATCATCCTCGATGAGTTCAACAGCGACATTGTCGGACGGTCGTTCTATCTCGAACCTGAACCGCCGATCGGTCGCTTCAGCAAGGCATTCTTCCTGCCACTCCTCAAGGAGTTCATCTCACGCCGCAAGTCTTTTGCCGAGGTCAGCCGATCCAGATAGTGCCGTCCGGCGACGCCACGAGCGTCACCAATTCTGGCCGGAATATCGTTTCACAACGTTGCAGATTTTTTGTGTAGGTAGGAGCGGCTTCCGCGTTCTTCACGGACTGCGGGACTGTATCCTCTTGCTCGCTTCTGAGAAATGAGTTCCAGAAAGAGCTCCACCGCCTCCTCTTCTCGCTCGAAGTGATGAACCTTCATCTGGCCTCTGGTTCCGATGCGTCCCCAGCGCCGCATAAGACATGCCTCTCCGAAGAGGGTCGGTTCGATCGACATGGCATAGAAGCGCGCCATATTCTTCTCAGCATCCGAGCGTTCGATATAGAGGTGATAGGGCTGGGCGATCATGGTGAGAGGATCGCGCAATCGGGCCCATGCGTCCAACGACAGTTGTGAATCGATGGTCGCGGAGCGATTCAGTTTTGTGAAGTATGGACAGAAGGAGCACCGGGCGGTCCGCCTTTGGCGTACGGCTCTATTCGCTGAAGCGAACGAAGCCCAACTGTGGTCTTCGCCGATCCCGGTAACGATCCTCTCGCGATAGCAGACCGCCATTGATCAGTATCCCAGGTAACCGAGAATCTCGGCGCCACGATAGTCGGCTTGCTCGTCTGGATGAGCGATGACATCACCGGTCGTGACGTGACATCCACCAAAGCGCTATCGCTTTCGCGAACGATGGCCTCAATATGATGGACGCGGCATTCTTCGATGGCCTCTTCTGCCGTGACCTGTGCCTCGCAGGCTTCCCAATATCTCATCGCCCGATCTCCGGATCTGGGTTCTCCCTCAGACCCTGATTTCCAATGGTCCACGTTTTCCCTGGAAGCGGTTATCGCCAACGCAGGACTTCATGTCGGCTCGCCGGAACCACATCGCGCGACCGCATCGAAGCGGCGCATTTCCCCCGGTGAACACAATCTGCTCATCGGCACGCATGCGCAGGACTTCGTGCGGCTGGATCAATGGTCGGCTGGCAAGTTGCTTTGATCGGGTTCGTGACGAACCCCTCGCCTGAAAACTCCGGCTGACCTGATCGATCTCGACTGTCGTTGTTCCACAACGCCGGGAGATATAGTCCGCGGTCTCCGGATCGTTGATCGCTGAGAAACTGATCCAGCTCGCGCTTTCGAACCACTTGCTGGTGGCGTCGAGTCCGCCATAGGTTTCGCGCATCTGACCGATCGACTGATAGATCATCAGAAGCGTGATCCCGTACTTGCGGCCGGCATCGCGTGCCGTCTCAAGGATCCTCATGAAACCCAGGCGAGCGACCTCGTCGAGAAGGAACAGAGCGCGTCCCGGCATCGCCCCGTCACGATTATAGAGGGCGTTCAGGAATGAGCCGATGATCACCCTTGCCAGACCACCATGGGTCTCCAGCGTTTTAAGATCCAGGGCGACGAACACGTCGGTCTTTCCCGATGCGATGTCATCGGTCGAAAAGGTCGAACCGGACACGAGACCGGCATAGTTCGGATAGCTCAGCCAATGGGTTTCTTTGATCGCATTGGCATAGACGCCGGAGAAGGTTTCGGGCGTCATGTTCACGAACGCTGCCACGTTCTCCTTTACGAAATCGGACTCGGAGTTGTCGTAGATTTCCTGCAGCCGCGCCCGCAGCTTCGGCTCCGGTTCCGAGAGGTTCATGCGCACTGTCCGCAGCGTTTGATCCTTTTTTTCCGTATGACCCGAGAGGCAGACATCGGCGATGATCGCCGTCAGCAGCTGCAAGCCGGATGCCCGAAAGAAATCGTCCCGTACGCCGCTGGCGCGGCCGCTCTCGCTCATGATCCACGAGGCGACCGCGGCGATATCCTCTTCTTTCGTCCCGCCATGCTGACCGATCCAGTCGAGGGCATTGAACCCGATATCCGGATCCTTCGGGTCAAGCACGATCACATCACGGCCGGCTTCGCTCCGGTGCGCCTTGACCATCGGCGCCACCTCATTGGATGGATCAAGTACGATTAACGTGCCGCCCCATTTCAGCGCCGTGGGAATCGTGACCGACGTTGTCTTGAAACCGCCGGAGCCGGCGAACACGATGCCATGTGACGATCCGAACGAACCGTCGAAGCAGAGCAGCGGTGACTTTCCCCCGGCGCCCCATGTCTCAGGCATATCGGTCCGAAACGAGAGTGCCGCCGTGCTGTCGCGATCGACACGATATCGCTCGCCGATGACGATGCCGCCGTCCTCTGCGAACAGCTTCCCTGCCTCCGGCAGTTTCATCCATTCCGCCTCGCCATGCAGCGCGCGTTTACCCCGGATACGTTTCGGCTCGGAACGCGAGAACGCGGCGTTGCCGATCACCGCAACGCGAAGCGCGAACATGCCCGAGAACAGAGCTGCCGCAGCTCCTGTCATCGTTGCCGGATCGATATAGGACAGGATCGACCTGGCCGCAGGCACCTGTCCGGCAAATTGCGAAAGCCGTATTCCTTCCCGAACGATGGCGAGGGCAATAACGGTGCCCGATCCGGCAGCTACGCCACACCCTGCGGTCTTGATGTTGACCGATCCCTGGGCACTGAGGAGAAAGATCAGCCCGATCGCAGCACTCGCCACATAGGGCAACGCTAGGCCGATTCGGCCGAGCGTCAATTTCGCCTCCGCCGTTTTTCCGAACGTCGCGAGCCACTGTTCGATCCCCGGCAACATCAGTGCGATGGCGATCATCGCCAGCGGCGGAACAACGGCGAGCAGGATCTTATTCGCTGTCATTGCCGAATGCCTCCGCGCCGATTGCGGTCAGACGGGATCGCTCCGCCTCATCGCCCTTGATTTTCTTTTGCGCTTCGATCAGCACACCCAACAGAAGCGCGCGTTTCTCATAGCGCAACCCGGCTTTGACGATCAGGCCGCCCAACTCGATCTTCTCGCGAGCGTCCTTCTTTCTGGCCTCTGCTGTGGTCAGCCGCTGCATCCGCTCAAGCCTCGCCAGCCTGGCTCGTAGCCGCGCCAGCGCTGAGCGACGTGGCCGACGATGTTCCGGTCGCTCCAGCGGCACCCTTTTCTTTTCCGTTCGATCCGGCTTTCGTTCCGCGAAACCGCTTTGCAACGTCCTCGAAAGCTGCCTGAAGGTCGGCGTCGTCGACTTCGATCTCTCCAAGTCCGGCCTTCAGCGCAATGCGGCCGATGCGTTCGGCGTCACGCGTTTCTGCCTGCTTCAGCTGTTCCTGCAAGCGGGCAAGTTCTTCGCGGATTTTCGACGTTGGCTTCTTCATCGGGATGCAATCTCCAGTGATATCCGTGGAATGATGGCAGAGAGTCCCCGATTTTTCCCCGGCAGGACAGGTACAAATTTGTACCTCGCCAAAGCGTCAGCATTTGGCGAATGATCCCGCCGCTCGACAAGAGCGGATCCAAGGGCGCAATTATACGTCGCTGACGCGACGTTCTGCTTTTGCCCCCTGGCGGGGCAACCTCTTGCGATCAACCAGTTGATTTCGTTCGCAAGAAGGAGCGATCCGCCCGTGGCCGTCCCGCATTTCTCAGTCAACATCGTCGCCCGTGGCTCTGGGCGCAGCGCCGTGCTGTCTGCGGCCTACCGGCACTGCGCCAGGATGGAGTATGAGCGGGAAGCACGCACAATCGACTACACCAGGAAGCAGGGTCTTCTGCACGAGGAGTTCGTGATCCCTGCCGATGCGCCAAACTGGCTGCGCGCCATGATCGCCGATCGATCGGTCTCGGGAGCCTCAGAAGCGTTCTGGAACAAGGTCGAGGTGTTCGAGAAGCGGGTCGACGCCCAGCTTGCCAAGGACGTCACCATCGCGCTGCCGATCGAGCTATCCTCCGAGCAGAACATCGCGATGATGCGAGACTTCGTTGCCGAGCATATCACGTCGAAGGGTATGGTCGCGGACTGGGTCTATCACGATGCACCCGGCAACCCGCATGTCCACCTGATGACGACATTGCGGCCTCTGAGCGGGGACGGGTTCGGTGCTAAGAAGGTTGCTGTTCTTGGACCAGACGGCCAGCCCATTCGCAATGACACTGGCAAAATCATCTATGAACTCTGGGCGGGTGGCACCGAGGGCTTCAATTCCTTTCGTGATGGATGGTTTGCTGTGCAGAACCGGCATCTGGTGCTTGCCGGGCTGGATATCCGCATCGATGGCCGATCCTTCGAAAAGCAGGGCATCGACCTGACACCGACCATTCATATCGGGGTCGGTGCCACCGCCATCGAGCGAAAATCGCAAACAGAAAACGGGCTGGCGACAGCCGGGTTACGGAAGCTCGAGCGGATCGAATTGCAGGAGGAGCGGCGCGCGGAGAATGTCCGGCGCATCCAGCGCAATCCCGGTATCGTGCTCGATCTCATCACTCGGGAGAAGAGCGTCTTCGACAACCAGGACGTGGCGAAGGTCCTCCATCGCTATGTCGACGATGCGGCTCTCTTCCAAAGCCTGATGGCGCGGATCATGCAGCATCTGGAAGTGCTGCGTCTCGACCGCGAGCGGATAGACTTTACCTCCGGTGTCAGGACGCCTGCCCGCTACACGACACGCGAGATGATCCGCCTTGAGGCTGAGATGGCAAACCGGTCCATATGGCTGTCCGGGCGCAGTTCCCATGGCGTCCGCGAGCCAGTGCTTAGGTCGACGTTTGACCGGCACACACGGCTGTCGGATGAGCAGAAAGCGGCGATCGAGCATGTCGAGGGGCCGGCACGCATTGCAGCCGTGATCGGGCGCGCCGGCGCCGGCAAGACAACAATGATGAAGGCGGCGCGCGAGGCTTGGGAAGCGGCCGGTTATCGTGTCGTTGGTGCCGCTCTGGCGGGTAAGGCGGCCGAAGGATTGGAAAAGGAAGCGGGTATTCTTTCCCGCACATTGTCGTCCTGGGAACTGCGCTGGGCCCAAGGTCGCGACCATCTCGATGACAAGACCGTTATGGTCCTCGACGAAGCCGGCATGGTCTCCTCCAAACAAATGGCGCAGCTTGTTGAAGAGGCAACGGTGCGCGGGGCAAAGCTCGTTCTCGTCGGTGATCCCGAACAGTTGCAGCCGATTGAGGCCGGTGCTGCGTTTCGGGCAATCACCGATCGTATCGGCTACGCCGAACTCGAAACCATCTATCGCCAGCGCGAGCAATGGATGCGCGACGCGTCGCTCGATCTCGCCCGCGGCAACATCGCCAAGGCTGTCGAGTCCTACAGCGCAAACGGTCGGATGATGGGATCGACCTTGAAGTCACAAGCTGTCGAAAACCTTATTTCCGATTGGAACCGCGAGTACGATCCGGCCCATTCCTCGCTGATCCTCGCACACCTTCGCCGCGACGTGCGGATGCTCAATACCCTGGCGCGCGCCAAGCTGGTCGAGCGCGGCCTTGTCGATGACGGTTACGCCTTCAAGACGGAAGACGGTATCCGTCATTTTGCCGCTGGCGACCAGATCGTCTTCCTCAAAAATGAAAGCTCGCTTGGCGTCAAGAACGGCATGCTGGCCAAGGTCGTGGAAGCCGCCCCGGGGCGTATCGTTGCCGAGATTGGCGAGGGCGAGCGCCGGCGGACGATCAGCGTAGAGCAGCGGTTCTACAACAACGTCGATCATGGTTACGCGACGACGATCCATAAGAGCCAGGGCGCGACCGTCGACAGGGTCAAAGTTCTGGCCTCGCTGTCCCTCGACCGGCACCTGACCTATGTGGCGATGACCCGTCATCGCGAGGATCTCGGCGTCTATTATGGCTCGCGGTCCTTCGCCAAGGGGGGTGGCCTTGCCGAGCTTCTATCGCGCAAGAACTCCAAGGAAACGACGCTCGATTACGAGAAGGGCGCCTTCTATCGCGCGGCCCTTCGCTTCGCCGACGCGCGGGGTCTGCATCTGGTCAATGTAGCGCGCACCCTCGTTCGCGACCGCCTCGACTGGACCGTTCGCCAGAAACAGAAGCTCGTCAATCTCACCGCCCGCCTGGCGACGATCGGCGCACAGCTCGGTCTCAAGCGCCCGAATCCCCATGTGACCCCGAAACCCTTCATGGAGGCAAAGCCAATGGTATTAGGCATCACGACGTTCCCGAAATCGATCGACCAGGCCGTTGAGGATCGTCTGACTGCCGATCCCGGTTTGAAGAAGCAATGGCAGGAGGTCACGACACGCTTTACCCAGGTCTTCGCCGAGCCGGAGACCGCGTTCAAGGCGGTCAATGTCGATGCCATGCTGAAAGATCCGGCAAGAGCGCAGACAACGCTTGCAAAGATCGCAGCTGAGCCGGAAAAGTTTGGAGCGCTCAAGGGCAAGACCGGCATCTTCGCCGGAGCGAACGAGAAGGCGGCGCGCGACACCGCACTTGTCAACGCGCCTGCCTTGGCGCGAAACCTCGAGCGATATGTGACGGCGCGGGCCGAGGCAGAGCGCAAGCATGAAGCGCAAGAGCGGGCGATCCGTCTCAAGGTCTCCGTCGACATCCCTGCCCTCTCTCCATCGGCCAGGCAGACGCTGGAGAGGATCCGCGATGCGATCGATCGCAACGATCTTCCTGCCGGCCTCGAATATACGCTGGCCGACAGAAACGTGAAAGCCGAGCTCGAAGGCTTCGCCAAGGCTGTGTCTGAGCGCTTCGGAGAACGCAGCCTGCTCCCGCTGTCGGCGAAAGATGCAAACGGCGAGACCTTCCACAAACTGACGGCCGGGATGAACCCCTCGCAGAAAAGCGAAGTTCAGTCGGCCTGGAACAGCATGCGCACTGTGCAGCAGCTCGCCGCGCACGAGCGCACCACGCTGGCATTGAAGCAGGCTGAAAAAGCGCGGCAAACCCAGACCAAGGGGCTCTCCCTCAAATGATTATGATGATGCGTGAAGGTTGGACGATGCCTCGTCAACGACGCCGCGCCTGCGTCACGATATCTGTGGCCGCCGGCATGTTTGGCGTCCTCTTTGCTGCCGGTTGGAGTGGTGGTCTGCGCATCAACACGACGCCGAGTGAGCCGCTCGGCCTGTGGCGCATCGTTCCGCTCACCCGCTCCGTCTTGCCCGGCGAAACAGTTTTCGTCTGCCCGCCTGACAATCCCGCTATGCGCGAGGCGCGACAGCGCGGATATCTCCGGCGGGGACTTTGCCCCGGTGGTTTCGGACCGTTGATAAAGACTGTCATCGCGGTGGCGCGACAGCGCGTGGACGTCAGCGATCACATCGCAGTTGATGGCGTGCCAATCCGCGGATCCCGCATCGCAGAGAAGGATGCACAGGGGCGATCTCTTCGGCACGATCAAAGCAGGATGGTGCGGCCCGGAGAGGTGTATTTGCATTCCGGCTTTATCGGCTCATGGGACTCCCGGTATTTCGGGCCGGTGCCTCAGTCCGGCGTACTCGGTCTAGCACAAGAGGTGTTGACCTATGCGCCGTGAGGTCATGATAATTGCCGTTCTCGTTTCGCTTGCCGTGGTGGTCGGGGCGGTTGGCTGGAGCGGGCAGGTGTCCCTGCTCCCTGCGGCAACCCTCTTCCCGCTTCTGTGGGCCCTTTCATCAACGCGGATCGCAGCGGCCGTCGTCGCGGCCGGCTATTTCCTGGCGGCGTCGCGAGGATTGCCGTCGGGCGTCGCACAGTTCTTTGCTGCGGATCTCTGGGTCGGCCTCAGCTTCTGGGTCGCGGCGGCATCCTCTTTCGTTGCTGTCCATGCGGTATTCTGGACAGCACGGTCGGGCTTGGTAAAAGCGGTGCGATATCTCCTCATCTTGGCTCTCACCGGTCTGCCTCCGCTCGGGATCACAGGCTGGGCGCATCCGTTGACGGCGGCGGGAATTCTGTTTCCGGGATGGGGATGGTGGGGGCTGCTCGCTTTGACAGCCGTCCTGATCGGTCTCGTAACCCGGATCGGGCCGGCTATCGCCATTGCTCTGTCAGGTCTATGGCTTTGGTCCGCCGCATCGGGGACAAATCAGATTCTACCGGTGGGGTGGCGTGGTGTCGACCTTGAAATGGGTGCGAGCCTTGGCCGCGACAGCTCACTACAACGTCAACGCAACCTGATCGCACTCGTTCAGGAGGTTGCGGGATCTGGCGCAGCCGTGGTGGTTCTGCCTGAAAGCGCGCTGGGCTTCTGGACGCCAACCCTTGAACGTCTCTGGCGGGAAGGATTGCAAGGGGTCAGTGTGACGGTAGTTGCCGGTGCGGCTGTGATTAATGCGAATGGCTACGACAATGTGATGGTGGCTATTGATGGGGGTGGCGGACGTGTCCTCTATCGCGAGCGCATGCCTGTGCCGGTTTCGATGTGGCGTCCATGGGAGCGATGGATAGGAGAGACTGGCGGCGCCCGCGCCAGTCTCTTCGCCAATCCCGTCGTCGAGGTCGCGGGCCGAAAGATCGCGCCTCTTATCTGCTACGAGCAGCTCGTACTGTGGCCCATTCTCCAGTCGATGCTACACCGACCCGACGCGATCGTTTTGATCGGCAATGGCTGGTGGACGACGGGTGGCAACATCGTCGCCATCCAGCGCGCGAGCGCCAAAGCCTGGTCCGCCCTGTTTGGCGTCCCCCTTGAGATTTCCTTCAATACCTGAACTTTGGAGCCTTCGTCATGGATGCTGCCTTTATCGCGGAATGCGCCGATCCCTCCCTGAAACCCGCCATCGTCGAGCAGTTCGTAGCCGCTGTCGGTCCTGGCGATCCGCTGGCCGTCACGGTGAAAGCCGGTGGACGGCTCATCCTCGTACCAAAACCGAAGACGCCCGACGAGGCTATGGAGATCATACGCCAGTATGTCGGGCAAGCCGTCGTGCGTGTGGGCCTTACACAGTTCCCGGCGGGTGTCGGCGTGAAGGACGCGTCCGAGCTGAAACCAGATCTGATTGAGCCTTGCGAAAATCTTCGCATGGGGACGAGGATGTTTTCCAAGATCATGCGCATCGTTGCTAAATGGTATGGCAACCCAACGAGCAAAGAGGTGCTTCCACAGATCTTCGAAGATGCCGTTTACGCTTGGAACACTGGCCAGTTCGAGGGGCAAAGCGTGTTTCAGGCGGAGGATCCAGGTGGAACGATCGTCGATCGGAAGGAAGTTTCTCCGGATGCCGCAGACAAACCTGCTGATGCCACCGCCTCCCAGAGCGAAGTGGAGCCCTCAAACGAAGGAGAGGTTGGGACTGCGGGAATTCGGGTCGATTTGTCCCGGATCGGTGGGCAGAAGTAGTGCTGTATCCGACTTCGACGACAGGTAAAATATCAGGGATCAGGTTCGACAATTGCGACATTGAGGTCGTTGAGTATATCAGCCAGACCCGGCGCGCGGATCAGCTTCGTCGTGCGGACCGCCTTCAGTTTTCCAATAGCTCGATCGAACACTGCAAGGTTGGTGTGGCCGTTGAGCCGAGACGGGTAGATGATGCCGTCCACCTGGCTGTCGTGTTCATTGAAGGCGACCGCCCACTTCCGTGCGAGGGATTGCTTTGAGCCCTTCGCGACATCCGTCGGCACACCCATCTTGATCGGCCCGTCGTCTCGAAGATCGACCATCATCAGCGGATTGATGACCTCGATCTCTGCGAAATTGCGGTCGTACAATTCGGATTCAGCTATCGGCAGGTCGCCGAGGACCCCATCGCGTTGATCGCGCAAGACGGCTTCGAGAAAGCACACCTTCACCGTATCGCCCAAATAGAGCACCCCGAACCGGTTAGCGAATTTGCGCCGGCGTGGATCGCTGAAACGGCTCGGCGTTTTACCGAAGCCCAGTGGATCAGGGTAGGTGCCCAGATAGATGCGACCGAACCGAAGTCCGGCTGCGACCGTATGCAGGTGAAGGCTTGCATTTGCAAAGCCGGGAGGCGGCAGAGTACGTGCCATTCAGCGGAAATCTCGACCAATGCTCTCGACGACCTCGAGCGCTTGCTCGGTCCGTCCCCGCTCCAATGCCTCGCGACCTGTCAGTCCGTCCAGCTCTCCGTGGGGCTGGACCAGGAACCGGTAAACCGCCCAGGCTCCGCCCAGTCGCTCGTGGAGCGTTGCAAGCGCTGCAAACGGCTTGCCATCGGCATCGATCTGCCAATCCGGGAAGCGAAAGCCGCGTTTCGCGCCATCCAGCCCCAATACCAGTCCGGTCTGGCGCTTTGAATTCACCGTTACCCTTGTCGTGCCAAGCAACTTGGCGAATTCGTCGGCATTCAGCATGTCAGTGCCGCTGAGCACCTCAGCAGCCTTTATGCGTCCCCGCGCCCGTGCGGCCACCAACGCCTGCTCCAATTCCGGATCCAGCGCATCGTTTTCCTCTACGACAGGCACCGTTGTCATTTCCACCGCCTCAACGGGAGTGACAACCATCTCACCTTCGGAATCGACATCGACACGGAAGCTGACCGGGTGGCCAGCAGAACGGCTTTTTGCGATCGCCTGACCGTATTCCTGGAGGAGCGCCTTGACGCGATTTGGATTGCCGGTCAGGGCTTTTGATGCATTGTCAGGGATCTTGATCTTGAAGGCGGCTCTCCCCTTCGCCAGCGGGGCGGCGCCTGTGGTCAGGAAAAAAGCCATGGATTCAGCGCCCGGTTTTTCGCGCCCGCTTGCACCGTCACGTATGCTGGTTTTGGACTTCAGAGATGCCATCACTCACCCTCCGTTCGGAGAGCTATATATGGCAAGGTTGGTTAAGTTCGTCAAGTTGGTAAAGCCGTAGTGCTCCTGATCCTCTGTGTCCTGATTGCGGCTACGTGGACGACTGCGGAGTGATCGACGGCAATCATGGTTGATGCAGGTCGTCGAGGATTTCTTTCGGGGACGATGTATCAAGCAGCGGTAGGGCAGAAACCTTTTCTCCGATCGCTGTCATCTGTTCGACGGTCATGCGATGTCTCACAGGCAGGTCGCCGAAAACCCCGAGGGCCTGAGCTTCACGTTCGAGGGCAGCGCGTATGATATCGTCCGGTCTGCGCCCGACACGGGCCGCAATTTCGCGGGCAAGCTGTTCGGTGTCGTGGGTAAGCTGCAACATGGGTTCGCTCTAAATGGGTCCTTCCATGTAAAGCATTTCGCGAAACAATGACAGATTTCTGCTCAGGCCATGAAACCTAGATCGCTTGGCCAATTGTGAGCTGACACGTTTTCCGCGAGTAAGCAAAATCCGTGGTTTGCAATTCCGAGAAAACGATTTAGAAAACCATTCCGTGATGGTCAACTTATGCGATTGAATATGCTTCATTCTTTACCAGGTCACTGTTCGCGCGCGTCGCGGTCCCTTTGACTGCCGACGCATTTCGTCACCGCGCAACGGGTGCGATTTACAGGGAGAGTATGGATGACAAACTGGGTCGAGAAACTGCTGGATATCACTGTGATCGGAAACGATCAGTCCATGGTGAAGGGTGCACTGGCCAATCTTGCTGATCGGTTCGATTTTGTGGGCTATGCCTTCGTCAACATTCGTCCGGGGCAGACCTATGCGGTCTCCAACTACGATATCGACTGGCAGAGAATCTATGACACGCTGGACTACCGGTTCATCGATCCGGTCATGCGGCAGGCCCAGCTGATAAGGCGCGCTTTCGCCTGGTCCGGCGAAGCCGACAAGAGCTCGCTGTCAAAAGAGCAGAAAAACTTCTTTTCGAAAGCCGCTGATTTCAACATTCGCTCGGGCGTTTCCATCCCGGTCGCCACTGCCAACGGTGCGATGTCCATGCTGACATTTGCATCGGCGAAGTCTTCTCTTGCCAGTGATATGGAGATTGATGCCATTATGGCTGCATCAGCGGTCGCTCAACTTCATGCCCGTCTTGAGCACTTGCGGGTCACGCCCTCCATCGAGGAAAAGATCGTCCTGACGCCGAAGCAGGTGAACTACATTCGCTGGCTGTCGCTTGGCAAAACCGTCGAGGTGATCGCTGAACTGGAGCAGGCAAAGTATGCTGGCGTCCGCTCTGCGATTGACGATGTCAGAACGCGCTACAATCTGGCCAATCATGCGCAGTTGGTGGCTTTGGCTATCCGACGCGGCCTGATTTAGGCTGATGTGGCGTTGTCAGGCCTTGGGCGTATAGCCTAGAATGTGCAGCAGGGTGGTCAGCACCGACATTTGCGCGTGCATCCTGATGGTTGCCTCGAGATAGGCAATATGGGTATCGCCAACAAGCTCCTTACCGGCTTTAACGTCAGCCGGCAGTTCATTGAACAGATTTTCTGCCCGCTCCAACAGTTCGCGATGTTCGCGGATTGCATCGATCGTGAGACGTTCGACGAGCGGTGACGGAAGCCCATGCAAGAGGCCTACCAGCGGCTTCAGATCGACTGCCTCTCCATTCAATCGGTCGTCGGCGTCCATGTTCAACTCCCAAAACAGGAATGCGCGGTGCGCCCCCGCATAGTTCCTGACCCCTGGCGATCGGGGAGTTAGTAACCGAGCATGCGTCGGCCCATGGACCTTTAGTTCCGAGGAACCTGGACATACGTCCACGGCTCCCCGACCATAGGTCGAGGAATTCGGCGCCCTAACGGCGGACGCCAAACCGGCATGCGTCGGGTTACTAAGCCCGGAGGCAGCGCGTACTACCTCACCAGCGCTTATAGCGACCTAACCCAGTCCGTGCCACCGCAGATTTGCTGACGTGCGAGGTCGGCTCGCGGCCAGCGATTGAAGAAGGAGACTGCGTCGTTGTCGCTTTGGTGTCCAAAATGAAACGCGGGGATCGTTCAGTAGTCGAACTATATCAACCTCCGCGTCGCTACGCCTCTCCACGTCGAGAGGTTGCGTTTGAACCATGAAAGCAATCAGGCTACAGCACAATCCGTTGAAGTTCCGCATCACTGCCGAACTCGTTTGGCTGATCATTCGATCTCTGCGGTGGATTGTCAGTCCGCAGTGCTGGAAACTTATATTGACAGGATCTCTCGCCGATTTTTCCGACGTCAAGGAGCGCCTTGCAAAGACGGGCTCGGTGACCGAAGCGCTCCATTTGATACAATCCGCTTACCGCGTCGACTTCATAACCTACCATCTCGCTTCGACGGTGGTTGGTGATTTTGACGCCCCGTTCGTGCGGACAACCTACCCGGATGCGTGGGTATCCACCTATCTGTTGAAGGGCTATGTCACCATCGATCCTGTCGCGCGCGAGGGCTTTCTGCGCCAGGTGCCATTCGATTGGCGAGAACTCGAAGTCGCGCCCGAGATGCTGATGTTTCTGGAAGACGCAATACGCCATGGGATCGGCCGCTTTGGTTTTTCCATCCCGATATCGGATAAAGCAGGTCGACGGGCCATCCTCTCTTTGAATTCGAACGCCTCCGCCGAAGACTGGGAGGATCTGGTCGATGCTCATCGGAGTGAATGGGTCGATCTCGCGGATCTCGTCCACCAGATGGCAGTGTTCGAGCTACATGGCGCGAGCGATCCGATCCCGGTCTTGAGTCCGCGGGAACGTGAGTGCCTCTACTGGAGCGCGCTCGGCAAGGATTACAAGGATATCGCGCTTATTCTCGGCCTTTCCCATCACACGACCCGCAGCTACATCAAATCGGCCAGGACGAAACTTGGTTGCGCCACCATCTCGGCGGCGGCCACTCTTGCCCTTAAGCTACGTGTGATCGCGATATGAGCCGATCGCCCGGATACCTCTGAGCAATACCCGCATATGGGCTTGAGCATATGCGGGAATATCTGGCTTCCCCGTGAGGCGGCATCTTCCAGCCAAGATCAACAGCTGGAGATAAACCTTGTTCATTCTGGTTCAGGCGCATCAGTACACCCGTTATAAGCCTCTCATGGATCAGGCATTTCGCCTTCGCAAACGCGTCTTTCACGATCAACTCGGTTGGGCCGTGACAATCGACGATGATTGCGAGCATGACGAGTACGATGCTCTACGGCCGGCTTACCTGATGTGGTGCAATGATCGCGCGGATCGCCTTTATGGAACGCTGCGGCTGATGCCCACCACCGGCCCGACGCTTCTTTACGACGTCTTTCGCGACACGTTTGCGGGTGCCAGCCTGATCGCACCCGGTATCTATGAGGGGACACGAATGTGCCTCGATGAGGAAACACTCTCCGAGGACTTTCCGAGCCTGGAAACGGGCAAGGCTTTCGGCATGCTGTTGCTGGCATTGTGCGAATGCGGATTGTCGCACGGTATCGAGACGCTGGTCTCGAACTACGAGCCGCAGCTGGCGCGCGTCTATCGTCGGGCGGGGCTCGCGGTTGAAGAGGTTGGCCGCGCAGACGGCTATGGTCGCTCTCCGGTTTGCTGCGGTGTTTTCGAAGTTTCAGAGGAAGTTCGCACGCGCATGCAGCAGGCGCTTGGTGTCGCGACACCCCTTTATGCAGGATATCGGCCGCGCAAAATTGCGGACAGCGAGACCGTGCGCGTATCGGCCTGATCCAGGAGTTGTCCAAAGGGCGGTTGCGACAACGTGTGCCTCAACCGCCATAATTGCCGGGAAAGACAATATCTTGGTCTACGAGAACGTTGAACTTGTAGCCCGGCCGGATTTGGATGGTGGGCTGAACATTCAAGTTCTTGGAAATCGTCTGCTCCGCGACGCGGCCGAAGGTCTCGGCAAAGTTTCTACGCGCCGCGTCTGAAGCCGTATCCTGTGTGGCGAGGGTCGAACTCTCCGGAACCGCCATATCGATGCCGGTACCTATAAGTGCAACAAGCGCCGCCGACCCAAAGGTTCGAAAATAGTGATTGTTGACCTTGTCCGAGAAGCCGCCATAGCCCTGCGAGTCCGTTCCAGCCATGCCGCCGATCTGCAGTGTCGAGCCGTTCGGGAAGATGACATCCGTCCAGACCACCAGAACGCGGCTTTGGCCAAACGAGACCTTGCTGTCATAGCGTCCGAGTAACTTGGTACCCTGCGGAATGAGAAGAAAATGTCCTGTGGCGCTGTCGTAGATGTGCTGGCTCACCTGCGCTGTAATCCGGCCCGGCAAATCGGACATGATGCCGGTAATCATGGTCGCGGGGATGACGGAGCCGCGCTTCAGTTCATAGCGTGACTGCTGAGGTACAACCTGGTTCGGCAGGTAGCCGAGATCCTTGATGTCGGCGTTGAAGAAATCTTCTTTCGCAATCTGCCCATTTGGATCAACATTCTGCCCCACCAAACCTGATTTCATGGCCGCGGCATAGAGATCGGAGGCACCGTTATTGGTGGCCGGCTGCCGGTCTGTTGTTCTGGTGTTGTTGGAGATATTTCCCAGCTCCGAGATTTTGACCTTCAGCGGCGAGTCAAACGCAGTGGCACGGGCCTGAAGGCTGGCCATCCGCTGTCGTTGCTGTTCACGAAGGACTTGCTCGCGCTGCTCGCGTCGAAGTCGGGCCAACCATTCTTCTTCCGAATCCATTTGCGGTCGGCGCTCTTCCCGTGCCTGCTGCTTTATCTGCTCCTCTTCAATCGGCTTGGCATCTACAATTGTTTGGGTTGCGGGTGTGGGCTGGAATACAGGCTGCTCTTCACGATCCCCGATGATGCCGTCTTTCACCCCGCGCTTCATCTGATCAGCGAAGGTCGAGGCCGGGACGTTCGAGCCTGCTTCATCCGGAATTCTGTCGCCGAACCCCAGTCCCCGGGATGATATGCCGTAGACAAGGACACAGGCGACGACGACTGCGATACCGATGCCAAAGAACACCGGCAGGCGATTAAGCCGTTTCATGCCCTTTTCCTGCGAGGCGCTGCTCGGATTGCCGAGCTGGAGCGACTGGACCATATCTGTCTCTCCTCAGTTTCGCTTCATCAATGAAAGCGGGCTTGCCGGCGTGGCGCCACCTGATGACACCGAATAGGCTCGCCCAAGCTCGAGTGTCTCGCTGGAAAGTCTTGCCAGCACCTGTCCGTCAACGTCGATCAACGAATATGCCAGCTCGATCGGCTTGGCGGTGTCTTTCAATGAGCGCGCCTTGTCATCCGTCACGACAGTGAAACCCCACCCCTTCAACGCGGCCTCGAGCGCGGTCGCGAAATCCGATGTGTCGTTGTGAAGCCTGATCGGCGTGGCGGTTGACCCTGCCTGCTCGGCGTAACGTCCAGCCATGTCGCCGGCGATAGCGCTTGCCACGGGGCCTGTTACAGTCGAAGGCGCGGCGCTCGTCGTGATCGCGTCTGTTCCGGTCTGGCAACCAGAGAGAAGAACGCCAGCAACAAATAGAAGAAGGCAAAGGCGCATCGATCAGCCTCCCCGCCGGATGGTGATTTTCTGCTGACGCCAGCCGACGCCCGAAACAAGGACAGCCTTGTCGATGTTGTAATCGACAATCATCATGTCGTTTTTCATCCGGTAGTTTACGATCCGGTTTTGCCCGCCAGAGACCACGAAGAGGACCGGCGCATCCTGACCGGAGAGCGTTCGCGGAAACTGTATGTAGGTCTTCTGCCCATCCGAATAGACGCGCTTCGGCTTCCAGGGCGCGCTGCCGCTCAGCGAATAGGCGAAGGCAAGTTGCTCTGGCGGTACGCCGCCGTCGGAATTGGTCATCGTCTGAATTCGAGCGTTGATGTCGGACAATCTCGTCGCGGCCTCTTCCGGATACTCGAAACCAACGCGGGCCATGTACTGGCTTGGATGCGATTTGAGCTGAATGTGATACGTGCGCCTCGACGTCGTCACGACCATCGATGTGACCAGCCCGGCCTCAGACGGTTTGACGATCAGGTGAATTGCCTGTCCGCCCGCAGCACCGGATGTGGCCGGCTCGACCTTCCAGCGTACCGTGTCGCCGACAAGAACGTCGCGGACAATCTCCCCACCCTGAAGCTCGATGTCGCAGACCTGTAAAGGTGAGCAGACGACAGAAGGCTGCGTCTCACCGAACAGGAAGATGACTTTTCCGTCGGCGCCCGTTGTAACCAGTCCCCGCTGCCCACGCCATTTGTTGGAGAGGGTGGTTCCTTTCGCCTCATTCGTCGTCAGGCTCTGGGCAAAGCCCGATGTCGTCGCCATGGACCAAAATGCAAGCGCCGTCATGCAGCATAGCGCTGTCCTGTTTATCCTTGTATTCATTGAAGTCCCCTGCCCTTACAGTTGCGCGGTCCAGTCGAAGTCCTTGACATAGAGGCCGATGGGATTGAGACGGATCGTCGCCTCGTCCTGGGGTGGGGTGATCGCCACCGTGGCTATGCCGCGAAATCGGCGTGTCGCGATTTCCTTGCCCTTGCGATCACGCTCATATTCGGTCCAGTCGATCTGATAGGTCTGGTTCGACAGCGCGACGATGTTGTTCACCTCGATGGCGACGGTCGCATTCACGGCCCTCTCGAACGGCGAGTTGCCCCGGAACCAGGCATTGATCTTCTGGGTCGATGGATCGCTTGTCCTGAGAAGCGCATATGTCCGGTCGATGTATTGCTTCTGGACGACGGCGTCGGGCGTAATGGAGCGGAAGCTCGTGACAAAGCCTCCGAGCGTGGCACGGATGACGCGTGCATCGGCATATTCGATCTGCTGCGGAAACCCGGCGGAGACGGTGTTTCCGAGCTTGTCGACCTCGACGATGTACGGCACGAGTTTGACTTGCGTGCTGAGATACAGCGAATAGCCAAAACCGATCACCGCCATACCCAGGCTTAAGATTCCGACCGTCCGCCATGCCGAAGCCGCCTTGACGTAAGAGCCGTATCGTTCCGACCATTCCTGCCTCGCGGCAAGGTACGGGTTCTCCGGGGCGCGTTGCGCTGCCATATTGTTATCCCTGTCTTGAAATTACGGTTTGTCTTGTCGTTCCGGCGGTTGACCGGGCGAGGCTCCCTTGCCACGAGCCTGGTCGAGCTTCGCGTTCGCCAGGCCAAGGATGGAGCCGGCATAGGCACCGGGCGACCCGATCGCCTTCTCCTTGGCTGCGGATCCTGCGGCCTGCCCGGCCGAGCCAAGGCCTGCACCCACTCCGCGAATAGCCGCTCCTCCAAAGGATGATCCGGCAGCCCGCGCTGCTTGCCCTGCAGCAAATCCTGCTCCAGCCGCACCTGCGGCCAGGAAGGCTCCGCCGGTCGCGAACGACGCCGCCTGCCCACCGTGCTGAATGGCTTCCATCCCGCCGGAAACAGACGCCCCCTGAACGACGCCCTGCATAATGTTTGGAACATACATCGCGATGATAAACACAACGACCGAGATGCCGGCGATCGCAAGTGTCGTGATGAACTGGTCGGTCTCGGCGGTAGGGGCCTGAGCAAGTCCCAAGAGGACATTGGAGCCGATCTTTGCGATCATGACCAACGCCATGAGCTTCATGCCAACGCCGAAAGCATAAACGAGATATCGGACAGCAAAGTCCTTTGTGAACGAGGATCCACCAAGGCCGAGCATAATCATTCCCGCGAGTAGGCCGACATACATCTCGACCATCACAGCCACGAAAATCGCCGCCACCAGCGAAAAGCAGATCACAACAATACCCATGGCGAGAACGGCTGCGATCGCAAGGGCATTATCCTCGAAGACACCGAACTTAGCCTGTTCCGACATCTGCGAAGCGACACGGATACCCGCATCGAAAACCTCCGCGGGCGAAGCTGACCCACTGCCGGCCCCAATCTGATAGAGACTATCGACAACAGCTTCGGCAAACGTCGGTCCCTGGGTCAAAACAAAGGCAAAAAAGCCGATGAACATGATCCTCCGCACAAGCTCTGCGAACCAGCTGTCGAGGGATGCCGACTGAATGGCGAGCCACACCGCGGCAATCCCCACCTCTATTCCGGCGAGGATCCAGAACAGAGACCTTGCCGCATCCATGATCGTTGTTTCCCAGCCCTTGGCAGCGGAAGAAACCTGATTTTCAAGTTCCGTGAGGACTTGGCCCTGCTGTGCAAACGCTGGGCCGGCCAGCATAAGGCATGCAAGTCCTGTTGCGAAAAGCATCAACTCGATCCGTGCCCTCACCATCTTGGACGCATTTCCTGGCCCTTTTCGATCGGGGGTAGGTCCTTTTTCACACCGAAAAACTTCTCACCCATTTTGGATGCTGACCGCTCGTCGGATTTCATGATGAACACCGTTGCTGCGGATACGGATGCAACTGCTACCAAAAGCGCGATAGCGATGATAACCGCGCGGCTCACCAGCGTGGCTCCATCTTCTGACCTTCGGGGACGCCACTGGTGTCGGCGTTGAAGAACTTTTCCCGTCGGGCCTGTGCCAGATCCTTGTCGGTTTGCTCGCTTTGCAGCCACGTCCCCATCATCGTCATCTGCTGGGATACGAGACCACGCAGCTTCTGCATTTGCGCAACCTGCTGCGCCGCAATTTCGTGGCCGACCTGGAGAGCTTTCATTTGGCCATCGGCAGATTCCGACATGTTTCTGAGGGAGCCCATCGTATCCTCCTCGCTGTCGAACTGGTCAGCCGTCAGGCTCGCAGCCTTGAGCGTGCTGGCGATGGTGTCGCGGTTGGTGTCTGACCAACGGGCATAGTTCGAGGATAGGTCCGTCCCGTTGGCGGCGGCAGTCTGAAGATCAGCATAGGATTGAAAGCGCTGCTTCAGCACATCATCTGCGCTCCCCATCGAGAAAGAGATGCTCTGTCCTTGGTCGACGATATCCCGCAGCCGGTTGAGGTCGTTTTCGACTTGGCCCCAGATGTGATCGGGCAGCTGCGCGGTATTTTGCAGCATGTTTTCGTAGATGTTCAGCTGGTTTTGGATCTGCTCGGCCAACTGGCTGATCTGTGTCAGCTGATTGTCGACTTGCAGGCCGGAGCTTTTAAGGAGGTCGACGAGCTGTGCATTGTTGGCAAGCTGTGTCCACTCGGTTGCAGCGCCCGTCGCTGAGCCGGCAAATGCTGGTGCCGAAGCGCAGACTGCAAAAGCTGCCACGACAGCCGTCGCGGATTTGCTTCTGAGCGATAGGATATGGTCAAGCATAGCGATTGATCCCTCTTTCAATGAGCCATTGGGTCGGCCAGTCTTTGCCGTAGGTTGAGAGAAGTTCCCGGATGCGGGCGAGGTCGGCTTTGCCAGAAGCGCCGACGAAGGACAGCGTGAGTGGCCCGAGCCCCATATCAAAGAGCCGTCGTCCATCAGGCGACGTCACGTAATATTCACGCTTTGGAATGGCGGTTGCGACGATTTCAATCTGGCGAGGATTGAAGCCGATACGCTCATAAAATTCTCGTGTCCCGGATTCCCGAGCCGCCCCGTTTGGTAAGCATATCTTGGTTGGGCAGGATTCCTTCAGGACATCGATGATGCCCGAACGCTCTGCGTCCGAAATTGACTGGGTGGCGAGAACGACAGCGCAGTTCGCCTTTCGCAGCACCTTCAGCCACTCGCGGATCTTGTGGCGAAAGACAGGATGGCCGAGCATCAGCCACGCCTCATCGAGAATGATGAGACTTGGTGCCCCCGTGAGCCGTTTTTCGATCCGGCGAAACAGATAGGTTAGCACGGGTACGAGATTTCGCTCGCCCATATTCATCAGTTGCTCGATCTCGAAGCACTGGAACAGACCGAGGGTTAGCGAATCCCGTTCAGCGTCGAGAAGCTGGCCCATGGGACCGTCAACAGTATAGTGGTGCAACGCGTCCTTGATCTCCCGCATCTGCACGCCGCTCACAAAATCCGACAGCGACCGGCCTGGCGCCCCCGCCATCAAGCCGATCTGCCGAGATATGGCGTTTCGGTGGTCCGGGGTGACCGTGACACCCTGCAGGGAGACGAGTGTTTCGATCCATTCGGAGGCCCAGGCGCGGTCGGTATCGGTCGAGAGGTCGGAGAGAGGGCAAAAGGCAAGCCTAGCCCCCTCCCCTGCCTCGCCGCCGATTTCGTAGTGATTGCCATCCACGGCCAGCGTCAGAGGAAGGATGGAGTTGCCTTTGTCGAAGGCGAAAACCTGCGCACCCTCATACCGGCGAAATTGCGCTGCGATGAGCGCGAGAAGCGTTGACTTGCCGGAACCGGTTGGTCCGAAAATCAGCGTATGCCCGACATCATCCACGTGAAGGTTCAGTCGGAAGGGTGACGATCCGGAAGCCACCTGCGTCAGTGGCGGCGCGTCGGGTGGATAGAATGGGCAGGGCGCAAGTAGACTGCCCGACCAGACGGAATTGAGGGGGATCAGGTCTGCGAGATTGCGGGTGTTTATCAGAGGTTCCCGGATGTTGCAGTACCAGTTGCCTGGCAAGCTCCCGAGGAATGCGTCCGTCGCATTCAACGTCTCGATCCGCGCGCCAAATCCTTCAGCCTGGATCAACCTTCGAACGGACTCGGCTTTATCGGCAAGATTCTCTCTGCTTTCGTCGAATAGAATGATCACCGGCGTGTAGTAGCCATAGGCGACCAGCTGCGAAGATGCCTCGGCGATCGCGTCTTCAGTCTCCGCGACCATGGCCATTGCGTCCTGGTCAACGGATCGGCTGTGCGTCTGGAAAAGTTGGTCGAAAAACGGCCGCACTTTTTGCTGCCATTTCTTGCGCGTGCGCTCCAACCGCTGTTTGGCTTCCTCAGCGTCCAGAAAGATGAAGCGCGACGACCAGCGATAAGTGAGCGGCAGGAGATCGAGGCTGTTGAGGATGCCTGGCCAGCTCTCGGCCGGCAAACCGTCGATCGCTATCACGCTGAGGAACCGGTTTTCGATCTTCGGGGTAAGGCCGTGCTCTAGCTCCGCGGTGGCCAGCCAATCCAAATACATTGGAATTTCAGGTAGACGGACTGGGTGGTTTTCACCGGTGATGCAGAATCTGATGAACTGGAACAGCTCATCATAACGGGCAATGCGGGTGCCACCGCGTTCCGGCACCTCACGCGTCCGCATACGCTCAATGGAGATGACGTTGCCGAGGTACTGCTCGATCTCTCGGGTGGAGCGCCTGAAACTGTCGAGCACTGTATCGGCATAGGTAGCCGTCCGGCTCTCGGTGTCCGAGTAGATGTACCGCGTGACGCCAGAGCGCCGGCGCTCAGGAGGGCGATGTGTCAGGACGAGCGCATGCCGGCTCTCGAAATGCCCGCGCTCTTGTTCGAAGTGCTTGCGCCGCTCATCATCGATCATGCGAGTGACAGCATCGGGGAAATGACTGCGTTCCGCAGAAGGATAGTCAGTCGTCGGGATGCGCACGGCCTCGACCTGGATCATCCAGCCGGAACCTAGCCGTGAAAGGATCGTATTGATTTGACGGGACAGCTCGTTGCGCTCGAAATCCGTGGCGCTCTCGGAGTCAGGGCCGGCAAAATACCATCCCGCCATGAGACTTCCGTCCTTGAGAAGAATGATCCCGTTATCGACCAGTCCGGCATAGGGCACGAGATCGGCGAATGACGGTGCGGACGGACGAAGGGAACGCAAAGCGACCATCATTGAACCTTTAGAAACGCCGCCACGGCGAAGACGTGGGCAGGTAGTGGTGCCGGTAGCGCAAATGCCGCACGTAGACGTGACGCATGAGGGGATCGGATTTTGCCATCATGCGCAGCGCGCCGACGATCACGAACCAGATGGCGATGCCAAACAGCGCTGAATACAGGGTGAGCACGACGAAGATCAGGATGATTGCCACCAGCCCTGTGACAAGCAGGAGCTCCCGGTCTGCCCCCATCAAAAGGTTCGGCCGTGAAAGAGCGCGGTGAATGCGATTGCGTTGGAGAGCGGAATGCGGCTCACCCATTGGCCCCCTCCCATCTTGCAACGGACATCGGATGGGAAACGGTCCCTGGCAAACTTGTGGCAGTGATGCCGATCGACGCGCCGGTCGCACCGAACAGTCCGACAATCGTCGTCGCCCCCAGCAGGATACCGGCGACCAGTACGATGTAGACGAGGCGTCGCGCGAAATCGTTGAGCTCGCCGCCGAAGATCAGCATTCCGCCGGCGATCGCCATGGCGGCAAGGGCAATTGCTCCTGCGACTGGCCCAGTGATGGATTCCTGGATCTGTTCAAGCGGTCCCTCCCAGGGAAGACTTCCACCGGAACTGGCAAGGGCGGGCGCTGCAAACGCTGCGCAAAATATTGCAGCGAGTAGCCCGAGGCGAAAAAAGCGATTATGCAGCATGAATGTCCTCATCAATTTGAGCGTAATGTTCGGTCTGGTACCGGCTACCGCTGAAGCCTTCGACGTTGATGACCTCTCGTACCCGTCTCCCCCTCCCCGCGCGCTCGATCGAGATAACAAGATCAACGGCCTCCCCGATCACAGCCTGCATCGGCTGCTGACTGACCTCGGCAGTCAGCTGCTCGAGACGACGCAAGGCAGACATGGCGGTATTGGAGTGGACGGTGGTGACGCCACCGGGATGGCCGGTATTCCAGGCCTTCAACAGCGTCAGTGCGGCGCCATCGCGGACTTCGCCAACGATGATGCGGTCAGGACGGAGGCGCATGGTGCTCTTCAGCAGCCGCGCCATATCGATCGTGTCACTGGTATGTAGGCACACTGCATTTTCTGCCGCACACCGGATTTCCGCAGTATCTTCAAGAATGACCATGCGGTCGTCCGGTGCTGACGCTATGATTTCGGCGATCACTGCATTGGCGAGGGTCGTTTTGCCTGAGCCCGTTCCCCCGGCGATCACGATGTTGAGGCGGTTCGCGATTGCGCTGCGGATCACAGCTGCTTGTGCTTCGGTCATCACCTTCTCAGCGACATAGTCGTCGAGGGGAATAAGCCGAGAAGCTCGTCGCCGTATTGTGAAGGTTGGCGACGCGACAACTGGAGGTAAAAGCCCCTCAAATCGATGGCCCCCGATTGGCAGTTCTCCGGAGATGATGGGACGCTCATCGTCGGCTTCTGAATGCAAGGCATGAGCGACGGAGCCAATAATGGTTTCGGCAGCTGCCGCCCCCATTTCACCGGCCGGAGCGATTCCGTGGCCCAGCCTCTCGATGAACACTTTGCCGTCCGGGTTGAGCATGATTTCCACAACACCAGGGTCGTCGAGGGCGATACAAAGGCGATCGCCTAGTGCTTCTTGAAGCTTGCGCACAAGGCGGGAATGCGACTGAAGCATTGCGACGTTCTCCTCGCTGATTGATTTGCGGGAGAAAAAAGCGGGACGGGACCAAGCTGTCCACGTACAAATTTGTACCTCGCGATTCTCTGTCGTTTCCTACACGGTGGCGCAAGTTGGAGAGACGGCCTGTCGGCGTCTTGGATATTTGAGAACAGATTGTGAGGGAAAGAGATTTTGGGCGGGAATTTATACCAGGCTAAAACTTTGGAAACGTTGAATAAAAGGCGCGAACAATTTGTTGCATCAAAGTGCGTTAAGGTTTTGTTAACCCTATTTCTCTTGCGGACAGATGGGAATC